>JAHEGE010000008.1:103098-384466 GCA_024639905.1 Gammaproteobacteria bacterium | reverse complement strand
TCGCTCACTACTGGTCTGGATAATGTCACGGGTGGAGCGGGTGATGACACTTTCAGAGCTATTCTAGGTGGCGGCAATGATACGTTAACCGCACTCGATCAAATCGACGGTGGTGAAGGAACAGATGCACTTGCTATTACTGATATTGCCGGTGGTTCAGCTCCTCCAATACTGATTAATGTTGAGAACATTGAAGCGGTCACTGTCCGATCAGCGGCCGGTATTGGTTCTGCATTTGATGACAATAGTACCCCTGCTGACAACACAGATGACACAGCTGCAGTCCCAATGGACCTCAGCGCAACGGCTTTCGAAAGCATCACAACTACGCAATCCACAACTGTCGACCTCACAGCGAATGCTGCTACTAACGTCACAGTCGGCGGAGCAACTGGCGACATCGTTGTAGACGGCGGTGCAGACGTGTCTGTTACAGCTGCTGCTGGTGCTGCAGTTACTCTAGGTGGAACTACTTCAGTATCTGGCTCAGTAGATGTTACAAGCGCAGCTCAAGGCGCTGGTGTCATTGCAGTTGATGGCGGAACTGACGTCTCAATTACTGCAGGCGGAACTTCAACTGGAACGATTGGCGTTGGGCAAGGCGGTGCAGCGACTGATGCGCCTACCGGCGAAGTGTCAGTAACCTCTACTGGTGGCGCATACGCTGCTGCTACCGCTGTTACACTTGGTACTATTAGCATCGCAGGCGGAAGCTCTGTATCTGTCACTCAAACTGCAGCATCAAGCTCTGCTGCTGCTGCTGCAGATGGCGCTGCTGCTGACCGAACTCAGAGCGCGGTTGCTATCACTGGCGGCACTCAGACTGAGGTCACAGTTACTCAGGACGCAGCAGTTGCAGCTCGCAACGCAGTACCAGCCGTAGCAGGCGCTCAAGAAACAGCCGTCGTGACTTTTACCACGCTGGCCGATGGCGCAGACGCCGTGATTGGCGGCCTAACGTTCACTGCGGCCCAAGACCTCACTGCAGCGCAAGTTGCTTCAGCATTTGCGAACCTTGCTGCAGGCGCGACGCACGGTGTAGATCCTTCGCTAGGTACGTACACTGGGTCGTTTTCTGCAGACTACTCTTCAGGTGCTGTAACCACTACGCTCGCTACTGGCTCAACGGTAACATTTACTTCTGGTGCTAGAGCTAACGCAACAGATATTACTTATACGAGTGCCACTGTCGCTCAAACTACTGTAGCCATTACAGACGGCTCGGCCGCAACGGCCGCCGTGACAGGCCGTATGGGTGTAGCAGGTGGTGCAGTTACAATCGGCGCAAACGCTGCTGCTGACGTGCTGACTACAGTGACACTGGACGGATATGGTGCAGCGTCAACTATCGCATCAGACGCTCTCACTACGCTTAACCTCTCTAACAGTGCTGCAGACCTCACGGTTACTACCGCATCTGTAGGAGACGTTACTTTTAATCTTGACGCAATTACTGGCGGAGCGGCTCTTTCACTCGATGCCGGCGGAGCAAGTGTTACAGGCGTTACGATCAATGCGCTGACTAACTCGGCGGCGGCGGTTACTGCAGCTGCAGCTGAGGCGGTCACGGTTAACGCGACTGGTTCATTGAATCTTACTGGTTCAACACTCACAGCAGCCGAAGCTATTACAGTGACAGGCGCAGGTGCAGTGACTCTCGCTGGTACAGCTGCAGCTCTTGTTAGCATCGATACTTCTGACGCGACTGGTGCGGTAACAGCAGGTGCTGCGCTCACCACGAACGCGGGTGTTTACACCGGCGGTGCGGGCGTTGATACCTTCACAGTGGTCGGAACAACTACTGCTGACCACACTGCTGGCGCTGGTAACGATGTTGTAACTGTTAGCGGTCTGGGTGCAAGTGGCTCAGTAGATGGTGGTGCCGGTGATGACACACTCGTTATGACTGTTGCCAATGCTGCTACTGCCAATGCTCTCTTCAACGCAGCGGTTACGAACTTCGAGACACTATCTATTGACGGAGCGACTACCGGCAACATCGCTGTTGACCTGAGCATTTTGACTTATGACAACGTGATCACGGCAGGTACTGCTGGTGCTGACGTGTTGACACTAAGCAACCTAGTCTCTGATGGCACTGTAGAAATTACAGGCGCAGGCGACGTCACAATTGAAGTAGTTGACGCAGCTACGGGCACGGCTGATGTAGTTAACGTTGAACTTTCAGTAGCCTCAAACGGCGCTGCAGGCGCTGCTACAGGATTAGCTGCAGGCACAATCACTGCGGCTGCTGTTGAAACTGTCAACATTGCGTCAACCACTGCCGACCCTCAGGGTGCTTCCGACAGCTCAGTCACACTTGCTGCTACTGCTGCGACTAGCATCGTAGTCACAGGTAACAACGGTTTGGACCTTTCAGGTATCGGCGCCAGCGTCACAACCGTCAACGCATCAGCCAATACTGGCGGGTTGACTGCTACAGCTGCAAACGCTGCTATGACAGTGACCGGTGGTGCAGGTGCAGATGCCTTGACTGCAAGCGCTGACAACGTAGTGTTAAGCGGTGGTGCTGGTAACGACACACTGACTGTTACAGGCGACCTAGCTCAACTGACGGGTGGTGCAGGTAGCGATACCTTCGTTATCGGTGCGTCTAGCAGCGTCAACACCTACTCTACGATCACTGACCTGACAGCAGGCGATGAGATCCGTCTGGCAGGCGCCGCTACGATGAACGCTGAGGCAATCGAACTTGCGGGCACTGCGGTGTTCGCAGACTACGCGAACGCAGCGATTAATGATGCCGCCGACGTAGCCTACTTCCAGTTCGGTGGTAACACGTACCTCGTTCAAGATAACGGAACCGCTGATGGTGACTTCAATAACGGCGTTGACACTATCGTCGAGATCACTGGCCTAGTAGACCTGTCTGCTTCGTCTCTCAACGCTACAAATGGTGATCTACTAATCGGATAATCCGTAAGCTGAAAGCGCCCCTGTAACTTGGGGGCGTTAGATCGATAAGAGAAAAACCCTGACTTCGGTTGGGGTTTTTTGTGCGTGGGTGTTTTGTAGACTATGAACGGCGGAAAGTTTTCAGGCCGTGCCGATGAACATAACAATCCTAACTAGTGGCAGATCTAGCCAGTGCAAACGTTTCTTTAAAGACGGAGACGTTGTCAGATCGAAGAAGGCTGAGATGTCTTCTTACTTCAGGTATGAGTCTAGAGAAGTAGACGGAATAGAAGAGTTTGCAGGTACTGTCAAAAACTACCTAAACCCATCGATGGTAGTAACTCAACAGCCCATCCAACGCGACCCTAACTAGACAGTCTCCCCGAGATAAAATTTCGCCAATTAGGGCGATAGATTCACTTTCCTGCCCCTAAAGCCCAGCCTGCGATCAAAAATTGGGAGGAAAAGAACCAAGCGTCTCCTTTGGATCTAAAAACCCACTCAACACCAGCCCCTAAAAAGGCTGGCATTGTTGTATCTGAAACCCTCAAAACCACAGAGTTTCCGACCAATTTCCCGTCATACTCCCGATCTTCCTTAGAAGAATTTCCCACCTTCATTAAGTCAATCGTTCTTCGCCCGATACAGACTCGCACGTGCATTGGAAGCACATTGGGGAATGGAAGCCATGCCAGTTATTAAGCTCACACAGGGGGTGGTGGACAAGCTCACCTGCAGAGAGGCGTTTAAACAAGATTACTTCGATTCGATTTTGAAAGGCTTGATGGTTCAGGTTCGGCCAAGCGGGCGCAAAACATTCTATCTGCGCGAGCGCAACGAGCAGGGCAAAACCTGCCAGGTGAAAATTGGCGATGCGGAATTCCTAAAACTCAACACGGTGCGCAAGCTGGTTGAGGAGCGGCGCGCTGCGCGATCGCTTTCGCGCCTCGTCGGGTTCTCGCAGCCAATCGGCTCGCGCGGTAATCCACCAACTACGGCGAATGTCGAACCTGCCCCTATTGAGGACACAGTAACAACACCCACTATCGAGGCATTCGTTCGCGAGTCGTATCTGCCCTTCATTCGCACTTACAAGCGCTCGTACGACTCGGACCTAAGCCTGATAAACAACCACGTGATTCCGTTCTTCGGCGACAAACAGCTGCATGAGCTAACCAAGCAAGACCTCATTGCGTTCATTACTGCCCGCAGGCCCACCCACAAACCCGGTACGATCAATCGCGTGATCATCCTCATGCGCTATGTGTATAACCTCGCGCTAAAGTGGGAGACGCCGGGGCTCGAAAAGAACGTGGTGAAGGGCACGCCGCTGCTGGAGGAGAACAACAAGCGTGAGCGCTACCTCAGCTCGGAAGAGGTCGATCGGCTGGTGTACTGTGTGCGGCGCTCGCGTAATCCGATGCTGCAGTACATCATTCCTGGCTTAATACTCACCGGCGCACGCAAGCAAGAGCTGCTCAGGGCGAGGTGGGAAGACCTGAATTTCGACACGAAGATCTGGCGTATCCCCATGAGCAAGTCGGGCAAGGCGCGCCATGTGCCAATCTCCGATTCCCTAAAACTCCTCTTGGAATCGATCCCGCAGACCTGTGAGTGGGTATTCGCTAACCCCAAAACACTCAAGCCGTTTGTCGGTTTCTATTACTCCTGGGACACGGCGCGTAAGCAAGCGGGGCTCGACGAGGTGCGCGTGCACGACCTGCGGCACAGTTTCGCGAGCTTTTTGGTGAACAACGGGCGCAGCCTTTACGAGGTGCAGCGCATTCTAGGCCATACGCAAATCAAGACAACGCAGCGCTACGCGCACCTAGACCAAAGCTCGCTGCTGTCGGCGGTAAATGAGATCTCGAAGGCCGCCCCCAATGTCTTGGGCGCTGGTACGCGTCCGCCGTTAGAATGCGGGAGGGCGTTTCAGGTGCGCAAAGCCGAGCGTGCCAAGCCTCGCAAAGACAGCGCGGCAGAGGCGGAATTGGTCGCGTGGGCCGAGTCGCTTAGAAAAGGGGCCTGACCCCTTTTCCTTTTGGCAGGATCGCAATCTTTCTTGGGCTCGGCTACAATCCGCGCTGTAAGTTAGACATCGATTTCACGGATTAAGGAATTTAACGGCATGGCAACTATTACAATCGACGGCAAAGAATACGATACCGACACCCTGTCAGACGAAACTAAGGCACAGTTAGGCAGCCTACAGTACGTCGACTCAGAGCTGGCTCGCCTGCAGGCGCAAGCGGCAGCGCTGCAAACGGCGCGTATCGCTTATGGCCGCGCACTCAAAGAGACGCTCGAGAACGGTTCGGCGCCTAAGCAAGAAGAAGTCGCTGTAGAAGGCCTAGGCGACACGATTCAGTTCGATAAGTAAGCCTTGCTAGCCTGCCCTACCGGGTAGGCACTGCGACGAAACGGCTGCCGCGTGCAGCCGTTTTTTTTTGCCCGCCATGAGCTACACTCTAGTGGTGGGTAAACCCGAACTATCTTACGTCCGCGGCCGACTAATCTAGGGGTGGCTCTCAACATGCGCAGCCGCTGCAAGCGTGGAAGACTTTTAGTAAAACAGCTTATCGATGAAGGCCTGGCAGGCGAAATCGCTGCCGAATTGGCAGTTACCCCGCCCTCATTTTGTAGGTTTTTGCTGCCGAGGCTGCGATTATGCAGGCAAAAGGAAGAATAAATGCTTATATTACAACAAGCTAAAGCACAGTTGCGCGCCGGCATTGCGCCGCGTCGTCTTCTGAAAAGCTACCGCTCTTCTACGCGATTTCTACCGTTTGTCTTCGTTTTGGCTACTTGCTGGTCAGCGACGAGTCTGGCACAGGCCCCCGGGGCCTCAACCTCGCTCACTTTGTTCGAGGCCATCGATCAAGACGACGCGAACCCGCGCAATCAGCCCGAGCCGCCCCCACGCATAGGAGGCAGCGATACGCAGCCTGCGTTTAGTTTGCTAGGCACTACCCGCATTGGCAGCCGGCGGTCGGTAATACTGCAACATCAGGCGGGCGAGTCGATCTCGTTAACGCCGATTGCAGGCACGCCCTTGGCGATTCCAGAACACCCCGGCTACGAGCTGCTGGTCACCGAAGCGGGCGCAATCGAGGTGCAATACCCTGCGGCGCGGCGCTGTCTGCCCTTCGAAGCCTTGGGCGTGCGCTGCGATGCCGACACCAACCGCGCGCAATTGTCGCTGGCGAATATGGCGCCGCTTCCCCCACCGGTTACACCTGTAAGTGAAGACTCACTTACTCGTGAAAAACCAGAGGCCATGGCGCTTCTGGAGCAGGCTCAGAACGAAGAGCCGCCGCCCAATCCCTTCGAGGTGCTGCGTGCACGCGCGGCACGCGGCCAAGCAGGCGCTGTCATTAGCGGCGACGACCAGGCCGCGAGGTTCCGTCCGCGGCGCATCGACCCCAACCAAATACCGCCGGGCAAGCGAGTAGTCTCTACGCCCTTCGGCGACCGCTTAGTCGATATCTAGGACACCGCGCGTGACGATACACCGCCTCTCGGCGTCTATAGTGACCTACCACAGCCCGCCGGAGGAGCTTCGGCGCCTGCTGGAGTCGCTGTGCGTGGCCGCCGAAAATGTGCGCGAGTGCTTTAGTTATGCCACGCTGGCGGTTCATCTGGTGGACAACGCCGAGACCCCAACGCTGGACGTGCGCGAGTTAGGCCTCACGCCCGAGCGGCTGCTGGCCGCCGGCATGTCGCTTACTCTGCACCAAGGCTATGGCAATGTGGGCTATGGGGCGGCGCATAACCGGGTGCTGGCCAAGCTAGACTCGGACTACCACCTGCTCCTGAACAGCGACGTGGAGATGGCACCCGAAAGCCTGATTCAGGCCTTAGATTACCTAAACTCGGTTGCGGCGGAAGTCGCCAACCCAGAGAGCGGGCCGCGCTTGCCCGCGCTGATAAGCCCCGCGGCGACCGACTTCCTGGGCAATAAACAACACCTCTGCAAGGCGTATCCCAGTCTATTCATTTTATGGCTGCGCGGCTTTGCGCCGCCGTTTATGCGCCGGCAATTTGCCAAGCGCATGGCGGCTTACGAGCGCCGCGATCTAGATTCGCGGCCAACGGCAAAGGATGCCGCGCCTCGGGCGGCGGAGGTCCAGATCGCGAGCGGCTGTTGCATGTTATGCGACACGGCGCTGCTGCAACAAACGGGCGGCTTCGACCCGCGCTTCTTCCTTTACTTCGAAGACTTCGACCTCTCGCTGCGCTTAGGCAAGCAGCGCCCCGTGGTGTATTTGCGCGCCATGAAGATCCGCCACGGCGGCGGTAACGCCGCGTCTAAAGGCAGTACACACCAACGCTATTTCATGACGTCCGCCGCGCGCTTTTTTACCAAGCACGGCTGGCGGCTATTTTAATGGCGGGGCTAGACGCGCAGCCTACTTGGCTGATTACCGGCGCGACGGGTTTCGTCGGTTCGGCTCTGCTGCGGCTCTTTAACGACACCAAACCTGCCGTGTCCCTCAGGCTCATGCAGCGACAAGCGATGTTGCCAGACACCCAAGCCTACGCCCGCGTGCAGGCTGATCTGCAATCCCAGGAATCACTAGTGCGGGCCTGCCAAGGCGTTGAGACGGTCATCCATCTCGCTGGCGTTGCTCACGTGGGCAGGGCGGCGGACAGACTCGCGCGGAGCACCAATCTCGACGGCACGCTTTCGCTGTTGGACGCCGCCGTCGCGGCAGGCGCGCGCCGGTTCGTGTATTTAAGCAGTTCGCTGGCGGCGGCCACCGAGGGCGAGACAACGCCATACGGCAAAGATAAGCGGGCGGCCGAAGAGGCGTTACTCGCAGCGGGGCAGGCGCGGCGTATAGAGGTGATTATCCTGCGCGCGGTGAATATCTACGGGGTCGGTATGCGCGGCAATATCGCGGCGATGATTCGCCTGATACAGCGCGGCTGGTTGCCGAGGCTGCCGCGTTTTACTAATACGATTTCGCTGATCGGCGTGGATGATGTGGCCCGTGCGCTGGTGGCAGCCGCGTGCCTGCCTTCAGAGAGCGAGTCGCTTGCGCTGCGCGTCACGCTCACGGACGGCGAGGCTTATGTCATTCATGAGATAGACGAGGCCATTGCACAACACGTAAAAAGAACAACTAACGGGCGTCACCCGTCACCTCTCAGACTTCCCGCCGTGCTACTATTCGCCGCCGCGGCGATCGCAGAAGTGCTCGAAAAATTGCGAATATTTCGCAGTGGAATCAGCCTTCGCACTTACCGCAGCCTCACGCGCGATAACGTGTTCGATAACACAGCCGCCTGTGAGGCACTGGGCTTCGCGCCTAGTACGACTTTTTATGCACAGCTGCCAGCCATCATTGATGCGATGCAGCCGCGCAGGCCCTAAACAGAACGACGAACCGAGACAGTTATGACTAAGGGAATTATCCTCGCCGGCGGCAGCGGCAGCCGCTTACACCCAATGACGCTCGCGGCGTCTAAGCAGCTGATGCCGGTCTACGACAAGCCAATGATCTACTACCCGCTGTCTACACTCATGCAGGCGGGCATTCGCGACATCCTTATCATTACAACGCCAGAAGACGCGCCGATGTTCGAGCAGCTCTTAGGCGATGGCGCGCGCTGGGGGATTAAACTGACTTACGCACAGCAGCCAAAGCCCGAAGGGCTGGCGCAGGCGTTTCTCATTGGTGAGCAATTCATCGGCGACAGCCGCGTGTGCCTTATCCTCGGCGACAATATTTTCTACGGGCACCAAATAGAAGAAACCTTGCGCAACGCGGTTAATCAAGAGAGCGGGGCGAGCGTGTTTGCGTATTACGTAACCGATCCCGAACGCTACGGCGTGGTGCAGCTCGACGAGAACAACAACGCAATCGACCTCGAAGAAAAACCGGCAAAGCCGAAATCGCATTACGCAGTAACCGGCCTGTATATGTACGACAACGATGTCGTGGAAATCGCCAAAAATATAAAGCCATCCGCGCGCGGCGAGCTCGAAATTACCGACGTGAATAAAGTGTATCTGGAACGCCGGGCACTCAAAGTCGAGCTGTTCGAGCGTGGTACTGCGTGGCTCGATACTGGCACGGTTCAGTCACTCCTCGATGCTGCAGTTTTCATCCGCGTGTTAGAAGAACGGCAGGGGCTAAAGATCGGCTGCCCTGAAGAAATTGCGTATCGGCAGGGCTTCATCGACAAGGCCCAGTTAGCAGCGCTTGCGCTGAGCTTAGAGAAAAGCGGCTACGGCAAATACCTGCAACAGATGTTGCACGAAGAAAGCCTGGGCTTAGCAAAAACGAGCGAGCACGCATGAAGATTACGCCCACAGTGATACCTGACGTGTTGGTGTTTGAGCCTACGGTACACGGCGATGAGCGCGGTTATTTCATGGAAACCTTCCGCGCCTCTTTCTTTACCGAACGCGGTATTGAGGCGAGCTTTGTGCAAGACAACCAAAGCCTCTCAAGCCAAGGCACATTGCGCGGCCTTCATTATCAGTTAAACAATCCCCAAGGGAAGTTGGTGCGCATCGGCAGCGGACGGGTTTTCGACGTTGCCGTGGATATGCGTCGCAGCTCACCGACGTTCGGTCAGTGGGTTGGCGTAGAGCTTTCTGGCGAAAATAAAAAACAGCTGTGGGTACCGCCGGGTTTCGCACACGGCTTTTATGTGATGAGCCAGAGCGCCGAGCTTATCTACAAATGCACTGACTATTTCGACGCCAGCGACGACCACTCCCTGTTGTGGAATGACGCGGCGCTGAATATCGACTGGCCTCTAGTCGGCGGCGAGCCGCTGTTGTCAGACAAAGACAAAGCCGGCAAACCGTTCGCCCAGGCAGCAACCTATGCTTAGCGGCTGTGTGAGTGGCCCGCATGAGTAAGCCGCAGCGAAGGGTGGTGTTGGTCGGCGCTGGCGGGCAGCTGGGGAAAACCCTGCAAGCACTGCGGCCGCACAGCCATTTAAATTCGAGTACGCGGTTAATCGCGCTCACGCGCGAGCAGCTCGACATTAGTGATGCGCATGCGGTTACCACCGTGATGAATGAGCTGTGCCCCGCACTCCTCATTAATGCGGCAGCCTATACCGCCGTCGACGCTGCAGAAACCGATGCCGACACCGCGTTCGCGATTAACGCAACCGGCGCCGGCAATCTAGCCCGTTGGGCAGCAGGGCAGGCAGCAGATACCACGCGGCTTATTCATGTCTCGACCGACTTCGTGTTCGATGGCAGCGCCAGCGAGCCCTATGCAGAAGACGCCGAGTGCGCGCCCTTGGGCGTGTACGGCGCTAGCAAGCTCGCCGGCGAGCGCGAAATATTAGAGGCCATGCCGAGCGCCTGCGTGCTGCGTACCTCGTGGCTTTACAGTGAGCACGGCGGTAATTTCGTCAAAACTATGCTGCGGCTCATGGCCGAGCGGGACGAGTTGTCCATCGTTAACGATCAGATCGGCGCCCCTACCTCAACGCGATCCTTGGGCGCGGTGATTCTGGCCATGGCTGAGGCGTTGCTGGGCAGCGGTCACTCGCTGCCTGCCGGCGTGTTCCAATGGAGCGACGGTGGCGACATAAGCTGGTACGATTTCGCCGAAGAAATTCAGCGGCAGGCAGTTAATAGCGGGCTGCTATCGCGAGCAATCACGCTGCGGCCTATTCCTAGCAGCGCCTATCCAACGCCTGCGCGTCGGCCTGCTTACAGTGTGATGAGTCGGCAGCGCGTGCAAGAGGCGCTGGCTTGCCCGCAGACGAGTTGGCAAGCAGAACTGGCAGACGTAATCGCCGTGCTGAGTAAGGAAGCCGGCATTTAACCCACGCATTTCTTATGAAAAATGCATCGATGAAAGACCTGACCCCGGGGTTCGAATGAAGTTATTGGTTACTGGTGCGGCTGGATTTATTGGCGCGAATTTTGTGCATTATTGGCATAGCGCCAATCCTGGCGACACGCTCGTCGCGCTCGACAGCCTGACCTATGCAGGCAACAAGCACAACTTGGCGGCGGCGCTTGGCGAGCCGTGGTTTACGTTTGTCGAAGGCTCGATAAACGATCAGGCGTTGGTCGAAAAGCTACTCAAAGAACACGCCATCGATACCCTCGTACACTTCGCTGCCGAGAGTCATGTCGACCGGTCTATCACCGGCCCAGACGCGTTTATCGATACCAATATCAACGGCACGCATACGCTGCTTAAGGCCGCCAAGGCATGCTGGTTGAGCGACGACGCCACGCGCAATAATTTATTCCATCATGTGTCCACCGACGAAGTTTATGGCACGCTCGGCGCCGACGATCCGGCATTCAGCGAGACCACGCCCTATGCGCCTAATTCGCCCTATGCGGCGAGCAAGGCGTCGTCGGACCATCTGGTGCGGGCGTATCACCACACTTACGGCCTGCGCGTTACCACGAGCAACTGCTCGAATAATTACGGCCCGTTCCAGTTTCCAGAAAAGTTGTTACCGCTGTGTATGCTCAACATCCTCGGCGGCAAGAGCCTGCCGATTTACGGCGACGGCTCGCAGATCCGCGATTGGCTTTTCGTCGACGATCACAACCGCGGCATCGAACGCGTGATTAAGGCGGGCCGAGCAGGTGAGACCTACAACGTGGGCGGCCACAACGAGTGGCGCAACATCGATGTGGTGAACCTGCTGTGTGAGCTGTTCGATGCGCGCTTCGCCGCGGATCCCGATCTCGCGCGGCGCTTTCCGGATTCGCCCTGCGCGACCGGCCAGAGTGCCAAGTCGCTGATTACGTTCGTCACCGACCGGCCCGGGCATGACACGCGCTACGCAATAGACGCGACGAAAATTAGCGACGAGCTCGGCTTCGCCCCAAGCGAAACTTTCGACACCGGCTTGGCTAAAACCGTAGACTGGTACCTAGGCAACGAAGCATGGTGGCGCGCGATACTCGACGGCAGCTACCGCGCCTAGCCTTCACACTGGATTTTTATGGCTGTTGACTCTTACCGCTCTCTAAACGCTGGGCGCTCGCGCTCGCCGCTACCTTCTCGGCTGGCGCGGCCGTCTTGGCTTACACGAGCCGTGAAAGCTCAGCGTTTGGCGATAGGCGTGCTCGTCAGCATCGCGAGCGTGTCGGGGCTTTACGCCTTCGAGCTGTCTGGCTCGAAATGGCGCGGCGGCACGACCGATTTCTATGTGAGCATCGCCGGCAATTCGCCCACTGGCGGCTCCTGGCAAGACTCTTTCCTTGCCGCCATTGCCGATTGGGATGACAACACGGTCTTCGACTTTAACGTCATTAAAGAAGAGCTCGACCCCTGCCTAGAAGACGGGCTCAACAGCGTCGAATTTACTGACGAAGTGTGCGGCTCTGCCTACGGCGCGAGCACGCTTGCGGTTACCCTGCGCCGCTACACGGCCACCGTGCTCGGCGAGGCCGATATCTTCGAAGCCGACGTGGTAGTGAACTCAGACGTGGGTTACGACATTTACGACGGCCAGCTTTACCCACCGGGTAACCGCAACATCGATTTTCGCCGTGTCGCCATCCACGAGCTTGGCCACGTGATTGGCCTCGAACATGAGTCCGGCGAGCCGGCAATCATGGCGCCTACCATCGGCGACATTGACCGCCCGACCGCAGACGATTTCGCCGGCGTCGATGCGCTGTACACCGCCTTGCAGTCGTGTGCGCAGTCGCCTCTGGCCTTTGGCGCCACCGTGGACAGCTTGCAGTCGGGTGATTGTACGGTGGACCAAATCACCGGCGGCGGCAGTGACGACAGCTATATCGATATTTACAGGCTAGATCTCGAAAATCCCGCCACGATTAGCCTCACGATGCAAACCACAGGCCTGGATGCGGTCTTACTCATCGCCGACCTCGACCTCAATGTGATCACTTACGACACCAAGGCCGAATCGGGCTGCAGCTCGATCCTTAAGCGGCCCCTGAATGCCGGCAGCTACCTCGTGCTCGCCAACACTTACGATGTGCAGGTGTCCGACAACTGCATCACCAACGGCGCCTATACGCTCAATGCCCATTATCAGGGCGGCACGCCGCTTTCTCTGGGTGTGTCGCTTAGCACCTCAGATACGCCGCCTCGCGGCGCATTCACCGGAGGCGCGTCCGCCAATTCGGGCGGATTTTACGAAACGCTTTTTAGCGCCGACGAATCCATACTCGTGGGCGGGGAGATAACGGTGGCGGATGAAGACGTGGGAGAGCTCGGCTTCCTGGTCGCCGCCGCCTTGGTCGGCGACCAGATCCTCGCGTTAGACAGCGGCGGCAACTTCATCGAGTGGTCGCCGGCGATGGGCAAATTCCCGATACATAGGCAAAAACTCCTGACCAGGACGGAGCCTATTACCCTGCTCAATGAGGTCGTGCCGAAAACCCTAGGCATCGAAACGCTCGATGTCGACTTCCTCATCGGCTACGGGCGCGCCGACAGCCCAGAGACCGTATTCTATAACCAGCAGCCGCTGAAAATGGTCATCGAGCCCTAGGCCGACACCTTCTTGTCGTTATCTCAACAAAAATCCTATGGGTATTCGCCACATAGGGGCTAAGGCGCTATAATTCGCGCACTGAAATCTGCGGCAACTGCGAGTTACCGTTCTAAAAGACAAGGAGCCACCAAATGACTGCATTCTTAAAAGCATTCGCCGTGACCGCCACGCTGGGCGCAGCCCTGTTTGGCCTCGCTGGCACCGCTAGCGCGCAAACCGCGGCAGACAATATTCGCCCTGCGCGCTCGGTCTGCCTCGCGGGTCAAGCCTGTGTCGGCAGCAAGGTGGGCATGGCCGCGCCTGCGTCAGCTCCTGTAGCTGCCTCCACAACAGCCCCTGCAACAACCGCCGAAGCAGCGCCCGTAGCAGCAGCGCCGATGGTTGCCGCAGCGCCCGCGTTCGACGCGGAAGCCGCGTACATGGCTAGCTGCAACGCGTGCCATGCGGCAGGCGTGGCAAACGCTCCGAAACTGGGCGACAAAGCCGCCTGGGACGCTCGCCTCGAGAAGGGTATGGATGCGCTCATGGTAAACGTAATGAATGGCATTAACGCGATGCCAGCAAAAGGCCTGTGCATGACCTGCACCCAAGAGAACCTGCAAGACATCGTGAACTACATGGTCGCGAACTAAGCAGGCAGCAACATTTAACATCAACCGTTCTAAAATAATTATCGAACTAGTGTAAGGAGTACGACGTGCTAAATCTGAAAACTGGGCTATTTCTCTCAGCGGCGCTCTTCGCGTCTTCAAGCTTCGCCGACACAAAAGCTGTCGAGCTGTCTGCGCTCAGCAACGGCACTGAAGCCGAAGCAACCTACATGGCTTCATGCTTCGCCTGCCACAGCACTGGTGCTGCTGGCGCGCCTAAAGTGGGCCCGGGCAATGCAGACGCCTGGACAGCCCGCCTAGAAAAAGGCATGGACCAAGTAGTAACAAACGCCATTGCCGGCATCAACAACATGCCACCTAAAGGCCTGTGCTTTACCTGCAACGACGACGACATCAAGCAGCTCGTCGAGTACATGGTAGACAGCAGCAAATAGAAAAGGGGTCAGACCCCTTTTCCCAGGGCTTCGGTGGCAACACCGAGGCCCTTTTTTTTGTTTGCGCATTCCTTCCTTCTCTACTATTACTAAGGGTAGACACTTAATCCTGATAGAGCGGAGCGAACCCCGTGCAAGTAGCCAGCTTTCCTACGCGCGCCTTGTTCGGCATCGAGGCACTCGAGGTGAGCGTCGAGGCGCATATCTCGCCTGGCCTGCCCGCGTTCGTGATAGTCGGGTTGCCCGAGACTGCTGTCAAAGAGAGCAAAGAGCGCGTTCGCTGTGCCATCGTTAATTCGGGTTTCGATTTCCCCGAAGAGCGCATCACCATCAATCTCGCCCCCGCAGATTTGCCGAAAGCGGGGGGACGCTACGACTTGGCGATCGCGCTCGCGGTCCTCATAGCCTCCGAACAGCTAGGCACGGGGCTCGCAGCGATCGGTGAACTTGAGCTATTGGGGGAGCTAGCGCTGGACGGCACGCTTCGCCCTGTGCCTGGCGTTGTGCAAGCGGTACTTGCGGCACGCGTAAGCAAACGCGGAATCGTGGTGCCCGCCGCGAATGCGCACGAACTCGCCATCGTCGATTATTCGCTCGCTCTTGGGGTGGGCTCGTTAACTGATCTAGTTGCTCTCATCGCCCGCCTCGACAACCCAGAGGCGACGCTGCTCAGTGCTATGGCCGCTGCACGCGCGTTGTCGGCGGCAGACGAAAATGAAAAGCCAATTGCCTCATCTTCAAGGGCGCGGTTTGCACCCATTCGCGGCCAGGCGCGCGCCATTCGGGCCTTGGAGATCGCCGCCGCTGGCGGCCACAACCTACTCATGCTCGGGCCTCCGGGGTCGGGTAAGACGCTACTGGCGACAACGCTGAGTAAGCTGCTGCCACGTATGACTCGCGACGAAGCGCTCGAAGTGGCTTGCATCCGGTCGGCAGCGGGGGGCGCAACGGCGCTCGGTCCCGCTGTCGATCGCCCGCTGCGCACGCCCCATCACTCGGCTACCGCACCGTCGCTTGTTGGCGGCGGGGCCAACGCGACACCGGGCGACATCACCCTCGCGCACCGCGGTGTGTTGTTCCTAGACGAACTCACTGAATTTAAACCCAACGTGTTGAATGCGCTGCGCGAACCGCTAGAGGCCGGCTCGATAACCATTAGCCGAGCACGTTACCGTGTTGAATTCCCGGCGAACTTCCAGCTCGTCGCCGCGATGAATCCCTGTCCTTGCGGTTACGTGGGCGATCCGCGTCGGCGCTGTCGCTGCACGCCTGACCGCGTGCGTAATTATCTCGGCAAAGTGTCCGGCCCCTTGTTGGATAGGTTTGACCTCATCATCGAAGTGCCCGCGCTGTCGCATGCCGAGCTTCTTGCGCGGGGGAATGACGACGAGCAGTGGTCTCGCCGCTGCAAGCACGTCGCCGCGTGCCGTGACCTGCAGCATGGGCGGCAGCAGGCGTTGAATAGCGATCTCTCGCCGGCGCAGCTCGATGGGGCCTGTGAGTTAACCGACGCCAACAGGGCGGGGTTGGTTACGCTGTTCGATAAGCTCAAGGTTTCGGCCCGCGGCGCGCACCGTGTACTGCGTGTCGCGCGCACCATCGCCGACTACGACGGCAGCGCGGAGGTTACTCAAGCGCATTATCTGGAAGCCGCGGGCTATCGCCGCGGTGGCTTCGAAGGTGTTTACTAAAAACTACGCAATACAGAAAGCGCTATTCCGCTAAAGCCGTGACCCTAGCTTCTAATTCCGCAATGCGTTGTTCTGCTCGCGCAAGCGCGGCTGCCTGCGCATCAAATTCTTCGCGGCTCACCACGTCAAGCGAGGCTAAGCTGCTCTTCAGCTGCTTCTGGATTTTAGAGTGCAGCTCATCCTTCATCTCACCGCCTAGTGCCTCTGCCTTGGGCAGCAGGCCGGCGAGCTTGTCGCTGAGGTCGTTCAAAAACTGACTGTCTTTCATCGGATTCTCCGGCGCTTTTAGCAGTAAGGACACATTGCCCATTGTACCTGCAGTTTCATAGGGAAAATGCATCGATGAAAGACCTGACCCCGGGTTTATTTTGGTGCGCGGGGGTGGGCGGGGCGCACCAAAATAGGACAAGAGTGGATTGGAGTGCGAGGATTCGAAGCGGGAATTGGCGTATCTCCTTGTTTTTTCATGGGTTGTAAAAACTGGCACGGCGAATGCAAAAGCAGTAGTCCAGAGGACAGTTGCGCGGTCGCTTAAATCCTCCCAACAAAGCACGCAAAGAGAAGGAGCGAGAAGATGAAGCTAGTCACGGCGATTATTAAGCCATTTAAGTTAGACGACGTGCGCGAGGCGCTGTCGGAGATCGGGGTGCAAGGCATCACGGTCACCGAGGTGAAGGGCTTCGGGCGCCAGAAAGGCCATACCGAACTGTATCGCGGCGCGGAATACGTCGTGGACTTCCTCCCGAAAGTAAAACTCGAGATCGCGATTGGCGAAGCACTGCTCGAGCAAACCATCGAGGCGATTACCAAATCAGCTAACACCGGCAAGATCGGCGACGGCAAGATTTTCGTGACCAGCCTCGAACAGGTGATCCGCATTCGTACCGGCGAGACCGGCGACGCGGCAGTTTAAGAACAAGCACTCAACGAATTAATCAGGGCGGCTGGCAAAAAGTCGCTGGGAGGAAGCAAGGTGGAAAACCAAATTTTTGAATTGCAGTACGCAATGGACACGTTCTATTTTCTCGTGTGCGGCGCGCTTGTCATGTGGATGGCCGCGGGTTTCGCGATGCTCGAGGCAGGACTCGTCCGCTCTAAAAACACAACCGAGATTCTCACCAAAAACGTCGCGCTATTCGCAATCGCTTGCACAATGTATTTGGTGTGCGGCTATCAGTTTATGTACGACGGCGGTTACTTCCTGTCGGGCGTGACGACGGTTGCACAGATGGACGACGCAGCGATTGCGCAGGTACTTCTCGACTCAGCCGAAGAAGGTTTTGATGGCGGCGCGGTTTACTCCGGCGCGTCAGACTTCTTCTTCCAAGTTGTGTTCGTAGCGACAGCGATGTCGATCGTGTCAGGCGCAGTTGCCGAGCGCATGAAGCTCTGGGCGTTCCTCGCCTTCGCAGTGGTTATGACCGGCGTCATCTACCCTATCGAGGGCGGTTGGACCTGGGGTGGTAAAGACGTGCCATTCATCGGCGCCTTAAGCTACAGCGACTACGCAGGCTCGGGCATCGTGCATCTCGCCGGCGCCTCCGCAGCGCTCGCTGGTGTGCTCTTACTCGGTCCACGCAGGGGCAAATACGACGCGAAGACAGGCGCAGCGCGAGCAATACCTGGCGCAAACCTGCCTATGGCAACACTGGGTACCTTCATCCTCTGGATGGGCTGGTTCGGCTTTAACGGTGGCTCAACGCTTAAACTCGGCGGTGTAGGCGTCGCCAACGAAGTTGCTAACGTGTTCTTGAACACAAACGCTGCCGCGGCAGGCGGACTCATCGCTGCCTTGTTTGTCGCCCGAATCCTGTTCGGCAAGGCTGACCTTACGATGGCACTTAACGGTGCACTTGCCGGCCTCGTTGCGATCACTGCCGAGCCTGCAGATCCAAGCCCTCTGCTCGCCACAATCATCGGCGCCATGGGTGGCGCGCTAGTCGTGTTCAGCATCATCGGCCTAGACAAGCTCAAGATCGACGATCCCGTCGGTGCGATCTCGGTACACGGTACCGTCGGCATCTTCGGCATCTTCGCAGTGCTCTTGTCAGACCCCGACGCAACCTTCATGGGTCAGCTCACCGGCACCCTCGTGATCTTCGGCTGGGTGTTCGCCACAAGCCTCGCCGTCTGGTTCGCCGTCAAAGCGATCATGGGAATCCGCGTCAGCGAAGAGGAAGAAGACCAAGGCGTTGACCAATCCGAATGCGGTATGGAAGCCTACCCCGAATTCACAAACTAACCCGGGGTCAGGTCTTTCATCGATGCATTTTTCCCACGAATAGCGTTGTTACACCACGCTAAAAGACGGCATTAACGCAAAGCACCACACAAAAAGGCTCTTCGAAATTAATCGAAGGGCCTTTTTGCTTTCTGCAGCAGAAGGACTATAACTAGAGAACAAGAGGCGGAAAGCTCACTGGGTAAGGAATCTCATAATGGCGATTACAAGGTATGCGAGTGCTGAGGTCGAAACGATGCTGCGTAGGGGCTTGCCTCCAGACTACATCATCAACAAAGCGTCATGCGGTTACTCGGTAGCCACTCCGTTCAGCGACGCAGACGGCGATGCCATGGGATTCTATATCGTTGGGCCTAGTCCCAAGGGGCTTTATACGATTGAGGATGACGGCTTATTGCTCGCTACACTCGGGTTGTCGCCGACCGGCCCACCCGCGCAGCACAGCAGCGAGGCACTGGCCATGCTGTTACAAACATTCGAATTGCACACGCGCAAAGACACGGGCGACCTCGCTACAGCGCCAGTTGTCGCACCCATGCTTGTGGCCACGTCACTGCGTTTCGTCGAGTTCGCCTTGTATGTTCAAGAGATCGTAAAGATTCAACGCAGCGAGTTAGGCTCGTCGCTGATTCAATGAGACTAGCGCAAATCACCGTACAAGAACTGTAATACAGCAAGCGCCGCAACGGGAGCAGTTTCGGTGCGCAGAACGCGCGGACCGAGCCGCATGATGCCCCAGCTATTTGTCCGAGCGAGTGACACTTCGGCTTCACTAAAGCCGCCCTCCGGCCCGATGAGCAAATCCACCCCGGCAATCGCTTCGTTAGCTTGCAAAGTTTGCTCGCCTCCCGGCTCTAAAAGAAGGTGCAAATGATTAGGCAAAGGCTCGCCACTCGTTTCTATAAAATCTTGAAACGGTAGCGGGGTCTCAATCCTAGGCGGGTCGAGCCTTCCGCACTGCTCCGCTGCATTGATAGCGATTTTTTCAAAATGCCGCAGTTTATTCTCAAGTCTATCCGGTTTCAGACGAACCTCGCCGTGTTCGGTGAACAGCGGAGTAATCCGCGTGACGCCAAGCTCAGTAGCTTTTTGTATGGCGTAATCCATGCGGTCGCCGCGTGATAATCCCAGAGCGAGATTCAGGACCAGGCCTGTGGTCTCTGCAGGGCGCACACACGCGGCAAGCTTAACGTCAACCTTCCCCTTTTTGCTCGCGGTGACTACCGCGTCAAATTCGCCATCGGTGGCGTTAAACACGCGCACCGGATCGCCCTCCCGGGCGCGCAACACCGTACCCAAATAGTGCGCGGCGTCGGCGGGCAGGGCGATCTCTTTGTCTTCACAAAGACTTAAACTGACGTATAAGCGGGAGAGGCGCAAATTAATCCTCGGCCAGATTCTGCCAAAGCCGCGTAACGCTCTCGGCTTGGTTCATCGAATAAAAGTGCAGACCGGGCGCGCCGCCAGCAAGTAGCTGCTCGCACAAATCGGTAACCACTTCTAACCCAAACTCACGCAGCGCACTGTCGTCGTGTTCAAGAAACTCAAGCCGCTTTGTCAGCCAACGCGGAATTTCTGCGCCGCAAGCGGCACTGAAACGTGCAAGGTTCGCGTAGTTCGTGATGGGCATAATCCCAGGAATAATAGGCGCCGTAATCCCCGCTCGGCTGCAATCGTCTACAAAACCGAAATACGCATCGGCGTTGTAAAAATACTGAGTGATTGCCGAGTTCGCGCCAGCTTCAATTTTCGCTTTGAAAAACTCGATATCACTCTCGACAGAGCGAGACTGCGGGTGAACTTCGGGATAACAGGCAACGTCTATTGTAAAGTGGTCCCCGGTTTCCTTACGTACGAACTCAACAAGCTCGTTCGCGTAGCGATAAAGCGACGCTGATCCCATGCCCGACGGCGCATCGCCGCGCAAGCACACGAGCCGGTCGATGCCGGCCGCTTTGTACTCGTGCAGCAGCGCAAGAATTTCTTCTTCGTCACTGCCTCCAAAAGACAAATGCGGCGCGACACGCGAGCCCGCTGCAGCAAAACGCGACACCGCACGCTTGGTGCCGTCACGCGTTGAACCGCCGGCACCGTAAGTGACCGAAAAAAACTCCGGCTTCAGCGCGGCCAGCTCGGCGTGCACCGCATCGAGCTTTTCCTCGCCCGCAGGAGTGCGAGGCGGGAAAAACTCAATACTAAAATGCGTCGTGTCTATGCTCATTAGTACTTGTAGCTCTCAGGCTTATAAGGGCCAGCAACTTTGACATTAATGTACTTGGCTTGGTTATCGGTGAGCTGTGTTAACACGCCGCCGAAACCTTTCACCATAAGCGCAGCAACTTCTTCGTCGAGCTCTTTTGGTAGAACCGTAACGGTGATGTTGTTCTGCTTGAACTCAGCCGATTGATCAGCGAATTTCTCGGAGAACATACGCATTTGGGCAAGCACCTGATTAGCGAAAGATCCATCCATAATTCGAGAAGGGTGGCCAGTAGCGTTGCCTAGGTTTATCAGGCGGCCTTCCGAAAGAAGGATGAGGTAGTCATCGAGATTGTCTCGGCCGCTGCGGTAGATTTTGTGAACCTGAGGCTTCACTTCTTCCCAGTCCCAGTTGTCGCGCATAAACTTAGTATCGATCTCGTTGTCGAAGTGACCGATATTGCAGATCACAGATCCGGCCTTCGCCGCGGCCAGCATGAATTTGTCGCAGACATCGACATTGCCTGTCGTAGTAACGATCAAATCCATTTTGCCGAGCAGAGCCGTGTCGATGCCCTCAGCGCTGCGGGTATTAGCGCCATTGATGTACGGCGACACGACTTCGTAGCCGTCCATGCACGCTTGCATCGCACAGATCGGGTCGATCTCCGCAACTTTCACGATCATGCCTTCTTGGCTGAGGCTCTGCACTGAACCCTTGCCGACGTCGCCGTAGCCAATTACTAGGGCTTTCTTGCCCGAAAGCAGCATGTCTGTGCCGCGCTTGATGCCGTCGTTGAGGCTGTGGCGGCAGCCGTATTTGTTGTCGTTCTTAGACTTTGTCACCGAATCATTGACGTTAATCGCAGGCACTTTGAGCTCGCCTGCTTCCATCATTTCCAGAAGGCGATGCACGCCAGTAGTTGTCTCTTCGGTGATGCCGTGAATCTTGTCGAGCATCGCCGGGTATTTGTCGTGAATCATTCCAGTCAGGTCGCCGCCGTCGTCTAGGATCATATTGCATTCCCATGGCTTGCCATCTTTCAGAATCGTCTGCTCAATACACCACTCGCCTTCTTCGTTTGTCTGACCCTTCCACGCGTAAACGGCGATGCCCGCGGCAGCGATGCACGCGGCGGCATGGTCTTGAGTCGAGAAAATGTTGCACGAGGACCAACGCACTTCCGCGCCGAGTTCGACCAGTGTCTCGATGAGTACGGCCGTTTGAACGGTCATGTGGATACAGCCGATGATTTTGGCGCCAGCGAGTGGCTTCTCTGCGGCGTACTTTTTGCGCAGGGTCATGAGCGCCGGCATCTCTGCCTCGGCGAGTGTGATTTCGCGTCGACCAAATTCTGCGAGTGAAATGTCTGCCACTTTGTAATCGTTGGCGGCTGCGTCGTTAAGTGGTGTTGCTGCTAGTGTGCTCATAATGTGCTCCAAAAAAGTGTAGTGTTCTTGCCTTTAAGCGTGAATCTAAAAGCGATTAAAGTTTCGCGTCTGCGCGCAGCGCGTCAGCCTTGTCTGTTTTCTCCCAGCTCAACTCGATATCGTCGCGACCGAAGTGCCCGTATGCGGCGGTCTGCTTGTATATCGGTTGAATCAGGTCGAGCATCTTGATCAGGCCCTTAGGGCGCAGTTCGAAATGCGCGCGTATCAGATTGACAATGTCGCTGTTGCTTAGCTTGCCGGTGCCGAAAGTCTCTACGCTAATTGAGGTAGGTTCGGCCACTCCAATGGCATAGGAGAGTTGAATTTCGCAGCGCTCGGCAATGCCGGCCGCAACCAAATTCTTCGCCACATAGCGCGCAACATAGGCAGCTGACCTGTCGACCTTCGAAGGATCCTTGCCCGAGAATGCGCCGCCGCCGTGGCGAGCCATGCCGCCATAGGTGTCGACGATAATTTTGCGTCCAGTGAGTCCGCAGTCGCCTACGGGTCCTCCGATGACGAAGCGGCCAGTTGGATTAATAAAGAACTTTGTGTCTTTGTTAATCCATTCCGCTGGTAACACGGGCTTAATGATCTCTTCCATCACGCCTTCAAGAATGTCTTCATTGCTGACCGATTCTTTGTGCTGAGTAGACAGCACGACCGCATCGACTGCGACCGGCTTGTTATCCACATAGCGGAAAGTGAGTTGGCTCTTCGCGTCTGGTTGTAGCCACGGCAGTGTGCCGTTCTTGCGGACTTCGGCTTGGCGTTTTACCAATCGGTGCGAGTAGGTGATCGGCGCTGGCATCAGTACGTCGGTCTCGTTGCTTGCGTAGCCAAACATCAGCCCTTGGTCGCCCGCGCCCTGTTCGTGATCTGCGCTGTCGTCAACGCCCTGCGAGATATCGCCCGACTGGCGACCTATCGCGTTGACCACCGCGCAGGTGTGTCCGTCGAATCCGCTCTCGGAATTGTTATAACCGATTTCGTTAACTACGCCGCGTACGATTTCTTCGATATCGACATAGGCGTCGGTCGTGATTTCACCGGCAACCAATACCATGCCCGTCTTGATTAGCGTCTCGCAGGCAACTCGCGAGCGCGGATCGTCTTTAAGCAACGCGTCAAGGATCGCATCGGAGATTTGGTCCGCCATTTTATCGGGATGACCCTCAGATACTGATTCCGAGGTGAATAAAGAGGTCTCGCTCATGCTAACTCCTAAATAGAGGCTTCAAACTGTGTGTTAATGAATCGTGCTGTTCGTTGATCAAGCTAATTGTGTGTTGTTGCGTTGGCCCGCTGATCGTGTGGGGAAAATGCATCGATGAAAGACCTGACCCCGGGTTTGCGAAAGAGGCGCATTTGTATCTGGAAGCCATTGCGCAGGGCTAGGTTGCTGCTTTGCTCAAATTGCAGGCCGCTGCTCGCCGCCCATTGGTCAAGCTCGCCTTCTTCGAAGCCCAGCCATAGGTCTCCGCAGGAACTGCGCACCCAGTCTTGGTCGTGGCTGCAGAGCTCGATAACTAGCAGCAGGCCATTGGGTTGCAGTAACTCGGCGACATCGCGAAAGGTCGCGGCGGGCGTGGCAATGTGGTGCAGCACCATATCGAATACCACGAGGTCGGCCTGGCCTGCGAGCAGTGCCGTAGCATCTGCGGCCTCGCCATGCACGAACGTTACGTTGTCATAACCCGCGACCGTCGCGCGTGATCGCTCGAGCATGTCAGCCGAGTTGTCGACTGCGATTACCTCGCCGTAGCGGCGCGCGAGCTCTAGCAAAAACTGCCCCTCGCCAGGACCGACTTCTACTACCTTCGCAGTCGGCGCTAGCCCTAAGCCCTCAAGTACATCGACAAGGCTGCTGTCGTATTTGTCTCGCTCGACGATCATCCCCTGGTTCTCGCGGAACTGCTCGGCGTTCTTATTAAAGAAGGTGAGCGACAGCTCCGAGCGCTCCTGCTGCAACGCCTCGAGCTGCAATGCCTGTGCGGGCGGAATCTCGAGTCCGTCTACGGCTTCGAACGCAGCGCGCTTGAGCTCCGCAAGCGCGTCGTCATCGGCGATAAAGGCGCGCCGGTAAAATATCGAGTTGCCCTCGCGTCTAGGCGCCACCAGTTCGGCCTTGGCCAGCACTTTCAGATGGTGGCTCAGCGCCGATTGGCGGATGTCCAACAGCCGACATAGCTCGAGCACGCCAAAGGACTCGTTTTTTAACAGCCGCAGGCTCTGCAGCCGCAACGTGTCTGCGAGCGCCTTGTGCAATTGCGCCAAGCGCGCAACATCCAGTGCCACCGAGGGTGCGGGTGCAGGAGTGGCTAGAACGCTGGTTTGTAAGCTGGTCACACAGGGTGCTCCGGTCTTGGATGGCGCGCAATGTAACAACAAATGCGCCCCAATACAAATCTATATCAAATAATTTTGATATAGATATCAAAAACAGCCATAGAACGCCTAAGCGAGAGCACTTCAGCGGGGGCAGACTGCCGAATAGTCGGCGCCGCGAGTAGCATATTCGCGTCAGGTGGGCGAAAATACGCGCTTACTAACCGCACGAATTCAAGTCGATCCCTCATCCAGTAAGGAGCCCCACCCATGGCGGAAGCCGCTATTACCCGCAAGCAATGCGCCAACGCAATCCGTGCGCTGAGTATGGATGCCGTTCAACAGGCGAATTCAGGCCATCCGGGCGCACCGATGGGGATGGCGGATATCGCCGAGGTTCTTTGGAAAGATCATTTAAATCATAGCCCTAGCAACCCCAAGTGGCTTAATCGCGACCGCTTCGTACTGTCTAACGGCCACGGCTCGATGCTGATCTACTCGCTTTTGCATCTCACCGGCTACGATGTCTCGATCGACGACATCAAGCAGTTCCGGCAGATGGACTCGAAGACGCCCGGCCACCCCGAATACGGCTATACACCTGGCGTGGAAACCACAACCGGTCCCTTGGGTCAGGGTCTCGCGAATGCGGTAGGCATGGCGATCGCCGAAAAGACCCTAGGCGCGCAGTTCAACCGCCCGGGCTTTGACGTCGTCGATCACCACACTTATGTGTTTGCGGGCGACGGCTGCCTGATGGAAGGCATTTCTCACGAGGTGTGCTCGCTAGCGGGCACGCTCAAGCTTGGCAAATTGATCGTGTTTTATGACGACAACGGCATTTCTATCGATGGCGAGGTGCAAGACTGGTTTAGCGACGACACGGCCAAGCGCTTCGAGTCGTACAACTGGCAGGTGCTCGCTGTAGACGGCCACGATTCAGCAGCGATAAATGACGCGATTGTCGCAGCGAAGGCGGATCCCCGACCCACGCTGATCAAATGCAAGACGATTATCGGCTACGGCTCGCCCAATAAGCAGGGCACGGCAGCGACCCACGGCGCGCCTTTGGGCGCCGATGAGATAGCGGCGACACGCGCGGCACTCGACTGGCCACACAATGCCTTCGTGATTCCCGACCCCATCAAGAACGCGTGGGACTGCACCGAGAAAGGCTTCGGCGCAGAGACGGCTTGGAAAGAGCTGCTCGTAGGCTACGAGGAAGAACACCCAGAATTGGCGATGGAGCTGATCCGACGCTTGAAAGGCCAGCTCCCAGGGTTCTTCAAAGAGAAAGCCGACGAATACATCGCGCATTTGCAGGCGAATCCAGAAAATATCGCGAGCCGAAAGGCATCGCAAAACTGCCTAGAGGCCTTTGGCTCTATGCTTCCCGAGCTCATCGGCGGCTCGGCAGACCTCACCGGGTCTAATTTGACTAATTGGTCAGGAAGCACGCCAATTACGGACAAGGCAGACGGCAACTACATTTACTACGGCGTGCGCGAGTTTGGTATGACAGCCATCGCCTCGGGCATCGCGTTACACGGCGGATTCGTGCCTTACACGGCGACATTCCTAATCTTCATGGAGTACGCGCGCAACGCAGCACGCATGGCGGCGCTGATGCAGCAGCAAAGTATCTTGGTGTATACGCACGACTCTATCGGTCAGGGCGAAGACGGACCCACGCACCAACCTATCGAGCAGATCGCGAACCTGCGCAGCACGCCCAATATGTCGGTATGGCGTCCTTGCGACAGCGTCGAGTCAGCAGTGGCTTGGAAATCGGCAATCGAGCGTAGCGTTGGACCAACATCACTGATTTTCTCGCGCCAGGGTTTGCCGCATCAGGCACGCAGCGCAGATCAACTCGCTAACATCGCGCGCGGCGGCTACGTGCTGCAAGATTGTGAAGGCGAGCCTGAAGCGATCGTGATTGCTACTGGCTCCGAAGTTGGCATCTGCCGCGACGCGGTGACCGCACTCAATGCCGACGGCGCGAAAGTGCGTCTGGTGTCTTTGCCCAGCGTAGACGTTTTCGAGTCGCAAGACCCCGCCTATCAAGAGAGCGTTCTGCCAAATGCAGTCCGCACGCGTGTAGCAGTGGAAGCGGCTGGCGCAGATTACTGGGCGAAATTCGTTGGTCTCGACGGCAAAGTAATTGGCATGCAGACCTTCGGCGAATCGGCACCGGGTGGCGAATTGATGGCGCACTTTGGCTTCACAAGCGACAACGTCGTCAACACGGTTCGTTCGCTACTCTAGAGTCGCGCGGCACCAAGATGAGAGCCCTATGAGCTACAAGATCGCGATCAACGGCTATGGCCGCATAGGCCGCTGTGTACTGCGGGCTTTTTACGAGTCGACGAACTACGCCGACTTGCGCATCGTGGCTATTAACGATCTGGCAGACATCGGCAACCTCGCGCATCTAACGCGTTACGACAGCACCCACGGCAGATTTCTGGGTGAGGTCGCGCAAGGCGAGGGCGAATTAATCGTCAGCGGCGATGCGATTCGCGTCTCGCAGGAAGCGAGCGTCGGGATGCTGCCTTGGCGCGATCTCGAGATCGATCTCGTGCTGGAATGCAGTGGCGCATTCTCCGATCGCGCGACCGCCCAGTTACATATCGCTAACGGTGCGAAGCGCGTCTTGTTCTCGCAGCCCGCGGACAGTGACGTCGACGCAACGCTAGTCTACGGCATCAATCATGACACGCTGACAGGCAGCGAGACGATCCTGTCGAATGCCTCCTGTACGACAAACTGCATTGTGCCGGTACTTAAGGCCGTCAACGACGCGTTCGGAATCGAACATGGCGTGATTACCACGATTCATTCGGCGATGAATGATCAGCCGGTAATCGACAGCTACCACCATCAAGATTTGCGCAAGACACGCAGCGCGATGCAATCGATCATTCCCGTGGATACGGCGCTGGCGAAAGGCATCGAACGTATTCTGCCTGCGCTAAACGGTAAGCTACAGGCACAGGCGATTCGCGTGCCAACGGTTAACGTGTCGGCGATGGACCTCACCTTAACTACGAGCGCGGATGTCAGCGTCGAGGCGATAAACGAAGCGATTAAAACCGCCAGCGCAGCATTGCCGGCGAACGTACTCGGTTTTACCACCGAGCCATTAGCCTCCACAGACTTTAACCACGACCCACGGTCGGCGATCGTCGATTTGAATCAAACACTGGTTGCCGGCATGAGGCTGGTAAAATTACTGGTCTGGTTTGATAACGAATGGGCTTACGCTAACCGTATGCTCGACGTCGCACAGGTGCTGAAGGGCTCTTCGTAAGGGCTCACTACAAGGGTTGATAAAAAGGACAGTAATGAAATTCATTAGGATGCAAGACCTCGACCTGGCCGGCAAGCGCGTACTCATTCGCGAAGATCTCAACGTGCCGGTTAAAGACGGCGTGGTGGGCAACGATACCCGTATTCGTGCCGCACTGCCGACGATTAAACTCGCGCTCGGCCAAGGCGCTAAGGTGTTAGTGATGTCGCACCTCGGTCGACCTGCCGAAGGCGTTGCTGTTAGCGATCAGGCGGAGTTTTCCCTGGCCCCCGTGGCGGCACATTTGGCGAAGTTGCTCGGCGCCGACGTGCACGTTGCAAGCCTCGCAGAGTTAGAGGCTGCCCAAACTTTGGACGCGCCGATTACCTTGCTCGAAAACGTCCGCATGAACGTCGGTGAAGGCAGTAATGATGAAGCGTTGGCGCAGCAGTATGCCGCGCTATGCGATGTTTTCGTCATGGACGCATTTGGCACTGCGCACCGCGCGCAGGCCAGCACCCACGGTGTGGCTAAGTTCGCACCCGTTGCCTGCGCCGGCCTGTTGCTCGCGGGAGAATTAGACGCCCTGCAGAAATCTCTCCACGCACCCGAACGCCCCATGTTGGCAATCGTTGGTGGCGCAAAGGTTTCTAGCAAACTCGAAGTGCTCAAAAGCTTAGCGACGAAAGTGGATCACCTGATCGTGGGTGGCGGCATTGCCAACACGTTCCTTGCTGCAAGCGGCATTAACGTGGGCAAGAGCCTGTGCGAACAAGACCTTATCCCGTTGGCGCAAGAACTCATGGCGCAAACCTCAATTCCTTTGCCTGTCGATGTGATCGTCGCAAAAGAGTTTAGCGCCGACGCACAGGCCACAACTAAACTCGTTGCCGACATCGCCGACGACGACATGATTTTGGATATCGGCCCACAGACAGCAGCGCAGTTCGCGGCCACCATCGCGCAGATGCGCACGGTGATCTGGAACGGTCCTGTCGGAGTGTTCGAGATTCCACAGTTCGCAGGCGGCACGCAGGCGATCGCCGAAGCAGTGGCAGCCAACGCGGGCTTCTCGATTGCCGGTGGCGGCGAGACGATCGCGGCGATCGATGCGTTCGGTGTGACCGAATCGATCTCCTATATTTCCACTGGCGGCGGCGCGTTCCTCGAGTATGTGCAGGGCGAGGTGCTGCCGGCTGTTGATATTTTGTTGCAGAGGGCTAAGGCTTAATCGAGCGTGTTTGCGCGCTAACCGATCGTTAAAAACGCTGCGGCTTGGCTTTCAATGAGAGGCCGCCAAAGTAGAATGAACGTATTTAGGCATTAATAAATTAAGTGGGGGCCATCCCTGCGTCTTCGAGGAAACACCATGGCACTTATTAGCTTACGACAATTGCTCGACCATGCCGCCGAACACAGCTACGGCGTGCCCGCGTTTAACGTCAATAATTTGGAGCAAGTGCGTGCGATCATGGAAGCCGCGGACGAGGCGAATAGCCCAGTGATTCTGCAGGCGTCGGCTGGCGCGCGAAAATACGCAGGCTCTAATTTCCTCAAGCACATGATTCAAGCGGCGATCGAAGAATTTCCCCACATTCCAATCGTCATGCACCAAGACCACGGCATGTCGCCGGCGATCTGCCAGCGTTCGATTCAGTTGGGATTCTCGTCGGTGATGATGGACGGATCTCTCGGCGAAGATGGCAAGACGCCGATGGACTTTGACTACAATGCCGGCGTAACTAAGACCGTCGTCGCGATGGCGCACGCCTGTGGCGTGTCGGTAGAAGGCGAGATCGGCTGCCTGGGCTCGTTAGAGACTGGCACGGCTGGCGAAGAAGACGGGGTTGGCGCCGAGGGTATTTTGACTCACGATCAGATGCTGACCGACCCGCAGGAAGCGGAAGATTTCGTCAACGCCACCGGCGTCGATGCGCTCGCCATTGCGGTAGGCACAAGTCATGGCGCGTACAAGTTTAGTCGTCCGCCCACGGGCGATATACTCGCCATCAGCCGCATTAAGGAAATCCACGCGAAGATTCCTAATACCCACCTCGTGATGCACGGCTCGTCGTCTGTGCCGCAGGAATGGCTGGCGATCATCAACGAATTCGGTGGCGATATCCCCGAGACCTACGGGGTGCCGGTTGAAGAAATTCAGGAAGGCATCCGTCACGGCGTGCGCAAGGTCAACATAGACACCGACCTACGCCTGGCCTCGACAGGTGCGGCGCGCAAGTTCCTCGCCGAGAACCCCAGCGAGTTCGACCCGCGCAAATTCCTCATTCCGACCATGACCGCCATGAAAGGCATCGTCGCCGCACGCCTAGAGTCTTTCGGCTGCGCCGGCCAAGTGTCCAACATAGGCAAAGTCTACAGCCTAGAAGAAATGGCCACCAAATACGGCCTCTAAACCCGGGGTCAGGTCTTTCATCGATGCATTTTCCCCGGGAATTTCCTAGGCGGTCGGCTTTAGGCTAGCCCGACCGCCATCATCACCAGCACAATCAGCGACGCGACCCACACATAGGATCTCGCGGGATTGATGCCGCCCACATAACAGCCGAGATAAACGACACGCAGGCCCAGCCAGCTTTGCGCTAAGAGCAGCAAATCAGTACCGGTAATCATCGCCAACAGGCATAACGCGAGAAACGGGACGAGGCTCTCTTGGAAGTTGGTCGAGGCACGGGAGGCTCGTGCGGCGTGCATCGAGAGCTCGAGCTGCGTATCGCGTGAGCCCATGAGATGTTTGAGATGCCGTCGATTGAAGAACGCCGGCACGAACCAAATATGCACAAGTGTTAACGCGAGGGTAGCGAGTATTACCTGGGTCATCGTCATGGCGAGCTCCTTATTATTGTAGGTTTAGAGCCTAATCCTACAGGGCACTCCAGCGCAACCCGCACCAATATCGCTGTATTGGTGGGGAAAAGGCATCGATGAAAGACCTGACCCCGGGTTATGGCCCGGGTTAGAAGAGGACTCGGGATTTGATGGTGCCGTTGACTTCGTTGAGGCGGGCGAGCGCGAGTTCGCTGGCGTCGATGTCGACGTCCATTACCACGTAGCCAACCTTGTCGTTGGTCTGCAGGTATTGGGAGCTAATGTTAATGCCGCTCTCTGAGAAGATGCTGTTGATCTGGCTAAGCACGCCCGGAACATTCTCGTGAATATGCAGGAGTCGATGCTTTCCTGGGTGCGCAGGCAGCGAGACTTCGGGGAAATTGACCGACGCAAAGCTCGAGCCGTTGTCGCTGTAGCGCACCAGCTTCTCCGCGACCTCGATGCCGATATTGCGCTGCGCCTCCATCGTGCTGCCACCCACATGAGGCGTGAGGATGCAGTTGTCGAACTCGCGCAGCGGCGAGACAAACTCCTCATCATTCGATTTTGGCTCGACCGGGAAGACGTCGATCGCCGCGCCCGCTAGTCGATTCTCTCGCAGCGCCGCCGCCAAGGCGTCGATGTCCACAACCGTGCCGCGCGAGGCGTTGATCAGGATTGCCTCGGGGCGCATCCAGCCAAGCTCTTTCGCGCCAATTAAGTCCTTGGTTTCTGGCGTTTCTGGCACATGAAGTGTAACGATGTCACAGGTGCGCATGAGCTCTTCTAAAGAGCCAAGCTGGGTCGCATTGCCGAGCGGCAATTTAGTAACAACGTCGAACAGGAATACCTTCATGCCCATGGACTCGGCTAGCACGCTGAGCTGCGAGCCGATATTACCGTAGCCCACGATGCCCAATTTCTTGCCCCGAGTCTCAAAAGAACCCGTCGCCGACTTCTGCCAAACGCCGCGATGTAACAGTGCGCTTTTTTCCGGCACCCGGCGTAGGAGCAAGATCGCCTGCCCTATAACCAATTCTGCGACACTCCGCGTATTGGAATAAGGCGCGTTAAATACGGGAATGCCACGCACCAGCGCCGCGTTGAGGTCAACTTGGTTGGTGCCGATACAGAAACAACCGACGGCCTGCAATTTGCTAGCTGCAGCGAACACCCGCTCGGTGAGCTGGGTGCGCGAACGCAGGCCAACGAAGTGCACGTCCTTGATCTTCTCGACTAGCTCATCTTCGCTCAGCGAGGTTTTTAGATACTCGATGTTCTCGTAGCCCTCGCTGCGCAGCGCTTCAATGGCGCTCTCGTGAACGGCCTCAAGCAAGAGGAATTTGATCTTACGCTTATCGAGTGAAGTAGAAGACATAGCTGATTCCGCGGCGGTGGTGTGTATTCAACTGGGGCTAAGAGTATTTGGTCTAAAAGTCGCCGAGAGCGCACCACGAAAATGATGCCGGCGGTGATGGGCGATGCCCAAAAAGCGGGCGCATGGTAACATACTTACCGCTGCCAAGAGCAGCTTTCTGCCAACGGCGCGACCTTGCTACGGCCTCTTAGGTATACACGATGAACTGCACCAAAACTGAGCTTCTTAACGCCCTAAACGACATTGTTGGCGCGGCTGGCCTAAAAACTGAGCCGGCAGACTTAGAGACCTACGGCAAAGACTGGACCAAGTTCGCTAAACCAGCGCCCATCGCGGTTGTGCTTCCCGCCGATGCCGAGGCGGTAGTGGCTCTGGTTAAGCTCGCCAGGCGCTTAGAAGTGCCGCTAGTCCCTTCAGGTGGCCGCACGGGCCTAAGTGGCGGCGCCGTAGCACCGGCCGGAGAGCTCGTCGTTGCCTTCGATCGCATGAATAACATTCTCGAATTCAACGCTGCCGACCGCCTAGTAGTTTGCCAGCCCGGCGTCGTGACAGAACAGCTTCAACAATTCGCGGAGGCAGAAGGATTGTTCTACCCCGTAGACTTCGCCTCGTCTGGCTCGAGCCAACTGGGCGGCAATGTCGCAACGAACGCCGGCGGCATTAAGGTCATTCGCTATGGCATGACACGCCAGTGGGTTGCTGGCATGAAAGTCGTTACAGGAACAGGCGAGCTTCTGAGTTTCAATCAGGGCCTGGCGAAAAATAATACGGGTTACGATTTCCGTCATTTATTCGTTGGTTCGGAAGGCACGCTGGGTCTTATCGTCGAGCTCACCATGAGCCTGACAAGCCTGCCGAAGGATCCTAGTGTCATGCTACTCGGCGTTGAAGACATGGCTGCAACGATGCCTGTTTTACAAGCATGCCAAGCCAAGTTGCCGCTTACCGCGTTCGAGTTTTTCTCAGAAAAGGCGCTAGTCCATGTCATGGCAGAAAAAGGCTTGCAGCGTCCTTTCGAGAGCGCGACGCCGTTCTATGCGTTGGTGGAATTTGAAAACCAGTCTGACGCCGACATGGAAACCGCTATGGAGGTTTTCGAACACTGCCTCGAAAATGGCTGGGTTACCGATGGCACCGTTAGTCAGAACCTCACGCAAGCAAAAAGCCTCTGGCGCCTTCGTGAAGACATCTCCGAAACCATTGCGCAGTTCACGCCCTACAAGAATGACATCTCTGTTCGCGTGTCTAAAGTGCCTGAGTTTTTGCAAGAAGTTGACCGCTTGGTTGGCGAAGCGTATCCCGATTTCGAAATCATCTGGTTCGGTCATATTGGCGACGGCAATGTACACCTCAATATCCTCAAGCCAGCTGACCTCGCCGAAGCGGAATTTTTTGAGAAATGCGCCGAGGTGTCTAATTGGGTTTTCGAGATCGTGCAACGCCACGGTGGAAGCATCTCGGCCGAACACGGAGTGGGCCTTCTCAAAAAACCCTACCTGCATTACTCGCGCTCCAAATCCGAGATCGCCGCGATGCGCGCCATCAAGTCTGTCTTCGATCCCGACGGCATTCTCAATCCAGGCAAGCTAATCTAAATTGTTACCACTCGGTCTTTTTCCACCGGTGATAAAAACTGTGAATGAACTCTGTGGAATGCCGGTCTAATTAGTGGCACATTCCTGAAAGAAGGGGCATTCGCTTAGAGCAAAGCGATACGCAAGAGGACGCTATAGCTTGCGGAATTTGAGAAGCTGCATACAACATATTGTGTGTAATACGCGTCATCTTCTTATCCAAAGTGGCGGGTTGTAGACCGAGTAGTTGCAGAGTGGGTTTTTTTCTAAACCCATGCGCAAAAAGGGGTCAATAACTCGCTACAATTTGCGACAAGTTTTGTTTCCATCTATTCTGCAGAATGCGTACTATGCGAAAGCGATCGATTTTTGATCGTTGGAATTAGGTTCGCCTAAGTTCAATAACATTAAAATTTTTTAGAGCACGAGAGAATTATGTCAGAGACAGTTGAGGGTACAGTAAAGTGGTTTAACGATGAGAAGGGCTTCGGCTTTATCGAGCAAGAAGGCGGCAAAGATGTATTCGTACATTTCAGCGCCATCAACGGCTCGGGTCGACGCTCACTTATGGAAGGCCAGAAAGTAACGATGGAAGTTACTCAGGGGCAGAAAGGCCCTCAGGCGGAGAACGTCACTCCACTCTAGTCTCTGATGCTTCTAAGAGACCGCCTAACCCGGGGTCAGGTCTTTCATCGATGCATTTGGCTGCAATAACCGCTACCGAATACAACGAAGAAAGACCTGACCCCTGGGTTTATTTTGCTCGAAGAGTTTGAACGCCTTCTGGCGTTGCAAGCAGTAGTAAATCTGCCGGTCGATTGGCGAACAGCCCGTTAGTTACCACGCCTGTGATCTGGTTGATGGCAGACTCGAGCTTACGAGGCTCGTCAATCTTCATATTGTGCACATCAAGAATCACATTCCCATTATCGGTAATGACCCCTTCACGATAAACGGGATCCCCTCCTAGTTTAACGAGCTGCCGCGCGACGTGGCTACGAGCCATGGGAATCACTTCGACCGGCAATGGGAACGTGCCCAAATACGGCACCAGCTTGCTTGAATCTGCGATACACACAAATTCCTCTGACGCTGCTGCAATTATTTTCTCGCGTGTGAGTGCCGCGCCGCCGCCTTTGATTAGCTGCAAATGGTCGTCGGTCTCGTCGGCGCCATCCACGTAAACCCGCAGAATGCCTGCGGCGTTAAGATCGATGACCGGAATCCCAATTTCTTTTAATCGACGCGCGCTCTCCTCCGAGCTTGCGACAGTGGCAGCGATGGAAGAGCTAATCTTCTCGAGTTCCGCGATAAATAGATTCGCCGTAGACCCCGTACCAACGCCGAGAATAAACTCGCCACTGTGGTCGTCGATAAGTCGTTCAACATAGTCGAATGCGGCGCGCGCCACGGCGGCCTTGAGCTCGTCCTGCGTCATAATCACTCTCTCGCACCCGGGGTCAGGTCTTTCATCGATGCATCCGCTGGAAGTTAATGCAGCTAACTGCATCGATGCAAGACCTGACCCCGGGTTTAGTTGGGGCGCTTTTGGCCCAGAAGTTGACCCATTCTAACGGGTGTATCCGCGCTTAGCCCAGCGGCGAGATCGACTGCGCCGTGGGGGAATAATACGATAGCGGTGGAGCCGAGGTAAAAGCGGCCTAACTCGTCGCCTGCGGCGAGACTCACGGGCGGCTGGGCATCGGCATAGTCTGTGGTTGTAATCTGCCGCCTGCGGCCGGGGCATACGCGACCAGCCCACACCGTTTCTATGCCCGCGACGATCATTGCGCCGACCAATACGACTGCCATGGGCCCGAAATCTGTGTCGAAGAGGCAGACGAGTCTTTCGTTGCGCGCGAATAGCCTGGGCACACTACCGGCTGTCTGCTTATTCACCGAAAACAGGTCGCCGGGCACATAGATCGTCTTGCGCAGCGTGCCGGCAGCCGGCATGTGAACCCGATGATAGTCCCGCGGCGACAAATACACCGTGGCGAAGCTACCTCGGTCGAATTCCGCACCAGCGTCTGCATCAGCCAATAACTCCGCCGCCGTATAGTGATGGCCCTTCGCTTGAAGTAGGCCGAGTTCTGACAGGCCGCCAAGCTGACTGATGGCGCCGTCGGCAGGGCATAGCACCGCGCTAGGTTCAGAAGCCAGAGGCCGCGCTCCGTCGCGCAGTGCCCGGGTAAAAAAGGCATTGAAGCTAGGAAAGGCAAGCGGATCCTGCTCTACAGCTTCGCTCATCTCGACGTCGTAACGCGCAGCGAACCAGCGGATGAATGGGGCTTTTAAGGCAGAGCTCTCCGCGATCCTGCCGACTAGGCGCGAAAGCAGGTGCTGGGGCAGAAGGTATTGGAGCAGGATGAATGGCTTTGGCATGAACTATTATAAGACAAAAAGCGCACCGAGTTCTCTTCGTCCTCTAACCCGGGGTCAGGTCTTTCATCGATGCATTTTTCCCGTCATTAACTCGGCTTCAGAGTGAGTCCAAAATCTGGAAGTAGCTCTGCAGCCGACCCGGGTGAATCTCTCCGGCTTCCATCGCCGCCATAACCGCGCAACCTGGCTCGCCTTGGTGGGCACAGTCGCGGAACTTGCACGGCTCGGCCATGCCGCGAAGTTCGACAAAGCCCTCAAAGACGTCTTGGGGGCTTACGTGACCCAAGCCGAACTCCCGAATGCCGGGCGAGTCGATGAGATCAAAGCCCTCGAGATGAAAGAGTCTCGAGGTCGTCGTCGTGTGCATACCCTTGTCGTGCACGGTCGACAGGCCGCCGACAAGCGCCAGCTCCGCGTCAACGCCGAGGCCATTGACCAACGACGATTTGCCTACGCCCGATTGCCCCACAAGCACAGTCGTACTTCCTGCAAGGGCTTGGCGCAGCGCATCGAGCCCTTGCTGTCCTGTAGCCGACACCTCGAGAACCGAATAATCGATGCTGCGATAGATCTCGAGCAGCTCGTCGATGGCGAGTGGATCTTCGCAGCTTTCCAGCAAGTCGGCTTTATTCAAGATAAGCATCGGACGCAGCCCGAGTGTCTCGATGGCGACAAGATACCGGTCTATTAAGTTAGCATGAGGCATGGGCGTTGGCGCGATGACGACTAAGACTACATCGATGTTTGCAGCCATGGGTTTCACTACCCCGGCGAAGCCAGGGCGAGCAAACACACTGCGCCTCTCTGCGAGCGAGACAATCACGCCCACACCGTCGTCACCCGGCTCCCAGACGACACGGTCGCCGGTTACGAGAGTGGGCAGGTTCGCGCGTTGATGGCAGCGTACGATGGCGCCATCGACTAGCGACTCGACATCGAGCTGCTTGCCGAAATGGCTAATGACCACGCCATTCACTGCGGCATCAGATTCCTGATTGCGCGCGATCCTGTCGATCTGTTGCCTACTAAGCCGTCTTTTCGCCATGTGTTACCCCGGGGTCAGGTCTTTCATTATCGCATTTTTCCAAGCCGATCGGCGGGATAGGCCCGCAAAAACCTGACCCAAACAAGAGATTGCACTACAATCTCAGCAAGAGGAACGCACAATGAATAAACGCAGTAATTTGGTCTGGATCGACCTCGAGATGACGGGGCTAAAGCCGGACACCGACAAGATAATCGAGATCGCGACACTAGTCACCGACGAAAATCTAAACCTACTCGCCGAGGGACCCGTTTTGGCGATTAAGCAAAGTGACGCCGTGCTAGACGCGATGGATGAGTGGAACCTGACTCATCACGGCAGGTCTGGCTTAATCGAGCGCGTGAAGGCGAGTGCTATCGACGAGAAAGAGGCGGTAAGACAGACCCTCGAATTCCTCGCCGACTACTCAGAGCCTAACGCCTCGCCACTGTGCGGCAATAGCATCTGTCAGGATCGGCGCTTTATGGCTAACTACATGCCAGAACTGGAGGCGTTCTTCCATTACCGCAACCTCGACGTCAGCACACTCAAAGAGCTGGCTAAGCGATGGAAGCCTGAGATCATGACGGGCCTTACGAAGAAGGCGACGCATCAGGCCTTAGATGATATTCGTGAATCAATAGAAGAGCTCAGACACTACCGCGAGCACTTCATCAAATAAGCCCGGGGTCAGGTCTTTCCGCATCGCACCCTTGTGCAATTAGTGCAACCAGGTGCATCGATGAAAGACCTGACCCCGGGTTAGACGCGTGACAGGGCCCAGGCTACGTGTTCGCGGACTAAGGGCGAGGCGTGATCTGCGCGGGCTTGCAGCGCTGCTTTTACTTCGGGGCTAGCGCCTGCGTTACCCAAGCCTACTGCGATATTGCGCAGCCAGCATTCGTAGCCGATGCGCCGAATCGGCGAGCCTTCGGTGTTGCTCAAAAACTCTTCTTCGCTCCAGGCGAAAAGCTCTACCAAAGATGCCGCGTCTAACCGGTGGCGCGGCGTAAAGTCTTGCTCGCGAGTTGGCTCGGTGAATTTATTCCACGGGCACACCAATTGGCAATCGTCGCAGCCGAACACGCGGTTGCCCATTGCTGCGCGGAACTCAACGGGAATCGATTCGCGCAATTCGATCGTCAAATAGGAAATGCAGCGCCGTGCGTCGAGTTGGTTGGGCTGCACAAACGCATTCGTCGGGCAGGCGTCAATACAAGCATGACAAGTGCCGCAATGGGGCAGGTCTGGCGTGTCGACTGGCAAGGGCAAATCAGTGAATAGTTCACCTAAGAAAAACCATGAGCCGGCGTCTTTATTAATGAGCATGGTGTTTTTGCCGATCCAGCCGATCCCGGCTTTTTCGGCGAGGGCTCGCTCCAACACCGGCGCACTGTCGACGAACGCGCGATAGCCCAGCGGCCCCGCTTCAGCTTGAATCTTATCGGCCAAGCGCTGCAGGCGTTTTCGAATAACTTTATGGTAGTCACGTCCTCGTGCGTAACGAGCCACATACGCGATATCTTTTTCATCGATAAAGTTAAGCGAGTTATCGCGCTGCAAGGCATAGTCCATACGCACACACACGACACGAATAGTCCCAGGGTGGAGTTTCTCCGGATGCACGCGCTTGTCATGGTTGTTCGCCATATAGGCCATCTCGCCGTGCAAGTTGCGAGCGATCCATTCTTCCAAATGGCCCTCATAGGCACTCAGGTCTACATCGGTGATGGCAACTTCCTGAAAGCCTAGCTCGGCACCCCAGGATTTAATCTGCGCTGCGAGGCTTTCCATTCTAAGGCTCACAACGTGCACAAAATTTTCGCCGCCGCTTCGAGCGTCGTGTCGTCTTTGCAAAAACAAAAGCGAATGACGCGAGTGGCAGGTTTTGATTCGTAAAATGCAGAGACCGGAATAGCGGCGACACCATGCTTCTGGGTGAGTTCGTTGACGAATGTAACATCGTCAACTTCACTTATTGCGCTGTAATCGACAAGTTGAAAGTAAGTCCCGGCAGAGGGGGTAAAGCGAAAGCGGGAATCGGTAATCAAGCGATTAAACGTATCGCGTTTCGCTTGATAAAAAGCGGGCAATTCATCTGCATGCTGCGGGCACTCGCGCATGAAATCGGCGATCGCATACTGGACAAAACTTACGCTGGTGAAGGTAACGAACTGGTGAACCTTACGAAATTCTGCAGTCAAGGCTGCAGGCGCAACGCAGTACGCTAATTTCCAGCCAGTCGCATGATAGGTTTTTCCGAAAGAGAAAACAGCGAAACTTTTGTTGCGCAATTCCTCATGGCTCAGCACGCTACTATGCGCTTGATTATCGAACACCATGTGCTCGTACACCTCATCTGAGAGGACGAGTATGTCGTAGGAGCGAATCAATGCGGCGAGCGCGTCGAGATCCTTCCTCGAAAGGACAGAACCGCAGGGATTGTGCGGCGAGTTAATCACAATCATCCGAGTACGCGGGGTTATGGCGGCGGACAGCGCATCAAAGTCGATCTCGTAATCCGGCACGGTCAATGCAATATGAACCGGTGTTGCGCCTGCTAATCGAATGGCGGGATCGTAGCTGTCATAGGCTGGATCGAACACGATAACTTCGTCGCCAGCCCCCACGCTCGCCTGAATCGCATCGAACAGCGCCTCTGTTGCACCGGAGGTGACAGTTATTTCCGTTTCTGGGTCCGCTTCAAACCCGTACAAGCGGCTCACCTTTTCGGCGATTGCTTCGCGCAGCGGCGCTATGCCTGCCATAGGCGGATACTGATTTTTGCGGTCGTTAAGATGCTGCGCAACGAGCTCGCGCAGTCGTGGCGGGCAGTCGAAATCCGGGAAGCCTTGCGAGAGGTTTATCGCATCGAATTCCTGCGCCATCTTCGACATCACGGTGAAGATAGTTGTGCCGTGGTGGGGAAGTTTAGATCGCATAGATCGGACCATGGTCAAAATGAGAAGTTTACCCTACTTGCACCAGAGGGGAAGCGATGCCAGACTAAAAGCCACGAAGTTAAAGATAGTCGCTTATGCTCACTCGCGCCCGCAGCCAGCTTATCTACGCCCTGATAGTCGCTTTCTTATGGTCGCTTGTGTTCATGTTTAACGAGGCTGTTTTCGCCGGTGCGCAGCTTAACGTAGTCGCGAACCTTATCTTCCTGCCCGCCATGATTCGGCCGCTCGCAGTCTTGCTTTTCGGTGGAGCCGGTGTCGCAGGCCTCTTTCTAGGAGCGATAATTACTTTTCCCGTGTCGCCGCTTACGCTACCGGCGCTGATTGCGGTAAGCGCGGCGAGCTCTGTCCCTGCCTGGTTAGCGCTCAACCTGCTGCGGAAACGACCATCGCTTACCTCGCAGCTGAGCGGCGAACTCGCAGGGCTCCAACTATCAACGATCCTTCAGATCGCAATTCTCACCGCAGCCTTAAGCGCGACGAGCCACTACTTCGCCTTTTGGTATACCCCTCAAACGACGCACTCCTTTGAGCAGCTGGCGGCCATGTTTATTGGCGATGCGCTGGGATCGATGCTGATGCTTTGGTTTATTTCGATTGTTCTTAGAGGCCTGAAAGGCAGAGGTTCCTCTGCTTGAGCTGAAAGTGTCCCACGAATTGTCGGATATTGGTCTTCCGCCACAATGTGGTAGACTGATCAAGCGATAAACCTACAAATTCTTACATTTGCGAATTATTATGAAAAAAGATTTACCTTACCTGCGCTTCCTTAATCTCGCTAAGGCCTTGGAAGACATGCCGAAGTTTCCTGCCCTAGACGCAGTAGAGACCGGCCTGCTCAACGCCTGCTCGATCTCTTGGTATGAGGGACGTAAGCTGGCTACGATGGAGGCGCTCGAGGCGATGCCGGAGATCTCTCAGCGCACTAAGCACAGCCGGCTCAAGCAGCTCACCGAAAAAGGCATGGTTAAGGTGGAGTCTGACGATTACGACGCGCGAATCAAATACGTCGTGCCTACACCCCTCGCGCAAAAATACTACGAGACACTCGGCAAGTATCTCGCTAAATCACAGGCGGTTTAGCGCAATTTTTTGAGAGAGGCGGTTCGCTGCAAACAAATTGTTTGGCAGCTTACTGCTGCGCCCCCAACCATTCGTTTAATTCGATCACATCTTGTGGCGTCAAGATGCCGGCAGTCTGCTTCAGCGTAAGGCTGTCGATCACATAATTGTAGCGAGCGTCTGCGTATTGACGTAAGGCGCGGTACAAATTCTCTCTAGCGCGCAGCACTTCAACGATGTTGCGCGTACCTACCTCTGCGCCGAGTTCGGTTGCATCCAATGCAGTCTGCGCCGACAGAATCGATTGCTGGCGCTGAGCAATAACCATGACATCTGTGTTAACTCGACGATAGGCGTTGCGTATGTTTTGCGTGAGTTGACGCTTGGTTAGCTCGAGGGATTCCTTAGCGGCGACAACGCCGTACTCTGCTGCGCGACGACGCGAGCGGACCGCGCCTCCACTGTAGAGAGGCACGGTGATGTTCAATGCGAGTGACGTTCTATCGAATGCACCGCCACCGATCGTGATGCCCTGCTGAATAATTGGCTTCGTGACGTTATGCGCAAAATTACCTGCTATGCCAATGGTAGGAAGATGATCGCTTTTTCTTGCTCGAAGCGTCTGCTCCTGTGACTCAAGCGTGAACTGGGCAGCGGCGATAGCTAGACTGTTGCCTTCGGCTTGCTGCTCCCATTCATTGAGGGTGCCATCGGCGTCCACAATTGGAAATTCCGCGTCAAGCACCTCGATATCGGGATGAGGCTGACCGGTGATGGCCTCTAGCGCTTCGTAGCGTGATCGCAAAAAGTCTTGTTGCAGAATCGTAGTGTTGCGCGCGAGGTCGAATGCTGCCTGCGCGTCGAAAACATCGGTTATTGGGACCAAGCCAACCTCTTCGCGCTGTTGCGTTTGCTCGAGCGAGCGTGCGGCAGCTTCTTCTTCTTGCACGTTCGTATCCAGTAGATCGATTGCGCGTAGCACATCGAAATAGGCCATGGACACGCGCATGATGAGATCCTGCTCTTGTGCTGCGAGGTTTACTGCTGCTGCCTTGTCCGCTGCGCGAGCGCTTTGGAAGCTGTACCACTGGGCGAGATTCACAAGGCTCTGATTCAGGTTGAGACCCCAGCCGTGGTTATTAATGCCAGGACGAAAGCTATGTGCTTGCTGAACCTGAAGCTGGCCCGTGAACGGATTCACAGCACTGATTTCATCGGTAGGTCCACTCGTGAGGCGTGCCGTGTTGCCAGTTGCGTTGAGATTAGGCAGCAAATTGGCACGACTCTGAATCATGTTCTCGCGATTCGCGCGGTAATTGGCTTCTGCCTGACGCAGTGTGGGGTCGTTGTCGAGCGCGAGTTCCAAGATGCTATAGAGGTCATCCGCTGCGTGGCTTGCGTTAGCGCTAAGTGTCGTAAGCGCGATGACGCCGGCGAGTTGAGCTATTCGTCCCATAATAGACTGCCTTTAATTTGTGGCGTGGGTACAACCCCCAAACCTGCCGCATTCTACACAGTGTAACCATAGGTGACAAATACACCCGGGGTCAGGTCTTTCATCGATGCATCTAGCTGCAAATATCGCCATTAGATGCATCGATGAAAGACCTGACCCCGGGGTTAGAGTGAGGCGGCGAGGGCTTCTAGGCAGGAGTGGGCCAGGGCCTTGCTGCGCTCGCCGCTCCAGCCGAACTCGGGGTCGGGGGTGGCGGTGGTGTCTTTGAACGGCATCTCGAGGGTCATGGCTAGGCAGCCGAAGCGGCTGCCGACGAAGCCGGTGCTCATGCTGAGATTGGCCTCTCCCGGCCCTTTGGTGGGGTAGCCAACCTCGGTTTGGAAATCATCGTTGATTTCGGCGAGGCGGGTTTTGTAGAAATCTAACTTCGCTTGGTCTTCGGCTGTCCAGCCTGCTAGCCCTTCTACGCCGGCAATAAAGCAGTAGGGCAGGGATTCGTCGCCATGAACGTCGAGGAAGAAATCGACACCGAAGTGAGTCATCGCTTCGCTTACAAGGTAGACTTCAGGGGACTTCTCCATCGAGGGGGCGGCCCATTCGCGGTTGAGATTGCGACCCACGGCGTTGGTGCGGAGGTGGCCGCGACGGCTGCCGTCGGGATTCATGTTAGGCACGACGAAGAAATTGCAGCGTTGCAGCAGCGCCGCGCTGAACTCGTCGAAGGGATCGACGAGGCGCTCAAGCGCGCCCTCCATCCACCACTGCGCCATGCTTTCGCCCGGATGCTGCCGTGCGATGAGCCAACAGTTCTTGCGGCCACTCGCGTCCCCAGGCCCCGCTATCCGCAGGAGGTCTATGTCCTGCCCATCCACGCTCTGGCCCAATATGGTGAGATTGCATATGGGCGATTGCAGGCTGCGCGCGACGAGGTCGGCATGGCGCTCCATGGAATACGGCGTGAAATACGCGAAGTACATCGCGTCCTGCTGCGGCGTAATCTCGATGCGCAGCTCTCCGCCTTCAAGTGTGGTCGGATAGCGCCGCCAGTGCTGGCGATCGTAGGAATACACCACGCGGTAGTCTTCGAACCCCGCGGGGTACGCGGCGCCGGCTGCATTGAGTATTTTTAGCGTGCAGGGCACGTCACGGACGCCGCTGAGCCTGAAATAGAACCACTGATAAAACTCAGAATCCTTGTCGTGGCGAATACGCAGCTGGATGTCGTCCGCCCTCGCAGCGCTGACCACCTCGATGTTGCCGGCGTCGAAATCTTGGCTAATGTGCACGTAGCTTCCCCCTTTACGCGCCCGCTATCGCCGACGCTACCCTAGGTTTTCGGTCGGCGGGCCAAAAGCTAAATCGGTTGCCCTGTCACCGCCTCGACCCTAGATTAGGCATTGCGGCGCGGCGCTACTTTGCTATTATTGCTGCCCGTTACGTTGAAGCCTAAATTATCCAGCGAAAACAGACGCTTCGACCCGAATACCCAGTGCCGGCTCACAGCCGTGAAGACGTAAAGCCGCAGAGCAGAGACGCATCATGAAAAGCGAAGACCAAAACATAGCCTCCAATGAGCCGATTATCACGCCTAAACAGCTTAAGGCGGAATTGCCTTTAGAAGGCGCAGCCTTGGAGTCGGTGCTCGCCGCGAGACAAACGATTTACGACATACTCGACCGCAAAGACCCGCGGCTCTTCGTCGTGGTGGGCCCCTGCTCTATCCACGATACCGAAGCTGCGCTGGATTACGCGCGCCGCCTCAAGGGCCTCGCGGATAAAGTTGCCGACACGCTCTACATCGTCATGCGCGTTTATTTCGAGAAGCCGCGCACGTCCATCGGCTGGAAGGGTCTCATCAACGACCCCTACCTCGACGACTCTTTTAAGATCGAAGAGGGACTGCGTAAGGGACGCGAATTACTTCTAGATATCAATGAGATTGGTCTGCCGACCTCGACCGAGGCGCTGGACCCTATTTCGCCGCAGTACATGCAAGACATCATCGCGTGGTCGGCTATCGGCGCGCGCACAACCGAGTCGCAAACCCACAGGGAGATGTCGTCGGGCTTATCCAGCGCGGTAGGCTTTAAGAACGGCACCGATGGCGGACTGACCGTGGCGGTAAACGCGATGCAATCGGTCTCTAATCCGCATCGTTTCCTCGGCATTAACGGCAAGGGCAAGGTGTCGGTGGTCGAGACTAAGGGCAATCCCTACGCGCACGTTGTGCTGCGCGGCGGCAGCAATGGCCCAAATTACGACAGCGTCCACGTTGCCCAGTGCGAGCATGCGCTGCTCGATGGTGGGGTGACTAATAACATCATGATCGATTGCAGCCACGCGAACTCAAATAAAGACCCAAGCGTGCAGCCTCTTGTCATGAAAGACGTGACACACCAAATCATGGAGGGTAATCAGTCGATTATCGCGCTCATGGTTGAGAGCAACATTAATCACGGTAATCAGAGCATCCCGAAAGACCTCGCCGACCTAAAATACGGCGTCTCGGTTACCGACGCGTGCATCGACTGGGCGACGACCGAAGAGGCGATTCTGGATATGGCAATCAAGCTGCGCGACGTGCTGCCGGCGCGCACCAGTTAGCCAACACTCCTAAGAGCAACGCCAGCGGAGCGTTCTTCCTGCTGGCCTTGACGCTTCCAGCTTTGAACGAAGGGGTTGTCCAGCAACGCCTCCATATAGGCTCTTGCGTCACCGCTTAACTCGGCGCCGTAAGACTCGAAGGCGAGCGCCATTGGCGCCATAAAACAGTCCGCTATCGAGAAGCGCCCAAATAAATAGGTGCCGTTCTCGCCGTAGCGGCGGCGGCAGCAGCTCCAAATGGCGTCGATGCGCGCGATCTCATCACGCAGTTCGCGACTGGGTTTCATTCTCACGCTAGCCGAGCAATTCATGGGCCACTCGCGGCGTAGCAGCGCGAACTCCGAATGCATCTCGGCGCAGACCGAGCGAGCGGTGGCACGGCGTTTGGCCCCGGTTGGCCAGCCGGCGCCGAGGAGTAATTCCTCAGACAAGTATTCGCAGATCGACAGCGAGTCCCACACCGTCACATCATCCTTGTGCCGCAGTGCTGGCACCTTCAAAGACGGTGAGTGTGGCCCGAGCTTCTCGGCGGTGTTGTCTTGGTAGAGCGCCACTTGCACCTCGTCGAAGTCGACGTCGTACATCTTGAGCAACAGCCAAGGCGCGAGCGACCAAGAGGAATAATTCTTGTTGCCGATAACGAGTTGCAGGTCTTTCATGTCCAATCCCCCACTGGGTTTTTCCAATGAAGCCATTAAACCTGTACTTTGTAACCTCGCAAGGCGTGGTGAAGGGCTAGGCACTGACTAATTATGGCAAAATAGGGGCAATAGTTGCGGCTTATGCAACGGCACTGGCGGCATACGACGAAAAGCGTATAGTCGCTTCGAAACCAGACACTGGCAGGTACGCATGAGGGAAAAGATCGCATGAGCAGACGCATCGCTATCGTCGAAGACGAGGCAGCAATCCGCGAAAACTACGCCGACGTGCTGCGCAAGCAGGGCTACGAGGTGCAAACCTACGCTAATCGCAAAGAGGCCATGGCGGCATTTGATATGCGCCTGCCGAATCTCGCGATAATCGATATTGGACTCGATAACGAAATCGATGGCGGTTTTACCCTGTGTCAGGCGCTTCGCTCGATGTCCGAAACCCTGCCTATCATCTTTCTCACCGCGCGCGACAACGACTTCGACACCGTCAGCGGCCTGCGAATGGGCGCCGATGATTACCTCACCAAAGACATTAGCCTGCCGCACCTAACGGCGCGCATCGCCGCGTTATTCCGCCGCCAAGATGTTATAGATCAGCCACCGTCGCCAGAAAGCCTCCTGCATCGTGGCCGCATGGTGCTCGACATCGGTCGGCTAACCGTGCGCTGGGACGATCAGCCCGTTGCGCTCACCGTCACCGAATTTTGGATGGTACACGCGCTGGCCAAGTACCCCGGCCACGTGAAGAGCCGCCAGGTGCTCATGCAAGAATCGAAGATATTCGTCGACGGCAGTACCATCACCTCCCATGTGAAGCGCATCCGCAAGAAGTTCATCGCCATTAGCGAAGAGTTCGATTGCATCGAGACCGTTTACGGCATGGGCTACCGCTGGAATATCGCCGAAGAGGCTGCCTAGGGTGAACGTGCAAGTCAGCCGTAATCCGTTTGGTATTCGCTCCAAACTCGTCTTCATGTCGGCTTTCTTGCTGGTTATTCCGTGGTTGGGTTATCAGTATATTCTTGAGATGGAAGAGTATCTGCGTCGCGGCCAAGAGCAGACCGTACTCGGCACTGCACAGGCGCTTGCCACCGCGCTCAACGAACGCCCAGAACTTTTCGACGAAGGCAGTTACGAGCCTGCCCGCCGAACTGAAGATCTTTACGTCTATCCTATTTTTTCTGCACTCTCGCTCACAGACGGCTCGCTCGTCGACTGGGGGGAATACCAACGCTACGAAGTCGCCTACGACGACAGCGCCTATTTACGCACCCAGCTCACGCCTTCGCGCTATTACGGGCGTGAAGACACGCTTAGCTATCGCACCATGGTCGGGTCTCACAATGGCTCGTTATACGCTTACTTTAAAGTGCGCGACGACAAGGTCGTGTATCGCAGCCGCGACAGCCTCCGCGTTAATCGATCGGATTTTTTGCGCATCTCTATGCTGAATCGAGAAGGGACCGATGTACGCCACTTTATCGTCGCGCCGCATGAGCCCGAATTTCTCTATCCGTTTAGCGTCGATGAAAATTTCTCCAATCCCGTGCATGAAGAACGCATTAGCGGTCAGTGGTATGAGACCGACGAAGGCTACGAGATCGAGCTGCAAATCCCCTTCGATATGTTGGGCTCGCGACTCGGCTTCGCGCTATTCGACGTGGACGATGTCGACACGCGGGCGATGTCTACGGCGATCGCAACCTATGACACCGCGAGCATTAATGACCTAGGCTCGCTGCGCCTGCCGACGCCGGAAATCGATCGCATCGTTGCCGGCATGGGCAATTCCAATTCGCGTATTCAGGTCGTTGACCGCAGCGGCCGCGTGTTGCTCACCGCAGGCGATATTCAAACAGCAACGGGGCTTACGCTGGTGCCGCCGGCGACTGCGACGCCGAGCAATCCGGTTGTTGCCTTTTTACAAGAAAAAATCCTAAACCCCGTTTACTACCAAATACTCAGTAAGCCGAGTAACGATTTTTTCGACGAGCTTTATTCTGGCGTCACCCGCGAAGGCGCGCATATCGACGCCGCGCTGACTGGCGAGGCCTTCACCCAGTTTCGCACGCTGTCCGATACCCAGACGCGCTTGCTCGAAGCGGCGCACCCAATCCTTGCCAACGGAGAGGTCTTAGGCGCGGTGGTGGTTGACCAGAATATGAATGGCCTGCGTACGTTCCGCAATCAGGCTTTAGAAACGCTCTTTAATACTATTCTCGCTGTTATGCTGGTTGTCGTGCTCGGCCTGTTTCTTTTCGCGTCGCGCATCTCCACCCGGATCCGTGGATTACGCAATCAGGCAGAGCAAATCATCGACGAATCAGGACGGGTGCAGAACACCATCGTGCCTTCGCGCAACTCCGACGAGATCGGTGATCTCTCACGCAGCTTTGCCAGCATCGTCGAGCGACTTTCGCAGTACACGAGCTACCTCGAGAATATGTCGTCACGGCTTTCGCATGAGCTGCGGACGCCAGTGACTGTGGTACGCAGCTCAATCGAGAATCTGGCGATGAACAACACAGACGCCGATAGTGCAGTCTATGTCGCGCGCGCTGAGGAAGGGATTAGTCGGCTTAACCTCATCCTAACAAGCATGAGTGAGGCGACGCGGCTAGAACAGATGCTACAGACGTCGGAGAAAGAACGTATCGATGTGAGCGCCGTGGTTTACGGCTGTGTAGAGGGCTATAAGCTGGCCTACCCAGACTCCAAATTTGAACTTCAGTCGGAACCCGGCCCGCAATACATCAATGGCGTGCCTGAATATGTCGCTCAATTACTCGACAAACTCGCCGCCAACGCAGTGGAATTTTGTTATCCCAATCAGCCCATCGTGTTTCAATGCCGAGAACTGCGGGACCATATACTCGTGCGGGTCTCGAACGCCGGGCCTTACCTGCCGGAGGCAATGAAAGACCGCGTGTTCGAATCAATGGTGTCGGTTAGGCCGCAGGAAAAACAAAAAGAGCCTCACCTAGGCATAGGCTTACACATTGCGCGCCTGATCGCCGAATTTCATGGCGGTTCTATTCGCGCGGAGAATCGGGTAGACGCCGAAGGCGTGACCATCGGCGTCGTCTTCCCCAAAATCTACCGCTAGTGTTCGTCTAGCGCCGTGAGATGCGCGTCGTCGAAATAGCGCGACAGCAGCTGACGAAGCGGAACCAGCATGGCAATAAGCAGCGGGAATAGAATTCCTAGTGCGCTGCTCTTGAGAACCCACAGCAAGCCAAGCGCTCCTACTTGAATGACTGTAAAGCTGCGCACCACTTTCATCGGCACGCGCTGCATGTAGCCCTCTTGGGGATACAAATGCTTGTCGATCATCCACAGTTTGCAGCGCTCGAACAGGTCTGTGCCATTAAGCGTCGAAATGCCCATAAAGAGGAATAGACCAAAGAGCACTTCCATGGGAATGGCTTTAACCAACGGCAGCAGGAAGATCGAACAGCCGATGAGTAAATGGATAAGCAAACCCGAGACACGATTCTCGGTGACTTTGCTCTGCTGCGGCTCGCCTTTGACTGCTGAATCAGCTGTCGAGGACAGGCTCTTAACATGGTTGAGTGAGTGCACTGTGGCGGCGACGATCCAAGGCAAACCAAACACCGAAGCGACAAGCACCAGTCCACCCACGACAGTAAGGTCGAGGTGATACCCACCGCCTTTGCGCAATGAGTAAGCGGGGTTGTTTACGAGTCGGGTTGTGATGTTCTGATCGAGGAACAAGAGGACGGTGACGAGAATCGCCGGACCGATACAGAATAGGATCATCCATGTTGGGATAGAGAAAAGGTCGATCATCCACGCGCGTCCCGTTGTGGTGCCGAACGTCTCGGGAATTGCAGGGACAGACAGCTGAACCGAAGGCATGGAAAGCGCAAAAAGCGTCATGACGAGAATCGCCAAGGCAGGTCCAAAGTCGGAAACAAAGCTCCGCACTTTCCCGTTAAAGAAGCGCGTATTGATAAAGCCCTTGAAGGTCTTCGCCAAGAAAAACGTTCCAAACGAAAGGATGATCGTCATAAGCGCAGTTGCCGTGCTGGTATCTACCGATACCAAAGGCGTGATAACTGAGGTGAGTGCCTCGACTAAGAAGATGACCGCCACAAGCGCCGCAAAAATCTCATCGGTAAACTTGGTGAATAGGCGCATAAGCGCGCTCGCATCGGTTGCAACCAACACCAGCAAAAGCAGGCTGGACCAGATACCTACCCAGGCATAGACCGGCAAGAAGGGCAGTCCCTGCGCCTGACACAGCTCGTAGAGCAGCGCGGTGAAGATAACAATCGGGCCTGTGCCCCCGAGTATCGTCAATGGTTGTCCTGAGAATATCGCAAAGACGATGCCGCCGATTGCTGTGGCAACAATCATCTCTACCGTGCCGATCTCGCCGCCAGTAAGCACGCTGGTCAATGCGCCAAAGGCGATCGCATTAGCGAGGCAGGCAAAGAAGAGAAAGCTAACAGAGCCGAGGACTTTGCTGCTGAAGCCTTCTTTGTAATCGCTAAAATAGTGCGGCGCTTTCCGAGCGAGATCGTTCCGCAGTCCACCGAAAAGCCTTCCGGTGAACGCGAGCTGATCTTCCTCTTGATTAGAATGGGTCATAGGTTTTGAACTCATAATGAACTCCAATGAATGAGAAGAAAATGATTAAGGATTTGGCTGCTGATTGGACGCAGCAATTGAGAGAAGGCGATTTCCCAACGCAAAGTTGCGCGGCAAGCTATGTCCGAGCATCAATACCGAGCAGTGGGCGGCCATGAGCATCGCGGCGGGCGACATAGCGCGGTTGACGCCTTGGGTAAAACCATCCGCTGTCTGATTGGGTATGACCAATAGGTCGGCGCCGAGACGGATAGACTCCGAGATCGCAGACGCAGAAGACGATTCGTATTGGATCTGGTAGTCGATTCGTATCGACGGGTCTAACGCTGCGCTGAGCGCGTCGCATAGCTGTTGTAACCGACTCTCTAAGCGGACGGTGCGCGCGGTACTTGCCCCAAGGTCTCTGAGGATTTCGATCGCAGACGATTCTGCGAAGCCGTCGTCGAGCTGGGGTGGTAATAGCGCGAGGAATCGGACAATCGAGGATTCCGGAAGCGGGTGGTCGAGCAACTTTTCTATTGGGTAGAGATCCAAAGACTCTTCGGTCATTGGGATCAAGACGCGATAGGCCTCTTCCGCACCGGCGCTACGTTGTCTGATGACTTCGACAGGATAACTCGCCTGCTGGCAGACTTGTCTGGTCACACTCGACAGCCCTAGGCTCGAGAGCAGTCGCTTGCGCTGAAGTTTTTGTAGCAGCACAACGCTGGGGCGCAGCCTAAGTGCGGCAGCATTGATAGCCTCGGCGACTTGGCCCTCATCTAGCTGAGTCCGCACATGAGCCACGCAGCTAAGCTGCTTAAGGCGCTCGCCTTGTGCGCGTAAATGCACGAGCGCCGCACCAGCTTTAGCAGGGGATGAGGCGATAGTGATAACGTGTAGCTCGATAGACAGCCCTGCAAAACGGCTCTCGAGATGCGCCTCTAGCGCCGCCGTTTCGCTAAAGGGTTTTAGCGCGAGCAGGACTCGTAGCGGAGTGTGCGGGATGCTTTCCATAACTTATGAGGCCGAGAGCTGAGGTTGGTTAACAGGCGCCTCGTTCTCAATAAACTCAACGCTAATATCGCGCTCTGCTGCAGTGGCAGCAAATTCCTGCAGGTATTCTTGAACATCGTGATTGATGAATACGCAGGGGCTTTTATCGATGATGACGACGCTGCCGATGGGGACGTTGTCGAACTGCTTTTTGATGGCGCCTTTATTAAGGAACGTGACTTCTTCTGCGAGCCGCATCGTGATGATGGTGCGCCCTTCGGCGGTTGCGCTTTCCTTGATGTGGAGGAAATGCGAATTCAAGTAATTGCGTTGCAATAACATGATGATCGCCGCAGCCATGCCGAGAGCCACGCCGGTGAGAAGGTCTGTAAACACAACGCCTGCGACAGTGATAACAAACGGCAGGAATTGCTCGAGCCCATGGCTCCACATCGCTTTGAATAGTTTGGGCTTAGCTAGCTTGTAGCCGGTAACTATTAACACTGCTGCCAACACACCCAAGGGTATCTTGTTGAGTAATGTGGGCACCGCTGCGATGCAGATGAGTAGCAAGAAGCCATGCAGTATCGCCGACAGCTTCGAGGCAGCGCGTGCCTGCAAGTTTGCCGAGCTGCGCACGATTACTTGGGTGAGCGGCAATCCGCCAATGAGCCCCGACACCGAGTTGCCGACGCCTTGGGCGATGAGCTCTCTGTTTGTGGGTGTCGTGCGTTTTTGCGGGTCAAGCTTGTCGATAGCTTCAACACACAGCAGTGTCTCGATGCTAGCGACGATGGCGAGCGTAAAGGCCACGGTCCAAATTGCTGGATTGGTGAGCTGGCTGAAGTCGGGCAGCGTGAAGAGCCCAACGAATTCGGCAACGCTGCCGGCGACTGGCACGCTCACGAGATAGTCTGGCGTCAATGCCAGAACTTCTAGACCGCTAAAACCCAGTTGTAGAATCACAGCCACTACCACGGCAACGACAGGGCCCGGGAGCCCACCGAGTAGTTTGTTTTGCTTCACCCAAGGCCGCTCCCAAACGATAAGCAGCACGACCGAAACCAGTGAGATAAGCATGACACCGGGATGAACAAAATTAAGGATATCGAAGAGGGCGGCAATCGTTCCGCTGCCATCGTTCGAAAAGGGCAGCATATTGCTGTTGCTTGGCGTCAGAAACCCGAACGCGTAAGGAATCTGCTTGAGGATGATAATGAGTCCGATGCCCGTGAGCATGCCGTTGATCACAGACGAGGGAAAGAAATAGCCGAGAACGCCCGCTCGCAGTAAGCCAAGCCCTATTTGAATGAGGCCGGCCAAGAACACCGCGAGGAGAAAGTATTGATAGGAGCCCAGGGTTTCGATGGCGGTCAGTACGATGACTGTGAGTCCCGCGGCGGGCCCCGACACGCCGATAGGCGCCTTGCTAATACTGCCGACGACTATCCCGCCGACGATGCCAGCGATAAGCCCCGCGAAAAGAGGCGCCCCGGACGCCAAGGCAATGCCGAGGCAAAGCGGCAAGGCCACGAAGAAGACAACTAAGCTTGCAGGGATATCCCGTTTCAAACTGCTGACACTAAACATACAACGCTCTCATCAAAAGTGCTGACAAATAGTAGTGGCGCGCGCAGGCGCGAGCCGATGAACCTAGGCTCGCATCTTTGCGTAATAAGCCTTTCAGAAACCTTTCAGGAAAGGTTATTACTCAGCACTATCAGCAGCGGTTTAGTGGCGGCGGGCACTATTCGGTGTTAATAATTTTTCTTTCCAGTGACTATCGATTTTTTTATCACCCGTGTGGTTACTGTGAGCAACGCTTAGTTGCGTACTCATGAGGCTCTAGTCATGAATGTGTTAATAGTGGAAGACGACGCGTTGCTAGCCGATGGCTTGTCGACTGCACTGCGCCGGGCATCGTATGGCGTAGTGCATGCCGCCGATGGGCGCACGGCCGATCAGCATCTGCGGGGCGGCGAGTTCGACTTGGTCGTCTTAGATTTAGGCTTGCCCGACATGGACGGACTCGAAGTGCTACGAGCGCTAAGGCAGCGCAAGCAACCCGTGCCCGTGCTCGTGCTGACGGCGCGTGACGGCATGGACCAACAGATCGAATCCTTAGACACGGGTGCCGATGACTATATGGAAAAGCCGTTCGAGCTGAGGGAGCTGCAAGCGCGAGTGAGGGCTTTGCTGCGACGAGGCCATGCAGAGATTCGCGAAAAACTGCGCCTTGGTCCCCTAGAGATCGATCCGTTCGCGCGCACGGCCCGATTAGGCGATGCGCATTTGGAGTTAACGCTGCGCGAATTCGAGGTGCTCGAAGCACTGATGACTCAGGCACCTCGAGTAGTCGGCAAGACCCGATTGAATCAGCGATTGGCATTGCAGGCCGAGGATATTGGCCCCAATGCGGTCGAGGTGTATGTGCATCGTTTGCGACGCAGGCTCGACTGCAGCGGCGTGTTCATCCGCACCGTCCGCGGCGTAGGGTATTCCATCGAGTATTTAGAATAATGGGTTCATTGTCGCTGCGCTCACAACTCCTTCTGTTAGTCGGCGGGCCATTCGTCATCCTGCTACTGGTCGAAGCGATTGTGTCCTACCGCATTGGGCTTCATGCCGCCAATCAGATCTACGATGAGTGGCTAGTCGACCGCGCAGAGCGCCTACTCATTGCTTTTTCAGCCGACAGAGATCTCGAAGCAGAGCTTGCGGTGTTAGGCATTCGGGGCGACCAGTACGAAATAGTCGATGCTGATTCGGTGCTTCTTTCTGGTTCGCGACTCGCCAACGAGACTCCGGCAGATCTTGAGGGGCAGCCCTCCTTTCGTTTACTCACCGTTGGGGCGAGCCCGGTGCGCGCGGTGTCGCTTAGGCGGCAAACGAGCGCGGGCTTACTGACTGCGACCGTCGCCGAAGACGTGACGGGCCGCAGTGAGAATAATTACAGTCTGTTTATCGATGCCCTCACCACCAATTCGCTCGTTGTACTGCTCGCTCTACTGATGATCGGATCGGCGTTTGATCGTGGACTGCGACCGCTGACACTACTGGGTGATGAGCTAGGGCAAAGATCGCCGCAAGACCTCACGCCCATCGATGTTGGCTCGGTGCCCGCCGAGCTCAGAGGCGTTGTTGAGAACACCAACAGCCTCCTCGAAAGGATTGATACTGCCATTAGCACGCGCGAGCAATTCATCGGCAATATTGCGCACCAGATACGCACGCCCCTAGCCGGATTAAAACTGCAGGCGCAGCTCGCAGAATCGGAGCTGGATGGAAATCAGCCATCCATCGCCGAGGCCTTGGCGCGTATCTCCCGCGCTGCCGACGCGATGACCCACGTGAACTCACAGCTAATGAAATTGGCGCGAGCCGAGGCGGCAATGGGGCGTGGCCTGCGGCGCACGCCGGTGAATTTGTATTCTGTCGTTCAGCAGTGCTGCATGCAGCTGCGGCAGCTTGCCTCGGCAAAGGACATTAGCGTTCACAGCGACGCGGTGGAAGGGTCAGAGGTTGCCGGCGAGTTGACGCTGATCTCCGAGATGATCACCAATCTCATCGAGAATGCTATTCAGTACACGCAGCCGGGCGGCAACGTGTGGGTGAGTGTGCGTAATGAGGAGAAGGCGATCACGCTCGTGATCGAAGACGACGGCCCCGGAATCGCGGAAGATCATTGGCCACAAATCTTCGAAAGATTTTTCCGATCTACGGCAGGAAATGTCAACGACACCGAGCGCGAAGGGTGCGGGTTAGGCCTGGCGATTGTGCGGGAGATAGCCCTCGCACACGGGGCCTCGGTCGACATCGCCGAAGGCCGGCAGGGTCAGGGTGCGCGCTTCTCTGTGCGTTTTCCACGCACCGACAAGCGTCCGTCGCCTCACTCCTCGCCAGTATAAAAGGTCGGCGCGTTCATCTTTACGACCGGCGAGTCTGCTGCCCACGCATGGCAGGTGTCGATGACGCCTGGGCGCTTGTCGCTGGGCTCGATATGAGAATCGGCCTTGTTCTGGCGATGTTTCATGAGTGGCCAAATCGTCTGCATCGCCGCGGTCGCCATCGGATAAAGCAGCTCGGTAAGATGCGTGCAGCCGTGCGTGCCGCCCACTTTCATGCGTACCTGCTGGCGCCAGCCACGGCCCATCTGAATGCCGATGCAGGCCTTATAGTTAGGCGTGATGCTCGGGCACATCTCGAAGGGGCTGCGTTCGGTTGCAGCTTCTATGTCGACAATCGTGAAGCTGTCGTCGATCGTTACGCGCAGCAACATCTCGTGCAAGGGCTCGCCCACCGGCACTTCACCGCGCCAGTCATTACGAAACTGGTAGGTCTTGGTGTCGGTCATGTGCGCTTCGATGTCCCAGAGGCCATCTTCGCGTTCGTAGCCGCGGTAGTCGATTGCACGCGTGTGCACATGCCTGCGTGGTGCCGGTTCGGGGAATGCCATACGGAGATCCTGCAAAAAGCGGAAGTAACGAAAATCAAATCGCTGGGAGCGCGGGCGTAAGTATAGCGCATTTTTAGCGCGTTTTGACGCCTGTACATCGCCGAGGCGCGTCCCTACAATGCCCCATTCCTATTTGATAAATACCAAGGACAAGACTATGACTACAGCAAGCGCCCGCCACATCCTCGTGCAAACAGAGCAAGAGTGCCTAGACCTGAAGACTCGCATCGACGGCGGTGAAGACTTTGCGGAAGTCGCCAAGGCGCATTCTTCTTGCCCCTCTAAAGCCCAAGGCGGCGACCTCGGCTCTTTCGGCCCGGGCATGATGGTTAAAGAGTTCGACGAAGTGGTATTCAGCGCACCAGTTGGCTCGCTACAGGGCCCCGTGCAAACACAGTTCGGCTACCACCTGCTCGAAGTAACGGCCCGCGACTAGCCAACTGTCTAATTACAGTAAGTTAGTGGACATGCTCCCCAAAGCCGATTTACGCGTCGAGGTTGAGTCGCGCGAGACGCTGCTCAGCGGCTTCTTGCGGGTAGATCGGCTGCGGCTGCGACACTCGCTGTTCGCTGGCGGCTCGAGCGAAACCATGACGCGCGAGCTGTTGCTGCGCCCGCGCGCGGTAGGCGTATTGCTATTCGATCCCGACTTAGATCAGGTGGTGCTGGTGCGGCAGATTCGCATTGGCATGCTCGACGAACGGCAAGACCCGTGGTTGCTCGAGTTAGTAGCCGGCATGGTTGAACCCGGCGAGCAGCCGATTGAGGTCGCCGCGCGCGAGAGCGTGGAAGAGGCCGACCTCGCCCCCCGCGGCTTGGTGAAGATTAGCGAGTATTACAACAGCCCCGGCATTAGCAACGAGCGCATCACGCTGTTTTGCGGCAGGGTAGATGCGAGCACAGCCGGCGGTGTATTTGGGCTCGACGATGAGCACGAAGACATCGAGGTTGTGGTGCTCGACGTAGAAGAGGCGGTCCGCCTCGTTGAAACGGGCAAAATTCACAACGCGATGTCGATCATCGCGCTACAGTGGCTACAGATTCATCGACGCCAGCTCGAAGCGAGCTGGAGCGCAGAAGCTGAAGCCGAGGCTGAAACAGACACCGAAACAAAGTAGGCGGCTAGATACACTAAGCTATGGCAAAGAATCCTTACAGCATAGACCTGATCAAGCAGATGGCTGAATGTGATGCCAATTACATTCGCTTGCTGCGGCTGGTGCCTGTTCTCGCCGCTCACCGCGAGCGCGAGTATCTGGGCACAGAACAGGCGCTCGAAGGTCTGCGCTGTGTGTTTACCCTCGCCGAACTCGAAGCAGAGCCGGTGACCGTCGAAATCACCGTGCTCGAAGCCTTTAAATACACCTCCACATTAGAAATCGTGCAGCGACCCGTGATGCGCGAGTGGATGACCAACCCGTCGATGCTCATTCGGGTCTACCACGACGCCAGCACCGCCGAGGTCGTGTCGTATCAGGGTCACAAGAACCTGCAACCTCGCTACGCGCAGCCGAACGCCCACATGTATCAGGCCGACGAGAAGGGGCAGGTAAATCAGTTTCTTGGCGAATGGCTGTCGCATTGCCTGCGTGTGGGTCATAGCGCCGAGGTGGTGTGGGCAGCGCACGGTGAGTAGCCACCTGCTACTCCAGCTTAGCGATCCGCATCTCAGCGTCTCCTCTAGCGCGACACTCAAAGGCATCAACACCGCAGCCTCGTTGAGCGCGGTGGTCGATCACGCATTACACTGCGGCGCCACATTCGACGCCGTGCTCGCCACCGGCGATCTGTCGCAAGACGGCAGCGCCGAATCCTATCAGCGCTTCATCGATCTCACCGAACCCTTGGCGCCACTGTGCTGGCTGCCTGGCAATCACGATAAGCCAGCCGCAATGCACGCGCTCTTACCCGAGGCGATGCAGACCTTAGCGCTAGGTAACTGGCGTGTGCTGACCCTCGACTCTACGGTTGCGAACGAGCCCCACGGCGAACTCGGCGCGGCGCGGCTCAGCGCGCTCGCGGTACAGTTAGCCGCATTAGAAGCCGATGCCGACGCGGCCCACCTGATTGTTGCTGTGCATCACAACCCAGTCGCCAACGGCGCCCAGTGGTTAAATGGCATTGGCCTGCGTGACGGCGCCGCGTTGCTTGACCAACTAAACGCCAGCGCCAAGGTGCGTGCGCTCGTGCATGGTCACATTCATCACCCCTTTGACGAGCAGTTTGGCGCCGTGCGTGTCCTCGGCGCGCCGTCTACCTGCGTACAGTTCGCCCCCATCGCCACCGACTTCGCGATCGATTCCGCCCAGCCCGGCTATCGCTGGCTGCGCCTTCACGAAGACGGCACGCTCGAGACCGGCGTCGCGCGCCTGCCCGCTGGCAGCTTCGTCGCCGACGCCTCGATAGCCAGTTACTAGCGCATGGCCCGCCAACCCCCTTACATACTCTACGCCCACGGTTTCCTGAGTTCGCCACAGTCGGCGAAGGCGCAGCAGACCCTTGCCTACTGCAATGCGCAGGGCTGGGACATTGATATTCCGTTTCTAGACAAGGGCCCGGCGGCCTCGATAGCCCAGCTGCGTGAGCACTTGGAGCGCGGGCTCGCGCGCCACGGCTCGGCGGTGCTGCTGGGCAGTTCCTTGGGCGGCTACTACGCGACTCGCCTCGCCGACGAGTTCGGCCTGCACGCTGCGCTCATTAACCCCGCCGTGCGGCCGTATCTGCTCTTGCGCGACCGGCTTGGTGTGCAGACCAATTTCCACACCGGTGAGCAGCACCACGTCACCGAAGACCAGCTGCAGGAGCTGCTCGATATCGAGGTGGTCGACTTGCGCACGCCAGAGCGCTTCTTAGTGCTACTGCAGACCGGCGACGAGACGCTAGACTACCGCGAGGCGGCACAAAAATACGCGCAGTCTGCGCTGAGGATCTCTGAGGGAGGCGACCACAGTTTTCAGGGATTCGAGCAGGCATTACCCGCGGTTTTCGACTTCTTACTATCAAGAAACGCGCCCAAAGCGCGATAGAATACTATCCACCGAACGCCGTCATTCGGGCGCTAGGCGCCCCGTCCAGCATTCCAGAGACCACCGCATGAGTAACACTTATAACGCCGACGCGATCGAGGTCCTCTCCGGCCTCGACCCCGTGCGCAAGCGCCCCGGCATGTACACCGACACCACGCGCCCCAACCACATGGTGCAAGAGGTTATCGATAACAGCGTGGATGAGGCGCTCGCCGGCCACGCTAAGACTCTCACCCTCACCCTCAATAAAGACGGCTCAGTTGAGGTTGAAGACGACGGCCGCGGCATGCCGGTCGATATTCACAAAGAAGAAGGCGTGAGCGGCGTTGAGCTGATCCTCACCAAGCTACACGCAGGTGGCAAGTTCTCGAACAGCAACTACGAATACTCCGGCGGTCTGCACGGCGTGGGGGTGTCGGTGGTGAATGCGCTGTCGAAAACCCTCGAGGTGATCGTGCGCCGCAACGGCAATGTGTATTCCATGCGCTTCGCCGACGGCTACAAGGCGTCCGAGCTCGAAATCATCGACACCGTGGGCAAGCGCAACACCGGCACCACGGTGAAGTTTTTGCCTGACGGTTCGTATTTCGATTCGCCGCGGGTCTCTATCCCGCGCCTCAAGCACGTGTTGCGCGCTAAGGCGGTACTGTGTTCCGGTCTGTTGGTTAAATTCGTCGACAAGACGGTCGCCGATGACAAGGCGCAGAGCGAGGAGTGGCTTTTCGAAGACGGGCTCATCGACTACCTGCGCCAAGCCACTGGCGAGTACGAGACGCTCCCGGCCGAGCCCTTCTCGGGCTCCGTGAGCCAGAACGGCGAAGGCGTGGACTGGGCAGTGCAGTGGCTACCCGATGGCGGCGAGATCATGGGCGAAAGCTATGTGAACCTGATCCCGACGGCGCAGGGCGGTACTCACGTGGCGGGTCTGCGCACCGGCTTGTTAGAAGCGCTGCGTGAGTTCTGCGAATTCCGCAATTTGCTCCCGCGCGGCGTGAAGCTCACGCCTGACGATATTTGGGAGCGCGCGTGTTTCGTGCTGTCGTCGAAGATCCTCGACCCGCAGTTCAGCGGCCAAACCAAAGAGCGTCTGTCGTCGCGCCAGACCGCGAGCTTCGTCGCAGGTGTCGTTAAAGACGCGTTTAGCCTGTGGCTAAACCAGCACACCGCCGAGGCCGAGGCCATCGCCGAGCTGTGTATTAGCAACGCCCAGAGCCGGCTTAAGGCGAGCAAGAAAGTCGCACGTAAGAAGATCACTTCCGGCCCCGCGCTGCCGGGCAAGCTTGCAGACTGCTCGACCCAAGACGTGATGGCAGGCGAGCTATTCCTTGTAGAAGGCGACTCGGCGGGCGGTTCGGCGAAACAGGCGCGCGACCGCGAGTTTCAGGCAATCATGCCGCTGCGCGGGAAAATCCTGAACACCTGGGAAGTCGATTCCAGCGAGATCCTCGCCTCGCAAGCGGTGCACGACATCGCTATCGCACTCGGGGTCGACCCCGCCACGCCAGACATCAGCGGCCTGCGCTACGGCAAGATCTGCATCCTCGCCGATGCGGACTCCGACGGCCTGCACATCGCCACCCTCTTGTGCGCCCTGTTCGTGCAGCATTTCCGCCCCGTCGTCGAGGCCGGCCATGTCTATGTCGCCATGCCGCCGCTTTTCCGCATCGACATGGGCAAAGAGGTGTTTTACGCGCTCGACGAGAGCGAGAAAACGGCAATCCTCGATCGGTTAGCGAAAGACAAAAAAGGCGGCAAGGTGAACGTGCAGCGCTTCAAAGGCTTGGGCGAGATGAACCCCCTGCAGCTGCGCGAGACCACCATGGCGCGCGACACGCGCCGCCTCGTACAGCTCACGCTCGAAGAAGGCGCGTCGAAGTCCGACAAAGGCGGCACGTTCGAGGCGATGGATATGCTGCTGTCGAAGAATCGCGCAGCGGACCGTAAGAGCTGGCTAGAGAACAGCGGCGACGCGGCTGATTTGGCTGAGTAAATAGCAAAAGAGACAAAGCATGAACGAAGAAATCATCATTAACGACGACGGCATCGAGCAGATCCCGCTCAAGAGTTACACGCAGAGCGCGTATCTGAATTACTCGATGTATGTCATCAATGACCGCGCGCTGCCGAATCTTGGCGACGGCTTGAAGCCGGTGCAGCGCCGTATTATTTACGCGATGTCTGAGCTCGGGCTTAAGGCGTCGGCGAAGTTTAAGAAGTCGGCGCGCACCATCGGCGACGTGATCGGTAAGTTTCATCCCCATGGCGACTCGGCGTGTTACGAGGCGATGGTGCTGATGGCGCAGCCGTTTAGCTATCGCTATCCGTTAGTAGACGGACAGGGCAACTGGGGTTCGCCGGACGACCCTAAATCGTTCGCCGCGATGCGCTACACCGAGTCGCGCCTGCAAGGCTATGCCGATGTGTTGCTCGGCGAGCTCGCCCAAGGCACGGTCGACTGGAAGCCTAATTTCGATGGCACCATGGACGAGCCGGAGATGTTGCCGGCGCGCCTGCCGAATGTGTTACTCAACGGCGGCAGTGGTATCGCGGTAGGCATGGCAACGGACATTCCGCCGCATAATTTGCGCGAGGTTGCCAACGCGGCGATTCATTTGCTCGAGCGGCCGAAGGCGACGCTCGAAGATATTTGTGAGATCGTGCAAGGCCCAGACTACCCAACAGAGGCCGAGCTCATTACGCCGAAAAGCGAGATTCAGGCGATGTACCGCAACGGCCGGGGCTCGCTTAAGGCGCGCGCGGTATATGTGAAAGAAGCCGATGAGATCGTGGTAACGGCGTTGCCTTTTCAGGTGTCCGGCGCCAAGGTGCTCGAGCAGATTGCCGCGCAGATGCAGAAGAAAAAGCTGCCAATGGTGGTCGACCTACGTGACGAATCCGACCACGAAAACCCGACGCGCATTGTGATCGTACCGAAGTCTAACCGCGTGGATGTTGAGGCGGTCATGTCGCATCTTTTCTCGACCACCGACCTCGAGAAAAACTACCGCGTTAACTTCAACATGATCGGCATTAATAAGCGGCCGCAGGTTAAAGACCTGCGCTCGCTTTTGGTGGAATGGCTGCAGTTCCGTACTACTACCGTGCGCCGCCGCTTGCAGTTCCGCTTGGACAAGATCGTCGATCGCCTGCACATCTTAGAAGGTTTGTTGGTTGCTTATCTGAACATCGACGAAGTCATTCGCATCGTGCGTACCGAAGACAAGCCCAAGACTGCCTTGATGGCGGCGTTCAAGATCAGCGAGCGACAGGCCGAGGCGATCCTCGAACTCAAGCTGCGTCAGTTAGCGAAGCTCGAAGAGATCAAGATTACTGGCGAGCAGGCCGAACTTGCCGCCGAGCGCGACACCATCGAGCGCCTGCTGGGTTCGGACACGCGGCTCAAGACATTCATCAAGAAAGAGATTCAGGCCGACGCCGACAAATACGGCGACGACCGTCGCACGCCGTTAGTGGAGCGCGGCGAGGCGAAAGCCTTCCTCGCCACCGAGCTGGTGTCGGCAGAGCCGGTGACCGTGGTGCTGTCGGAGCGCGGCTGGGTGCGCGCGGCGAAGGGCCATGAAGTCGATGCCGCAGGACTCGCCTATAAGTCGGGCGACAGCTTTAAGCAGGCGGCGCGCGGCAAGAGTAGTCAGCTGGCGATCTTCCTCGATTCGACCGGCCGCACTTACTCTCTGCCCGCACACGCGCTGCCATCGGCGCGCGGGCAGGGCGAACCCCTGTCGGGCAAGGTTAGCCCACCATCGGGCGCGACATTCGAAGGCGTTCTAATCGGCGATGACAGTCGCGATGTGCTGCTGGCAAGCGACGGCGGCTACGGCTTCGTGGGCAAGCTTGGCGAGCTTACGAGTAAGAACAAGGCCGGCAAGGCCGTACTCAAGCCCTCCAAGGGCGGGCTGGTGCTACCGCCTATCGAAATTGCCAACTACGACGAAGACCTTATCGTGGCGATCAGCAACGAAGGGCGCATGCTGATGTTCCCGCTGCGGGAGTTGCCGCGTCTCGCGCGGGGCAAAGGCAACAAGATCATGGGTATTCCACCGGCGCGTGTCGCCGAGCGATTAGAGTTTGTGGTGGCCTTGGCGGTGCTAGGTGCCGAGGATTCGATCACTATTCACGCCGGCAAGCGTCATCATAATCTAAAGCCTGCGGATCTCGAGCACTACGCCGGCGAGCGCGGACGCCGCGGCAATAAGTTGCCGCGCGGCTTCCAGAACGTAGACTCGATCGAGGTTGTTGCGAAGCACCAAGGCGCAGCTGCTAGCGCGCCGCTGGTAGGCGAGACCGGCGACCTATTGAATTAGGCGTCGGGGCTCTGCGACCAGAGCCCGATGAGCTGATGCGCCTGGCGGTCTAACAGCAGGCGATAGTCCGACAGCGGTTCGAGGCTGAGATAGGCCTCGAAATCGAAGGGGCTAGCGGCGGCATCCAGATAGGCGTGCGCGTCGAGCCTCGAGCCATCGCCCGCGGCTTCGTAACAAGGCTCGCTGATGAGCAGCGAATTATCAGGCGCTTCATTAGCGAGCGCGCGCGCTTGGTCTAGTGTCTCGCCGCTGAGTGAATTGGTGGCGTGGGTGATCGGCGAGTAGATGCCTCGGAGCATCGAACCGCTGTGGGTAGCGAGTGCAAACTTCGCTCCCAAGGGGCCAATCTCAGCCATCAACTGCGCTCTCTGCTTCTCCTTCTCCGCCAGCGCCGCCTCGCGCTCGCGAACGATTGTGCGCTCTGGCTTCCAATTGAGTGCCTCGTCTTCTTCTTGGGCTTCCTCGTCTAGCGCCGCCGCTGCGGGCAATGAAGGTAAGTTGATTTCTTCCACCAAACGCAGGAACAGCTGGCCTGCGCAGATCGCGTAGAAGGCCTGCTCTTCTTCGTGCTCCGACTCACCGAAGTGAATGATCACTTCTTCGTTAGTGCATGAATTCACAATGCCGTTATACATCTCGCTCACCTTACCCGCGAAGAAGTAGAACTTGTTTCGCAGGTTGACGAAGAGGTCTTCGGGCAGGGTCGAGCCGAGATAGGTGAAGTTAGACATCTTCAAACACAGCACGGCCACTTCTTGCCGACCCGGCTCGGTGTAGCGCTGTGGCTCGAACTCGGGCAGCTGGCGCGAGAAGCGATCGAGGAAGGTGTTCTGCGCCAAGAACTCGGCGGTCTGGTTGTATTCGCGCACCGCCCGGGCGATCTCATCGTTGCCCTCGGGCTCGAAGCTTGCCTCGACCACGCCGTTGCGAATGTTGGCGAGCGCGTCGGCGAGCAGGTTCACGGGGAAGCTGATGAGGTAGCTGAAATAGGTGGTCGTGAGCACGATGACGACGATCACCAGCAGGGCTGCTAGCGCAACTACCATCAGCAGATTATTAATAATGGTTACCTCGATTGCGCTTAGATCGAGCACGAGGCGGATAGAGCCGGCGCTCGCGCCGCGCAGGCTAATCGGCGCTTCGTAGTCGGCCTGCTCGCGGCTTAGCGCGATGGGCAGGGGAATGAATGCCGAGGGTCGCGGCAGGCTCTGCGTCGCTATCGCGATAATCTCGTTGTCGGTGTTGATGACGGCGAGTTCGGTGATGCTGGTGCCGCGAATGAGTTCGCCGAGCACGACGTTCATGCTAATGCGGTCGTTGGCGAGCACGAACTCAGTCATCTGCAGCGCAGTCTGTTCGGCGACGGTTGAGCCTAGCTCATCGGCTTGCTGGCGCAGCAGGTTTTGCGTGTTGTAGTTGCTGATTAGCCAGAAGGCGCACATGCCCAGCACGAGCAGCAAGCAAACGGCGAGGGTGAAGCGTGAGGACACCTTGCTGCCTCGGGTGTGGCCGGCGATCGCGGCCTCGTCGGTGTGGGTGTCTGTCTCGCTCACGGGGTAACTCGCTGTGTGGTGAAGTGGGCGCGCTCGGATTGGCTGCTGTCAACGCGGCGCTTCCAGTTTGTCGGCCATGGGCGGCAGTTCTAGACGCTTTTGCCAACACTGCACAACATGAATTTACGCGTAGCGGGTCTTGGATTTCTCGCCGGGCTCTTCGCGCACTAGGCGGGGCACGAGATAGCCAGGCAGGCGCTGCTGCAGTGTCGTGACCAAGCCCTGGGCGGCGTCTAGCGCGACATCGAAGTGCGCCGTGCCAGCGACGGCGTCGGGCAGGTGCAAGTAATAGGGCAGGACGCCTTGTCCGAAAAGGGCCTCGCTAAGCTCGATCAGTACCGAAGAGGTGTCGTTAACGCCGGTTAAAATCACCGATTGATTGAGCAAAGTGACACTATTTGCCGCTAAAATCTTAAAAGAGGCCTTACTTTCTGCGCTCAGTTCCTGCGCATGGTTGCAGTGCGACACGAGCACGACACGGAGCCGCGAGGCGGCGAGCCGCGCACTTAACTCGGCGTCGATGCGCTGGGGCAAGACGATCGTCATGCGGGTATGAATGCGCACCGTCGTGACATGAGGTATTGCCTCGGCCTGCTCGAGCAGCCAGCTCAATTGCCTATTCGACAGGGCGAGCGGGTCGCCGCCGCTCAGTAAGACCTCGCCGATGCGCGAGTCTGCGGCGATGTAGTCGAAGGCGGCGCGCCAGTCTTCGCGGCTGGGGGCGTTGCCTGCGTAATCGAAATGCCGGCGAAAGCAGTAGCGGCAATGTACCGCACAGTGCGGGGCGGCGGTGAGCAAGACGCGGCTGGTGTATTTATGTAATAGGCCAGGCACGGGGTTAAAGCGCGATTCTTCGAGTGGATCAATGACATAGCCGGCGGCCTGAGTCTCTTCGTCTATTAACGGCCACAGCTGGCGCAGGACCGGATCGTGTGGATTTCCTTGTTCGATGCGCGATACGAACCAGCGCGGGACCTTGAGCGGAAACTGCCCTGCTGCCTGCGCGCTGGCGGGTAATTGACTGGCGTCGAGCCCGAGCAGCGCAAGCAATTCTTGGGGGTCGGTCACGAGATCGGATAACATCTGCTGCCACGCCGGCACATCGGACTGAATTATTGATAAACTAGGCGCTTGCATCGAGGTCTCGTGGAGGCTGGTATGCGGTGGCTCTGGCCCGGACGCTGAGCAAGCGCGGGCGGCGAATGCCGGTGAGCAATAAGTGTAACAGACAAAATCAACAGTATAAGGCGGAAGCAGCAATGGCGACATTTTCAACGAGCGAATTTAAGGGTGGCCTCAAGGTCTTAATCGATGGCGAGCCCTGCTCTATTCTCGAGAACGAGGTCGTCAAGCCGGGTAAGGGTCAGGCCTTTAACCGCGTCAAACTGCGCAACCTAAAGAACGGACGCGTTTGGGAGCGGACGTATAAGTCGGGTGAGTCGGTCGAAGGAGCTGACGTGCTGGAAACCGACATGCAGTATCTGTACACCGACGGTGAGTTTTGGCATTTCATGAAAACCGACGACAGCTTCGAGCAGATTGCTGCCGACGAAGCGGCCATCACCGATGCGAAGATCTGGCTTAAAGAAGAAGACATCTACACTGTCGTGTTATGGAACGAAGCGCCCATATCGGTAACGCCGCAGAATTTCGTTGAGCTCGAGGTCGTCGATACTGATCCTGGACTTAAGGGCGACACCGCACAGGGCGGCACAAAGCCTGCGACACTGAGCTCCGGGGCCGTCGTCAAAGTGCCGCTTTTCGTGACAATCGGCGATGTACTGCGTGTCGATACGCGGACATCCGAATACCAAAACCGCGTCACTAAATAGAGTCTTAGTTTTCGCCGCGTTAGGCGGGTTGGTGTGAATGCAGGCTAATTGGCGACCCAGCGCGACTATCGAGGTGCTCAAACAGCGCGGTGCGCTCGTTGCGCTGATTCGCCATTTTTTCTCATGCCGCGGCGTGCTCGAAGTCGATACGCCCGTGCTTATGCCGACCACCGCGACTGACGTGTATATCGACTCCTTTCGCGTTCAAGGCTCTCCCCTGTTTCTTCAAACTTCGCCGGAGTTTGCGCTTAAGCGTCTGCTAGCCGCAGGCAGTGGCGCGATCTATCAAATGGGTAAAGTGTTTCGCCGCGATGCGCCGAGCAAGCGGCACAATCCTGAATTTACCCTGCTGGAATGGTATCGCCCCGGCTTTGGTCTTGAGCAGCTAATGGATGAGGTTGAGGCGCTGGTTGTCGAGGTGTTCGCAGAGGCGGCGCACTTAGCACCGGCCGGCACTGCGCTCGCGAGCGTCGAGAGGCTGAGTTACCGGGAGCTGTTTCAACACCATCTCGGTATCGATCCCCATCGCGCAAGTGATGCCGACATTGCGCGCCTAAGCGCCGAGAAAATCGATCTTGCTGCAGAGGCGCTGTCACGGACCGATCATCTGCAGCTCCTGCTTAGCCACTGCATCGAGCCCAAGTTACCGCGCGCATGTTTTATCGTCGACTACCCAGTTGCTCAGGCGGCGCTGGCGCGAATCGAAATTGATGCCACTGGCGAGCCCGTCGCGCGCCGATTCGAACTCTTCGTGGACGGCATGGAATTGGCAAACGGTTACTTCGAGCTGCAAGACGCAGCCGAACAGCGCCGACGCTTCGAGGCAGATATCGCCGAGCGCGCCGCCCGCGGCCACGACGCCGTGCCTCTCGACGAAGACTTACTCGCCGCTCTAGACCACGGCCTCCCCGAATGCTCCGGCGTCGCCCTGGGCGTAGATCGCCTACTGATGGCCGCCCTGAAACAACCGACTCTCACCTCTCTCCTAACCTTCTAACCCCGGGGTCAGGTCTTTCATCGATGCATTTTTCCCACGCCCAAGCCGGCATTCCACACGAAACCAGCGAGAGAGGCCCGGGGTCAGGTCTTTCTCCAATGCATTTTTACCACAGGAGAGCCGGCTAAACTGAAGGCCGGCAAACTCATAAGATTTTTGCTATGAAGAAAGACCTGACCCCGGGTTTTGCGCTTCGTTGCGAAGGCGTTGTACGTAGAGGGTTCGGAGTTTTTGGGTGATAGGGCCGGGCTTGCCGGTGGCGATGGTTTGGCCATCGATGCTAATGACGGGGTGCACGATAGTCGTTGCGCTGCTAATGAATGCCTCGTCGGCACCGAGTGCTTCTTCAAGTGTAAAGAGACGTTGCTCAAACGTAATACCCTCGGCTTGGCAGAGCTCGAGGAGAGTGCGGCGACGGATGCCAGGGAGAATCTCGTTGCTAAGTGGGCGGGTGATGATGGCGCCCTCTTTCACGATATAGGCGCTGGAGGAGACGCCCTCGGTGATATAGCCGTCCTCGATCATCCAGCCTTCTTTGCCCCCGCGTTGCGCCGCATCTTGTTTCGCGAGCACCTGGCCTAGTAGGTTTACCGATTTTATATCGCGCCGCTTCCAGCGCAGGTCTGGCGTTGTCATCACCGCAATGCCATTCGTAGCGGCTGGGTTATCGATGAGATCCAGCGTAGTAGCGAACGCCACCATAGACGGCTTGGCCTGCTCGGGAAAGCCGAACTCACGATCGGCTATGCCGCGAGTAACCTGCAGGTATACCATCCCTTCATTGATCTCATTGCGCTCAATGAGGTGGTTCATCACCCGCAGCACCTCGGCTGTGCTGCATGGCCAATCAATGCGCAATTCGCCGAGGCTGCGCTCGAGACGCTGAAGGAAATAGGCCCTGTCGACCATCGCACCGTCAATGACGGGCACTACCTCATACACTCCATCGCCGAAGATAAAGCCGCGGTCGAAAATGGAAATAGTGGCGTCCTTTTTCGCAACGAAGTCGCCGTTAACGTAAACGAGGTCGCTCATTCAACGAACTCCTTGGCGAATTTAGCGAGCCGATCGCCGTCGAGACGCTGTACTGTCCAGCCGTCCATTGGTTGCGCGCCAATCGAACGATAAAAATCGATCGCCGGTTGGTTCCAGTCCAATACCGACCACTCCACTCGCGTGCAGTTCATGTCGACAGCTTTGCGAGCCAAGTAAGCCAGCAACAACTTGCCAAAGCCGCGGCCGCGATAGTCTGGCTGCACATACAGGTCTTCGAGATAGATGCCCGGGCGACCCGTAAAGGTTGAAAAGTTATGGAAAAACAGAGCATAGCCAACAGCCACACCCTCGAGTTCCGCCATCATAACTTGCGCATAAGGCGTGGGGCCAAAGAGCGTCTCAGTGAGGATCGCCTCGGTCGCGACAACCTCGTGTTCGAGCTTTTCGTACACGGCGAGTTCGGTTATAAAGCCAAGAATGGCGCCAACATCGGCCAATGTCGCGGCACGTAGGGTAAATCCATCGATAGGAGTTTCAAGCAGCATAGCGTTCACTTCATGTTAAAAACCCTAAAACTACCACTTTCGAAACCCCGGGGTCAGGTCTTTCATCAATGCATTTTTTCCACTGATTTGGCGGGTTAGCGCTGCGGCGTGCACGCCCTGTTCCTAGCCTCGTCTCACTGCTATAATCGCGCGCGTCGTAAAGACCGCAACAAGCCAATTTAATCGCACATATTCAGAGACTTATCTCGCTAACCCAGAAGCATCAGGCTTTTCATCAGTGCATCCGCCTACTAAAGTCGTGGGGAAAATGCATTGATGAAAGACCTGACCCCGGGTGAGAGATCAACAGAGAAGGAAGTGACATGTCTGAGCAGAAGCCCACAATCATCTACACCGAGACCGACGAGGCGCCTGCGCTCGCGACGTATTCGTTCCTGCCGATCGTTAGCGCATTCACGAAGGCCGCGGACGTCGAGGTTGAGATCCGCGACATATCACTCGCTGGCCGTATCATCGCCAACTTTTCCGACTTCCTGAATGCAGATCAGCAACAGGCAGACGCGCTTGCCGAGCTGGGCGAGCTCACTCAAGATCCTTTCGCTAACATTATCAAGTTGCCGAATATTTCTGCCTCGCTGCCACAGATTCAGGCCACCATCGCTGAGCTGCAAGCCAAAGGCTATGCGCTTCCAGAATACCCTGAGGAGCCTGCCAACGATGCCGAGCGTGATATCAAAGCACGCTACGACCGCGTCAAGGGTAGCGCTGTGAATCCTGTGCTGCGTGAAGGCAATTCTGACCGCCGCGCGCCGGCTTCGGTTAAAGCTTACGCTCGTAAGAACCCACATTCGATGGGCGCCTGGGCTAGCGACAGCAAGTCGCACGTTGCCTCTATGCAGGCGGGTGATTTTTACGGATCTGAACAGGCGGTTACTGTACCCGCAGCCACTAGCGTAAACATCTTGCACAAAGACGCGGCCGGCAACGAAACGACACTTAAGGCTGGTATCGCGTTGCAGGCAGGCGAGATTATCGACTCGTCTGTGATGAGCAAGGCCGCATTGCGCGCGTTCTTAGCCGAGCAAATAGACGACGCCCGTGCAAAAGACGTTCTGTTCTCGCTGCACATGAAAGCGACGATGATGAAGGTTTCCGACCCGATTATTTTCGGACACGCGGTGGAAGTTTTTTACGCCGACGCGCTAACGAAACACGCAGCGACTCTGGAAAAACTTGGTGTCGATGTTAACAACGGCATTGGCGATGTGTACGCCAAAATTAAAAACCTGCCAGACGCAGAGCGCGAAGCGATAGAAGCCGACCTGCAGGCGTGCTACGCCACGCGGCCAGAAATGGCGATGGTGGATTCGGATCGTGGCATTACCAACCTGCATGTACCCAGCGATATTATTATCGACGCATCGATGCCGGCTGCGCTGCGCACTTCCGGTCAGATGTGGGGTCCGGATGGCAATTTGAAGGATATGAAAGCGGTCATTCCTGATCGCTGCTACGCAGGCGTTTACCAAGAAGTCATCGATTTCTGTAAGCAGCACGGAGCGTTTGATCCAGCGAAAATGGGCAGCGTGCCTAACGTTGGACTGATGGCGCAGAAAGCCGAAGAGTATGGCTCACATGACAAGACCTTCGAGATTCCTGCTGCGGGCACCGTGTCGGTAATCGACGCAGCCGGAGCAACGTTGCTGAGCCACGCCGTTGAGGCTGGTGATATTTGGCGTATGTGCCAGGTGAAAGATGCGCCGATTCAAGACTGGGTTAAGCTCGCCGTTAGCCGCGCACGCCTCTCTGCGACACCTGCGGTTTTCTGGTTGAACGAAGAGCGTGCACACGACCGCGAACTGATTAAGAAGGTAGAACTTTACCTTGGCGATCACGACACAGCCGGACTCGAACTGCACACGATGGCGCCGAACGCGGCGACTCGATTCTCGCTACAACGCATCCACGAAGGCTTGGACACGATTTCGGTAACCGGCAATGTGCTGCGCGATTACTTGACGGATCTGTTCCCCATCCTTGAGCTAGGCACCAGCGCGAAAATGCTGTCTATCGTGCCATTGATGGCGGGTGGCGGATTGTTCGAGACGGGTGCCGGCGGTTCTGCGCCAAAACACGTTCAGCAGTTTGAGAAAGAAAATCATCTGCGTTGGGATTCGCTCGGCGAGTTCCTCGCGCTCGCGGCCTCACTGGAGCATTTGGCAAACGTCACTGGCAACAGCCGAGCACAAGTACTAGCCGACGCGCTAGACGCTGCGACTGGCGAGTTCCTAGATACCAACAAGTCGCCATCGCGCCGAGTTGGTGAGCTGGATAATCGCGGAAGCCATTTCTACTTAGCGATGTATTGGGCCAAGGCGTTGGCGGCGCAAGACAACGATGCCGCCCTAAAAGCGCAGTTTGCTGGCGTTGCAGACGCGATGGCAAGCAACGAAGCGAAGATCGTTGACGAGCTTGCCAGCGCGCAGGGTCCAGCCATGAACATCGGTGGCTATTACAAGCCGGACGCTGACAAGGCTGCCGCCGCCATGCGCCCAAGCCAAACCCTAAACAGCATCGTCGACGCGATCTAACCCGGGGTCAGGTCTTTCATCGATGCATTTTCCCTACGCAATTTGTAGGGAAAATGCAGAGAGATGCCAATCAGTTCGCAAAATATTCCTCTGGAATTCGCGAAAAGCAATTTCGCTGACTAGACTACGCATGAGGTAAGAGTTTTCTTGCCTTCGGTTAACGGATTAACCGCGCGCGGCAGGGACGCCGCACTTAGTCTACTCTAACCTGGGGTCAGGTCTTTCCGCATCGCATTTTTCCCGTCCGAACTTTAGGAAAAATGCATCGATGCAAGACCTGACCCCGTGGTTCTAAGAGGTCGATCATCGCTATGGCTCGTCCACTACGGTTACAAGCACCCGGAATCCTGTATCACATTACCTCCCGCGGTGATGGCCGCGACCCGATTTATTTCACTGACTACGATCGCCGTCATTGGCTCTCTCTTTTGGGGGAAACGTGCGAGCGATACGACTGGGTTTGTCATAGCTACTGCCTGATGGGCAACCATTATCACTTCGTCGTCGAAACCAAAAAAGACACGCTCTCCACCGGCATGCGTCACCTAAACGGCGTCTACACTCAATACGTTAATCGGACTAAAAGCCGTGTGGGGCATGTTTTCCAAGGCCGATTTCATTCCGTCATTGTCGACAAACAAGCCTACTTAGTAGAGCTCGGCCGCTACGTGGTACTCAACCCGGTGCGCGCAGATTTGGTCCAGTTGCCCGATGAGTGGCGATGGAGCTCTTATCGCGACACTGCCGGGCTAAACAGCGAATCACCCCCCGACTGGCTCGAGACTGAATTCACACTCAAAATTTTTGGAGAGTCGAAAGGCGCAGCGCAACTCGCGTATCGAAAATTTGTGCTCTGCGGAATGGGGAAGGACTCAATCTGGACCGAACTCAAAGATCAGATCTACCTTGGCGGCGACAGTTTTATCGAAAAGAGAAAGGCCGAGGTGCCAGGAAATGCTGAAGAAGTGCCACAATGCCAGCGAAACAGCCGACCGAAACCTATCGCCGCCTACCGCAAGGCGCATGTTTCTAAAAAGCGCGCCATGGCAGCAGCATACGCAAGTGGTGACTACACCTTAGTCGATATAGCGGCGGAATTTGGCGTGCATTACACAACGGTTAGCCGTGCTGCGAAAGCGCGGCGAACAAAGTAATTTCGAATCTCCCATTATGACGGGGCGATTCATCCAGTGCCTCGCTGTACACACTGCCAAAGCTGATACCGAGCCAACTCGCGAAACGGCGAGCGAGTGCTGAAGTGCCATTCCATATCGAGAAGCTCGGCTTCGGAAACCCTCGCCGGAATGCGGCGGTCGAGCGCGTGGGGGAGGTAGTCGGCGAATGTGCGAATGCCGCGTCGCTGCGCAATAGACAAGCCATTGTCATTGACCCAGCGTTCTACTGCGGCAATCTCGAGTGGGTAGCTCGGTGTTAGGCCGCCTTGATCGCCTGCGTAGTCGTTAGCCTCAACACGGCGGAAATCGCTGCGTAGCAGGTTTTTGAATACCAGGCTGTCGCGATTGTAGAAAAGAAACGACAGCTCGCCAGTTGGAGCTAGCCAGCTGGTAACCGCTTGCAATGCTGCCGCCGGTTCAGCGAGCCATTCCAACACCGCGTGAAATAAGACGAGATCAAATTCCCCTGAAATCAGCCCGCCGAGCGACTGCAAGGGCGCGGCCAAAAACGTGATGCGCTCGAGAAGCTCCGGATCTTGTTCGGCTATCCGCGCCTGAGCGCGTTCTACAATGGCAGGTGATAAATCACATGCGACGACGGTATGGCCTTGTGCGGCGAGCCACTGCGCCATTTGCCCAAGTCCGCAGCCGATATCTAAGATACGCAGTGGGCGCGATTGCTTTAGCGCGTGGCTGTCGGCGACCAGGGCGCGTTGAACGAGTTGTAGTCTAAGACGCCCTTTTTCACTGGCGTAGAATTTGTTTTCGAAGCGGTCGACGAGATCGTCGAAGTTGCGGTCTTGGCGCACGGTGTTTCCTTGGGATGAAGTGCTTAGTAGTCGCTGTATTTTTTAGCGCTGCCGCGCACCAGATCGGCAGGGTATTTAGCCTCGTTTTTTGCCATTTTAGCGCGAGTTGCCGCCAGCAGGTCTATGTCTAGTTTATCGCTCATTAACAGGCAATAAACGAACACATCTGCGAGTTCATCGGCGATTTGCTCGCGCACGTCTGCTTCCGGCTCAGCGCTCTGTTCAGGCGTGAGCCACTGAAAAAGCTCCAGCAATTCCCCCGCCTCTACGTTGAGCGCCATCGCCAGATTCTTGGGCGTGTGAAACTGCCCCCAATCGCGCTCTGCCGTAAAGCGCCGCAGGCGCTCGACTATCTCGTCCATAACATAATCCTCAAACCCGGGGTCAGGTCTTTCGTCGATGCATCTAGCTGCAAATATCGCCAATAGATGCATCGACGAAAGACCTGACCCCGGGGTTTAAAAGTCGGTGGGGGAATGGCGTTCGGCGAGCTGTTGCTCTTCGGGGCCCCAGGTGCGGTTCACCCGCTTGCCGCGTTGCACTGCGGGTCTTGCGTCTATGGCTTTCGCCCAGCGCACTACGTGCTCATAGCTTGCAACCTGCAAGAATTCCGATGCCTTGTATAAGTCATCGATGACTAGCACGCCGTACCAAGCAAACACCGCCATGTCCGCGATCGTGTAGGTGTCTCCGCACAAGAAAGGCCTATCGGCGAGCTGGCGGTCGAGCACGTCGAGTTGGCGCTTAACCTCCATACTAAAGCGATTGATGGGATACTCGAATTTTTCAGGCGCATACGCATAAAAATGCCCGAAGCCGCCGCCAAGATAAGGCGCGCTGCCCATTTGCCACATGAGCCAAGCGAGGCATTCTGTGCGACCCGCGAGGTCTTGTGGAATAAAATGGCCAAACTTTTCCGCGAGATAGATCAGTATAGCGCCCGACTCAAACACGCGCAGACCCGTGTCGGTGTCGAATAACGCAGGGATCTTCGAATTGGGATTTAACGCCACAAAGCCACTACTAAACTGCTCGCCCTTGGTGATGTTGATCAGGAATGCGTCGTATTCCGCGTCGCAGCCCAGCGCCAACAGCTCTTCGAGCAGCACGGTAACCTTAACGCCATTAGGCGTGCCCAGCGAGTGCAGTTGCAGTGGATGTTCGCCACGCGGCAGCGCTTGTTCGTGCGTGGCACCTGCAATCGGGCGGTTGATGCTGGCGAAATGACCGCCGCTCTCGGCGTCCCAAGTCCATACTTGGGGTGGGGCGTAGGAAGAAGTGCTCATAGAGGCCTCGGTGGTCGGCAGAAAAAATCCTAGAAAAGGGCTCTCACCCGTTTAATCAAGTATACATTCGACCAAGGTCTATCGTAGAGTGTTTAGCAGAGAATTAGACGAGATGTGAGCGATGTCGAAAAGCTTGGCGGTAAACAGCTACGCTGTTGTTGGAGTGGCGCTCGCGTGGATTCTGCTCTATCTGATCAATTACTTTTTGCTTCCCGCTGTGCGCTACAGCGAGCTTGCCAGTTTGATCTTCTTACCGGCAATGCTGCGGCCCGTTGCTGTTTTACTCTTCGGCCCTGCCGGCGTCGTAGGGCTGTTCGTGGGCGGCATCTTTACGGCCTATTTCGATCCAAGCTTTGAAGGCTCTCTTGTCGCGATCAACCTTATCAGCGCGAGCGCCGGGCTCTTCGCCATCATCTTGCTGAGGGGCTCCCCACGCTTCGCATCCGAACTGGGCCCCGAGCTAGCAGGACTCAGACTGCGCACTATCTTTGTCGTTACCCTGCTCACGGCATCCATCAGCTCGATTCTGCTTAATGGCTTTTACGCAACGAATGGCATTAACAGCAGTGTAGAGCAGTCGCTCGCGATGGCAGTGGGCGATACTATTGGCTCATTCATCATGCTCTACCTTGCCGCCTCCGGTCTGCGATTGCTGCGCCGCTTGGCTAGATAGGGATCTCTGAAAAGGGGTCTGACCTCTTTAGCAGACCTCTTTAGCACTAACCCTTTAGCACTCGCCTAAACACCTCAACCGCTCGCGTCATCTCTTCGCGGCTGCCAAGCGAAATGCGGCAATGGGTTTTCTCGAGCGGCGGGAAATCCCTGCCGACAAGAATGTTGTGCGCAAGACACGCCTCGCGGAACTCCGCCGCGGGTCTTCTGAGATTCACAAAGATGTGATTAGTGTGGGTATACGGGACTTCATAGCCGAGCTCTGTAAACGCTGCAGTAACGAAGGTTTTAATGTCGAAGTTTTCAAGTCGTTCCTGCTCGATATGATCGTCGTCGTTGAGCGCAGTGAGGGCTGCAAGTGCACCAAGCATATTGACATCGCCCATGCCCCACGCGGCACTGATTCGGCCCAGTAAATCAGGATGCCCTATCGCATAACCCACTCGAAGGCCAGCCAAAGCATGGGCCTTGGAGAACGAACGCGTGATAAACACGTTTTTAAATTCTTTTACCAAGGGCAGTGCTGTCTCCATTGCACCGGGATCCGCATAGTTAATATACGCCTCGTCGATATGCACGATCGTGTCCGGTGATTCACGCAGCACCCGCCGCACAAACGCTTCGATCGCATCGGCGCCATAAACCGTACCGGAGGGATTGTTTGGGTTACACACATACACGAGGCCGGCACCAGGGGCCGCCTTGGCCATTGCTTCCAGATTAAGATGTTGACTCGACGTGAGCGGGACCCGCCGCACCTCGGCGCCGATCTTCACTGCTGTCTGCTCGCTAGTGGAATACGACGGCACAGCTGCTACTAGCGCCCGGCTTGCAGAGCATGTCGCCCTTACCGAGCCTTCTAGTATGGGTGTGGAACCGGTGCCCAGTAAAACGTGACTACTGTCGACATCAAACCGCTGAGCGATACTTTCTTTAAGCTCATTCACGTGATCGGGCGCGTAACCACGGCCCACCCGCTTGGTCGTGTGCGCCTTTATCGCATCGAGCGTCTTCGACCCAGGGCCGCGGGCACTTTCGTTTTGGTTAAGCTGAATAACACCGTTGTCGTAGACGCCTTGCGCATGCGCCTCCAGCGTTTGCGCATACAAATTCTTGCGCTCTAGGCCCTGTACGAGAGCTAATCCCGTGGCGGTGGTGAGTCCAAGTCGTTTCACGAAATCGCGTCTAGTGACCATAGGAGCCTCCGAGGGCTGCGGTGGAGCCTGAGTTAGATTTTGTTGATCGCCGATGCCATCGAGTCGAATACCTCTTGCATTACGAGGCGCGAAGAGGCGATGTTAAAACGCATATGCCCATCGCCCCCAGTCCCATACCACGAGCCTGGATTGGTAAATACTCCCGTGTTGTAAACTAGCCAATCTTGGAATGCCTCCTCGGTCGTGTTGCGCCCATACTTGGCCCGGAGCTCGTCCGGCCCAAGCTTCGCGATCACCTGCGAGAAGTCTACGAAGGTCATATACGTGCCCTCGTTGCGCGTGTAGCCAACTAGGGGCATATGATCAGCGATGTAGTCTTCAATAAATTGGTGTGTGTCATCCATATACGCGTTGGCTTGATCAAACCACTCACCGCCGTATTTGTAGGCTGCCTCTGTGGCTACAACGCCTAGCGTGTTGATGTCGGGCCAGTGCTGCTGGTTAACGCGACCTAACAAGGCCGGATTGCTGGAATAATAGTAAGCGTTCTTAAGCCCTGCCATGTTGAAGGTCTTGCTAATGGCAGCAAACGACACGCTGTTATCCACGACTGCTTTGTTCTTAACTCCAGCAAAAGGCGTGTATCGGTGGCCACGACGAACAATGTCGGCATGGATCTCGTCGGCAAGCACAATAATATTATGGTCCAGCGCGAGCTGACCCATCCGTTCTAGCTCGTCCGCTCTCCACACGTTGCCTGTGGGGTTCTGCGGGTTACAGACGATGAGGGTGTGCACGTCTGCGGTCATCTTCGCCTCAAGGTCCTCCCAATCGACCTCGTAGCGGCCGTTAATACGCTGCATGGGGCTGTCGACCGTGCCGATGTTGGCCTCGCGGGCCATTGTGTAGAACCCGGAATAGGCAGGCGTGATAATAAGAGTCTTGCCGCCGGGCGGGGTGAAGGCACGCAGTGCAGCGATGAGCCCAGGGTAAACGCCGTCCGACATGGTGATCTGGCTAGAGTCCAAATCGAGCGCATTGCGCTCGCCATTCCACTTGATAATCTCGTTGGTTAAAGACTCGCGCGCAGAGGACGCCAGATATCCCCAGTTGTGGTGTGCAATACGCTCTGCCAAGGCGTCGGTGATGCAAGGAGCGCACTCGAAGTCTTGCGAGGCCACGCCCATACCGTACTTAAACACGCCGTCCGGATACGGCGCTGCGGCGCCATCCCAGCGGGAACAGTCGCTTCCTTTGCGATCATAGGGGGTATCGAAATCGTAGACGCGCCCAGCGTAGCGCGCTGTGCTAATAGGGATTTGCTGCAGCGGCGACTGGCCGCTTATAACGCCTGGAGTGAGTGCGAGCGGCGTTACCGCAGCGTGGCTAACGCCCGCGGCCGTGGCTATGCCCGCGCTCGTTGCAGTGGAGAGAAACGCCCGACGACTCAATACGGAAGATTTCGATGTAGCCATGGTTTTTTAGCCTCTTATAATTGGGCCCTTCCCTGGACTTGATTGACTAGTCACTCACTCGAAATGCGGAGTATTAGACCAAAAGTTCACATAGTTTTGGGGTTAACGCAAGGATGAATTTAGGTTATTTTTCCTGTACTAATACCATGACATTAGTCGACCCTTTCTTGCCTCCCTAATACAACGGATCTTTATGCATACTACTCTCGTAAGACTGCTGTTTATCACTTCAGCATTTCACTGCTCAGCCCTTGCCGCTCAATCGGATTTCGATGTTGTTATCGCTAACGGGCGAATCATGGATCCGAGTACAGGCACAGACCGCATCGCGAACCTCGGTGTGCGTGACGGACGCATTGCTGCAATAAGCACCGAGGTGCTTGTTGGCACTAAGACGATAGATGCTACCGGAAAGGTCGTGGCGCCCGGCTTCATCGACACCCATTTCCATGGAACTCTGCCTATTCATTACCGAATGGCTTTGCGCATGGGGGTCACAACGGCGATGGACCTCGAATTTGGCGCATCGGGTAAACGCATCGACGAATGGTATGCGCAGCGTGAAGGCAGCAGCCTTATTAATTTCGGCACGAGCGTAAGCCATGAACTCGCTCGCGCTAGCGTGCTCGACGGTGTCGATGCTATCGATACGTCGGAGGCTTATAAGAGCCGGCCGCAGCCCAACTGGAGTCGGGCGGTTCCGACTGCGCAGCAGCACGAGGCCCTGCTCGCTATTGCCCGTCAGGGGCTTAACTCTGGCGCGATAGGCATCGGGTCAACGTTGGGTTATATGCCAGGGGTTAGTGCAGACGAACTGTTCGCGGTTCAATCGCTAAGCGCAGAATTCGGCCGGCAGATCTCGGTGCATCTACGCCACACCCCTGGCAACGATACCGACGAGATAACAGGCGCACAGGAAGTGCTCGCCAACGCCGCAGCGCTCGGCGCCCCGGCTATGATCAATCATTTTAATAATCGTGGCTGGCGAACGGTGCACCAACTCATTCGTGGCATGCAAAACAACGGCCATAATGTGTGGGGCGAGATCTACCCGTACCATGCTGGTGCTACAACGATTAACGCCGTTTTCTTCGAGCCGCGAAACTGGGTAGATCGCTTGGGTAATCGCTATGAAAACACGTTGCTTGATCCATCGACCAACGAGTTTCTCACCCAAGCAAACTATCTACAGCTGCGCGAATCTGACCCGACGCGCGTGGTGATCGTTTTTAAGAGCCCCGAGGAAGAAGTCGTAGAGTGGTTGGGCCTAGAAGGAATTAGTATCGCGAGCGATGGCTTGCCCGATCTGCAGCCCGTGCCCATTGATACCGATCTTGCCTCTTTACCCAACGCACACCCACGCGCGACAGGCACCTATGCCAAAGCATTGAGAATGGCTAGAGAGAACAATTTGTCGTTGATGGCCGTGCTTAAGCAGACGAGCTACACCACAGCTCAGCATTTTGAGGCCGCTGGTTTAAGCGCCATGGCACAGCGAGGCCGATTAACCGAAGGAGCCGTTGCCGACATCGTCGTTTTCGACCCCGAGCGTGTCACCGATAACTCGACGTTTAGAAAAGGCACTCTTCCTGCTTCCGGCTTCGCCGCAGTGTTAGTGAGCGGCGAGCTAATGCTTGAGAACGACCGCGTGCTGCTTGAGAAAGTAGGTAATGGTCCGCTGCCGGGGAAGGCGATTAGGTACTGAGGTAATGAGGAGATTTCTCCATTCGTTAGTGACAGTCGCAAAGTTCGAGTGCGGAGATGAGCGATACACATGGCTGAACGACGTTATCGCGGTAGGTATGGGAGAGCAGGAAGGTTTTAATCCTACCTATACGATTTTTGAGATTGGGTAGCGCGATAATCACTAAACTTTCCTCCCGCCCACAAAAAACCGGCGGTTCCTAGCCCATAAGCCAGCAACCACCGGTTTCGTTCCGCGGTTTACTTACACCGCGGCCATCGTTTTATTGAGGCTTATTCCAAGCCGCGCACATAGCGCTTTACGCCACCTACCGGGCCGACTTCGGCGCCGAAAATATTGCCGTGCTTGTCGGCTACTACGCCTTCAGCCGTGCAGGTGCCGCGGCAGTCTGGATCAGGGTCAGGAATGAAGAATTCGACTTCGCCTGTGACCGCGCTGCCAATGCGAATGCCGCGTAGCCAGTCGCCGTGGTCGGGGTTAACCGAGCCGGACTCTGAATCGGCGGCGTACAGCACGTCATGCTTGTCGATGAAGATGCCGCTGTTACGGCTGAACTGATACCACACATCCAGCAGGTTGCCTTCTTGGTCGAAGATCTGGATGCGGTCGTTGCCGCGGTCTGCGACGAACAGGCGACCCTTCGAGTCCATGGCTAAACCGTGTGGCTGGCGGAATTTGCCGGGCTCTGTACCCCAGCCACCAAATGAGAACAGGTGGTTGCCGTCGGCGTCGAACTTATGGACGCGGTTAGGCGTGCCTTCGGCGCTGGAGTGGCCTTCGCCTACGAAGATCGAGCCATCGGGCGCCACATGCATGTCGTTGGGGGTGTAGAAATACTCTTCGTCGCGGCCGCCGTTTTTGCTGCCGAGCGACATGAGATGCACGCCAGTGGGGCTGAATTTGTGAATCTGGTGGCCGTAGCCTTCGCCTTCGTAGTCGTCGATGGCGTCGGTGCCGCGCGCGTCGGCTATCCATACGTTGCCGTCGTGGTCTACGTGAATACCGTGGGGCCAGGTGATGTAGCCGGCGCCGAAGCTGCGAACCAGGTTGCCGTCTTTGTCGAACAGCATAACGAGGTTGGTGTCGGGGCTATTAACGCAGGCGTTTATGTTGCCACCGCAGCGTTCTGCGACCCAGACACTTTCGCCGTCGATGTCGATGTCGACAGTGCTGCTAGAGCCCCAGTTGCGGCCGGCAGGCATTTTGAAGAAGCCGGCTTGGGTTGCGTAGGGGTTGGGTAGATCGTTAACGGGTGCCATGTCGGCTTGCGCGAGTGCGAGGCCGGCTAGGGCGAACGGGGCCGCGGCTAGGGCGGCTAGGAGGTTGCTTGTTTTCATTGTTGTTCTCTCTCGAAGTCCGTGAAAGGGAAGGGCGAGGATAGCTTAGATTGCAGCTGGGGTCAGGTCTTTCGTTTATGCGCTTGGGGTGTGAAGGCCGGGGTCGGCTTGAAGCCCGGGGTCAGGTCTTTCGTTCATGCATTTGCGTTGCTAAGCCCGGGGTCAGGTCTTTCATTCATGCACCTGCGGTGCATAAACAAAAGACCTGACCCCTCTGGTCGTGCATCTTCAAGAATCTGACCCCTACTTTACTCGGATGCCGAAGGGGTCGATCTCGATTTGGACGGTGGTGAGGGCGGTGATGTCTGCGGGAGTGGCTTCGGCGCTGTCGTGATAGGCGAAGACGAGCACTTTCAGGGCTTCTGCCTTGCGCGCGGGCAGGGTGAGGGTGTCGGAGTCGAAGCCTTGGGGGATGAAGAGGTTGACGACATCGAGGCCGGCGCCTGCGCTACGGGTGAAACTGCGCTTGTTGCCGTACCACGCGCTTTTGGTGGTGGGGAGCTGTGGCAACAGCGCTTTGTCGTAGATGAATACGACGTCTATTTCGGTTATCAGGATAGCGTTGGGGTCGAGGCGTGATTGGACGCTGATGGATTCTAGCGGGGTGGCGGCGTGTGCTGCGGTTTGGAGCAGGGTTAGTAGGGTGATGAGGGTGGTTAGGGCTAGGAGTCGGGCTTGGGTTTTCATGGGGGCTCTGGGTGGTGGTTGGGGAGTGGGGCTAAACTCGGGGTCAGGTCTTTCGTCGATGCACGTTGGGGTGAACCCGGGGGTCAGGTCTTTCATTCGTGCACCTGCGGTGCACAAACAAAAGACCTGACCCCTACTTAAACAAATGACTTGGCCTCTGCTTAAACAAAAGACCTGACCCCTGCTTATTCGTCGGTGGCGACGTTGCCCGCGGTGTCGGAGAGGGGCGTGCCGTCGCCGTTCATGCCCATGCTCTCATAGCGGCGCCAGCCGGCCAAGATGCCGATGAGGCCGTGGTTACCCTCGTGGCAGGCGTATTCGTACACGGGGTCGGCCGAGCGGCGCAGCGGTAGGCGCGCAGACCAGCTTTCGTCCCAGCTTAGCGGGTCGCTGACGGTGAAATCGTATTCTAGCGTGTCGCCGTCGACATAGCGGAAGCGCTCGGTGATGCTGGCCTGCTCAGACATGCCGCGCAGGTTATAGGTGTGGTAGAAGTTCTTGGTGCGCACAACTAGCTCATCGCCGTCCCAATAGCCAACCGATTCGCCCTCCCATTTGGGCTGCAGGCCGCTGTGGTCGGCGTCGAGCTTAATGATGCGCGCGCTGTGCACCATTTCATTGAGGATCATCACGTGGTCTTCGGTCTGCACGAGCTGCATATTGTTGTTGTAGGAGCCAGGGATCATTGGTGGGCCGCCAATGAAGCCCGTGAGGCAACGGTCGACCGTGGTGCGTCCCTCTGGGCCGGCGCTATTGAAGATCATCTCTTGGTATTCTGCGCGCCTTGCCGCGCCAACGGCATTGAGCGCGGGGATGCGGCCGTTGGGTGGGTCATAAATTAACGAGGTGCGGCGGCTGGCGATGGTCTCGCTGCCGCGCTCATACCAAAACTCGTTGTAGGAGATAACGCCCGGCGGGTAGCCCGCACCACCTACGCTGTCGACGATGAGGTCGCGGTTCTGCCGGGTGTTTTCAAACTCTTCCCAATCGGCAGCTTCTTCCGGAGTGAGTACTTCCTTATCTGCAAGCTCAGTCGGCCTGTTGAGTGGAGTAATCGTGCGGAAGGTATAGAAGCCCTGAAAATCGGGGTGACCATAGGCAGTGCGGGGGATATCGTCGCTCTGCGCTAGGGCTAGGGGTGTGACGAGAGCAGCGGACAGGCTCAGTGCGAGCAGTGACAGACGGGGTCGGTGCATAACAACCTCTCGAAATCGCTAAGGGTTTTATTGTTGTTTATTCTGTTCAGCCACTCGAAATTACGCCTGTGGGGATTACAATTCAAGCCTTGCCGATGCGCGCTGCAAATTGAATTGCCTGCGGGGCTGGTTTATTCTCAAGCCGCCTAATTTGTAGCAGCTAAGCAGGATTCTCATGAGCGTTGCGAGCACCCAGTCTGAACCCACCACTCTGCGCCTGAGCCAAGTGCTTGGCAGTTTTAAGCTGCCCGCGTGCCTGACCTTAGGGATCCTTCTTCTCTCTCTTGTGCCGCGGATAGCAGGCACGCCGATCTTGCAGGCTTCGTTTTGGGGCGCGGCGGGCGCGCTGACGCTGTGGCAAGGCTTTATGCTGCTGCACCTTGCGCGGCGGCCGGCGCTGAAGGACTTCGCGCCTGCGGTGTATTCGCAGCACTATGTTCAGGCGATGGTGCAGTTTAGTGTTTACCTTTATTGGGGGTATTACTGGCGGCCGGTTTACGATCACCTTTGGCTGATTGCGGGGCAGATTCTCTTCGCTTACACCTTTGGCATGCTGTTGGCGTGGTCGCGGCGGCGTAGCTATCAGCTCGGCTTTGGGCCGGTGCCGATTATTCTTAGCACTAATTTGTTTCTGTGGTTTCACGACGAATGGTTTTACATGCAGTTCGTGATGATCGCGGTGGGCTTCCTCGGTAAGGAGTTCGTGCGTTGGAACCGCGAGGGTCGAAGCGTGCATATTTTCAATCCGTCGGCATTTAGCCTCGGGTTCTTCTCGCTGATTCTGATTTTTACCGGCACGACTGAGCTGACCTGGGCGCCGGAGATTTCGTCGACGCTCACGCTGGCGCCGGGGATTTATACCTACCTGTTCGCGGTGGGGCTTATTGTGATGTATTTCTTCAAGATCACGCTGGTGTCGGGCGCCGCGGCGATGACGCTGTTCGGCTTTAGCGCGCTGTATGCCGCGATTGCGGGTGTGCCGTATTTTCTCGATTCTGAGATTCCCGCCGCGGTGTTCTTGGGGCTGCATTTGCTAATTACCGATCCGTCTACTTCGCCGCGCACGCCGCTGGGTAAGACGCTCTTCGGGATGTTGTATGGCATCGGTGTGTTCGCCTTGTACACGATTCTGGGATATTTCGGTGAGCCGACGCTCTACGACAAGCTGCTGTGTGTGCCGCTGCTGAACCTGAGTGTGATTGCAATCGATAGGTTGGTGCGGCGCATTAGTTCGGAGACGGTGCTGAACCTGTGGAATCCGGCGTGGTTTGAGGATCGCGGCAACGTCGCGCATATGGCGGTGTGGGTGTCGGTGTTTGTGATCATGTCGCTGTTGGGGCGCACAGACGCGCAGCACCCGGGCGACAGCGTCCCATTTTGGGAAGAGTCTTGTGCCGCGGGCCTGCCGAATGCGTGTGCGCGGCTGGTGAGCGTTGAGTCGACCTACTGCAGCGATAATGCGGCGTGGGCCTGCAATGAGCTCGGCGCGTACTATCGCGAGGGCGAGATCGTCGCTCCTGACGCAGACTTGGCGTTCGGCTATTTCGCGCGCGCGTGTGAGCTTAAGTTTCAGGCGGGCTGCGGCAATCTGTTGCAAGAGCAGGCCTTGCTGCGGGCCGAGCCTTTAGAGCTAGACCTGCGCTTAATGCTGCGCCAAGGCGGGAAGAACTTGATGGGTGCGTCGCTTCCTGAACTCTACGAGCGCGCGTGTCGTCACGACTGGGCATTTGCCTGCGAGCGTGGCGACGTTAGTGCGGGTGGCGAGTAATGGCGGGTAAGCCGGCTAGCGATCAGGACCGCGTTGCAAAGCAGAATCAAGATTATCAGGCGCCGGGGCGTGCGGTGGGTATTGCGGCCATGCTGTCGCTCGTGGCATTTACCGCGGCGTTTATGACGTACCAGAGCACGCTGTTGGTTGAGGAGCCTGCGGTGTCTTTGCCGGCGGCGGGTTCAGGCTCGTCGCGCTTTCTGGCAAACCAGGCGTATTTGGCCGCCGATGACCTGCTCGGTTTTGTTGAGATTCCCGCTGGCGAGTTCACGATGGGCAGCAACCCGCTGCGCGATCGCATGGCCTATGAGAACGAGCGCTGGTCGGCGAATCAGCGTCAGGGCAGGGTGCAACTGCCGAGCTATTTTATAGGCCGCTTCGAGGTCACGAACGCGCAGTTTGCGGCTTTTCTCGAAGCAACGAACGCGGCGATGCTGGCGCAGTTTACGGAGCGGCTGGCCGAGGGTTCGGCAGGCGAGGCGAGCGCTGATCTGCCGGTAACAGGGATAACCCTGCCGCAGATGCTCAGCTATGCGCGCTGGCTCGATGCGCAGCTGCGGGAGTCTGCTTCAACGCCTGCGGCACTGCGGGAGGCGTTAGAGTCAGGTGCGCGGGTGACGCTCCCCAACGAGGCGGAGTGGGAGAAGGCCGCGCGCGGCGCCGATGGACGGGTTTTTCCGTGGGGGATGGATCCTAGCCAAGCGTTCGCGAATTTTGGCACCAGCGGATTGCAGCCAGTGGGGGCAATTGCCTGCGACACCTGCAGCTACGGCCTTGCGGACATGGCGGGCAATGCGTGGGAGCTCACGCGTAGCCCGCTGCGGGATTACCCTTTCGAGCTTGAGCTAGACGCCACGTCTCTGCTCTCCGCCGACTCACTCTGGGTCATGCGCGGCGGCTCCTATTCGGATGGCATCAACAATGTTCGCACCGCCGTGCGCGGCGCCGTAGATCCCAGCGTCCGCAACCAAACCATAGGCTTCCGCCTAGCCATCTCGCACCTCTAAACCCGGGGTCAGGTCTTTCATCGATGCATCTAATTGCGATATTTGCGGCTAAATGCATCGATGAAAGACCTGACCCCGGGGTTAACGGATGAGGTTGAAGAACTCGATGAATTTTTGCATGTTGGTGGCGTCTTGCGAGATGAGTAGCGAATGGTCGCCGCCGGCTATCTCGACATAAATATGCTGCATGCCGCGCTCGGCCATTGCGGCAACCCAGTCGCGTGTGACTTCTACCGGCACTAAGTCGTCTTGGTCGCCTTGCAGCACAAAAATGGGCAGGTGGGAGATGGCATCGAGAATGTCGTCCCGTGGCGCTGAAATGGCGGGCGCTGGCGCCGCGACGCCCAGTGCTGCAAAAAGCTCAGGATGTTTAGCGGCGATGTGATAGGTGCCGCCGCCACCCATGGAGTGGCCCCAGAGGAATAGCTTATCGCTGTCGATTCGCAGTTCTTCCTGCACGAGAGCGAGCACGTTCATCACGTCCAGTTCGCTGTAAACCCCATCCTGTTCGACCGCCGCTGGGCGCGAGCCGAACCAGCCCTCGCGGATATAGCCGAGCGGCGTCACAATGGCGTAGCCATGCTGTTCGGCGAGGTTGAGCAGGCCGTGATAGCCCATGAGCCAGTCGTAGCTGCGGCCGAGGCCATGCAGCGAGACGAGAAGCGGCAGCTCGGCGCTGCCATCGTAGGTTGAGGGCACAAACAGCGCATACGGAATGGTCTCGCCGGTGGGCTCGAAAACGTAACTGCGATGCTGAACGCGGGCATCGGCGATGTGACTCTCGTCGTCCGCCGCACTGCGATCGGCGTGTGCCAAGGGCATTAGCACTAGCGCCAGAGCGAGCAGAGATAAACGGGGCAAATGGGCAAATAAAGTCATCGTGTGAATCCTCTAGTGAAACCCGGGGTCAGGTCTTTCATCGATGCATTTAGATGTAAAGATTGCCAATAGGTGCATCGATGAAAGACCTGACCCCGGGGTTAGTGAGCGCCGGTTGCTTTGGTTCTTATTAGGCTTATGGCGTCGGTGTCTAGCTGCTTGTAGGCGGCTTTGAGGTGCTCGGCTACGTCTACCGAGGCGGCGGCCTCGGGCATTTCGCGGCGGTAACGGAAGCGCACGAAGAGGAAGCCGGGCTCGGGCTCTTCTATGCACGCCTCGCTTTCGGCGTAGATCTGCGGCTTGTCGGCTTGGGTCTTGGTGTGCACGCGAGACTCGGTGTCCAAGGTAACGTCTTCGACGAATTGCATGGCGCCAGCACTAATCTCACGCACGAAACCCGAGCCAGACGGAGGGTGCGCAACACACTCGATGCCTTCAACAAATTTCTGCGGGCAACGCGCCCTCAGTACCAAGCCTTCCCACAACTGAGAGCGCGAAATATCCACAACGCTCGGATCCAGAGGGTCGGTGACTTGCACGATGTGCTCAAATTCTAGGTGTTCTTCTACCACGGGTTCCCCAATCTTTTTATAGCCGCTTAATCTAGCGTAATGCCCCAGCTCTCAACCTGCTTAATCATTTCGTGCGCGGTCCAGTCGAACTTAAGCGGGGTTAGCGTTGCGTAGCCATTTTGGTAGGCGAAGGTGTCGCTCGCGGGATCGACCGCCGTCTGCCTCACATAGCTTGTCTCGTAGGTGCTCATGTCACCGATTTGGTTCGTCTGTGTAAAAGGCGAGCTTGTGATGTAGGCCTCGCCCATAGGCCGAACGGCCACGCCTTTGAGCTCGCCACCGGGCACGTTAAGCGATACCACGACGCCTTGCGGCGCGCCGTCTGCGATGTACTTGGCGACAAGTTGGCGCGTGAGGTTGACGGTAACCGCGGTATCGACGCCTGAGGTGTCCTGCGACACGGCAATCGCTGGCACGCCTTGCATAATCGCCTCCATTGCGGCGCCAACGGTGCCCGAAAGATGCGACACGTCGCCGACGTTAGCCCCCATGTTAATGCCTGACACGACGAGGTCGAAAGGATCGTTTTTGCCGAGGTGCATAAGCCCGAAGCGCACTGCGTCGGCCGGGCGGCCATTGACGGAATAGCCAAACAATTCGCCGTCTACCAGAACGCTACGCACCACTCGCGCGCCGCCGTCCGTAGACTGGCTGCTGCCTGATTTATTCTCGTCCGGTGCCGAGACCACGATCTCCACATTGGGCAGCGAAGATAACCCTTCGCTGAGCGCGCGAATGAGCGGTGAGTTCACGCCGTCGTCGTTAGAGACGAGGATGCGGTAAGTCTCTGCCGCTGCAGCGAAGCTGCTAACAAGAAATAGGGCGCAGGCGAGGGTGCCATTGGCTAGGTGGCGGGCTGAAATGGGCATAGAGTAGTCCTTTAGGTATGCTGCGCCGTCGCGCACGAAAAGGGCAATATAGACTATAAGTGCGTATTATGACCACCTGAGCAGAGCAGCAACCCAGCGGAAATCGAGGAGAGAGTTGAGGGTGATTGGGACTATGTTTCGAAAAATAACAGTGGCGGCCCTACTAATGCTAGCCGCCGCGCAAGCCTCCGGTCAGGCGGCGACAGCGCCAAACGCTGAGACGCTAAAAAATCCGCTGCTCTACGCCATCGCGTGGCGACAAACGGCGGCGGAATACCGCGCGCTGTATTACCAGGGCTTCGCGCTCGCGCGGCTGCGCATTGAACAGGCGCTCGCCGATCGATCACCCAACGACAACCGCACGCTCGCCGTTATCACAGACGTCGACGAGACGGTGTTGTTGTCTGGTGCCTATTGGGGCCAACTCATTGCAGACGGGCAGGACTTTTTTGACGATGCGACATGGGATGCGTGGGTGCCGCGCAACGAATTCGTCGCCAGCCCTGGCGCGCTGGCCTTCGTCGCCTTCTGCGAGGCGAACGGCGTTGAGGTGTTCTTCGTGACTAACCGAGATCAGGGAGACGCGACATTCGAGCTCGCCTTAGGCAATTTGCGTGCGGCCGGATTCGCATCGGCTCGCGCCGAAAATTTGCGCGTGCTGCGCGAGACATCGAACAAGGAAGCGGTGCAAGCGCAGATCCGGACCGACTTCAATGTGGTTGCGTCGCTTGGCGATAACCTCAACGATTTCGCGAGACGCTACTATGTGACGGACGTAGCCGAGCGCGAGGCACTGATGCATGAGGACGCGGCGAAGTTCGGCAGCGACTATATTGTATTTCCTAATCCTACGGACGGGCACTGGATTCGCGCGATTTTCGGTGAGTCCGAGCCGTCGGCGAGTGACGCGAATCGGGAAATCCTCCGCAATGCAGCGATCGGCATAGATTCCGAGCGTTAAACCCGGGGTCAGGTCTTTCATCGATGCACGTTTGGCCAAACCCCGGGGTCAGGTCTTTCATCGATGCATATTTGGCCAAATCCCGGGGTCAGGTCTTTCATTCATGCACCTTCGGTGCATAAACAAAAGACCTGACCCCTAGCTCTCGCCGGAGCATGGCTCTAGAATGAGTCCACCTGAATAACCTTTGTAGAAACGAGAGACCGCTGCATGAATCCCAATATCCTATTTACCCCGTTCGAAAGCCCTAAACTCAGCTTGAAAAACCGCGTAGCGATGGCGCCAATGACTCGTCAGTTTTCGCCAGACGGCATTCCTGATGACAACGTTTTGCAGTACTACAAGCGCCGCGCCGAACATGACGTGGGTCTGATTATTACCGAGGGCACGACGGTCGATCACAAGGCTGCCTCTAATGAGGTGCGGATTCCTGGCTTTCACGGCAAGTCGCTAGATGGCTGGCACAAGATTGTCGAGGCGGTGCATGCTGCCGGCGGCAAAATTGCCCCGCAGCTATGGCATCAAGGCGGCATGCGTCGTCCGGGTGAGGGGCCGCATCCCGAGTACCCCACGGCCACACCATCGGGTTTGGTTGGACCCGGCAAGAAAGTATACGAAGCGCTGACTAATGCCGAAGTCGATGAGTTGATTCGCGCGTTTACACAGGCGGCGAAAGATACCGTAGATCTCGGTTTCGATACGCTAGAGCTGCACGGCGCGCACGGCTATCTTATCGACAATTTTTTCTGGGAAGGCACGAACGAGCGTGAAGACCAGTTTGGTGGTTCGCTAGTAAAGCGAACACGATTCGCCACCGACATCGTGCAGAGCATCCGTGCCGAAATCGGCGACGACTTCCCCATTATCCTGCGTTTTTCTCAGTGGAAGCAGCAGGATTTTACCGCGCGTCTCGCGCCAACGCTTGAAGAACTCGAGCAGTTTGTGAATCCGCTTTCCGACGCGGGCGTGGATATTTTCCACTGCAGCACGCGCAGATTCTGGGAGCCCGAATTCGACGGCTCGCCGCTTAACCTCGCTGGCTGGGTAAAGAAAATTACTGGCAAGCCAACTATCAGCGTTGGTAGTGTTGGACTCACGGAAGAATTCATCGCCACATACCGCGGCGGCGAAGCCGAGGTGGCAGGCATCGACGATTTGATCACGCGTATGGAAGCAGATGAATTCGACATCATCGCTGTAGGCCGTGCGCTTATCGCGAATCCTGATTGGGTTACCAAGGTGCGCGCGGGTAAATTCGAAGAGCTGGTTACTTACAATCAGGAAATGCTCGGGCAGTTAATCTAAGAGAAAGCTTATGGCAAAGCGCAGGACGCTCTTATTCGGAATGACTATTTCGCTAATAGTATTCGGCGCGGCGCTGATATTTTTCTCGCCTTCGGTTAACCAATCGGCGAAGTTGCCAACGTCGCCCGCGGCAATCGCTCGCGGCGAGTACCTTGTGAATGCAGGCGGTTGTGTGAGCTGTCATCTCGCGGTGGATGCTCAGGGCAACCGCGATGAGTCACAGCTCAGCGGTGGACACGCGCTAGCGACCGATTTTGGCACTTTCTATGCGCCGAATATCACGCCTGACACCGAGACGGGAATAGGCGGGTGGAGCGCGCAGGATTTTCTGCTCGCTTTACAGCATGGTCGATCACCCGAGGGCAGCCTGTATTATCCGGCTTTTCCTTATCGCTCTTATGCAGGGCTAAGCGACGCTGACGTATTAGATATCGGTGCTTATCTGCTGTCATTGGAGCCCATTACGCAGCGTGTTCCGGAGCACGAGACGCCCTGGTGGCTCAATCGTGTTGCGCTTATAGGGTGGAATGCGTTGGCAGATTGGACGCAAGGCTCGGTGCCTAGTAGTGATACGGAGAGCAACGACGAAGAGTTTATTGCGCGCGGTGCGTATTTGGCACGCAGTCTTGGTCACTGCGGCGAATGTCACACGCCGCGAACGAGTCTGGGGGTGTCGCAACTGTCGCGAGAGTTTGCTGGTGCACAGTTAGGAGAGGAGAAGATCGAGGCGATTGACCGTGAGGCATTAGCCGAGTGGACGCGAGACAATTTCGATCTTTTTTTGTTGTTAGGAATAAAAGCTGATGGCGAGTTTGTCGGCGGCGATATGAGTGACGTGATTGATCACAATACGTCGCGACTTACCGATGCTGACAGACTCGCACTCGCTGCGTTTTTTACGCGCTGATTTATTAAGACAGTTCTAGTCGTTATCGACGCGGAACGCATCGTGACAATCGCCGCAAGAACCGCCAAGCGCGCGGAATGCGCCAAGTGTGGCACCACGATCGCCGGTTGCCGCTTGATCGGCGAACGCATTGGCGTTGTTCATCAATGCCATCGCCTTGTTCTCAAACTCCGCTTTGTCTTCCCAAATGACATCTAGCGCTTCGGTATCGATGTCGAAGCCGCGTGTGTCATGCATAAACAAATCTGGGATAGAAGGTGCAAGGGCGGCGATGCGGCGGCCGTTCTTCTCCGCCATCTCCGCATCGAATGGTGCTCCGCGTGCCATGCCGACCAGCGGCGTGAGATAAAAGCGTAGGAGCTTAAACACGGACTGACGCGTATCGGCTGCAGCGGCAGCTTGTTGTTCAGGTGTGGGCGCGTCCTGTGCGCTTGCCGTTGAAAGCAGGCTTGTGCTGAGCAGGGCGGCGGTAGCGCCGACGACGAGGGCTTTCTTAATCATATCGTACTCCTAATGCCGCGGTTGCGGGTGACAGTAGGCTTCGAGTTTGTCGCAATTGTGTGAGCGACGCAAGACTGCTAAGGGGCGCCTAATGGGCAACCTCTTTCCACACGAAGAGTCGGGTGGCGAGGACGAATGCGAGGATAAGCCAGACAGCTATGCCTATAAGACTCGGTAGAATTTCTAGCAACGTCGCGCCATTATTGGCAATTTCCCGCATGGCACTCGCCACTGAACTCAGTGGTAAAACGCGTGCAAGCGGCTGCAGTAGGGCTGGCATTGACTCGATAGGGTAGAAAACTCCCGACAAGAACATCTGGGGAAAGATAACCAGGTTCCCGATGGCCATGATCGCTTGCTGGGTCTTGGCGATGCTGCCTAGGCAGAATCCTAAGCAGAGGAAGATGAGCGTGGCTAGCAAGATAATAAAGTAGAACGCCGAGTAACTGCCCACAAGAGAGATGTTGAGGACAAACACGGCATAAAGCAGAAGCACGGTCAACTGCACAAGTACGATGATCAAACGCGCGAGCACGATGGCGGTGATAAAGTCGCTCGGTTTAATAGGCGTCACGAAAAGGCGTTTCAATATGCCCTTACGGCGATATTCCACAATGTTAAAGCCGCTGCCAGCGATGCTGAGCTGCATGAGGGTGAAGGCCATGAGTCCAGGTAATAAAAAGGCTAAATAGCTTTGTGAGCGCGCTTTTACGTCTTCTAGGGTCAAAGTAAACAGCGGCGTAGTGCCGCGGAGCTCGTGCTCTATTGCTAGTAATTTTTGCTCTAGAACTGGCATGATGAGGCCGAGTTCGCGAACCTGAGCGGCATCGACGACGAGGGTTAGCTCGGCTCCCGCGGCGGCGTTATTGAAAGCCGCGGGCAGGACGATCAGCAATGAATACTCGCCTCCCAGCAATCCGCTTCGTAGTTTTTCCTCGTCACCTAGGCTGACGTCGAACAGCTCATCTGATTCCAGTGCGTCGATAAAGCGCCCAGCGACGGGACTGCCGGCGTTGTTCGCGACGGCGAGGCGTACACTATCAGCCTCATTATTGTTGGCGAAACCGAAGACGGTCATGAAAATTGCTGGGAAGAATAAGCTGAAGAAAAGTGACTGCCGATCGCGTAAGAATATCTTCAGAAAAACGCGGGCAAGATGCAGTTGAAGTGTACTCAGCATAAGAAGTCCTTTGCGCCTAGTCGCGCAGCCCGTGACCGGTGAGGGCGAGGAATACGTCTTCGATATCGCCGTGTATAGGTGCTGACGGTGGTTCGGGCGCATGCTTGAGTATAAGCGCCTGTGGCGTGTCCTCAGCGACTAGGCTGCCGTGGTCCATAATGGCGATGCGGTTGCACAGTGTTTCTGCTTCTTCCATGTTGTGCGTTGTCAGAACGATAGTCATTCCGCCATTATTAAGTTCGCGTATAAGCGCCCACAGGTTGTGTTTTGCCTGCGGGTCTAGCCCCGTTGTTGGCTCGTCCAGGAACAAAACTTTGGGATCGTTGACGAGCGCGCAGGCGATGGAGAATCGCTGTTGTTGCCCGCCCGAAAGCTGAGTAGGTTTGGCGTTGGCTTTGTCGCGAAGATTGACACGGTCGAGCAGGGCGAGTGGATCCACATGCCGGTCATAAAGCGCGGCAAAAAGCGTGAGTAATTCCACGAGCGAGACGCCGTCGAAATACTCATTGGCTTGAAGTTGCACGCCGATTCGTTGTTTAACCGCGTAGGGGTTTTCCTGTACGTCGATGCCGTCGATAAGTGCAATGCCGGAATCGATATCGGTCAGGCCCTCGAGCATCTCGAGCGTGGTGGTCTTGCCAGCGCCATTGGGACCAAGGATGCCGTAAATTTCGCCTTCTTCGATGCGCAAAGAGATCGCGTTCACCGCAAGAAATGCCTCGGATTTTTTGTTGGGTAGAGGGTAGCGCTTGGTAAGAGAATCGACTTCGATAATCGCCACGGGAATTCCTTGTCTGATTAATAGCAGGCTAGAGAATATGGCGGTTAGGCGCAAGAGAATAATGCCCCGCGGCACAGCATGCGTGGCCGCGGGGCACTGGCAGACAAATGAGGGTTCTGCCGAAAAGCGCCAGCCTGCAGGGCGAGCAGGCTGGGCATGGGGTGATTAACGCGAGTAGTCGTAATAGTCGTCGCGCTGTTTTAGCGGCGCGAGGAAGAAATAGAACACCCACGCAAACCAAGACAGAAACACCATCGCGATAAGCCAGGCGATTTTCTCAAAGCCGGTGGTGACGCGTGAGGTGGCGATAATCCAAAAAGGTGCGACCCAGATAAGGAAGATCACTAGCGCGCCGAATAGCGAGAATGCCACCGACAAAATGGGGATGGCGATGATGAGGCCAACCAGGGTGATACCAAGTAGGCCGAGGGTAGACAGTATTCTCACGGTGCTTCTCCTAAAGTGTGCTGTGACAGAGAAGTACTTGCGAATACCGTGCCAGGAAATTACCCGATAAAAATCAATTAGTTACGATATATTCAATCTAGTGATTAGCCAGATTGACCACCAAGTTAGCCGTTTTCACCACCGAGTTCAAACCCGGGGTCAGGTCTTTCAACGATGCATTCGTTAGCGATTTATGCAGTAAGCTGCATCGAGGAAAGACCTGACCCCGGTTTAGGGGGCGTGGCCGGGGCCGCGGAGGACGCGGCCGGGGCGAGCGCCGGTGTGTTGGCCATCGGCGACGACGACGATGCCGTTGACGAGGACAGTGTCGACGCCCTCGGCATATTGATGGGGCTGATCGAAGGTGGCTTTATCGGTGATTGTGTCGGGGTTGAAGACCGCAATGTCGGCATAGTAGCCCTCGACTAAGAGGCCGCGGTCGCGGATGCTGAGTCTCTGGGCGGTCAGGCTTGTCATCTTGCGAACGGCATTTTCAAGGCTTATGAGGTTGCGCTCGCGCACATAGTGACCCAGCACTCGCGCGAAGGTGCCGTACTGGCGGGGATGCGGCGCGCCTTCGCCGAATACGCCCACAGGCCCATCCGACCCGATCGCCGCCGCCGGGTGCTGCATAATGAGGTCAACGTCCTGCGGCCCAATCGCGTGGTAGACCGCGCTCACCTGTCCAATGCCAACAATATCCATCGCCGTTTCGGCTGCGTTCTCGGGTGTAGGCTCGAATCCGCGTTCGCGGGTGATCTCCGCTAGATTTTTACCCTCAATAGAGCGGTCGTTGGGGCTGCGCGAGATCGAGACATTTTTCGCATCGCCGCCGCCACGGTCGAAAAGAATCTTGTCGACAATCGCAGCCTTAACCGCGCCCCGAGTCTCCGCACTGGCAATGCGCGCCAACATCGCAGCACGTCCGCCTTCCTGCGCCCACTGGGGAATCAGCGCATTAATGCTAGTTTGCGAGGCGGTGTAGGGATACTGATCGATCGTCACGTCGATGCCGCGAGCGCGGGCCGCATCGACTAAGCTCAAGCTCTCACGCGCTGCGCCCCAGTTCTGAACTCCGATAACCTTATGGTGGGTTATCTGCACGGGAATGCCGGCCTTTTCCCCGATCGCGATGGTTTCGTTAACCGAATCGAGCAGTTGATTCGCCTCTTCCCGCATATGGGAGATGTAAATACCGCCATAGCTTGCGGCGACCTTCGACAGCTCCACCACCTCGTCTGTAGGGGTGAAGCTGCCAGGCACATAAAACAGCCCGGTAGAAATACCCAAGGCGCCGTCTTCCATCGCCTCGGCGACCATGGCCTTCATCTGCTCGATCTCGGCCGATGTTGCGTCGCGGTCTTCACTGCCGATGACGCGCTGCCGGATCGTTCCTTGGCCGACGAATACTGCCCAGTTTGGACTGAGCCGCTTTGCCTCGACCTCGGCGTAATGAGCAGCAATTGGGAAAGGTGAGCTGCCGTCGTTGCCTTCAGTCAGCGTCGTGACGCCTTGCAGCAGCGAACTCTCCGCGGTGGGCACGCCGAATATGCCGTTTAGCGCATGCGTGTGTGGGTCGATAAAGCCCGGCGCCACGACGAGGCCTCGGGCGTCGATGGTGTGCTCCGCCTTTGCTTCGCTTAAATCGCCTATTTGTGCGATTCGATCGCCGCGGATACCAACATCCGCCTCATACCACGGGTTACCAGAGCCATCGACAATACGGCCATCGCGAATAACGATGTCGAAGTCTTGAGCAATGGCGGCGCTGGCGCAAAAAAGCACGGTAAAAAGCGCAAAGCTAACTGCGCGTGTCTGAATGGCTATCGATGTGTGTTTCATCTAAAAATGTGCCTCGAAGAAAGCCCAATTCGTTACAAAATGTTGTTAATTTTTAGCCGCTTGTTGTGCTAGTTTCGACGTTTCGAAAACACGAGTCATAACAATGCTAAAAACAAACTCTAACGGATTTAAGCCGTCGCGTCTGCCTCTCGCCATAGGGCTATCCGTCGCGCTGTTGGCGGTTCACTCTACCGCCGTTCTTGGCCAAGAGGACGCGGATGCCTCCTCAACGGTTGTCTATCAGGCCGACTACTTCGATCAGTACCAACCGTTCTCGGTTAACGACATGCTTGTGCGAATTCCTGGTATCGATACTGCACGTGGCGGTGGCGGCGGGGATAGGCGCGGCCTCGGTGCAGGCGGTGATCAGGTGCTAATCAACGGCCGCCGCATCGCCGGCAAAGGCAACGAGGGCAATGCGCAGCTTTCACGCATTCCGGCGAGCGAAGTCGAATACATTGAGATTATTCGCGGCACATCGGGCGACCTTGATGTGCGCGGCGGCAATCAGGTTATCAACGTGGTGCTCACGCAAGCCGAAGCAAGCGTGTCTTATGCTTACGAGGTAAACGCAGACCACTACCACGATGGCAAAATTATGCCAGGCGCGAAGCTGTCGGCGACTGGCCAGAATGGCGCATTGAATTTTTTCCTTAGCGCCGAGCTCGAGCCACGATGGGAGTTCCGCGACGGCTTTGAGAACGGCCTTAATGTAGATGGCTCATTATCGAACACCGTGGATCGAGACGAGGGGCGCGATGCTTGGCCTACTACTTTACAAGCTAATCTGGGATACGAGTTTACCCGGCAAGATACTGCAAACCTGAACCTGCAGTGGAACGACAACGCCTACGATGCCTATGCCGATCGCGTGCTCACAGATTTATCGGTCTCCCCCGCCAGTGTCACTTTCGAGCGCGATGAAGTTCCTACGGACGAAAGCAACTGGGAAATCGGCGGCGACTACATGCATGTGTTTGGCAGCGGAAATCGTTGGAAGACGCTATTTATAGTTAACGATCGTGACAATAATTCGGTACGCAGCCGTTATCAGCTAGACGGAGAGAGCCGCGAGCGCGACCTGTTTTTGTCGAACATCGAAAGAACGCGCGAGCGTATCGTACGCTCGTCTTACATCGCGAATCTCACCGAGACGCAGTCAGTTGAGGCTGGCGTTGAACGAGCGCAGACGATTTTAGATACGTCGCTACAACTCGGCTTGGCCGGCTCGACTTCCGGAGGCGAGCGTTTCGGTGGGCTAGCCGCTGTCACCGATTCGGTTGGCACAGTCGAAGAGATGCGCTACGAATATTTCGCGATACACAATTGGCAGCTCAATGCTCGCATGAGCATAGAAAGCACGATGTTGTTTGAAGACAGCACGATCGCACAAACCGGCTCGATCGATCGCTCTCGAGATTTCACTTTCTTTAGGCCACGCTTCGACTATCGTTTTGATCTCACGAGCTCGGTGCAGTTTCGTGCAACGGTGGAAAAGAACGTAGCCCAGTTGAGCTTCCGCGACTTCACCGCGGGGGTCGACGGCGGTGACGACGAACAGAATGCCTTCGAAGGCAATTCTAACTTGCGGCAACAGCAGTGGTGGCAGTACGAAGGAAATTTAGAGTACAGGCTGCCGAATGATGCAGGCGTCGTGAGCGGCAATGTGTTCTATCAGGATCTCGACGATCTCATCGACAATGTTGATGTGTCCACCGGCGATACCATTCTGTCTGCTCGAGGAAATATAGGGACAGGGGAGCGGTATGGATTCAGACTGAACAGCAGCCTGCGTTTGGGGTTCTTGAATCAGCCGCAAATGCTGGTGACCGCTGCGCTGAATATGGAAGAGTCGACGTTAACAGATCCGTTTCTGCAGCAAGATCGCGAGCGCTCAATGCGCGGCGGCGGCAGTAGTTACAGCTTTGGCTTTCGGCACGATATCCCGTCTTTCCGCAACATGAACTACGGGCTCAACTATCGCCGGGAGTTCTACAACGAGTTCCGCGTTTATGACATCGATAAGATCGAGCAATACCCCAAGTTCGGGTTCTACTCAGCATGGGTAGAAGCTCAGGGTAACGGCGGCATGATCTATCGGTTTGAGGTTCGCGATGCGCGAGATCGCTGCAGAATTCGGACACGATACACCGGCGGCACCATCGCCACCGGGTTCATAGAAGAGATCGAAGATTCCTGCTCAGATGCCGGCCCGGTCCTGGCCATCAAGATCCGCGGCACCTTCTAAAACCCGGGGTCAGGTCTTTCAACGATGCATTTAGCTGCAAGTTTAGCTAACGAATGCATCGATGCAAGACCTGACCTCGGGGTTTTACCAGATGCGGACTCGGTCTTCGGGGGCTAGGTAAAGCGCGTCTTCTGGTTGTACACCGAAGGCTTGGTACCATTCGTCGAAGTTGCGCACCACACCGTTTACGCGGAATTCTGAAGGCGAATGAGGGTCCGAGGTGAGGCGCTGAATGAGTGCGTCTTCGCGGTATTTTCGCTGCCAGACTTGTGCCCAGCTCAAAAAGAAGCGCTGATCGCCTGTGAGGCCGTCGATAACAGGCGCTTCTTCCCCGTTCAGTGCGCGCTTATAGGCGCGGTATGCAAGCGACAACCCGCCTACGTCACCGATGTTTTCACCGAGCGTAAAGTTGCCATCAACGAAGTAGCCCGGCACCGGCTCGAACTCGTCATATTGCGCGGCCAGCGCCGTGGTCAGTTCTTCGAAATTTTCGCGGTCAGCGTCTGTCCACCAATTGCGCTGGACGCCTTGGTAGTCAGACTTAGAGCCCTGGTCATCGAAACCGTGGCCCATCTCGTGGCCGATCACCGCGCCGATGCCGCCGTAGTTCACGGCTAGATCGGCCGCTGGATCAAAAAACGGCGGTTGCAAGATGCCGGCGGGGAACACGATTTCATTGAACGATGAGTTGTAGTACGCATTCACCGTTTGGGGAGTCATACCCCACTCTTCACGATTGGTGGGCGTGCCGAGTCGGCTAATCTCATCGAGGTAATTAAATTCGCGCACGCTTCGCGCGTTGGCGAACAAATCGTCGCGACTAATCTCGATCGCCGACAGGTCTTTCCACTCGTCGGGATAGGCGATCTTCGGCCTAAATGATTCGAGCTTTAAACGTGCCTCGACCTTGGTCTCGTCACCCATCCAGTCCAGCCCGTTAATGCTGTCGTTCAATGCAGCGCGCAGATTCTCGACGAGATCTTGCATCTGCTGTTTAGCGGCCTCGGGGAAATGCTTCTGCACGTAGATCTGGCCAACCGCCTCGCCTAAGCTGTTAAGCGCGCCGACTCGGGCAACACCGCGCTCCCAGCGTTGACGTTGCTCCGGCACACCATTAAGTACGGTTGAGTAGAAATGGAAATTCTCGTCATCTATTTCCTGCGACAACACGCTGGCGAGATTTGAGATGTGCTGATAGCTCATGTAGCTAACCCAGTCCGCAACGGGAATCGAATCGAGTAGCGCGATCACCGGCGCCATGGCGCTTGGGTAGCTAACATTGAGGTCGCTGATCTCGTCGATGCCCGCCGCACCCCAGTATGCGTCCCAATCCATGCCGGGATATTCCGCGGTGAACTCTGCATAGGTCATCGGGTTAAATGTGAGGTCGCGGTTGCGGCGATCGGCGCGTGGCCAGAGGTTCTGAGCGATCGCAGTTTCCAAGGCGAGTACCGCATTTGCCTTGTCAGCTGCGTTGTCTACGGAGGCAAAGTTCAGCATCCGCTCGATGTGCGCGACGTATTCGGCACGGACATTTTGGTACTGCTCTGTGTCCAATAAGTAATAATCGCGATCAGGAAGGCCGATGCCGCCAAGGCTCAAGACTAATTGATGGCGATCGGGATCGCGGCGATCTGCGCCGACATACCAGCCAAAGGGGCTCGCGGTTGCATCCAGCTGTGAGCGGCCGAGTGCCGCAATCAGTTCGGCCTTGGTATCGATCTCGGCTAGTGCGGCAAGGCTTTCACGCAGCGGGCTAATGCCGCGCGCATCCAGTGCCTCGGTGTTCATGAAGCTCAGGTAGTAGTCGCTGATTTTTTGCTCGATCGTACCGGCTGCAGGCTCCGCTGCAGCGAGCTCATCGATGATAGCGTTTACACGCTGGTCTGACCTGTCGCCAAGTACAGTGAATGATCCGTAATTACTGCGATCCGCAGGCAGTTCGAATTCCTCTAGCCATTTACCGTTGGCGAAGCGGAAGAAATCGTCGCCGGGTTTGACAGCTGGGTCTTGCTGGCTGAGGTCGATACCGAAATCGCCGAGTTCTGGGGTGGGCTTAGGCGCTGGAACGCTAGCCTGCGGCTCTGCCGGCTGATCGCTACAAGCAACTAAGCTTGCCAAGAGCAGTGCGGGCAATAGTTTTGAGGAGGTATTCATGGTTTTCTCCGGACGGACAAGGATTGTTGCGCGAAGTATAACCAATATTCGGTCTAGGGACTCGGCCATTGAGAGGGCGAGGGGGAGAACGTACCCGCTAAATAGCTAGTAAAAATGCATCGATGAAAGACCTGACCCCGGGTTTTGGGCAAAAAAAAACGGCGCCTTGGCGCCGTTTTTCTTTTGCTGGGCTTATTGGATCTGCCACAGCACCCTTGCGTAGAGGCGTCGGCCACGGCCATCAAATACAATCGTGTCGTAGTTGAGCGATCCGACTTCTCGGTAGGGGATGTCCTCATTAAACATGTCTAGAACCCCTAAAGTGAAGTTTGTTGTGCCTACCCGGCCTCCCCAGTCCTTCGAGTAACGGTATTGGAAATCCCACGTGTTGTAGCTGTCGATCTTCTCGTCGAGCATGCTGCGCGTGAAATCAGAGCCGCTTTCAAATGCTGTTTGGTAGGCTAAGTCCCGGTAGGAACCGATATGCCTATTTATGAGGCTAACCCCGTGCGCATCTCGTTGCCATGCTAACGTCAAGGTGCCCTTATTATCAGGCAAGGAGCGAACGATATTACCGTCACCCGTGGTACCTGCCGCATCAAACACGTAAGTATCCAGCAGACCTCTTTCTAGCCCAGGTACGTTGTCGAGACGGTACTGACGCACGTGGGTGTAGTTGAGACGAGCACTAAAGAGGCCCCAATCGTTTGACCAGCTGTAGCCGCCTGAGAGGTCAACCCCGTCTGCCGTGATGTCGCCGGCATTAATAGCGCGCAACGTTGTGGTAATCAGATTGGCGGTTGTTGTACCGAATGCTCTCTGGATTCCGTTGACGTAGTAGGCACGGGGGTCGACTACGCAGTTGAGACGCTCCTCAGAGTCACGTCCAAATTCGGCCTCAATGGCCGAGGGACTACACGCCTGATAAGGGAAGGGATAGGGTGAATCTGCAGGAATCGAGTCATTTAAAATGTAGTTCGACTCGTCTTTCGAGGCAGCGAGGAAGGCATCAATTTCGGGCTGAATTGCGCGAATTGGAGGCTCAGGCAGTACGCGATCGCTCACCTCGAATCGCCAGAAATCGGCGCCAACAGTCAGGCCTTCCAGCGCACCAGAGGGAGTCCATTGAAATCCAAGACTGTAGGTGTCGGCATACTCATTGCCGACATAAGGCGCTGGACCACCCAGCGTATAGGTTTGTTCGGCCTCCGCGTTTGCGTCGATCGGCGGGAGCAGTCCTGCACGTACCGCCTGATTTGAGATTGGGTCTCGGAACGTGTACGAGGAAGACTGCAGACCTGTCTCCACAATCGCGATGTTTGGTGCTCTGAACGATTGAGAGAATGAACCGCGGACCAAGATGTCTTCAGCTGGCCGCCAGCTCATCGCTATCTTTGGCGAAAGCTCACTACCTATCTGTCCGCCGTAGTCTTCAAAACGAAGAGCGACTTGTGTTTCCACGTTTTCAATAAATGGCAGCGATAGCTCCATAAAGGCCGCTTTCGTTGTGCGAGTATTATTGTAGTTAAACGCGCACATAGCACACTCGAAGTTGTTGCTCACGCGGTGGAACTCGTTTGGCACGCCGTTCTCGTCATAACCCAATATACGATTCTGGAGACCTGGATAGTGGAGTTCCGACGCCTCTTCTTTCGTATTTCGCTCACGGTACTGACCGCCCACAGCAAACTGTGCTGTGCCGCCTTTCATCTCGAACAATTCGCCCGAGACTACTGCATCAAAGACGGCAAGTTTGTTGCGCTTGTCAACACGATCAACTGTCACGTTCATCCAATCCATAAGCTCACGACTATTTGCGAGGTTCGGATCAGACAGTTGGCTCAGATAAGGGTTGTAGAACATACAACCGCCCTGGCCTTGGTTGTTACTGGTCAGTGCGTAGGACAAATTTTCACGCGTAGTAAATACGAATCCAGGGAAGAATGTCTGGACGAGACCAGGGGAGTAGTAGTCCCATATTTGGGGAACAGCGCCGCCGAAAGGCCCTGGCTGGCCGGCAAAGTCAAAGTCTGGAATGCCGTTTGGTGTGCAGTTTGGGCCCCCCAATCCATTGGCTGCGAGCTCTGAGCGGTCGCGGTTGAAGGTTTTATACTGCTGCTCTAGCGAAGAGCCGCCCCACGAGTAGCTAACATCGAAGCTCATTGGGCGGTTGAAAGCTTCAAATTCTCCCTTCAATCCGGCCTGTACACTCACCGTGCTTGTTTCGGTGATGTTGTTTGCAGCGCCAGTTCGATCGATACCATCACGTACGCCCTGATACATGGCTACGTTGGGGCCTCCGTTACTGGCAGCTAGAGGCATATTGGGCATATCAGCCAGCGTAGGACGAGTGAGTCCCGCGGCCGGCGCAAAAAATCCGAGCTCCATTGTCTGACCGATAGCATTGAAACCGTACGCCGGATTTCGTGTGTAAGAGTTAGGGGGCGCTAAAAAGACGGTTGGTCCTCGAGACTGATTGTAACCGTCATCTGCTCGAGTCGTTTTAGAATCGGAGTGACTGAAAAACGAGTAAAACTCGGTGGTGTCATTGAACTGATGATTGAAGGAGCCAGCGAAGGCGTTTCGCTCAGTGGCGTTTGACACGTAATTCCACTCTGACGTGTCTGCGCGGCAAGTGCCAGCCTTTTCGCCTCGATCCTCTCGAAGCCTGCCGATCTGTGGACTGCTGCCGTTTGATAGCGTGGTCGTGTAGCAGTTCGGATCGGTGTAGATATAGTTAGCAGGATTGCCACCCTCTGCGAGATTTTGCGTGTAGATCTCTGTGTTGAGCCACTGGGCCGCATTGAAATTTGCGCCAAATGCAGGGTTGTTAATTAATGTTCCTGCGTCGGAGACCGTGCCGAGAAATTCAGAATATGGCCCGTAAAAATTGGCGTCCTTCACTGCGACGGGGTCTCTTTCAAAGCGTTCTGCAGAAAGCACTAAGTGAGTCGCACCGTCGTTGAACGACGTGCCCCAAATGCCGCTAACCGTGGCATCGTACGCGCCGCTCGCCTGCTCGACGCCTTGCAGATCGCCGTAGAGCTCGAGACCTTCGAAATCATTGCGCATGATGATGTTGACCACACCCGCAACCGCATCTGCGCCGTAGAGTGCTGAGCCGCCATCGGTTAGCACTTCGACGCGATCAGTCATGACGAGTGGGATAGAATTAAGGTCGACAAACTCACCGCCACTCTGCGTCGTCGCAGCGGCTGGGACCATTCGCTTACCATTGATCAGCGTGAGTGTGGAGTTCTCGCCGAGGTTACGCAGGTTGACGTTTGCGGTGCCTTCTACTTGGCCGTTGTCCGAGCCGGGATTGGTTATCGAGCCGGAGTTCACTTCCAAGTTTTTAATGACATCCCAAATCACCGCAGCGCCCTGCGCTTCGATACTGGAGCGATCAATCACTTGAACCGGCGAGGGCGCGTCGAGAGGTGAGCCCCTAAAATACGATCCGGTGACCACGACTTCTTCGACGGGGGTGTCTTGAGCGGTTGCCTGAACTGCTTGTACTGATAAGCCAGCCATGACGGCGAGCGTAAGTGCCCGGCGCGTGCTGGGGAAGTTTCTACGCATGCTACTTCTCCCTCATTAAGATGAGATTTGAGATTATTATTATTGTAAGCATCTGCGTTGATGATCAGATCTAGGTCTGTAATGCACAGTGTTGCCGCGACTACATGCCTACGTGTCCGAGTATAGAGTCGCTAGTACGGAAGTGGCAACGCCTAATCGGTAACATTTAGACAAATAAACCAGTCATTCCGAAGTGGGGTTTGCGCCAGATTGGTGCATTCCAAGTAGGGGTGTTGTGGGCGGGATCCTGAAGGTACAAAAAAAGCGGAGACGATTTCTCGTCTCCGCTTTTCTTTTCGCGCCTTAAATGTAGGGCTCTTAGGGTCTTAAGAGTCTTAGAACGACCACAGTGCGCGGGCGTACCAGCGCTTGCCACGGCCTTCAAACACGGCCGCGTCGTAGTTCAATGCGCTCAACTCGCGGTAAGGCAGAGTCTTGTTGAACGCATCCAACAGACCAACCGTGAAGGTTGTGCTACCAAAGCGTGAGTTGTCCCAAGCTTTGTTGTAGTTATATTGCACATCCCACGTGTTGTAGCTGCCGATCTCGCGTGACAGTAGTGGTCGCGTGAAGTCGTTAGCAACGAGGATAGCACCTTCGTAGCCGAGGTCGCGGTACGAACCGATGTGGCGGTTGATCAGCGTAACGCCGTGGTCGCCGTTGCGCCAGTTCATCGTGATCGTGCCTTTGTTGTCAGGCATTGAACGCACGAGGTTGCCGTCGCCAGTTGTACCAGCTGCGTCGTACTCGCCCGTGTCTAGTAGGCCGTTTACCATGCCTGGGACACCGCTAAAGGCATACTGACGCACGTGTGTGTAAGTGATGTTAGCAGCGAACTGGCCGAGGCTGTTGCTGAAACCGTAACCAGCCTTCAGGTCGATGCCGTCAGCCGTAATTTCACCAGCGTTAACTGCGCTAAGTGTCAGCGTCACGAGGTCGCCGAACTCATTGCCTACTGGGCGCTGAATGTTCGGGACGATGTAAGCTGTCGGCGCAACCACGCAGTTGAGGCGCTCTGGTGAGTCAACTCCAAACTCGGCTGCAATGGCAGACGGTGAACAAGGCACGTTAACCACTGGCGAATCGAGAGAGATCGAATCGTTCAGTACGTAATTAGCTTCGTTCTGAGACGCCGCGATGAACGCGTCGAGCTCAGGCTGTAGCGCGTTGATTGGAGGCTCAGGCAACACGCGGTCGCTCACTTCGAAACGCCACATGTCTGCGCCAAGGCTCAGGCCGTCAAGCGTGCCGCTCGGTGTCCAAAGGAAGCCGACACTGTAGGTGTCTGCGTACTCATTACCCACTGTGGGCGCTGGGCCACCGAGTGTGTAAGTCGATTCGCGCTCCGCGTTTGCGATGGTAGGTGGAACCAGACCCGCACGAACCTTTTGGCTCGAGATAGGATCTTGGAAGGTTACGGAAGACGACTGCAAGCCTGTCTGCACGATGGCGATGTTAGGCGCGCGGAATGACTGTGAGAATGATCCACGAATCAACAGCTCTTCGAATGGACGCCAGCTCATCGCGATCTTAGGTGACAGCTCGCTACCAATGTTGCCTCCGTAATCTTCGAAACGCAGGGCGATTTGAGTCTCAACGTTTTCGATGAACGGCAGTGAGAGCTCCATGAACGCAGCCGAAGTCGTGCGGCTATCGTTATAGTTGAATGCACACATCGCACACTCAAAGTTGTTGCTCACACGATGGAAGTCGTTTGGCACACCGTTTTCGTCATAACCGAGTATACGGTTCTGCAAACCCGGGTAGTGCAGCTCGTTCGCGATTTCCTTGGTGTTGCGATCGCGGTACTGGCCGCCTACAGCGAACTGTGCTGTGCCGCCTTTCATATCGAACAACTCGCCAGAAACAACGGCGTCGAACACGGCTAGCTTGTTGCGCTTATCTACACGACGAACGTCTTCAAGTATGTAGTCCATCAGCGCAGGGTCGTTGGCAACATTAGGGTTGCTAAGCTGCGTCAAGAACGGATTGTAGAACTGGCAGCCGCCCTGTCCTTGGTTGTTACTGGTCAGACCCAATGACACTGATTCGCGAGTGGTGAAGACGAATGCAGGGAAGAAGGTCTGGTTAAACGCCGCGGCGTCCGAATTCCAGAGGTTCGGCAAGAAACCAAAAGCACCTGGCGCGCCTGCGTAGTCGAAGTCTGAAACGCCGTTTGGCGTGCAGTTTTCACCGCCTAGACCCAGAGCTGCGAGCTCAGTTTTTTCTCGATTGAATGTACGGTAGTTTTCTTCCATCGATGACTCACTGAAAGAATAACCAACATCGTAGTTGAGCTCTCTGTCGAAGGCGTCAAAAGTACCACGCAGGCCAACTTGCACAGCAGAGCTCGAAGTCTCCGTAATGTTGCCGTCGCCGCCTGGACGGAGGATGCCGTTGCGTACTTGTGACCAAGTTGCCATACCTGGTCCTCCATTCGCTACTGACAGCGGGTGGTTTGGCATATCTGCTGCGGTTGGAGGCGTATTGCCCGCAGCCGCCGCGAAGGCGCCGAGCTCGAGATAGGCGCCAACCGGATTGCCGCCATGTGCTCCTGGCTGCGGTAAGAAGATAGTCGGGCCGCGAGATTCGTTGTAGCCGTCATCACCGCGATGAATGGTTGATTCAGAATGCTGCGCAAAGCCGTAGAATTCTGCTGAATCATTGAATCGGTGCGCAAAAGTCGCTGCGTAGCTGTTGCGTACAGTTTCTTGTGCAGCGATAACCCATTCGGAATTATCGTCGAGGCATGCGCCACCTGCTTGACCTTGGTTGTAACGTCGACCACCTGGTTCTAGGAATGTTCCGCCGTCTGCGGCGAAGGTGTTGTCACACAGCGGATCGGTCCATACTGGAGCTGAGGCGCTGCCGCCCTGCGCTGCATTACGTCCCATGATGCCGGTGTTCAGCCAAGCCATTGGTGTAGGTGCGCCGATCGCGGCACTGGCGAAGAAGCCGCCAACCGCACTAACAACACCTTGGAAGTCTTGCAGATCGCTGAACGCGTTAGTTTCACGAACGGTGACCGGGTCGCGCTCGAAACGTTCGGCAGAGACAACCAAGTTAGTGTCGCCATCGTTGCTTTCCCAGCCCCAAATCGCGCTGACTGTCTGGTCGTATTTCTCGTCGGCTTTTTGGACGCCTTGGATATCGCCATAGAGCTCGAAACCTTGGAAATCGTCGCGCATGATGATGTTTACCACGCCCGCCACGGCATCTGCGCCGTAGAGTGCTGAGCCGCCGTCCGTGAGGACTTCGACGCGGTCAGTCATAACCAGGGGAATCGAGTTGAGATCGACGAACTCGCCGCCGCTGCGGGTAGTGACCGCGGCAGGCACCATGCGCTTGCCGTTGATCAGCGTGAGCGTGGAGTTCTCGCCGAGGTTACGCAGGTTTACGTTAGCCGAACCACTAACCTGTGTGTTGTCGCCAGAGCCCGGGTTTGAGATCGAACCTGAGTTAACCTCCAGGTTCTTGATCACGTCCCAAATTACCGCGGCGCCTTGCGCTTCGATACTAGAGCGGTCTACGACCTGAACGGGTGACGGTGCATCGAGGGGTGAGCCCCTAAAATACGATCCTGTAACCACGACTTCTTCGACTGGAGTGTCTTGTGCAACTGCAGGTAAAGCGTGAATCGATAGGCCAGAAATGACGGCGAGCGTGAGCGCCCGGCGTGAGCTGGGGATGTTCTTGCGCATACGATAACTCCCTTCTTGGGTTGTTTTATAGTTATAAAATCAGCGGACTGCGTCTTTAGGTAGTGCTTAGGCGTACGGCTCAACTCGCCCAAATCGTAAAAACCCGCACATTTGCGCTGAACGCGCAGACTATACCGCCATTAGAATCGGCTGTGCAATCTCTTTAGGTGGGAGCATGGAGCGGAATGCAATGTGTTCAGCGTAGCACTCGACGGAGCTGGTCTCGATGAAATTGCGAGGTAGTCTCTATATCCTTTATATATCTGCAAACCCGGCGCGGCACATTTGAGCCTACGGGGATTTCGTCTCGGCAGACTATGCGCTCTTCAGGCTCCACCGAGGCATTGTATTGGGCGACCTCTGCGTCGTTGGGTAGCCGTGATGTCGTCTTGTTGAGGCTGCTGCCACAGCCGACCAGCAGGATGCTGCTCAAAAGCAGACAGGACAGACGCAGAGGAATCTTTCGAGCGACTGAATCTGAGGTAAAAGAACTCTTCAGTTGTGCCTGTAAGGTGGTCATTTCGGCGCTCTACTTACGGGTCAGTGCTTGAACGACTGAGAGAGGGACGTCTCGGTAACTCGCCGCCCAGGCGTCTCTGCTGTTGTCGCGTTCCATGCCCACTGCTGGCGCTGTGCCGGGCATCGGTGTGGCAAGCGATGAGCTTAGGGGCAGCAGGCTAAACGTGGGCCGTGGTAATTGTGTGGTCAGCGGGACTACGTCCCAGCCGAGCAGAGATCCTGCTTCATTATAGAAGGTGCTGGCCTCCTCTTCGTTGCCATTAACGGCCTCCCAGTCGCCTCGGTACACGGCCAGCGTGGTGGCCAGACGCTTGCGTCGCGGTGATTGCTCGTGAGGCGCGAAGTCTAGGATGGTTGCTTCTTCGGCCGCCTCGATTCTGTCCAGCAAGGACACGCCGATCGCGTAGTTTGCCCGCTGTGATTCGCGCTGTGACAAAGACCAGCCGCTTACAAACTCGCTGCCGTCGGTCTTGAAGGTATGATTGGTTAGGCCGCGGCGATTCTTAAGCCGAGACTCCAAGAACTGCAGCAGCAGGCCGTCGTAAAGCCAAGGCAAAAGCTGCGGGGCATTGGCACCCACGTTGGCCTCGATGAAATTGAGCGCCTGCCAATTGGTGCGCAGGGCGGCGCTGAGATAGCGCGCGGGGGTCGCGTTTTCAGGGTGGGCTGAGGCTTCGAGGTACAGGTTGCGCATACCCTTAGCGATAGCCAGTTGCGAGGCCAGCGTCGATTTCTCGATCCGCTCTAGCAGCCACGTGTAATAGCCAATGTTGGTGTCGAGCTCTTTCCAATTACCCGCCTGCATGTGAGCCCACAGGAGGCGTTCGACGGGGGCTATCTGCTCGGTCGAGAAGAGGCCGTCATTGACTTTGAGTATCTGGATTGCGGAATTGAAGCTGGATTGCGCGGCGCTGAGTTCGCCCGACTCCAGCTCTGCCAGGCCCTGAGCGAGATAGCTCTGGGCCTTCTCGGCGGCATAATGATCTGGGGGCTGAGCACTGGCATGAGGAGATCCTAGCTCGAGGAGTGTGGCCGCTAAAATCAGCGGCGCTAATGCTCCTGCGAGCCGTGAGGGTTGTTGCTGCCTCTTATAGGTTCTGTTGTTCATAGGCGAGCTCGTTGCGCAGTTGAGAGGCTGCGGCAGCCCTTGCTTAGTCGATTACGCTGTCATAAATGTGGTCGTTGGCTACGCTGCGCAGATTCATCGCACCCGGCCTGGTAGCACCCTGTGCTTGAATCATGCCGATCCAAAACATGTCCTCTACGGGGTCTACCCAGAACCAAGTGCCGGCTGCGCCTGCCCAGTAATAGGTGCCCGGGCTGTTGCGTGAGCCAGCCTTGGCGGGGTCTGTAATGACCGCAAAATCAACGCCGAAGCCTTGGCCCACTTGGCCTTCGCTAGTGAGGCTGCCGCGCAGGTTGAGCTCGTCGCGGAGGCTGTTAGTGCGCATGATTCGTATGCTCTCTGGCGTGAGTAAGCGTTCACCATCAAGCTCGCCCTCGTTGACTAACATCTGCAGGAAACGGGCGTAGTCGTGTGTCGATGAGACCAGTCCGCCGCCGCCACTCTCGAGGCGATTAGGGTCTAGGTAGCTAGGTCGATCGCTGCGGTGCGGGCGTTGTACGAGGCGGTTTCGCTCAGCATCCCAGTTGTGAACTTCGGCGAAGCGGTCGACGTCTTCGGCTTTAACGAAGAAGCGCGTGTCGCTCATCGCCAGCGGGGCGAAGACGTTCTGCTCGAGGAAGTCGCCGAAACGCATGCCGCTGAGGCGCTGCACGATATAGCCCTGGATATCGACCGAGATGGAGTAGGACCAGCGCTCGCCCGGCTCGAACAGCAAGGGGATGTCGGCGACCTTTGCGATCAGGTCGTCAAGATCATTGGAGGCCAGTACGCCGAGGTCGCGGAAAGCGGTATTGACTGGGTCGTCGCCGCTGAGCCCATAGCCATAGCCGGCCGAGTGATTGAGCAATTCGCGCATGGTCGGTTCCCGGGAGGGGGTGACGAGCTCCATGTTCCCGTCTTCATCGTAGCTGCTCATGATTTGTAGCCCGGCGAGTTCAGGCGCGTGCTTGCTGACGGGGTCGTCGAACTCCCACAGTCCCTGTTCATGCAGCATCATCAGTGCCACGCCGGTCACCGGCTTGGTCATAGAATAGATGCGGAACAGGGAATCCATGGTCATCGGCGCCTGATCGTCAACGCGCGCGAGGCCCGCGGTTTCGAAAGTGGCGACCTCGCCGTTGCGCGCGAGCAGCCAGACCATGCCGGCCACGTCTTGGTCATCCACGGCCTTACGCATCGCGGCGTCTAGCGCCTCGATGCCTTTCTCATCGAAACCCGCCGCAGTGGCGCCGGCCTCTGCGATAGGCCAAGTGTCGGTGGCGAAGGTATTAAGGGACAGCGCCAAGCCGGCGGCGATCAGTGAGATTCGAGTTCGATGGGTCATCATGGAAGATCTCCTTATCGTTTTAATTAGCGATCAATGTGCATCGATAATAAGCCGACACGCCCAGCAGCGCTAGGAAAACCCGGGGTCAGGTCTTTCATCGATGCATCTATTAGCATTAAATGCAGCTAAGTGCATCGATGAAAGACCTGACCCCGGGTTTGGGTTATTGCTTGTGGAGGCGTTCTAGTTCTTCTCGGGTGAGCATGTCCAGGTCCCAGTGGCTGGTGTGGCGGTCTTTGATCTCTTCGCGCACGATCTTCTTTTTCTCTGGCTGGTCTGGCGCTGACTTTTCGGCGTTTTTCTCTGGCACGGCAACTCTCCTTTGGCTCAAGCGCCCAAGCGTATACTCAAAGACTACGTATTGTAATGGCGTGTAGTTCGGTTACACTTGAAACGATACGACCATCCATCGAGGAAGATTATGAAACTCAAGGTATTGATGACAGCGGTCGCGGCTTTCGGCGCAGCGAACCTCGCCATTGCAGCAGACTACGAAGCACCCCGCACCGAGTGGGGTCAGCCAGATCTGCAGGGTGTATGGAACTTCGCCTCCAACATCCCCATGACTCGCCCCGCCATGTTTGGCGACAACGAGTACATGACTCAAGAGCAAGCCGACATGCTCGCTTCATTCGTCGAGAAGCAATACGAAGCACTCAACAACGATGGCGTCGGTGGCTATAACACGTTTTGGGTTGAACAGGCCGGTCGCGGCGATAACCTCCGCACCTCGCTGATCACCTACCCAACGAACGGCCAGGTACCTGAGCGAGTTGAAGGCACTGTGGTACAGATCGGCGGTCTTGGGCCAGACATCGAAGGCGATCGTCCTGTGCGCCTTGTTGTAGGTGGCATTGGTAAAGACTCCTACGAAGATCGCGGTATATCTGAGCGTTGCATCGTCGGCTTTAATTCTGGCCCTCCGTTCACGCCCAGCATGTATAACAACAACATCCAGATCGTGCAGAGCCGAGACACTGTGGTTGTTATGACGGAAATGATCCACGATGCACGCATCATCCCTCTCGATAAAGATGCACACATCGACGATGACATCCGTCTATGGACCGGCGATTCGCGTGGCTACTGGGAAGGCGATACGCTCGTTGTCGAAACGCGCAATTTCAATGACCTGACACAAAGCTTCAGCGTGTTCGGCAGCGCTAAGGACAAGTTCTTAACTGAGCGATTTACACGCACTGACGAGTTCACAGTCGACTACGAGTTCACTGTTGAAGATCCCAGCACGTTCAAAGACAAGATCGTCGCGCGTATTCCTATGAGCAAGGTCGACGGTCAGATGTACGAATACGCCTGCCACGAAGGCAACTACGGCATGACCAACATCCTGCGCGGTGAGCGCATGGAAGAGGCGCGTGCTGCAGCAGGCGAATCCGGCGGCGAGTAAGTTCTCTGCGAGTTAAAAAAGGCGGCCAATAGGTCGCCTTTTTTTATGGAATGTTTTCTCTTAGCGAGCGAGCTTGGCACTCTCCTGTCCGCTCAGCAGCGCGGTATTACCCCCCGACGCGGTTGTGTCGATACACACGTGGCGCTCGAGCAAAACACGAGTTGGGTCTGGAAGTCCGGTGATGAGTGGTGTCAGTGGGCCGCTGCGCGTGGCGAGCGCCTGGTCGAAAACCCGCGCTTGGGTCTTATCTCCCCACCAGATTGCCGCAGAGATGTTAGGCCAAGAACAAAGCTCCGAAGCGTCGATCTCCCCTTCAGCGCGGATAGCTTGCCCGCCGTGGCTTTCCACCGCCTGCGCCTGCGCCGCGATGAAATCTGCTCCGGGACCCAAACACAGAAGGGGTGGGCGTGGCGCTCGCGTCAACACGTTCGACTCGCCGGTGGGACCGGGTAGGTGTTGGGGGGCAAAAGGGCTTGAGTTTTCAGCCTCGTTCTCGTCTCTGATTTCGTCTACATCTCCTGCGAGCTGTGAAGTACCCGTGCCAGTGGATTTGTTTGGCTCAGCGGTTTCGCCCGACGCCTGTAGCGGCGCTGCGGGCCAGAAGCGCGTGAGGTAATCGGGGCCGCCTGCCTTGGCGCCAGTGCCCGAAAGCCCCTCGCCCCCGAACGGCTGCGACCCTACGATCGCGCCGATCTGATTTCGATTGACGTACACATTGCCCGCGCGTATGCGATCGCACACGGTTTGCACGCGATCGTCGATGCGGGTTTGTAAGCCGAAAGTCAGCCCATAGCCTGTGGCGTTGATTGCGTCGATTACCTGATTAATCTCATTAGATTTAAAGGTGGCAATATGCAGGACAGGCCCAAAAACCTCCCGTTCCAACTCTTCTATACCATCGACGCTGATAAGCGTGGGAGCGATGAAAGAGCCAGCATCGGGGCACTTTAAACGGTGCAAAACGAGACCTTCAGAGACGGCGTGCTCTATATAGTCTTCGATCTCAGCCTTGGCCTGCCCATCGATTACGGGTCCGCAATCAGTCGCGAGCTGCCAAGGGTCGCCGAGACAAAGCTCATTCATCGCGCCTTTTAACAATTCGATAAATGGCGCAGCAATGTCACTCTGGATATAGAGGCATCGAAGCGCTGAGCAGCGCTGACCTGCGGAGTGGAAAGCGCTTTCTAGCACGGCCTGCACAGCCTGCTCTGGCAGCGCTGTGCTGTCGACGAGCATGGCGTTGAGACCACCGGTTTCGGCGATGAGCGGCGCGCCAGGCGTTAAATTCTCTGCCATTGCAGTGCGGATAGCGCGAGCGGTCTGCGTCGAGCCCGTAAACGCAACGCCGGTTATTTTTGCGTTGGAGACGAGCGCTGCACCGACGGTCTCGCCACGACCCGGCAGACACTGGAGTGCGGTCGTCGGCACGCCGGCCTGGTGAAACAAAGCGACTGCACGCGAGGCGATTAGCGGTGTTTGCTCGGCGGGCTTCGCCAACACCGCGTTGCCGGTGACGAGTGCCGCGGCGATTTGTCCTGTGAAAATCGCCAGTGGGAAATTCCATGGGCTGATACAGGCGAAAAGACCGGCCTTTGCGCTGTGCGCCGGCGCGGGGGGAGTCTCGGTGCTTTGCTGATGCACTTGTGCGGCGTAATAACGCAGGAAGTCCACCGCCTCGCGCAGCTCACCGACGCAGTCATCAAGCGTCTTGCCGGCCTCGCGCGCCAACAGGGCGAAAAGCTCGCCGCTGTGCTGCTCGTACAAATCGGCGACGCGGCACAGCATTGCAGCGCGGTCCTTGGCTGCAGCCTGCCACGGAGTGGCGGCATCAATGGCCGCGGCCACGAGCTCAGGCGTCGCTAAGACTACGCTGCCGACACTGTCGGTAGGCTCACTCGGGTTGAGAATCGGCTCGCCCTCCGCTGCGGGGCAGGCAACGGCAAGTTGAGGCAGTGCCTGCCACTGTGCCTGTCTAAATGGATCGCGCTGCTGGTCAATCCATGCAAGCGTTGGCCAGTGCGCGAGATTATAGCCGCGTGAATTCTGACGCTGCGGCGAGAACAAAGCGGAGCCGAACTTTATGCCCGGCGCGGCCTCGGCCAGGGTCGCAAACGGATCTTTCACAACCACCGTTGCAGGAACGCTGGTGTCGATCACCTGGTTAACAAAACTCGAGTTCGCCCCATTCTCTAACAGTCTGCGCACAAGATAGGCGAGCAGGTCGCGATGAACACCGACGGGGGCGTAGATTCGGCAGCGGGTTTTCTCACGCTGCATAACCAGCTCATGCAGGCTGTCGCCCATGCCATGTAATTTCTGGAACTCGAACCGGGCCTCGGGCGCGGCTAGCGCGAGGACAGTGGCGACAGTGTGGGCGTTATGGGTCGCAAACTGCGGATAAATATGGGCGGGCATGGAAAGGAGTTTGCGTGCGCAGGCGATATAGCTGACATCGGTTGCCGCCTTGCTAGTAAAGACGGGAAAGGCGTCTAGGCCCTCAACCTGGGCTTGTTTGATCTCGGTGTCCCAGTAGGCGCCTTTCACTAATCGCACGCAAAGGCGCCTGTGCAAGCGCTGGGCGATGTCCTGAATCGTGTCTATGACTTTTATGGCGCGGGGCCCGTAGGCCTGCACAACCACGCCAAAGCCGTCCCAGCCCTCGAGTCGGGCATCGTTGAGCACTGCCTCAATGATCTCCAGGGAAAGTGAGAGACGATCCTGTTCTTCTGCATCGATTGTGAAACCGAGGTTGGCCGCCTTTGCTTGCAGCGCGAGCGCGCGGACGCGCGGGACGAGTTCGTCCATTACGCGGACTCTTTGGCTCAGCTCATAGCGAGGGTGAAGCGCCGAGAGCTTGACGGAGATACCAGGATTTTGATGCGTTTCGTCGCTGCGACTGGTGACTGCAATCGCCTCAATCGCTTCGCTGTAAGCCCGGTAGTAGCCCTGAGCGTCGCTGTCGCTTCGCGCGGCTTCGCCGAGCATGTCGTAGGAATAAGTAAACCCCTCCCGCTCTTTAGCGGCAGCGCGTTTGAGCGCATCCTGAATAGTCTGGCCTAGCACAAACTGTCGGCCCATCTCTTTCATCGCGGCGGTGACGGCCGTGCGGATGACCGGTTCGCCCAGCCGTTTGACCGCGCTTCTCAGGTGTTTTACCGGGCTGACGCTCTCGTTTTTGAGCACGCGACCGGTCAGCATCAGCCCCCAAGTTGAGGCGTTAACCAGTGACGACGTCGAGCTGCCGAGATGCTTGCCCCAGTCCGATGGCGCAATTTTGTCCTCGATGAGGGCGTCGATGGTGTCGTGATCGGGCACGCGTAATAGCGCTTCGGCGAGGCACATCAGCGCGACGCCCTCGTCTGTCGATAGGCCATATTCGGCGAGAAATGCCTCCATGATACCGGGGCTTTTATCACCGCGGATGGCTTCTACGAGGACAGCCGCGCGGGCCACAATTATGCTGCGTTGATCTTCGCTCAGTGCTGCCGCTGCGACGAGCTGCTCGAGGGTATTGGCTTCGTTCTGATAGGTGGCGTCGTCGATCGAGTCAGAATAGGGGGAGCGCATAGTAAATTACCGTAGTTGTTGAAGATCAATTAGGCTATGGTAATGCAATTCTATGAGGCTTATTTCCTTTCAGAAGGCAAAAAACAGGAGATTCGATTCGTATGACGAACTATAAAGGGCCATTCGAATACTCGGGCCTAGATCGCTACGACCAGGCGATTCTGGAGGTACTGTCCGTCGATGGTCGCTGCAGTATCAGCGCCATGGCAAAGAAGATTTCGCTCTCTAAAACCCCCACGCAGACGCGTCTGCATCGGCTCGAAAGTGCCGGCTATATTAAGGGCTATCGGGCAAGTCTAGACCCAATTAAGTTGGGGCTTAGCCATGTGGCTTTCGTGGAGGTTAAGCTGTCCGACACCCGCGAGGAGGCACTTAAGGCATTTAACGAGGCGGCGGCGAAGATTGCGGAAATAGAGCAGCTGCATTTGATCGCGGGTAATTTCGATTACCTCATGAAGGTGAGAACGCGGGATATGAACGCCTACCGGCTGGTCTTAGCGGAAAAGATCTCGACGCTGCCGTTTATTGCGAGCACCTCGACCTTTGTTGCGATGCAGTCTATTGGCGAGACCATTCCCTAGCAGTAACCGCCGCCAACGCTTGCCTGAGCTCGCCAAAATACTGTATAAATAAACAGTATTTTTAAGGCGGCACTATGTCCTTTTCGCACTGCCCACAGCCGGCTCAGGTTTCTGAGTCGAGCAGCTCCGCGCCTGTTCATCTAGGCTACGCCGAGCTTTATAGCCGCTCCAACTTCAGTTTCCTCGGCGCGGCGTCCTTCCCCGAGGAGCTGGTGGCGCGCGCTCATGAACTCGGCTACTCGGCTCTTGCGCTGTGCGACGAGTGCTCGCTGTCGGGGGTCGTGCGCGCGCACGTGGCGGCCAAGGAGTGCGGGCTCAAGCTCATCATTGGAGCGGAGCTGCGGCTACGCGAAACGGCCAACGTCGGCGCTACGGTCGCGCCGCTGACGCTAGTGCTGCTTGCCCGCAGCCGCCGCGGCTACGGGCAATTAAGCCATCTGATTAGCTGTGCGCGGCGCGCGGCGGTGAAAGGCGAATACTGGGTCGACAGGGACATGGTGGAGGCGAACCTGCCGAGCGACTGTTTCGCCCTGTGGCTGCCGCCCATCGACAGCGCGAGCGCCGAGCAGCTTGCCTCGCAGGCGACGTGGCTGGTGCGGTTATTCGGCGAGGCGCTGCGTATCGGCGTCAAACTGCATCTGCGCGGCGACGACAGCGAACGCCTGCGGCGGCTGCGCGCACTCGGCACGCGTTTCGGCATACGACTGTGTGCCGCCGGCGGGGTATTAATGCACGACGCCAGCAGACGGGTGCTGCTCGATACGCTGACGGCGGTTCGCCTCGGCCGGCGTCTCGATTCGCTGGGCTATGCAGCCCAGGCAAACAACGAGCGCACGCTGCGCAGCCGCGAGCGCCTCGGCAAACTCTATTCCCCCGAGCAGCTCGCCGAGACGGTCGCGCTGGCCGACGCCTGCGACTTTTCCTTGGACGAGCTGCGCTACGAATACCCGCGCGAACTCGTGCCGCCGCAATACACGGCGAGCGGCTGGCTTAGGGAGCTCACCGAGGCAGGTATCCGCGAGCGCTGGCCGCAGGGGGCGAGTCCCAAGGTGCGCAATCTCATCGAGCACGAGTTGGCGCTGATTAAGGAGGTGGGCTATGAGCACTATTTCCTCACTGTGCACGACATCGTCGCCTTCGCGCGCCGGCAGCGAATCCTGTGCCAAGGCCGCGGCTCGGCGGCCAACTCGGCGGTGTGCTATTGCCTCGGTATTACCGAGGTCGATCCTGACCGGATCGAGGTGCTGTTCGAGCGCTTCATCTCGAAAGAGCGTAACGAGCCGCCGGACATCGACGTGGATTTCGAGAACGCGCGCCGCGAGGAGGTTATCCAATACCTCTACAGCAAGTATGGCCGAGGCCGTGCGGCACTAGCAGCGACAGTGATTACTTACCAATCGCGTTCGGCGATCCGCGACGTGGGCAGGACGCTAGGGCTCGACGAGGCGCTACTCGACCACTTAAGCAAGGCGATTTACTGGTGGGGCGAGGGGCTCGAAGAGCAGCTCGCCGATGCCCAGATCGACAAAGACGACCCCAAGATACGCCTGCTGCTTGCACTCGCCGGGGAGCTGATCGGCTTCCCGCGACATCTGTCCCAGCACGTCGGCGGCTTCGTGCTGAGTCAGGGGCCGCTCACTCACCTCGTGCCAATCGAGAACGCGGCGATGGTCGACCGCACTATTATTCAGTGGGAGAAGAACGACCTCGAGGCGCTTGGGTTGCTGAAGATCGATGTGCTCGCGCTGGGCATGCTCAGCGCGGTGAGTAAGTGCCTAGACCTAGTAAGTGCTTACAGCGAAGAACCGCTGACGATCCAGACAATCCCTGCCGAGGATCCCAAGGTCTACGACATGATGTGCGCAGCGGACACCATCGGCGTGTTTCAGATCGAGTCGCGGGCGCAAATGAGTATGCTGCCGCGATTAAAACCGCGCTGCTATTACGATCTCGTGATTCAGATCGCGATTGTGCGCCCGGGGCCGATTCAGGGCGATATGGTGCACCCTTATTTGAATCGCCGCAGCGGCAAGGAGCCTGTGACTTATCCCAGCGAGGCGGTGCGTGCCGCACTCGAGCGCACACTCGGGGTGCCGATTTTTCAAGAACAGGTGATGCAGCTGGCGATGGTCGCGGCGGGCTTTAGCGGCGGCGAGGCCGACAGCCTGCGACGCGCGATGGCGGCGTGGAAACGTAAGGGCGGACTCGAGCCCTACCGCGAAAAATTAGTCGGCGGCATGCTGGCGCGCGGCTACGAGATGAGTTTCGCAGAGCAGCTGTTTAATCAAATTAAGGGCTTCGGCGACTACGGTTTTCCCGAATCGCATTCGGCAAGTTTTGCGCTTATCGCCTACGTGTCGTCGTGGCTAAAGTGCTATCACCCTGCCGCGTTTTGCTGCGCGCTGCTCAATAGCCAGCCCATGGGCTTCTATGCGCCGGCGCAGTTAATCAAGGATGCTCAGCGGCACGGGGTGACGGTGTTAGCTGCGGAGGTAAACCGGAGTTCGGCGCAGTGTTCGTTGGAGGCATGCGCAGCGGCGCAGCAACAGTTGAGGATTGGGTTCAATTTAGTGAAAGGCTTGTCTGCTGAGGCTGCCGCGGCTATTGAGGAGGCGCGCCGAGGCGGTGAGTTTCGCTCCATACAAGACCTCGTGTTTCGTACCGGCATCGACCGCGGCGGTCTCGAGGCGCTCGCGGCAGCGGATGCACTGCGCGGACTGGCCGGCGACCGCCATCGTGCGTTCTGGCATGCGGCGGGCGTGATTAGCGGCAAAAACCCGCGAGGTCGTGATGCGGGTCTTGAGACGGCTCCTACCGGCGATTTGTTCGAATGGGCAGACCGTGGCGACAGCGAGTTCGGCGTCGGCCTCATGCTGCCGACGGTAAGCGAGGGGCAGAATGTCGCGGGCGACTATGCCGCCACTGGGTTCACCCTGCGCCGGCATCCACTGGCGCTACTGCGCAGCCACCTCGACAACTTTAGTGTGGATCGTTCTGCGACATTGAGCGAGTTAGAGGATGAGGCACGAACGAAAGTGGTGGGCTTAGTCACGTGCCGTCAGCGCCCGATGACCGCCTCGGGGGTGACGTTTCTGACGTTAGAAGACGAAGACGGCCACATGAATGTAGTGGTGTGGCCGGCCCTAGGTGAGCGTCTGCGTCCCGTGGTGAGACAGTCGATGCTGATGGGTGTGGTTGGCAGAGTGCAAGAGAGCGACGGGGTGATTCACGTGATCGCGGACACCCTCGTCGACCTCTCGCCGTGGTTGGGCGAGTTGTCGCTCAACTCGCGCGACTTTACCTAGGCCGCTACGCGAAATACCCGTGTAAATACCAATGGCGCTCGCCGCTGCGTTCGCGGTAAATCCACAGGCGGCTGCCGCCGGCCTCGCGCGCTACATAGTAGTCGCGGGACACTTCGCTGCCCGACCACCAACGCGATTCTATGCGCTCGGGGCCATTAAGCAGGGAGATCGCCTGCCGATGGTAGAGGCCGCCGCGACGCAGCGTGAGTTTTACGGGGTCGTCTAATAACCACAGCGGGCGCGGATTGCTGGTCGCGTCGGCGTTGCCGGAGCCGTGGGCTGGCGAGGGTGATGACAGCGGAGAGGCCTCATACCTGCCAGGCGGCCGCGGCGCGCTCGCGTACTCAGGGCAATGTTCTTCTACGCTTTCCAACCCCTGCACTTGCTCGCTGCCGAGGCGCGCCTGCAGGCGCTCCATAAATTGGGCGAGGCTGGCGCTGCTGTCGTCGGCCTTGCCGGCCTGTCTGTGCCGGCTGGGCGCGGTGTGTTCGCTGGGCGATTCGGTGCCCGTGAGCAGCGACTCGCTATGGCTGATGAAGGCATCGAACTGTGTTGCCTCGAGCCTAAGAGAGATAACCGGGGCGGGAATTTGTAGATTATCGAAATGGGTGTCGACGAGCAGCATAAGGTGTTGCTGCGAGCGACTCGCCTGCCTGAGGCCAATGTCTAGCGTGGTCGCCGCGCGGCGCTCATGGACGAGCGACAGGGTGAGGCTGCTGGCGCAGAGTTCGCGGTGGCGCAGGAAATCGCACAGCTGCGCGATCATCTCGTCTACCACGGGGCGCAGCAGGCCGGTGTTCTCTACCTCGTAAGGCAGGTCGTAGGAGTGCACGAAGGCCGGCGGGGGCAGGTAGTTTTTGATGGGCTCTGGCGCCTTGCCGAGGGCCTTGTTGATAAGCCCGAGGAAGTCGCTGCCGAAGCGGCGACGCAGGCCCGCGGGCGGGAGCCGCCAGAGATCGCCGAGGCGGCGGATGCCCATGTTGAGCAGCCGGCGCTGGGGCTCAGCCTTGAGGCCGAGCGTCTCGATAGGTAGCTGGCCTAATGCGGAGTGCAGATTTTCCTTGCGGTAGACCAGTGTGTTGCCGCCCCCGCGTGCCAGCAGCAGACTGCCTTCTACCGTGGGGCATGCGGCATAGTTGAATTGAGGTGCTAGGCCTAGGCTCGCCAACCGCCCCTCAACATCGCTTTGATACTGCGCGTGTAGCGACTGCGCGCCACCAAAATAGTTAAGGCCGCTGCGGATCTCGAATACTAAGGCCTGCGGATGCAGGCTGATGGCGGAGCTGAATTGCTGCGAGAGCTGTGCCAGCTGGTCTAGGCAGTGACGCTGCTCAAGTTCAGACAGGCTCGCGAGCTGAGGCAGGTAAAGGCAATACCACAGACTTTGGCGTGTGGTTTGGGTGCGAGCGGCCTTGGCCTGTACGACGCCCTCGGTCGCGCTCTTAAGCGAGCGGGGCACGTTGCTGACTTCAGTGCGATGGGGCTGTGGCAGCAAAGTGAGCTGGGTGGAGCTGGGTGACTTGATCATCGTATTACCCTCTCTGCAAAAGGTGAAAAGAGCCTGACGCGCGCCGTGCCGGGTTTGAAGCTGCCGCGCGCTTTGATCACATTGATCTCCGCATAAGGCCCCTTGTTGTCGGTGGAGTCTTTTATTTGTAGGCGTAAAGACGAGGGTGAGTGATCACTATTACTGCCGGTGAACAGCACGCCCAGCGTACCCCCCGTGACCGCGGCAAGCTGCAAGCGCCGCACTGCTTTTTGAGCCAGAGTGTTATGCCACCCCAGCACGAGGCCACAGCGGTGCGTTTGTAGCGCCTTTTCCATACTCCATAATGCGTCTTTAGCAGGGACCGCTTTAGCAGGGGCGGCCCCCCTGCCCACTATTAACAGCCGGCTTAAGTCTATGCCTGCCTGTGCTAGCCCCGGCGCGTAAGGCGAATAGGGCGGTGCAACCCACACTATCCAACGTCCGCTCGCGATGAGGCTGCGCATAAGCGGCAGTAACACCTGCAGTTCGCCGACGCCGCACTGCCTGCTAATGACCTCGATGAGCCCACATGCTGGCCAGCCATGGCTTGGCAGTATCGCGTCCAGCTCAGCAAAGCCGGTGGCGTAATGATCGAGGCTCGTTGCACCTTGAAAGCCGCGCCACAGGTCTTGGTTAGCTTCTAGCAGCTGCTCTATTGTCGTTCTGGTTGCAGCCGTCACTTCCCGTGCCTTCGTTAATGCTCCTTCGGCGCAGGGGCGCTGAGGAATGGATTTCGAAGCCAATATACTGTTTATTTATACAGTATTGCAAGGGGTGATTTAGGGCAGAGGAGTGTTAGGTGGGTGTCACGAGCACTGTTGTGGGTGTGGCGATGAGCGTGAGTGGGACGTCCCAGCTCGCGCGCGGGAGTGGTGTTGCGCTGACCTGGCAGTCGTGGGCGACGCCAATTAATCGCGGCTCGGCGCTAGCACCGGCCTCGAGCAGGAAACCCAATGCGCGATCGTAAAAGCCTTTCCCCATGCCCAGACGCGTGCCGTGCGCATCGCAGGCAACCAAGGGTAGGAAGACGATGTCTAGTGCTGCCACGTCGATGCGATCGTGGGCCGCGGTGGGTTCAAGTATTCCCCAGCGATTGGGTGCGAGCTCGGCAGGGTCGCCATGAAATGCGCAGAAGCTTAGTGAATTGGCTTCTGCATTGGCTACTGGCAAGAAGCACCGCTTGCCTGCCGCTAGCGCCGCTTCGAGCAACGGCGCCAGGCTTAATTCGCCATCAGCAGCGAGGTAAAAGGCGAGGGAGGAGGCATGATGAAACGCCGCCGAGCGGGAAAAATGCGCGGCTAGCTGCTGCGCGGCGGCCTGCTGTTCGGCAGCGCTGAGCGCTCGCCGTGCGGCGCGAAATTGCTGACGCAAGGCTGTTTGTTCGGTGTCGCCGTGAGAGGATTTACTCATGGGATAAGACTAACAAGAAGAAGCTCCCCGAAATACCGCTACCAAAGTTGCCCTGAACCGAAAGGTTCAGGTGGTGGCACTCGCGATGTATAAGGCTTTCCGACGGGCGGACATGCGCAACAACACCAAACGAGACGCCTCCGGGGGTACTAATATCGGCTCAAGAACACTTTTGGCTGGCGAATACCCTAGGGAACTTGGGATCAAGTATAGCTCGCGGGGCAACGCGGAGGAAGTGGATCAGGTCACAGAATGAGGCTTAAAGCTCGAGCTGGCGCGCACCGACGAGTGCCGCGTCGATCTTCTCTTCGAGGCTACGCAGCTGCAGAGCGCTGGCCTGACGCGTCTCGTTGATCATCAAATTTTTGCGCAGCATGTCGTGGGTAATATTGAGCGCGGCCATGACTGCGATTTTCTCAGCGCCATGGATGTTGCCGCGGCTCTTGATCGCCCGCATGTTTTCGTCGAGGTAACGCGCCGACTTCATCAGCGCCTCCTGCTCCGAAGGCGGGCAGTTGATCTGATATTCTTTGTCGAGGATCTTAATTTGGACCGCTGTGGGTTTTTCGCTCATGTTACGCCTCGTTTATCGACTTGAGGCGGGTAACGACAGACTCGAGCTTGGCTTTTGCTTCTTTGTTCTGCGATAGCAGCTGGCGCCGCTCGACCTGCCAGTTGTCTGCAGTAGCTCTGAGCAACTGGTTCTCGGTCTTTAGGGTGCTGCACAGGTCGATAAGGTCATCGACTTTTGCGCTCAGCGAGTGGAAGCGGTCTTCGTTCATAGCGAGGTTTTTCTCCAAGGCGCCAACTATAGAGGTGGCGTGGATAGTGGTCAATAACGCAGGGAGACAAATTGCGACTCGATGTCGCTCCGAGGGCGAGTTGCGCTTACACTAGGGGCTGTCGATACCGCCTGACGACGCACGCCTAGGCAAAAATAGCCTGAGGGCGATGTGACCTGCAAACCGTAAAAGCGAGACAAATATGAATCAGAACAGCACTGAATTTCAACAGCGCCGCGGTGACCTCATGGCGCAGATGGAGCCCAATAGCATTGCGCTGATTGCGGCCGCACCCGCGCGTCAACGCAGCAACGACACTGATTATTATTACCGCCAGAACAGCGACTTCTATTACCTCACCGGTTTCGATGAACAGGACGCGCTGCTGGCGTTGATTCCTGGCCGCGAGCAGGGCGAAGCGGTGCTGTTCTGCCAAGAAAAAGACAAGGTGAAAGAGCTGTGGACGGGAGTGCTGCTAGGCCCCGATGCGGCGCGTGAGACGCTGCATTTCGATGACGCCTATCCGATCGCCGACATAGACGATATCGTGCCGGGCCTCATCGAGGGACGTGAGCGCGTGTATTACTCCATGGGCCAAGACAGCCGTTTCGATGAACAGGTGATGGAGTGGGTGAAGGTGATTCGCGCGAAGGCGAAACTCGGCGCGCATCCCCCAGGCGAATTTTTGGTGCTTGGCCATTTATTGCACGAGCTGCGGCTGATAAAGAGTAAAGGCGAAATAGAGCTGATGCAGCGCGCCGCCGACATTTCGGCCGAAGGCCACAGGCGTGCGATGGCGGTGTGCGAGCCGGGCATTCGTGAATACACCATGGAGGCCGAACTGAACTACGCGTTTATGCGTGGTGGGAGCCGCGCACCGGCCTATAATTCGATCGTCGCAGCCGGCGAAAACGCCTGTATCTTGCACTACGATCGCAACGATGCAGAGGTAAAAGACGGCGACCTGATACTCATCGATGCCGGCTGCGAATACCACTATTACGCCTCCGACATTACCCGTACTTTTCCAGCCAATGGCACGTTTAATCCACAGCAACGTGCGATTTACGAGCTAGTGCTGGCGGCGCAAGATGCGGCTATTGCCGCGGTGCAGCCAGGCGCTGCATGGAACGAGCCGCATGATGCCTCGGTGAAGGTGATTACGCAGGGCTTGATTAAACTTGGGCTAATTGAGGGCACGCTTGCGCAAGCGCTCAAGGCCGAAGCCTATCGCGATTTTTACATGCACAGGGTGGGCCACTGGATCGGTATCGACGTGCACGATGTAGGCGATTACAAGATCGACGACGCGTGGCGTTTGCTCGAGCCGGGCATGGTCACGACGATCGAGCCAGGCATTTACATTGCGCCAGACAACAAGAACGTGCCTAAGAAGTGGCGCGGCATTGGCGTGCGCATCGAAGACGATGTGCTGGTCACCAAGAAGGGTAATCGCGTGCTCACCACGGGCATTCCTAAAACCGTCGACGAAATCGAAACCTTCATGGCGCAGGCGAAACTCGAGCGCGCGGCGTGACGCAAACACAGTACGACGTGGTGATTGTTGGCGGCGGCATGGTAGGTGCGACGCTCGCCTGCGCACTGAATGCATCGCCCGCCACGCAAAACCTCTCCGTGCTTATTATCGATGCGCAGCCGCAATCGGATACGTCGAAGGCTGCGCCGCATCCTAGTTTCGACAGTCGCTCGACTGCACTCTCTGCTGCGTCGCGCAGCATATTGGAGCGTGCCGGCCTATGGCATGCGGTACAAGCTAGCGCCTGTCCGATCGAGGCAATTCAGGTGTCTGACAAGGGGCGCTTGGGCACGACCAAGTTAGCTCGGGAAGATTACGGCGTGCCAGCTCTGGGGTATGTGGTGGAGAACGCTGCGTTTGGTGCGGCGCTGTCGACTCAACTGAAAGCGGCGAGACACTGCGAATTTCTAGCGCCGGCACGAGTGACTGCCGCGACGCCAGTTGGCGGCGGCATGCGAGTGGCTGTCGAGGGTGAGGGCGCAGACACGCGCGAGGTCACCGCGAAACTTTTGGTCGTGGCGGAGGGCGGGCGTTCGCCGCTGTGTGCGCAGTTAGGCATTGCGCGCAGCCAGCATGACTATGGCCAGCACGCATTAATCGCTAACGTTGGGCTTACGCAGCCGCATAACGGTGTCGCCTACGAGCGCTTCACCGCTACCGGTCCGTTGGCGATGCTGCCACTCATTGCCGCGGATTCGGCGCAGCGCTCGTCGCTTGTGTGGACGCTCGATGCGAGCGAGGCGCAAGACGCAGCAGCGTTGGATGACGCGGCCCTGCTCGAGCGTCTGCAGCAGGCGTTTGGCTGGCGACTAGGGCGCTTAGGGCGCATCGGCGCGCGTGCCATTTATCCGTTGAGTTTGCAGGTGGCCCAAGAGCAGGTGAGGCCGCATCTGGTATTGCTAGGTAATGTCGCGCACACGCTGCATCCAGTGGCTGGGCAGGGTATGAATCTTTCGCTGCGGGATATAGAGGCGCTTGTCGAGACGCTGGCAACGTCGACGCTGGAACTCGGTTCGATGACGATGCTCACACGCTATCTACAGGCGCGCGAGGCGGATCAAAACCTGATGATTGGCGTAACTGATGGGCTGACGAAATTGTTTTCAAGCGATGCGCAGGCCAAGGTTTGGCTGCGCAAGGCGGGACTCCTCTCGCTCGATCTCATCCCCGCGCTGAAGACTCGCTTCGGTGCGCGGGCGATGGGATTCGAGTGAGCGGGTAGTCCTTAGCGAATCGCGGCGCGAATCGCTTCGATTCGCTTGCGGTTGGCGCCGAGGTCGCTGTAACCGAGGCGCGAGGCCGAGCGCACATGAGTAACGCCTGCCGCGCTGTCGTGTAAGAACTCAACGTCGTCGACATAGCCCATTAGCGCGCTCGTGAACTCGGCGTAGAGGTAATTCTCTTGCGCATCCACGATGTTCGCTGCCTCCATGCCTACCAACACCCGTTCTACTTGTTCGAGGTTTGCAGCCAGTGGCGCGATGCCATGTTGCTCGCTGGTCTCGAAACTCGACACGCAATTGGGTGAGTCGGGGCAGGCGGTTAGCTGGCCGTTCTGCACGCCAATATTGCTCGGTGGTTGACCGGCGCAAGCGCCGAGGAAAGGTAAAATAGCGAGTAGACTTTTCTTCATTGGGATTCTCTTTTGGGGATTAGCCGACGACTGTCATGCCGAGCCAGTCGGCGATTAACGCTGGCTTTTCTTCGCCGTCGATCTCAACTGTTACGCTGTGCTTAAGCAGGTAGTTTCCTGGCTTCTTCTCATCGGCGCTGGCGAGGACGAACCGCGCGCGGATTTTGGCTCCAGACTTCACTGGATTTAAGAAGCGCACTTTATCGAGGCCGTAGTTAATACCCATGACGGTGTTTTCGAGCTTCAGGCCGCCGCCCATCGAACTCAGCATGCTCAGCAGCGACAGCGTGAGGAAGCCATGCGCGATAGTCGTGCCGAATGGCGTTTGTGCCGCGCGCTCTGCGTCGAGGTGAATGTACTGATGATCGCCAGTTGCTTCGGCGAACTGGTTAATGCGTTCCTGGTCTACTGTGATCCAGTCGGTTAGGCCGACTTCTTTGCCGACATAGTCTTGGAGTTGATTGGCGTTAATCGTGTTGCTCATTCGCGGTTTCCTTTTTGTGATTCTTCTGCGTTTTGTCTTAAGAGTGTGGGCTGAGTCTAGCAGCAGATCTGGCGAGTACCAAGGTTATGAGAGTGACCCCTAGGGCGGCGGTGATAGTCAGGGGCGGGCGCCTCGCCTTATACTGTGCGCCTCCATTAGACCAACTGTGTGTAGACAAGGCGCCGGTGATGAAAGCGTGTACAAGCCTATGAATAGCGAAACGGTGAACAAGCAGCCGGACTGCGATGTGCTCATCGTTGGCGCAGGCTTAGTAGGGGCGAGTCTTGCGCTGCGGCTCGCAGACTGCGGCCTGCGCATCGGATTGCTAGACAAGGGGGCTCTGGAGCGAGGCATTTCATGGGCGCAGCCGCAGGCCGGCCCAGTAGACGTCTCGCAGTTTGATCCACGCGTGGTCGCTCTCACCGCGCAGTCGCAGCGGCTTCTCGCTGAACTTGGCGTCTGGCAGCAGCTGGACACCCTGCGGCGCTGCGACTATGCCCACATGCGAGTCTGGGAACAAGACGGCACCGGGCAGGTCGAATTTCATGCTCGTGAAGTCCATGAGCCATCGTTGGGCACGATTGTTGAAAATTCACTCCTACTCAATGCGCTCTATGGCAGTATCGCTGCCCATAATGAGACGGCGCAAGCTGAGGGTCGAGCGCCGCTGGCCCTATTCAGTGAGCGTAGCGTGGTGGCACTCGAGCGCGATAGCGAACGGAGCAGGCCTATTTCGCGGCTGCGCTGCGACGATGGTAGCGAGGTGTCTGCAAGGCTGGTGATAGCGGCCGATGGCGGTAATTCGCCTCTGCGCAGCCTCGCCGGTTTCGAGACCCGAGAATGGAGCTATGGCCAGAAGGCGATAGTCACCACGATTCGCACCGCCTTGCCGCACGCGCATACTGCGCTTCAACGCTTCCTCACTACTGGCCCGTTAGCCTACTTGCCCCTCGCTGACGGCGTCGACAGCGGGCCGGGACGGCACTGTTCGATAGTGTGGTCGGCAGACGAGGCGCGTGCCGATGAGCTCATGGCTCTGGACGAAGCTGCCTTTAACGCCCAGCTGACAGCGGCGATGGAGGGCGCCTTGGGCGGGGTGGAGGCTAGCGCTACGCGCTTTGCATTCCCTCTGCGCCAGCGACACGCTAAGCGTTACGTCGAGGGCAATGTGGTGCTGGTTGGCGACGCCGCCCACACCATTCATCCCCTGGCCGGGCAGGGCGTCAACTTAGGCTTGGCCGACGTCGAGGCGCTCGCCGAGCAGATCGAAGCTGGCATTAAGGCGGGGCGCCAGCCCGAGGATCCCACCCCGTTAGCTCGCTACCAGCGGCAACGCACAGGCCCCAATCTCGCCATGATGGCGCTTATGGAGGCCTTCAAGCGCGGTTTCGGCGAGCAGCCCATCGCCCTGCGCTGGCTCCGAAATGCCGGCCTCAACGCCGTCAATGCCTTCTCCCCCCTCCGCAAAGCCCTAACCCGCACCGCACGCTAACCCGGGGTCAGGTCTTTCATCGATGCATTTGATGGCGAGAAATGCAGCTAGATGCATCGATGAAAGACCTGACCCCGGGGTTCTATAAGGTTTTATTGCAGGCTGTCGATACTTTGGGGGTGCAACCTAATTCTATGTGGCACACCTCAGGAGCCGTGATAGCGATGTCCAAGCAGTCTGATTTTCCTTTCGATCTCGACCTGAGCATCTTGGACACGGCCAGCCTGACCAACATCTTAAGCGACATCGAGCATCATTTGCCGCTTATGGAGAGCGCAGGGGACCTCGATCAGCTGCTGGAGGTGAAGGCATTCTTCGAAACAGAGCTTAAGGTCTCGAGGCGTCTGCATTAGGCCTACGGGCAGGAAATACGCCATACCCCTCGCAACACCCCCGCCGCTTGCGCTATCCTCGGGCTGTTATTCGCATCGTGCCTGTGACCTTGAAGGGTGGCGGCGCGGAAATATTCAGCAGCTAGTATCAATCACACTAGTACCTATCAAAGAGGGAGTTTCGCATGAAGAAAATGCTCACACTAATTGGCCTTGTCAGTCTTATGAGCGGCACGGTATCGGCGCTCGACATCGCCGCCCTTGAGCGCGCGATGGAGAATCCCGATCGTCCCGCAGCCGACAAAGAGCGTGACGCGAGCCGTCGGGCCCCTGAGGTTTTAGATTTTATGGGTGTCGAACCCGGTATGACCGTTCTAGATATCAACGCCTCTGCGGGTTGGTACACCGAGGTACTGTCTTATGCCGTAGGCGATAGCGGTAAGGTGTATATGCAGAATCGTCCGGGCGGGCGTAGTGCTGAGGCTGCGGCCGCGCGTGCGGGGCGATTGGCGAATGTAGAAGCATGGGACGGGGAAGTCGCCGCACTGCCGGCCGGCACAGTCGACTTTGCCCTCACTGCCTTGAACTTCCATGATTTCCATAACTCGAATCCTGCGGCAGCGCAGAGCCTGCTCGCCGATACGATTAAGGCGCTCAAGTCGGGTGGCGTGCTCGCCATCATCGATCACGAGGGCACGCCGGGCGCCGACAATCAGTCGCTTCACCGTATCGCCTTCGATGAGGCGGTGAAGGCCGTGCTGCAGTCGGGCCTTGTGCTAGCCGGCGCGAGTGATGTGCTCGACAATCCAGCCGATGATCACACCGTGGGCCCTTTCGACGAGTCGCTCGGGCGTAACACTGACCGCATCGTGCTGAAGTTCATGAAGCTCTAAATAACGTGTAAAGAGCTAGTTGAAAAAGGCTTCGTCGCGAAGCCTTTTTCGTTTCCGCCAAGTAGAAACAGATTGTAGAAGGTGTTCGCTATCACTCTCCTTACGCGTTTTTTCTCCGTATTCCGCTACAGCGCTGTTGCGCTGCGTATCGTCTGGGATACCAGCGCAGTGCTTATGTTGGCAATGGCGCTTACCACGCTCATCGCGGGCGTGCTGCCGGCAGCGATCGCCTCGGTCGGCGGGATGTTCGTCGATGCCGTGGCTAGCGCGCTTGGCGCCAGCGGAGCTCAGGCTGAAGCCGCTCGAGCGCAGGCGCTCAACTTCGTCTTCATCGAGGTGGGCTTGGTACTTCTTATGACCGCGGCCCAGCAGGCCAATACCGTGTGCCAAGCGATACTGCGAGTGTTGCTAGGCAACAAAATCAACGTGATGATATTAGAGAAGGCGCTGACGCTGGAGCTCGCGCATTTCGAAGATGCGGAATACTACGACAAGCTGGTCCGCGCGCGCCGCGAGGCGAGCTCACGGCCGCTAAGTCTGGTGACAAAAACGTTTGATCTCATGCGCAACGTCATCTCTCTCGTCGCGATTGGCGCCTTCCTCTTTCAGTTCTCTCCCTGGGCTGTGTTGCTGCTCAGCCTCGCTGGCGTTCCCGCCTTTATCGCCGAGGCAAAATTCTCAGGCGAAGCATTCAGGGTGAATAAGCGCCGGTCTGCCGAGCGACGCATGCAAATTTATTTGGAGATGGTGCTCACACGTGAAGACGGCGTGAAAGAGGTGAAGCTACTGCAGTTGGGCAAACTTTTTCTTCAGCGCTACGTGGACATCTTTTTGGACATGTACCGCGAAGACCGCAGCCTCGTTCTACGCCGCGGCGTGTGGGGTTATGGTCTGGGCATTCTCGCCAGCGCCGCGTTCTACTTTGCTTACGGCTGGGTAGGCTTCGCCGCGATAGCCGGTGCTATTACGATCGGTCAAATGACCATGTATATCGCCCAGTTCCGGCTTGGGCAGGGCTCCGTGACCAGCAGCCTCACGGCGGTGAACGGCATGTATGAAGATAATCTGTATTTATCGAACCTGACTGAATACCTCGACCATGAAGTGCCGGAGCTCAGCGGATCGCTGCACGCGGGGCCAAAACCTGAAGACGGCATTCGTTTCGACAACGTAAGCTTCTATTATCCCGGCAGCGACGTGCCCGCGCTCGACAGTGTGAGTCTGCACATTACTCCTGGGGAGAGTTTGGCGATCGTAGGCGAAAATGGCAGCGGCAAGACCACGCTGATAAAGCTGCTCACACGACTTTATACGCCGACGCACGGCGTAATAAGTCTCGAGGGACTGCCGCTGCAAGAATGGGATATCGATACGCTGCGCAAGAAGATCGGCGTTATCTTTCAGGATTTCGCGCGCTATCAGCTCATCGTTGGAGAGAATATCGGCATAGGCGATGCCGACAATCTAACTGCGGAAGATGAAATAAAAGAGGCCGCTCAGAAAGGCATGGCCGATGCTTTTATTAGCGATCTACCGAGTGGCTATCAGACTCAACTCGGCACTTGGTTTAAAGACGGGAAAGAGCTTTCTGGCGGGCAGTGGCAAAAGGTCGCGTTGTCGCGCGCGTTCATGCGCAGCAAGGCAGACATACTGATTCTCGATGAACCCACCGCGGCGATAGACGCGAAAGCCGAGGCGGATATTTTTGCGCATTTCGCCGAGCTCACCGCGAATAGGATTTCGATAATTATCTCGCACCGTTTCTCTACAGTGCGCCGCGCCGATCACATCATCGTGTTAGAGAAGTCGCGCATCATTGAGCAGGGCAGCCACGACGAGCTGCTGGCACTCAGTGGGCACTACGCGACATTGTTCAAGCTGCAGGCTGAGGGGTATCAGTAATGAATGACGAGAACTCGCAGCAAAAGACCACCCAAAGCGACGCCGTGAAGCCGGCGCTCCGGGCGCGGATGCGGCTGCTCGTGTGCTTTATGACCCTGCCACTGTATGTGTTAGCCGTATGGATGCTATTAAGTAATGGCCGCCAAGTGGAGACGCTGATGTGGGTTTACATGGGCCTGTATGCGGTTTTCGCACTCGATATGGTGCGCCGACGCTGCCCGACTTGCGGAGAGCAATTCTTCGTCAAGAGTATTCTGCTAAATCTGATCACGAAACGCTGCGTGCACTGCGGCCGCTAAACCCGGGGTCAGGTCTTTCATCGATGCATTTTTAGTATGGGTTTCGTGGGGATTGGGGGATAGCTCGGGGTCAGATTTTTCATTCGTGCGTTGTGGATGTGTTTCAGTCCGGGGTCAGGTCTTTCATTCATGCACCTTCGGTGCATAAACAAAAGACCTGACCCCTCTGGTGCATCGATGAAAGACCTGACCCCGGGTTTTAGTTGAGGTAGTCGTCGATTTTGGCGGCGACTTTGCGGCCTTCGTCGATGGCGCGGACTACGAGGGACTGGCCGCGGCGGCAGTCGCCGGCGGCGAATACTTTGGGGCTCGATGTCGCGAACTCTTCGTACTCGGCCTTGTAGTTTGAACGGCCGTCTAATTCTAAACCGAGCGCCTCGCTCACATAATGTTCTGGGCCAAGGAAGCCCATCGACAGCAGGATAATATCTGCTTCCCAGAACTGAATCGTGCCGGGGATTTCTTTGAAGTTGTTATCGACCTTGACGGTGTTAATGCCGAGGAGGTTGCCGTCTTCGTCACGGACAAACTCTTTGCCGGAGATCGAATAAACGCGCGGATCTTCGCCGAATTTTTTCGCCGCTTCTTCATGGCCGTAGTCGACGCGATAAATCTTCGGCCATAGCGGCCAGGGGTTGTCGTCGGCGCGCTCGATCGGCGGCTTAGGCATGATCTCGAAATTTACAAGCGAAGTGCAGCCATGACGCAGCGAGGTGCCGATGCAGTCTGTGCCCGTGTCGCCGCCGCCAATCACGATGACTTTCTTGCCCTTGGCGCTGATGTAGTTGCCGTTTTCGAGCTGAGAATCGAGCAGGCTAGACGTATTCTTCTTGAGGAACTCCATCGCGAAATGGATGCCGTTGCCTTCGCGATTGGGGATCGGCAAATCGCGCGGTGTGGTCGCACCGGTGGCGAGTAGTACCGCATCGTTGTCGGCGACTAGCTTGTCGATGCCGATGCCGTTCTCGCCTTTGCCACCGATGTCGGCGCCAGTAACGAACTCGATGCCTTCTTCGCGTAGGATATTCACGCGGCGGTCGACGACGTCTTTCTCGAGTTTCATGTTGGGGATGCCGTACATCAGCAGGCCGCCAATGCGGTCGTCGCGCTCATAGACTGTGACGGTATGGCCCGACTTATTGAGCTGCGCCGCGGCGGCGAGACCGGCGGGGCCGGAGCCAACGACGGCAACAGTCTTGCCGCTGCGAGTCTCGGGTGGCTGCGGCACGACCCAGCCGTTCTCGAAGCCCTTGTCGATGATCGCGTTCTCGATATTTTTAATCGTTACCGGCGGCTCGGTTGAGCCAAGTACGCAGGAGCCTTCGCACGGGGCGGGGCAGACGCGACCGGTAAACTCGGGGAAGTTATTGGTTTTATGCAGGCGCTCGAGCGCCTCTTCCCAGCGGCCGTGATAGACCAAGTCGTTCCATTCCGGAATCAGGTTGTAGACCGGACAGCCGTTCTCGGATTGACAGAACGGGACGCCACAATCCATGCAGCGTGCGCCTTGAGTGCTAAGCGCTACGTCTTCCGGAGGCGTGTAAATTTCTTTGTAGTCGATCAGTCGCTCCGTCGCATCACGGTAGGGGACTGTCTGACGAGTAAATTCTTTAAATCCGGTTGGCTTTCCCATTGTCTCTTCCTGCGTGGCCCAAGGCCTTCTCTAGTGGGACGAGCAAAGCTCGCTCACGAGTTGATCATTAGCGAGGGCATTAATGCCCTCGCCGATTCGCGCGGCTGCCTAGGCAGCCGTTGCCGCCCGCTCTGCGAGCACGCGCTTATAGTCGGTAGGCATTACCTTAACGAACTGAGTCAGCGCCAGCGACCAGTCGTCCATGAGACGCTTGGCTACCGCCGAATCGGTGTAGAGATAATGTTTCTTTACCAGTTCGTGTAATTCGTCTGCGTCAGCTGCGTCTGCGACGCCTTCGAGTTCAAAGGTTTCGCTATTGCACTGCCGCGGGAATTTTCCTTCGGGGTCCCACACATAGGCGATGCCACCGCTCATGCCGGCGCCGAAGTTACGACCAGTGGCGCCAAGAATAACCACGCGGCCGCCGGTCATGTATTCGCAGCCGTGGTCGCCGATGCCTTCTACTACCGCCGTGGCACCGCTGTTGCGTACTGCGAAGCGCTCCGCGACGATGCCGCGAATATAGGCCTCACCGCCGGTTGCACCGTAGAGATTGACGTTGCCCGCAATGATGTTGTCTTCCGCGCTAAACGTGCTGTTCTTCGGCGGATATAAGACGATTTTACCGCCGGACAAACCTTTGCCGACGAAGTCATTAGCATCGCCTTCGACGGTCAGTGTCACGCCCTTGGCAAGCCATGCGCCAAGGCTCTGACCCGCCGAGCCGTTGAGCTTAATGTTAATCGTATCATCGGGCAGCATCTCTGCTTTCCAGCGCTTGGCCACTTCATTCGACAGCATCGTGCCGACAACGCGGTTGATGTTCACCACGTCGTGCTCGATGTGCACAACATTGCCGTTCTCGATGCCGTCGCGAGCGAGCTTAATAAGTTCGTTATCCAGCGCCTTGTCGAGACCGTGATCCTGTTCGAGCGTCTTGTAGAAGCCAGTATTTTCAAACACGACTTTCGCTGGCGTAAGAATCGACGTGAGGTCGATGCCGCTCGCTTTCCAATGATCGATAGCACGATTCATATCTAGCAGATCAACGCGGCCTACCATTTCGTTTACCGTGCGGATACCGAGGCTGGCCATCACTTCGCGCATTTCTTCGGCAACCATGAACAGGTAGTTAGTGACGTGTTCGGGCTTGCCTTTGAATTTCTTACGCAGCTCTGGATCTTGTGTCGCAATGCCAACCGGACAGGTGTTGAGGTGGCACTTGCGCATCATGATGCAGCCGAGAGTAATCAGCGGCGCTGTCGCGAAGCCGAATTCTTCGGCGCCTAAAAGCGCAGCGATGGCGATATCGCGACCGGTCTTCAACTGGCCGTCGGTTTGCAACGTAACGCGCGAACGCAGGTTGTTCATTACCAGTGTCTGATGCGTCTCTGCGAGGCCGAGCTCCCATGGCAGGCCAGCATGCTTAATAGAGGTCAGTGGCGATGCGCCTGTGCCGCCGTCGTGACCGGCGATAACCAAGTGATCGGTCTTCGCTTTAGTGACGCCCGCTGCAATCGTGCCAACGCCGATCTCGGCGACGAGCTTGACGCTAATGCGCGCTGCGCGGTTAGCATTCTTCAGGTCGTGAATGAGCTGCGCGATGTCTTCGATCGAGTAAATGTCGTGATGCGGAGGCGGGCTGATGAGTCCCACGCCCGGCGTCGAATGACGAATGCTCGCGATATAGTCGTCGACTTTGCCGCCCGGCAGTTCGCCGCCTTCACCAGGTTTTGCCCCTTGTGCGATTTTAATCTGCAACTCGTCAGCATTGGTGAGATACCACGCTGTCACGCCGAAACGACCAGAGGCGACCTGCTTAATAGCAGAGCGCTTAGAGTCGCCATTTTCCATCGGCTCGAAGCGGTAAGGATCTTCACCCCCTTCGCCAGTGTTAGATTTGCCGCCGATACGATTCATCGCGACCGCCAGAGATTCGTGGCTTTCCTGCGAGATAGAACCCAGGCTCATCGCGCCAGTGGCGAACCGCTTAACGATCTCGCTTGCCGGCTCCACTTCGTCTAAGGGAATCGCTGAGTCGACTGTCGTGTTGAACTTAAGCAGGCCGCGGAAGGTGCAGCGACGCGTGCTCTCTTCATTGGTGTGCTTGGCGAATGCAGCGTAGGCGTTCACATTGTTATTGCGCGCCGCCACTTGCAGGTTGAATATAGAATCAGGGTTCCACATATGCGCGTCGCCGCCCGAGCGCCAGTGGAAGTCACCTGGATTGCTGAGAGCAGGGATACGTTGGCTTTCGCGCTGAGGGAAGCCAAGCGCGTGGCGGCGGCGTGTCTCTTCGATGAGCACAGGGAACTTCACTCCCTGCACGCGGCTTGCCGTGCCAACGAAACAGCGATTGACGATCTCATCGGCGATGCCCACCGCTTCGAAAATCTGTGCGCCTTTGTAGGATTGCAGCGTCGAGATACCCATCTTCGCCATCACTTTGAGCATGCCCTTGGCAACGCTCTTCTTATAGCCGTAGACCAGCGCTTCTTCGTCTTCTGCGTTCTTGTCGATTAAGCCGTCTTTGCTCGCCTGCCACAGAGACTCGAAAGCGAGGTAAGGGTTTACTGCATCCGCGCCGTAGCCGGTAAGCAGGCAGAAGTGGTGAACCTCGCGCGCTTCGCCGGTTTCAATAACGATACCGATCTGCGTGCGTTTGCGCGCGGCGACGAGGTGATGATGCACGGCGCCACAGGCAATGAGTGCGCTGATGGCGATGCGCTGCGCGCTCATGCCGCGGTCGCTCAATACGACGAACGCGAAGCCATCGGCGATGGCCTGTTCGGCTTCAGCGCACACACGATCGAGAGCTTCGATGTAGCCATTCGCCGAATCGGCGGCGAAGGTGATGTCGAGGGTCTTAGAGCGCATGCCGCGAGTATCGACGTCGCGGATATCCGCGAGTTCTTTGTTCGATAGGATCGGATGGCTGAGGCTTAAGCGATGCGCCTGCTCGGCCGTCGTATCGAGCATATTGCCTTCGGGGCCGATGAAGCACTCCAGCGACATCACCACCTCTTCACGGATCGAATCGATCGGTGGATTAGTGACCTGCGCAAAAAGCTGCTTAAAGTAGTCGTAAATCATGCGCGGCTTGTCCGACAGGCAGGCGAGCGCTGAGTCGTTGCCCATCGAGCCGAGCGGGTCGCGCGCCTCGGTAACCAAAGGAATCAACATGAACTGCATGGTTTCGGTGGTGTAGCCAAACGCCTGCATGCGGCGCAGGAGTGCGTCTTCGCCGTCCTTGTCTTCCAGTGACAATACATTGTCGTTGTTAGCGATATCGGCGAGCGTTAGCTTCTGCTCGGCGAGCCATTGGCCATAGGGCCGCTCACCGCTGATAGTCTGCTTGAGTTCTTCGTCGGGTATCAGGCGGCCTTGTTCGAAATCGATGAGGAACATCTTGCCAGGCTGCAGGCGGCCCTTGAGCAGCACGTTAGCGGGGTCGACATGCACCACGCCGACTTCAGAGGCCATGATGACCTTGTCGTCTTTCGTGACGTAGTAGCGGCTTGGGCGCAGGCCGTTGCGATCGAGCACGGCGCCGATGTAATGGCCGTCGGAGAACACGATAGACGCGGGGCCGTCCCACGGCTCCATGATTGCCGAGTTGTATTCGTAGAAGTCGCGCTTCTGCTGATCCATATTGGCGTCAGACTGCCACGCTTCGGGGATCATCATCATGACCGACTCTTGCAGCGAGCGGCCAGACATCAGCATGAATTCGAGCACGGCGTCGAAGCTGCCGGAGTCGGAGCAGTCGGCGTCGATGACCGGGAAAATGTCTTCGAGCTTGTTGCCGAAAACGTCGGTCTTCGCCATGCCTTGGCGCGCAACCATGGCGTTGACGTTGCCACGCAGCGTATTGATCTCGCCGTTATGGCTCATAAAGCGGTTAGGCTGCGCACGGTCCCACGAGGGGAAAGTGTTGGTGCTGAAGCGAGAGTGAACCATTGCCAAATGCGTCTCGAAGGCTGGGCTCATAAGGTCTTTATAGAACGGGAATAGCTGACCCGGGGTTAGCATGCCCTTGTAGACGATGACCTTAGTAGAGAGGCTGCAGGCGTACACTTGCTTGGCCTCGGTGAGGCTCGCATCGCTGCGCAGCTTGTGCGAGAAGCGCTTGCGTATGACATACAGTTTACGCTCGAATTCTTCCTGTGAGAGTCCGTCTGCCGCCTGGACAAACAACTGCTCTATGCGCGGCTGCGCGGCGAGTGCTGCGGGGCCGACGTCGGCAGAAGCGGCATCAGTGGGCACGTCGCGCCAGCCGATCAGGGTCTGGCCTTCTTCGGCGATGATCGCGTTAATCGTGGAGCGGCAGGTCTCGCGCTCTGCATCGACCTGCGGCAGGAAAATATTGCCGACCGCGTAGGCGCCAGCGGCGGGCAGAGCCGATCCAAATTCACGCTCGGCAATCTTACCGAAGAAGCTGTGGGGCAGCGCCATCAAGATGCCCGCGCCGTCGCCGGTGTTAGCTTCGAAGCCGCAGCCGCCGCGGTGATCCATGCGCGAATTCAGATGATAGGCGTCGAGCATGATCTGATGACTCGGCTTGCCCTTTATATTGGCGACGAAACCGACGCCGCAAGAGTCTTTCTCTTGTGCGGGATCGTAAAGACCCTGCTTGGGCGGGAAGCCAAACTTGAGTGGGATTCGCTTGTCGTTGCTCATGGCGCTGTTCTCTCGTTGGAGACTCCCTTCTTACATTAGAGAGCCTTCTAAATTGGGGCGGTGTGTTGCCAACAACACTCGCGTGTCACTTCGTTTGCTCGCTGCGCGACTTTTCTCACACCGTTACTCGAGCCTCCGACCACGGGGGTGCCGGATAAAGCGTTAGCTCTTTCTCTTTGCGGGCGCGTTGCTTAGCGTTGACGGCCTATAGCAGAATCTGGGCGTGGAGCTTCGCCCTTGTGGGGTGCAAGCTGCTCGAAAACGCCGGCCAGTTCCAGGCCTTTACTGCATCTGGCTCCTTTGGGTGAAAGGCGAGCCAGAGCCCCTGTTTGCGCGGACAGCCGACACTCTGGCGACTCGGAAACGGCCGACAACAATACCATTGCGCTAACTATTGTCAAGAAATCAGCCGCGCGCGCAGCCTGGGATCAAAGAAAATGACAAGGGTTTGTCCAATGCAAAATGGGCGACAAAACTTCGTGTCAAAAAGAGGGCGGAGGCAATGAAAAATTAGGCGCAAATGTCACAATACGTGACGCAGCAATAGAGGTGTAAAAGATGGTGCATTAATCGCCTCGGAGCCCTTGTGCTGGCTTGATTAAAGCCAAGCTGTGGATTACTCTCCGTCAGTGTATTTATTACGATTACGTGGGCGCTGTAGACGCAATCAGTGTCGACGCAATCGGTGTGAGCCTTTGATCCCCAAGGGCAGCACAGTCATTCCCAAGCAACGGAGGCGAATGTAACCCGTGAATCTTAACTTAACCCGTAGACGCTTTATAAAGGGCGTAATCGCATCAGGTGCAGCGGCAACCACGACAGGTGTCTGGGTTGCGGCTAATGGCGCCTCGCGACCCGCCGGTGCGGTCGAGCGCATGATCCGCATCAACATCAATGGCCAAGTCCGCACTGTAGACGTCGCGCCGCAAGAGACGCTCGCCTCCACGCTGCGTTACAAACTCGGCCTCACTGGTACTAAGCTCGGCTGCAACCGCGGCGAGTGTGGCGCCTGCACCGTGCTCGTCGACGACGTGTCGACTTACGCCTGCTCAGTTCTCACTCACTCGGTCAAAAATGGCCGCGTTGAGACGGTCGAAGGACTTGAAGCCGCAGACGGCACGCTGCACCCAGTGCAGCAGGCTTTCGTCGAAGAGCTGTCGCCGCAGTGCGGTTACTGCACGCCTGGACAGATCATGGCGGCCGTTGGCCTACTCCGCGAGAACCCCAGCCCAACGCGTGAAGAAGCGCGCATGGGACTCTCTGGCAACATCTGCCGCTGCGGTTCTTATGACTCATACCTCGACGGCGTGATGCGCGCCGCGCAAATAGGATAACTCTCATGGCTTATATGCACATTGGTAAAGACTTCGTGCCACCTGATGTTAACGGTAAAGTCACCGGCCGCATCAAATACGCCGAAGATTACACGCGTGAAGGCATGGTCTACGCGCGGCTTCTTACAAGCCCCATTCCCCACGCACGCGTCGTCAATATCGATGCGACTGAAGCGCTGGCGATGGACGGCGTGTTTGGTTTGCTCACAGCTGACGACGTCTACCCTGACGGCGAGCCGCAGAGCACGGGCCTTAAGGTACTAACAAACGAGCCTACGCTCGTGGGTGAGCCAATCCTCGCCCTCGCGGCGATAGACGAGAAGACAGCAGAGACGGCAATTAGCAAGATCTCGGTGACGTTCGAGCGCCTTCCTTTCGTGCTCGATCCATTAGACAGCCTCGCAGAAGGCGGACCGGATGCTTACAACGGCGGCAACACTTACGTGTTCCGTCAGGGCTTTGCGACCGAAAAGTGGAGCGCCGATCAGGTCGCGAGCTTCCGTGCAGGCAACGAGCCAACTGCAGAGCCGCAGCAGACATTCGCCTACGGCGATCTAGATGCCGCGCTGGCGAGCTCAGCCTTTGTTTACGAGAGTGCGTTCACGACTGCCGGCTACCCGCACCAGTCGATGGAACCACGCAGCGCGATGGCTTATTGGGAAAATGGCAAGCTCTACTTGCACGGTACGTCGCAGTCACTCTCGGCGCTTGCCGACGGCATGGCGAGTATCGTTGGTGTGCCCCAAGAAGACTTCGTCTTCATTAACGAGGCAACCGGCGGTGGCTTTGGCCAACGCGCGCGCGCGAACAGCATCCCGAGCATGGCTATCCCTGCCAAGATGTCGCAGAAAATTAACCGTCCGGTCATGATGCGTGTTACGCGCGACGAAGAGACCGCGATCGGTGGTGCACGCCAGGGCTTCCAAGGCTGGATTAAGTGCGGCTTTAAAGCAGACGGCACTATGGCTGCTGCAGACTTGTACATTATTTCGGACAACGGCGGCAAAGGCGGCGGCGGCGATGCTTACTCAGCGGCCGACTGCATCTCTATCCTCTATCAAACCGAAGCGGTGCGTTTCCGCGGTACGTCGATCGGCTCTAACACCGGTCACCGTGGCGCACAACGTGGTCCGGGCCAAAATCAGATCGCGGCGATTATCGCGCCGATCCTGGACAAGGCCGCTCAGGAGCTCGGTATCGATCGCCTGAAGATTCGCGAAATCAACACGCCTACCAATGGTGATGTGGGCGGCGCACAGCGCACGCCATTTACGAGCGCCTATATGCCCGAAGCACTGAAGATGGGTGCGGAGCAGTTTAATCTCGCAGAGCGCATCACGCGTTCACGCCAACGCAATGGCAGCAAGGTTACTGGCATCGGTATCGGCCAGGGTTACCACAATGCAGGTCGCAGCGGCATGGACGGCATCGTTCGCCTCACCGCCGATGGCCGCCTTAAGGTACACAACGGTGTTGGTAACCTCGGCACCTACTCGTATGCCTCTACCTCGCGCGCCGCGGCAGAAGTGCTGCAAATGCCTTGGGAACACGTCGACGTGGTAACGGGTCGCACAGATCGCCACCTGCCAATCACTTCGCCGCAAGATGGCAGTAACTCGATCTTCACCAACACGCGCACTAACTACGGCGCGGCGCAGGATTTGCTGGCGAAGATGAAAGAGATCACTGCGATGGAGCTAGGCGGCGACGCAAGCGACTACGACTTTGGCGACGAGCGCGTGTTCAAGAGTGCCGATAAGAGTGTCGGCATGAGCTTCGCGCAGATTGCACAAAAGGGCATAGAGCTCGGCGGCAAGTTCACTGGCGAATCCGATTTGCCAGAAGAACTTAATGACTTCACGAAGATCTCGGTGACGCGCCTCGCGGGTGAGTCGTTAATGGGCATCTATCACGATGCGCCACACAACAATAACCCTCCGGGCTTTACCGTGACATTTACCGAAATCGAGATGGACGTCGAGACGGGTAAATACGACATCATTGACATGGTGACTATCGGGGATTGCGGAACGGTCGTTCACCCACAGGGCTTGAAGAACCAGCTCGTGGGTGGCGCAGTGTGGGGCATCGGCCTCGCGGGTTACGAACGTCATCTTTACGATCCGCAAAACGGCCTGCCAGCTAGCACTGGGTATTGGCAGAGCAAAATCCCTACTATGATGGATACGCCGTCGAAGATTCGCACCGGCTGGGTCGATCTGCCTGACCCCGAGAACCCTGTCGGCGCGCGCGGTATCGGCGAGCCTGCGATGGGTGCGGTAGCCGCATCCCTAGCCTCGGCGATTTCCGATTCGTTAGACGGACACCTGTTTAACTCGGCGCCGGTAACGGCAGATATGATCATTAACCATGTAGCGGGAGTGACGTCTGACGCCATTCCTCTCGCTCAAAATAATTTCCGAGGTTGATATGGTAGCCACATCACATGACGTAATGCTCGATATCGAGCTTTATCAGCCCACCGACGAAGCGAACGCGCTGGCGCTAGCCGGCAGCCTCGGCAAGGACGGTTGGTTATTAGGCGGTGGCCAAGACACCTACGGGTGGCTGAAAGACCGCAATAAGACAGCGAGCGCGATGATCGAGTTGACGCAAATCGACGCGTGGAAGGGCATCAAGGAAACGAGCGACGGCATCGAGATCGGTGCGGTTACGACGTTGACCGAGATTTCCAAGAACCCACTGGTGAAAGAGAAATTTGCTCTTCTCGCCAAGGCGGCCGGTATCGTGGCTAGCCCGCAGATCCGAAACGTAGGCACGCTCGCGGGCAACCTCGTGCAAGATGCGCGCTGCTGGTATTACCGCCGCGGACTCGATTGCTACCGCGCCGGTGGCAACATCTGCTACGCCGATTCTCCTGAAGGCCTCAACCGCGAACACGCAATCTTCGGCGCGAGCCGCTGTGTTGCCGTGAGCCCGTCTGATACGGCCCCTACGTTGGTAGCGTTAGACGCCACAATGGTGGTGACGAGCGAGAAAGGGCAGCGCCTCGTGCCTGCGCAAGACTTCTTCGTCGGCCCTGCGGTCAACATTACTAGCATGACGGCTCTCGAAGAGGGTGAGATTCTCACTGCCGTGCGGATTCCCAACACATGGGCAAACGCCGAGTTCTACTTCGAAAAAGTCGCCGACCGCAATGTGTGGGACTTCGCGTTGGTCAGTATTGCCGCCGCGATCAAAGTCTCTAACGGAGTGATCACCGACTCTCGCATCGCCTGCGGTGCTGTCGAGTGTGTGCCGCGTCGTCTCGACGACGTAGAGAATGCGCTCAAGGGCCAACCGCGTTCAGAAGCACTCGCAGAGCAGGTCGCGGAAATTGCGTCACGCGGTGCGCAGCCACTCAATTACAACCACTTTAAGATCCCACTGGTTGAAAACTTGGTGAAGCGCGCTGTGCGCGGCTAAGTCCAAGGACACATGTGTCGGCGGTTAACCGTCGACGCATTGCACGACATCGGGGAAACCCGGTTCTAGGGAAAACAAAGATAATAAATAAGAGAGGTGCAAGGTGGGAGAAATAGTCCGCTATAAACGCGATGTCTGGGGTGAGGAAGTCATCCTAGGCGTGTCATGGGATTTACTCTGGGTTGTCGCCGTTGCCGTGCTCGTGCTCCTCGCGGCGCATGCAATCGTCATGGCTGTGTTGGCAAATAAGAAGATGGAAAAGGCGTCGGTCGAAGGTAAGCGCGTGGTTCGTCACGAAGCTATCGATCGGTGGTTCCACTGGGTCATGGCGGGCTCGATCTTTGCCCTCATTATTACCGGTGTGGCTCCAATCATTGGCCTGCGCTTCGCGTGGCTGGATTGGCACTGGATGTCAGGACTGCTGCTTAGCTTCATCACGATCGTGCATATCGTGCGCTCGTTGTTCTGGCAAGATTTTAAGTCGATGATCCTCGGCCCGAAGGACTTTGCCGAGCCCTTCGATAGCACACGCCTGCCGGGCAAATACTCGTTCGAACAGAAGGGTATGCACTGGGCAGTAACGGTTGTAGTGCTCACCGTTATCGCGACAGGCTTGCTGATGTTCCTGCAGATCGATTCGCCTTTCTGGGAGCGTACTAACAGCATGCCAGAGAGCCAGCTTGGACTCGTCTTCTTGCTGCATGGGCTATCGACACTCGCGCTCGTGGCGCTAGCATCGACGCATATCTATTTTGCGATTCGCCCCGAAAAGTTGTTCTACACGCGCTCTATGTTTAAGGGTTGGATCTCCGAAGAAGAGATGAAAGCGAATCACGATCCAAACCTATGGTCGCCTAAGCAGGCCGACTAGACTACGTCGCGTCGCCGGCAAGGCTCGGCGTGCAATGACATAAATGGGGGTCAGCTCCACGCGCCTAGGCGCTGCGGAGCTGGCCCTTTTTTAACGCAGAGGCTTACGCCTTGGCGTTACATGCCAAGTCAGACAAATGAATATCAACACGCCAATACAGCCCTAATGTGGCGCAAATAAAGAGAGAAGCAACGTGACAGACAAAACTTTAGAGAACGCCATAGAAGCCATCGAATCCGGCTACGAATTCCTGCTTGCCTATGCGGCGCAAGGGCGACCGGCAGGTGTTGAATCTGGGCCGGGTCCGCACGCGCAACCGACTATTAAGGGCATGCAGGACGCGATGCAAAATTTGATCGCCGCGTTCGCGCAGAGCGAGGATGTTTTCGAAAAAGTCATCAGCGAAGATTGCACGAAGGCTAGCGCGGCTCTCGGTTTCATCCTTAAGCAGAATAAAGTCGGTTCGGAGATGGTCGACAACCTCAACGCCTCCATTCATCTGCGTGCGGTGTTAACCGACCTTTTCCTCTACAGCGAAGTGCTCAAGCCCAGCAGCGCGGCAGATCTCGCCGCACCAGGTGCGGTGCAGACCTACGACGCATCGAAATAGACGATGAAGCGCGCAAAGATCAACTATCCGGCTCGGATCACTCTCGCCAACCTGCCTACGCCTCTGGTGAAACTGGAGCGCCTCTCGGCAACGCTTGGCGGCGTGGCTGTGTGGGTAAAGCGCGACGAGATGACAGGAGTCGAGGTGTCAGGAAACAAGCTGAGGAAGCTTGAATTCTGCATTGCCGAAGCGCAGCGCCAAGGCTGTGACACACTGATTACCTGCGGTGGTTTGCAGTCGAATCATTGCCGCGCGACCGCCATTATGGGCGCGCGTCTCGGCATGAAGGTGCAATTAATTTTACGTGGCGAAGAGCCTGAGGTGGCCAGCGGCAATCTACTAATGGATCGCCTGGCCGGCGCGCAGATCAGTTATCTGCCTGCTGAGGGGTGGGCGAGCGCGCATCCACAATACGCAGCTCAGCTGCAGGCAGAAGCCGAAGTCGCAGGCTCGAAAGCGTATTTTATTCCAACGGGTGCGAGCGACGAAGTGGGCTTGTGGGGGTATATCGCAGCAAGCGAAGAGCTCGCTGCTGATTTTACTGCCGCCGGTTTACGCCCCGATGCGCTCGTGTGTGCCACCGGTTCAGGCGGCACGCAGGCGGGCTTGATCGCCGGCAACGCGCTATTCGACCTCGCCGAGCAAGTCGTTGCCTTTAATGTGAGCGACAACGCCGCGTATTTCGAAGAACGCGCGCAGCATGATATTTCTGCTTGGCAGCAGCGCTATGCCGACATCTTGGCGGGCACGCCTGCAGCAGACCTCAAGGTGTCTGAGTTGGCCGTTAACACGCAAGAAGCTTATCTCGGACCGGGCTATGGCATTGGCTATCCGGAGGTATTCGAGACGATTAAGACCGTTGCCGCGTGCGAAGGCCTCTTTTTAGATCCGGTTTACACCGGCAAGGCGTTCTACGGCATGCTGAACGAAATACGTAAAGGCGCCGATGGTTGTTTCGCTGGCGCGCACAATATTGTCTTCGTCCACACCGGTGGTTTGTTCGGCGTTTTCCCACAGCAGGATCAATTCACATTTGACGACTAATTAGCCCGAGGCATCTATGACTTCTCGCTCTCTGACTCCGCACTTTCCCTTGACGAAAACGTCGCTGCTCGCGGCGAGTCTGTTTATGCTCGTGGCGTGTAGTCCAAGTAATGAGGATTCTGAGAATCCTGGGTACGCAGAGAACCAGTACGGCGATGGCACGGCGGCGGCAACGAGCTGGACTGCCCCCGAGGAGAGTCCTTATGACGGCGTCGAGAACGAAGGGCTGCTCTTAAGCAATACACGGCAGCTGGTGACAGATAGCCTGCGCTCGGGTGAGGGCTATTTTAGCGACGACGGTAGCGAGTTGATCTACCAAAGCGAGCAGGCTGGCGACAACCCTTTTTATCAGATTTTCGTGCTCGACCTTGCAAGTGGCGAGAGCCGAAAAGTGTCTCCTGGCTACGGCCTAACGAGCTGTGCGTGGATACACCCAACCCAAGACTTGGTGATGTTTTCTTCAACCCACGAAGACCCCAAGGCGCGCGAGAAGCAGGCTGAGGAAATAGCGATCCGCGAAAGCGGCATCGAGCGCGCGTATGGTTGGGACTACGATCGCCACTACGATATTTATGTGGCCAACGCCGATGGATCTGGCTTGCAGAATCTCACAAACGCCGACGGCTACGATGCCGAGGGCTCGTACTCGGCCGACGGTTCGCGCATTTTGTTCGCGTCTAATCGCGAGGCGTATAGTCGCGTATTAAGCCGCGCAGAACAGGCCTTATTCGACGACGACAGCGCCTATTTCATGGATCTTTATGTCATGGATGCCGACGGCAGCAACGTCATCCAGCTAACAAGCTCGCCCGGCTATGATGGCGGTCCGTTCTTTAGCCCCGATGGCAAAAAAATCACGTGGCGTCGGTTTAACCCCGACGGCAACAGTGCAGAAATCTGGACGATGGATGCCGATGGCAGTAATCAGCGCCAGCTGACCGCCGATGCGATGGTCGCCTGGGCGCCTTATTATCATCCTAGCGGCGAGTACTTAATTTATTCGAGCAATCAACTTGGTCATGCCAATTTCGAACTGTTCATTATAGATGTCGAGGGTGCGAACCCTCCGGTGCGCGTGACTAACACCGCAGGCACAGACATCCTGCCGGTGTTCTCGCCCGATGGCAGCCAGCTCGCCTGGAGTACGACGCGCACGGCAGACGGCACCTCTCAGCTGCATATTGCAGACTGGAACCACGTCGAGGCAGTGGCTCTGCTTGCGGATGCCGCTAGGTGAAAGCGATGCGCTCGCTTGGCTTCCTCGCGTTAGGATTCTGCGCTGCGTTAAATGCGCAGCCGCAGGACACTATTCATCACCAACTGACGGTGCTGCTAGATCCCGCGACGAGTCGCATCGAGGTCACCGACACCGTCACATTGCCCGCCTCGCTAGGCCGCGACGATATTGCCTTCGCGCTTAATGCCAACCTTGCCATCGACAACAGCCCCCGCGATTTGCAGCGGCTTGGGGTCGAGCCGTTACAGGTTTCGCAGGGGATTAATGAGACTGGAGGTCTCGCCGCGCAGAGGGCGAACTACACAGTAGATTTGGCGCGCCGCTCTCAGACACTCGAGCTGTCCTACACGGGCACGCTATTCGATCCAACGCAGCAGAGCGGGGCGCAGTACTCTCAAAGTTTCGCGGAGACCTCGGGGCTCATCGATCCTCGCGGCGTGTATCTTAATCGTGGCAGCGCGTGGATCCCAGAATTTGGCGACGCGCTCGTGACCTTCGAGCTGAGTGTAGAGTTCGCCGAGTCGGCAGCCGCTTGGAGTAGCCTAAGCCAAGGCGAGAGACTCGCGCCAAACGTCTGGCGCAGCGACCAGCCGATGGAAGAGGTCTACCTGATTGCCGCGGCGTTTACCGAATACTCTGCGGTCTACACGTCCGTGCTGGACGCGACCGATAATGCGAGGAGCGTTGATGTCCTCGCGCTACTGCGGTCGCCAGATGCTAATCTCGCGGCCACGTATCTGGATGCGACTCAGCGCTATCTTGCCCTTTACGAGCCCCTGCTTGGTGCCTATCCATTCACGAAATTTGCGCTTGTCGAGAATTTTTGGGAAACCGGTTACGGCATGCCGTCTTTCACTCTGCTTGGTGAGAAAATCATCCGCTTCCCGTTCATCATAACGTCCTCCTATCCCCATGAAATTCTGCACAATTGGTGGGGCAATGGCGTGTATCCCGACTACGCGACCGGCAATTGGAGTGAGGGGCTGACTGCCTATCTCGCTGACCATCTGTTTCAAGAAGTCGACGGTGGCGGGCCTGCTTATCGGAAAGACATGCTGGCGCGTTACAAGAATGCGGTCAGTGCTAGCGCCGATTTTCCACTAAGCGAATTCACGTCGCGCAACTCGGCGGCGACCCAGGCTGTAGGCTATGGCAAATCGCTTATGCTATGGCATATGTTACGACTCGAGATCGGTGACGCTCTTTTTCTCGAAGGGCTTCGCGTGTTTTATCGAGAGGCGCAATTCACGCGTGCGTCATTCGACGATATTGAGCGTATTTTCTCTCGCGTTGCAGAGCGCGACTTAGCTCCCTTTTTCGCGCAATGGGTGCAACGGCGAGGGGCGCCAGAGCTTGCTCTTTCTGTAGCCGAAGAGCGCGGCGATAAAGCGCGACTTAACTTTGCGCAGGTTCAGGAGCAAGAGCCGTTCGAGTTTACCGTGACGGCCGCGCTGTATTATTCAGGGCAGGCTTCGCCAACCCTTGTCGACCTGACCATAGATCAGCGCGCGCAGGGCTTTGTTGCCGACGACTACTCGCGTTTAGAGGCAGTCGTCGTTGATCCGTATTTCGACTTATTCCGTCGGCTCGACCGTGCGGAGACGCCGCCGACGGTGGGCGAACTTTTTGGCGCGTCGTCGCTGACCTTTGTATTGCCGTCGTCCTCCCAAGGCTCGGTTGTCACCGATCATTGGCGCGAGTTGGCAGAGTCCTTTGGCGCAGGCGTCGCGGCGACCACTGTTCTCGATAGTGAGATTGATGCCTTGCCGACGACATCAAGCGTCTGGATTTTGGGTCGAGATAACCGCTTTGCGCCGGCGGGATTCGATGCCGCTCCGGGTGCCATGCGTTCGGTTTTAGCTGCAGAGGGCGATGACTTGACGCTTGCGGGCAATGTGCTGGATTACGCCGAACGCAGTTCTGTTTTTGTCGCTCGTCATCCGCAAGCGCCCGAGCTTGCCCTAGGGTTTATCGATATCGATCAGCCCGAAGCCGTGCCCGGCATGATCGAGAAACTTCCGCATTATGGAAAATACTCTTACCTGAGTTTCGCAGGCGACGAGCCAACGAACGATGTGAAGGGCGTGTGGAGCGCGAGCGCCTCGCCTTTGCAGTGGACGAATCCAGAATTAGATCACGCGCCACAGCTCGCAGGCCTGCCCGATGTGGCGGCGCTGGCCGAGATGCCGCCGCGCTATCTCGCAGCAAAGCTCTCTCGTCATATCGAGGCGCTCACGCAGCCGGCGCTGCTCGGGCGGGGCATCGTTAAACCGTCGCTCGCGACCGGCGCCGGCATTGCCGCTGCCACCGACCTAATCGAAGACCAATTCCGCCGCATCGGCTTACAGGCAGTGGGTGGCAGCTACCGTCAAAGCTGGATGGCGACGCTTGCGAACGGTGACCGGCAAGGTCTGACCAATGTCGTTGGCTTGATTCCAGGCAGCGATCCAACTCTCGCGCCTGTCGTGTTCGGCGCCCACTACGATCACTTAGGTCTCAACGCCAACGGCACCGCGTATCCTGGTGCGGACGACAATGCCTCGGGCGTAGCTGTGCTTATCGAAGTCGCGGCAACGCTGCGGCGCACCTTCACGCCGACGCGGCCCATACTGGTGGTCGCCTTCAGCGGCGAGGAGTCGGGGCTTTTGGGATCGCGCTATTTCATCGACAACCCGCTCAATGGGCTTGGATCAACCGAGTTCTACGCGATGATAAACCTCGACGCAGTCGGGCGGCTCGGCGGGCGTAAGCTGCAAGTGTTCGGCAGCGAGAGCGCCTATGAATGGCCGTTTATGGCCCAAGGCATCGGTTTTACTCTGGGTATCGAATCAGAATTCCCAACTCAGGCGCTAGCCAGCAGCGATCACGTGAGTTTCTTGAATGCGGGTGTGCCCGCGCTACACCTCTTCTCGGGGCTGCATGGTGACTACCACCGCGTTAGCGATACCGCCGATGAGATCGACTATGCGGGCCTGTCTGACGTCGCCGCGTGGTCTGAAGAGGCGCTGCGCTACCTTGGTGGGAATGAGGGGCCGCTGCGAGTGACGCTTGTTAATGCGGCGGTCGTCGTTGCGCCACAGGGCACGGGGGCCCGACGCGTTAGCCTCGGGACTCTGCCGGACTTCGGGTATGAAGGTGAGGGCGTTCGGGTGAGTGGCGTAACCCCAAATAGCGCAGCGGCGCTGGCGGGGATTCAAGAGGGTGACATCTTGTTGTCGTTTGCGGGCGCCGCGTTAAGTGATCTGCAAACTTACTCGAATCTGCTGCGCGCAGCCGCGGTCGGTGACAGTGTGGTGATTGAAGTGCTGCGCGCCGCAGAGCGCCTTGAAATGACCGCAGTGCTCACGGCGCGCGAGTAATGCAACGAATTGTTGCGCTGGGCTATGCTGCGGGGCGATTGCTGTAGACTCACGCGAATGAACCGCGGTTTGATCTCGGTCAATTTTCCCTATGAGCGCGGCCATCAGGCGCAGTCCCGAGAAAGAATCATGCTAACGCCCTCCCGTTCCCTAGAAAACCTAAGCGTCGTAAATCACTACCGAGTATGGGTAACGGGACTCGTTGCAGTGCTGTGCCTTCTCGCCCCCTCGCTGTTCGCACAAAATGCGGCCTTGCCGCAGATTACCCGCATCGAGCAAGACGTCGCGAATATCACCATCGACGGGTTTATCGACGAAGCCGTGTGGGCCGACCTGCCGGTCATCGACGGCATGCAGGTAATCGATCCCGATACGCTCGAAGACGCGCCCTACGAAACGCATATTCGGTTTTTCTATACTGAGCGCGGCATCTATCTCAGCGCGATGAACTTTCAACCGAAAGAGACCCTGATGGCGCGCATGACCTCGCGCGACACGCGCTTGGAACGCGACGGTTTCGTCGTGGCCATCGACGCCTCAGGCGAGGGGTTGTACGGTTTTCTCATGCGGATCAACCTCGGCAATTCCCTAACCGATGGGACGATACTGCCGGAGCGCAATCTCAATATACAGTGGGATGGCCCATGGCTCGCGCGGACTCAGCCCCTAGAGAATGGCTGGAGCGCCGAGTACTACATACCTTGGTCTATGATGGCGCTGCCGCAGGTCGATGATGTGCGCAAACTCGGGTTTTATTTCGAGCGCCAAGTAGGTCATTTACAGGGCGAGACGTGGTCAAACCCACCGCTGCCGCGAACGATTAACCAATATCTTTCCGCGTTCGAAAAATACGAACTCTCCGATATCGAACCGCGACGCCAACTCACGTATTACCCCTTCGTCTCGGGCGTGCGTGATGGGATAACTGGGGAGGCGGAATATAAAGTCGGTACCGAGCTGTATTGGCGGCCCACCTCCAACTCTCTCGTCTCGGCGACGCTTAATCCTGATTTTGGTAGCGTGCAGGCCGACGACGTGGTCGTCAACCTAACGGCGTTCGAGGTCTTCTTTCCTGAGCGCCGCGTGTTCTTTCTCGAGGGACAAGACGTGTTCACTACGTCGCCGCGGAGTAATGGCGGCGGCCCTGGTGGTCCCATTTCGCTATTGAACACGCGCCGCATCGGCAGCGCCGCAATCTACGACATACCGGACGATGTGTCGGTTGTCGCGACCGATCGCAGTCGTCCCTCCGAGCTGTTAGGTGCGGCGAAACTGACCGGGCAGAATGGCAACTGGCGCTATGGCACTCTGGTGGCATCGGAGGACGAGTCGCAGATTAGCGGCACCCGAGATGACGGCACTCCGGTGACTATTAGCGCGGTGGGTCGAGACTTTGCAGTGGGTAGACTGCTTTACGAAGACACTAGCAGCGGCGGGCGCCGTGCTATCGGTTGGATGGGAACGAACCTTTCTCATCCAGAGCTGGACGCAACGACGCAAGCGGTAGATATGCACTATTTTTCCGCCGACAATAAGTTTTTGGTTGATACTCAATTCATGCACAGCGATGTGAACGGGGACACCGGCAGCGGCTTTTTGGGCGACGTCACATACCGTCCTCGCCGCGGCCTGCAGCACGGCCTTCGAGCGACCTATATAGACGATTCACTCGATATAAACGAGTTAGGCTTTCTTACTCGCAACGACCAGATGAACCTCGACTACAACATGTTTAATGTCGAATCTGATGTCCCTGGGCTGCGCCAAAGGACGACGAGCGTGTTTGTAACTAATCAGTGGAATACCGATGGCGAACCCGTTCGGCTGGGGGCGTTTCTCAATCGCGGTTACAACTTACTCAACAACGACACTGTCGACTTTAGCTTCCGCTATTTTCCGCAGCGCATCGACGACCGGCTAGGCCGCGGCACTGGTGACTTCAAGGTAAAGGGCCGCTATGGCTTGAACTTGGGTTACGAGACCAACCCTGCGGAGCCGCTGGCGCTAAGAATAGGCCTGAACCTGGGCCAAGATGAGCTAGGGCCAGCCACGACCCAGATGACCGGTGGCGTAACCTGGCGACCAACGGACCGGTTCTCGACAGACCTGCGTCTTGATTACACAGACAGGGAGGCGCTGCTCGTGCACCAAGGTGATGGTGCCTACACGAGTTTCGAATCTCACCAGTGGGCGCCGCGCTTAGAAATGAACTATTTTATTTCGGCGTGGCAGCAGCTCCGATTCACCATGCAGTGGACTGCATTGAAAGCCTACGAGGATCGTTTCTGGCAGGTTGATGCCCAAAACACGACCTTCCTCCAACCGGTGACTAAACCCAATACGGATTCTGACGATTTCGTCATTAGCCGTTTGACCTTCCAGGCCCGCTACCGCTGGGAGCTCGCGCCGCTCTCGGATCTCTTCGTGGTGTACACCCGCGGTAGCAACCTGCCGAGCACGAGCTTTAATACTTTCCAAGACCTGCTGGAGAGGTCCTGGAGCGACAAGATCGTAGACTCGTTTGCGGTCCTGCTAAGGTACCGCTTCGGCTCGTAGACTGCGTATGATCGCCGTCATACTGCTGACATGATCGCCAGCTTAGTCTATCTTCTGAACTCGATAGAAGACTAACTCGTTACCCAAAGGTTTCCCTTTATGCTGATTTCCCACAGGCGCACACTGCCCCTTATCGGAGGTTTCCTCATGGCATCTCTCCTCGCTCCGTTAGTTTCAGCGCAGGCAGCTGACAAAGTCGTTGTCGCCCACCGCGGCGCCAGCGGTTATCTGCCCGAACACACCCTCGAGGCGAAGGCGATGGCCTATGCGATGGGCGCGGACTATATCGAGCAAGACGTGGTAATGACGAAAGACGATGAGCTCATCGTTATCCATGACATCACGCTGGATCGCACGACCGACGTCGCGGAAAAATTCCCCAATCGGGCACGTGCCGACGGCCATTTCTATGCCATCGACTTCACGCTCGCAGAGATTCGCAGTTTGGCGGCGAGCGAAGGCGCCTACACGCGCGATGGCAAGCGGCAACAGGGTTATGCCGCGCGCTTCCCCATGGGGAAATCCTCTTTCCGTATCGCTACCCTCGCCGAGGAGTTGGAACTGATTCAGGGCCTCAACTTTTCGACTGGTCGAGACGTGGGTATTTACCCAGAAATAAAGTCGCCGGAGTTCCATCTTGCCGAAGGCAAAGATCTTGGAACCGCCGTAGTCGCCGCCCTGAAAGCCTTCGGCTATACCAGCAAGCAACACAAAGTGTTCTTACAAACCTTCAGTTGGGAGGAAGTGAAACGCCTACGCGACGAGGTCCTGCCGGCAGCAGGCGTCGATCTGAAGCTCGTGCAGTTAGTAGGCGACGATGAGGAATACCAGTGGATGTTTACTGCGCAGGGCATGGCACAGGTCGGTGCCTACGCGGACGGGTTTGGGCCAGATAAAAGCCTATTAATAGACCCCGAGTCTCCTGCTGGGCAGCTCAAGATCAGCGAGCTGGTCTCACTTGCTCATGCCAGCGGCATGCAGGTGCATCCTTACACATTCCGTGCCGATGCGGGGCAGGTGCCCGCATGGGCAGACAGCTATGAGGCCATGCTCGAAGCGTTCTTCTTCGAGGCCGGCATCGATGGTGCGTTCACCGATTTTCCCGATCGTGCGGTCAACTTCCTGCGCGAACGCTAGCCTAGAAGGTGACGCGCAGTCCGACGAAGGCCGCGCGCGGCTGACCCGCGCCGAGGAATCGCGGGATGGTCATGTCGCTGATAAGCGGCACGTCCACCTCACCGGGCTCCTCGCCGAGTAAGCCAAACGTCTCGTAGTCCCGGTCTAACAGGTTATCTACACGCGCGTAGAACTCGATTGCGTCGCTCAATTGATAGCGCGTGCGAAGGTTGATGATGCCGTAGCCGCCGGTAGGGGTGAGCTGGTTAGATTCATCCCCGCGTAGGGTTTGCCCTGAGTTGGCAAGCAGATCAACCCCGAGTTGCCACTGTTCTGATAGGGCATAGTCAGCGACTAATTTGAACTGCTGTTCAGGAATACCTGGGATGCTGTCACCCCTTTGCACGTGAATCTCGCCCTCGTCGTCGGCGAAATCGTGGTTGGGGCTCAACGCAGCGAAATCCGACTCGAAGGTCGCCTCGATATGACTGAAAGCGGCCATCCATTCTAACGCGCCAATTTGGCCAAAGAGTTTGCTCTCGAATCCCCTGCGACGCGTCTTGTCGACGTTAGCGAAAAGCCCTGTCGAGCGCCCGGTCGTCTGAAAGAGGATGTCGTCGCGATTGACGGTATTGAAGGCGCCGATCTCATAGAACAGAGCGGTAGAGGCGCTTAGCGGGATCTGCCCGCGCGCGCCAAGCTCAATGTTCTTTGCAACCACCTGCTCTAACGGCGGGTCGGCGAGGAAGGCATTGGGCAGACGGCATTCGAAGTCGATGTCGTCGGGGTCGTCACCGCGCTCGAGGGCGAAGCGCTGTGCCACTTCGAACACGCCTTCGTTGCAGGCGAGCTCAATGGGCGTTGGTGCACGCGAAGATTCGCTATAAGACGCATAGAGCGCATGGTCTGTGTGTGCCTGCCACGTCATGCCGAGCGCGGGATTGATACGCGTGAATCGGTGTTCGCCGTTGAGCTCCGGGCGCACGCCGCTGAGATCAAGCAGGCTGACATCGGTGTCGTTGGCGCGGGCCGAAAGCGTTAGAGCGATACTGTCGCTCACCTGCAATACGTTGGTGAAGTACAAGCTTGTCGAACGCGTCGCGGTTGTTACGGAGGTGGCTTCGGCATCGACGAAGGTGCCCGTGCCGAGTCCGGTGGTGACGCGGGTAAGGGGGTCAAGACGCGAAAGCTCTAGCACCGAATCGAAATCGGAAAGACCGCGGTAGTAGCCCGCACCAAGGATGAACGTATTCTCGCGCCCTGCCAGAGGCGCGCTGCTGCGCCATTGCAGGTCAATGCCGCGGCTGCGCTGGGTGCGGCGGCTGATATTGTTAATCGCCTCGTCGCTGAGTAGGCCCGTGCCGGACAGGTGGTCGCTGAAGTCTTCGAGGTTGAACTCGTCGTCTGAGCCCAGGCCGTTGAGGAAGTCTTCGAGCGCGTCCGCGCTGGCGAACTGATCGTCGCAGAGGTCGTCATCGTCGAGGCCTAACTCTTCTAGGTCGTCGTCTTTTAACCCTTCGATTAACGTGGCTACGCCGCCAAAGCTGCACACGCCGAATTCCGACCCATCGCCGTTAAAGGCGTCGGTGGTGTTGCGGCGATTGAACAAGGTGCCGCTGAGGCTGTGATGCTCGGACAGGGTGAAGGCGAAATCGACGCCGGCCATGAGCAGGTCGTTCTCGGTGATGTCGGGCGCGGTGAAGACCGCGGCGCGATTCAGTGCGAGCAGTTCGACCGGGGCGGCGCCATTGCCACGCAGGTCCGAGTCGCCCTTTTGTAGGTCGAGATTGATCTGCCCGCGTTCGCCGCGCCAGCCAAGGCTTGCGTAGGCATTGAGCGCGTCTGACGCAGACTGGTCGCGCCAGCCGTCTTCCTCGAACGACTCGATATTCAGGTAGTAGGCGAAGCCATCGGCGTTGCCGCCAGTTTCGGCGAATGCCGTGGTGCGGCCAAACGAACCGGTACGAACGCCGACTTGAGAGCCGGTGAAATCGAAGCCGTTCTTCATCTGGATTCCGAGTGAGCCACCGAGGCTATTGAGGCCGAACAACGGGTTGGTGCCACCGGCGAGAGTAACGCCGGCAATCGCCGACTGCGGCATGAGATCCCAGTTGACCGAGTCGCCTAACGGCTCATTGATGCGAGCCCCGTTCTGGTAGACGCTCAAGCCTTGAGCCAGCCCTAAAAGTGGCGAAGCGGTAAAGCCACGGTATTGCAGGTCTGGTTGCAAGGGGTTGTTCTGCGCATCGTTAAGCGACACGCTGCCGAAGCCGCGGCGCAGAAAATCCGCCAGGCTGGCGTTGCTTGCCTGCGCAAGTTCGTCTGCGCTCGCGCTCTGAATAGGATAAGGCACCTTTGCGCGGTCGATGCCGGCGCCGCCTGGCACGACGCCGACGACGGTGATCTGCTCAGGTGAGCCCGTCTGCGCCGAGAGGGGCAGTGGCAGAAGCGCGAGCAGCGCTGACAGTGATAGCAGCGCCGAGGTCGAAGAGACAGGCGAAAAGACAGGCGACAGGAGGGGCGAGAGGGCCGAGCCCGTGAGTGGAGTTGCTCTCATGGCGTCAATTCTGTCCTCTTTTGGCTTATCAGACCCTACGGGCTTGCTCGATTGCGGTATCATTGCAGTATAGCAAAAACCGCTACAAAGTTAGCTGCGACCCGCAGTTGAAGCAGCACATTCAGGAGATGCCCATGGCGACTTATTTTATCACCGGCTGTAATCGCGGCCTCGGGCTGGAGTTTACCCGCCAGCTGCTCGCGCGCGGTGAGCGCGTCATTGCCACCTGTCGCGATATTGCCACCGCCAGTGACCTCACGCAGCTCGCACTCAGCAGCCAAGGGCTGTCGCTTCTCGAGATGGATGTCGTAGACGCCGCATCGATGCGCGAAGCGGTAGACCTGTTAAACGACGAACCGATCGATGTGCTTATCGCCAACGCCGGGGTGTATGGCCCGCGCGATGCAGAACTCGGCAATGTGGATGGCGACGACATGGCGCAGGTGTTTTACACCAATGCGGTAACGCCGCTGTTGCTTACACAACTATTAATGCCCAACCTACGTAAGGGTAACGACAAGACACTCGCATTCGTCAGCTCGAAGATGGGCTCGATCGGTGATAATGGCCGCGGCGGTGCTTACGTCTATCGCAGCTCCAAGGCGGCGCTAAACGCAGTGGTCAAAAGCCTCTCGATCGACCTGGCCGACGCGGGTTTCTCAGCTTGCGCCCTACACCCAGGCTGGGTCCGTACCGACATGGGCGGCCCGAACGGGCTGATCGATGCGTCGACCAGCGTTTCAGGGATGCTGGATGTGATCACGGCGTTAGACGCGGCGCGCAGCGGCGAGTTTTTAAATTACGACGGCGCTACGATTCCCTGGTAGACGCCTTAACCCTGCATTTCACACAAGTGAATGAATACCTAACAAGTGAGAACCCCTTGAATCGATTGATCACAGTCTTGTTTAGCCTGTCTTTGTGCCTCAACTCGGCGCCGGCCTTCGCCCACGGTGGCGTCGCCTTCGAAGATGACGTCTGCCTTATTAACATCAATTTCCTACAGGCGCATTTCACCGTCTTCCAGCCTGAGCAGAGCGAGGCAGATGAGTTTTGTGAATCGATTCCCGACGTCGCGCGGTCTGTATTCGTCATGGAGTATTTGCACGATTTGCTGCCTGAGATGCTTATCGACCTGCGAATTATTAGAGACCTCGATAAGCTTGGTCGATTCGCTGCATGGTCTGATATCGAGGCGATAGAGGACCTTAGCGCGGTGACCGTATTCTATGAAGAGCCTCGTATAGAAGGCGGCGGCTATTACAGCACCGAATACACCTTCGAGGAGGAGGGGGCTTATATTGGTATCGTGACCGCACGTCACCCGACCGACGGCCGCGAATACAACGCCGTGTTTTATTTCCAAGTCGGTGGCGCTGACTGGGGCACTTTGCCGCTTTTTGCACTGTTGCTCCTCGGTGTTCATGGCCTCTACTGGCTTAGCAGCGGCGGTCCGGAGCGGCGACGGCAAAAACGCGCGCAGCGTGCGGCATAGACAGTTTCAATTGCAGAGGATTAAGGGCGCGCGTCGCTGTGCCGATAAACTGAAAGAATAAAGAAAAAGAGTCGCGCCACTGTCAACTTATTACGCTAGCCTCGGTCTATTCAATGAGGACATAGCTTGAGGCGCAAAGTCAGTCGTTAAGTGAAACACGCAGTATCGATGAATGTCTTAAGAGGCGAGTGAATCGGTGTGAATGCGAAGATCCTAAGATTGAACAAGGCGGGCATCCCGGTGAGTTGGCTCACACGGGAAGAGACTGCGACGCTCTTGGTTAAAGACCAAGTCATTTGGTCTTTAGGAGATACTGTGTTCGAAATGCGCGGCGGACATAACCGCAGCGGCATGCAGTCGATATTGAAGCTGCCCAGCATCGTCGCCTGTGACGGCAAGGTGCATGATGAATTCGCCGACCCCCCGCTCGAAAACAAATTCCTGTTCCGCCGCGACCGTAATCTCTGCCTCTACTGCGGCAAGACCTTCGGCTATCACGAGCTCTCTCGCGACCATGTGCACCCGGTATCGAAGGGCGGAAAAGACGTGTGGATGAATGTCGTCACTTCTTGTAGGCGCTGCAATAACCGCAAGGCAGATCGCCTGCCCGAAGCGGCTGGCATGGAGCTGCTCGCCGTGCCCTTCGTGCCGAATAAATACGAGTTCCTCTATTTGTCGAACCATAACGTACTCGCCGACCAAATGGAGTTTCTAAGCGCGCGTTTCTCGCGCTCTCTGCACCTGAGTTAGCGCGTCGGCTGCGTGTTCCGCCTAGGGGCTTTCGTGCTAGGATGCCGCTCTTTTTTGCCGGAAACGGCCGCGAGACGCTGCACCTATGTCTTCTATTACGCCTACTCAGAGCAACCTCAAAGGGTTTCTGTTGTCGCTCATCGCCGCGGTCATGTGGGGCATGCTTCCCGTCGCCCTGAAAGAGGTGCTGGCCGCAATGGATGCGACGACGATCGTCTGGTATCGCTTCCTCGTTGCCGGCGTTGTGCTGTGGGGATGGCTTGCATTCACCGGCCAACTGCCCAAGCTCGCCTCGGCCGCGAGACGCACACAGGGATTTCTGCTAATCGCCTCGATGGGTCTGTGTGCCAACTACTTCTTCTTTTCCTATAGCCTCAATTTCGTCAACGGCGAGACTAGCGAGGCGGTAATTCAGCTCAGTACCTTATTCCTAATCCTTGGTGGTGTGGTCATCTACCGCGAGCCGTTCTTGGCGGTGCAGAAGTTCGGCACCGTGCTCATCCTCTGCGGGCTCTTGTTGTTTTTCAACGAGAGGCTGTTCGAGCTTGGCAGTCTCGAGAATACGCAGACCCTCGGCGTCTTGATCGTCGTTGTCGCAGCAGTCACATGGACCCTCTATGCGCTATTGCAGAAGCAGCTCTTGAAGGATTACACGCCAGTGCAGATTCTCAGCGTGATTTATGTGTTCTCTCTGGTCGTGCTCATGCCCATGGTGTCGCCATCGACGGTAATGACGCTAACTGGCCTGCAGTTCGCGCTGCTCGCGTTCTGCTGCCTCAATACCGTCGTGGCCTATGGCTGCTTCGCCGAGGCGATGAACTGTTGGGACTCATCTAAGGTGAGCGCGGTGTTAGCGTTGGCGCCCCTGTTTACTATCGCAACGCTAAAGCTTACGGTGTTTTTCGTTCCGGACTACGCGTTCAGCGATCGTTTAGGCATGCTCTCGCTGGCTGGTGCGGCGCTGCTAGTCATAGGCTCGGTGCTAACAGCACTGGTGCCTTGGCTTTACCAGCGCCGCTTGCAGCGCCAGGCCGCGGCCGCAGCGAGCGTTGACTCGGTGGCTTAAATACTCAAAACTCGACCCTCGATTCTCAATACTAATAACAAGACAGCGCGACCCCTATTTTCGCGCTGCCTATCGAGGAGTAGGGCTATGGGCGTCTTCGTGCGGCTTACAACACGAGTTATCGCGAGGCTCACCGAGCCTTCCCGCAGGCTAGCGTGTGCGGCTGCGCTGCTCGGCGCCGCTGCCTGGGTATCGCCAGTGGTGGTCGCCGATGTCGTTGGCATCGAGGTGCAAAGCCGAGAAAAAATCGAAGAAACCGGCGTCGACTTTAGCTACGAGGCGATCACTGGCGTCGTGTCATTCACTCTCGATCCGAACGCCCCGGCTAACGCCAAGGTGACGGACCTTGGTAACGCGCCGCTCAATGCCCAAGGGCTGGTTGAGTATTCCGCCGATTTCAAACTCCTTGTGCCTTCGGCGAATATCGCGAGCGACACGCTGCTTTATAACGTCAACAATCGCGGCGGCAGTCGCGTCCCTCCTGAGGCCGGGCTAGACCATCCGCTGTCTGTGCTGGGCTATACCTATTTGGTCACCGGCTGGATTAACGAGATCAGCGCAGGTCCCGGGCGTCAGCGCCTCCATGCACCTATTGTCAGCGACGGGGCTTCGCCGATTCGCGGCGAGGTGCGGTATGAGGTGACGGTAAACTCTGCGTCGGACAAAGAGAATGTCGGCGGTGACGGCCATCTCGGCTATACGCCCACCGCGGCAGGCCTGCGCACGGCGCGGCTTAGCAAGCGGCTGTATCAGGACGATGCGCGCATCGCTATTCCGCGCGACAATTTCGAACTCCTCGTGACGCCTTTGGCGGACTCGACCCAGCCCTTGGTCGAGCTCACAGTAGTAGGCGGCTTCGAGCCCGGTCTGATTTACGAGCTTGTCTATGAGGCGCAAGATCCCGTGCTCGCGGGGGCGGGCATGACTGCTATTCGCGACCTGGTGGCGTTGCTGCGCCATCCTGCGCAAGCCGACGTGGAACTGCTACAACCCTTGGGAGTCCCAACAATCAATCACACCGCCGCGTGGGGTATTTCACAAAGCGGACGGTTGCTGAGGCAGTTCGTCTACGAGGGTTTCAATGCCGACCTGCAGGGAAGGCGCGTGTTTGACGGCGTGATTCCGGTCATCGCCGGCGCGGGCTACGGGATGTTTAATAACCGCTTCGCCATGCCGACGCGCACCAACGGCCAGCAGTCGAATCATCTTTATCCCAACGACCTGTTCCCGTTCACTTACGGCGACAGCATCGATCCGTTTAGCGGCAGACGTGATGGCATTCTGCGCGTGGCGCGTGAGAACGGTACCGAGCCGAAGATCATGCACATCCAAACGTCGAACGAGTACTGGGTACGCGGCGGTTCATTACCGCACACTAACCCAGAAGGAACCGAAGACGCCGTACTACCGGAAGGCGTGCGTTTCTATACTTTGGGTGGCTCACAACACGGTTCGGGCAGCGGCCGCCCGCGTCCTGCGAGCTCGGGCCAGCTGCCGCCGAATCCTAATCGATGGGCGCCGCTGTCTGACTCACTGATGGTGGCGATGGTGCGCTGGATCGCCGAGGGCATCGAGCCCCCTGCCTCGCGCTACCCGCGAATTGCAGACGGCAGCCTCGTGCCATCACATACCGAGCGTGGGATTAATCGCGCCGCGTGGAATCCACTGCGTGGCGTCAATCATCCGCGCGATCTTTACCGTCCGGCTGCTGCAGAGTATGGCGAGCGATGGGCTGTCGGCCGCATCATCGATACACACCCAACCCAAGCGCTCGGCTATTACAATCCGCTCGTGCCGGCGGTGAATCTCGATAATAACGACTCCGCTGACACGACCGTGTTGTCGCCGTTAACTCAAGTGCCGCTAGCGACTTTCGTGTCATGGAACCTACGCGCACCTGCCACAGGCGCCGAGCTCTCGCTCGCTCGACTCTCTGGAGGTTATATTCCGCTGCCAGCCAATACCGCGGCGGCGGTGCAGTCGCGAGATGCGCGAAACTCCATCGCAGGTTTGTACACTGACTTCGAGGATTACCTCGCGCAATACGAAGCGGCGACGGATCGGTTAATAGACGAAGGCTATTTATTAGCGGGCTTTAAGTCAGACTATATGGCGATAGCGCAGGATAACCAAGGCGTCTTCGAGACGCCCTAGCTCTTTGTTTTGCGATTAAGGCGTCGCGACGAAGCGCTGGCCTTCGCGGTCCTTCACCACTGCATTGGCAGCGAACACCTCGCCGCTCATTGCGATATACACCCCCGGTGCAACAGTCTGCACTGCAGTCAGCGCCGCGCCGATATTGAACATGGCGTCGGACTTTTTGAAAATCGCCGGCGCCAGCGCGCCGGTAAGGACGATCGTCTTAGTGAAGTCGGCCTGGTCGAAGAGTGGTTCGAGCGCTTTAGCAGTGTCCACCATCGTGTCGGTGCCGTGGGTAATCACGATGAGGTTTTCCTCGGCGTCTGCGACAGCCTGGCGAACAAGCGCGCGATCTTCATCAACCATTTCCAGCGAATCTTTGCGCATCAGTGACGTGACACGGCAGTCTAGGTTGAGATTAAGCTCTTCTAGAATTTCCAGAGCATAGGGCACGCCAACCTCGTACTCGCTCAGTGCGTCGAAGTAGACCTTGTCGATGGTGCCGCCGACCGTGAGTATGCGTATCGCCTGCATTGTGCTTGTTTCTCCCTCTGCCAAGTTAGCGTGGAACAACCTCAAACATCCAAGTATCGCCCGAGGTGATGGGGGCATCATCAGAGGCCGAACCCACCGCATACTTGCGATCGAATTCGGACAGCACTGACGGCACGATTTCGCCGCCCATTATACGCTCGAGGCGCTGCGGATACAGCTTGCCGTCTACGCGGAGAATAATGCGATCATCGTCTTCCAGATAATGCGGCCACTGCTTCCATATCCCGCCATAACCGGTGTTCATGTAGCCGCTCACCAAAAATAGACGGCCATCGACGACACCAAGCCATACCGTGCGAGAGGTCTTGGGGTCGAGTGTTTGGAACTCGATTTGCTGGCGCTCTTTTAGGAAATCCCAACTGGCGGGTGTGCCACTAAGCTCGCCGCTGCGGAAAGGCCCGCCGGAGATGATTTCGAGCGGGCCGTCGTGGAAGCGCATGCCCACGAAAAATGCGCCGGTTGCGAAAACAATGGCGACGACGAAATAGGCAATCAGGCGAAGTAATTTACGCATTGTCAGGGTCTCCTAGGGTGAACCGCCCTCGGCTGCAGGCTTTGGGATTGGATAAACTGAGGATACAGTAGCGAACCACGTGTGGGATAGCTACTACCGTGGCGGGCAAAACGATGAGGAGAAGGGGAATATGGCGACCATGAGAAAAATACTAAAACGCTGCTTGATAGGGCTCGTGTTCGTTATCTTGGCGATCGCGGGAATCGAACGGCTCGCCGCAGAGCGCATCGAAGTCATCGAGCTGGTAGCGCTGGATACCGAGGGCGTCCCTCAGACAACGCGATTGTGGGTCGTCGATGCGGATGGGATGGCCTATTTGCGTGTTGGTTCGGGCGGCTCCGGATGGTACAGCCGCATCCTTGCGAATGACTCGGTCGCAGTGATCCGGCAAGGGATGACGGCTAAGTATACTGTGCAGGCGCGGCCGGAAAAATCTGCGCGCATTAACCAGCTCATGCGTAGTAAATACACATGGGGTGACGCCTTTATCGGCCTGCTCACGGGCGGCCGCGAAGGCTCTATCCCGCTTGAGCTTCAGCCGCTTTGACAAAGCAGCCATCGACGCTTCGGTCCAACCCGCTAGTTGGGGCTGCGCGAGTCTATGGCTAGATGCCGAGGCGACTAAGTGTATTAATGAATTCGCGAATGAGACGCTCCGCAACGGGATGAGTGTTTGCAAAGCTCGCCTCGAGGGCAATCGCGTCGTCCATTAAAGACGCCCGAATATACTCGGCTGATTTTACTTCTGGCACCCTGTTGTTTGCGTCCTGTGTCGCGAAGTGGGCATCGAGGCGCTCCCGCAGAGCCGCATTCTGTAAGGCAAGTTCCCGAGTAGATGCTTGGGCACTGATATCGGCGTCGATCTCGTCCAGTAGTTTTCTAAGCTTTTGTCTGCTCATTCCAGCCACTCCTTCTGTTAGCGGTTGACGCGACTCATTCGACATCACGATAGCACAATCGGGTGATCAGGCTTTGACCTGAGACAAGGATGCGCAGCGCATGGCCGCTTGAGTTTTCTAGCATCCAACCCTATGCTTGGCGGGGTACACAGCAGAGCAAATTTCATGGCACGACACGGGTATTGCCTGTCGTGCTTTTCAGCAGTACCAAGGGTAGAAGCGCTCTGGTTACGCGTTTCTAAAGGAGAATAATAATGTGCGATTTAGACACACAGAGAGACGCCGACGCATTCCTTGCCGGCGTGAAGGCTGGTGAGAAAAAAGACAAGATCGCGTCGCTGTCGCGCCGTGAATTTGGCGTGCTGTCGGCGGTCGCCGGGGCAGGCATGTTACTGCCGCCGGTCGCTAACGCGCAGTCGGTGACCGAAAGCGATGTAGAGATCACCACGGCAGACGGCGTCGCCGACTGCTATTTCGTGCATCCTTCGCAGGGTAGTCATGCCGCGGTAATCGTCTGGCCTGATATCCTCGGTCTTCGCCCGGCGTTCCGCGAGATGGGCAAGCGGTTAGCGCAATCGGGTTACAGCGTATTGGTGGTGAATCCGTTCTACCGCGACGCGCGTTCGCCGGTGGTTGGCGAGGGGGCGAGCTTTAGCCAGCCCGATGTTCGCAATATCGTGCTGCCGATGGCGCGTAATCTTAATGCGGATACACACTTCATGGATGCCCGCGCGATGGTCGCATTCCTCGACGCCCAAGCGTCAGTCGACACGTCGCGCCGCATCGGTACGACAGGCTACTGCATGGGTGGTCCGATGGTTATGCGCACTGTTGCTGCGGTGCCGGAGCGACTCGGTGCGGGTGGGACTTTCCACGGTGGTGGACTCGCCACTGATGCCGACAACAGCCCGCATCTACTAATCCCCGAAACCCAATCGGCGATGCTTCACTGTGTCGCGGCGAATGACGACGAGGCGGATCCTGTAGCGAAAGACACGCTGAGTTCGGCCTATGCCGCAGCCGGGTTGTCGGCGGAGATCGAAGTGTATACGGGAACCTTGCATGGCTGGTGCCCGCCAGACTCGCAGGTGTATGACGAGACGCAGGCAGAGCGGGCGTGGAGTCGTCTGCTCGCGTTGTTCGAAATAGCGCTAGCCTAGTCGATCACTACTCTTCACTAGCAGTGTGCTACTGCGCGAGGGGCTCAGTCTCGAGCTCGAACAACTCGCGCAGTATGCCGCGCCATTCGCGATACTGCTGCTCCATAGTGCCAGACAAGCCGTGTACTTGACCGTTCAGTTCGAGCATTGCAGGGGCGAGTTCATTATTGAATCCCGCCGCGAGTTCGGTGAACTCGTGCTCGTAAATCTTGCTCCACTTAAAGCGATCGTAACGCTGGCTGAGCGCGAGGAAGCTGCCGGAGTCGCCTAAGCTGGCTGCGGCCTGTGGCGTGTTGTCGCGGTTCAGCGTCTCTTCGGTTTGGTCAAGCGAATAGCGGCGCCACAGCACGTAGGCCGCCTGGATGTCTGTGTAGAGCGTCTGGTAATACTCATCCACCGTGTCGATAAACAGCAGGTGTCTGTAACGCATGTCTTTAACGCGCTGTAGCATCGGGTCTGTGTCTGCCGGTAGGGTCACGAGTTGCAGGCGTCCATCTACGCCCTCTTCGAGGGTATTCGCGAACCGCGCGGGGGCGAGGTCGCGCGCATAGACCATCTCCGCAATTTGCTGCAGTTCAGTAAGCCCTTGTAATCCGAGGGCGTCGCGCGTCGCTAGTAAATCGTTAGCGATCTGTTTGTAGAGGTCATGAAAGGGGTCTACGTAGTTGGCGCCGTCGAAGCGGTTGCCATACGTAAACCGCGTAGACTCAGGGTAGTCGGCTAGCGCGGCGACGTCGGCGTAGTCGCGCTCTAGCCAGACGCGGCCGCTCGCATCTGTCGCCTTGATATGCACGGCGAGGTCCAGCCCGTTAGAGCTGAGTATGCTGCCTTCGATCGTCAGCGCTAAAGACGGGTCTGGTTCCGGCACGACGCGTACGGCACCCCACAGGTCGGATTCTACCAGCGCACGGCTCAGTAGATGCGGCAGAAACTGAGTCTCTTTCTCTTTGATTTCGTCAAAAATCCACGCGCCGAAACCCCGTGCACTGGCGGCATCTTCGCGTGTCGTAAATGGTGTAATGCCAATGTCCAGCGTGCGGCCCAATTCGTCGAATTGCCCTTCGGTGATCAGCAGCACGCTGCCAACCGGCGCAATCGTTGGCCGTGCCGCGAGCGCGTCCTGCGCACTCATGTCAGGTGGCAGACTGCTCTGCTGTGCACAGCTGGCAAGTGCAACGCAGCAGGCGATGCCGGCAGCCCATGTTTTCAGGTTCACGGCGCCGGCTCTCATTGTCCTACCTCGACCGGCGAGCCGGCCTGACTGCAAACCCGGCCGCGACTGAGCGTCTGATTGCAGTCGAATTCTTCCCGCGGGGCGTCGTAGCGATCGAAGGCATGGATTAGATCGAAGGATTCGGCGCCCTTGCTAATCACCGAGGTGATTAGATTGAGTAGTTGACCATCGGCGGAGACGCTGAAGCGATGGACCACCACGAGGTCGCCTGGCAGCATGGTTTGAAACACGAGTTGGGCGCCATCCCAGCCGCAGGCCTCGACACCGTAGTCGCTCGCGAAGGTTGTCACCACGTCCCATCCTGTACCACAAACGAGCGTCGAATCGCCGCGTCGCTCGATCCGGACCTCGTCGCGGGTCTGGGTAATTTGCAGGGTGGTCTGACGACTGATGTATTCGGCCAGGCGGGCGAGGTCGACGATATTCGCGCCGCGGCCGCGGGAGCGGTTTAAATTCACGTTGCCGATTGAAATTGGGGGGACGCTAACGCGGCGGCCCGAGCCCGGATTCGAACTCTGCCGCGCAGCCGACTCCTGTCGCAGCCGGAGGTTGCGGTTGAGCTCGTCCTGCCAGTTGTCACTGCGGCGGAAGTCTTTCTCCCAGAAACCACTAAAATCTAATCTCAGGGGCTGATCGAGGTCGAGTACCTGCAGGGCATCGGCGTCCGCGCCAGACGCGGTGGGCGCAAACGCCGCAATAGCCAGTGCGGTAATGAAAAGGCAGCCGAGTAGCCTCGTTTTGGCTACGTGGGCTTTCTGAGCTAAGCGGGTCGGCACTGACAGACGCACGTGACTTCCTAGTGACTTGGTGACGGGGCGCTGGCGCAGCATTGACCGCCTAATGGGTATTCTACGCAGCAAGGCCACGAAACAGGTGTCCCTCTACTCTAAACCAGAACGCACAGAGGATAAACTAGGCGCACAGAGGCCATTGGAGAAGCCGCGTCCGCCTGTTACCCTCGACCGATTGATAATTTTGGAGGCTTCTGGTGGCCCATTCTCAGATTTCGACGCTTGTAACAACGCTCGCAAGGACGCTTTCCACGGGCCTCTGCTTGGCTTCCTCCGCTACCTGTACTCGCGGTAAGTCTCTTGGTGCTGCTCTGGTGGCAGTGAGTGTTTGTCTGCATGCCGGCGCGAATGCGGCCGAACTAGAGCCGCCAGTCTCGCCCTTGGTCGAGCAATTCTGGCAGGCCGCAGACGACGCGGCGCGAGCCAATGCCGCGCAGGCGTTGCTCGCGACCGAGCCCGCGGTTAGAGACCTGTTCCGGCAACTCGCCGGTGGCGTGCTGCACCGCGCCAATGCGCCGACCGGCGTCGTATTAGGTAGCCGGCAAAGTAAGTCCGGCCTTGAGATGCGCTACGCGATACTCGTGCCGGATACGTATGATTCGACGCGGCGTTATCCGATAGAGTTCATCCTTCACGGTGGTGTAGGGCGTCCGGCATGGGGCGAGGACGAAGAGTTTTGGCGCGGTGGCTACGAGTCCCTCGCGAGCGAAGACAGGATCACCGTGGTGCCTGCCGCCTGGCGTGATGCTATGTGGTGGCAAGACGAGCAGGCAGAAAACCTGCCGGCGATACTGCGGCGTGTGAAGCGCGACTATAACGTCGATGACAATCGCGTCACGCTTACCGGCGTCTCCGACGGCGGCACGGGTGCGTATTTCTTCGCCTTCAAGCAGCCGACGCCTTGGGCTGCGTTCCTGCCTTATATCGGCAATGCCGCGGTGCTGCGCAATCCGCAGAGCGGGGGTGGCTATCGGCTTTACTTCGAAAACCTGCGCGATAAACCTTTATACATAGTGAATGGCGAAAATGACCCGCTCTATCCTGCCGCCTCGATTCAGCCCTTTGTCGATGTGCTCGGCGAGGCGAAGGTCAATTATCAGTACACGGTGATAGAGGGCGGCGGGCACAATCTCAATTGGATGCCGGAATACGCCGAGCGCATCGAATTCTTCAAGCGGGCTTATCCCCGCGACGCGCTGCCAGACGTGTTGCAATGGGTTGCCGATCGCACTGACGCCTATAACCGCAATCATTGGCTGGTGGTGGACACCCGTTCCGAGTTCGGCAGACCCGCGGTGATTACCGCGAGCCGTGATCAGAACACGTTTAGCGTCGATACCTCGGGCGTCGACAAATTCACGTTACTGCTGAGTCCAAGCGAGATCGACTTCGACGCCCCGATCACGGTCGTCGTAAATGGCGAGGAAAAATTTTCCGCGCGGGTCGAAGAGCGCGCGGAGACGCTATTGAAGTGGGCACAGCGTGACCTAGACCGGCTCATGCTCTTTAGCGCGGAACTGCCGATTACGCTTAGCGGCGAAACTGCGAACTAAGCGGTTGAATGCGCGCGGACTCCTTGCCATGATGCGGTACTGTAAAAAAACTAACAATAAAATTATTAGGGAGCGACACCATGTTTAGTCAACTTACTGGCCGCGGTTGGAAAACCTGCCTCCTCGGCTGTGCGAGTCTTATCGCCGCCTCAGCAGCGTTCGCGCAGCCCGAGGCGCAAGGCAATGCGCGCGGCCCGATTGGCCCTAGCCCTTATGACATTCAGTCGCTCTGGCATAAGCCGTTCGCTAAGCCCGGGTATGCGTTCGGTGGCAACTCAGGTGTCTGGGCGGAATCCCCCGATCGCATCATTGTCGCTCAGCGTGGAGAAACGGTGCTGCCGTATCCCATCAAAGAAGATTTTCTCGGCTTCGCCGGCGACATGGGCATTAACGTGCTCTTCGAGACGACACGGCGCACGTGGCAGAACTGTCTGTACGTGCTCAACGCCGACGGTGAAGTCACCGAGCTGTGGGATCAGTGGGACTTCCTGTGTGCCGATTCTGACGGTCCTGGCCCGCATCGCGTGCGCATCAGTCCCTACGACCCACAGAAACGAGTGTGGGTAATTAACGAGACCTTCCACACCATTTACGTGTTTTCCAACGACGGCAGTGAGCTGTTGCTAACCTTGGGCGAAAAGCTGGTACCGGGCGATGATGAAAATCATTTCGCGCGCCCACAAGACGTGGCTTTCTTGCCCGATGGCCGCGTGCTCATCGCCGATGGTTTGGATAATCACCGCGTGATGATCATGGACGCGGAACTGAATTACTTGGGAGAGTTTGGCGGTTTCGGTGATGGTCCTGGTCAGTTTAATGGCATCCACGCGCTAGGCGTTGGGCCGGACGGCCTCATCTTTGCGCTCGACCGTTCGGGCGGTCGTATCAACGTGTTCCGCACGACCGACGACCCGGCGAGTGTCGACTTTGTGAACGCGTTCGATGGGTTTACGCTACCGCTGGATATCATCGTAAACGATGACAGCATTTGGATTACCGATCTTGGTCCACTACGCTTCGTGAACCTCGACTTCGAGGGCAACTATCGCTACACCTGGCTGGTGCCGAATGAACTCCCCGATGGCTACATCGAGGTCCATACGTTCTCGGTGGATTCTGCACTGACGCTTTATGGCGGCGATAACCAATATGGCCGCTCACAGAAGTTTGTGCCCAAGCCCGACGCGGATCCTAAGCTGATTATTCAGCCGCCTTGGCGCGCCAACTAGGCGCACCGTCACTCCATAAATCAGACGAGCTAGGCCGGTAGCAACAGGTCTAGCTTATGGTTTGCGAAAAGCCCGTTGTGGTGTGCCAAAAGCACATCGTGTGCAGACAGCGGCGCGTACACCTCGGCGCCTCGCAATGAATTGAAGCGGCACTGCTGCGCCAATTTAAGTGCGCGCAACGAATTGATCTCGACCGCATAGACCTCGATATTTTTTCTATTCGCCACCGAATTGAGTGAGCTGTAGAGAAATTCCTTCTCAATATCCTGTTTGCTCATTGCCGTTGTTGCCCCGAGATTCACGGCGAATTGGTCGATCGGTAGGTGATCGATATTCGACAGGGCCGTGCAGCCGTCGTCCAAGACTCGCGCTCTGATTTTTAAACCCTTAAGCCTAAGACGCGACAACACCTCTTGGGTGCGGGCGTTCAGGTCATTGCAATCCGATTCGAATAATTCGAGTGTGACTCTGTCGGCATCGGTGTTGTAGGCTTGTAATAGTCCTCCTAGCAAGCGTGGCAGGTGGGTGTTTTCGAGAAGTGCCGAGGAGACGCCGAGGGTGACGTTGGGTACGAAGCCGTCAACTGACCAACTAGCAAGGTCGTGGAGCAGTTGCTGTAGCAGTGATTTGAAGAGAGTATTCACAATCCCTTTAGGCGTCGCGAAATAAGAGAAAGCTTCCTCTTCAATGCAATCGCCGTCATCGAGTCTCAGGCTTGGTTGTGCTCGCAGTGACACGACCGGCGCGGAGCTAGCCTGACTTAAAATTTCGGGAGAATAACGCAGGCCAAGCCCGAAGAAATCACTGCTTTCGTTGATGCGTTCAAGACGCGAGACGATTGGGTTTTCTCTATTATTAAGGCTGGCAAGATACGGCTTAATGAGGGCTTCAATCGACTCGACTCGCATGGGTTTATGTAGCACGCCGAGCATGGTGAGTTGACGATCGGTGCCCACAGCGAGCACCGATTGGAGTGTGCGCTGGTCCATGCCGCTCATCAGGATAATGGCGGCGTCACACTTTTTCGCGGCGAGGATGGAGATCAGTTCAATGCCGTCCATGTCTGGCAAACAAAGGTCGAGAATGATGATGTTCGGTTTGAAGTTGTCGATGATGGAGAGCGCTTTGGTTGCGAAGGTGGCCTCGACGCTTTCGAGTTGAAGGCCTTCCGCAACCGCAGTAAGAAAGTCACACACCGCCGGGTCATCGTCAATGATTAGGAGTCTCGATCGCGTGATGGTTTGTCGCATGAAGAGTACTGCCGTCTTGCCGCTAAGGGATTGCTAGTGTCTCGACTGGGCCTTCGATTTACTGTGCGCTAGATCACAGTGTGATGAGCGGGCCTCGTGCGCTTTCTGCGTCTCCCTTGTCGTGGGTAACGAGTAAGGCAGGTATTTGCGCTGTGCGAATGCAGTCAAACGTGAACGCCCTTATCTCGTCCTTGAGCGACGCGTCGAGCTTGGAGAACGGTTCATCGAGAAGAATCGCCTGCGGCTCGGAGAGCAGTAGTCGCATTAACGCAACACGCGACTGTTGTCCGCCCGAGAGAGTGGCCGGGTCGCGCGAGTCAAAATCCTGTAAACCGAGCGCCTCAAGTGCAGCCTCTATTTTGTCGTCACGCTGCCTTTGCGAGTCGCCCGTTTTCTGCGGCAGTCCAAAGCGAAGATTATCGCCGACGCTGAGGTGTGGGAATAACATCGCGTCTTGAAAGAGAAGGCCGACGCGGCGTTGTTCGGCCGGTAGGCGATTAAGCACTTTGCCGTGCAGTCTGAGCGTGCCGCTCGTGCGGAAGTCCGGATCGAGGAAGCCGGCGATGAACGCCAATAATGAAGACTTGCCGCTGCCAGAAGGCCCCATCACCGTGGTGATCTCACCGCCCTCAATTTGACAGCTGAGCGCCAGTAGTCGCCTGCTTCCGACGCTAAGCTCGATGTCGTCTAAACACAGCCCCATGGCCTCGTCTCTTGGCGCTTCGCACGCGTTCACTGGATTCCCCTTGTCATGCCTTTTCGCCGTTTCCAAAATAGGTTTGGCGCGAGCAAGGCTAGCATGAAACAGAGCGTCGGCAGTGCAGTTTGCAATAGCGCCCAGGTGCCTACCGCGCCCCGACTGCCGGCGGAGACGAGGGCGATGGCTTCGGTCGTGAGAGTGGGTACTCGGCCGGCGCCTAGGAGCTGGGTGGGCAGGTAGAGGCTGAGGCTGATAACCAGCCCGAGCATGGCCGCGGTGATGAGAGGCACGCTCAGAAGTGGCAGGCGCACGCGCCAGAAACGGCGACTTCGGCTCGCGCCGAGCGTCGCGGCGAGTGCCTCCCAACGAGGATCGAGGTTAGCGTAGGCACCGCTCAGCGTGAGATAGAGATAGGGTAGGACGAACAGCAAGTGCCCGCAGGCAACCAAGAAGACGCTGGGGCTTAATCCTAGCCATTCGGCCATAAATACCATACCCGAGAGGAACACGACCTGGGGTATGAGCAAGGGCAGATAGAGTAGCCAGATCAGTCGACCGTCGTGACGTTTCTGCCTGTTCTGCGACTCGAGCAGCAGGAGGGTGATTACCATGCCCGCGACGACTGCGCCTAGCGCTATGGTGAGCGCGTTGCGGGCAGGCACGAACAGGTTCTGTTGCGCAGCAATCCAATGCCCTGCCGTCCAGTCTGCGGGCAACACGAGTGGATAGCGCCAGTCGCCGGCGATGCTCGCCACGCCAAGTCCCAGCAATCCTCCCCCAGTAACCAGCAGCGCGGTGGGCAACAGCATCCGGCCCAGGCCGTTGAGTGTCAGGTTGGTGTAGTGGCTGTGGTGAATGCGCTGCGGCGCACCGCGGCGAATCGCATAAAGGTAGAGGGTTCGGGCAAGGGTCTCCACGCCTATCCAAATGGCGAGGCTTATTAGGCTCACCGCGAGCTGCAGCATGGCGGCGGCGGCCGCCAGTTCGCGAGCACCGAGTGTCGGCGCGGTAAACCAATCGAGTATTCTCACGCTAAGAGTGGGTGGCAGGCTCGGCCCTAGCACCAGCGCGACATCGACCGTCGAGGAGGCGAAGACAAGGACCGCGAAAAGCGGGAGTCGGATTTGGCGGTACAGCGCGGGCGTGACGGTGAGCAACCAGGCCTTGGCCGGCGCGTAACCGAGGCTGCGCGCGAGCGCGACTCGTCGTGGGGCATCGAGGTTTGGCAATGCAGCGAGGCAGACGAGTAGGAGGAAGGGGGCTTCTTTCACAATCAAGCCGAGGATGAGCGCGGCGCCATTTGGGTGGTTGACGAAAAGGTAATCCGGCGGGGTGTCCCAGCCAGCGATCAGAGCGATACCCCGACTCAAGAATCCGCTAGGGGCGAGCAGTAGGGCAAGGCCTAGCGCGGCGGCGGCATGGGGTACCGCGAGAATTGGCGCCGTGAGTTTGGCAACAACGCGTCCGACACGATTGCCTTGGGTCGCTGCGAGAAACAACAAAACGATGCTTAGCGAGGCGGCGGCGGTCGCGAGAGCGGCGCTTAGACTCAGTAACGCGCTGCTGACAATGCCCGGTGCATCGAGCAGATCGGAGAAAACTTGTCGACTGGATTCTGCGCTGAGGGCGGGCAAGAAAGCGAGCACGCTCCCCGCGAGGAGGGGGGCGGTTAGGGCGAGAAGCAACAGGTCTCTAAGCGACAGGTTTCTAAACGAGAGGGCTCGCGCGAGTCGCGGTATCATCGCCCACCGCCTGAGTATCGACGGACCCATTCGCGCTCTAGCGCCGTGGTCCAGCTAGGATGGGGTTCTGCGAGTGTGCGCGCAAGCTCGGCGGCGGGGAGTGAACCTGGCGCGCGCGCAGCCGCGTCGAGCGCCGCTCGCTGTTCGGCGTCGAAGCGCTCGAATGGCAACACCGGCTGGCTCGCCAATCTCGGGTTCACCGCTGCGCGAAACTGCGCCTCGGGGGAAAGCAAATAGTTGGCCACGATCATCGCACCTGCCTTATTCGGTGCGTTAACGGGAATGGCGACGAAGCTGACGTTGCTCAGAGTACCCGCAGTCATCACATAGCTTTTGGTTGCTGGGGCTAAGTCTCCGCGAGCGATTGCGCTAACGACTTCGTTAGGGTTAAACGCAAAGGCGAGGCTAGTTTCGCGATCATAAAGTGCCGCGTTGAGCTGTGCGCCGGTTTGTGGGAAATGGCGGCCACCACGTAAGAGATGTGGGTGTAGCGCATCGAGGAAAGCCCACAGGGGTTCGGTTAGCGCTGCGAATTGTTCATCAACCGGCGCGGCTAAAGCGGTGAGTGTCTCAGGTCCAAATTCCAGAATGGCCAGTTCTATAAACGCCTGCTTCAGGAACGTGGTGCCAAGGAATGCCGGCGGCCGCGGATAGGTAAACTCAGCGGGATGCTCGCGAGCCCAATTCAATAAGGCCGGCATCGAGCGTGGTGGGCTGGCGATGCGCTCGCTGTCGTAATAAAAGATAAGCTGTGAGCGTGTCCAAGGCGATTCTAGGCCGTTGGTTGGCACGCCGAAGTCGCGCCGCATCTCGGGAAAGCGGTCGGCTTCGACAAGAGCGAAATTAGGCTGCTGTTCTGCCCAAGGGCCGAAAAGGAGTTGGCGCTGTTTTAGTAGCGCGAAATTCTCGCCGTTTATCCATAACAGGTCGGCGCTGCCTGCCTCGCGATTGCCCGCGTCGACTTCAGCGATCAGGCGCGAGACCGCGGTCGACGTGTCGGCGAGTTTGATGTGATTCAGATCGATAGCGAAGCGTGTCTTCACCTGCAGCGCAACCCACTGCAGGTGCGCATTGAGCGCAACATCACCGCCCCAAGCTTGGAAGTACACGGTTTGTCCGCGAGCCTGCTGAGTGAGTCGTGTCCACTCGTCTGCATTGGGTTCGGCGCCGCTGGACAGGCCGCAGAGACCGATCAATAACACCGCGAATCGCGTGTGACTAAGCATTGCTCGCAGCATTGGTGGCGATCAGGCCGAGCCGCCGGCCGCGGCGTTCACTGCGCAGCTGATCGAGCGCGCTGCCCAACACTTCTTTGTGGTAGGTGTCGCAGCCTATACAGAGGTTGGCATAGGGTTCGCCCTTGGGCGTTTGAGTAAGAGAGGCCTCGAAGAATCGCTCGCGGGTCCAGCCCTCGGCGAGCCCCATGCGCTCGGGTTTGCCTGCGTTGATGGCCTCCATTGCCGGCATGCCGACGAGGCTGTCGATAATAGCGAGTAGCGGCTCCTCGGTGAGGTTGCCGAGCGGATGCGCCGTCTTGATACAGCAAGGAAACACGTCGCCGTTGGGGTCGATAGAGACCTCGGAGCCCGCATAACCATGGTCAAGAAAATTAAGTCCGCCAGACCATGCGTTGCAGAAATTGTCGGCCAGCGTCGCGCTCGACAGGCCATTTTCCCACGCGCGGCCACGCGGCCACAGCTTACCTATCCACGTGTCTTCGTTAGCGCCGAACATATTGTACAGCGGCCCCGTCTCGAAGCCGCGCTCGTGGCGATCCGCCTCGGGATTCGCGCGCGTGACGCCGGCCGTTTCCAACATGGCCGTCACTTTTTCGGCGAAGGCGAGTTTCTTGTCGCCTTCCATGCCGACATGAAAATCGTCCATGCCTGACACCGAAATAGTCCAGACGCCGAGGTCGATTAGTTCGCGAATGATTGTTGGGGTCAACAGGTCGCCGGTTGTTTGAACGACCACGCGCACGCCGCCTTGAGGCGCGTATTTTTCTCTAATAGCAGCGAGTGTCGGGTACAGCACTGCCTCGCGCACAGGATCGGTTAAGACATCGCCGCCGGAGAGGATTATCTTGCCGATGCGCTCGACGAAGTCGCTGGCGCCGGCGGCGCGCTCCGCGTCTGTCGAGGCTTCTCGGTAAGTCATGCGCTCGGGTAGATTGGCGACCACCTTGGGAGCATTCTGTTGCGCCTCGGCGACCACACCTGCGAGCTCGTCGCGGATATACGGGCGGAATCGGTCCTCATAGCAGTGTTTGCAGCGCCGGTGGCAATGCCAGCAGAGCACGTAATAGATAGATTCCATAACTAGGCCAGTAAATCTTTAAGTGCGGGTTTGGTCACCTTGCCCATTGCGTTGCGCGGCAGCGCGTCGACCACGTGCAGATTCTTCGGTACTTTATAGCCAGACATTTTGCCGTCGCACCAAGCCTTGAGCTCGTCATAGCTGAGCGTCTTTTCGGACTTGAGCACGACGAACGCACTCACCGCCTCGCCCCAAGTTTCGTCTTCGACGCCGATTACTGCCACCTCGGCGATCGCCTCGTGGGTGAGCAGTGTGCCTTCGATTTCGAGCGCTGAAAGTTTGTAGCCGCCGGATTTAATGATGTCGACAGACGAGCGACCCATGATGCGGAAATAGCCCTTGTCGATGACAGCAACATCGCCGGTGCAGAACCAGCCGTCCACGAAACTCTCCGTCGTTGCTGATTCATTGTTCCAATATTCTAGGAACACGTTGTCGCCGCGTACGCGAATCTCGCCCGGTGTATCTTCGGCTGTGATCTCGTTGTTCTCTTCGTCGAAAAGCTTGGCCTGGACGCCCGGCAGGGGTTGGCCGACGTGGCCGGCGCGGCGTTCGCCTTTATACGGGTTAGACAGGCCCATGCCGATCTCAGTCATACCGTAACGTTCCAAGAGAACTTGGCTGGTGAGTGCCTGCCACTGATCGAAGAGCTTCACCGGGCAAGCGGCAGAGCCGGAAATATTCAGGCGCATTTGTTTAAAGCCATTACTTATGCGCTCGACTGCGTCGGCGTCCAGAGACTCGAAATAGTGAATCAACTTGACGTAGATTGTGGGGACGGCCATGAATACGTTGTAACGCTTAGCCGCTACTTTCTCGCAGATCGCAGGCATGTCGAATTTTTCGTACAGGTCGACGGTCGCGCCGGCCCAGAGGCCGCAGCTTAAGATATTAATGATGCCGTGGATGTGGTGCAGCGGCAGGAAAAGCGGAATCGAATCGTTGTCGGTCCATGCCCACGCATCGATTAAGGTGGTTATCTGCGCAGCGATGGTCTTGTGTGTGCTGACGACGCCTTTCGGCTTGTTGGTTGTGCCAGAGGTGAAAAGCATCATCGCTCGGCGCTCGGGAGCGATATTGGGCAGGTCTTTCGTCGCCGCTTCAGCGCCCTCACTTATTAATGGGCTCATCACGTCGTCGACGCTAATGAGTTCGATATTGAGTGCCGCGCACAGCTCAACTAGCGACTCGCGGTATTCGCCATTGGCGACCATGCGGCTGACACTGGCAGAGCTGAGGTAGTGCTCCAGTTCGGAGACCGCCGAGGCGACGTTAAGCGGCACCGCGATGCCGCCGGCTCGCCATATGCCGTGCAGCGTGGTGACATAGTCGATGCTCGCCGGCATGAAAAAGGCAATGCGCTCTTCTTCGAGGTCCGCGCGTTCGTTTAGTAGGCCTGCGGCGAAGCGATCGCAGCGCAGGTTAAGCGCGGCGTAGGAGATGACGCGATTTCCGCCTTCGGTGCTTTCTACGAGTGCAGTCTTGAGATTGCTGGCATTGAGTTGGGGGAAAGTGCTGCGCATGTCGATAAAAAACCTTCGTCAATAAGATGAGCTGAGTATAGCGCGTCGAGGAGCCGATCTCAGCGTCTAGAACGCGATTAAAAAACCGCGCTCACACAAAAATACAGTATCGACGGCCCAAGCAGGCAGCCGACGCCGGTATAAAAGGTGGCGGTCATTGCCCCATAGGGCACAAGCTTAGGGTCGGTGGCGGCGAGGCCCGCGGCAACACCGCTCGTGGTGCCCATAAGACCGCCGAAAACCATCGCCGACTGCGGGTTATTGAGCCCGATTGAGCGTGCGACGAGTGGCGTGCCGATCATCACGAGGATGGATTTTACCAAACCCGCGGCGACGCTAAGCGTAATGACATCGCCGCTCGCGCCGATCGCCTCACCGGTGACAGGCCCGACGATGTAGGTGACCGCGCCAGCGCCGATCGTGGTGATCGCAATAGGGTCTGTGTAGCCAAAGGCAACCGCGACTGCGGCACCGACGACGAAAGAGACGATGACGCCCGCGAAGATGGAGACTACACCGGCAAGCCCTGCCTTCTTGAGTTCCCCGAGCTGCACGCCGAAGGCGGTGGAGACGATGGCGAAGTCGCGCAGCATGCCACCGCCCATAAGGCCGATGCCGCCGAGCAGGCCGATGTCAGCAATACCTTTCGTGCCTCCGGTGACAGTGCCGCCCCAATACGCCGCGACTAAACCCAACGCGATAGCAATGGCCGATCCGTGTATGCGACCTGCGGTCAGTTTGTCGGCGATGAAATACGATAGCCAGATGGTCGCACCGATGACGGCGAAGGCGACGATGAGGCTGTTGCGGGTAAAGACGGCGGTGATGAGATCGATCATGCGTCATCTCCCCGTGAGCCGAGCCGGCTGAGAATCGGCACGAGTGCGAAGCTCACCACCACGGCGGCGACGCCCGCGACGACGGCTAAAAGCCCACCGGAGGCCGCAGCCGCGACATTCTGCTGCGCTGCCATGGCGACAACGATGGGGATATACATGGCGCTCCAGAAGCCGATACCCTGCGCCGCGGCACCGCTGGTGAGCGTTTTAAAGCGCGGCGAATTGCTACTAATCACTAGCAGCAGCATCGCGATGCCGACGCCGCCAACGTTGGCGTCGATGCCTAGTGCGAGGCCTAAGGCTTGGCCGGCGAGCATGCCGAGTAGCAAGCAGGCCGAGAGGAGTGCGACGCCGTAGACGAGCATGGTGTGTTCCTTGTTGTTGTTAGTCGTTGAGGCTTGGCGAGAGGGGCTTTTGTAGCCTGTTCAGCCACGGCTGGCAAGTAGGGAGGCTGGATAGGGCGCTGCGCAGGTCCGATTGACAGAGGGCGCGGGTTTATAGGTTAATTGGGGCTGATTTTTGTCAATGAATAATAGGGTTTACACATGTCTAAGAAGCAGGCTTTGACCGCATCACTCTGCGCCGCGCTACTCGGGGGACTGCTGAGCGCGGTTACCGTGCTTGCGCAAAATGTCACGACCGAGGTTTTGGAGAACTCTCAAGACTACTCCGATCGCTGGGTGCAATACGGTCGTAACTACGGCGCGTGGCGCTATATGCCAGACGACCAGATCAATCGCGAGACAGTCAAAGACCTAAGCCCTGTCTGGATTAAGCAGACCGGCGTGACTGGCGGCGCCTTTGAGGTGACTGCATTGGTCAACGACGGCCGCATGTACCTTACGACGGCTAACAGCCACCTTATCGTGGTCGATCCCCTTACCGGCGCCGAGCTGTGGCGCTACGACCATGATTTCGAAAACGTGGATCTGTGCTGCGGCCCGCATAACCGAGGCGTCGCGCTTTACGAGGATATGGTCTTCTACGGCACCCTCGATGCACATCTCATTGCGTTTGATGCGGCTACCGGTACGCAGTTATGGGATACGGAGGTAGGTGATAACCGCGAGTCTATCTCCATCACTGGCGCTCCGCTGATCGTGAAAGACATGGTGCTGATCGGCGTGGGTGGCGGCGAATTCGGCATTCGCGGTTTTATCGATGCCTACGACGTAAACACCGGCGAGCTGCGCTGGCGCTTTTATACCACCGCGGGCGAAGACGACCCCAACAACGACACGTGGCTCGACGATTCGTGGAAGACCGGTGGGGGCCCGACTTGGGTGACGGGGACCTATGACCCCGAGACCGACCTAATCTTCTGGGGCACTGGCAACCCTTGGCCTGATATGAACAATAATATCCGTTCGGGCGATAACCTCTACACCAATTCGGTCGTCGCTTTGCACGCCGATACGGGCGAGCTCGAATGGTATTTCCAGACCTCACCACGCGATGAATTCGACCATGATTCGACCTCAGAGCCGATGATTATCGAGGAAATGTGGGAAGGCGAGATGCGCAAGATGGTTGTGCAGGTTTCCCGCAACGGCCACGTCTACGGCCTCGACCGCTTCAATGGCGAGTTCCTGTACGCCGGCGAGTACACAAAAGTTAACTGGGCTGACCGCGACGAGTCAGGCAAGCCTGTGTTGAAAGAAGCCTTCAAAGAGCCTAAGAACGAGATGGTGTTCCCCGGCCTTTATGGCGGCAAGAACTGGCCGCCCGCCTCTTACAGCCCGGACACTCACATGCTTTACATCCCGACCACCGAGTGGGGCGCACGCTTCATCCGCCGCGAAGGCGAGGGCCGACCCGGCACTATGGACCTCGGCGGCATGGTGCAATTCGACACGACCGGGACCGGTTGGGTAGTGGCGTTCAATATGCTTACCGGCAAGGTCGACTGGCAGAAAGAGATGCCGGGTAACTTCGCCTGGGCAGGCACATTAGCCACCGGCGGCGGCTTAGTTTTCTCAGGCGCACCTGACGGCTACTTGTATGCGCTTAACGATGAGACGGGTGAAGTGCTGTGGAAATTCCAAACCGGCAGCGGACTTTACGCGCCGCCGACGAGCTTTACCATCGACGGCAAGCAGTACATCGGTATCGCCTCGGGTACTCGCGATCCGGTGAACCGCGCGGGCGTTGCCTCGGGCATCTCGCCGGGCAATTACATTTTGTTCGCGCTGTAAGGGGAATCAAGACAATGACGACTAAATCACTTTATAAACGATTGCTAGGCGTCGGCTTCGCGGCCGTGCTCGGTGGTACAGCAACGAGCGCGAGCGCGGGCCTCAGTGAAGGCCTGGTTCTGTTCAATTCCTTTTGCGCCGTGTGCCACGGAGTAACAGGCGAAGGCCAGGCTATGGGTAAGTCGCTGGTTGACGACGGTGCAAAAGGGCTCGAAGACCTCGAGCTTTTGGCGGTAATCAGAGAAGGCCGTGCCGGCACCGGCATGGCCGCTTGGGGTGATTCGTTTAGTGCGGAAGAGATTCTCGACACGGCGAACTACGTACGCGCGATGCAAGGTAAACTTGGAATCCTGTTGGAGCCGGAAGACCCCATCGCTGGCGATCCCCTAGCGGTAGCGGGCCGTGCGCTATTCAATGGCGCGGCTAACTGTGTCTCTTGCCATACAGTCGGCGACGCTGGCGGCCGAGTAGGTCCTGTACTCGACGGCGTGTCTGCGCGGCTGGGCGATGACGGCCTCCTCGAGGCTTTTTCTAAGCCATCGGCCAGTTTCGCTGAAGGCTTCCCTGTGAAGGTGATTGAGCTCAATGACGGCTCTACTCTGCGCGGCGTCGCTCGCAACGAGACCGCAACGTCACTGCAGATTCAGAGCCTCGATGGCAAACGCTGGCGCACGTATTTCAAGGATCGCGTTAAATCGGTGAGAGACAGTAAGTCGTCGGTGATGCCGGATATTTACGCGGATCTGAATCGACAGCAGCGTGAACAATTACTCGCCTATTTACGGTCATTGTAATCAGGCAGTCGCGCCCATTGGGCGCCCATAGATCGAATAGCCGATACTAGCCTAGGTTGGTATCGGTTTTTTCATTTTCTGAGAGGACACATTAAATGGATTTTGCAGTGCTAGGAATCTCTGAGGGCGATATCATGTCGCTCGTGGTGCAATGGGGCATGTCCCTCGTCTTCGCCGTAGCGACATTGGTGGCGGGCTTGTTCGCCGTTGGACTCTTCGGCCGAGTATTGCGTTCACTGCTTGATAGCGCTCAAGTCGACCCCTCACTTCGCAGCTTCTTAACGAGCCTCACCTCCATAGCCCTCAAGGCGTTGGTCTATATCACTGCGCTGAGTGTGCTCGGTGTAGAGATGACATCTTTCGTCGCGATTCTCGCCGCGGCTGGCCTCGCGGTCGGCATGGCGTTGTCCGGCACGCTGCAGAACTTCGCTGGCGGTGTGATTATCCTCCTCTTCAAGCCGTATAAGGTCGGCGATTTCATCGAGGCACAGGGGTACTCAGGCAGCGTTAAGGAAATTCAGATTTTTATCACGGTGCTGACCACGCCAGATAACAAGACGGTGCTCATCCCCAACGGTCCCTTGTCCAATGGCTCCTTAATTAATTACTCCACCCAGCCGCTGCGGCGAGTGGATTGGACTTTTGGTATTGGTTACGGCGACGATTTGGACAAGGCGTATGAGCTGGTCCATTCGCTACTCGCAGCTGACGAGAAAGTGCTCGAAGACCCCGCACCCTTCGTCGCACTCGCAAGCCTTGGCGACAACTCGGTAAACCTCGTGGTACGCGCCTGGGTTAAGGCGCCGGACTATTGGGAGGTGCATTTTAGGATGAACGATCAGGTCTACCGACAATTCGCCGCGCGCGGTCTGAGCATTCCTTTCCCGCAGCTAGACGTGCACTTGCACGAAGCCTAGCGAATACAGTCGGGGAAACGGCCCAAGGCCTGCGCAGAGTCCAGTTCGGCTTCGGCCGCCGGAATGCGGGCATGCAGATCGCTCATGCGTGACGCGGGGGAAGGATGGGTAGAAAGCAGCTCGGGTTGGCGGCCACCGCCGCTTGCCGCCATGTTCTCCCATAGGCTAATACTCTCTTCCGGCTCGAAGCCGGCCTGAGCCATAAGCGAGAGCCCGACGATATCAGCCTCGCTCTCCTGGATGCGGTTAAACGGCAGGAATACGCCGAGCTGGGTGCCCATGTCTATCGCCTGCAGCGTTGCATCGGAGACGCCTAGAATCTGGGCGACGCCGAAGCCGACGTTACGCAGTGCGGACTGGCTCGCACGCTCGTTGCTATGGTTGGCGAGTACATGGCCGACCTCGTGGGCCATGACCGCGGCGAGCTGGTGCTGGTTTATCGCCACGTTTAGCAATCCCTCATACACGCCCATCTTGCCGCCGGGCAGGGCGAAGGCGTTGGCTTGCTCGTCCGCGAATAGCGTGACCTCCCAGGCGTAGCGAGTCCTTACTTCAACGGGCAGCGCCTCGACGACGTGGTCGGCTACACAGTTTACGTAGCGGATCGCGCGTGCGTCTTCGCTTACCGGCGTCTCCTCGCGCATCTGCTGATAGGCGGCGCTGCCGCGTGCGGCCATATCGGCTTCTGAGTAGAGAACGACTTGGCTGCGCTGCAGTGGGGAACTGGTGCAGGCCGCGAGGCTTAGCAGGCCAGCGCTGAGGGCGGAGGTGAACGCCACGCGCCGTGAAAACAGAATCATTGTGTCGCTCCGAAGACTAGATCGCGCCGAGATAGCGAGGCGCTACGCTGTGGCAACAGTATAACGCTACGCTAGGGTTCGCGCGCTCAGGTTCTGGATTTAGAACTGGCAAACCTCCGCCTCACGCTCGACTCTAAGCTCACTGCCGTCGCCAGATGTCATCACCTCGAAACAGCGGCCTTCTAGGTCGACTAGCAACCTTGGGGCAGGCGCAGCTGTCGACCTTATTGCAGGCTCGGTGCGTACGACGGTTTCGCAGATGACAGTGGGCTGCGTGATGAGCACCGGCCTGGTGTACGCGGGCGATCGATACACAGTGGGGCGCCGCGGCGCGTAGTAGCGGGAAGGCCAGCGCGTGTCGACGCGTGTCCGGCCGTAGCTGTGACCGCCATAGAAGGTGGTGTTATAGCCAAGGCGACCGTAGGAGTTGTGCGACGTTAACGCCGAGCCCAAGACTACGCCGCCAAAGAAGCTGCCGCTATCGAAGCGAGTGTCGCGTCGCGACGAATAGCTGCGGCGACCGGATTCGCGGCGTCGGTCATAGTGTCGGTCTGCGCGGCGTTCGTTATAGGCGCCCCTGTCGTTTCTGCCGTGACCGTCACCTCGGTCACCCCGGTCGCCGGCGAGTGCGAGGCTGGTGCTGGCGAGCAGGGCCGCGGCGAGGGCTGCGAGTGTCGCCAAGCGTAAGGCCTTGGCTGCGCGAGTGCCGGTTGTGCCTGAAATAGTCGAGTTCATCGTTATCTCTCCTTAAGAGGGAGTGGCATACGAGTGCCTCGAATGAGACTCTCGATGACAGTCTACGATGCAGGACTGAATCGTGGCTGAATGGCCAAATTGATAGGAGGGTAGTGGAATTCAGCCGAGCTGTGCGGCGAGCAAGTCGGCGAGCCCTTGGGTTGCCGGCCCTGCAGCTTGCTGGGCGGCGAGAATCAGGAACAGGGGAACGGGTCTGTCCATGGGGTTTGCGAGGGGCAGTTTGACTAAACTGCCTGCGGCGAGTTCCGCGCTTATCCATTCCTGCGGCACGAAGGCGAAGGCGAGGCCACTGGTGAGCAATTTGATGCTGGTGGCAAAATGGCTCACGGTCCAGCGCTTCTCTGCCTGCAGCCAGCCTGCGTCGACACTGCGGCGCGCGCCGGAGTCTCGCAAGACGAGTTGTCGGTGCCCTCGCAGCTCGGCCTCGTTAATAGTTCGGTTAATAGCCCGGTCGGCCGCGATGAGAGGATGCGAAGGCGCCGCGACAGGGATCAGTGTGACGCCGGCGACGGGCCTGCCCACGAACCCAACGGGGACTTCGGGGCTGATAGCGAGGTCTGCCTTACGCTCGAGCAATGCCTCGGTAGTGCCCGAGAGGGTTGTCTCTAACACGCGCAGTCGCGTGGTGGGGAATTGTTCGGAGAACGCGGCGAGCGCGGGGGCGAGATCGCCGACATCTTGCAGCGCATCGACAGCCAGCGAGACTTCGGACTCGAAGCCCATGGCGAGCGAGCGTGCTACAGCTTCGGCATCGCTCGCCTGGCACAGCAATTGCTCGGCATGGCGATAGAGCACCTTGCCGGCGTCGGTGAGTACAGCGCGCCGTCCCTCTATTCTGAGCACCGGTTGGGGTAGCTGCGCATTGAGCTGCTTGATCGCATAGCTGACACTCGATTGGCTCTTGTTAACAGCCTCGGCAGCGCGAGCAAAAGAGCCTTCGTCCACGACGCTGCGGAAGGCTTGCCATTGCTCGAGGGTGATTCTGGGGGGCATAAGCTTACCCTGTGCGTGACTCGGTAATAATATATCTATTTATTAGATCAAATTAAGCAATATATTGCGATTTTTATCGAATTATTAAGTCTTAATATGGGCCTTCGTTTTTAACCACACCGAAGGTAGCCACATGAAAAATGTCCTATTGATCAACAGCAGCATTACTGGCGACAACAGCGTGAGTCGCCAACTTGCCAGCGAGCTCGTTGAACACCTCGCTGCGCAGTCGAGCATTGCACTTGTGGAGCGCGATTTCGCCCAGCAGGAGATTCCGCATTTGGACGGCGCGCGGCTCGGCGCGCTGTTCACCGACGAGGCTGAGCGTAGCCCGGAGCAAGTCGCCGCAGTGTCATTTGCCGATACGCTCGTGGCGGAGCTGCTCGCTGCCGACGCACTGATTATCACGCTCCCCATGTACAACTTTTCTATTCCGTCCATGCTCAAGGCATGGGTCGATCATATCGCGCGGGCCGGCGTCACCTTTCAATACACAGACACAGGGCCGGTCGGGCTTTTAGAGGGCAAGAAGGTCTACTTGGTGAGCGCGCTCGGCGGCAAGCATGCGGCGGGCGGCACTGATTTTATGCGCCCTTATATGCAGCTCTTGATGAACTTTATCGGCATTAGCGACGTCCACTTTGTGAGTGCCGAGGGCTTAAGCATGGGAGAAGAGGCGCGCAGTGTGGGTCTTGCAGAGGCTCGCGCTCAGATTGCGAGCCTCTAATACTCAATAGAATGACTCACGGTAGGGGACTACGATGAACCAGACAACACAGCGCAGGATCGAAGAGGTACTCACCGCACAGGCGGCGAGCGACGGCGACGGGGTGCGGTTGAAAAGGGTGTTCGGCGGCGGCGACCTGTCGCGTTTCGACCCTTTCCTCATGCTCGACGAATTCGGCTCTAACGAGGCCTCAGACTACATAGGCGGCTTTCCCTCTCATCCCCACCGCGGATTCGAGACAGTCACCTACATGCTCGAAGGCCATATGGAGCATCGCGACCACATGGGTAACGTGGGTCAGTTGCGCCCGGGCGACGTGCAGTGGATGAAGGCTGGCGCAGGGGTGATTCACTCGGAAATGCCGAAGCAGGAGCAGGGGCGAATGCGCGGCTTCCAGCTGTGGGTAAATCTGCCCGCTAGCGAGAAAATGACGCCAGCGCAGTACAGTGAGTTAGGTGCGGCGCAGATACCCGAGTATGCAATAGACGGTGCCCGCGTGAAGGCCATCGCAGGCGCCCTGTCTATCAATGGCACGCCGATGCCCGGTGTGTTGGAGTCCGAGCACGCCAGTGTTCCGCCTCGCGCAACTCAGCCGGGCTATCTGGATATCAGCGCAGTGAGCGCGCAGTTACTGGATGTCGCTGTCGCGGATGGTCAAACGGCGTTAATTTATGTCTACGAGGGTGAGGTCGCTGTGGGCGAGCAGGCGTTTACGCTGCACGCGGACCAGCTTGCTCGGCTCACGCGCAGCGGTGCGCTCATGCTTGCGGTGAGCGCGGGCGCAAGGCTTTTGGTCATCACCGGTAAGCCGATCGGAGAGCCGATCGTGCAGCGTGGGCCGTTTGTGATGAACACCGCAGAGGAGATCCATCAGGCTATCCGTGACTATAGCGACGGCAAGCTGGTAACAGGCGGGCAGTGACGTGTGCCACTAGCCCTCAAGCTGCTCCCACTCCGCGTAGGCTGCTGCTAGTTCTTCGGCGGCGGTCGCTACGTCTTTGAGTGTTGCTTGTACCTGTTTGGCGTCGCCATCGTAGAACGCAGGGTCAGAGATCTGCGCTTCGAGTGCCGACTGCTTTGCTTCAAGCACGTCGATCCGCTTGAGCGCTGCTTCAAGCGCGCGCTTGTCGTTATAGCTAAGTTTCTTCTTCGGCTCTTTGGGGCTTTCAGGTTTCGGTGCGGCGACGATTTCCGGCGCTGGTGCCGCAGCCGCACTCGCGGCGATGCCAGTTTGCGGCGCAGCGAAATCGGCGAGGTTGCCGCCACGCGCAACCCAGTCGCTGTAGCCGCCGACGTATTCGCGCACGGTCGAGTCTTCTTCGAACACCATGATCGAGGTGACGACATTGTCCATAAACTTACGGTCATGGCTCACTAGCAATACGGTGCCGTCGAAGCCGAGTAGCAAGTCTTCGAGTAGCTCTAGCGTCTCGATATCTAGGTCATTAGTCGGTTCGTCTAGCACGAGGATGTTAGCGGGGCGGCTGAAAACCTTAGCTAAGATAGCGCGGTTTTGCTCGCCGCCCGAGAGTGCTTTGGCGGGTGTGCGGATGCGATCGGGAGTGAACAGGAAGTCGCTAAGGTAGCTGATCGCATGCTTGCGCTTACCCCCGACATCGATAAATTCTTGGCCGCCGCACACGTTGTCGATAAGGTTTTTCTCGAGATCGAGATGCTCGCGCAGCTGGTCGAAATAGGCGACCTCGAGCTTGGTGCCGAGCTTCACCTTGCCTTCGCTCGGCACAAGCTGGCCCAGTAGAATCTTGAGCAGCGTCGACTTGCCCGCGCCATTGGCGCCGACTAAGCCTATGCGATCGCCGCGCATCACCGTGGTCGAGAAATTGTTTATGACTCGCTTGTCGCCGAAGCGCTGCGTTATGTCTGTGAGCTCCGCAACGATTTTACCCGAGCGGTCTGCGCTACTCACCTGGAAGCTCGCCTTACCCTGCTGCACACGGCGTTCGCCACGCTCTTTGCGCATCGCCTCGAGTGCCCGTACGCGTCCTTCGTTGCGCGTGCGGCGCGCCTTGATGCCCTGACGAATCCACACTTCTTCTTCAGCTAGCTTCTTATCGAAGAGTTTATTCGCGGTCTCTTCGGCGGCGAGTTGTTCGGCGCGGAAACGCAGGAAGCGCTCGAACGTGCCCTCGAACTGGTAGAGGTGGCCACGGTCGAGTTCGACGATCTTATTCGCCACATTCTGCAAAAAGCTGCGATCGTGAGTGATGAGCATGAGCGCGCCGTGGTAATCCTGCAGCTGCTTCTCTAGCCATTCGATGGCGGGAATGTCGAGGTGGTTAGTCGGCTCGTCTAATAAGAGCAGTTCGGGCTCGCGGACCAATGCGCGGGCGAGGGCGACGCGTTTGCGCCATCCGCCAGAAAGCTCTTTCATCAATTTGTCAGCGGGCAGGTCGAGCTGCGAGATTACCGTGTCGACCTTCTGACTTAGGCTCCAGCCGTCTTTCGCCTCGAGCGCATTCTGCACACGCTCGAGCTGTGCCATATCGGCGTCTTCGTAGTTGGCGGTGAGATGGTGATACTGTTTTAGTAGGTCGCCTACTTCGGCGAGACCGTCTGCGACGAGGTCGTACACGGTCTGCTCGTCGGCGTCGGGGAGATTCTGCTCCAACCAAGCAACCTTAACGCCTGGCCGTAGCCAGCGTTCACCGCCGTCTAGCCCCATGGCGCCTTCGATGACTTTCATCAGCGTCGTCTTGCCTGCGCCGTTCCTGCCTAGGAGGCCGATGCGGGCGCCGCGCTTAATCTCGAATTCGACCTCATCTAATAGCACGTGGGTGCCGAAGTTAAGGGAGGCTTTGTCGAGTCGGAGCAGTGGCATAGTAGAATAGCTTCTTAAAGGGGCTGTGGAAGACCTGAACGGGGCGCCATTCTACCCCAGCCGCGAGCCGCTGATGAGCAATTTCGCATTTCGATGACCCCGCAGATAGAGTATCGTTAAATCATGACTACCCTCTGGCTAAAAATCATCAAGCCCAATCGCCGCTCAGCTAAGTGGCTATTGTTCCTCGTGCTGATCGGTATCGTGGTGGCAACCTATCAAGGCTATTTCGATTCCCTGCGGCTGCTGCTCGACACGCCCTCGCTGACGCTGCGCATCGGTAGTTATGGGATCTCAGCTTACACCCTACTGAGTGGCGCGATCGCGCTGGCGCTGGTGTTTTGGACTACGGCAATCGTCTCCGACTCGGTAGAGCGGAAAATTTCTCGCCTACACACGGTGCGCGCGGCAACCCGCGCGCTAGCGGTGAAGATTGCGCAGATCCTCATCTACGTCATCGCCTTTTTGGTGGCGCTCGATTTCGTTGGTATAGACCTCACGACGCTTACGGTGTTCAGCGGCGCGGTCGGTATCGGTCTCGGCTTTGGCTTACAGAAGATCGCCTCGAATTTTATCTCGGGCCTTATCCTACTAATGGAGAAGTCGATAGAGGAGGGCGACTTGATCGAGCTCTCCGATGGGACTTTCGGCTTCGTGCGACGGGCAAGCGCTCGCTATACGCTTGTCGAGACCTTCGATAGCAAAGAAATCTTAGTGCCTAATGAAGACCTGATTACCAGCCGTGTGGTGAACTGGACATTCTCCAATAGCAGCGCGCGAGTCGAATTTCACGTAGGGGTGTCCTATCACAGCGATATCGAGCTGGCGCGCGAACTCATGCTCGAGGCGGCGCGTGCCCACCCTCGCTGTGCGAAGACGCCCGAGCCGGCGTGCTATTTGCTCGCCTTTGGCGACAGCTCTGTAGATTTCACGCTGCATTTTTGGGTCGACGATGTCACGCTCGGGCGTTGGCCACCGCAGAGCGAGGTCATGTTCGAGATCTGGCGCAAGTTTAAGGCCAATGGCATTGAGATTCCGTTCCCGCAGCGCGACCTGCATATACGTTCCGACTCGCGTGACTCAACTGATGGTCAGGAGGAAAATACTTGAATTGCAGTGGAATCATCTACGCCTATCGCATTAATGAGGGCGGCGCGGCCGAGTCGCTTTTACCGCAGACTCTCGATGCCCAGGGCATGCCTGTCAGTGGAGGCGAGCTCAGCCCGGATGCCGCGGCGCAGCTGCAGGCGGCTATAAAAGGAACAGATCTCGCGTGGGTTCATCTAGACATCAACGATCCAACTTCGAAACCGTGGGCGGAATCGGAACTGAATTTTCTTGATCCACTGACTGTCGATGCGCTGTTTGCCGAGGAGACGAGGCCGCGTATCCTCGAGTTCGAGCAGGGTGCGCTGCTTATCCTTCGCGGGGTAAACCTCAACGCGGAGTCCGAGCCAGAAGATATGGTGTCGATTCGTCTGTGGATCGATGAGTCTAGAATCATTAGCGTGCGTAAGCGCAGGCTTAAAGCCGTAACGGATCTACGCGAGCGGCTCGACGCGGGCAATGGGCCGAAGACCGCGGGAGATTTTATTACCCTGCTTGCCGGACGCCTGTTCGAGCGCATGGAACCGGTTTTCTCCGAACTCGACGAGAGACTCGACGATGCCGAGGAGAAGGTGATGGAGGAGGCCGACGCAAAATACCGCGCGCAGATCACCGAAATTCGCAAGCAAGCGATCGTATTTCGTCGGTATATCGCACCCCAGCGCGATGTGATCGCCGCGCTGCGTGTGTCGGATATGGGCTGGTTAAGTGAGATGAATAAACGCCGGCTACAGGAATCTTTAGACCGCGTGATTCGCTATATCGAAGACATCGATACCATCCGCGAGCGCGCACAGATCGTCAAAGACGAACTGACCAACGCCCTGTCCGATAGGATGAACAAGAACCTGTACATGCTGTCGGTGATCGCAGCGGTATTCCTACCGCTGGGATTCTTAACGGGACTATTGGGTATTAACGTCGGCGGCGTGCCGGGCGTGGATAATCCCGCGGCTTTTTGGATTTTTAGTGGCGTCTTAAGCGCCGTCGTAGGCTTGCAGATTGCGCTCTTTAAGCGGTGGAAATGGTTCTAGCCCGTGCCTCTCGCGTCAATCTTTAGCTAGGCGAGTCGCGTGCGTTCGCGCCACGCCAGAGCAGCTAGGCCAATAAACAGCAATGGCACGATAAGCGCTGCAGGCAGTCCGCTGCCGCGCGGATCTGTCAGGCTCCAATAGGCCATGCCATACGCTATTTGCAGCAGGTAGAGGCTCATCCATGGCTGCAGCCACGCGCGCATCCGCCACAGCCCGAGAGTCCCGGCGCCGTAAACGCCCCAGTGCAATATCGCTCCCGCCTTCGCCGCCCAGCCAGTGAAGAGGATGCCAAACCAGACTTCCTGATCGACAGCCAGCGGCTTAACGAAGACATCCCATGGCAGGTAGATAAATGTCATGTAGGCGCAGAATACGAGCAGACCATTCATCCATAAGGGCCTGCGCGCCAATCCCGCTTGTAGCCACGGCAGCGCCTTCATTGCGCCGCGGCGACTAGGGAACCGGTCTCCGCCTCCCCACCTTTGATCACGATGGCGCGCAGCCCGCCGCGGCCCACTAATCCGGGTAACACGCCGCGATGCACTGTGGCGGCCAGAAACGCGCAGGGCTCACATAACTCGATTCCACGACAGAGCGCGCTGCCCACGGTAAACTCTTTGCCGACCAGCGCGTTAAGATCGATGCCGCTGGTAATTACGCTGCGCCGAAAATCTTTATAGCCGAGACCACTGTCGCGGGCTTCGTCCGCGAGGAATTCGTCGAGCACTGCCTTATCGACGAGGCTGAGGTGATTGTCCGGCACCGCTTCGCTGGTTTGTAACCGTTGTTGGGCATTGGCGTGGTAGCGATCGCCGACGATACCCAAGCCCGCTTCGAGCTGAATGGCATCCTGCGCTACGGGCTCGCCGCGCTTTTCGGTGACGAGGTAAATGTGTTCAATCTTGCCGCTCATGTGCGTGCCTCCATGGATGCCTTATGGACTGCTAGCTAGTCTGATAGCAACGCCATCACAGCGCCTTCGGGATCTTTAATGACGCAAAAATAACTGCCGCCCATACGCTTTGGGCCGTCTAATACTTCGCCGCCGAGGCGTGTGCAGGCGGCGGCGCTTTCGGCGACCGACGCAACCCGAACGTAAACGAGCCACTGGCGTGGGAGGTTGGCGTTGGGGCCGCGCGCGTGACAGATGCCTGCAACCGTCTCTTTCGAGTCTGGCGTCTCGATGCTGTAGTCGCTATAGCTGCCCATATCGACATCGGACGACTTCCATCCGACTACCGATGCGTAGAAGTTTCTCACGCGCGAGGCATCGTTAACCGTGAGGTCTAACCATTCCACGCGGCCAACAATTGGGCCGCTTGCTGCTTGTTCGTCGTCCTCTTGGTCGGGCTCGATGTGAGCGTCATTCGCGTCGGTCATCGTCCGCTCTCCGGAAGGCTAAAGACATACAGGGCGTTGCCCCAGCGCGGGTAGATGATCTCGGTGGCGATAACGTCGGGAACTGCGCGCGGACTGGTGCCGCCTACCGCCGCGGTCACGGCGATATACTGCTTGCCGTCTATGGCGAAGCTCACAGGGTGACCTTGCACGGAAGTGCCGAGACGCGTTTCCCACACTACCTCGCCGGTGTTTACGTCGAGCGCCTTGAAGCGGCGGTCGAGATCGCCGACGAAGACGAGATCACCGGCGGTAGACATCGTGCCAGTGTGGAACGAAGCGCGCTGCTGATGGCTCCAAACTTCTTCCATCGTGTCGACGTGATAGGCGCCGATCTTGCCGAGATTGCCATCGGTGCCCGGCATCTCAAAAAACTTGCGGCTCGCAGCGAGTCCGCCACCGCCTTGCACTAGGGCGACCTCGCGCGCCGCGTTCTCTAAACACGTTTGACTTAGGGGGGCGATCATCAAACCGCTTGGCTCGTGATAAGTCATTGAATGCCAGTCTTTGCCACCTGCGCTGCTGGGGCACGCCGACGTCCATTCGTTGAGTTTGGCATTCTGGATATCTTCGCGGTAAGTTACGCGACCCGTAACCTGATCTATATCGGTAAACGCATTTTGGAATACGGTTTCTTTATAACCTTTAAATTCACCCGTCACGCGATCGCTCTTCCAGAGGATGCCGTACTTGCCAAGGGAGAAGACGAGTTTGTCCTCGCCTCGGTTGACCAACACGCGCTCGAACACTTCATCGAGGTCCAGCGCCTCCGCCGGCACGTGCTGGAAGTGCCAATTCAGCGTGCCGTCGTCGGTGTTCACTGCGACGGTTGAATTGGTAAAAAGTCCCTCGTCTTCGATAGTGAGGTGGCGACTTACCGGCACCCACGGCTTTTGCTGCGCCGTACCCCAGTAGGTGAGTTTTAATTCGGGATCGTAGCTGCCAGTAATCCACGTCTCGCCACCGGCGCGGAAAATATTGTCGAGTTCGCCCCAGGTGTCGCCGCCGGGTTCGTCGGCTTTGGCGATGGTATTGAAGCGCCAAGCGAGTTCGCCCGTGTTGGCGTCATGCGCACTGATATAGCAGTCCTCTTTGATGTAGCGCGCACAGCCCGCTAGACCAAGTATGACTTTTCCATCGGCGACGATAGGACCGCTGGAGTTTTCGAACCCTTGCGTATTGTCGGCGACCGCCGTCTCCCAGAGCTGTTTGCCCGTTCGAGCGTCGAGTGCCACGAGTCTTGCGTCGGTGGTGGCTTGAATAATCTTGTCGTTATAAATTGCGATGTTGCGCATGTCTTGGCGATTCGCCGGGCCCGCCCAGTTTTCCCAAATCAACTCGCCGCTTTTGCCATCCAATGCCTGAATCACGTTGCCTGGATTGATGAGATAGATGATGCCCTTGTAGACCAGCGGTGAAGGCTCGGAATCGCCCTCGTGCATATTCCAAACCCATTCGAGGCTCAGGCTACCGACATTGTCCGTGTTTATTTGATCGAGGGGACTGTAGCTGTGTGCGTCGTAGCTTCGACGGATCATCGGCCAGTCGGCTGGATCGGGAGACTCGAGCATCGCGTCCGTTACTGGTGTGAAGGTCACGAAATCGTTGACGTCTCCGGCCACTGTGATGCCCTCGGGCGCAGGGGGCTCGCTGCGCTGACTGCGTGCTATCACCTCCGAGGCGTTGTCAGCGATAGTGAAGTCGGTGATGGCGGTGAGTGCCGCGCTGGCCGTGTCGACGCCATTGACACTCAATATATGCGCACTGATGGCGAGGTAGTCGGCGTCGCTAAGAGCCTCGTTGCCACCAGGCGGCATATTGGCTTTGATGTTGTTGAACAGCAGGCTGGGCGTGCGCGCTCCCCAGCGCTGCATGAAAGGCCGGCCGGAAAGTAGAGGTCCGAGCGTCGTTCCTTCGAGGTTCGCGCCGTGACACGCGGCGCAGTTCGCCGCGAACAGGTCTGCGCCGTGTGCAGCCTGTGTCGAGAAGGCGCTTGTCAGCGCCTCTTGTGCGTCTTGTGTTTCTGCTGATTGAGGATCACACGCGACGAGCACGGTGCCCGCAAGTGTCAGTGCCGCAAGTCGTCGCGCCGTGTTGAGGCGCTTTTCGTTCAAGTTTTTATTGGTTGTTGGCCGCATCATTTTTATTCGCCCTCGCCGATTTTCTAATTATCGCGTCTGGTTAGATTTTTTATTGTTCAATCGTCTTTGCGAATAGCCACCCGCGCAGTTCGCCTGCGGGGTTCGTCGCGCTGTGAATTTGAATATACAGCGAGTTGGCTCTTAGAGCGGCGAGCTGCTCGTCGCTTAGCTCTATCGCTGCGCTCAATTCGCCGCCGGTTGCCTCCGTAGCAGAGAGAGTGGCGATCACTGGGCCTGGCTGCGCCGGTGGGCCGAGGTGTAGATGCGCCATCGTCGCGATTGAGTTCATACCGGCGAAGTTGCCGCTTAGCGTGAGCGTGTTGCCGTCTAGCGACGCGCCTACTTCGCCGCTGCCGGTAATCGTATTTTTCGTCTGCGGCGTGGTTGGCATCGGTGACAAACGGGCGCGGAAGCTCGCCTCTTGTGCCAGCACCGTAGGCGTAGCCATTAGGCTGCAAAAGAGCAACGCGAAACCCAAAGCGCGGACAAGTACGCGACTAAAAATTGTGACGGGATTTTTCATGAGTCATTCCTTTATTGAATTCTCTTATCGCTCAGGGCTTGCAGGTGCTGCGCATTCGAAATTGCCGGCGATCCAGTTGTCGGGTTCGCCGTCGCGTCCAGGCTGACCGACGAAGCGAGCCTGCTCGGGATAGGCGCAAAGTGGTCTTTCGTTCACCACCGCGCCCGCCTCGCTGTGTGTGGCGATGATCTGCTGTGGTGCGACGCCTTTCTCAACCCAGTCGACCAGCGGGACTAACTTATCCCAGCTATTGGGTCCCGGGCCGCCACCACAGTGGCCCATGCCTGGTGCTAAAAATAGGCGCGTGTGTTCGCCGGCGCGGTCATGGTCCCCGTCGAATGTGGTGTCAACGACGCTGTTAAAGTAGCCGATCGTCGCCGTGGCCACGGACAAGGCGTCACTAAGGCCGTGATAGAGGAGTAGCTTGCCTCCGCGCTCGAGTAGAAAGCTCGACAGGTCTGCATCGGTTGCATCCATGAGTGCACTCATCTCACTTGCCTTGCCGTCTGCGAAATCGGTGACGTCGAAGTCGAGCCAATGAAATTCGGGATTCGCGCCGCTCGCGCGTGCTTTATAGAGCGGGTCGTTAAGCGCAGGGATGGTGACGCCCGGATCGCTGGCATAGAACAGGTAGTTGACGTGATCGCCGGCGGGACCGCGCAGCATGCTGGGATTCATGTCGTTGCCTGCGTGGGGAATGAAAAGGCCGGCCCAGTCCAGCTCCGAGCCTTTGGTCTTGCCGGGATAGATTGTGCTGCCATCGGGCGCTTGGGGGCCTTCATAGAAATCGGCAATAGTCTCGATCTGAGCAGGACTAAAACAGGCCTCGGGCGTTTGGCCTGAGTCGCACTGATAGCGCGCGAGCTCCTCGCGCGCGTCGAACTCGCAGGCCAGTGGGTTGTCGATCACCCCATCGCGGATAGAGTCACGTGCGGTGCCTACGTCACACTGGTCTAACACGAGTCGGTTAAGGAAACGCAGCCCCGCTAAATTTTCGGCGCTGCCATCACCATCGGCATCAACGGCGAGATTGCCGGCGAAGTTATCTTTAAACACCCGCTGTAGATGCCACGTGCCTGCGGCATTCATCGCTTGATAGAAATTCACCGGCGCGCCGGCGACGATGCCGTCGAAGTCGTTCGGATAGCGCTGGGCCTCCATTAGGCCTTGGCGTCCGCCTGTCGAACAGCCCTCGAAATACGCGTAGTCGGGCCTGCGTGTGTAGTAGTCCTCGGCTAAGGCCTTGCCCGCGAGGGTGGTGAGGTGCACGGCGCGGAAGCCGAAGTCTATTTCAGCCTGGCGGTTGTTATAGCCGAAAGCAGACCCCGGTTCGGTGCCGGCGTCGTGACCCGTATTGCTATTGGCAACCGCATAGCCCTCGGCGACCCGATGGTCGGCGAAATCGAGGTCGCCGTCTTTGCCACCGTCGCCCCACTGTAAGAAGCGGCCATTCCAGTTGCGCGGTAGCGGCAGCTGCGCGTGGTAATGAATGGCGGGAGCGATGAGTCCGCGCACATAGCAGTAGGGCTCTCTCGATGTCGTATTATTGCGAAGGGTCGCCGAGAGAATCGTCAGGTCGCGTGCGTCGATGAGTGCCGCGCAGGCGCTGGCGTCGTCGCCGCTCTGGGCCTGAGCGGAAAACATAAAGGCGACTAAGAATGGGGCGAGGGCGAGTCTTTTCATGTTCTCGATGCGCATTGTTGAATCACTCTGGTGGCGCCGGTGCTTTATCCTCCGCTCGTAAGCTGAGACTATTCGCGCAAGCTTTGACTTTAAAGTTAACTGAAGAGATTAGCACTGTATCGCGGCGGCCAACAGGGCGCCATTACGTGGATGCAATGAATCAGAGCTGGGAGAATAACCAATGTGTGGCCGCTTCAACTTAATCGATAGCCCACAGGTGCAACTGCTGTGCGAAATGCTCGGCGTGCCAGTGCCGGCGCAGCAGCTTCGGGCTGACATCGCGCCAGGTGCGACGATCGCGATAGTGCATCAAGACCGAGCGAGCGAAGGGGGTGCGCGGCATGTGAGTGAGGCGCTGTGGTGGTTGCTGATCGACCCACAGACACTCAAGCCGAATTACAAATACGCGAGCTTCAATTCACGTGCCGACAAGCTAGGCCAGCCTCGTGCCGCCGCCTACCAACCGTTTCGTGAGTCGCGCTGTCTCATCCCAGCAAGCGCTTTTGTCGAGGGCCTGGGCGATAAGAAGACCTATCACAAGATCGAGTTGGCTGACTCTGCGATCGCTTTTGGTGGCGTCTACCGGCGCTACCTCAATCGCCTAACTGGGGAATCTGTGCTCGGCGCCTCGATTATCACCCTGCCGCCGTTGCTTCCGCAGTGGCAAGCTATTCATCCGAAGTCGATGCCGCTAATGATAGATCACACCGATGCTGCACTCGTGCAGAAATGGTTAGACCCAGATTTCGATCGCGTGGAAGAGTTTGCGGAGTTGTTGCAACCGCGCGTGAGAGTTCCGATGAAGATAACGCCGATAGACAGACCTAGTACATGGCAGCCGATAGCGGAGTCGTTTCTGATCGTCGCCTAGATTGCGAGCCAAATCACCAGTGCGCAGGCGATCAACACAAGCTGGCTGCGATGGTCGCGCATAGCAAACCGCACGGGGTCTTCTTCAAGCTCGCCCGCTCGGGCGATGCTCCACAGTCGCAGCACCAAATAGAGAATCCCGAGACAGGCGGGTAAGAGCAGTAACGGCTCGCTGTAGAGCTGTACAGTGGATGGCGCTAGGGCATACAGCGCGAATACGGCGACGGCGACGCTGTTCGACACAAGGCCTAGGCGGCGAAGAAGGGTCAGGTGTTCGACGCGATAGCCGCGTCCAGTGCTCGCTGATTTTCCCCTCTTTTGCAGATTCATCAGTTCTGCATAGCGCTTCACTAAGGCGAGTCCGAAAAACATACACAGTGAGAAAGCCAACAGCCAGTCGGTAGTGACGACGCCGATGGCGGCTGAACCGGCGATGATGCGCGCGGTGAATAAGCCGGCGAGCACGACGGCATCGAGTAAGAAGATCGCCTTAAGCACGAGGCTGTAGAGGAGTGTCGCGAGCCAGTAAATTGCCAGCACCGCGATGAATTCAGTCTTGAGGCTGGCGGCAATAGCAAACGCGGCGAGCAGCAGAAGCGGCGCGGCGACGAAGCCGATGCGCAGCGATAAGTCGCCGGCTGCGAAGGGGCGCGCGTGTTTGCTGGTATGCGCGCGATCACTCTCGAGGTCCAGCATGTCGTTGAGTAAATACACGCTGGAAGCACACAGGCTAAAGCTCGTGAAGCCGATGCACGCAGCGAGGAGGAGATCGAAATTCCCGAGTTGATGAGACAGTAGTAGCGGCAGAAAGAGTAGGCTGTTCTTCAGCCATTGGTGGGGCCGCAGCGCGCACCAAAATGCGCGTCCTCTCGCGGCCGGCTCATCGAAATGCAGCGGTGCTAGCGAGGCGTTTTCTGCGGGCAACGAGTTGATCTCGCTGCGGACTCCGGGTGTAGCGTTCACACTGATAATTTGAGCGGCGGCCTGCCAGACCACGAGGTCGGCATGGGAATCGCCGGCGTAGGCGAAGCGACGCTCGCCACACAGGTGCTGGATTCGTAGCAGTTTCGCCGCCCCTTTGAGGTTGGTGTGCGCATCGCTGCCGATGGCGTCGACGAAGCAGCCGAGCTGGTCGGCGACTCGCCGGACGAGCCGCTCGTCGCTCGCCGAAATGAGGATTAGGTCGCGACCGCGGGCGGCTTCGTCATGGAGGTAGGCTTCGAACTCGGGGTTGCGCGGCTGATGATCAAGCTCTGGGCACGCATGATTAGCGACTGCGTATTTAAGATACGCGCGGCCGCGTAGGAACCAAAAAGGTAAAAGAAGCAGTGTCCAAGGTCGATGTCGGAGGAGCCAAAGCACCGATTCGAACAACAAATCTGACTTGATTACGGTGCCGTCGAGGTCGACGAAAAGCGGCATGGGCGCGGCGGGAGTCGGCATGGCGAATCTCCGCTAAAAGTGAAGGCGTTTGAACAGCCGCTCGGGGATCGAGCGGACGATGAACATGATTAGCCGCCAGTAGCCCGGCGCGTAGACGACGCTTCTGCCACGGTCTATGCCATTAACTATGCTCGTCGCAACCCGATCCGGCGATGAGAAGAGTGGGCCTTTCTTGAGCGCGCGAGTCATCGGTGAGTCGACCAGGCCAGGGCGTAGGTCAACGACGTTGACGCCGCTCGTATGCAAGCGCCCGCGGAGTCCTTGTAAATACGTCGAGAGCATCGCCTTGCTCGCGCCATACGCGTAATTGCTGCGGCGTCCGCGGTCGCCCGCAACCGAGGTTATAACGGCGATCGTGCCACTACCCTCTGACTCGAGCGTGTTGGCCAATTCGGTGAGCAGTGACAGGCTGCTCACAACGTTAACCTCGAGGCTGGCATGGTAAGTAGAAAAATCTCGCTCGCACGCTGCTTGATCGGGCAATTGCCCGTGGCAGAGCAGCGCGAGATCGATTCTGCCAAGCGTCGATTGCGCGGCAGAGATGAGTTCGCGATGGCGGCCTGTATCGGTGAGGTCGATGTCGAAGGTCGAAGCGGAAGCGGCGCCGCGCACGAGCAGATCCTGACTGAGGGCAGTGAGTCTCGATTGATCACGGCCCGCAAGGAAAAGGGCGGCGCCGCGCTGAGCATAGCGACGGGCGACGGCTTTCGCGATCGCCGAGTTGGCGCCTATAAGGAGTACGTTCATGCTCGGCTGCAGGGCCTCAAGTCAGGTGATCGACGAGATGCTACAGGACTGGGGTCGATTTGAGTAGCTAGCGCCTTAGCCAAGCCCGAGCCGACGCGATTGCAGCGACGAGAACTGGCCGCCGGGATCGACTTTGGCTTTGATCTCTAGGAAGCGCTCCCAATTAGGGTAGGTCTTGCGGAAGAATTCGGCACTCATGCGTGCGTCCTTCGCAAGATAAAGCCTGCCGCCGTGATCGAGCACGATCGCATCGAGTTCGTCGAGCAGCGGGAATAGGCTTGGCTCGTATTTAAAATCGAGCGCTAGGGTATAGCCCTCGGTGGGGAATGACAGCAGATTCGCATTGCCTTTGCCAAAGCGTTTGAGCACTGACAGGAATGAGCCCTTGCCCGCTGCAGCTACGCGCTCGAGCACGGCGCTAATTCCCGCATACGCCGATTCGCAGGGTATGACGAGTTGGTATTGTAAAAAGCCTTTGCTGCCATAGAGCCGGTTCCAGTTGCGCAGGCGTTCGAGGGGAAAGAAGTAGGCGTCGTAGTCGACTTTCGACTCCGCAGCTAGGGCCTTCTTGAGCGCGAAGTAGGTGGCGTTAAACGCGCTCATGGAATAGCGATTGAGCAGCGCCGCGGGCGCATTAAAAGGGACGCTAAGCGTCCTTCTTTGTGGCGGCTTTGCTGAGGGGCTGCTTAGCCTCGAGCGAGGTCGAGCGCTGTCGGCAGAGGCGTGCTCGCCGAGGAATAAGATCGAGCGTCCCTGTGCGCTGTGGCGTGCGAGACAATCAATCCACGCCACACTGTAATGCGCATCATCGTGTGCCGTCATGAGTTCCATGCTGTCTTTTAGGTTAGCAGCGACGAGCGAGCGCTGGGCGATATCGAGCGAAGGCAGAGTAATGAGGCGCAGGCTCGCGTCGAGGATCAAACCGGTCAGTCCCATGCCACCGCAGGTGGCTAAGAAAAGGTCAGCGTTGTTGTTGCGACTGCAGGTAATCACTTCGCCGCTGGCGAGCAGCAGTTGCAGGGAATCGACGTGGTCGCAGAAGCTGCCTTCTCGGTGGTGGTTCTTGCCGTGGATGTCGCTGGCGATGGCGCCGCCCACGGTCACGGCCTTGGTGCCGGCCACTACGGGTAGGAAAAAGCCCTTAGGTACTATGGTTTGCAGCACCTCATCGAGGCTGAGACCAGACGCACATCGCAGCACGGTAACCCCTTGCTCAGAGGTGTTAATGCCGCAGAAATTGTCCAAGTAACGCGTGCTGAGCAGGTTCTCAGCGAGCGCGCTGTCGCCATAGCTGCGGCCGGCGCCACGGGGTATAGCCTTGCCCGGCAGATCTGGCGCCGGGCTGATGAGTCTCGCGAAGTCGTCGGGCGTGCTGGGCTCGACGAGAAGCGAGTCCACTGTGGGGTAGCGGCCCCATCCGGAGTAGCTCATTGCGGTGTTCTCATGGCGAATTGCCTGTTTCTCTTGCAAACAGCTTAGAGTAGCTGCGTGGCGATGGCTAGTTTAGAAGTGTGAACTCTAGTACATTGCGGACGATCAATTTTAGCGACCCCACTGATCGAAAGCTAATGGACATGGGGAGTAATCCCGGGAAATTACTAATATGAATTCCACCTTCGAGTTCACCCTCGACCTCGCTCATCGCGCTGGCGACATGATTGCGGAGCTGCGTCGTCACGAGCCGCTTGAGCGAGACTATAAGGGGGGTATCGAGATCGTCACGCAGGCAGATATCGCCGCAGACGCGCTCATCGCGCGGGAAATCCTTGCCGCCTATCCGAGCCACAGAATCCTCTCAGAGGAATCCTCGCCCGACCTCGGTCGCGTGCAGGATATCGAAGGCCCGCTGTGGATTGTTGACCCTATCGACGGCACAGTGAATTTCGCCCACGGCCTCAATCAGTCGGCGGTATCGATTGCCTTCGTCGACAACGGCCAGATTCAGCATGGCGTGGTGTATAACCCGTTCACTGAGGAGTTGTTCGCGGCGAAGCGCGGCGAAGGCGCTACGCTAAACGGCGCGCGGATTGCCGTCGCCGATGAGAAGCGTCTCGACCGTGCGATCATTGCCACGGGCTTTCCCTACGTAAAGACTGGCCTCGAGCCGATGGTCAAACGCCTCGGCGCCGTGCTCGCCCAATGTGCAGACATTCGGCGGTTGGGTTCGGCCGCGCTCGATATTTGCTTTGTTGCTGCAGGGCGGCTGGACGGCTACTACGAGAGCCTGAGTGTGTGGGATTATGCTGCGGCGCAGTTGATAGCCAAAGAGGCAGGTGCGATCTACGGCCATTTCGGCGACGTACCCGAAGGCGAAGATACGCAGTTTTATAGCAGCGACATTCTGGTTGCCAACGCGACGCTTTACGCACCGCTGCGCGCTTTGCTTCGGGCTGCCAGCTGAACAGACTTGGCAACAAGAGTGCAGAGGCGCACGGTCGAGCGCCCCAATGCGCGATAAGCGTTTGAGTTGTCGCCAGATTATCCGGTTGACACCGATTCGTAGACTTCGTAGAGTCAGCAGGTGTTACGAATTTTCACAGATTCATTTTACTAAGTTCTATCGTGCGTCCGACAAAAGTAGGGCGACGAATCAAGGAGTCAGACGTGAAGTCAAAATTATTGCTTGGCGCTGCGGTAGTCGCAGCCTCGATGTCCGCAGTCGCGGCAGAGCGCGTGGGAGATTTCTCACTGCTTGACCAAGACGGCTACCACCACTCGATGAGCTGGTACGACGACCACAAGACAATTGCCCTCTTCGTACAAGCTAACGACAGCGCGGCCTCTGCTGCTGCGGCCGGCGATTTCGCCGCGTTGAAGGCAAAATACGAAGACGCAGGCGTCGAGTTCTTCATGATCAACCCGATGGGTAAGAAGAACCGTGCCGAGGTGAAGGCGAAGCTTGCCGAGTACGGCGTCGAAATACCTGTGCTGATGGACGATGCGCGCGTGATTTCCGAGGAGCTCGGTATCGAGCGCACAGGCGAGGTGCTGCTCTATAGCCCGCGTGCCTTTACCGTGGATTACCGCGGCAGCGTCGCGGGCGCCGAAGCGGCGATCAGTGAAATCCTAGCTGGCGAAGCAGTAAGCGTGGCCTTAACCGCGACTGACGGCTCACCCGTTAGCTACGAGCACATGGCGGCCGTGCCTTCTTATTCTCAAGACGTCGCACCAGTACTCGCCGAGAACTGTGCGGCATGTCACCGTGAAGGCGGCATTGCTCCCTTCGCGATGGATAGCTACACGATGGTTAAAGGCTGGTCGCCGATGATTCGTGAAGTGCTTATGACTAAGCGTATGCCACCGGGTCAGATCGATGGTCACATCGGCGAGTTCCTGAATGACATGTTGGTGGACGATGCCGACGTGCGCAACATCATCGCCTGGGTTGAGGCGGGTGCACCAAAGGACGACGGCAACGACCCGCTTACCGAACTAGTATGGCCAGAAACAAAGTGGGCGTTCGGCGAGCCAGACTACATCATTAAAGTGCCCGCGCAGTCTGTGCCGGCAACCGGTGTGCTCGACTATCGTGATGTCGCCGTGCCGATCGATATTCCCACTGATCGCTGGCTACGCGGCAGTCAATATATAGCAGGCGACCGCACCGTCTTGCACCACACGATCAACCGCCTGGACTTCCCTGGTGAGTCGCGTGGAGGCTTCCTTGGCAGCGGCGATCCTAACAAGGCAAGCATTACCGCCTACATCCCAGGAGCTACGCCTGCGATGAACCCACCTAACACGGGCGGACTAATCAAAGCAGGTTCGGTGCTCAACTTGAACTTGCATTACACAACGAATGGCAAGGAGTCGGTCGACGAAGGCGAAATCGGACTCTGGTTCTACCCAGAAGGCGAAGAGCCTGCTGAGCGTATGTCGGGCCAGTGTGCGTGCATCTTCCCCAATACGTGGACGACGATCCCCGCCAACGATCCTGCCTTCGAGCAGACTGCGTCGATCATGATCAAGAAAGACGCCGAGATTCACAGCTTCTTGCCGCACATGCATTTCCGTGGCAAATACATGCGCTTCTACGCCGACTACCCAGACGGCACACAGGAAGAGCTCATCAACATTGCGCAGTACAACTACGCATGGCAGCTGAGCTACACCTACGAACAGCCGAAGTTTATCCCCGCAGGCACGAAGATCACTGCAGTCGGCGCGTTCGATAACTCGGCGCAAAACCCTGCAAACCCTGATCCAGAGCGCGCTGTGCCCTGGGGCCAGCAGAGCTGGGACGAAATGTTCTTCGGCGCGGTAAGCTGGAAATACCTAGACCAAGGCGCCGATTAACCCGGGGTCAGGTCTTTCATCGATGCATTTTCCCCGGCGGTTTGACGACAAACCCCGGGGTCAGGTCTTTCGATGATGCATTTTACTTGTTCGTTTGACGGCTCCCTCGGGAGCCGTTTTTCGTTTGGCAGAAGAATCAGGGAAAACGCCGCAGGATTGCCGGCAAATAGAGACCATCGAGGACTAGCGCGAGGACTACAATAGGGACTAGAAGCTGGGCGGCCTGTTGGAAGTACAGAGTGTTGGCGCCGATTAGGACCGTAGCGCCGAGTGCCAATACCAATGTGGTGATGCTCAGCGCAGGGCCTGCCGTGCGTATCGACTCGGCCATTGCGGCGTCGCCTTCAACGCCTTCGCGTTTGCGCTGCAAGTAATGGCTTAAGAGGTGCACGCTGTCGTCGACCACGAGGCCAATGCTGATACTAAACAGCATCATCACAAACGGGTTTATCTGACCTATAGCCAGCGCCCAAATACCGAACACGATTGTCGCCGGTAATAGGTTAGGGATAATGCTCAGCAGGCCATATTTAACACTGCGCAGCCCAACGATGAGGCATAACGTGATGAGCAAGAGGCTTAAAGAGTAGCCTTGTAGGAGCTCGATGGTTACCAGTTCGTCCATGCGCGAGAAGAGAAGTAGGGTTGACCCATGCAGCAGTTCTGCCTCGGGGAAACGTCGTGCAAATTCTTCAGCTAGCTGTGTGTCGGTAGCGAGTAATTCTTTGTTTGTGGAGGGCGCTGCGTTGATGAACAGGCGCGTTAACGAAAAATCTTCTGTGATGAAATCCCTAAGCGGGAAGTCATCACTTTGCACGACAGCATAGGCGAGAAGCGAGTTGGCCACCGCGTCAGTGGTGTCGGGAATCCGATAAAATTCCGGATTGTCTTGGTGCTGCGCACGATTTACGGCGCGCGAAATATCAACGATGCTGGCGATCGATTCGACGCCATCTAAGGCTTGCGCCCACACGATAAACTCGTCAAGGCGGGCAAGAAAGTCGGGCTTTATCGCGCCATCGACTGCGCCTGTTTGCACGCCATAGGTCAGCAGCGGTCCGCGATTAATGCTCTCGCCGACGACCTCGTAATAGCTTGTGAGTTCTGGGTCGCTGCCAAGGAAATCGAGGCGGTTAAAGTCAGACTCGTTCAACGGCAATAGCGCGAACGTGATCAGTCCTAGTACCGTGAAACTCCAAAAAATCGCGCGGTCGTGAGTCGCTCCTAAATTGATAATGCGCTCAAGCAGTCGCGTCATAAAATCCTCAGGACGTTCACTCCCCGCCTGGTTGTCGTGCGGCGGCGCGAGTAACAGAAGTAGCGCTGGCAAGAAGGTTAGCGTTAGCAAAAACCCGAAACCAATGCCTATTCCAACGATGGTGCCAAAACCATTAATCGCAGGTGAAGACGACAACAAGAGCGAGACGAAGCCGATGGCGGTCGTGAGCGCGGCGAGCAGTATCGGCATAAGGTTATGGTTGAGGCTAAAGACCATCGCCTCGAATTTTTCAACACCGTTGGCGAGGCTTTGACGAAACAAGGAGATAATGTGGACGCTATTAGCGACAGCAATTATCACAACGATCAATGGCGCGATGACCGAGATGCTGTTGAAGCTAAATCCACTGTAGGCCAAGAACCCCAGAGTGCATAAGCAGGTCGCCAGCGTGTGGATGAGGATGCCCGCGCCGAAGCGCAGCGAGCGGAAGCACAAGCAAATAACGAGCACGCAAAGCAGTATCACGAACGGCATGAGCTGCGAGAGATCATCAAACATCGCTTGCTGGCTTGCCTGTTGTAGGATGACATCGCTCATTACATAAATGCCGACCTCTGGGTGGTTTGAGCGCAGAGAATCGCGAAGCGCGGCAATGGCCGTGACTGTCCGCTCCCTGTCTGCGCCCGCGAGATCGTCCGCCCATAGCGACACTACCGCGAAGGTGAGGCTACCACCCCCAGTCAGTAGGCTGTTGGTGAGTAAGCGGTCGTCCAGGGCCGGCGCGAGCAGAGCGTCGAGGTCTTCCTGCGAGTAACTCCCAAGGGGATTTTGGAACAGGCGCGTCTGGCTTTCTGGCGAATAGAAATCGAGTAGCGAGCTAAGGTGTTCAGCATAGGGAATTTCTTCAAAACGCGATTTGAGGTCGATCAGGGCATTGATGACCCTCAGGTCGAATGCCGTCGCGCCGACAGGCGCTGTGAGCGCAAACCGCACCTCGGGTGAGGTAGGAAATTGCTCCGCGAGCAATTCGACCTCAGGCAGGAAAGGGTCGCTTTCGGTCAGCAGCGCATCGAGCGAGGTATCGAAACGGCTCTGTGGAATGCCGCTAGCCAGCGCCGCGCACAGTAGCACAGACAGCCAAGCCATTGGCAGCCGCCAGCGCACCAGAGCATGCGCGATCCGGAGCGGCAGTGCAGGGTTGGTGTTGTGTGTCTTGTTCATAGCCTACCTACCCACAAAAAGCATAGTAAAAATGCATCGATGAAAGACCTGACCCCGGGTTATGCTTTTGGGTTATAAGGGGTGGTGATTTGGTTTTTGCAGGGATGGTGCTAAATCCCTATAATTCGTCCACTTTTTGGCGCGGCGCTATTGTACGCGATGTGCCCTCGTAGTCTCTAACCTGCACAAGACCACTCAGGAGTTCCCAGTTGGCCGCTATAACCTCGCAACGCGTTACCTCTGTACATCATTGGAATGACACGCTTTTTAGCTTTAAGACCACGCGCGATATGGGGCTGAAATTCGAGAATGGCCACTTCGTCATGATTGGTATGCAGGTCGACGGCAAGCCGTTGATGCGCGCCTACAGCATTGCCAGCCCGAACTACGAAGAAGAACTCGAGTTTTTCAGCATCAAGGTCCAAGACGGCCCTCTGACGTCGCGCCTGCAAAACATCCAGATCGGCGACGAGTTACTCGTAAGTAGCAAGCCGACTGGTACCCTGGTTGTCGATCATCTGTTGCCTGGTCGTCATTTGTATTTGGTGAGCACCGGCACGGGACTGGCTCCGTTCATGAGCATCATTCAGGATCCCGAGGCCTATGAGCGCTACGATAAAATCATCCTGACCCACGGCGTGCGCGAGGTCTCCGAACTCGCCTACGAAGACTTCATCACTAACCAGCTCCCGAACAACGAATTCTTCGGTGACGAGGTTCGCGAAAAGTTAATCTACTACCCTACAGTGACCCGCGAAGATTTCCGCACCCAAGGCCGGTTAACCGACGCCATGTCCAGCGGTAAGCTGTTTGACGAGATCGGCCTGCCGAAACCTAATCTCGAAGACGACCGTTTCATGATCTGCGGCAGCCCTTCGATGTTGAAAGACACCTGCGCCATCATCGAAGAGTGGGGCTTTAAAGAATCCCGTCACGGCATTCAGGCGCACTATGTAATCGAGCGTGCCTTCGTCGAATAGCGTTAATTGCTCTGCGTAATGAAACGCACGAAGCGAGTCCACACCTCCGGGAAGTCGGCTAGGCCGTAACCTAGCCGGAATCCTGCGCTGAACTTTTCATCTTCTCCGCCAACGAAACAGCGAGCGGGTATTAACATAACGCCTGTTTCTTCGAGACAGCGTTGTGCCAGCTGTGCGCTCTCGATGCGTGTGCCAGAGAAATCACACAGCAATGGGAAGGCCGCGCAGCCCGCTGCGGGGGCAGTCCAGATGAGGCGTTCGCCCATTTCGGGCAAAGTGTCTTCGATGAGTCGTAAATGTGCGGTGAGTGTCGCTAGGGAATCGTCGCGTAGTTTTTCGGAGTGCTCTAGAACCAGTCGTGCGAGCCACTCATCAGTCGTGCCGGAACAAACTGAAAGCGTGCGCCTAATTTCCACTGCCCGTTCCAGCAAAGCGGTATCCTGACTTGCCGCCCAGCCTATTCTTATGCCGCCCACACCATGTGGTTTAGCTATTGAGCCGATGCTAATTCCGCGCGGGCTTAAACACGCGGCGGGGATAAGTTGTGTTGCCGCATCATGTTCGAGGCCGCGAAAAACTTCATCACTCAACAGTCGTGCGCCGCTGTTATCGCAGGCAGCGACCAAACTGTTTAGCTGAGGCTGTGAAATCATCGCTCCAGTGGGGTTGTGCGGGAAATTAATGCATACCAGCTCACTTTCTCCCGCCACCGCTCGCAATGCCTCGTCGTCTAATTGCCAACTATCCTCATCATTGACTGTAGAGCGCTGTAAAGGGACGCAAGACACGGTTGCGCCGATGGACTCAGGAATTTTAGCGAGGGGCTCGTAGCAGGGCGTGACGACGGTGCAGCGATTGCCGGGCTCTGTTGCCGCGTGCAACAGGCAGAACAGCGCCTCCGTCGCACTGGAAAAGACAACGATGTGCTCGGCTGTCAGGCTAGGGTAGTGCGCCGCGATTGACTCTCTTAGCGCTGGCGAGCCGCGCTCCGGCGCGTAACTTAGAGTAAGCGATTCCCATTCGGCGCGCTGCGTCGGCGATGCTAGGTCGAGTAGCGCATCGACCCGCCGCAGCTCGAGTGTCGCTGCCCCGAGTCGCGCGCGTGCGAGTGGGTTGTTACGAGCCTGATAAGCACTCAACTGGTAATGGGGGAATCGCATCCTAGCTTCCTCTTTTGTCTACGCGCCTGCGTTTCCGTTTCCCTAGGTTGACGTGTCGCTAATTAGTCTTGCGGCGCCATACGCTCATCTGGGCAACCGAGTGCTGGAATTTGCGCGCGGTCTCGCGAATAACGAAGGGCACATCGCGGGGCTCTTCCACGAATTCGAAGTCAGTTGCGAGCAGTTCTTTCAACCCGTCTAGGGTCGTAAAATTCTCGCCATCGCGTTTGTACCCGCCTATCCAATTTTCCTGCGCAGTAAATTCGCTCAGCCAAGTGTAGGGGGAGGTTAGAACAAACAGGCCGCCAGGGTTCACGATCTCGTGAATTCGAGTGAGGAACTTTGCCGGTTCGTACAAGCGATCGATGAGGTTGCCAGCAAACACGAGGTCATAGTTGCTGAACTTCTCGTTGAGGTTACAAGCATCGCCCTGCCAAAACTCACAGCGGTCGGCGGTTTCCTTGAGGCCGTGCTGCTCAAGCGAGGTTTCTTTGAAGCTGAAAATATCGCCTTCGTCGCGGATGGTGTAGCGTTTGCTGTCGTTGTCTTTCAATTGTGCCGCGGCAGAAACGAAGCGCGCGGAAAAGTCGATGCCGTCAACGTGTTCGAATTTTTTCGCCAGCTCGAAGCTGGTGCGCCCGATCGCGCAGCCGAGGTCCAGCGCCCTATTTGGCGTGCGCTGCGAATGCTTGGCAAAAAACTCGAGGCTCAACTTGCCACATGCACCGGCGAAATTGGGCACGCCGTGATAGTCGGCACCAAAGTGGAATTCGATATATTGCGAGACCTGCTCGTCGGTTTCGTATGGATTGTTAGTAGAAATGATGGGCTCCTCGCCTTCGACATAGCGGAATCCAGCATGCTGGAAGAAGTGTCGTCTGAAGGCATAGCGTGAATCTTTGAGTGCGCTGTTTCCAGTTGAGAAATAGCTGCCCCCTTTGATGAGGTCGTGCTGGCCGTCGAAAGTCGGCGTTGAGAAATCGTCATAAACCTCGTGGACTTTAAAGCCGGGAAAGCCGTCAATTGGTGTCTGCGTCCATTGCCAAACGTTGCCGATAATATCGAAAAACTGCTCACCGTTAGCGCACTGCGTCGCGAAACGGTCGACTGGGCAAGCGGAGGCGCCGTGTTCAAGATTGATATTTCCCGGTGCGGTTTTCCAGTCTGGCTGGTCGGCTGGAATTTCCGCACGTAGGCATTGCCATTCGGCTTCTGTTGGCAGGCGAATGTCGCGGCCTTGGCTCTGCGAAGCCCAGCGGCAGAAAGCTGCCGCCTCGAGCGCGTTAACATCCACGGGCCAGTTCCAAGGCATGTCGATTTCACGCGTGATTGTGCGATAGCGAAATGAGTCACCTTCGCGCACCCAGAACGTGGGGTGTGTAGCCTGGCTATGCATGCGCCATCCCCAGCCCTCTTCGTTCCAATAGTCTTGGTTTTCGTAGCCGCCGGCATCGACAAAGGCCTTGAACTCCGCGTTGCTCACGAGGTATTTGCTCGCCCTAAAATCGGCGACGTGAGTCTCGAGGTGGCCGTATTCGTTGTCCCAGCGATAAAGGGTGTCGCTGTGACTCGCGCCCTGTTCTAGGCGTCTCCCGGCGACCGGCAGAAGCGAGTTAGTGGGAGCGATGCCGTGATCGTTGCTCTCTTTGAAGAGTTCGTTAGGTTGAACCAATGCGAGCGGGAGTTGGCGCATGAGCACCGACGAGGTCTCGAGATGAATACGCTCATGCTCGATGCCCATCATCACGATCCACAGCGGGTCATCCCAACCGATTGGCAGCGACAGCGGCGCTGAAGAGATGAGTTCGTCGACGATGGCGCGAGTCTTATTGCGATACTCTAACACCTCGGCGGGAGTGGGCCATTCGTAGTGATTTTCATCTAGGTCGTCCCACGACATTTCATCTACGCCGATGGCCAGCATAGATTCGATACGCGGATCGAGGCGTTCGGGAATGAGCTTGGCAACATGCAATTTATTAATAAAGAACACCGCTGTGTGTCCGTAATAAAAAATCAGCGGATGGCGTAGCGGCGTCGCCTTAGTGTAATAGGCCTCTTCACTCGCGAGGCACGCGAACAGGTTTTCGTAAAGGCTGAAAGTCTGATGGAAATAGGCGCGAATTTCTTGGCGTTTTTTCTCTGGATCGCTGCCCGCTAAGCGCAGTGTCTTGGTGTGGAGCGGGTCGATCGGGTGTGGCGCGTTCATACTGAGCAGTCCTTGCCGGCTCCCTAGCCGACTGTCGGTTCTCATTCTTCAATGATAATAAGGCTGGCAGGGTAGTTGAGGCGTGTGACTGAGGCGAGACAGAGACGGCTAATGCCCTTGGCAACGGTAAGGTATTACGCCGACTATTCCTCTTATGGATTGATGCAGATGGAGCGAGCTTTCTTGCCCTTCGTAGTAAATAACGGCAGGACAGCTGAAATCTACTGCCCTTTACTGCCATTTTCATTGCCAAATTGCAGCTGTGCGAGATTCGCGTACAGCTCGCAGTCGGTCAACAGACTCGAATGCGTGCCCGTGGCGATAAGCTTGCCAGCCTCGAGCACGGCGATGCGATCGACATTTTTTACCGTGGCTAAGCGATGGGCGATTATCAGCGAGGTACGCCCCTTCATCAGCTTCTCTAGCGCCTGCTGTACCTTGCGCTCGCTCTCGGCGTCCAGCGCACTGGTGGCCTCGTCTAATAAAAGTATCTCGGGGTCGTTGAGGATTGCCCGTGCGATGGCGATGCGTTGGCGCTGGCCGCCAGACAGGCGCACACCCGCTTCGCCGAGATAGCTGTTGTAGCCCTCGGGTAGCTGCTCGATAAACTCATTGGCGAAAGCGGCTTCAGCGGCGGCGCGCGCCTCATCGAGGCTTGCATCGGGCCGGCCGAAGCGGATGTTGTCGAGCACGCTACCAGTGAAAAGTGCAGGCTGCTGCGACACGATGGCGATGTGGCTGCGCAGCGCCTCGGGGGTGAGTTGGCGGACATCCACGCCGTCAAGTAACACGCGGCCTGATTGCGGGTCATAGAAGCGGAGCACCAGATCGAGCAGTGTCGACTTGCCCGCGCCGGAGGGGCCCACTAACGCGAGGCTCTCGCCGGGGCGCAGGGTTAGCGTAACGTCGTCGAGCGCAGGCGAATCGGGCCGCGAGGGATAAGCGAAGCTCACTGTTTCGAAGTCGAGTTGGCCGCGGAATACGCCGCTCAGCTCGGTGGGGTTTTCGGGCGCTGTAATGTGGCTCTCGGCCTCGAGCAGCTCCATGAGGCGTTCCATCGCTCCCGCGGCGCGCTGCAGCTCGCTTATTACCTGGCTCACGGCTCCTACCGCGGTCGCGACGATGACAGCATAGGCAACGAAAGCAGTAAGCTCGCCTGCCGACATGCGCCCACTAATCACATCTTGTCCACCCACCCAAATCATCACCGCGAGCGCGGCAAACACGAGTGTCATCACCAGCGTGATGAGAATGGAGCGCATGAAGATCCGGGCTTTGGCTACCTTGAACGCAGTCTCGACATGGCGCGAGAACACACCGTCGTTGTGCGCCTGCTGATTGTAGGCCTGGACAGTTTTTAGCTGCTGAATGCTCTCGCCAACGTAGGCACCTACGTTGGCGATCTCGTCTTGGCTATCGCGCGACAGGCGCCGCACCTTGCGGCCAAAGAACATAATAGGGCCAATCACGAGTGGAATGCAGATAAGCACCACGCTCGTCAGCTTTGGGTTGGTGATAAATAGAAACACCACGCCGCCGATCATCATCAGCAGATTGCGCAGCGCGATAGACGCCGACGAGCCGATGACCGACTGGATGAGTGTCGTGTCGGTGGTGATACGCGATTGAATTTCGCCGCTTAGATTGTCTTCGAAATAGCTCGGGTGCAGATTAATCAGGTGGCGATAGACGGCGCTGCGGATATCCGCAGTCACGCGCTCGCCTAGCCACGATACCCAATAGAAGCGAGCGAACGTGCCCAGTGCCTGCAGTACCGCCACAACCAAGAAGCCGATGATGGCGGAGTTCAACGAGGCCGCCGAACCCGCGGCGAAGCCGCGGTCGACTATGAGGCGCACATACTGCACAAGCCCCAGAGTCAGGGCGGCGGTAAATACAAGTGCTACCGAGGCGACGATGATCTGGGTCGTGTAGGGCTTTAAGAAGACGGCGGTGTTAGCGAGTAGCCGTGTACTACTTCGGCGCTGAGCGGCCGTGGGCTGGGAGGATTCGGTCATGGGCGCAATGTAGCAGGAATGACGCTAAGCTCAAACAAAAACGCCAGCCGATGAGCGGGCTGGCGTCGATGAGAGTGCTTGGTTTTGATTTAGAAAATTGCGACCAGACAGCCTTTGGAGTCAGGCACTTCGTCCATGTCGACTGTGCCGCCGGCCAAGACCGTATTGAGCGCGTCTTTCAAATAGTGCGCGCTCGCATTGTTCTTCTGCGTCTCATAGCCGAGCTTGTCGTTGATCGGGCCGCGGTAAAACACCTCTTGGGTCTTGGGGTCGATGACGAATACCTCGGCGGTGCGTTCTACGCCCAACGCCTTGGCGAGGCCTTGGCCTTCGTCTTTGAGGACGGTGAAGTCGATGCCAAATTCATCCACTTCTTTCGCGATGCGCGGAATGTTGTCTTGGATGTTGGAGTTGAACATCAAAAACTCCACGTTGCGCTCGGCGAATTCGGCGCGGATTTCGCGGTAGCTAGGCACCGCGATGCGGGCGATAGGACAGCCGACGCCCTGCACATACATCACGACAAGGTCGCGCTCGGCGTATTGCGCCAAGGTGTGGGTGACGCCAGCTTGGTCGCTGAGCTCGAACGCGGGGATGGACCGCAGCCAGTCGTCGGCCTGGGCCGTTGTCGACAGCAGAATAAGCGAGGCGGCGAAACTCACGCCGCGAAGCAGTGTGCTAAGAGTGTTTGATTTGCCTAGAAAAGTGCTCAAAATGGTGCCTCCTCACTGGGTTGTAAAGCCCGCTATTCGGGCTCGACTGACGAGCTAAATAACTAGGGCAGAGGGTCAGATCGCGAAGTCATCGCTTCAGCCTCTTCTGCTCGTAGATACGAGGGTAACAATTCGCCGGATCCAATCCTAGATGCATTTATTGATCGGTGACAATAAGTTGCAGCCGAAATCGAATCAACTGGCCAATAAGGGTATGATTCGCGCTTATCTTGCCTACTCGAGACCCTGTAATGTCGCTACAACGCAAGCTCACCGCACTGTATTCCAGTCTCGTCTTCGATCGCCCCTGGCTCGTCCTATTCCTCGCCACGGCTATCGCCGCGGGTTTCGGGTACTACGCCCAGTATTTCCGCCTCGATGCCTCCGCCGACTCGCTGCTTTTAGAGGGCGATGCCGAGCTCGAATACTCGCGGCAGGTTGGCGTGCGCTATGGTATCCGCGAGTCGGTAATCGTGGCTTATACGCCCCTCGAAGCCGAGCTCTTCTCCCGCCCCGTGCTCGATCGCCTCGCGGCGCTGCGCGAGCGCTTGTTGGTGCTGCCTCGGGTTGAGTCGGTCGATAGCATTCTCAACGTGCCGATCTTCGAGGACACGCCACTGACGGGCATCTCCGAGGACTATCTCACCTTAGAAGACGACATCGACCTCGCTGCAGCGAAGGCGGAGCTAATGGGAAGCCCCGTATTTAGCAACGCCGTGGTGAGCCCCGACGGTGGCACTGCCGGTATGCTCGTGAGTTTTGAGTTAGACGTGAAGGCGCAGGAGTTGCTCGCCACCCGCTCGACGCTGCGCGAACAGGAAGCGGCCGGCGAGCTCGAGGCCGCGGGCATCGCAGAACTGCGCCGCGTGGAACAGGAGTATTCCGCGTACACCGTAATGACCGGGGCGCGTCAGACCGCCACCATCGCCGAGATACGCGAGCTTTTGGACGAATACCGCGGCGATGCGCAGATCTACCTCGGCGGCGCGCCGATGATTGCCGACGACCTCGTGACCTTCGTGCGCGGCGATCTGTCGAGTTTTAGTTTCGGCGTGCTCGCCTTTATCGTGTTGGCGCTGGGGCTCATCTTCCGCAAGCTGCGTTGGATAGCATTGCCACTCGCCTGCTGCGCCATCGCTGGTGTCACTATGGTTGGCATCCTCGGTTTAATGGACTGGCGCGTCACCGTCGTGTCATCGAATTTCATTTCACTGCTGCTTATCATTACTATTTCGCTCACCGTGCATCTCACGGTGCGCTACCGTGAGCTGCGTGCGACTCGCGGCTCGAGCAACCACGATAAGCTGCTGCGGCACGCGATCCTGTCGATGTTCAAGCCCTGCCTCTACACGGGGCTGACCACCGCTGTGGCGTTCGGCTCACTCATCGTTAGCGGCATCTCGCCCATCATCTCCTTCGGCTGGATGATGGTCATTGGCGTATTTGCGGCGATCATCGTCGTGTTCGGCGTGTTCCCCGCCGCGCTTAGCCTGTTGCCGCAGGACACCACCAAGCTGTCGTCGGACCTCAAGCTGAACCTCACTTCCGGTTTGGCGAGCTTGACCGCCCGCCTCAACAACGGGGTGTTGGCGATCTACGCCGTGATCACGTTACTCAGCATCGTCGGCCTGGCGCAGTTAAAGGTGGAAAACAGCTTCATTGATTATTTCCGCGAGAAGACCGAAATCTACCAAGGCATGACGCTCTTCGACGAGAAGCTCGGTGGCACGCTGTCCTTCGACGTCATTATCGACTTGGGCGCTGAACCTGGCTTCGACGATGATTTTGGCGACGACGGCTTTGACGATGGCTTCGGTGATGGCTTCGACGACGGCTTCGGCGACAATACAGCGACAGACACCGATGCCTATTGGTTTACCGCGCCAAAGATGGATCGCATAGAGCGCATCCACGACTATCTCGATCAAGACCCGCAGACCGGCAAGGTGCTGTCGTTCGGCGCAGTAGTGCAGCTTGCGCGTCAGCTTAACGGCAACGAGCCCATCGACGGCGTGCTGTGGGCGGTGTTGTACTCACGTATTCCCGAGTCGCTAAAAGACACCGTGCTCAAGCCCTTCATCTCGATTGACGATAATCAGCTGCGCTTCAACGTGCGCGTCATCGAGTCCGACCCGAACCTCAAGCGCAACGAGCTCTTGCAGCGGGTTGAGCGCGGTATCGAAGAAGAATTTGGCTTCAGTGATGAGCAGGTTAACGTCACCGGCGTGCTCGTGCTCTATAACAATGTGCTGCAGAGCCTCTACGAATCGCAGATTCTCACGCTCGGCGTCGTGATGCTCGTCATTATGCTCATGTTCTTATTACTGTTCCGCTCGCTGGCCATCGCGATGATCTGCATTGTGCCTAACGCCATCGCTGCCGCCTTCGTGCTGGGCATTATGGGCTGGCTTGGCATCCCGCTGGATATCATGACGATTACCATCGCCGCGATTTCCGTCGGCATCGGCGTCGATAACACAATTCACTATATGCACCGATTCCGCCGCGAGTTCCCGCGCTTCGGTAATTACCGCGAGACGATGTTCTTCTGTCATAACAGCATCGGACGTGCGATGTATTTCACCTCGATGACGATTGTGGCTGGCTTCTCGATCCTGGCGCTCTCAAACTTCATCCCCACCATCGTGTTCGGTCTGCTAACCAGCCTCGCGATGCTGGTGGCGCTAATCGGTTCGCTGACTTTGCTGCCGCAGCTGTTAATCGTGTTTAAGCCGCTGGGTGCAGAGACGCACTCCGATAGCGATACGCCGCAGCACCTCGCTGGCGGTTTGGTTGGCGAATAAAACGACATGAGAAGATCCGCGCTAGGGGCAGGGAAGAGACCGACAGTGACGGTGTCGCGGCCTGCCGTCGGGGCATCGAGGCTGCGCTGCGCTGCGTGGCCGAGTAGGGCTGGCGCTGCACTGTACGCTGTGCTGGGCTGCTTGTTGATGCTGCAATCCTGCACTGACGCCAGCGTTGAACCTGAGTCAGTGCCGGCGTTTAACCGCGATTTAGCTCGAGGCGCCGCGCTTTACGCGGGAACCTGTAGTCAGTTTTGCCATGGGTCTGCGCCGGCTAACGCTCCGACCATCACGCCGGGACAGACAGCATTGGCGGATCCGGTAGCCATGCTGTCGGGGCAAGCGACTACTGAGCGCGTTCAGCACGCACGGGCGCAAGATGCTCCTGATCTGTTCGACTGCGCCTGGCTCACGACGCAGACCGACGGCGAGATAGCTGCGGTGATCGTTGCGGGCATACAAGGTACACGCATGGTAGGCTTTGGCGAGAATTTTCCCGAAGGGCCGCGTGATCACGCGCGGCTCATCGCTTATCTACGCGCGACCGCTGCCTGCGAAGCCGAATTGCCCGCGGGGGCGTAGCAAACAAACTACATCTATTTTTTTAGATCCTGATCCGTAAAAATTGAGAAAAGTTGAGAGAAGAAGCATGACACAGCAAGCAATAACGACAGTGACAAACGGCAAAGAAGACAAGGATAAAGACGAATCCAAGCCTGCGCGCGGCGGCCTAGACGACAAACTCTTTAATGCGCGAGCCATCACTATTTTTGGCGAGATCAACGACAAGATCGCGCGCTCGGTCACCGAGCGACTCTTGGCGCTAGCCGCTGCCAACGACGAGCCGATTTCGATTTATATCAGCTCGCCTGGCGGCCACGTCGAGTCCGGTGATGTTGTCTACGACATGATTAAGTTCATTAAGCCCACCGTGCGCGTGATCGGCACTGGCTGGGTGGCGAGCGCGGCTACGACCATCTATCTCGCTGCGGCGAAAGAGAATCGGTTCGCACTGCCTAACACGCGCTTCCTCGTGCATCAGCCTTCAGGTGGTTCGCGCGGTTCGGCGACAGACATCGCTATTCAGGCGCAGGAAATCGTTAAGATGCGAGCGCGCATCAATCAGCTCATCGCCGATGAAACCGGCCAGCCGTTAGACCGCGTTGCGCAGGACACCGATCGCGATTACTGGATGAGCGCGGGCGAGGCGATCGACTACGGCATCGTGGGGCGTATCGTGAAGTCGGTGGAAGAAATTTAAGACTAGCCTTAGCTCGGGGAGATTTAATTTTCTCCGAGCTATTCTTCCTCACGAAGAAACAGCTCCTGCTGCCCCTTACTCAAAACACACACCACCATGTACTCCGGCGTGCAGCTCAGCGGGCTCGCTAGCGCTGTGCCTGTCGACTGGCGCGTGACTTGAACAGTGCCGGTGATGCCGGCGTAGTCGATATCGACGAGCAGCGTATTTTCGGTGCGGGTGACGCCCGTTGCCGTCCACTCGAAGCCGAGCGACTCGATCTGCTCGACGCGAATTTCCTGAGTCTCAGGATCTTCGATCAAGCGTAGGGTGAATGGCGTTCCTGTCGCGTTCCACACGCCGTGCCAGTGAGTGTTCGGCTCGGCACCCGTAGCGCCCCGCGGCAGCAGCGTGGCGAGCAGAAGGCTTGTCATCAATAATGGCGACTTCATAGCGATAATCCCACGCCGAACAGGCTAAGTCCAAGTGACAAAATAAGCATGGTGAGCTGCCTATTGCGAATAGAAAGAGGCACTGCACAAACAAAAACGCTGCTAGGCCTCGAGGCGCTAGCAGCGTTTTTGCACTTTGAGTGGCCGTTACACCTGCGCGAGCGAAGGCTTTTGGAACTTGTGGTTCTTAATTGGCAATTCGCGCACGCGCTCGCCGGTTAAGATATAGATCGCGTTGGTCACCGCGGCTGCCAGAGGCGGCGTGGCTGGTTCACCGAATCCGCCTAAGGTGTTGTCGGATTCGAGTATGTGTACGTCGATCTCAGGCGAGGTCGCCATGCGCACCATCTCGTAGTCGGGGAAGTTGTTGTTGGCAACAGCTCCGCCCTCGATTTTGATCTCGCCATACATCGCCGCAGTGAGGCCGAAGATGATGCCGCTTTCGATCTGCGAGGCCGCGGTGTCGGGATTCACTGCGAAGCCGCAATCGATCGCACAGGTGACCTTGTGCACGACAGGGCGCAGGTTCGAATCCATCGATACCTCGGCGATCTCCGCCACCACGCTGCCGAAGCTCTCCTGAACGGCAATGCCGAGCGCGTGGCCCTCGGGCAGGTTGCGTCCGTAGCCGGCTGCTTCCGCGGCAGTCTGTAAGACGCGCTGATGACGTGGGTGATCTTTCAGCAGGTCCATGCGGAACTGATAGGGGTTTTTTCCCGCGCGGTGCGCCACTTCGTCGATAAACGATTCGGTAAAGAAGGTCTGCTGCGAATGGTCGACGCTGCGCCAGGCCGCGATCGGGATGTGAGTCTCGCCATCGACTACACGGATAGACTGATTGTCGATCGCGTAGGGGATGTGTGCGGCGCCGGGAGTCTGAATGGGCCCAGTGAAGCGATTCTCCCACGCGCGGACGAGACCGGAGGCGTCGAACGCTGCGCGGAAGTTGGAGGCAACTGCAGGGCGGTAGTAGTCCTGCTGCATATCGTCTTCGCGGCTTAATACGGTCTTCACAGGCACGTTAAATTCTTTTGCGATGAGGGCGGCGTGATCGATCACATTCCAAGTGAACGGCAGGCGTCGACCAAATCCACCGCCGACATAGCTGTGATGGAAGGTGGTCTTGTCGGCGCTGACGCCGAGGATGGAGGCAACGCGGCTCTTAATGCCGAGGGCATCTTGCGTGCTGGTCCACACCTCGGCCGTGCCGTCTTCGTGCAGGTGCACGGTGCAGTTCATCGGCTCCATCGGCGCGTGCGCGAGATACGGCACACGGTAGCTTGCCTCGATGACGTCGCTGGCTGATTCGAAGGCGGCGGGGCTGTCGCCTAATTCGCGGTCTTCGTCGCTCTCGCCGCTAGCGAGGCTGGCGTCGAACTGCGCGAAAATAGAATCGGTAGAGACGCTGGCATTAGGCGAATCTTCGAAGACTGAAACGACGTCGGCTAGCGCCATTTTTGCGCGCCAGTAGCTGTCAGCGACAACCGCGACCGAGTCTTCGAGTTCAACGATGCGCTTAATGCCGCGGCGGCTGAGTACGTCGCCTGCATCGACCGATACGAGCTTGGTGCCAAAAACCGGCGCCAAGCGGATGGCGGCGTAGAGCATGCCTTCCGGATTGGCATCGATGCCGTAGGGCGCTGTGCCGTCGACTTTGGCAGGAATGTCGTTGCGCGAGATCGCCTTGCCCATAATGTTGTACTGCTCACGCGTTTTTAGCGTGGGCTCTTTCGAGGGTTCGAGCAGCGCTGCATCGGCGGCGAGTTCGCCGTAGGTGAGTGAGCGTCCGCTTGCATTGTGATGTACATGGCTAAGGGCCGTGGTGCACTCGCTCGCGGGAACTTGCCAGCGGCTTGCGGCGCAGTCGATGAGCATCTCGCGGGCTGCTGCGCCGGCATAGCGCATGCTGTGCTCGCCGGTAAAACGCACCGAGGAGCTGCCGCCGGTGGTTTGTAAGTTGCCTAGTTCTGCGATCTTTACCGCGCTGACGCTGATCAACGGCGCGAGGAAGCTCGGGGCGCCGAGCTCGCCGGCGAATCCGGTAACCAGATCGCCGTTAGCGAATAAGTCCGTCGCCGGAGCCTGCTCGATGTTGACTAATTCCCAATTGGCGTCGAGTTCGTCAGCCGCCATCATCGATAGCGAGGTGTGTACGCCCTGACCCATTTCGGCATGCGGCACATAGACGGTGACGGTGTTATCGGCGTCGATTTTCAGGAATGAGGTGACGTAGTTCTCGCCCGCTGCGGCGAGTTCTTCATTGGCACGGCGATGACGGCTGGGGCGCGTGGCCGAGTAGCCGATGAGTACACCGCCGCCAACGACGGCGGAGCTGAGGAGAAAGCGTCTGCGATTAATCTTCATGTCTTAGTCCTCGTCTTTAAGCCGTGGCAAGCGAGCGGATGGCGCGCTTGATGCGTGGATAGGAGCCGCAGCGGCACACATTGGTAATGCTGCTGTCGATGTCGGCGTCGCTTGGGTTAGGATTCTGCGCGAGCATCGACGACACTGCCATGATCATGCCGGACTGGCAGTAGCCGCACTGGGGCACCTGATGGTCGATCCACGCCTGCTGCACCGCAGTAAGCGCCGAATTGGCGGGGTCGAATGTGGCGACAGGCTGCGCAGTGCCCGCGGCAGCGCTGGCGAGGCCTTCTATCGTCGTGATCTCCTGACCCTCCACCGCACTCACCGGCGTAACGCAGCTGCGCACCGCGACGCCGTTAACGTGCACCGTGCAGGCGCCGCAGGACGCGATGCCGCAGCCGAATTTGGTGCCGGTCATACCGAGCTCGTCGCGCAGCGCCCATAAAAGGGGCATGTCGGGCTCGATATCGAGCGCTTTGTCCTCGCCGTTGACTTTAAAGTTGGCCATGCGTGTTCCCCTTGAATCAGGTTTGCTGGAGTAGAGTCTTATGTAAATGAGGTGAGTTGGCGACAGCGTCGCTTACAAGCTGCGCTACGATTGACTCGCAGAGTAACCTGTTGCGAGAGGCAAATCCACAGTTTGGCGCTGGGGGCGTGGCATGGAGAGAGGCCGATCGGGGAGAGGTGAATTGCAGTTGACTCAAGCGGTATTAACAGGACAATAGAGTGCCTGTCCTGCTATGTGTCGCATTGCAAGACGGGCTACAGACTTTTGTCAGGAATTTGCTAGCTGACGGCAAGGATTTTACTCGGATCCACCGCGAGCGCGGCGAAAACACTCTGCGCAGCACCCTTCACTCGGGCTTGGGCCGAGCGGTTGCAATACACAGCGACAAAATTTAGTACTTAAAGTAGGACCTAGATAACTACACACTAAAAATACAAAGGTGATTCCATTATGAAAAAGCTACTTGCCGGTTTTATGGCTCTTACACTCGCAGCACTCGTTGGCTGTGCTAGCGCTCCTGCCCCCGCCGTTGGTGTGTGGTCAGTCGAAATGAACACGCCTCTTGGCGCACTGCCTGCTACGCTGACTGTCAACGCAGACGGCACTGGCATGATGATGGCTGATGGCCTTGGCGAGACTGCAATCGACGGCATTACTTTCGAAGGCAATATGTTTATGTTCGAAGCGGAAGTTGACGCACAGGGCCAGACGCTCGTCCTCGACTTCAGCGGTACGGTAGAAGGTGATTCCGTCAGCGGCGAATTCGGCAGCGACTTCGGTGCCTTCGGTGTCTCTGGCACGCGCCAGTAAGACCGAACCTCGTTCGTGGAAAAGGCCGCAATGCGGCCTTTTTTGTGTCTGCTTTTTAGAAACTCAGCACGAGGGTTGCTGCAGTCTCGGTATCGGTTTTTTCGCGCCCAACAGGCACCACAGTCTGATGTTTAACTTTGATCGAGAAGCGCAGCGACAAGTTATCCATGATCTGCGACTGTATTCCGCTCTCTGAGCGGATGATGCTGCTGTCGCTACCCGAGTCGACACTGAAGTCTTGCGAGAACGAGGCGGTGGGTGAGAGGTTCCACACGTAGTTGCCTTCCATACGGCCTATCGCTTCGTTGTTCGAGACGTCCATCTGCACCGAGCGCCGCATACCGAGACCGACGTTCATTGCCAGCGTCATGGTGCTGCTTGCGCGGAGCAAGTTGCGGCCGTAGTTGACCGAGAAATCGGATTGGCTGTCGAAACCGCTGAAGCGGTCGTCTTCGTAAGAGACTCGCGCGTTAACCTGGCTATAGTCATTGATCGCGTGGCCGGCGCTGCCTACATGACGCAGGCGCTGCGCGTTTAGTTCATTGTTCTTGGATGAGCGAAATCCATCAGAGCTGAAGCCATAGAGCCAGTCGCCGAAATTCCAGTCTACTGTGCCTTTGAATTTCACGTTCTGATCGTCGGAGTTACCCGAGGTAAAGATGGCGCCGAATTCTAATTCAGTCGCCACGCTGTTGGTCTCTTGCGCGAATGCTGGCGTGGCGAGCATCGCAAAGGCCGCTGCCATTGCTGCGGGGATGAGTGGGCGAATCATGGGGTCTCTCCGTGAGTTAAAGGTTGGCCAGCGCCCGAAGGCAGGCAATAAAACTGATGCCGTGCTTCGTCTTGCTCCGTCTCGCGCTGTCATGCGGCTATTCCCGGCCGAATAATAGCCGTAATCTGCGCGGGGCGCCATTTTGATACAAATTGAATCAATAGGCGTGCAGCGCAGCTAGGACTGTAGCTATCGGCAGCATCCAAGACTGTGTAAGGCTTCGTTGTAACTAAATAGCGGCAGAGTGCCGCGTCTTGTTACACTCGCAAACAATGAAAACACTGTTCGTTTTAAGGCATGCCAAATCTAGCTGGGACGATCCGGAGCTTAAAGACTTCGCGCGGCCGCTCGCGGCGCGTGGCCTGGAGGATATTCCGCTGATGGCGTCGCGATTTGTGGCTCGCGGGCTGGCGCTCGACGGCATCGTTAGCAGCCCTGCGCTGCGCACGCAAAGCACAGCGTCCCTGTGGGCCGGGCAGGTAGGGCTTGATGCCAGCTGCGTCACAAGCAACCCCGAGCTCTATTTTGCTGGGGCGCCGATGCTGCTGCGCGCGGCGAGCCTATTTGACGACGAGCGCGACTCGGTCATGCTAGTTGGGCATAACCCTGCGATTACCGATTTCGTGAACGACCTTGCGTCTCTGGAGATCGAGAATGTGCCGACCTGCGGTCTGTTGCACTTCGAGCTTGCGATAGACCATTGGCAGCAGATTGCGCCGGGCAAAGCCACGCTAATCGATTTCGACTACCCTAAGAGGCAGCTGCCGACATGATGAACGACGCGACCTTGCACGCTCCTGCGCCTCGCCTGCGTTACTCGCTAATCGCGGCTTTTGCAGGCGCGGCAGCCATGCTCGGCGGTTGCGTAAGCGCGGATTCTCAGCAGGCGCTGCAACGCGCGGCTCTCGCGGCGGCACCAATGGCTGCGCCTATGAAAGGCTGGCAGAGTCCGCTGCGGGCGACGCACCCCTTGGTTGGCCGTATCTGGGAGGTCGAGTCTGAGCGCTACCTCAGCGCGGACGAACTTGTCGAAGCGCTCGCCACAAAGCGCTTCGTCTTGCTCGGAGAGAAGCACGACAACCCTGACCACCACTCATTGCAACTCGCGCTAGTCGACGCCCTCGCCAGCAGCGGTCGCCTCGCGGGGATTTCTTTCGAAATGCTCGCCTCGCCGATCACGCCTCGCCTGAAGACGCTTCCAACGCGGACCTTCGAGTCGGCGAACGCGCTCGCGGCCTACCTGGAATGGGACGACCGAGGGTGGGACTGGGAGTTGTATGGCCCGCTAGTGAAGAGGGTGGTTGACCTAAGTATTCCAATTGCCGCCGGCAATATCAGCCGAGACCAGATGTCAGCAATGTATTCGCCCGCAAGCGATGAGGCTGACAAGAGCGCTGCGCCTCGCAGTCAGCAACCTCTCAGCTCAGACGCGCTCGCGAGTCTGCGTGCGGACATCGACACCAGCCATTGCGGCATGCTCCCCGAATCCCAGTTCGATGCGATGCTGCGCGTCCAACAAGGGCGAGATCTTGAGATGGCACGCAGCCTGATGGCGCTGCCGAGCGCTTCAGGCGTCCGTGTGCTCATCGCTGGAAACTACCACACGCGACAAGATATTGGCGTGTCCAACTATCTCCTTGCGGCCGACTCAGCCCGTGCGCCTGCACTGGAACGGGGAGATATTGTCAACGTCTCGCTCCTCGAGGTGGCGGCGGGCGAGCTTGAGCCGACGGCTTATCTAGAGACCTCTCTTGGCCAAGTGAGCGCCGACTACCTCTGGTTTACCCCCGCGCTCAGCGATAAAGACTATTGCGCAAGTCTGCGCGGGGAGGGGTAAGGAGTTGAACGGAGAGAGTTGTCAGCGAGTTTTACGGTCACACAGGCTTACAGCCGGGTTTGTGCTTTGCCTCCTGTGCGTGGGGGCGCTGTTGTTCAGCGCCACCGCGAGCGCGCAGCGACTTGGGGCGCCTGCCCGCGCCGAAGACTTCGCGCGCGGCTCGCAGCCGATTGCGGCTCCGACGCCCGAGTTCGACGCCGCGGGCGAGTTCAATTTTGTTCGCGTTCGCTTCGACACTTATTTCAGCGGCGGCGGTTTTCGGGGTGGCTTTCGCGGAGGCTTCCCGGGTGGCGGTGACGGTCCATGGGCGATAGATTTCCCCGATGCGGACATCAACTTCCTACGTGGCGTCTCGCGATTGACTAACATTCGCGTGATGAGCGATCCCATCGTGCTCGGTTTCGACGACCCTGCAATATTCGATTACCCGTTCCTCTACATGTTGGAAGTAGGCCAGGGCGGGGGCATTGTGCTTAGCGCCGCCGAGATTGAGAATTTGCGTCAGTATTTGCTGCGCGGGGGTTTTTTGCTAATCGATGATTTCTGGGGGCAACGGCAATGGGACGCGTTTTACGCGGCGTTCTCGCAGGTCTTTCCGGAGCGCGAGATAGTCGAGCTTGCACCGGATCATGAAATATTCCACGTTTATTACGACATCGATGGCCCGCAGATGATTCCCGCCCTCTACCGCTCGGATGAATACGGCGAGCAGGGGATTAACACGGCGAGCAACCACGCTATTCTGGACGATCAAGGGCGCGTGATGGTGTTGATCAATTGGAATTCGGACATGGGGGATGGTTGGGAGCACACCTATCACGCCGATTATCCAACACGCTATGCGAATGCCGCCTATCGCCTCGGCATCAACTATCTGATGTATTCGCTGACTCATTAGTGGCCTGCCGTGTGATCGATTTGGTCTGAGTACACGCACTCTGCGTAATGTCTTGAGAATCTAGCGGGCGATGCGACAAACAGTTGACGCGAAGCCGGCTAGATGACAGCATGCTGACAAATTCGAATAGATACTTGCAATGAGACCAAGCCGTGGCGCTAAATGACCCCAACCTACAGCGCGTTGTGACTAGACCAACCGTCGTTCGGGTGGGCAATTCCGCTGTGCCTGTTTCTGGCAATGGCTCATTGCATTCGCCGAAGCGGATGTTATTCCTCGATCTCGTGCTTTCTGTCTTTCGCCTCAACGGGCTGCTCGTTGCTGAGGGTGACGCGATGACCGAAGGCTTGGGGCTTACCAGCGCGCGCTGGAAGGTCATCGGCGTGGTGGCCCTCTCAACCGCCGGACTCACAGTGCCAGGGATCGCGCGTGTGTTGGGTCAATCGCGTCAGGCGGTTCAGCGCATCACTGATGTGATGGCGAAAGACGGGCTGATTACCTACGAGCCGAACCCCAAGCACAAACGCTCGCTGCTGGTCCTGCTCACCGAGGAAGGCAAGAGCGCTTATCATGAGCTGCGCGAAGTCCAGGACCCTTGGGCGCTGCGCAACACAGAAGACATCCCCATCGAAGAACTTGAGACCTCGCTGCGGCTTGTTCGCCGGCTTATCCAGCGTCTCGACAAATGAGATGAGCGAGCTTCTTTCTCGCCTCCCCCGCTCCCTTTACACCGCCGCCCAGGTGCGCGAAATAGACAGGCTCGCCATCGAGTCCGGCACACCGGGTATCGAGTTGATGCGCCGCGCCGCGCAATTCTCCCTCGACCTGATTTTGACTCGCTGGCCGCAGATGCGTCGGCTGGTGGTGTGGACCGGCTCAGGCAATAACGCAGGCGACGGCTTTCTTCTCGCCACACTCGCGCTCGACAATGGACTGCTCGCCGAAGTCATCGCGGTTGCCGATCCTGCCCGGCTTTCAGGCGATGCGGCAAGCGCCTATGGGTTGGCACGAGAGGCGGGGGTCGCGTTTAACGGCGCCGCTGAAGCCAATCCGGCCACGGGCGACGTGTGGGTAGACGCCCTGCTCGGCATCGGCATAAGCCGAGAGCTCAGCGGCGATTATCTTGGCGCCGTCGAACGAATAAACGCGGCACAAGTTCCTGTTTTCGCGATCGACTGCCCGTCTGGCCTCTGCGCAGATACCGGCTCACTCTTGGGTGCGGCCGTGGTAGCGGATGCCACGGCGAGCTTCGTTGGCGTCAAGCGTGGCTTGCTTACGCACCGCGCAGGCGAGTGTGTCGGCGAGCTCCATTTTAGCGATCTCGGGATTCAGAGCGCCGTGTTCGCCGCAGCGTCTGCTCCCGCCGCCGAGCGCTGTGATGTCTACTCGCCGGCCTGCGCCTTGCCGCGCCGCTCGCCTTCCTCGCACAAAGGCAGCCACGGACACGTAGTCGTGGTCGGTGGCGATACCGGTTACGGCGGCGCGAGCTTGCTCGCGGCTGAGGCGGCACTGCATGCCGGGGCAGGACTGGTGAGCATCGTTACGCGCACCGCCCATCGCGCTGGCATTCTGGCGCGCCGGCCTGAAATCATGTGTGTAGGCACCGAGGACGACGAGGCGGACGGGCGTATTCGTGATCTGCTCGGCAGGGCATCAGCCGTCGTGGTGGGCCCCGGCCTTGGGCGCTCAGCGTGGGGGCGGAGATTGTGGCGAGAGGTGTTGGCGTGCGCTACAGAGCGCAGGGTTATCGACGCCGACGCCCTGTTTTTCCTCGCAGAAGAAAAGGCCGAGCGAGCAGCGAAGGCGCGGGCGTGGGTGCTCACTCCGCATCCTGGCGAGGCGGCGACGCTGTTAGCGAAGTCGATCGCCGAGATTCAGGCAGATCGCTTCGCCAGCGTGAGTGAACTGCAGGCGCGCTATGGCGGCAACGTGCTTATTAAGGGTGCTGGCAGCGTGATGCGCACCGCACAGACTGTTGATGCCCCGGCGCGCACACTCGTGTGCAGCGAAGGCAATGCGGGCATGGCGGTGGGCGGAATGGGAGACGTGCTCTCCGGCATTATCGGCGCGCTGCTTGCCCAGGGACTCGATGCGGATCGCAGCCTAGAGGCCGGCGTTTGCCTGCACGGGGAGGCCGGGGATATCGCGGTTCGTCGCCACGGACAGCGGGGGCTGTTACCGAGCGAGTTGATCGCGGAGCTGCGATCTTTGGTGAATTAGCCGAGACGGCGCGCCCTTGCGCGATTTAGCGCTTAGATTCACAATCTGTGTACACCGCAATACTCACGAAGCCTTATCATCGCGCCTTATTTTTCGAAGGAAGACATCGCACTATGCGTACGACGCCCACCCCAAGCTCACCCTCCCCAGCGGTGCCGCCCACACAGACTCAGCCGATTGCGCAGAGACGCTTTAACCTCGCGGATGAAGAGGCGACTATCGCGTTCGGTCGCGCGGTGGCGACGACGACGCAGTTGGCGCCTGCAGAGACTGGGCGCGGCGCACCGACCGCTGGAGCTGTGATTCACTTGCAAGGCGACCTTGGAGCGGGCAAGACGACATTAGCTCGGGGCTTTATGCGGGCCTATGGCCACGAAGGCGCGGTTAAGAGCCCCACCTATACCTTGGTCGAGCCCTATGAGTTCGAGCACTGCAACATCTATCATTTCGACCTCTATAGGCTCGCCGACCCCGAGGAGTTCGACTACCTAGGCACCGAGCAGTATTTCGATCCGAATAATCTTTGTCTTGTGGAGTGGGCAGAGAAGGGGCGCGGATGGGTTCCTGCTGCGGATCTGCGAATTGAGCTGATCGAGCGCGACGGTGGGCGTGAGGCCTGCTGCGCAGCGCTGTCGACTCGCGGCGCCGAGTTACTCGAAGCCCTGGTCGGCTAAGTGCCGGCTAAGTGCTGAAGTTTCGCGACAAGCGGCCGCTTTAAAGAGCGAATGTGTCGGCTCGAGCTCGGCTCGCGCGTGCACGCCTGATTCACTTATCCCGCGTAAAGGTGTTTTTGGATTGATGATGAACGCCAGAAGAGTCTTCTCAGTCAGCTCACGCGTGGCGCGGACGCCAAGCCGCCTGGCGTCATGCCTCTGCCTCGCTGCCTCACTCTTTCTGGTCTCAGCAGAATCCGCCGAGGTGCGCGACGTGCGCCTTTGGCATGCTCCCGACCACACACGCTTGGTGTTCGATCTGAGTGATCAGGTTGACTACACGCTGTTTAGTCTCGATGGGCCCGAGCGGGTGGTCATCGACCTTGCCGACTCCAGTTTGGCCACGAGGCTTGGTGATATCGACTTCGCCGACAGCCCCGTTACGGGACTGCGCAGCGCGGAACGCGACGGTGGCCTGCTGCGGATAGTGATCGACCTCAACACTAAAACTGCCCCGAAGAGTTTCAAGTTAGAGCCCAATACCGAGCTTGGCCATCGTCTCGTTGTAGATCTCTACGAGGCGGGCGCTGCAAGTGGCGTGCAAAGCGGGGCTGCCGCAACGCCTGCTCGAGTGCCTGAGCCTAAGATGCCAGCGAGCAACGACGCACGTCGCGACATCGTCGTTGCGATCTCAGCGGGCCACGGCGGCGAGGACCCCGGCGGCATAGGCTATGACGGCAAGCTGCAAGAAAAAAATATTACCCTGCGCATCGCTAGGGCCCTTTATGACTATCTCGACACTATGCCGGGCTATTCGCCGGTGATGGTGCGTGACGGCGACTATTATGTAGAGCTTGCACGCCGCCCCGAGATCGCTCGCGAGCGCCGCGCCGACCTTTTCGTCGCTATTCATACCGATTGGTACAAGACCTCGCGTGCCCGTGGTTTAACCATTTACGCCTTGTCGGGAGACCGCGCCGACCGCGAGAACGCGCGGCGAGTCGCGCAGAAAGAGAACACGGCAGATTTGCTTGGCGGTGTTGGCAGCGACTTAAGCCTCGGGTCGTGGGACGACGATGTCGCGCTCACGCTTGTGTCTCTGCAGATGGCGTGGAGCATGGAACAGAGCCTTATTGCGGGAACTCATATCCTCGACGCGGTGGGTGGCATCACGCGTCTGCGCAAAACCAAAGTTCAGCAGGCTTCGCTCGAGGTGCTGAAGTCACCTGATATCCCCTCCATCCTCATTGAGACTGGCTACCTAACCAATCCCGAAGAGGCAAAGAAGCTGAATACTGCGGCATTTCAGCAACAGCTTGCGGGAGGTATCGGCCGCGGTGTCATGGACTACTTCTTCGATGCGCCCCCAGAAGGCACTTTGGTCGCCTGGCAGAAAGCGAACGGGGTGGTGCCTGCGAGTTATACCGTCAGGCGCGGTGATTCGCTGTCGATGATCGCGCAGCGCTTCGGCACCAGTATGGCGGAGCTGAAGCGGCTCAATAGCCTGCGTTCAGACGGTGTACAGATCGGGCAGGTGCTCAAACTGCCGGCTGGGCAGGAAAGCGCCACGCGCGAACACAAGATACAGCGCGGAGAGACGCTTTCCGGCATCGCGCAGCGCTATCGCGTAAGCGTGTCGGAGCTGACAGCGCTGAATAAAGTCGACGCCAATCGCATACTAGTCGGGCAAGTTCTTAAGATCCCCGCTTCCTAGCGCGGTTCTCGCGCAGCCAGCGTGGCGCTGCAATGTTACACTCCCGCTCACAGTCATTCGCACTCGCACGGCCACGCTATTATGAAACGCATTAACCTTCTGAGCCAGAGGCTCGCCAATCAAATCGCCGCCGGTGAGGTTGTCGAACGACCTGCCTCCGTGGTGAAAGAGCTCATGGAGAATAGTCTCGACGCGGGTGCGACAAGACTCGAGGTCGATGTCGAGCAAGGCGGGGTTAAACTGCTGCGAATTCGAGACGACGGACAGGGCATCCATAAGGAAGACCTCGCGCTCGCACTGAGTCGTCATGCGACAAGCAAGATTGCCGAACTCGACGACCTCGAGGCGATCGCCAGTCTAGGTTTCCGTGGTGAGGCACTGGCGAGTATTAGTTCCGTGTCGCGCTTAAAGATGACTTCGCGTGCACGCGAGACGGCGGCAGATTCCGCTAACGGTGAGACCGCGTGGCAGGTCGAGGCCGAGGGCCAGGAGATGGAGGCGCGCCTGCAGCCGGCGGCGCATGCCGCGGGAACCACGGTCGAGGTGCGCGATCTGTTTTTTAATACGCCCGCCCGCAAGAAGTTTCTTAAGACCGAAAAGACTGAGTTTTCGCGCATCGACGAGGTACTTAAACGCCTCGCCTTGAGCCGCTTCGACGTCATGTTTGCGCTTAACCACAATCAGCGCGCTATCCATAAATTGCTGCCCGCGACGACCGACACCGAGCGCGCGCGCCGCGTTGGGCTCGTGTGCGGCCCTGCGTTTGTCGAGAATTCTGTCTTTATCGAGCGCGAGGCAGCAGGCATGCGTCTGTGGGGTTGGGTGAGCCTGCCGACTTTCTCGCGCAGCCAGGCCGACCTGCAGTATTTTTACGTCAATGGACGCATCATCCGCGATAAATTGGTTACCCACGCGGTTAAGCAGGCGTATCGAGATGTGCTTTTCCACGGTCGTCATCCGGCTTATGTCTTGTATTTCGAGATGGACCCCGCGGGTGTCGACGTCAACGTGCACCCCACTAAGCACGAAGTGCGCTTCCGCGACAGCAGGCTGGTACACGATTTCCTATTCAGTTCTCTGCACAAGGCGCTCGCGTCTCTGCAACCCCAAGATCAACTGGCGAACAGTGAGGCGGGCGGCTGGGGCCACGGCATTCGCTCTATCGAACAGACGGCGTTCGCCGCGCCAGAGCAGAGTAGCCTGGGGCTAGCCGGCGTGGGTGGTGAGCACACGGGCGCCGATCACTTCGCGGGTGCCGCCACCGGCGTGCCGCGCGGATCCTACGCGCCAATTAGCAACTGGCAGACAAGCTCGGTTGACCCTGCCGCGGTGCGCGAGCAGATAGCGAATTACGCCCAGCTCAGCGAGATCGACGGCGACAAAGAAGTGCCGCCATTAGGCTTCGCGATAGCTCAGCTGCACGGCATTTATATTCTCGCGCAAAACAAAGACGGCCTCATCGTCGTGGACATGCACGCCGCGCACGAACGGATTACTTACGAGCGCATGAAGACGGCCTGTGTTAACGAAGAGTTGAAGACCCAGCCGCTGTTAGTGCCCATCTCAATCGCCGTGAGCAGCTCCGAGGCCGACTGCGCGGAGAGCCAGCGCGAGCTGCTGTTTGGGCTCGGACTCGAGCTCGAACGCGTTGCCGCTGAATCGATCGTGGTGCGCCAGATTCCCGCCATATTGCGCAACGCAAACGTCGAGCAGCTGGTGCGCGATGTGCTGTCGGATGTCTTGGAATACGGCAGCAGCGAACGCGTGCAGGCGCACCAGGACGAGCTGCTATCGACGATGGCGTGTCACGGCTCGGTGCGCGCGAATCGTCACCTGACCATTCCCGAGATGAACGCCTTGCTGCGCGACATGGAGATTACCGAGCGCAGCGGTCAGTGCAATCATGGCCGGCCCACTTGGGTGTATCAGAGCCTCAGCCAGCTCGATAAATTATTCCTGCGCGGCCAGTGATGCCAACTTCTTATCGCGCCGAGCTCGATGCGCTGTGCCTTATGGGCCCCACTGCCGCGGGAAAAACCGCGCTGGCGATCGACTTGGCAGCGCGCTTCCCCTGCGAGCTGGTGAGCGTAGATTCGGCGCAAATTTATCGTGGCATGGATATCGGGACGGGCAAGCCCGACGCCGCTACCCTTGCTCGCGCGCCACACCATCTGCTCGATATTCTTGACCCGGTTCAGGCGTATTCCGCCGCCGACTTCCGCCGTGACGCACTGCGCTTGATTGCCGAGATAAAGTCGCGCGGGAATTTACCAGTGCTGGTGGGAGGTACGATGCTCTATTTTCGCGTGCTGCGCGACGGCCTCGCGGCGATGCCTAACGCCGATCCGCAGGTGCGCGCGGTGATTGAGGAGCAGGCTCGCACTCAAGGCTGGGCGGCCGTGCATGCTGAGCTCGCCGCGGTTGATGCGCCCGCCGCAGCGCGCATCCACCCGAATGACCCTCAGCGATTACAGCGTGCGCTCGAGGTCTATCGCGTGTCCGGCAAGACTCTCACCGAGCTGCACGCAGACGAAGCAGAACAGCGCGACGCCACGCAGGCGGATGCGCCGCGACTCGCATTCTGCGCAATCCAGCCGCGTGAACGCAGCGTATTGCACAGCAAGATCGAGGCAAGGTTCTTGCAGATGCTCGATGCGGGGTTGGTTGATGAGGTGCGTGCACTTAAGCAGCGCAGCGACCTCTCGCTGGCGTTGCCATCCATGCGTTCGGTGGGGTACAAGCAAGTTTGGCAGTTTCTCGAGGGAGAAACCGACTATCAGGAGATGGTTGATAGGAGTATCATCGCTACCCGTCAGCTCGCCAAGCGTCAGCTTACTTGGCTGCGCGGTTGGGATGGTCTCGACTGCCTGCCCGAATCGCGCGAAGAATCTTTGCACCGCCTCTTGAAAATAGCGACATCTGCCACCATAAACTCGGTATAGACTGAAGGTGAGCGGTGATTGCTTCACCGACCAAGCAAGCGCATTGTCGATCGAAAGGAGAACAACAATGTCGAAAGGACAAACACTACAAGACCCCTTCCTGAACGTGCTGCGCAAGGAGCGGATTCCGGTTTCAATCTATCTGGTGAGCGGGATTAAGCTGCAGGGCCAGATCGAATCCTTCGATCAATTCGTGATTCTGTTAAAGAACGCGGTAAGCCAGATGGTTTACAAACATGCTATCTCGACGGTAGTACCCGCTAGAATGGTCAAGGTTCCCGCCTTGAACCCGGGTGATGAGCCGTTAGAAGACGACAGCGACGAGCCAGGCAACGAGGCTTAGGCCCAAGGACTCTGATTGTTTTTCGACCGTCCGGACTCGGGTGAGATATCCCTTCTTGTTAATTTGCACATCGACTCCGATCGCGATGCAGATGACATCGTCGAATTCGAAGAGCTCGCGTTGTCAGCGGGCGCTCAGCCGGTTGCGATCATCAGTGGCAGCCGCAAACAGCCCTCGCCGAGTTTTTTCGTTGGTGCGGGCAAGCTCGAAGAGCTTAAGGCTGCGGTAGAGTCTCATAAGGCCGAAGTCGTGTTGTTTAACCACTCGCTATCGCCGAGTCAGGAACGCAACCTCGAGCGCGAGCTTAAATGCCGCGTCATCGATCGCACAGGCCTCATCCTCGATATTTTCGCTCAGCGCGCTCGTAGCTACGAGGGTAAGCTGCAGGTAGAACTCGCCCAACTGCAGCACCTGAGCAGCCGCTTAAAGCGCGGCTGGACTCACCTTGATCGCCAAAAGGGCGGTATCGGAATGCGCGGCGCCGGCGAGACTCAGCTCGAGATGGACCAGCGCATCATTGGCCAACGCATCAAATCGATTAATAAGGCGCTCATCAAGGTGCGCTCGCAGCGCGATCAAGGTCGTCGCTCGCGCCGCCGCGCCGAGGTGCCCACAGTCTCTTTGGTGGGTTACACCAACGCAGGCAAGTCGTCTCTCTTTAATCGCCTCACTAGCGCAGAGACCTACGCCGCCGACCAGCTGTTCGCTACGCTCGACTCGACGCTGCGTAAGGTTGACCTGCCGAACTTCGGTCAGGCGATCATGGCCGACACTGTGGGTTTTATCAGCCACCTGCCACACCAATTGGTCGAGGCATTCAGGGCGACCCTCGAGGAGACCGCGCAGGCGGATTTGTTGCTGCATGTGATCGACGCGGCGCATGATAACCACCCCGAGTTCATCGTTGAGGTCGAAACCGTGCTCGCTGAAATAGGGGCGCAAGAAGTGCCGCAATTGCAGGTCTTTAATAAGATAGATCTTCTGCCCGGCCGCGAGCCCGAGTTGCAGCGCGACGGCGCGGGCCGACCACGACGCGTTTGGATATCGGCGAAAACCGGAGCCGGCATCGCGACGTTATTAGAGGCGGTGAGCGAGTTGCTGGCAGGCGAAATGGCTAATCGACTGTTGCGCGTAGCGCCCACCGAAGCGAAGCTGCGAAGTAAGCTGTATGCCGCCAACTATGTCGAAGGCGAGGAAATTAGCGAGGCCGGCGAGTATTTGCTAAGAGTGCGCATGCCTGCAGCTGAATTCGACCGAGTGCTCGCTCAGGGTGCGGTTGCTGCGGACTAAGGCTGGCGGCTCAGAAAGGCAGAGCCCGGTATAGCTGGGTTAATCGGCGAGAATTCGCTACCATCGACGTCACGATATAGCGGTCAAGCGTTTGCTTGGCCACTCAGAAATTCAAGAAGCTGTGGAGAAACCAATGGCTTGGAACGAACCTGGCAACAACTCAAACGACAATGATCCCTGGGGCGGCGGTGGCCGCAAGGGTCCCGAACAGGGCCCACCGGACATTGATGAGGCGATTCGTTCGCTGACTAAGAAGCTCAACGGTCTATTTGGTGGCGGCGGCTCAGGGCGTGGCGCATCAGGCAGTGCCGGCGGCGGCTTCTCTGGCGGCCTGCTCGCAGGGTTGATCGTCGTTGCCGCTGGCCTCTGGGCCTTTGGTGGTTTCTATATCGTCGACCAGGCAGAACGAGGCGTCGTACTGCGCTTCGGCAAGGTGCTGGATGCCGTCGTGCAGCCTGGCCTGCATTGGAATCCGCCGCTTGTGGATGAAGTGTCGCTGGTGAATATTTCGCAGCTCAATGCGAAGACCTATGACAGCAATGCGATGCTGACGACAGATGAAAACATCATCGACATCGAAGTCACCGTTCAATACCGAATTGACGACCCTGTGAAATATATCCTCGCTGTGCAGGATCCGCAGCGCAGCTTGGATAATGCCGCCGAGTCGGCAATCCGTCACGTGGTGGGCGGTAATTTCATGGACCAGATTCTGACGACGGGACGCGACCGCGTAGCGGATGATGTACAAGACCGTTTGCAGGATTATATGGACAACTACAGCACCGGTATCGTCGTGAGCCAAGTGAACGTGGTTGATGCGCAGCCGCCGCAAGCCGTGCGACCCGCATTCGACGACGTGATCCGGGCCCGAGAAGACGAACAGCGCGCACAGAATCAGGCACAGCAATACTCTAACCAGATTATTCCCGAGGCTCGCGGTGAGTCCCAGCGCCGCATCGAGCAGGCTAGCGCCTATCGTGAGGAAGTGATTGCGGAAGCGACCGGTGACGCGTCACGCTTCGATCAGCTATTGGTTGAATACAGCAAGGCGCCAGAAGTGACGCGTCAGCGTCTCTATATTGAGGCGTTAGAAGATGTAATGACGGCGAGTACGAAGATCATGATCGACGTCGAAGGCGGCAACAATATGTTGTATCTGCCACTCGATAAGATCATGGAGCAGAGCGGCCGCTCGATAGGCAACACGTCATCTACACAGGATTTACGCACGCTTGCCGAGCAACTGTCACCGTATCTGCCTTCAGCAAATAACACTGCCGATCGCAACCGCGTTCCGGCCACGACGACGCGAGGAGTCCGATAATGAGAAACTTTCTACTCCTAGGCACACTGTTCGTTGCCCTATTCGTCGCTGCGAACTCGCTGTTCGTCGTGCGGCAAACTGAGCGCGCGGTGATGCTGAAATTCGGTGAAATCGTCAATGCGGATATCGAGCCAGGGCTGCACGTGAAAATGCCACTGGTGAACACGGTCCGTAAGTTCGACGCGCGCATTCTGACCGAAGATTCACCGCGGCAGCGTTACCTGACACTCGAGCAAAAGGCGCTCGAGGTCGATTCTTATGCGAAATGGCGCATTGTCGACGTGGGTCAATTTTATATCTCCACTCGGGGCGAGGTTTCAAACGCCGGCGCGCTCCTCGCTCAGCGCATAAACGATGGCCTACGCGACCAAATCGGTGCGCGAAGCCTACAAGAAGTGGTCGCCGGCGAGCGCGATCAACTGATGCTCGACCTCACCGCAGAACTCAATGAGAACACGGCGGCAGATATCGGTATCGAAGTCATCGACGTGCGCGTTAAGCGCATCGACCTGCCGGACGACGTGCGGTCTTCAGTCTACGAGCGCATGATCACCGAGCGTAACCGCGAGGCGCAGGAGCTGCGTTCGCGCGGCGAAGAGCTCGCAATCGGCATCCGCGCGGATGCAGACAGGCAGGCGACGATCTTCCGCGCCGAAGCCTACCGCGACGCAGAGCAGATTCGAGGTGAAGGCGACGCGATGGCAGCGAGTATCTATGCCGAGGCGTATCAGAAGGACCCCGAGTTCTTCGCGTTCACGCGTAGCATCAACTCTTACCGTCAGACCTTTAACAATAAAGGCGACGTGATGCTGCTTGATCCCGAGAGTGATTACTTTAAGTACCTGAAAGGCGGAAATATTTCTAACTAGACCTGCTTTGTAGAGTCGTCGAAAGGCCCCGCTTCGTATCCCGGATTGGGGCCTTTCGCGTTTTTGCGGAATCTTCCGTTTATTGCTGCGCTCAGCTGGCGTAAAATACCTGCTTTGTCGAACGCTGCTAAATGGGCAACACCTTCGCCCGCGCTTCGCGCGTCTGCCGTTTATGGCCTAAAGGCCGAGATTGAAGCCGACTGTTGTCGACGAGCGCCGACTTACGCCGACCTCTAAGAGAAAGGACACGACCGAGACATGACTACCGCAAAGCGCTGGCTGCTGCCAGACGGCGTGGAGGAAATCCTCCCGCGCGAAGCCTATAAGCTCGAGACCCTGCGCCGCGGGCTGCTCGACCTTTACGGTTCTTGGGGCTATGAGCTCGTCATCACTCCCCTCATCGAATTTCTCGACTCATTATTAGTCGGCTCGTCCCACGACCTCGACCTTCACACTTTCAAGATTACCGACCAGCTCAGCGGCCGCATGATGGGTATTCGCGCTGATATCACGCCACAGGCGGCGCGTATTGATGCCCATTGTCTCAATCGAGAAGGCCCTGTGCGCCTGTGTTATGCCGACAGCGTGCTGCATACCAAGCCGCGCGGCTTGCTGACCTCGCGCGTGCCGATTCGTGTTGGTGCCGAATTGTACGGGCACGCCGGAGTAGAGTGCGACATCGAGCTGATTTGTTTGATGCATGCCACGCTCGAGGCGGCAGCTGTGCCGGAGATTCATCACGTGCTCGGCCATGTGGGCATTTTCCGCGCGCTGGTCGATGCTGCCGGTATCGAGTCGGCAACCGAGGCGGCGCTGTTCGACGCGGTCCAACGAAAGGCGTTCGACGAAATCGAAGCCCTGCTCGCAGACTCTGTCGCCGATCAGCCTCTGCGTGCGTTGTTGAACAAGCTCACGCAGCTCAGCGGCGATGAGAATGTGTTAGACGAGGCACTGGCTGCCTTCGCTGATGCGCCTGAAGCCGTGCGCGCCCCACTGCAAGAACTTGCGCAGATCGCCGCCGGTGTCAGAGCGCGTGTGCCAGGCATCCGCCTGTGTTTCGATTTGTGTGAGCTGCGCGGCTATCAGTATCACACCGGCGTCGTATTCGCGGCGTACTCTCCGGTCCACGGCCGCGCGGTTGCTAAAGGCGGGCGTTACGACGATATCGGCGAAGTGTTTGGTCGCGCGCGGCCTGCGTCGGGCTTCGACTGTGATCTTAAAACGCTGGTTAAACTATCTCAGGCCGAGTGTGTGAAGCCTGCGGCGATAGCTGCGCCGCTCTCAACTGACCCAGCGCTCGCGCTGGTCGTCGATGCACTGCGGGCGGCGGGCGAAACCGTGGTCGCGAGCCTTGTCGAGCCGATGGCGGCGTCAGCCGAGCTTTTCGAGCAAGGTTGCGATCGGCGAATCGTGAAGGGCGATAACGGCTGGCAGGTCGAGTCGCTCTAAGGCGCGCCGGCGATTCCATTTTTATGCGCTCACTAACGCTGGGCGATTCATGTAAGCAACGAGAGGCCGAGATGGCAAAATCTGTAGTGGTGCTAGGGACCCAGTGGGGCGATGAGGGCAAGGGTAAGATCGTCGATCTGCTAACCGACCAGGCGTCGGTTGCCGTACGCTTCCAGGGCGGGCACAACGCCGGCCACACATTAGTTATCGATGGCCAGAAGACCGTCCTTCATCTGCTGCCGAGTGGCATCCTGCGCGAGAACGTCACCTGCGTGATCGGTAACGGTGTCGTGTTAAGTCTAGAAGCGTTGGTGAAAGAGATCGCGTCTCTCGAAGAGAAGGGCGTTTTCGTCCGCGATCGCCTGCGCATAAGCGGTGCCTGTCCGTTAATCCTGCCTTCCCACATTGCGCTCGATCAGGCGCGTGAACTCAAGAAAGGCGACGGCAAAATTGGCACGACGGGGCGCGGCATAGGCCCAGCCTATGAAGATAAGGTGGGTCGCCGTGGCATCCGCTTTGCCGAAACGCTGAACGAAGAGCGCTTCGCTGAGAAGCTCAAAGAGCTCACCGCGTATCACAATTTCATGCTCGAAAATTACTACGGCGTCGAAGCTGTCGACTTCGAGGCAACGCTTGCCAGCCAGCTCGAGCTCGCACGTAATCTGCGGCCGCTTATTCACGACACTATCGACCTGCTGCACACACACCGTAAGGCCGGCGACGACATCCTTTTCGAAGGTGCACAGGGTTCGTTGCTCGACATCGACCATGGCACTTACCCGTTCGTCACCTCGTCGAACACAACTGCGGGAGGCACGGCAACGGGTAGTGGCTACGGCCCTTTGTATCTCGATTATGTGTTGGGAATTACCAAGGCGTATACCACGCGCGTAGGTTCTGGCCCTTTCCCCACAGAACTCTTCGACGCGGTTGGCGCCCATCTGGCAAGCGTTGGACATGAAAAGGGTGCGACCACCGGGCGCGATCGTCGCTGTGGTTGGTTCGACGCAGCGGCCGTGCGCTTCGCTGTGCGTATTAATAGCGTTTCGGGTATTTGCCTCACGAAACTCGACGTTCTGGACGGACTTGAAACTATTCGGGTCTGCGTCGGCTATAAAGGCAAGGGCGATAGCGCTTCTGCGAGCCTGATGGATATCGATAGCTACAAAGAACTCGAGCCGATTTACGAAGACCTGCCAGGCTGGAGTGAATCGACAGTAGGGGCTAAGAGCCTCGCGGAATTACCCGAGAATGCGCGCGCCTATATTCGCTATATAGAAGACGCCATCGAGGTGCCCGTAGATATTATCTCGACTGGTCCCGATCGCGAAGAGACGATTATCTTGCGCCACCCCTTCGGCGCTTAGCGATCCCACAAGCAGGCGGCGCCGATGGCGCCGCTCGCGTCGCCAAAGCTGGGTGCTGCGATGCGTGTCTTCACAGTGTCGGTGAAGACGAGCGACCCTAATCGCGAGGGCACGGCGCGGTAAAGCGCGGAAATGTTCGACAAGCCTCCCCCTAGTACGATGACCTCCGGATCAATCATATTAATGATTGTCGCTAAGCAGTGTGCGAGGTGATTGGCATAGATGTCTATGCACGCGAGCGCAGGCGCATAGCCTTCGTGCGCCTTCAACGCGATCTGAATCGCCGTCAAATCTTCCCCAGTTGCGTCACGATAGCTGATACTCATCCCTCGGCCCGAGAGCAGAGTCTCTATGCAATTGGTGCGGCCGCAGTAGCACTGCCGGTCGGTGTCGATGAGCGCGCGAGCGTTGGCGGGCATGCAGTTGTGGCCCCACTCGCCGCTTATGCTGTTGGGCCCAGTTACCAACTTTTTATCGATGACGAGCCCGCCACCACAGCCGGTGCCTACAATGACCCCAAACACCGATTTGGCCGCCATGGCGGCGCCGAAGTGCGCTTCCGATAGGACGAAACAGTTTGCGTCGTTCTCAATACGCACCTCGTAGCCGAGACGATTTTCGACATCTTCCTGAAGGCGCTGACCGTTAAGTGCGATCGCATTGCAGTTTTTCATCTCGCCATTGGTGGAGAGCGCGCCAGGGGTGCCGATACCCACACTGAGGCGGTATTCGGCGCTCGCCTGAAGGGCGTCGATGACGGCGCAGAGGTTCTCAAGCAGGGCAGGGTAGTAGTCGCCTGCGGTCTCGACGCGAAGCTTGTTGATGATTTCGCCGTTGTCGCTTAGGACGATTCCTTCAATTTTGGTGCCGCCAAGATCGATGCCGATACGCATAGTAGTCTCTGTACGCAGATTATTTCGGCTTGCAGTCTACACCAATATCTCTAGAATCGATCGCCCGTTTAGAAACTCGAGTGAAATTTGAGCAAGAGCCTAGACATACTATTGGATGACGCTAAGTGACACGAGCGCGCTATCAGCAGGTTTCCCTCGCGGAGACCCCTTACTATCACTGCATATCGCGGTGTGTGAGGCGTGCCTATCTGTGCGGCGACGACCCCCTTACCGGCGAAAACTACGACCATCGTAAGGCTTGGATCGTGCAGCGTATGCAGTGGCTTGCGAACCAGTTTGCCATCGACGTGTGTGCCTACGCCGTGATGAGTAATCATTATCATCTTGTGCTGTGTGTCGATACGGGTGCGGGCGTGGCAATGAGCGACGACGAAGTGGTCGCCCGTTGGACCCGGCTTTTCCCACGCAATGCCCAGATAATCGAGATGCTACGTTTGAATAGCACGAGCCGGCACGCTCGAGCACAAGAGGCAAAGACTATAGGTCTGTGGCGCGAGCGACTGCAGGATATTAGTTGGTTCATGCGTTGCCTTAATGAGCGCATCGCGCGCGCCTCGAATCGAGAGGACGGTTGTACGGGCCGGTTCTGGGAAGGACGTTTCAAGAGCCAGGCGTTGCTCGATGAGCGCGCATTGGTGACTTGTATGGCTTATGTCGATCTCAATCCGATTAGGGCAGGGGTAAACGACACCCTCGAGGCGAGTGATTTCACCTCAATACAAGAGCGCCTAATTCGCCAGGCACAGCGCTTGCGCACCCCGAACTATCGGCAACAGCGCCTGCTGAGGCGGCGCAATACTAGGCACCTGCAGAAAACGAAGCGAGTGCAGACATTGCGGCCGTTCTCGTCGGCAGGGGGTAACGCGCACAATGTACTGCCCATAACGCAAACTAGTTATGTTGCATTACTCGATGCGAGTGTCCGCGCACTCCGTTCCCAGAGATCAGGCCAGGCCGAACCGCAGTTCGGCAACCATCCGCTGCTTAACCAGCTAGACATGAGCGGCAGTGCTTGGATCGAGGCGGTGACGCTTTTCCACCGGCATTACGCCACAGCAGCGGGAGATCAGGTTTCGCTTCTCGCGCATCATGCGATAAGGCAACGACAAGGTGAGACACTGCGCTCGCCCACTAAATGGATTCGCGGCGTGCCCGCAGCCAAGCACCTCTTCGCCGCATAGACCTTTACCCTTCCCTACTACCGCAAACGCCTGGCTTACCGCGCCAGTAACATCCTGAGCGCGGAAAAAGCGTGCTGTGGCACGGCTGCGCGTTGAAAAATTCCTTTTAAAACCTCAAAACTTTTCCTTTTTCCGTCTGTTGTTGTGGCAGGCGGCTTATGAGGGCGTATACGAAAATTAATTGGGTGTCCTTTAATATAAAACATCGTCGAATATTGCCTGAGCAGTGAGTCGCTGCGCGTTTGGGTTGGATGTTGAGGAATGTGTTGTTGTGAGAGGCGCTGGAGCTGGCGTAAATAGGGGGTTGGAGAAGATAAACTGAGAAAAATAGAAATAAATTGGGTGTCCTATTATATTTATAAGCTCTCTATAAATTGTCTATAGATAATATTTGACAGAAAGTGTGCAAATCTATATCTTGCGTTAACGGTTGAATTCGCTCGCAGTATTTGGTGGTAAGGGAGAAATAAGCGATGAGTAAAGGCGCGCATGCAATGGCGAACGAATACAGTGAGAGCGGCGACACTGACACCTCTGAAACGCACGAAGTCAGTAGCTTGCGCTTGAAGACGGAAGAGGGTGGTTCGACTAAGAGTTCAGGGTCTTCCACGATGACCGAGGCGGAAATTCGTTCGCGTCTCGATGCCTTTGCAAAAGAGTTGGCCCAGGCGCGACGCGATCGCACAAGTCACTAAAGCGAGAGTTTCTTCATGCTGCGTTATAGGCTTTCCTTTCTGCGTTCACTGCGACCATCGGCAGCCGTCTTAGCAGCCGTTTTTTTTCTCGGTGGCTGCACTAGCGGAGCAGATTATTCGCCGCTGTTAAATGCCGAGCCGGCGGCCGGTTCAACAATCACCGAGCGTCTGCCGCGCACACTGCGCTTATTCTATGCGTCGCTTCCCAACGTCGATGTCAGCACAGTCACGCTTACTGGGCCTGAAGGCGAGTACACGCTACGTGGCCTACACACGATGGGCGCAGACGATCTGATGATGGAGATCTATCGTCCGGCGCTCACCAACGGCGACTACACGGTAAATTGGGAAACCCAGGTCGAAGGCGATAGCCAAACGTATTCTGGCGAGTATCAATTTAGCGTGGCGCTGCCTTAACAGCCTCCGGCCTAAGCCCATTGAGCTAGATCAAGGTCTGCTCCAGTAGATTGCCCTATACTGTAGCCTCTCTACGGTAAGTGAATCCTAACGACCGTCCTCGGCGGAGTTTGGAGAGGGGCGGCATGCGCGATTCGATTTATTCTTTCCTGTTGTTCAAGGCGCTCTACGAGCCGAAAATCGCGTTCGCCAAACTCGCCGAAGTTGATCCCGCTCCTTTGCGTATCCTCTTTCGCTATTCCCTTTGGCTCCTATTGCTCCCCCCCCTGTTCTCTTTCATCGGTGCTTCGCAGTTCGGCTGGCGTCTTGGCGCAGGCACGCCCTTGTATATGGGGACCGGCACGCTCTTATTGATTAGTCTTGGCTATCTTTTCATTCTCTTCTTCGGGCTCGTCACCACGGCGCTGATTAGCCGCTGGATGGCTGATACCTACGGGGCTAACGCCTCATTTGGCCGTCACGTCGCGCTTATTACGATCGTCGGCGAACCCCTCGCTGTGGCCAGTGTTGCGCATCTATCGCCTGACGTGTTCTTCAATGCGCTCGTGCTTATTCCAACCACCATCTGGGCGATGTATCTGCTCTATAAGGGCATCCCAATCGCGTTAGGCATTCCACCCGAGCGCGGCATGCTTATGGCGTCGTCACTGGTCGGTTGGCTGTTGGTCGCCGCGGTGAGTCTATTGGGCATTAGCATGTCTCTCTGGACGTTAGGTATCGGGCCACTGCTAGGTGTCTAGCGCCCTTCATATTCAGCAGTAATTTTTGAATCGAACCAACAGGAGGCAGCCGCCCCACCATGGCAACAACCCACTCTAGTCAAGACAGCGCCGACATCTACGAAGACACCGTCGTCATTCGCCTGATCCAGTTCTCGGTTCTGTGGGCGGTTATCGCGATGACCGCAGGCGTCTACATTTCTGCCGAGTTGTTGTGGCCGACCATGGATTTCGGGCAGTTTTGGCTGTCGTTCGGCCGCCTGCGTCCGCTGCATACCAATGGCATCATTTTTGGTTTCGGAGTCTCGGCGCTGATGGCGACGGCGTTTTACAGCGTGCAGCGCACCTCCCACGTGCGTCTCTTCGCGCCTAAGCTCGCGTGGTTCTGCGCTTACGCCTGGCAACTCATTATATTGCTTGGCGGCTTGTCACTATTGGCGGGCTGGACCAGCACCAAGGAGTATGCCGAGCTGGAATGGCCTTTCGACATCGCGATCGCGGTGGTCTGGGTTTTATTCGGCGTGGTGTTCTTCGGCACCATCGCGAGGCGTAAGATCCGCCCCATCTATATTTCCAATTGGTTCTACGGCGCGCTGATCATCGTTATCGCGATGCTCCACATCGTCAATAATCTCGCCATTCCGGTCACCTTCGGCAAGTCGTATTCGCTCTACGCGGGCGCGCAAGACGCCGTAGTGCAATGGTGGTATGGCCACAACGCCGTGGGCTTCCTGCTCACCGGTGGCTTCCTCGGCATGATGTATTACTTTCTGCCGAAGCACTCGGGTCGCCCCATCTGGAGCTATCGCCTGTCGGTCGTCGCGTTTTGGGCATTCACCTACAGCTACATCTGGGCTGGGCCGCATCACCTGCACTACAGCGCGATCCCTGAGTGGGTGCAGTCACTTGCGGTGGTGATGAGTGTGATCTTGCTGGCGCCGTCTTGGGCGACGATGATTAATGGCATCATGACAGTGAGCACAGCATGGGAGAAACTGCGTACAGATCCTGCGCTCAAATTTATCGTGCTGTCCCTCGCCTTCTATGGTTTAGCCACCTTCGAAGGACCGATGATGTCATTCCCGAGCGTCAACGTGGTGAGCCACTTTACCGACTGGACCATCGGTCACGTGCATTCCGGTGCGCTGGGTTGGAACGCGATGATTACCTACGGCACGTTCTACTTTATGGCACCACGCCTAGTTGGCGTTCCACTGTATAGCGTGCGATTGGCGAATATTCACTTTTGGCTAGCGCTCGCCGGCACCATGCTCTACATCGTCGCGATGTGGGGAGCTGGGGTTTCTCAAGGCCTACTGTGGCTCAGCGTCGACGAGATCGGCGAGCTCAGCTTCAGCTTCAAAGACATTATGGCTAGCATGCAGCCGTTCTATGCGCTGCGCCTCATTGCTGGGCTGATCTTCCTCGCGGGTACCTGCCTCATGGCTTATAACCTCTCCAAGACACTCGTCGGCAGGAAGGCGGTAGTCGTCAAGCCGCCACCCGTCGACCCCGCGTATGCCATCGGCAAGGAGGCGGCAGTATGAGCGCACTCTCGCTGCATAAGCGCATAGAAGAAAACACCGGGCTTCTGATCTTCGGTATTTTGCTCGTGTCCGCCATAGGCGGGTTGGTGCAAATCCTGCCGGTGCTCAACCAAAAGAGCCTGCAAGCGCCATCGACTAACACACAGCCCTATACCGCTGTGGAGTTAACCGGTCGCGATATCTATATCCGTGAAGGCTGTAGCGTCTGTCATTCGCAGCAGGTAAGGCCGTTGATAGCCGAGGTTGAGCGCTACGGGCCGTATTCCCGCGCCGGCGAATTCGTTTACGACCGGCCGTTCCTCTGGGGTTCTAAGCGCACGGGACCAGATCTGCACCGTGTGGGCGGCAAATTCTCCGACGATTGGCATCGCATCCACTTAATCGATCCGCGTGCGGTCATTCCTGAGAGCATCATGCCAGGCTATCCCTGGCTGGCTAAGCGTGAAGCCCATCGAGCAGGCGATATTGTGGCGAAGATGACAGCCCTGCGAACGCTTGGCACGCCCTATACCGATGAGCAGATTGCGCAGGCCGAAGCCGACCTCGAGGGCTTGCTGGAGATCGATACGCTGATTGCCTACCTACAAATGCTTGGCACGGGGCTAGACGAGGAGATTGCGCGATGACGCTGTTTATTTTTGCGGGCGATATGTTCGTCATGGCATTCATGGTTGGCGTGGCAATCTGGTTCGGAACCAGGGGTAAGGCTGAGTCAGCCGTCGCCGCTGCGCGCATTCCGCTAGAAGACGAGGTTTTTGTAGAGGCAGCTCGCCCCTCCGACGCTGAAGCAGGAGGGGAAAAACAATGATGGCTGATCTGCCTACGGGCTTCTGGAGCGGCTGGGTCGTCGTGCTTACTTGCGTTTCGCTCGCGACGCTCGCCTGGGTGGTACTTAGCGTCTACTTCGCGCCGCCGGATAAGCCCGACGCCGAAGCCCACGATCCTGTGTGGGATGGCGACCTGAGGGAAGGCTCGAGCGCGCCGCCACTGTGGTGGTTCTGGATGCTACTCGGCGCGATGGTGTTCTCGCTCGTCTACCTCATGCTGTATCCGGGTCTAGGTTCCTTCGAAGGGCTATTAAACTGGTCACAGGGTAAGCGTCTCGTCTCCAGCTATGAGATCTATGAAGAGAGTTTCGACGCGCGCCGCGCCGAGATCGCGAACCTAAGCCTTGCCGAGGTGCAGGCCGACAGGGCGCTAATGGATACCGCGGACCGCATTTTCCGCCGCGAGTGTTCGGCTTGCCACGGTGTCGATGGGCGTGGGCAGGCGAATTTATTTCCCAATCTGCTCGATGTCGATTGGCAATGGGGCGGCAGCCCGGAGCAGCTTGAACAAACATTGCGCGGGGGGCGCAACGCCAACATGCCTGCTTGGGAGGCAATCATCGGCGAGGAGAATACTGTTGCCGTTGCGAACTATCTGTTGGAATTCGATAACCGAGAGCATGCCGGACGCGCGGTCTACGAGCAGAGCTGCGCGGCATGTCATGGTGTCGACGGCGCGGGCAACGTGTTCCTCGGCGCGCCAAACCTTGCCGACAACACGTGGCTCTATGGTGGCGATCTAGACACGATACTGGTGACTCTGCGCGAAGGGCGACAGGGTAAGATGCCCGCGTTCGACGAGCGGCGCCTCGACGCCGCACAGTTGAAGCTGATTATTGCGAAGCTGGCGCGTTAACCAGCGAGGCGCTCGCGCAGCATAGCGCCGAGCCGCTGCCCGCTAAGGAATGCACTCTCGACGGTGGCTCCGAGACACCAGTCGCCGCAGGCAGCGAGGCCGCGGTCGGCGTCAACTAAGTAATCCAGCGCTAACGCGGTTTCCGTTTTCGCATAGCGCCACCGGTGTAAGGCGCGATAGGCGAGCGCGCCGCGGTCTATCCCTGTGAGGCTCTCCGTCGCCGCTAGTAAAACTTCCTCTACTTGTTCGGGCTCATCCTCTAAATGCTCGCGCGCCCACCCGTTATCGGCGTGCACCAGCAGAGACTGCGTGCTACCGCGCCCAGGCTTGCTGCCGTTGTTGGCGATCAGCGCGACGGGAGAATCCTTTACTACGGCGAGATCAAAAGGCAGCTCCAGCGGCTGAGCCGTGCCGAGCATTAGGCTAAAGCAGGGCAGGTGACTCGCGTCCGCGAGCGAGGCCAGCGCGTCGAATCCTGTGGTGGCGAAGAGCGCTTCGGTCTGCCGCGGTGGCGCCGTGCTAATCACCTGATCGAAGGCGCCGAGGCGATCGCCATCCTTCGTGGTTGCGGTCCAGCGGCCCGTCTCCTCTTGCGTGAGCGTCGCAATCTCGGTGCCCAGCGCGATGCGCAGTTCTGGCCGCAGCGCTTCGAGTTCGCGCAGCTGTGCCTTGCACAGCGCATTCATACTCGGCGTGGCAACATAATGCGGCTCGAACCAGTCACGCTTATACGGTTTTTGATCCGCCGCGAGGGTAATCACCAGCGGCTGCCACTCCGCGACCCATCCCGCGCGTAGCGCCTTGTCGATGAAGGTCTTGAACTCGTCTGAGCGCGCGGTAAGAAACTGGGCGCCATGGTCGAACTGCAATGCGTCGCTGCGCCGGGTGGACATGCGGCCGCCCATGCCGCGTGACTTTTCTGCGAGCGTGATATTCGCATGGCCGGCGAGCTCGTGAGTGAGCGCTGTGGCAGCCATGCCTGCGCCGATGATGAGGATCTCTTGCATAGTGGCGTTGATCTTTCCTGAGGAACTATGTGAATGAAGATGAGCAGAGATGCTTGAGCTGAGTGAGCTGATAAAGTGCAGCTATTGTATCTGAGGTCTTGAGCCCATCACACAGTGCCATACGCGGCGCTCGGTATTTGCGACCTGCGAAGATAAAAAAATGGCCCGATGCGAGGAGCAACGGGCCATTTTTATTGACGCGGGCGGCGTAGCAGCCCGTTTTATTTAGTAGAGCTTAGTAGTCATATGTCAACTCGATACCGTACATGCGTGGCGCAGTGGTGGTCGAGTTGTGGCGGAAGAACTCGGCCTCGCCCGTACGCATGATCTGCAGGTGGCCGATGTCATCGAGCACATTGTTCATGAAGCCCGTGACAGTCCAATTGCCTTCGCCCGAGCGCCAAGTTACGCGGGCATCGACTCGGCCATAAGACGGCGACATTTCGCGACTGTCCTCGAACGGAGAGTAATACACGTCATCTATCCAGCTATAGACGCTGAAAAACTCAAGCGAATCGCCACCGGCTAGAGGCTTGGAGTAGCTGCCCCAGGCTGTGAACTTGCTCTCAGGTACCTGAATAAGCTGGTTACCCTTGATGTCACTAGTTAGAGTGTCAAACTCAGGATAGAGCGATCCGGGGATATCTGCGTTTGACGCATCAGAAATAAGGAACGACTCTGTGTACTCGCTCGGAGTGAAACTGAAATTTCCGCCCAGTGTGAGGTTGTCTGTGGCGAGCCATAGAGCCTCAGCCTCTAGTCCTAATACTTCAGCGCCCCCGGCGGCGAGTACAGATGTAGACGTACTGCCCAGAGAGTTAACTTCGGTCGTGAAAGTCTGGATAGACGAGTAGTCGTACATGTAAAGCGAAGCATTTAACTGCAGAGTGTCGTCGAACAGCTGTGATTTGTAGCCGATCTCGTAGGCAATCAAATCCTCTGGGTCGTAGGTTGGAGTCTGGCTGAAATACACCAGACTGTAACCGCCCGCACGGTAACCCGACGTCGCCGAGAAATACATCATCGTCGAGTCGTTGATATCCCAATCCAAATTGATGCGACCAGTTGTTTTGGTATCTGTTCGCTCGAAGGGTCGATAGACGCTAAGCGCGAAGGGAATGCCGCCGTTGGTTGCCTTCTCCGTAGGTACGGTATAGTTGCCATCGGCATCCTTAACAAGCCCGCCGTTGGCAATGTTCACAGCCGCTAAGCCTCCGTATAGACCCAAGAAGCCGCCTGGAGCCGCGCCCGTTTCAGAGTATCGCCAAAGATTTTCCTCAGACTTCAGGGTATCTTCGGCATATCGCACTCCCATCGTCAGCGTGAACTTCTCATTAATGTCGAATACAGCCTGGGTGTAGGCAGCAAAAGCATCTCGATTGGTTTGGGTAGCATAAAGCAGATCACTTGCCTTGCTCTGAATGCCGTTTACGACGTTCAGGTCTGGATTGCTCCCATCGTCGCCATACCATGCCGATGTTTGAAGATTGTTGCCACCGTTGTTCGCAGCACAAGTTGCAGCAGGCGACGCAACTTGACACGATAGCTTCGCGCTATTGAGGCTAACCATAGGGCGTCCACCGAAGGCGAGTGTTGAGGCGCTCAACCCGGCGGGAATCCCTGTGGCTGCGGATACGCCCGCACTGATTGCTGTATTGTCCTGGTAGGCGTTAAGCATGCGTGCCTCACCAACGTTGGAGTAAAAATCACCTCGCTGATCGATGGTAGCGTCGTAGCCGAATATGCCCGAGGTTACGGATAGACGATCATTGATGTCGTAGAAGGCCTGCAACTCGTGTGAGGTGTAGGTCGCCTCGTGGTTCACATAGAACTGGCGATCGTGGAATTTCGACCCCGTATTGTCGTCGTCTGTGTTGCGCTTATAGCTTAGCGTGGTATCGCCGTACAGATAGACGAGCTCAAGACGGTCGTTAACCGTCCAAGACGCGCTAATCTGCGTGGAGTTGTTCTTGATGCGTTCGTAGTTGGTGCCATCGGACGCGGCGCACAGGTCGGATCCCGAGATATCGCTGGGGAATACGCAGTCGTTGTAGCGCTGCGCAGACTCAGGACTGGTGTAGTTAAAGCCGTCCAGCGACGCAGCTGCGTTCTGCATGCCGTCGAAATCGCCGAAATCGATGCCTGCACGATTGCGTTGCGCTTGGCCTACCGCGCCCGTTACTGGATGGTTGAAAGTCAGGATCGGCTTGCTCGAATCGTACCAATTATTTTGGAAGTAATTTGCCTGGTCGGTATTGTTGGTGTCGATAAAGCGATAGCCTGGAACCAGTGCGTCGGTGATACGATTGTTCTGTCCGCCTTCGTTAAGCACTACGAGTCCTGCGCCGTTGGCGCCGCCGAACGAACGATCCACTTTTAGTTGGTTGTGGCGCGCCTTGACTTCGATATCTTCAGTCGGTGTCCATGTAAACTGCACCGCGCCGTTGTCCGTGCCGAGGCCGTCGACGTCTGGTGTTGGGCCACCAATTTCTTCTACGATGCCATTACGGTCTCGTAGGCTGAAGTTGACGCGCATAGCGAGCTTGTCTTCGATTAGTGGCGTGTTGAACATGCCGTAGGCTTCTCTGGTACCGAAGTTCCCCATGATTGTCTTGAACGAGTAGTCCTTCTCGAAGGCTGCCTCGTTATAGAGGATATTAATTGCACCACCCACCGCGTTTCGGCCGTAGAGCGTGCCTTGTGGTCCACGCAGAACCTCGATACGGCCGACATCCCAGAAGGTTGCCGCGGTCGCGGTAATCAAATCTTCAGAGTAGATTCCATTGGTATAGGTGGCGACGCCGGGGTCACCGCCGAGTGCGCGGAAGTTACGACCCACGCCACGAATCGTCGAATCGTAGGGCTGGATCGTTGTCGCCGGCACGAAATTCTGTAAGTCTTCTTGGTTACGAATGCCGAAGTCTTCGAGGTTTTCACCTGTCAGAGCCGTAATCGAAATCGATGTGTCTTGTATAGAGGCTTCTCTGCGTTCTGCTGAAACCACGACCTCTTCGATGCGTCGTTGGCCATCTTGTGCGAACACTTGACCTGCGAAACTGGTGGCCGAGAACAGTGCCGCGGCGCCCATAAGTTGAGTTGCGAATTTACTTCTGTGTTGCATAGTCTTCCCCCTCACTATTTTTATTTTTTGACTCTTAAGGTTCTACAAGCCTTGGATAAGAGACAGGCGCCACAACTTGCGGGTGCGGCTTTTAAGGGAGGGTATACAACTTAATTACGCCTACCATTGTCTGCTCTGCTGAAATTGCAGGCTTTCCCCATGGCTTGTCGGCGTTACTACCAACGACCTCAAATAAGGTGTTACCGTTGGTAACTATCTGTAACGTTCGTACTCATGTTATCGCTGTTAATATCTTTTATTAACTCATTTCTTCTTGCTAATAATCGAAATTTGACGATTCGGTCACGATACTCGGGACTAACAAGCGAATGCAAGTAGTTTTCTGTCTCAGAAATTATTTAATAGCCGACCAAATTTGAAGCGAAAATTCTCTGTATGGGGCGTCACGCTTGCGCTCAGGATAATTTAGGGTTATCAACCTAATTAAGGAGTCTTGGCTTTTAAGTCCGAATAGTAGGGAGGGAAAGAAATATGTCATACGGAGCAACGAGTGAGTCGGTTGATGTCGTGGCGGAGACTAGTAAGGAGGCGTGGCGTGATCCATGGAGCTTGCCACTGGAATCGCTAGACCCAGCACAAGCCATACTGTTTAAAGAGAATGTGCACGAGGAGTACTTTAGGCGTCTGCGCCAAGAAGATCCGGTGCACTATACGCCAGAGAGCGAATTCGGTGCTTACTGGTCAATTACTAAGTACAACGACATCGTGGCGATAGATTCCAATCATAAGGTCTTCTCATCACATGAGAATATCGTCGTAGGCGATGTCGACCCTAACTTCAAGACACCGATGTTTATCGCGCAGGATCCGCCGATCCATGACGTGCAGCGACGTGCCGCGCAGCCCGCGGTTGCGCCAACGCAGCTTGCCGACCTTGAGGCGCTGATTCGCGAGCGCGTGTCAAAAATCCTCGACGAGCTTCCGGTCGGAGAAGAGTTCAACTGGGTTGACCGCGTATCGATCGAACTGACGACGCAAATGCTGGCAACGCTGTTCGACTTCCCCTTCGAAGATCGCCACTTGTTGCCTTACTGGTCAGACGTCGCGACAGCCTCGCCGTCGACTGGGCGCAGTGATATCACCTTTGAAGAGCGCAATGTTGTTCTGCAAGAGTGTCTCGCCTACTTCGCCAAGCTTTGGCAAGAGCGTAAAGGCCAGCCGCGCAAATTCGATTTCATCTCGCTGCTCGCACACGATAAAGAAACGGAGAATATGCTCGACAATCCCATGGAGTTTCTCGGCAACCTCATCCTGCTCATAGTTGGAGGCAACGATACGACCCGTAATTCGATGACCGGTGGCGTGCTGCAGCTGAGCCGTAATCCCGACCAGTGGGAGAAGCTTAAGGCTAACCCAGAACTCGTTTCAAATATGGTCTCTGAAATCATCCGCTATCAGACCCCGCTCGGCCACATGCGCCGCACCGCGCTCGAAGACATCGAGTTTCAAGGCAAGCAGATCAAGAAGGGCGACAGAGTGGTGATGTGGTACATCTCTGGCAACCGCGACGACGAGGTGATCGAAGACGCCGACGCGTTCAAGATCGACCGCGCCAACGCGCGTCGGCACGTATCCTTTGGCTTCGGCATCCACCGCTGCATGGGCAATCGTGTGGCAGAGATGCAGCTGCGAATCCTCTGGGAGGAAGCGTTGAAGCGCTTCGATAAGATCGAAGTCGTCGGCGAACCCGAGCGCGTGCTGTCGAACTTCGTGCTCGGCTATACTCATCTGCCCGTGGTGTTGCACGCCAAGCAGGCCTAAGCTGCAATAGGCTGCCTGCCTGCGGGCAGGCCTTGCCGCCGAATCAACTGAAGTAGCACAAAAGATTAATAGTAGAAGGAATACCCAGTGCCCAAGATTACCTTTATAGAGTTTGATGGAACCGCCCACGAAGTCGACGTCCCCGCCGGCGGCAGTGTCATGGAAGCGGCGGTGAATAACAGCGTGCCAGGAATCGATGCCGATTGCGGCGGCGCTTGTGCCTGCGCGACGTGTCACGTCTTCGTCGGCGAGCAGTGGTTAGACAAGGTAGGCTCACGCAGCGACATGGAGCAGTCCATGCTCGATTTTGCGGAGAATGTGCGGGACAACTCGCGCTTGTCTTGCCAGATCCCCCTAACCGAAGAGCTCGATGGCTTAGTGGTGAACATGCCAGAAGCGCAGCACTAGTTGGGCGTATGCCTTCACTTGGAGTCCCAGCAGTATGAAGACTCGAGAACGGATTATCGAGCTGGCGCAGAGGCGCTTTAACGAGCTCGGCTATGGCAACGTCACCACAGCGGCGCTCGCCGCCGAGCTTGGCATCTCCGAGGGCAACCTCTGGTATCACTTTAAAACTAAGCGCGACCTGCTCGAGGCGATATCCGAGCAGTTCTTCGTCTACATCAACGAACGCTTTGCGCTGCGCCCGAGCAAGTCGCGAGATGTGATAGACGACTACATCGCGCTGATGGCGGCTCACGAGTCGGAGCTTTCGAGCTATCGATTTCTCTACCGCGATCAGTCCGATTACGGCCAGCACAGCGCAGTGATAGGCGAGCACATCGCCGAGCTCTACGAGAAGAGCAAAAGGCAGTTCAAGGCCTTCTTCGGCGAGATGGTGCGAGTCGGCGTGCTCGACTGGCCTAGGACTCGCATCGATTCCCTTGCGATCAACGTAACCATACTCATCCGCTTCGGTCTCGAATACCTGCGTGAGACTCAGCAGGCGTTTGATTCCAGAGCAGTATCACGCACCTTCCTTCAACACCTCACGCTTTTCGAGCACCAGCTCGAGCCTAGCGCGGCGCGGCGCCTGCGTAAGGCGGCTAAATTAGCGACAAGTGACTAGTGCTTAAATTCTTGATGAACAGGAAATTTCGAATGATAGGGATAGTGCTGGCTTTAGCTGCGGTATTCGTTCTTTTTGAGGGCGATATTCCGGTCGCAGAGGTCGACGCGAAATACATAAATTCGGCCTCTCAATTCTTACTCACCGAAGACGGTGCGCGCATTCATTATCGAGATCAGGGCAACCAGTATGGCTTGCCGCTAGTGCTGGTGCACGGAGCCATGGCGTCGCTGCATACTTGGGAGCCTTGGGTAGAAATTTTGGGAGATGATTACCGCCTCATCACACTCGATCTCCCGGCTCACGGACTAACTGGCGCGGTGCCAGCAGGAAGCTACGGAGGTGATGCTTTCACTGCGACCATCGATTCGGTTGCAGACGCAGCCGGCTTGGATGAGTTCGTTTTAGGTGGTAACTCAATGGGCGGTGGCGCGACCTGGGGTTATGCCTTGGCCCACCCTGAGCGGGTGCGCGCGATGATTCTGGTCGATTCGGTAGCTCCAGCCGAATCAGAGGGCGCGGTTGAGCAACCAGAGGCTAATGGCCCTGTCGCCTTTAGCCTACTCAGGCAGGACTGGTTTCGCGCAATTGCGCGCTACTTGGATCCAGCACCGCTGATTAAGCAAGGGCTTCTGTCCGCCTACAATAATTCGCCTGTGGTGACCCCAGCTCTCGTCGACCGCTACTACCAACTCATTATGCGTGAAGGCACGCGCGCTGCTATTTTGGGCCGAGTAGATTCGATGGGAGAAACGGCACCAACCCCCGCCGACCTTGGAGTGCTCTCACAGCCGACCCTCATCCTGTGGGGAGAGCAGGATGCCGTCATCCCGGTATCGACCGCGACGCGGCTCGAAGCAATACTGCCGAATACTACGACCGTGATTTACCCGCAGTTAGGTCACATTCCGATGGAGGAGGCGCCTGAGCTTACAGCGTCGGATGTGCGCCGGTTTCTCGACTCTTTAGAGGGTTCTCACTAGTTAGAGGATCCTAACTAGTCGCGTTTGACGTGTGTGCCTCAGGCACTGGATTTGGTCGGCACGATTAGAGGGATCTAGTTAGGTATTTGAGGCGCAGCGGTGAGCTGCTACAGTTGGATAAAAAAGAGGGTCAACCATGCGAGTCCTCCCCAGCTGTTTTCTCTGGCTCAGTTTTGCTGCGACGCAAGCAATGGCGCAAACCTCGGCGCAGCCTTCAAAGCCTGCCGCGCAAGCTTTGCTCGACAATTACACTCCTGTCACACTCGAAGAGCTCGCTGCCCCGCCGGCGTCGGACTGGCTCATGTGGCGCGGCACGCCCAATCATTGGGCGTATAGTCAGCTCGATCAGATTAACAAAGGAAATGTCGATAGCCTGCGCTTGGCGTGGTCTTGGACGATGGAGCCGGGCAAGCAAGAGACGACGCCGCTGGTTCACGACGGCATCATGTTCCTGCCGCAGGCCTGCGACTATATCGAGGCAGTTGATGCAACCGACGGCACGCCGCTATGGGAATACCGTCGGCCCGAGGTAGATCATGCCGCGCCGCTCTCTTGCGCTAATCGCAACGGCACGCTCTACAAAGATCAGCTAATTTTAGCCACGCGCGATGCCTATATCGTGTCGTTGAATGCGACCACCGGCGAGGTCACTTGGGAGGTTCAGGTCGGCGATTGGACCGTAGGACAGCACTACTCCGGCGGTCCGCAGGTTTTTAACGGCAAAATTATTACCGGCATGTCTGGGTGTTACTACATCAACACCAGCTGCTGGATAACCGCGCACGACGCCGACACCGGCGAAGAACTCTGGCGGCGTAATACCATTCCTCGAATCGGTGAGCCGAACGGTGAGAGCTGGGGCGATTTGCCGAATGAGCAGCGCCGCGGTGGCTCGGCGTGGATGCCGGCGAGCTTTGATCCCGAGCTCAACCTGATATTCATTGGCATAGCCGTGCCCATACCTTGGGGCACGATCCAGCGCGACACCAAGGGCGGCGATGTGCTGTATACCAACTCCACCCTCGCCCTGGATGCTGAGACTGGAGAGATCGACTGGTATTTCCAGCACATCCCCGGCGGCAATTGGGATCAGGATCATCCCTTCGAGCGATTGATTGTCGAAACCGACGTCGTGCCCGATGCCGATGCCGTGTCGTGGTTGAATCCAAACATCGACTCGAGTGCTCGACGTAAGGTCATCACCGGCGTGCCCGGCAAACCCGGCATCGTGTGGACACTAGACGCCGCCACCGGCGATTTCCTGTGGGCAACCGAGACCAACTTCCAGAATGTCATCGTCGGCGTCGACGTGGAGAAGCGGCAGGGCATTACCAACCCGGAATTGGACATCACCGAGATCGCTCAGCGCAAACTCGTGTGCCCGACTACCCAGGGCGGCATCAATTGGAATTCGGTTGGCTACAGCCCGCAGACCAATCTGCTGTACGCCCCGACTAACAACACCTGTATGACCTTCTTCCTGCGACCGGTCGAACCGACCGTCGGCGCCCACCATCAGTCGGCGGTCTCGCGTCCGACCGAGGGTCCAGAAGACGACGGCATGGTCGGGCTTTTCTCGGCGGTCGACGTGGCCACCGGCGCGACACGGTGGAGTCACAAGCAACGCGCAGGCATTGGCGGGTCGGTACTGACTACAGCGGGTGGACTGGTATTCGTGAGCGACGATGCGCGCCGTTTCCGCGCCTTCGATGCCGACACGGGAGAAATACTCTGGGAGCAGGTTTTAAACTCTGCAGCCGGTGGCTATCCGGTGAGCTACAGCGTCGACGGGGTGCAATACATCGCTATCGCGGCGGGGCAGGGGGTCAACTACCGCATTCATACGCCGGAGATTCAGCAGCGCCGTGGGGGGAATGTCTTGTATGTTTTCAGGCTCCCAGAGTCGAACAACTAAGCTAATACTACGTTAAGGGAAAAAGGATGCTTATGAAGCTATATAATTCGGTCGGCCCCAACCCACACATTGTTCGCATGTACGCAGCTGAACTCGGCTGCGACCTCGAGCTAGTCGAGATCGACCTACGCGGCGGCGAGAACCGGCAAGCCGACTACCTTGCGCGAAACCCTGCAGGCCAACTCCCGGCGCTGGAACTCGCAAGCGGAGAGATCATCGCCGAGGTCACCGCGATCTGCGAATACCTCGACGAGCACGCCTCAAACTCTTTGATCGGAGACAACGCTACGGAGCGCGCTCAAACCCGCATGTGGACGCGCCGAGTCGATCTTGCTATCTGCGAGCCCTTGTTGAATGGGTTTCGCTATTCTGAAGGCCTGCCTCTTTTTCAAGATCGCATGATTACCGTCCCCGAGGCCGCCCCGGGGCTGAAGCGCGTGGCGCAGGATCGATTAGCTTGGTTGAACGAGCAGTTGGCTGATGGGCGCGAGTTCATCGTCGGCTCTCGATTCTCGCTCGCCGACGTTTTTCTGTACTGTATGCTGGATTTCGGAAGCCGCATCGGCCAGCCGATTGATCCTGCGCACACGCATGTGCAGGGGTGGTTCGATAGGATTGAAGCAAGAGGCAGCGCGAAAGCCTAGCGGGTCTGATAAACGAATCACTGAGTGAAAGGTTTGGGGGCAAGTACAGAGATACAATATGAAACACGCCCTTCAGCGGGACTCAAAGAACCATCATCGGCTAACCGGCGTTTTACTAGGCGTATTCACGTTTTTTACCGACTAGGCACTAACGCCGAAAAATAAAAAGGGAAGTCAGCATGATAAGAATAATACCCTCAGCGAAGGTTCTAACGCTCGCCTTACTCTCATTTCTTGTTTCTTGTGTTTCCGATGTTGACTCTCGCTCAATAGCAGAAGGCGACTGGGAATTCACAATGAGTAGCCCGTTTGGTCAGTTAAATGCAGAGGTGTCAATGGATCCGTCTGGAGCATCGCTCGGCGGGACATTCGATCTTGGTAACGGGCGGCAATGGCCGATCGAGAACGGCTCAATTAACGGCTCACTGATTTCTTTCAGTTTGGCTAGAGATGGCTCGACTATGGTCTATGAGATGCGTGGTGAGGTGACCGAGGAAAACATTGAAGGTACTGCCACGGCCATGGGGACAGAAGTGCCGTGGAGTATGACGAGAAGAAATTAACCACTCAGCGACCAGCCTATTATGATTCTCGAGAAGCCTATCTTCCTTCGCGCCGCACTCGGAGTGGTGCTTATTGCAGCGTACTGCCCGCAGTTTGTGTCAGCGCCGGCTTATGGCAAAGAGGTCAGCATGGAAACTCTTTTACTTTGCGGGTTTGGTAATGATCAGCCAAGGTGCGAGTGGTCTGTGCAAAACGATACCGTTATGGGCGGCCGAAGCGCGGGAGGGTTTCAACTACGAGAAGATGAGCTTTTCTTCAGCGGGCTGACAAATACCAATGGAGGCGGTTTCAGTTCGATTCGCCTATCCTTGCCGAGCATCGATCTATCTGAGTATACGGGCATCCGACTAAACGTCAGAGCCGACGGAAGGAAATATACTTGGTCGATACAGACAGACGCACTTTGGAGGGGTAGGAAAGTGAGTTACTGGACCGACTTTACCCCAGAGGAGAGCGAATCGTCCCTCATAGACATTCCGTTTACTGCGTTTCTGCCGCAGTTCCGAGGTTTTAAGCTATCGGGCCCACCAATGAATACGCGAAACATCACGGAGTTTGCGTTGTACCAATACGACAAAACCGATGGCCCCTTCTCACTAACTTTAACGAGCGTTGAAGCATATAAGAATGAACGATGAAGCTCATGCTTGGGTTGGCTAAAGAAAATTCACGAGAGTAACGCGAGACTGCGTCCCTGAGTTCCATGCTCGGGTCAAACTTTGGAGAGAGGAGTGAGTCGGTGAGAATTGGCGCCTTGAGAGAAGTTGTGTTGAACGAAGCACGAGTCGCGATGACTCCAGAGAGCGCGATCAAACTTCAAAAGCTCGGGCATGAGTGCCTGATACAGTCGGGTGCTGGATCAAGGGCATCTTTCAGCGATACAGATTACGAGTCAGCGGGAGTTCGAGTTGTAGCTACGGCAGACCAGTTATGGAGCGAGAGCGACATAATAATCAAAGTACGCGAACCACTCGCTGAAGAGTTAGCTGACTCTCCCGACGGTAAGACGCTCATTAGCTTCATTACACCTAGCTCCAACGGCGCTCTGCTTGAGCAGATGGCAGGCAAGCGTATGACGGCGTTAGCGCTTGATATGGTCCCTCGAATTAGCCGCGCGCAAAAGATGGACGCACTCTCTTCCATGGCGAACATAGCGGGATATCGTTCTGTTATTGAGGCCTGTAATCACTTTGATCGATTTCTGATGGGTCAGATGACCGCTGCGGGCAAGGTGCCGCCCGCTAGGGTGCTTGTAGTAGGAGCGGGGGTTGCCGGACTGTCTGCAATCGGCACAGCTGTATCGCTCGGCGCCATTACGCTTGCTTTCGACGTGCGCCCCGAGGTCTCTGAGCAAATCGAATCTATGGGTGCTGAATTTGTTTTCCTCGAATTTGACGAGCTTCAAGCTGACGGTGCCGAATCTGGCGGCTACGCCTCTCCGTCTAGCCCCGAATTTGCGAAGCAGCAGATTGAAAAATTCCTCCAACTCGCTCCCAGTGTAGACATCGTTATAACGACTGCGTTGATTCCCAATAGGCCTGCGCCGTTGCTGTGGACGGCAGACATGGTTAACCTAATGCGCTCGGGTTCGGTTGTTGTAGACCTTGCTGCGGAACGCGGCGGCAACTGCGAATTAACAGTCGCCGATGAAAAAATCGTCACTAAGAATGGTGTGACGATCATCGGTTTTACTGACTTCCCTAGCAGAATGGCGTCGCAGTCTTCTAGCCTACTTGCCACTAATATTCGGCATATGATTGACGACCTTACTCCTCAGAAAGATGGTGCGATAAACGTCAATATCGAGGATGACGTCATCCGGGGCTCGCTGGTCTCACATCAAGGAGAAGTCACTTGGCCACCTCCTCCCCCTAAGGTTAGCGCTATCGCTGCAGTGAAAAAAAGTCACACCGTCGCAGAGACGGCGGCTGAAAAGTCACTTCGGGAAGAGGCGGAATTAAAGAAATCTCTCAATATTTCGGGTATCGGAATTATTATTGGCAGTGTGCTTTGTCTTGGGCTTGGTACGATTGCGCCTTCGAGTTTTATGCAGCATTTGATTGTATTCGTGCTGTCGATCTACATCGGATTCCACGTGATATGGGGCGTTGCTCATTCTTTACATACGCCGTTGATGGCGATTACGAACGCGATCTCCTCGATCATCATCGTCGGCGCCATCTTGCAGATAGTGTCTAGTAGCTTCCTGGTAGTGCTTCTTGCATCGATTTCAGTGTTCATTGCTTCGGTGAATATTTTTGGCGGTTTTTTGGTCACCAGGCGAATGCTTGCGATGTTTCAGAGGAGATAGAAAATGGCATTTAGTGAGGGCTTCATAGCTGCCGCTTACATCGTCGCCGCAGTGCTTTTCATCCTGGCCCTCGGCGGTCTCTCCGGACAAGAGAAAGCTAAACGTGCTATCTGGTACGGCATTGCCGGTATGTTTCTTGCGGTTGTCGCTGCAATCGGTTCTGCGGGCGAACAGATTGTTGTGCTCGCTCTGATGTTGACGCTCGGCGGCATCGGCGGATGGTTTGTAGCCAATCGGGTGCAGATGACTCAGATGCCGGAATTGATGGCTGGGTTCCATAGTTTGGTTGGCCTGGCGGCGGTATTCATCGGCGTAAGTGCGGATCTGGAAATGAATCGCGCACTGAGTGCTTTTCAGACGGGCGTCGCCGATCAGCTTTCAGGCTTCGCCTTGATCATTGCAGCCAAAACACCGCTCGAGCTAAAAATTCTCAAGGTCGAACTTTTTCTTGGTATTTTTATCGGTGCGATTACCTTCACGGGTTCAGTCGTCGCCTACGGAAAGCTTTCGGGGCGACTCAGTTCAGGCGCTCTGACCTTGCCTGGGCGTCATGCCATCAACTCAGCAGCGATTCTGATGTGCTTGGGTCTAGGCTATCTCTATCAAGGGGACGCTGGGCTTTGGAGCATGCTTTTAGTCACACTCATTGCCGGCGCGATGGGGGCTCACCTGATAGCGGGGATCGGCGGGGCTGACATGCCTGTTGTTGTGTCGATGCTAAATTCTTATTCCGGCTGGGCGGCGGCTGCGATTGGCTTTACCTTAGGCAATGACTTGTTAATTGTCACCGGCGCGCTCGTCGGGTCATCAGGCGCCATTCTCTCGTACATTATGTGCAAGGGCATGAATCGATCATTCGCCTCCGTTATTCTTGGCGGGTGGGGCGGAGAGGGTCAGGTAAGTGCGTCTGTCGAGGGTGAGATGAAAGCGATTGACGCTGCTGATGCTGCACAAGCGCTCAGTGACGCGGATAGCGTGATCATCGTGCCGGGCTACGGTATGGCGGTCGCCCAAGCGCAAGCCGCTGTCTCGGAGTTAACAAAACGTTTAGGCGCCAAAGGTAAAAAAGTGCGGTTTGCCATTCATCCGGTCGCGGGGAGGTTGCCCGGGCATATGAATGTGCTACTCGCTGAGGCGAAGGTGCCCTACGACAACGTTGTCGAGATGGAAGAGATTAACGATGACTTCCCTCTCACAGACGTCGTCATCGTCATTGGTGCAAACGACATCGTCAATCCAGCGGCACAGGAAGATCCCCAAAGCCCCATTGCTGGGATGCCCGTGCTAGAGGTTTGGAAATCGTCTCTTGTGCTGGTTCTAAAGAGAGGGGCTGGTACCGGCTATTCAGGGATTGAGAATCCGCTATTCTTCAAAGACAACACGAGCATGCTGTATGGCGACGCCAAAGATTCTATGAACGAGATTCTGGCTGAGTTAGGGTGATTCGGCGCGCCTAATTCCAAGCAAATTGTCTGGCTGATCGCCCCTCGCAGCGGTTAGCTCTGACGCAACATCGAATAGATAACTACACAATAGATTAAGGGAAAGCATGCGAAAGCTGAAGATTTTTGGTGCTGTAATTGTGACTATTGCTTTGACTGCTTGTAAGTCGGCAGAGCCTTTGCCAGTTGTGGATTATGTCGACTTAGAAAAGTTCATGGGCGATTGGTTTGTCATTGCGAATATCCCGACGTTCATTGAAAAGAATGCGTTTAACCCTGTGGAGAGTTATCGCCTTAATCAGGACGGGACAGTGGCAACGACCTTCGCGTTCAATAAAGGCAGCTTTGGTGGCGAGAGAAAGGACTATTACCCCAAGGGTTACGTGGTAGAAGGCACAGGCAACGCAATATGGGGCCTTCAATTTATATGGCCATTCAAAGCGGACTATAGGATTGTTTATTTGGATGCTGACTACGAAACGACAATCATCGGCCGCAACAAGCGTGACTACGTCTGGATAATGGCGCGCACGCCGGCAATTTCTGACTCAGAGTATGCCGAATTGGTCGAGTTAGTGGCGGCAATGGGCTATTCGCCCGATCAACTGCGTAAATCGCCGCACCGCGTTCAGGAATGATTGCGATTGCTTGCAGCGTTTTTCGGTGAGTGACAGAAATAATGGTGCCCAGAAGAGGACTTGAACCTCCACGCCCTTGCGAGCACTAGCACCTGAAGCTAGCGTGTCTACCAATTCCACCACCTGGGCACTGCGAGGTCGGGCTCTGCTTGGGCTCTGTTGAAGCGCTTGGGTTCAGGGGGCCAAGCTAAGCTGAGAAGTGCCGATGGGGAGGCACTGTCGACCGGAGCGCAACTTTAGCGACACGCCCCTCGGCTGTCAATCCTCACATGTCATCCCTGTCACAGACACTTGCAAGCATGGGGTGTATACTGCGCGCACATTCATTGTAGAAACTCATTAATGCCAAAATCTATTAAGACCGGCGCAAGCCCCAGCAAGCCCCGCAGCAGTAAATCCTCCCCGCGTAAGCAGCAAGTCAAAGACCCCTTCGCCTCGCGCGAAGCCGAGAACTACGACAACCCCATTCCGAGCCGCGAGTTTATCCTCGAACACCTCGAAGAGGCGGGTGAGCCTTTAGATCACGAGACCCTGTGCAGGCGACTGAGCCTTGTCAGCGACGAGCAGGTCGAGGCGCTTAGGCGCCGGCTGATCGCGATGAGCCGTGATGGGCAGCTGATTAGTAACCGGCGCGGCATGTATGGCCTGGCGTCGAGCATGGAGCTTATCAAAGGGCGTATCCAGGGCAATAAAGACGGCTTCGGCTTCTTCATTCCTGAAGACGGCTCGGAGGACCTGTTCCTTGGCGCACGTGAGATGGAGACATTGTTCGACGGCGACAAGGTGCTCGCTCGTGTGTCTGGCGTAGACAACCGCGGCCGCAAAGAAGGCACCATCGTCGAGGTGCTGCAGCGCCGGTTTACGCAGATAGTCGGCCGCTATTACCACGAGCAGGGCTTCGGCGTCGTAGTGCCAGACAGCAAGCGTGTCTCTCATGAGATCCTCATCCCCGACCAGAATGCCGGCAATGCCAAAGACGGCGAGTTCGTCGTCGCCGAAATCGTGGAATATCCCACACGGCGACGTAAGGCGATCGCTCGGATCGCCGAAGTATTGGGCGACAGCAGTACGCCTGGGCTCGAGATCGACGTCGCGCTGCGGAGTCACGACATCCCTCACGAGTGGCCTGATGCAGTAGAGAAACAGACCCGCGGCTTCGCCGACGAGGTTCGCGAGGCAGACCTTGCGGGCCGCAAAGACATGCGCGATGTCCCATTCGTCACGATCGACGGTGAGGATGCGAAAGACTTCGACGACGCGGTGTATGCCCGCGAACATAAGCGTGGCAACTGGACGCTGTATGTGGCGATCGCCGACGTGTCCCACTACGTGCAGCCGAAAAGCGCACTGGACGAGGAGGCGATTAATCGTGCCACGTCGGTGTATTTCCCGGGGTTCGTTGTGCCGATGCTGCCGGAAAAACTCTCTAACGGCCTGTGCTCGTTAAAGCCTGCTGTCGACCGTTTGACGATGGTGTGCGAGATGGAAATTTCGCCGCTGGGTGAGATGACGGCGTACAAGTTCTACGAGGCGGTTATTCACTCTCACGGCAGGCTTACCTACAACGAGGTAGCCGACATCGTGCAGCCCGCCGAGACTGCTATACAGCAGCGCGTGCAGGCAAAGCAGAAGCAGCGCTACGCTGAATTGGTACCGCATCTAACAAGCCTTTACGGGCTTTACCATGCACTTCGTGAGACACGCGAGGCCGATGGCGCGATGGATTTCGATACTACCGAGACGCGTATCGTGTTCGGCGAGAATCGTAAGATCGCAGAAATAGTGCCCGTGTACCGCAACGATGCGCATAAGCTCATCGAAGAGTGCATGCTGCGGGCGAACGTCGCCGCGGCGTTGCTGCTCGAAAGCGCTGAGCTGCCCGCTTTGTACCGCGTTCATCAGGGGCCGAATCCGGACAAGCTTGAGAACCTAAAAGAGTTCCTGCGCGAGATGGGGCTGCATATGGGTGGTGGCCTCGAGCCGACGCCGCGCGACTATCAGGCGGTGCTGAAGAAGATTGCCAATCGCCCCGACCATCATTTGCTGCAAACGATGCTGATTCGCTCGATGATGCAGGCGGTGTATCAGCCCGACAACATAGGCCACTTCGGGCTTGGCTTCGAAGCGTACACTCACTTCACCTCTCCGATAAGGCGTTACCCAGACCTCTTAGTACACCGAGGTATCCGTCATCTGATCCGCAATTCCAAGCACAAGTGCGTCGAGCGTCAGCCCGATGCAGCGAAGCTGACGAAAGCTAAGATCTACCCTTACGGGGCCGAGGACATGCTGCGTTTCGGCGAGCATGCCTCTACCGCCGAGCGCCGCGCCGATGCCGCGGGCTACAGCGTGGTGGATTGGCTGAAGTGCGAATATATGCAGGACAAGATAGGTGACGAGTTCCCTGCAACAGTCACCTCTGTGACCAGCTTCGGGCTGTTCGTGGAACTCAACGATATCTTCGTCGAAGGGCTTGTGCACATTACCGAGCTTAGCAACGACTACTACCGTTTCGATCCCGTGCGCCACTGTCTCGAGGGCGAGCGCAGCCGCAAGGTCTATCGCCTCGGCGACAGCGTTGAAGTGCGAGTGGTGCGTGTCGACCTCGACGAGAAGAAGATCGATCTGCAGATGCTAGGTGCCGGCGGCGAACGCGGTCGGCCAGAGGGCAAGAGCGCGCGCCCGGGCGGCAAGCTGGCCAGTGGCAAGAAGCCTGGCGACAAGAGATCAAGCGACAAGAGAGTTGGCGACAAAAAGCCGAGCGATAAGAAGCCAAGAGGCAAGAAGCTAGAAGACAAGAAGCCCGCAGGCAAGAAGCAGGGCGGCAATAAGCCTGCCGCTAAGACCGCTGAGTCGAGCTCTGGCGCCAAGGCTCCGGCTGCCAAACGTAGGTCTCGCAGTCGCGCCAAGCCAAAATAGTAAAGCAATAGGTTTATTATTAATTGGGTTAGACAGGTAGTCGATCGGAAGAGCCACACCAAGCGATGGAATAAGAGCATGAGCAAACAGCAAGAATGGGTCTGGGGCATACACGCGGTGGGTGAACTGCTTAGGCAGCGCGCGCCGCAGGTGCTTAAGCTAGTCTTGCTTGCCGGTCGCAGCGACGAGCGCATCAATGAGCTGCAAGCTCTCGCACGCGAGGCGGGGCTCACCGTTGAAGAGGCTGACAGGCGTCAACTTGACCGCCTCGCCGAAGGCAACCATCAGGGCGCTCTGGCGCTTTGCGACGTCAACTTTGGCGTGCGAAGTGAAAAGCAGCTCACTGCGGCGTTGGATGCACTAGGCGACCGAGCGCCGCTGATTCTCGTGCTGGACGGCATCACCGATCCTCACAACTTCGGTGCCTGCCTGCGCAGCGCCGATGCCGCCGGCGTTGATGCGGTTATCGTGCCCAAAGACAAGTCGGCGCCGCTGAATGCCACGGTGCGCAAGGTGGCCTGTGGCGCCGCGGAGACCGTGCCGGTGTATGCGGTAACCAATCTCGCACGCAGTCTCGCCGCCCTTAAAGACCGAGGCATATGGCTCGCAGGCCTGGCGGGCGAAGGCGCGGTAAGCCTTACCCAGCAGGATCTGACTGGCCCGCTCGGCATCGTGATGGGCTCAGAAGGCGAAGGCCTGCGCCGACTGACACGCGATGCCTGCGACTACTTGGTCTCCATTCCCATGGCGGGAAGCGTCAGTAGCCTCAACGTGTCGGTGGCCACCGGCGTGACGTTATTCGAGGCGGTGCGCCAGCGCAGCAGCTAAGTCCTTAATCCGCTTGCATCTTCTGCTCAGTTTCTCTAGAATCCTGCCTCTTTCGTTCGCGGGCCGTCAAAAACCCGCTTACTCCTTGCCTCACCACCGTGCCCACAGGCACGTCAATGGGAGGCGTTAACCCAAGAGGAGTCTCTATGAGACACTATGAAGTAGTATTTATGGTGCATCCCGATCAGTCTGAGCAGGTTTCAGGCATGGTGGAGCGCTACAGCCAACTGGTTACTGAGAGCGGCGGTAAGATCCATCGCCTCGAAGACTGGGGGCGTCGTCAACTCGCTTACCCGATCAACAAAATTCACAAGGCACACTACGTCCTCATGAACATTGAGTGCGGTGGCGAAGCTTTGGAAGAACTCACCACTCTATTCCGCTACAACGATGCGGTTCTGCGTAATCTTGTCATTAAAGAGAAGAAAGCGATCACCGAAGAGTCTCTGATCTCTAAGGGCGAGCGCGAAGGCAAAGAGCGTCGCGCTCGTGCCGAGCAGAAGCGTAAGCAAGAAGAAGCCGCAGCGGCCGCAGCAGCAGCTGCAGCGCCAGCTGAGGAAGCCGCCGAGGAAGTTGCAGACGCTGAACAAGCAGTCGAGGCAGCGCCCGCAGCAGAAGCCGCTCCAGAGGCTGATGCAGCACCGGCAGAAGAGGCTCCAGCGGCCGAGTAAGCGAGTGGCCTAGGTAGGCACCGCTTGTCATCCAAAATTTGTAGGAAGGAATAGAAAAATGGCTCGATATTTTCGTCGACGCAAGTTCTGCAAGTTCACTGCCGAAGGCACTGAGCGAATCGATTACAAAGACATTGAAACGTTGAAAGCGTACGTGTCTGAGACTGGTAAGATCGTCCCTAGCCGCATTACTGGCACCAAGGCACGTTACCAGCGTCAGCTCGCGACTGCGATCAAGCGCTCACGTTACCTAGCACTGATTCCTTACACGGACAGCCACCAGGTATAAGAGACAGAAGAGAAGGTTGACCATGCGCGCCCTAGCAGAATTCGTTATGAAGGACCGCAGGCGAGCAATCATCGCGGTGCTGTTATTAGGCCTGCTACCGATGGTGAACCTACTGAGCCCAGTTGTTGTTGGGCTGACGCTGCTGCGTAAAGGCGTCAACGAAGCGCTCGCCGTTTTGGTTTGGGCGCTACTGCCGATGGGGGCTTATGCCTATATCGGCGATGCCATCCCGCTCATATTGCTGTTAAGTGTGACGGGGCTTGCGGCAGTGCTGCGGCAGACACAGTCTTGGGAGCTCACGCTTTCTGGGGCGATGCTAGTCGGGTTATCGGTCGAAGCCTATTTACTTCTGCGCCCCGAACTGCTCGACCTGCTGTTTCAGCAACTCGATGCCTATATGGCGGCGAACCGCATCGAAGGCTTGCCTATCGATGAATTGCGCGCCTCGTTGACCAGCCTTTTGGCGGTCACCTACGGGGCACTGGCAGCATTACAGTTGATGCTAGCGCGCTGGATGCAAGCCGCTCTGTACAATCCAGGCGGATTTAGGCAGGAGTTTCATAGCCTGCGCATCGGCAAGAAGGTGGCGCTGATGCTGGTAGCAATCACGCTCGGTGCGAGTGCCGGCGTATTGCCAGCGAGTTGGGTGGTGTATAGCACGCTGCCCCTGTTGTTCGCCGGAATCGCGCTTGTGCACGGCGTCGTCGCTTTGCGGCAGATGCCGGGAGCAGCACTCACCGTATTTTACGCGGTGATGCTATTGCCCATAGCGATGCAGGGAGTGGTATTACTGGCGCTAATAGATAGCTGGTACGACTTCCGCGCACGATTGCAGCGTTCGGGTAGCTAAGAGCTAGCTAGGAATTAGAGAGGCGCGACAGATTGGCTGTCGACGCGACAAAGTTTAAGTTCGAAAATTTAGGTTGAGGACACACACATGAACGTAATTTTGCTGGAAAAGATGGGCAACCTCGGTGGCATCGGCGACCAAGCTGACGTGAAAGCGGGCTTCGCGCGTAACTTCCTGTTCCCACAGGGCAAGGCGATCCCAGCTACTAAGCGCAACATGGAAGACTTCGAAGGTCGCCGTGCCGAGCTAATGGCTGCGCACGACGCTAACGTTGCTGCTTCACAGCAGCGCGCCGCGAAAGTGAACGGTGTTGAGCTGCGCATGGAAGTTAATTCAAGCGACGAAGGTCGTCTGTTCGGATCGATCGGCACGCGTGAGATTGCTGATGCGATCAACGAGCAGGTTGGCAGCGAGCTGACTAAGGCTGAAGTACTGATGCCTAACGGCGCGATCCGCGATCTCGGTCACTATACGATTGCATTGGACCTAGGTTTCGAAGTCGGTGCTACAGTCTCTGTATCAGTCGTTGCCATCGGCGCGAATGATGATGTGACAGCAGATGGCAGCCTGATAGACGAGCTCGACGCTGCTGCGGCAGACGATGCCGAAGAAGCCGCTGCTGAGTAAGAGGCGACTGCGCGCAGCTGGGCGCTAGCCTACTGCTGCATGGCAATAAGAAACACCGGGAGTCTACGACACCGGTGTTTTTTTTCGCCTGGTTTTTCTCATTGCTCGCATTCACAGAAGCGGCGGGAGTATCGGCCGCCGCCGCGTTCGTTTATTATTCAACGATCCGTTCTCAATGACGCGTGAACACGCGCTATCCAGTGGCAGCTATGGCAGATTCCTTCGACGGCGCAGCACCGCGCAATCCCAACGACTACGGTGAATCCCCCGATTCACTGCGCCAACTTGCCTCGCTCAAGGTGCCACCGCATTCTATTGAGGCAGAGCAGGCCGTTCTCGGCGGGCTGATGCTCGATAACACCGAATGGGACAACCTCGCCGATGTGTTGATGCCCGAGGATTTCTATCGCGCGGAACACCAGATGATTTTCGCCGTGATGTCGACCCAGAGTGAGGCCAATAAGCCCATCGACGTGGTGACGCTGCTCGAGGCGCTGAACAGCCTCGATCAACTGGATGCGGTGGGCGGCATCGACTACCTGAGTGAGTTGTCGGGTAACGCGCGCGGTACGGCCAACATCCTTCACTATGCCGACATTATTCGCGACCGTGCGATCCTGAGGCGCATCATTTCTACCGCAAACTCCATCGCCGACACCGGTTACAACACCGGCGGCAAGCGGGTGGAAGATATTCTCGACGAGGCCGAACAGCGCATCTTTAATATCGCCGACGAACGACCCAAAGATGCAGGCCCCGTCCCCGTGAATCCGCTGCTCGCCAGCGCTGTCGACCGCATCGATGAACTCTCTGCGATGGACGGCGGCCTCACCGGATTGTCGACCGGCTACACAGACCTCGACGAGATGACCTCGGGCTGGCAGAAATCCGATCTGGTTATTGTTGCCGGTCGTCCGTCTATGGGTAAGACGGCCTTCGCGATGAACCTCGTCGAGCATGCGGTGCTGAATAATCCGAAACCCATACTCGTGTTTAGCCTCGAGATGCCAGCCGAAAGCCTCATTTTTCGTATGCTGTCGTCGATCGGCCGTGTCGATCAGACGCGAATGCGCAGCGGCCAGCTTGGCGAAGCCGATTGGCCTGGATTCAACGACGCGGTAGGTAAATTAAAAGACACGCCGCTGTTTATCGACGACAGTGCTGGCCTTAGTCCCACAGAAATGCGCGCCCGTGCGCGCCGTGTCGTGCGCGAGCATGGCCAGTTGGGAATGGTGGTGATCGACTATCTGCAACTCATGCAGATTAAGGGCAGTAGCGAGAACAGGGTCGGTGAGATATCCGAGATCTCGCGTTCACTAAAAATGCTCGCGCGCGAATTTGAGTGTCCGGTTATCGCGCTCTCGCAGCTAAACCGCGCCTTGGAGCAGCGGCCGAATAAGCGGCCAGTGATGTCTGACCTACGTGAGTCAGGTGCGATCGAGCAGGACGCCGATGTGATCGCCTTTATTTACCGCGATGAGGTGTATAACGAAGACTCTCCAGATAAGGGTGTCGCCGAGGTTATCATCGGTAAGCAGCGTAATGGACCAATCGGTACCGTAAGGCTGAGTTTCGTTGGGCAGTTTACGCGGTTCGAAAATTACGCCGGTCCCCGCTATGACGACTACATGCATGAGTAAATCGACGTGACACCAGGGCGCGGCCGAGCGGTCGCTGAAATCGATACGAGCGCGTTTGCCTCCAATCTAGCCGTGGCCGCCTCGCGCCATGCAGGCGCGAGACTTTTGCCGGTTATCAAAGCGAACGGCTACGGCCATGAGCTTGAGTTCGTCGCGTCTGTTCTGATGAGTGACGAGGTGCGCGGAATACCACTAACAGGCTGCGCGGTGGCGAGTCTGGTCGAGGCCGAAAAGCTACGGGCGTATGGCTGGCAATTGCCGATCGTGCTGTTGCCTGGCTTCGTTACCGAAGACGAACTGTATCAGGCTCACGAGCTGCGGCTGGACCCAGTGGTGCATTCTGCTTATCAGGCTAGGCTGCTACTGGCGGCAATTGCAGCTGACGATTCCTGCAAACCGAAACGAGTCTGGCTGAAGGCGAATACAGGAATGCATCGCTTAGGATTGAACGAGTCGGATTGGCTCGCGGCTTTCCGGTCGATCAGCGCAGTGCCTGGAATAGAGGTCGTCGTCATGTCGCATCTTGCCGGCGCAGACGATCTAGACTCGCCAGCGACGCGTCAACAGCAGGCGCTTTTCGAGGGGTTGCTCGCGCAGGTTCCGACTAAGAACTCGCGCAGTCTTGCCGCGTCCGGAGGCCTGCTCGCATGGCCCACGACGCATTACGATATCGCGCGCCCTGGCATCATGCTTTACGGCAGCTCACCTTTTGCAGAGCGCAGTGCTGCCTCAATCGGATTAAAGCCGGTGATGACACTGCGCTCGCGACTTATCGCTATCAACGCTTTAAGCAAGGGCGATGCGGTGGGTTATGGCGGAACTTTCGTCGCTTCTGCTGCAATGCAGATCGGTGTGGTTTCTATCGGTTACGGTGATGGGTATCCGCGCAAGGCGCCCACGGGGACGCCGGTCTTGGTGCAAACGCCGACTGGTTTCGTGCGGACTCGGTTAATCGGACGCGTGTCGATGGACATGATTACAATCGATGTCACCGGACTTAACTGTGCTGTCAACGCGGGTGTCGTGCTTTGGGGGGAAGGTCTTCCTGCAGACGAGATCGCGGCCGCGTGCGGGACTATCGCCTATGAGCTTTTTTGTCAGGTTACACCCAGGGTACCGAGGCTTGTGAGTGCTTTCCTAAAGCAAGAGGCGGAGAGAAGCTGATGGCAAAGTCTAAAGTCGCTTTCGTGTGCACTGACTGTGGAAGCGAACACGGTCAGTGGCAGGGGCAGTGTGCGAGTTGCAAGGCGTGGAACACGCTCTCGCAGATAAATCTGGGTGCAAGTAATTCCCCTGCGACTAAAGCCGATTTTCGCAAACAAGGTGGGTATGCAGGTGATGTCACTGAGGTGTTGAGCCTTAGCGATATCGATCTCGAATCATTGCCGCGGTTTACCACGACGATTGGTGAGCTTGATAGGGTGCTCGGCGGGGGCTTGGTTCCCGGATCGGTCGTGCTTATCGGCGGAAATCCCGGCGCCGGCAAAAGTACTTTATTGCTGCAGGTGATGTGTGCGCTCGCGCATTCGGGCAAGCCTGCATTGTATGTCACCGGCGAAGAGTCTTTGCAGCAGGTTGGCATGCGGGCGAAGCGGTTGCAGCTGCCAGAAGATAATCTCAAGCTGTTGGCGGAGACTAATGTCGAGACGATTACCAAAGCGGCACAGGCGCATAAACCCGCGCTGCTAGTCGTTGATTCGATTCAGGTGATGCATTCTGCCGACGTCGCTTCTGCGCCGGGTAGCGTGTCACAAGTCCGTGAGTCGGCAGCCTATCTTATTCAATACGCGAAGCAGACCAATACCGTGTTATTCCTCGTCGGTCACGTGACCAAAGACGGAAACCTCGCAGGGCCGAAAGTACTCGAACATATGATCGATTGCTTCATCATGCTCGAAGGTGGCAGCGAGTCAAAATATCGCGTGTTGCGCGGACAAAAGAATCGCTTCGGCGCGGTGAATGAGCTTGGCGTATTCGGCATGACCGAGCTGGGTTTAAAAGAAGTGAAGAATCCGTCGGCGATTTTCTTAGCACGCACAGAGGAAGAATCACCTGGCTCGCTGGTTATGGTTTTGTGGGAGGGCACGCGCCCACTGCTCGTCGAGATTCAAGCCTTAGTCGACGCAACCCAATTAGGCAATCCGCGGCGTGTGACGGTGGGGCTCGATCAGAATCGTCTCGCGATGCTGCTCGCCGTGTTACACCGTCACGGCGGTCTGTATATGGCCGACCAAGATGTGTTCGTCAACGTCGTGGGCGGCGTTAAGGTTACCGAGACCAGCGCCGACCTTGCGTTACTGCTCGCGGTGGTTTCAAGTTTTCGTGATCAGCCTCTTCCACGCGAGCTCGTCGTCTTCGGCGAGGTAGGCCTTGCCGGAGAGATCCGCCCCGTACCGGGTGGTCAAGAACGACTGCGTGAAGCTGCTAAGCATGGCTTCAAACGCGCCATAGTCCCTAAAGCCAACAAGCCGAAGACCCCCATCGAAGGCATGGAAGTCATAGGCATCACCAAAATCTCCGAAGCCCTAGACGCCCTATAACCCGGGGTCAGGTCTTTCATCGATGCATTTCCCCTACGAAAAGAGCGGCGTTGCGGTCTGACGGCGGGATTTTTGTCGAGCGCCAAGGTAATGCGTGGGAAAAATGCATCGATGAAAGACCTGACCCCGGGTTTGGGATTGCGGTTGGTGTGGTGGGTGCTAGACTCTAGTGAGAAGTCATCATTTAGGTGGCCAGGGAGTCGAGCATGAGCGGATTTTTCGGGAGCGCCACCTCCGGTGCAACCCTTTTCGATAGGTATCCAGGGAGAAGCGCTGCGCTGCGTGGCAAAGGCGACTCGGGTGAAAGTGCAGGAGAGTCATTCGAAAAAGTGGCGATTGCCGCACTGCGTTCGTCGCAGCTGAGCCTCGATGTTCTGGTTAAACAGCAGCCTTGGTTTCCAGTATCGAAAATGAAATTCAGGCTCGAAGAGGCACTTATTGCTGACGCAAAAGCGAGGCGCGAACGCAAGAAAGCACCGCGGAGAATCACCTACGAAGAAGCCTTGGCGGATATGGAAAAGCAGAGCCGCGCCTTCCGCTCATTGAGGAGCTCGTGTGTGCAGCCGCTTTTCCCCTATTATAGACAGCCCTTCTTAGATCTCAGCCAAGCGTCCGATAAGTACTACACTAAGCTGCGCGCGTTCGACGAGTGAGCTTATACGACCCTCTTCGCGCTTAGAATGCGCACCCGTTCCATCGCTGCCTAGCGAGTCCAACGTTGGTAGCCCTATTGCTTGGGTTAGGGAGCCATCGGTACCACCGCCCGAATCGGTTACGGTGAGTTCCTGCCCGAGTAGTCTGCCAATGGCGATAGTTTTATTGAGCAGCGCATCCGACTCTTCGGTTGGAATTTTTGGTGGTCGATGCAGGCTGGTCCAGCTATTCGTGGAAAGTTCGCCGGAGTCGACTGGGTAGCTATACACGTTGCCGAAGATCTCCTCCCACTGCCGAACCGCGTCCAAGCCTTGCTGCGGTAACGGGTAACGCAGGTCAACGAGTGCTTCTGCGCAGGGAGCTACAGTATTGCGCGCCTCGCCGCCATTGATAACGCCTACGTTTACCGTCACGCCAGTTTCGTAGTCGGTCATGTTTTCTATCTCGACGATCTTGTACGCCAGTTCTTTAATTGCCGAACGGCCTTGCTGATGCGCGCCGCCAGCGTGGGAGGCGCGGCCATTGACCACAAAGCGCGCCTGACCCAGTCCCTTGCGAGCGCGGGTAAGACGATTATTTCCCGATGACTCATAGACAAGGCCGTAGTCATGCAGTGCGGCTTGTTGTTCTACGTATTTCCGCGAACTCAGCGAGCCAACTTCTTCATCGCTGTTGAGCAGGATGCTAATAGCCTTGCCGTCGAGTTGATCAAAATGATTGAGCGCTTTCAGCGCGTAGAGCATGACTACGAGCCCCCCTTTCATATCCGAAACGCCCGGTCCGTAGGCGGTGTCGCCCTCGCGGCTGAAACGCTGGAATGGGCTGTCGAGGGGGAATACCGTGTCCACATGGCCGATCATTAGCAGCCGCTTGCCAGCGCCTTTGCGCGTGGCTAGCAGGTGATCGGCGACATCGATGGTGTATTCGCTGCCCGGGCAGCTTGGCATTTCGATGACATCGCCTGTCAGTGATCGAGAGTCGAAACCTAGATCGAGCAGCTCTGCTTCGAGCAGGGCTACAACTTCGTCTACCCCCTCTTTATTAAGCGTGCCCGTGTTAATGTTGGTGAGCCGTTCGAGTAGGGCGACCATGTCGTCTTCTTGCTCCGCGACCCAAGCCACCACTTCCTGCTCGCTTCTGCTTAGAGGCGACTCAACTAGGGCTGTCTGCGCGAGGCTGGTTTGAAGAGCGAGGCTCTGACCCATGAGAAAGCCGGTGAATAAAAGCCCTTTGACAGCGGAGCTTGCGCACCTCGCGGCCGGGGGCTTCTGTGGCGAAGGAGCGGGGTTTGATCTGCGCATGTCTCTTGTTCCGTAATGAGGGCCTGATGCTGAAAAGCGCGACCTCGTGAGGCAGCGAGTAGCGTATGATACGACAAAACTAGCATGGCGAGGGCATAGGGTCACGAGGTTGCACCCTACAAGGCGCTGCGCTACTGCCGCAATCGAGGAATTAGCATGATGATCGAAACGCCCCTAGCGGGCAGCACTATCCTGAGTATCGACCAGCTAGGTAAAGTCTATGCGGGCGGCTTCGAGGCGCTGAAATCTGTCAGCCTGGATATTAAGTCGGGAGAAATTATCGCTCTTTTAGGGCCCAATGGGGCGGGGAAGACGACGCTGATTTCTATCGTCTGCGGGCTCGTTCAGCCGAGTAGTGGTCGCGTACTCGTCGCGGGGCACGACATTACCACCGATTACCGCGTAACTCGTTCGCTGATTGGCTTAGTACCACAAGAGCTCACTACAGACTCTTTTGAGACGGTCTGGAACACGGTGTCGTTTTCACGCGGCTTGTTCGGCAAGGCGCCCGACCCTGCCCACATCGAGAAGGTGCTGCGCTCGCTCTCGCTTTGGGAGAAGAAGGACAACATGCTGCGGACCCTATCCGGCGGTATGAAGCGTCGCGTGCTTATCGCGAAAGCCTTGTCCCATGAGCCGCAGATTCTATTCCTCGACGAACCCACTGCCGGTGTCGATGTCTCCCTGCGCAAGGATATGTGGGCGGTAGTGAATGAGCTTCGCGACAGCGGAGTGACGATAATTCTCACCACGCACTACATCGAAGAGGCGGAGGAGATCGCCGATCGTATTGGTGTGATCAATCATGGAGAGCTGATCTTAGTAGAGGAGAAGCGCGCATTGATGGCGCAGCTCGGTAAAAAGGTGCTCGAGTTAGACCTCTTCGACGCTATCGAAGAAGTCCCGCCAGCGTTGCAGGCTTTTAATCTAGATCTGGCAGCAAACGGACTTCGGTTGAGTTATACCTTTGAGACGCTCGAATCAGGTGCAAACGCGATCTCGGCGCTGCTCGATGCCTTGAAGGAAGAGGGCATTGCGTTCAAAGACCTGCACACCTCTCAGAGCTCATTAGAGGAAATTTTCGTGGATCTGGTGGATCAGCCGAAGACGACAAGCACTGATGCGCAAGGAGTAGCACCATGAAGACGGATTCTAAACCGCACAGTGCAGTCGCCGCGACGCGCACAGAGATTAGCATGATGAATTTTTACGCCGTGTTAGCGATCTATAAGTTTGAGATGGCGCGAATGCGCAGGACGTTATTGCAGAGCATCGTGACACCGGTGTTAACCACGTCGCTGTATTTCATCGTGTTCGGCGCCGCCATCGGTTCGCGTATCCAAGAGGTGGGCGGCGTGGGCTATGGGGCATTTATCGTGCCTGGGCTGATCATGCTGAGCCTGCTGACTAACAGCATTAGTAACGCCTCCTTCGGCATCTACTTCCCGAAGTTCTCGGGAACGATCTATGAGGTGATGTCGGCGCCGGTATCGACACTTGAGGTCGTGTTGGGGTATGTCGGCGCGGCTGCAACTAAGGCAATTATCTTGGGTATGATTATCCTGCTCACCGCAGCCTTTTTCATTGACCTGCACATTGCACATCCGATCATCATGCTGCTGTTCATCGTGCTGACCGCGCTGTCGTTCAGCCTGTTTGGTTTTATCTTGGGTATCTGGGCTGACAATTTTGAGAAACTCTCTATTGTTCCAGCGTTGATCATCACGCCCCTGGTGTTCTTGGGAGGCAGTTTTTACTCGACAGATATGTTGCCTCCTCTATGGCAATCAATCTCACTGATGAACCCGGTGCTGTACCTTGTCAGCGGCCTGCGCTGGAGCTTTTACGAGATTTCCGAGGTAAACGTGTGGGTGAGTCTTGGGGGCGTCAGCGTGTTTTTACTCGTCTGTCTTGGGGTGGTATATGCCATTTTCCGCACTGGCTATCGGCTGCGTCCTTAGCTAGTCTTATCCTTTTACAATGAACGGCTATTTGGTGAGTTTTATGGGTTCCACTGCTTCTTCTCGATCAACCGCACGGCGCGTCGGCGTGTGCTCTCTGGCTTTGGGCACGTTTGTGGCTATCGGCACCGTGTATTCTGACAAAGAAGAGCTGGCACTGGACTATTACGGATTCGACAAAGAGAGTTACTCTGAAGCGGGCCAAGAGGGTCTGGACCAAATTCTGTCGGGGACCATGTTTGATATCGCCTTACCGCTGAACGCGCTGTATTTCCAAAAGACTATTATGGCAAACCAGATGGCGCAGCTTGGCTACGACCCGACTTCAGCCGCAGGTAAGTTCTATGCCGATGGGGCGTTGCCCTCGCCCATTGAAGAATCGGGATCGCCTATCGACATGGGGTTGTCGCGAGTAGAGCTTGGCGGTGCCGAATACGCGAGTTTGAATTGTTTCGCGTGTCATTCTGGGGTCGTTAATGGCGTGGTCGTCGCAGGTCTGGCGAGCAACAGCGTTATCCAGCGGCCCACTGAACTCACCGATGTGCGCGGGAATGTTGTGCGTGGCGATAATTACGGACAGTACGCTGTGTGGAATCTCGCGGCGAGCCTCGCCGACCCAGCGAACACCGGCCTCCTAACTACCGACGAAGAAACTCCGCTCAAAGAGCTTATGCGCAACACCACGCGCCCGCCTATTCAAGCGATGCCCTGGTGGACCATGAAGTATAAGGTGCGCGACTACTGGTACGGCGATGGAAACCCTTACGACGCAGCGCACTTTTCGTTGAATTTCAGTATCGGAAACGAGCGCGTCAACGATCGTCATGCAGACCATGTTGCGGATACGGCGAAGGCCCTGGCGTTTGCTCGTGAAACGCACTCGCCGCTATTTCCAGACTCTCTGGATGCGGAGCTGGTGAAGACTGGAGAGGACATTTTTCACGGCAGGCGTCTTCCCGCTGATCCATCAACATACGCTGCTTGCGTGCAATGTCACGGTGAGTATTCGAAGAAGCCGGGCGCAGCAGATTACAGCCAGCCAGGATCTTGGGTCGTCAACTATTCGGGTTCCGAAATGCTCAGGAATGTGGGAACAGACCCCAGTTACAGCGAAGTGATTCGTGATTTTGGGCCGGTGATTGAGCATCTCGCCAAACTGGCCCCGTATTACGAAGCGCAGGGTACGCCAGAGCTCACACCGGTGGACAAACCACTCACCGGCATTGGCTATGTGCCACCACCGCTGGTGGGCGTTTGGACTACAGCACCGTATTTTCACAACGGCTCTGTGCCGACTATCGAGGCCGTACTCAACTCGGCCCTACGGCCGGAAATATGGGCGCGCGACCCGAGTCCGCATGCCTATAACCTGAACAGTGTGGGGTTGGAATTTAACAGCGTCTCTGCGCAAAATTATGCCGCAATGGAGCAAAAAGCGGAGGCCGCCGCCGACTTAAGTCGCGATAAAGTAGATCTGACGTTTGTCTACAACACTACGCAGTTCGGGCGCGGTAAACAGGGCCACACATGGGGTGATTCGATGAGCAATGAGGAGCGCATGGCGGTTATAGAATTCCTCAAGAGCCTCTCCGGCCCCGATATGCCCCCCGCCACACCGACCCAGCAAGCGGCGCGCTGATAACCCGGGGTCAGGTCTTGCATCGATGCATTATTCTTACGAGAACCCCGGGATCTTTAATGGGGGTTCAACTCTGCACTGTGCTGCGGGTTAGCGGGCATGTCAGACCCGCTTAGCGCGAATGTGCCTGAGTGCTAACCTTGGTTATTCGCCGCCGCAGCTTATATACTCGCTCAGGTGTCCAATCAGGACACTAGTTTAGCGGCCAACCTTAGAGCCGCCCGGGAGACTTAACTATGCCAATCCTCGCCCTCGTGAACCTCGTGCTCTTCGTCGGCCTCATGAGCGTGCTCTATCAGCTCGGCAAGCGCGAGCAGTGGACCCTATCGCGGCGCGTGTTGCTTGGCCTTATCGGTGGCACGCTCTTCGGCTTCGCTCTCTCGGGCCTTTATGGTGGCAACCAATCGGTAGTCGATCCCACGTTGGAGTGGATCAACATCATCGGCTCCTCTTATGTGTCGCTCCTGCGCATGATTATCATGCCGCTAATCCTCATCACTATGATTGCCGCGGTGCTTAAGGTTGACGAGATTAAGTCCCTTGGCAAGATTGGCGGTACTGTGGTCTCGGTGCTCATTGTGACCACGGTGATCGCCGCGCTTATCGGCATCGGCATGGCGCTCGTGTTTAATCTCGACGCTAGCGACTTAACCGGCGGCGCCCGGGAGCTTGCGCGCGCAGAGGTGCTCGAGGCGCGTCGCGCGGCGGGTGCGGACTACAGCGTCATTGGCACGCTAAGTAGCCTGGTGCCGCAGAATATTTTCGCAGACCTTGCCGGTTCGCGTCCTTTGTCGATCATCGGTGTCGTGGTTTTCGGCCTACTCTTCGGCATCGCCGCAGCGTTGGTTGGCGAGGAAAATGCCGAGCGTGGCGCGGCGATCCGCAGCTTTGTCGACACGACCCAGGCGGTGATCATGCGCTTGGTCAAACTCGTCATCTCCCTTACGCCCTATGGCGTGCTCGCGCTCATGACGCGCGTTATTGTGACCACCGACGGTGGCGCGATTATCAACCTCATCAGCTTTGTCGCCGCGTCTTACATCGCCATTGGCATCATGTTCCTTGTTCACGGTGCGATGATAGGCGCGCTTGGCGGCAATGTGCGAAGCTATTTCCAGAAGGTCTGGCCGGTGCTCACGTTCGCGTTCGTCACGCGCAGCTCAGCTGCGACCATCCCACTGACCATTCGTGCGCAAATCGAAGAGCTTAACGTGCCGGCGCCGATCGCCAACATCGCCGCCTCATTCGGCGCAACCATCGGTCAGAACGGCTGCGCAGGCATTTACCCTGCGATGCTCGCTGCGATGGTGGCGCCTTCTATGGGCGTCGAGATTAACGTCGCCTTTATCGTACAGTTGCTCATCATCGTAGCTATAGGCTCGTTCGGCATTGCGGGAGTTGGCGGCGGGGCAACCAATGCGGCACTCGTGGTACTGCCGGCGATGGGCTTCCCGGTGACAATCGCTGCGCTACTCATCTCTATCGAGCCGCTTATCGACATGGCGCGCACGGCGCTGAACGTAAATGGCTCAATTACTGCGGGCATCGTCACCTCGAAGGTGTTGGGCTCGACAGAACCCTCGGGCCACGAGGCTGAGGCTTAGGGCTTCAAACAGGCAGCATGCCGAGTTAGACTCGAAACTCGCCTGCAGGCCTGAGCCGCACAACTGAATCGAACTATCGACACACAGGAAAGGAATCAATCTATGCTAAATCGTCTTAAAACTCTTGCCGCAGCCGCGGTTATCGCCGGCCTAGGCTTCGGCTCTATCGCTAGCGCCGACGAAATCGTCCGCACTGGCGAGGGGCGCAATTTCTACAACAACATCTTTATCCCCGCCGGCGCCGAGACCCTGTATCTCAGCGGTTCGGGTGCGCGCCCGTTAGAAGACGGCAGCTGGGGCGATATGGAGCAGCAGACGGTCGATACATTTGCCCGTTTCAAGGAGACGCTGGAGTCGCAGGGTTGGTCGATGGAAGATATCGTGCAAGTGCGCGCATTCGCGGTAGCCGGGCCCTATGGCGAGCTTGATTTCGCGGGCTTTAATGCGGGCTACCAGCAGTTCTTCGGTACCGATGATAACCCGATGAAGCCGGTTCGCTCCTTCGTACAGATCGCTGGCCTGGTGGTAGAAGGGTGGCTCATCGAAATCGAGATTCGCGCGGCGCGCATGCCTAAATAGTAAATTCTCTAGCCGCACGCGCGGCGAGCAAGACAATAAGCCCTCGCCTAATCAGCGGGGGCTTTTGCGTTTAGGGTAGTAGGGTTTTCAGGAGCGCCTTGAATGAGTCGGGGCTTATGCCGCCCTCGTCGTTTTGCGTAGTGATGATGCCGCTGGCGGCGGTTGGGTCATCGGCGATCTGCAAGGGAGAGAGGCGACGACCGCTGCTGCTCAATGGCGCTGGACTCGGTGAGCCGGCGGGCACAACGGCAATTACCGGTCGGGCATCTACCGTCGTCACCTGCTCAAAGCCGCCGATGGCAGAGATGAGGTACTGACCCTGTGACCAGCCCAGCAATGGGTTGATGAGGTCTTCGGTTACCGACTCGACAAAGTAGATGCCACGCTCGCCGAGTCTGGGCAGGCGCGAGCCATTAACCTCTAACACTTCGCCATCGAGCGTGCCGCCGAGGAACTTGAGCTCCAACTCGCCATTGGCAGCCGAGCCCTTGATGACCTCGCTTACTGAGAATGTCACGAAGGTACTTACCAGCCCCCGGCCCCCCGAGCGCTGCGCCTGCACAGCAATCACTTCGCCCTGAAAGACGAATTCGGCCTGCGCGGTGAGCTCGTCGATAGTGAGGCGCAGCAGGCTGCTTGCAGACGCGAGGGGAGTCGCTAGGGCAAGGCACAGCGCGAGCGCGCAGGCGCGGCGCGCGCTAAGAAACGAGTTGTGGGTTAGCGTTGTCGTCATCGAGATTAGTGCTCAATCAGCCAGGTTTGGTGAATTTTCGGGTTGCTCTGGAAGTCGCGATCTAGGCTTTGCTTGCTGAAGTCAGTGACCTTATAGCGCGCCTGAATCGCTGCGTCGAGCCTAAAGCCGCGAAAATTATTCGAGAAGATCAGAAGCCCGCCTGAGGCGAGCCGCGCCATGCAGCCCGTGATGAGTTTCGCGTGGTCGCGTTGAATATCCAGGACATTATCTGTCTTCTTCGAGTTCGAGAATGTGGGCGGGTCGAGGAAAATGAGATCGAAGACCCCTTTTTCTTCCGCCTCTTCGTCATCGAGGCTCGGCGGTCGGCGGTCAACCGGCGTCTCAAGGAATCCCACGCAGTCGGCACGCTTCAGCCTATGGCGCTTGCCGCCTACGCGGTTCTCTTGAAAATTACGCCGTGCCCATTCCAAGTACGTATTGGACAGGTCGATGCTGAGGCTAGAGGCAGCGCCGCCAAGCGCGGCATGCACCGTGGCGCTGCCCGTATAGCAGAACAAATTGAGGAAGCGCTTGCCTGCCGCTCGTTCGAAGATAAAGCGCCGGATCGCGCGGTGATCCAGGAACAGGCCTGTATCGAGATAGTCGGTGAGGTTGACGTAGAGCTTTGCTTTGCCTTCGCGCACGGTGAAGAACTTGCCGAGGTTGTCTTCCTGCTCATACTGCTTAGTCCCGCGCTGCCGCTCACGAGACTTAATGCTGAGCGTATGCGCAGGCACGCCGAGCACCTCATGTAGCGCCCTTAGCATCCCCTCGCGCCGCGCTTCCACCTTTGCAGGATCGATCTTCGCAGGCGCTTGATATTCAGCGATGTGCACGCGGTCATCATAGATATCTACCGCGAAGGCAAACTCGGGCAGGTCGGCATCGTAGAGGCGGTAGCAGGAAACACCCTGCTGCTGGGCCCACTTGCCGAGCACGCGGAGGTTTTTCTGTAGACGATTGCTGAGGGCGGAGGTGTCGGTCATGTGGGTGCTGCCAGAGATGAGGTGCGCAAAGGAACGGCTTTCGCCACGTAAGTTCGGAGACCATATGATACGGCAAAACAGTGTGACGTGTTGACGATGAAGACATTTGAAAGAACTTTACTTAGTTAGCGGTCTTCGTGATCTATGGGCAGTGTAATGGAGCTGGGTTTTAGGAAAGTGAGCAGGTATCCATGACGGTAGGCCATGTGAGAGCAACCTCTGTAGTCGCATTACATTATTTGGGGATTTTTTCCGCTCCTTCGATCTTTGTACTAGAACAATGAATGTAGAAATCATTCTACAAACATAAGGAGATGGAAATGCAAACAAAGAGCTCAAAATCAGTTC
>JAHEGE010000008.1:0-102998 GCA_024639905.1 Gammaproteobacteria bacterium | reverse complement strand
GAGGTGTCGGTCCCTAGCACTTTTTATTCGACGATTTATGCGTATGAGGATTTTTTAGTGCAAGAATGTAAGACCCGCGCACAACACGCCCATGCGGACCGAATAGCGAGTATCGAAGAGCGCTCAAGAATGTTGGGTAAAGGACCTGTTTATACGGGCATCGTATTTTCCGGTCTTAGCGTGGTGGCTGGAGTTCTCAGTGGTGGGGTTCTTGCGTTCCCTGTTGTCGCTATCGGCGCGACCGAAGTCGCATGGATGCATAACAATATCGCTGAACAAAAATCTGAAGCAACTAGGCGTGCGTCTCAGGAGCTCGCCAACGAGGAATTGAAGTGTGTAGAGGATGCCATTCTTCTTGATCAGGAACTTTCTGTTCTGGATAGCGCTGAGTCTACGTTTAGGTTCAATTTCACATCAGGCGCGCTATTGGGAGGGCTGGCAGATATTCCCAATGGGGTGAAGATAAAGACCTCGGCTACTTATATTGGAGTCTACTAGATTTCACCAATTTTCCCCTGAGGAAGGAGAGGGATCATGGAAAAAGCTGTCGGAATTAGATTCCTGATCGTATCTATCAGCTGTCTTTTCGCATTAAGTTGGATTCTGCTCGTTGATACCAACCGAGATGAGATAAAAATCGAAACTGATGACGCAACAGTCAGAGAAACAAAGACTACGGGCGTGCGAAAAATTAGGCCTAACGCAGAAAGAAAGGGTGATTCGGAAATTTCTGACGTTAGTTCTGTCTACGACCTAGCGCCGATGCAAGGGGGGCTTGACGATGAAATATTATCAGTCTCAGAAGGACTAGTTGCTAAGGGGTATTTTTATGATATTTCAGAAGAGATTTTCGACAGCCCGTTTACTGAGGAGTTTTTGAACGAAGTAAAGGGCCTTTTAGCTGTGAAAGAGGTCTCTATTTCTGCCGTTGTTGAGGCTACTGCGAGAGATGAAGTGGAGTTAAACTGGCAGCCAATACTTGATGCTATTAATCTAGATCCCGGAACTTCGCGCGAGGCGGCAGCCATCATCACTGATGCTTTAGCGCGGAAATACGAATTGATTCATATATGGACGAATGGTGATATCTCTCAGGCTAAGTACAGTGAGAGCGAAGCTCAGTTGATGAGTATTAGTGAGAGACTTGCCACTGTTCTTGATGAGTCTGAGATGCGCAAGTTCTCGGAACAACGTCAACTCGCTACACAGTCATATGATTATGGCGAGGATTTTTATCGAATATCTGAAGAAATTGAACAGGGATCGCTCTATCCACTCATTCTGGGGGATGATCAATCAACTCTCTCTGCGCATTTAGCAGCGGGCGCAGATGCTAACGCTAAAAGGGTCAGTGAACCAGATACCTCGTTACTCTCCAAGGCGATCAGTGTTCGCTCAGATGGCGCCGCAATTTTACTCATTGCTCACGGAGCAGATGTAAATTTTGCTAACGCCGATGGATATACCGTCTTGCACCAGGCCGCAGAAATGGGAAACGCCAATCTCGTGGCCCATTTGATCGAGGCGGGTGCCGATCCCACAGCGAAATCCCAAATGGGCCTGACGCCTTTGATGGCCGCTCGTCTAGCTGCTGTAACGCCCGGTAAGGCTGATTTCTCCAAGGTTTTTGAGCTTCTTGCCAAATAGGTAACTGAGCTAAACCAACTCCTAGCAGCATTGATGCGGCCGTTGGGTCGCAGAGGGTGCATGTCAGTCAGTCCTTAGCGAGGTCCTTAGCTTGTTCTAAAGAAGTCACCGTTCTGAGAACATATCGAACAAAGTTAGTAGGACTGCCGGTCTAGATGGTAGTCGATTAATCACTAACGGTGATAGGCATGGATCAAGAACTCGCTCAGGTGACCGCGCTATACACCCAGGTCATCGGCTATCTGGTGAACTACAGTTTCCAGATATTCGGTGCTCTGGTGGTTTTTTCCATCGGTCTGTTTATTAGTAGGCGCATTGCTAGGTTCGTGCTCGTGCTTTGCGAGCGTAAGCAGCTCGACATTACGTTGAGCCGTTTCTTCGCCAGCACGACGCGTCTTATGTTAGTTGCGGCAACGTTGATGATCGTGCTTCCCAAGTTTGGGATTCAAATCACGCCGTTTATTGCCGCCATCGGCGCCGTTGGCCTTGGGGCGGGTCTCGCCGTGCAAGGGCTATTATCTAATTACAGCGCTGGCCTTAGCATAATTTTCACAAGACCCTTTGTGGTGGGTGACACGATTCGCGTCCAAGGCGTGTGGGGCGTTGTTGAGGATATTCATCTCTCGCATACCGTGCTGACGAACGAAGACGATGAGCGCATTACTATCCCGAATAAGCACATCGTCGGTGAGATTATCCATAACTCCCAGGCTGATACGGTGCTGGAGCTGCGGGTCGGCATTGCTTACGGCAGCGATATCGCTGTTGCCATGTCGGCGATAGGGAGTGCCCTATCGCGGATAGAGGGGCTGAGCACGGCACGCTTAACCCAGGTTGGGATAGCAGAGTTTGGCGACAGCGGCATCGATCTTGAGGCGCGGATATGGGTGCAGACTCGCAAGTTTCATGAGGTGCGCTTTGCCGCGAATCAAGCGATCGAGAGCGCCTTGAGAGAAGTGGATATTGCGATTCCCTTTCCGCAGCGCGAAGTGCGGGTTATCGGAGACTATTCAGTGCCTACTGAGACGCCAATATGTCGTGCCCCCTAGACTCAGGTATCATCGCAGCACACAAAGCTGCGATGAGACCGACCCTATGCAATATCTACCCGCTGTAGAACTCGAATGGCCCAAGGGTCTTACTGTAAACGCATCCGTTATTTGGCTGCACGGCCTCGGCGCCGACGGCAATGACTTCGCACCGATAGTACCCCAGCTCAATTTGCCTGCCGGTGTTGGTGTGCGCTTTATCTTCCCCCACGCGCCGTCGATCCCCGTCACCATTAACAATGGCTATGTGATGCCGGCGTGGTATGACATCAAATCACTCGAGGGTGGCAGGCACGTGGACACCGAGCAGATCGAGCAGTCGGCAAGTTGGGTGCACGACCTCATTGAGCGTGAGATAGAGCGAGGCGTGCCCGCTGAGCGCATCGTGGTTGCGGGCTTCTCGCAAGGTGGTGCAATCACCTATCAAGCGGCACTGAGCTATCCTAAGCGTCTCGCCGGCATGATGCTGCTATCCACCTATTTCCCTACCGCGCAGACTGTGCAGGTCGATCCGGCGCAGGCTGAGCTGCCTGCACTAATCTGTCATGGCAGCTTGGACCCCGTTGTGGTGGAAGACATGGGCCTCGAGGGCAAGGCGCGACTCGAGGCGTTAGGCTTTGAGCCTGAGTACAAGGTTTATCCTATGGAGCATGCGGTGTGCCCTCAGGAGATCGCGGATATCGGCACCTGGCTGTCGGTTGTGCTGGCCTGAACTGGTCTGTCTGCGCCAAACCCGCCTTAATCCCTTGACCTTTGATACAGCTCTAAGGTTTATACTTAGTCCAAGAGGCGTTAATAAGGCGCCGCGAAGGCAAAGGAGGCGGAGCGCATGAAGATCAGTCAACTGGCTGCCCAGAGCGGCTTGTCTGCCCATACCCTGAGGTTCTACGAGAAGAGCGGCTTGGTCGAGGCAAGCGAGCGCAGCGCCGCAGGCTATCGACGCTACAGCGATGACGATGTGCGCCGTGTCGAATTCGTTAAGACTGCAAAGGAGGCGGGTTTCTCGCTGGAAGAAATTGCGCAGCTACTGTCGATCCGCCTCGATCGCGACCACCACACTTGCGAGGAGGTCACGGATATTACCCGCCACAAACTGGACGTGGTAAACGCCAAGATTAGACAGCTCGAGAGCATACGCGAGAGTCTGCAGCTGTTATTGCAGAGCTGCGACGGCGGGATGGATAGTGCGGTGCACTGCTCGATTATCGAGGCCCTGGATGCTGGGCGCTTGGAGTCGGCGCTAGACCTGCAGGGCGAGGACGTACGCGAGAAAGGAACACCTTCAAAGGAGCCGAACGATGAGTAACCTGTTAAGCATATTCTGGAATCTGATGCTTGAGAGCGCGCCATGGCTGCTGCTCGGCTATTTTATAGCGGGCGTCATTAAGCAGGTCATCCCTAGCGAGTGGGTGCAAAAACAACTCGCTAAGCCCGGCCTGTTGTCGATTACCAAGGGTGCACTGATCGGTGCGCCGCTGCCGCTGTGCAGCTGCGGAGTGATTCCCACGGCGCTGGCGGTGCGCAAGGCGGGCGCGTCGAAGGGCGCAACGGCCTCGTTCCTCGTTGCTACGCCCGAGACTGGCGTCGACTCCATCGCGTTTTCTTACGCCATGCTGGGGCCGATCTTCGCCATCGCGCGGCCAATCTCGGCGCTGGTTAGTGCTGTCGTTGCGGGCATACTGGTTCGCAAGTTCGACACCCAAGAGACTGCAGAACCTGCGCCGGCGCCCAAAAGCTGCTGCAGTATGAATAAGACGGAGTCTGCGCCTGCGCTGCCAAGTTTTGGCGAGCGTCTCGTGCAGGCGGTGCAGTACGGTTACGGCCGCATGATCGCCGACACGGCTAAATGGCTTTTCATTGGTCTGGCTGCTGCCACGCTGGTGACGGCATTCGTGCCGCAGTCGTTCTTCCTGCAGTGGGGTGACGGCGTGGTGGCGATGCTCATCATGGTTGTCGTTGGCCTGCCCATGTATATCTGTGCCACGGCGTCGACACCGGTGGCAGCGAGCTTCCTGTTTGCAGGGCTTTCGCCCGGCGCGGCGCTGGTCTTTATGCTGACCGGCCCCGCGACCAATATCGCCACCATGGGCGTAATCAAGGAGCAGCTTGGTAATCGCTCACTGGTTGCCTACCTCGTTGGCGTTATCGGCACGGCTATCGGCGCGGGCCTGCTGCTCAACCAGCTGTATGCTGCATTCGACTGGCCCCTGCAGTTGGCTGCGATGACGCATGGCGAGGAAGCTGCGCTGTGGCGGCAGGGTGCCGCCGTGATCTTGTCGCTGCTGGTGATACGCGTTTGGATGAGCGGTCTCAAGGTGAAGCTAGGCTCGACGCAGGCTGGCGGCGAGGTGTCGGCTTAGCGTGTTAATCGAGCGTAGAAGAAACGATGCGCTGCTGCTCGTCGAGCAGGAGCGTGACGTCCGCACGCGCCGGCAGCGTGTCTAGACAGTGGCGCGTGAGGCGCTCGAAATGCTGCACAAACCGATGAATGGCGGGGGCATCCATTAGCGCGTCTCCTGCGCCGCCCTGTGCGCTGCGCAGCCGTTGCTCCTGCCGATTTCGCCAGTGCTCCACGCACTCGAATCGCGGTGCTGCGAGATAGATAAGCGTATCGAGACGCGTGAAAAGCGGCTGATAGGTCTGTGCTAGACAGGCGTTCGCGTAGCCCCGCCAGAGTCCAGCCGGATCTTCCTGTTGTTCGAGTGCATTGCAGGCCACGGAGAGTTGTTCTTCGGTCTGCGGTAGTGCGCCCATACACCACCCTTCAAAAATAATCGCGTCCACGTAAGGCCTGCCTGCTTGAGCGGGCTCTACGAGCGGCCACAGTGCAGGCGGATGCGGTTCGTCATTGGCTTTGTCGAAGCGGGGAAGGGGAACGGGCGCGCCTCGCTGCGGCCCGCGACCATTAAGCGCCTCGAGAGTCGCCTGCGCGAGAGCAATATCATGAGTGCCAGGCACACCCCGAGTCCTGAATAGCGGATGCTGCTGCGTGGCTAGCGCTTCTCGCTGGGCGCGCCCGTAGTAAAAATCGTCGAGCGACAGCGTCGCCGTCCGCATTCCTTCGGCTTGGAGCAAGTTCGCGAGCAACTCGCTGGCGGTAGACTTACCGCTACCTTGGCAGCCACTCACGCCGATGAGTAGCGCATCGTGCGCACCGCTCTCGCTGTTTGTGAGCATGATCCTTGCGCGCAGGGAATCCGCCAAGGGTATAAGCCAGCGTTGGGCGTCCTGGACGAAGCTGTCCGGCAAGGCATGTAACTCGGCGAAGCCCTGAATAAGCGCTGATTGCATAGCGTGACTCGTCTCAATAAAGTGTAGATCTGCTTTGACGGGGAGGGATGGCGCTATTCCACACTATTCCACACGAAGCCTTTTACGCCGCCGCGCCGACGGCGTATCCTAGGGGATGTAAATTACCATCTAACACGCAAGTTGCCAGTCATGCATTCAACCCTCATCCCCGAGCGCCCGCTGCTCATCTCACCCACCCTCGCGGCGACCATTGGCCTTGAAGAGGCTGTGATGCTGCACGTGCTCAGCGAGCTTATTGCTACCCGTCGCCTTGGAGAGGGTAGCGGAGGCTCTAGGGATGCGAGATGGGTCGAGCTCGACGAGCCGGGACTACAGGCGGCCCTGCCATTCTGGGCGCCGATCGATATTCGCCGCGTGCAGTCTAGTTTGCGTGAGCTCGGGCTGTTGTCTGTTGAGGCGCGAAATACGTCAGCCTCATCCGGTGTTCTCCGCTTTACGATTAACGATGGTGACGGCGGCGCGCAGACAGACGCCGAGGCCTCCCCGCGGCAAGGGCTGCCGGTATACTCGCAGCCGCCGACGAACAACCAAGGGGCAGGGGGCAGTGGGGCGTCGAGCGGCGGCGCGGCGACGCTGATACCGCCAAACTGGCTGCCGGAAGAAACCTGGCTTAAGCAGTGCTTGCAGCACAATATTCCCGAGGACTTCGTGCGTGCTGCCGTGCCCGAGTTCGTACAATATTGGCGTGACCGCGCGCAGGCGCGATTCTCTTGGGGCAACGCGTTTTACAAGCACGTGCTTAAGTTGTGGCGCGAAGAACAGACACGGCGCGGCGCGTTCGAGCAGGCAAGCGAGATGTCGGCGAGCTGGCGGCCAAGCGATGCTGCGCTGCAGATCTTAGGTAATGCGGGTGTGAATGCACACTTCGTCGAAGACGCTATTCCTGAGTTCGTGTTGTATTGGGAGGAGAGGGGCGCGAGCAATTCTGGGCCCTGGAACACCAAATTTATCGAGCATGTGCGGCGGCAGTGGGCTCGTTATAGTGCGATGCAGGGCTTCGATGACACGCCGCGGCCCATTCCTGCCAACTGGAGTCCGAGCGCTGATTTTTACGAGACCCTGCAACTGGCCGAGATCGATGCCGAATTCGCCAATGCGCGGGTCGCCGAGTTCGTTCTATACTGGCGCGATAGCCAGCAGGCGAAGGCGTCTTGGAATACCGCATTCTTGCAGTTTGTGAAGGCGGAATGGGCGCGGCAGTTGCAGCAAGCCAGAGTGGGGAGCCGCGGCGCGGGAAGCGCCGCCATAGGAGTTCAGGGTGCGAAAAACGGCGCAGAAGGCAGACGCGGTGCTGGCGCGGGCGCGGACGGCGTTGCGCAACGCCTCCAGCAGCTCGACGATCGCAGTTGGGCGAGCTGAGATGGCTGACGATTCAGTACCCTCATCCGCGGTAGCTGAGAGTCCCGCCGATTACACGGCTGGCGACGGGTCGGCGCTAAGCGGGGATCTCGATCATATCTCTGCGATTAATCGAGTGTTTTCGCAGCTGCAGTTTGCTTACCACAATCAGTATTACCGTGCGTTCCCCGATGCAGAGAGCGAGGCCATTGCGAAGAAATACTGGCTAAGCTGCTTGCAGGATTATGCGCCGCAGCAAATCGTCGAAGCGGTGCGCACGATTGTGCGCAGTCAAACCTTTTTGCCGAGTCTTGCCGAGCTCATCAAGGCCTGCGACCGCGGCGGTGACCTGTTCGGTTTGCCGAATCCGCGCGAGGCTTATTTCGAGGCTTGCTCTGCGTCGTCCCCAAAGAAAGATCATGCCTGGAGCCATCCGGCTGTTTATCACGCAGGCGTTGCGGCGGGGTGGTTCGTGCTTTCCAACGAGCCCGCGCGCACCGCACAGCCTATTTTCGAGCATCACTATCAGGTGCTTACGCGGCGCGTAATGCGCGGCGAATCCTTAGAAGACGTCTCGCCCGAGCCGCTGCCGGCCAAGGCGAACGTGCGGCTCGAGCCGGCAGAGGCAAAGGCGCGCTTCGCGAAGCTGCGCGCCGAGCTCGACTTGTAGAGCAAGCCCCCTGCTAAAAAGCTCGTGAGCTATCCACCGAGTTTCTTGTACTTCACCCGAGTAGGCTCTGCGGAATCGCCGAGACGTTTCTTGCGGTCAGCTTCGTAGTCCGTGTAATTCCCCTCATGCCACACCACATTACTGCCGCCCTCGAAGGCGAGTATGTGCGTGCAGATGCGGTCCAAAAACCAGCGATCGTGGGACACGACGATCGCACAGCCGGGGAAGGCCAGTAGGCCTTCCTCCAGCGCGCGAAGCGTTTCTACATCGAGGTCGTTGGTGGGTTCGTCGAGCAGTAACACATTCCCGCCGCGCTTGAGTAGCTTTGCCATATGCAGGCGATTGCGTTCACCGCCGGAGAGATCTTTGACGAATTTTTGCTGGTCGCCACCGCGGAAGTTGAAGCGGCTCGCGTAGGCGCGTGCGGCAACTTCGTAGCGACCTATCACCAGCTGTTCGTTGCCGTCGGAGATCTCTTCATAGACGGTGTTGCCGCCATTGAGCGCGTCGCGGCTCTGGTCGACATAGGCGAGCTCCACAGTCTCGCCCAATTCGATACTGCCGCTGTCAGGCGCCTCGTCGCCGACCAGCATACGCAGGAAGGTGGTCTTGCCCGCGCCGTTGCCGCCGATGATGCCGACTATGCTGCCTTTGGGCACGCTAAAGCTGAGGTCGTCGATAAGCGTCTTGTCGCCAAAGCCTTTGCACAGGTGGCTGACCTCGAGCACCTTGTCGCCTAAGCGTGGGCCGGGGGGTATGTAAAGCTCCTGGGTCTCGTTGCGCTTCTGGAATTCCTGCGAGTTAAGCTCTTCGAAACGCGCGATACGCGCCTTGCTCTTGCTCTGTCGACCCTTGGGATTAGCTCGCACCCATTCGAGTTCCGATTTAATCGTTTTCTCATGCGCAGCTTGCTGTTTGGCCTCGGTTTGCAAGCGAGCCTCTTTCGCTTCGAGCCAATTACTGTAATTGCCTTCGTAGGGAATGCCGTGGCCGCGGTCTAGCTCAAGAATCCAGCCGGCTGCGTTATCGAGGAAGTAGCGGTCGTGAGTAATCGCGACCACCGTGCCCGGATAGTCTTGTAAGAAGCGCTCGATCCAAGCCACGCTTTCCGCGTCTAGATGGTTAGTCGGCTCGTCTAGAAGCAGCATGTCGGGTTTTGAGAGCAGCAGCTTGCACAATGCCACGCGGCGCTTCTCGCCGCCCGACAGATGTTTTACCTCGGCATCCCACGGCGGCAAGCGAAGGGCGTCGGCGGCGCGCTCAAGGATGCGGTCGATTTCCCAGCCTTCGACGGCGTCGATCTGGGTTTGCAGATCGCCCTGCCGCTCGAGCAGAGCGGTCATTTCGTCGTCGCTCATCGGTTCGGCAAATTTGTCGCTAATGGCATTGAACTCATCCAGCAGCGCTTTGATCTCGCCAATACCCTGCTCGACATTGCTGCGTACGTCACGCTCTTCATCGAGCTGCGGCTCCTGCGGCAGGTAGCCGATGTTGATATCCGATTGCGGGCGTGCCTCGCCGTTAAACTCCGTGTCGACTCCGGCCATGATACGTAGAAGAGTCGACTTGCCCGAGCCGTTAAGGCCCAACACGCCGATCTTGGCGCCGGGGAAGAACGACAGAGAGATGTCTTTGAGGATTTCGCGTTTCGGTGGGACAACCTTGCCGACGCGGTGCATCGTGTAGACGAATTGGGCCATAAATAATATCCATTTAAATCAATAATATGAAGAACTTTTGGGCGGAGCGATAGGGGCTTGCCGCTGCCCCGAGCGTGCTGCGACATTGTGTCGCATCGTAATGCGCTAAGGTACCGCTATGATTCGCCGCTCTATTTTATCAAGGTGTGTCAGTCTATGAAGTCCTCAATCATTGCCTCAAAGGCTTTATTGGTAATGTTGCTATCGTCATTCGCGAGTGTCGTTCTTAGCCAGGAGCAGGTCGAAGAGATTGTGGTCTGGGCAAGTCAGTCTGACCGGACCATTAACAATCCAAGCCCGACCTCGATATTGGACCAGGACGATTTCGCGAGCATTAACGTGGCGACGACAGAAGACGTCGTTAAGTTTGAACCAAGCGTGGTGATACGTCGACGATTCATAGGTGATGCGAACGGCGTTATGGGCATGCGGGTTTCGACCAGATTGCGCGTGTTAACGAGCCTGGCCGCACGCTATGGATGAAGGCGCAGTTCGCGTTCTAGTCGACTATTGCACCCCCAAGCCCGCGGGCCCTCTTGGCGCCGCGGGCACTCATTTTGCTCGATTGTGACAATACCTTGTCGCAAGCCGGTGCCCTTTCGCTATTTTGGCCTATTCTGAGCCCTCTCATGCGCCTCACCGACGCGCATTAAGATGCCCCCGGCGCTCGCTTGGGGTAGAATGCGCAGCTTAACAAAGCCCGATCTGCTCGCGTCTGCGAGCCGGTAGCGCTTGCTTGTCGCAGCCCATTCGCCCGGAGTGAAAGATGTTTAAAACCGATGTCAGCCTTGCCGAGTTCGACCCAGAGGTCGCCGTTGTCATGGAAGCCGAACGTGTTCGGCAGGAAGAGCATATCGAGCTCATCGCCTCCGAAAACTACACCAGCCCCTTCGTGATGGAAGCGCAAGGCTCCGTGCTGACGAATAAATACGCCGAAGGCTATCCCGGCAAGCGTTACTACGGCGGCTGCGAACACGTCGACGTGGTCGAGCAACTGGCGATCGATCGTGTGAAGGCGCTTTACGGCGCCGACTATGCCAATGTGCAGCCGCACTCAGGTTCACAGGCGAACGCGGCCGTGTACATGGCGCTTATGCAGCCCGGCGACACGGTCTTAGGCATGAGCTTGGCCGATGGCGGCCACCTTACCCACGGCGCGAGCGTGAGTTTTTCGGGTCGTATTTATAACGCGGTGCAATACGGCCTCAATGCCGACACTGGCGAGATCGATTACGACGAAGTCGAGCGCCTTGCTCACGAGCACAAGCCGAAGATGATTATGGCGGGGTTCTCTGCCTATTCGAAAATCGTCGACTGGCAACGCTTCCGTGATATCGCCGACGCAGTAGGCGCGTGGTTTGTCGTCGATATGGCGCACGTGTCTGGACTCATCGCAGGCGGAGCCTACCCCAGCCCGGTAAATATCGCCGACGTGACGACATCGACTACGCATAAGACACTCCGCGGTCCCCGCGGCGGCATCATCCTGGCGCGCAGCAACCCTGAGCTCGAGAAGAAGCTCAACTTTGCTGTCTTCCCCGAAAGCCAAGGCGGCCCCTTGATGCACGTGATCGCGGCGAAAGCGATCTGTTTTAAAGAAGCCATGAGCGACGAATTTAAGGCCTACCAGAAGCAGGTAGTGGCGAATGCTCGCGAGATGGCGAAGGTCTTTATGGCGCGCGGCTTCGATGTCGTGTCCGGCGGCACTGACGACCATCTATTCTTGCTTAGCCTCGTTAAGCAAGACATCACCGGCAAAGATGCCGATGCAGCGCTTGGTCGTGCCAATATCACCGTCAACAAGAACGCTGTGCCGAACGATCCGCGATCGCCTTTCGTCACAAGTGGCCTGCGTATCGGCTCGCCTGCGGTCACCACGCGCGGCTTTAAAGAAGCCGAGGTTGCCGAATTGACGGGCTGGATGTGCGATGTCCTCGACAACATCGAAGACGAAGCGGTAATCGCCGACGTGAAGAAGAAAGTTGTTGAGCTGTGCTCGCGCTTTCCGGTTTACAGCTAACTCACGAGCGCTCGCGGGACTAAGAGCGCTCACCTAGCGGAGTGTCGAGTATGCATTGCCCTTTTTGTAGCGCCGTAGATACCAAAGTCATCGACTCGCGACTCGTCGCCGAGGGCAACAATGTGCGCAGGCGCCGCGAGTGCATCACCTGCGCCGAGCGTTTCACTACCTATGAGGCCGCCGAGTTGGTGATGCCGCGCGTCATCAAGGCAGGTGGCATCCGCGAGCCATTTAACGAAGACAAGATGACTGCGGGCTTGATGAAGGCGCTGGAGAAAAGGCCGGTGAGCATCGAGCGTGTCGAAGAAGCCGTCACCAAGATCAAGGCTAGCCTCCGCGCGACTGGTGAGCGCGAGATTGAATCGCGCGCGGTCGGTGAGCTGGTCATGAGCCAGCTCAGAGACCTCGATGAGGTTGCTTTCGTTCGCTTCGCCTCGGTTTATCGCAGTTTCAAAGATCTTGACGAGTTCCGTCAAGAAATCGATCGCCTCTCTGGCGAGGGCGCTAAGCCGGAATAGGCGCACCGGCATGCAAACCCTGACTCACTCAGCACTCAACGCAGGGCAAGTCCGCTGGCCGGAGCACATGGCGCGCGCGCTCGAACTTGCCGCGTTGGTGCTACACGCTGCGCCGAATCCCCGCGTCGGTTGTGTCCTAGTCGCGGGCGCTGCCACACCTATGGATGAACCCATCGCGGAAGGCTGGCATAGGGGCGCCGGCTTGCCGCATGCAGAACCCGAGGCGCTCGCAGCTGCGGGTGATCATGCCAAGGGTGCCACAGCTTTTGTCACGCTGGAGCCTTGTTGCCATACAGGCAAAACTGGGCCCTGTAGTAGCGTGCTCATCGCCGCGGGCGTTGCCCAGGTGGTTATCGCCTCGCGCGATCCGAACCCCAAGGTCAGTGGTGGCGGTATCGCGGCATTGGAAAGTGCTGGCATCCCCGTCTTCTTTCTCAGCGATCTCGAACCCGCGGCGCGGCGGCTTAACCGTGGCTTCTACAGTCGCCTCGAGCGCGGCCGGCCGTTTGTCCGCTGCAAGCTCGCGATGAGCCTCGATGGGCGGACGGGGCTTGCGAATGGGGAGAGCAAATGGATTACCGGGCCGGCAGCACGGGCAGACGTGCAATTGCTGCGGGCGCAATGCGATGCAGTCCTCACTGGCATCGAGACCGTCCTCGCCGACGACCCCGCGCTCACTGTCCGTGAGGATTCATTACCGCTGACTGCCGAGGCGCGTCAGCACACCGCCAACTCTCTGGCTCAGCAGCCGCTGCGGGTGGTACTCGACAGCCGCAGTCGATTGTATCCGCGGTCGAAAATCGTGACTGGGGAGGGCCGCTGCGTGGCTTACGGTATCGAGGCAAATCAGGGAATAGAGCCAGAAGCAGGCGAGTTATTTGAGCGTCGGTCATGCCCGCGCAACGCAGACTCGGGAAGAGTCGAGCTTGCATCTGTGCTAGACTCGCTCGCCCTGCAAGACGAGTGCAACGAGCTGTTGGTCGAGGCGGGCGCTACGCTCAGCGGTGCATTCATCGAAGCGGGACTCGTTGATGAGCTCATCGTGTACATCGCGCCCAAGCTGCTCGGCAGCGATGCGCGCCCTCTGCTGGGCTTCGCTGGGCTTACGCAGATGAGCGAGGCGTGGCAACTGAGTATCGAGAGCGTGACGCAGATCGAAACCGACCTCAGAGTCGTTCTTACTCCCACTGCGTAGCAGAATCGTCAAATCTAGCCCCGAATGCGCATCGCTCGCTCAAGCAGGGCAGGGCAGGGTAAATCACAAAGGTCAGAAAACCATGTTTACAGGCATTATCGAAGCGACTGGCACTGTAGCCGAGCTATCCCGCGTACGCGAAGAGTGGCGCTTAGTGGTCGCCGCCGGCGGCCTGTCGCTGGCAGACGTTAAACTCGGCGACAGTATTGCCGTCAACGGTTGCTGTTTAACCGTCGTCGCGTTCGATGCGAAGCAATTTTCGGCAGATGTTTCTAACGAGACGATGAATTGCACGAGCCTGGGTCAACTGCAAACGGGATCGCGAGTTAACCTCGAGAAAGCGATGCAAGCGACTGCGCGCTTTGGTGGACACATTGTCAGCGGCCATGTGGATGGCGTCGGTCATCTCGTTAGCACGACGCCCGATGGGCAAAGCATCCGTTTGGTTTACGAGGCGCCTGCTGAGCTTGCGCGCTATATCGCAGGTAAGGGCTCGATCTGTATTGATGGAACGAGCTTAACGGTTAACGCAGTCAATGGCGCGCAGTTTACGGTGAATGTGATTCCACACACGCAAGTCGAAACGATTATCGGCGACTATATCATCGGCCAGAAAGTCAATTTGGAAGTCGACCTCGTGGCGCGCTATTTAGAGCGCATCATGCAGGGCGACAAAGCCGCGGCTGCCACCGGCTGGGGCGCAAAGTCAGGCGGTATTGATGCAGCATTCCTCGCAGAACACGGCTATAACACGGAGCGTAACGCATGAAGTTGAACACAGTCGAAGAGATCATTGAGGACATCCGTCAGGGTAAGATGGTCATCCTTATGGACGACGAAGATCGCGAGAACGAGGGCGACCTCATCATCGCTGCGGAGTGTATTACTACGCCCGACGTCAACTTCATGGCGACCAACGCCCGCGGTCTGATCTGCCTTACGCTGACGCGCGAGCGCTGCGAATTTCTCAAGCTGCCATTAATGGTTGATGAGAACAACACGCCCTACAGCACCAACTTCACCGTCTCTATTGAAGCGGCGTCGGGGGTCACGACAGGCATCTCGGCGGCAGATAGGGCGCGTACTATTCAGGTCGCAGTCGATCGCGCCAGCGCGCCGAGTGATATCGTTCAGCCAGGGCACATCTTTCCGATCATGGCGCAGCCAGGTGGCGTGCTGCGCCGCGCGGGCCACACCGAAGCGGGCTGTGATCTTGCGCGTCTGGCCGGCCTCACGCCGGCGGCGGCTATCGTGGAAATCATGAACGAAGACGGCACGATGGCGCGGCGTCCTGACCTTGAGATTTTCGCCGAAAAACACGGTTTGAAAATTGGTACGATCGTCGACCTCATTCACTACCGTATAGCGAACGAACAGACGGTGTCGTTAGTGAGCACAGAAAAAGTCGAGACTCAGTTCGGTGAGTTCGACTGTCACACCTATCGCGATTCGATTAGTGGCAGCATGCATCTGGCCTTCACTAAGGGCGAAATCAAGGCCGAAGAAGAAACGCTGGTGCGCGTACACATACCCAACACGGTGCGTGATATCTGCGAGGTGTATAACGCTGATCGCACTAGCTGGTCATTCTCGAGCGCGCTCAAGCGTATAAACGAAGAGGGCAGCGGTGTCGCCGTGTTATTATCCGGAGACGATTATGGCCAGCCGCTGGAGCAGGACATCGCCTCGGCGCTTGCGCGCGATAAAGAAAGCAGCGCAAGTAGTCGCGCTGGCAGCGACCTGACCATCGGCACCGGTTCGCAGATACTGCGCGACTTAGGCGTAGGCAAGATGCGTCTGCTGAGCTATCCGGCAAGATTTAATGCCATCTCGGGATTCGATCTCGAAGTGGTCGACTTCGTTGAATTTGAGAAGTAGCGAATAACCAAAATTTGAGAGTAAGAGAGAATCACTATGAGCACGATCAAGACTATTGAAGGCACATTGGTTAACGCGTCGGCGCGCTACGCGATCGTAGTCACTCGCTGGAACAGCTTCGTTGTCGACAGCCTTCTCGATGGCGCACTCGATACGCTGCGGCGCCATGGTGTGGCCGACAAAGACATCGTCATTACTAAGGTGCCAGGCGCCTTCGAGCTGCCGTTAGCAGTGAAGAAATTGGCAGAACGCGATGACTGCGACGCCGTGATCGCACTCGGCGCCGTGATTCGTGGTGGCACGCCGCATTTCGAGTATGTCGCGGGTGAATGCGTGAAGGGGCTTGGGCAGGTTATGTTGAATACCAGCAAGCCGGTGACCTTTGGCGTACTCACAGTCGACAGCATTGAGCAGGCGATTGAGCGTTCTGGAACGAAAGCCGGCAATAAGGGCGAAGAGGCGGCAATTACGGCGGTTGAAATGGTTAGCCTTATGCGCCAGTTGGACGCCTAAATGAACGAGCCCACTAGTTCAGCCGAGTTTACGAAGGCGTTAGGTGTTAAGCCTAACGCGCCGAGAATACCGGTCGCACAGCGTCGCAAGGCGCGGCGTCTGATCGTTCAGGCGCTCTACCAACGGTTGTTGTCGGATACGTCTCCACGCGAGATCGAGGAACAGTTCCGGGAAGAACACACGGGCAAGGTAGACTGGGAGTATTTCTCTGAAATCTTCGTTGGCATTATCGAGCAGCGTGCCGAACTCGACGCACATATCGCGCCGTTTTTAGACCGCGAAGCGTCGGCATTAGATCCTATAGAGCAAGCCGTTCTGTATCTCGGCTGCTACGAGTTCGCGAATCGCATCGACGTGCCCTACCGTGTCGTGATTAACGAATGCGTCGACCTTGCGAAGGTTTTCGGCGCCACCGACGGCCATAAATACATCAACGGCGTGCTCGATAAAATGGCGCTAACGCTGCGGCCGCTCGAGACTCAACGCCGCGGCTAACGAGGCGAGTCAGCCTGTGCCTACTTCCGAGTTCGAACTCATACAACGCTGCTTCGTCGACCAAGGCCTCGGCTTTGCGCGGGCGGGTGTGGAACTGGGCATCGGCGACGACTGCGCGCTCATTGCGCCGCTGGCGGGCGAAATGCTCGCGGTGTCTCTGGATACGCTAGTTGCAGGCGTCCACTTTCCGCTCGGCTCGCTCTCGCCTCTCGACTCCAGCGCTGCAGCGCCCGCATTAATCGCTAACCGCGCGCTCGCAGTGAATCTCAGCGATCTTGCCGCAATGGGCGCGGCGCCACTGGCGTTTACTCTTGGTCTCACATTGCCTCACGACGACGCTCAGTGGATGAGTGAATTCGCCCGCGGACTTTTGCCCTTAGCGCGGCAGTTCGATTGTCCTTTGATTGGTGGCGATACCACGCGAGGGCCACTGGCAATCACGATTCAGGTGCACGGCAGTGTCAATGCACTGCGTGCGCCTCGCCGGTCCGCGGCGCGCGCAGGTGAGCTCATTTGCGTCACCGGCACCTTGGGTGACGCAGCCGCTGCGCTGCAATTGATTGGCGCAGAATCGCATCTAGGCCGAAGGCTGGCGTTCTCGCGTGAGCCAAACAATAGTGATAGTGACTACCTGCGCTCGCGTTATTTCGCGCCGAGTCCACGTGTCGCCTTCGCCCGCGCTGCTGCGCCTTTCATGGGCGCCTGTATAGATTTATCGGACGGCCTGCTCGGTGACCTAGGCCACATACTCGCCGCGAGTGGCGTCGGCGCGCGGCTCGATACGCTGACGCTGCCATTCTCGCCTGCGCTGAGTAATACTCTAGATCCCGAGCAGTGCGAGTTGGCCGCGCTCAGCGGCGGTGACGACTATGAGCTGTGTTTCACCGCTGCGCCGACAGACCTCAGCGCCGTGCGTGACTGCGCCGCGGCACTGGGCTTGCCGCTTAGTGTGGTTGGCGAAATTGAGACGCAGAAGGGTTTGCGCTTATCACGAGGCGCCGAGCCTATCGAGTCGCCGCCGTCGGCGTATCAACACTTCTAAGAGTGAAGGATGTTTCCCAACCTTTCGCGCAGCGGGTTAGAACACTAAAGGACACAGCATGGCGAGCATGACACCACGGTCGGTGTGGAGAAACCCGATACATTTCTTAGCCTTCGGCTTAGGCAGCGGCGCGGCGCCGTTCGCCCCCGGCACGGCGGGTACGCTGCTCGGTGCGCTGCTGTATTGGCTGCTGCCGCCTCTAACCCCTGTGATTTATGCTGTGGGCATCCTCGCCACCACGGTATTTGGCGTCTGGCTGTGTGGACGCACGGCGCAGGATATTGGCGTGCATGACCATGGCGGCATCGTCTGGGACGAGTTCGTCGGTTATTGGATTACGATGTTTATGGCGCCGCCGGGGATTGGTTGGCTCGTGGTCGGCTTCGTCTTATTCCGCGTATTCGACATCATTAAGCCATGGCCGATCAAGTGGGCCGACGAGCAGGTGAGCGGGGGCTTGGGAATCATGCTCGACGACGTGATTGCGGGTATACTTGCCTGCTTGTGCATTCAGGGCCTAGCAGTGTTCGTCTAGCCGGCTGAGTGCCAGTGAGTCTTTAGAAATAAACAGGCGGGTAGCAACATGCCCGCCCGTGCGAGAGGAAAGCCTTTTGTCAGTTAAGTTTGCAGCATCCGCCAAGCTCCCTACTCAGTGGGGCGATTTCACGCTGCACGGTTTCGAAGACGAGCAGAACGGCAAGGAACACGTGGCCCTCGTGTGTGGCGATATCGCGGGCGACGAGCCGGTGCTGTGCCGGATTCACAGCGAGTGTCTGACCGGCGACTGTCTGTTCAGTCTGCGCTGTGACTGCGGCCCGCAGCTGCAATACGCCATGAAATCGATCGGCGAGCAGGGGCGTGGCGTGATTTTGTATCTGCGGCAAGAGGGCAGAGGCATCGGCCTGTTGAACAAAATACGCGCCTACGAACTACAGGACAGCGGCGCCGACACGGTCGAGGCGAACGAACAGCTTGGTTTCGCTGCGGATGGCCGTGAATACGAGATCTGTGGGCCGATGCTAGAACACTTAGGCGTCACGCAGCTGCGTCTGCTTACGAACAACCCTGCCAAGGTAGAAGCGATCGAGGCGATGGGCTTCGGGGTAACCGAGTTGGTGCCAGTGAAGACCGGCGCGAATCCCCATAACGAAAACTACCTGCAAGTGAAGGTCGCGAAAATGGGGCATCTGCTCTAGCGAGACTGCCTCGCGCTGTCGATTTGCTCACACATCAGCGCCGCACCGTCTAACACTCGAGGACTGTGTCTTTGGGTGAGATCTGGATCGATAAACCCCACCCTCGCGTTTCGTACGGCACTGATACTCGGCCATTGCTGCCAAGCATCGAGCCAGGGTGGGCGGGTCTCGTCTATCCCACTCGCGATAATCACCTCTGGGTCGCGCAGTAATACGGCCTCGAGGTTGACTTTGGGCGCGAGCGCGTTCAGGTCGCCGAACACATTCACCCCGCCGCATAGCGTGATCAAGTCATGGGTGAGTTCGTTGCCCCCGCTTGTTATCAACGGCCTATCCCATACCTGAAAGAATACGCGTACCGGTGCGGCAGTAGCATAACGTGTTTGCAGCGTGTGCAAGCGTTGACGAAAACGCGCGGCTTCTATGTCGGCCTGAGCGCGCGTGTCAGCGAGCGTGCCAATCGTTTCTATCAGTGCTGGGATAGAGCCTAAAACCTTAGGCTCGGCAACGTAGACGGTTAATCCAAGGGATGCCAAGCGCTCGACTGTGGCGCGCGGATTGCCGGTTTGCCAGGCCAACACGAGATCGGGTTTTAGCGCGAGTATCGTCTCGATATCGAAACGGTCGAAGCGGCCGATGAGTGGCACACCAAGCGCTTCTTTTGGGAAATCGCTGTACTCCACCACGCCAACTAGCGCGTCTCCTGCGCCTGCGGCATACACTAATTCGGTGAGAGAGGGCGCCAGGCTAACGATTCGCCGCGCGGGTGTAGCGAGTTTAACGAGGCTGTCGGCGTCGTCGACGACTTCGATACGAGCGCCGTCTGCGGCCGCTGTAGCCGAAGAAAAGAAGGGCAGGGTGAGCACTAGCACTAGGCAGGCGCATACTCGCATAGCCATTAACTGAACGCTCAGTAGTCTATCCCCTTCTGTACTTTGACTCCGGAATAAAAGGCATGCTTATTGTCGCCGAGTTCGGTGACAGTATCGGCAATCTCGATAAGCTCTTTTGCGGCGTTGCGGCCGGTCACGATGACATGTTGGTTTTGTGGGCGATTCTCGAGGGCCAAAAGTACCGCTTCCTTGTCGAGATAGCCGTAGGTCAACATATAGGTCAGCTCATCCAAAATCACGACATCGATGCTCGGGTCTTGCAAGAGTCGTGCACCATGTGCCCAGGTCTTTTCAGCCGCAAGAATATCGCCCTCGCGATCTTGAGTGTCCCAAGTGAAGCCAGTATTCATGACATGAAATTCCACAAGGGGGTGTTCACCGAAAAGCATCTGCTCACCGCATTCCCATTGGCCTTTGATAAACTGCACGACGCCGCAGCGAAGGCCATGGCCAACGCTGCGGGCGAGCATGCCAAAGGCGGAGGAACTCTTACCCTTGCCGTTACCTGTCAGGACCAGCAGCAGGCCTTTGTCTATTGTCGCCGCGGCGATATTGCCATCGATATACTCTTTTTTGCGCTGCATGGCACGCTTATGGCGCGCGTTGCGTTCGGCGGCTGCATCGGTCTCGGTAATCTCACTCACACTCGTGCTCCTCTCATTCCTTAATCCCTTTTCCATTCGTGAAGATCTTTAGAGTCTTCACTACAGGCTGAGTCGTACGCCGACAAAGGCACCACGCTGTGCCGAGCGGTAGTCAGCCACCTCACGGTAACTGGCGTCTGCCGCATTCTCAAGGCGCAGAATTATCTCGATGCCCTCCGCGAACGTGTAGCTGGCGTTGAGGTCGAGCACTCCAAAATCGTCTAATGCGACGAGCGTACCCGCCACCTCGTCAATCGCGCTTTGCGAGCGGCGATAGAACGCATTGATGCGTAGTTTCTGCGAAGGGTTGGCGTAGTTGAGTCCCACATTGTAGAGCTGCTTAGGGCGACGCAGCCGCTGCAGGCCGTTAGCGCGCTGCGTGTTGTTGAGCGTGACGTTAGCGGTGGCGCTGAGTTGAGCGCTGAGTTGCGCGCGGCCAATAACTTCGATGCCTTCTGAGCGGTTGCTGCCTGCAAACTGCAAATACCCGCTGTAGCCTGCGAGGTCGAAGTCTATGGCCTCTTCAACGTCCTGACGGAAGGCGACGACTTCCACGGCTACGCGCTGCGCGGTAAATTCAAAACCCGCCTCGATGCCGCTGCTTTGTTCTGCGCGCAGTGCAAGTCCTGCTGCCGGTGCGGAGGCAAAGGGGCCGAGGTTATAGCCTATTTCGTAGAGGCTGGGCGCGCGGAATCCGCGACCGACGGCGGCCTTGAGCTTAAGGAGGTTGCCACCCATGTCGACGAGGTAGGCACTGCTGACTCGGTAGCTGGTGAATTCGCCAAAGTCGTCGTTGTCGTCTTGGCGGAGTCCGGCGGTGACAAACCAGCGGTCAGAAAAATCGCTAAGCACTTCGGCGTAAAGGCCGCTGTTGTCACGCTCGTCGTTGCCATTCAGCTCCCGCTCGAGATCGATACCTGCAATGACATTGAAGCCGGGGAGTGCGGTGAGGCCGATTTGATATTCCCAGCGTGCCAGCTCGCCCGCAGAGCCGAACTGGCTTTGGTTCGCCGATAGATTGTCGCGATCGGTTTTTGTTACGGCGTAGCCTAGCGACTGACTGATGCCGTCGCCGTCGTAGTTCAAGGCGGCACGGCTGCCGCTAAAATCGTAGACGGAGAGGCATTCGTTGACCTGATTCCAGCCGAGGTAACAGCCATCGTATTGCGATTCGCTCGCGGTATCACGGTGGACTAATTCGAGTGACAGCGTGTCGCTGAGCTGCGCCCCAAGCCGTGTATGAAGCGTCTGGTTGTTATAGCCGTCATCGTCTGCCTGTACCGAGTCCGACACGCGAGAGTTATACCCGTCGGTACTAAAGTCTGAGACTGCAAGGCTGAGGTCCACGCGTTTGCCGCCGTAGGCGAACTGGCCTCCAGTTTGTTGTGTGCCGCGCGCGCCTGATTGGACATCGACAGCGCCGCTGAAGCCGCGTGAAGTTGGCGCGGAGCTGACATTAATCACGCCGCCGGCATCGGCGCCGTACGCAAGCCCTTGAGGTCCGCGTAGGACTTCCACACGCCCCACCTGGCTTGCGAGGAGGTGTTCTAATGGTGTGGCAACCTGCGTGCCGCTGGGATCAGAGAGGCGCATGCCGTCGAAGACTGCCAGTGTACGAAAGCCCTGCTCTCCGCGCACTCGCAGCGAAGAAAGCGAGCCGACGCCGCCATTGCTGGACGCACCTACCGCGGCGGTTTGACGCAAAATGTCGGTAAGAGTAAAGCTGCCATAGTCGCGTATCTGCTGTGTGCTTAGCACTGAAATAGAGGTGGCAACTTGGCTGCGTGGTACCGGAAAACGGTTGCCAACGACAACCAGCTCCTCGAGCGCCTGAGCGGATTGTGCAAGGGCGGTGCCCGGAACAAAGACTGAGGCACCGAGTGAGGCGGCCGCAGCATAGGTGCGAACTTTGCCTAAACGGCGAGGTGGAAAAAGCATGTGGAACTCCCAATGAAATTAGCCAACGTCGACATGACGCCTTTGGCAAAAACTTTCATCAGGGAGGGGGACAGGCAGAAGAGCGCGGCACGCGCGACTAAATTGGGTCGCGAGCAATAAGGCTCTGCCACTGATGTAGCCCTCCGCTGCATCAAGTAAAGAGTCATCGTGGCTGGTATCGGACTCAGAGCGATGGCCATGGCCTTCGGGACTCTTTACCGTTGCGGGGGCAGTGTCGGATTTTCACCGACTTCCCATTTAGCCAGCGAGGCTGGCACCAACAATGACTGTTCTCTTCGTCATCTCATTAGCAGTCGAGAATGTTCGAAAAGAGAGGCGAGTGTATAGACTGCGTCAGGGGCAGTCAACGCAGGTTTGGCGATAGGGCGGTGCTGCTGAGGGCCGAGTTACGCGAGCAAGTCGAGCCGCGCGCGAATGCTTGCCTCTATGCCGGCGGCGTCCAGACCTTGGTCTGCTAGCATCTGCGGTACTTTGCCATGATCGACGAACGTGTCTGCTAAGCCGAGGTTTAGAATGGGCGTTGTAGAATACGTTGCTGCTAGCTGCTCAGCCACCGCAGAGCCTGCGCCGCCCATCTGCGCATTCTCCTCGACGCTAACCAATAGAGAATGAGAAGCGGCGAGCTTGCTGATCAGTTCTGCGTCTAACGGTTTAACGAAGCGCATATCGGCGACAGTGGCATTGAGTTTCTCGGCCGCCTCGAGCGCTGGCGCTAGTAGGCTGCCGAAGGCGAGTATGGCCACGCGCTGGCCTTCGCGGCGCACGACGCCCTTGCCGATTGGCACTGTGGCAAGCGCAGCCGGACTCGTAGCGCCTGTCCCTTTACCGCGTGGGTAGCGCACCGCGGCCGGCCCCTCGTGTTGGTAGCCGGTGGAGAGCAGCAACCGCGTCTCAGCCTCATCGCTAGGCGTCATCACCACCATATTGGGAATGCAACGCAGATAGCTAATGTCGAAGCTGCCGGCGTGGGTAGGGCCGTCTTCGCCGACCAAGCCCGCGCGGTCAATGGCGAACAGCACGTCGAGATTTTGCAGCGCCACATCATGAATAAGCTGGTCATAGGCGCGCTGTAAGAACGTGGAGTAGATGGCGACGACGGGCTTCGCGCCCTCGCAGGCCATGCCCGCGGCGAAGGTTACCGCATGCTGCTCCGCTATCGCCACGTCGTGGAAGCGTTGCGGGAACTGTTCGGCGAAGCCGTTCATGCCGGAGCCTTCGCCCATCGCAGGCGTGATACCCACGGCGCGCTCATCTTGCGATGCGGTGTCACACAGCCAGTTGCCGAACACCTGTGAATAGGTCAGCGTAGGTTTAGCCCCATTAGGCACGGTATTCGCGGGCGTAATCTTGCTGAGGGCGTGCATGCCGAAGGGGTCGTTCTCGGATTCGGTATAGCCCTTGCCCTTTTGCGTTACGACGTGGAGTAGCTGCGGTCCGCGCAGCGTTTTGATGTTGTTTAGAATCTCGACCAGACCAGCGGTGTCGTGGCCGTCGACGAGCCCGATGTAATTAAAACCGATCTCCTCGAACAGCGTGCCGGGAGACACCATGCCTTTCATGTATTCTTCGGCGCGATGCACCGCTTTGAGCGCGGGTGGCAATTTCGCCAGCATTTTCTTGCTGCCGCTGCGAATAAAATTATACGGTTTGCTCGCCCACATGCGTGCGAAATAACTCGATAGGCCGCCGACGTTCTTGGAGATCGACATATTGTTGTCGTTGAGTATCACCAAGACATTGTCGTCGAGGTCGCCAGCGTGGTTAAGCGCCTCGAACGCCATGCCTGCTGTCATCGCACCGTCGCCGATGACGGCGATAGTGTGGCTGTCTTTGTCGCGTCCTTGTTGCCGCTTGGCGACCATCATGCCGAGAGCGGCGCTGATTGACGTGCTGGAGTGGCCTACGCCGAAGGCATCGAACTCGCTCTCGCTACGAGTAGGAAACGCAGCGAGCCCACCGGGCTGGCGCATGGTAAGCATGCGTTCGCGGCGTCCTGTCAGAATTTTGTGCGGGTAAGCCTGATGTCCGACGTCCCAAACAAGGCTGTCGCTCGGAGTATTGAATACGTAGTGCAGTGCGATCGTCAGCTCAACCACTCCCAGGCCAGCACCAAAATGGCCGCCGGTCTTGCCAACCGAATACAGCAGGAATTCGCGCAGTTCACGGGCTAAGCCATCGAGCTGATCGACCTCGAGCTCGCGCAGCTTTGTCGGATCGTCAATGGCATCGAGGAGCGGAGTGAGGGGCCTTTGAGTAGGTATCGCGTCTAGCATGATCGGGTAATCCTTGGCCGGGCCTAGTGCAGGCGGGCGACGATGTATTGAGCCAGCTGGCGCAGAGGCGTGGCGCGGTCATCGAAGTCGTTCAGGGCTTCGACGGCCTCGGCGGCGAGCTCTTCCGCCTTCGCGCGGGCGGCGTCAAGGCCGAGCAACGAGAGATAAGTGGGCTTGTTGGCGCTGCTATCGGAGCCTTGCGGCTTGCCTAGTGTTGCGGTGTCGCTAATCTCATCGAGTATGTCATCGCGCACCTGAAAGGCGAGGCCGAGCTTGGCGGCGTAGTCGTCTAATGCGGCGAGCTGGGCGGGGCTTGTTGCCGCGTGGCTCAGTGCGCCAAGGCTCACCGCGGCTCGAATCAGCGCACCGGTTTTCAGGTTGTGCATTTGCTGGAGTTGTTCGACGCTCTGCTGTTCGCCCACTGCGGCAAAATCCAGCGCTTGTCCACCAACCATGCCCTGAGCACCGGCCGCGCTGGCTAGGCAGGAGACCATGCCTAGCCTTTGCTCTGGGCCCACGCCGTTGCCGCTTGCGGCGACTAATTCGAAAGCGAGCGCCTGTAGCGCGTCACCGACAAGAATGGCCGTTGCCTCGTCGAAGGCTTTATGGACAGTGGGTTTGCCTCGTCGCAGGTCGTCATCGTCCATAGCCGGTAGATCGTCGTGCACGAGCGAATAGCAGTGAATTAGCTCAACCGCCGTTGCCGCCGCATCGGCGCGTTCAATACTGCCGCCAACCGCCAGCGCGCTGGCATAGGCGAGTAGGGGGCGTATGCGCTTGCCGCTACCTGCGCAGGCGTAGGTCATCGCCTCACTCAGCGTGCCATCGGAATAACCGGCCGATGGCGACCCAACCGCTGCCCACAGCCTCGCATTAACGCGCTGCTGGCAGGCGCGCATGAACTCATCCTGGCCCATAGAAAGGGCTGGGAGAGGAAGCGCGCTGGCTGCGGGTTGGTTATTCGTCATGGTAAGGGCTAGGCCTGATCGCTGGGTGCGTCGAGCGAGAGATCCTGCGTCGTGCCCGCTTCATCGAGCAAGACCTGAACCTTCTGCTCCGCCTCGCGCAGGGCGGATTGGCATTCGCGCGTCAGTTTAATGCCGGTCTCGAACGCGGCGAGCGAGTCTTCGAGGCTGAGCTCGCCGTCTTCCATCGCGCTGACAAGCTCCTCGAGTTGCTCTAGGGATTGCTCGAAGTTGAAAGTCTCAGCTGACTCTTTTCGCGTTGCCTTTTTAGGCTCTGTCTTGCCTTCTGTCTTCGCCACAGCTGTTCTCCCGGTTGTCGACACTGACTTACTGCCTATCAATAGCTTCGATTATACGCCATACAGCCGCACTTTCACGCCAAACTGCTGTCACACAGTCGTATCGCATGGCAAGATACCGAGCTGAAAGAGTTGCCAGATATGGTATCTTCTTGGCAATCTCGTCACTTAACCTACGCTCATCAAGGATTCATCTATGGCCCTCGTCGCTATCATTATCACCCTCGCACTACTTCAATACTCGGTCTTTGCCATGCTCGTCGGCAAGGCGCGCGGCACCTACGAGGTCAAAGCACCTGCGATTTCGGGTCATCCCGTGTTTGAGCGCCACTACCGCGTGCAGATGAATACACTTGAACAGCTCATTATCTTTATCCCAGCCATTCTCATCTTCGCTCATTTTGGCGATGCCATGATCGCCGCAGTGCTCGGTGCGGTTTTCCTCGTTGGCCGCTCGCTGTTTGCGCGCGCCTATGTGAGCGACCCTGCGAAGCGCTCGCTTGGCTTCATGTTGAGCTTCCTGCCAACGATGATCTTGCTCTTCGGTGGGCTCACCTACGCAGTCATGGCGGCTATGTAGGCATAAAGCCTTAGGTACTGAATACGATGTCCGAGACTCAGCGACCCGCATCCGGCGACGGATTCACTCAAGCCGCCGGCACACAGCTCGCACTCTATGCGCTGGTTGCTATGGTTGTACTCGCCGCAATTATGGCGCTGTTGTCCTTCGCGATCGGTGACTCCAGCGCCTCAGGCGGCGGCGCGATAGATGCCGAGCGCAACGCCATTACCATTACGCTTCGCCAAGAGCCGCCGCAACTCGACGCAACGCGCTCGACCGACGCAGCAAGTTTTGCGGTACTCGGACACGTGATGGAGGGGCTGATCAGCTATGATCAAAAAGGGCAGCTGATCCCAGGCGTTGCAGAGCGTTGGGAGATTCGCGAAGACGGCGCGACGTTTTGGTTACGAGACGATGCGCTGTGGAGCGATGGCAAGCCGGTCACCGCCGCTGACTTCGTGTTCGCCTGGCGCCGTGTAGTGGACCCTGCAACCGCCTCACAGTATGCCTTCATTACCTACCCTATTCAGAATGCCGAGGCGATTACCAACGGCGATCTGCCGCCTACTACCCTCGGCGTGCGGGCTGCGAACGAGCGGCGGCTTGAAGTCGATTTCCAACAGCCGACGCCTTACTTCGACAAGCTGGTCGCCTTTATTACCTTCCTGCCCCTGCGGCAAGATTTCTTCGAGTCGACGAATGGGCGCTATGCCGCCGACGCCGACATGATGCTCTACAACGGGCCGTATCTGCTGAGCGAATGGGTGCACGGCGCATCGATGCGTTGGACTAAAAACCCGCTTTACTGGAATGATGAAAAGGGCTTTCTTGACGAAATTGATATTGCTTACATCACCACCGACGTGAATGCCAAGTTGAACCTCTTTAAAGATGCGCAGATTGCCGACACCGATCTGGTCGCACCGATGCTGCCCGAGGCTATGGAGAGACGCTGGCACATCGATCGCTTCATGGATGGCACCGTCTTCTTCCTCGAGTTCAATCACCGCGACGGGCGGGTTACCAAGAACAAGAATTTCCGCAAGGCAATGCAGCTGGCCCAAGATCCCTCCGAGCTTGTTTACAAGGTACTAAAAGAAGCAGCCTACATTCCTGCCGAGAGCCTTTTCCCCAGCTGGATACGCGGCGCCCAAGAACTGCTACGCCGCGAACATCCGCCGACCAAACATGAAATGAATCTGGCAAAAGCGCGCGAGCATTTGGAACTGGCGCGGCAAGAACTCGGTCTGGACGACTTTCCGCCTATCGTCTTGCTCAGCGGCGACACGCCCGTGTCGACTCTCTCTGCGGAATACTACCAAGAACTTTTCAAGCGCAATCTGGGTTTAGAAGTGCGTATAGATCTGCAGACTTTTAAGCAGCGACTCGCGAAGATGACTTCTGGCGAATTCGACCTCGTGCTGTCGGGGTGGGGTCCGGATTACGATGACGCGCTGACATTCGGCGACTTATTCTCGTCGTGGAATCTGAATAACCGCGGACGCTACGATAGCGCCGACATGGATGCGAATATACGCATCGCGCAATCGGAACTCGACCCGGTAAAACGTAGCGCAGCGTTTGGCGAGATTCAGCGCATCAGCTACGAGGACGTGGTGATTCTGCCGATGTACGAGCGCGGTTGGTCTTTCGTCGTCGATCCACGTTTAGACGGCCTGATCCGTCGCGCAGTAGGCCCCGAGGTCGACTATACCTATGCCAAAATTCGCAGTGCATCACAGAACGGCGACGAGTAACTAATTTACCGGGCTTCACAGAGAAGGCCGAACGAAGGAAGAAAGACAGCTGATGTGGAGTTTTATCCTCAAGCGCCTTGCGCAGGGTGTGATTACCGTCTGGTTTATTGCCACGGCAACCTTCTTCGCCATGCACAATGTTCCCGGCGACCCCCTGCTTAACGACCGCGCGATGACAGCGGCGATCCGTGCCAATGTGGAGGCGAAATACGGGCTCGATAAGCCGCTCGGCGAGCAATATGTCATCTATCTCGGCAACCTCGTGCGTGGCGATTTCGGCATCTCGTTTACGCAAGAGAATCGCGAGGTAAACGACATCATCCGCGAGCACTTTCCCGTGTCCGCTACGCTCGGCGTGCTTGCCGTCTTGTTTGCCGCCGCAGGCGGTGTGTTATGGGGCGCGCTGACCGCGCTTTATCGCAACCGATTGCCCGACTACGTCATTATGTTTTTCGTTATCCTCGGCATCTCGGTGCCGAGTTTCGTTATCGCGGCGGTGAGCCAGCTTGCGCTCGTGGGCGTGAATGCGGCGCTGGGTGTCACGCTGCTGCCGGTGGCCGGCTGGGGCACGCTATGGCATATGTTGCTGCCCGCGCTCGTGTTGGGTATGGGCACCATGGCGTATCTCACGCGTCTTATGCGCTCGTCGATGCTCGAGGTGATTAGCGCCGATTATGTGCGCACCGCTAAGGCCAAGGGTCTGCCCGCGGCGCGTATCTTTACCAAGCATCAGCTGCGTAATGCGATCTTGCCGGTGATTACCGTTTTGGGGCCTTCAATTGCGGCAATTACGACCGGCGGCTTTGTGGTCGAGTTGGTATTCGCAATTCCCGGCCTCGGGCGTTACTTCGTCCAGGCGGTGCAGCAATTGGATTACACCGTGATTATGGGTACGACGGTTTTCTACGGCGCATTTCTAGTATTCATGGTCATCGTCGTCGATGTGCTTTACGGCTTTATCGACCCGCGTGTGAGGATGCAGTAATGACTCAACACGCTGCCTCGGGCAAACAGGCACGCGATTTCTCTGAATTGGATTCCGCGCGAGAAGTACAAACACTGTCGCGCCCGTCGCTGTCGTATTGGCAGGACGCTTGGCTGCGACTGAAAGCAAATAAGCGCGCGTTGGTTTCCCTGTTCTTGGTTGTTGGGCTGCTGCTGTTCACGCTAGTGGGCCCTCTCGTGTGGCGCGTCAATCCTGCTGCGCAGGACTTAGACCAGGTGAGTCAGCCGCCCGGTGTTGACCGCGTGGCGTTAATCGTCGCCCCCTATGAACCCTGGGCAGGTGGCAGTACGCCTGGCACTGGGCTGCGCCTCGCGGAGACGGCGACAACGCAGGCGGTGCGGCTGGCGTGGGATGCGTTACCGGGCGCGCAAGGGCATCGGGTTTATCGCAACCTCTTTCCGGTTGGCCCCGAGCGCGCCTATGGGATTCCGCGCGCGGAATTTTTCGACAACGCAACACTTTCTTTCGAAGATAGGCTCGATATAAAGCCTGGCACTTACTACTACACGATTGTCGGGCTCAATGCCGATGGGAGTTTGTCCGATCAAACTGCCGCGCTGACGGTTGAGGCGCAGCGTGTGACGACCCTTGCTGAGGCGCAGGAGCGCGGCTTAGTGGCAGCCGAGGCGACGCTTGCTCTCGGCGATAGCGTTGAGCTGGCGGCGCACCCTCTGGGTACAGATTATTTGGGGCGCGATATGCTTGCGCGCTTGATGGCGGGCGCGCGCGTATCTCTCTTCATTGGTATCGGTGCGCCGCTGTGTTTCGTGCTTTTTGGCGTCATCTTTGGTTCGGTCGCGGGCTTCGTCGGCGGCAGGGTGGATACTGCAATGATGCGCTTCGCCGACTTCGTCGTCGCGCTGCCTTTTCTGCTGTTTATGATTCTGTTTAAGATCGCCTTCGGAATTGGGCCAGGAGAGAGCGGTGTGCTGCCTATGCTCGTGGCGCTGGTACTCCTAATGTGGCCAGCGACGGCGCGCCTGGTGCGCGGGCAAATATTACAGATTCGCGAACAGGGTTATATCAGCGCCTCGCAGTTGCTCGGCGCGAAGACGCATTATTTGATCTTACGGCACATGCTGCCCAACACGCTCGGCGTGGTGCTAGTGACGCTCACGTTTGCGATCCCAAGCGCGATATTCACCGAGGCATTCCTGTCATTCATAGGCATGGGCGTGGCGCCACCGACCCCCTCATGGGGCTCGATGTCTAATGAGGGAATCAAGACGATGCTGACCACTCCTCACGAACTCATTTTCCCTGCGCTGCTCATCTCGATCACCGTGCTTGCGTTTAATTTGCTGGGCGATGGCCTGCGCGATGCGTTGGATGCGCGCATGAGGAATAGAGAATGAGCGAGCAAAAGGACCTACTCGTCGTTGAGGATCTAAACGTCGAGTTCGACACCTACGGTGGCGTTGTACAGGCAGTACGCGGGGTAGATTTTCGCGTCGCAGCCGGCGAAACGCTCGCGATCGTGGGAGAGTCGGGCTGCGGAAAATCGGTTACTGTGCAGAGCATCATGGGTTTGATTCCGATGCCGCCCGGGCGCATCACACGCGGCTCCGCGCGCCTGCGCGGACACGAAATTTTAGGCCAGTCGCGCATCGATGGGCGAGAGATCCGGGGTGCGCAGATCGGCATGATCTTTCAAGACCCGATGACCTCACTTAATCCGACCATGACGATCGGCGATCAGATTGCCGAACCTCTGCAGGTGCACCGCGGTCTTAGCCGCGCCGATGCGGCGCGCGAAGCGATACGCTTATTAGAAGTCACGCGCATTCCCGAGGCGGCGAAGCGCGCCAAGCAATATCCCTTCGAGTTTTCTGGCGGTATGTTGCAGCGCGCAATGATTGCCATGGCTATCGCCTGCAAACCAGAGATACTCATTGCCGACGAGCCGACCACGGCGCTCGACGTGACGATTCAGGCGCAGATACTCGATCTGTTGCAGGAGCTACAGGCCGAGACTGGTATGGCGATTGTACTCATTACCCACGACCTCGGTGTCGTCGCGCGCATGGCCGACTCTGTCGCGGTGATGTACGCAGGTAAAGTGGTCGAGCGCGGCAGTGTCGATGATATTTTTTATCGCAGTGCGCACCCGTACACGCTGGGCTTACGGGCAGCAATGCCGAGCAACGATCCAGCGCTTAAGCAAAGTCTGCAACCCATAGAAGGCAGTCCACCTGATCTATTTGCGCCGCCGCCCGGCTGTGGCTACGCACCGCGTTGTCCGCATGCGATGGTGGTCTGCGAAAGCCAGCCTGCCGAGACGCCGCTGGCCGGCACTGGCGCGCGCGACCATGCTGCGCATTGCTGGTTACACCACGACGAGTCGCCGATGAAACCCGCGGGGCTCTTCTTTCGCGAAAGCGATGCATCTCGCAACGAGAAGTTCGAAGGCGGGAGTGCTGTGGAGGAGGGTCGTAATGAGTCACGAAGATAAGCAGAGCGCGGCTATGCAGAGCACCGCTATGCAAACGCCGCTAGTGAAAACCCGCGAACTGACGAAATACTTCGACATGGGTCGCGGGCAACGCGTCCATGCGGTTGATGGCGTCTCGCTTGCGATTGCCGAGCGGGAGATCGTGGGTCTGGTAGGCGAGAGCGGTTCTGGTAAATCGACTTTCGGTAAGACATTGCTAGGTTTGCACGACAAAACCGCCGGCGAAGTCCGCTTTCGCGGCGAGGCCTTGCCTGCGCATTATCGCGCGGCGGACTATCAGCGTTTAGCTGGCAATATGCAGATGATTTTCCAAGACCCGTATTCGTCATTGAATCCGCGTATGACGGTAGGTGAAATTGTTGGCGAGGGTTTGAGCCTGCACGCCCATTTGAAGTCTGCCGAGGTCAAGGAACGCGTGGCAGAATGGCTGCGCCGAGTTGGCTTGCAGCCAGATCACATGTCGCGTTATCCGCATGAGTTTTCCGGCGGCCAACGCCAGCGACTCGGTATCGCGCGTGCGCTCATCCTCGAACCTGATTTCGTCGTGTGCGACGAGCCTATCTCCGCGCTCGATGTGTCGGTTCAGGCGCAGGTGGTCAATTTGTTGGGCGAGCTAAAAGAATCGATGGGACTGACGCTGTTATTCATCGCTCATGATTTATCGATGGTGCGCTATGTGAGCGATCGCATGGCGGTCATGTATTTGGGCTCGCTGGTCGAAATAGGCCGCGCGGATGAACTGTATTTCGATCCCAAACACCCCTACACGGAGGTGCTGATTGGCTCTAATCCAGAGCCTGACCCCAAACTAGAACGCGGCCGACCGTCAACCGCGATTCAGGGCGAGATCCCCTCGCCGGTTAACGTCCCCGCTGGCTGCCGTTTCGCTAACCGCTGCCCTAAGGTGATGGATGTGTGCAGACAAGTCACGCCGCAGCTTATTCCGCTAAAGGAACTGACCCGCCAAGTAGCCTGCCACCTCTACTAAGCCCCTGCCTTACGGCTACAGGGTCTGGACTATTCTTGTTCCAGTTTCCAGACGTGTTCGGTAAGGCCGCGGAAGTCGGTCTTGCCACTGCCCATACGAGGGAAACTCGGGACGGTAACGTATTTTTTGGGTAGGGCGATGTTAGGCAACTCATCGGCGAGGCGTTTGTTGGTTTTCGAGGGGTCGACGTCTTTACTCGTGACCGCCACGATTTTCGAGCCGCGTTTCGAATCGGGAAGCTCGACTACGCAGCACTCACAATCCATGTCGGTGACGCCATTAAGGCACTCCTCTACCGCAACTAGCGACACCATCTCGCCACCAATTTTGACGAAACGCTTGAGGCGGCCTTTGTGGTAAAGGTAGCCATCGGCGTCCATATAACCAAGATCGCCGGTGTCATACCAGCCCGACTTAAGTTTGAGTGAAGACTCTTCGACGTCGTTAAGGTAGCCGCTCATTACGCCTTGTCCGCGCACGAGAATTTTTCCCGTTTCTCCTGGCGCACATTCTTCGCCATTCTCATAGCTGAGGATTTTTACTTCCGTACCCGGGATGACCACGCCGATGCTGCCGGGGCGATTGTCGCCACGAGGATTGGCTGAGATGACCGGCGAGGTTTCTGTGGTGCCGTAACCTTCGTGAATCTCAAGATTGTGTTTTTCTCGGTATAACTGGCGTAGTGATTCTGGGCATTTATCTGCGCCGGACACGGCGAGTTTAATGCTTGAAAAATCACCGGTTGCTGACTGTCGCACATAGCCTTCTAGAAACACGGGCGTGCCAACCAACAGTTCCGGTTTGGTTTCGCGAATTATTTGCGCGACGGTTTTGTATTCGAGTGGATTCGCATACGTGATAGACGTCATACCCAGACACAGAGGCGTCCACAAGTTGATGGTGAGGCCGAAGACATGGAAGTAAGGCAGCACTGCAAGCAGCCGGTCCATGCCGTAGATTTCCATATGCTCACAGAACGAATCGATATTGGATAGAAGGTTGCGCTGGGTAAGCTGTACAACCTTAGGGTCTTTCTCGCTGCCGCTGGTGAACAATATGACGGCGGGCTGGTCGAGGTCGTTGCGGCCCACCAGTCTTTTGAGCAGCGGTGTCGGCAGTAAGGTCTTGGCAAAAGCGAGCCCTTTTTCGATAGGGCTCAGCGATGCAAGGATGTCTTCGATGAATAGCATCTCTGGCAGCTGCGGACAGCCGGTTTTCTCGAGCAGTGCGCGCGTGGTGATAATCGTATGGAAGTCGCACTGGTGCTGCGCGTAGCGGCAATTTTTCTTCGCGCCCGTGGAGTAGTTAATCATAACCGGCGTGCGGCCGGCTATAACCGCGCCGAGGACGGCGAGTGCGCCTCCACCCGAGGTGGGAAGCATGATGCCGATGCGCCCGCGTTCGAGTTTGCGGAATCGGCGAGCGAGGATTAGCCCGGCGATACGCGCTTGCTTGAAGCTAATGTCGCGGCCGGTCGTGCGGTCTATAAACGCGATCTTGTCGGGCGTCTTGCTGACAGAGTCTAAGAATCGGTGTTGTAGCATCGGTGAAACTATCCTTCGGGTTTAGTTGCTATTCGGGCGTGAGCGAGAACGTCGCAGAAATTTCGACGCAAGAGTCTAACGGCAGTACGTTCGTGCCGATAGCCAGGCGAGTGTGCTTGCCGGCTTCTCCGAAAACCTCCACTAAAAGATCTGAGGCGGCATTAATAATTGTTGGCTGAGCGGTAAAGTCATCAGCGCTGGCTACAAACCCTTGCAGGCGCACACAGCGGCTCACGCGATCGAGGTCGCCGTTACACGCACCTTTGAGTGCTGCGAGTAGATTGAGGCCACATTGATAGGCGGCTGCCCGAGCCTCTTCAATCGATACCTGTGTTGGCACTTTTCCCGGGTGCATGAGCGTCCCTGCGTTCATAGGGATCTGCCCGGCGATATAGGCGACGTTATTTTCAACGGTATACGCCACATAGTTTGCGAGCGGCGCAGGGGTAGGAGGCAGCTCTATGCCTAATGTGCGCAGTCGCGCCTCGATGCGGCCGGCACTTGGCGACAGTGCGCTGCTGCAGCCGATCAACGAGGCGCCGACGCCGAGACTCAATGCCCCAGTGAGTAGGCGCCGCCTCTGTTCTTGGAAATTCGTCATGCGCCTTTCTCCTTTTTTGCTTATTCGGATTTTTCAGAATTATCAGCATCGGGCAGCGCGAATGCAACGAGCTCCGGCGCATGTTCGCGATCACCTATTGCGACCACGATGAACTGTTTGCCTCCGGCGCGGTAACTCACAGGGGCGCCGGTAGTGCCTGCTTCCAGTGCGACCTCCCAGTGAATGTCGCCAGTGTCTTTGTCGTAGGCGCGGAACATCGGCCCGCCGCTGTTGGTCGCGGTGGCAATGGGCATGTCGGCGGGAATGCGGCCGCCGGGGCGCTGATTAGTTTGTCCTTCGCCTAAGAACAAGAGTGACCGGGTGAGCAGCGGCGATGGCCTGCCGGGGACGCCTAGTTTCTCCAACCCCAAATGCGCGATGGCCGGATTGTCGACCGGCCCAACACCATTTGGCACCATCCATCGATGCTCTCCGGTGTTCATGTCTATAGCCGTAATACGCCCATAGGGCGGCTTGAAGAGGGGCAGACCCTGCGGTCCGCCGATCCAGCGCCGTGCGCCCTTCACGTAACGCAGGTTGGTAACCTCGGGATCGCCGAGCTCGATGTCGGCGATGAAGGGCGCCGTAATGGAGGGGATGTAAAGCATGCCAGACAAAGGGTCGAAAGCCGCGCCTTGTAAATCGGCACCACCTTGCGATCCCGGAAGCTGAATCGTGCCGAGCGTGCCGCCAGGGGATTCGTCGCGCAGTGAAGGAGGAGTGAACAGGGGGCCGGTGACGTATTGATTAAAAATTGCCAGCGCCTGTTCGCGTAGCTCGGGCGTGAAGTCGATGAGGTTGTCTTCTAATGCGCCCTGGCGATCAAATGGCGCCGGCTTCGTGGGGAAGGGCTGCGTGGCTGAGGCGACCTCGCCGGGGATTGTCGATGCCGGCACCGCGCGCTCTTCTATCTCCCATACCGGCTCACCGGTGAGTCTATTGAAGACGAAGGCGAAGCCCTGTTTGGTAATCTGTGTCACCGCCGGCACCGTCTCGCCATCGACTTCGATGTCCATCACGATGGGCGCGGCGGGCGGGTCATAATCCCAGAGACCATGGTGCACCATTTGATAGTGCCACACGCGCTCACCGGCCTCGGCACTTACCGCCACGAGGCTCTGGCTGAATAGGTTGTCGCCGAGGCGATGGCCGCCGTACATGTCGTTGGTTGCAGACGAGATAGGCATATACACCAGCCCTAATTGCTCGTCGGCGCTGAATAACGACCACATGGGGGCGTGGCCGGTGTAAGACCAAGACCGATCCTGCCATGTATCGGTGCCAAACTCTCCTTCCTGCGGGATAGTGTGGTAGGTCCAGCGCAGCTCTCCGGTGCGCACATCGAATGCGCGCACATCGCCACGGTAGGCTTCTTTATTAGAGAAATTATCCGACATCGCCTGACCGATGACGACGACGTCGCGCACGACCATCGGCACACCGCCCCAGCGGAAGCGCTCAAACTCCGCCGGCATGAGCTGCAGGTCGACCCTACCGTCGACACCGAATCCCGCCGCGGGCTCTCCGGTCTCGGCGTCCATTGCGTAGAGGAAAGTGCCGCGTTGAACGAGCACGCGATCTGGCTCATCGGCGGCTTGCCAGTACGCAACGCCGCGGGTGGGCGCTCCCGGCAGGCCATCTACGCCGCCGGGAGGCGCTTGTACCCAGAGAGTGGCGCCGGTCGCTGCGTCGAAGGCTTCAACCAGCCCAACTGCATTAGGTATATAGGCGACGCCATTAATAACCACAGGCGCTGCGACGTAGTTGGTCGAAAAGCGTTGGCTCGGGTTTAGCTCTGTGTAGAACGCATCCAGAGCAGGGCGACGCCAGGCAACTTGCAGGCTCGCGACATTGCCCTTGTCGATGTCCGCGAGGGGGGAGTATTTGGTGCTGCCAATGTCTGCCGCATAGGCCTGCCAGTCGTCGCCAGACGCGCCAAGGGCAGACAACGTCATGGTGGCATCGGCAGCGGCTTGTTCGGATGCAGCCCGTGGGCTCGATTCGTCAGGTTGCTGGCCTCCGCACGCGCTCAGCAGCGCGCAGAGAATCAGGGCGCCGCCTGCATGAGTGGTGCGTTGACCTTGGATCTGGTTAGCGAGTGATGGAGAGCGGGTAATTCTTCTTAGGGGGAATCTCATGCGCTGTTCCTGTGTCGGTAGCTCGTGCGAGCGTTGACCCAAGATAATAGCGCGTGTGGCCGCGAATGCCAGCCTGATGCCGAGTTGGAGCCTAGTTGGCTAGGCGCTGCTTGATACGCTTAATGATCGATCCCAACACGGGTACATTTTCGTAAACAAAGGCCCCGAGATCGAAATAATCGCGGTGGTAGTAGATGCGATTGCGGCGCACCTTGAGGAAACTTGCGCCTTCGACTCTCACTGTTTCAGGCCTGCTGCCGGCTGTGCCCTTGGGGTGCATGATCATGGTCCAAGCGAGAAATATCTCGCTGCCGGTGTCCAGTGTTTGGTGAAACTTAAAGGAGCAGGACTCGACTTTGCCATACAGCTGGTGGAAACGCTCTAACAAGGCTGCCTTACCTTGAATGCCGTGCGAGGGGTCTTCGAAATACACGTCGTCACTGTAAAGCGGTGCCAAGGCCGCCGTATTGCCCTCAGCGAGGCTGCCGAAGGCGGCTTTTAGCGCAGCGGCGAGGTCTGTGCTGCTATCGCGGGCCACGTCGGTGGCACCCTCGGTCTGGACCGACTCGACCATTTCCGGTGATAAGTTTTCTGAATCACTGTGATCAGGCATTGTGGATGGATCCATGTCTGCGGCTCTGAGCGTTTGTGTAATTAGTGTTAAAGAGTTGATCGCTAAGGCCAATACGAGGTTCGATGCTAGGCAGATCACTAGCCAATTGCAGATGATCTAATAAGGGAGAAGGGGCGTTATTACTATCATGTCCAGTTTGTCACCAGCACTCGAAGCGATTACGATACGGTCTCAACACCGGAGTAGACCGCGCGTAGTGAATAGTATTGAAGAAGTAACGTCGAAGCCTGCGGTGGAATCCGTGAAAACAGACGACGGTCCGTCCGACGAAGAGCTGCTACTCGCAGTCGGTGTCTCCCAAGACAGGCGCGCCTTCAACCTGCTGTTCGCGAGATTCTCCAAGCGCATATTCGCCATGGGCATGAAGCTCACGCGCAACGAGCAGCTTGCCCAAGACTTAGTGCAAGAAGCCCTGATGACGGTTTGGACAAAAGCACCTTTATACGACCTCGACAGGGGTACAGCGCAAAGCTGGATATTCACGCTCACGCGTAATCGCTGCTTTGACATGCTTCGAAAGAAGAAGCGCCAACCGCAGACCATTAGTGCCGACGATATCTGGCCGCAGGAATCTGATGCCGAGATGAGCGTCGTGCACGAAGAGCAGGGTTCACAGGCAGTTGAAGTGGCGCAGATTGAGAGGCTTTACGAGCACTTGCCCGATGCGCAGCAGGCTGTGATTGAGCAAATTTATATTTTTGATCGCACACACGAAGAAGCGGCAGCTGAACTGGCGATACCTTTGGGAACGCTGAAATCACGACTACGCCTCGCGGTGGCGAAATTACGAACTATGATCGGGGTCGAACAATGACAACTGCTAACTTCCATCCTAGCGACGATATTCTTCGCGATTTCGCCCAGGGCAACGTAACTACTGGGATGAGCGTGGCGCTCTCGGCACACATAGAGCTGTGCTCGAGCTGCAGGACCCGCAGTAGCGAGTTGGAATCTGAGTCGATTATGGAGTGGCTGAAGCTCGAGGGCGATTCAGAGCCCGACTTCAGCGGAATGATCGACACCATTACAGCGTTGCCACAACTGACAACGGAGCCTCAGATCAACTCTGCCCCAGTGAATTCAGACGATTTGGCCGTTTCAGAGATCCACATGCTTGACCGCTCCTTCACCCTGCCACGCGTCCTGGCCCGTGCAGCGTCGAACGGCCTTAAGTGGAACAAGCTGGCCGGCGGAATTAACCAAGCGCAGGTTCAGATAGACAATGAAACTCAGTGCGAATTCCTCTACATGACACCCGGCAGCCAAGTGCCTGTGCACCGTCATCAAGGTAATGAAGTCACCCTAGTTTTGGATGGCGCCTTTGAAGATCAGTTCGGACATTACGGGCCGTCTGACTTCTTGGTAAGGAATAAGCGCGATCAGCATCAGCCTTCGACAGAAGAGGGGTGTCTGTGCTTCGCTGTGTTAGATAGTCCATTGACCTTCACCAGCGGTCTGGCGCGCCTTTTTAACCCGATCAATAACTACCGCTTCCGCCGCGCCACGTCGCAGCGGTTCTAAGCACCGCCCGATTTGAGCCTCATCGGCGCGACACCGCGTCGATGTTAATCGCAATCGAAATCCTCTCCCGGTCTCCCGTGTAGGTGCGCACACCGTGTCGCAGCCAAGCCGGGAACACGATTAAATTCCCCTCCTTAAGTTTCAACTCCACTTGATACTTCTGCGGCTTGCCGTCGCCTCCTAGGAAACGAAAGCCAGTGTGATGCATGGCGGCTAGCGGGAAGCGTGGGTCTTCAAGATAAAAGTTGCCACCTGTTAGTGAGCCCTCGCCACCCATGTCGAGATAGAGTACTGCCGCCCAGAGGTTGCCTGGATGAGAGTGCAGCGCATTGCGCCCGCCTGGTTGGGTAACGTTTGCCCACATTGACGCTCGCCACTCAAAGTCTTCGACAGTCGCCTCTTCGAAATGGCTCAACCGTTTAGCGATGCCAATCGCCAGATCGGCAACCTTTCGCGCGGCGCCGCCACCCCATACCAGCATATCGGTTGTTGAATGCCAGCCGCCTTCATTAGAGCGAACTATTCCTTCGCTTCGCTTTTTATTCTCCGCTATCGCTGAACGGAGGTCGTCCAGAAGACTTTGCGCCTCGTGCAGCTCCCCAATACCGATCGGTGTTTCAAACAGGGAGAGCGGCTGGGCTTTTACGCGAACAGGGTAAAGAGTTGTTTTCATCATTAGAACGTAGCGCAATATTGTGACAAAGGAGTGACTGTTTGGTCACTAAATAGAGCGGTGGCGAAATTGCCGTTGTAACAAAAATGCCACATGAAGGTCGCACAACTGAAATATTCGCACCTTAGTATGGTGGCTCGCTATGGAAATAGCGTCAGCTTTTACCCTCTTGTCAGGTCGATACAGGCCGCCGAGAGACGGGCACTCACGACATAGCTATTCGAATACAAAAACTCTCGAACAAGAGACTAGGAGTCATTATGAAATTCGATCTACTAAAGACTAGCGCGATCGCAACGGGCGTGGCACTCGCGTTCGCTACAATCGGTGCGCAAGCAGCTACACAGCCGAGCCTCACAGTCGCCGGCGCGGCCACTACTGCCAAGATCATGGGTGGCGCTACTGTAAACGGCGGTGCGAGCTACTTGGCCGAAGTGCCTGCTGAAGTGGCCGCTGACCTCGTTGCTACCATAGCCCCCGCGGCCGGTGACGTAGGCAAGACTGGCAGCATCGTCGTGATCGCCGAAGTGGGCGACCTGGGCTACTTCGTTAAATTGTCTGGCGGTATCTGGATTCCTTGGGATGGCTCATCAATTCTCCCAACCGTGACTAAGACGCTCGCTGCAAGCGAGTCTGTGACAGTGCTAGACGGCCTCGTTGGCAACGACACTTCTCTCGCCGGTCTCACTATCAAAGCTTACGTTGGCTACTACACAGGCGCTGCGGCTGACGCGGCCGCTAACATCACCTACACGGCTGCGCCGATGGAGATGAAGATTGCGGAGAAGGCGAGTGCTTCTTGCCCTGCTGGGACTACTGCGGGTTCCGGTACCTACAACGGAACATCAATCTGTAACTTACCTACTGGGCTGGTAACAACCGACCTTCATCTTACGAACAATTTTGTTTACCTGTTAACCGGTAAGATGACAGTCGGCACTAACACTACAGCGGCTCTCGCTGATAAAACACGGTTTACGCTTGATGCCGGAGTCACGGTAATATCTCCTGCAGAGAGCAATGCCCCAATCGTTATCGACCGCGGCGGTGCAATATTCGCGAATGGTAATGCAGAGCATCCGGTAGTATTTACGGTGGCAACTGATCTATCGAGTTCCTTCGATGCATTTAACACGATTGGTCAATGGGGCGGATTGGTCGTTAATGGCGCTGCGACAGTGAACCCGACTGGCGGCATTGCTAGCGGCGAAGGCGATAGTGGTGAATACGGTGGTGCCGATGCGCCGGTAGACACCGATTCAAGCGGTGCTATTACTTACACGCAAATCAAATACGCTGGCTATCCCTTTACTGAAACGAATGAGCTCAACAGTCTCGCTCTACAGGGAGTAGGCTCAGGCACGATTATTGATTACGTCCATATCCATAATGGCGCAGACGACGGCATCGAGTTCTTCGGCGGCACTGTTGATGCTAAGCACTTGGTACTGACTGGTATAGATGACGATGCTTTGGACTGGACTGAAGGCTACACGGGCCGAATCCAGCACGCCATTATCGAGTCAACGGCAACGGATAATTGTATTGAGGCCGACAATAATAGTTCGAGCAATCTCTTGGAGCCCCGGTCAATTCCCGTAATTGCAAACCTTACCTGCGTAGGCTACCAGCCTGACACTGGCGGTCACGCCTTCGAAATTAAAGAAGGCACAGGAATGAAGATGTACAACTCTGTCGTCGGAGGATCGTTCCCGCAGACGAAAGAGGGTTGCATCCGAATAGGTGACGAAGCGACGTTCACCCTGTCAGGAGCAAGCATCGCAGAGCTAAATGGCACATTGGTTATGGAGAACAGCTTCATTTCTACTGAATGTGCTGGATTACTAACTGAAGAGTCGAGCGGAATGCCTTGGACTACGGCGGATTGGTTCGGTGCACAGACCAACACGAGTTCGGGTACTGTAGATCTCGGTGGCACATTCGGCTGGTCAAACAGCAATGCGATCAACCGACTTCCGGCAGCCGATCTGTCAGATCCTTTCTTCGACGATACCGACTACATCGGTGCTATCAAAGATGCATCGAGCGATTGGACTCAAGGCTGGATATTTACGCCTCCACGTAGCTAAAAGGTCATGCGAGCAGCTTGCTCGCAGTACTAAAGCATGAAAATAAGGGGAGGCGCTTTGGCGCCTCCTCTTTTTTTATTCTGGAAGGGAGCCAAAGTCCAGGAATGCTTGCTTTGCAATATAATTGTCATATCAATGCAATAGACTACGCTCACAAATATACGTGTGGAGTCCTCCGTGAATAAGCAAACCCGCTTCATCACCCTGATGATGTTCGTTCTTAGTCCTGTTGTTTCGGCTCAGCCGCCGATGCAGATCGAGGAGATTGCCGTTATAGGTCAATTCGTCCCAGATGAGAAGCGAGGCACTGATCAGATCGCCAACGTGGTAGGGCAAGAGCAATTTACGCGTTCTGGCGATTCTAACATCGCAGAGAGCCTCAAGCGCGTTTCTGGGCTTAGCACAGTTGGAGGTAAATACATTTTCGTACGTGGTTTAGGCTCTAGGTATTCGACGACTCTTCTGAACGGAGCGATTCTGCCGAGCCCTGAGCCGATCAATCGTGTCGTCCCCATGGATCTTTTCCCAACTTCGATTCTAGAAAGTGTGTTGGTACAGAAGACTTATTCAGCGAGTTATCCTGCAGAATTTGGTGGTGGCGTCTTACAGATGCGCACAAAGAAATCTAGCGAGGGTTTCTTCTGGGATTTCGCAACAACGCTGGGCATGACTCAGGATGAAAATTTCAGTGACGGCTTACGCATCGATGGCGGGGGCCGAGACTGGTTAGGCAAAGATGACGGCACACGCCAGCCATCAGCGGAGCTCGTCACTGCCACTGGCGATGGATTTAAGCTAACTCCCTACAGTCAATTTACAGGAGAGGGTCAATCGCCCGAAGTGCTGGAGTCGATCGGCGAGCAGTTCCGTGATGTTTATACGCCTACTGCCGAGTCTTTGCCGGCAAACGTTAGCGCGAACACTTCTCTTGGGAATAGCCATGAAATCGGTTCTGGCGATACGGTTGTTAATTACCTCGCATCGATTTCCTACTCAAATAGCTGGGATTTGGCAGAGATAGAAGACAACGATTTTGTTCCTTCCACTACTGGTTTGGAGCAACAGAAAGGCTTGAATACCTCCCAGACCGAGAACAGCATTGATGTGAGTGCGATTTTTTCTGCTGGCATCGATTTCAATCAGAATCAAAACATTCGCTTTACATCGTTAGGGCTTCGTAAAACTGATGATCGTGTATCTAGTACCACGGGCTTTACTGAATCTGGAGATGGTCTTGATCAAACCGATATCGAGTGGGTCGAGCGGGAGTTAATTTCAAACCAAGTACAAGGCGACCACTTTTTTCCTGATTTTCATGAGAGCGTGATTAATTGGCGCTACAGCAAGATAAATGCCACGCGTAATGCGCCTGACAATATTCGATATAAAAGGGCTTTTGGGGAGTTGTCGAATCGAGTAGATGGCAATATCCGCAATTTCATGACGCTCGAGGATCAAGCAGATGAATTTGGCTTAGATTTTACCTCCGTATTCTACGGACCGTATAACGCTATCATCACTCCCCAAATTGGCTATGTGAAATCAGAAAAAACTCGCCAGTCGGACATTCGCCGATTTGGATTTTCGTTCAAAGGCGCGGTGAGTCGCGACCTAGAGCTCTTAAAACGGCCGTTAGAAGAAATATTTACACCTGAGAACATAGATCCGAGCGGTTTCCAGATCCGAGAGATTACCCGAGCTAACGACAGCTATTCATCTAACAACTCGCTGGAAGCGTTTTATGGCCAAGTCGAATTTAACTTCGACGACCGCTTTAGGTTCACTGCCGGCGCTCGGCAGGAAGATTTTTTTCAAGAGAGCATCACCTATGATGTTTTCTCTCCCGATACCCAGGTAGTCGGTGCTATCAAGACAAAGCAGCTGCTGCCTTCGCTTAATGCAACTTACATACATTACGATCACCAGTTTCGGGCAGCGTACAGTGAAACAGTATCGCGCCCAGATTTCCGAGAACTCTCACCCTCTTCTTTCACCAATCCGGACACGCGTCGAGAAGTGCTCGGTAATCCGAACCTAAAGCCGACCGACATCAAAAACTACGACCTGCGTTGGGAGTGGTATTTTGCCTTTAGTGACTATGTCTCTGTCGGCCTGTTCTATAAAGAACTACTGAATCCTATCGAAGCATCGATCTTCAATGGTAGCGACCGCAGAACTACTTATATCAATGCGCAGAGCGCGGAAAATACAGGCATAGAGATAGAGCTATACAAGCGTTTAGATTTCCTTGGTGGCTTCGGTGAAGATTTCTATGTTCAGACCAACATCTCTAAGATCCAGTCGAGCGTGACTATAGGAGAGGAGCAGCAAGGAATTCTCACTAGCAGCGATCGCTCTTTGCAGGGTCAGTCCGATTGGTTGTTTAATTTCCAAGTTGGCTATGAGCCATTTTCAGGAACAACTGCAACATTGTTGTACCACTATTACGGGGATCGAATAGATCAGGTTGGGATCGAATCGGCGCCGGATCTAATCGAAGAAGGCTTCGGCGAGCTCAACTTTGTTTTTATTCGCGAGCTTAATGATCATTGGCAAATTACAGCGAAGGCGCGCAATTTGATGAACGAGCGCAATGTTACTACCCAAGGAGGACATGTAACGTTCGGCTATTTTAGGGGGCGGGAACTGTCTGTGCAGGCGCAATATAAGTTCTAGCTTGAGCACGGCCACTAGTGAGGAAGCGGAGTACGGTGCTCCGGATTTTTTAATTAAAATCAAGGAAGTAATGCGACTACGCGTGCAGAGATTTGTCAATTCCACATTGCCTTTGTCACGCGATTGTCATAGTTTGATGATTAAATCACGCAGTGTTTAGAGAGTCCTGCGATGCTCGACCAGCGACAGTAGTCGCTGCGCTCGAAAGGACTGCTCGCTAGATTTAGCTGAGGCTGTAAGCGTTATGTTCGAATCCACCATCCTAATAGTCGATGACGAAGCCGCAATACGCGACATGGTGGGTATCACCCTCGACCTCGCCGGATTCTCCAGCGTGAGCGCAGAAAACGCCCATGATGCCCACGTCGCCATCGTCGACAGAAAGCCTGACCTCATCCTACTGGACTGGATGCTGCCCGGCGGCAGCGGCATCGAGCTCGCTCGTCGCCTGCGCCGCGACGAGCTTACCGCCAACATTCCCATCATCATGCTGACGGCGAAAGCCAGCGAAGACAATAAAGTGCAGGGGCTGAGCGAAGGTGTAGACGATTATGTCACCAAGCCGTTCTCGCCCCGTGAACTTGTTGCCCGTATCAAAACGGTATTAAGACGCGTCGATGGCAAGCAGAAAAACAAGGCCCTAAGGGTCTTCGATCTGCAGCTAGATCCCACGAGCCACCGCATCACAATCGAAGAAAAGCCCGTTGTCATGGGGCCCACCGAATTTCGACTGCTCAAATTCTTCCTGATGAACCAAGAGAAAGTGTTTAGTCGTGATCATATCCAAGATGCGGTCTGGGGTGGCAACGTCTACCTCGAAGAGCGCACCATCGACGTCCATATCCGTCGTCTGCGCAAGGCTTTGTCATCGATTCCTGAGGCGACAATCGAATACGATAAGCTCGTACAGACGGTACGTGGCGCCGGTTATCGCTTTTCAGTGAGGCCTTCGTAGTTTATCAACTATATGATTTTTAAGAATATTACTTTTAAGCTCTGCACGGCTTAAAGACAAATCTGTCAAAATTATGCCCTCTGTACTATTCTTTGTCGCCTATGTGTAAGATCCATTTCATACGCTTCCGCGTAGGGAGTGTTGCACAATAATCAATAGAGACATAAGTTGCGCCGCGCACGATGGGTGCCCGAATCTATCAAAAAAGTAAGGGGAATGTTTAATGTTCAAACTAAATCACAGGGCGTCTGCCTTTAAAGTAGCTTTTGCGGCGATTGCTTCAGCCAGCGCCATAGGCGCTGCGCCGAGCACTTTTGCCCAGGACGACACTGCTTCAATCGAAGAACTAGTTGTTACTGGATCGCGACTAACGCGATCTAATGTCACCTCGTCAGTGCCGCTTGTACAGATCGGCGCTCAAGAAATCGACAGCCGCGGTGGTACTCGCATTGAGGACGTCGTCAACATTCTGCCTAACGTCTTCGTAGCTCAAACTTCGAACACTGCTAACGGCGCGACAGGTACCTCGACGCTGAACCTTCGTGGTCTCGGCTCGCAGCGTACGCTCGTTCTAATCGATGGCAAGCGCTTGCCTTTCGGCAGCCCTTTCTCATCATCGGCGAACATCGACCTCGTCCCTGCTCGCTTAGTTGAGCGTGTAGACGTCGTCACGGCGGGTGCATCGGCTGTATATGGTTCTGACGCGGTTGCCGGCGTGGTTAACTTTATAACCAAACGCAACTTCGAAGGCTTCGAACTGGATTATCAATACGGTGCGAACGAAAACCCTAATGACAACGGCTTTATGGCAGACGTTCTGCAACGTAACAGCATCGCGGATCCGGGCGGCAACACCGGCGGCGAATCCGGCCTCATGTCATTCCTGATGGGTGTCAACAACACTCAAGGAACAGGTAACATCACTATCTTCGGTAGCTACGAAGACCAAGAAGAACTCATCGGCGGCGACCGTGATACGGGCGCTTGTACCCTCGGCGGAAGTTCTACTATCAACTGCGTAGGTTCTTCAAACTTCCGACGCTTCAACGGCACTCTTGGTAATGGTGTGTCTGGTACAGTCTTCCAGCAGGAAGACGGTACGCTCACGCCTTTTGCAGGCGGTGCAGCTGAAACCTATAACTTTGGTGCCCGCAACCACTATCAGCGCCCAGTAGAGCGGTGGAATCTTGGAGCGAGCGGTTACTACGAGATCGACGGTGGCCTAGAAGCCTACGCCGACACTAGCTACATGAATAACAACACGACTGCGCAAATTGCAGAGTCTGCATCATTCAACCGTCCCTTTGAGACGAACTGTAGCAACCCTCTTCTGCAAGCGGGTCGCGGACCAAACGGAGCCGGTGCGGTCTCATTCGCAGACTTCACAGGCAATTTCGACGCCGACGGTAACTTCGTCAGCTGTAACGATATTCTTGCTGCTGGCGGCGATGCAGATGTGCAGTTCATTAACTCACACCGCAACGTCGAAGGCGGTCCTCGCATCAGCACTTACGAGAACAGCACGTGGCGCGCAGTTGCTGGTTTGCGCGGTGACCTAGGTGATGACTTCAACTTTGACGTCTTCGCTCAGTTCTCTGGCACTGAGGGTACGCGCATCTCTCAGCGTGACCTCAACTTCGACCGCGTGCAGCAGGCGCTGTTCGTAACTACAGACGCGAGCGGCAACGCCGTTTGTCGCGACACTAGCGGCGGTTGTTTGCCTTGGAACATCTTCGAGCGAAACGCTGACGGCAGCACTGCTATCACTGCCGAGCAAACTGCCTTTATTCAGGGCACAGGTATCGTCACTGGTGAGACGGAACAGCTCGTATTCGGCGGCACTGTTGAAGGCGATCTGACTAACTACGGTATTCAGAGTCCATTCGCAGATGCCGGCGTGACTGGTCTCGTAGGCTTCGAATCACGCACAGACAAGCTCTCGCGTTTGGCTGATGACATCTCTAAGAAATCTGGTGGCCGCGGTCTTACGGGTACAGGTGGTGCGACACTGCCGATCGCCGGTCAGATTGAAGTCGACGAAATTTTCATGGAAGCCTCTATCCCAGTAGTGACTGGACAGCCTTGGGCTGAGGAGCTCGGTATTTCAGCCGGCTACCGCTATTCAGACTACACAACAATGGGCAATGGCTTGACTAACAGCTTCGACGCCGATACTTGGTTTGTCGGTGCGAGCTGGTCACCTACAGAAGACATTCGCTTCCGCGTAAATCAGGCCCGTGCGATCCGCGCGCCCAACGTCTTCGACCTGTACGTGGGCATTAACACAGGCCTAACAGACCTTTCAACTGGTGAAAACGGTCTCTTCGATCCATGCGCTTCAGCACCGGGCGTTTCGCCTTCCGCATCGGCTGAAGCCTGTGCTCGTACTGGCGCATCAGCTGCGCAGTACGCGGGTGGCATTGAAGATAACCCTGCAGGCCAGTACAACATCATCACTGGTGGTAACCCTAATCTAGTGGCTGAGACTGGCGAAACAACAACATTCGGCGTGGTTTACACTCCAAGCTTTGTTGAGAACCTTTCGATCTCAATTGACTACTTCGACATTGAAGTAACAGACGCGATCGGTTCTATTCCTGCTCAAGCTAGCCTCGACGGTTGTATTGCTGGCGGATCCGGCTCAGATACTTTCTGTAGCCTAATCCAGCGTGATACAGCGGGCACATTATGGCTTAGCAATGACGCGCCTGGCGGCGGCATCGCCGGCATTAGCCAGCAAAATGCCAACATCGCGTCGCTAGCGACTGAAGGTTTCGATATCAACGTTGCATACAGCTATGACCTCGGTAACCTTGGTTCGGTAAATGTTGACTACGCAGCCACAGTGCTAGACACCAACAACGCAACCCCGTTCTCTGGCGCGGATGCGATCGAATGCGTAGAGGTCTATGCGGGTCAGTGTGGACTGCCAACGCCTGAGTACACGCACCGTGCGCTGCTTAACTGGTCAACACCTGTTAGCGGATTGGGCGTTGCGATGACTTGGCGTCACGTGGGCGAGACGACTCTGTTCGGCCTCGACGCGGCAGCCGCTTCAAACCGTGAAGAGCAGATGAACGACTACCTGGAAGAGCGCAACTACCTCGACCTGTCTGCAAACTACGCGATCACAGACAACATCACACTGCGTGCAGGTGCAAACAACCTGCTAGCAGAAGACGCGCCTCTTTCAACTAACGTAGGTACAGGCACGGGTAACAACAACACTTACCCTGGTCTGTATAACGTCAGCCGCTTCTTCTTCGCTGGTGCAACTTACAGGTTCTAATCAGCAAGCAGTAACGCATTAAAAAAGGGAGCTTCGGCTCCCTTTTTTGTGCGTAAATAACTGTATTTGTTAATAATTAATGTATTTTCCTCGCTGCTTCTCCGACCAATATGGCCAAAATATGTCTTTTTGGGCGTTTTTCGGGCGTATATGTACTCTTTTTAGTCATCTTTGTGTACACTCCGCCGCGACGCGCTAGATCGCAGTGAGCGCTGCACAATAAAAGACAAGAGGAAACGACGGCTCGGCATATCGTCAGAGGCGCGTTTCTTCTATTAAGGGGAACAATAAATGTTCAAATTAAATCGCAAATCAGCGGCTTTTAGTCAGGCTTTCGCCGCTATCGCCGCAGCGGGCACCCTCGGTGTTGCACCTAGCACCTTCGCTCAAGACGACGCAGTGATCGAGCAGGTTGTAGTAACCGGTTCACGTATCACGCGCGCCGACCTCACAGCTGTAAGCCCATTCACTACAGTATCGGGCGAAGAGTTCCAGATTTCAGGTATCCTGAACGTTGAGCAAAAGCTTAACGAACTGCCTTCAACAGTGCCTTCGTTCGGCGCAAGCTCGAACAACCCTGGTGATGGTACTGCGCGCGTCGACCTTCGCGGTCTCGGCACTTCGCGTACGCTCGTGCTGGTTAACGGTCGTCGTTACATCCCAGCAACACAGACAGGCGTTGTCGACCTCAACACTATCCCTTCTACACTAATCAAGCAGGTTGACGTGCTGACTGGTGGTGCTTCTGCCGTATACGGTTCAGATGCCCTCGCGGGTGTTGTTAACTTCCAGTTAGTAGATGACTTCGAAGGCGTCGAAATGACCAGCCTTTACGACATCACTAGCGAAGGCGACGCAGAGCGTTACAACTTCGACATCACTATCGGTGGCAACTTCGATGAAGGCCGCGGTAATGCGGTTGTTTACGCGTCATACCTCTCGCGTAAGGCATTGTTCTCCGACGCACGCGAGTTCTCTAACTTCGCACTTGGCGACGGCACAGTAGACGGCAAGCCCGCTCTGACTCCGGGTGGTTCATCTGGCGTTCCTGGTACGCGCGTATTCGGCGGCCCAACACTGCCTAATGGCGACACTCTGGGCATCTTCGATGCCAACGGCGAAGGCCGTGCTTGGCAGGAGCCGGGCGACCGCTTCAACTACGCACCTGATAACTTCCTGCAGCTTCCGCAGGAGCGTTACTTGATGACTGCTATGGGTCACTACGACCTGACTGACTCAGTACGTGTTTACAGTGAGATGAACTTCTCACACAACCTCGTGCCACAGGAACTGGCGCCAACGCCTGCTTTCACCTCAGTCTTCGTTAACCCAAACAGCGCGTTCTTCGGCCCTAACGCACAAGCTGCGTTCAATGGTGCTGCTAAAGATGCGAACGGCAACGTGCCGATCTATATCGGTCGCCGCATGGTTGAGAACGGTTCGCGTCAGTCAATCGACACGCGCGACGCGTTCCGCATCTTGGTTGGCACTTCAGGCGACCTCAGCGACACTTGGTCGTTCGATGCGTCTTACAGCCTTTCGAACCTCGACAACAGCAACGTACTGAACAATGACGTTTCTGCGTCGCGCTTCGTACAAGCGGCGTCGGTGACTGACGACGGCCTCGCCTGTCAGGATACTTCAGGTGGCTGTGCGCCAATGAACATCTTTGGCGCCGGCAACATCTCACAAGCTGCGATCGATTTCGTCAACATCGGCGCGACTAACCTGACTAGCATCGAGCAAGAAGTCATTCAGGCGAGCGTATCGGGTGAAGTGTTCACACTGCCAAGCTCTAGCGCGTCAACGGCGATTGTTGTCGGCTACGAGCACCGCGCTGACTACTCAAGCTTCCGTCCAGACAGCTTCCTGTCTGCCGGTGACGTGCTCGGCTTCAACGCCGGTAAGCCTACTGTAGGTGGCTACAGCGTTGCGGAATTCTTCGGCGAGATTTCTATGCCGATCATGCAAGACCGTCCTATGGTTCAAGACCTGACTTTCTGGGCTGCGGCTCGAACGTCAGACTACTCGAACATTGGACCGGTGAGCTCATTCGCTGCCTCTGTTAACTACTCGCCAACTGACATGGTTGGTTTCCGAGTGGGATACCAAGAGTCGGTGCGTGCGCCAAACGTATCAGAGCTGTTCTTGGGCCAGAGCAATGGCTTCCCAAGCGCATCTGACCCTTGTGCGTCTAACGGCTTCATCGCGGGCACTACCGACGCGGCACTGTGTCAGGCGACTGGCGTAGCGGCAGCTGACGTGGGTGTTTTCGTTCAAGCTAACGATCAAATCCAAGGCAACTTCGGTGGTAACCCTAACCTGAAGGAAGAGACTTCGAACACGTTCACCGTGGGCGCGATCATCCAGCCTTTAGACGGCCTAGATATCACTGTTGACTACTACAGCATCGAAATCGAAGACGCGATCAGCGTACTCGGCGGCAGCACTGCTAACGTACTCGACCTCTGCTACAACGTCGTTAAAGACGCCGCGTCGCCATTCTGTCAGGCGATCTCGCGTCGTCCAGACGGCAACGTTGGCCTGGTTAACGTATTGAACTCAAACATCGGCCTCATCGAGACTAGCGGTGTTGACTTAAACGTCAACTATACGACTAACCTCGACTTCGGTATCGGTGGCGCAGGTTCGACTCTAGACGTGACGTTCAACAGCACGTTCCTCGATAAGTTCGACACCACGCCTGTTGCGGCTCTTGCTGATCGTGTCGACAACTGTGCCGGCAGCTTCGGCAACACTTGTGGTTCGCCTTACACTGACGTGAGCTGGAACACGCGTGCGACACTGACTTCAGGCGACTGGACGGTCTCGGGCTTGCTGCGTTTCCTGGGTGAAGTAGAAGACGATCGCATTGCGAACGGCCCTGTCGATGCAGCCACTCTTGCGGCTCCAAGGATCGGCTCTATCTACTACCTCGACCTCAGCGCTGCTTACCAGATCAACGAGAGCGCTCGTGTGACGGTTGGTGTACAGAACGCAACTGATGCATTGCCTGATAAAGTGGGCTCTGCAGGGGAGCAAAGCAACACGTTCCCGTCTACTTACTCGCTGCTAGGACCACGCATGTTCATTGGTGCGAGCTTCAAGCTGTAACCGAAAGGTCATAGCGAGTATAAAGAACGGCGGGCCTTGGCCCGCCGTTTTTTTTTGATCAGGGGAAAGGCGATGGCCGTAGATAAATCCCAACAGTTCAACCAGTTACTAGGGCAGTTGTACGCGGCGGTGAACGCAGGCGATCCGTCCGTACTAGGAAAAATCCAGGCTCTTCTGAAAAAAATTCCAGAAGAGCCGAACCTACTCCATCTGGCTGGACTAGCCAGTGCCGGGCAGGGCGACACGAAGGATGCGATCGTGTTCCTAAAGCGCTCATTGGCGCGTGCGCCAAATCAACCCGAAGTTCACAATAATCTAGCGAATGTTTACGCTAAGCTTAACGAGGGTACCCTCGCTGAGACACATTATCGTCAGGCCCTAGCTCTGCGGCCGAATTTTCAAGACGCCTTAAAAAATTTGGGGCTTTTATTACTCTCGACCGATCCCGATTCCGCAATGGCGACGCTTAGGCAAGCTATCGAACTCGAGCCTAGCGACGTTGTCGCGCTCACCGGATTGGGCGATGCGCATAAAGCCTTGGAGCAGTTCGCTAAAGCGACTGAGTATTACCAGCGCGCTTTGGCACTAAATCCCAGTCATGTCACAGCCATCCACAATCAAGCACTGAGTTACAAACTCAACGATCAGCTCCCGCTCGCTTTGTCACATTACGAACAGGCATTGGTGCTCGCACCAGACAGCGCGGAGATTCATTACAATTACGCGAATGCCTTGTTCGAGACGGGCCAACATGACAAAGCGGAGCAACACTACCTTTCGAGCCTTACGAGCAATCCAGGCTTTGTTTTAGCGCACGAAACCCTGCATGAGTTTTATTGGCAGTCTGGCCAGCACGCACGTAGCGAGGATAGTTATCGACAGGCGATTCAGCGAGCGCCAAAGGACGATGAGCTCAGATTGTCGTATATCAACGCGCTGCTCGCGACCGGCCAAGATGAGGCCGCGCAACTGCAGGTTGATGAGGCGCTGCGGGAAAATACAACGGCGGCGCTGCTGCATGCGCAGGGTAAGCTCGCTGCTAACCGCCTTGCCTATGACGAGGCCGAGGCCGCGCTTACGCGGGCGTTAGGGCAGACCTTCGATCTGAGAATCGGACAAGACCTCGCGCGACTGCATATCACTCAAGGCAAGATCGAATTAGCCCAAAGGCTGGTCGAAAGGCTGTTGGCGTTTGCGCCAGATAATCAATTGAGCTGGGCATTGCAGAGTCTCTGTTGGCGGCTAAACGGCGACGATCGCTACCGCTGGCTTATTGACTACGACAACCACATCGGCGAGTTCATGCTGCCAGTGCCTGATGGCTACACAAGCCTTCGCGATTTCCTCACCGAACTCGATACAGTGCTGCTGGGCATGCATCAGGCCAAATTCGCTCCTTCACGGCAGACTCTCAAATCAGGCACGCAAACGCCCGGGCGCCTATTGCATAAACCGCACCCGGTGATCGCTGCGTACAAGACTGCGTTGGCAGATGTTGTCGAGCAGTACCTTGGCGGATTCACTAGAGATTCAGAACACCCGTTTCTGCGGCGCCTGCCAGCGAGCGTTTCACGTGGATTTAGTTTCTCAGGCTCGTGGTCGGTAAAGCTTAAACCTGCGGGTTTTCACCTAAACCATGTGCATACCGAAGGCTGGGTCAGCTCTGCCTGTTACATCACGCTGCCTAAAACGCTGGCGCAGCAAGAGGAGAATGCAGGCTGCATTAAATTCGGCGAAAGCGCATTGATGCTCGGCGAGCGAGAGGTTGTAGAGCGAATTATTCGGCCGCAGGCGGGGCAATTAGTGTTGTTCCCTTCATACACTTGGCACGGCACTTTTGCGTTTCAAGGCGCAGAAAACGACTATCGCCTTACCGCGCCGTTCGATGTGGTGCCTCACTAGACCCAGCGCTCGGGTCTTCGCCCTCGCGTAACCAACCTGTAATCGATAAGCGCTTACCTGTAGCGAAAGGCGGCACATAGGTCACCGCGTGGGGCTGCGGCACACGAAACACATTGAGCGCGTTGTAACTGGGAAAAAAAGACTCGGTGCAAGCCCCGCTCGCATCATAGAACTGCAGCGCCCCTCCCCAGTTCGTATTCCACGAGGGGGTTAGATTAAGCACATAGGCAGCGAGTCGTCGTTTTCCTGGCACGTTATCGTCGTGTTTATTGAGGAATTGCCCGCCACTGAAACACGTCGCCTGTGCGTCTGCGAAGCCGATTTTAGGCATTTCGAGCGTGGCGCGTAGATAATCGAGAAACGCAGGGCTGTTGAGGAAAGAAAACACCTCGTTGAGGAAATGTCCCGGCAGTAGGTTTTGATGAAAAACGTCGTAAAGGGGGATCGTCCGATACAGATACTGGAATCGATTCGTCGCCTGCTCGTGCAGCTTTTCTGTGAATAGTGCGAGCTGCTCTGCGTTCCATACCGATTCGATGGTATCGTTTAGGTCCACGTGCTGCCCGTCTTGCTGGCACACCAGATTCCATGTGCCTTGCTGATCGAGGCACTGGAAAAGTTGATCCGCACTCGTCTCGCTAAGGAAGTTAGGGATATGCACTCGTCCCTCATCGGCGAAGACCTGTCGCCAAGGCGATATGGAGAGGGTGGGTGCAAGTGTGAGAGGTTTCTTCATTGTCATGGCAAAATACTACCATAGCGAACAGTCGATAAAGATGGGTCTATGAACTCTTTAATCCAACAAGCTGAAGAGGCTCACCGCCGAGGCGAACTCGCGACGGCTAAACAGCTGTATGCGGAGCTCATCTCCGCAGCGCCGGATAACGCCGATGGGCTCTATGGTATGGGCACGCTGCTAATGCAGGAGGGATGCTTCGCCGAGGCGGGAGCATTGCTTGCCGATGCGCTAGAACGTGAGCCGCAAGCTGCCGATATCGCGTTCAACTACGCCGTGTGCCTACGCGGGGCGAACGATCTCCCTGCGGCAATCGCCATGGCCGAACGCGCAGGTCGCGCGGGGGGGACTGATGAAGGCTTTTCGCAAAATGTCAGCCGATTGCTAATAGAACTCAATGCGCCGCACTCGGCGCTCGCACAGCTGGTTAGCTTTCCGCACCAGCACCTCGAAAGCCAGTTGCTGCAGGCACAGGCTCTGGGGTTGCTGGAAGCTTGGGATAGAGCAGTAGCCTTGTTAAGGAAACTGCAGCATGCGCTGCCGCAAAACAGCCGGGTCGCTCAAGAGCTGGCGCTGGCAGCGGGAAGGCTGCGTGATTATGATTTAGCGATTGCGGCATATGAGCAGTATCTGAGCCTCATCACGCCAGGGGCTGTCGAGTACGTCAAATTCGCCGATCTTAATCTGCTTGCGCGTAAAGTAGAGCGCTGCGCCGAATGTCTTGAGAGTGCGGCAAGCGTGGGCGCAGATTCCAGCGAGTTCCATTTGCTGTGCGCCAAACTTGCGCGTTTACGCGGTGACTATGCCTCTGCGGTCGCCGCAAGCGAATTGTCGGTAGCGAGGCAACCTAACAATGTCGAGGCGTGGAGCGTGCTTCTCGAAATTGCGGAGGATGATGAGCTAGGCGCGCTATTGAGCCGATTACAAGAAAGCATAGACACGGCGACGATGACAGCCTATGAGCGTCAGGTCATCGAGTATGTGCGTGGCGATGCGAGTGCGCGATTAGGTGATGTTAATAAGGCTTTCTCCGCCTACAGCGAGGCAAACTCCCAGCAGCGCGCAAGCATGTCGGTGGCAAGCGCTGAGTACAGCATCGCCGCGCACACGGAGCAATGCGAGGAGGCAATTGCACAATTCTCAGCGCGGCACGTCTGTGCAAGCGACGAAGGGCGGCCTACACCGCTATTTATTGTCGGCATGCCGCGTTCCGGGACGACACTCGTGGAGCGTCTGCTAGCGCAACTGCCACAGGTAACGGCCGGCGGCGAGAACGACGCGCTGGGCTTCTTGGCTTCGAAGTATCGAAACGAGGTTGCGGCAAAGTTGCTGCCGCCGCCTGCGGAAATGACGCAAGGACAATGGCAGGCGCTCGCACAGCACTATTACGATAAAACGCCGCAGTACCGTGAAGCGTCGATCGGACACGACTCGAGTCACTTCGTTACTGACAAGATGCCGCAAAATTTTCATCACGTGGGCATGATTCTTTCACTGTTTCCGCGCGCCCGCATAATTCAGCTGCGCCGTGATCCAAGAGATATCTGTTGGAGCATCTACACGCGCATGTTCCCCGCAGGGCACAACTATGCCTGCGATTTCGAGTCACTCGCCCATGCCGTGGCGGTAGCACAAAGGCTTATGGACCATTGGTCGACGCTAGCGCCGGGCCGCGTGTTAGATGTGACCTATGAGTCGCTAGTTGCCGATCCGCTGCAGCAGGGCCAGCGCATCACCAGCTTCTGCGGCTTACCCTGGAGTGATGACTGTTTGAACTTCCACAAGAAGGTGTCTACGAGTTTTACCTTTAGTGAGTTGCAGGTTAGGCAGGCGATCTCCGAGAAGCGCATTGGCCGGTGGCAACCTTTCGAAACACACCTTGCGCCCCTCATTGAGGCGCTGACGAGGAATGGTTGTCTCGATTGATTAGCTAAGGTCGTCGGCATTGGGAAGGCGGCGCATGGCTAGCCACCGCTGCCTCGCTCGGAAAGACCGCCTAATAGCCTCGCGTTCCGCTTCGTTTAATTCAGGATGCCAAATGGAGAAGATGAGTACGATGCGCTCGTCTTCGCTTTCGTTACAGGCTTCGTGTAGGAAGGTGTCATCGAAGACTGTGAGCTCACCTTGTTTCCAATGCCTCTTTTCGCCACCGACGCGCAGCCAACTTTCCTTTGGTATCACGAGTGGTAGATGCACCGTGAGGCTATGGTTCGAAAGGCCGTAATGCGGCTTTATATGCTGCCCGGGCCTTAGCAATGAAAAAAAGACTTCGAACGGCCTCTCCTCTAGTCCGTACAGCGGCGCCTGTGCGAGCGCGGCTAGCGTCTCTGGAAAGAACGGCGTCAGTGCGGTATTGGCATAACCGTCGATAAAGAGGTCCAGCGCGGTCCAGTTCAACGAACCGACCAGTTCGGTGAAGGCGCTGCCGGCCTGAGTGCCGGAGGGCAAGTAGGGCCGGCCTTCATTCCGGATACGGGGCAACGCATTGTGCAGCTCTTGCGCGATATTAGAGCTAACACGCTGTAGTTGCCGGGCCCATTCCCAGTGGTGAGAGTCTTCGAAAGGACGCGCGCTAAGGCTCGGCAGATAAAAAAGTTGGGGCCGCTGTTCGTCACATGGAAATTGGTAAGCCTGGTCGTGTGTCCGCGTCCAAATCGCCTCTGCCACGCGCCGGCAGGTGGCAGCCGCGCCGACAGCATCGCGGTGGAGCGCAGAGAGATGTGCACGCAGTGTGTCATTGGCCGCGGCTGAGCGTTGCCGAGAGGAGGGTGAGTGCTGTTCCGAGCGCCAGAGAGTGAGCACGCCTTCGTCGAGGTCGGCACCAAGCGAGTATAGGGCCGCGGCCGCGTCGATATGGCCTAGCCGTTGCAGGCAGTAGCCAGTATAGAGATAGCCCTTGGGGACAGTCGGAGCCAAGGCAAGACATCGAAGGTGTGCGCGGGTGGCGCCGAGTAAAGTTCCCGCTTCCTCTTCAAGAACCCCGAGCCGGTGATACGCCTCGGCATCCTCTGGGCACAGATCGCACAGACTTGCCTGCAACGTGAGGGCTTGCGGAAGCTGGCCTTGATTAAGCGCGTCGGCGACTCGCTCGCGAATAGTGTCGATGGTGGTGTCCATCCTCGAAGCTTATCATAAACTCTCGATTGCGCTGGGCGTGGGTTCTTGATTTCTCGGCGATATGGTATCGTGCAGCTTGTAAAAAGCATCAAATTCCAGAGAAAAAGGTTATGCACAATTTCCAGGGCCTGCTCATCAATAAGCTGAACGATAAAGCCGCTTGGGGCGACCAGCTCGCCAGCGCCGGCTCGGTGCAGATTCCGAATTTTCTCGAAGCATTCGCAGCTGAAGAAACCTACAGCTGTCTCGAACAGCAGGTCCCTTGGGAGATGGCTTATCGCAGCGGCGATGAGGCGATGACCAAGACTATCGCTCAGCTTTCGGCGATGACTCCTGAAGACCGCCAGGCATTTCATGGCGCGGTGATGGAGCAGGCGAAGAGAGACTATCAGTTCGCCTATTTTCGCTATCCGATGATCGACGCCTACACGAATAAGTGGGAGCCCCAGTTGATGCTTAACGCGATTCTCGAGGCGATAAACGCGGTAGATTCGCTCGATTTTTTTCGCGAGCTAACCGGTGATGAAAAGATTCGTAAGGTCGAGCTACAAGCAACGTATTTCGCTCCGGGTCATTTCTTGAAACAGCACAATGACAGCTCAACGACCGGCGACGATAGGCGTTACGCCTGTGTGATAAATCTCACTAAAGACTGGGAATCTCACTGGGGTGGGCTACTGCAATTTTTAGACGGGCAAGGCGTCACCAACACCCACGTGCCCGCGTTTAACAGTTGCAGCCTGTTTAAGGTGCCGCGCGACCACCAAGTCTCCTATGTGGCGCCGTATGCCACGAAGCCGCGCTATGCGCTAACTGGATGGCTGCGAGCCGACTAACAGGAATAGCCCTGCCACTACTATTTATTAGCGTTAGCGACGACAGCAGTGAGACTGCTCAAGTGAAACACAAGGAGTAAAGCGTGACTGAAGAAAACCAGAAGAATCCTCTAGCGGCGATGGCAGGTCAGAAATTCCTCTATCAACAACCCGAAGTCCTGACTCTAGAAGACCACGGTAGTTTGGGTATCACGCCTAACGAGCGGCCTTTCGATTTTGTGAAAGACGAACGAGCGATTCCTCTCACGATGGTTGAGATTAGTAGCGCACAGCGCCACTATCCGATCGTATTTTCCAATATGGAAGACCCTGTCCCCATGGCTGTGTTGGGCCTGCCCGGTGGCGGTAATGTGTTTATCGATGAGCAGGGTCAGTGGGACCCGCTGTGTTATGTCCCTTCCTATCTTCGTTGCTATCCCTTCGCTCTTGCGTCGCAGGATAACGGCAGTAGGGCGCTGGTACTCGATCGAGCCGGGCCCACGGTCACTGAAGAGGCGCGCTTCCCATTCTTCGTCGACAGCCAGCCCTCAGCAGAGGTGAAAGCGATAATGCAGTTCGTTGGCGAGTACGAAGAAGAGCGCAAGCGTACCGCTGAGTTTTCGCGATTGTTAGTGAAACACAAAGTGCTCGATAAGATGCAGGCGAATTACAATGTCGAAGGGTCTAATGAGCAGCAAGTGCTCGCTCATTATGTAGGCATCAATTTGCAAAAGCTCAATGCATTGGATCCCGAGGTTGTCCTAGAGTTGCACTCAAACGGTTGGCTCGCCCCCATGTATCTGATGCATTATTCGATGCAGTGCTGGCGACCGCTACGCCTGCGCGCAGACGCGCGTAACGCTTAAATCATGACGCACTCGGAAGACCTGCAGTCACTTTGGGGGTTGGTCCGAGCCAGCGATGCACAGGGCAATGCTGAGGCGGCTATTGCGTCCTTGTGTCGGCTTGCAGTCTTGCTTCCCGACAGCATGGCCGTGCTTGAGGCGCTGAGTGCGCGCTGCCACACTGCACAGCAATTGCCCTTTGCAATAGAAGCCTATGCTGCTTACCTAGTGCGCAACCCCCATTCTGCGATAGGACAATACAACTACGGGTATTTGTTATCGCGGGCTGGTGATGCGGCGGCTGCGATAGTGGCTTATAAGAAATCGATCGAGCTGCAGGCCGAGCGGCCCGAAGAAATCGAGTTGAATATCGCCACTGCCTACGCAGAACAGCTGCGCGACGACGTCGCGTCGGAACGGCATTTACAGCAGGCGCTGATGCTGAACCCGGGGTATGTTCCCGCACATTTCAATCTCGGCTGTCTTGCCGAACAGCAAGGAGATCGTGAGAAGGCGACGGCGCTTTTTTCCCATTGCCTCGCGCTCGATCCTCACTACGAACCTGCGCTCGCGCGACTCGTCGATGCACAAGGTTTTCGCGATGAACAGGCACCGCTACTCATTCAACTCAGACAGCGCGCGGCAACGAGCCATGACCCAGATTTGCACTTCGCGTTGGCACGGGCATTAGAGCAATGCGGCAACTTTCCCGCTGCACTCACACATTACGATTTCGCTAACCGTGTCGACAAGGCGAGCTATGAGGCTTATGACGCCTCTCAAGTCGTCGCCAATTTCGACGCGATTAAGTCATGTTTTACGAGTGATTGGCTTTCAAAGCGCCAGCAAGGCGACGGATCAGCACCTGTTTTTATCTGCGGCATGTTTCGCTCGGGTTCGACGCTGCTTGAGCAAATACTCGCGGCACATTCCGCGTTTACGCCGGCCGGCGAGCGTGAGTTTTTTGCGCGCCTTGTCGCCAAAGAATTGCCGGACTATCCGGTTGGATGCGAGGCGATAAGCGCGGGTCAGATACAGGAATGGGCGGCGCATTACCAGATCGAGTCCACACGTGTATTTGGCCCCCATCTACGCCTGACCGACAAGCGTCCCGACAATTTCCTCTACTTGGGATTGATCAAAGCGCTGTTTCCTTCGGCTAAAATCCTCGTCACACAGCGAGCTTGGCGGGACATTGCATGGTCGATTTATGCAACGCGTTTCGGCCCAGGGCAGCACTATGCGACCGATTTAGTGTCCATCAAACATATGATCGCACAGCAGCAAGATCTCATGCGCCACTGGCAGAGTTTGTTTCCAGAGGACATCCACGTCGTAGACTATGAGTCGGTGGTGACATCGCCGCGAGAGACGATTGCTGCGGTGCTTGAGTTTCTGGCAGAGCCCTGGGAAGAGGGTTGTCTGGGTTTTAGCGCTCTTAAAAACACGGTGCGTACCGAGAGCGTTTGGCAGGTTAGGCAGCCGCTATACACCTCGTCTATTGGCCGCTCGGCCCCCTTCGCAACGCTGTGCCCTGACGCATTCGAATAGGTGTAGCGTCGCCGAATAGTGCGCGCGTGTATTGCCGCTGCCGTGCACGATAAGGTATAAATCGCCCACTATTCCTTTGCAATGCAGGTTCATCCCCATGAAGAAAGAAACCCTTGCCATCCACGCCGGCTACGAAACTGACGCCACCACCAAATCCTGCGCCGTACCGATTTATCAGACGGTCGCCTACGAATTCGATAACGCCCAGCATGGCGCCGACCTTTTCGACCTAGCAGTGCCAGGCAACATTTACAGCCGCATCATGAACCCAACCAATGACGTGCTCGAGCAGCGCATGGCTGCGCTCGAAGGCGGCATCGCGGGCCTCGCAGTCGGCTCGGGCATGGCGGCCATCAACTACGCGATCCTCACGCTCGCTAAGGCAGGTGACAATATCGTCTCGACACCTCAGCTCTATGGTGGCACCTACACCCTATTCGCACACATGCTGCCAAGCCAAGGCATCGAAGTGCGCTTCGCCGAAGACGACTCGGCCGAGGCTATCGAGAAGCTTATCGATGAGAACACCAAGGCTGTGTACTGCGAGACCATCGGCAATCCTGCCGGCAACATCATCGATTTGGAACCTGTCTGCGCCGCAGCACACCGCCACGGTGTTGCGGTCATCGTCGACAACACCGTCGCCTCGCCCGCACTGTGTAACCCCATCGAGTTCGGCGCCGACATTGTGGTGCACTCGCTAACCAAATACGTCGCGGGTCACGGCACGACCATCGGTGGCGTGATTGTCGACTCGGGTAAGTTCCCTTGGGCCGAGAATGCGGCGCGCTACCCAGGGCTCAACACGCCCGAGCCGTCGTACCATGGCGTAGTCTATACCGATGCCCTTGGGCCAGCCGCCTTCATCGGCCGCGCGCGCACCGTACCGCTGCGCAATACCGGCTCGGCGCTGTCGCCCATGAGCTCGTTCATGATTATGCAGGGCCTCGAGACGCTGAGTCTGCGAATGGAGCGTCACTGCGAGAACGCGCAGGCGGTTGCTGAGTATCTCAAGAGCCACGATAAAGTTGAGTGGGTGAGCTTCGGTGGCTTGAAAGACGATCCGAACCACGCGCTAGCACAAAAATACTGCGGTGGTACGCCTGCCTCACTGCTGACATTCGGCATTAAGGGCGGCTTCGACGCCGGCGTTAAATTTTACGATGCGCTCGGTATGATTAAGCGTTTGGTGAACATCGGTGATGCGAAGTCTCTCGCTTGTCACCCTGCTTCGACAACACACCGTCAGCTGACGCCGGAAGAGCAGCTGCGTGCCGGTGTTAAACCCGAGACGCTACGCCTGTGCATCGGCATCGAGCATATCGACGACATCCTTGCGGACCTCGAGCAGGCATTAACTCAGGCGTAGCCATGCAGCACCGACTCGCGATGCTTGTGTGCCTCTCGTTGCTAACGTCTTTGGCGTTTGGCAGCGAAGACGCGCCAAGCTGGATTCTGCGCAAGGACGATAACGGCATCCGCGTTTATACGCGTGAGCAGCCGGGTTCGTCTTTCGAGGCGGTGCGCACGGAGATGGAGTTAGAGGGGGTGGGTCTCGCCGCGCTTGTAGCGCTGATTAACGACCCCGACGCCTGCGCTTTACTCGAGTCGCGCTGCGCAGAGGCCTATGTGGTTGAGCGAATTGCCGCCAGCGAACAACTCGTCTATCGTCATAACGACATGCCGTTTCCAGTCAAAGACCGCGATGTGGTGCTCAACTTCGTCACACAGCAGGACCCGAATACTCTCGCGGTGACTATCCAGGTGCGCAATGTGAACGGCGTGTTGCCGGAAAATCCTCGCCGCGTTAGGCTGCCGAGCGTCGATTCTGGGTGGGTGTTTACGCCACTCGGCGATGGACGCGTCGAAGTGGTGAGTGAGGGGCATATCGATCCCGGCGCCAGCCTGCCGGCATGGATGCTAAACAGATTCCTTATAGACGCGCCCTTCAAGACGATGGAGGCGGTCGCTGCGAGCGTTGGCGACGCCAGTTACCGCAACGCCGCGCTCGACTTTATTCAAGAACCCGCGCAGCAGGCTCGCTAAGCTCCGAGCGTCAATCACTGGGAGACCCGGATGGCTCACGACCACGACCACGACCACGATGAAGAGCACACGCACCCGCCCTCAGATTTAGAGCTCAGAGTGAAGGCTCTTGAGAGCCTACTGGTAGAGAAAGGCCTCGTCGATCCAACCACATTAGATGCGCTTATCGATACCTACGAACACCGCGTGGGTCCACGTAATGGCGCACAGGTGGTTGCTAAGGCGTGGGTCGATGCAGAGTTTCGCCAATGGTTGCTGCGTGACGCCACCGCCGCTGTCGCGAGCCTCGGCTTCGAAGGGCGTCAGGGAGAGCACTTAAAAGTCGTCGAGAATACCGCGACAACGCATAATCTCGTTGTCTGCACTCTGTGCTCCTGCTACCCGTGGACGGTACTTGGCTTACCTCCAAGCTGGTATAAGTCCGCTCCTTATCGTGCGCGGGCGGTGAGCGAGCCGCGTGCGGTGCTGGCCGAATTCGGCACTGAGCTTCCTGTCGATACCTCGGTGAGGGTTTGGGATTCGACCGCCGAGTTGCGGTATCTCGTGCTGCCGTCACGTCCTGCTGGCACACAAGGCTGGAGCGAGGATCAGCTTGCGGAACTCGTAAGCCGCAACTCGATGATCGGCGTCGAACCCGCCAGCGCTCCTCCGGTGGAGAGTAGTGCATGATCGGCGCGCATGATCTAGGCGGGAAAGCGGGCTTTAGCTCTGTTGCAGTGACCACCGAATCTAGCGAAGTTCTTTTTCACAATGAGTGGGAGCGTCGTGCGTTTGCCCTCACATTGGCCACGGGTATGCTTGGTCAATGGAACATCGACGAGTCGCGCCACGCGCGTGAGAACCAAGAGCCAAATCGGTATCTCTCCAATAGCTATTACGAAACGTGGATGGTTGGCCTGCAAACATTGCTCGCTCAGAAGGGGCTCGTTGCGCCTCACGAAATCGCTGCGTTACCCAAGGCTGAAACCCTAGCGATGCCCGCGCAAGCGAAGGTCGAACTCGCCGAGGGGTTGTCCGCCCGCACTCCTGCGCAAGCCGCTGCAGCGCTCCGCCGTGGCGGGCCGACGGCAATGGAGACTGATGCAGTACCCCGGTTTTCCTTAGGTGAGCGCGTGCGCGTACTGCCGATGACGCAGGCGGGGCATACTCGCGCGCCTCAGTACACGCACGGTGCGAGTGGTGTGATTACAGCTTACAACGGCGTGCACATTTTTCCCGACGCCAACGCGCATCGCACGAGCGGCGCGGACACCGTAGGCGAGCCGCTTTACACCGTTGAATTTTCGAGTGTCGAGCTTTTCGGTGCGGTCAGCCAACCTGGCGACAGCGTCTTTGTCGACCTCTGGGAGCCTTATCTAAGCTATGCCTGAATTCTTATTACAACCAACCGACACAGACGGCCCTGTCTTCAAAGAGCCTTGGGAAGCGCAGGCGTTTGGTCTGGTGTTGGCTCTGCATCAGCACGGGCTGTTTGAGTGGAGCGAGTGGGCAGAGTGCCTCGCGAAGGCGATTACGCGCGCGCAAAAGGCTGGCGATGCCGACCTCGGCGACAGTTATTACCAACACTGGCTCGCCGCGCTCGAAGCGCTGGCGAATGACAAAGGCTTTATCGCTGGAGATGAACTCGCCAGTCGAAAGTCGCGCTGGGAATCCGCTTATCTCAATACACCTCACGGCCAGCCGATCTCGCTCGCTGCTGCCGAGGCAAAGGGGGCTTCTCATTAATAAATTTTCCGACATCCGTGCCCGCGCAGAACAGCGCAAGGGCGGAGCCGCGAAGCTCAAGGCGTTATTACCCAATCTCGCGACGAACAAACAGCTTATTGAACTCGGCGACGATCGCTATTTGGCAATGATGACTAAGTCGATCAATCAGGCCGGTTTCAGTTGGAAAGTGATTGAGAACAAGTGGCCCAGTTTCGAGGAGGCTTTTCTTGGTTTCGATACGCGCAAGCTTAGCTATCTTTCTCCTGAGCAGTGGGAGGCCTTCACAAGCGACCGCCGCGTCGTGCGCAATTGGCAGAAGATTAAGGCGCTGCAGGAGAACGTTTTCTTTGTGCAAGACGAGTCGCGCCGCCACGGCGGGTTCGGCAAGTTCATCGCCCAGTGGCCCACAGATGATCAGCTAGGGCTGATGCTGTATCTGAAGAAAAACGGATCACGATTGGGCGGCCAGAGCGCCCTGTGGTTTCTGCGCCGCGTGGGTAAAGACTGCTTTATCCCGGCGCGCGATGTTGTGGTGTTGCTGAAGAGTATCGGTTTAGACATTGCTGACAACCCCACGACCCAGCGCGACCTAAAACGCATTCAGGCGCAGTTCAATGAATGGCATGAGGAAACGGGATTACCCTATGCGCATCTGAGCCGCATCGCGGCGTGCTCGGTCGGGGATAATTACCTATAGAGTTGTCGCGGCGCGCGACGCTCCAACAAGGAGGCAATAACCATGGTGAGGTTCGTGTGGACGACGACCTTTGTAGCCCTCATTACAATGATCGCGATCGCCGAAATTGGCGAGCGCATCACGGGTATTCATATTCCTTGGGTGATGCGCCTCTCGATCGTGCTCGGCGTGACAGCGGGCTACACCTTCCTGAAAGCGACATTCAATCTCATCACCGAGATGGAAAAAGAGAAGCCGCTAGCAGGTACGGTGCGCAACACGCTGGGACCTGATCGGAAAGTGGATAGCGCTAAGGTAGTGGAGAGCAGTGATGAGAAGAACTAGGCTGGAACTAGGCTGAGTAGGACACTGATTCTATTCATCGCACTTTGGCTGCAGCGCTCTCGCGACTCCTCGTATAAAAATACGAATCTCATGAGTGACCGCCGGCAGTCTTAGCTAGCGGTTAACCATTGTTTAGCGGTAGCGCAGCATCTCCCGATTAAGCTGATCAATGCGCGTCACACCCATCAGCTTCATGTCGCGTTCGATCTCGGTGCGCATATTACTCAACGCCTTCTCGACGCCCGGCTGGCCGGCGGCTGCGAGGGCGTAGAGGTACATGCGTCCGCCCGAGCAGGCCTTGGCGCCTGCGGCGAGCGCCTTGATAACGTGCGTGCCTCGGCGGATGCCACCGTCGCAGATGATATCGATATCATCGCCCACCGCGTCGGCTATTTCGGCGATCTGGTCGAACGGGGAGCGAGACCCATCTAGCTGACGGCCGCCATGGTTAGACACCATGATGGCATCGGCGCCTATCTCGACCGCCTTGCGCGCGTCGGCAACGCTCATGATGCCCTTGAGGCAGAACGGACCGCCCCATTTTTGTTTGAGTTCCGCCGCGTCGTCCCAGTTCATCGATTGGTCTAGCATGGAGCCGAAATAGTCACCGATCGAGATCGCGATATTGGAACCCTGGGTTACGTAGTCTTTGAGTTCGGCAAGCTCGAATTTCTCCCGTAGGAAATAGTTGAGTGCCCAGCTGGGATGCGCTGCGAAGCTCGCGAGGCTCTTGAGTGTCAGGCGTGGCGGCGAGGTGAATCCTGTATAGAGGTCACGCTCGCGATTCCCGCCCGTGATCGTATCGACAGTGAGTGCGAGCGTATCGAATTTAGCGGCCTTGGCGCGCTCGACCATGGCATCGTTCAGAGCACGGTCTTTGTGGAAATAGAATTGGAATAGTTTGGGTGTGGATATCATCTCGCCAATCTCGGCGAGCTTCACCGAGCCTAGGGCTGAGACCCCGAACATAGTGCCGAATTTTTCCGCCGCTCTCGCCACCGCACGCTCGCCGTCGTGATGAAACAGGCGCTGCAGGGCGGTGGGCGAGCAGAAAACTGGCATGGCCAGTTTTTGGCCCATAACCGTAACCGACATGTCTACGTCTTGTACGCCGGCCAGTACATTAGGCACGAGGTCACAATCGGCGTAGGCGGCCGTATTGCGACGGTAAGTTGTCTCGTCGTCTGCGGCGCCGTCGATGTAGTGAAAGATTGGCCCAGGCAGGCGCTGCTTGGCGAGTAGGCGCAGGTCTTCGACGTTGTGTGAATTCTTGAGTGTTCTAAACATGAGGTAATGAGTTCCTGCTAGGGCCAGGTCTTACGGCTGGTTTTCGGTTCTGGCTTGGGGTTCTGGATTGGATAGTAGCGCGGCTGCGCGAGAACTGGAATCGCGGCGGGGTTCACATGTAGCACAGTCGGTGTACTATGAGGCAGACACTCTGCAAAACAATAAGCAAATTCAGGAGCCCCACTATGAGTAGCAAGACGACAACACTAAATCACTTCCGCCTGCGCCCGATGACGCGTTCCTTCACGCTGCCGCTTCTTGCTTGCCTGCCGTTGCTGCTCACCGCCTGTGACGCGCCGGAGGTAAAAGTTGAGATGAGTATGGGTGAGCCAGCTGCGGTTACTGCGATGAGCGGAGACACTATTTCGGGCTTGAACATGCCTAATCCGAATCCCATTGTGACGCAGAACTGGGGTGATCTTCCGGCCGGACGCGAGTGGGGATCAACTGCGGGTATCGATATCGATCCAACGGATGGCAACATTGTCGCCTATGAGCGTTGTGGCGCAGGCAATTTTGGCTCTGGCGTTCCCATTAACTGCGATACCAATCCGGTCGACCCCATTTTTAAGTTTGACCGCAACACCGGCGAGATTCTCGCCAATTTCGGTGGCGGGCTGATGATGACGCCGCACGGCATTGACGTGGATTCCGCGGGAAACGTGTGGGTCACCGACTTCGCTGGCAACGCAGAGGGCACGAAAGGACATCAAGTGCATAAGTTTAGTGCCACTGGCGAGTTGCTGATGAGCTTGGGCGTGCCCGGCCAGACCGGTACCGACGGCGCGCACTTCAATCAGCCCAACGATGTCATTGTTGGGCCTGACGGCAGCATCTATGTCAGCGATGGTCACAATGGTCAGGGCATGATTACCAACGAGGCACTCGCCGAGGGCCGGGCGCGCGGAGACACGGCGCGTATCATGAAATTCGCGCCCGACGGCACGTTCATCAAACAGTGGGGTCAGCTCGGGCTAGAACATGGCGAGTTCCGCACGCCCCATGCTATGGAGTTCGATTCGAAAGGCCGATTATGGGTCGCCGATCGCGGCAATCATCGAATCGAGATTTTTGACCAAGACGGCAACTACTTAGAATCACGTTACACCTACGGCCGCATCAGCGGGCTGTTCATCACTGATGACGATAAGGTGTATGCGATCGATTCTGAGTCCGGCCCGCTTAACCACCCCATGTGGCGCAACGGTGTACGTATTGGTCATATCGACAGCGACCACACCATGGCGATGATTCCGCCGTTCGAACGCGAAGATCGCCTGTATCAAGGCACGGCAGGTGAGGGCGTAGCGGTGGATGCCGACGGTAACGTTTACGCGGCAGAAGGGCCGAACTCACTCAGTCAGGCAGGCGGGGCGTTTACCAAATACGGCGTGAGGTAGGCGTTGTTTATGTCCGCTTTCTCTGTTTCTCGGCGCGTCGTAGTCACGGCTTCTTTTGTTACTGCTGCGCTTTTAGCGGCGGGCACGCTTAGCGCGCAGGAGGCGCGTCCGCGCGCTCGCGACATCGGTCTGGTGGTCGGTATCTTCGAGCCGGGCACCAACAACGCCATCACCGACGTTGGCGAGGTCAAGGTGGGGCACACTACTGTGATTCGCGGCGACGATATTCGTAGCGGCGTCACCGCGGTGATTCCCGCGCCCGGCAACCTCTACACGCATCCGATTCCGGCATGGATTCACGTCGGCAACGGGTATGGCAAACTCATCGGCGAGACCCAGGTGCGCGAGTTCGGCGAGATCGAAACGCCTATTTTGCTCACCTGCACGCTGTGTGTGTGGAGTGCGGCGAACGCGCTCAAAGAATGGGTATATACCCAGCCCGGCATGGGCGAGCACACGGTCAACCCGATCGTCGGTGAGACCAACGACGCGCGGGTGAATAATATGTGGGCCGACCCGATACAGCGCGACGAAGTGTTTGCTGCGCTCGCCAAGGCACGCGGGGGCGAGGTTGAAGAGGGCAGCGTGGGCGCCGGCACTGGCACGCAGGCGTTCGGCTGGAAGGGTGGCATCGGGACGAGTTCGCGTGTCTTGCCTGAGTCTCTGGGCGGCTACACCGTGGGCGTGCTGGTGCAGACCAACTACGGCGGCATCATGAGCATTAACGGCGCGCCGGTTGGGCGCGAGCTCGGCACCTACGCGTTTAAAGACGCGACGCTGCCGCAGAACGCAGACAGGGAAGACGGTTCGATCATGGTTGTAGTGGCTACCGATGCGCCACTCAGCGAGCTGGGGCTTTCGCGCCTGAGTATGCGCGCCATGCTCGGCTTGGGCCGCACGGGATCTTATGCGAGCAATGGCTCCGGCGACTACGTGATCGCCTTCTCAACCAATCCCACCGTGCGCAAACCGCGCTTCAGTAGCGAGCCGGTCGCCACGACCGTACTAGTTAACGACGCGCTCTCGCCGTTATTCGCAGCTACTGCCGAGGCAACGGTCGAGGCGGTTTACAACGCGATACTCAAGGCCACCACAGTGAGCAGCTCGCGCGGTGAGCTCAAAGCGGTGCCGATTGACGCGGTGCGCGAGATCTTAGAAAAGTACAACGCGCTCAACTGGGACGAGAGCTTCTAGCAGTCTTTGTCTCAGAAATGCACCACGCTGCGGATGCTCTTGCCCTCGTGCATGAGATCGAAGGCAGAGTTGATGTCTGTCAGCGGCATGGTGTGGGTGATAAAGTCGTTGAGCGCGAATTTGCCAGCAAGATAGTCTTCCACGATGCCGGGCAACTCCGAACGGCCCTTCACGCCGCCGAATGCCGTGCCGCGCCAGACGCGGCCGGTGACGAGCTGGAAGGGGCGCGTCGAGATTTCTTGCCCTGCGCCGGCCACGCCGATGATGATCGACTCGCCCCAGCCCTTGTGGCAGCACTCTAGCGCCGAACGCATCACGTCTACATTGCCGATACATTCGAAGGAATAGTCCACGCCGCCGTCCGTGAGTTCGACGATCACCTCTTGGATAGGCTTGGTGTGATCTTTTGGGTTAATGCAGTCTGTCGCGCCGAGTTTGCGTGCGAGGTCGAACTTGCTCTCGTTGATATCGATAACGAGGATGCGCGACGCTTGCGCCATCGTGGCTCCTATCACCGCCGACAGCCCGATGCCGCCGAGGCCGAAGATCGCCACTGTGGCGCCAGCTTCGACCTTCGCCGTGTTCATTACCGCGCCCATGCCGGTGGTGACGCCGCAGCCAAGTAGACAGACCTCTTCGAGCGGGGCGGCGGGATTGACCTTGGCAAGGGAGATCTCAGGCAGCACCGTATACTCCGCGAAGGTCGAGCAGCCCATGTAGTGATAGATAGGCTCGCCGTTGCGGGTGAAGCGCGAGGTGCCGTCGGGCATGAGCCCTTGGCCTTGGGTTGCGCGAATTTTTTGGCACAGATTGGTTTTGCCCGATAGACAGAATTTGCACTCGCCGCATTCCGGCGTATACAGCGGGATGACGTGATCGCCCACTGCAACAGACGTCACGCCCTCGCCGATGGACTCGACGATGCCGCCGCCCTCGTGGCCTAGGATCGCGGGGAACACGCCCTCGGGGTCTTCGCCGCTGAGTGTGAAGGCGTCTGTGTGACAGACGCCGCTGGCGATGATCTTGATCCTAACTTCACCCGCCTCTGGTGGCGCGACCTCTATCTGTTCGATCTTGAGGGGCTGGCCGGCGGCCCAGGCGACCGCGGCTTGGCATTGAATAGGGTGGTGAGACATTGGTGACCTCATGCGGTGGGAATGTGATGGAGCATATGCTGGATGTATTTTCCTAGCTAAACGAGTGATTCGCAATGTATTCTCAGGATTCTGTCGTACTACGCATTACCTTTTACTCACCTACAAATCGGAATTGATGAAAATGAAGACAATCGGAATGCTCGCCACTTTGCTCGTTCTAGCGTCGTGTGTTGTTGATGATGGGATGCCAAATTTTGAAAAAATGACCGAAGCCGAGTTGGCTGCGTATAACCAAGGGCGCAATATTGAGCAGATGATCGTCTGTTCTGAAGACACGACCACGACTAGTCGTGTTCGACGTCGTCGCTGTGCAACGGTGTTGGCTATGTACGGTACTGCAGCGCAAGCAGAACAGCTTGGTGTGCTGAGCTCGGGGGTAGGTTTTAGTGATAATTAGTCAACTCCACGGAATGGCGAAGAAGCGAATTGGTGGCCTAATGTTAGCCGCGGGCCTGATCGGCGCGTCACTCGTTTCTTCTGCTTTGCGCGCGGAAGTTTCCCTTACAGTCTTCGACTGCGGCCATCTCTCCGTAGCCAATGTGGCGCCGTTTGGCATTAGCAATGAAGAAACAACGGTCCGTGAACTGTTCGTCCCCTGCTATCTCGTAAAGCACGACGAGCACCTGATGATATGGGATGCCGGCCTGCCGCTGACCAGTGTCGGCAGTAATGACGGCACCACCCGTTACGAAGTCTCGATCATCGACCAACTCGCCGCATTATCGATCACACCGAGCGATATCGACTTCGTTGCGTTCTCGCATATGCACTACGACCATGTTGGGGCGGCGAATGCTTTCTCCGAGGCGACGCTACTTATTCAAGACAGCGAAGCCACTGCCGCCTTCGATCATCCCGAAGACAATGTTGCCTTCCAAGCGCCGCTTTATTCCAACCTCCCCAACCTGACTCGAGTAACGTTGAACGGCGACCACGATGTGTTCGGCGATGGCTCTGTGCAAATCATCTCCGCGCCGGGGCACACGCCGGGACATCAGGTCTTGTACCTCGAGCTAGAAAACTTTGGCCCACTCGTGCTCTCCGGCGATCTCTATCATTTCGAGGTAAGCCGGGAGCTGCGGCGCGCGCCGATGTTTAATTCCGACATCCCGCAAACCTTCGAGTCGATGGACAAGATTGAAGCGCTGGTGCGTGACACCGGCGCGGCGTTTTGGATTGAGCACAATCAGGAGCTCGCCGACACATTGAACATGGCGCCGGCGTTCTATGATTAAACGATTTTTCCTGTCGGCGGCGCTGGTGATGATCGCCGCTACAGTGAGTGCGCAAGAAACGCCTTATCTGCTAGTGCTCGGCGTTGTGCAAGATGCAGGCTACCCGCAAGCGGGCTGCTACCGCGAACACTGTATGCCGGGCTGGGAAGACCCGGCGCTGCGCCGCGGCGCGACGTCTCTCGCTGCGGTCGACCCCGGCGCCCAAGCGAAATACCTGTTCGAGGCGTCAACTTCTATGCCCGAGCAGCTGTACCAATTAAATGTCGCGGCACCTGATTCCGACTATGCGCTAAAGGGCGTCTTCCTCACCCATGCGCACATTGGCCACTACACGGGGCTCATGCATTTTGGGCGGGAGGTGATGAACACCGACAAGCTGCCGGTATTTGCGATGCGCCGAATGCGTGAGTTTCTCGAAACCAATGCGCCGTGGAGTCAGCTCGTTGCGCTCGACAACATCGCGCTCAAACCGCTGCGCGATTATCAGACTGAACCTTTAGGTGTACTCCGTGTCACGCCCATGCTAGTGCCGCACCGCGACGAGTTCTCAGAAACCGTGGGTTTCAAAGTATTCGGTCCGCGTCACAGCGCCTTGTTTATTCCAGACATTAACAAATGGGAGCTATGGAATCGCAGCATCGTCGACGAGATTCGCAGCGTGGACTACGCGTTACTCGACGCCACCTTCTTCGACGGAGACGAATTACCTGGCAGGGATATGGCTGAGATTCCCCATCCCTTTGTTGTGGAGAGCATGGCGCTGTTCGACGAGCTCACTCCAGAGGAGCGTAGCAAGGTCTTTTTCATTCATATGAATCACAGCAATCCGCTGCTAGATGACAGTAGCCCGCAGCACCGCCGCGTGCGCGAGGCAGGGTACAACATTGCACACGAAGGTTTACGATTGCCGTTGTAAGTATGCTTAAATGCCCCATCGATTTTAACGCTCATTTCACCTTATCTCTCGCAGCACACAGTGCAGTTCAAAGGAAATCCGCATGACGACAAGCTACCAGCAACTTTTCTCCACCCTCACCACAGAAGGCGAACTGCGCCTAGAAATGAAAGAGATAGAGATGCCAACGCCGGGCGAGAATCAGGTCGTGATTCGCGTTGAAGCGACACCTATTAATCCTTCAGATCTCGGTGTCATGTTTGGCTGGGCCGATATGGCAAACGCGAAAACTGCAGGTAGCGGCAACGACACAGTGCTCGCTGCGCCGGTGTCTGAGGCTGGTATGAAGGTGATGGCGGCACGCGTCGGCCAATCGCTACCTATCGGTAACGAAGGGGCGGGCACTGTTGTTGCGACCGGATCGGGCGATTACGCGAAGAGCCTCGACGGCAAGGTGGTTGCAGCGATGGGTGGTGGCATGTACGGCCAGTATCGCTGTGTCGATGCGGCGGCCTGCCTGCCCTTGCAAGAGGGTCATACCGCGAAGGACGGCGCGTCGTGCTTCGTCAATCCGCTGACCGCGCTGTGCATGATCGAAACAATGAAAAGCGAAGGCCATACCGCGCTCGTGCACACTGCCGCTGCGTCGAACCTGGGTCAGATGCTTAATCGTATTTGTAAAGACGACGGCGTGGATCTGGTTAACATCGTGCGTAAAGACGAACAGGCTCAGCTGCTTAAAGACATGGGTGCCAAGTATGTAGTGAACAGCAGCGCTGAGACGTTTATGGCGGATCTCACCGATGCGATTCACGCGACTGGTGCAACGCTTGCGTTCGATGCAACCGGCGGCGGCACGCTAGCGTCATCGATCCTGTCGGCGATGGAAGCCGCGGCAGCGCGCACGCCCGGCGCCTACAGCATCTATGGCTCGGTTAAGCACAAACAAGTTTATCTCTATGGCGGTCTCGATACGTCGGCAACGACGCTTAATCGCGGCTACGGCATGGCGTGGGGCGTGGGCGGCTGGCTGCTGCCAAACTTCCTCGCCAAGGCGGGTATGGAAGTCGCTGGTCGCCTGCGCGCCCGCGTCGCCAGTGAATTGAAGACCACGTTCGCGAGCCACTACACGCACGAGATCTCCCTTACCGACGCGCTCGATAGTGAGGTGATGAAACAGTACAACGCGAAGGCGACAGGGCAGAAGTTCTTGGTTTGCCCTCAGAAGTAAATCTGTAGCTGATCTAAGGCGCGCGCCCTCCCGTTTTATCCTCGGAGAGGCGCGTTGTCCGCACGCTGTCAATGACGCTAACGAAGGCGACTAAACAAGATTGCGCTACCGAAGAGTGACAGACGCTCAGACCGATTCATGGATATTCAATGGACCTAGTATTTTTCGACCTAGACGGCACTCTGCTGAATAATTCCTCGCAGATTTCAGTCTTTACCCGCGAAACCCTCGCCCTGATGCGCGACAAGAATGTCGCCTACACCGTGGCAACCGGTCGCACCATGCTGTCCGCTAGGGCCATTATCGGCGAGTCCGATTTCAGTCTGCCGCAGGTTTACAATAACGGCGTCACTATCTGGAACCCGCAGAGTGAGCAGCTGGTACTCGATAACCTTCTCGGCGATGACGAGATCAAGACTGTGCTCACCGCAACCGCACGGCTCGGCATCACGCCGTTCGTCCATGTTATCGATCATCACGAACACGTCATCTATCATCCAGCGCCGCAGCACGAAGTGGAACGCACGCTTATCGACAAGCATTACTCGTTGACCCACGCTACGCTGTTCCCGCTCGAGGCGCTGCCTGCGAATGCCAGCGTCACTAACATCAGTATGATTGGCTCACCCGATCTGGTGGAGGGTATGGGGCAGACGGTGAACGCCAACCCCAACCTGGTGGCCTATTCGGGACCGGCGATGGAGGGAGGGCAGTACCGCTGGATGGATATTCATCACTGCCTCGCCAACAAGGGCACGGCCACCATGCAGCTCAAACACGAGCTCGGGGCGAGCAATATCATTTGCTTCGGCGACAGCGACAACGACCTCAGCATGTTCGAACTCGCTGATGAGTGCTACGCGCCAGCTAACGCCAAGCCTGCTATCAAGGCCGCGGCGAGCAAGGTGATTGGAGACAATCACGAAGACGGGATTGCGCATTTCTTGCGGGAGCGGTTTTCGCTGTAGCGCTACCGCGCCGCTAGCGCCTCGGCCATGGACCTATCCGCCACGCCTTCGAGCCAGTCGATGTCGACATCCTTGTGAGCTTCGCAAATAAACCACGGCTCGCGCGAGTCTGGCTCTAGCATGACGCCGTGCTTGATAAGGTTCATCGCGAACTCAGTGTACAGCGCGCTGTCGGTCTGTTTCCAGTCGCGGTAATTGCTCGGCACTATGTCGCCGAAGTGGATGCCGAACATCGAGTCGGGCCCGGCGAAGCGGTGTGTGATACCGTGTTTGGTGAACACGCGAGACAGCGCTTGCTGAAACGCGGCGCCGGTGCGATTAATCGTTGTGTAGGCGTTGGTTTCATTCAGCAGCGTGAGCGTCGCCTTGGCGGCGCTCAGCGCGATCATATTAGCCGTGTAGGTGCCGCCGTGTGTCACGCCGCGCTTGCCGAAGCCGATGACATCCATCACCTCGGCGCGGCCGCCGAAGGCAGCCACGGGGTAGCCATTGCCCATCGCCTTGGCGTAGGTGGTAAGGTCTGCGTGCATGCCGTAAAGCTCCTGCGCCCCGCCGGCGGCAACACGAAAGCCTGTCTTAACCTCGTCCATGATGAGCAGGGCGCCGCGCTCTGTGCAGAGTTCGCGCAGCTTGAGCATGTATTCAGGCGTGGCAGAAATGCTGCCGCAGTTGCCCATGATGGGCTCGATAACGATCGCCGCGATATCGTCACCGACGCGGGTGAACACCTCGTCTATCGCCTCGAAGCTATTCAGGGGCACGGTTTCTAGATGCTCGCGGCTCGCCTCGGGAATGCCCGCGCCAAACGAGGCGACTTCCGGCGCCTGACCCGAGGTCGCGTCCCAGTTATCGACATCCGATTTCCACATCATCTCGTCGTATAGGCCGTGAAAACCGCCCTCGACCACGACGATCTTGTTGCGTCCGGTGAAGCCGCGCGCCGTGCGCACAGCGCCAAGCACCGCCTCGGTGCCGGAGTTTGCGAAGCGCATCTTCTCGATATTCGGGCACATCAGCTTCACCAGCTCCACCACCTCCGAGTCGAGGTCGGTCGAGAATCCTGACATCGTACCGCGCTCGGTAATCGCAGCGATCACCTGCTCGTCCACACGTTTATCGCGATAGCCCAGGATGATCGGCCCGTAGGCGAGGCGGAAGTCGACATAGCGCTGATCGTCGGCATCGGTAATCGTGCAGCCTTCGCTGCTTTTCACGAAAACGGTGTTGTCCTCGCCCCAGTAGCGGTAGCTGTCGGCAACCCCCATTGGCATGTTGCTGTGGGACTGGCGTAGGAGGGCGGCGGTGTTGGGTTTGAGAGCTGTTGGCATGCTGGTAATTCATCTGTAGAAATTTGCACCGCATGATACTAGGATTTACCCGGAAAGGGATCCAAAAGGGCTCAGACCCCTTTTAACAAGCGGATAGGGAATAACTATGAGAAAACTGACACGCTGGACACTCATTGGACTCTGTGGATTGCTGGTGATCTATGCAGGCTACGTGGCCTATGCAGAGGCGCGCCTGGGCTATCTGCAGCCCCAAGGCGGCTCCACAATCGTCATCGCGACCTTCGATGATGGCGAGCGTCATGAGCGAGTCGTGCGGCTAACCAAGATCGATGGCGAGAACTACATCGCCGCCCAGCATTGGCCGCGCGCGTGGTACCGGCAGGCGCTGGCAACACCTGAGATTGAGGTAAAGATGGATAACCTCTTCGAGCCCTATGTCGCCGTCGTGCCAATGGGCTCCGAGCTGGCGATGGTGAAGGAAAACTACCAGATGCCACTGGGGTTTCGCTTCAGGACAGGATTTCCGCCGCGGCGATTCTTGCGGCTTGACGCCGTCGAATAGAGAGAGTGGAAAAGGGATCTGACACCTTTTCCCATCCCTTTTCTAAGAATAGGATAAAAGCTTGTTAGATTCGTTGCGGATAAACTTCGACCCCGATTCATTCCTGCTGCTCAATGCGTTGCTAGCGCTGATGATGTTTGGCGCCTCGCTTTCCGTGCGCTGGTCAGACTTTAGGGCGATGAGTAGCGCGCCCAAGGCGGCTTTACTCGGACTGGTTTGTCAGTTCTTGCTTCTGCCATTGCTCACCTATGCGCTAACCCGACTGCTTGAGGTCGATGCTTCAATCGTGCTGGGTATGATACTGGTGGCGTCCTGCCCTGGCGGCAGTTTCTCCAACATCATGACGTGGCTTGCGCGGGGACATCTGCCCACGTCTGTCTCTATGACCGGTGTCTCAACTTTAGCCGCGCTGGTATTCACGCCATTGAATTTTGCTTTTTATGCCAGTCTAAATCCTGAGACGAGCAGCCTTCTTGCCAACATCGCCGTTGCCCCGAGCGAAGTCATGCGGCTGATCTTTATGGTGCTCGTGGTGCCCCTGGTGCTGGGCGTTTACGTGGGCCAGAAGAACCCCGCGTTCGTGAACAAGGCCGACAAGCCGTTTCGCTGGCTGTCGATGCTGCTGTTCTTAACATTCGTTGTTATCGCATTCAGCGCCAACGGCGAGCTGTTCCTGGACTATGCCCAGTACTTCTTCGGCCTGGTCGTGCTGCATAATGCCGTGGCTTTGCTCATCGGCTACGCGTGCGCGCGCGCTGCAAAGCTTGAGTACGACAAAGTCAAAGCGGTGACCCTTGAAGTAGGGATACAAAACTCCGGACTGGGCTTGATTATCGTCTTTAACTTTTTCCCAGAGCTGGGCGGCATGATGATTATCACCGCGTTTTGGGGCGTGTGGCATTTGGTGAGCGGCTTAGCGCTGTCGCTATTCTGGTCTCGCGGAGCCGCAATGCCCGCAGCCGCAGTCGGCTAAGTCTTAACTACCTGCGCCGCCAGCTTTTCAAAATGCGCCTGCAGCCACGCGGTTTTCTGCTTCGCGCTGCCCTCGGGCAGCTGCTGCGGATACACTATGTCCAACACGTGCATGTGCAGTTTAAGCGAGCGGCCGAAGCGATAGGCCCACACCTGCATTAGTGCGCGCACCACGCCGTGCAGCCACTGTCCCACCTGCCTCGCGATGGAATGATTCACGTCGATATACATCAACACGATCGGTGCTTGCGCTGCACAGGCGAAACGAACCACGCCCGGCTTCCAGGGCAGGTCTTGTGCCGGAGACCACAGTGGCCGCGACACCCCGACCCGCGCCGCGGGAGTCATTACCAAACTGCCGCCATCCTTGATAAACCCAGCCGCCTCTTGAACCAGCTGTTTGCTCGCCTGCCCGCGCCGCGCCTCATCGACTTTGAGCAGCAGGAACCAATCGCGAATCGGTTCGAACACCGAGAGAAAGTGCCTACCCATCGCTCGGCTGTCGTAGCCGTATTTGCAGCCAAGCCAGATAGCCCCAAGCCCATCGAAAAGGCCATGGGGATGATTGCTCGCAAAAACGCAGCCATGACCCTGTGGTATTTTTTCCTCACCGGTCACTTTAACGTCGAAATTATTACGCGCGAATATCCGCTCGAGCATGACCTGCTTCGACGGCTTGTCTTCAGCGAGCGAGTTAAGGAATCGGTGAGACCAGTTAACGCCGAGTATTTTGAATAGTGCGGAACGCAGCGGCGCGGGCCATTTTTCTAGGAGCATGGGTGGAGTCTCGAATTAGCTGGGGCTATTTTAACTCAACTGCACTGTGTTCAAAGGGAGTACATTGCCAAGGCTAAAAGGCCTATTCAGATCGGCGAGGCAGGTATCACTCTCGGGTTTAGGCTGGCGGCCTCGTAGGTGATTCACGCCGTGTATCCGCGGCACCTCTCCGGTAACGATCCGAAACTGGGTCGCTTTGTCGATCGGGCGTATCCCCGCGCCAGTCGGCAGGCGTAAGAGAGGAAAAAGTGGTGGAGGCGGGGGGAGTTGAACCCCCGTCCGTCAGTTCGCTGCCTTCGGCTCTACATGCATAGCGTCGTCTATTAAGTTAACCCGTATCGGCCCGACGGGCAGGGTGATTTGGGCGAGCTTGATACTATTTAGCCGCTTCACGTCAAGCGCGTTCCACTGGCGATCCCGTTCTAGATGACGATTACCAAATACCAGTTTACGGGCATCCCGGCGGTAATCGCTAGCAAGCGGTTAGGCTGCTAGGGCGTAGCTATCGTCGTTGGCAACTATAAAGTTGCAGTAATTGATTAACGAGAGTTACTACCCTCTCGGCATGCACCTAAGGTGTTGATACCGGCGTCGAATCCGAATCGCCCCCAGATGTGAATACAATAGCACGGATCGTCTGAATCAACGAACCGGTATTACTGCTAGATGTGATGGTAGGCGCTTCCCGCGCGCTAGCGATTGGCCTGGCGTACGATGCGCTGCTTGTCCACGGCCCACTCGCGGTCTTTCTCTGTTGCGCGCTTATCGTGGTCTTGCTTGCCCTTTGCCAGCGCGATCTGGCATTTCACCAGATGGCCCTTCCAATAGAGCTTTACGGCGATGCAGGTGTGGCCCTTTTGATGCACAGTGGCGAACAGCTTGGCGAGCTGCTTGCTATGCAGCAGGAGCTTTTTGATACGGGTGGGGTCGGCGATCACATGGGTGCTCGCAGTGTCTAGCGGTGTCACTTGGCAGCCAAGTAAGAACGCCTCGCCGTCTTTGAGCAGCACATAGCTGTCGATAAGCTGCACTTTTTTCATGCGCAGGCTTTTGACTTCCCAGCCCTCGAGCACGACACCCGCCTCGAAGCTCTCTTCGAGGAAGTAATCGTGTTTCGCCTTCTTGTTGATCGCGATGGTGCCGTCGGGGAGATTGGATTTTTTCTTTGCCATGTGCGGAGTATAGCAGCTTCCCTGTGGCGCTAGCTCGCTAATCATCGCGTGCGGCTGCATTGTGCTACCCCAGAGCCGCTGCTAGAATCTCGACTCATCAGCGGCCCTCATCAATGCTGCCTTTAACAAGAAAAACAGCGTCTTAGTGACGCACCTCGGCAGCATAGCTGCCTCCAAGGAAGGGGATTCCATGGCGCAAGCACGCGGACAGTTCAGCTCCAAATTGGGATTTATCCTCGCGGCCGCCGGCTCGGCGGTGGGGCTTGGCAATCTCGTCGCCTTCCCGGTCATGGCGTCGAAGAACGGTGGCGCCGCTTTCCTGATTATCTATCTGCTCTTTGTGGCCTTCATTTGCTACCCAGTGATGATGGCTGAGATCGCCATGGGCAGACGCTCTAAACTTAATCCAGTAGGTGCATTCGATACCATCGCGGGTGGCTCGGCCAAGTGGCGGCTGACTGGCATGTTGGCCATCATCACGCCCTTCATGATCGCAGTGTTCTATACGGTGATCACCGTGTGGTTGGTGGTGTATCTCAAGGAGCTAGCCTCGGGAGGGCTAGAGCGGTTATCACAGGAGGCGACGTTCGGCGAAATCGTCGCTGCGCCGTCGCTGTTCGGCTATGCCATTGCGCTGCTTATAGGCGTATTTCTGATTCTATCTGGGGGCGTAAAAGGCGGGATCGAGCGTCTTGCGCGGGTGTTAATGCCAACGCTTGCGGTAATGCTAGTTGCGCTCACTCTTTTCGTCCTCACACTCGATGGCGCAAGCGCCGGCATCGCCTACTATCTCATACCCGATTTTTCGAAGATGAATCTATCGACGGTTAATGGCGCGCTGAGTCAGGCATTTTTCTCCCTTTCTCTTGGTATGGGCATACTGATTACCTACGGCTCCTACTTTAGCCGCGAAGACAGCATTCCGGGTTCTGCGCGCATGGTGGCGGTAATGGATACGAGCATTGCGTTCTTCGCCGGCCTGCTCATTCTGCCGGCTATTTTCGCGTTTGACCCAAGCACGAATACCGACGATCTCTCGACTAGCAGCGTCGGCCTGATCTTCTCGTTTTTGCCAAAAATCTTCCTGTCTATGCAGGCGGCGGTGGGGTATCTCGGCGCCTCTGTTGTGGCGATTGTGTTCTTCCTGCTCGTGTTTTTTGCCGCGCTCACCTCGCTGGTGTCGATCATTGAAATACCCATCTCTTATTGGATAGACGAGTACAAGATGTCGCGCCGCAAGGCGGTGATTACGCAGGCTTGTCTGTTAACGGTATTTGCGATCCCGGCGACGCTGTCGTTCGGCATGTCGGAATTCTTCACCGGCTTTACGAGCTATGGCGGGATGAGCAAATCCTTCTTCGACGTGGTGTATGACGTGTTCTACGAGACTATCTTGCCACTGGTGGGCTTTACGGTGTGCTTGTTTACGGCGTATCGCTGGAAGATGAGTGGGCTGACATCGGAACTGGTGATTGGCGATGACAGCTACGAAGGCTCGTTGCTTCAGCGCTACATGAATTTTGCTTTGGGCACGGTAATACCCCTAGTGTTATTCGCGGTGTTCGTTAGCACTGTATCGCAGATCTACTTTTAGACGATGGCACAGATTTCACGTAGCGCACTTATCGGCTATTCGGCACAGCAAATGTTCGACCTCGTTAACGATATCGAGCAGTATCCACAATTCATGCAGGGCTGCCGAGCGGCGCGGGTAGTGTCTTCGTCGCCAACCGAGATGGTTGGTGAGTTGAGCCTGGCGAAGGCGGGCATTACGCAAACCTTCACGACGCGCAATGTACTCGATGCGCCAAAGTCTATCGATATGCAGCTGCAGGAAGGCAATTTCTCTCATTTTTCGGCGGTGTGGTATTTCGACTCGCTCACCGAGAGTGCCTGCAAAGTGCGGTTCGAAATGAGTTTTGCCTTCAGCAATTCGTTGCTAGACATGACGGTGGGAAAACTCGTGAGCGGTGCAGCAAACAGCCTTGTCGACACACTCGTTGATCGCGCCAAGCTGGTTTATGGATAGCGCTAGTACTGCTAGTGCAGCGAGTTTTACTATGTCACAGTCATCCGTCGACTCAGTCACAATCGAAGTCGTTTATGCCTCGCCTAGCGAACAAAAGCTTTTGGAGCTGTCGGTCCCACGAGGCACCACCGCTGCACAGGCTGTGGAGTTGTCAGGCATCGTACAGCTTTTTCCTGAGATAGAATCCGCGCCTCTCGACCTCGGCATTTTTTCCCTGCCGCTAGATGGCAAAGGCAGGCCGTTGCCGCATGAGTATGTGGTGGAAGAGGACGATCGCGTGGAAATTTATCGACCGCTGACGATAGACCCTATGCAGGCGCGGCTCGCGCGGGCAGAGGAAAAGCGTGTAGCACGAGAAGCGGCGCGCGACAGTAAAAAGGCCGCTCGTCAGCACGCGCGTAACAACAACCCAAAGGCGTGAGATGACAGACTCAGAGAAAAAAGCCAAAGCGCTCGATGCGCTGCGTGACATTCTTGCGCGGGTAGAGAGCGGGCTACATGAGTTTTACGTAACGCCCTACAGACGATCGTTCGCTCGCGCGCAGCGCGATGAAGAGGATCTGTTCATGCTGCTTATCTTTGCAGAGACGCTCGGCATTCCAAACCCCGCTGCATTTTATACGATGGAGCTTCTCCCTATAGTCTATGATCGCTTCCACGAGTGGCATACTCGTATGGGCATGGAGCGCTCGCCATTGGATCACGTACATTGCTGCTAGAACTCGCGCAAGACAAAAAAATTATCTTCTTCGGCGGTAAGGGCGGGGTGGGAAAAACGACTGTCTCCGCAGCGGCGGCGCTGGCGCGTGCGCAGGCGGGCGGCAAGGTGTTGTTGGTATCTACCGACCCAGCGCACAATCTTGGCCACTTATTCGACAGGCCGATCGGCTCCAGCCCGGTGCGGCTCGCATCCGGGCTAGACGGCTTGGAGCTTGACCCCGAGGAGACCGTGCGGCTGCACATGAAAGAGATTACCAACTCTCTGCACAAACTCATGCCTATTCATTTGCGCGGCGAAGTCGACAAGCACATGGCGTTGAGTAAGGACGCGCCAGGCATGCAGGAAGCGGCACTGATGGAACGCATTGCCGAGGTGGTGGAGCAGGGCGTAAAGGAATACGACCTCGTGGTGTTCGACACGGCGCCCTCTGGGCATACCGCCCGGTTAATGGCGCTGCCGGAGATGATGTCGGCTTGGACGGAAGGCCTGATTAAGCGGCAAGAGAAGGCTGACGGCTTCGCACAGGTAGTGAAAGACCTGAGCCGAGACTCATCGATGGAAGAAAAGACCTTCAGTGCAGATTCAAAAGACGTAGAGAAGATGCGCGAGTCCGGCATTCGCGGCATTTTGCATCGCCGTAAACTGCGCTTCACGACGCTGCGGGACACACTCGCTGATCACGCGACTACGGCGTTCGTCATCGTGCTCGCCGCAGAACGCTTGCCGGTACTCGAAACGATAGAGTTACATGCGCAGCTTAAGGCTGCGAATGTGAATGTGGCAGCGTTGGTGGTCAATAAGCGCTCGCCTGCCGATGGCGGCGAGTTCATGCGCGCGCGCCACGAGCAGGAGCAGGCACACCTGGATCTGCTGAGCAAAGCCCTGCCGGGCCTCCCACGCCACGACCTCTTCCTGCTCGCCCAAGACATCGTTGGCGTCCCAGCTCTCACCACCCTAGCCGCAAACCTCTAACCCGGGGTCAGGTCTTTCATCGATGCATTTTTTCCCCAAATCCTCTGGCATTGTCAGCCGCGGCGTCAGTTCCGCGAAAACGGGTTTATCTATCGTTGTGATTCGCTAGGTTGAAATGACTTGCAGAAGCCAAGCGGACTAGCTATAAATCCCAAATATTTCCAGGTTTAAGACTATGGACGCCCACTCAACCTTTAGCCGATTTCTTAGCAATAAGATGAGAAGCGCCTCCGTAAAGCTGGCGCCGGTTTGGCGTGGTTTGTGTGCACCCAGCTTGCTCAGGCCGACTAAGCTGCGCAGCCTCGCTGCTATGTGGTTGTTCTCCGCGGTCTTGCTGTTCGGGCAGGGTATCGATCTCTCCCATAATCACGACGGAGACCTGCAGTCGCAGTTCGACTGTGATATCTGTCTTGTCACCGGAACTCTTGGGCACGCGCTGACCGCTAGCGCATTGCTTATTGAACCCCCGCAGGCTTTCCTGCACAGCCAACCTGCTGCCGAGCCTGTTCTCGGCACGCTGAAGCTTGCCCGCCACGCCCGCGCGCCACCGCTATCCTAAGACACGTCGCTTAATTAACCGTCTCGCTGATGACTCTGCTGTGTGCGTGCTAATTGCACGAAGCGGCCTTTGATTGATGCGCTCTCGCCTGCTGCGATAGCCGCATATTTAGCTGTGAGACAACGCGTATTACGATCGCCTCGCGGTCGGTTTTAGGAATGCTAATTATGAATTCGAGCATAAGTCTCAAGCGCCACCATGGCGTATTACCCCGCACACTCTCCCTCGCTGTGGCTCTCGCGAGCACAGCCGCAGTGGGGCAAGAGTTAGAGCACCGCGAAGAAAATGTAGAAGAGATAGTCGTGACAGCTACGCTGCATCGCAGCCGTGCGGACACGGTGCTCCCAGTAAATCTGCTGGCTGGAGAGGAGCTCCGCGAGCAAATAGGCGCGACTCTGGGAACGACGCTTTCGGAGCAGGTAGGCGTTAACTCGGCGAGCTTCGGCCCGGGTGTTGGTGCGCCGGTTATTCGCGGCCAGAGCGCGAATCGCGTACAGGTATTGCAGGGCGGCATTGGCAATATCGATGCCTCTGCCGTGAGCCCTGACCATGCGAACAGTCTCGAGCCTGCGCTGGCCAATCGCATTGAAGTCGTGCGCGGCCCAGCAACGCTGCTTTACGGTAACGGCGCGATTGGCGGCGTGGTCAATGTCATCGACAATCGAATTCCTACCAAGCTGCTAGATAGTCCAAACGCAATGCTCGAGACACGCCACAATAGTGCGAGTGACCAGCAGGTCAGCGTTGGCCTTCTTGAAGGCTCTGTCGGCAATATTGCCTGGCACATCGATGGCGTTTACCGTGAGAGTAACGATCTCGACATTCCTGGCTTCGCGCAGAATCCCGCGCTCGTTGATCTGAATGATGCTGAGGCGCGCGAAGAACTGATGGAAAGCCAGGGCGTTGTGCGCAACACAGATGCCCGTTCCGATGCGCAGTCTGTCGGGGCCTCTTGGGTATTCGATGAAGGGTATATCGGCGTGTCCTATAACCGACTCGATAACGAATACGGCATTCCTGCAGGATCGCATGCGCACCATGACGACCACGATGAGCATCACGATGAGGACCATGACGATGATCATGGCGAAGAAGATGTGCGCATCGACATGCGCCAGGATCGCTACGACATGGAGTTCCAACTGCCGTTAACGGGTTTTTTTGACGAGGTGCACGGCCGTGTCGGTGTAGTCGACTATGAACATGTCGAGATAGAGGGTGTGGAAATCGGTACGCGCTATACCCAGTCTGGCATTGAGGGTCGCTTCGCTTTGCATCAGGTGGAACGCGATGGGCGTCAGGGCATCATTGGATTTCAGGGCTCTACGCGTGAATTCGCGGCACTGGGCAGTGAGGCATTTATCCCAACCACAGATATCGGCACACTCGCGCTGTTCACGGTGCAGAGCTTAGATACGGGTGTGATGCTTTATGAGGCCGGCGCACGGTTCGAGCAGCAGACTCTGGATCAGCAAGGCGGCAGCTGCGACGACACGGAATCCAGTTGGAGTGCTAGCGGCTCCGCGCTGTGGCGTTTCAGAGATGACAGCAACGCAATTTTCTCACTGTCACATTCGCAGCGCGCCGCAACAGTCGACGAACGCTATTCGAATATTCGAACTGACTGCAGCGAGCTCCCACTCGAGATGCTCATACCTCACGTCGCGACTCAAAGGCTTGAAGTGGGTCTTCCTGATGCGGAGAAAGAGAGCGCCACCAATATCGAGCTAGGTTTGCGTAAGCATGCGGGCGACGTGACCGGTGAGTTGAACTTCTTCTACAACGACATCGCTGATTACATCTACCTTGCGGACACAGCCGTCGAAGTGGACGAGGTTACCGTTGCGCGCTACCGGCAAGAAGATGCTCGGTTTATGGGCGTCGAGGCGCAGCTCAGCGCGCCGCTGCGTCGCAGTGGAGATCATCTCACCGAAGTGTCGGTTTTTGCCGATTACGTGAATGCCGAGCTAGACAGAAGCGGCGATGTGCCCCGCATTCCGCCACTACGTGCCGGCGTCGAGATCAAGCATTCCCATGTGCACTGGCAGGCCAAACTGCGTTGGCAGGAAGTGCAAAAACAGGACGATGTGGCGTTCGGCGAGTTGCCCAGCGCAGGTTACAGCCTGCTCACCGCCTACGCCGATTGGCATGTGGACTTCGGTGATAATGAGGCGTTGGTATTCCTGCGGGGGACTAATCTGCTCGATGAAGAAATCCGTGAGCATCCGTCCTTCTTGAAGGAAATCGCGCCGGCAGCGGGCAGGTCATGGGAGCTCGGCCTGCGATTTAACTTCTAATCACTGTGGATTAGGAGTCCTCGGGCGTCGACGGCTCAAAGTCGCCGCTAAAGCTGACGAGCTGGTCGTCTTCGAAGAAGACGGCTAGCCGTTCTTGGCCGCGCACGCCACCGCCGGGCTGGAAGTTGTAGACATAATCCCAACGGTCTTGGTGGAAGGGGTCGCGCACCAGCGGGGTCCCCATCACGAAAATCACCTGCCTCTTCGTCATACCCGGCCGCAGCTGGTCGACCATATCTTGGGTAATGATGTTGCCCTGAGGGATGGAAATCTTATAAACACCCGGAAAATCCATCGAGCCGAAGTTTTTACAAGCGGCGAGGAAGGGAATCGCGGCGAGTATGAGAGCGTGCTTGAAGTAGTGCATGGTGCTGTGTCTTTCCTTGTTTTGCCTGCAATCTAGCGACAGGGCATAATGGTAACTCAGATGAGCGGCGATCACGAACCGCGATTCCCCTAGCGCCGCGAGAAACCTCACATGAGCTCAGAAAACCAAGAACTGCGGGATGCAGGCCTTAAGGTGACCCACCCACGGGTTAAGATCCTTCAAGTGCTCGAGAGTTCCGAAACCAAACACGTTTCTGCCGAAGACGTATACAAGATGCTGCTCGAAGCCAATGAGGACACGGGGCTGGCGACGGTTTACCGCGTACTTACTCAGTTCGAGGCGGCGGGCTTGGTCACGCGCCACCACTTTGAAGGCGGCTCGTCGGTGTTCGAACTCAGCACCGAACACCACCATGATCACATCGTGTGTAACAAATGCGGGCAGGTGCAGGAATTTTACGACGAGGTCATCGAAGAGCAGCAAGAAAAGATCGCGCGTAAATATGAATTCAAGATCACCGACCACAGCCTCTATCTCTATGGGCTGTGCAAACAGTGCCAGGGCTAGGGTGTTTTCTTAGGCGCTGCGCTTTTTGCTCGCTTTCGCCTTAGTCTCCAGCACCAGCATCTTCTTCGCGTGGGCTAGCGATTCGGCGCTGTAGTCATCGCCGCCTAGCATCCTCGCGACTTCCTTAAGGCGCGCCGCATCATCCAGCCGCTCTATTCGAGTTAGCGTCGCATCGCCCGCGGCGCCGGTTGCGACAGATTTGCTCACGAAATAATGGCTGTGGCCCTGACCAGCAACCTGTGCCTGATGCGTCACGCAGAGCACTTGGCTCGTGGCGCCGAGTTGCCGCAACAGCTCGCCGACTATTTTTGCGACGCCGCCGCCTATGCCCACATCGACTTCATCGAACACGAGGCTCGGCGTGCGAGAAGTTTGGGCGGTGACCACCTGTATCGCGAGGCTGATACGCGATAACTCGCCACCCGACGCGATCTTGATCAAGGGCTTGGCCTCGACACCTGGGTTCGTGCTGACTAGGAACTCGACAGACTCGGCGCCCTGCATAGTGGGTCTCTCAGCTGACGCAGGCGAGAGTGCGACTTCGAGGCGCGCATGGGGCATGCCAAGGCTCAGCAGCTGTTCGTTGACGCGCTTGGCGAGGCATTGGGCGCCGGTCTTACGCTGCTTGCTTACCTTAGCTGCGGCGCTACTAAAGGCGGTGCGCAGTGCGGCATCGGCAGCGCGCAGTGTTTCAAGCTCTTGGTCGCTGTTGGCTATGCTTTCAAGCTGTGCACGCATGTCTGCGGTGAAGGCGGGCAGCGCTTGTGGTTTGATCTTGTGCTTGCGCGCGATCGCGTGCAGCAATCCTAGGCGCTCGTTCACCTGTTCTAGGCGTTCGGGGTCTGCCTCGAAGCCATCGACGAACAGGCGCAGATCGTCAATCGCTTCATCAAGCTGGATCGCAGCCGATTCGATGAGTGACGCGGCATTCCCGAGCCTCGAGCCTTTGCTAGCCAGCGCGGCGAGTAAGCCGTGCGCCTTGGTTAGCAAATCGGCGGCACTCGCCTCGTCGCCATTCCCGCTGCAGCAGTCGAGCACCGCCTGTGCCGCGCCTAAAGTATCGTCGGCGCTGTTGAGTATTTTGAACTCCGCCTCGAGTGCCTCGAACTCCTCGTCGGCCAGGGCCAGCTCATCTAGCTCAGCAAGCTGGTAGCTGAGTAGCTGAACCTGCGCTGAGTCATCCGCCCGCGACTCGCTGAGCGCGGTAATACGTTGGCTATTTTTGTGCCATGCCTTATAGGCATCGGCTAGTCCTTGGGATGACGCGGCGTCGACGCTGAATTCGTCGAGCATGCGCTGATGGGTAGCACGTTGCAGTAGTGACTGATGCTCGTGCTGGCTGTGTATATCGATCAGCATCTCGCCCAGGGCGGTCATGTCACCTAGTGTCGCGGGGGAGCCGTTGATAAACCCCTTCGAGCGGCCATCGTCTCCCACCACGCGGCGCAAGAGACAGCGATCGGGCTCGTTGTCATCCTTAAGCTCGTGATCATCGAGCCATTGCTCTGCTGCCGGGATGTGAGAAATATCGAACACGGCGCAGATCTCCGCCTTGCGCGCGCCGCTGCGAACGATGCTCTTGTCTGCGCGGTCGCCGAGCGTGAGCCCTAGCCCGTCGAGCATAATCGACTTGCCCGCACCGGTTTCGCCGCTAATCGCTATCATCCCCGGCCCGAAATCAATCTCGAGGCTGTCTACCGTGGCGTAGTTCTGGATGGTGAGCTGAAGGAGCATAGTCGGGGTTCCGCGGTCTGGGTGCGTCTTTTCAAGTATAGGGGATCGGATAGGCGGTATGCACGAAATCTTCAAATTCTCTGGACGTCCTGCGGCTCTTCGGCAGGCGGCAACGCTCGCTTGAATGTCTCAGGAAAGGCCCCATATACACGCCATCGTCGTCACTAACACCAGACCAGTAAGAGGAAGCTATGAGCGAGCAGACGCCCGATAACACCCCCGAACAGGAAGAAGAAGCGCAGACCAGCGCTACGGAGAGCGCTATGGAGAGCGATATTGAGAGCGCAGCAGAGTCTAGTGACCAGCCTGTATCCGAGCTCGACCAGCTGCGTGAGCAGCTAGAGGCGGCCGAGGCTAATGTCGGCATGGCGCGCGACGAGCTCCTCAGAGTGCAGGCCGAGATGCAGAATCTGCGCAGGCGCACTGAGCAAGATATCGAGAAAGCGCACAAATACGGCCAAGAGAAGTTTAGTGTTGAGCTATTGGCGGTAATGGACAACCTCGAGCGTTCGGCGGCGGCTGCTGAGGCCAGCGAAGACGAGGCAGTAAAGGCGATTAAAGAGGGTGTGGAACTCACGCTCAAAGGCTTCGCAGACTGCTTTAAGCGCTTCAACATCGACGCGGTGGATCCCATGGGCGAGCCCTTCGACCCGCAGCTGCACCAGGCAATGTCAATTCAAGAGAGCCCCGATGCAGAGCCCAACACAGTTATAGCCGTGATGCAGAAGGGCTACACGCTGCATGGCCGCGTGATTCGCCCCGCTATGGTGATGGTATCCAAATAAATCGCTAGCGCACACCTTGAATTTATAGGTTTCGCGCCAATATTTAATGCCAAGACAGACTTAAGACCCCCAGCCGTGCTGACGGGTAAATGGAGATTAGGAAAATGGGTAAAATCATAGGAATAGACCTCGGTACCACCAACTCCTGCGTCGCAGTGATGGACGGTGGCGAGGCGAAGGTCATCGAAAACGCTGAAGGCGATCGCACCACTCCTTCCATCATTGCCTACGCAAGCGATGGCGAGGTGTTGGTAGGCCAGCCTGCTAAGCGCCAGGCGGTGACTAACCCCGACAACACGCTGTTTGCGATCAAGCGCCTCATTGGCCGCCAGTTCGCCGACGATGTCGTGCAGAAAGACATCAAAATGGTGCCTTACAAGATCACCAAAGCAGACAACGGCGACGCCTGGGTTGAGGTAAACGGTGAAAAGATGTCGCCTCCTCAGATCTCGGCACAGACGCTGAAGAAGATGAAGAAGACGGCGGAAGACTTCCTCGGCGAGACAGTGACTGAGGCGGTGGTGACCGTGCCTGCTTACTTCAACGATGCTCAGCGTCAGGCGACGAAAGACGCCGGCCGTATCGCAGGCTTGGATGTTAAGCGCATTATCAACGAGCCAACGGCAGCAGCACTCGCTTACGGCATGGACAAGAAGGCGGGCGACTCCACCATCGCGGTGTATGACCTTGGTGGCGGCACGTTCGATATCTCGATCATCGAAATCGCAGAGACCGATGGCGAGCACACGTTCGAAGTGCTCTCGACTAACGGCGACACGTTCCTCGGCGGCGAAGATTTCGATCTGCGCCTCATCGATTACCTCGCAGACGAATTTAAGAAATCTTCAGGCATGGATCTGCACAGCGACCCGCTGGCGCTTCAACGCCTTAAGGAGGCTGCAGAGAAGGCCAAGATCGAGTTGTCCTCCTCGCAGGCGACCGAGGTCAATCTGCCGTATATCACCGCTGATGCAAGCGGTCCAAAGCACTTAGTGCAGAAGCTGACGCGAGCGAAATTTGAGTCGCTGGTCGAAGACTTGGTAGAACGCACGCTCGAGCCTCTGAAGATGGCACTGAAAGACGCGGACCTTGAGATCGGCGAGATTAACGATGTCATCCTCGTTGGTGGCCAGACGCGCATGCCATTGGTGCAGAAGCGAGTCTCTGAATTCTTCGGCAAAGAGCCGCGCCGCGACGTGAACCCCGATGAAGCGGTTGCGGTAGGCGCTGCGATTCAGGCGGCAGTTCTGTCAGGCGATGTAACCGACGTATTGCTGCTCGACGTAACGCCTCTGTCTCTAGGTATCGAGACCATGGGAGGCGTAGCAAGCACGTTGATCGAGAAGAACACGACGATCCCAACGAAGAAGACGCAGGTCTTCTCGACTGCCGACGACAACCAAACCGCGGTAACCATTCACGTCGTGCAGGGCGAGCGTAAGCAAGCCGCGCAGAACAAGTCTTTGGGTCGTTTCGATCTGTCGGATATTCCTGCGGCACCGCGCGGCATGCCGCAGATCGAAGTGGCATTCGACCTCGATGCTAACGGCATCCTCAACGTCTCGGCGAAAGACAAGGCGACGGGTAAAGAGCAATCTATCGTTATTAAGGCATCTAGCGGCCTGTCTGACGAAGAGATCGAGCAGATGATTAAAGACGCCGAGGCGCATTCTGCGGATGATAAAAAATTCGAAGAAATGGTCACGGTACGCAACACCGCCGACGGCATGATTCACGCGACTAAGAAGACGCTTGAAGAAGCCGGCGACAAGGCGACCGACGAGGAGAAGGATGCCATCAATGCGGCCATCACCGAGCTCGAAGAGGCGCTGAAAGGCGACGACAAGGAGGCGATCGAAGCCAAAACTTCGGCGCTTACCGAAGCCTCTTCAGCCCTCGCGCAGAAGATGTATGCCGAGCAGGCTGCTGCGGGTGAAGCGGGCGCAGAGGCGGACGGTGGCAATGAAGACGACGCGGTAGATGCGGAGTTCGAAGAAGTGAAGGATGACGAAAAGGATAAGTAATCCTTACTACTGAGAGCTTTATGTCTAAACGTGATTATTACGAGGTATTGGATGTCGATCGGAGTGCGGATGCGGCGGCGCTAAAAAAAGCGTATCGCCGTATCGCGATGAAGAACCATCCCGATCGTAATCCAGATAACCCAGAGGCGGAGAACATCTTCAAGGAAGCCAACGAGGCTTTCGAGGTGTTATCCGATAAAGACAAGCGCGCCCGCTACGACCAATACGGTCATGCGGGCGTCGACGGTCAGACCAGCGCCGGCGGTGCCGATTTCGGCGACATGTTCGGTGATATCTTCGGCGATATTTTTGGCGGAGGGCGCGGCGGCGCGCGCAGCCATGTGCGCAAAGGCGCAGACCTGCGTTATAACCTCGACATTAGCTTAGAAGACGCGGTGCGTGGCACCACGGTTAAGATTCAAATTCCTACAACCGTCACGTGTGACACCTGCGACGGTTCGGGAGCGAAGAAAGGCACACAACCTATCGACTGCACAACTTGTGGCGGTCACGGGCAGGTGCGCATGCAGCAGGGGTTTTTCTCTGTCCAACAAACCTGTCCGCGCTGTCAGGGTGCGGGTAAGCAGATCAAAGACCCGTGCAATACCTGTCACGGTCGTGGCTCGGTGCGCGAGACTAAAACGTTGTCGGTAAAAGTGCCTGCGGGTGTGGATACCCACGATCGTATTCGTCTTAGCGGTGAAGGGCAGGCGGGCGAACACGGTGGGCCATCTGGCGATCTCTTTGTCGAAATGAATGTGCAGCCGCATAAGATTTTCGAGCGCGACGGCGCAGACTTGTTCTGTGAGATTCCTATAAGCTTCGGCGACGCGGCCCTTGGCGGCGAGCTCGAAGTGCCGACGCTAGACGGACGCGTGAAGCTGAAAATTCCTGCTGAGACGCAGACCGGTAAATTGTTCAGGCTGCGTGGGAAAGGCATTAAACCGGTGCGCGGCGGCAACGTCGGTGACCTGCTATGCCGCGTGGTTGTCGAGACGCCGGTGCATCTGACGAAGCGACAAAAGGAAATACTCGAAGAGTTCCAGACCATTCAAGTAGGCGAAGGTAAGAAACAATCGCCAAAAAGCTCATCATTCTTCGACGGTGTGAAGAGCTTTATCGACGACCTGCGAGGCTAGGCTTACCTAGCCAAGCAGTTCAGCGTGCGCCTCAGGCTCGAGGCGCGGACCAAAGCTCGAGACGACTTTGGCAGACGCGAGCGACGCGAGATTGCCAGCCGCTTCGAAGCCCATCCCATTCGTAATGCCATATAAGAACGCCCCCGCGAACATGTCGCCGGCTCCATTGGTGTCGATCGCCTTAACGGCATGGGGTGCAATGGGAATGCGCTTCTCGCCATCGAATAACAGAGCGCCCTTGGCGCCCAGTGTCACCACGAGCTGTTTGGCGAAGCCTTGGGCCTTAGTGAATGCGGCCTCGAAATCATTAGTCTGCGCCCACAGCTGCAATTCTTTTTCGTTACAGAACAGCAGGTCCACCCCATCGCCTAACACCTCGACAATGTTGTCGCGGAAGTATTCGAGCATCGACGGATCGGAGAACGTCATCGCCGTCGCGATGCCTTGTTGCTGCGCGTAACGTTTGAGCTCGATGATCGCGGCGCGGGCGCTAGGCGAGGTCACCAGATAACCTTCTAAGTAGATGAACTTCGCGCGATCAGCTGCCGCGAGATCCAGATCGTCTGTGTCTAGCGATCCAGACACACCGAGGTGCGTGTGCATGGTGCGCTCTGCGTCGGGGCTAATCATCACCACGCAGCGGCCGCTGGCGCCGTCGGCGCGCTGACTCGCCGTATTGGTTTCGATATTTTGATCGCCTAATTGCGCGAGGAAAAAATCGCCGGTCTCGTCATTGCCTAATTTGCAGGAGTAGAAGGCGCTGCCACCAAACTGGCTGAGTGCGTATAGCGTGTTCGCGGCAGAGCCACCGCCGGCGCGCTTGCGCAGGCCGTGCTCGCGCATGAGTACGTCGACCAGTTGTGCCTGTGCATCGCCCTCGACGAGGGTCATCAGCCCCTTCTCAATTCCGTGCGTCTCGAAGAACGTATCGCTTACTTCGAATTCTTTGTCGACGAGCGCATTGCCGACGGCATAGACGTCGATCTTTTTTTCTTGGGACATGAAAGAGCTTCCTTAAAGCCTGTCAGCGCAGGGCTGAGAAACGCGGCATAGCGTCAACGTAAGAAAATCCAAAGGGTTAATTTGCAAGGACCGAGAACGCGTGCTCAGCTGCAGCGAGAGTTGCGTCTAATTCGGCATCGCCGTGTGCGATAGAAATAAATCCTGCCTCGAATGCCGAGGGCGCGAGATAGACGCCGCCTTCTAGCATGAGATGGAAGTAGCGTTGGAAATGGTCTGAGTTACAGGCCATCACTTGCTCGAAAGTGGTGACGGTGTCTTCCTCGCTGAAGAAACAGCCGAACATGCCTCCTACCTGGTTGGTCGTAAACGGAATGCCCGCCGCTGCTGCACGACTTTTGAGACCGCTCATGAGAGTCTCTGCGCGTGCGCCAAGATCACTATAAAAATCCGGTTGGGAAATCGCCTCGAGCATACAGAGTCCTGCCGCTACCGCGAGGGGTGAGCCGGATAACGTGCCCGCCTGATAGACGCCGCCAAGCGGAGCGATCATGTTCATGATGTCGATGCGGCCGCCGAAGGCGCCGACTGGTAGGCCGCCGCCGATGACTTTGCCTAAGCAGGTCATGTCAGGCGTCACGCCATACACTTGTTGGGCGCCACCGCTGGCGACACGAAAGCCGGTCATGACCTCGTCAAAGATCAACACCGTCCCGTATCTGTCGCACACCGCGCGCAGCGCTTCTAGGAATCCGGGTACGGGAGGTACGAGGTTCATATTGCCGGCGATGGGCTCGACGATAAGGCAGGCGATTTTGTCGCCACGCTGCGCGAAGAAGTCTTCTACTGCCTGCGCATCATTATAAGGAAGCACGTGGGTTAGGTCGGTATAGGCCTTTGGCACGCCCAGGGAATCCGGTTCGCCGAGGGTGAGCGCGCCGGAGCCTGCTTTTACCAGCAAGCCGTCTGCATGGCCGTGGTAACAGCCTTCGAATTTGACGATTTCGTCACGGCCGGTGAAGCCGCGCGCGACGCGGATTGCGCTCATGGTTGCCTCTGTGCCCGACGTGGTGAGGCGAACTTTTTCGATAGACGGCACCAGCTCGATGATCTTACTCGCGATGCGAATTTCAGCCTCTGTCGATGCGCCGTAGCCGATACCCTGATCGAGCTGTTTGCGCAGCGCATCGAGAACCAATGGGTTGCCGTGACCAAGAATGAGAGGCCCCCATGCGCCAACATAGTCGACGTAGCGATTGTCGTCAGCGTCGATCAAATACGCGCCTTCCCCGCCTTTGAAGAACAGCGGATTTCCGCCGACACTGCGGAAGGCCCGCACTGGCGAGTTCACGCCGCCGGGAATGACTTTTTGCGCGGCGTCGAAAAGCGATTTGGAGTTGGCGTGGTTCATGTTGGGTCCTTCACTGTATGCGTCCAATGGGTCGACGCGCGGGGCGGTGCATTAATCAGCCGCGTATTTTCCTCGTTGGCTAGGTTAATAGCAACAAAGCGTGGGGTGTCGGAGCTTGGTTAGGCGCCGAAGACTGGCTTCACGACGACGAGAATTACGATAGGCACCATCATAAAGATTGGTACTTCATTGAAAACGCGGAAATAGCGGTGGCTACGCACTCGAGAATCGGTCTTGAGTTTTTCGAAGAAGACCCAGCACAGGTAGTGGTAGATGAGGAGTAACACCACCAGCGCGAGCTTGGCGTGCATCCAGGGTGCGCTGAGGTAATAGCTTGGGCTGCCGGCGATAAGCCAGGCGCCAAGCGCGACGGTGGCCACTGCCGAGGGAGTCATGATGCCCCAGAAAAGTTTCGACTCCATAATGGTGAAGCGGTCCTTGCTGGTCTGGTCTTCACTCATGGCGTGATAGACGAAGAGTCTAGGCAAATAGAAGATGGCGCTAAACCAGCAGATGACGGCCATAATATGGAAGGCTTTTATCCAAAGCATAAAGTAGTCTCTCGTCGAGTCGGGGGCGCAGCGACTGCTGGGCTCCGTGATTGGATAGTTTAACATAGTCATCGCCGCTCGCTGTGAGGGCGTTGCGAGCCTTGTTGCGTGAATCTTAAGGGGAGCTGCGATTATGCCGGTAAGGCCCAGCGGGTGTAATATGCGCGCTCGACGAGAGATAACAAGAGTTCCGCGCAAGCGCGGCAAGGTGAGACAGAGTGATTAAGGTAGGCATTGTAGGGGCGACCGGCTACACCGGCGTTGAGTTGCTGCGGTTGTTGGCGCCGCGTCAAGACGTGGAGATCGCGGTGGTCACCTCGCGCGAGTTGGCGGGCACGGCGGTCAGCGAGCTCTTTCCTAATTTGCGCGGGCATATCGATCTAGCCTTCAGCGCTCCCGACTCTCGTGCTCTCGGTGGCTGCGACGTGGTTTTCTTCGCGACACCGCATGCGGTGGCGATGCACTCGGTGCCCGAAATACTGGCGCTCGGAGCGCGAGTCATTGACCTGTCGGCGGACTTCAGGATTCAAGATGTCGTCACATGGGAGCAGTGGTATGGCACACAGCACGCCTGCCCTGACCTAATCAAAGAGGCGGTCTACGGGCTGCCCGAGGTGAATCGCGCTGCGATCCCTGACGCAAGGCTCATCGCTGTGCCTGGGTGTTATCCGACGGCGATTCAGCTCGGCTTTTTGCCATTATTGGAGTCTGGCATGGTCAATCTCGACAGGCTCATCGCCGACGCTAAGTCTGGCGTGAGCGGCGCGGGACGGAAGGCCGCCGTGGGCAGTTTGCTTGCCGAGGCTGCGGATTCCATCAAAGCCTACGGCGTCGAGGGGCATCGTCACCTTCCCGAAATAAAACAGGGCATGCAATTAGCCGCCGGCTCAGAGGTAGGGCTCTTGTTCGTGCCGCACCTCACGCCGATGATTCGGGGCATTCTCGCCACGCTTTACGCGCCTCTCAAGCCCGGTGTCGAAGCGTCCAACGAAAGCCTGCAGGCAGTGTTCGACACACGCTATGCGGATGAGGCTTTTGTGGACGTGCTGCCTCAGGGGCAGCTCCCTGCAACGCGCGATGTGCGCGGGTCTAATCGCTGCGAAATCGCCGTGCGGTATGACGCGGCGACTCACACGGCCATTGTGATCGCAGCGGAAGACAATCTAGTGAAGGGCGCCTCGGGACAGGCTGTGCAAAATATGAACCTCATGTTTGGGCTCGCAGAGACTGCAGGCTTAACGGGCATCGCGCTGATGCCTTAGGGCTGACTTAGCTGAGGACTCACCATGCCCAATGTCGTTAAAGGGAGTAAACAAGAGCGAATGGTTGTCGTGCCGCATCGGCCCGGCAGGGCATTCGCCTTCGCGGTGGCTGCTGTCCTGGCTGCGCTTGGCGCGATCGTAGGAGGTGGCTACTGGGGTTATAGTCAGGGGGCTGCGGTGCAGGCTGCCGAGGCGCGGCGGTTCGCCGAGATCGACGTTGCCTTCGCGGCGGTGACCGACGAGAACGAGGCATTGAGACGCGCCATCGCGCTTGCCGAACGGCAGGGGCAGGTCGATCAGCAGGCTGCACGGGAGGTAGGTGACGACCTCGCCGCCCTTCAGGCCCGCGTCGCGGAGCTTGAGGCTGACGTCGCGTATTACCGGCAGGTAGTGCATGAGCAGACCGACAGCACCGGTTTGATGCTGTCGCGTTTCGATCTTGCCCCCGGCAGTACCCAGAACACCAAGCGCTATAAACTCGTTCTGCGTCAACAAGATGCCGATGGAGACACTTATCTGGAGGGGTATGTTGGGGTGACGCTAGTCGGCCGCAGCGAGGGCAGGGAGCTAAGACTTCCGCTTAAAGACGTCTCGCGAGAGCAAGACGAGGTCGATATTCGGCTACGCTTCAAATACTTCCAAAATGTTGAGGGTGAGATAGTGGTGCCTACGGGCTTCGAACCCGCTAAGATAGAGGTAAGCGCGGTGGCGGTCTCGCCCGTCGCCAAGCGTGTCGATCAAGAATTTCCTTGGGGAAACTAGCCCGAGACTAATCGTTGGAGAACTCATGTTTAAGAAGACTGAAACGAGCCTTGTCGAGACAACGGCGAAGCGCGGCCCTGCTCACACCCTCATCTCACACGATACGGAGGTGATTGGTGATATCCATTTCAGCGGTGAGCTCATAATCGAGGGGCGCGTGCGCGGCTCTATATTCGCAGACGATGCGAGCGAGTCTATCGTCCGCGTCGCCAACAAGGGTGTAGTCGAAGGCGAAATCAAGGCGCCCTCTGCCGTCGTAAACGGATTGGTCGAAGGCAATGTGCATTGCAGCAACCATATCGAGCTTGCGAGCAAGGCTATCGTGGTAGGCGACCTGCACTACAATCTCATTGAGATGGTCTTGGGATCCGAGGTCAACGGTAAGCTTGTGCATATCACCGCCGAAGCGGGCGGCGCACCCCGCCTCTCGCGCGATCAAGAGTCGAGCGAGCAGTTGGGTCTAGAAACTCACTCCTCGGATTGAGGCGCTGCAGCGCCCTGTATACTTGACTAGTTTGCTTGGTTATTGCGACAATCTCGAATCACTCCACCGAGTGTGTTTTTTCATCCAAGCGAACGCATACCGCCATGTCAGTAGTTCAATCGCAAGCGCCGACTATTATGTCACTCACCGACAATGCGGCGACAAAGGTGCAAAACCTCATTAATGAGGAAGGCAACCCGAATCTTAAACTCAGGGTATTCGTCACGGGTGGCGGCTGCTCAGGGTTTCAGTATGGATTCTCGTTCGATGAAGAAGTCGCCGAGGATGACACGTTGATCGAGAACAAGGGCGCCAGTCTCATCGTCGACCCCCTGTCTTATCAGTATCTCGTGGGCTCGAAGGTCGATTACTTAGAAGGGCTGGAAGGGTCGCGATTCGTCGTGAACAATCCGCTTGCCACAACGACTTGCGGCTGCGGTTCTTCGTTCTCCATTTAGCGCGAGCTGAATCTCACACTAACTTCGATAAATTCCACCGAGAATAACTGGCTTGCGGGCACCGGTAAACGGCACCGTGTCTACGGCATTGCCTGCTAGCGTCTGCTGCGCCATCCACGCAAAAGCGGCGGCTTCTACCCAATCGGGATCTAAACCTAATTCGGCTGTCGTGCCGACTGAAAATTGTGGTGCCAGCTCGGCTATTCGATAGCGCAGCGCGTCATTGTGTGCGCCGCCGCCACAGAGATAGAGCGCGCCGGACTGCGCGCGCGCCGTTGCCGCATCAACCACCGTCGTCGCTGTTAATTCTAGAAGGGAGGCTTGCACGTCTTGTGCGGGTAATGGCTCGCCGAGTTGCTGTAGGTGTCCTTCAAGCCATGTGCCATTGAAGAGTTCGCGTCCGGTGCTCTTAGGTGCAGCGAGAGCGAAGTAGGGTGTCGCTCGGAGCATGGCGAGCAGGGTCTGATTCACCGCTCCAGTGCGTGCCCACTCGCCCGCTGCGTCATAGGGTTTGCCGTGGTGCTTCGCTACCCAATAGTCCATTAACACATTGCCGGGTCCTGTATCGAATGCCAACGTTTGCTCACTGGTTGGGAGCGACGTGAGGTTGGCGATGCCGCCGACGTTGATGATAAGGCGATTCTGATCCTTGGATGAGAAGCAATGGCGGTGCAGCAGTGGTGCTATCGGCGCGCCTTGGCCGCCAGCAGCCATGTCGCGACGGCGGAAATCCCCTATAGTCGTGATGCCTGTGAGTTCGGCGAGCGTGTTGGGGTCTCCGATTTGTAGGCTGAAGGGCGCCGCAGTGTTGGGTTCATGGAACACAGTCTGGCCGTGGCTACCGAGGGCGGTGACAGCCGCTGCGTCGATGTTCTCGTTCTTAAGCAGCGCGATGACTGTGGCGGCGAAAGCCCTCCCCACTTCAATATCTAGCCGGCCTAGCTCGCTCAGCGCGACCTGTGGATCGCCGCAAAGGCCGAGGAGGCTCGCGCGTAGAGAGGCGTCATAAGGTGTGCATGAACTGGCGACGACGCGGGGGATGGTGGTACTAAGATCTACCAGCGCACAGTCGATCCCGTCGAGGCTCGTGCCCGCCATCAGCCCGATAAAGTAATGAGGCGTTGCAGGCATAGACGGATTCCTGTGGCGATGATCGCGTGTCGGGCTACTGCGCTGACGATAAGAGAGGCTGAGTACGTGACTTGCTAGCGAGCGCGTCGAATTGCTGGAGCAGGCCGGCTGTTTGGTCGCGGAACGCGGGTAGCTGGCTCGCTTCAACAGAGCGTGCTTTGGGGAGCTTGTCGACGATGGTGCGCGGGTTTTGGTGGACGCCATTGACGAGGAACTCGTAGTGCAGGTGCGGCCCTGTCGCGCTGCCGGTCGAGCCCACGTAGCCGATGATATCGCCTTGGCGCACACGAGCGCCTTTCTTGTAGCCTGCGAACTTATTCAGGTGTGCGTATTTGGTTTCGAAGCCGCCTTGGTGTTTGACGATGACGAGGTTGCCAAACGAGCCTTTGCGCCCTGCGAAGCTCACGCGGCCATCGCTCGTTGCGCGAATAGGTGTGCCGGTAGGTGCTGCGTAATCTGTGCCTTTGTGCGCGCGGATGGTATTAAGCACAGGGTGTCTGCGACTGGGGCTGAAGTTGGAGCTGATGCGGAACACATCGAGCGGGCTGCGGAGGAATGCCTTGCGCATGCTCTCGCCATCGGCGTTGTAGTAGCCCACTTCTCCGTCGGCGTCGATGAATCGCACAGCGGTGAAGACCTTGCCTTGATTGACGAACCGCGAGGCGAGGATGTCACCGTGGCCTATGAATTCGCCATCGAGGTATTTCTCTTCGTAGAGGATGCTGAATTCGTCGCCGGTGCGCGGATCGAGGATGAAATCGATGACGCCGCCGAAGATGTTGGCCATCTCCATTATAGTCGTCGCAGGAATTTGCTCGCGTTTGCCTGCGAGGAATAGGCTGTCGCTGATAGTGCCGACTTTGAAAGCTTGGCGTATCTGCGGAGTGTTAACGATGTTCTCCACTGCGTAGCTGCTGCCCTTGCGGGTGAATAGGTAGCCTTCGAGCGGATTCTTAAGCACACGCAGTTGCGCAAGTTCGCCGTCGCTGGGGATATTGAAGTCGAGCGTGTAACCCGGATAAACGCGATTGAGTACTTTTGCCTCCGCGCTACTGTTTAGCAGTGTGAACAGGTCTGAGTCGTTAAGGCCGGCTTTGGCAAACAGGCTAGAGAGGCTGTCGCCGGCGGCAATCTCGTGATGCTGCCACGTCGAGTGCGCGATCGGTTCGACGCCTGCTGCCTCGGTTAGTAGGTCTCCGTCGACAATGGGAGTGTCTTCTGCGGTCAATCCTGTGGCGATACCCGTGGCTGTCAATGAGGGCTGCGTTGGTCTGCTGGTCGACTCGAGCCTTGTGCTGGTATCGATTGTCAGCTCAAGCGGGATGCTGTGCAGGGCGGGGCCTGCGTTGCTGGTTTCACTGGGAACGGCGAGCAGCGCGAGGATGCAGGCGCCAAGGCCGCACAGAAGATACGCGTGGCCTCGGGGATAGTGCAGCGCAAGCTGCCAATACTTGCGGCATGCCACGAGGAGGCGCGAGCTCGCGTCGCCTCGTGTGAGGCGCGTAAACAACTGTTTCGCCTGTGCCTGCAATGTAGAGATCAAGTCCATGGGTGCTGCGCGTTCCTGTTGCGTTTGACAATCATTGTCGCGGGAAACCGTAAATTATAACAATAACTTGGATAAATCCCAGTGGCATTTCGCGAAGGGGCGAAAACTCGTGTAAAATTCCGCTCCCTACTAAGTCGGCCCGCAAGGCAGAGCCTGGGTGGGCGTAGAATGCCGACTGCAGAGATTCGACAGAGTGAATCTGAGAAAGTTCACTCACTTTTTCCATCTGCTAGCCCGATTTGCACCGGCCTAGATTCCATGGGCCTATAACTTGGCCCTATTTAAGAAGAGACATCATGACCACGCTCCAAGATATCGTTCAGGACTTAGAGAGCCGCGCGCTCGTGACTCAGCTCGCCGGTGGCGATGAGCTTAAGCAGCACCTTAATGAGGCGCCAAGGGTGGTGTATTGCGGTTTCGATCCTACCGCAGAGAGTTTGCATATAGGCAATATGGTGCCCCTGCTTGCGCTTAAGCGCTTCCAAATGGCTGGGCATAAGCCCATCGCGCTGGTTGGCGGCGCGACCGGCATGATCGGCGATCCAAGCTTTAAAGACAGCGAGCGCAAATTGAACTCCACTGACGTGATAGCCGGCTGGGTAGAGCGTATAAAACCGCAGCTGAGTCAGTTTCTCGATTTTGACTGCGGCGACAACTCTGCTGTGCTGGTGAATAACCTCGATTGGACGCAGGACCTGAGCGTGCTGGATTTCCTCCGCGACGTAGGCAAACACTTCTCAGTGAATTCGATGATTCAGAAGGAATCGGTGAAGCAGCGTATCGATCGCGAAGGCGAGGGCATCTCGTTCACCGAGTTCAGCTACATGATTCTGCAATCTTATGATTTCGCCGAGCTGAACAAGCGCCATGGCTGTACCTTGCAAATAGGCGGCAGCGACCAATGGGGCAATATCACCGGCGGCATCGACCTAACCAGGCGCATGAACCAGAATCAAGTCTATGGCCTGACTATGCCTTTGATCACCAAGTCAGACGGCTCTAAATTCGGTAAGAGTGAAAGCGGGACGGTTTGGATGGACCCCGCCAAGACCTCGCCTTATGCGTTCTACCAGTTCTGGCTCAATACCGCAGACGCCGATGTCTACCGATTTATGCAGTTCTTCACCTTCCTGAGTCTTGAGCAGATCAAGACTATTGAAGCGGCCGATGCGGCGTCTGGCACAAAGCCCGAGGCGCAAGCGATCTTGGCGCAAGAGGTGACGCAGCTAGTCCATGGCGAGGAGGGACTGGCAGCCGCGCAGCGCATCAGTGCAGCGCTGTTCTCCGGCGATATCGCCTCGCTCACCGAATCCGATCTCGCGCAACTCGCTCAAGACGGCCTGCCCACGAGCGAGCTATCCGGCGGTAGCCTCGTTGAAGTCTTGGTTGCCACTGATCTTGCGAAATCCAATAAGATGGCTCGAGAGTTCCTCGGCAACAACGCGGTGAGCGTCAATGGGGAGGTAGTCAGCGATGTCGATGGCCTGCTGGCGCCAGAGGCGGCCCTTCATGGGCGCTATTTCGTCATCCGCCGCGGTAAGAAGCTGTTCCATTTGGTGCGCCTGGCAGCCGGCTAACGGCCCCGATTGGGCGTTGGGCGACCAAAAGCCGGAAGACTTAAATAATCTTTCACTTTTCTGTCGCAAAACGCTTGCTAATCGATTCGGCGTACGTATAATGCGTCCTCCCTGAGACGACGTCTCAAGGCAAAGTTCTTTAAAAATGTAGATTAAGTAATAGAGGTGGGTGCTTGCCGAGGTACTGTCTGTAATCCAAAAGTTATAGATAGA
>JAHEGE010000003.1 GCA_024639905.1 Gammaproteobacteria bacterium | reverse complement strand
ATTTAACTTTATCGAGATGTTTTACAATCCGATCAAGCGTCATAGTCACACAGGCGGGATATCCCCAGCACAATTTGAAAAGGACTATTTTTCGAGGCTAGGAAGTGTCTAGCAAACCCTGAGAAGTCCATACCTCGCTATTCGGATGTACTTAGTATCATAGCGCAATTCCACTGCAAAGTGTCAACTCCAAAAGTTACACCCCCTCAGATCGACTACTACCTGAGTGGCGAGCATTCTTAGAGCCCGCAGACCGAAAATGATTGTCAGCGTTGCATTTCCGAAAGAGAAACTGGTGTTTCCAGGTGATGCGGGTGATGCATATCACTTACACGCAGAGACAGAACGAAAGAAAGAATGTTTATGACACTGATTGGGATGCACACGCTTCAATCATTGACTCAGAGTGGGTGAAGTATCTATAAGTTGAAGCGTGATTTAGAGAAAAAGAAGGTCGAGCTATAGTCACAATTAGTCCTCTAAATCTCAGCTAGCCCTTTATAAAAATATAATTTCATGAAAAATTCTGCCGGGCGTTAAGGTAAATGCGCCGGCAACAAGAAGTGCTCCAATATAAGTTCCTATCATTGTACGAATATGTGCATTCTTATGCTTTTCTAATTTGGTTTTCTTAAATAGTCGAATGCTATAAATTGAATAAACTAAGTTACCAATTGTGAAAGGAATTAAAAGATGTATCCAAGAAAACCCGCCGGGATTAAATAATTTACCCGTCATTGGTGTAGTAATAGATAACGCTGTGAAAGCGATGAACAGCATTAAAGAAACCCAAATACGGCCAATGAATCTGTGTTTCTTAGTTCCCTTTTTTGTGAGGAAAATATACAAACCAACAGGAATTGCTAATAACGCAAAAAAAGCATGTATATAGATTATTGCCATTCTTACAATCCTATTTCAACTTTCGTATAGGTATCAACGACAAATGACGCAGCTTCAAATTTAGGGATGCCGAAGGCCTTAGGGTTGTTAGAGAATCCGAATTGCTCCTTAGGTATGCCTAAAAAATTTGTATCAAGCTTCTCATTTTCATTTTCGTCAACGTATACCCCAATTGCATAGATGCCAGGAGGGATTTCAAAAGAGCCTTTGTAAGTGTCTTTACCAATTTTTTCTACAACGCCTGCCTCAATTCCAGCTTGTGAACCAGGTTTGTCCCCTCGATCTGATTCGAAAACCTCCTTAGAACTATAGATTGCTAAATGGAGCACGCCTCCCTCGGAAATGCCTTGAATTTCGACGTCCAAGGTGGCTGCTCTCAATTGAAAAGAACACAAAAGAAATGGAAGATAGCGAAAAAATTTGATCATTGTGTTTATAAAACCTGCTGTATTTTTTACTTTGATAACATCAAAAATACAAGAAAGTGTTTACTAAATAAACATCAAATTTTATTGGATATCACACAAAAGATTTGAAAACGCAGCTTATTGAAATCGTTTGGGAAATCTGCTCAGTAGAGTCCTGGCAAAAGGTCAATATGCGAAGGGTTGCTAGCAAAGCTGGGAGTTCAAGTACTGCCTTTTACAGACATTTCAAAACAAGCATTTTTATCTAGAAGCTCCTCAACTCCGACATCAATAGTTGTGTACAACGACGAAATCTATAAAAGCTGGCAGAGAAAAGACTTTCGGAGACAAACTTTGATGATGAAACCAAGAGAAAGATAGAAATACACTGAGTATTTTTTTTGAAAAATCATGCTATACCGACCATTTTTCAAAGCCTGCAGAATTTTACCGTTTCCCCAGCGGAGATCTTGAGGGTCGAATAGATACGGTATACTAAAAACATTATCCCGAACAGACTGACAATGTATCGAGTCCAGGGTGGCGTCTCGCAGTATCGATAGAGACCTTCATGGTGTTAATCGCAGCTTTTCTTCGCTACAACGAAACGTTCGAGATTAAATAATTGGCTGTCGGGTACAGTTCTGCCCACAGGGGTAAAGTAACGTGAATTTAGATTAGCGAGAGTAGTTGTTTCTTCAACAGTGAAGCCATTTACCGTGAATATTTTTTGAATCTCAGTATCGGTGTAGAATGAAATCCACGGCTCTCCAGTTTTCGCCGAAAGCGCCCTAACTAACTCGAATTTCTCCCCGGCTTTTTCAAATCCTACTCCGCAGCATTCTTCAGGATTGGTGGTGAATAGCTCGTCGATATAAGACACAAAAAATGTAACGTCTGCATTCTTCGTTAGCGAATTAACCTCCTGAACGAGAGCAATAAAATCCTCTTTCGAAATATACTGAGAAACTCCTTCAAGAGTAATAATCGTAGGTTTACCGCTATCGAAGCCGCTTCCAATTAGCCGCTCACTTAGTGACTGATAGCTGAAATCGACTGGAACATAGACTACACATTCATTACCTAGTAACTCGTCTGGTAACTTTTTTCTCTTTCTTTCCTGAACTTCTGGTTGATCGACTTCGAACACTCTTAGGAGATTAGGGATATCGAGACGATGAGCTCGGGTATCATAACCAGCACCAAGGATAACGTATTGACCAGTTTCATTGATCAAACTCTCTTCCACTAATTCGTCAATGAATCGTGTACGGGAAACTAGGTGCTCGTGCCAACCTGGTAGAATTTTCTGAGAAAGCCAGACACAGAATTTGTGGCCCATCATCTTTACAAAGCCGGAACCAAAAACAAACTCACATGCATACGGATCGTTTATGATTCTTTTATCTGGCGTGGCGAGGCTTTCAATCAGTCTTTGCTTTGCTACACCTTGCGCAGTGCCATCTTTTGACTTAGCGAACATAGAAATTTCCGAGAATCTTGCGAACTATCTGCTACCCGTATTTCGATTAATGAAATCCAGTGGTGATATCAAATGATAAGTTTCGCCAGAAAAAAACAACTCGCTATTGAAAATATATTGATGATTGCTTTACTAAAAAAACTGAAACTTCCATACGTTATGTCCAGAGATTTTGAGATGTTCATAAAAGCTCCCATTATCAAAAATCAAATCATAAGAAAGTTTTGCCATCCCAAGCCCAACAAACCAATTGCTAAATCATGGAGCACACCACTTACCCCAAATGTTACAATCGACGATATTGATTTAGACAGATGCCTGTTAAGCGGTAAATAGATGTATTTTGACAAATAGAACCCCCAAACTGGGTTCCAGTATTTCCAAAACAACACATTGCTTTCAGCACCAAATGAGTTTTCGAGGTTTTGCAATAATGACCCTTGGCTACCAAGGGGTATCCCATTTCGCTTTAACACATACTCAGACAGCGTCATGATTTAATTTCCCAGTTAAACTCCTTTTAGGATGCGACTGCTTGATGCTGTCGTTACCCTCTTGCAATTCGCTTCTCACGTGTCTAGCTCTCAAATCAGACAACGAACTCGTCCATGCTCGAAGTCGTCTCAATCGAAGTTATGGAACTCGCTCCTAACAGCAAGGGCTTTGCGTAAAATTAGGATCGCCTTGAAGATTCTCATACATGTTGCAGAGACATCAAGGGAACAGTATTTCTTACTAAGGATATACTGTAAGGCAGCAAGGCAAACAGTGTGCATCTACCAGAGTTCATGAAAAAGGAGATTCAGAAATTTCTCATGACTAAGTCGGCTACAGCTTTCTCCCTGCTCTAAATCCTCCGCTAACTAGCGAGTCATACAACTCACTGTCCTTAATAACTGTAATTTCATCCCCCAGTGAATTTTTCAGTAACTCAGAGAAATTGGTCCAGCCACTCGAATTTTTCCTATTATCGCTCCGAATATCCATGCTTTTCATAGCTCTCCACTTCTCTAAATTCTTTCTCGCATCGCCCTTGAATTCAAGAAGGCTTTTGTGTCGTAGTGGCTTTACATTTAGTTCAAGCGAATTTTTTCGAAGGAACGAGGCCAGCTTCTCAATAAGTAGGCCAGAGTCGGGGTTGCTTTTCTCAAACTGCGCTCCATCCCCAGAAAACGAGACACCTAATTGATACAAAGGCGATCGCTCATTAGAAAATCTCACACCTTGTCTATCTGGAATCCCGATGACCTTTCCGCCGTAGAACTTATTAGACAGAGCCATATTAGTGCCGCAACAAGTTGTCTGTAGACAGGCGGTAGGCGACTTAATGGAGTTCTGTGGAATAGTAAAACAGCGAAAGGATTTCGCTACTTCTGAAGGGTCTATTTTTTGCGAAGATTTTAGGAGGATTTTGAAGTAATCGGGTAAGTAGAATATTTTTATTGGCTCATGTCTGAGTTTCACGGCCTCTGATAGTTGTGCTTTCGTCAATACTCTTAATTTTTTGTTCTTACCGATCGCCCCAGCGATGGATGCTCTCTTAAAACAATAATCACAGCAGCAGTGCGCTATGGCTAACGGCGCTTTGATCGCAAATTCAAGAGATACGCTTCCGCAACAGCACTCAACAAATATCGACATTAGACACCATCCCTCATTAGCAGACGCCCTTCTCCAACCCATAAACCGATTCTGTAAACGCCTCGACGGTCACATCGAAGCCTTTCAGTACATCGGCAAGCGCCTGATTATAGAAATGCGGCCCCATATTTTTTGCGAAAAAATCTAAGAGAAACTCGGCTTCGAAATTGCCAAGCTCGCGATCTAGCTCCGCCTCAGTGTACTGCTGAATTTTGACTATGAGCGCATCTTTCGTCGCTCTATCTAGCTCGATAGTTGCCATTACTTTGTGCCCCTCACTTGTGCCGTTGCTTCCCGCACAGCGCGAAACTCTGAACCAGCCTTCCATTCAGGCCAGCGCCGCGAAGTCGCGAGATCGCGAGTGATGGTTTCGAACAACTCGATATCTTGCACCGCGCCGCTCAAATCCCAGTCGCTACTCCATGCATCGCAGGTTTGGTGATAGCAGTTACCCGTGTAGTCGGCTATCCACTGGTCGCCCGCCGCGCGCCCGCCATCAATGAGGTCAGCGCCGCCTGCAATGCCCATGATTAATAGAACAGGCACGCCGCGCCGTGCGAGTGAGAAATGGTCTGCTCGGAAGAACAGCCCATTCTCTGGCAGATTTTCGGGTGTCACCGCCCTCCCCTGTTGTCGGGCTGCCTCGATAAGATCGTTTTCCAGATCACTCTGACCCTCGCCAACTAAAATGACATCGCGCGCGAGGCCCGCGGTTTGCAGAATGTCGAGCGTGAGGTTTGCCGCAGTTTTCTCAAGCGGATACAGTGGATTGCTAGCGTAGTATTCAGAACCGAGCAGGCCGCTCTCCTCAGCTGTCCATGCGGCAAACACGATGCTCCTATCGAGAGTTTCGCCGCTTGCTTTCCTCTCACTGAGTACGCGTGCGATTTCTAAAATTCCGGCAACTCCCAATGCGTCATCGTTGGCGCCTGGGCGCACCGTGTTGCCTTCGGCGTCCGGCGCGCCGAGTCCGTAAGCGTCCCAGTGAGCTGACAACATAATCGCTTCGTCTGCATGATCTTCACCGGGAAGAACGCCGAGCACATTGCTGCTTATTACCGTTTCCGATTCGACGTCCGCTCGCGCGCTAAAGTGAACCTCGCCGAGCGTAAAGGCGGTGAAATCGTCGCGCCGTGCGCGCTCGCTTTGTTCTGCGAGTGACATGCCCGCGGATTGGAACAGCGAAGCCGCAGCGTCCTGATGCAACCAGCCTTGTAGCATTACCGGCTGCTGGGCGTCGGGGCGGCGTTGAATAGCGTAGTTCTCGCCCGGGGATGAGGAGGCGACGTTCCAGCCATAGCCTGCACCTTCGGTTTCGTGAATAACCAGCGCGGCAATCGCGCCGCGGCGGGCCGCTTCTTCGAATTTATAAGTCCAGCGCCCATAGTAAGTCATGCGCTTGCCACCGAAACGGCCCGCGACAGGCTCGTCTTCTGCGGCAGAAAAATCAGGATCGTTGACGAGAAAAATTGCGAGCTTGCCGCGCAGGTCGACATCACCGAAATCATCCCAATTGCGTTCTAGCGCGCTTGCACCAAAGCCAACGAACACGACTTCGGCTGAGTCTATAGCCAGCAGCGCGCCAGGACGCGTGGTGCTAAATTCGACGTCTCGGCCTTGCACCAAGTCTTGCTCAGCCTCGCCAAGCGAGAACGCCGCCACCGCATCCTCTGCTAACTGTGTGTGTACGAGCGGTACAGGCTGCGTCCACGCACCCTCTTCGCCGCCTGGCTCAAGCCCCAACGCAGTAAACCGTTCGATGAGATACGCAACTGTCTTATCTTCGCCTATTCCCCCCGGCGCGCGCCCCTCAAACTCGTCCGAGGCGAGCGTCTTCACGATCGACGACAGCCTCTCTGAATCGATAGCTGGCAGAGGCGCCCCGCGCCCCGAAACCTCCGAGCTGCCGTTCTTCTCAGTACAGGCGGCGAGCAAGGTGAGCAGCGAGAGCACACCAGCGATGGCGAATGGTTTGATTCTGATCATGCCTATTCCTTTATGCTACTTATGCGGGCTTTAACCAGCCGCTAGATTAGCACAGGGATTTCGCTTGGGGTGCTCAAGGATTTATCGCTACTATAGAGAAATATCTGCATTCTGAGGCCACTATGTTCATTATCAAAACACGCGCAGCGACATGGGCAGCCGCTGCGGGCTTTGCCACGCTGCTTCTTGCCTTCGCGTCTCCACTGAGCCTTGCACAGGCTGCGCTAGGAAATGTGGCGCTGACCATTAGCCCAGTCGCTGGCAACGTCTATATGATTCAGCGCCCGGGTGGTGGTGGCAATATCGGCGCTCTCATTGGCGACGACGGTGTGCTGCTTGTCGACTCCCTCTTCGCGCCGATGACCGACGCGCTTGTCTCAGCAGTCGCCGAGGTCACAGAGCAGCCGATCAAATTTCTGATTAACACGCATATTCACATCGATCACGTTGGCGGCAACGCCAACCTCGCTGAGAAGGGTGTGTTGATCTTCTCGCATGAAAACACGCGTAAGCGCTTCTTCGATGAGCGCGGGCGCTTTCCCCGCAATGGCGGCACCTTTGTGCCGCAAGAGCCCGAGTCAGCGCGCCCGGTAGTGACCTTCAACGAGCAGATGACGGTGCATGTAAATGGCGAAGACGTTCAGGTCCTTTTCGCGCCGCCCGCGCACACCGACGGCGACGCCTTCGTGTATTTTCCTTCTGCCGATGTGCTGCACTTAGGAGACGTCTACCGCACTACCAGCTATCCGATTATCGATCGCTACAACGGCGGCACGCTGCGCGGCACACTCGCAGCCCTAGACAAGGCCATTGATCTGGCTGGTCCGGCGACCAAAATCATTCCCGGTCACGGGCTTGAGATTATGCGGCGTGCTGATCTCATCGAGTTCCGCGACATGGTGCTAACAATCGAGGCGAATGTGTTGGCGCTAATTCGAGAGGAGAAAAAACTTGCCGAGGTGATGGAGGCGCGGCCAACCGCCGAGTTCGATGCAAAATGGACCAACGATCCGGGCTGGGGAGTCGACGATTTTGTGCCGGTGGTTTATTACGAGCTTGGGGGTTCGGGACGGCTTCAGGATCGCTAGTCGATACGAAAAAAGGGCGGCAATTAGCCGCCCTTTTCTTTAGAGCGCTTCCCAGACTACCTAGGCCGCCAAAAGAACACCTTCCACTCGCGCATCGGCTCAGAGCCTTCGTAAAGCGGCTCATCAAGCGTGCGCCCAGCCTTGGTCGCCCAAAGTTCCATCATCGCCAAGCGCTCGGGGCCTTCTATCTCGAACGCGCGCATCTCGTAAGTGGCGTCGCCGATGCGCAGCCAGCCATCGCCGCCGTCTTCGCGCACCCTGCGCGCCCAGCGGCCGTTATCGGGCCTCGTTGCGGTGATCACGCCGCCTTCCGCGCCCACCCAAGAAAGGTAGTTAACGAAGGGGGGGAATCCGGCCTGCTTCATCATCAGCGGCCCTGCAACTACACCATTGAATTGACTAAAGTCTGCGGGAGCTTCGGTTGCCGTGCCGCCGATGATCAAGCCTGGCAGGCGGCCCAGTCCTTCATTGCTTAGGTAGGGGGCTGTGGATACCCAGCCCACGATGGCGACAGCACAGACAATGACTACGCCTCGAACGAGATTGCTTCGGCTCATGATTAAGCTCCTTATTGTTATGTAGGTTGCCAAGTTAGCGCGTCTCGCGGGCCTTGTCGACAGATCGACGCAGCCATTCTGAGCGTTAAAGCGTTCAGAACTTAAGGCCGTGTAACCATGACGCTATCTACATCCGCGCTGCAATCAGCAGACATCAGCCGCCTCATAGAAATGGCGTGGGAAGACCGAACCCCCTTCGAGGCCATTCAGCGCGCTTACGGCCTTACCGAACCCGAGGTCATCAGACTTATGCGCCGCGAGATGAAGGCGTCTTCGTTTCGGATGTGGCGCAAGCGGGTCACCGCGCGCAAGACCAAGCATGCCAAGCTGCGCGGTTTCGAGGTTGGCCGGTTTCGATGTGCTACGCAAAAGATGCGTTAGCGCATTTCAGGGTATTTCGACGCCTTTCCTTCAAATTCCAGCGGTATTCCTGTAAAGTGCGCGCCTTTTGCGCGCGCTGGAATCCCATGACCTCTCTGCTCAACCTCTTCGAACGCACCCGCCATATCAATTACTTAACCGAAGTGCTGTCGGGCCTCACGGTGGCGCTTGCGCTCGTGCCCGAGGCGATTGCCTTCGCGCTGATCGCGGGGCTATCGCCGCTCACCGGTCTCTACGCCGCATTCAGCATCGGGTTAATCACGTCGATCTTCGGCGGACGACCGGGCATGATCTCAGGCGCAACGGGCGCCGTGGCGGTAGTCATCGTCAGCCTCGCGCAAAGCCACGGGGTGGAATACATCTTTGCCACCGTGGTGCTCGCCGGGCTTATTCAGATGCTCGCCGGCGTGCTGAAACTCGGTAAGTTCATCCGGCTGGTGCCGCATTCGGTGATGTTCGGCTTCGTTAACGGCTTGGCCATCGTGATCTTCATGGCGCAGCTGGCTTCGTTCCAGGTTGCCGGCAGCAATGGCGAGCCGAGCTGGATGGTGGGCGAACAGCTGAACGTCATGCTGGGGCTGGTGGGGCTTACGATGCTCATCATCTGGGGCCTGCCGAAACTCACCAAGGCGGTGCCTGCGTCGCTCACGGCTATTCTCGTTTGCACGGCGATTGTGCTTGGCCTTGATATCGATACGCGCAGCGTGGGGGATATCAGCTCGATTCAAGGCGGCTTCCCGCCGTTCCACATCCCCGCGGTGCCGTTCACGCTAGAGACGCTGAATATCATCTTCCCCTACGCGTTTATCGTCGCAGGTGTGGGCCTGATAGAAAGCCTGCTGACGCTCAACCTTATCGATGAGATCACCGAGACTCGCGGCAAAAGTAATAAAGAAGCGCTCGCTCAAGGCCTCGCCAATGTCGTCACCGGCTTCTTCTCGGGCATGGGGGGCTGCGCGATGATCGGCCAGAGCCTCATCAATATCTCCTCCGGCGCGCGGGCGCGCCTGTCGGGCATCGTCGCCTCGGTGATGCTGCTCGTGTTCATCATGTTCGGCGCCGACTACATCGAGAAGATGCCCATCGCCGCCCTCACCGGCCTCATGATCATGGTCGCCATCGGCACGTTCGAATGGGCCAGCATCCGCGCCATTGGCCGTATGCCCACCCGCGACAACCTCATCGGCTTTCTGGTCGCAGGCGTTACGGTGCTGCTGCACAACCTCGCGCTCGCCGTGCTAGTGGGCGTGATTATCTCAGCGCTGGTATTCGCCTGGGAAAACGCCAAGCGTATTCGTGCGCGCAAGTATGTGGACGAAGACGGCACTAAACATTATGAGATTTACGGCCCGCTGTTCTTCGGCTCCGTGCAGGCGTTCGCCGAGAAGTTCGATGTCGCGGAAGATCCAGACGTGGTCATCATCGACTTCGCCGAAAGCCGGGTGAACGATATGTCCGGTATCGAGGCGCTAAACAAGATTACCGAGCGCTATCTGCGGGTCGGCAAAGAGCTGCATCTGCGCCATCTAAGCCCAGACTGCCTCAAGCTGCTGAAGAACGCCGAGAAGATCATCGATGTAAACATCATCGAAGACCCAACCTACAAGGTTGCGGTGGAGATCTAGCAAGCCTATGAAAACGCCTCAGATCGGGGCGTTTTCAATTTATATTTCAATTTTTTGTCGTTTTAGTGACTTAACTGTCATATTGTCATGTAAGTGTCATATTTCGGTAATAGAGTACGTCTATCCCATGACGTAGCATTCTTTAGCAGCCTGATTACAGGCACGGAGTTTGACCAGATGAAAGCCCTGAAGACATCCACCCCCGCAACCGTATTCGCGAAAACCCTGCTCGTCGCCTCATCGCTCTCGATAGGCGCGATGGGCACAGGGGTGGCTCAAGCCGCCGACAAAGCGCTTCTAGACATCCTGCTCGGCAACGGGGCAATAGACCAAGCGCAATACGACGAACTGCTCGCCAAAGACACCCTTGAGGAGTCCGATGTGGTGAGCATTGGCTTCGCGAATGGCAGCGGCTTGCAGGTTACCTCAGCAGACGGCGACTTCGAGGTAGAGATTGGTGGACGTCTGCACCTTGACCAGATCGATCATTCTTACGACCCGCGCATCGGCACCGACCCGATCAGCGGCACGCAGGTGCGTCGTGGCCGAATCGAGATCGACGGCGTGTTCGACCGCAACTGGGGCTATGCGGCAGAGTTCGACTACGCGAAGAACAGCGTAGCACTGAAAGACATCAAGCTCGGCTACGAAGCCGACAGCGGCGCTTCGCTTTACGTAGGCCACCAAAAGCAGCCCTACAGCCTCTCGCTCGAGATGAGCTCCAACGACATTCCTTTCGTTGAGCGCAGTGCGGATAACTACCTCGTCGCCACGTTTACCGACCGCGCCATTGGCGCGCGCTACGAGAACAGCGGCGAGAATTGGTTCTTCGCAGGTGGCGTGTTTGGTGACAGCCTTAAAGAAGGCACGGAAACCGGAGACGAAGGCTGGGGCACCTCGGGCCGATTCGTCTATTCACCCGTCATTGAAGACGAGCAGGTACTGCACTTCGGCGTACGCGGCTCCTACCGCGAACTCGATATCGCAACGCCTTCATTGAAAATCAAAGACAAGACAACCGATTTCTCCGCGCTGAATATCGTCAATACCGGCACGCTTGCTGATGCCGAAGCAGTCACACTTTTTGGTCCAGAATTTGCCGCAGTGTGGGGATCGCTCTATGTCTTCGCCGAGCATACGACTACGGAGGTGACGCGTACGGCGGCGCCGGACCTTACATTCAGCGGCTGGCATGCGGCGGCGGCATGGAGCCTCACCGGCGAGAGTCGCGCGGGACGCTATAGCATGAGTTCTGGTGAATTTAAGGGGCTACGCCCGAGCAAGCATTTCGACTGGGCGAACGGCGGCATTGGCGCGTGGGAGATCGCGGCGCGCTACGCGACTGTCGACTTAAACGACGCCGACGTCGTTGGAGGCGAAGAAGATGCGTTGTCCATCGCGCTCAACTGGTACCCCAACCGCAACGTCCGCTTCATGGCCGACTGGTCGCGCATACTTGATACGGATGGCTCCAACACCGTGCGCCTGTACGCGCCAGACATGGATATTTTCACTCTGCGCACGCAGTGGAACTTCTAGGTCGCGCGCGAGTACCTAAGCGAAATACTGAAAAAAGGCTAGGTTAAGCGGCAACGCCACACTCTGCAGACGGCTCCCTCACCTCATCTGGCAGGCGTGTGCCCGCTGCACTATGGGAGGAGAATAACGGCGTCAGGTACAGCCCGTATCGAGAAGTTGTCGCACGGAATAAGGAATCGATTTAGCGACTTCGCTACTGACTCGGGTGAGGAGCTCTGTGAGCCTTGCCTCTTCTAACACAATCTCGAAACGCAGGACGCGCACGCGACCGGTCACTTTCTCAACGGTGCTGGCCTCCGCGAGCGAGCGCGCGTCGCCGCCGTGCCGGCGGAGGTCGAAGGAAGAAAAACTCGTTAGGCTTTCGAAACCCAGCAGGCAATCGATTAGGTCGTCTTCTAGGCTCGGTGAAATATCAAGATTCAGCAGAATATTCATGCGTCACCCCCCGCTGGAGTCGCGGCAGGCCGCTGCGTCGTTCTCAGATAGACGAGAGGAAAGAGGTAGAGTGTGAGCAGTGTCGAACTGATGAGTCCACCAATCACCACGATGGCCAACGGCTTTTGAATCTCCGAACCGGGACCGGTTGCGAGAAGCAGCGGCACAAGACCGAATGCACAAATGCTTGCCGTCATCATTACAGGGCGCAGTCTTCGCTGCGCGCCTTCGCGCACGATATCGATGACGTCCATACCCTTCGCGTATAAATAGTTAAAATACGACATCAGCACGACGCCATTCAGCACGGCGATGCCCAGCAGAGCGATGAAGCCCACCGATGCCGGAACCGATAAAAATTCGCCCGTCACCCACAGCGCCAACAGACCACCGGTCATCGCGAAGGGAATGTTCGAGAGCACCAGCGCGGTTTGTTTAAGCGAACCGAAAGTTAAGAACAGAATGAACGCGATGAGCAGCAATGACACCGGCACGACGAGCGCCAGCCGCGCGGCAGCGCGCTGTTGATTCTCGAACTCACCCCCCCACTCAACGACACTCCCTGCTGGCAGTTGAGCCTGCTGCGCAACCAGCGCTCGCGCTTCATCGACGAAGCCTACGAGATCGCGCCCCTCGACATTGGTGCGCACCACTGCGAAACGCTGCCCGGATTCTCTTGAGATAGCCACTGGACCCTCGGTTCGCTCTATCGATGCAACCTCGCTTAAGGCGATCGATGTGCCGTCTTCAAGCACAATAAACCGATCCATTAGTGCCGCTAACCCATCGCCGCGCAGAGAGTCATAGCGAATCACCAAGGGTACTCGCGCGCCTCCTTCCAATACCGATCCTACGACAAGGCCCTCGAGTTCCGCACGCAGCTGGGCTTGTAACTCATCAGAGTCTAAGCCAAGCCTGCCGCTGCGTACTCTGTCGACCTTCACTTGGAGGTATTGCGCACCCTCGTTAAGACTTGCGGTGGTATCGACCGCTCCTGCAACAGAGGCAACGAGGTCGGCGATGCGCTGGGCGCCCGCATTCAATTCATCGAGGCTGGTACCGAATAGTTTGATAGCTACATCGCCACGCGACCCGGTTAACATTTCTGACACACGCATATCGATCGGCTGGGTGAAACCGAAGTTCACGCCAGGAAATTTTTCTAGAACGCCTCGCAGTTGTGATTCAAGCGCCTCTTTGTTCTCAGCTTGCCATTCGTCACTGGGTTTTAGCTGCAAAAACATATCGGTTTCGTTGAGGCCCATAGGGTCCATGCCTATCTCATCCGAACCGCTGCGAGAGACAACCCGTACGATATCCTCTACCTCTAGCAAGATTGCCCGCTCTATCGACTTCACGATCTCGACGGTCGTCGCGAGATTAATCGATGGCAGTAACTCCAGTTGAATGATGATGTCGCCCTCGTCCATCGTTGGCATAAATGTTTTGCCTACACGCGGATACACGGCCACCGTAATAACCAAAAGCAGTGCGGCAGCCGCAGCGACCACGCGCTGATGCGTTAATGCCCATTCCAAACTCGGCTTATAGCCTGCCGCGAGAGTGCGCGCGAGCCACGGATCGCGGTGACTGCTTGCGTCCACAAGCACAGAGGCGAGCGCGGGCACTACGGTGAGAGAAACAACGAGAGAGCCTAGGAGCGCAAAGACAATTGTTAGCGTGACAGGACCGAAGAGTTTACCTTCGAGGCCCTGCAGGGTCAGAAGCGGCAAGAATACGATGACGATAATAGAGATGCCCGAGGTCACCGGTAGCGCAACTTCTTTCACTGCGCGATAGATAATATGCAGTGCAGGGAGTCTGCCCAAACCAGACCGCTGTGACGCCGAGTGGACAGCGAGAGACGCTACGATATTCTCGACAATCACGATCGAGGAATCCACGAGCATGCCGATGGCAATCACCAGGCCGCCCAAGCTCATCAAGTTCGCACTCATCGCGTTGACGTCCATTAGCACAAACGTAAATAGCGCCGCTAACGGCAACACGACCGCGGCGGTAAGAGCGGCGCGCCAACTGCCTAGGAAGAGTCCGAGTAATACGACGACGAGCGCGACAGCTTCGAGCAGCGCCTTCGAGACAGTTGCCACGGCTCCCTCGATAAGTACGCTGCGCTCATGAAAAATTTTAGTGTATGTGCCTTCAGGCAGGGTCGCGTTTATCTCATCAAGTTTCAGATTCAAGTTCGCGATGAGCTCGCGCGCATTGACGCCCCTGAGGCCGATGGCAAGGCCCTGCACGGCTTCACTCTCACCGTCGGCGGTGACCGCGCCGTAGCGCGTCAGAGACCCCATGTCGATGCGCGCGATCTGATCCAAGCGAATGAAACCGCCGCTCGCGACTGGAATCTGTAAGGCGCCGATATCGGCCTCGCCGCCTAGCGCCCCCTCTACCCGAACTAACATCGCCTCCTCGCCCTGATCGATGCGCCCCGCACCGTCATTCTTATTATTAGACTCAAGTGCGGCGACCAACGCCTCGCCGTTTACCCCAAGCGCGCGCATCGCACCAAGGTCGGGTTTGACCTCGTAGGTTTTAACAAAACCACCCAGCGCATTCACGTCGGCAACTCCGGGCACGGTGCGCAGCGCCGGACGGATTGTCCAATCGAGTAAGAAGCGCCGCTGCTCAAGCGTCAGAGTGTCACTCTCGATAGTGAACATAAACATGTCACCCAACGGAGTGCTCATGGGCGCAAGCCCGCCGCTAATACTGGTGGGGAGGTCGCCCCACACACCATTAAGGCGCTCTGCCACCTGCTGCCGCGCCCAATAAATATCGGTGCCTTCTTCGAAATCGAGCGTAATCGAGCTAAGCGCGTATTTAGACAATGAACGAAGCACCGTCTTCTGCGGTATACCCAACAGTTCGACTTCGAGCGGCTGGGTGATCAATGCCTCAACCTCAGATGGCGTCATCCCAGGGGCCTTAATGATGACCTTGACCTGAGTCGGGGAAATATCGGGAAAGGCATCGATCGGCAGGCTGAGCATGGCCCGCACCCCAAACCCAACGAGTAGTAAGGCCAACAAGCCCACCAGCAAGCGTTGGCTCAGAGCCGTTTGAATGAGTCGGGCGAGCACTACGAGTCTCCGCCTAAACCGAGCTGCATACCCTTGAGAAGCGCCGTTCCTCGCACCGCTATGCGCTCGCCGCGCGCTATGCCTGTGGTTGCCGAGTAATCTCTGCCGATAGGCGTGAGAAACAGGGCGCGCGGCTCGATGCCCGCAGCACCCTGCACATACACAAGCGTTTCACCTGCGCTAAATACGACTGCCGTGCTCGGAATGAGGAGCCCTCCCCGTGGCGGCTCGATGACGACATCGACGAGCGTACCCAATGGCAACTCGTTCGCCGCGTTGGCATCGAATTCGGCCAGCAGTTCGAGCGTCTGTGTCTGCGCATCAGTCGCATAGTCGCGCTGCCGCAATGTAAGTGAATACGGGTAATTGACTAGCGAAAGGGTCGTGCCGGGCGTCGCGCCCTGTGCCTGCTGCAAGCTGACTACGAGCGACAGCCACTTGCTCGAGGCTGACTGGAGTTCGGCTACCTCGTCGCCAACCGCAACGGGCTCTTCCGCGCGGCGTGCCTGATGAACGAGACGACCGGCGCGCGGTGCTCGAAGCAGCGCGAGGCCTGAGTGGGTGCCTTCCTCGGCAAGTGCGCGCCTTTGGGCTGCATCGAACCCAAGTATCGCGAGTGACTGGGCGGTAGATGCCTCGTCTCTTTCTGCCTTACTTAGCGCAAGCACAGCCTGTTGTTGCCTACGCGAAGCAATCACACCCTGCTCCAGCAGAGTCTCCAACCGCGCAGCGTCTAGACGCGCCTGTTGTAGCTCTATGTCGGCGGCAAGCCAAGCGCGTTGCTGCGCAGCAGCATCGGCACTGCGCACTGTCGCGAGGAGGCTGCCCTCAACAACGTGCTCGCCCAAGGGCACGAGCCAACGATCGATGACCCCAGCGACAGGCGAGTGCAGCTGTGAGCCTTCACTCGGTGCAGCGATTACTTGGCCCACGGCGATGACGCCCTGTCCGCTTCCCACCTCGACCACCGGGGCGAAAACAATGCCGAGGCGAAGCGCGTTAGCTTCTGTTAGCTGTAGCAATTCCGACTGCGATTCTTGCGCGGAGGCAAGGGGATCCAACGCCAAGAAAAGGACGAGAGAAAAGGCTGCAGCGCGCAGTCCTTGTCGCGAATTTCGAGTCAATCTTAGCGGATGATTCAAGGCAGCACTCCTACGGCTTGATTGTATTGGGCGATAAGCGCCTCACGCTGAAGCAGCAGCGCCTCTGCGTCGCGCTCTACAGCGTCGACTTGCCGACGCACCCTTAATAGCGACTCGAGATCAGACTCGGCCCCTTCGAACGCAGCGACTGCCATCGCGAGGCGACGCTGCGCGAGTGCTTGCCGCACGTCGCTAAGCTCCAGCGCCTCCCTGTTGACGCTGAGCGCATGTTCGGCTTCGTGCCTTTGCTGTTGCAATTCCCGCTGCGTCTTTCGCAGCGCCACAGCGGCTTGAGTAGTTTGCACATGGGCATCCGCCGCAGTAGCACTGGCGAGGCGCCGGCCGCCGAGTGGCAGCGTAATGCCAATGCCAAGGGTGTCGTTAGTAGGCTGCAGATTACCCGCACGCTCTCGTCTCACTCCGAGACTAAGGGTGCTGCGGCTAATCGAATTGGCGGCTTCGCGTTCGGCGTTGGCTTGTGCGAGGGTTTGCTCAAGTGCAAGCAGAGCGAGGAGCGGATGATGCTGAGTATCAGCGAGCGCAGCCTCGGCTTCCTCAGTGCTAGCGACCGATTCGGTGAGCCGCTGCGCAGGCCGGACGTTAAGTCCGGTGACCACGAAATAGTCGCGCTCGACGTCAACGACTGCGGCCTCGGCATCGACGACCGCGAGTGCCTGTTCGAGTTGCTCCGCTTCGATGCGCAACGATTCGAATTCGGCCAGTTCGCCGCCAGCGACGAGCTGAGCCACAGTCGAGGCGATCGTATCGAGGCTTGCGGCGATTGCCTGCTCGTGTGCGAGCTGCGCATCGGCGAGCTGCAGCTGCGAGATTAGCGCGCGTACACGCCCCGCGCTAAGCCAGGTGAGATAATTTTGGGTGGCGCGAGACTGTGCGGAATGGGATTCGGCGAGCGCGGCGACGCCTTCGCGTTCACCGCGACGCCAAAGTCCAATTTGCAAACCAGTCTCGATCTCCTGAACACCTAGTTTATCGGTGAAGCCGTCGTCAAGAAGCGACGACTGCCAGCTCATCACACCGGGTGTCAGGCCGTCTGCAAGATCAGCATAGGCGCGGGTCTGGCGCTCGCGCGCCGCACTCATTAGAGCTTCGGGAGCATTAAAGGTCGCCGCACTCACAATTTCTGCGAGCGTGAGCTCGGCGCTACGTGCCAGTGTCGCATGCTCATGATCGACTTGAGTAAGAGCCGCCTCTTCACGAAGCTCGCCTGCCCTCACGTCGCGTGATTGTTCGAGCTGTTGTGAAGATTGCGCGCTCACTTGAGGCGAGACAACCAGGCCGGCAGCAACGAGTACCACCCCAACGAGAACCACGGTGTTTAGACGGCTGCGTAAGCAGGGTTCAATGTGGGTCACGCGGGATCATCCTTTATCTCGTAGTGGCATTCTTCAATACTGGCAGTGAGTCTGGTGTAATAACCTTAGGAAAGCCTTAAGAGACCACAAAGCTCGACTCGAGAGTTTGATAAGAATCAGGCTTACTGGAGAAAGAATGGTTTGCCGAGGCTTCCCACCCTCGGCATTCCCGTCTACCCGCGCAGCATCGCCGCGAGGCGCTGATTCAGGATAACTTCGGCTTCGAGCATAATCCGGTCGATAAGCTCCTTACACGTAGGAATATCGTGAATAAGGCCCGCCACCATACCGCAAGACCACGCACCGATCTCCATGTCGCCTTCGAGCATGATCTTCGGATAGACGCCCGCAACTTCTTCGTGAATGTCTTCGAATTTTATCGCATCGCCCAGCGCTTTCTCTTTCGCAATCAACCGCTCAACCGCCGAGTTGTTTAACACGCGTTCGGTATTCCGCAGCGGACGCATGACTAAGCGCGTGTCGAGTTCGCTCGCGTTCACGATGGCCTGCTTGACGTTGTCGTGCACGGGGGCTTCTTTCGTCGCGATAAACCGCGTACCCATGTTAATGCCTTCGGCGCCCATGGCGAGCGAGGCGACGAGCGAGCGCGCATCCGCCTGACCGCCAGAGGCCACGAATGGAATCTCCAGCTCGTCGGCTGCGCGAGGAAGGAGAATCATATTCGGTATATCGTCTTCGCCAGGGTGTCCGCCGCATTCGAAGCCATCGACAGACACGGCATCGCAGCCGATTTCTTGCGCCTTGAGCGCATGGCGAACCGAGGTGCATTTATGAATCACCTTGATGCCCGCTTCTTTCAACGCCGGCATAACCTGCACGGGATTGCGGCCAGCAGTTTCGACGACGGTAATGCCGCCCTCGATAATGGCTTTCACATAGCCTGGATAGTCTGGCGTGTTCACCGAAGGCAGGAAGGTTAGGTTCACCCCAATCGGCTTATCGGTGAGCGCCTTGGCCTTGGCGATTTCCGCGGCGAGCAATTCTGGCGTACGCTGGGTTAGGCCGGTAATAATGCCGAGACCGCCGGCATCAGAAACCGCGGCGGCGAGTTCGGCGAAGCCGACATAGTGCATACCGCCTTGAATGATTGGATGCTGGATATTAAACAGTTCTGTGATTTTGGTTTTCATTTTCTTCTTTTCCCCTTTTAAAAATTTACTGAGCTTCCTTGAGTGTTACTGCGCTCACCTAGCAAAGAATAGACTGACGACATCCTGCGCAACCTGCTGCAAGAACAGTGCGTCTTCGTCGCTGACTTCGCCGAAATAGGTATAGGAATTACCGACAGGCGACTCGCCATAAAGCGTAGCGAAAACTACGCAGGCGGCGAGGTAGGTGCCTTCCAGTTCTGGATGACTACCGTCGAAAAATTTATGCAAGACCATCTCGGGCCGGCGCCGATAGGCTTCTTCGAAGGCGAGGCCGACTGGAATCACGAGGGCGTCGATTTCGTTCGCCGTTTCGATGTAAAGCGACGCGATGCGCTCGATCATAGCCGGGTCGAATCTTGCGTGCGCCTCGGAGTAAGCGGGCGTCATATACAGGGCCACCTCTGCACCAGCCTCACGGATAATCTGCGCATGCTCGGCAGCGACTCGCTTGAAGGTCTCACGGCGCGAGTCTCTTAATGGTTCGCCACTACCCCCTTGCAAGATCACCAGATCGAACGGTTCGTCGAGACCAAGCTTACCGGCTTGCAAGTGTGCTGCCACATCGTGATGGCTTAGCGAGGCCCCGCCTATGGTTGCCGATTTATAGGCGATGCGCTCGGCGAGTTCCTCGTCGTGCGCTTGCACCAAGCGATTGACGTGGTTGTGTAGGCTGTCGTTGTAATAGAAATAACTATTGCCGACGAAAAGGACCTGCGTCGGTGCAGGGTTTTTCAGCTGGGTGATTTCCGCTTGTTGAGCCAAACCGACTGGCCCGAGAAGGGACGAGAATAACGCGGCTATCGTTGCCGTACGGATAAAATTTCGCATCAGGTTTAGCCTCACTCTCGCTCCAACAGCACACGCATCATTTCGCGTGCAAAAATAGGTGACGTCTTTTGAATATCGTGGCGGTCGACCTCGTCGCCGATCTCGTAGGTGATCGCGGGTATATGATACGTTGAGTAGAAATAGTTTTTCGTGTTCTCTTGCCCAGACGGCTTACGCGGGTCATAGAGGAAATCGAAATCTGGCATTTGTAGCCCTGCACGCTCTAGCCAATCACGCGCGAAGTCTAGCGGCTCGTCGAAATCTTCTGGCATCTGCGTATAAAACCGGCTGCGCTGAGTCGAATGGAAATCGAGCATGAGTTTCGGTGCGATGCTTTCTGCGTCGAGCTCGTCGATAAGCCTTTTGATGCTCTGTGTCTCTGGCTGCGTAAATGGCCCCCAATCGCGATTGAGGTCGCGGCCGCCGAGGTTATGCCGCCAGTGGCCTGCCTCGACGCCGTCGGGATTAATCAGCGGCACTAACACGAGCATAAAACGCTCGCGGAATTGCCGTGCAAGCGCGGTGTCGGTGAAGACTTCGTCGACGAAGCTCTGCATGGCGAGACCGCCCGTCACTTCTGGCGGGTGCTGACGACCAAACAAATACACTACCTCGGCCTTCTTCTCGGTGAGCAGGGCCTGAATTGGCCGGCCATCGATGCTGCGGCCCAAAGTGCGATTACTCAACTCGGGATGCGACGCGAGGGTTCGTAGCCAACGTTCATAGTCGTCGTTAACCAACAGCTCTTGTGCCGAAATGAATAGCGGCGCACTGCGCGCCTCTATTAATAGGGTGAGCGTGCTGCGGTCCTCACTAATCGTGTAGTGTGAAGCCTCTAAAGTCCGCCACGCCTCGCCGTCGTCGCTTATCTTCGGTAAGTAGCGAGCGTGTCCATCGACGAAGGTTAGCGTGAGTGTTAGCTCAGTGGCTTGCTTGGGGCTTAGGCGAAATGAGTACCACGCGCTTGGGTTAATAGGCGGGGCATCTTCGGGAGTGATTGTAAATTCGACGCTGTTAGCGCTGGAAAACTCGCACACGCCAAGGTTGCCGCCACTGAAGTTGTCGTCGACCAGCGCGAGGGACGACTCACAATAGTCTGCGTAGGCCGAGGAAGATACCGCGAGCGCGACCACCGCGGCGCTCGCTTTCCATAACGAAGGTAGGCTGATCATAGTCATCTCAAGAAGTAGTGAGGCTTTGGCACTGCAGCACTAAAACAAAAAGGAGCCCGCAGGCTCCTCTTCGTTGTGCTCTGTTAGTCGCTAAAGACTATAGCAGGCGGAAGCGCAGGTCTACATAGTAGTAGCGCCCGAGATCGCGGTGCTGGTCGGCAAAATAGCCAAAGGAATCATCCGCTAATGGCGCACGCTCGTCCTGCACATTGTTTACGCCCAGGCGGATACGACTGTCGATATCGCCAATCATGTCGAAGCTGTAGTCAACCGAGAGGTTAAACGTCGTCATTGAAGGGATAGGATAGACCTGCCCGTTAGAGAGGTTCTGCACGAAGTCGCCATAGCGCAGGCCAGTCATGCGCACCGCCCAATCGTCTTTGCTCCAACTTGCGCGCACGGTGTCTTTGCGTTCTGGGTTGCCGTCTTGGCCGATTAGGCTGCTGAAACCAACCACGGGAACACTCGACGGCAAGGCGCCAGAGGCTTTTGCCGCGACGAGCTCGGCTGCCTGGCCGCCGGCTTGCTGCTCGTATTTGTCCATAAACGTGCCGACGTAGCGGAAGCCGAATTCGCCGAGACCGGTCTCCAGCTCGTAGTAGACGCCAATATCAGTGCCTTCGACGGTGCGCTCATCGAGGTTAGTATAGTTGTCGTCGACGCGGACGACATCACCAAACGGACACAGGCCAGCGGCCTCGAACAGCGGCAGGGCGTCGGTTGGCACGTCTGACTCACGAATCACCGCAGGGTTAGTGGCTACCGAGGCACAGTTGCCGCCCGAACTCAGCCGTCGCAAAAGATCGAGTGCGATATGGTTCTCTTCGCCGAATAGCCCGATGGTGTCGCTCTTCTCGATTGACCACTTGTCGTAAGTAATGGTCAGTCCTTCTACTGGCTCGAGCACTAAACCCAAGGAGTAGTTGTCGGAGGTCTCCGGTTGCAGTGTCTTGCTGCCTTGTGCAATACGCTGCATGCCGTAGTTACAATCGAGTACTGTTTCGTCAGGATCTACTGCGAGGCAGCCAAAGTCGTTGCGCGTATTCGAGCGAGCGACCTGCGCTTCATTGATCGTGACGAGATTGGGCGCACGGAAGGCCTCAGACCACGAGCCGCGGATTAACACGGGCTCGAAGGGGCGGTAACCGAACGCGACCTTGCCCACTGTCGTACTGCCAACGTCGGAAAAATCTTCGTAACGAGCGGCGAGTTGCACGTCTAGGTTGTCAAGCACCGGAATCTGCAGTTCTGTATAGAGCGAGGTAACCTGACGGTCGCCGCTGCTATCTGATGTCGGGCTAGAGTTCGCGACGTCTGAGATATAGGGGAAGGTGTTGCCCGATACATCGGTGAACTGGATCGTGCCATCGAGGCGCGGGTCCCGGTCATCAAGAAAGGATTCATCGCGGTATTCGAAGCCCACGACCATGCCGACTGGCCCCGCAGGCAGATTCATCACATCGCCGCTCGAGACCTTGAAGTCGAACATCGACAGCTCTTGCTCGTTGAGCCTAATCACATCCACAAGCGTGCGCTCGAGGTTGCTGCCGGTGTTCGGTGCGAACGGGTTAAAGCCTGCTGACGTGGTGTCGTTAAGCGCCTCGGTCATGAGGATATTACTTACACGGTTATGGGTGACATCTTCGCGGTCTGCGCGCGACCACGTGTAGGCGCCTTCCCAGAACCAATTATTGACCTCACCGCGCAGGCCCGCGAGGAAGCGGTAGGTATCACCCTTTACATCGACGCTACGTGGCGCCTGGGTGAAGCGGTAATTGTCGAGTTCCAGCTGCAAGCCGTCACACGACACGCCCGTGCCGATCACGCTGTCAGGTAGCCGGTTCGGTGAGTCGCACGAACCCAGTGGGTTGTAGTAAGCGTCGGCGGCCATGCGGAATTTAGCCACGGCGCTTGAGCGCGATGAGGGATGGCGAATCGTATTGGTGTCGGAGTTATACCAGCTAAACTCGCCGAAACCTTCCATGCCGTTGTCGAAGTCGTGATTCAGATACGCGTACAGATTGCTGCGCTCGAGCTCCGAATACAGGTCGCGATTCTCGTTGAGGTTGTAGCGGTACGTGCCCTGGCCATCGACCGCGCCACAGACTTCGTCGTTGATCGTGTATTCACAGCGGCTGTCGCCGAGAGGGAACGTTTCGAACTCGCCCGCGCTATCGGTAATCACATTGCGCAAACCGTTACTCGACACGCTAGGGCGCACGTCGTACTGACCGTAGGCAGAATTGGCGCTGTCGTTGCGGAACGTGGTGGTATTGAATTCGTTGTCGCCCACGCGGTCGCGGAAGTCGCTATCGGACCAGCGGACGTCATCCTGGGAGTTGACACGGTCGCGCTCGAAATAGTTAAAGCTCGCGCCTAGATTGGTGCGACCGTCATTGAGGTTAGTACCCCACTCAACCGTAAGACGCCCATCGTCACGACCGATGCTTTCGTAGCTGTCGGTACGCAGGCTAACGTTGAGGCCGTCAAAATCGTTCTTCATGACGTAGTTCACAACGCCAGCAACGGCATCGGCGCCATAGATCGCCGAGGCACCCTCACGCAGCACTTCGGTGCGACGCAGGCCGGTGACCGGAATCGATTGCACGTTTACCGTATTCACCGGTACGAAGCTGCCGCCCACGGCCTCGGTCTGATACGCAGCCGAGTTAACCACACGGCGACCGTTGAGGAGCACGAGCGTGTTGCCGGTGCCGAGGTTACGCAAGTTAAAGGCGCCAATGTCGCCGCGCGCCGAATTCACGCCGCCGGAGATGTTTTCAGATTCACTGAAGAAGTTTTGTCCCTGCTCCGCCATGAATTCCAGGAGCTCGTCGCCGGAATTGACGCCCAGCGCCTCAATGTCAAGCTCGTTCATTACCGACACCGGCAGGGCATCGGTGATCTGCGCGCCGCGGATCTGCGAACCGACGACTACGATTTCGTCGATTTCTTGCTGCGCTTGTGCGGCAGAGGCGCCGAGTATTAGCGCCACCGCCACGCCTTGGGCCAGCGGCCTCTTATTGAATGTATTCATTTTCTCTTCCCTTGAGCACAAAGTGTTTCGTATAAAATACTACTTATTATTTGATAACGAACTTAAATCTTGGCGAATTCTACACATAATAAGTCAATTTTCTACCTAAAAAGCGCTCAGAGTTGGATTTTAAACTATGGTTTCTAATGAATTAGTTTAATTAGAAGATTAGTAATCGAAAGGAAGACGTCCGCGCTAGACACGAATAGACTCGGCCGGCAGCTAACGCCATAATGGCGCCGCCTTCTTTATTGCTGGATCACAACAAGAAACACCATGGCCGCAGACAAATTTCGCTTTACCACAGTTACCGCAGTCGTTGTCGCCAATATGGTCGGCACCGGCGTCTTCACCAGCCTCGGCTTCCAATTGCTCGACATACGCTCTGGATTCGCGCTTCTTGCGCTATGGGCTGTGGGCGGGCTTATCGCGGTTTGTGGCGCGGTGACCTACGCCGAGCTCGGCGCCGCTCTGCCGCGCTCTGGTGGGGAATACAATTTTTTGAGCCGAATCTATCACCCAGCGGCGGGCTTCGTGTCAGGTTGGGTGTCTTCGACTGTCGGCTTCGCAGGTCCTACGGCACTGGCCGCGATGACCTTCGCCGCTTACATGCTATCAATCTTCCCAACTGCCGCAGGGCCTTGGAGCGAGCGCCTACTTGCCGGTGGTTTGGTCGTTCTCCTTACGGTCGTGCACGCTACCAACAGACGCAATAGCGGCGGCTTGCAGATTGTCTTCACCCTGCTCAAGGTGGGCATCATCGTGGCCTTCGTCGTCGGCGCCGTGTTGCTGGTGCAGACGCCGCAGCCGGTGCAGTTCTTCCCCGCCGTGGGCGATGGCTCTATTCTGACCAGCGCCGAATTCGCGGTGGCACTCATTTATGTGAGCTATGCCTATACCGGTTGGAACTCGGCGACTTATCTGAGTAGCGAGCTGGAGAATCCCCAGCGCAACATCCCCCTAATTCTCATAGCGGGCACCTTTACAGTAACCCTGCTCTATGTGGGCCTGAATTTCGCCTTCCTATACGCTGCACCCATGGACAGCATGGCGGGTGAGGTCGAGGTTGGCTTTATCGCCGCAGAGGCGGCCTTCGGGCCGGCTGGAGGACGCTTTACCGGCATCGTGCTCGCCACACTGCTCGTCTCCACTGTCAGTGCCATGGTGATGGCCGGCCCGCGGGTTATTCAGATGATCGGCGAAGACTTCCCGCGCCTCGCCGTCCTCGGCACGACCAACGAGCATGGCATTCCTGCGAAAGCCATTTATGCGCAATGCGCGGTGACTCTGGCATTCGTGTTTTCCTCGACATTCGAGTCGGTGCTGGTCTTCTCCGGATTCACCTTAGCCCTGAACACCCTAGCAACGGTGTCGTCGATTTTCGTCCTGCGCTGGCGCGAACCCGACCTCCAACGTCCTTATCGCACCTTCCTATTCCCCTTGCCGCCCCTCGTCTTCCTAGGACTCACAGGGTGGACGCTGTGGTTCGTGATGACTACCCGGCCGGTCGAGGCACTGTTCAGCCTTGGCCTCATAGCGTCTGGATTATTGGTGTATTACTTATTCCTTCGCGGCAGCCAGGCCGCCTACTAAGAGCCTGTCCCCTCCCTGCTCCACATTTATTGCCAGTTTGTAACAGAGGCGCGGTGTCACAGCCGCGAGCCTGTACAATATCTGGTTAATCACCTCGCAGCGTTTGAGCTATCACAAGAAGAAGAGAGTGCCTCCATGCCCGTCGTTTCGTCACACCCCGTTTTTACTGCACCGCGCCACCTATCCCGTCTTAGCGCTCTCTCTCTAAGCCTCAGCATCGCGCTTGGATCTCTGCTGCTCGCCCCTACAGCCGCTGCGCAGGATGCCGGCGACGAGACGTCAACCGTCGTCTACGCCGCCGACTATTTCGATCAGTGGCAACCAATTACCGCCCTCGACATGCTCGACCGTATACCAGGACAAGGCGCAGCAGGCGGGCCGAGCAATAATGGCCCATCAAGTATACCCGGCAACCCTTCCTCTGGCGGTCGTGGATTAGGCAGTGGCGACGGCGACCAGATACTCATTAACGGCAAACGCATAGCCGGAAAGAACAATTCCGCGAGTGGACAGCTCGACCGAATCCCTGCAGCTCAAGTGCGCGAATTTCAAATTATTCGTGGCACCTCGGGAGACCTCGACGTGCGCGGTAGCGGCCAGATCGTCAATGTGATCCTATTGGAGGAACTCTCTTCAAGCAGCATCTCTTACGAGGCGAGCATAGAGCGCTATCAAGATCAGAACTTCCGCCCGGGTGGCACGTTGTCGCTTAGCGGTCAGCGCGGCGATCTGGACTATCTCTTCGTCGCTCGCAGTCAGCCTCGCTATAACGTCTCGATTGGCGATGAGTACAGCGTGCTTGGCGACTTCTCTTTAAACGATCTGGTGCTCGAAACACGCACCCGCGACCAGATGGTGAATGAGCTGAGCATGAATCTCGGCTATGAATTATCAGTAAACAGCAGCGTCCGCATGAATGCGCTGTATGCCATACAAGACGATCCAACAGACGTAGAGCGCTACACCACGAATTTGCGCGTCGTACCAAACACCGTGATGAGTGAACGCGAGGCGATTCCTAGTGATCGCGACAACTGGGAAATCGGTGGCGACTACGAACTCAACCTCGGCAATGGCCAGCGCTTCAAACTGCTCGCTATTGCCAACCAAGACAATCGTGCCAGCGTGCGTGAACGCTTCCTTCTTCTCGATGACAACAGCGAAGAGAAGAATCTCTACTTAGGCAATACCAACGTGACCGAGGAGCAGATCGTTCGCGGTTCCTACACGATGAACGTATTCGGTGGGCAGAGCGTGGAATTTGGTCTCGAGCGCGCGCAAACCTCTTTAGATTCTTCTTTAGTCCTTGGCGGTTTAGATGCCACTGGCACGCCCTCCGCCGCGGTAGGCGGCCTCGTTCAGCTGAGCGTGAGTAACGCGAACTCGTCGGTGGAAGAAATTCGCTATGAGCCGTTTGCCATTCACAACTGGACGCTGAGCCCCACTCTGTCCCTTGAGAGCACACTGTTGTATGAGTCCTCTGAGATCACACAGTCGGGTGATTCGAACAACCAGCGCGACTTTAGCTTCGTGAAACCCAAACTCGACCTGCGTTATAACCCGAGTACGAACCTGCAACTTCGCGGCAGTATCGCAAAGATCGTCAACCAGCTGAGCTTCGCCGACTTCGTCGCGGTGCGCGATGAGACCGATAACGATTCCGACACGCTTGAGGGCAATGTCGATCTCAGGCAACAGTGGCAGTGGCGCTACACGTTTAATGGCGAATACCGGCTGCCGAATGACCTTGGCGTGCTCAACGCCGAGCTCTTCTATGCACAACACGAAGACGTGATCGATCGGCTGGATTCCAGTACCTCTGAAGATAATCTGCAGTCGGTGAATGGCAATATCGGAGACGGGATAGAAATGGGTATGAACTTGAGCGCCAGCGTGCGCGCAACGCCGCTCGGCATGCCTAATCTATTAATTACCACGTCGTTAAACTTACAAGACTCTGAGGTAACCGACCCTTTCCTCGGCATAAAAAGACGCTTCCTAAACTATCAGCGCGGACGCTTTACGCTTTCCTTCCGTCACGACATTCCTAAGCTTAGGGCGAATTGGGGAATGCAGTATTTTGATAGGGTCGACGGCGGCATGTTCCGCTACGATGTCGACGACATAGAGTTTAACGTGGGCGAACCGCGCGTAAACCTATTCGCGGAATACCGCGATCGTCAGGGTGTAACTTACCGATTCGATGCCGGCGCACTCACAAATGGCTCCCAGTGTCGTCAGCGCCGGCGCTTCGTCGGGCGCAGCGCCGCTAACGTCTTGGAGGAGATTGAACAGCGCTGCACGACGACTGGAATCGAGCTGGCGTTACGAGTCAACGGAACGTTCTAACGCCTAACACCGCATGACTATTCCATTACCAGCGTTTCGCGGCGCACTAGTGCCGCCTCGACCTGCTCGTCGGTAAATGGCATCTCTATCCATTCGCTGCGTGAGTAAATCTTGGTCTGATCCGCATAGTACTCAGAATCAGGCTCCGGCGATTGCGAATAGGTGAGGATTGCGCGGGCACTTGGCGACCCATCGTCGTTCCAAGTGACCGACTGAATGTAGCTATTGCCCGCGACGATCGGCGTGTAGCCGGCCATCTCTGCGTCGAAACCTGCACTGATGACGCTAAACAACCCGGCGCGCCCATCACCTCCAGGAATCCCAATCTTTTCGCCGTTGCGCATCTCAAATTGTACATCGCCCCAGCGCGCGTCGAGTGCGATACCAGCACTTGTAATGCGATCGACGGCGACGTGGAGAGCAGCAACAATAGCAGCACGCGTCTCCGGTTTATCGATTGTGAGTCCGCGCGGAGTATTCACCGGATCGTCATTGCTAAATGGCACGGCGTAATGCGCCGAAAGCTGTTTGGCTTCGGCGAAAAATTCATTAAACACGTGTGCGCCGCGACTCTCTGTCGTGTGCCTGCGATCCCACGCGGCAAGCACGGCGCAGGCCTCGGTTAAAGTTGCGTCATCGATGCACGCCTCGAGCACTTCGTCGAGGAAGAGCTCGGCGCCATAGTGCCGATGCGTGAACAGTAAATCTTCGACGCTCGCTTGATCGAATTTCTGACCCGCGTCTAAGACTTCGGCGATAAACGCCAGTCCTGAGCGCGTGCGCAGCGTACGTTGCGCATTTTCATCGCCAATAATCGGTGAAAATCCCTCGAGCCTCAGCGCAGGATTACTTAGCCAGTAGGAATCGTTGCTGTTGCCAGCATAGCTCTCGGTGATGAGGCTTGGCTGCTGCGATGGGGGCATGAGGCCCGGTGCTGCCGCGCTAGCATCTACTTGCCAGTCGCAACTAGGATCGGAGCCATTGAGTGTCGTAATGCGCGCACCCGCAGACTGATCGACTGCACATCGCTGAATGAGTTCGATCGATACGTTCGGAATCGCCGACATGTCAGCGTATAACGCACCGCCCTGACTATCGGCGCCGATTGTATTCACAAACGCAGCACCCTGATGCGCGGCGAGTGCAGCGCGTAACTCGGTCACATCTGCCGCGCTCTGCATCGCTGCGTATTGATCACCGGTGCGGTAGTTTTCGTAGTTCACATCGCGCATCACGTAAACATGCTCGTTGTCCCATGGCGTTTGCGGGCCCGCAACCACCGGACCCAGATGGGTCAAATAAACCGTTCGGTTTTCTATTCCCGCATCGGTTTCCACTGCCACCTCAACCGGCTCGATAGCACGCTCTTCATCGCCGAGCTTATAGCGCATGGTGTCGCCGGCAACGAGATCGAGGCGGAAGAAAGTGAAGCGCAGCGCCGTGGACACGGTGTGTGACCAGGCGATCTTGTCGTTAAACCCGATGGCGAGCCGCGGCGTCGCGATCAGACCAACGCCCATAAAATCGACCTGCCCCGGTAGAGTCAGATGCGCCATGTGGAAACGTGAGGGACCTTGCCAGGGGTAGTGGGGATTGCCCAATAGAATGCCGCGCCCGTTATTGCTCAACTCGCTTCCGAAGGCGTAAGCGTTGCTGCCGATTTTTTCGACATCGACAAACAGGTCTAGCGGCTCTAGCGAGGCCACCTCTTGGTTAGGCTGAGCCGTCGCAATCTGCGTAGTCACTCGGCCTAGCCCGTAGCGTATGCCGACCCCGAGGGCGAGGCGCGCAAGGTCGCGCTCGTCGATTGGCTTAACCCAGTCGGCGCCAAGACACGAAGCCGGCAAGGCGTCTGCGCGCGTCTCTATAAAGTGGTTATAGCCACGCGCGTAGCCGCGATCCATTGCACTGCTGTCGGCTGAACTCGCGGCGAGATACTGATCGACCTTTGCCGGGTTTAGCAACGCGCGATGAAAGGCATCGCTATTGATATTGCCTTCGGTCGCCTCGAAATATTTCGATAATTCGCCGTTAACGGCGACGAGCTCTCTGGCGAGAACGCAGACGCCGTCGTAGGCAACCGAATGCGCGAAGCCGAAGCCGAGGCCTTCCCAGCTTTGCGCGGTAACATGAGGGATGCCATGCTCGGTCCAGCGCACGTCGATAGACTCGCCTAGCTCGGCCGTCGCAGTGTCGGTGGTGTCCGGCGCACAGGCGGCGAGAGAGGCCAGCGCGACCGCACCGAGTAAGGGGCGCACCGCGCCTCTTCGGACGCGCGCTTTCAATGGCAGTTGTTTGAGATGCAGTTGATTGAAATAGGGAAAGGAAAGGGTCATGGGGCAGGCCTCGTTAGTGACATGCCCCACAGCCTACTCCTTTTTTATCAGGTTTTTAACCCAGCAGCCGCTTCCTTGCAGCCGCGTATTCGCGCTCCAGGCGCGCGACGAGCTCACCTGCGCTGTCGATCGACTTAATTGCGTTGATACCCTGCCCGCAGCCCCAGATATCGCGCCAAGCTTTTGCCTTGCTGCTGCCACCGGAGCCGAAGTTCATCTTAGAGGGGTCACTAACCGGCAGGTTGTCAGGATCCAAGCCTGCCGCTTCGATAGACGGCCTGAGGTAGTTGCCATGAACGCCAGTGAAGAGATTTGTGTACACAATATCGCTAGCAGCGTAATCCACCAAAGACTGTTTATAGCCCTGATCGGCATTCGCCTCTTTGGTCGCGATAAACGCAGAGCCAATATAGGCCATGTCGGCCCCCATCGCCTCTGCGGCGAGAATTGCATCGCCCGTGGCGATGGCACCGGAGAGCAGCACGGGACCATCGAACCATTCGCGCACCTCTTGAATGAACGGCATGGGCGACAGCGTCCCGGCATGACCGCCGGCGCCGGCGGCGACGCAGATGAGGCCATCGGCTCCCTTCTCGATCGCCTTCTTGGCGAATTTGTTGTTAATCACATCGTGCAAGCAGATACCGCCGTAAGAATGGATGGCATCGAACACTTCAGTGCGAGCGCCGAGCGACGTGATGACGATGGGCACTTTATGCTTCACACACAGCTCGACGTCTTGCATCAGGCGGTCGTTGGAATTGTGGACGATTTGATTCACCGCGAAAGGCGCCGCAGGCTTGTCTGGGTTAGCGGCGTTGTAAGCGTCTAGCTCTTCATTTATTTGCGTAAGCCATTGGTCTAACACCTCGACTGGGCGTGCGTTAAGCGACGGAAAAGACCCCACGACCCCCGCCTTGCACTGAGCGATGACGAGTTCGGGGCCCGAGATTATAAAGAGCGGTGAGGCGACGACGGGGAGAGAGAGTCGTCCATTGAGGATTTCGGGGATTGCCATAAGGGGTCCTTGTGAGAGAAGCAGCACGCAGTGTGCCAAATGCGCGCGTGGTTTCCAAGACTTACGCTCGCGATGCCGATCTGGCCCATGTCACGCCGCTGAGCGCTTTCTCTATGGGATCCTTGCGGTATACTCGACGGCTACACGCGCGTTGCCGCGCCGATTGCCATCACCGCACAGGAACACCGTATGACCACAGCAGCTAGCCACGATTCATCCTCCCACGCACTGACCCAAGACCCCATCGTCATAGTCGGTCAAGCTCGGACGCCAATGGGCGGCTTCATGGGCGAACTCGCCTCGGTAAAGGCTACCGAACTCGGCGCCACGGCGATTAAAGCGGCAGTGGCTCGAGCGGGCATCGACGCGAGTGACGTCGACGAGGTTATTATGGGCTGCGTGCTTCCCGCCGGCCTCGGGCAAGCCCCTGCGCGGCAGGCGTCTCTTGGCGCGGGTATTCCTAAATCGACCGGCACGACGACCATCAATAAGGTCTGCGGCTCAGGCATGAAGGCGATTATGCTCGCTCACGACCTGCTACTCGCGAATAGCGCAAAAATCGCCGTCGCCGGCGGAATGGAGAGCATGAGCAACGCGCCACACCTGCTACCCAACGCACGAGCGGGCTATCGCTTCGGTCACGCCAAAGTGCTCGACCATATGGCATTCGACGGCTTAGAAGATGCCTACGAAGGCGCCGCGATGGGCGTGTATGCAGAGAGCTGCGCAGACAAATACAGCTTCGAGCGCGAAGCTCAGGATGCCTACGCGATAGGCTCACTGAAGAAGGCCCAAGCGGCAATCGAAAGCGGCGCATTCGCAGGCGAGATCGTTCCCGTTGAGGTTGCGACACGCGGCGGCGCGGTGACCGTAGACACGGACGAGCAGCCGATGAAGGCGCGTTTCGACAAGATTCCTCAGCTGCGTCCGGCATTCCGCAAAGAAGGCACGGTGACTGCGGCGAATGCGAGTTCGATTTCCGACGGTGCCGCTGCGGTGGTATTGATGCGCCAATCCGAGGCTGAAAAGCGAGGACTCACTCCGCTTGCACGCATCGTCGCACATACGTCTCATGCCCAAGAGCCTAGCGAATTCACGATGGCGCCCATCGGCGCGATCGGCGCGCTGCTGAGCAAGACTGGCTGGGAGAAGGAGTCTGTCGACCTATTCGAGATTAATGAAGCGTTCGCGGTTGTGCCTATGGCCGCGATCGAGACGCTTGGGCTCGATGCCGATAAGGTCAACGTCAATGGTGGCGCCTGTGCGCTCGGCCACCCTATTGGCTGCTCTGGCACGCGCATCGTTGTCACCCTACTCGCCGCGCTCGCGAACCACGGCAAGAGCCGCGGCATCGCGTCGCTTTGCATCGGCGGCGGCGAGGCTACCGCGCTCGCGGTTGAATTACTCTAAGCGCCTCTGCGCAGTGCCGCCACAAACAAAAACTCGGAGTTAAGCGCTCCACGAATTCACAGCCCGACTTAACAATAAGCAAAGAGAGGATTAGCAGCATGTTCTACTCGAATAATAAATCGTCACTCACTCGCAGCCTGCTGCGCCAGGCCTGCACCTTAATCGGCACAGCGCTATTCGCGTCAGGACTCGTGGCACAGGAAGCCTGGCCCGAAGTCGCTCCCTCTGAGCCGCCCGCGGACTGGGGCGCCGTCTCGGCCAACTTCGAAGAGATCCCCTATCCGTATCCGGTGCAGTTTCTCGAGATCAATCGCTTTCAACAAGACCTGCGCTACGCCTACATGGATGTTCCACCCAGTGGCCGCGCAAATGGGCAGAACGTCTTCATTCAACACGGCATGAACTTCTACTCTGAAGCCTACACGAACACGATTAACGCCCTGTCAGCGGCGGGATTCCGCGTCATCGCGGTCGACCGCATTGGCTATGGCAAGAGCTCCAAACCTATCCTGCCCTATAGCTTCAACATGGTTGCTGCCAACATGAAGGCCCTGCTCGACGAGCTGGGCATCGAGAAGACGGCGATCGTTGGGCACTCGATGGGCGGCATGGCGGTCTCGCGTTTCGCGATGATGTATCCCGAGGTCACAACCCACGTAGTGATGGTGAACCAGATCGGCCTTACCGATCAGCGCCAGAGCAGGCCTTGGAGCGACCCCTTTGTCGGCGGCGGCGCGACGACCTATCAGTCGATTCTGCGAGGTCACCAGCGCTACTTCCCGCTCAAATGGCCACCGGCACATTTAGAGTTCGTGCGCCGGCAGTATGGTCAAACCCTAGGCGGCGACTGGCCGCGACTGGCGCAGATTCGCCGCCTTCAGGGCCAGATGCTGTACGACGACCCCGTCGTATATGACTGGCAGCATATTGCGACTAAAGCCTTAGTCGTGGGCGGCGAAGAAGATGGTTTAGTCGATGATTTCCCGGCATTGGCGAACAACGTCGCCGATCAGCTGCAAAATAGCGCGATCATCCTCTATCCTAATGTGGGTCACGCGCCACAGATCGAGATTCCGGACCTGTTCCATAAAGACCTCATCCGCTTCCTAACTTCCGACGCGGACGAGCCTGCGAGCGACTGGCAGTAGCGATTATGAGACTCAGCGAGGAACACGCTTTAATTCGCGAGACCGCCCGCGGCTACTGCCGCGAGCATATCGCGCCCTTCGCCGCTCAGTGGGACCGCGACTGCGAGTTTCCGGCCGCGGCGCTGAAGGGCCTTGCCGAGCTCGGCTTCTACGGCATGCTCGTCCCCGAGCAGCACGGCGGCTGCAATATCGGCTATGTTGCCGCCTCGCTGGTGCTTGAGGAGATCGCCGCAGCGGATGCCGCCTGTTCTACGATTATCAGCGTGACAAACTCAGTGGGCTGTATGCCGCTGCTGCAATACGGCACGCCCGCCCAACAACGCCAATTTCTTGAGCCGCTGGCTCGCGGCGAACAGCTCGCCGCGTTCTGCCTGACAGAGCCGCAGGCGGGAAGCGACGCCTCAGGACTAAAGACAAGGGCGCAGCTCGAAGGCGACCACTATGTGCTCAATGGCAGCAAACAGTTCATCACTTCAGGAAAGAATGCCGACGTTGCCATCGTCTTCGCCGTGACCGACCCTGACGCCGGCAAGCACGGCATTAGCGCTTTTGTCGTGCCTACGAACACCCCCGGCTACCGCGTCGCAAGCGTGGAGGCGAAACTCGGCCAGCGCGCCTCCGACACCTGCCAGATCGTCTTCGAGGACTGCAAGATTCCCGCGACCAACCTGCTAGGCGAACTCGGCCAAGGCTACAAGATTGCACTAGGCAATCTCGAGGGCGGGCGCATATGTATAGCCGCACAGTGCCTCGGCATCGCTCGCGCTGCGCTCGAGGCGGCGAGCGCCTACAGCAAAGACCGCGAAGCGTTTGCCAAACCGATCGCCCAGCATCAGGCCGTGGCCTTCAAGCTCGCCGACATGGCAACACAGCTAGAAGCAGCACGCCAGCTCACCCTCCATGCCGCCGCGCTCAAAGACGCCGGCGAGCCCTGCCTAACCGAAGCATCGATGGCCAAACTCTTCGCGTCCGAAATGGTCGAGAAAGTGTGCACCGACGCCATCCAAATTCACGGCGGCTACGGCTACCTCCAAGACTTCCCCGTCGAGCGCTACTACCGCGACGCGAGGGCCTGCCAGATCTACGAAGGCACCAGCGAAGTCCAAAAACTCGTCATCAGCCGCAGCCTCTAAACCCGGGGTCAGGTCTTTCATCGATGCATCTAGTTGTAATTTTTGCGGCATAATGCATCGATGAAAGACCTGACCCCGGGTTAGAAGGTGATTAGGTGGGCGCCGGGGTTGTGGGGTTCGGGGGACAGTGAGGCGTCGCTATCGGACAGGGCTTGCTGCAGGTAATTAAGCACTTCTCGGCGGATTCGGCCGGGGCCCTCCCAGCTATCGATACTGCCGCGGCCGCTGCCATGGATAACACGCAGCCCCTTGTATCGCTCGCGCCGAGCGAAATGCAGCGCGCTTTCTAGCTTATCGAGGGCTTCTGTCCAGCTTTCTCCTGAATGCGCCACATCGACCTCAACCATCGCATCGCGTAATCCTACCGCCAAGGGTTCATCGCATTTAGGGCATTGCTGCGCCGCTAACTCTAACTCGATCGCACAAAAGGGGTTGGGGCAAAGCGCAGCGGCGCGGGGCGCATAGAGACTCATACGATACATCCTTGCGCTCTATCGTGCGCGATCTACTAGACTGGGAATTACAGGCCTGACACAATCATTCTAACTCTTCGACAGGACACCCAGCCATGAAAAGTCTTTACTCGTTTGCAGCATCTGCGGCCCTAGCCTTCGCTGTTAGCCAACCACACACAGCACTGGCGGAGCCAGAACTTACTCAACTGTATTATCAGCAGGTACTAAGACAATTCGAGCAGGGCGCACTCGCCTATGAAGAGGGTGAGTATGAGGCGGCGTTTGCTGATCTCGCGCTTGCGGCGCAGCGCGGCGTGAAAGATGCGCAATACCTACTCGGCTTTATGTATTTGCGCGGTGAGTACGCACCGCAGTCATTGCCGGTTGGGCTCGCCTGGATAGGCACTGCACTGGAAGTGGACAACGACGAATGGCTCGATCTTTACACCAGCCTTTACAATCGCCTAACTCCCCAGCAGCAAGTATTCATCGACTCACGCGTCGACAAATATATTGAACTCTACGGCATGGATACTCAGCGACTCACTTGCGAAAAAGTGGCGCGGGCAGGCAGTCGTCGAAAAATTATGCAGTGCATAAAAACCGAAGATGTCACGACGCCACTGTACTCACTCGAGGCGATGCCCGAAGGTTATATACCCCCGTTTTCCTGTGAAGGCGACTGGCCCTGCGTAGCCGGCGAGACGCGGATTTATTCCGATCACGATGAGTTCAATCCCGGACAACTTTAGCGTCAATGCTCTTGGCGCATTAAGCCGCCGAGAGCTCCGCTTCGGTGCCCGTTTGCGCTTCAAACTGCAACACGCCGTCGTCGAACAAGCCGCTGGCTAGGATTTTACGATCCAGCAGATAGTCTTGCGTATTTACCCACGGAGCATGTTCGCCCTGTTTCGGGAATTGGTGAATCCCTCGCTGCATATACCCTGGATTAAAGCCCGCTATCGTCGGCAGGGGCTGCATAGCGGCTTCTGCCGGACGCAGCTGTGGCACGCAGGTCGCAGCGCCACGCTTGTCCATTTCTAACAGCATGTCACAAACGAAAGCCGAATTAAGGTCTGCTCGTAGCGTCCACGAGGCATTGATGTAGCCGAAGGTCTGGATGAGATTAGGCACGCCAGAGAACATCATGCCCTGATAATAAAAGCGCTTGCTGAGATCGAGCGCCTCACCGTCTAAGGAAAAGTCTACGCCCCCCATAAACTGCATATTCAGGCCCGTTGCACTGACGAGGATATCCGCCTCGACAAGCTTGCCAGACGACATGAGCACGCCGTTCTCTACGACCTTATCAATCGTATCCGTGACCACTTCTGCCTTTCCGCTCCTCACTGCCGACAAAAAATCATCGTCGGGGATTAGGCAGAGTCGCTCTTCCCAAGGATTGTATTTCGGCGTGAAATGCGTCGCGACATCGTAGTCTTCGCCGAGCGATTTGGTGACCGCACCCAAAAGCAATTTCTTGAATTTCTCTGGCTTCTCGCGCGCACCTTTATAGGTGGCATTTTGCATGTAAATATTCTTCCACCGCGTAAGCGCATAGGCCCATTTACTGGGCAAGATGACATTGAGAAAATTCGCCACCGCGTCTTTTGCTGGCCTCGAAAACATATAGGTCGGGGAGCGCTGGATCATGGTGACCTGCGCCGCGTCGTCGACGATATTCGGCACGATAGTGACCGCCGTCGCGCCACTACCAATGACAGCGACTTTCTTGCCTTTATAATCTAGGTCCTCAGGCCATTGCTGAGGATGAATGAGTTGACCGCCAAAGTTTTCGAGACCGGGGTAGTCTGGCGTGTAGCCCGCGGTGTAATCGTAGTAGCCGCTGCACATAAATAAGACGCGAGTCTCGATCTCTACACTTTCACCCGAGCTCGACCGCGCAGACACCGTCCACAGCTGGCGTGCGCTGTCCCAGTTAGCCGCCTCGACCTTATGCCCAAATCGAATTTTCTCCTTAACGCCGTATTCTTCTACTGCCTCGGTGAGGTAATCGCGTATCGACTCGCCGTCGGAAATCGCCTTCGCGTTTGTCCAAGGCTTAAAGTTAAAGCCGAAGGTGTGCATGTCGCTGTCGGAGCGGATCCCCGGATAGCGGAACAGATCCCATGTGCCGCCAACGTTATCGCGCCCCTCAAGCACCGCGTAACGCTTACCCTGGCAACGCTGTTCTAGATGGCAGGCGGCGCTAATGCCGGAGATGCCGGCCCCTACGATTAACACGTCTAACATGGTGTCTTCCCCTGTTGCATTTGCTATGAACCTTAGCGCTCCAGACTAACCAACATCGCGAGATTAGGCAAAAAGTTAACGCCTGTCATTTTGCGAGGCGGGTACGCTCGGTATACTCACCCCCACTCTCATCAATCAGCCTCGGACGGCCCGCAGCCCTATGCCCAGATTCCCCTCCGTCATTCTCACCTTCGCCGGCGGCCTCTTTTGCCTTCTAAGCAGCTCAGCTGCTGCGCAGTTCGCCTGCACCGATGTCGCGACTCGACACACTTTTAGCTTAGAGGGCGAGATTACCGATGCTGATTTCGCGACCTATATTGAGCTGCCTTTCGACATGCCAGCCGGGGTGCGTCGCCTCGACGTTACTTTCGATTATGACCGCAGCGATCGCACAACAATCGACCTCGGCCTACTCGATGCGAACGGCTTCCGCGGTTGGAGCGGCGGCAATAAATCCGAATTTTTCGTGACAGCCAATGCGGCGACGCCGTCTTACTCCTCTGGACCTATCGATGCGGGCACATGGAATTTGCTACTCGGCGTGCCGAACATACGCAAAGGGGTGAGTGCCGCCTACAGCGCGGAGATCACGCTGCAGTGTCTGGGCACGCCAGATTCTAAGGCCGTTGCCGGTAGCCGCGGGCGCGACTGGTATGTCGGGGATCTGCACGCACACAGTGCACACAGTGATGGCAGCTGCGGCAACGACCTTGGGACCACCGTGTCTTGCCCCGCCGCGTTGAGCGTGCAGACAGCGGCCGAGCGCGGGCTCGATTTCATTGCCCTCACCGAACACAATGCGGTCTCTCACCACGCAGTGCTCGCCGAGCTCCAGGCTTTCTACCCCAAGACCTTGCTGCTCTCTGGGCGCGAAGTCACGACCTTTTTCGGCCACGCCAACGCCTTTGGGACGACCGAATTTGTCGATTTTCGCTTACAACAACGTACTGGCTACAGCGTAACTGACTTACAGTCGCAGGTTCGCGCGCTCGGCGGGCTGCTGTCGATTAACCATCCAGGCTCGCCATCCGGTGAAGACTGCATGGGCTGCGGCTGGGTGTTGCCCGATACCGACTATTCACGGATCGACGCGATCGAAGTCGTTAACACCGGCTTCGTCGATATGCCCAGGGGACAGGCACACCTCGCGTTCTGGCACGACAAGCTCAATCAAGGCCATCGCATCACCGGTATCGGCGGCAGCGACAATCACACCGCGACGCGGCCAGCACAGCAGCCCTCGGCGATTGGCAATCCGCGCACTTGGATTTTTGCAGAGGCTCTCAGCGAAGCCGCACTACTCGAAGGCATCCGCGCAGGCAACGTAGCCATCGATGTCAGTGGAGGCCAGACCAAGCTGCTCTCGTTTGAAGCTGCAGGCGCTGTAATGGGCGGCACTGTCTCGCTCGCTGGCCTCGAACAAGGCGCCGTTTCCCTTGCACTCGCTTGGGAATCTTCCGAGGAGCTAGAGCCACGTTGGACTGTTGATGGCGACATCGTTGCAGCCACCGGGGCAAACTCGGATTCCAGCGACACAGCAACTCGTTGGCAGGGCTCACTCGCACTGCCTGCTTTAGTCGGCGAGAGCGAAGCTGATGCGCCCAAGTGGCTGCGAGTAGACCTCATGACTCCTCGTGGCGCGACTCGCTTAATAGGCAATCCCATTTATTTCGACCCTTAACCCACCGGCTACCGCGAGTCTGGTAAGCACCGCCCGCGGAAGCTAACATTACCGCTGTACTTTCACGGTTTATGCAGTAGGAGCCCCCAGTGGCATTGTCTCTAAAAGATCAGTTAAAGGCCGCAGGCCTGGTCGACGAAAAAAAGGCCAAGCAGCTCGAACGCGCGAAGCGCAAAGAGACCAAGCAGCCGCAAAAGAAGTCTGAAAAAAAGAACGCACAGCAGGAAGCGGAGCAATCCCGCAGGCAGGTGCAGCGTGAGAAAGCCGAACGCGACCGTAAGCTCAACGAAGAGCGCAATCGCGACGGCGAATGGCGCGCGAAGATGGCACAGATTCGTCAACTCATCGAAAGCAATGCGGTAAGCAACAAGGGTGAGTTGAAATACAATTTTACCCACGGCGGCAAGGTTAAACAGCTGTGGGTAGACAAACGCACGCGCGAACAGTTGAGCGCCGGGACCCTCGCAATCGTTGAGTCAAAGGCCGATGGCCACTATGCCATGGTACCGGTCGATGTCGCGCATAAGATCCAAGAACGCAGCGCCGACCATTTCGTCACCATTGCCAACCCCAAGCAGCTCTCTAAACTGGAGCTCGAAGAGCAGGCTTATGCCGACTTCGCGATACCCGACGATCTAGACTGGTAGACAGCGCTATTTCGCGGGCTTGCCGAACGGCTTGCCACGCTGGGAGACGACGCCAGCGGCTGCATCAATTTCTGCTGGCGTGCGCTTCTTGCGCCAATCCTTTTTAGGGGCGGCCTTCTTCTCCACGACCTTCTTTGGCTTCTCAGCTAGCGTGGGCGCCACATAGCCCTCAACTAAGCTCAGCACCAAGACTTCGTCGCCGACGCGAACTACATCACCACCCACGAGTTTCTTGCGCTTCTGCAACTCGGCAGTGCCATTCACAGTCACCAGACCCGCCTCGATGGCGGCCTTGGCCTCACCCCCGCTCCCAACGAGGCCCTCAAACTTAAGCACTTTATAGAGCTCGACGGGCTCACGGGTTATTTCGACTAGGCGCGGTTCAATCGACGCATCCTTGTTCATAGCGGGCTTTCCTTCTGAATTGAGCGCGCAGTATAACAGCAGCGGTGGGGCGAGATCTGATTTCTTATGCAAGAGTCTCCATGCACGTGAATAAAAGGAGCGGCCACGATGACCCTACTCTATTACCTACACGAGGTGGCTATGCGGCTGCACATCGTCGCTGGCAGTTGTGGCTTAGTGCTATTCTGGATTCCGCTCTTTACACATAAGGGCAACCTTAATCACAAACGCTTTGGTCGCTACTTCGCCCGAATCATGTATACCATAGGGCTTTCTGGCCTAGTGATAACCTCGCTCGACCTCCTCTTTCCACTCGCTATGCATGCGCGCGGCATTGAGCTCAGCGCGACTCGAGCGCTAGAGGCGAGCCGTGAGATCCGCGATTTCGCGCTATTCCTCTTGTCACTCTCACTCTTAGTGCTGTTGTCGACGCGTCAAGGCTGGCTATCAATACTAGGTCGCGGCGATAGGGCTGCGCTACGCCGGCCACTCCATTTAGCGCTCTGTGCGGCGCTAATCGTTGCGGGCTTTGGACTACTCGCCAACGGTTTGGCAACGTCCTCGATTCTTTTCCTCCTTTTCGGCACCTTCGAGATTTTCACGGCGCTAGGCGCGCTGCGATACGCCACCAAAACAGAACTACGACCCAAAGAGTGGTGGACCGAACACTTGGGCGGACTAATCGCTTCAGGCATCGCCGCCTACACCGCTTTCTTTGTTTTTGGCGGACTCAATTTTATGAATACGCTGTTCGGTGACTCGCTGGAAGGTTTTAGTATTTTTCTATGGATCGCACCCGGCCTAGTTGGCGGAGGTTTCATTGCGCAACAAACCCGAAAATACCGACGGCACTTCGAATCCCCTGAGCACTAGCGCTTTAAATTGCGAGAGAATCAAAGGACCCCATGAGCATAATTTCCTCTAGTCGTGAAAACGGCTTAGCACAGTCCGTCGTTTCGCCAAAGCAAATCACAGCCGAGCTAGAAGCATTGCTTCTTGCCCGTGGGGACTCCGATTACATCGGCGAGCCTGTGTCACAAAGTCAGCACTTTCTACAATCCGCTTTTTTTGCAGAGCAGGCGGGGGCCGATGAAGAACTGATTCTGGCTGCGCTGCTTCACGATATCGGCCATGTGCTGGAAGGGTACGATGCAGCTCAAGACATGGCGGGTTTAGGTCGCAAACATCATGAAGCAGTGGGCGCTGACTTCCTCCGCAACTTGGGCTTTTCTCAGCGAGTCGCGAGCTTGGTTGAGAATCACGTCAACGCTAAGCGCTATCTCTGTACAAAAAATCCTGAATACGCTGCACTACTCTCACCAGCGTCTAAGCGCACTTTAGATTTCCAAGGTGGCAAGATGACAGGAGCCGAGGCAAAGTCTTTTGAGAGCGACCCATTGCATGAAGAGTACCTCCTGCTTCGACGTTGGGATGAAGCGGCAAAGCAAGAGACACTGAAAACCCCACCTCTCAAACACTATCTTTCTATCGTTGAGCAGCATTTGCAAACTCAACGCGAAAAAGAGATTGATTCCGCAATAACGCCTTTTCACGATTTCCCAACGCTGACCGCTGAGCAGTTAAGTTCATGGCACAGGAACGGCTATTTGAAATTATCCGCTACGTCGAACAGCTCTTTTACCTCAACGCTTTCACACTGGGTGGACGAGCTACAAGACTTACCCGAGACAGCCGGGAAATGGATGCAGTACTTTGAGGCTCCGGAAGACGACCCTCACGGACGCCAACTGTGCAGAATTGAAAACTTCCTTCAGTTCCATCCGCAACTAGACGCGCTGCTACGCAGTCGACCAATACTCGCACTTGTCTCACAGCTCATGGGGGATCGTGCCGTGTTATTCAAAGAAAAAATAAATTTTAAACTGCCCGGCGGAAACGGATTTTCTCCTCATCAGGACGCTCCTGCGTTCACCAGCTTCGGCCAGAGTTATCACATCACCTTGATGCTTAGCGTCGATGCATCCACTGTGGATAACGGATGCCTGGAGCTTGTTCCTGGCAACTACCTGCGCGAAACGCTTCCGCTAGAGGCCGACTCGACACTGAATAGGGAAACCGCGTCGACGCTCGCCTGGGAGCCGCTGACTACTCAGCCGGGCGACATCCTGCTTTTCGATTCGTTTATTCCACACAGATCGGGGCCTAACAGGTCCCAATCTTCACGGCGTGCGCTCTATGTTACCTACGGCAAGGCAGCTGAAGGTTCGTACAGAGAAGCCTACTATCGCCTTAAACGAGCGACGTTCCCTCCCGATATCGAACGCATCGAGGGACAAGATTACGGTGACACTGGTGTATTTAACGTGGGTAACCCAATAAGGGCTTAACTCCTTAGCTTCTTAGCCGTCAAGATTCCACGTGTAGCCAACAAACTCCTCAACCTCATCCGGCTGCAGAGAGGCATACAATGCCTGTGCGCCCGCATTCGTTTTCTCGGTTCCAAGCCAGAGATCGTAGCTGTCGGTTTCGTCGGCAAGTTTCTTGATCTCTGCCATCAGCGCCGTAGCGACGCCCTGACGACGAAAGTTCACAGCCGTATCGATCTCATCGACGTAGAGTGTGCGAATCTTGCCATACGGTCGCCTTAGAAATTGAGCGGATACGATGCCTGCGATATCTGAACCCGCGAAACAAGCGAAGAAGAAATTGTCGTCATCGCTGAGATACCACTCAAGGGATTCCGCCGTGAAATCCGCCTCGTCCAACTCGTTCTCGTCATCCCACTGCGCAGCATTGATCTTGCTGGCAAGCTTCGGAAGATTGGCATCGAGGGTAATGCGTTTTACGAATAGTTCGGGGTTGATCTGTGTGGGTTCCATAGGCGCCTCCTAGAGCTAGGCGCTTAGGATAACAGAACAGGGTGGCTACTGCGGCGTATCGGCCGCGGAACTTGTGCGCGGGTCTGCGATTAAGAATTCGCGCATTTCGCCTCGCATACAATGATTCGATGCCATAGACGCAGAGTATGCGCCGGCATTAATTAGGACCAACGACTCTTGCCCCTCGAGCTCGGGCAGCCACGCGTCGCGGTACCAAACGTCTAGCGCTTCGTTAATATTGCCAACTACCGTCACCTGCTTTAGCGGGCCGCTGCGACGCGGCGCTAAAGGTTGAAACGGCAGATTATAGTAAGCCGGCTCGGGGGCGATATTAAAGCCAGCATCGACACCTACGAATCTCGTCGTTTGTTTGGTTTCCTCGAAAGTCTTACCTAGCAATAACAGACCCGAGTCTTTCACAATATACTCGCCGGGCTCAATCTCGACGCGCAGATTACGGTTGCCGAAGTGCTTATGCAGCACAGCGCTCCAAGCCTGCAGATCGAGTGTGCCGTCGCTCGCCACGTGGGGCACACCTAAGCCACCGCCGACATTGACCGTTGTCACGTCGGGGCAACGTGCGACAAATTTTTCGAGACACGAACCGATAACCGCATCCCACTGACTCAGCTCTGGCGTGAGATAACCACAGCCCGTATGGAAGTGGATCTTTGTAATCTTGAGGCCGTGTGAGCGCGCAAGTGCAAGCGCCTCGTCTAACTGCTCCTCGTAAATTCCGAATTTGGTTGCCGCAGTTCCGGCGTACTGCAGCTTGTCGTTGTCCGCACGACTAACACCCATCGCCGGGTTAACGCGAATACCGATCTCGCTCCCCGGCCTACACTGTCCCCACGCATTAATGGCGTGCAGGGAATCGCAATCGACGAAGAGCCCGTCGTAGCAGGCGAGCAATTCGACATCACGACGCGACAGGCTGCCCGCGGTGAAGGAAATCTGATCGGGGCGGAATCCACAGCTTACGGCATGCTCAACCTCGCGCGGCGAGCATGCATCGATACCACACAAACCCGTGTGCTGAAGACTCGTTAACAGCGGTGCGAAGCGATTCGCCTTCATCGCATACAGCAAAGTGTAGCCTGCAGGTAGCTGCGCTGCTCTCAATGCGGCGTCGACGCGTTCTAAATTGTCGCGCACACGCGCGAAAGAGTAGACGAACGATGGCGAACCAAATCGTTTGGCGAGTGCTTCGACACTATGCCCAGCGAAGAATAGCGCTTCGCCATGGTAACTAAGGTCGGCACGCTGCCACCACAGCTGAGATTCCTGTTCTGTCATCATTCTTCAAGTTTTCGCAGTAATAGCAGACTAGGCTGCGTCGGTACCGACCATGACGGCTTCGTGAACGAGGCCAGGATGGACTTCTTGGTTACCAGTAATCCAACCTCGACACGAGTCGCTTCCACAGGCACAAGCGAACTGCTTGAAAAGCACCTGCTCGGTCTCCGCGTAATCCATGTAGAGATAGCTTTCTGCTGCTATGTCTTGCAGTGCCGTGATGCGCATCGCCTTCATATCCAACGAGATGTTTGGCTCGCAGGAATGTAGGAAGTAACCTGAGAAATGCACATCGTGTAGGTGTGTATTGTCGTCTATTTGCAGCGTGTGTTGGCGAATGTCGGTAACGACCTCGCCTGCCATCGCTGCAATGATTTCGCCGCGCTTAAAAGAGCGCAACGCGATTACGCCAAAACCGTTGGTGTCATCCTTGCGGATCACACGGAAGTCTGTGTCTTTTGGGTAGAGGGGATTGTCCCCAAAGCTTGCAGGATAAAGCATCGTTAGTCTTCTCCAAATAACGATCGGACAACCAGCTATCCTTCGAGACGTCGAAAAGAGAAGCCGTGCCCAAAACACTGCGCGGATGCGCATTACCTTTAAAACAGAGCGCTGAGTCCGGTGCGAGGATTCGCGACCAAGGGTTTCAACGCGCGCTTTATACTGCCAATAGTCGGTAGCTACAAGAATTTTTGGGGGTCTGAGGAGAAAATTTTTAGGCGTTTTCGGCCACTGATCGCCGGAAGCTTTGAGCTCTAACAGCCTGCCTGCCTCACAGACAAAAGGGGACGGGCTTCGCCCCCTTTAGAGCGACGCATTTAATTTGAAATCGAAGCAATAAGTGCCGCGGGCGCAGATCGGCCGTTAGCCGTCCTGGAGACACTCAAGCTGCAGTTCGCAGTCGCCCTTTGCGGTCGAAACGAATAGGCTGCCTTCGCTCACGGTGACCGCAATATCCATCGTGCGCTCCACCGTCTTCGCGAGCGCCTGCACGCCCGCCCAATCGAAACGAAACACACGCACTGGCAGTTTCTTGAGTTCTGGCGACGCCAAATCCCACCACGTAGGCGCCTTCGAGTTGAAGCTGTACACGCGCACATCGGGCGCTAGACGCGACACCTTCTTGACACGCTCAAGCGTCGGTTCACCGACGTCGATCCATACTGACATCGCGCCATCTAAAGAGCGTGCCCATAGGTCTGCTTCGTCGGAGTCACTTAATCCCTTGCAAAGCTCTAAGCCTTCTTGCGCATTAAGGCAGTAAGCCATAATTCGCACCATCATCCGCTCCAGCGTTTCCGAAGGATGACAGGCGACGGTTAGGGTGACATTGTCGTAGACCTCACGATCCAGATCGGTAAGCGCAATCTTCGCTTTATAAATGGTAGGTTTAAGCGCCATCGAGACTTCCTATTTTTTCATCGCGCCTTTGAGTAGGTCGCCCAGTGTGCCGGTCTTTATCGGCGTGCTCGAACGCTGTGGTGCCGATTGCCGCTGCGCGCCGCGAGCATTTCCTCGCGACTCACTGCGCCCGGCGGTCTCCGCCTTGCGCCTCTCGGGGTCGTCATCTATGCGCATAGAAAGGCCGATGCGTTGCCGCTTAACGTCCACTTCCATAACTTTAACTTTGACCACGTCACCAGTCTTCACGACAGCATGGGGATCTTTAACGAAGGTGTTCGACAGGGCAGAAATATGGACTAAGCCGTCTTGATGGACGCCTACGTCGACGAAGGCGCCAAAGTTAGTCACGTTGGTTATCACACCTTCGAGCACCATTCCTTCAACGAGATCTGAGACTTTCTCGACACCGTCTTTGAAGTCTGCTGTCTTAAACTCCGGCCGTGGATCGCGACCGGGCTTTTCCAATTCCGCCAGAATGTCGGTTATCGTTGGCAGGCCAAAACGCTCATCGACGAACGCTTTCGCATCGACTGACTTGAGATAGCTGAGGTTTCCAACTAGTTCAGTAACTGTCTTTTTGCCCGCCGCGCCGATTCTCTCCACCACCGCGTAAGATTCTGGATGTACTGCTGAGCCATCAAGCGGATTATCACCCCCTACGATGCGCAGGAACCCAGCCGCTTGTTCGAAGCTTCTTTCGCCAAAGCGAGGCACGGACTTCAGGGCTGCGCGCGACTTGAAGGCGCCATGGGTATCTCGGTAGGCGACGATATTCGTTGCGATCGAGGCACTGAGGCCGGCAACCCGACGCAGCAGTGGCGCCGACGCCATGTTCACATCAACGCCAACCGCATTCACACAGTCTTCCACTACCGCGTCGAGGGACTGGCCGAGCCTGACCTGACTAACGTCGTGCTGATACTGGCCAACGCCAATCGCCTTCGGCTCGATCTTTACCAGCTCGGCAAGTGGGTCTTGCAAGCGGCGCGCAATGGAGATCGCGCCGCGCACGGTGACATCTAGATCGGGAAATTCTTCGCGCGCGATATCCGAGGCAGAATACACCGAGGCGCCCGCCTCATTGACCATCGCCTTCTGCAGTTTAAGTTCGGGATGGCGCTTAATGAGATCGCTCGCGAGTTTATCTGTCTCGCGTGACGCCGTGCCGTTGCCGATAGCGATGAGCTGCACGCTGTGCTTAGCACAGAGTTTGGCAAGGATATCGATCGACAGGTCCCATTGGTTTTTCGGCGCGTGGGGATAGATAGCGGTGTCTTCGAGGTATTTGCCCGTGGCGTCGACCAAAGACACTTTAACGCCTGTGCGTAACCCAGGGTCGAGACCCATGGTGACCTTGCTACCCGCTGGAGAGGCGAGCAGGATTGCCTTTATATTCTCAGCAAAAACACGGATCGCTTCTTCCTCAGCGGCGTCGCGCAGTTGCCCCATGAGGTCGAGCTCGAGTCGCGTGTGGAGTTTAATCTTCCAGGTCCACTTCACGACTTCGGCTAGCCATCGATCGGCTGGCCGACCCTTGTCTTCGATGCCAAAAGTGCGCGCGATCATCAACTCAGCGCGCTCCGGGCTCGCTTCTGCTCGGGTTTTGTCGGCATTAGCTACCGCAGCTGGAGTGGCGAGAGTGCCCTGCAAGAAGCCTTCCTTGCGTCCGCGAAAGACTGCCAGGGCTCGATGGGAGGGTATCTTTTTCAGCGGCTCATCGTAATCGAAATAGTCACGGAACTTTGCCGCCTCTTCCTCTTTCCCTTCGACCACTCGAGACTGCATTACCCCCTCTTCCCAGAGATAAGAACGTAGGCTGCCACTAAGTTCTGCGTTTTCGGCGAAGCGCTCCATGAGAATCTGCTTGGCACCGTCAAGCACCGCTTTAGCGTCGGCGAAGCCGGCGTCGGCATTAACAAACGAGAGCGCCTGCGCCTCCGGCTCCAGAGTGGGATCAGCCAATAGGCACTCAGCAAGCGGCTCGATGCCCGCCTCGATGGCAATCATCGCCTTGGTGCGGCGTTTGGGCTTGTACGGCAGGTACAGGTCTTCGAGCAAAGACTTGGTGTCGGCAGCTTGAATTTTTTTCTCGAGCTCGGGCGTCAGTTTTTCCTGCTCGGTGATACTCGCGAGTATCGCCTGCTTACGGTCGGCGAGTTCGCGCAAATAGCGTAGCCGCAATTCGAGGTCGCGCAGTTGGAGGTCATCGAGCCCGCCCGTCGCTTCCTTTCGGTAGCGCGAGATAAAGGGCACCGTTGCGCCCTCGTCGAGTAATGCTATAGAGGCAGCGACCTGCTGTTCGCGAACGCCGAGCTCTTCAGCAAGTGTATTGCTTATGTTCATGCGGGGTGTCCTGCGCGTTTAGTTGTCCGACGCGCCTTGTGCTGTCTCGAGACCGCCGAATGCGGCGAAGAAATTGTCGAAGAAGTCGGTGAGCTGCAGCGTCATCACGGCAAACTCTTGATCGAACTTTTCCGCTGCCGATTCGGCCTCCCCGTTGTCCCGCTCTTCATTCATACCGACGAATTTCAGGCGCTTGATAGACAGATCTTCGCCCAGCACACAGCTCACCGAGCTATTCCATGTGACGCCGAGGCTTTTCACTTGCTTGCCGGCGCCGAGATGCGCTTGAATCTCTTCGCTGAAGAGGTCTTGGCCCTTACAGCGCACTACATTGCCGCCGTCGATAGGATTAAACAGCTCGCATTCTTCATCGATGACGAAGTTATCGCTGCCGTGCTGCTCTCTAAGCCAGCGCGTCATGACGTCCGCAGGCGCTCGATTAGTGGCGGGAATTTCCACCGGCAATGACCCCAGCGTATCGCGCAGCAGCGTGATGAGCTCTTCTGCCTTCGGCGCACTAGAAGAGTTCACGACCAGCAAATTGTCTGCCAATGAGATATAGGCGAAGGTTTGAGTGTTGCGGGTGAACGCGCGCGGCAAGAGCGTCACAAAGACGTCGTCGCGGATCTGGCGCTTCTCTTTGCGATAGATCTGTCGGCCCTGTCGCTCTTCAAGCTCGGCGACCTTCTCGTCTGTCGCCTCGTTCACCACCGATGCAGGCAGCAGCCGCTCCTGTTTCTGGCAGCACAGCATTAAATATTGCCCCTGCACGTGGGTTAGCATCTCGCCTTCGCGCCCTAATGGGCTTATCCATCCTAGTCGTGCCTTCTCCATAGAGCCACAGGGCTCGAACACCTTGTCTGCGAGCGCGGTTTCGACTTCGTCGAAGGTTTGAGCTAGGGGTTTGGCGAAGGTATAAAAGCGAAGATTCTTAAACCACATGAGGCAAATCCAACAATATCTGGTGAGCGGAGGGGGTCGAGATTATGCAATAGGCGGCCACAGTAATCCATGATTCTGAGCCGCGAATCCGCCACGCAATCGTCGGACTACCGAGTAGACTCTCCAGTGCAATACTCTTATCCTCGTGACATCACTGTTACTGCGAGCGACCACGATGATCAAGGCTTTCAACACCCTTTTCTTGCTCAGGGCGCATTCGCTGCGCTACCTCGGCGCTCTAGGCATCGCCTTTCTGGCCGCCTGCGGGCCAACCCAGCCAGAATCAACATCGACTTCGATCTCGTCCGAGTCACAGCGCCTCACAGCCTGGCTCGATGCAGAATACGCTCAAGAACTCGATTTCTCACCGCTGGCGAAGAGCCGCCGCGGTGATAAGAGTGCGCATGGGGAGCTCGACGACGTCTCCGAAGAATCCCTGCAAGCGAGGCTAGAATGGCGCAGAGACTCTGTCTCGCGACTGCGGAGCGAGTTCGACTACGCAGCACTCGATGCCGAATCGCAGCGGTCGTTCGACCTCTGGCTCTTTGAGCTCAATCAGGCAGAAGAATCCGCGCGCTTCCGCCGCCACGGATTTATCTTTGGGCGCAATGGCCCGCAGTCCTCGCTGCCAAACAGCCTGATTAACTATCAGGTTGTGGAAACCGAGCGCGACGCGCAGGACTATATCTCCCGCCTAACTCAGAGTGGACGCTACTTATTGCAGTACCTTGAGCGCACTAAACTCGCCGCAGCCGATGGCATCCGCGCGCCGTTTTTCGACTATCGCCAAGCACTCAGTGAGATTGAACGGATAACGCGCGGGCTGCCCTTCGATGCCATGGGCGAGTCTGCCCTCTGGCAAGACGTTAACAGCAAGTTTTTCGCACTTGTCGATAGCGGCGCTATCGATGCCGCGCGAGCACAAGCGCTCGTGGATGAAGCCCGTGATGCGATGGTGCTCAACATGCTGCCGGCTTACCGCGAGATTAGCGCCTGGTTGTCGGACGACCTCTCCAATGTGTCCGAGGCTGCGCAGGGTGCCTGGTCACTGCCCGATGGCGAGGCCTATTACCAACAACGCCTAGCACGCATGACCACCCTGCCGCTCAGCGCCGAGGAGATTTTTGACACCGGAGTCGCTGAAGTTGCGCGCATACAAGCCGAAATGGTCGCGATTAAGGAACAAGTCGGTTTCGAAGGCTCGCTACAGGATTTCTTCACGTTTATCCGCAGCGATGACCGCTTTTATCATCCTAATACGGACGCCGGACGCGCTGCCTACTTAGCTGACGCAGACGCGCTCCTCGCAGCTACCTATGAGAAGCTACCCGACTATTTCGGCATCCTGCCTAAGGCCGGCTTAGAAGTTCGCCGCGTCGAACCTTTCCGCGAGCAAGATGGCGGCGCTGCACACTATGCGCGCGGAACCGCCGACGGTGCACGCCCCGGCACCTTTTATGCTCACCTTTCAGACATGCGTGCAGCCTCCAGGCATCGGCTCGAAAACCTTGCCTACCACGAAGGCGTGCCTGGACATCACATGCAGATCTCAATCCAGCAAGAGCTGCAAGGCTTGCCCGCCTTTCGCGCCAATAAGGGCTACACGGCATTCAGTGAGGGCTGGGGACTCTACGCGGAAGGACTCGGCAAGGAGATGGGCGGCTATCAAGACCCCTACTCTGATTTTGGCAGGCTCTCTGGCGAAATCTGGCGGGCGGTGCGCCTAGTGGTGGACACGGGCATTCATGCCAAGCGTTGGACCCAAGACGAGGCGGTACAGTACGCGCTGGAAAACTCGCCGCGCCCCGAGCCTTCGGTGCGTTCGGAGATTCGCCGCTATTTCAACAATCCAGGCCAGGCGACGGCCTATAAAATCGGCATGCTGCGCATCCAAGCGATTCGCGCGAAGGCCGAAGCGGCATTAGGCGCCGACTTCGACATACGCGCGTTTCACGATCAGGTTTTAGGCTCCGGTCAGCTGCCGATGAGCATGCTGGAGGCTAAGATCGACGCGTGGCTCGCCGCTACGCTGTAACTTGCAGCGCCCCCTGCTGTAACGCTTCGGCGGGGTCAACCCAGTGCAAGTCTTGCGCGCGTCCTACGGCCTCAACCGTGAGCACGCCTCGATAGACATTGAGGCCTTTGAGCAGATGCGCATCATCGCGCATCGCCGCCTCGGCGCCCTTATTCGCGAGCGCCATGACGAAGGGCAATGTCGCATTCGTGAGTGCGAGCGTTGAAGTCCGCGCCACACCGCCTGGCATATTGGCCACACAGTAGTGGATGATGCCGTCTACGACATAGGTTGGCTCTTGATGGGTGGTCGGGCGGCTCGTCTCGAAACACCCGCCCTGATCGATCGCCACATCGACCAGCACCGACCCAGGCTTCATTAAACTAAGCATCGCCCGTGTCACAAGCTTCGGCGCCGACGCACCGGGGATGAGCACAGCGCCAATCACGGCGTCAGCCGTCTTCAGCTGCGACTCAATCGCATCGGTTGTGGAATAGAGGGTTTTTATCCTGCCGTCGAATAGCTCATCGATTTGACGCAGGCGAGCGAGCGAGCGGTCGAGTAGCGTGACATCGGCGCCAAGGCCCAAGGCCATTCGCGCCGCATTAAGGCCCACCACGCCGCCGCCGAGGACAACCACCCTACCCGCTTCGACGCCAGGCACGCCGCCCAAGAGAACGCCACTGCCGCCCTTGGATTTTTCGAGACACAGTGCAGCCTCTTGAATCGACATACGCCCCGCGACCTCACTCATAGGAGCAAGCAGAGGCAAGGAATTGCCTGCACCGGTGACAGTCTCGTAGGCGATACAGGTCGCCCCTGAGGCGAGCAGCAGCTTGGTCTGCTCGGGGTCAGGCGCGAGATGCAGGTAGGTGAAGAGCGTCTGATTCGCACGCAGGCGCTTGCACTCGTTTGGCTGTGGCTCCTTGACCTTAATAATGAGTTCACTACGCTCGAATACTACCCCCGCGTCGGCGACGATCTCTGCACCAACGGCGAGGTACTGCTCATCATCGAACCCGATCGCAGCGCCGCCTTGGGTCTCGACCAACACGTGATGGCCCGCAGCGACGAGCTCCCGTGCGCCCGCAGGAGTTAATCCAATGCGGTATTCATGATTCTTGATTTCCTTCGGTACACCTATTCGCATCGTCGCTCTCCAATCCCGTTAGTCGTGCTCTGTGAGTGGCTAAAAGTATAGGCCTGAACAAGCGATTCTCAGATAGCTGAAATATTTATTAATCTTCATATTTCTGGCGTATTATATTTATAAATTGACCTATAACAGTGAAATCAACTGGATAATTACAGTGAAGCAGCCCAAGCCTCTATCAAAGATCGATCGAAAAATCCTTCGCGAGCTGCAAAATCACGGCCGCCTTAGCTATGCAGAGCTCGCACGACGGGTAGGTCTTACCACTACCCCCTGCATGGAGCGCGTACGCCGAATGGAACGCGACGGCGTCATAGTCGGGTATAGCGCGCTGCTTAATCCGAGCTATCTCGAGGCGGGACTCGTGGTATTTGTGCAGATTCGCCTCGCCCGTAAATCGCCGGACATCTTTGCCGAATTCACAGCAGCCGCGTTAGCACTAGACCCAGTCCAGGAATGTCACTTGGTATCGGGTAACTTCGACTATCTGATCAAGGCGCGCGTCGCCAACATGGGCGCCTACAGGGAACTGCTTGGCGACACGCTCTTGAACCTCCCTGGGGTGCAGGAGTCGACCAGCTACGTGGTCATGGAGCAGGTAAAAGAAACCCTTAAGATCACAGTCCCCATGGCCTGAAGCCTAAGCGGGAAATGATTAACGAGGCGGGTCGACGCGATCGGCGCTAGACGAATTCACGCGATACCAACCAGCTATAGCATAGCGATCCCTTGCCGCGGGCAGTACTTCGTGGGGGAATTCTTCACTGAGAAAAATAACAAGGGTCCCCATGAGCGGCGTCACCTTCGTGCCGTTTACATCAGCATCGTCCTTGTAGAGCACAAGCTCACCCCCATCACGCGCGCTCCACCCCGGATTGAGGTAGAGGATGAGTGACAGGACACGGTTCGAATCGGCGGGCTGGGCACGCCTATCAAGCGCGTCGCTTTTAAAGGCATCCCGATGGCGTTTGTAATAGTCGCCAGGGGCATAATGTGAAAAATGACTTTCGAATGAGAACAAGCCAAGAAGCAGCTTCTCATTAAGATAGAGCCGCAGTTTCTGAGCCCACTGAAGCCACGCCTCTCCAGCGGGGGAGCTCCCGTCGATCCAACATATCTCGTCGGTGCGAACGAACTGACTGCGCACGAAATTTTCCCCACGCCCAATACCTGCAGCGCGGAACTGCGTCTCGTTCATTGATTGCACATGCGCATGCAAGGGATCGACGAGAGAGGCCGGCATGCTGGCAGGACGAATGCTATAGCCATGCCTTGTGAGGTCGGCAGCAATTCGTGCGAAAAGCGTCGTATCGGAGTCATCACCGTCGCTAAGTCGCCAAGCATTGATCTCTACAGCGTTACTCATTATTTATCCCAAATATACCAAGAGAAAATCCAAACAACGCGCGAATTATCGGTCCTTTCCAAAACTAAGCAAGATATTTATGCCTCTCAAAAATTCGCAACACGCTAAGAATTCTCCTGACTTAAATAGTCATTCCAATAATCGAATTTACTTTTACAGAAAAATACTCTAGTATTGAGTTCTGGCATTAAGTTGCCTTTTCTTTTTTCCAGGTTCTTGATTCTTGTCCGTTGCGATTTTTCCTCAAGCGCAGCACACCACGACGAGAGTTTGACCTCGATTTTTTGTCAAAAAAACTCATCGACTCTAGACAGCCTATTGCTGTCGACTGCGCTCGCTCGCCTCAAATTTGTGGAAGCAGCGCACGAAACCACCTACATCAACGCAAAGGGAGAACCACCAATGCACTGGTTATATTTGTATACAGCGATCATCCTGGAGGTGTGCGGCACCCTGTCGCTGCGCGCATCCAATCAGTTTAGTAATAAGTATGCGTTCCTTATTCCGCTCTTTTATATTGCAAGCTTCTATCTCTTATCCAAAGCTATGGCACAGATAAGTATCTCGATAGCCTACGCGGTTTGGTCAGGAGCCGGCATCGTCGCACTCGCGGTAATCGGTCATTTCTTTCTCAAAGACCGGCTAGACTTTGTCAGCCTCGCCCTGATATCGGTGATGCTCTGCGCGGCAGTTGGCCTGCAACTGCGAAGCTCGCTACCTGCCTAGGCTGCTCCTTGGCAGTCGCTTCCTAAGGCCATAAAAAAACCCGCCAAGTGCGAGCACCGGCGGGTTAAAAATACTGAAAACTAGGTTGGTGCACTCCGAAATGATGAGAGAGGGAGAGAATCTCCTCATACAGCGGGCTGCGTTTTCGAGTATGTGCCCTATACTTAGCAATACTCGTACCAAGATTGCTCAGCCGATGAAATAATTTCAGTTATGGGCGCTCGACCTGGGCAATCTTCGGAAATTCAATTAGTTGCATTCTATGCGCGCACCGGTCCAACGCGTCGAAATAGGCACGCGTCTCAGCAGGGGGTTTAGCAACACGCCCCGCCGCGACGCGCGAGAAGCAGCATCGCACCATCACAGGGCGCTCCTGAAACAGGAGTTTTAAAACCTGCAGCCCGCGCCTACGCCACAATTTTTTTCAGTTGGGCGAATGCCGCGGCCATACCACCCGCGATTGCAGGCTCGAATTCATCTGGGGCTATCTCAGTCTGCCAAGAGAAATGACAGCCGCCGGATCCGGCATGGGTAACATGAATCGTGGCGAGATGATGCTCGAGCACAGAACGCGCCTTTATCGCCGAGTACTGCAGGACTCGCTCCTCGTTATCTAACCGAATAATTCGTTCCTGCACCTCGCCTAAGCCCGCCATATCAAAACTGCGAACATCGCCATCTAAGGTAATTTTCTCCACTGCTGGCACCCAGTCACAGCGGGTGACATCGGCGAATATAGCCCATACCTCGTCCGCGGATTGCCTAAAGTCATGTTCGATTTTTACTGTTTTCATTGTTTTAAGCCTCGTTAGACATTCTGATTTTTTCTGATCTTTCGATATAAAGAACGCTCGCTTAGATCGAGTATTTTCGCCACCACTTTCTTATCGCCCTTATACTGCCGCAGCAGACTCTCTATGTAGCGAAGTTCCACTTCTTTCAAGCTGATGGGCTCAGCAACAACGTGCTGCACGGGGGGTTCGATTATCTGTTGCTGTGCATCGTTAACAGAATCGCCGATCGACTGATCGACAATCGAGGCATCTTCTTCAAAACATCGCTCGATTACTCTGTTATCGATAACGTTCGTATCCGCAAGCACAATGGCCCGATAGAGAAGATTACGCAGTTCGCGAATATTACCGCGAAAGCGATAGGCCGATAGCGCTTTAATAGCGGAGTTCGTCAGGTGGTATTTCTCACCCCCAGCGAAGCGCGCGAGTATCGTCTTGCTGAGCGCAGGCAGATCATCGAGCCTCTCCGCGAGCGAGGGAATTGCGATAGGGAAGACATTAATACGATAGAAAAGATCGTTTCGAAAATCGCCCTTGCTGACCATCTTCTGCAGATTCTTATGCGTCGCACAAACGAGCCGAAAATCACTCGTCTTCACCTCGCCGCTGCCCACGGGGCGAAAAGTCCCGGTCTCAAGAAGGCGGAGTAACTTGACCTGCATCCCGAGGGGGATGTCGCCCAGTTCGTCGAGGAAAAGCGTACCGCCATGCGCGAGCTCTACGAGTCCTTTCTTATTCGTGTGTGCTCCCGTGAAAGCGCCTTTGACGTGGCCGAATAACTCACTCTCGAAAAGCGAATCGGACAGTCCTGCACACTCTAACGTCACCATGGGCTTAGTCGCGCGCTTGCTCGCCATATGAATCGCACGCGCCGCCAACTCTTTGCCGGTACCCGACTCGCCGAGCAACAAAACCGATGCGTCGGTCGCACCAACGCGGGCTATTTTTGCGAGCATTTTTTCGAAAGCGACGCTTGATCCGACGAGCTCCTGAGTCGCAACCTCGCCACTCGCAAGCGGCACGGGTCGCAGCAATTCTACGAAGTAGGCGAGGTCGCCGCGGCTGTTATGAATTGGCAGCATCTCCACGTCAACATGCTCTTTGCCGCGCGGAGTTTGGTGAATATGCAGTACCCGTTCTTTGTGTCCGGAGGCGACGGCTGCACCGAGCGGACAGTCCTCTCCCGACTGATCGCAAGGCTTAGAATACCCATGAGACACTTTGTAGCAGCGCGGCTCTTCTTCGAGCGCAATGGCGCCAAAGGCATCGGTATAGTGACGATTAGTCGCGAGTATCTGATAGTCGGCCGAGACCAGGATCGCAGGGCAGTCATAGCCTTCGAGCATTGCGCCCAAATCGCGTGCTTTATCTGTGGTGATCATCTCCATTAGGGACTCCTGTCGGCTGATTATCCTCCCCTCCTGCCTTTATTGTCAATTATGCTGACGTTATTGTCATTAACTTCGACATTAGTGGCACAGCTATGGCGTTAACCCCATCACACCTCGCTTAAACCCACTACGCAAGCCTCGCTAGAATAATAATAGCGAGCAAACACAATTAGATAGCGCGACAAAGTGCGTGTTGGCACGGCTCCTGCTATATCTACCTTAAAGCACCACCCGAATTTATCGCTTCGCTTCCCACTGAGGAGTTACTGACATGATCCACATTAAGAATATGGTCCTGATGATGCTCGTCGCGCCGATCACCGCACTCGTCTGCTGGGCGATTGTTGTGTACGCACTTTAACGATAAAACCCCACAGCATCCGACGCTCGGAGACAAACACTCATGGAACTAGACCCCTTCATTCTTTCGCGCATTCAGTTTGCCGCGAACATTAGTTTCCATATCTTGTTTCCCAGCATTTCCATCGGCTTGTGCTGGCTACTTGTCTATTTCCGTGTGCGCTACACCTTCAGCGGGCGTGATGACCGCCTGGATTGGGAGTACGCCTATTTCTTTTGGGTGAAGGTCTTCGCGCTAACATTCGCGCTCGGTGTCGTCTCTGGCATCACCATGAGCTTTCAGTTCGGTACCAACTGGCCCGGCTTCATGGAACGCGCCGGCAACATCGCCGGCCCGCTTTTAGGCTACGAAGTACTCACTGCGTTCTTCCTCGAAGCCTCTTTCCTCGGCATCATGCTCTACGGCAAAAATTTAGTTTCGAGCCGCACACACCTAATTTCCGCCTTCCTCGTTGCCATCGGCACCACATTGTCTGCGTTCTGGATTATCAGCCTTAACTCATGGATGCACACGCCAGCGGGATTCACCATAGAGAATGGCGTTTTCATGGTCGACGACTGGTGGGAGATCGTCTTCAATCCTTCGTTTAAATACCGATTTATCCACGTGGTGCTCGCCTCACTTCTGACCGCCTCGTTCTTCGTGGCCGGCATTAGCGCATTGCGCGCACGTAAGAATGTCGACGGCCCGGCTACATGGAAAGTCATCCGCACGGGCGTCTTCTTCGCGGCGGTACTCGCGCCGCTACAGATCTTCGTTGGCGACATGCACGGACTGGTCGCGCTCGAGAATCAGCCCGCCAAAATCGCTGCGGTAGAGGGCATTTGGGAAACAGAAAAAGGCGCGCCGCTCACACTTTTCGGCTTTCCCGACGAAGAGGCACGCACAACTCACTTCGCTATCGAAGTACCGAAAATGGCGAGCATTATCCTGACACACCACGCAGATGGCGAAATTAAAGGCCTTAACGAGTTCGAAGATGCGCATCCGCCCGTCGCCCCGCTTTTCTGGAGTTTCCGAGTTATGGTCGGCGTTGGCTTTCTTATGCTCGCTATCGCCTGGTGGGGAAGCTACGCGCTGCTTAAAGACCGAGTCGGTCCTTGGCTACTGCGCGCGCTTAGCGGCATGACATTCGCAGGCTGGGTCGCCACTCTCGCTGGCTGGTATGTCACCGAGATCGGCCGACAGCCGTGGGTTGTTCAGGGTTATATCCGCGCAAGCGAAGTCGTGGCTGATCACGCCGGCGGCATGGTATTGAGCACGCTGATTGGCTATCTCGCCCTCTATGCGTTCTTGCTGGTGTTCTATATTTTCTCGCTGCACTACTTGTCGTCTAAGCCGGCTCGTTCGTTGCGCGCGACTATCGACTTCGCCGCCAACAAGAACGCCGCGACAGGAGCTGCGTAATGGAATACTGGTTACCGCTCATCTTCGTCAGCTTAATGGGCCTGGCCCTTCTGCTCTATATCATCTTAGACGGCTATGACCTCGGCATCGGCATCTTACTGCCGCTTGCCAGCGACGAGGAGAAAGACCGAATGATCGAGGCCATCGGTCCATTCTGGGACGCAAATGAGACCTGGATAGTACTCGGCATCGGCATCTTGCTTATCGCATTTCCCTCTGCTCACGGCATGATTCTTACGCACCTTTATATTCCAGTCACCTTGATGCTGTTCGGCTTGATCCTACGCGGGGTTGCCTTCGACTTCCGCGTCAAAGTGGCCGCAGAATATAAAAGCATGTGGAATACGCTGTTCTTCGTTGGCTCACTGCTTGCCTCCATGTCTCAAGGCTGGATGCTAGGCGCTTACGTGATGGGACTCGAAACCAGCATGACCAGCGTCGCCTTTTCGGTGGCTATCGCGCTGTCTCTGCCGGCTTTTTATGTTGTGCTTGGCTGCGGCTGGATGTTCATTAAGTCGGAGGGCGAGCTCTACAACAAGGCAGCACGCTGGGCGCGAGCCGCGATTCTGCCGATGGGCGTTGGCCTCTTCTTGATCTCTATTGCCACCCCCATCGCGAGCAGCGAGATCGCTGCAAAGTGGTTTACGTTGCCTGCCGCGATTGGACTCATGCCCATTCCACTGATGACCGCCGTGGCTTTCTTTACCGCACTCTGGGTGCTTTCACGACCACAAATACTGCAGGCCGGCTACGGTTGGATCGTTTTCGTGTGCATGGTCTTGATGTGCCTCATGATGGCGCTAGGCCTTGCGTATAGCATATTCCCTGACATCGTCATCGGTAAGATGAACATCTGGGAAAGCGCGGCATCCACCGCCTCATTACAGTTTGCGCTTATCGGCACTGCGCTGGCGGTACCCATGATCCTGTTCTATACGATATTTATCTACCGAATTTTTTACGGCAAATCACAGCCGCTGAGCTATGAATAAAATAGCCATTAACACGCGACCAAGGAGGTCACTATGAACGCACTCATCGCCAACGCTACGCAGTCCAACGACACGAGTAACCCTGTCGTTACGCCCTTCTTCGATGCTGAGAGCAATACGTTCTCCTATGTAGTCAAAGATCCCGCGACCAAGGCCTGCGCGATTATCGACAGCGTGCTCGACCTAGACTACGCCTCCGGCACGATTAGCTACGAAGGTGCAGACGCGATCATTAAGTATGTGCGCGACAACGGCCTAAGCGTAGAGTGGATCATCGAGACCCATGCCCACGCTGATCACCTGTCTGCTGGCCACTACATTCGCGACGAGGTTGGCGGCAAGCTCGCGATTGGAGAACATATCACTACGGTGCAGAAAGTCTTTGGCGGAATCTACAACATCGACAAGGAGATCGCCCACGACGGTTCGCAATTCGATCATCTCTTCGTCGATGACGAAACTTACTTGATCGGCGAATTGGAGGCGCATGTCATGCATACGCCAGGTCACACTCCCGCCTGTATGTCACACCTCATCGGCGATGCGCTTTTCGTTGGCGACACGATGTTCATGCCAGATGCAGGCACCGCTCGCGCCGACTTCCCCGGTGGCGACGCAGGCACACTATTCAGGTCGATCCATAAACTATTAGAGCTTCCCGGAGAGACGCGCGTCTTCATGTGTCACGACTACGGACCCGATGGTCGCGAGCTTGAATACGAAACCACCATTGCGGAAGAACGCGCGCGCAATATTCATGTAAACGACAATGTCAGTGAAGCTGAATTCGTAAAAATGCGCACTACGCGCGATGCGACACTCGGCATGCCGCACCTCATACTGCCTTCCCTGCAGGTCAATGTACGCGCCGGCGAGATGCCAAGCGCAGAGGACAACGGCTTGGTCTATCTTAAAGTGCCGATTAACGCCTTTAAGTAGCACTGGACAAAGACGCGACACTTTATTTCAAAAAAAAGAAACGGAGAAAAAATGCAGATCATGACGCTCAGCGACACCCTCACAGCTTCGGCCCAAGTCGAACTCGATGACCTCACGTCCTTAAAAGAACAAGGCGTTCAACTGCTCGTGTGCAACCGCCCCGATGGCGAGGCGCAAGACCAAGTGTCTTTCGATACTCTAGCCACAGCCGCACAAGAGCTCGGTATCGAAGCTGTTAGCATTGCCTTTAAGGCGGGCGAGCAGACGCCGCAGCAAGTTGAGCAGTTTGTAGAGCTACTCGCTAGCGCGAAAAACTCGGACAAAAAAGTGCATGCCTTTTGCCGAACAGGCAACCGCTCCACCTGCCTATGGTCGGCTGCGAGTGTGAGCCAAGGCGCAAACGTCGATGCGGTGCTCGCCACCGCAAAACAAGCTGGCTTCGATGTCAGTGAGGCAATAAAGCCCTTCGTAGGAGACACTCCAATGGCAGCTAACACTACTGAGAATCCGGCGAAACCAAGCTTCGATGTCGTCATCGTTGGCGCCGGTTCTGGGGGCATCGCCGCGGCCTCAAGCCTGTTGAAACGCAATTCGGCGCTGCGCATAGCTCTCGTCGATCCCGCGGAGTCACACTATTACCAGCCTGGCTGGACGATGGTAGGTGGCGGCGTATTCACTAACACGCAAACCAAGCGCGCTATGCGCGACCTCATTCCAAATACTGTCTCGTGGATAAAGCAGTCCGTTGTAGGCTTTACTCCGGAGGCGAATACGATCCAATGTGACGATGGTCAGTCGCTGCACTATCAGCAGCTCATCGTGGCGCCGGGCCTGGTACTAAACTGGGAAGGGATAAAGGGTTTAAAAGAGAGCCTCGGCAAGAATGGCGTGACGTCTAACTATTCCTATGACCATTCCGCGTACACTTGGGAACTGGTTAAGGGCTTGAAGAAGGGCCGCGCCATTTTCACTCAGCCACCGATGCCGATTAAGTGCGCAGGCGCGCCGCAGAAGGCGCTGTACTTATCGGGTGATCATTGGTATCGCAGCGGCGCACTCAAAGATATTAGTATCGATTTCTTTAACGCAGGCGGCGTGTTGTTTGGCGTAGGCGCTTATGTGCCTGCTTTGCAAAAATACATCGACAAGTACAAGGCGAAGACTCACTTCAACCACACCTTGGTCGAAGTAGACGGCGATAATAAGCGCGCCTATTTTAAATCCAGCGATCCCGAGAAAGAAGGCGAGCTGCTGTGCGAAGAGTTCGACATGCTGCATGTGTGTCCACCGCAGAAGTCACCTGACTTTGTTGCGAGCAGCGCGCTCGCAGATGCAGGCGGTTGGCTCGACGTCGATCAATTTAGTTTGCAGCACAAGAAATTTGCCAACGTCTGGGGCTTAGGTGACGTGATGAATACGCCTAACGCGAAGACTATGGCAGCAGTGCGCAAACAGGTGCCGGTCGTCGCCTCGAACATTGTCAGCGCGCTCGCCGGCAGAGAACTCACAGCGGGCTATGATGGCTACGGCTCTTGCCCACTGACAGTCGAACGCGGCAAGATCGTTTTGGCCGAATTCGGCTACGGCGGCAAGCTGCTACCTTCATTCCCGACCTTTCTCCTTAACGGCACAACACCAACTTGGATGGCCTGGGTGTTAAAGAAGGATATGCTACCGGCGATTTACTGGCATGCCATGCTCAAGGGGCGCGAGTGGCTAGCAGGGCCGAAAAAACTCAAAGCGCTGCGCGACGCTTAACGCGACAAGGAAGACAGAATGCTTACCAGCGAGAATCTCTTGCCGGCGCTGCGCTGGATGCGCGGCTACGACAGTGAGACGTTTAGCAGTGATTTAATCGCGGCGATCATCGTCACGATCATGCTAATACCCCAGTCGCTCGCCTATGCGTTATTGGCCGGCCTGCCAGCCGAGGTCGGCCTCTACGCGAGCATTCTGCCACTCGCAGTTTACGCGCTCTTCGGGAGCAGTAGCACGCTGTCGGTGGGGCCGGTGGCCATAGCCTCGCTGATGACTGCAGCCGCGGTGGGTGAGGTCGCAGCGGCCGGCACTGTGAGCGCGACTGCCGCCGCGGTTACACTCGCCGCCTTGTCCGGCATCATGCTCGCTGCATTCGGGTTCTTACGCCTTGGCTTCCTCGCCAATTTCCTCTCTCATACCGTCGTGTCAGCCTTCATTACCGCGTCCGCACTCATCATCGCCTTAAGCCAGCTTCGGCATATTCTGGGCATTCAAGCGGGGGGAGATACTCTGGGCGAACTGCTGCACTCTTTGTGGGTCAACCTCGCACAGGTCAGCGGAATGACCTTCGCGATTGGTGGCGGCGTTATTGTCTTCCTGCTCCTCGTAAGGGCGCAGGGCGTGCGCGCACTTTCCGCCGTCGGTCTCTCCCGCTACAGCGCGCAGCTCATCACCAAAATCGCCCCTGTGCTGGCGGTGATAGCGACTATCGCCGTTACGGCGAATTTCAATCTTGAAGAGGCCGGCGTCGCTGTAGTCGGAAAAATCCCAACGGGATTACCGGCCCTCGCACTACCCGACTTCTCCTTAGCGCTTATCGAGGCTTTATGGCTGCCTGCGCTTCTCATCTCAATCATCGGTTATGTCGAGTCGGTTTCTGTTGGACGCACACTCGGCGGCAAACGCCAAGAACGTATCGATGCGGACCAGGAACTCATCGGCCTCGGCACCGCAAACCTCGCCTCTGCGTTCTCCGGCGGATTGCCGGTGACAGGGGGTTTTTCGCGCTCGGTCGTAAACTTCGACGCCGGCGCCGTCACCCAAGCGGCGAGCCTAATGACCGCGGTATTCATCGCCGTGGTTACGCTATTCCTCACACCACTCTTATACGCGTTGCCGAAGGCGACACTCGCTGCGACTATCATCGTGGCCGTAATCGCCCTTGTCGACTTCTCTGTCATTCGCAGCACCTGGAAGGTCTCGAAAGGCGACACCGCGGCGGTGCTGGTGACTATGCTGATTACACTCGGCTTCGGCGTTGAGGCCGGCGTATCCTGCGGCATACTCGTCTCGATTAGCCTGCATCTTTACCGCACCTCCAAGCCTCATATCGCCGAGGTCGGATTAATCTCAGGTACCGAACATTTTCGCAACGCTCGCCGTTATCAGGTCGAGCGGCATCCAAAAATCCTCACCCTTCGCGTCGACGAAAGCCTCTTCTTCGCCAACGCAGCGTATCTCGAAGAACGCATTTACAGCGCAGTCTACGAGAATGATCAGATCGCTCAGGTGATATTGATGTGCACGGCCGTCAACGAGATTGACTACACAGCACTAGAAACTTTGGAGGCCGTAAACTTAAGACTCAAGCAACAGGGAATTACGCTGAATTTATCGGAAGTGAAGGGGCCGGTGATGGACATGCTAAACCGCACAGATTTTTTCGCGCATCTGAGCGGCGACGTTTTTCTAAGTCAGTTCGACGCGTTTAGCACGCTAAGCAAACGCCTCGGCTAAAAGAAAAGGGGTCAAACCCCTTTTCTCCACCCCTTTTCTCCTAGCTCGCTTTGCCACTGCGTCGGCAGCGCTCCGAGCAGTACTTCACCTCTGCCCAATTCTTCTCCCATTTCTTACGCCAAGTAAAAGGCAGTTTGCAGACGGGGCACTGTTTTTGGGGAAGGTCCTGTTTTTTTACTCCGCGCATAGTCTTTAACTGTCGCGTCTGGCCTGGGCATACAAATAGGCTGGCAGCGCACAGGACAGGCCGATGGTGAGATTGAGCAAGATGAAAAGCCAGGGCGCAGGGGCGCCCTGCTTAGGGGGCTGAGCTCGACGGGCGAACATAAATAGCCAGAAAACGAAGGAGCTAATGAGCAGGTCAGCGGTGAATCCACCGGCGGCGCCGCTCGCGAACAGTGAAGCGAGAAAGGCGGGCACGCTGAATCCGTATTCCGCAAAGAAGCCTAAAAAGAACCCGTAGGGAACAACCGCGCCCACGACGGCGAGAAGCAAATACGCGCTGCGTAATGTCATGTTTACTCCCGACCGCCTATTGCCGCCAACACCACTCGCATCGGGGCGCGCTAGAGCACGCCCTCCTCGATCAAGTCTGCTGCGTAGTTTGCCGCACGCGCGCTGAATGCCATGTAGGTAAGCGATGGATTCTGGCACCCTGCCGAGGTCATAAACGAGCCGTCGGTGATGAACAGATTAGGTACGTCGTGTGCCTGACACCAGCCATTAAGGACTGACGTGTCGCGATCGCGGCCCATGCGAGCACTGCCCATCTCGTGGATGCGATTGCCGGGCTTGGTTAAGTTAACATCGGTCGCCGTGATGTTGGTGCAGCCCGCTGCTTCGAGCATGGCAACGGCGTCTTTGCTCGCCTCTTGCAGCATAGTGTATTCGTTGTCGCTGTATTTCACGTTGAACAGCGCGAGGGGATTGCCCCATTTATCGCGCTTGCTAGCATGGAGCGTTACGCGGTTATCCGGATTCGATAACTGCTCGCCGAATGCACCAATGCCGATGCGCCACGCACTCGGCATGCGATGCGCTTCTTTAAACGCGCGTCCTATACCGGGAATCTGTCCGCCCGCATTGCCGACAGAGGTCGCGCCGCCTTGGAAACCGAAGCCGCGTCGATACGGCTTATCTTGGCCGTCTAGGTTAGCGTAGCGAGGAATGTAAATGCCGCCGCTCGGACGGCGCCCGAATGTGGTTTTATTATCGAAACCGCTCAGATAGCCGGAGGCGTTGGCGCCACTCACGTGGTCCATAAGATTACGGCCCACCTGATCGGAGTGATTCGCCAAGCCGTTCGGGAAAGTCTCCGACTTGGACTGCAACAGAATCATTGCTGAGGCGATTGTCGATGCATTGAGGAACAGCACCTTGGCGGTATAGGTGCGCTTCTCATTGGTTAGCGCGTCGATAACTCGAACTCCGGAGACACGGTTCGTCGCCGCATCATATTCAACCGACTGCACGATCGCGTTATGCACGAGCGTCATATTGCCGGTGCGCTCGGCGGCCGGGAGTGTCGCATTGAGTGAGGAGAAATACGCCTTGAAGCTGCAGCCTTGATGACAGTGATTGCGCACTTGGCAATTGCTGCGGCCCAACTCTTTCTGTTCTTCGGTCGCATCGGTCAGGTGTGCGATGCGCGCGGGGATCACATTGCGCTCAGGGAATGCCCCCTCGACGCTCGCCTTCAAAGATTTCTCGGCGTCGGTTAGCTCGAACGCCGGTTGGAACACGCTGTCGGGCAACTGTGGAAGCCCTTCGGCGCTGCCGGAAATGCCGACAAAGGTCTCCACCTTCTTATACCAAGGCTCGATATCGGCGTAGCGAATCGGCCAGTCTATAGCATGACCCTCACGCTGATTTGCGCCGAAGTCGAGATCGCTCAGTCGATAAGTCTGACGCGACCACATGATCGAACGCCCCGCCGTATGGTAACCGCGCAGCCAATCGTAGGTCGTGCCTTCCGCTTCTTCGTAAGGATGTTCGGAGTCTTTCACCCAAAAATGCTTCGTAGATTCCTTAATCGCGTAAGCGACACCACCGTACTGACGCGGGTAATGCTCGGCGATTTCGTCTTGGGGCACGCTGTCCAGATTCGGTTTCTCCCAAGGGTTGAGGTTATCCGTGTAGTCGCGCTCGGGAATAATTTCCGGCCCTCGCTCCAGCACCAATACTTTAAGACCACGCTCGGTGAGTTCCTTCGCGGACATGCCGCCGCTCATTCCAGACCCTACAACTATCGCATCGAAATCTGCCACTTTATGCTTCCTCTCTTCGAATTCTTGTTTTTAACTTACGCAGGGTTTATGTCGACGCTGGCATCCCAACGGCCTGGTAAGGCAACCCACTTGAGCTCCTGCACCGCGCCCGCCTCGGTGGCAAAATAGGCTTGGGTAATCCAGCCTTTTAGCGTGCGATAACCCTGGAGACTCTGATCGCTTTCGAAGGCACGCGCATCGAGTGCCGCCAGCGCGGCCTCGGCATCGGCTTGACTCACGCTAACGAATTCACCGCTCACCGCTGCGTCGAGGTCGACGCGCAGTCGGATGAGTGCGAGGCGGTGTTCTTCTTGTGTTTGTGCGCTCGCCCAATCAGTCATGAGGCCATCGAGATAGCCGGCGACGTTCACCTGCAAGGCACCCGGCGTCTCAGTTTCTGGGATGATGAGGTCTGCCACCCTATTCACCAGCAACATCTCGTCGCTAGTGTAGAACCGACCGGGGTTATTCGGCGCTGTCGCCATTACCGCGGGGGCGTTGTCTCCGCAGGCGCTGAGTGTCGCCGCGCCGCCTACCGACAGGATGAGCCCCTGTATGAATTCACGTCTGGTTTTCATCTTCATTCTCCGACTCTTTTACGCTTCTTGTTTTCTTTTTTTGATTGTTCTGTGCGAGTAATACTGCAGCTTAAAACCGCAAACTGTTCACGGCGGCGATGCTCGTCGTCACCGACTCGAATGCGTCGACGGGATTATCGTGTTCAACAAAATAGTGTGTGAACCCACCGGTTTTGGCGCGCGCGAAGATCGACGCGAAATCGATCGCACCCTCCCCGACCGCCACCATCTTACCGTCGGCCGAGAGATCTTTTACATGCAGCATGCTGAAGCGCCCGGGGTGCTGCTCGATATAGTGCAGTGGATCGACACCGGCATAAGAAATCCAGAAAAGGTCTAGCTCCATATCCACCAAGTCGGCGTCGGTCTGCGCGAGCAACATGTCGTAGGGCACAACGCCATCGACTGTATCAAATTCGAAATTGTGATTGTGATACGCCATCTTTAATCCAGCGTCTCGGCAGGCTTCACCCGCCGTGTTCAGCGTGTCCACCAAGCGCTTATAGTGATCAAGTGTGCGCTCATTCTCCTGCAGATAAGGAATTACGACGTAGCGCTGGCCGATACCTACGGCGCGTTCGATCTCGCCGTTAAGATCATCGCGGATGGCGGACCACTGAATATGTGCGGCTGGCGACGTCATGCCATTGGCATCGAGAGCGTCGCGCACCTGTGTAGCGCTGCGGCCATAGTAGCCGGCAAACTCCATTTCTTTATAACCAAGCGCTGCGACGCGCGCGAGCGTGCCATCGAAGTCCGCGGCGAGTTCTTTGCGCAGCGTGTAGAGCTGAAGGCCAACGCGTTCGACGCGGTTCGATTGCGCTAAAGCCGCGGGGATGAAGCCAGTACTCGCTGCAAGTCCAGCGGCCGCTATGCCGCCACTCTTGAGGAACCCGCGTCTTGAAAACCCGCGCCCACTCAGACCTTTCTCGGCCCCTGCTAAAGATTTGTCGAATACTGTGCTGTGGCTCATCGTGAGCGATCCCCTTCTATAAAAAATGCTAAAGCGTGACCCAGGCCGAACCCTGAGCCATCGACTGTACCGCCGCATCAACGAAACGTACACCTTTAAGTCCGTCGGCGACTGTCGGCAAAAGCGCTGCCTCACCGCCTTCGATGAGATCGGCGAAGTCGCTGTAAAGCGCTGCGAAGCCCTCGATAAAGCCTTCGGGGTGGCCTGCCGGTATGCGCGTGATCGCGCCGCTATCGTCGCGCAGCGTAGCGCCCGCGCGGGTGAGTGTGCGCATCGCCTGCCCTAATGGTCGGTGTAACAGCTTGTTGGGGTTTTCCTGAAACCATTCCAAACTGCCCGTCTCGCCGTAAAGCCTGAGACGTAACGCGTTCTCTTCGCCCGCGGCAACCTGGCTCGCCCATAGACTGCCGCGCGCGCCACTCGCGTAGCGCAGGAGTATGTGGGCGTTATCGTCCAAGACTCGACCCGGGACGAACGAGCTGAGGTCAGCGAGCAGGCACTCGGGCTGTTGTCCACTCACGAAGCCCGCGAGGTGGAATGCATGCGTACCAATATCGCCTATGCAACCGCCGGCGCCGGCGCGTGCAGGATCTGTTCGCCACGCCGCCTGCTTCTGCCCTTCGGCCTCGATTGCGGTTGCCAACCAATCCTGCGGGTATTCCACCTGCACGAGCCGCAGCGCACCCAACGCGCCGGCGGCGACCATCGCGCGCGCCTCGCGGACGAGTGGGTAGCCACTGTAATTATAGGTCACCGCGAAATGTGCGCCGCTTTGCTCAACGACTTGGGCTAAGGCCTGCGCCTCGGCATAGCTACTCGTGAGGGGTTTATCACAGATCACATGGATGCCGGCTTCCAGCATCGCCTTTGCCGGCGCGAAATGCAGGTGATTCGGCGTCACGATTGCCACGGCCTGCACGCCATCGTCGCGCGCAGCCTCAGCTCGCGCCATGTCTTCGAAAGATTCATAACTGCGCGCGTCTGCGATACCGAGTTCGCGGGCAGACTGTTGGGCACGGTCTGCGTCCGCGCTCAATGCGCCGGCGACGAGTTCGAAACGATCGTCTAAACGCGCAGCGAAGCGATGCACTTCGCCGATGAACGCGCCTTGTCCGCCGCCCACCATGCCTAAGCGAATGCGTTGTTTCATAATCTAATCCAGCCCGAGTATGCGGCTGTTGGCGAGATCATCGGTGCCGGCATCGGCGAAGTCGTCGAATGCCCGATCGGTGACGCGAATGATATGCTCTTTAATAAACTGTGCCCCTTCACGCGCGCCATCTTCCGGATGTTTTAGGCAGCATTCCCACTCGAGCACAGCCCAGCCTTCGAAGTCGTTAGCGGCGAGCTTCGAGAACATCGCGCGGAAATCGACCTGCCCATCGCCGAGCGAGCGGAAACGTCCGGCGCGATCGATCCACGGTTGATAGCCACCGTAAACGCCCTGCTTTGCCGTCGGATTGAACTCGGCATCTTTAATATGCACGAGTTTGATGCGCTCTTTGTAAGCATCCATAAAGCCCAGATAGTCGAGTTGCTGCAGGACCATGTGGCTCGGATCGAACAAAATATTGGCGCGTGGATGATTGTTCACCCGCTCTAGGAACATCTCGAACGTGACGCCGTCGTGCAGGTCTTCTCCGGGGTGAATCTCGAAACCGATATCGACGCCCGCGTCGTCAAACGCATTGAGTATGGGGAGCCAGCGCTTAGCGAGCTCATCGAAGGCCCGCTCCACTAAGCCCGCGGGGCGCTGCGGCCAGGGGTAAAAATACGGCCAAGCCAAGGCGCCCGGAAAACTCGCGTGGCCGCTTAGCCCGAGCCGGCGCGACGCCTTTGCCGCTAGCAGGAGTTGATCTACGGCCCATGCCTGACGCGCGTCTGGCCTACCCTGCACCTGTGGCGGCGCGAAGCCATCGAACATCTCATCGTAGGCAGGATGCACGGCAACGAGCTGACCCTGAAGATGTGTCGACAACTCGGTTATCTCGATATCGTAATTCGCGAGCGTACCGCGCAGCTCGTCGCAGTAATCTTGGCTCGACGCGGCGGTTTCTAGATCGATGAGACTAGACTCCCAACTAGGAATCTGAATACCTTTATAGCCTAGGTCGCTCGCCCATGCCGCGATGCCATCGAGCGAATCGAAGGGCGCATCGTCGCCGACGAACTGCGCGAGGAAGATTGCGGGACCTTTTATTGTCTTCATAAATTTACCTGCATCACGCTATGGCACGTCTCCGATTAAAACGGAGAATCTGGGAAGTAATACTCTTCGGCGTTGTCTTGGGTAATTAACGGCGAACCTAGAATGTACTCGCCTTCGATTGGCGTATCCGAGACGAACTTCAGTGCCGTGAGTTCCATCGCAGTCGAGATCATCGACGGCGGGTATAGCACGTCGACTGGCGTCAGTTTGTCGCCATCCATGACTCGCTTCACTATGTCTTTCATGCCGCCTCCGCCGACGATAAACAACTCGTCTTGACGGCGGGCCTGACGCACCGCCTGAATCACGCCGATGGCGATGTCGTCATCCTGAGCCCACACTGCATCTATTTCTGGAAACCTCGAGAGGAAATCCTGCATTACTGTGAATCCGTCATCGCGGTTCCAGTTCGCATACTGGTCGTCGAGCACGTCGACGCCGCCGCCTTCCAATGCGCTCATGAAGCCGTCAAATCGCTGCTCGTCTATCACCGTCGGCATACCGCGCAGCACGACGATCTTGCCGCTGTCGTTCAGCCGCTGTCGAATATACTCGCCGGACACTCTACCCATCTCTGCGTTATTGCCCGCTACATAGACGTCTTGTATGCCAGGCTCGCTCAGGCCACGGTCGACAACAGTGACGAACACCCCGCGGCGCTTAGCATTCGCCACCGGGCCGGTGAGAGGCGCCGATTCAAACGGTAAAATGACTAGCGCGTCCATGCGATGAATAGCCACGAGGTCTTCGAGGTCGTTGGCTTGTTCGGAGGCGCTGTTCGCAGTCACCAGCACGACCTTAAGGCCAGGATTCGCTGCTTCCAACCGCGCCTTGGTCTGCTCCGCATGGAAGTTAAGCCCCCCTGCCCAGCCGTGTGTCGCGGCGGGAATCGATACGCCGATGGTCTGCGCCTGCAGGGTCGCTGTAAGGGCTGCTGTCAGACACAGTGCGGCGGTGCCAGCGGCGATGAATTTCGCTAGCCGTTGTACTGGGCGTGGCGCTAAAAATTGACTCATAGTTCTCTCTCTTAGTTCTTTCTCTTTATTCAGCGGCTTTCTTACAGCTTTATGCTTAACGCTCTTTAGCCAGCGTCGCTTCTTAGCGTCGGCCGCGTTGCAGATACACCGCAACGATGACGATCACTCCCTGCACCGCGCCGTTAAGGTAATTACTCACGGCATCGGTTAGGTTGAGTATGTTGCCAATCAGCGTGAGGATCAACGCACCCACGACGGTGCCCCAGATACGGCCATAGCCGCCCTTGAGCATGGTGCCGCCAATGATTACCGCGGCGATCGCCTCGAGCTCCCAAAGTATGCCGGTCTGCCCCGATGCCGAGCCTAATCGCGGTACGTAAATAATGGTCGCGATGGAGACGCAGAGCCCCTGCAGGATGTAGGTCGCTGTCTTCACTCTGTCGACATTAATCGCCGAATAGCGCGCGACGCTCTCGTTAGAGCCCACAGCAAAACAGTGGCGCCCGAACACAGTCATGTTGAGCAGCACATAGCCAAGAATTGCGACGGCGAGAAACACCCAGACCGGATAGGGCAAGCCGAGCAGCGTGCCGTAGTAGACCTCGCTATAGACGTCGCCGAGTGTGAAATTCAGCGACAGCGTGCCGCCGTCCGCCATATAGGTCACGAGCGAGCGGTAGATGCCCATAGTACCCAGCGTGACGATAAACGCCTCGATCTTCGCCTTAGTGGTGAGCAGTCCATTCACCAAGCCCGCGAGCGCGCCGATCGCTGCGGAGGCTAGTACTGCGAGGAAGATAATGAGGACTAGCGAATCGAAGGTCTCCATCAACCCATTCATGAGGAGGATCATGCAGCCGGAAATAAATGCCGCCATTGAGCCAACCGACAGGTCGATGCCGCCAGTGGTGATGACGAAAGTCGCGCCTATTGCGACGATGCCAATGAACGAGCTGCGCGCGAGAATGTTGCTCAGATTGCCGGCGCTCAAGAACGCCTCGTTGACGAAGACGCCGATGACGAAAATCACGATTAGCGCGATAAACGGCCCTGCTGTCTTCAAATCGAGCTTGTTCATATTTTCCCCTATTAGCCTTTTTGGCCCTGCATATTCGCTCTTATGCCTTTCTGAGACCGGTAGCGAAGCGCATGATGTCGTGCTCGTTTATTTCATCGCCCTTCAATATACCGGCGATGCTGCCCTGATGCATGACCGCTACGCGATGTGCCATGCCGATCACCTCGCTCATATCTGACGAGATCAATACCAACGCCTTTCCCGCCGCGGCGAGCTCGGCGAGAAAATGATAGATCTGACTTTTAGTGCCGATATCGATGCCGCGAGTGGGCTCGTCGATAATGAGGATATCCGGTGCAGTCTCGAGCATTTTTGCGAGCAGTAATTTTTGCTGATTGCCGCCTGAGAGTTGGCCGGCAACGACGCGAGTATCGCGCATGCGTATATCGAAGGTTTCGATCGCTGCATCGAACGCGGCCTGCTCGGCGCGAAGATCGATGAGCCCGCGCGCAAATTTCTGCAGCGCAAACAGCGAAAAATTGTCTTTTAGATTCTTATCTAATAAAAGCCCACTGCCCTTACGATCTTTGGTGAGATACGCCACGGACTTATCGCGAGCATCGGCCAAACTGTGCAGTGTGGCTTCTTTCCCGAACAATTCGAGTGTTGTCGCGCTCTCGGATGCGGACTGTGCACTACGCAGCCCCACTAGGGTCTCGAACAGCGCGGTACGGCCAGAGCCGACTAATCCTGAGAAGCCGAGTATCTCGCCGCGCTTGAGGGAGAAACTGACGGCCGTCGAGGTGCCTGCGACGTGCAAATTATCAACGCGCAGGACTTGCTCTGTGTTGTCCGATGGCGCGGGAATCGCAGGATAAAGAGAGCTTAACTCGCGCCCCACCATGAGCCTCGCCATATCGTCTTGGCTTAGTTCCTGTGCTGGGTAGCAGCCAACGAGCTCGCCGTCTCGAATGATGGTGATGCGATCCGCGATCTGCTCGATCTCTTCGAGCTTGTGCGATATATAGACCACGCCGACGCCGCGCTTGCTTAGTCGAGTGATGAGCGCGAACAACGCCGCACTCTCTTTCTGCGTCAGTACCGCCGTAGGTTCATCGAGGATGAGTACGCGTACATTCTTCGCTAAGGTTTTGGCGATCTCGACCAGCTGTTTATTCGCGACCGAAAGATTGGCGACCGTCAGCGTGGGATCGATGTCGCAGCCGAGTTCGGCAAGATACTCACGTGCGCGTTCTTGCATTGTCTTCTTATCGAGGAAAACGCCACGGGGACCGCGCAGCTCATTGCCGAGAAAGAGATTGTCAGCGACGCTTAGCTGCTCTGCGAGGTTGAACTCTTGGTGGATGAGCACGACGCCGGCGCGCTCGGCGGCGGCGTGACTCCACGCCGCGCTGGAAACGGCGTTAAGCGTCAAGTGGTCTGACGCCTTTTCCTCGGCTGTTTCCTCTGCTGTTTCCTCTGCTACGAAAAGCGCTCCGCTGCTGCGCTGCTCGAAGCCCGCAAGACACTTAACGAGGGTAGACTTGCCCGCGCCGTTTTCGCCGAGGATCGCATGTACCTCGCCTGCGCAAAGCGTAAAGTCGATGTCGTGCAGAACGCCGATATCGCCATAGAATTTTGTAAGCCCTTCAACGCACAGCAGCTTGTCTGCGCTGGCGGTCCGGTTTTCAGCAGGCCGGGTAACGGTGTTCGACACGGACACTAGCGATTCCACATATTAGGAAGGAGAGTGCTATTCAGCGTGTTCTGCCCGCGCTCTAAATGCGCCCGCATCTGCTCCACGATCTCCGGCTGCTCGCGCGCGAAGCTGTAGGTCTCGGAGGGGTCTTTTACCACATCGAATAACAGGCCTACGGGGCCGTAATAGGAATCGGGATTGTCGAAGCTATTGGTCACGTTGCGATAGCGCGATTCGAGCACGAGTTTCCACTGCCCGCTGCGCACACCGGCGATACGGTCGGCATCGAAAAGAAACAGCGCCTCGTGGGGAGAGCTCGCGTTGGCGAAGAGCATCTCGCTGATATTCAAGCCATCGATCTCTCGATCGCTAGGCAACTCGCCGCCCGCGAGCGCAAGCAAAGTTGGAAAGAGATCGATATTCATCGCCGGCTCGTTCGATACGAGACCGCGAGGTATCTTACCAGGCCATTGGGCGATGAAGGGCACTCGCTGCCCGCCTTCCCATGAGCTGCCTTTGCGGTCGCGGAATGGGCCTGGGCTTCCCTCCCACCACGGGCCGTTGTCTGAGGTAAAGATAACCAGCGTGTTGTCATCGATGCCGAGTGATTCGAGTTTCGCGAGTAGTTGGCCCATGCTCCAATCGATCGTCTCGACGACGTCGCCATACAATCCCGCATCCGACTGTCCTTCGAAGGGCGCGGTGGTGTGCAGCGGGACATGGGGGAAACTATGGGGCAGATACACGAGAAACGGCTGCTCTTGTTCTACGCTGTCTTCGATAAATGTCAGCGCCTGTTCGGTATAGCGCTGAGTCAGCGTCTCCTGCACGACGGGGTCTTCGATCACCGCGTCTTGATCGTATAACTCCAAGGGAGACATGTCGTTGCTGTGAAGCACGCCGAAGACTCTGTCGAAACCACTCCGCAGTGGCCCCCACTCGACGCGACTGCCCAAATGCCATTTACCGAAAAGTCCCGTGCGATAGCCGAGCGGCTTCAGCGCTTCTGCAATGGTGATTTCGTCGGGCGCGAGGTGCACTTCGTTAGTGGGCCGCGCGACGTCGTTCACGAGATCGAGACGAATAGGATATCGCCCAGTTAGCAGCCCCCCGCGCGCCGCTGTGCAAATGTTAGCGCTGCTATAGAAACTGTCGAAGCGTGCGCCTTCGAGCGCCATGCGGTCGAGGTTAGGCGTCTTGATTAGTGTAGAGCCGTAGACACCGAGGTCGCCATAGCCGAGATCGTCGGCCATGACGATCACGAAATTAGGCCTCGCAGCGCCATCGGCAGCAAGGCCTCCCTGCGCGCCGGCTAGTGCCAGCGCGAAGCAGCAGTATCTTATGAGCGCTCGCATAAACTGCCTCCTCAATTCTCTACCTCAGCCTTTCCTGAATGCTGAGACTTACTGCACGAGTGTCCCAGGAATCACCTCGAAGCTCGGATCGAATTCGACAAGTACGGAATTCAGTTGCATTAGGAGCGCGGCATTGCCGGTTACTGTACCGACGCCGCTCTGAAGCTGCGAGCCGAGGGTTGCCTGCCCCATAATGACCGTTTCTAAGTCGCTGCGATTCATCGTAATCGTGGCGTCCGGATTCGGCGCTATATACCCCTCGATATTCGACAGCGTGCCGCCGCTCATCTCAACGACAAAACTTTGCCCGGTGTCAGGCGTGATGAAATTGAGTGTGAAGTTCAGCTCGTCAGCCGCGAGACTATCGACTCGGGTGGCAACCGCGTCCCACCACTGACTCGTTGTCATCGCGCGCGCCAGCGTTGGGCTATTACCACGCGGCATGGCGAAGGGCTGCACGTCGTTACGCAGCTCTTGAGCAGACGACAAGAATACATGACGCATACTCGCGCTTTCGTACTGATAGCCAAGCTGTTCGAACACGTCGGCGAGCAAGTCTTTCGCCGCACGATTAGTCGGTTCGGCGTAGACCAGTTTGTTGAGTAACTCCATCGCATGGCGGTAGCTGCCGGCTGCGGCAAGCTCTCGGCTCTTGACGAGAATCGGTGCGCTGCCGCCCATCATCTCGACGAAAAGCGGCGCAGATTCGTCAGGCGAGAGCGGTGCGAGTGTCGCAGGATTGCCGTCCCAGTAGCCTAGGTAGCGATTGATAACGGCGCGGGAGTTATGGAACTCCGAGCCGTGGTACTGACGCGCGCTCCACTGATTTTGCAGACTAGGAGGCACCTGGTATTCGTTATGGATCTCATTAATGGTGACACCCTGATTTGCCAAAAACAGCACCTGATTGTTTAGGTTCGCGTAGGCATCACGCTGTGTGCGCATGACTTCTTGAATGCGCGCATTACCCCAGCGCGGCCAGTTATGAGACGAAACCATCACCTCGGCATCGAGGCCAAACTCATAGAGCGCGGCGTTAATTTGCTTCGACCAGGCTAGCGCATCGCGCACCAGTGCGCCGCGCAGTGTGTAGATATTGTGAATCGTAGCGGTGATATTTTCAGCCGCCCAGAACACCTTCTGCTCGGGGAACCACGCGTTCATTTCCGCCGGCGCCTCGGTGCCAGGCGTGTTCTGAAAGACGACCTCGATGCCGTCTATCGTATGCGTCTCGAACGCTTCGGTGACCACGATCGATGGCGCGATGAGGCCAGTCGTGCCTGCGGAAAGCCCCTTGCCTATAGCCGAATCGACCTGCCCGAAAGGACTCGAAGGGATCACGCGGCCGTATTGGAAGCCTGCGCGGCGCGACATCGAATTGCCCGCATAGACATTTTCCGAGATCGCCTCCTCCATAAACCCAGACGGCGCATAGATTGCGACGTCGCCGCTATTCACTTGCTCCACGCTAGTCACGCCCAGAACGCCACCGAAGTGGTCGATGTGGGAGTGGGAGTACACCACCGCCTTGACCGGCAACTCGCCGAGCTGCTCGTTGGCCAGCGCTAAAGCAGCAGCAGCCGTCTCGCTCGAGAGCAGCACGTCGAAGAGAATCCAGCCGCTGTCGCCACGCACCAGAGTCATGTTGGCCAGATCGAAACCGCGCACCTGATAGATGAAATCGGGGACGACTTCGTAGAGGCCGAAGTTCAAGTTCAGCGTAGCTTGTCGCTGCAGGGAAGGATGCATGGAATCGATCTCATCGCCGCTGACGAGGAAATCGTAACGACCCATGTCCCAGACCACATTGCCTTGCGCGCCAAGGATTTGCTTGGACGCAGGCTCGGCGATAAATCCGCGGCGTGACTCGTCGAAGTCGCGCTCGTCGTCGAACGGCAGTGATTCGCGCAGCGCCTGTTGCAATGCCGCGGTGTGCACGCTCGCTGGCGCGCCCTTAGTATTGAAATGGTCTTGCCCGCTGACGAAACCTGCGCTGCACGCAAGCGCGAAGGCAGCGGCAGCCACAGTGAGTGAACGAGTGTGGCTTTTTAGTTGAATCATGCTTCCCCCAATGGCCTTAGCTCCCCTGCCTCGACCTCTTGCTATTATTGTGTTTGTCTTGGTGTCGTTAGCGTCGCTTTAAGTTGCCGCGCCAAACCGGTAAGTGCCTCTGCGCAATCTCCCTCGTGCTTCAACGTAAACAGCTCGTCGGCGCGTGTGGCGCCGGGATTGATACACGCAAGAGGAAAACCAGCTTGATGGGCGTGGCGACAGAATCTAAAGCCCGAATATACCATTAGCGAGCTGCCTATCACCAACAGCGCACCTGCCGCGTCAATCGCGCTGAAGATGCGCTCGACAGTGGCCCTAGGCACCGAATCGCCGAAGAACACCACATCGGGTTTCAGCACCCCGCCGCAGGACTCGCAGCTTGGGACCGTGAAGCCCGCGATCACGGCATCGGGAACGTCTGCGTCGCCGTCGGGCGCAAGCTCGCCCGGACTTGGTAACGTGCCATTATGAGAGATGATTCTCTCCTGCATGCGCGCACGCTCGCTCTTCTCGCCGCAAGCCAGACAGACCACGCGGTCGAGTCGCCCATGCAGGTCGATCGTGTTCTGCGACCCCGCCCGCTGATGCAGTCGGTCGACATTCTGTGTCACTAGTAGCGAGACGAACCCCGCCGCCTCGAGCTCCGCCAGCGCGTGATGCGCCGCATTCGGCGCAGCCAGCCCTACAGCCGGCCAACCCGCATAGCTGCGCGCCCAATAGCGCTGCCGCGACGCCGGCTTTTCAACGAAGTCGCGATGCTGGATAGGATCGTTACGCTGCCAGTTTCCCTTGCTATCGCGGTAGGTCGGAATCCCCGAGGCGAGACTAATCCCCGCCCCCGTCAGCACCACCGCCCGCGGATTCGCCTCCATAAACTCTTTCAACCCCGGGGTCAGGTCTTTCATCGATGCATTTTTCATTGGGGTTTAGTGGGATTGGGTTTTACGCGGCGCAAAACCCCGGGTCAGGTCTTTCATTCATGCACCTGCGGTGCATAAACAAAAGACCTGACCCAAGCTAGAGATGCGCGCGGGAGAGGGTGACGTCGGCGTTGCGCCAGAATGAATCGAACTGGCGCTTGATAATTTCGGCTTCGGCGCTGCGGCCTTGGGCATCGACTGCCTGGTAGAGGCCAAAAGTAGACCAGCCGCTCTGCTGCTTCCACTGCAGGTCTTCGCGGAACGTGGCCTCGGCCTCCTCGGCCATGCCAGCGTCGAGCTGCGCAGCGCCAAGATAGAGACGCATAGACTCGGACCAATCTGGCGGCTCGGTGTAGCTGTTGCTGTCTTCGATCTCGACCGCGCGAGTGTAGGCCGCTATCGCACCGGCGAGATCACCGCGGGCTTCCTTTATCTCGCCTTCGAGCGCGAAGCTCGCCAACGTCAGGACCTGCGAGGCCGAAGTCGGACTCACCCCGGTCGTATCGACTTTTGGATCCACCGCCATCGCCTTTAGGTGGACGAGGGCAGCATCAGCGGCAGCCAGATCGCCCTTGGCGATATGCGCGCTGCCGGTTACGTAACTCCACATGCCATCAAGGTAAGGCGTGCCTTTGTGGCTCTGTTCGCTGGAGAGCAACTTGTCCCATTTGCCGAACACTTTATCCACAATCCAGGAATGCGCTACGCGTTTCTCACCGCGATTCACCGCCTCGGCTGCGGTGCCAACGCTGGCTGCACCGCGCTGCGCAGCCTCTGAAGCCTGCGCGTAGCTGCCTTGAAGCATGCTCGCGTAGCGCACGAAGTCTAGCGCATGAGGCGCGTGCATTTTATGGGAGAGCGGGTAGGTGCCGATGTTGGGGAAGTTGGTATCGCCCCAGAGTTCAGCAAACTGCAGATCGACGATCTGTGAGCGCTCGTTAATATCGATCGCCTTCTCGTATTCGCCTACGCGCAGGTAGATGTGACCGGGCATGTGCACCATGTGGCCTGAGATCGGCACGGTAGACTCGAGCTTTTGCGCCGCAGGCATCGCCAACTCGGGCTGCGAAGAGGCTTCCATTAGGTGGATATACAGGTGGTTAGCACCTGGGTGGTCATGTTCCGCCCGCATCGCCGCTTCGAATGCGCGCTGCGCCTCTTCGGTGCCAGGCCGCGGCGTGCCGTCCTTTTCCCAGTAGTCCCATCGCGTTGTATTCATATAGCCCGCACCGAACATCGACGCGATATCAGGGTCTTCGGGGTATTTCGCGTGTAATTGACGCATCGCATCAACGAAGGCGAAATCACGCTCGCGGGTATCGGCGATGGCGTCCTTGTTATAGAGGACGAACAGGGCGCGAATCATGTCCTGCTCGCGTGGCGTGGCGTTATCGATGCGCCGCAGCGCCTCGCGTATTGCCGCAAGACCCGTGCCCTGAGGGTCATCGGGCATGCCTGCGTAACGGCTATTGGGGTTAGGGCCCGCCGCGTGCGCAAGACCGAAATACGGCATGGGACTGTTGGGATCTAACCGCGACGCCTCTTGATATGAGGCGATAGATTCGGGGAAATAGAAGCTCCACGCCATGCGCAGACCCTGGTCGAAGAACTGCTGTGCGCGGTCGGAATCTGTCGTGATGGGGCGCGAATAAGTGCCGCCGCCAGGAACGATAATCGCCAACGGCTCGTCGGCCGCCTGGGCATAAACTGCTGGCATGGCGGCCAGTTGCATGGCGGCGACGCCGAGCGCGACGCCTGCTGTTAAGAGTTTGCGCATAGTGATATCTCCGTTATTTTACTGTTATTTTGCCGACGAGAATGACCCGAGTCTACCGCAAGTCCCGTGACACGCAAACTGCCGGCTAGAGACAGCCAAGGCCAGGCTCGCTATTATCCGGACTCATCCAGCTCAACCATAAAGGCAGCCATTTTGACCAAAGAAATCACGCTAGATATTTTTACCGACTACGTTTGACCGTGGTGTTACCTCAGTACCGTGAGTATTGAAAAACTCAAAGCCAACTACCCGGTTAAGACGCGGTGGATCCACTTCCCTCTGCACCCAGATACCCCGATCGAGGGCCGTTCACTTGCGGAAATGTTCGCAGGGCGTGATATCGAGCCCGTGCGCCAGCGGCTTAAGAGCTTAATGGCGGAAGCGGGACTGCCCTATGGCGAGCGCACGCATACCTATAACAGCCGACTCGCTCAGGAACTCGGCGCGTGGGCAGATACTCAACCCGGTGGCGACGCCATTCATGATGCGCTGTATCGCGCCTATTTCGTGGATGCCATTAACATCAGCGATATCGATGCGCTTGTCACGATTGCCGGCTCGATTGGCCTCGACACAGCGGCCGCTCGCGAAGTGCTGGATACTCGCGCCTTCGCTGCGGCAATCGACGCAGACTGGGAGCGTTCGCGCGCCACAGGCGTCACTGGCGTACCAACATTCTATGCAAGCGACCTCGTCGTGGTTGGCTGCCAGCCCTATGAGACGCTAGAAAAATTTGTGCAGCACCTGCTCGCGCAATCAGACTAAGCACTGACAATCAAAAGCGAGATCGCCTCGCTAGAATCGGGAACAGACAATGGAACTTAAAACAGAGCGCGCACTCAAGAAGCCAGGCTCAGATGCCGCTGCAGAGCGGCGCGCGCTGGTTACCTGTGTCGATCGCTACATGGGCCGCGCCATTGCCTCTAAGTTCCGCGCCTCAGGTATTACCGTCATCGAGAGCGACGCACTACTCACCTCACGCGAAGAAGTTGATACTGTGGTGAGCGACGCCGGCCGTATCGACATCCTTGTTATTAATCTTGCTAAGCCACCGATGACAGGCCCCGTGCAGGCAATCACCGATGACGACTGGCACGCGCTATTCGCCTCCCTGGTAGATCCGCTCATGCATCTCGTGCGCGCAGTCACGCCTCAGATGCTCGAACGTCAGAGTGGAAAAATCATCGCCGTGACGAGCGCCGCGCCGCTCCGAGGCATTCCCAATAACGCGGCATACTGCGCCGCGCGAGGGGCACAGAACGCGTTCATCAAGGCAGTGGGGTTAGAGCTTGCACGCAGCGGCATTCAGGCCAACGCAATCGCACAAAATTACGTGAATAACGAGACTTATTACCCAGATCACCTACTGGACGAACCGAAGTTTCTCGAACACGTAAAACGCAATGTACCCACCAACCGCATCGGCAGCCCGGAGGAGACCGCCGAACTCGCCGCCTATCTCGCCAACGAACACTGCACCCACATGGTCGGTCAGCTCATCCCCCTAGCAGGCGGCTGGGCAACCTAAACCCGGGGTCAGGTCTTTCATCGATGCATTTTTCCTAGCAGTTGCGTGGGCACTCTAAGCCACCGCGCTCAACTACACCAGCGCGCTGCTACGCCCCTCCCAGAAAGGCTTGCGCAGTTCAGTCTTGAGGATTTTATTAATTGGTGAGAGCGGCATTGGCTCGCGACGGAAACTCACGCTGACGGGACATTTGTACGTCGCGATGCGCTCTCGGCAATAATCTATTAGCGCCTTCTCGGTGGGCACGCTCGCCGACTCTTCCAACAGCACAACCGCGTGAACTGCTTCGCCCCAGGTGTCATGTGGGATGCCGATCACAGCGCACTGGTGCACCGACGGGTGGCTCGCGAGGACGTTCTCGATCTCGATCGGATAGATGTTTTCTCCCCCGCTCACGATCATGTCTTTGACCCGACCTTCCAAGAAGAGGAATCCGTCGGCGTCCACATAGCCCGCGTCACCGGTGTGATACCAGCCGTCTTGCAAGGCGACAGCGCTCTGCTCCGGCAGGTTCCAATAGCCGGTCATTATATTATCGCCCTTTGCTAGCACCTCGCCGGTCGAGCCTGTTGGCAGATCAACGCCTTCCTCATCGATGATCCGCAGCCGTACATGGGGCGCAGGTAAGCCCACCGATCCGAGCTTGTCCGAATAGGCTCCATCGAACACGTGATATTTCGCATCGAGACTTGTCACGATCGGCGAGGCTTCCGTCATGCCGTAGGTTTGATAAAGATTCATACCGGCGAATGCATCAATGACTCGGTGCTGTAGGGCCATCGGCATCGGCGCGGCACCTGAGGCAACCATCTGCATCGACGACAGATCAGCACTCGCAAAAGCGGGATGGTCGATTAGCATCTGAAACATTGTCGGCACCAGAGTGGCTGAGTTAATGCGGTATTTAGCGATACTCGCCAGTACTTCAGGCACATCAAATTTCGGCAGAATGATCGCGTGTCCGCCGAGCGCAGCACAGCTAAACAAGCGCGCACCGGCGGCGATATGGAACAGCGGTCCGACTATCAGGAAACGCCATCCGTCCTGCATTTTGTAGAGGGGAATTGAACCTGCCGTGTTGCAGAGAAAATTGGTATTACTGAGCATAACACCCTTCGACTTGCCTGTTGTGCCCCCAGTGTAGAAAAGCATCAGAGTCTCATCGCCACGACTTGGCGCCATTGCCAGTACATCCTGAGCCGTAAGCGTTGCAGAGATAGCGGCTTCGAGACTCAAAAAATTCTCGGGCAAGGCATGGGACTCGCCGTTAAGGTCGATGCCGTTCTGACGCGCGCGTGTGAATTCCGCTTCATCACCGGTGACGAGCACCTGAATGAGACTTGCACAGCGCTCGCTAAGGGCAAGCGCCTGCGCGAGAAAACCCGGCTCGCAAAGCAGGACTCTTGGCGTGCAGTCGTCTATGCATTCAATAAGCTCGCCTACCGCGAGGCGAAAGTTTAAAGGAACGAAGATTGCGCCTATGAGCGCAGGAGAAAAATAAGCCTCGAAACACACATTCGAATTAAAACCCAAATAGGCGACACGATCGCCGCGCGTCACGCCCGCATCGGCAAACAGCGCTGCTTGGGCGCGACAGCGGCGGTGTGTCTGCTCCCACGAAAGCGTCTTGCCTTGATAAGTCGATGCAGGCCTCTCGGGCCAGGTCGCCGCGGCTCGCTCTAACAACGTCACTATCTGTTCGCTAGCCTGTGCGGCTTCTAATACTGCTGTGCTCAATGTCATAGTGGTTAAAATCTCAACGTCACTGGGTTCTCGTTTAATCGTAAAAGCGTGTGTTCTTAGGGCGCGCCGGCAACCACACCCGCGTCATGCAGGGCGCCTATAGTGCTACTACTAAGGCCTAGCACGTCTGCCAATATCTCGTCGGTATGCTCTCCGAGGCGCGGCGCCGGATTTGGCTGCTCACTAGGCAATGCGCCAAAGTTAAGCGGCTGAGACGGAGTGAGTAACTCCCCAATGCCGGGCTGCTGAACCATCGAGAAAAGCGGATTCTCGATAGAGGCTTCGACATCGCTGCTGACTAACTGCTTAAGTGTCTGATAGGGCCCCCAACACGCCCCCGCTGCTTCTAATGCCGCGTGGACATTCGCGCTCGGACGCATCGAAAACCAGGGTTTAAAGAGCTCGACCAGCGCCTCGCGTGCGGCGTAGCGATCACCCTCTAACGCTAGATTCAGATTCAAGGTAGAACCTAGCGTTGCCACCTCCTCCGCACAGCCGGTTACCTCAATCAGCGCTTGCCACTGCTTAGGGCTGACGCCGACAACCATGACTCTTTCTCGGTCCGCACACTCAAAATCAAAACCGAACGTACCAAAAATATGATTGCCTAGGGAGGGGCGTGGCTCGCTATTCAATCTAGCCTCAGCGAGATAGCCGAGGTGGCCCATCGTCGCGAGCGCGACATCTGCTAGCGCTATAGACACGAACTGTCCTTCTCCCGTCCTGCTGCGATGCCGCTCTGCAGCAAGAAGCCCTAGGGCAATCTGTTGGCCCGCGATCACATCCCAAGCGGGCAATGCGCTGTTCAGTGGCGTTTTGCCATCGCCATTCAAGAAAGGGATGCCCACGCGCGCATTAACCGTGTAATCGAGCGCATTGCCGCCGTGGCGGTCGCCCGTTAGGTTAAGGTAGATGAGGTCTTCGCGTTTAGCACGCAGCGCTTCGTCACTAAGCCAGCCGCGGGCGGGAAAGTTTGTCAGAAAAAGCCCGGCGTCATCGCCCGGCGCGCAAATCAATTCGCTTAGCAGCTCCCTCCCCTCAGGCTTACGAAAATCCACTGCGATTGAGCGTTTTCCTTTGTTGAGGCTATGCCAGTAGAGACTCTTGCCTTGATCTGTCACCGGCCAGCGATTCGTGTCGATGCCCCCGCCTATCTGATCAAAGCGGATCACGTCCGCGCCCAATTGCGCCAGGGTCATGCCGCCGGAAGGAGCCGCGACGAAAGCGCTACCTTCAACGACTCGCAGCCCTCTCAAGAGTTGCTGCATCAGCTGCCGCCCCCTGCTGAGGTACCGGCTCTTTCTATCAAGCCGCGCGCGATAACCTTAAGCGCCAACACTTCTTCTGCGCCCTCGAAAATCGATAACACCCGGGCGTCTACAAAGTAGCGACTTACCGCAACCTCCTCCGCATAGCCCATGCCGCCGTGAAGCTGCATCGCCTCGCGCGTGACTTGCTCGGCCGCGCGACAACTAAATAGTTTGACGAGGCTAGCTTCCATCTGACCCTCGCCGTCGTCCATTAATTCCGCCACCGCATACGAGAACTGTCGCGAGGCCGCGATCGTCGCAAACATCTTAGCGATCTTAATCTGAGTAAGTTGATAGCCCGCCAGCGGTGTGCCAAACGTGCTGCGTTCAGTCACATAACTCAGCGCCTTTTCATACGCTGCCTGCATCACACCCGTGGCACGCGCAGCCGTTTGTATGCGCCCGCCGGCGAATCCAGCCATCGTCGAGTAGAAACCTCGCCCGAGACCTGCCTCGCCGCCCACCAAATTGGCGTCTGGCACGAAGAACCCATCGAAGGCGAGCTCGAATGAGTGCATGCCGCGGTAGCCCAGCGTTGAGATCGCGCGGCCACTTAGCGAACCCCCTTTCGCTTGCTTTACTTCAAATTCATGACCGGCGAAGGCAGGCTTTTCTACGAGGAACAGACTCAAACCGCGAAACCCCAAGGCAGGATCCGGATCGGTGCGAGCCAATACCACCAGCAGTTCCGAGCGACCGGCGAAGGTGCACCAGGTTTTCGCGCCCTGTAGGTGCCAGCCGCCTTCTGTCCTTGCTGCTCGCAACGCAACCGACGCGACGTCGGAGCCCGTGTTGGGCTCAGTAATCGAGATCGCGCAGAGGGTCTCGCCTGCAGCAAGCTGGGGCAACCATTTTTCTTGCTGCTCGTGCGTGCCGCCCGCAAGAAGCGCGCGTGCGGCGATTTCAGGTCGCGTGATCAGGCTTCCAGCTGCGCCGAGCGAGCCGCGCGACAGCTCTTCTGTCACGACGATCATACTAAGGCTGTCTGGCTTATCGTCCGGTTGCAGTCCACCGAACCGTTCCGGGATACATGTACCAAAACAGCCAAGCTCGGCGGCCGGCCGAATGATCGCTTCTGGGATGTCGAGATCTTGCCGGTGAATAGCCTCGGCCAATGGCGCGACGACCTCGTCTGCGAAGCGCTCAAACGTGGCACGGACCATCTCCTTCTCCGTATCGAGGAATGAGGGTAGCCGCGGCATTCTCCGCTCGATGAGCTCCGCGCCCAACGCAGCGAGGCCTTGGGGTGTCGCGTAATCGTCTAAAAGAGCGCTAATTGCCGGTGCCTGCTGCAAGACGGCAAGTGCCTCTCGGCCTATGCCGCAGCCTCCCGCAATACTTGAAAGCCGGCCAAGTAAGGCATTAAGAGACAGGGCGCATTGGCTCAAGGCTATTTTCAGCACCAGGCTGTCACCCTGCGACATCCCTTGCTCGAGCAAAGCTCGCGCAGCCTCTAACTCCGCGATGCCGAAGGCGAGCTCGTAGCTCTCAGCCTGCCACTCATCAAGCTTGCGCGCGTTCAGGCGCTGTGTGTCAGTATCGAGGCACGCCGCACGAATGAAGCGAAAAGCCTCGTTTATCTTCGCCTCGACCAAGGCTAAGGCGGCTTGTGCGTTAGCGCCGCTCAACGCCTTCCACTCGTCACTCATTCTTCCCTCCAACTCTCGCAATATCCATAGACTTTACCACGATGCTGCTAGGCCTGGAGCGAACTATTGCATTAGTTCTGTTCAATCTAGCAATGAATCTCTAGACAACCGGTCCTATTAAGACTCTCATCCTTAAACCCTCATACCCATGTCTCTTACTCCATCCGAAAAATCGCCTCAGGCACAACCTATCAATAAGGAAAAGGCGCGAATCGATGACGCCCTATTTCAAGACCCCGTGCCGCTAGGCGACCCCTCCAACGCATACGGCAACGCGAAAACGCCAGAGGAAGCTGAACACCGGAGCTCGATTTCGACAGGAAACAACCTCTATTCGGCGTGTATTGCCAAATTGCTCGATAATCTTGGTTTCATCTTGCTGGGCGATCTGGCGGCGGGCCTCTTTGTCTTCACGATCGGCCTACTCCTCAGCCCGTGGTTTAACACGGCACTCTTTATTTGGTTCATTGCGTTGCAGGCTTTCACCGGTTTACGCTACTTCCTACTCCTTCAATTCAGAAAAGTAGAAGCCACCGATAGAGATCTCGAGTCTCGCTATCAGCTTTTGGTCTTCGGCTCATTCGCCTCTGGCATCTGTTGGGGCCTGGTTCCGCTCACCCTCGCCGCAGACAGCGATCCGACACTGTCGGCACTGTCCGGCCTCTGGCTTGCCGGCATGCTGACGGGAGCCGCCGCGACGCTCTCGGTAATGCGCATGGTCTTCATCGCCTTCGCACTTCCCGCAACCCTCGCCTTTATCGCGAGTATTCTATTTCATATTCAGAACAACCAGTTCGAGCTAATCGCTAGTTATTGCCTGTTTTTCTGTTTCATCGTGCCGGTAGCATGGCGCATGCATAGGGAGGCTTTCGCCCTTATAGAAGCCAATCTCAGCTATGCAGCGATGCAGCGCGAAGTGCATGCTGAGGCCGTTCGGCTCAGCCAAATTGAGGAAGAGCTTTCGTCACGAAGGCGTAGAGAAAACGCATTGGAAGCCCAGAACGCGCGCACTGATGCCAAACTTATTGCAGCTGCAGAGGATCGTCATTTACTACTCAATGCGTTACAGGAAGGAATCTTTGGCCTAAGCGATGTCGGCGCGATCACTTTTATTAATAAGTCGGCGCTCAGCATGTTGCAGTATCGAGAAGACGAAGTCATCGGCCTGAGTGCCCTGCAACTGCTGAGCCCTAACTCGTTGTCTTCTATTACCAGCGTGAACAATAACGCGGCGATCGCGAAGACTTACCTCGAAGGCATTCCCGCAGAGCTCATCGATAGCGGATTCCGGAATAAATCCAATGTCACTGTCCCTGTGCGCTATTCGGCGGAGCCCGTGATCAAAAATGCGCGCACGATCGGGGCGGTGGTGAGCTTTACCGATCTCAGTAAACAGAAAGAGATGGAAAACATGCTCATGCAATCGCAAAAAATGGAGGCGATAGGACGACTCACCGGTGGCGTCGCACACGATTTCAATAATCTCCTCACGGTGATCCTTGGGAATCTGCAGTTTCTCGAGCGCAGTCTCGAGCAAGACGAGCAATCGACCTCTCTCATCCAGAAAGTCATGGCGGCTGTTCAGAATGGCGCGGAGCTGAACAACAGGCTGCTCAGCTTCTCGCGCGAACAGTCTTTGAGAACGAGCAATGTTGATATTTGTGCGTTAATCAAAGACATGGAAGATTTCTTTAGTCGCTTGCTCGGCGAAAGCATTCACCTCGAATGTTTACCCTGTGACGAAACCTGCATTGCTGCTACCGATAAAACGCAGCTCGAGAATGCCATTCTCAATCTCTGCATCAACGCCAAGGATGCGATGCCCAATGGCGGCACGGTGACTCTCTCCGCAAGACCTGTCGATCGCCTAACTGCCGTTCGGCAATTGGGCACGCCCATGCCGGGTCAAGACGAGACTTTTATAGAGCTCAGTATTAGCGACAATGGTTCAGGCATGACAGACGATGTTAAGAGCAAAATATTCGAGCCTTTTTTTATGACTAAACGTAAAGACCGTGGCACCGGCCTCGGACTAAGCACCGTCTATGGATTCTTGACTCAATCCGGCGGCGCGATTAGCGTCGAGAGCGAACTCGACAAAGGAACGACTTTTAGGCTCTATCTTCCGCAGCGCCGCGAAGAATTCGATGCGCAGGTGCAGGACACGACTCCGGCATGCAGCCTCGGCGGTCGCTCAGAAACACTGCTTGTGGTTGAAGACAACGACAACGTGCGCGAAGTCGCCGTGGAGATGCTCAGACGCGAAGGCTACCGTATCATCGAGGCCTCCGATGGCTCGTTCGGATTACTGCAGTTTGAAGCCCACCCAGAAATCGATATGGTGTTCTCAGATATTGTTATGCCGGGCGGGATGAACGGTATCGACATGGCTGAGGAGATGCTCACCCTCCGCCCGCATATTCCAGTCTTGCTAGCGACAGGTTATATAGAGCCCAACCTTCGAGGGAGGATCGACCGCCACCATTCCCTCCGCTGCGTGGCGAAGCCCTATGACACCAACGCACTGCCGCAATTGATTGGGGACATGATCGATCAGGCGCGTCGTAAAATAGATGGGCTAAACGACTAGCGACGCTCGATGAGCGCCGCATCTACCAATCGGCTAAAGTTCTCCCTAAATCCGCCCCCGTTTGACGGTGACACTTGCGCCATAATAACCAGCACAGTGCCTTGCACCGGATCGATAAAGAAGCGCGTGCCCGCCGAGCCGTCCCACCAGATAGTGCCTTCGGAGACGGGGTAGTTATAGGTCGAGGGATCGAGCACGACGTTAAATCCGCCAAGGCTCCAGCCCGACCCTAACCAGTAACGTGAGTCGCCTATAGGCATGGCCGCTGCCGGCACCGCGTTGGCATACATGAGGGCTGCGGTAGACTCGCTTAACAGCCGTTCATTGCTTCCTGCAATACGGCCACGGTCAAGCACCATCTGCGAGAAACGAACAAAGTCAGGCACCGAAGACAACAAGCCGACGCCTCCTTCAATCAGCGCCGGACGCTGCGTCCATGGCACGCTTTCGATCGCATAAGGACGCAGCGCTTTATCGGTGTCTGGCCGGTAGAGTTGCGCGAGGCGCTCGGCGTTGTCTCCCTCCGCCCAGAACAGAGTGCTGTCCATGCCCAGCGGTTGCAGCAGGGCGTCGCGCAAATACTCTTCGAAGGGCTGTCCTGACCACACTTCGATCAGCTTGCCGACGATCGTCGCGTGAATGCCGTAGCGAAATTCCGTACCCGGATCTTGGAACAAAGGCACCGCAGCTGCTTTACGGACCATCGCGTCTAAACTCGCTGCACGGTCGCGTACGTTGTTTTCAACATAGAGCGCCGAGCTGCGACTACCGAGCCCTGAGGTGTGAGTAAGCAGGTGTGCGATAGTCATCTCACCGACTCGCTCGCGCGTGGCGTTAATGTCGGTGGAGCTTGAGTCTAACAACACACGCTGGTCGGCGAACTCCGGAAGGTATTTCGACACGGGATCATCGAACTCGAACGCGCCCTGGTCATAGAGCGTTAGCGCCGCGACGCTGGTGATCTCGCGCGCCATTGAGTAGATGCGAAATAAGGCGTCTTCCTGCATTGCGCGCTTCGCTTCGATATCCTGTTGCCCCAGAGCGACCTGATAAACGAGTTTGCCGTCGCGCGCCACTGCGGCCACAACGCCCGCTATATCGCCTTCGTCCACATGGCGTTGCAGTCGCTGAGTCACTGCAGCAAGCCCCGCGCTAGACAGCCCAACGCTTTCTGGCATCGCCAACTCAGCTGCAAATACCGCGGGCTGCGCGACAAGATAAGCGGACGCCAGAAATAGTCGCGCTGCCATCACCCGCATCCCCTTGCCAGTATGCCCAGTTGTCATTTGCGCCATGCCGATTTCCTTATTTCTCAAAAAGTAAAAGTTATTTTTCTCGCTACAGCGAATCACGAATCCAACGATCGACTCGTGCTTCTAGAAGTGGCAACGGCAACGCGCCGGCACCGAGCACGACATCGTGGAATTCACGAATGTCGAAGTTAGCGCCCAACGCCTGCTCAGCATCGCGGCGCACTTCCTGAATCTTTAGCATGCCGATCTTATACGCGGTGGCTTGGCCAGGTGTTGCAAAGTAGCGTTGAATTTCAGACCGTACGGCGCCTTCTGGCTGCGGCGAATTATCCAAGAAATACTGCACAGCCTGCTCCTCGCTCCACTGCTTTGAGTGGATGCCGGTATCGACTACCAAACGAATCGCGCGCCAAATCTCGCCGCCGAGGCGCCCGAAATCGGAATAGGGATCTTCGAAGCCACCCATCTCTTTTGCCAACCACTCTGAGTAAAGCCCCCAGCCTTCGGTGTAGGCAGTCGTGCGGTACTGCGTGCGGAAACGCGGCACCTCTTCGAGCTCCTGCTGAATCGAAATCTGCATGTGATGGCCGGGATTGCCCTCGTGATACGCCACGTCCTCGAGCTGAAAGATCGGCAGCGTAGACATGTCGCTCATGTGCGAATAGAACACGCCCGGGCGCGAGCCGTCTGGAGTGCCGGCGTTATAATGCTGCGCAGCACCTGCCTGTTCACGGAACGCCTCTACCCTTCGCACCTCGAGCGCCGCCTTCGGTAGTCGACCAAAATAGTCGGGGAGCTTAAGCGTAATCGCGTCCAGGTATTCGTTGTTTAAATCGAGATAGGCTTGGCGCCCTTCGTCGGTATTCGGGTAATAGAATTGTTCGTCTTCACGCATAAAGACGAAAAATTCCTGCAGCGTGCCGTCGAAGCCGACTGTCTGCTTAATCGTTTCCATCTCGCCCTGAATGCGCGCAACCTCATCGAGACCGATCTGATGAATCTCATCGGCGGTCAGATCAACTGTCGTCATTTGCGCGAGACGGTAATTGTAGAATGCCTCACCCTCAGGCAACGCCCATACGCCTTGCGACTCTGCGCTCGCGAATTCTCGATCTTCTCGCAGCCAGCTCGCCACTTGCTCGTAGGCACCTAACACCTCGGTTGACAATAGCTCGCGGATCTCGCCAGTAAACCTTTGCGCATCTTCGGCGTCGAGCAGGCCTTCGTCTACTAGCGCGCCAGTCTTGTCTTGCAGGTCTGTCCACAGCGGCGAGTTCGGCGAACTGTCGCTGCTGCTAAAAGGCGCACCGGCGGTCACGCGTTCGATCTCTGCTAGGGCGAAATCGTAGCCGAAGCGCGGCTGACGAATGCCTGCGGCAGACGCAGCACGCGAGCGTTCCAGCAATTGGTCGAAGATGCGATCGATTTCGCCGAGGCGAGCGACGTAGGCTTCGAGGTCGGCGACGGTATCAACGCGGTGGAAATTGATGAGGAAATTAGGCAGGTAGGCGTGGGGACCTCCGCGGCCAAAAATGTAGCCGTGTTGACGGAACGGGACGCCCGCTTCCGCGCGCTCTAGGGAAAATTGCCACATGGCATAAGAGAGCTTTCCGTCGTCGTTAAGCGCATCGACATCGAACGTCGATTCCATTTCCGCGACGCTGCTGCGTAACCACTCAAGATCAGCCTGCTCAGCCGCCACCGAGTAATCGTCGAGCTCGTCGTAATCTGACTTGTCGCCGAGTCGAGTCTTAGTCATCGGACTGGATTCCAATTGCTCGGCATATTGCTCATCGAGCCAGGCGTTGAGTCGCTCGGTCTCAGACACTGCCGCTACGACGCTTGGCTCTTCGGTATTCGACTGCGGCGCAGGCTCCGAACACGCGGCAAGCGCAAACACGGCGAGCAGTGCAAGCGCTGCGCGGCGCCAGGTCTTGAGTACGGATTGATTCATGGTGGTCCCCTTTTTTACTGCGAATAAATGCCTGCTAATCCCACGCCCGCGAGCTAAAGTCCTAACAGCTTTCGCCAATCGACCGAGCGATCGCCGAGGGCGATGAACTCCGGATTAAGCAGGCAGTCCTTTTGATTGTAACGCAGAGGACTGAATTTGAGATCGACTATCTCGCCTCCTGCAGCCACCAGCACAGCGTGCGCGGCCGCGGTGTCCCACTCGCTGGTTGGCGCGAGGCGCGGATAGACGTCAGCGTCGCCTTCGGCGACTAAGCACATTTTGAGTGAGCTGCCGATGCTGACAACATCCTCAAGCCCAGACGACGACTCGATTGCGCGCAGCATCTCGTCTAGCCGCTCACCGCGATGTCTGCGACTCGCGACGACCCTGACTTCGCTCGCGCCCAGTTCGCGGACGGCGATCGGCTTGATATCGCCGCCTGCGGATTTCCATGCGCCCGCAGAGTCGCGCCCCGCCTCGCCCCCCAGTGAGCCGAAATACGTCACGCCGGTAACCGGCACATGCACCACGCCAAGGGTCGCGCGTCCGTCTTCGATGAGCGCAATGTTCACGGTAAATTCACCGTTACGGCTGATGAATTCTTTGGTGCCGTCCAAGGGATCGACAAGCCAATAGCGCTGCCACACCCTGCGCTGAGCAAACGGTAACGCTGTCGATTCTTCCGATAACACTGGGATGTGGGGCGCGAGGGCAATTAACTCTTGCTCGATGAGTTCGTGCGCACGGCGGTCTGCGAGCGTCAGTGGGGAGTCGTCGGCCTTGCGCTCGACCTCGAAGTCGGCGCCGTTATAGACCTCGAGTATGCGAACGCCCGCCGCTTCGGCGATGCGAACAATCTCGCTCAGCGCCGGCACGCGAGTGACTAGTTTATCGGTTTGGCTCACCTTTGCTCCTACCCTCGTAAAATAATTCGCGCTAAGCTACGCAGCACTTTCTCTAGCGAACACGGAGCGACCATGCCGCCTTGGAACGAAATCGACACTGTTATGTTCGACATGGATGGCACCCTGCTAGACCTGCATTTTGACAGCTATTTTTGGCAGCACCTACTGCCCTTGACCTATGCCCAGCAGCACCGCATAGATCCCATCGAAGCTCATCAATTCTGTGAGGCGACCTCCGAGCGAGTCTTCGGCACGCTTGACTGGTATTGTCTAGACTATTGGCGCGACACGCTCGACGTCGATATCACCGCCCTCAAACACACCATAACCGATAAAATTCGGGTGCGCCCCAATGTGGAAAACCTGCTTTCCGAGCTCAATGCCCTCGGCAAGCGCGTTCTGCTGGTCACCAATGCACACCCCCAAAGCCTCGCGCTCAAGATGCAGCATACCGACATCGCCGACTACTTCCACCAGCGCATTAGCTCACATCAGCTTGAGCTCGCTAAGGAAAATGAAGGCTTCTGGGGCAAGCTCCAACTCATCGAGGCCTTCGACCCTGCCCGCACACTATTGCTGGACGACTCGCTTCCGGTGTTGCGGCGCGCGCAGAGTGAAGGTATCGGCCACCTGCTAGCCATCCACCAACCCGATAGCGAACGCCCCGGGCTTGCCCTCGCCGAATTTACCCAAGTGCATGATTTTGAAGAAATAATGCCGTCTCGGGTGCGCGCGGCCTAGCCGCCTAGGAGGCAATCAGTTGACCCAGCAGAGAGCGGCGCATGGCTAAGCAGCACACACCGGTAAGCAAGAGCGACTCCTCTAAGCTACGCCTCGACAAGTGGCTGTGGGCGGCGCGTTTTTACAAGACACGGAGCCTCGCCAAACAGGCGATCGAGGGCGGCAAGGTACAGTGCGATGGCAGCCGTGCGAAGCCGAGCAAGGAAATCGAGGTGGGCGCCGAGATTCGCCTGCGCCAGGGATTCGACGAACGCACGGTTGTCGTACGCGTGCTCTCCGAACAGCGGCGCGGGGCGCCAGAGGCCCAGCTGCTCTACGAGGAAACAGCCCAAAGCGTCGAGCAACGAGAGACTCTCGCCGAGCAGCGCAAGAGCCAGCCTCAGCTGATGACCAACACCAAACCGAACAAGAAAGATCGCCGGCTTATCCATCGCTTCAAGCAGATCGAGTAGCGCTCGCGCAAGACAGTAACGAATCGCGCCTATGCAGGCTCAATCCGCGAGGCATTGTCCAAATCTAGGGGCACACAAACTCGTTAGCGCGGCGCCACGTTCTTTGTAATAATGCGCGCTTTCTGCGGCCTTCAACCCGCACAGGATGGTTTCGCCTTGAGTAGCCCTATGTCTGACGCGCAAGCACCGCTCTCTCGCCTCTCACGGCTCCCCGCGCCTACACGCGCCGCCGCACTCCAATTCTACTCCCTGCCCGACTTCGACCTAAGCTGGGGAGCAGTGGTGCGGGGCATCGAAAAGGAAAGCCTGCGCGTTAGCCCAACCGGCGCACTGTCACAAAGCCCCCATCCAGTTGCGCTCGGCTCGACGCTCACCAATCCCTACATCACCACCGATTTCTCAGAGTCGCTGCTCGAATTCATTACCCCCGCCTATGACCGCATCGACGACTGCCTCGGCATGCTCGAAGGCATTCACCGCTTCTCCCTGAAGAACGTCGAGAACAACGAGATGTTCTGGGTGTCGAGCATGCCCTGCGCTCTCGGCGGCGAAGCGGAGATTCCCGTTGCCCAGTTCGGCACCTCGAACGTAGGCAAATTGAAGACGCTCTACCGCGAAGGCCTGAGTAACCGCTACGGCAAGATCATGCAGACCATCGCTGGCATTCACTACAATTTCTCGATGCCAGACAGTTTTTGGCCGCAGTATCAGGCGCACTGTGGCGATCAAGGGTCACTGCAGGATTTCCGTACTGACAAATACCTGCACCTCATCCGCAATTTCCACCGCTATTCTTGGCTACTGGTCTATCTCTTCGGCGCCTCGCCTGCAGCATGCAAGAGTTTCGTCAAAGGTCGCGAGCATTCGCTGGATACACTCGACTCCAACAGCCTCTACCTGCCCTACGCTACGTGTTTACGCATGGGAAATTTAGGCTATAAAAGCGAGGCGCAGAAGTCGCTATTCGTGTGCTACAACGAGCTCGGCAGTTACGCCGAATGCCTCGGCAATGCCATGCACACGCCGTATCCGGACTACCAAAAAATTGGTCGGGGGCCTAATGGCGAGCACCGCCAGATCAATGCCAACCTGCTCCAACTCGAGAATGAGTTCTACAGCACTATTCGTCCGAAGCGGAATGTGAAAAGCGGACAACGCCCGCTCGAGGCACTCATGGAAGGCGGCATCGAATATATTGAAGTACGCGCCTTAGACCTGAATCCCTATTTGATGCTGGGAATCGACGCGGAGCAGGTGCGCTTCCTCGACACCTTCCTTATTCATTGCCTCCTAGCGCCAAGCCCAGAGTGCAATCAAGACGAGTTCTTCGAAGTTGCCGACAATCTTATGCGGGTTGTGGAACAAGGCCGCGACCCTGCCTTGATGCTGAACGAAGAAGGCAGACCGCGCGGTATGCGCGAATGGGCGGGACAGCTACTCGACTCGCTAGGCAACGCGTCGGCGCTGCTTAACAGCATCCACGACACTACCGACTACCAAAGCGCGCTCGAGGCACAGGTCGCCAAGCTTGCCGATGCCACGCTAACGCCCTCGGGCAGGATGCTGAAGCAAATGCAGGAAGAAGGGCTGTCATTCTTCGGCCTAGCGCTCGCTTTATCCCAGCAGCAGCGCGATGAGCTAGCCGGCGCCCCCTTGTCTGAGCAAGACGAGACGCTTTTCACCCAAACTGCGCTAGACTCGCTCGATAAGCAGGCTGCTATCGAGGCAGAGGCGCAGCCAGATTTTGAGACTTTCTTAGCCGAGTGGAACGCCGCCTCGCACTAGAACGACGACTTAGGAGCACCACATGAGCACTATTAGCCTACCGAGTAACCGGGTGATGAACATCGGCATCTTCTTAGTGACGGTGTTAACGATCGCCATCGCGTTGTATATGGAACACGTGATGCTCTTATCGCCCTGCGGCCTGTGCATCACCCAGCGTGTGTTCTTCATCCTGTGTGGCGTTGTCTGCCTCGCCGCGGCGCTGGCAAATCCTGCCGCCACTACACAAAAATTCATGTCGCTGGTCGCAGCGTCCATGTGCGTGTTCGGCAGCTATTTCTCGATACGCCAGATCTGGTTGCAAAACTTACCCGAAGACGAAGTCCCCGCCTGCGGCCCGGGCCTCACCTACATCATGGACAACTTCCCGTTCATGGAGACACTTAACTTCCTACTTAAAGGCGACGGCAACTGCGCCGAAGTCGTCTTCCGCCTGTTCGGAATTTTCTCTATCCCACAGATGGCGCTCATCGCCTTCACCGGCCTCTTCTCGCTGTGCCTGTTTATGGCGTTCAGGAAATCTGCGGCGTAGGGGACAATAATTGCGGATAGAGCGAGGCGAACGGCACTGCAGTAAACGTAAAGTCGCCGAACTTAATTGGTAAGACTTTGTCTCCGGAATAGAGCAGTATGCCCGCGCTAAAACGAGACCCGGCGTAATTTGCTAACGCAAGCAAACCCTTGAAGTCGGATTTCGTAATCGACTGTGAAGCCTTCACTTCAATCCCGATGACTGAGCCGCCCGGCTCCTCGAGTACGATATCAACCTCCCGCTGATAGTTGTCGCGGAAATGCGTAATGTCGACCTCATGCTCGCTAAACACTGCGTTCTTACACAGGTCCATGAGGACGAAATTTTCCAACAAGCCACCAAAGTGCGAGCTGGTGACTAACTGCTCACGAGTCCGCAGGCCGAGGAGGTAGCACGCGAGCCCCGTGTCGACAAAATGGCTTTTAGGCGAAGTCACCGCCAAGCGCTTGCTTCGGTTCTTCAAGTACCCGTTTACTCGGTGAACGATGAACATCTGCTCGAAGGCGGCGGTCATTTTCTTCGTTTTCTCATCTCCGATACGCAGTTCGTTCGCGAGATTATGAAAATTGAGCAGGTTGCCGCAGCGACCCGCAAGAAGGTCTAGCAGCGCTCGCGCCACGACGACAAAGTCACCGCGGCCGCTATAGACCTGCTCGAAATCTTTTAGAATACGCGCGTCGATATAAGACCTATACCAACTGATCCGGGCCCGCGAACTCATCGATTGAGTCTCTGGGTAGCCCCCAGCTAGGATCGCTTGGCACAGTGCTCCACGCGTCGTCGGCCCCGAAACCGAGGCGAATTCGCCTTCTACTATTTGGTATAGCGTGTTGCGACTCCTGACGCTCAGCTCCGATTGCGAAAGCGGATAAAGGATCAGAGTCTCCATATGCCCAGGCAGCCTATCGCTAACCTGCTTGCCCGCGAAGAGATCCGACGACCCAGTCAGGAGGAACTTGCCCTTCTCATTTGGGGGTAGCAGGTCCGACGCCTGCTTAATGGCAAACACGAGATTGGGGACATACTGAATTTCATCGAGCGCGAGCCCGCCCTCGAGGAACTCTGCAACGAAACCCTCTGGGTCGGTTTCGGCGGCCAAACGCGCTCCGCTGTCGTCCAGCGTGACGTAATGAAGCCCTCGCTGCTTCGCTATCTATCGCACCAGCGTGCTCTTCCCTGCCTGCCTCGCGCCGGGTATGTAAACTACTCGGAAGGCGTTTAATGACTCCAGGAGTCGTGCGTAGATATGCCGCTCGAACATTATTATTCTCCTGATTTAGGTTTAAACACCCCGCGTCATGCGCGTTCTAGCTGTCGCTGATAGACGGCTTGGCTTAACTTTATCAGAAAATATACAGCTATTTATCGATAAATATACGCTTTTTTATCGTTAAATATACAGCTTGTTGCCGGGAAATCCCCGCTTCTGTGGTCGTCGCTTACCCACGCCGCCAAGCGAAGAAACGAGCCATCCACGGCAGGAGATGCGTCGGCAGGCGAGCACTGCGCCACACGTTAGCGGCAAATTTGTTGCCCTCGCCCAGCGTCGGATAAATATGCGTGACGGCGGCGATGCTCTTAAGACCCATGCCGTGGGTCATGGCGAAGACGAACTCGGCGATCTGCTCGCCCGCGTGATAGCCGACAATAGTCACCCCTAGCATCTTGTCTTTGCCCGGTACCGTGAGCACCTTAATAAAGCCATGAGCCTCGCCATCGGCTAGGGAGCGGTCGTGGTGGCCCATGTCGTAACGCGTGACTTCGTAGGCGATACCGCGCTGTTTCGCCTCTTCTTCGCTCAAGCCCACCCGCGCCACCTCGGGGTCGGTGAATGTCGCCCACGGCACCACTGCGTAGTTGGTTTTGAGTCGCCACAACCCGCCCGCCACCGCATTAATCGCCGCAAAGAACGCCTGATAGGAGGCCATGTGGGTAAATTGATAGGGCCCCGCCACGTCGCCGCAGGCGAAGATATTGGGGAAGTTAGTTTGCAGCTGGGCGTTCACCTCCACGGTACCCTGGGGCGTCAGTGCAACGCCGAGCTCCTCGAGGCCGAAACCCTCGACATTGGCGCGGCGCCCGATCGCAAGCAGCACCTTATCAAAGGCCACGCGCACAACCTGGCCCTCGTGCTCCGCTTCCATGATGTGCTCGCCGTCTATCGTCTCGAACTTCATCAGCTTGTGATCGGTGAGCAGGCGAATACCCTGCTCGGTAAAGCGCGCACTCACCGCCGCCGAGACCTCGGGGTCTTCCCGCGGCATAATCCGCGGCGCCATGTCCACCTGAGTCACACTCGACCCCAGATTCGCGAAGGCCTGGGTAAGCTCGCAACCTATAGGGCCGCCGCCAATGACCAGTAAGCGCTTGGGCAATTCGGTAAGTGACCACACACTATCAGAGGTGAGGTAGTCGAGCGCCTCGAGCCCCGGCACAGGCGGCACGAAGGGCCTCGCACCAGAGGCGATGACGATAGCCTCGGTGGTGATGGTCTTGCCATCGACCTCGACCTCATAAGGCGACTTGATGCGTGCCTCGCCACTCACACAGTCCACGCCAAGACCGGTATAGCGTTCCGGTGAGTCGTGTGGCTCGATGGTCTCGATCACGCCACGCACGCGCTGCATCACCTTGGTGAAATCCACGCTGCCTGTGGCATCGGTAATGCCATACTCTGTAGCGCGGCGAATGTAAGACATGATGCGCCCGCTGCGAATCAGCGATTTGCTTGGCACACAGCCGGTGTAGAGGCAGTCGCCGCCCATCTTGTGCTTCTCAACTAACACCACCTTGGCCTTAGCGCCGGCGACGATGAGCGAGGTCACCAGACCCGCAGAACCACCGCCAACCACGACCACGTTGGCGTCGAAGCGCTTAGGCTTGGCAAACTTGCCCAAACTCTTGCGCCGCTGCAACACGGCGATAAGCCATTTCGCGATTAAAGGCACGATGCCCAGAGCGGCAAACGACAGCAGCACCGACGGCGAGACTAAGCCGCTCAGCGAGGTAATCTGCGCAAGCTCCGAGCCGGCATTCACATAGACCGCAGTCGATACGAGCATGCCGATCTGACTCGTGAGGTAATAAGTTGGCACCGAGAGGGTCGTGAGGCCCATCAGCAAGTTAACGACAAAAAACGGCACGATGGGCACCATCCGCAAACTAAACAAGTAGAACGCGCCGTCTTTCTCCATACCCTGATTGATAGGCGCGAGATAGGCAGCGAAACGGCGCTGAACCCAGTCGCGCAGCAGCAGGCGAGAGGCGAGGAACGCGCCGGTGGCGCCGATACTGCTCGCGAACGACACGAGCAAAAGCCCCCAGCCAAGCCCGAATATCGCCCCGCCGAGCAGCGTCAGCAGGATGGCGCCGGGAATCGAGATGCCCGTCGCGATGACGTAAACCGAAAAGTAGACTAGCGCCGTGAGTGCGAAGTTGGCGTCGCGGAACGCCTGCAGGCTGGCGAGTTGCGACTGGATATAACTCAGCGTGAGGTATTGACCGAGGTCGAAGGCGAAATAGGCGCCGAGGGCTGCCACGACGAGCGCGGCGAGAATGACTCTGAGTCGGTTCACTGGGGGGGGGTTCCTGTTCGGTGCCACGCTAACGATTCTATTCACGAGTCGCGGCTGTTAAGATACTTTTTTGCAAAAGACTTGCCGATTGTCAGCGCTAAGCGCTGGACTAAGGTCGAAGCTTAACCCATTGAAACGAGATAACCAGCCGTGTCGATCATCGAAGCCAACCGCCGATTCCCCGCCAGCAGGCCGCGCCGCATGCGCCGCGACGAGTTTAGCCGTCGCCTCATGCGCGAAACACGGCTGACAACAGATGACCTGATCTACCCGCTTTTTATTGTCGAGGGCAGTCATCAGCGCCAGCCGATCGAGTCTATGCCCGGCATAGAGCGCTTGAGTATCGATGAGCTCTTGAAAGAAGCGGCAGAGCTGGTCGCGCTCGACATCCCAGCCATCGCGCTGTTTCCAGCGCCTAAGGCCGAGACGAAGTCGCTTAACGGCGCAGAGTCTTATAACCCCGAGGGATTGGTGCAGCGCGCGATACGCCAGCTTAAGGCGCAGTTCCCAAAGCTCGGCGTCATTACCGATGTGGCGCTGGATCCCTACACCACCCATGGGCAGGACGGCATCATCGATGACAACGGCTATGTGCTGAACGACGAGACCGTCGAGGTGCTCGCCAAGCAGGCGCTGTCCCATGCTGTCGCCGGCGCCGACATCGTCGCCCCTTCGGATATGATGGACGGCCGGGTAAAGGCCATCCGCGACACCTTAGAGGCGAACGGCCAGATTTATACGCGTATCCTCGCCTACTCGGCGAAATACGCCTCCGCCTATTACGGCCCCTTCCGCGACGCGGTCGGCTCCAGCGGCAACCTTGGAGGCGGCAACAAGTACAGCTACCAGATGGACGTAGCCAATAGCGATGAGGCGCTGCAGGAGATCGCACAAGACCTCGCCGAAGGCGCCGACATGGTCATGGTGAAGCCGGGCATGCCCTATCTCGATATCGTTAGCCGCGTGAAGACCGAGTTTAAGGTGCCGACTATGGTGTATCAGGTGAGCGGCGAGTACGCGATGCACATGGCCGCCGCGCAGAACGGCTGGCTGGACGAAGACGCGGTCGCCATGGAATCTTTGCTGTGCATTAAACGCGCCGGCGCGGACGCCATACTGACGTATTTTGCGAAGAAGGCGGCGCGAATACTTAAGGATGCGTCAAATTAGCGGGCAAACCTTGAAACCTGTCTCTGCAGCCGCTATATAGACCACTAAGACATTCTTAATACTCTCTATTTTTCACTCCAGAAAGGACAGACACTATGAGCGGCGCAATCGTTCACATTTCAGACAGCTCTTTCGAGCAAGACGTACTCCAAGCAGACGGCCCCGTACTTGTCGACTTCTGGGCAGAATGGTGCGGGCCCTGCAAGATGATTGCCCCCGTTCTCGAAGAGATTAGTGGCGACTACGCCGGCAAACTCAAGGTCTGCAAGATGGACGTCGATGCCAACACTGCCACCGCGCCCAAATACGGCGTGCGCGGCATCCCGTCGCTGCTTATCTTCAATAACGGCGAAGTGGCAGGCACAAAAGTCGGCGCCCTATCGAAATCACAGCTCGCCGCCTTTATTGACAGCGTAATCTAAATTGCGTTTAATGCGGCTGTTTGAGGCTAAAACGCCCTCAAACAGTCGCAGCTTTACCCCCCTCAGCCTACTCCCAACTCTAAGCGCCAGTGCGCGTATTAAAGTTCCGATCAGGCAGACCGATGTAAGCTGTTAGTCGCCTCTAGAGCCGAAACCAGAATTACCAAGCTAGTCCGCCCTGGATGCAAGAAGTCGAAAACCCTCTGTTATTTTGATTTGAGCAACTCGCCCTACTCGCAACGCACAGCTTAGTGCAGCCGCGACACCGACGAAGGCTGCTCGAGACACCTAAACCAACTTAATAAACACACTTCCTTTAAGCACACTCCCTTCGCGCTTCCAGCGGTTCCTATCCGAATCCCAAGCGACGAATCGAACTAACCAAAGAAGCCCTCCCTAATGAATTTAACCGAACTCAAGCAGCAGCCCGTCGCCGACCTCGTTCAAACCGCTCATGACATGGGCCTGGAGAACGTCTCGCGCACGCGCAAGCAAGACATCATCTTTGCGATACTGAAGAAGCACGCAAAAAACGGAGAAGACATCTCCGGCGATGGTGTCCTTGAGATACTCCAAGACGGCTTCGGCTTCCTGCGTTCCGCCGACTCTTCTTACCTCGCGGGCCCCGATGACATTTACGTGTCGCCGAGCCAGATTCGCCGATTCAACCTGCGCACAGGCGACACGGTTGCTGGCAAGATTCGTCCGCCGAAAGACGGCGAGCGTTATTTCGCACTATTGAAAGTGCACGAGATTAATTTCTCGAGTTCCGAAAATTCCAAGAACAAGATCCTATTCGAAAATCTCACGCCCCTGTTCCCACAGGACCGCCTCATCCTTCAGGTTGGAAACGGCAGCACCGAAGACCTCAGCGCTCGCGTCATCGATCTCGTTGCGCCCATCGGCAAGGGTCAACGCGGGCTCATCGTGTCTCCTCCTAAGGCGGGTAAGACGCTTATCCTGCAGAACATCGCGCAGTCGATTACGCGCAATAATCCCGAGTGCCGCCTCATCGTGTTGCTGATTGATGAACGTCCGGAAGAAGTGACAGAGATGCAGCGCTCGGTGCGCGGCGAGGTAGTCGCGAGCACCTTCGACGAGCCGCCCGCGCGCCACGTACAGGTCGCCGAAATGGTGATCGAAAAGGCCAAGCGCCTGGTCGAACACAAAGAAGACGTGGTGATCCTGCTCGACTCGATTACCCGCCTCGCCCGCGCCTATAACACCATCATCCCAAGCTCGGGCAAAGTACTCACCGGTGGTGTAGATGCCCACGCGTTAGAGCGCCCTAAGCGCTTCTTTGGCGCCGCGCGTAATCTCGAAGAAGGCGGCAGCCTGACGATTATCGCGACCGCGCTGGTCGAAACCGGCTCAAAGATGGACGAGGTGATCTACGAAGAATTCAAAGGCACCGGCAATATGGAGCTTCAGCTCGACCGCAAGATCGCCGAGAAGCGCGTCTATCCTGCGATCAACGTGCGCCGCTCCGGCACGCGCCGCGAAGAACTCATTACGACAGAGGAAGAACTGCAACGCATGTGGATTCTGCGCAAGCTGCTCACCTCGATGGAAGACGTGCAGGCAACCGAGTTCATTCTCGATAAGCTCAAAGACACGAAGACCAACGAAGAATTCTTCAATTCGATGAAGCGTAAGTAAGCATTGCTCAGGGACCACTCAGTTGGTCCCTTTTTCATCTCAGGGAGTCGTCTAAGTTGCGCCTCACCGCGTAGTGATTGACTCCCAAGACAACGGAAACAATCATGGCGTTCAAAGACCTTAGAGACTTTATCGACCTGCTCGAAGCGAAGGGCGAACTCAAACGCATTAGCGTAGAAGTCGACCCGGTGCTCGAGATCACCGAGATCAGCGACCGCACGCTGCGTGCGGGCGGCCCTGCTCTCTTATTCGAAAACCCCAAAGGCTCGAAGATTCCTTTGCTCGCCAACTTGTTTGGCAATACTCGGCGCATCGCGCTGGCCATGGGCCAAGAAGATATTTCAGGCCTACGCGACGTCGGTAAGCTGCTCGCCTTTCTGAAAGAACCGACGCCGCCTACAGGCTGGAAAGACCTGTGGCAGAGCCTGCCGAGCTATAAAAGCGTGCTCAACATCCCCGCCAACGTGCTGCGCAAGGCGCCCTGTCAGGAAATCGTGCTCGAGGGTGACGAAGTCGACCTCGGCATGCTGCCAGTGCAAACCTGCTGGCCCGGCGACGCCGCGCCGCTAGTGACGTGGCCGCTAGTGATTACCCGCGGACCCGATAAGAGCCGGCAAAACCTCGGTATCTACCGCATGCAGCTCATCGGTAAGAACAAGCTGATTATGCGCTGGTTGTCCCACCGTGGCGGCGCACTCGACTTCCGCGAATGGCAGCAACAACACCCGGGCGAGCGTTTCCCGGTGTCTATCGCGCTAGGCGCCGATCCCGCGACTATTCTGGCGACGGTCACGCCGGTGCCAGACACCCTGTCCGAATATGCCTTTGCCGGCTTGCTACGTGGCAGCAAGACCGAGGTCGTCAAATCTAGAACGAACGATTTACAAGTCCCTGCCAGCGCCGAGTTTGTGCTTGAGGGCTATATCGAACCCGGCGAGATGGCACCGGAAGGCCCGTTCGGGGATCACACCGGTTACTATAACGAAGTCGACGACTTCCCTGTATTCACCGTAACCTGCATGACGCATCGCCGCGATCCGATTTATCACTCCACTTACACAGGCAGGCCACCAGATGAGCCAGCTATGCTGGGCGTCGCGCTCAACGAAGTTTTCGTGCCGCTTTTGCAGAAACAATTTCCTGAGATAGTGGATTTCTACCTGCCGCCCGAAGGCTGCTCCTACCGACTCGCGATCGTGAGTATGAAGAAGCAATACCCGGGACATGCCAAGCGCGTAATGATGGGCGTCTGGTCTTTCCTTCGGCAGTTCATGTACACGAAGTTCGTCATTGTCGTCGACGACGATGTGAATATTCGCGAATGGGATGACGTCATCTGGGCCATCACCACACGTATGGATCCGGCGCGTGACACCGTTCTGATCGAGAACACGCCTATCGATTATTTGGATTTCGCCTCGCCAGTCTCGGGGCTGGGCTCGAAGATGGGCATGGATGCAACGAATAAGATGGAAGGCGAAACCCAGCGCGAATGGGGCACGCCAATTACGATGAGCGATGAGATCAAAGCGCGGGTCGATGCGCTATGGCAAGAGCTCGGAATAGACTAGTCTTTTCCCACCACGGCGCGCTGTGGGACTGGGAGCGCGAGGCCAGTTCCTGCGAGCGCCTCGCGCGTTGCTGCTTCGGCCTCTTCATCCAACCCCAATGCTTTCAGCAGCCCTGCGTATTCGACGTAGGCTGCCGCGTTACTCTCAAGCCCAAGTGTCGTCGCATAGTATTCACGCGCCTTGCCCCACAGCTCGCAGCGCAGCGACAACCTTGCCAGCGTGAGCAAAAGGGCCGCATCATTAGGCCGCGATCGCTGCCAACTCTCTGCCTTGAGTAACTGCTTATTAGCCAACTGGGCGCCAAATTCGAGCGCGCCGTAGCATAAGACCGTCTGCGCGTCCCAGCGCTTCATTAACGCCTTCTCGAGTGCACGGCGCGCCCCTTCGGCATCGCCGCTCTGAAGCAGTGCCTGCGCATATGCCGCGACCAACTCTGGATTCTCCCGCTGACTCGCCTGCGCTTTCTTCCACAGTGCGGTCAATTTTTCGACTGCTCCCGGCGTATTCGACGACTGAGAAGACGACTGGGAAATTGACGCAAGAACGAGTGAGTCTTCCAGCCCTTGGAGCTGGCCTGCGGGTAGCGCCTTGAATTTTTTGAGCGGCGGCAGCAAGCGCTCGAGCGCGGCCCAATCCTCCAACTTGAAATACACTCGATGCAGTAATCGCAGCAAGTTCGTATCGGAAGGGGAATTGCTATTTAGCGTTTGCAGCACGCTCACGCAGTCATCGAGCCTTTCGGCTCGCAAGAGAATCTCTGCGCGCAGGGTGTTAATCGTCGCCGCCGCCTCGGGAAATGCCTCGAGGCCCTTGTCCAGCCAAGACAACGCTGCCTGCACATCGCCGGCACGTTCCGCGGCATGCGCGCCGGCCAATGCGGTGAGCACACTCGCGTCATCCTCATTTAAACCCTTGCCGAGCAGCTTGAGACTACTTTGCCAGTCGCCACGCACGAGATCGAGAATACCCTGCACGGTTGAGCTTTTGGCATTCGCGCGCCGCCGCGCCTTTAACCTGCGACCCGCGTTGACCAGACGCCAGGGGTTCAGCGCGCCGAGCAAGAGGAACAATAGTTTCACCACAGCATAGATGACGCAGGCCGCAACGAGTAACGCAAACAGACTCGTCTCGAAGGCATTACTGCCAAACGCAATGAGCAGATAACCGGGGTCTTGAGGAAACCCCAATACAAGGCTTAGCGTAAGCGCCACGGCGATAACGACGAGACTCCACGCGAACAGCTTAATCATTGCGGCATACTCGCATTGAGTTCGCGAACGCCGCGTAGTGCCTCACCCAATACGGGTAGCGGGGGCGCAATGTCTATGGCCGCGAGTGCGGCCAACTCTTCGCTCGCCCGAACCGCAGCGGCACTACCGGACTCGGCATTTTGCGTAAGCCACGTGTTCGCCGCAGTGAGCTGTCGTGTGAACAGGATCGCATCGGACGCGAGCAGCGCGAGCTTCGCCTGTTCGAGAAGCAGCACAAATTCTCTGACGCCATTCGCTCGCGTGGCAACTAGAGAGGGGGCCGGTTCGTCGAGCTGACGCCAGACAAAAACGGAACTGAGGAATGCCAGGGTGTCGTCATAGGCTTGAACGGCCGCGCCACGCCAGCTCGAGTCGGCGAGGGTATCGCTTGGCGTCGCGGATTCTGCATTGTCGCGCTGGTCTTTCTGCGCACCGAATTGCGCGCGAATCGAGTCAATGTTGCTGCCTGCGAGCGCGAAGGCATCTGCTTGTGCGATGAGTATATCGAGCCGTAGGAACAGGCTATCGATATCCGGCAGCTCTGCGCTGCGCAGGCTAGCCAGTTCTCGCGCTAGCGCTTGCCGCAGGGGATAGACTTCGCCGCTCGCGGAATCCGCCAGCGCCGCGTCCGCCATCTCAAAGAGCGTTGTCGCCGCCGCGATATCGCGCTCGAAGCGCAGCCTGCGCCCTGCCATAGCAAGCAGATACTCCGCTTCGAGCAGGCGCCAGCCGCGACTAGTATCGGCATCGCTTGCGCGCAGTCGCGCGCCCAATTCGGCGACTTGATTACGCAGCTGAGTGATTTCTGCGGCGGCCGCCTGCTGTTGGGCGACGACACGCGTCTCCAGTTCGGCTAGCGCGGCCTGAGAGGCCTGGGCCGCAGCCTGAGCTAGTCGTCGATCACGCTCGGGATCCGCGCGCGCAGGCTCGACCTGCGGCAGCTCGGCAATTGCCGCAGCAAGCAGCTCGGTGACACGCACCTCTTGGCGCGCAGACAATTCGTCTTGAGCGCTAAGCGCCGATGGCGATTCCTGCACCGACGCCACTCGTGATTCCAGCGCCGGCAGGCGCGATCGTAATTGCCATTGTTGCCACGACAACCAGGCGATACCAGCTAGCACCGGCAAGAGGAGCAGGATTAACGCGATCACCCGGCGTCGACCCTTAATCTGTGCGCGGGTCTTCTGTCGCGGTTTTACCTTGGCGATATCATCGAGTATTTTCGCAGAACTGGCCCGCTCAGCAGGCTTAGGCGAGTCTGCCGCCTCACTGCTGTCCATGTGGCTCGTCTCGTCTGTTGGGGTATCCACCATGCTCGCTTACTCTCGTCTTCATTTCGCCGTGTCGCGGCAGTGACTATTTAATCAAGGGCTACGTGTTTAGGTGCGCGGGGGCGGCAATGTCGCCAAGGCCCGCAGTAGAGATTCAGTATCGGCGCCCGCGGCGTCGACGACTCGACTAAACCCCAACGCCAATGCCAACGCCTTAACTCTCGCTGAGGGGACTATTAACGGCGTCTTAAGTTGTCTATCGGCATCGGTGTCACCGAGCTGACTACTCTGATCGATCACGCTTCGGAGCGCCTGCAGAGATTCACCGCTAGCGGCGGTCAACACCGTGGGTTCGCTCTCGCGCAAGGCCTCTCGCAGCGCCGTGTCGTCGTAGTGAATTTCGACCCGGCGATACACCTCCAGTCTCTCGACCCTAGCCTCTCGCTCGCGCAGCTGCCGTGCGATCACCTCGCGCCCACCCTCGCCGCAGACGATGCCGACTCGCTTGTCACTAATCTCATCAAAACAAGGGAGGGTCAGCAAGTCTTCACTGGTCATCCCGCCGGGCGCACACAGAACCGTGCCGCCGACGTGTTGTTGCAGCTCCCGCGCCGTCGTTGGTCCGATCGCCACGAGTTCGATGCCGAGGGGAAACTGGGGCCAATAGTCTTCGATTGCCGCAAGACCCATGCGCACGGCATTGATGCTGATGAAAATGAGCAGGTCGAAACGATCTAGATCAAGGAGCGCGCGCCGCAGGGTCGCGGCGCGGTCGCCGTTGCTCGGCGTTAGAATATCTAATAGCGGTAGGCAGATTGCTTGCGCACCCACCGCCTCGAGTCCCGCGACCCATTCCGCCTGCTGATGGCGCGGCCGCGTAACGAGCACGCGGTGGCCTAAGAGGCTAACGCTCATCGAGCTCGGCGAGCAGCTCGGCGGCGCCCTGCGCGAGCAGGTCTTCTGCCACCGCGATGCCCAAGGCCTCGGCTGTATCGCCGCTAGCCCGCGACTCAGCGCGCAGCATACGGGTGCCATCGGCACTGCCGACCAAGCCCCGCAGGCGCAGCTCGCCGCCATTGGCGCCGGCGATATCGAGTTCGGCGAAACAGGCGATGGGCACCTGACAGCCGCCGTTGAGCCGCGCATTCATCGCGCGCTCCGCAACGACCCGCATCGCAGTATCGTCATGGTGTAAGCAGCTAAGTCGCGAGAGGGTCGTGTCGTCGTCGTTACGGCATTCGATGCCAACCGCGCCCTGCCCTCCGGCGGGCAAAGAATCCTCGGGGCTTAGTCGCTCCGCGATGCGCTCCTCAAGCTCTAACCTAATCAAGCCAGCGCTCGCGAGGATAATGGCATCGTAGTCGCCCGCATCGAGCTTACTCAGCCGCGTGCCGACATTGCCGCGCAGGTCGAGAATCTTTAGGTCGGGGCGGCGAGCACGCAGCTGGCACTGGCGGCGAAGGCTAGAGGTGCCCACGCGCGCACCCTCCGGAAGCTGTGCGAGGCTTGAGTAGTGGTTTGAGACGAAGGCGTCGGTTGGGTCTTCTCGCTCGCAGATGACTGCGAGGCCTAACCCTTCGGGGAACGCCATGGGGACGTCCTTCATTGAATGCACGGCAATATCTGCCTCGCCATCGAGCAGCGCGCGTTCGAGCTCTTTGACGAAAAGCCCCTTGCCGCCGATCTTTGCCAGCGGCGTGTCGAGGATGATGTCACCACGGGTGCTCATGGCGAGCAGCTCGACACGCAGGTCCGAGTGCGCCGCCTCGAGTGCATCGCGCACGAAAAACGCCTGCCACAGCGCCAGTGGACTCTTGCGCGTCGCGATGCGCAGCACTTCTGTGCGCGCGGGATCAGCGGCTAGGCTGCTTAATAGAGAGGAATTGGCGGACTGGTCTGTAGACAAAGCTGCCCCCGAGGCGCTGAGAATGAAGCCTCATTTTACGGCAATTCGCGCCTCGTGTCCGAGTCTGCGGCCGGACATTTGTGCTAGGTCATTTTTTAGCCTCGGCGCGAAGCTGCTATACTGCCCGGCCTTAAGCCTACCGGCTTCGTCCCCCGAGGACGGGCAAACCCAACAGACAGCGCCACACGAGCAGCGGAAGACGACGATGAGCGACACTACAGAGCACGGCAAGCAGGACGCAGAAGGCGGAGCCAGCGACGAGACGAAAGACACGAGCAGCCTCTGGGGCGGCCGATTCAGCGAGGCCACCGATGCCTTCGTGCAGCGCTTCACCGCGTCGGTGCAGTTCGACAACCGCCTCTGGCAGCACGACATTAACGGCTCCGTCGCCCACGCGATGATGCTGCAAGAGGTCGGCGTGCTCACGCTAGAAGAGAAAGACCAGATCCTCGATGGCCTCGAGGCTATCTGGCATGAGATCGAAGGCGGCAACTTTAAGTGGTCGGTCGAACTCGAAGACGTGCACATGAACATCGAGGCAGCGCTTACAGCGCGCATCGGTAACGTCGGCAAGAAACTGCACACGGGCCGCTCGCGCAACGACCAAGTTGCGACCGACATCCGCCTCTACGTCCGCGAGCAGGTGGACATGATCGCCGAACTCATCGGCAAGCTGCAGCTCGCGCTGGTCGACCTCGCCGAGCGCGACGCAGACACCATCATGCCCGGCTTTACCCATCTACAGACCGCGCAGCCAATCAGTTTCGGCCACCACATGCTGGCATGGAACGAGATGCTCGAGCGCGATTACGGCCGCCTGATCGACGCCCGCAAGCGCCTCAACGTGTCGCCACTCGGCGCCGCCGCGCTCGCAGGCACGACCTACCCTATCGATCGCGCGTACAGTGCCTCGCTGCTGAGCTTCGACGGCCCGACGCGCAACTCTCTCGATTCTGTCAGCGACCGCGACTTCGCGATTGAGATTGCCGGCGTGTGCAGCACAATCATGATGCACCTCTCGCGCTTTTCCGAGGAGCTGGTGCTCTGGACTTCCGCGCAGTTCGACTTCATCGACCTGCCCGACCGCTTCTGCACCGGCTCATCGATCATGCCGCAAAAGAAAAACCCCGACGTACCCGAGCTCGTACGCGGCAAGAGCGGCCGCGTATTCGGCCACTTGATGTCGCTGCTAACGCTGATGAAATCGCAGCCCTTGGCCTATAACAAAGACAACCAAGAAGACAAAGAGCCCCTGTTCGACCTTATCGACACGGTCAAAGACTGCCTGTTCGCCTACTCAGAGATGATGCCGGCGGTGACTTGCAAAAAGGACAAGATGCGCGCCGCTGCACAGAAAGGCTATGCCACGGCGACGGACCTCGCCGACTACTTGGTCAAGCGCGGCCTGCCGTTCCGCGACGCCCACGAGGTCGTGGGCAAATCAGTGGCCTTCGGTATCGCGCAGTCCAAGGATTTGTCGGAACTTAGCCTCGACGAGCTGCGCGGCTTCTCTGACCTAATCGAGAGCGACGTGTTCGAGGTGCTCACGCTAGAGGGCTCGCTCAATGCCCGCGACCACCTCGGCGGCACCGCCCCGCGCCAGGTGCTCATCGCCGCCGGCACCGCCCGCAGCCTAATCGAGGCGCGGCCTAAGCGTTAAGCGTTGACCGCGGGCAGCCTTTTCTAGCGCGAGACTGCCCGCCAACCAGCCCACGGCATAAAAACCGCCTACTATTTGCCCTTTCCCATTGAACCTACTATCGCTTTGCTTAGCACTAGTAATGCTTCTTGATCCATAATTTGCTTGCTCCCACAACGGGAACAGATATACTCTCTCCAGAAGTCGAAATATTTATGAATATTGTCGCAAAGCGCACCTTATCGAGCTTTTGGAAGAAGCATCCAAGAGCTGAGCAGCCATTAAAGACATGGTATTTCATTGCGCGCAGAGCCGATTGGGATAAGCCGTCGGACATACGCGCAGTTTTCAACCAAGCGGATGTCATTAACGGCAACGTCGTCGTGTTTAATATTTGCGAAAACCGCTACCGCCTTGTCGTGAAGTTCAACTTTGCCGCGAGAGTCGGTTTTGTGAAATTTCTCGGCTCCCATAAAGACTACGACAGTCTCGACATACGCAAATTGTAAGCCTTGTTGGCAAGTGAGTAAGAATCATGGATGTGCGACTTATAAAATCTAATGCCGATTACGAGCGCGCACTGGCTCGAATCGAATCGCTCTTAGACGCTGAACCTGACACTCAGGAGTTCGATGAGCTCGAAGTGCTCGCGGCGCTTGTACATCTCTACGAAGGAAAGCACTTCCCGATCGACGAGCCCGATCCGATCGAGTTTTTGAAGAACTGCATGGAGTTTAAGGGTCACAAGCAGCGAGACTTCGCCGCAATCCTCCACTCGCGGTCGCGAGCTACTGAAATCCTCAAACGCCAGAGGAAGCTCAGCCTCTCACACATACGCATCATCCATCGCGAGTGGGGCGTCCCCGTCGAACCCTTAGTGCGCGAGTACGCACTCGAGGCCTAATTATTCTGCGGCGCCTGCAGTTCAATCTGGTAGCTTAGCCGCTGATTATCACGCAGCGTCACCACCTCAACGGTATCGCCAGGACGGTGCTGCTCCATCACATCGGCGTAGTCGCTCTCATTGGTCACCGCTTCGCCATCGATCTCGACGATGACGTCGCCGAGCTGGATGCGTCCGCGCTGGCTGCGCGATAAACCGCGCATGCCCTGCCGGTCGGGGTCTGTATTGGGCACAGTGCCCATCACGATAACTCCCTCAATGCCCCAAAGCCTGCGGTAATAGTCCGGCTGCGGAATCGGCGTAATGCCGAGGATAGGCGTCTGCACACGGCCATAGGCGATAAGCTCGGGCACCACGCGTTTCACCGTGTTCACCGGAATAGCAAAGCCGATGCCCGAGCTTGCCCCGCTGGGGCTATAGATAGCCGTGTTCACACCTACCAGCTGACCTAGGGAATTGAGCAACGGGCCACCCGAATTGCCTGGATTAATTGCCGCGTCGGTCTGAATCACATCGCGAATCTTGCGCCGCGACACCGAATCGATCTCGCGCCCTAACGCGCTGACGATGCCGACGGTCATCGTCGTGTCGAGCCCAAAGGGATTACCGATGGCGATGACCTTGCGGCCAACTTCCAAGAGCCCCGAGTCGCCGAGGTCCACCGGCACGAGGTCCACGTCATCGGCATCGATTTTCAGCACGGCGATATCTTTATCGGGGTCGAGTCCGACTGCGCGCGCATCAAAAGTAGAACCATCTTGCAGCGTCACCGTGACACGATTGGCCTGCTGCACGACGTGGAAATTGGTGACGATATAGCCCTCTTTACTCCACACGAAGCCGGTGCCGCTGCCCTGGGGCACACTCTGCGGATTGAGCGAATAGGGCGAGCGCACGAGGCGCGAGTTCGTAATATTCACCACCGAGGCGCTGGCCTGTTTAAAGACATCGATATTGTTCGTCTCGTCGTCGGTATGAAACTGGGAGTAATCGAGCGCGGCGGCCTGGACCGCGGCGACGGAGAAGAAGGAAAAAGTTGAGCTTGCGACGACCACAGCGACCAGAGCTTGCCGACACCGCTTAGCAAGCGGCGAAGGTGTCGTGTAGCTGGCGAATTTGGAGAGTAGTGAAGACATGGCGAACCTCATAAAGCGTCACTTTGTAGACCCTAAGATGCGCGCATAATTCCCAGAATCAAGCCTTTCTTGCTAATTTACGCGGCGCAGCCCCGGCGCGGGCACTTCTGCTACAATCCAAGGCTTCGCCCCTAGACCAGGCCGTCATGCTCAATCCGCAACAACAGAAAACACCCCTTACGCCGCTCCGCCAGTTCGCGGGACCGCGCTATTGGCCTTCCTGGCTCGGCCTCGGGGTGCTGTGGCTTATCGCTCATCTGCCTTACGGCCTGCAGCTGCGCCTCGGCGCGGCCATCGGCGCACTCGCCTACCGCGTCGGCAAGCGCCGGCGCGAAATATGTAAGGAGAACATCGCGTTGTGTTTTCCAGAGCTCAGCGCGGCAGAGCAGGAGACTCTCATCCGAGACACCTTCCGGGCTAACGGCATCGGCGTCATCGAGGCGGCGATCGCATGGTCGCGCGACCCCGAAAGCCTGCGTGGTCGAGTGCATATCGAAGGCAGCGACCATTTGAAGAACGCGATGGCCCTGGGCAAGGGCGTGCTGTTGATCGGCGGCCACTACTCCACCCTCGAGCTCGGCGGCACCCTCCTCAGCCTGTTTCACCCGATGAACGTCACCTATCGCGCGCACAAGAACCCGCTCATCGAGGCGGTGATGACTAATTCGCGCGCCAAACACTTCGCCCGCGTTATCGAGCGCGAGGACGTGCGCCAAGCGATGCGCAGCCTCAAAGACGGCGACGCATTATGGTTCGCCCCCGACCAAGACTATGGCGCGCGACATTCGGTGTTCGTTCCGTTCTTCGGCGTCGAGGCCGCGACAATTACGGCAACCAGCCGCTTCGCGAGGTTGAACGACTCCCCCGCCCTGATGTTCTCCCATGTGCGCAACGCCGACGGCTCGGGCTATACGCTGACCCTAGGCCCGGTGTTAGAAGGCTTCCCCAGCGGTGACGACGAGACCGATGCGCGGCGCATCAACGCTGAGCTTGAGTCGCTGATCCGGCAGCACCCGGAGCAATACCTGTGGCTGCATCGACGTTTTAAGACGCAGCGAGGTAGGCCTTCGGCTGCTGTTTACAATCGCAATTAAATACCCACTGTCAGTCATCCTTAAGATTCACCTCCTACACTGCACCCTCATTCAAAGAGAGCGCAGTGCATGCCCGACGCATTTCTCACTCAGCGATTTGCCCGCCTATCCGCAAGCATTAAGGCGCCGCTCACACTCGGCGTGTCCACGGCGCGAGCGCCGATTACGCTGATACTCTGGGTTGCTGCATTCGTGACCCTGTTTACTAACTACCGTTTCTTCAGCGAATTTCTCGCGATCTATCCACTGACGGCGATGAACCTTGTGTTTATCGTCTCTACGACGCTCGTGCTCATAGCACTGACCGCGCTGCTCTTAGGGCTCGTCTGCATCGGCCCACTACTCAAGCCGCTGCTCATCGCAGCGCTGATGGTGTCTGCCAACACCGCGTACTTCATGGACACCTACCATGTCATCATCGATGACGTGATGCTGGATAATCTATTGCAAACCGACAGCGCAGAGGCTCTCGACCTGCTGTCCTTCTGGCAAGCGTTGTACTGCGTCATTTTGGGCCTCTTACCGAGCCTCTTCATCGCTCGAGTGCCCATTGCCCGCAGGCCCGCCCGACGCTATCCGTTAGTGCAAGCGGCGCTGCGGCGAGTCGGCTTTATCGCGAGCTTTCTTGCGGCGATTGCCGCTTTGTTGCTATCCCAAGGCAGCAGTTACGCCTCATTTTTTCGCGAACACAAAGACGTCCGCTTCTACGCCAATCCAAGCTATACCTTTTACTCGGCCGCTACTCTCGTGAGCGGCTTGTTTGAGCGCGCGACTCGCCCCTTCGAACATATAGGCCTCGATGCTGTGCGCACAACGCGCAGCGAACGGCGCCGGCTCGTCGTGATGATTGTTGGCGAGACGCTTCGCTCGGATCATCTTGCGCTGAATGGCTATACTCGTGACACAACCCCGCTCTTAGCCGCACGGGGGGTCTCAAGTCTCACCGACCTCTGGTCCTGTGGCACCTCGACTGCGGTTTCGGTGCCCTGCATGTTCTCGTTTTTAGGCCACGACGACTATTCGCAGGCGGAGGCGCTCGCCACAGACAACGCGCTAGACGTAGTACAGCGTACCGGCGTTAGAGTCGCCTGGTTCGACAACAACTCAGACTCGAAAGGTGTCGCACCACGCTTACCGAACTTCGATTTCAAAGACCCCGAGGTGAACCCACGCTGCGATATCGAGTGCCGCGACATCGGCATGACAGCGGGTCTCGCCAACTATGTACAGCAACGACCCGACGGCGATTTATTGATCGTGATGCACGCAATGGGAAATCACGGACCTGCCTACTACAAACGCTATCCCTCAGAGTTCGAGCGTTTCACTCCGACGTGCAGAACCAACCAGCTGGAGTCTTGCTCTCGCGAGGAAATCGTAAACGCGTACGATAATGCCGTCCTTTATACGGATTATTTCCTTGCCTCGACGATAGACTGGCTAGCGACCGTCGAAGACGAGTTCGACACAGCGATGGTCTATATCGGTGACCACGGCGAATCCCTCGGCGAAGGAAATTTGTACCTTCACGGGCTGCCCTACGCTTTCGCCCCCGATATCCAGAAACGGGTACCGCTCATCACTTGGTTTGGCGCGAATTGGCCGCAGCATGACGAATTAGTCGAGCGCATCAACTCGCGGCGCCACACTCAAGCAACCCACGACAGCGTTAGCCATACGCTGCTGGGTTTGTTCGATGTCTCAACGACACTGTATGACCCAGAGGCCGACCTGTTTGGTAAGCCATAGCACACGACTCATCCTTGGTGTGTGTATCGCCCTTATCACGAGCGTCGCGATTTTCGAGCTCACCACGCTCGATCTGGTCGTGCAGGATTTTTTGTATGAGTCCCAGGGCCACAAGTGGCTTATAGACCGCGACTCCGCCTGGCTAAAACGACTGCTCTACGACGGCATTAAGCAGATTTATATCGCGCTCACGCTCATTGTACTTGGCGTCGCTGCAGGCAATCCCAGCTGGCCGCCAATCGGGTCACGGCGTCACGAAATATTAGTAGTCGCCGCCGCCCTCGTGCTTATCCCTCTCGTCGCGAATGGCCTTAAGGCAGTCACCAACATACCCTGCCCAAAAGACCTTGCACTTTACGGCGGCAACTACCCGCATGTGACGCTCTTCACCGCTTACCCTAGCGACTTCATTCAAGTTGAACGCATTCGCTGCTATCCCGCGGGGCATGCCAGCGGCGGTTTTGCACTCATGGCGTTGGCTCTGCTAGCAGGCAGCGGCCGTAGACAGCTGACGATTGCTAGTGCCGCCTGTGGATTAGGGTGGGTAGTAGGTTTTTACAAAATGGGGATTGGCGATCACTTCCTTGGACACACTGTCGTGAGCATGCTCCTCGCCATGCTTGTCATCTTAGTGCTCGACAGGGTGATCCCCTCGCGCTCCCCCTAGAGGAGCAGCAACGCCCATACCACAACAAAGAAAAGTAGACTAATTAGCACCGCGGCCGAGCCGATGTCCTTTGCTACTTTCGATAACGCGTGATATTCGAGGCCAACTCGATCGACAACGGCCTCGATGGCGCTGTTCAATAACTCGACTAATAGCACCAGCACGAGGGCAAACAACAGCACCGCTACCTCTAGCGGAGACTTGCCTAACAAAAAAGCGACAGGCGCTAACACCAACGCGAGGATTGACTCGATTCGGAACGCCTCTTCGCTGCGGAAACAGGCGCGCAAACCATCCGCGCTATAGAGGGTCGCCGCCCATAGCCGGGCGAGTCCCACTTTTTTGGGCGGCACCTGTCGCGCAGATTCCACTGGCTTATCTATTGAGCTGTCTATTGCGCTGCCTATTACACTGCCTGCGGCACCGTCTGGCGCGCCATCTTGCGAGTTTGTCATGGAAACTTCCTTTTTGTTCTAGCGACCTACTCCGATCTTACGATTCGTCGTCTGCAGGGAAATGGATGCGTAAAGTAAACCATCCTTGGCTGAGCTCTACGCTAAGCTGTATGCCTAACCTGTCGGCATAGGCGTTAACTATTGCGAGCCCAAGTCCCACATGAAACTCAGACGAGCGGGCCTCATCCTTGCGCCACAGGCTCTCGAATAGCCTAGGCAAATCTTCCGGCTGCAAACCGCTCGCTTTGTTGCTCACGGCGATTAACCCGGCACCAAATTCCACCACAATTTCGCTGCCAGCGTCGGCGTGTGCTATCGCGTTGCCGATCACGTTGCTCAATATTAAGCTCACATCGAGCGCCGAAGACCAAACCTGAATATCGAGCTGACCACGCACAGCCCTCGTCAGTTCTCGCTGCCTTGCAGTCTCCGCGTGCTGAGCGAAAGCCGCATCGACGAGGCTCGCTAAAACTAGCTGCGATCCCTCAAGCGCCGGTTCATAAGGCTGCAAGCGCCCGCGGGCGAGCTGCGCCAAGCTGTCGACGATAAACTGCATACGCCGCGCGGATGCCAGCACATCGGCAGCGAACTGCGGCGCCTCATCCGCATTAGGCCACCGCTGAAAGACTTCGCTCGTGCTCATAAGCTCGGCGATTGGCGTGCGTAGCTCGTGCGCCGCTCCCACGCTGAACCGCTTCTCGCGCGCGAAGCTCTCCTCAATGCGCGCGAGTAAATCATTTAGCGCGGCAACGATTTCCTCGAGGTCTAGCAGCGGGACATCAACATTCAGTCGTTGGCTCTGGTCGTTGCTGTCCAGTTCAAGCAATCCCAGCTTCACTTCCTCGAGTGGCCGCAGGCCACGCCCAATCACCCAATTGAGAGCGAAGAAGACACTCACGAGGACTGCCGCGCCGACTGCGAGGATACCGAGGTTCAACACGAGTAGTCGTCGATCGAGGCTTGCTCTCTCCCGCGCGAGCCCCATCACCATGACATACTGACTTATGCGCTTAGCCGGAGTGCGTAGCTCCAGCTCAAGCTGGGGCACAAACGTGAGCTGCAGAAGACGGCCAGCCCTGCCGTCTGGTAACTCGATATCGAGGAACTGGCTAACGGGCGTAGTATCCGGCAGGAATGGCAGGTCGCTGCCCTTTAAGCGTTCCGAGCGTTCGAAATTCTCACCCTCGGTTGTTCGGAACTGGTAGTACTCGGGGGTCTGGTCGCGCGCGAATTCAGGCATCACTTCATCGGCAAACTCGAACTCCATGCCGAAGGTGTCCTCTTCGAAGAGCGTCACCATTACCTGCGCTTTGGTAAGCATCATCTCATCGAATTCGGCGCGCAACCAATTTCCTACGAGATGCTGCACCACCAATCCCACGAGCAAAAGGATCGCGATGGTACTCGTCAGCGCGTGGCTAAGAAGCTGCCGACGAATGCTTACTGCTGCCATAGTGCATCCTTTTCTCGTCAGTGCGCCAGTAGCTACGCGATCACATAGCCGAAGCCGCGCCGTGTCTCGACCAGCCCTTCGACCCCCGCCTCGCGTAATTTTTTCCGTAGTGCGGAGATATGTGCTTCGAGCGCATTACGGCTCGACTGGGCACTGCTATCGTATAAGCGATCGAGCAGCGTCTCTGCTGAAACCACCTTGCCGCGCTGCAGCGCAAGCTGTTCCACGATTGAGTATTCTAGCGGCGTTAGGCCGATGCGCTCATCATCGATGGAAACCTGCTTCAGGTCTAGCTGGAGCTTTACACTGCCGAAAGTCACTACGTTAGACTGAAGCCGATGCGATCGCCGGATCAGCGTCAGCACGCGAGCATGTAATTCTTCGAACGAGAAGGGCTTGCACAGGTAATCATCCGCGCCGAGGTTAAGTCCCTTGATGCGATCTTCGTAAGCATCTTTAGCCGTGAGGATGAGTATATTGGTTGCACTGCGAGCGTCACGCAGCCGGCGCAGGACCTCGAGACCATCCATCGACGGCAACATAAGATCGAGGATAATCGCGTCGTAGGCGAAGCTCATCCCGAAGCCGAGTCCTTCTTTGCCGTCTCCACTACTATCTATCGCGAAGCCTAGATTGGAAAATCCTTTAACGAGGCTCCGACGCAGGCGCTCGGAGTCTTCTATAATGAGGAGTTTCATACCGTTCAACCTGTTCAGAACTCGTGGGTTAAGGCGTAAAGAATGGCGACGAAGGACGATAGCAGATGGATGGGTATGATAGGCTGTGAACCTTAAGAATACCTGAATAATCCGTAGGAACGCAGGATTTGCTCACGCGCACCTCAGGTTGCCGCTTGTTGGGCAGATATAGACTGTGGGCAGCGGCGCCCTTTAGCCCTCAAGCGATGACAACACGATGACCACAGCCAAGAACCAATACGCCGAGTTAGGTAGTGATGAGAACCCTGTGCTCATGTTCCCCACCCACTACCTTGGCAATTTCGTGCTGGGACTGCCCTGGGTACTGCGCGTCGCCGAAGATTACCCAACGCTTACCCTGGTGATCGATGAGCGCTTTCGTGAGCTCACCGAGGCGGTAGTGCCAACCTCGATCCGCGTCATCGAATACCCGCGGCAGAAACTCAAACAGCCAGGCTCGACTCTCACTCGCTTGGGTCTGTATATAAGATTTCTTCGCCGATTGCGCAAGGCCACCGGCGGAGTCATCATCGACATGGAAGGCGAGCGCTTCAGTGGTGTGCTGTGCAGGCTAAGCGGCGCCAAGAACCGCTACGGGCCGACTGGCAAGAACGCACAGCACTTCTACAACACGCCGCGCGAGCTCGACTATTACAAGCACCGTTACACTGCGTTCGGCGAAATTCTGGATGTCCTCGTCACCGACACCGCGCCGTCCAATGTGCTGCCCTACCAGCTCCCGGTCATGGCCGATGTGGCGGTCGAGAAGTTTCTCGCGCGCCACGATATCGAAGGCCCTTTCGTCGTCATCCATCCCGGTGCGAGCGCTGCCTATAAATTATGGCCGGTGGAGCATTTCGTTAAGTTATTTTCCATGCTCGACGGCAACGGGCTTAATGTGGTGTGGATTGGCGCTGGCAACGACACCGAGATGATCGATGCCATCGCAGCCGTCGCCGACCAGCAAGTGATCCACTTCGACCTGCTCGGCTACTTAGAGCTGGTCGCACTGTTCAAGCGTGCTCGATTCTATATTGGCGGCGACAGTGGTCCTATGCATCTCGCTGCCTCCGCGGGTCTGGATCTCGTCGCGCTATTTGGGCCGAGCAAGGAAGCGATCTGGGCGCCGCTGGGCAAGCATAGCCGCGTGCTTCGCGGGACAAAAAGCTGCGGCAAAGACTGCGACGCATGGCAGTGCGAGTTCGGTTACCATTGTCTTAGCTCGCTTATCCCCGAGGTCGTGTTCGGCGCGGCAACTGCATCCCGAGTCGCCATCGATATGCGCGAACCCGCGCTCGATCGAGGATACGGCGATCAAACGCAGACTGACGACGAAACAGAGAAGGAATTATTACGGTGAATCTCGACAGCAGTGCACCCCACGCTAAGATCCCGGCGAGCGTGTTCATGATCACCCTCAACGAAGAGAAGAACATCGCCCAGTCGCTCGCGAGCGTCGCCGAGTTCGATGAGGTCATTATCGTCGACAGCGGCAGCACCGATGCCACACTGACGCTCGCCGCAGGCTTTACTAATGTAAAAATCTCCCACAACGACTGGCCGGGGTTTAGCGAGCAGAAAGCACATGCCCTCGCGTTGTGTTCGCACGAATGGGTTTTCAATTTAGATGCCGACGAGATCCCCACACCCGAATTTATCGCCGAGGCACGCGCACTCATCGCCGCCGATTCACATGACGCACTTGAGTCGAATCGCACGCTCATCCGCTGGGGGCAACAGCCACGCAATTTTAGCAAGAACGACAGGCTGGTCCGCTTCTTTCGCAAGGCCTGCGGCCACTATGAAGTGCGACGCGTGCACGAGAGCATTAGTATCACAGGCTCGATAAAGAAGACCGACGCGACGATTTTACATAACGAGAACCTAAGCCTGACTCAGCGCTTTACTAAGGCCAATCGCTATAGCGAACTGAAGGCACAGGACAAGTTCGACAAACAGCAGAACGCCTCGCTGGCGAGTATCGTATTGATGTTCCCCATTACGTTCTTGCAGGTTTATGTCTTTAAGGGACACTTCCTCGATGGCGTAGAAGGGTTTAACACGAGCATGAACGCCGCGTTCTATACCTACATGAAATACGCAAAACTACGCGAGATGCATCAACGCTCGCAGGACGGGCTGTAACCGAGGGTTACCCCGCAGCCAGACAGAAGCGCCGCTAAGTTTCTGCGAATTGGATATTGTAGAGATAAGCGTAGTGGCCGTCCTGCGCAAGTAGCTCTGCATGATTTCCCGATTCGAGCACCCTGCCCTCTTGCATCACCAGAATTCTATCTGCGCTTTCGACCGTCGATAGGCGATGAGCGATCACGAATGTCGTACGCCCTTGCATAAGTGTGCTCAATGCCTCTTGGATGTGCTGCTCGGACTCGGAGTCTAAGGCCGATGTCGCCTCGTCTAAAATCAAGATTGGTGCATCGTTAAACAGCGCGCGTGCGATGGCGATACGTTGTCGTTGCCCGCCAGACAAAGTCCCAGCGTCATCGCCTATCTGCGTATCGATGCCGTGGGGCAGCTGCTCGATAAATTCCATGGCATGCGCGTTGCGCGCCGCGGCGATGACCGCCTCGCGGTCAATCGGCGCCTGCGCTCCGTAGGCAATATTATCGAGAATAGAGCCGCTAAACAGCACCACCTTCTGACTCACCACCGCGATCTGCTCACGCAGGCTATGTAGCGAATAGTCACTCAGCGCCGTCCCGTTAATGCGTATCTCGCCTGTCGTCACCTCATAGAAGCGTGGCAATAGGCTGACGAGTGTCGTCTTTCCACTGCCCGACTTGCCGACGAGCGCTATCGTCTGGCCCGCCGCGACCTCGACACTCACACCGTCTACCGCAGCCTCGGCCTGATCCGTCGCGTAAGAAAAATGGACGGCGTCGAATTCAATGCCGGTGATGTCGCGTGTCAGAATTTCCTTGCCCGTGTCGCACTCGCCAGCCTCGTCGAGCAGGCCAAAGATACTCGCGGCAGCAGAGAGGCCGCGCTGGATTACCGAATTAATCTGCGACAGTTGGCGAATGGGTTTAGCGAGCGACGCAGCCATCGTTAGGAAGGTGACAAAGTCGCCCGACGAACGATCGCGCATAAAGTCGGGAGCCATTAAAAACCAAATCAACCCGGCGATGGCGCAGCTTACGAGTAGCTGAATGAGCGGCGTGCTGATCAGCTCGGTTCCGGCCATCTTCATATTCTGCGAACGATTACGCTCACTTGCCGCCAGGAATTTTTCGTTCACTGTGTCTTGAGCATTGAATGTTCGCACCACATGGTGGCCGCGAATAGATTCGTTAATAATCTGCGTGACCTCGCCCATCGAGTCTTGCATCTGTGTGGAGTAGCGGCGGAAATACCGCGAGGCGATAGAAACCGTTTTTGCAACGACGGGGGCGATTAGCAGAAACGCGAGGCTGAGCTGCCAGTCAACATAGAACAATGCTGCGAGCAAACCAATGACGGTTAGCCCTTCGCGTAGCACCACGGTCACCGCGTTAGTCACGGCGCCAGTGATTTGATTCACATCGTAAGTCACTTTCGAGATGAGCCTGCCAGGCTCCGAGCGATCGAAGAAGCTTACCGGCAATTCCAGTGTGTGCTGCATGATCTGTCGGCGCATCTTGTGGATAAGGTAGTTGGCGACGTGGGCAATCGAATAGCCACCAATGAACCCCCCGATGCCGCGTATGAAAGCGATGGCGATGCACAGCAGCGGGCTGTAGACGCGCCAGTCGAGGTCTTTGCTCTCGATGGCGTCGATAGTCCAGCCAAGCCACGCAGCGGCGAGGGGCGTGGTAAGCGCGAAAATCAGGAAACCTAGGATGCTGGTGAATACCGCGGGCAGCTGCGGCTTCAAATAGGCTAGCAGACGCTTATACAGCGACCAGCTCGCAGCGAAGCCATCGGCGCTGATGGGCGTATCTGTCTCTGGGGCTTGCTCGGTCAACTCTCTCTTGCCTCATCGCTATCGGTTCAAAAACATACCGTATTCGTGCCAGCGTCGCTACACTGACCTTAACTACTGGCCTCAAGCTGCTCTTGCAGCGTCAGCCATTCTTCCTCAACGGCATCCAGCTCGCCCTTAAGACCGCCCTGCTCCTTCACCAACTCGGCAAGCTTCGCTTTGTTAGCCTCTGAATAGATCGCTTCGTCGCCAAGCTGCGCCTCAATTGCCTCAAGACGCGTCTGCATCTTCTCCATGTGATTCTCGCAAACTTTGGCGCGCTTACGCAGCGGCGCCTGTAACTCGCGTAATACCGCGGCCTGTTGGCGCTGCGCTTTCTTATCTGTTCTATCACTCTTGTCGGTAAGGCACGACGTGCTTTGAGCAGTTGTATTCACAGCGCCCAAGGCTTCTGTTTCGGCGTAGCGCCCAAGCCACCGCTCGTAGTCGCTTAAATCGCCATCGAACTCAGCGAAGTGCCCCTTGTGAATCGAGAAGAACTCGTCGACCGTGTTAGCGAGCAAGTGGCGGTCGTGAGAGACGATCACCACGGCGCCTTCGAACTCTTGCAGCGCGACGGTGAGCGCGTGCACCATCTCAAGATCGAGGTGATTAGTAGGCTCATCCAATAACAACAGGTTCGGTTTTTCCCACGCGACCTTGGCGAGAGCAAGCCGCGCCTTCTCGCCACCGGAAAAATGCGTAATGCGTTCATCGACGCGGGTACCGCGGAAGTCGAAGCCGCCTAAATAATCTCGGATGACCTGCTCGGTAGCTTGGAGTGTCGGGTCTTTTTTAGCCAATGCCTGAATGGTCTCGACCGGCGTCGCATGCTGGTCCAGCTCATCTACTTGATGCTGCGCGAAGTAGCCAATGCGTAGCTTCTTCGCCGCGATCATCTCGCCGTCTAAGGGCGCGAGTGAGCCAGAGAGCACTTTAAGCAGAGTCGATTTACCGCTGCCGTTAAATCCTAATAGGCCGTAACGCGAATCGCCACGGATAGGGAAAGTCACCTTATCGACCAAGGGGCGATCAAATCCGATAGCGAGCTTGTTGATCTGCATGAGGTAGCCGCTGTCGGCATCGACGGCGGGAAAGGAGAAGCGGAACGGCGAGTCGGCATGCGCCGGCGCGATGTCTTGCATCCTATCTAGTTCTTTCAGCCGGCTCTGCGCCTGCCGTGCCTTGCTCGCCTTGGCCTTGAAACGACGCACGAAATCTTCGATCTCGCCGCGACGACGTTGCTGCTTGGCATATAACGCTGCCTGCAGGGCCATGCGGTCGGCGCGCTGGCGCTCGTAGGCGCTGTAGTTTCCGCGGTAGAGTGCGAGTGTGCCACCCTCAAGGCTGATCACGTGATCGATCACCGCGTCGAGGAAGGTGCGGTCGTGAGAAATAACCAAGATGGTGCCGCGATAGCCGCGCAGCCATTGCTCCAACCACACCGTCGCCTCGAGGTCGAGGTGGTTAGTTGGCTCGTCGAGCATGAGTAGGTCAGATGGGCACATCAGCGCGGCAGCAAGATTGAGCCGCACACGCCAGCCGCCGGAGAACTCGCCGACCGTCTTGTCGAACTGCTCGGTGCTAAAACCGAGGCCTGACAATAGCTGTTCGGCTTGGTTCTTAATATCGTAAGCGCCTAGCTCCTCCATCGCTGCGTGCAACCGCACCAGGGCCGCATCGTCATGGCCTGCCTCCGCTAGGGCAATCTTCTCCTCCAGCTCTCTGTAGGCCTTGTGCGCATCGATCACGAAGGCCAGCGCGCTGCGATCGCTGGCGGGTGTTTCCTGTGCCATCGACACGGTACGCAGGCCGTTGGGCATATCAATTTCGCCCTGCTCGAGCTGAATCTCTCCGGCTAACGCCTTGAACAGGCTAGTCTTACCCGAGCCGTTACGCCCGATGATGCCGGTCCGTTGGCCGCTCGAGAGGAGCACGCTGGCATCACGGATCAGCGTCTGCGTGCCACGCATGAGGGTAATGTTATTAAGAGAGATCATCGTGCAGGGGAGTCGCCTAGGCCACGGATTGCGGGCTGAGCATAATACACCATAATTGATTTAGGCAGGCCGAATTCGTACACTATCAGGCTTATCAAACCAGCTGGATTAGCTGATGAAGCAAATACTTATCATCGATGACGACGAAAAGCTCGGCGAGCTGCTAACACAGTATCTTGCCCGCTATGAGATGCAGGCACACGTCGCCATGACGCCAAGCAAGGGCTTCGAGATGATTAAGAAGCTCAAGCCCGATCTGCTGATCCTCGACGTGATGCTGCCGGAGAAAGACGGCTTCGAGGTCTGTCGCGAGATCCGCGCGAAATCCTCAATCTACGGCCAGCTGCCTATCCTTATGCTCACCGCCCACGCCGAGGTCACCGACCGTATCGTCGGGCTCGAGCTTGGCGCGGACGACTACCTACCAAAACCTTTCGAGCCGCGCGAATTAGTTGCGCGCATCCACAATATCTTACGCCGGTCGGGCGATGACGCGACACTACGTGAGATTAAGCCGATCAACGGCATCGACGTCGACACCTCTCGACGCGAAGTTAAGCTGGACGAGGTCGTGCTAGACCTGACGACTATGGAATACGAACTGCTCATCCTGTTCATGCAATACCCTAACAAGACTTTTACCCGTGACGAGTTAATGAATCGTTTGCGCGGCATCGACGCAGAGCTGTTCTCGCGCGCAGTCGATACGTTAGTGAGCCGCCTGCGACATAAACTCGGCGACACCTCCAAGACACCGCGCTTCATTAAAACCGTCTGGGGCCGCGGCTATACATTCATCGGCGAGCAGCGCTAGTCCATCGTGGCTGGGATCCTGCAAACGATCCGCTACTCCCTGTTCCTGCGACTGCTGGCGATTTTTAGCGTCACGGTGTTACTGTTTTTTATTATCATCTCGGTTTCTCTGCGCACGGTGACACGGAATACCGCCGCGATCGACGCAATCCCCGACTTTTTTACCCGCAACGTCGAATCCATCATCGAAGACATCGGCACGCCGCCCAATCTCAGCAATGCCATGCGCCTCGCCGCAGAGCTCGATTGGAGTATTAATATCCGCAACCCGATCATGCGTTGGAGTTCGGACGGCGACAATCGGCTCGACCTCGACGACTCGACTTTCGTCCGCACGCTTTCAGACGATGCGGAGATCCGTAGCAGTGGTAGCGAAAACATGATCGTCGTGCGCCGCGACGGCTACGATTTTTATTTGTATCAGCGTTCCATTGAAGAAAACGCAGCGAACTTCGCGGTGCTCTACATTGGGTTAGCGCTCGCCGGCATCGTCTTATTCATTAACTATTTCATGGTTAATCGACTGTTGGACCCAGTTCGCATGCTGCGCCGCGGCGCCGAGCGCATACGCCACGGCGACCTGAGCTACCGCGTGCATAACGAGCGCCATGATGAACTCGGCGCGCTCACCGACAGTATCAACCACATGGCTGATTCGTTGCAGTCGATGCTGGAAGCCAAACGCCAGTTGCTATTAGCCATTAGTCACGAACTTCGCACCCCGCTCACGAAAGCGAAGCTGCGTTTGGAATTCATGCCAGACAGCAGCGAAAAACAGCACTTGGGGGAAGACATCGACGAGATCGACCAACTGATCGGTGATCTTATCGAAGCGGAGCGCCTAAACGACGAACACACGGTACTGACTGCTGAGCCTGTGATGCTCGCCGAGTTTGTCGAGTCGGTGGTGGACCAATACTTTAGCTACGAAGGCGGCGTCACACTCGACCTCCCGGAAGTCGATCGTGAGTTTATTCTCGACAAACTGCGCATTCGTCTGTTGCTAACTAACCTGCTCAATAACGCTATTCGCCACGGTCGCGACAAGCCGCTGCGCGTTGCGGTAGTACTCGAGCAAGACAGCGCCTGTCTTACAGTCGAAGACCAAGGCGAGGGCATCGGCCCCGAACACATAGACCAAGTCTGCGAACCGTTCTACCGCGCCGACAGTTCGCGACAGCGCAACACCGGCGGCTTCGGTCTCGGCCTCTACCTGTGCAGACTTATTGCCCAAGCCCACGGCGGCTCTCTCGCCATTCAAAGCGAACTCGGCGAAGGCACGCGCATCAGCGTTCAGCTGATGCAGCACCCGCCGCAGGCGACCAAAGGCTAGTCTCTTAAGCCGAGGCGCGGCGCCGCTGTGAGCGAAGAGTGCTCATCAACAGGCCCGCCAGAGTGAGCAGCAGGGGGATCGCTAGGGTATTAAGCCATTTCAGATTCGCACCCAGTGCCTCTATGTCGGCGGTGAGTTGAAACTGCACATCGCGCAGGCTGCGTCGGGTCTCGAGAAGATCCACGTTAAAGCGATCAACTTCTGCTTGCGCCTCGGCTGAAAGCTGTGCGAGCGGCTGACCATTCTCATCGGTGTTCAGCTCGGCAATCTGTGCCTCCGTGGCCTCCATTCTCTCCATTAAAGCCGCCTCCTCCATACGCAGTCTGTCGTCAGCCGCGCGCTGCATCGTTACCACTCTAGTGAAGGGCCGAGAATAGCGCCCGCGACTACGGATGCTGACAAGATCCGCACCGCCGTTCAGGTTATCCAGAGCATTGATAACGAAATCACCGTTATTGGCGAAGGGCTGCGGGATACGCTGTCCGAAAAACTGACCGACCTGCACCCAAAGGCGATCGGTAAGCAGGTCGGTGTCGGCGAAAAGTAGGATATTGGTTTCGCCCTCGGTGCGCGTCAAATGATTCTCCAGCGGATCGACGGCTTCCGCGCTAGCTTCTTCTGAACCTTCTATATCTAAACCGGCTTCGTCGCTCTCGGTAGCTGAATCAACAGCAGGCACCGGACGGCCATCGGGGAAGGCGCTGTCGATAATTCCGCTCAGCCGCGCCGCAATCGTATAGCGCTCGTTAGCCGACACAAACTCATCAAATAGAACCGAAGGGTCTAGAACGTCTTCGAGCAGTGCAGCGTTCATTAGCATCGCATCGCTTGACGATTGAACCAGCGGTTCGAAGCGCGTCGACGCCCCATCGATCGGCGCCAGCGCGCCGACGGACGAAAGATTCAGATTTTCTAGCCTGCGCGTAATAATGTCATCCTGAGCTAGCGCGCTGCGATTAGCACCGATCATGCCGATGTGGGCAACGGGGCGCGAGCCTTGGCCCATTTGTACGCGCAGCGCGAGCGTGTTATCGGTTAGCACTTTACCGCTGTCGTAGTCGACTCCCCAGGCTTTAAGCAGCCCTGGCAAATCCGAGCGCATGCCTGCAGGAATCATGGAGCCCTGCGCCGAACGTGACACCATGGAGTCTGCGGTTGGATCGAGGAAGACCAGCGTCTTGCCACCGCGCATGACGTGCTGGTCGATCGCATACAGCGTTTGTGGGCTTAGGCCCTCAGGATGCACCAACATCAGTATGTCGATGTCTTCTGCAATCTCAGCAGTGTCGGTCTCTATCCTGCGCAGCTCATAGAGCTGGCGGATGAAATCGGTGATCATCCACTGCTGGGTAGCTTGACCACTCATCGGATCGAAGCCGCCATCGATATCGAGTGTGGTGAGCAGGCCGACGACTTGTAATTCGGGATTCGCCACGCGCGTCACTAATTTCATGAACTCGTATTCGAGGAACTCTTCCTGATCGGGACGAATCATCGGCAGGGTTTCAGACACCCGCAATGCCGGCTCTTTATCAGCATCGAGTTCTACCGCGACGAGACCAAAGTAAATTCCAGGACCGCCTTGCACGGCAGGTACCGCCTGCACGCCGTATTGTGTCGCGAGATCCTCTTCCTCCGAAAACGGCTCCGGGTCGACGACGGTGAGTTCTAATTTACCGCCGCTGGCGATGACGATTTCCTTTAAAAGCTCCTGCACTCGCGTGCCGTAGCTTCGAATCTGCGGCTGGTCTGCGGCAGCAGTTTCGCTGTAAAAGAACAACAGCTCTATGGGTTCTTCTAAGCCCGAGACGATATTACGGGTCCCATCGGCAAGCGAGTATAAACCGTCTTCGGTGAGGTCTATTCGCAGACTAGGCAGTGAGCTAATCACACCAACACTGACGAGCAAGGCGACGGCGAGTGCGGCCAGGCCAGTTCCTGAGAAGAGAAATTGTGTCTTTGATTGTGTCATCTTCATTCTCCTCTAATTCGCTTTCTTGATTTCGATAACGATGGCGCTAGCAAAAAGCCATGCGCCTATGAATACGGTGAAGAACAGAAAGTCACGCCATTCGAGCACGCCTTTAGAAATCGAATCGAAATGGGTGAGAAATCCCATCGCCGCGAAGGCATCCACCGCTGCTTGGGGCACCCAATCGGGAAAGGCATCGAGTAGAATCGGCGAGCCCATAATCACGAAGAGGAAGCACAGCGTCACGGTGAGAATGAAGGCGATGACAGAATTCTTCGTCGCCGCTGACATGCAGGAGCCTATAGCGAGGAATCCGCCTGCCATAAACCAGCTGCCCAAATAACCCGCCGCGATTACACCGTTATCGGGGTCGCCGAGGTAATTAACCGTCAGCCAAATAGGAAAAGTTAACCCCAATGCGATGCCGGTAAGTGCCCATGCCGCGAGAAATTTACCGAGCACGGCGTCGGCGAGACGAATGGGTAGCGTAAGTAGAAGCTCGATAGTGCCGGTTTTGCGCTCATCCGCCCAAAGCGTCATCGCTATCGCCGGCACCATGAACAAATAGAGCCACGGATGGAAACTGAAGAACGGCAACAGATCGGCCTGTCCGCGTAGGAAGAAGCCGCCCAGCTCGAAGGTGAAGATGCCGTTAGTGATTAGGAAGATCACGATGAAAATGTAGGCGAGGGGCGTTGCGAAATAACTCGCAAGCTCACGCCGAAAAATAATGCCAAGGCTACCCATGCTGCGCCCCTCCTGCCGTCACTTGTTTAAATAAGTCTTCGAGCTGTCCACGCGTCACATGGAGCTCTTCTATCGGCCAGTCTTTTTCCTGTGCGAGATGCGAGACCTGGGAATAGATCGACTTGCCGTCGCGCGCGAGGATGCGCAGACCGAGCGCGTCCTCAGCATCCACCTCGATGCCGGCGATGCAGTCGAGGCTCGCAAGATCCGCTGCGACATCGTACGACTCGCTCAGGCGCAGGCTTACCGCCTGATGATAATGAGAGCGGGCCTCGAGCTCGCTAGGCGTGCCGTCGGCGACGACACGACCCGCGGCGATGATAATCGCTCGAGTGCAAACGGCAGAGACCTCTTCGAGGATATGCGTCGAGATAATCACGATCTTGTCGCGCGCAAGATTCTTAATTAACTCGCGCACGTGCTGCTTCTGATTAGGATCGAGTCCATCCGTCGGTTCGTCGAGTATAAGCAACTTGGGATCGTGCATAATCGCTTGCGCGAGGCCGACGCGGCGCTTAAAGCCTTTCGAGAGCGTTTCAATTTTTTGCAGCGCAACCGCTTCCAATTCGACCTGCGCAAGCACGCGCTCCACGCGCCGGTCTAGCTCAGCGCCTCGGTAGCCGCGCACCTCAGCGACAAACCGCAGAAAAGCGAGCGTCGTCATGTCGCCGTAGGAGGGCGCGCCCTCGGGCAGATAGCCCATCAGCGCCTTGGCCGCGAGCGCGTCGCTTGCCAAATCGTGGCCGTCTACGGTGACCGACCCCGATGTAGGCGCCAAAAACCCGGTAATTATCTTCATCGTCGTCGACTTGCCGGCGCCATTGGGGCCGAGGAAGCCGAGCACTTCGCCCTCGCCGACAGTGAAACTCAGGTCATTGACGGCGGTAAACTGCTCGAAGCGCTTCGTCAGGTGGTTGATTTCAATCATCGTGTGGATTCCTGCTGCTCGTTTAACACTGGAATTAGACTAATTTCGACTGTCTAAACTGGGGCTCGCGTGCCCCACCGAGGGACGAATATAGGCGCGAGGCGGCGTATTTTCAAGGCGACAGACGCACACCGGCGCCGAGTTTGATCTGGGTTTCTCTTAATCCCGCAGTTATACTTCCGACAACAGAAATAAGTGACTAAGCCACGGACGAGTGAACCCTGTATGCCACGACCCACAGCCCTTCTAAAGTCTCGGCGCGTGACCATAGCGCTTGCACTTATCCTGCTGTCAGCCTTAGCGGGCTGCGGGCAGAAGGGTGGGCTCACGCGTCCGGAAGACAACGCACCGGCCATTTCCCAGCTTAACTAGCGACGCCGCGACGCGCGCCACAGGACACGCAATGGACCACTTCAACTCCCGCGGCGAGAGCCTCTACGCCGAAGACCTGCCCTTAACCACCATTGCCGATGCTGTGGGTACGCCGTGCTATGTCTACTCTCGCGCCACGCTGGAGCGCCACTATCGCGCGTATGAACAGGCTTTGGCGGGGCAGCCTCACCTCATCTGCTTTGCAGTGAAGGCCAATTCGAACCTCGCCGTCCTCGACGTGCTCGCGCGCCTCGGCGCTGGTTTCGATATCGTCTCGGGAGGCGAACTCGAACGCGTGCTGCGCGCCGGTGGCGATCCCGCCAAGACCATCTTCTCAGGCTTGGGCAAAACCGAGGCCGAAATCCGCCAGGCACTAGAGGTTGGCATTAAGTGCTTCAACGTCGAGTCCGAGGCGGAGCTAGAACGCATTAGCGCGATTGCGACAGCGATGGGAGTCGCTGCGCCGATCTCACTGCGGGTCAATCCCGATGTCGATGCCGGCACTCATCCCTATATTTCCACGGGGCTTAAGGAGAACAAATTCGGCATCGCCAGCGACGCCGCACTCGATGTCTACCGCCATGCGGCCAGCCTCCCCGGCTTAAACCTTGTCGGCATCGACTGCCATATTGGTTCACAACTCACCAGCATCGCGCCCTTCCTTGATGCCATCGATCGACTGCTCGCGATGGTCGACACCCTCGCGAGCGAAGGCATAATGCTGCAGCACTTCGACATGGGTGGCGGCCTCGGCGTGCCTTACGACGGCGAGGCGCCCCCGTTGCCTGCCGAGCTCATGGATGCCGTGCGCGGCCGTTTCGCCGCACGTGACTTAATGCTCATGGTTGAGCCTGGGCGTTCAATTGCGGCCAACGCAGGGGTGTTCGTCACCCGCGTCGAGTACATCAAGTGTAATGAACATAAGAATTTCGCGATCGTCGATGGCGCCATGAACGATCTGCTCCGCCCCGCCCTCTATGGCGCGTGGCAGAAAATCGTGCCAGTCGAGGCAAGCCAAGACGACTCGCTTCCCGAACTGACCTACGACGTAGTCGGACCCGTGTGTGAATCCGGAGACTTCTTAGGTAAAGATCGCCCGCTACGTATTAAGGCCGGCGACCTGCTCGCCGTGCGTTCCGCCGGTGCTTATGGCTTTGTCATGAGCTCGAATTACAACACCCGCAGCCGCGCGCCCGAGATCATGGTCGACGGCGCGAACTATCAAGTGGTGCGCGAACGCGAGACTGTCGAGCTGCAGCTCGCGCTCGAGTCGACACTTAGCGGCGATAGCGAGGCGGCGAACGGCCGATAGCCCTATCATGCGACTCCCCTTTACCAAGATGCACGGCCTCGGCAACGATTTTGCAGTCATCGACTGCGTGTCGCAGCCCCGCGCACTGAGTGCGCAGCAGATCGCTCAGCTCGCCGACCGCCATCTCGGCATCGGCTTCGACCAGCTCCTCCAGATAGAACCCGCACAAGGCAACAGCGCAGACTTTCGTTACCGCATCTTCAATGGCGATGGTAGCGAGGTTGAGCACTGCGGTAATGGCGCGCGCTGTTTCGCGAAATACGTGCACGACAAAGAACTAACGACCAACAACCCTGTCCGCGTCGAGACGGTGAATCGTCTACTAAGCCTCGCGCTAACGCCCACGGGCGAGGTCACGGTGGATATGGGCGCCCCCGACTTTGCGCCGCAAAGCCTGCCTTTTACGGCGACGACTCGGGTGAAGATATACTGCGCCGAGATAGAGATTGATGGGCAGACGCAGACCCTAGAATTTAGCGCTTTATCGATGGGTAACCCGCATGCGGTGCTCTTCGTTGACGACGTGGAGGCGACGGACGTCGGCGGCATCGGCGCGGCGCTCGGCGCTCACTCAGACTTCCCGCGCGGCGTGAATGTGGGCTTCGCTCAAGTTAACTCGCGCAGCGAGCTGACCCTCAGGGTATTCGAGCGCGGCGCAGGTGAGACGCTCGCCTGCGGCACCGGTGCCTGTGCGGCGGTAGCCGCGGCTCGGCAGCTCGGCCTCGTGGATGACACCGTAGAGACGAGCCTGCGTGGAGGAAAGTTGAGTATTACCTGGCACGGCGACGAGTCGTCGGTGTTGATGACAGGTTCGGCGACCACAGTTTACGAAGGCGTAGTAGAGATCTAACCGCGCTTCTATTGAAAGTGCTAAACGACCACGGAGTAGAGAAAAATCATGACAGACAAGGCCACGCAAGCACAGCAAACACTGCAACAGGACAGCGAAGGCGAGGCGAGTGTGCTGACTCCAGGTCAGGTGGCGGATTACTTGCGCGCGAACCCCGAGTTCTTCCTCAGTCAGAACGATCTTCTCGCCGATTTACGCTTGCCGCACGACAGCGGCAAGGCGATCTCGCTTCTCGAACGTCAGGTCATGATTCTGCGCGAACGCGGCCACGAGGCGCGGCAGAAACTCGGATCACTCCTCGAAAACGCACGCGATAACGATCAGCTCTTCGACGTCACTCGCAATCTGGTGTTGTCGCTGCTGCGCGCACGCGACGCCACCGAGGTTGCAGAAATCACGCAGGACCAGCTCTCGGCACTCGGCAATGTGGACGCCTGCGAAATCATCGTTGTTGCTAAACCCGGCCTCAATGTCGCCAGCGGCGTGCGCACCGAGAACGCGGAAAAGCTCGCCGCAGAATTCGCTGACGTGTTTAGACTGCGACGCACACACTGCGGCGCCGTACCCCGCGCAAGCATCGAAAAATTATTCGGCGCCAACAGCGATAAAGTCGGCTCCACTGCCCTGTGTCCTATTATGCATGAGTCAGAGGTCATCGCGCTGCTAGCACTGGGCAATCAGGCCGAAGACTATTTTAATACTAGCTTGGACACCCTATTCCTCGACTTTATCGGCCATGTCGTCGGCGCGATTCTCGCGAAATCTGAGTAGGCAACACACGATGCCCACCGCCTCGCCACTGATCTCCATTATCGTTCGCACAGTCGGCCGTAAAGAGCTCGAAGAGGCGCTCGCCTCGCTGGCGAAACAGAGCTATACCTCTATCGAAACCCTCGTTGTCGATGCGCTGGGCGATGGCATACCGTTACTAGATTCAATTGCCGCAGCACCCGGACAAAAAGTGCTTAGCGATGGCAAACAGCACGACAGGTCTTCTGCCGGCAATATAGGGCTGGACGCCGCAACCGGAGACTTTGCGCTCTTCCTCGACGACGATGACTGGATTGGCGAAGACCATCTCACCAGACTCCTCACCGATCTTCTCGCGCGGCCCAACTGCATCGCAGTCTACAGCAGCACTCAAAAGACGACGAAAGACGGCTCGCTGCTTGACGAGTTTTTTGCAGAAGAGTTTAGACTCCCCGTGCTTCGCCGCGACAATTTCATGCCCATACACTCCGTTCTGTTTCGACGCAGCGCGATAGACCACGGTTGCCGATTCGATCCTACGCTCGCGATCTACGAAGACTGGGATTTTTGGCTGCAGCTCGCCTCCGAAGGAGAGTTCGAACACATACCGAGCATCTCCGCGTTTTACCGTGGCGGCGGAGATTCGGAAACGCCTGTCGACGCGGCAGAGGAAAAATACGCTGCGACTAGCGCGAACGCCAAGGCACGAGAAAAAGTCCTCGCTAAGTGGGCACCGACATGGACTGCAAGCGAGCTCAATGCCGTATTTGGCAGCCTCGATAAAAGCGATGAAATTCAGGAACTACAGCGTGCGCTGACCGCTGCGCAGGCTGAGTATACTGAGCAACTGACTCTGCACACCGAGGCGCGAATCGAGCTTGAACACGCTTTCAATTCTGAAAGAGCTCATTTCGAGTCGGCGAGAGCTGGCTTCGAATTAGAGAGAGCAGCCTACGGCCGCGAACGCGGAATCCTCAAGTCGCAGCTGCAGGATTTCGAAGAAAGCCGCGATGCGCTCCGCGATCACCTCGATGCGATGCAGACCTCATTCTCGTGGCGCGTCACCAAACCCTATAGATTCCTATCCGGCGCAGTAAAACGAATCCTAAAACCCGAAAGTCGGCATCAGGCTGTTATCCCAGAAAAAGTGATCACGTCGACCCAGCAGCCGACGGAGCAATCAATCAAGGCGAGCATTGATCTGCCTCGGTTAAGCTCAAGCGACGATCCAGTGCTGTGCAGTGGGGACCTCACCATCGAAGGCTGGGCATTTTCGAGCACGGGCGATGTTACAGTCTCAATTAGCATTAACGGCAACCTCTATCGCGAGACCTCGCCAGCGCTACCCCGCACCGATGTGGCTGCCACATTCCCACGCATAGAAGGCGCTAAGAAAGCAGGCTTCAGAGAAGTCATCGATTCGAAATACCTGCCTAACGGTCTCCTCGCGCTAACGCTCACTGTGTCCTGCGGTGAAGAATCGCTCACCCTCGAACGGTCTCTTATCGCGCTTTCGCCCGCCTTACTTTATCGCCATTGGGCAAACGAAAGATGGCCCGAACAGGTGTCTGACGCTCCTACCTCAACGGGTGTCGCCGTCATCCCCTTCGAATCAGGCGCGAGCGTAGAGGACTTGTTCGACGCGCTGCGCTGCGCTGCTCACGACGGAAAAGACCTTCTGTTACTGTCGGCAGAGGAAACGCTGAGGTCAGATGCCCTGTCGCGCCTACGACAGGAAAGAGCAGCGTGCAATGCCGACCTCGTCTACTCTGATCACGATACCGTCGATGCGGAACTGACTCATGCCAATCCCGAGTTCACTTTCGGCTGGTCGCCCGAACACCTGCTGGCTCGCAACTATATAGGCGGGGTGTTCCTTTTCTCGAGCGAGCTTTTCAAGCGTATCGACGAGCCGGCGCTTCTTGCATCGATAGTCGACGTCCTCAAAGCTGAACCGCGCGCTTATGCAAGCGTCCGCTATCGCCTACTGCTCGCATTGGGCGCGATGGCTGAGCGCGTCAGCAGAGTGCCGGAGGTCTTGTGGACAACACAGGCGGAGCCGCGCACGGATACGATCGGCGAAAGCCTGTGGGCACAAAATTTCCTGGAGTCGGCTCCTTTCTCGGCAACGGTGCGAGAGGAACAGGTCCCGACAGACGGGAACCCGCCACTCAGGGCCATAGATCGAGTTATCGCCGGCACGCCTTTAGTGAGCATCATCATCCCTACGATGGCAAAACTCGCGCTGATCCAACCTTGCCTAGAATCCCTTTTTGCGAAGACAGAGTATGCGCACTTCGAAGTCATCATCCTCGATAATAGCCGAGGAAAATTCCCAGAAGGCATCGCGTACCTAGCCACACAGTCCGTCACGGTCATCGAATGCGATTTCGATTTCAATTGGCCGAAACTCAACAACCTGGGTGTCGAACATTCCAAGGGCGACTATCTCCTCTTCCTCAACGACGACGTCGAGATTATTAACGGCGATTGGCTTGCGGAACTCGTCAAGCAGGCGCAGAGGCCTGAGGTCGGTGCAGTAGGCGCGATGCTCTATTACGCCGAGCGAAAAATTCAACACGCCGGTGTGCTGCTCGTTAACCACGGTGGCGGCGCGATGCATCTATTCCATAAGCTCGCACCCAGCGACTCTCTATTCGGGCAACTCCATAAGATTCCGCGTGAGGTTACGGCGAACACTGGTGCCTGCCTCATGGTGTCGAGGGAAAAATTTCTCGCCGCGCAAGGCTTCGATGAGGAGCTGGTCGTCGTAGGCAATGACATCGATCTCTGCCTCAAATTTTTAGAGCAAGGCCTCGTTAACATTTGGACGCCACGCAGCGCGCTCATCCATCACGAGAGCATCTCGCGCAAAGCCTCCGCGCCGAAAGCAGACGAACAGAAAATGTGGGAGCGGTGGGGTCGCGTTTTCGAATCCGGGGATCGCTATTACAACCCCAACCTGACCCTCCAGGACGTCGACTGCGCAGCGAGCTTAACTCTCGCGCCGGCATCACTCACCTCTGTGGCGACCTCCTTCGGCGATATTCAGACAACGGAACAGAACGCCCAGAAAGAGAGGCGTGCAGGGGTTAATCTCGTCGGGTATATCCGCGCCGAGATGGGCCTAGGCGAAGCGGCGCGATCCGACGCGAGGGCATTCGAGGCTGCCGGCGTTGACTTCGGCATTCTCAATTTCGAGCGCGGCAATTCGGCGCGCATGGGTGACCGCTCTTGGGCTAATAAAGAACGGAACGACGCCCCATACGACATGACACTCTGGCATATCAACGCCGACCACCTAGCTTTCGCACAGCTTTGCGTGCCGCGCTACCTCGTGGCCGGGAGTTACTCCATCGCCTATTGGGCATGGGAACTCGAAACCTTGCCAGAAGCATGGATACCGGTTCTCGACTCAGTCGATGAGGTTTGGACGCCGTCGCAATTCGTATGCGACGCGGTAGCAAAGGTCACCGAGAAGCCTGTGGTTTGCCTTCCACACTGCGTCGAGCCAGCGCCGCTATCATCGATGAATCGTGCCTATTTCGGCCTGCCCAAAGAGCCCTATTTATTCCTCTCCATGTACGACACGCGCAGCGTCGCAGAGAGAAAGAATCCCAAGGCTGCCTTGGCTGCGTTCTTAGGCGCGTTCGACAGGCAGGACGGACGAGCGGCGCTCGTGCTCAAGATCAATAACGCCACAGCGGAGTCGATGGAGAAGTTACTGCGGGAGATCGGTGATCGACGTGACGTCATCCTTCTTCATGGCGATCACAGCAAGGTCGAGATCGATTCGCTTATCAATGCGGTTGATTGCTATGTGTCTCTGCACCGCTCCGAGGGCTTCGGCCTCGCGCCAGCCGAGGCGATGAGCCTGGGCAAGGCTGCCATCGTCACTAACTGGTCTGGATCAACAGACTACACACACAGCGACCATTGCCTACCGATAGACTACACACTCATTACACTCGATCAGGATTATGGTCCGTATAAGAAGGGTCAACGCTGGGCAGAACCGTCGATCGAGCAGGCGAGCATGGCGATGAGCAAGCTCGTTGCTGAACCCGCGTTCGCCCGCGAACTCGGCATCAAGGCGCGCGACTTTATCGCTGCGCATTTCTCACCGGCAGCAGTGGGTGCTCAGATGCGTGCGCGCTTAGACACGATAAGGGCACAGCGAAACAGTTAGACGCAGCCTAGTGCGAGGTCGCTAACAGCGCCGTGCGAGTCGGTAGTAGGTCCTCTGCAGAAGCGGGTTTTGGGTTCGCATCTTGCTGCAAAGCCAGAGCGCTAATCGCTGCTGCGGCGTTAAGCGGCCGGAAAAATGCCTCGCAAACTCGCGCGCCTGGATGGCAACCTCGACCAAGTGGGCGTTGCGCTCGAGCCGGAGTACCCTCGCCACGAAACCTGTCTGCGTGTCTTCGCCTAGTCGATGCGGCTTCGCACCAATAGTATTCGCCCCATGTTGCCGATAGTCGATTGACGGCTCTGGCAGATACACCAATTCACCGAACGCCGCAGCGCTCATTGCAAACCACCAGTCGTGCATGATCGCGCGTTTGGGTATCGGCAGAGCCAAGTCTAGAAGCGCCTCGTTGAACAGCGCGGTGCAGCCGGTGACGAGATTACTTATCGCAAGATTAGCGAAGCGGCGACGCTCGGTTTCTAACCCCTGATAACGCGCGAACGACGGCGCGATCATCACTAATTCTTCATCGACAACCCGCAGGTCACTGTGCACAATTACCGGCTTCGACTTGTCGCCCGCCTCTGCTCGCAACAGTGCGCTAACCCCGGCTTCGATCTTGGTCTCTGACCAGACATCGTCTTGGTCGCAGAAGCACGCGACCACGCGTTCTAGACCGAGAGCCTCTTTATTGCCTTGTACATATTCACACAGCAGAGAGAAGCTGCCGCTCGCACCGCGATTGGCGCTATCGTCCTCGACGCGATGCACTTTCTGCGGGTAACGGCTTGCGTAGTCTGCCAGGATCGCAACTGTCGCGTCTGTGGATCCGTCGTCGCGCACCAGCAAAATCCAATTGCTATAAGTCTGGCGCAGAAGCGAGTCAATTTGCTCCGCGAGAAATTTCGCCCCGTTATAAGTAGACAACAAGATCGCGACCCTCGGGCCGGCATTGGGTTCGCGCGCCGAAACGACTGACTCACTCATCGCGACAGCTCCGACGCGTCGTTAATACCACGCCGTATATTATCTGCGTAAGCGCGCCTTTCACTCGAGCTGAGTAGCAACCAGACTGCCTTCAAGGCGAAACGTGGTATGTCCCTCAGCTTCCATCCTAATGGTGCGTAACTCGAACCGTAAAGGTGAACGCGGTTGCGGCTCGAATAATAGGTGCGTGTCGGATTATGTTGGGCGATCAGTCCCGCTCGCACCCAGGGGTGCGCGCTGCGCTCACCGATGGCATGGTAGAGAATCGCCGAGTCGGTACCGATTAAATCGTAGCCGCGCGCCTTTACACGGAAACACCATTCGAGATCGATATTGTCGATGAAATAATCAGCTTTCATCGCGCCGACCTCATCGAGGACTTCTAAGGGAACCAAAGTGCCCGAGGTGATAAGAAAGTCTGCTTGAAAATCATGAGACAAGCCGTGATAGCGCCGATTCGAGCGGCCCAGAAGGCGGTTAAATAGCTTAAACGGTGTTTGTCTCATCGACTGGGGATTCATAATCCGCGGACCTACTGCCGCGATAGGTCGGCCGCTGGTCGACTTGGCGCGCTTGAGTGCGGCGAAGAGTCCAGCTGCGAAGAGGTCACCCGGGCGGCTGTCCTGATCGAAAAGAATGACATGCGAATAGCCAGCTGAACGAGCCCAATCGATGCCGCGATTTAACGCGAGTGCAAGGCCGATGTTTTCACCCAGCTTTTCTATCGCTCGGCACTGGCTATAGGCCCTTAGCGAGGGAGCTAACTCATCGATGTTGCCGCTGCCGTTATCGATGATCAGGAAGTCGCCTTCCTTATCGAGCTGCGAAATGAGTTTGAGTAGCGCGGTCGGGTCTGGCTCGAAGGTGACTACTATGGCGCAGTGGCGCCACGGCGTATCAACGACTGAGTTGGCGCTAGGCATCTATGGCCCGTGCCTGGTCGCGGACCCGTTCGGGCACCTCAGGCGAGACGGTAATGAAAGCCGGCTCGCGCAAGCTGTTAACGAGAAAATAGAGTATCGACAAAATACCAAGACTGAGACCGGTGACGACACCCGCATCAAGGATGCCGCGCCAAGGCTGTGGCAGCTGTCTGGCGATAACAACGAAGCCCATGACGACGAGAGTGAGTCCGATAGAGAGAATTTGGCGCCGGCGGGTCGCATAGATATAACCCATGCAGAAAGCTGGCGCCAACGCGACATGCCACCACTGAGGGTAGTCTTTAAGATGAGAGTCGCGCAGGTAATTTGCGCGCTGCACCACGCGGGGCGAGAACCCACGATGAAAGCCCTTATAGCCCTCGGCGTAGCCCATATAGATCACACTAAACACCAAGACTAACCACTGGAGCTGAGTGAGCGTCATGGTGCCCAGCTCGAAAGCGATAGGAGCGAGACGGAAGATGGCAAAACTCAGCAGGAGAAGGACGCCGCCGATGCCCCATACGAAACCTAATGTCCTCACTACCCTTCCCCTGCTACGACCGTGTGTGGATGGCCGACTGACGCCCACGCCAAGCGGCTAGTATAGCCTCATTCAACAGCGTCGGCGACGGCTTGTCGGGAGATCGGTTCTCGTCCTTGGGCATTCTGAGCTATGATTCCACTCTCGACGACGATCCCAGCTGTCATCCGTGTCGTTAGCGCGCCAGCAACTGGGAAACAGAGACTCTCTAGGATTATGACAATGACCGTAAAGCTCGGCGTAGTGATGGACCCCATCGCGAATATTAACGTGAAGAAAGACACCACGCTGGCTATGCTGCTGGCGGCTCAACGCCACGGGTGGGAACTGCACTATATGGAGCAGAGCGACCTGTCCCTCGATCAAGGCAGTGCGCGCGCGAAGACCCGTCGCCTGAATGTCGCCGACGACCCCAAAAACTGGTTTGAACTTGGCGCCCCACATGACATCGCGCTCGCCGAGCTAGACGTGGTGTTGATGCGCAAAGATCCTCCCTTCGACATGGATTTTATCTACTCGACCTACATCCTCGAAGCGGCTCAGCGCGAGGGCGTCCTCATCGTCAACGACCCGAGGAGTCTGAGGGACTGCAATGAGAAGTTGTTCGCCACACAGTTCCCGCAGTGCTGCCCGCCGCTTATCGTCGCTGCCAGCGCCGAGCGCCTGAAGGCTTTCCATGCCCAACACGGCGACGTCATCTTCAAGCCGCTAGACGGCATGGGCGGTGCGTCGATCTTCCGCATTCAACAGGGCGACCCTAACCTTAGCGTCATCATCGAGACGTTAACCGACCACGGCCGGCAGCAGATCATGGCGCAGAAATACCTGCCCGAGATCGTCGACGGCGACAAGCGCATCTTACTTGTCGACGGCGTGCCCGCACCCTATGGCCTCGCGCGCATACCACTAGCGGGCGAGACGCGTGGCAATCTTGCGGCGGGGGGTAGCGGCGTCGCCAAGCCTCTCACCGACCGCGAGCGCTGGATCTGCGATCAAGTCGGACCCGTGCTCAAGGAGAAAGGCTTGTTATTCGTCGGCCTCGACGTCATCGGCGATTATCTCACCGAGATCAACGTCACCAGCCCAACCTGTGTGCGCGAACTCGACCGTGCGCACGATCTCGACATCGCCGGCGACCTGATGGACAGCATCGCCGCTAAGCTCGCGACGAGAGGCTAAAATGAACTCCCGAGCGGCGCCTGACGAAGAGCCGAGCAGCGAAGCGCGCGAGCGCATGAACTTCACCGTTTTCTTATCCGCGGCTTTTCACGGCATCCTTCTGTTCGGCATCGGCTTCGGGGCCTCGCAGTCCACAAGCGAAGAGCCTGTCCTCGAGATTACACTGGCAGCGCACCAGAGCGCGCTCGCACCGGAGCGCGCTGACTTCCGCGCGCAGGTCGATCAGCTCGGCAGTGGGACGCTAGATCAAGACGCGAGGGCGCTCGCCCCTACCTCGCCGTTCCAGCCCGAGCTCGACGCCCCTAGCGTACAGGCAGCGCAGCCTTTAATGCCTGAACAACAGCAACGGCAGCGCCCCAGCGATAGTCGACTTATCACGACGCAGAATGCTGCCGAGACACAGACCACTGGCGCGCTGACCTTACTCGAGGACGGGAGCGCCGAGCTTGTTACACCGGAGTCGCCGCGGCTTGAGATAGCCAGCCTCATGGCTCAGCTCGATTCGCAGGTACAGTCTTACGCCAAGAGGCCGCGGCGCCTAGTGCTCACCGCGGCCTCTACCCAACGCAGCGATGATGCGCTCTACCTCGATGGCTGGCGGCGACGCATCGAGACTATCGGCAACCTGAATTATCCCGATGCCGCGCGCCGACAAAAGCTGTATGGCAGCCTGCGCCTGTTGGTGTCGATTCTGCCGAACGGCTCTATACTCAAAACCGAAGTGCTCGAATCCTCGGGGCAAGTGATTCTCGATCAGGCGGCGCTAGATATCGTCGGCCTCGCCTCTCCCTATGAACCGTTCCCTGAGTCTTTGCGCGCGCAGGCGGATATCGTAGAAATCATCCGCACCTGGCGTTTCCACGAAGGCAACGCACTGACGAGCTATTAGGCCGATGACACCTCTAGACAGCTTCCCCCAAAAACCCAAACCGGTCCGCGCCCTCGCCTTCGATTACGGCACCCAGCGCATCGGTGTCGCCTTCGGTCAAAGCCTCACCGGCACCGCGCAGGCCGTGGGCGTGTTACGCGCGCGCGACGGCGTGCCGGATTGGGAAGAAATAGCGACGCTTATCGAGCGCTGGCAGCCCGATGCCTTCGTCGTCGGACTGCCGTTTAACTTAGACGGCAGCGAAAGCCCACTCCTGCTGCGGGCAGTCAAATTCGGCCATCGCCTCAATGGCAAATTCCACAAACCCAGTTACGGATTTGACGAGCGCTTATCCTCGATAGAGGCGGCGGAGAGGGTGTTAGAGAGCGGCTTGGGGGCACGACTGAGCAGCAAGCGCAGCCGCGGCAAACACGATGGCAGCAGCGCCATCGATGATGTCGCTGCCCAAATAATCCTCGAGAACTGGCTAGGTGAATTACTCCAGCGAAAATTAGCTTAGAAATTTTCCGGCGACTTCGCCTGCATTCGTGCGACCTCGGCTTTCACGCTACCCTTATCGACCAATTTCTTCATGGCCTGGTCGAGGGTTATCATGCCCTGAGACGATCCGGTCTGAATAGCCGAGTACATTTGTGCCACCTTATCTTCGCGAATCAGATTGCGAATTGCCGACGTGCCTCGCATGATCTCGAACGCGGCCACGCGGCCACCCCCTACCTTCTGCAAGAGTGTCTGCGAGATCACCGCCTGCAGCGACTCCGACAGCATCGAGCGCACCATGTCTTTCTCAGCAGCAGGGAACACGTCGATGATGCGGTCGATGGTTTTCGCAGCAGACGTCGTGTGCAGCGTGGCGAACACTAAGTGTCCTGTCTCGGCCGCAGTGAGCGCGAGACGGATGGTCTCGAGATCACGCAGTTCCCCGACTAAAATAATGTCCGGGTCTTCACGCAGTGCCGAGCGCAGTGCATCCGCGAAGCTATGCGTGTCGCGATGCACCTCGCGCTGGTTGATGAGGCAGCGCTTACTCTCGTGCACGAATTCGATCGGATCTTCGATCGTGAGTATGTGTTGCGCTCGAGTCTCGTTGAGGTAATCGATAAGCGCCGCAAGCGTCGTGCTCTTACCCGAGCTAGTCGGACCGGTGGCAATGACGAGCCCTCTGGGCGCATCGGCGATGGTCTTGAAGATCGGGTCGAGACCCAACTTCTGCATCGTGACGACCTCAGCCGGAATCGTGCGGAAGACCGCGCCAGGGCCGCGATTCTGGTGGAATGCGTTAACGCGGAAGCGCGCCAGGTTTTCGATTTCGCAGGAAAAGTCGACCTCCAGGCGCTCTTCGAACTCAAGCCGATGCTCTTTGCGCATCACTTCGTGCAGCATTGCGAATACCTGCTCCTCCTCCAACGTCTCGCCGCTGCCTGCAAGTGTTGGCGACGGCGCATCGAATAAACGGCCTATATTGCCATCGACGCGCACAAGTGGGGGTAAGCCTGCAGTGAGGTGAAGATCGGAGGCGCCGCGTTCGACGCTCAAGGCTAACAAGTCTGCTATTTTCATCGTACAGAAATCGCTCACTCAATGGGCTATTACGCATGGTAACCTTGCGCTAGCCAATAACAAAGCACCGTCATTCGGTGAATTTCAGGACCGTGAATCTATGCCAGATTTGACCAACAACCTCCACGACGTGCAGGTCGCTATCGCGCGAGTAGCTGGCATGGCACCCATCACGCTGCTCGCGGTTAGCAAGCGCCATCCTGCTAGCGCTATCAGAGAACTCTTCGCCGCGGGTCAACATGACTTCGGCGAGAACTACGTGCAGGAAGCGCTAGAAAAACAAGCGCAGTTGGCAGACCTCGAGATAGTTTGGCATTTCATCGGCCCCATCCAATCCAATAAGACCCGCGACATCGCCAATGCCTTTGCGTGGGTGCACAGCGTCGACCGCAGCAAGGTGGCCGAACGCCTTTCCTCTCAGCGCGACCCCCAACTGCCAGCCTTAAACGTATGCGTGCAGGTTAACCTGTCTGCCGAAGAGACGAAGTCGGGCGTCGCTCTGCAGGAGGTAGAGGCGCTATGTCAGGCGATCAACACCCTACCCAATCTCTCGCTGCGCGGACTCATGGCGATACCCGCGGCGCTCGAAACCTATGAGCAGCAGCGCGCATGTTTTGCCCCACTGCAACGCGAGTTCGAGCGACTTAAAGCGCTCTTCCCCAGCCTCGACACACTCTCTATCGGCATGAGCGCAGATTTCGAGGCGGCGATCGCCGAGGGCTCGACTTTAGTTCGCATCGGCACCGCCCTTTTCGGTGCTAGGCAGTAGCATCCCGGCGTTAGCGCTGGAGCCGCCAAGTCGGTAAACTGCGCAGCTAGACATTCTTGGAGAGTCACCTTGCACGACATTCGCATCGGCTTTATCGGCGCCGGCAACATGGCCAGCAGCATCCTCGGCGGCCTCATTGGTCGCGGACAAGCCCCCGCCTCGCTCCTCGCCTCCGACCTCGACACCGGCAAACTCGAAGCCCTTGCGGCACAGACTGGCATCGTTGCAGCCAGCAACGAGCAGATCGCGCAGCAAGCCGACGTCATCGTCCTCGCGGTCAAGCCTCAGGTGATGGCGCCCGTCTGTGCAGCGCTTGCAGAGTCTTTGGGCTCACGCAGGCCACTCATCGTCTCCATAGCTGCCGGCATTACCATCGCCGCGCTCGAACGCTGGTTTGGCACCGAGGCGGCGCTCGTGCGCTGCATGCCCAATACGCCGGCACTCGTCGGCAGCGGGGCGAGCGGCTTGTTCGCGAACCCGCAGGTAAGCGCCGATCAGCGCGCTATCGCCGACCAATTACTCGGCGCCGTTGGCATCGCACTGTGGGTAGAGTCAGAAGGCGATATCGATGCGGTAACCGCCCTGTCGGGCAGCGGCCCTGCCTATTTCTTCTTGATGATGGAGGCAATGCAAGACAGCGCAGTCAAACTCGGCTTGCCCGCCGACGTGGCGAAGGCACTCACTTATCAAACTGCGCTAGGCGCGGCACAACTCGCCGCTGCAAGCGACGAGTCGACTTCGCAGCTCAGGCGCAATGTCACCTCGCCTAACGGCACCACCGAGCGCGCGATACACCATTTCGAAGCCGGAGGCCTGCGCGAGTTAGTAGACGGCGCACTCAAGGCGGCGCACGCGCGCTCGATAGAATTGGCAGGCGAAATCTAACTCGCTCGGCACGAACAACGATCAAACAGTAAGGGAGAGGACGATGAATTTTTTAGGCAGCTCGGGCATTACCCTAGTGAGCACCGTTGGTGGTCTCTACCTGCTGATGATGTTGCTGCGGTTCTTGCTGCAAATTGCGCGCGCTGATTTTTATAATCCAGCCTCGCAGTCGATCGTGCGACTGACAGACCCCGTGGTTAAGCCGCTGCGCCATATCATCCCCGGCTACCGCGGCGTCGATTTCGCGGCGCTGGTTGCCGCACTGCTGGTCCAGGCTGCCGCGATCTGCGGCTTGGTACTCCTCTACGGCGGCAATATCCCGCCCGTCGGCACGGTGGTTGCTTGGGCGGTCATCGGCAACCTGCTCTTTATCATCAAGATCTACTACTACGCGATAATCGGTTCGATCATCATGTCCTTCGTCATGATGTTCAGCGGCAATCCTAATCCTCACCCTCTCCTGCAACTTGTCTGGCAGCTCACCGAGCCGGTCATGGCTCCGATACGTTCGGTAATCCCCGCGATGGGTGGCCTCGACTTCTCGCCGATTGTGATCTTCCTGGGCATCCAGTTTCTCCAGAACTTTATTATCCAGACCTTCGGCGTTACGACTACGATGGCCGCTGTCGTCTTAGGGATCTAGGACGACACACCACTCGCGCTCTCACGGCAAGGTGATCAGGTGAACGCTTTCTATCGATGGCATAACGATGATCTAATACTGCAGGTGAGCCTACTGCCCAACGCACGCGAAGACGCGATCGTAGGCCCAGTTGGCGACTCACTGAAAATCAAGGTTAATGCGGCACCGATAGAAGGCAAGGCGAACAAACGCCTCATCGAGTTCTTAGCGAAGGAATTTGGGGTATCACGAAGCGCGGTTGTGCTAGAAAGCGGACACACGTCGAAGAGCAAGCGCCTGCGCATCAAAGCACCGGCGAAGATGCCGACAGGCGTGGCGCTTAACCAGACTTTATTTTGACGACCGAGACTCGGCAAAACACTATGCAAGAGACTGTGCAAGAAACTATGCAAGACAGCATCGCATTCGACGCGGCCGACTCCGTCGGCATCGTCACGCCCCAGCGTTATCATTTCGACGAACCCCTGACTCTGCGCAGCGGCAAGACCCTTAGCGCCTACGACCTCATGGTAGAGACCTACGGCGAGCTCAATGACAATCGCAGCAATGCCGTGCTGATCTGTCACGCCCTCAGTGGCGATCACCATGCCGCCGGCTTCCACAGCAACGAAGACCGCAAGCCAGGCTGGTGGGACAGCGCCATCGGCCCAGGCAAGGCGATAGACACCAACAAGTTCTTCGTCGTAGCACTCAATAACCTCGGCGGCTGCGCGGGCAGCACTGGCCCAACCTCTATCGACCCCGATAGCGGCAAGCCCTATGGGCCTGATTTCCCCGTAGTGACCGTGCGCGACTGGGTTAAGAGTCAGCATCGACTTATGCTCAAGCTGGGCATCGACAAGTGGGCCGCAGTCGTGGGCGGCAGCCTCGGCGGCATGCAGGTGCAGCGCTGGGCGATCAGCTATCCCGACTGCTTAGCCAACGCGGTGTGCATCGCCTCGGCGCCCAAGCTCTCGGCGCAGAACATTGCCTTCAACGAAGTCGCGCGCTACTCAATTACTAGCGACCCGAATTTCCATGCCGGGCGCTATCTCGAACACGGCACCTATCCGAAACAAGGGCTTATGCTGGCGCGCATGGTGGGTCACATAACCTATCTTTCCGACAGTGCGATGCGCGCCAAGTTCGGTAACGCCGGCTCGCAACTGGAAAACACCACGCGCGGCAATCTCGGTCGCGACTTACGCAGCGGCAATCTTAGCTTTGGGCTTAACGTCGATTTCGAAGTCGAGAGCTACCTGCACTATCAAGGTGAGCGTTTCAGCGCCAATTTTGACGCTAACTCTTACCTATTGATGACGAAGGCTCTGGATTATTTCGACCCTTCGGTGGACTACGGTGGCGACCTCGCAAAGGCGTTCGAAGGCGGCGACTGTAAATTCTTCCTGGTTTCTTTTAGTACCGATTGGCGTTTCCCACCAGAGCGCTCGCGCGAACTAGTGGAGACGCTTTTGAAAGCAGGCCGCGAGGTCACCTATCTCGAAGTTGAAGCAGACCAAGGCCATGACGCCTTCTTAATGCCGATCCCGCGTTATATCAACGCGCTGCGAGGTTTCCTCAACCATGCCTTCGAGGAGATCACCCGCGATGCGTCCTGATCAAGAAATTATTCAGCACTGGATAGAGCCGAACAGCCGCGTACTGGACTTAGGTTGCGGCGACGGCAGCTTGCTCGCGCACTTAACCGCGACCAAAAATGTCAAAGGCATCGGCCTAGAAATCGACGACGACAAGATCCAGAGCTGCGTAGAGCGCGGCATTAATGTGATCGACCAAGATCTCGATGACGGCCTCGGTAATTTCCAGCCCGACAGTTTCGACACGGTGCTTCTGGCACAGACGCTACAGGCGCTGAGCCATCCGGATCGATTGATCGACGAGATGCTTAGCATTGGTAAACGTGGCATCGTCACCTTCCCCAATTTTGGCAACTGGAAGAGTCGCCTGTATTTGTCGTCGAAGGGACGCATGCCGGTTTCGAAGTTTATGCCGCATTCTTGGTATAACACGCCGAACATTCACTTCTGTACGGTACGAGACTTCGACGCCTTGTGCGCAGAGAAAAATATCCGCGTGCTAGAACGGACAGTTGTTGATCTTAAACACGAGGGCAGCTGGTCTATGCGGCTATTGCCTAATTTGCTCGGCGAGATCGCCATCTATCACATCGCGCGCGGGTAACTTGCCATGACTTCTCAATCACAGCGCGTCGTTCTAGCGAGCGGCAACGCCGGCAAACTACGCGAGCTGCACGGCCTGCTAGGCAGCCTTGGCGTAGAACTCGTCTCACAGCGAGACCTCGGCGTCACCGATGCCGACGAGACCGGACTCAGCTTCGTCGAGAACGCGATTATCAAGGCGCGCCACGCCTGCGAGGTCACGGGGCTGCCCGCGATTGCGGACGATTCGGGTCTCGAGGTGGACGCGCTAGACGGCGAGCCAGGCATTTACTCAGCGCGCTACGCTGGCGTTAGCGGCACCAGCCGCGAGGTAGCGGACGCGGCTAACAACGCGCGGCTGCTCGAACGCCTGCAGGGCGTCGCGGAACCCCAGCGCAGCGCTCGTTTTCAGTGTGTGATCGTTAGCCTGCGCCATGCGGCAGATCCCACTCCGCTCATCTGCCAGGGCACATGGGAGGGACGCATACTCGACACCTCCGCAGGAGTGAATGGCTTCGGCTACGACCCACTATTCCTCGTACCGACCCATGGCTGTGCTTCAGCCGAGCTCGCACCCGAAATCAAAAATGCCATTAGTCACCGTGGACAAGCACTGGAGCAGCTGCGGCGATGCTGGCACAGCCCCCTCTAAGCCTCTACGTCCACATCCCTTGGTGTGTGAAGAAATGCCCCTACTGCGATTTTAACTCGCATGAGTTCGGCGCGCGCAGCGAGCTGCCACAGACAGATTACGTCGCCGCACTGTGTCGCGATTTCGACAGTGACTACGCGCTGGCTTGCGAGGGCTCGAGTGGAGGCCGCGCTATCCATTCGGTCTTTATCGGCGGGGGCACGCCGAGTCTATTCGAGGCTCGCGCCTTCGATGATCTGCTGCAGTATATCGCCAAGACCCAAACACCCGGCTGGTTGCATTCCCAAGAGCTTGAGATCACCCTCGAGGCGAATCCGGGCACGCTAGAGGCGGGCCGCTTCGCGGAATTCCGAGCCGCCGGAATTAATCGGCTATCTATTGGTGTGCAGAGTTTCGCTGATGCACAGCTTAAAAAACTCGGCAGGATTCATGATTCCACCCAGGCGCGCCGCGCGATCGAGAGTGCGCGCAGTGCCGGCTTCGACAACTTTAACCTCGATCTCATGCATGGATTGCCGGAGCAAACGCTGGCCGCCGCGATGGCTGATATCGAGGCCGCTCTTTCTTTCGAACCTCCGCATCTGTCTTGGTATCAGCTCACCATCGAACCGAATACCGTGTTTTTTTCTAAACCGCCGCCCCTGCCGAAAGAATCGCTGCTCACCAGCGTGCAGGACGCAGGCCACGCGCTATTAGCTGCTAACGGTTTTGAACAATATGAGGTCTCGGCTTACGCACGCGATTCACAGCGGCAATCGCGCCATAACCTTAACTATTGGCAGTTCGGCGACTACCTCGGCATCGGCGCAGGCGCTCACGGTAAGCTTACGTTAGCTGATGGCGGACTACCCCGGCGCACGCGCAAACAACGCCAGCCGGAGAATTACCTGCGCGCCGCGCCGGCATTCACCGCGCAGTCCAGCCCAATTCCCGAGGAGGATATTGCGCTCGAGTATCTGCTCAATACCCTGCGCACTCGCAAGGGCTTCACCCGCGATCAATTCGAAGCGCGCACCGGCCAGCCCTATTCGACGATAGAAGGCCGCGTCGCCTCCCTGATCGACCGCGGACTCCTAAGCGACTCTCGTGCCGCAGGTGCCGCAGGCACCACTGTGACGACGACCGAACGCGGCTTCCGCTTCTTAAACACGGTACTCGAGGAGTTCGTCTAGCGCGGCAAACACCCTTGCCGCGACGCCCCTTAACTTGCGTTCACGGGTCTTTCTCGGGTCTAATTCCCACCCCAAGGGCGATCCGCCCCTAAAATAGTGCTCGATAAGTAACCATGATGAACTCGGCAGACGACAATCACAGCGCAGGCAACGACTCGGCTCAGAACGCACTGGTCGATTGGTTTCGCGCGTCAACCCAGTACATCAATGCCCACCGCGGCAAGACTTTCGTCATCTCACTGCCTGGCGATGCGCTCACCAGCGAGCACCTCAAAAAGCTCATCGCAGACCTCACGTTGCTGCACACGCTGGGCGTTAAGCTTGTGATCGTGCACGGTGCGCGCCCGCAGATAGACGCCGCGCTCGCCGCAGCGCAGTTGCCGAATGACTACTTTGCAGGCGTTCGAATCACGACACCGGAATCCATCGACACGATAGCAGCCGTCGTCGGCGCGCAGTCTATTCGACTCGAGGCGCTGTTTTCTGCCGGCACTCAATCGGCTTCTTCGGCGCCGCTCGCAAGCACGCGCGGTGAAGCCTTAATGGTGAGTCGAGGGAACTTTCTGACCGCGATGCCGATCGGTATTCGCGACGGAATCGATTTCCATCACACCGGCCGTGTACGCCGCGTGAATGCAAAAGCGATCGACGCGCGCCTAAATGACAATGCGCTGGTATTGCAGTCTACCCTCGCTTATTCGCTGACCGGAGAGGTATTCAACCTGACCGCGGACGAAGTGGCAGGGCAGATTGCCATCGCACTGCAGGCCGACAAGCTCATTACGCTGATTCCGCAGGACGGCATCACCTCGGACGCCGGCGAATTAATCGCCGCCCTGAACCCGACTGACGCCGCCGTTCTCTCCGCGCGTTATTCACAGAGCAACATCGATGCGCAGCGACAACTCGGCAGCACACTCGACGCCTGTGTAAACGCCTGCACGGCTGGCGTCAAGCGCGCACACCTCATCGGTTACCAGAGCAACGGCGCGCTCATTCGCGAACTGTTTACACGAGCAGGCGCGGGCAGTCTTATCAGCGATGACAGCCTCGATAGTTTGCGCGCCGCGAGCATCGACGACGTCGCCGCAATCCTCGCGCTCATTGCGCCATTAGAAGCAGACGGCACGCTTGTCGTCCGCTCGCGCGAACGTCTGGAAACCGAGATAGACAATTTCAAGGTGATAGAGCTAGAAGGGGCGATCATCGCCTGCGCGGCTTTGTATCGCACGACGCCATCGTTCGGCGAGATCGCCTGCATCGCGATCCACCCGAGCTACCGCAAACTAGGCCTCGGTGCACGATTATTACAGGCCTTGAATGAAGAAGCGAAGACGCTTGGCATGACCCAAACCTTCGTGCTCACCACGTCTGCGGCCCATTGGTTTATCGACCAGGGTTTTGTAGAAGGCGCACTGAGCGACCTGCCGGAGCAGCGCCAAGCCCTCTACAATTTGCAGCGCAAGTCGAAGATTTTCTTGCGCGTAATCTAGCTCCGTCGGCTGTCACGCTCGCCGCTGCTTTGGGATCGGACTGCCAACTTACTCCGTTCTATTTTTTCGTTCTATTTTTTCCGTTCTAGGCGACAAATACTGTAGGCGTAGGGATTCTCATCGGCTGCGGCGAATTCCTCGCGGGCGACTTCGTGCCACTGGCTCTCGTCAAATTCAGGCAGCCGCGTGTCCCCCTCCACCTGCGCGTGCACCCGTGTGAGGTGAAAACATTGTGCCTGTTGCAGCGCATCGGCATAGAGCCTCGCCCCGCCAATCACGAACGCCTCGTCTACGCCAAGCTCTGCCGACAATTCCCGCGCCAGGTCAGTGGCCGCCTCAAGGCTATTCACCACCTGCGCGCCTTCGGCTTGATAATTCGGATTAGAGGAGACGACAATCGAGCGTCGGTTGGGCAGCGGTCGCCCGATACTCTCCCACGTGTTACGCCCCATGATGATGCAGTGACCGGTGGTCGTGCGGCGAAAATACTTGAGGTCTTCGGACAAATGCCAAGGCAGCGTGTTGTCGCGGCCAATGACGCGATTTTCCGCCATCGCAACGATGAGAGACAGTTTCATATTGTCAGTTCCGCTTATTAGACCGAAAAGGGATAGGCGATCGGATCGTGGTGCTGATAACCCTCGACGGAAAAGTCGTCCATCGTGACCCACGTCTCTATATCTTCGAGGCTCTTGATCTCGGGATTGATGTGCAGTGTCGGCGCGGGATAAGGCTCACGCTTGAGCTGCACGTCGCGCATTAGCTCGAGCTGATCTTCGTAGATGTGGGCGTTAACGATCTTGTGATACGCCGTGCCGGCCTCGTGACCGGTGATTTGCGCCATCAGTGCGAGCAGCGCGAACACTTGAATCTGATTGAAATTAAGACCCAGCGGCACATCGCAGGAGCGCTGATAACTGGTGAGGTAGAGCTTGCCCGCCATCAACGAGAAGGTGTGCGTATGCATGCAGGGGCGCAAACAGCCAAGCTCGAATTCGCCTGGATTGTAAAAGGTGAGTATCTCGCCTCGGTCGTCGATGCCGCGACTCAAGTCATCGACTATTCTGCGCAGCTGATCCAGTGGTTCACCACTGGGGCGCGCCCACGCCCTGCCTTGCACGCCATACACCCTGCCCATATCGTCAGCGCCCTTGCGCACGGGATTGGCGAGCCATGCGGGGTTATCGTTGGCGTTGGCATCCCAGCTCTTGGTGCCGAGTGCGCGAAAGTCCGCCGCATTATCATAGCCGCGCAGATAGCCCAAAAGCTCCGCTATCGCCGCTTTCCAGTAGCTCTTGCGGGTGGTGATAATCGGAAATTCGTTGGCGCCAACCGCGTACTCCAAGTCCGCGTTAATGACGGTTAGGCAGCGTTTACCGGTGCGCTCGTTAGCGATCCATTCGCCTTTTTCAACAATGCGGCGGCAGAGGTCTAAGTATTGGTGCATGGAGAATCCTGTGGCGTTAATTCGTAACGGGGTGGCGGCGATAGCCATAGGCAATCATGCCCGCGCCAATAATAATCATCGGCAGCGACAGCAGTTGCCCCATGGTTAACCACTCGAAGGCGATGAAGCCGATATCCGCATCGGGCTGGCGGGCGAACTCGACGAGGAAGCGAAACGCGCCATAGCAGACGCCAAACAAGCCGGTCACACTGCAACGTGGACGCGGCTTGGACGAGAACCACCAGAGAATCGTCAGCAGGACAACGCCCTCGAGCGCAAACTGGTAGAGCTGCGACGGATGCCGCGGTAACGCGTCGACATAGGGGAACACCATTCCCCATGGCAGATCGGTGGGCCTGCCCCACAGCTCGCCGCCAATAAAATTACCAAGCCTACCCATGCCGAGACCAAAGGGGATTAACGGCGCAACGAAATCCATCGTCACGAAGAACGGCTTGTTCAGCTTGCGAGAGTACCACGCGAACGCCGCCAACACGCCAAGCAGCCCGCCGTGGAACGCCATGCCGCCCTCCCACACTCTCAGCAGCCAGATCGGGTCGGCCAGAAAGCGATCGAAATTGTAGAAGAACACCGAGCCTAGCCTCCCGCCAAGCACTGCCCCCATCGCACCGTAGAAGACCAGGTCTGAGATTTGCTCGTCACTAAAGCCGCCGAAGCCGCGATGCGCACGGTAAAGCGCAAGGCGCCAGATTCCTGCGAACGCGACGATATACATCAGGCCATACCAATGGATGCTGAGCGGTCCCAGCGAGATCGCTACGGGGTCGAATTGGGGATGGGTGAACATTGTCGTCTCACGGATTAGGCGTGTGGTGTTGCTTGGCTAAGCGAGTAGAATACCTGCGTCAGCTTATTCGAGCCACCCCATGTGCCTATTGTTTATCAGCCATCGCAGCCATGCCGATTACCCCTTGTTGGTTGCAGCCAACCGCGACGAGTTCTTCGGCCGCGCCACCCAGCAAGCGCACCGCTGGGACAGTGGTATCGTCGCAGGTCGTGACGGCGTGGCGGGCGGCACTTGGCTGGGCGTAAGGCAAGACACTGAATCGGGCATCCGCTTCGCCGCCATCACCAATCGACGCGGAGGTGCGGCACGTGAATCGGCGCGCAGCCGCGGCGAACTGACCGCGGGTTTTCTCGGCGGCGAGCTGACGGCAATTGACTACGCTGCGCAAGTCCAAGCGCGCGCCGGCGACTATGCTGGCTTCAACCTGCTAGTCGGTGATAGCGCCGCCCTGTGTTACGCCAGCAGCGAGGCTGACTCGATGCGCGAATTAGAACCTGGCCTCTACGGCCTCTCTAACGGCGTGTTAGAAGAGCCATGGCCCAAGCTGCGAGCCGGCAAACAGCGTATGGCCGATTTACTCGCCAATGAAAAAAATCTCACGACAGACCAGCTCATCGCGCTCATGGACGACCGCAGTCTTGCTCGCGACGAAGAACTGCCCGCAACTGGATTACCCCTAGAGCTCGAGAGACGGCTGTCGGCGGCGTTCATAGAAAACTCAGAAGACCAAGACGGACTCGCTGACTACGGCACGCTTTGTTCAACCGCGGTGATGTTGCATGCAACAGGCGAGCTGCGCTTCCAAGAGCGCAACTTCGATTCCCTGGGACTTGCGAGCCGCAGCCACTTCTTTCATTTTCCTGGTCAGCCCTAGCCGCCGAACAATTAGGATAGCGCACGATGTATACACCTGCCCATTTTGCCATCGACGACAAAGAAGAGATCTCAGCGTTCATTCGAGGGCATGGCTTCGGTCAACTATTACCTACCACGGCGGGGAGAATCTGTAGCAGCTACACGCCCTTCCATTATGACGCAGACGCGGGGAAGCTGCTCTGCCACCTAGCGCGGATTAACCCGCAGCTCGAGGCTTGTGACGGCCAGGAGGTCTTGGTTACCTTAGAAGGCCCTCATGGCTATATAAGCCCGAACTGGTATCACAAACCCGGCGTGCCTACCTGGAATTATCAAGCGGTACATCTCTACGGCGTCGCCAAGCGTTTTGACGATGCACCAAGACTCGCTGCATTGGTATCAACGCTGAGCGACTACTATGAAGCGCAGCAAGCGAACTCTTGGCTGCCGACTTATCCGGACGCGATGCTGAATGCGATTGCCGGTATCGAAATCACAGTCATCGAGATTCAAGCGAAGTATAAACTCAGCCAGAATAGGTCTGTGAGTGACGTAGAATCTGTTTGTAGCGAGCTCGAGTCGCGCGGCGACCACGCTTTGGCGGCCGCGATGCGAGCGCAGCTGGCGCATCGAGCTAGCTAACCGCGACCTGTAAATTAGTGAGTTCGCGACGTACGCAGCAGCCGATCGACGCCGGCGTTATAGAGCGCCATGTCGATAGCGCTGCGGATCGTCTGGGCATCGTCGAGTTCGCTAACCTGCTCGAGCAAGTCTTTCGCGGCTTCCATCGACACGCTGCGCACCACCGACTTCACCTTGAGCAAAGTTGAGGCATTCATCGACAGCACATCGAAGCCCATCGCCATGAGCAGCAAAGCAGCGCCTGGATCCCCCGCCATCTCGCCGCAGATACTCACCGGCTTGCCCTCGCCTTTCGCCAGCTTCACCACCTGCTTAAGCGCGGCGATGACAGCTGGGTGGAATGCCGAATAGAGATTCGCCACGCGCGGATTATTGCGATCGACCGCCAGCAGATACTGGGTCAGATCGTTACTGCCCACCGAGACGAAGTCGACCATGCGTGCAAGTGTCGCGGTCTGATACACCGCGGCTGGCAACTCAATCATCACCCCGACCGGTGGGTACTGCACCTCCACGCCCTCTTGCACGAGCTCGCGATAAGCCTTCTTGATGAGCTGCTGTGCCTTCTCAACCTCACCCACATTGCTAATCATCGGCAACATGATCTGTAGATTATTCAGCCCGACACTCGCACGCAGCATGGCGCGCACCTGGGCCATAAAAATTTCAGGATGATCTAGCGTCACCCGGATGCCGCGCCAGCCTAAGAAGGGGTTCGCTTCCTCGATAGGAAAATAAGACAGCGACTTATCTCCGCCGACGTCTAGCGTCCGCATAGTGACGATTTTCGGCGCGAACGCCGCGAGCTGCTCGCGGTAGATCTGTGCCTGTTCCTGTTCGCTCGGGAAGCGCTCGCTAAGAAGAAACGGCACCTCCGTCCTGAATAGCCCAATCCCCTCGGCGCCCTGATCAAGCGACTGCATGACATCAGACATGAGTCCCGTGTTCACCCATAGCTGCACGCGATGACCGTCGGTAGTCTCGCAGGGCTCGTCCTTAATGACCTCAAGTCCGGCGACGAGACGATCTTGTTCCTTAATGACTTCACGGTAGCGTGCGCGAAGCGCCTTCGACGGACTCGTAATCACCTCGCCGCGATAACCATCGACGACGAGGCTGCGGCCTTCCAACTGCGCGAAGGGTAGATCGACAGCGCCCATGACGGTCGGTATGCCCATAGTGCGCGCAAGAATAGCGACGTGCGAGTTGCCCGACCCCTTAATCGAAATCAAACCCTTGAGTTTGTCTTTAGGTGCCTCCGCGAGCATAGATGGCGTGAGTTCTTCGCTGACCAATATCGTGTTGTCTTGGTATTCGATCTGCACCGGCTCGCGCTCTTGCAGATAGAATAAGACGCGGCTGCACAGATCCTTAATATCAACCGCACGTTCTCGCAAGTACGCATCGCTCATTGCCTCGAAGGTACGCACATGCTCATTCGCGACGTGGGCGAGCGCACCCTGCGCCCAAATACCCTCGCGGATACGTGCCACCACCTCGTTACCGAGCGCGTTATCGTCGAGCATGCGAGCGTACACATTAAACAGTTGGCGTTCTTCCTCGGCCACATGCCCTGCGAGCTTCTCGTACAAGTCATTAATATCGCGGCGCACCGCATCTATACAGCTTTTGAAAAAGCTGACCTCGTGGTCGATATCTTTCGCTGGCCGTTGGGGAATTTGACTAAGGTCGGCGTGCGGAAAGACCACTACGGCGCGACCGATGGCTACTCCCGAGGATCCTGAAACGCCGGGAAATACCGTATCTTCGGCCTTCTGCCCCGACGGGCTTAGGCCCTGAATTGCCCCTGTCGCCTCGGCCAGAGCAATGACCGCTGACAGCTGGGCCGACAGCGTAATGAGGAAAGCCTCTTCGCCTTCGTCGAACCGGCGGCGCTCGCGTTGCTGTACCACTAGGACGCCGAGCACCGCACGATGATGGATGATCGGCACGCCAAGGAAGGAATTAAACTCTTCCTCGCCGGTATCTTGCAGGTAAAAATAGCTGGGATGCTTGGACGCATCGCTCAGGTTAATCGGCTCGGCATGTTTAGCGACCAGGCCGACGAGTCCCTCGCCAGTTTGCAGGCTCACGCGGCCAACCGACTCTGCCTTCAACCCTTCGGAGGCCATCAGCACGTGGCTGTTCATATTGGCATCGAAAAGGTAGATCGAGCACACCTGTGTATTCAATGCAGTGCGCACACGCGAGACGATAAGATTCAGCGCCGACTGCAGATCGCGGGCGGCGTTGACCTCTTGGACGATGCTACGAAGTTGATCGAGCATGCTGTGTTCGGCTCCTGCTTTAAGGGCTGCGCCGAATGCTCTGCAAGGGCGCGTCTAATTAATGACGGCGAAGAACTGAGTACGCGTGGGGTTCATTGCTTAACCGTTTTCTGCCACATATCGTTCGAGCGGAATCTGTAGCTGTTCGAGCGCAGAACGATAGACATCACGCTTGAACGCAATGACCTGCTCGACTGGGTACCAATAGTTTACCCAGCGCCAGTCGTCGAATTCCGGCGTGCCCGACTTACTCAACACAATTTCTTCTTCGGGGCTTTCGAGCCCGAGCAGAAACCATTTCTGTTTCTGACCAATACACAAAGGCTCTTTGTTGCGGCGGATGTAGTTTTCCGGCAAGCGATAATGCAGCCAGTCATCGGTTTGATGCAGCAAGCGCACATGATGTTGCTGCAAACCCACTTCCTCTTCGAGCTCACGGTAAAGAGCATCCTCGGCAGACTCTTGGTATTTGATGCCGCCCTGCGGAAACTGCCAAGAACTCTGGCCAATGCGCTTCGCCCACAGCAGTTGGCCTTGGGTATTACAAATTACGATCCCGACATTAAGCCTGAAACCCTCGGAGTCAATCACGCGCGCACTACCTTCTAGAAATCGATGCGGCATTGTTTCACAGATGCGGTCGAGATTTCAATCGGCCTCACCACCAGAAAGAAAATTACCCCAACAAATACAAACAGATACGAATACGCCGTTTCGCGCACCTGTTGTCGCGGTGCGGCCAGCGCGTATAATGCGGCGCTTTACGCCATTCGCTGTTGAGTCGAGGATCTCTATGACCACCGCCCCCAAGCTTGCCTTATTCGATTTAGACAACACCTTACTCGCTGGTGACAGCGACCACGCGTGGGGCGAATTCTTGATAGACCGTGGCCTTGTCGACGAAGCGACACACCGAGCGCAAAACGACGCGTTTTACGCACAGTACACGCGCGGCGAGTTGGACATCCATGGTTATGTGGCGTTCACATTGCAACCGATTCTCGAGCTCCCGCCGCGTGAGTTGGAAGCGCTGCGCGCAGAGTTTGTTACTACCGAGGTGGCAAAGATCATGCTGCCGCAGGCTATCGCCTTGGTGAACAGCCACAGGGATGCGGGCGATCTGTGTGTCATCATTACCGCGACCAACGAGTTTATAACCCGGCCCATAGCTGACGCCTTCGGCGTCGAGCATCTTATTGCGACTGGGCTTGAGACTATCGGCGACGGCGAGTCGCTGCGCTATACTGGCAAGATCGCAGGTACACCGTGTTATCAGCACGGCAAAATAGCGAAGCTTGAGGAATGGTTAAGACAGCGTCAGCTTGTTGCAGAAAGCCAGCATCGCTCGGCGTCGCTCGCTGACAGCATTCTCTACAGTGATTCGATCAACGACCTGCCGCTGCTTAGCGCGGTAACTACCGCGGTCGCGGTAGATCCCGACCCGCGTCTCGAGCAGGAGGCCCGTGCACGCGGCTGGGAGATTCGCAGCCTGCGCGGCTAGTCGACTATTTCGACCATCAAGTCGTCCGCCAGTCCTTCGAGCCGTGCGCGGAGTTCGCCGCGGCGCAATGCGGCTGGCATACTCAACTCGACACGCGCGCGAAACAGAGGCTCGCCCGACATCGGTGCCGGTTCGCAAAAGCTCGTGAGCGATTCGACATTGACGGCAAGCTCGGCAAGCGTTCGCGAAATTTCACTCACGATGCCGGGACGGTCGTTGGCCACGAGCTCAAGGGTTAGCGCCTCACGAGCGGCGTCTGCGCCATTGCCGCTTTTCACACCATCAACCTGCTCGATGACCAACTTCATCCCCGTGCCGCTCGTGCCCAGCGCATTGAGTGCAGCGACCAGCGCTGCCGCGCTATCAGTTGCAACGCTCACGCGCAGGATTCCCGCGAACTTGCCCGCGAGCTGCGACATATTGCTCTCGAGCCAATTGCCAGAATGCGCACCGATCGTCGCGGCGAGTGAGTCGACAAGCCCGGGTCTGTCGTCGGCGATAATCGTTAAAACTAAGTAAGTCTGCATGGATAGAATCCTTTCTCTACACGAATTCGGGGCAGATAATATGCCTAAGCGCAGTCTATTGGAACCCTCGATCTCAATCGATTGGTGATCAGAACAAGCCCAGTTGGCGGCCGAATAACTTCGCCATCGAATCGTCTACGAAACCCAGTATCGCATCGGCGATCGGCTCGAGTTGGCGCTCAAGGTAGAAATCATAGTCAGGCGGCAGCTGCAAGAACTCACAAGGCTCCGCGCCCGCCCTCGTCATAACGTATTCTATCCAGCCGCTTTCGCTTTGCCCCTCGGCTACCTGCAGCCCACGCAGACTACGCTGTCTTTGCGCCTTGCGTGCGGCTTGGATATGCGGCGGGACGTTCTTCACATAGTCGTTTAAGCTACGGCGCAGACGTTTGCGGAAGACAAGTTTGTGATCCAGCTGCCCCGCGCGCAGCGCATCGACAGTCTCGCGAATATAGTCCGCATAGTCGTGCCCGAGGAATATCCTTTCATAGAGCTCCCGTTGAAACTCGCGTGCTAGCGGCGACCAATCCGACCGCACAGATTCCAGCCCTTTAAACACTAAGCGGTATCCCTTCTCTTCGCGCGCATCCTCAACTAGGCCGGCATAACGCTTCTTGCTGCCGGCTTCCGCGCCGCGAATGGTTGGCATTAAAAACTTTGAGAAATGAGTTTCGAACTCCATCTCAAGAAAGCTCTCGACCCCCTCGTCATGCCGAATTTTCTCACGCCACCACTGCGTCATGTCCTGTGCGAGCGCCTCGCTTTGACTCGCGATGTCGCCACGCTCGCCCTGCCGCTTGGGTACGAGTACGAATAAAGAGTCGGTGTCACCATAGATCACGCGCATTCCGCGCGCCTCGATGTAATGTTTGCTGTCGAGAATAATCTGGTGACCACGCTTGGTAATCGAGCTCACTAAGCGGGTATCGAGGAAGCGGCAACTTGGTGTACCGAGCACCCCATAGAACGAATTCATAATGATTTTTATCGCCTGCGACATGATCGCGTCGCCACCCGCCTTGGCTCTATCGCGCGCCGCCCAAAGCGTTGCGATAAGCTCTGGCAGTATCGCACCCTCCCGAGCAAAACTGCCGCCGTCGAATCCGCTGATTGGTCGTGGCTCACTACTCGATCGTGCGAGCGCCAGAGGATCGACATGGAATGTCCGCATGATGCTTGGGTATAGGCTCTTAAAATCGAGTACGACGACGTCGTCGAATATCCCCGGTTGGGAGTCGAGCACGTAGCCACCGGGGCTTAGATTGCTGTTATCGCCGCTGCCCTCCGCCGGTGCAACGTAGCCAGCGCGATGCAGCTGTGGCAGGTAGAGGAAATCCAATGCCGCCACCGACCCGCCGTAGCGATCCAACTCGAGCCCGGTGAGAAGGCTTTTTTCGACGGCAAATTCGAGCAGGCGCTCTTTGGCGAAGATGTCCCAAACTAATTTGCAGTCCTCGAGGTTATAACGCGCAAGACCCCGTTTATCCGTCGTGAATAGCTTTCCTATTTCGCTGCCGCGGTTCGCCACGTCGTCGACAAGCTTGCCGCGCCCCAATACCGACCGCGATACCGCTTCGAGGGAGAAACTCTCGAATGAATAGGTCGCCGAGCGCATGAGTTCGATGCCATCTAACGCGCAGCGACCTGGCAGCGTCGCGTAGAAGCGTGCGGCACGATTACCACCCTGCCCGCGCGCCTCGCGCCAGACTACATCGCTGGCCTCGCCTTCTTCTCCACGACCCAGTCGCAGAGACAGGCGCAGACGATCGCACACCCGCTGTAAAGTACGTAGATCGAAATTCACCACGTTCCATCCAATCAATACATCGGGATCAACTACCCGCACGTGTTCGATGAATGCCAAGATGACAGCGCGCTCGCTAGGCAGTATCTCGAGCCGAAAGTCAGATTCGCGCTCTCCTTGCTTTTCCAGCCGGTCCCGCCATGCCGCATCCCCCACCATAAACACAACCCGCGACTCGGCGCCAAAGGCGGCAATTGAGTACAGGGTTTCTGCCTGCATATCGGTCTCGATATCAATCGATAGGGCCGTAAGTGTCGGCCTGTAAGGCGCGGCTTTGATGCGTGGGTTAGGCGGCTGGGTCGACGCAGCCCCCGCATCAAAAGCGAGGGAGGCGGTGATAAATCGTTCCATTAAGAATCTGTCGCTAGGTCGAATATCGGCTTCCGACAGCGCAACGCCGCTTGCCAAAAGACGACGGCGCAGCTCTGCTAGCGCACTCGCAGTTGGGGCGTAGAGCGCCATCACTGGCGCGTGTTGAAAATTCTTCAGCGCGGTCGGTGCGACACGCCACGAAGCGGCAGCGCGCCTGCTTAGGCTCGAACCAGCTGGCGAGCTTTCGCCAATAGCGGATTCGACGAGTGCGAGCTGTTCGGCAGGGAAGAAACAGACGGCTTCTTGGTTCTCGAAAACGAGCCGGCGGGCGCCATTAGCCGTGGCGAGCCAGAGGATAATTCGGATCTCCCCGCTCGCGCCTTTCTCCCCGCTTGCGCCTTTCTTCTCGCTCGTGCCAGGTCGCTTGATTTTTCTGGGTACATCGAGGAATTGTCGCGACAGGATGAAGCCGACATCGAAATCAGAAGATTGCCGTGTCGGATCATCCGTCAAGCGAGCCGATGCCGCGGACTGGTAACGCGGCAACTCATTTACAGGGTAATCGTGCGCGGGAATTGTGCGAAGTCTTCCCAATAGCTCGACGCCGGCTTTTCGGGCATTTCCGCTTCGGTTAGCTGCACGTTGCCGTTAATGTCTGTCACGCGCGATACGATCGTGTGCTCACCAGGCGTTGCATCCGCCCAGTCGAAACTGAACAGTTTCCACGCGTATTTGGTTGAGCGCGGATTGATCTGAGCCCGACGCCAAGGGCCGTCGTCGACCTTCACCTCGATCGACTCCAGCGGCGTGCCATCGTTAAGTGCGAAGCCCTGAATCGTGTAATTTCCACCATTCTCCACCACGCGGACTATCGTCGACTTCAGATTCATCTCAGCCACCGAGTTCTCGACCCAGCGCTCGACGCCACCGACGTTTTCTTTCTTCAGCGTGACATAGTCGCGCCCCATGAAACGGCCCATATAACGACGATCTTGTACGTGAATTTGGGTTAACCATTTCACATTCGCGACACCGTAGTGGCCCGGCACCAGTAAGCGCACAGGCTTACCATGATAGTGAGGCAATGCCTCGCCATTCATCTCATAGGCGAGCATATTCTCGGGACGCATCGCGTCTTCTATCGACAAACTGCGCGCAAACGCTTTCTCAACTTCCACGCCGCGCGAGTGGACTTCTTGCAGTTGAATATCGGCGCCGAAAAACACGATTTCTTTCGCACCGTCTTGAATACCAGCTTCTTCCAACAGCCTGTGCAGCGTCACGCCGCGCCAGTAAGCGTTGCCCACTAAGCCGTTAAACAAACGTCGGCCATTGCCGCCACATTCAAAACCCACCTGCTGCTCGAACACGTCACGCTGCTTGAGGTCGTCGAGCGACAGATCGAGCTCCTTATCGACCATGCCGGTTACACGCAGGCGATAGGAGTCGTTGTCGACTTCGGGCTGGCCGTAGTGTTGGACGAGGTAGAAATCTTCGTTATCGGTGAAGTAGCTGTCGATCTCGCGGGTGTCTAGCCAATGGGTGGAATTGGGCCGCACGGGATTCACTAAAAACGTCTCTGGCACATCGGTAAAAGGCACGAGCCGCTCGCCTTGGGCTAGCGCGGGGAAGAGGAAATTCGGCATCGCCGCCACACCCGCGGCTCCGGCAACACCCTTCAGCAATGACCGGCGTGTTGTCGATTCTGGCTGCACGTCTTCGCGATATGGACTTTGGTCTTGGCGATCGTCAGTGCTCATTGTTTACTCTCCACTTTGTTGTTTTTCAGACTCGATGTGCTTCATTTAACACCAGATATCAGGCCCTGCCAATCACTCAGGCAAATCCGAAGTCGGTGCTTTAGTGATGGTGCCCACCGGGGCCATGTACGTGCCCGTGCGCTAATTCTTCAGCACTCGCGTCGCGCATATCGACTACCTCGATCTCGTAATACAACGTGCGGCCAGCGAGCGGATGGTTGAAATCGACATCGGCGTTGAACTTGCCCACCTTGGCTACCACCACATTGCGCACGCCCTTGTCGGTCTTTACCGCAGCCACCGTGCCGGGCACCGGCCGGCTAACGCCCTTGCCGAACTGCAGATGCTTAAGCGGCACGCGCTGCATCGCGTTTGCCTGCCGCGGGCCGTAGGCCTCCTCAGGCTTCAGAGTAATCTCGATCTTGTCGCCCACAGCCTTACCCTCGAGCGCGCGTTCGAGCCCAACCACCACATTATGGAAGCCGTGCAGATAATAGAGCGGTGCGCTGTCGTAAGACTGTTCCATCCAATCGCCATGGCTGCCATCGGGGGCAACCTCCGCCAAGCGATAGTGAAAACTCACCACCTTGTTAAGCGCTATGCTGTCCGTTGCGCTGGCAGCGTCTTGCTGGCCGTTATCCGTGTTCGCGTCTGTCACTTCTCTCTCTCCAATGGGGAATCGACCGCCTTCGGGCGGTCGTGGCGCCAAGATTAACTCATTTTCGTTCGCGAGAGGATTGATTGAATGCTGTCTTTGGGCGTAGGCCTGCGGCGCCCAGCCTCAACTGGGGACTTTTCGAGTCCCGCAGTCGAGACGCCCCTCCATTTGCCGCCTTTGCCGGCTATTTGACGGGTTCAAATGTGGGACACGCCCGCAAATCGACTAATTTTTCACTTTTCGCTCACTTATTTCCTCATCGCACCCGCGAATTTTGTGCCACTCGCGGCATTCGGTAGACTCATTTAGAAGGGTTTGAACACAATTGCTGGGGTTCAAGGTCTTCTCTGGTGCTGAAGAAGCTATCACAGCGACTCGCAGCACGACTAACGCAATGATTAACCACTATCGAAAGGAGACGCCCTCGCGCGGTCAACTATGAAGCATCCACAATTTACCAAATTCTCGCCCATCACGGTGCTCGTGAAACGCACCATACGCAAACTGAGAATCGATGCTGGCCACTCCATGAATCAAGGCGCTCAGCTCTTAGGCGTGTCCCGCAAGCAGCTCGAAGACATCGAGACGATCCGCAACTACGGCTGCCATCTCGATCTCGAGATTTTGGCCAAGATCAAGGTGATTTATCGCACCTCGCTGGACGTAATCGTTGGCGAGCTTCCCGACGACTACAATTCAGAGTATTTCGAAAGGCCTAGGA
>JAHEGE010000021.1 GCA_024639905.1 Gammaproteobacteria bacterium | reverse complement strand
AATGTAGTGGCCTGCTACGTCTACTAGCGCATATATAACCATGAACACGTAGTCATGTTAAAGCGCCCCCTATGCGCTCGGAGAAGTCGCAGCTCCCTCCGATGCCATAGTGATGCCCGCCGCTGGTCCGACCAGTTTCGCGCGGTGTTTGGTGAATAAATCCTTGCCCAGCGCCTTGGTGAAGATATCCGCCACCATGTCCTTGGTGTCGACGTAGGTGACCGTCACACGGCCCTTGTCGCACTGCTCGCGAATAAAATGATCCGCGATCTCGATGTGCTTGGTCGCCGCGCGCTGACAGGGATTTTGAGTCTGCCGGATGCTGCCGGTGTTGTCGCTCCATAATTTGAATACGGGACGCTCCATGCCGAGCTCCTCCGCGAGGTGCCCCTGAAACGTACACTCCCGCACGCAGGTCGCGCCCGCCACGTACTCGCTGTGGTTGGTGCTTGTCGTGATGTAGGGGTGGAGCTTGCTGAGCCAGGCGACGACGCAGCCATACCAGGTCACGCAGTGCCCGCCCGTTGACCGCTTCGTATCAGGGCAGTCCCCGAACGACGCGTCGTAGTAGCCGCCGAACTCGCCGTGCTCGCGCTTGCGCTGCCCGCTGAAGTCGTAGACTAGGCCGAGATCCGCCGTAGAAAATACGTAACGCAGCAGCCGCTTGAGCGCCACAATCGCCTCGTCGCTGGGGTTGTGCATCTGCCGCGCTAGCGACCCCACAGCGTACGCGATGTCCGGCCTGGTCCAGGCCGCGATGTAGATAAGGCTCGCCACCTGAGACCGGTAGCTAGTAGCCTGCTCCCTGCGCTCGCTGGTAGCCGCGAGCTCCGGCGTAGGGCAGTGCTCGCGTGAGAGCTTGAGCCCCTGCGCCATGGGCGTTGATGACCCATTGCAGTTCTCCATCTTCAGCTTGGCCTGCAAAGTCCGCACAGCCTTAGCTTGATGGAGGTAGGTGATGCGGCGCCGGCGGTCCCGAGCCACTTCGCAGCCCAGGCAATCGCCGATATCTGCCAGCGCGCCGATCCCGGTCTCGCGCTGCAGCGCCGCCCACACCTTCTTGACCTTGGCCTCATTCTCCGTCGGGTAGAAGGGGAAGATGTCGTCCACCCACACCAGGAAATATAGCTTCATCTTGGTGTGGATATAAAGGCCGCGATCCACCTCCGACCGCCTGAAGCCCAGCTTGGTCAGGATCTTATGGAGATGCTCGTTCCAGAGCCTTGAGCCCTGGGGGATGCCCGGCATTGACTTGAGCACTCGCACCGCGGCCTTGCCTCGGCCATACTTGGCCTCCGCCGCCTGGAGCTCCTTGTCGAAGTGCCGGTACGCGTCACTGGGAATAGCCCAGATTTCGCAGTCGATGGTGGCCTGCTGGAACGCCGTAGGGCAGTCGCCCTGCTTCACCTCCCAGTCGAGCTTGGTGGCGATAGCCAGCAGCACGCGCAGCGACGTGAGCTGCACCACAGGCGCGAACGTCTGGTTGAAGTGCACGCCCGCCTCCATCAAATAGCCGCGCATAACAGTGCGCGTCTTCTTGCGCTGGTCCCGCTTAATAGCGAGGACATCGCCGGCCGGCACCACCTTGATGCCTTCAGCCTTGAGCTTGGCCACGGGGCGAATCTCGCCCCACATGGCGTTGGCGCGCTGCGACTCATACTCGCTGCGCCCGCTCTTGATCCACTCCGCCGAGTCGGGGCGCTGCATCGCCTCCTTCCACGTGCGCGGAGCGTCGCCGGATGCGACAGCCACCATGACGACGTTGGCAGCGTTATGCTCGCCGAACGTAGGCGCTATCGGCCTTGCCGTGGCCAGGTTGTCCAGAGCCTTGGCCGACGGGGTCCAGGTGCGCCGCTCCCTTGATACCGCGAGGCCGCCCCCAGCTTCTTCCGCCAGGCCGTCCTCGTCGATCTCGCTGACGTCTTTGTTGCACTGCGCGTTGTCAGTCACGAAGTCGAGGCGCTGATACGCCTCCAGGCCGTCGCTGTAGTCTTGCTTGGCCCAGAAGAATTCATCTTCTTTCGCGATGACGTGGCCAGAGAATATGACCCGACGCGCGTGATCCGCCCCCAGACGGAAGCAGGATC
>JAHEGE010000020.1 GCA_024639905.1 Gammaproteobacteria bacterium | reverse complement strand
CTGCTTGATGAAGGCGTGGCCGGTCTTTGAGGCGATGGCCTCGCCGCCCGCGGAGGCGACGACGTCCCTCGTATTCCAAATAACTCTGGGGTCGTGGACGATCTTGGCGCCGGGCTCCCTGGCCAGGAACACCGAGGCCAGAAGCCCCACGACGTACTCGCCCGGCACGAAGCGCCCCGAGCCGTCGAACAGGAAGCAGCGGTCGAAGTCGCCGTCGAAGGCCACGCCCATGTCGGCGCCCTCGCGCAGCACCACGTCGGCGGTGGCGGCGTGGTTTGCGGGCAGGAGCGGATTTGGAATGCCGTTGGGGAATGTGGCGTCCGGCGCGTGGTGGGTGCGGATGAACTCAACGGGGGCGCCGAGGGCCGCCAATTTGTCTGTCACCGCGTCGAGTGTGGGGCCCGCGGCGCCGTTGCCGGAGTTCACCACAACTCTGAGCGGGGCCAGGCCGGCTGCATCAACAAAACTCACGACTTGCTCCACATATGCGGCACGCGCCCGCGCGGCGACGTCTTTAACGTCGCCTGGTGTCTTTACGTCGGCCCAGGCCTGGCTGCCCGCGAGGGCCTTGATGACCTGGAAGTCGCCCGCGTCGTCGAGCGGGCGGGAGCCCGACTTTACGATCTTCATGCCGTTGTAATTAATCGGGTTGTGTGACGCGGTGACTTCAATGCCCGCGCAGGCGCCGAATTCCGTGACGGCCCAGTACATCTCCTCCGTGCCCGCCATGCCAATGTCGAGCACGTCCGCGCCCGCGTCCGTGGCGCCGCGCGCCGCGGCTGCCGCAAATGCGGGGCTGGTCTCCCGGGCGTCAAAGCCAATGACGACGGCCTTTGCGCTGAAGTGTTGGGCCACGGCCCGCCCGACCCGGTAGGCGACGCCCTCGTCGATGTCGCGGCCGATCTCGCCGCGCACATCGTAGGCCTTAAAACAGGTCAGTTCGGTCATGACGGTTCAAATATTCCCTTGGTTTGAGTGAGGGCCCGGGGCGGGCGCTGCCTCGCCGGCGAGGCCTGCCTCTTCCTCGAGGGCGAGGATTTCCGCCTGGAGGCTCTCAAATTCGGCGCGCTTGCGCTCAATGAAGCTGTGGGTCAATACGGACTTCTCCCGGATGCCCTTGGGCGTGAGTAGGTGTGCGTACTGGCCCTTGCGGGGATTACTCTTGAAGTTTGCCAGTTTGACGAAGCCCTTCTCTACCAGGGCCGTCAGGATGTAGTACGCCGAGCCATTTGAAATCCCCGCCTCAGAGGCGATGGCGCGCGTGGACATCTCGGGGTTGGCCGCAATGAGGCGCATGACCTTGAGGCGCGCCTCGGCCTGCTGTTCCGGCCGGCGGCTAGCCATGATGCGGTCCATCCACGGCTACCGCACCGGGCCCCGCTGCGGTGCGGTGCCTGGGTGCGTAGGTCAACGTCGTGGGGCCAATGATCATCATGACTGCTCAAATTTGGCGCTACAGGGATTCCAGCGGGGCGGCAAGGCTTAAGTTTCAAGTCGGCACTTATTTTATTTGGAAGCCGAAACGTATCGCAAATCCTCAATGTTAAATATGTTTTTAGTCGGCCTTAGGGTGTCAGTGTTAGGGTAGGGCTAGACTAATTTTGAGCGTTTAATTAACAGTATTGGGATAATCTAAAGGCTCAGATGTTCAAATTTGAACAGTTATTGGTGGGCGGCAAGGGAGCAGTCTAGTGAAGCAGTGGCACCTCATCCAGCTCAAGCCAAATGCGCACCGGCTGGCGGAAAAAAACTTGCGCCGCCAGGGCTTCGAGACATTCCTGCCAATGCACCAGGTGACGCGGCGAAGTAACTCAAAGTTTGTCTCCGACCTGAGGCCTCTGTTTCCGGGCTACATGTTCGTGGGCGCGGGGCAGGCAGCCGCCCCTTGGCGCAAGATCAACAGCACAGTCGGCGTGTCGCGGCTCGTGAGTTTTGGCAGTAGCCACAGGCCGCTGCCAAGTGAGCTCATCGACGCACTCATGGCGCGGTGTGACGAGAGCGGCGAGGTGCGCCCCGCACCCCCACTCGAGCCGGGCGATAGTGTCGAGGTTTTGGGTGGCCCATTTATGGATTTTGTCGCAACCGTCGAGGCAATTGACGAGGGGCAGCGCGTCTGGGTCCTCATGGAT
>JAHEGE010000007.1 GCA_024639905.1 Gammaproteobacteria bacterium | reverse complement strand
TGCACCGCAGTGAGGCCATAGGTGGCGAGTGATTTCATCGCGGTCATCAGGGCGAATTTCTGCTCCTCGAGCGTAGCGGGCGGGATGTTGCCGCGCACTAGCGCCATCGCGTTGTCGACGAAGACGCCAGTGGGATTGCCGTCGGCGTCGCGTAGGATCTGGCCGCCGTCGGGATCGGGCGTGTCGCGGGTTACGCCTGCGATCTCCATTGCCTTGCTGTTCGCCCAACCTGCGTGGCCGTCGACGCGCGACAGCCAGATAGGCTTTTCCGCCACCAAGGCATCGAGGCTAGCCGCAGTGGGGAATGCGTTGCTGTCCCACAGCACCTGGTTCCAGCCGCGGCCCAGAACCCATTCTAGTTCCTCATTTGCCTCTGCGAACGCGGCTACGCGCTCTGCGGCTTCGGCTTCGGTGCTAGTGCCCACTAGGTCGACGCGCAGCAGACTTTGGCCGTAGCTCAAAACGTGGCCGTGGGCATCAATCAGGCCAGTAACAAGCGTGCGGCCTGCGCCATCGATGATCGTGTCCATGGTGTCGTCGGCGGGCAGGGTATCGCCTTCGGCATACGTCCGCACGACGAGGTCGTCGTTAACCTCAAGCGCAGCGAAGCGCACGACGTCGCGTTCGCTGTTAAGCGTGAAGCCGTTGACGTTCTTGTAGAGGAGGGTGTCGGCCAGTGAAGGCGCAGTGAATCCGGCAAAGGCGAGTCCCGCAACAAGTGCCTTGGGTAGGGTGTTAAGCATAGGTAAAAGTCTCAGAATGTCGGCTAATTACAGGTGATCGAGTCTAGCAATATTCAGATAAGGTGTCATGAAGAGAGGCGCGGATGGAGGGGCCTGATCGGCAGGCAAAAAAAAGCCCGGCTATCAAACTAGATAGCCGGGCTCGTGTAACGACGCTAGTGAAATTACTCGCCTTCGTCTGCTTCCACATAGCGGAAGAAGCCGAACATCATCTCTTGCCAGGTCTGTTCCCCCCACGAAATCTCAGCCGATGGATCCGGGTTGTAAGGATTCATCTCAGAGTTGTCGAACGTTGCGCGGAATACCATCTCGGTCCCGGCCGGCATGTACTTAGGCTCTTTGAAGTCGTAAGTTTTCTGCCAGTTGAACTGGTAGTTAGGCACGTTGAGGATTTCCTCTTCGCGGCCGTCGGGGTAGACGAGTTTGAAGTTCGCATCGTAGCCGCGATAGTGCATGTGCGGGCCTACCATGGTGAGGTAAGAGTCCTTACGGAACTTCTTCGTGGCGACCATTTCGTGATCGGCCTCAAAGGGAGCGATGTCGATTTCTAGATCGGCTGCTGAGCCACCGAGGATCGGACGCTCTGGCTCTTCGTCCCAGAAATGAATGCCGATCTGCGACGCGTCTACCGTCTCCTTACCGGAAGTCGTGTAGTGCATCTGCAGGATCAGGCCGCTGCCCTGCTCGAGGGGGAAGCCCGCGCCGTCAGGGTAGGTGTTGATCGAGTTGCCCGGGGCGTAGGCGCCGAGGCCGATGCCTTGATTGAGGATGCCGAAGGCGCCACCTGCGCCGCCTTTGCCATTATCGGGCGCCTGCGCCCACGCGATGATGTGGTGCAGAACCGTGGTATCGCCGGCGACGAACTCAACCGCCTTGACCCACTTGTCTTCGGGCAGATCGAGAGGCAGGACGAGGTTGCGGTATTCGACCGTGCCCGAGGCAGGGATAGTCTGTGGCGGGATGTCGACAATCATGTCCGGCTCGCCGTAGCCCCATTTCTCAACATGCGGCTCGTAGGCAGCTAGCGGATCAGTGCCGTCGAGGTTCTTTGCGCCGCTGTCGATCCAGTGCACGAGCTTCTGCGTCTCTTCGACGGTAATGTGGTTCACGCCGTGGAACTGCGAAGAGTATTCGACGTCGACTTGGCCCGGTGGCATGCGCTTGGTGATCAGCGTCTCGCGGATCATGGGCGACCAGCCTTGAACCATCTGGTGGCTGCTCATCGCGAAGGGGGCGATGCCGCCTTCCTGGTGGCAGGTTACACAGCGCTGCTCGAGAATAGGTGCGACATCATTGGCGTAGGATACGCTCATGATCTCGTTAGTCGCGAAGGTGATGGCGTCGCCGTTGCTGGCGAACTGGGCCGTGATGTCTTCACCGGCGAGCATCGCTGTCAGTGCATCGGCCACATAATGCTCGCTCGCACGACGGGCTTTCTTACCTTCGGCGAAGCGGTCGTTGATCGCGCCGCGGTAGACAAGCTCTTTCGCCTTGGGGTCTAAGATGGCGACTTCTAAGGCTCGCGTGAGGCCAAGCTCTTCGGCAACGAGCTGAGTGTCATCGATAAGGATGCGTAGCTCGATTCCGGCTTTATCGGCGGCTTCGCGTAATTCGGCCTTATCGGCGCGGCCAGTGGAGTCGAGCATTAAGAATTCGACTTTCTTGCCGGCAAATTGCGCGGCGAGCTCGGCGATGTCGTCGGCGGCCTTACGGACGTCGCGGCTGTCGTCTTGGGCGAACAGGACGACCGCATCGTGGTCGGCATGTCGGCTTAGCTGGAAGAATCGGCCCTTGGCGTCGACGAGCGAGAAGTCGCTCACGCGCTCGCCGGCGTTAGCCAGGCTCACGCAGGTTGAGAGCAGCGTGGCTGCGCCCAATTTGGCTACTGTCGAAATTTTAATCATCTCGTACTCCTTATTCTGTGGTCTTACTTCTTATTTCGCAGTGTTGCGAAAATAGAATCGGTAGTCATAACACGATGCCGAGACTATGCCCAATTCTCGAAAAATACTTCCTGAAAATTAAAAACACCCCAATTTCGAGAATTTGGGTAGAATTAATTGCCCTTTAAAACCCTCCAGAGTCCGATTTCCGGTGCCTCTGGCGTGAAAGTGCCCAAAACACGTCTTACCCTCTCACATGCTCTTCGGAGGAGCCCTCGTGGCATCATCCCCTTTTTTGAACAGACACGCCTTATTACGCTACCTCACCCTAGGCTGGATTGCGTGTTTTGCCGCTGCGCCGATTAATGCCGCCGACTACAGGATCGGTCATTGCCTGGGTGGCTGCCCCATCGGTGCGGCGGCGGACGAAGTCCTGCTCGTGCGCTCGCTTTATGCGACGTCGTACAGCGCCCCCCGCGAGTCGGGCGCGTGGCTCGCTTATCGGATGCGCGCAGGCGCGCTGGGTATCGCTTCGAGCCTATCTCGCGAGTTTATTACAGATCCAGACGTCCCTGGAAGTGACGCCGGGTCAGACAGCAAGGACAGCAAGGAGAGCAGGGCGCAGCAACAGGGTCTGGCGAGGGCCAGCATCGTGCCTCTAGTCAGCGTCGCCGGCACGCCTTACTGGTATGAGGCGAACCTGCTGTCAGCGACCACATTCCGCTCCCAAGGCCTAGACCGGGGTGCGTGGTCGGGTCTCGAATGGTCTCTGCGGAATCTGGTGAATCGGCGTGGAGAGGTTACAGTAGTGACGGGGCCGATCTTCGAATCGGCGCCCAGCGGTGACGCAGAGCCCGCAGGCGGAGAGTTGCCGACGGGATTCTTCAAGCTCATCGCGAGTGCCGAGGGGGAGTTAAGTGCGTTTTGGCTCGATCAAGATTTCGCTGTGCATGTGCATCACTGCGATGCGCGCAGCAGCCTCGACGCCATCGAGTCTGCTACGGGGCTGCGCTTCTTTCCCGAATGGGATCGGTCAACAATGGGCAAGGCCACACTCGACGCGCAGCTTGGTTGTATTCGAAAGCCGTAATCGACAAAAAAGGCGTTAGCGAATCTCTGCGAGGAAATAGTCGTCGATAAGCAGCTCTTCGATCAGTCGATCGAGTGCCTTGCCAGTGGCTGCCGCCGCGCCTTCCGTTGCCGGCACCGTGCCGCGCCCGAACAGCTTGGTCTGCCAGACTATGCGTGTGCCTTCGACGAGTTGGATGCTCGTGCGTATAGTCAGTTGCAGCGATTCGACACCGCCACGATCGACACTCACCGCCTCGGTGGCTAGCAAGCTTCCTGCCAGCCGCATCCCTGCCCCCTCAGACTCGAGTTTCGCATTACTCGCGGCGAAGCCTGCGCGCATCGCATCGCCCACGATTTCTGCGAAGGGACGCTCTGCGATCACCACGCCGCCGGGGGCGAGTTCGCCTGTAAACACGGTGCGAGGATCAGCCACGCCACGCTCGTCGGCGAATGCGGGTATAGCCAGCGTCGTCTTCATGCCACTCAACTCGGTGAGCTTGCCGTGGGTAAATTCGTAGCCGATGTCGATGCTCTCCTGAGCGTGCGACAAAGGAGTAACAAGTAGGGAGCCGAGTGCGGCAACGGCCAACAGTGCGCGAGCGAGGCTGGGTTTAGGGCTAAGGGCAGTGCTCGAGCGTGGAGTGGCGTACTTCATAGATTCGTCCTTGCAAGATGGGATGTTTAGCGAGTGTCTCTAAGCCGCTGAGGATAATTGAGCGCACTCCTTGTTTCAACCTGCAGCGAGTTTAAGCGGCCGAATTTAGTGTCGAGTTTGAGGCCTGAACCTGCACTGAATGCGAGGCGAAAAAAAACCGCAGCGAGTTGCTTCGCTGCGGTTTTCTATACTCTGTTTGCTATCTGTGCACTAGAAGCTTAGCTGCTAGCAGTGAGCATTAGAGCTCGCTTGCAGGCCAAGTAGGCGCGTTGTTGCGAACCGTCACGGCACGAATGCCCTGGTTTACGAATTTCTGTACGCGGCTGCCTTCGTAGGTCTCTGTGGTGTACACGTTACCTGCAGAGTCGGTGGCGATGCTGTGAGGCGCGTAGAACGTGCCTGGCTGGCGACCGCCCTGACCGAAGGTGTAAAGCACGTCCATAGACTCGCGGTCGATGACCGAGATCTTGAAGTTTTGGCCGTCGGCTAGGTAGATGTATTTTTGCTCTTCGTCGCGTGAGAACGCGATGTCCCAAGTAGAACCTTGGTTAAGAGTCGCTGGGTTGTAAACAACTTCGCGCACGTAGGTGCCGTCTTTGCGGAAAACCTGAACGCGGTCGGCGCCACGGTCGCACACATAGACTAGGCCATCATTTGAAGGCTCTGCACAGTGAACCGGACCACGGAACTGCTGTGGGCCAGCCTGGCCAGGCACGTAAGTCACGTCTGCTGTGTCGTCAGGCGTATTGCCGTAAGCACCCCAGTAGCGCTTAAACGCGCCAGTGGCGACGTCGACAACCGCGACGCGGCGGTTTTGATAGCCATCAGCGAAGTAGGCTTCGTTAGCCTCTACGTCGATCGCGATCTCTGCAACGCGTGCGAAGTGAGTTTGGCTGTTGCTGTCGCGGCCTTCGCCTTGGACACCGATCGTGCGGATGTATTCGCCATCGCGCGAGAAGACGAGGACGTGGGAGTCACCGCCGCCGTTGCCGCCGATCCAAACGTCGCCGTTTGGTGCAACTTCGATGCCGTGGTTAGACGCAGGCCACACGTAAGGAGCGCCTTCAACAGGGCCGCCCCACGCATTGACTACATTGCCTTCGGGATCGAATTCGATGATTGGCGGTGCAGGAGTACAGCACTCGGAAACGCCGCCTTGCAGGCCGATTTCCGTATTGCCGCCAAACTGCGACGCGTCGTTACGGTGTACGATGAACACGTGGTCGCGTTCGTCGACATCGACGCCGATCGTGTTACCCATAGCCCAATTATTGGGAAGGGGTTTTGGCCAGTACGGATCGACCAGGAAATGTGGCGCCATGACGCCGCTGTTTTGAGCGATGCTTGGCTCTTGAATCTTCGATTGCCCCACCCCTAGCGCAACCAGGGCCACGACTAGCGCAGCGCCTACGAATAACTTCGACTTTCTCATTCTTATATCCTCCAATGGCCCTCTTAAGGGGCGTGAAAACTCTCCAGAGTCTCTCGGAGTATACTCACTTCTAGGCAGGCAGTATACTCGGTGGCCTCTTTTCTGGGGCCGCCCTGCGCGCTTCGAAAAATCAGCTAAACTAATAATAAATAAGGAGTTTGTTGGATGCCTGGTCGCCTCGCGAGTATTTGGTTGCAGTTTGTTACGCGTGGTGTCGCCTCATCGACACGGTATCTGGTTGCACGCGCACTAGGCGTCGCAGTCGTTTTTGGTGCCTGTCTGGCGCCCCTGTCTGTCCAGGCGCACGACATCCCCAGCCGCATTACTGTGAATGCCTTCGTGAAGCCTGAGGGTGACACGCTGACCGCGCTGCTTCGGGTACCCATGGAGGCGTTCGGCGAGATTAGCTTTCCGCTGCGCGGCCCCGGCTTCATTCAGATATCCGAAGCCGACTTCGCTATCAACGATGCCGCGCGCGTCTACATCACGGAGTCCTTCAAATTCTACGAAGACGGTGTCGAGCTCACCGACAAGGCGATTGAGGCGGTGCGGGTCGAGCTACCTTCCGATCGATCCTTCACCGACTTCGATAGCGCATTGGCGAACATTCGTAGCGCCCCTTTGGATGACTCGGTGAATCTCTTCTGGCGTCAAGGCGTGCTCGATGTGATGGTCACCTATGCGATCAGCGACGAGAACGCGAGTTTTAGCGTCGATCCTCTGCTCGGCACGCTAGCCAACGAAACCACCACCGTGCTGCGTTTCATGGTGCCTTCTGGCGCCGAGCGCATCTTTAACTATGTGGGCAATCCGGGGCTCGTTGATCTCGATCCGCGCTGGCATCAAGCGGCGCTGCGCTTCGTCGTCATGGGCTTCGAGCACATTATCGAGGGTGTCGATCATCTCTTATTCCTATTCTGTCTGGTAATCCCGCTGCGCTCTCTGCGCGGGCTCATCCCCGTGGTGACCTCCTTCACCGTGGCGCATTCGATCACCTTGATTAGTGCGGCATTCGGCCTCGCGCCCGATGTCCTTTGGTTTCCACCGCTTATAGAGACCCTCATTGCGCTTTCCATCGTCTACATGGCGTTCGAGAATATCGTCGGCGCGCGCCTCGAGCACCGCTGGGTGGTGACGTTCGGCTTCGGCCTGATTCACGGCTTCGGTTTCTCGTTCCTGTTTAGCGACACGCTCCAATTTGCGGGCGGCCACCTGTTCTCCTCGCTGCTCGCCTTTAACGTTGGGGTCGAGCTGGGCCAGCTCTTCATACTCTTGCTGGTTATCCCTCTACTTAACCTGCTGTTCTCGCGCTTTGTTAAAGAACGCATCGGCTCCATCCTGCTGTCGGCGTTGGTTGCCCATAGCGCGTGGCATTGGATGCTCGAGCGTGGCGCGACCTTCGGCGAGTATCAGCTGCAAATGCCGATCTTCGATGCCGTGTTCTTCGCTGCATTGATGCGTTGGGGTATGCTGCTTGTTGTGATCGCGGCCGCTGGCTGGGGGCTTTACGAGCTATTCAGGCGCTTCGCGCTGGTCGATAGCCTGAGTAGCTACTCAACAAGGCGCGATCTGCCGGAAGAGTCCAACTAGCTCGGCCCCATCGGCGGCTGAGATTGGACAGGCGGGCGTTACAAAAAGTCATGCTTTAGCTCACTGCGGTGAGGCCGTTGTGAGCTAAACTCACCGGCCCTCCCGCTTCAGGGACATCAGCTACTCAAGGAGTCATATTGATGCTGGATTCGAAAAAATCTTCCGCACTACTCGCGCTTGGTGCGCTGGTTTTAGGCCAGCTGAGCGCCACAGCCGCTGAGAGAGTGGGCGACTTCGCGATGTTGGATACGGCGGGCGAGTTTCATCAGTTAAGCCGCTATGGCGATAAAGTAGCGCTCGTTCTCATGGCTTACGATGGCAGTTGTGCTGCATCGCAAGCGCAGTTAGCCGAGCTCCACGCCTTGGAAGCGCGCTGGCAGGAGAAGGGAGTCGCCTTCGCTGCGATCAACGCAGCTCCCGGTGCAGAAGCACCAGCCGCGGCTGTGTGGTTAGACGACGGCCAGGTGGTTTCTCGTACGCTCGGACTGACGCGGGCAGGTGACGTAGCTGTGCTCGACCCTGCACGCTTGTCGACACTCTATGTGGGCGGCATGCTCGACTTAGACGCTGCGCTCGATGCGTCGCTGGCGGGCGACGATGTGCCGGTTGCCACCTCGCAAGCCGCGTCGGGCTGCGAACTCGATTTCACGACGCTCGATGCCCTGGCTGCGCAGGTGCCCGATTACGCGGGTGACGTTGCGCCAATTATTATTGAGCAGTGCGCCTCGTGCCACCGCGAGGGCGGCATTGGTCCTTTCGCACTCGATAGCCACCTGATGCTTCAGGGTTGGTCGCCGATGATTCGCGAGGTGTTGGTGAGCAAGCGCATGCCGCCGATGCAGGTAGACCCCTCGATCGGCCATTTCGACAACGCACGCTACCTGCCGGTGGAGCAGCTAGAAACCCTAGTTAGCTGGATCGACGCGGGTGCGCCGCGCGGCGCGTCGGCAATTGATCCGCTTGCTGAGGTTGCGTTTCCAGACCGCAAGGCGTGGCAGCTCGGCGAGCCTGACTATATTGTCACCACACCAGCGATGGAAATCCCTGCGACCGGCGTGTTGGATTACATTAACGTGGACGTCGAACTCCCCTTCGACGAAGACAAGTGGGTCGAGAGCGTTCAATTTATCGCTGGCGACGAGTCGGTCTTGCACCATCTGCTCGCCTACGTGACGGCGCCCGCCGAAGACTTCGATGGCGGCGAGGCTGACACGACTTCCGTCGCGCGCCGCTTCTTAGAAGGTTATGCCCCGGGTAAGGTCGATGCGATGACCTTCCCTGAAAATACCGGCGTATTTATCCCTAAAGGGCACAAATTGTCGCTGCAATTTCACTTTACGACCAATGGCAAGGCGACGGTCGACGAGACAGTGATTGGCCTCTACATGCACGACGAGCCGCCCGCGCACGAAAACTTCACGCGCTCGGTGTCTTCCGTGTTCCGTATTCCTCCTTATGCCAAAGACCACGAAGTAAAAGCGGCGTACACCTTCCAAGAAGATGTGGTGGTGACAGGCTTACGTGCACATATGCATTTTCGCGGCAAAGACATGAAATTTACCGCCGAGGCGCCTGACGGCGCGCTAACTGAGTTGCTGAGCGTGCCGAATTACAGCTACGCGTGGCAGCCAACGTATCAACTCACCGAGCCCGTTGAGTTGGTGGCTGGCACCAAGGTGCACGTAACCGGGTCGTTCGATAATTCTGAATACAATCCTGCCAACCCAGACCCGAGCAAAGAACTGCGCTTCGGCTTGCAGAGTTGGGATGAGATGTTTATCGGGTATTGGACCTACCACGCGGCAACCGCCGCCAATTAATCCGCTGTTGCTCCGCGTTATAGCCTTGCTATGATGCGGAAGCATTTCGGCTGTGTTAGATGGGCTCGCGCCTCATAATAATAATTCGGGAGAATAATTAATGTCCTCGGTCTTTATCATCGTCTTCGGACTTATCGGTTTCACCTTCGGCTGGTTCGTCTACTCCAAATTCATCGCGGAAAAGATCTACCGCCTCGATCCCGACTATGTCACTCCCGCACACGAGTTCAACGATGGCGTCGATTTCGTGCCGACCAATAAGTTCGTCTTATGGGGTGCGCACTTTACCTCAGTCGCTGGTGCGGCGCCGATTGTCGGCCCTGCCATCGCGGTCTACTGGGGCTGGGGGCCTGCGCTTCTGTGGGTGACGCTAGGGTCTATTTTCTTCGCCGGTGTACACGACATGGGCGCGCTCTGGGCGAGCACTCGCCACAAGGCTAAGTCTATCGGCGCCCTATCAGAGGACGTGGTCGGTGCGCGCACGCGATCCCTTTTCATGGTTGTGATCTTCCTCCTTCTCTTAATGGTTAATGCGGTGTTCGGTACCATTATCGCCAGCGAGATGGTCGAGATTCCTACTTCGGTATTCCCTGCCTGGGCGGCAATTCCCGTGGCCATTGGTATCGGCGTCCTCATTCGCAAGCAGTACAACCTGCTGCTGATTTCGATCGTGGGTGTGGGCATACTCTATCTGTCGATCTATGTGGGCAGCGTCATGCCACTCGAACTGCCTGGCGATATCTTTGGCTTGGGCGACAATGGCAACTGGATCATCCTGCTGTTCGTGTATGCGGGTATCGCATCGAGCCTGCCGGTATGGTTGTTACTGCAACCGCGTGATTACATCAATGGTGCGCAGCTCGTCGTCGGCTTGTTCGTCCTTTACGGCGCTGTCTTGCTGACAATGCCGGAAGTGACTGCGCCGATGATTAACGACAATCTGGCGACAGGTACTCCGCCTATATTCCCAATGCTATTCGTCACGATTGCCTGCGGCGCACTTTCTGGCTTCCACGGCATCGTCGCCTCGGGTACGAGCTCTAAGCAGCTTAACAACGAGAAAGACGCCCGTTTCGTCGGCTACTTGGGTGCGTTGGGCGAAGGAACGTTGGCGCTAATTACGATCACCGCAGTGACCGGCTCGCTTTACGCGGCTAACGCCGCAGACTGGAACGGCATTTACGCCAGTTTCGGCAGCGGCGGCTCGGGCGCATTCATCGCCGGCGGAGCGGCCCTCATCACCGAAGGCTGGGGCATTCCACTGAGTTTCAGCCAAACGATGTTGGCGGTGATGGTGGTGCTGTTTGCGGGCACGACAATGGATGCAGGCCTTCGTCTGCAGCGCTACATCATTCAAGAGTGGGGCAGCATCTACGAGATCGCGCCGCTTAAGAACAATATCGTCTCAACGCTTGTGGCGGTATTCTCTTGCTTGATCCTCGCGTTCGGCGCATCGAATGGCCAGTACCTCGGCGATGGCGGCATGCTGATCTGGCCTCTTTTCGGCGCCTCGAATCAAATTTTGGCGGCGCTTACACTGCTTGTGGTTTCTATCTTCTTGATGCGCTTGGGGCGTCCGGCAATTTACACGTTAGTGCCGATGGTCTTCATTATCGTCGTTGCATTTTGGGCGAGCGCCCTGCAGCTTGTCGGCTTCTATAATGGTGGCGACTGGCTGCTAATGGGTATGAGCCTCGCGGTCATGGCTGCGAGCATCATCGTTGTACTCGAAGCCTCTTCGGTGATTGGCAAGATCCGCCGCGGCGAGAAACTCGACGTCGCGGACGAAAAGAGCTAGCTCTTTAGGCGCGAAATTCGTTCGCGCGCAAGGTTAGTTGCAGGTAGATAAAAACCCGCCGAGCGTAAGCGCGGCGGGTTTTTTTATGGAGTAGGTCAGTGAGCAACTCGCCTGAAATACAGAGATTCGACGAGATCGATTCGACAAATGCCGAGGCGCTGCGGCAGCTGAAGCAGCAGCCCAAAGACTGGCTCAATACCCCGCGGGTCTTTATTGCGCGTAGCCAAACTGCGGGGCGCGGCAGGCGGGGCAGGGCGTGGACGAGCAAGCCGGATGCAGGGCTCTATTTCTCGTTACTACGCCGCTTTTCTCTCGAGCCCGATCAGCTGCAGGGCTTGAGCCTCGTCGTGGGCTTGTCGGTGCGGGCCGCGATAGAGTCGTTGGGAGCGATGCCGATTAGGCTTAAGTGGCCAAACGATATTCAGTTTGAGGGTCGCAAGCTTGGCGGCATACTATTGGAGCTGCGCCAATCGGCCATGGGCAGTGATGTTGTTATTGGCATTGGGGTGAATCTCGATCTGCCGGCCAGCGATGCGGCGCAGCTGGCGCGACCGATTGCAGACCTACGTCAGATTCTCGGCGGCCCAGCAGACCCGAAGGGGCTGTCTGCGGCGTTGATTGAACGACTAGGTAGCGACATCGAGCTGTTCGAGCGAGAAGGTTTCTCCGCATTTATTGCGCGATGGAACAACGCCGATGAATTCATGAATCATTGTGTCTGCCTTGAGCGCGGGGATGAGAAGATTGTTGGCGTGAGTCGTGGCGTAGATGCCAATGGCGCCCTACTGCTGGAGGTTGAAGAGCAGCCGGGGCACACTCAGTTGGGCGAGGAGGCTGCGGCGAGCGTGGGTATAGACTCTGCGAGTAAGAGTAAACAGCTGCTCCGCTTCGAAGGAGGGGAGCTGTCCGCCTCGCTGCGGCCGGTGGAGAGTGCAAGATGATTATCGAGATAGATGCGGGTAATACGCGCCTAAAATGGCGAAGGCGTGAACGCGGCGGGGTCGTATCCGCGGCAGCTATTGCTGACTCCGTAGCCGCTATCGCCGAGGCTCTTGCCGGTGATGCTTCGCAAGGCGTCGACGCCGTGCGAATTGCTAGCGTCCGCGCTCCTGAGGCATTGCAGGGTTTGATTGTAGAATGCGAGGCGGCGTTCGGGTGCTCTGCAACCGTCGCCAAGGTGGCGCGGCATTGCGCAGGCCTGTCCATTCAATACGCCGACCCCGCGCGCTTAGGCGTCGATCGTTGGTTGGCTATGCTGGCAGCCCGTGCTCGGGGTGCAGGTTCGTGGCTTGTGGTGGATTGCGGTACCGCGCTCACGGTCGACCGCATCGCCGACGATGGCTGCCACGAGGGCGGCTTCATTGTGCCGGGCCTCGAACTCATGCGCGCAAGCCTGGAGGCGAACACTCGAATCCGCCTCGATTCGGCCTATTCCTTGCGCGAACTCGCGCTTGGGCACTCTACCGATGCGGCGGTTTATCATGGCACGCTAGCGGCGGCGGTTGCGTTGATTCGCCAAGAGTGGGCGGGTTTGCATGCCAACTCCCCTCAAGCCCGGCTCGCCTTGACGGGCGGCGGTGCTAGCGAACTGCTGCCGCAGTTGCCGAGCGAGGTTGAGTTGTTGCCAGACCTCGTTCTCGACGGGCTCGCAGTCGCCATCGACGGACCTGCGGCGTGAGGGAGATGAGAATGGCGCCGTGTGGGCTTACCGCTGCAATTCGATTGGCATCTTATATAGGGGACAGAATTGCGTAACGTCGTGCTTGCCTTGCTCGTAGCTAATGCGCTGTTCTTCGCCTGGCAGCATTTCGCCTCTGAGGCGCCCGCGTCGGTCCCGCGCGACGATAGCCCGGCGCGGGCGCTGCTCAACACCGGTCTCACGCTGCGTTCTGAGCTCATTCCTTAATGCTGCCAGCAACTTGGCCCCAGTGTGCATGCTCCTTGTCTCCGTGTTGGTATTTTCTCCCCTAAACGATTGCGCCGCGTAGTCAATTCCCCTAAAATGCCGCTCCTGTGTAAGAGAGCCGAGGGTTTTAGAGTCCCTTGGGGAATCTTGTAGGAGGGGTTCCCGAGTGGCCAAAGGGATCAGACTGTAAATCTGACGCGCAAGCTTCGGTGGTTCGAATCCACCCCCCTCCACCATATTAATCTTTATGATTTATAAGGTTAGAAGATGTTACCGACTCTAGCGGGTATAGTTCAGCGGTAGAACCCCAGCCTTCCAAGCTGGTTGCGCGGGTTCGATTCCCGCTACCCGCTCCATATTTAAGCGGATGAAATGGGCAACGTTTCGCTCGCATAGCTCAGGCGGTAGAGCACTTCATTGGTAATGAAGAGGTCCCAGGTTCAACTCCTGGTGTGAGCACCATCTTGCTTTGCAGCCTTAAGCGGCAACGAGACGGTCGACAGGTTGGAAAGAGCAATTAAGAATTAAAGAGTTAGGCGATTTAGCGGCTTTAATTATTGAGCCAATATAGTGTGTAAATGTTGAGGGGCAGTCGATAATGGCTAAGGAAAAATTCGAAAGAAGTAAAGTACACGTAAACGTCGGCACGATCGGACACGTTGACCACGGTAAGACGACGCTAACAGCGGCGTTGACCAAGGTTTGTGCTGAGGCCTACGGCGGCTCGATGCGCGACTTCGCGCAAATCGACAACGCCCCCGAAGAGAAGGCGCGTGGTATCACTATCTCGACGTCTCACGTTGAATACGATTCGCCTAACCGTCACTACGCTCACGTCGACTGTCCTGGACACGCCGACTACGTGAAGAACATGATTACGGGTGCTGCGCAGATGGACGGCGCGATCCTGGTTTGTTCGGCTGCAGACGGCCCCATGCCACAGACTCGCGAGCACATCCTGCTGTCGCGTCAGGTTGGCGTGCCTTACATCGTCGTGTTCATGAACAAAGCGGACATGGTTGACGACGAAGAGCTGCTCGAGCTTGTTGAGATGGAGATCCGTGAGCTTCTCGACCAGTACGACTTCCCGGGCGACGACACGCCAATCGTAATCGGTTCTGCACTGAAAGCGCTGGAAGGCGACACGTCTGACATCGGCGCGCCTGCGGTACTGAAGCTTGTTGAGACTCTCGACAACTACATCCCTGAGCCTGTTCGCGACGTCGACCAAGCGTTCCTGATGCCTATCGAAGACGTGTTCTCGATTTCAGGTCGCGGTACTGTGGTAACTGGCCGTATTGAGCGCGGTATTGTAAACGTGGGTGACGAGATCGAGATCGTGGGTATCCGCGACACGACTACCACTGTATGTACGGGTGTTGAGATGTTCCGCAAGCTGCTCGACGAAGGTCGCGCTGGCGAGAACGTCGGTGTCCTTCTGCGTGGCACAAAGCGTGAAGACGTTGAGCGTGGTCAGGTGCTTTCTAAGAAAGGCACGATCAAGCCACACACGAAGTTCGAGGCAGAGGTGTACATTCTGTCTAAAGACGAAGGTGGTCGCCACACGCCATTCTTCAAGGGCTACCGTCCCCAGTTCTACTTCCGTACTACGGACGTAACGGGTGCGTGTGAGCTGCCAGAAGGCGTTGAGATGGTAATGCCAGGCGACAACGTGAAGATGGAAGTGACTCTGATCGCGCCAATCGCGATGGACGAAGGCCTGCGTTTCGCGATTCGCGAAGGCGGCCGTACCGTAGGTGCTGGCGTCGTAGCCAAGATCTTCGAGTAAACCCCGACGGGTATTTGCTAAGCCGAGACCTCCGATCGGACGTCTCGGCTTAGTCGTCTCTGCTAGTTTAGGCGTCATGGTAGGCGGTAGTGCAGCAGAAGATTTGGCGGAAAGGCCAAAAAATTTTGAGTTCAACAAAAAGTTCACTAAAGAGTTTAGGCCAGTAGCTCAATTGGCAGAGCAGCGGTCTCCAAAACCGCAGGTTGGGGGTTCGATTCCCTCCTGGCCTGCCATTATTTTCGGCCCGCTGCGCATCATGCAGTAGAGGCCATTAAAGAGAATAGTGGTGGTGGCATTACGCCCATTAAGAGAATAAGCGAGCACCATGTCAGAAAAAATTGAAAGCACGAACGCGAAGCTCGACGGCCTGAAGTGGCTCGTCGTTATCGCGATCACGGTGGCAGCTATCTACGGTAATTCTTACTTCGGCGCTGAGTCATTGCTCGTAAGAGTAGTGGGCTTGATCGTCGCCGCAGCCATCGCTGGATGGATCGCGGTACAGACGGCGAAGGGCCGCTCGTTCCTCGAGCTCTGTCTTGAAGCGCGTACTGAGATCCGTAAGGTTGTCTGGCCGACTCGACAAGAAACCACCCAGACTACGATTGTCGTGCTGGTGGTGATCTTTATCGTCGCCATCATCCTATGGCTGTTGGACTGGGCGCTTAATAGCGCGGTCTCATCGGTTATCGGCTAACAATTAATCGGCTAACGAAGTCCGTCGGCTAGGGGCAACAATGACAAAGCGCTGGTATGTAGTTCACGCCTTCTCGGGATACGAGAAAAAAGTCATGAATTCTCTCCGCGAGCGCATCGCGTTGGAAGGCATGGAAGACCTCTTCGACGAGGTGCTCGTGCCTACAGAAGAAGTGGTCGAGATGCGTTCCGGCCAAAAGCGTAAGAGCGAGCGGAAGTTCTTCCCAGGCTACGTGCTGGTCCACATGGAATTGAACGATGAGACCTGGCATCTCGTTAAGAATACGCCTCGTGTCATGGGATTTATTGGCGGCACCGCAGATCGGCCAGCAGCCATTACAGACAAAGAAGCAGACAAGATTCTGCAGCGCATGGAAGCAAGTGAAGACATGCCTGCGCATAAGACTGTCTACGAGCCGGGTGAGATGGTTCGTGTCACAGACGGTCCGTTTAACGACTTCACCGGTACGGTAGAAGAAGTGAATTACGAAAAGAACAGGCTGCGCGTTGCGGTGCTGATCTTCGGTCGTTCTACGCCGGTCGAGCTTGAATTCGGCCAAGTAGAAAAGAGCTAGCCTCACGCGGCGGCAAAAGAATTTCTAGGTTTATACCTAGGGTAAGGTGGCGAGGGCATGAGCCCTTGCTTTAAGACGAGCTCCGGCCATCTGGCAACGCTAGATTAATGGAGTACGCAGGGGAGTTGGACAGCGCGCGAGCCCTAACCAACGTTTGCACCCAAGGAGAGTCATCATGGCTAAGAAAGTACTCGCTTATATTAAGCTACAAGTAGGGGCCGGCAAGGCCAACCCTAGTCCCCCTGTTGGTCCCGCGCTGGGTCAGCACGGCGTTAACATCATGGAATTCTGTAAGGCGTTCAATGCTGCAACACAGAGCATGGAAGTTGGCCTGCCGATTCCTGTAGTGATCACGGTCTATTCGGATCGTAGCTTCACCTACATCATGAAAACCCCTCCTGCCTCTGTGCTGCTGCGTAAGATTACCGGCGTTGCTAAAGGCAGTGGTCGTCCTAACACTGAGAAAGTGGGCACTGTAACCCGTGCTCAGCTGGAAGAAGTGGCGACACAAAAGATGGCCGACCTAACGGCGGCAGATATGGACGCCGCAGTGCGTACATTGGCAGGCAGCGCGCGTAGCGCAGGCCTCATCGTCGAGGGAGTGTAAGAAGATGGCTAAGCTAAGCAAAAAGAAAAAGGCACTCGCGGCCAAAATCGAGCCAGGTAAGACCTACTCGGTAACAGACGCGCTTGCGCTGCTCGCGGAATTCGCGACAGGCAAGTTTAAAGAGTCGCTAGACGTGTCGGTTAATCTCGGCATCGACGCGCGTAAGTCAGACCAAGCGGTTCGTGGTTCTACCGTTCTCCCCGCCGGCACCGGCAAAGAAGTCCGTGTTGCGGTCTTCGCACAGGGCGAGAACGCAGAGAAGGCAAAAGCTGCAGGTGCAGACGTTGTTGGATTCGATGATCTCGCAGAGAGCATCCAAGGTGGCAACCTCGACTTCGACGTCGTCATCGCCACGCCTGACGCGATGCGCGTTGTCGGCAAGCTTGGTACCGTTCTTGGTCCACGCGGCCTCATGCCTAACCCTAAGGTTGGCACGGTAACGCCAGACGTAGAGACTGCTGTTAAGAATGCGAAGGGCGGCCAGGTTCGCTATCGCACAGACAAGAACGGCATTATCCACGGCGGTATCGGCAAGGTCGATTTCGACGCGGCTGCTGTGACGGCTAACTTAGAAGCGCTGTTGCAAGACCTGAAGAAGGTCAAGCCTGCTTCTGCGAAAGGTGTATACATCCGCAAGGTTACCCTGTCATCGACAATGGGTCCCGGCTTGCAGATAGATCATTCCGCACTCGCAATTTAAAGATTAAGTGAGGCGACGCAGACTCTAAGTCGGCGTCGTCCGCGTAGCCGACTGTCATGTTGTTAGACGAGCCCTCATTGGGCGAGGCATGGCTTTCGGCGACAGACTTTGGGGTTTTGCTGGGCAACCGGCAGGGCCGTCAAAGACCGTAGGTGAAGCGTCAGCAAGCAGGGCGCGACTTAATGTCCTACGCAGATGGTGATACCCAATCCGCTGGTTGTGCGCGTTTCGCGGGCAAGCAATCGGATTTACTCACCGAACGAAAGAAAACAGGGTTAAGGCGTTAACGCCCTACACTGTTTTCGTCCAAAGCTCAGTAGAGCTTAAGGATTACTTGAAGCGAGATGCCAGAAGCTTGGTTGTCGAGGTGAGAGTATTCACAACAATATGGAGTTGAGATAGTGGCTATTAGATTGGAAGACAAGAAACAAATCGTTTCCGAAGTCAATCAAGCTGCTAGCAGTGCTTTGTCTGCGGTTCTTGCCGATTATCGTGGCGTGACCGTAACTCAGATGACTGCGCTTCGTAAGACTGCACGCGAAAATAACGTTTACTTACGTGTTGTCCGCAACACGCTGCTGAAGAAAGCGGTTGAGTCGACGGATTTCGAGTGCATCCAAGAAGTGTTAGTTGGACCGACCATTCTCGCGTTCTCGCAAGAAGATCCGGGTGCCGCCGCGCGCGTGCTCAAGGACTTTGCGAAAGAGAATAGTAAGTTCGAGATCAGAGCATTGTCTGTTGGTGGCAAGCTATTAGATGCGAGTCAGATCGACGTGTTGGCAAAACTGCCTACTCACGATCAGGCACTGTCTATGCTTATGAGCGTCATGTTGGCGCCTGTAACGAAGCTTGCGAGAACCATGAAAGAGGTTCCCTCGAAGGTAACGCGTGGCGTTGCTGCGGTTCGAGACCAGAAGCAGGAAGCAGCCTAGTTCAACTCGCCGCCTAGGTGGCGAGAACCAAAAACATTTTAATTATTATTTAGGAGATAAGAGTCATGGCTCTATCTAAAGAAGAAGTATTAGACGCGATCGCCGAAATGTCAGTCATGGACGTTGTCCAGCTCGTTGAAGCAATGGAAGAGAAGTTCGGTGTATCTGCAGCAGCTGCTGTAGCCGTTGCTGCAGCACCTGCTGCGGGTGGCGACGCGCCTGCTGGCGAAGAGCAGACTGAGTTCGACATCGTTCTAGCCTCTGCTGGCGAGAAGAAAGTGAACGTTATTAAAGCGGTTCGTGGCATCACAGGTCTTGGCCTGAAAGAAGCGAAAGAGCTCGTCGACGGCGCGCCTTCAACTCTGAAGGAAGCTGCACCTAAGGGCGAAGCTGAAGAAGCTAAGAAAGCTCTCGAAGAGGCTGGCGCCACAGTTGAGCTTAAGTAATTCGCTTAAGCGCACTAGCGACACGCACCGGATGCAGAATTCTGCATCCGGTGTTCGTCGTAGCAAGACTTCAACACCCGACGTAAACGCAGTACCCCACTAGTACACAACGCTAGGAAACAGCAATGGCCTATTCGTATACAGAGAAAAAACGAATCCGTAAAAACTTCGGCAAGCTGCCGAGTGCTATGGATATACCGTACCTCTTATCTATACAAGTCGATTCCTATAGACAGTTTACACAGCTCGACAGCCCTCTCGATGCCCGTAAAGACCAAGGTCTGCACGCGGCGTTTAAATCTGTATTCCCGATTGTCAGTTATTCGGGCAAGGCAGTACTCGAGTACGTTAGCTACGAGTTAGGTAAGCCGGTATTCGATGTTAAAGAATGCCAATTGCGCGGTTCCACCTATTCAGTCTCCTTGCGGGTAAAAGTCAGGTTGATCCTTTACGATAAGGAATCAACAACGCAGACCATCAAGGACATTAAAGAGCAGGAAGTCTACATGGGCGAAATCCCATTGATGACTGACTCTGGAACGTTCGTCATCAACGGTACCGAGCGAGTTGTTGTGTCTCAGCTTCACCGTTCCCCTGGCGTGTTCTTCGATCACGATCGTGGTAAGACGCATAGCTCGGGCAAGTTGCTCTACTCTGCGCGCGTGATTCCTTACCGTGGCTCTTGGCTCGACTTCGAGTTCGACCCAAAAGACATGGTTTATGTTCGCATCGACCGTCGCCGCAAATTGCCGGCGACAGTACTCATGCGCGCGCTCGGCTACTCTGCGCAGGAAATCCTCGCGAGTTTCTACGAGAACAACGCCTTTAAGGTCAAAACGGCTAAAGACGAAACTAGCTTTTCGATGCAGCTCGTGCCTGCGCGCCTGCGCGGCGAAGTCCTGAATTTCGACATCGTCGATAAGAAGGGCGAGGTCATCGTCGAGAGCGGTCGTCGTATTACGAGCCGACACGTCCGTCAAATGGAAACGGCGAAGCTTAAAGATCTCATCGTCACCGAAGACTTCCTCGTCGGTGAGGCGCTGGCCGCTGATGTCGTCAACCAAGAAACGGGCGAGATCCTGTTCCCTTGTAACGCCGAGATCACCGCGGAAATGCTTGCCGAGTTCGTTAAGCAGGGCGTAACCGACTTCGAAACTATTTACACGAACGACCTCGATTGCGGTCCTTTCGTGTCAGACACCTTGCGTATAGACAACACGACCTCGAAGCTAGAAGCGATGGTCGAGATCTATCGCATGATGCGTCCAGGCGAGCCGCCCACGAAAGAATCGGCCGAGAACCTGTTCGCAAACCTGTTCTTCTCGCCCGAGCGCTATGATCTGTCGGCCGTAGGACGTATGAAGTTCAATCGTCGACTCGGACGCCAAGAGACCGAAGGCTCTCCTGTGCTTGATCAAGACGATATCGTCGATGTGCTCAAGACACTGGTTGCGATTCGCAACGGCTTCGGCTCTGTAGATGACATCGATCACCTTGGTAACCGCCGCATTCGTTCAGTCGGTGAGATGGCTGAGAACCAGTTCCGTGTTGGCCTCGTGCGCGTCGAGCGCGCTGTGAAAGAGCGTCTGAGCATGGCTGATTCCGAAGGCCTCATGCCGCAGGACATGATCAATGCCAAGCCGGTGGCTGCAGCGATCAAAGAGTTCTTTGGTTCGAGCCAGTTGTCGCAGTTCATGGACCAAAACAATCCTCTGTCGGAAGTGACGCACAAGCGCCGCGTTTCGGCGCTTGGACCGGGCGGTCTAACCCGCGAGCGCGCAGGCTTCGAGGTGCGCGACGTGCACCCGACTCACTACGGCCGTGTATGCCCGATTGAAACACCGGAAGGCCCGAACATCGGCCTGATCAACTCGCTCGCAACCTATGCGCGCACCAACCATTACGGTTTCCTTGAGAGCCCGTATCGTAAGGTCGTGAACAATAAGGTCACCGACGAGATCGACTACCTGTCGGCGATTGACGAGAGCGATTTCGTGATCGCTCAGGCGAGCGCTCCGCTAGATAAGAAAGGCGGCTTCGTTGATACGCTGGTCACGGTTCGCTACAAAGGCGAGACCACGCTCAAGCTTCGCGAAGAAGTCGACTACATGGACGTCGCGCCACAGCAGATGGTATCCGTCGCTGCCGCGTTGATTCCATTCCTCGAGCACGACGATGCGAACCGCGCATTGATGGGCTCGAACATGCAACGGCAAGCCGTACCTACGCTGAAAACCGAGAAGCCACTAGTCGGCACCGGTATGGAGCGTAACGTAGCTGCAGACTCGGGTGTATGTGAGGTCGCGTTCCGCGGCGGTGTGATTGAGAGCGTCGACGGCGCGCGCATCATCGTCCGTGTAAACGACGAAGAGACCGACGCGGGCGAGGCGGGTGTAGATATCTACAACCTGACTAAGTACACGCGCTCTAACCAAAATACCTGTATCAGCCAGAAGCCTCTCGTGAAAGAGGGTGATGTGGTTAGCCGCGGCGACATCCTCGCCGACGGTCCGTCGATCGACATGGGCGAGCTCGCGCTTGGCCAGAACATGCGTATCGCATTCATGCCTTGGAACGGTTACAACTTCGAAGACTCGATTCTGATTTCGGAGCGTGTCGTTAAGGAAGACCGATTTACGACAATCCACATCCAAGAGCTGACTTGCGTCGCGCGCGACACGAAACTCGGCTCTGAGGAAATCACTGCGGACATTCCCAATGTCGGCGAGGGCGCACTGAGCAAACTCGACGAATCGGGCATCGTTTACATCGGCGCCGAAGTCAGCGCCGGCGATATCCTCGTGGGTAAAGTAACGCCTAAGGGCGAGACGCAGCTGACGCCAGAAGAGAAACTCCTGCGTGCGATCTTCGGCGAGAAGGCGTCTGACGTAAAAGATACCTCGCAGCGAGTACCGACGAGCGTTACCGGTACGGTTATCGACGTACAGGTCTTCACGCGCGACGGTCTTGAGAAAGACAAGCGCGCAATGGAGATCGAAGAGTCACAGCTTAAGAAAGTACGCAAAGATATCGAGGATGAATACCGCATCGTCGAAGGCGCGACTTATGAGCGTTTGCAGAAGGCGTTACTGAATAAGGTGGTTGCGGGCGGTCCTAAGCTTAAGAAGGGCCAGAAAGTTACCGCATCGTACCTCGAAGAGTTGCCACGCGAAGACTGGTTCAAGCTGCGTATGTCTGACGATGCAGCGAACAAGCAGCTTGAGCGTGCTGAAGAGCAGCTTAAAGAGCGTCGTGCAGAACTCGATGCGCGCTATGAAGACAAGCGCGGCAAGCTAACCCAGGGCGACGACCTCGCGCCGGGCGTGCTGAAAATCGTCAAAGTCTATCTGGCTATCAAGCGTCGCATTCAGCCAGGCGACAAGATGGCGGGTCGTCACGGTAACAAGGGTGTTATCTCGGTCATTATGCCGGTCGAGGACATGCCTTACGACGAGAAGGGTGAGCCGGTCGATATCGTGCTCAACCCACTCGGCGTACCTTCGCGCATGAACGTGGGTCAGATCCTCGAGACTCACCTCGGCGCCGCTGCGAAAGGCTTAGGCGAGCGTATTGGCGAGATGATCGACGCGCAGAAGAAGGCAAGCGATGTGCGTAAACTGCTCACCGAGATCTATAACAAGATCGGCGATAAGCAGGAAGACATCAAGAGCCTGAGCGACGACGAAGTCTTAGAGCTTGCGCATAATTTGCGTGCGGGTGTGCCGATGGCAACGCCAGTATTCGATGGCGCAGCTGAGACTGAGATCAAAGGCATGCTAGAGCTTGCAGGTATCGACGAGAGCGGACAGGTTACGCTGCGCGATGGTCGCACCGGCGAAGAGTTCGACCGCAAGGTCACCGTTGGCATCATGTATATGGTCAAGCTTAATCACTTGGTTGATGACAAGATGCACGCGCGTTCGACAGGCAGCTATAGCCTCGTTACCCAGCAGCCGCTCGGTGGTAAGGCACAGTTCGGTGGCCAACGCTTCGGTGAGATGGAAGTGTGGGCGCTCGAAGCTTACGGCGCCGCCTACACCCTGCAAGAGATGTTGACCGTGAAGTCGGACGACGTCGCTGGACGCACGAAGATGTATAAGAACATCGTCGATGGCGACCACCGCATGGAACCGGGTATGCCTGAGTCGTTTAACGTGCTCTTGAAAGAGATTCGATCTCTCGCAATCGACATGGAGTTAGATGTCAGCAAATAAGGCTGGCGTCGATGTCGGCTCGCGTGGCGAGCACAAACGCAAGAATCAGTGAATTTAAAGCCAGCGCAGCGAATGCGTCGGTGGAGGAATTAGAATGAAAGACCTACTAGGGTTGTTGAAGTCGCAGTCACCGTCGGATGAATTTGACTCCATTCGCATTGGTCTCGCCTCTCCGGAGATGATCAGGGCGTGGTCGTTCGGCGAAGTGAAGAAGCCAGAGACAATTAACTATAGGACATTCAAGCCCGAGCGCGATGGTTTGTTCTGCGCCAAGATTTTTGGCCCGACCAAGGACTACGAATGCCTCTGCGGTAAATACAAACGTCTCAAGCACCGCGGTGTGATTTGTGAGAAGTGTGGCGTTGAAGTTGCGCTGTCTAAGGTGCGTCGTGACCGCATGGGCCACATCGAGCTTGCGAGCCCGGTTGCGCATATCTGGTTCCTCAAGTCGCTGCCTTCGCGAATCGGTTTGTTGCTCGATATGACGCTGCGCGATATTGAGCGCATCCTCTATTTCGAATCTTTCGTCGTGACCGATCCTGGCATGACTAACCTCGAGAAAGGCCAGCTGCTCAATGACGAGCAGTATTTCGAGGCGATGGAAGAATTTAGCGATGAGTTCGACGCCAAGATGGGCGCCGAAGCGATTCAGGCTTTGATGAAAGATCTCGACGTCGACGGCGAAGTTGCGCGCCTGCGCGAGGAAATTCCCGCCACTAATTCTGAAACCAAACTTAAGAAGCTGTCTAAGCGCTTGAAGCTACTGGAGGCGTTCGCCGACTCCGGCAACAAGCCCGAATGGATGGTAATGAACGTGCTGCCGGTTCTGCCGCCAGACTTGCGCCCGCTCGTGCCTCTAGATGGCGGCCGCTTCGCGACGTCGGATCTTAACGATTTGTACCGTCGCGTCATTAACCGCAACAACCGCCTTAAACGCCTGCTCGACCTTAACGCGCCTGATATCATCGTGCGCAACGAGAAGCGCATGCTGCAGGAAGCGGTCGACGCACTGCTCGACAACGGCCGTCGCGGTCGCGCGATTACCGGCTCTAATAAGCGCCCACTCAAGTCGCTCGCCGACATGATCAAGGGTAAGCAAGGCCGCTTCCGTCAGAACCTGCTAGGTAAGCGCGTCGACTACTCGGGTCGTTCTGTTATCGTGGTTGGTCCTACGCTGCGCCTGCATCAGTGTGGCCTGCCCAAGAAGATGGCACTCGAGCTGTTCAAGCCGTTTATCTTCGGCAAGCTAGAGCGTCGAGGCCTCGCCACGACGATCAAAGCCGCTAAGAAGATGGTGGAGCGCGAAACCGCCGAAGTGTGGGATATCCTCGCCGAAGTCATTCGCGAACACCCTGTGCTTCTCAACCGCGCACCGACACTCCACAGACTCGGCATTCAAGCGTTCGAGCCCGTGCTTATTGAAGGCAAGGCCATCCAGCTACATCCGCTAGTTTGTGCTGCGTATAACGCCGACTTCGATGGCGACCAGATGGCTGTTCACGTCCCTCTGACGCTGGAAGCGCAGCTCGAAGCGCGTACGCTGATGATGTCGACAAACAACATCCTCGCGCCTGCGAACGGCGAGCCGATTATCGTGCCTTCACAGGACGTGGTCTTGGGCTTGTATTACATGACTCGTGCACGCGTCAACGCGAAGGGCGAGGGCATGATCTTCGCAGACGCAAAAGAAGTGCAGCGTGCCTACGATTCAGGCAATGCGCATTTGCAAGCTCGCATCAAAGCTCGTATCACCGACTATGAGAAGAACGAAGACGGCGAACTCGTCGCTAATACGTCCATCGTTGAGACTACCGTAGGGCGTGTGCTGTTATTCAACATCGTTCCAGCTGGCCTGCCATTCTCCATGGTCAACGTGAAGATGGCGAAGAAGCAGATTTCAGGTATTTTGAACGCGTGTTACCGAAACGTGGGTCTCAAAGAGACGGTGATCTTCGCCGACCAACTCATGTACACGGGCTATAAGTATTCAACTCGCTCGGGATCTTCCATTGGCGTTAACGACTTCGTTATCCCAGACGAGAAGGCAGCCATCATTGGCCAGGCAAACTCTGAGGTGGAAGAGATCGAGAATCAGTTCGCGTCTGGCCTCGTAACCCAAGGCGAGAAATACAACAAGGTTATCGATATCTGGTCGCGTGCCAACGACATCGTTGCTAAGTCGATGATGGAAGGCCTGTCTACCGAGTCTGTGATCAACAAAGAAGGCGAGGAAGAGCAGCAAGAGTCTTTCAACTCGGTTTACATTTACGCCGACTCAGGTGCTCGTGGCTCCCCCGCACAGATTCGACAGCTCGCTGGTATGCGTGGCCTCATGGCGCGTCCAGACGGCTCTATCATCGAGACGCCAATCACCGCGAACTTCCGCGAGGGGCTGAGTGTGTCGCAGTACTTCACCTCGACTCACGGTGCTCGTAAGGGTCTCGCTGATACGGCACTGAAAACGGCGAACTCGGGTTACTTGACACGTCGACTAGTCGACATCTCACAAGACCTCGTGGTTACGGAAGAAGACTGTGGTACCGAAGAAGGCCTTACTATGGCGCCGATTATCGAAGGCGGCGATATCATCGCGCCTCTCGGTGATCGAGTCCTCGGCCGCACGTTGGCGGCCGATGTGATCGACGAGACCTCAGGTGAGGTGATTGTTGAGCGCGGCACGTTGATCAACGAGCGCATGGTAGAGGTGCTCGAATCAGGTGGTGTGGATAAGGTTTACGTACGCTCGCCCATTACCTGCGGAACCCGCTTCGGCATCTGCTCGACCTGTTACGGACGCGACCTCGCTCGCGGCCACGCGGTTAACGTCGGCGAAGCCATCGGAGTTATCGCGGCACAATCGATCGGTGAGCCGGGTACACAGCTTACGATGCGTACGTTCCACATCGGTGGTGCGGCCTCGCGTGCGACAGCTAACGACAGCGTTCAGGTGAAGAACACCGGTACAGTTCATCTGCATAATATGAAGACGGTTGAGAACGTGAAGGGCGAACTCGTGGTCGTGTCTCGCTCTGGCGAGCTCATCGTCGACGACACCCAAGGTCGCGAGCGCGAGCGCTACAAGCTGCCTTATGGCGCCGTCATCACTATCGGCAAGAATACTGCTGTTGAGGCTGGTCAGGTCGTTGCGACTTGGGATCCGCATACGCATCCGATCGTCTCGGAAGTGGCAGGTGTGGTTGCCTTTAGCGCGATGGAAGAGGGCATTACTGTCCGTGAGCAGACCGATGAAATCACCGGCCTTTCTAGCATCTCTGTGATTGATCCTAACGAACGTTCTTCTTCTGCGAAGGAGCTCCGCCCCGCGGTCACGGTAGTCGATAAGAAGGGCAAAGAGATCTGCCTGCCAGGCACGACTCACCCGGCGCATTACTTCTTGCCAGCGGGCTCGATCGTGTCGCTGAAAGACAGCGCTGCGCTGAACATCGGTGACGTGGTTGCGCGTATTCCGCAAGAGAGCTCGAAGACTCGTGACATCACCGGTGGTCTGCCGCGTGTTGCTGACCTGTTCGAGGCGCGTCGTCCGAAGGAGCCGGCAATCCTCGCTGAGATTTCCGGTACCGTCAGCTACGGCAAAGAGACCAAAGGCAAGCGCCGTTTGGTTATCACGCCGAAGGATGGCATCAACCCGATCGATGGCAGCGACCACTACGAGGTGCTCATTCCTAAGTGGCGCACCATGACTGTGTTCGAAGGCGAATATATCGAAAAGGGCGAAGTCGTGTCCGAAGGACCACCTGCTCCTCATGACATTCTGCGCCTCAAAGGTGTGGAGGCGTTGGCGCAGTACATCGTCAACGAAGTACAAGACGTTTACCGCTTGCAGGGTGTCCGTATCAACGACAAGCACATCGAGGTTATCGTGCGCCAGATGCTGCGTAAGGTCGAGATCACCAACCCTGGCGAGTCGCACTTGATCAAGGGCGAGCAGCTCACCTTTACACAGGTATTGGAAGTCAACGACAACTTGCGTGAAGAAGAGAAGCAAGAGGCGCGTTTCGAACGCATGCTACTCGGTATCACCAAGGCATCATTGGCGACCGAGTCGTTTATCTCGGCGGCATCGTTCCAAGAAACAACCCGCGTGCTCACCGAAGCGGCGGTTACTGGCAAGCGCGACTTCCTCCGCGGTCTCAAAGAGAACGTTGTTGTGGGCCGCCTGATACCTGCAGGTACGGGACTCGCTTACCACGCTGCACGTAAGAAGGCTTACACAGAAAATGCAGTGACCTCCGAAGGAGTGAGTGCGAGTGACGTGGAAGCTGCGCTCAGCGAAGCGTTGAAAGAAGAAGTGCTTAAGGCTAGCGCCGACGCCTAGGCTTGCGCTCGCTTTAGGCGAAATGGTTGACTCGAGAGGGTGCGGTCTTTATGATCCGCACTCCTTCGAGCCGGCTGCAGTCACAGTCGGCCGCCGCGTGTCGACGCCCCAGCGCCTAGGCGTTTGGAAGTAGGCCGCGCGAGCTCGTCGATCTCACGATTTAGATCTGACGATAAATCAAATTAATCAGCTAGTTAGCAAAGATGCGAGCTAGAACAAGAGGTTTTACCCAGCAATGACTACGATTAACCAACTAGTTCGCAAGCCCCGCAAGAGCAAAGTATCGAAGAGCGACGTGCCAGCCCTACAAGGCTCGCCACAGAAGCGCGGTGTGTGCACACGCGTTTACACCACTACGCCTAAGAAGCCGAACTCGGCTCTGCGTAAGGTCTGTCGTGTACGCTTGGTTAACGGCTATGAGGTTTCCTCTTACATTGGTGGTGAAGGCCACAACCTTCAGGAGCACTCGGTCGTCTTGATCCGCGGTGGTCGTGTAAAAGACCTTCCAGGTGTGCGTTATCACACCGTGCGTGGCAGCCTCGATACGTCGGGCGTTGCAGACCGTCGTCAAGGCCGTTCGAAATACGGTGCTAAGCGACCTAAGTCGTAACGCAGCAGTCTTCAGAATTCAGTCCTGCATCAAAGGCGCCCGCGATTTTTCGCCGGCGCCTTTGATGCAGGACGAGTACAGAGCTCGAGCGCCAGCCGCTCGGTCCCTCATGGGGTAGCACTACAAGCGCAAGGATGCGTGGCTCACCAAGGCTCGGGTGAGTGAGAGTAAGGCCAGGTAAGCCGATTAACGGCGCTGAGTCCTGGATTTCCCTGAATAAACACAGAGGTCTACTATGCCTAGAAGAAGAGAAGTGGCAAAACGTGAAGTTCTGCCTGATCCCAAGTTCGGAAATAAAACCCTAGCCAAATTCATGAACCACGTGATGGTCGACGGCAAGAAGTCTGTAGCCGAGAAAATCGTCTACGGTGCGCTCGATGTTGTGGCGACTAAGACTAGTGCCGATCCACTCGAAGTCTTCGAGAAGGCGCTTGAGGCGATCGCGCCTATGGTTGAGGTGAAGTCACGCCGTGTCGGTGGTGCTACTTACCAGGTTCCCGTTGAAGTCCGTGTTGAGCGTCGTAATGCGCTCGCTATGCGTTGGCTCGTTGAGCATTCGCGCAAGCGCGGTGAGAAGTCTATGGACCTGCGCCTAGCCGGCGAGATCTTCGACGCATCGGAAGGCCGCGGCAGCGCGGTTCGCAAGCGTGAAGACGTGCACCGTATGGCTGAAGCCAACCGCGCATTCTCGCACTACCGTTTCTAATACTTATTTAAATTTGAGGGCATAAGCTGTGGCCAGAAAACACCCACTGAGTCGTTACCGCAATATCGGCATCGTCGCTCACGTTGACGCGGGCAAAACAACGACTACCGAACGCGTGCTGTTCTACACAGGCGTCTCACACAAAATCGGTGAGGTGCATGATGGCGCCGCAACGATGGACTGGATGGAGCAAGAGCAAGAGCGTGGTATCACGATCACCTCGGCAGCGACGACTTGTTTCTGGAGCGGTATGGATAAGCAATACGATGAGCATCGTATCAATATCATCGATACCCCCGGACACGTCGACTTCACTATTGAAGTAGAGCGCTCGCTGCGCGTACTCGACGGCGCAGTAGTTGTGCTGTGTGGCTCATCGGGCGTTCAGCCGCAGACAGAGACGGTTTGGCGTCAGGCTAACCGCTACGAAGTTCCGCGTATGATCTTCGTTAATAAAATGGACCGTGCCGGCGCTGACTTCCTCAAGGTTGTCGGCCAGGTTAAAGATCGTCTTGGTGCCAACCCTGTCCCAATGCAGCTTGCTATCGGTGCAGAGGAAGATTTTAAGGGCGTCGTCGATCTTGTAAAGATGAAGACGATTCGCTGGAGCGAAGACGACCAAGGTACGTCGTTCAGCTACGAAGATATCCCTGCAGATATGGTTGATGACGCGGCAAAGTGGCGTGAGATGCTGGTTGAGAATGCCGCCGAGGCGACTGAAGAGTTGATGGAGCGCTATCTCGACGAGGGTGATCTCAGCGAAGCCGACTTGATGAAGGGCATTCGTATTCGCACGCTCGCGAGCGAAATCGTGCCTACGTTCTGTGGCTCTGCGTTCAAGAACAAAGGCGTGCAAGCGGTACTCGACGCGGTTGTCGACTACATGCCTGCGCCTACCGAAGTAAAGGCAATCGAAGGCGTATTGGAAGACGGTTCGCAAGTGACTTGCGAAGTGGAAGACAACGCGCCGTTTGCGGCACTCGCATTCAAAATTGCGACAGACCCATTCGTGGGTACGTTGACCTTCTTCCGCGTGTACTCTGGCAAGCTCAACTCTGGTGATTCGGTGTACAACCCGATTAAAACCAAGAAGGAGCGTGTTGGCCGTATGGTGCAGATGCACGCGAACTCACGCGAAGAGATCAAAGAAGTGCTCGCGGGCGACATCGCTGCGGCGATTGGCCTGAAAGACGTGACTACGGGCGAGACGCTGTGTGCGCTAGACCGCATCGTCACGCTCGAGAAGATGGAATTCCCTGATCCGGTTATCTCCGTTGCGGTTGAGCCAAAGTCAAAGGCCGACCAAGAGAAGATGGGTATCGCGCTTGGTAAACTCGCGCAGGAAGATCCGTCTTTCCGTGTTGAAACAGACGAAGAGTCTGGACAAACAATTATCTCGGGCATGGGTGAGCTTCACCTCGACGTTCTCGTTGACCGTATGCGTCGCGAATTTAGCGTCGAAGCGAACATCGGTAAGCCACAAGTTGCCTACCGCGAGACGATTCGCAAGACCGTTGAAGTCGCCGGTAAGCACGTTAAGCAGTCAGGTGGTCGTGGTCAATACGGACACGTTGTATTGCGTCTCGAGCCTCTGGATCCGGATTCAGAATACGAATTCGTAAACGAGATTGTCGGCGGAACGATTCCTCGCGAATACATCCCGGCGGTGGATAAGGGCGTTCAAGAGCAAATGAAGAACGGCTGTCTCGCGGGCTACCCGCTGTTGGCCATGAAGGTCACCTTGTTTGACGGCTCGTTCCACGACGTCGACTCAAGCGAGATGGCGTTCAAGATCGCCGGCTCACTCGCGCTGAAGAAGGGTGCTCTCGAAGCTGACCCTGCGCTGCTAGAGCCAATCATGAGTGTTGAGGTGGTAACACCTGAGGACTACATGGGCGACGTAATGGGCGACCTCAACCGTCGACGCGGTCTGGTTCAAGGCATGGATGACAGTCCTTCGGGCAAAGTGGTTCGTGCAGAGGTGCCTTTGGCTGAGATGTTTGGTTATTCAACTGACCTGCGCTCTGCAACCCAAGGCCGCGCGACCTATACGATGGAGTTTGATAAATACGCCATCGTGCCGGGCAACGTTGCCGACGCAATCATTAAGGCCTAGGGTGCAAGTCCTAGCGGAAACTAACAACTAATTTAGTAAGAAGAGGTGCTATTGTGGCTAAGGAAAAATTCGAAAGAAGTAAAGTACACGTAAACGTCGGCACGATCGGACACGTTGACCACGGTAAGACGACGCTAACAGCGGCGTTGACCAAGGTTTGTGCTGAGGCCTACGGCGGCTCGATGCGCGACTTCGCGCAAATCGACAACGCCCCCGAAGAGAAGGCGCGTGGTATCACTATCTCGACGTCTCACGTTGAATACGATTCGCCTAACCGTCACTACGCTCACGTCGACTGTCCTGGACACGCCGACTACGTGAAGAACATGATTACGGGTGCTGCGCAGATGGACGGCGCGATCCTGGTTTGTTCGGCTGCAGACGGCCCCATGCCACAGACTCGCGAGCACATCCTGCTGTCGCGTCAGGTTGGCGTGCCTTACATCGTCGTGTTCATGAACAAAGCGGACATGGTTGACGACGAAGAGCTGCTCGAGCTTGTTGAGATGGAGATCCGTGAGCTTCTCGACCAGTACGACTTCCCGGGCGACGACACGCCAATCGTAATCGGTTCTGCACTGAAAGCGCTGGAAGGCGACACGTCTGACATCGGCGCGCCTGCGGTACTGAAGCTTGTTGAGACTCTCGACAACTACATCCCTGAGCCTGTTCGCGACGTCGACCAAGCGTTCCTGATGCCTATCGAAGACGTGTTCTCGATTTCAGGTCGCGGTACTGTGGTAACTGGCCGTATTGAGCGCGGTATTGTAAACGTGGGTGACGAGATCGAGATCGTGGGTATCCGCGACACGACTACCACTGTATGTACGGGTGTTGAGATGTTCCGCAAGCTGCTCGACGAAGGTCGCGCTGGCGAGAACGTCGGTGTCCTTCTGCGTGGCACAAAGCGTGAAGACGTTGAGCGTGGTCAGGTGCTTTCTAAGAAAGGCACGATCAAGCCACACACGAAGTTCGAGGCAGAGGTGTACATTCTGTCTAAAGACGAAGGTGGTCGCCACACGCCATTCTTCAAGGGCTACCGTCCCCAGTTCTACTTCCGTACTACGGACGTAACGGGTGCGTGTGAGCTGCCAGAAGGCGTTGAGATGGTAATGCCAGGCGACAACGTGAAGATGGAAGTGACTCTGATCGCGCCAATCGCGATGGACGAAGGCCTGCGTTTCGCGATTCGCGAAGGCGGCCGTACCGTAGGTGCTGGCGTCGTAGCCAAGATCTTCGAGTAAGCGTTTGATTTAGCAAAGGAACACCCCTACGGGGGTGTTTTTTTGTGAGTCTAGTTTGCCGTTAGTGAGGCTTTAGCACCCGAGAACAGCGTTCAACGGGATCTAACGCCGAGAAGTTAAGGTTTTGCGCGGTATATCGCTTGACAGGATGTGGGCCCACCCGTAGAATTCCGCTTCTATTTTTGGCAAAGGCAAATCCAGCCAGCGCCGATACACGATCCCTCTTGCCACTATCTTCGGCATAGCGGGGCGAAAAGATTAATTATTTTTTGTTCGTCATCCTTGTAAAGAGATGCGTGCAAGATACTGACCAAGACACATTGGAGTTGTAGATAGATGCAAAATCAGCGTATTAGAATCCGGCTTAAAGCCTTCGATCATCGTCTGATTGATCAATCTACTCAGGAAATCGTCGACACGGCGCGCCGCACTGGTGCTCAGGTCCGTGGTCCGATTCCTCTTCCTACTAACAAAGAGCGTTTCACGGTACTTATCTCGCCTCACGTCAACAAAGACGCGCGCGACCAGTACGAGATCCGCACGCACAAGCGCCTGCTCGACATCGTCGAGCCAACAGAAAAGACTGTTGATGCGTTAATGAAACTCGACCTTGCTGCAGGTGTTGAAGTTCAGATTAGCCTCGGCTAGGTAGCGTTCAAAAGAATTAGCAGGCACCGGCCAAGACCCGGCAGTCACTAGATAAAAGCCACCGGCGCTAACCCGCTGGGGCGGTGGGGCAAAGCCTTACAAAGTTAGACAGCGTTCGTTTACATAAGTGTGCGAATGCCTTGAAGTACAGCGGTATTGTAATACAAAGAGTCCAGGCGTTGAGAGTTCAGTCCTCTTCGCCCTTTCTATAAAGCATTGGCTTAGAATAGTTTTGGCGCACTGATATTCCTGCTACCCATTTGCGGTGGCGAACATAGTGTAACGCGTCAGCGGCCATAGAGGGTTTCAGCCCCTTGCACGATGAGGTTTATAACATGTCTATTGGATTAGTCGGTCGTAAGAGCGGAATGACCCGCGTCTTCACCGAAGAAGGCGCTTCTGTCCCTGTTACAGTGGTAGAAATACAGCCGAATCGGATCACTCAGATCAAAACTCCTGAAACTGATGGCTATACGGCTATTCAGGTCACTACCGGATCGCGTCGCGCCTCGCGCGTCACTAAGGGCATGGCTGGTCACTTCGCTAAGGCGAACACCGAAGCCGGCACCGGTTTATGGGAATTCCGTGCAGAGGAAACCGATGTAGCCGAGCTGGCTGCAGGTGGCGAAATCAAAGTTGACCTGTTTACCGAAGGGCAGATGGTCGATGTGACCGGCACCTCGAAAGGTAAGGGTTTCCAGGGTGGTATTAAGCGCCACAACTTCTCTATGCAAGACGCTACGCACGGTAACTCTCTATCGCACCGTGCGTTGGGTTCTATCGGCCAGTGTCAGACTCCTGGTCGCGTATGGAAAGGTAAGAAGATGGCTGGCCAGATGGGTAATGAGCGTTCAACGACTCAGAGCCTGAAAATCGTTCGCGTCGACCTCGAAAACAATCTGCTCCTTATCAAGGGTGCGGTACCGGGTGCAACCGGATCAAGCGTCGTCGTACGACCAGCTGTTAAGGCCAAGGGGTAAGCAATGGAATTAAGTCTTGCATTGCCTGGCAACAAAGCAGGCAAGGAAAAAGTCTCTCTCTCAGACGAGGCTTTCGGTAAAGAATACAACGAAGCGCTGGTACACCAGACTGTCGTAACGTATCTAGCTGGCGCTCGTCAGGGCACTGTGCAGCAGAAGACGCGTTCGGAAGTGCGTGGTGGTGGTCGTAAGCCATGGCGTCAAAAAGGCACAGGCCGAGCGCGTTCTGGTACTATCCGCAGCCCAATTTGGCGTAGCGGTGGTGTGACCTTTGCTGCGCGTCCACAAGATCACAGCAAGAAGCTCAACAAGAAGATGTACCGCGGTGCGATGCGCTGCATTCTGTCTGAGCTGATTCGTCAGGACCGCCTTTTCGCGGTTAACGAATTTGCTATTGACTCACACAAGACGAAAGATCTTGTCAGTAAGCTCAATGAGTTTAACCTCGACAACGTTCTCATCATCTCAGAGCAGGCAGAGCCTAATCTCTACCTCGCCTCACGTAACCTTCACAAGGTAGACGTTCTCGACGTAGCCGGAATCGATCCAGTAAGCCTGATCGGATTCGACAACGTGATTATCACCGTCGCCGCGCTTAAGAAAGTCGAGGAGATGCTGGCATGAACCAAGAGCGACTCTATCAAGTAATTCTGGGCCCACACGTGTCTGAAAAGACTACGCTAATGGGCGAAGGCAACAACCAGTACGCGTTCCGTATTGCGACCACGGCGACTAAGCCTGAGGTTCGCGAGGCAGTTGAAACGTTGTTCAAAGTGTCAGTTGCCGACCTTCAGATCCTTAACGTTAAAGGCAAAACTAAGCGTGGAGCCGGTGGACGCATCCGTCGCCGCTCCGACTGGAAGAAAGCTTACGTTCGCCTCGAAGCGGGTCATGAAATTGACTTCGCTGACATCAGCTAAAGAGGTAGGGAATAGTCATGCCAGTTGTAAAGTGTAAACCTACTTCACCGGGTCGCCGTCACGTCATTAAAGTCGTGCATCCAGACCTGCATAAGGGCGAGCCTTACGCTCCTCTTACTGCGCCTAAGTCTAAGACCGGTGGCCGCAATAATCTTGGCCGTATCACGCGTCGTCACGCGGGTGGTGGTCACAAGCAGAAATATCGCATTATCGATTTCAAGCGCACGCGCGACGGAATCCCTGCGAAGGTTGAGCGTCTGGAATATGACCCCAACCGTTCCGCTAACATCGCCTTGCTGCTTTACGCAGACGGCGTTCGCTCTTACATCATCGCGCCTAACAAAGTGAAGGCGGGCGACACGGTCGTTTCTGGTGAAGATGCGCCGATTAAAGTTGGAAACTGCCTACCACTGCGCAATGTGCCTTTGGGTAGCACGGTACACTGTGTCGAGCTCAAGCCTGGTAAGGGTGCGCAGGTTGCACGTAGTGCCGGTACTTCGCTGCAGCTAGTTGCGCGCGAAGGCGCTTACGCAACACTGCGTCTACGCTCTGGCGAAATGCGCAAAGTGCTCGCGGATTGCCGTGCGGTACTGGGCGAGGTTTCTAACTCAGAGCACAGCCTGCGTCAGCTCGGTAAAGCCGGTGCGAAGCGTTGGAGGGGCGTACGCCCAACAGTTCGCGGTGTCGCGATGAACCCAGTCGATCACCCACATGGTGGTGGTGAAGGACGCACCTCAGGTGGCCGTCACCCAGTTTCACCTTGGGGTATGCCGACTAAGGGTTACAAGACACGAAGCAATAAGCGCACAGACAACATGATTGTCCGTCGCAGAAATTCAAGCCGTTAAGGTAGGGGTATAGCCAGTGCCACGTTCACTAAAAAAAGGTCCCTTCATTGACCTCCACTTGATGAAAAAAGTGCAGATCGCCTCGGAAGCCAACGACAAGCGTCCCATCAAGACATGGTCACGCCGTTCGATGATCTCTCCCGACATGATCGGCCTCACCATCGCCGTCCATAACGGTCGGCAACACGTGCCTGTCTCGATTAACGAAGACATGGTTGGCCATAAGTTGGGCGAATTCGCTGTCACACGGACCTACAAAGGTCACGTGGCCGACAAGAAAGCGCGCTAAGCGGGGGCTGAAATGGAAGTTATTGCGAAATTAAAAGGCGCACGTATGTCGGCTCAGAAAGCCCGACTCGTAGCCGACCAGATACGCGGCAAAGCAGTGGAAGATGCGCTGCAGTTGCTGACCTACAGCCCTAAGAAAGGTGCTGCGCTTATTAAGAAGGTGCTGAATTCTGCTATCGCTAACGCGGAGCACAACGAAGGCGCTGATGTAGATGAGTTGAAGGTATCAACGATCTGCGTTGATGAAGGCATGACGATGAAACGCATCATGCCACGAGCCAAGGGACGAGCTGATCGAATTTTGAAGCGCTCTTGTCATATAACAATCACGGTCGCTGATAGCTAGGAGCATCGGATGGGTCAGAAAGTACATCCAACTGGAATTCGTCTTGGCATAACCAAGAAACATACCTCTACATGGTATGCCGAAGGAAAGAACTACGCAGACAACCTACTCGTTGATCTCCGCGTGCGAGAATTCGTCAAGAAGAAGCTAGCCGCTGCGTCAGTTTCTCGAGTCGAGATCGAGCGCCCAGCGCAGACCGCTAAGGTCACCGTTTACACGGCGCGCCCAGGCATCGTGATCGGCAAGAAAGGCGAAGACGTTGAGGCGCTGCGTAATACGCTGACTCAACAGATGGGCGTTCCTGTTCAGGTCAATATCGAAGAAATTCGTAAGCCTGACCTCGACGCGCAGCTCGTCGCCGACGGTGTTGCTTCGCAGCTCGAGCGCCGCGTTATGTTCCGCCGCGCTATGAAGCGTGCGGTACAAAATGCGATGCGCCAAGGCGCTGAAGGTATCAAGATTCAAGTTGGAGGCCGCCTCGGCGGTGCCGAGATCGCTCGCTCTGAGTGGTATCGTGAAGGTCGAGTGCCGCTGCATACTTTGCGTGCGGATATCGACTACGCGACATCCGAAGCGGCGACGACCTACGGCATCATCGGTATCAAGGTATGGGTCTTCAAGGGTGAAATTCTGGATTTAGATGAGGCCATCGTGCCTTCGAAAGCTAAGTCCAACTAGAGGTAAAGAGACGTGTTACAGCCAAAGCGTACAAAATTCCGCAAGATGATGAAAGGCCGCAACCGCGGGCTCTCGCATCGAGGTAGCAACGTAGATTTCGGCGAATTCGGCCTTAAAGCCGTCTCGCGTGGTCGTTTGACTGCTCGCCAAATTGAAGCCGCACGTCGTGCGATGACTCGCCGGGTTAAGCGTGGCGGTAAAATCTGGATCCGCGTGTTCCCAGACAAGCCAATTACAGGCAAGCCTCTTGAGGTTCGTCAAGGTAAGGGTAAGGGTAACGTTGAGTACTGGGTCGCCCAGATTCAGCCGGGTCGTATTATGTTTGAAATCGAAGGCGTCAACGAAGAGCTCGCGCGCGAGGCATTTGGCCTTGCTGCATCGAAGCTTCCCTTCGATACGACTTTCGTTAAACGGACGGTAATGTAATGAAAGCGAGCGAATTGAGAGAGAAGTCGGTCGAAGAGCTGCAGGCAGATTTGCAGGGTCTCTTTAAAGACCAGTTTAACGTCCGTATGCAAAATGCAACCGGACAGCTAGGCCAGGTGCATCTCATCAGTGGCCTAAAGCGTGATATCGCTCGAGTTAAAACGATCATCACTGAAAAACAGAAGAGTGGTTCATAGTTATGTCTACTGCAAGCAACGAGAAAACCGCTCGCACTACATCGGGCAAGGTCATCAGCAACAAGATGGACAAGTCCATTGTTGTGCTGGTTGAGCGTAAGGTCACGCACCCCGTGTACCACAAGATTATTAAGCGCTCGACTAAGATCCATGCACACGACGCGAATAACGAGTGCATGCCTGGTGATTCGGTAACGATCCAGGAAGTGCGTCCGATCTCGAAGACAAAGTCTTGGGCTTTGATCTCGATCGACGAGCGCGCGACACAGGTTTAAGGCTAGGACAAAAAGTCCGCCGAGTTTTTATAAGATTTTAGGTTAAGAATCGTTGCCCGCTTAAGCAGGTAACTGATGGAGCGAATCGATGATTCAAGTGCAGTCATACTTAGAAGTCGCAGACAACAGCGGCGCTCGACGAGTTATGTGTATCAAGGTGTTGGGTGGTTCTCATCGCCGTTACGCACGCATCGGCGACATCATTAAGGTCACCGTTAAGGAAGCGATTCCGCGCGGCAAGGTTAAAAAGGGTCAGGTTCTAACTGCTTTGGTAGTGCGCACTAAGAGCGGTGTTCGTCGTCAAGACGGCTCTCTCATTAAGTTCGACGACAATGCGGCCATCCTGCTCAATGCAAACAGTGCACCGATCGGTACGCGTGTATTCGGCCCGGTAACTCGTGAGCTGCGTACAGAGAAATTCATGCGAATTATTTCACTAGCGCCAGAAGTACTTTAGGCACTAGGTAAGAAGAGACAGAGGCAAACATGCGTAAACTGAAACGTGATGACGAAGTCATCGTAATCGCTGGTCGAGACAAGGGTAAGCGCGGCAGCATTTCGCGTCTTGTCGGTGCTGACCGAGTGATAGTCGCTGGCATTAATATGGTCAAGCGCCACACCAAGCCAAACCCCAACGCGGGCCAGGCCGGTGGAATCATCGAGAAGGAAGCGTCGCTGCACATATCAAACGTGGCGATATTCAATCCTGAGACTAGCAAAGCCGACCGCGTTGCTATTCAGGTGGCTGAAGACGGCACTAAGAAGCGCGTATTCAAGTCAAACGGTTCAGATTTAGTCTAATTATCGGTAGGTTGCCTAGCATGGCTCAGTTTAGAGAATTATATAAGCAGCAAGCAGTTCCGGCGCTCAAAGAGCAGTTCGGATTCGCAAATCCAATGCGCGTGCCTAAGATCACTAAAGTGGTTTTAAACATGGGTCTTGGTGAAGCGGTTACAGACAAGAAGGTGCTAGAGAGCGCCGCTGAAGATCTTACTAAGATCTCTGGTCAAAAAGTTGTCGTGACTAAGGCGCGTAAGTCGATCGCTGGATTCAAGATCCGCGAAGGCTGGCCAGTTGGTCTGAAGGTAACCCTTCGCGGCGATCGCATGTACGAATTCCTGGAGCGTCTGGTGGACATCGCTATTCCGCGTATCCGTGACTTCCGTGGACTCAGCCCTAAAGCGTTCGACGGTCGCGGTAACTTCGCGATGGGCGTGACTGAGCAGATCATTTTCCCTGAGATCGACTATGACAAGATCGACGCACTGCGCGGTCTGGACATCACGATCACTACGACAGCGCAGACTGACGATGAAGGTCGTGCGCTACTGACAGCGATGCGCTTCCCATTCCGTGGAGCAGCACCGGCCGAAGCTAAGGAGTCTTAAGATGGCTAAAACATCAATGATTGCCCGCGAGACTAAGCGCACCAAGATGGTTGCTAAGTTCGCTGCAAAGCGCGCCGAGCTGAAAGCTATCTTGTCTAGCGCAGACGCGAGCGACGAAGAAAAGTGGGATGCGCAAGTGAAATTCCAGAAGCTTCCACGCGACTCTAGCCCTGTGCGTCAGCAGCTGCGTTGTAGCATCACCGGCCGCCCACATGGCGTCTATCGTAAATTTGGTCTGTGTCGTAACAAGCTTCGCGAAGCCGCGATGCGTGGTGACGTGCCTGGACTCACCAAGGCTAGCTGGTAAGCGGGAGAAGTATTATGAGCATGTCAGATCCGATTGCAGACTTCTTAACACGCATCCGTAACGCACAAATGGCGAAGTTGCCTACTGTTGCTTGCCCAGCGTCTAAGATCAAGCAAGCCCTCAGCCAAGTGCTGCAGGATGAAGGTTATATCGCAGGTTTCGGCGTAAGCGATGTCGAGGGGAAGCCACAGCTCACCCTAGACCTCAAATACTACGCAGGTAAGCCGGTGATCGAAGAGATTAAGCGCGTTAGCCGTCCCGGCCTACGCAACTATAAGGCAAGCGGCGAGCTGCCTAAGAATCGAGCCGGTCTTGGCGTAGCCATCGTGTCTACGAACAAGGGTTTGATGACCGATAAGCAAGCGCGCGCTGCCGGTATTGGCGGCGAGGTACTCTGCACCGTCTTCTAAGAGGCCGGTGTAACCCAGTGAGCTGAGTTTTTTAAGCAGAGCATATATATGTCTAGAGTAGCGAATAACCCTATCGCATTGCCGAAGGGTGTAGAAACAACACTAACCGACACGAGTGTTTCGGTTAAGGGCGGCAAGGGCAACCTGCAGCTCGAATTGCACAGCCTCGTCGGCGTTACGCAGGACGGTGACGTCCTGCAAGTAGCTGGCAAAGTTGCCACACGCCAGGCTCGCGCGATGGCCGGAACATTCCGTTCACTGATCAATAACATGGTTGTGGGCGTGAGCGAAGGGTTCCAGAAGAAGCTTGAGCTGCAGGGTGTTGGTTACCGTGCTAAGGCAGAAGGCAAGAACGTTAATCTGACGTTGGGTTTCTCGCATCCTATCGATTACGCACTCCCAGAGGGCGTGACGGCAGAGACTCCTACTCAGACAGAGATTATTATTTCTGGCGCGGACAAGCAGCGTGTAGGTCAAGTCGCTGCGGAGATCAGAGATTTCCGTCCACCAGAGCCTTATAAGGGCAAGGGTGTTCGCTACGCAAACGAGCGCGTATTCAGAAAAGAAGCGAAGAAGAAATAGGTCATAAGCTATGAGCGTTAAGAGAGTCGCTCGCCTAAGGCGAGCAAAAAGAGCAAGGGCAAAGATTAGCGAGCTGCGTGTTAACCGCCTAACGGTTTATCGTACTCCACGTCATATTTACGCTCAGGTTATCGCTGCGAGTGGCGACCAGGTTCTCGCGTCGGCTTCGACCGTCGAGAAAGACCTGCGCGAAGGCGCAACGGGTAACGTTGATGCAGCGAGCAAGATCGGCAAACTGATCGCAGAGCGTGCTAAGGCCGCTGGTGTCGAGAAAGTGGCGTTCGATCGCTCGGGCTATGCCTATCACGGTCGCGTTAAGGCACTAGCCGACGCGGCACGTGAAGGCGGATTGGATTTTTAAGGGTTTACACTATGGCGTACAAAGACGATTCCAATAAGAACGAAGAGGGCATGCAAGAGAAGCTCATCCAAGTTAACCGCGTCTCTAAAGTGGTTAAGGGTGGACGTATCTTCAGCTTCACAGCCCTAACAGCTGTCGGTGACGGCAACGGACGAGTAGGTTTCGGTCGTGGTAAGGCGCGCGAAGTCCCTTTGGCTATTCAGAAGGCAATGGAGTCTGCACGTCGCAATATGATCTCTGTAGATCTCGATGGCACGACACTGCAGTACGCGGTCAAGGCTCGTCACGGTGCATCTAAGGTCTATATGCAGCCTGCATCTGAAGGTACTGGCGTTATCGCCGGTGGCGCGATGCGCTCGATCTTGGAACTTGCCGGTGTGCAAAACGTTCTGGCTAAGTGCTACGGCTCTACCAACCCGGTTAACGTGGTTCGCGCGACCTTTAACGGCCTGCGCGACATGCAATCTCCGGATGACATCGCGGCGAAGCGCGGCAAATCAGTCGAAGAATTAGTAGGGTAGTCACATGGCGAAGAAGACAGTCACTGTAAAACTCGTGCGCAGCCCAATCGGCGCCCTCCCTAAGCACAAGCTGTGCTTGAGAGGACTCGGCCTGCGTCGCATGCATCAATCCGTCGAGGTGGAAGACACTCCAGCCGTGCGCGGAATGATTAACAAGATTAGCTATATGCTGACCGTAGTTTAAGGGGTTCGACATGCATCTTAATTCACTAAGCCCAGCACCAGGCAGCACGAAAGCGCCTAAGCGCGTTGGTCGCGGTATTGGTAGCGGCTCTGGTAAGACAGCGGGTAGCGGTCACAAGGGTCAAAAGTCGCGTAGCGGCGGTACGGTTCGACCAGGTTTCGAAGGCGGTCAAATGCCTTTGCAAATGCGTCTGCCAAAGTACGGCTTCAGCTCACGCATCGGTCGCAGCACGGCAGAGATCCGCACCTCTGAGCTTAACGGCCTCGATGCAGACGTGATCGATCTTGATGTACTGCTCAAGGCCAACCTGATCACGGCGAACATCAAACGCGCCAAGGTCATGTTGTCGGGCGACGTCACTAAAGCTGTCACGCTTAAGGGCCTCGGAGCAACTAAGGGCGCCCGCGCAGCGATCGAAGCGGCAGGCGGCAAGGTTATCGACGAAGAGCCAGTAGCGAAAGTGAAGAAGCTACCTAAGAAAGCCAAGAAGGAAGACGCTGCGGAGGCGTAAAGCATCCCGGCCTCATGGCAGTCAGTCCTTCGGTACACGAAGGGCGAATATTGTGGCCTAAATAGTGGCCTAAAAAGAGTTTAGTAGAGTAGATGGCAAACAAACCAAACATTAATCCAGAGAACATCGGCGCCGGCCTCGGCGAGTTAAAATCGCGCCTGTTGTTCTTGCTGTTTGCGATCTTTGTCTACCGAATTGGCACGCATATTCCTGTGCCTGGAATCGATCCGCTGCAGCTCGCAGCGTTTTTTGCGCAGCAAGAGGGCACGTTCACTGACATGATCAACATGTTTGGTGGCGGCGCATTAGAGCGCATGAGTATCGTCGCGTTAGGCATCATGCCTTACATTTCGGCGAGCATTATTATGCAGCTGCTCACCGCCGTGAGCCCTCATTTGGATCAGCTGAAGAAAGAAGGCGAGTCGGGTCGACGCAAGATTTCGCAGTACACTCGCTACGGCGCGCTGGGTCTGGCGACAATTCAAGGCACTGGTATGGCGGTTGGCCTACTCGCACCTATGGCCTACAACCCAGGTGTCTCGTTCACGGTAACGGCTGTAGTCTCGCTAGTAACCGGTGCGATGTTTATGATGTGGCTGGGTGAGCAGATTACTGAGAAGGGCATTGGTAATGGCATTTCGATGCTTATCTTTGCCGGTATCGTCGCGGGCTTCCCTGCAGCGATAGGAACGTCGTTACAGCAGGCGTACGAAGGTCAGATTAACGGTGTGTTGTTGATGGTAGTAGGCGTTATCGCTGTGCTGGTCATCGCTATCATCGTTTACGTAGAGCGAGCGCAGCGCCGCATTACGGTGAATTACGCGAAGCGCCAGCAAGGTCGCAAGATGTACCAGGCACAGGCGAGTCACTTGCCTTTGAAGATCAATATGGCGGGCGTAATCCCTGCGATCTTCGCGAGCAGTATTTTATTGTTCCCTGCGTCGGTTGCGCAGTGGTTCGGTCAGGCGGAAGGGTCTGAGTGGTTAGCTGAGCTGGCTTTCCTTATCGGCCCAGGGCAGCCGCTTTACATCATCATCTTCAGCGCGATGATTATCTTCTTCTGCTTTTTCTACACGGCGCTCGTGTTCAATCCGCGCGACGTAGCAGAAAACCTAAAGCGGTCGGGTGCCTTTATTCCTGGGATACGTCCTGGTGAGCACACGGCCAAGTACATAGACGGCGTGATTACCCGCCTGACGATGTTCGGTGCTATCTACATCACACTCGTGTGCTTGTTGCCGAACTTTATGCAGATGTTCGCCAACGTCCCGTTTAATTTGGGCGGCACGGCACTGCTGATTTCTGTGGTCGTTACCATGGACTTCTGGTCGCAAGTTCAGTCGCATTTGATGTCACATCAATACGACTCGTTAATGAAGAAGTCGAAACTGGGCAACTACGGCCGCAGCGGAATTTAGATTAAGTTTGCCGCGCGCAGCACGGCAAAGGGAAAACGGAGTCAACCATGAAAGTACGAGCGTCTGTAAAGAAGATCTGCCGCAACTGTAAGGTTATCAAGCGCAATGGTGCGGTTCGCGTCATCTGTAGCTCAGAGCCGCGACACAAGCAGCGCCAGGGTTAAAAACACACTGCATGAGCGTTGGCACGAATTAGAGTGCTGACGAGTTAATAGAGAGAACGGAGTTAATATGGCACGTATTGCCGGTGTAAACATTCCAGATAACAAACATATCGTGATTTCGCTTCGCTATGTTTACGGTATTGGACCAACTACTGCTAGCGCTATCTGCGACAAGACTGGCATCGCCCCGAACTCTAAGACCGGTGAGCTGAGCCCTGAAGAGCTCGATGCGCTGCGTAATGAGATCGCAAACATCACGGTAGAGGGTGACCTGCGCCGCGAGATCTCGATGAACATCAAGCGCCTGATGGATCTGGGTTGCAACCGTGGTATTCGCCACCGTCGTTCGCTTCCCGTTCGCGGTCAGCGTACCAAGACCAATGCGCGTACCCGCAAGGGCCCACGCAAGCCAATACGTAAGTAATAAGACGGAATTATTATGGCCAAGCCAGCAGCAAAATCGACTAAGAAGAAGACACGCAATCCTGTCATCGACGGTATTGCCTTTATTCACGCCTCTTTCAACAACACGATCATTACGATCGCGGATCGTCAGGGTAACGCGCTCAGCTGGGCGACCTCTGGTGGCTCAGGTTTCCGTGGTTCGAGGAAGAGCACTCCGTTCGCAGCACAGGTTGCTGCAGAACGCGCCGGTAAGGCAGCGATCGAGCTCTACGGCCTGAAAAGCCTAGACGTTAAGGTCAATGGCCCCGGCCCAGGCCGCGAGTCTGCTGTACGCGCACTAAACAACTGTGGTTTGAAGGTTGGTAACATTACTGATGTTACTCCGATTCCACACAACGGATGCAGGCCGCCTAAAAAGCGTCGAGTGTAATACGAACACAATCAGAAGCTCTTCTGAAACAAAGAGCACAGGAGACCGAATATGGCCCGTTATTTAGGCCCGAAGTTAAAGCTTTCACGTCGCGAAGGAACAGATTTGTTCCTCAAGAGTGGCGTTCGTCCCTTAGATAGCAAGTGTAAGGCGGAAACCATTCCTGGCCAGCACGGCGCCCGTCGCGGCCGCCTGTCTGACTACGGTGTGCAGCTGCGCGAGAAGCAGAAAGTGCGTCGCACTTACGGCGTTCTCGAGAAGCAGTTCCGTGGCTATTATAAGGAAGCTGCTCGCCTCAAGGGTGCGACTGGTGAAAACCTCCTGCAACTCCTCGAATGCCGACTCGACAACGTCGTGTACCGCATGGGCTTCGGCTCAACGCGTGCCGAAGCGCGTCAACTCGTCGCTCACAAATCGATCACTGTGAATGGTGTCGTGGTTAACATCGCGTCATACCAAGTGAGCGAAGGTGACTCGGTAGCGATTCGAGCTAAAGCGAAGTCGCAGCTGCGCATTAAGGCGGCGTTGGATCTAGCTGCACAGCGTACGGCTATCGACTGGGTTAGCGTTGACACGGGCAAGCTCGAAGGCACATTCTCGCGCAAGCCAGAGCGTGAAGACCTTCCTGCCGAGATCAACGAATCCCTCATCGTCGAGCTCTATTCGAAGTAGTGAGTTAATCACACAAGAAGGTGGATACCATGCAAATTTCTCTTTCAGATTTTTTGACGCCACAGCATATCCAGATCGATGAAGTCGACTCTTGTCGTTCTAAGGTCATCCTGGAGCCTTTGGAGCGCGGTTTCGGCCACACTCTCGGCAACGCGCTGCGTCGAATTCTGCTCTCTTCTATGCCCGGTAGTGCGGTCGAAGAAGTTGAGATCGATGGCGTCGTTCATGAATACAGCACGATCGAGGGCGTTCGCGAGGACGTTATCGAGATCCTTCTCAACCTGAAGGGCATCGCTGTTGTACTTAACGAGAAAGACGAAGTTGTCGTAACGATTAACAAGAAAGGCACGGGTGTCGTGACTGCTGGTGACATCGTCTCTGACGGCAGCGTCGAGATCATCAACCCAGACCACGTGATCGCTAACCTGAATAAGAACGGCGAGCTCAACATGCGCCTCACGATCCGTAAGGGTCGCGGTTATTCACCTGCGGACAGCCGTGCAAGCGAAGACGATGAAACTCGTGCTGTTGGCAAACTGCTCCTAGACGCGTCTTACAGCCCAGTGCTTCGCGTGTCTTACTCAGTTGATGCTGCTCGCGTTGAGCAACGCACTGACCTCGACAAGTTGATCATTGACCTCGAGACTAATGGCACTATCGATCCCGAAGAGGCGATCCGTCGCGCAGCAACTATTCTCCAGCATCAGCTTGCGGTCTTCGTTGATCTGCATAGCGAAATCGTGCCGGAGAAGGCTAAGACTGAAGACGAGATTGACCCTATTCTGCTGCGTCCGGTTGATGACCTTGAGTTGACTGTGCGTTCTGCAAACTGCCTGAAGGCAGAAGATATTTACTACATCGGCGATCTGATTCAGCGCACCGAAGTAGAACTGCTGAAGACTCCTAACCTCGGTAAGAAGTCGCTCACAGAAATTAAGGATGTGTTAGCTACTCGTGGCCTCTCGCTGGGCTTGCGTTTAGAAAACTGGCCTCCTTCGAGCCTCAAGTCCGACGATCGTGCTGCTTAAGCAGCCAGTCCGAATAGTTTAAATAAGGTAAAGAGTTATGCGTCATAGACAAAGCGGTCGCCAGCTAAATCGCAACAGTTCGCACCGTCAAGCCATGTTCCGCAACATGGCGATCTCTCTCGTCGAGCACGAGTTGATTAAAACAACGCTGATCAAAGCCAAGGAGCTGCGCTCCGTAGCTGAACCGCTGATTACGCTTGCTAAGGAAGATAGCGTCGCGAACCGTCGCCTCGCCTTCAACCGCACGCGTGATAAGGCGACGGTCGGCAAGCTTTTCACTGAGCTGGGTCCGCGCTACAAAGAACGTCCCGGTGGCTACATCCGCATTCTTAAGTGCGGCCTGCGTGCCGGCGACAAAGCGCCTATGGCGTATGTCGAGCTAGTCGACCGTCCAGCGGGCGTCGATGCGGCCGAGAGCAATGACAACTAAGCAGCGAGCCTGCATGGTCTGATGCGGAGAAGCCGAGTTATACTCGGCTTTTTTGTGTCCGGCGAAAACCCTAGGAGACAGCGATGATTACCTCTTTCCACCCTCCCGTTCGGACCCTTATGGGCCCCGGGCCATCAGATGTCAATCCACGGATTCTCGAGGCCTTGTCGCGTCCAACTATTGGGCATTTAGATCCGGCATTCATCGACATGATGGACCAGGTCAAAGTCCTTCTGCAGTCGGCCTTCAAGACTGAGAACGAATTGACGCTGCCAGTGTCTGCACCTGGCTCGGCGGGTATGGAGACAGCGTTTGCGAACCTGTTAGAGCGCGGTGACAAAGCGATAGTCTGTCAGAACGGAGTGTTCGGTGGGCGCATGAAAGAGAATGTCGAACGCTGTGGGGCCGAGGCAGTGATGGTGCAAGACGAATGGGGCACGCCGGTCGACCTCAACAAAGTGGAAGAGGCGCTAAAAGCGAACCCCGATGCTAAGCTGCTCGCTTTCGTCCATGCGGAGACATCGACCGGTGTGCGCTCAGACGCAAAGGCTTTGTGCGAACTGGCGCGGAAATACGATTGCTTATCGGTGGTAGATGCAGTCACCTCGCTGGCGGGCATCGAGCTAAGAGTCGACGACTGGGGTATCGACGCGATCTACTCCGGCACTCAGAAATGCTTGTCGTGTGTCCCAGGCATCGCGCCCGTTTCCTTTTCAGAGCGCGCGGCGAAGATAATCCGCGAACGTAAGACGCCGGTGCAAAGCTGGTTCTTGGATCTCAACCTCGTCATGGGGTATTGGGGTGGATCGACAAAGCGTGCCTACCATCACACGGCTCCGGTTAACTCGCTTTATGCCCTACACGAGTCGCTCGTGATCGTTCAGGAAGAGGGTATCGAGAACGCTTGGGCGCGCCATGCCCGCAATCACCGATCCCTAGCCGCCGGCATTGAGGCCTTAGGCCTGAGCTTCGTGGTCGAGGAAGAATACCGCTTGCCGCAGCTGAATCTCGTGCGTTTCCCCGATACCGTTGACGACGCGGCGGTGCGAGCTGCGCTGCTGCAAGACTATGATCTTGAGATCGGCTCTGGATTGGGTGCCTTCGCCGGTAAAGTGTGGCGCATAGGCCTCATGGGCTTCGCCAGCAGCCAGAAGAACGTCAATCTTTGCCTAGCAGCCCTCTCCAATACGCTTAGATAAGCCGGGCGTGTGATGGACACTAAACTGGAAATCCGGGACTGGGTTGGCTTGATCGCACTCTCTGCGATCTGGGGCGCCTCGTTCTTCTTCCTCAGGCTCGCAGCGCCGGTGTTCGGTCCCGTGCCCCTCATCGCTGCGCGCGTGTTCTTCGGGTTCTGTTTGTTGCTGCCCGTCTTTCTTTACCGAGGGCTGGGGGCGCAACTGCTTCAGCACTGGCGAATCGTCTTCGTCATTAGCCTTGCCAATATGAGTCTGCCATTTAGCCTGCTCGCTTACGCGTCGTTACAGCTAAACGCTGGCATTACCTCTATTTTGAACGCCACCGTGCCGTTCTTCGCTGCGATAATTGCGTTTAGTTTCTGGTCTGTTCGCCTTAGCCGGCTCGCGCTGGTAGGGATGGGTGTTGGATTCAGCGGGGTCGTACTCATCGTTTTTGATCCCCATGCGATTGAATTTGGCCCTCAAGCATTACTCTCTATAGGGGCGGGGCTGTTGGCATCGCTGCTTTACGGAACCGCCAGCAATCTTGCTCAACATCGATTGCAGGGCGTAAGTGGCTTGACCGTCACCGTGGGGAGCCTTGGCTTTGCCACGCTCACGCTCGCGCCGCTAGCTTGGTGGCAATGGCCTCAAGTCGCGCCGAGCACATCGATGTGGGCAGCGGTGCTGGCGCTGGGTTCGGTGTGTACTGGTGTGGCGTATCTCATTTTCTATAAGCTGATCGCCCGTATCGGCGCCGCCCGCGCGTTGAATACCACCTTCATGGTGCCTGCGTTTAGTCTCTTGTGGTCTAGCACATTCTTGGGTGAACCTGTCACCGCATATATGCTCGGCGGCTGCGGTCTCATACTATTCGGCGTGGCGTTAACGACCGGCAAAATCATCAAGCGCTAGAATCAAACCCGGGGTCAGGTCTTTCATCGATGCATTTTCCATAGGTATAACGTGGGGAAAATGCATCGATGAAAGACCTGACCCCGGGTTAGCGGCGGAGGGAGAGGGCTAGCATTGGCCAGATGCCGAGGTGGATCATGACGTCGGCTGTATTGAAGACGTAGTGCCAGTAAGGAATGCCTTGAATGTCGATGAAATCGATCACGCTGCCGTAGAGCAGGCGATCTAGTACGTTGCTCGCGCCACCCCCCACGATCAGCCCGAAGCAGAGGTATTCATAGCGCGGAAGCGCTGGGCCAAAGCGCAGATACAGGCCGACCGCAGACAATAAACCCAGGCTGAACACACCAAAGATCCATCCTTGACCCTGCAGCATACCGAATACGCCGCCATGATTACGCACATGGGTGAAGAAGAGAAACGGGTTTAACTCGAGGCTACTGTGCAGCGGTATGGTGGCGTTAACCCAGTAGCCTATAGCCTGTGAGAGAACAAGCACGAAGGCGGCGATCGCTAGGAAGGAGGCGAAATGCCGATTATGTGATTCGCGTGTCATGCGCGGCTAACCCTCCTAGAGAGTCTGAGGTGAGTCTAGCAGCGCGAAAAATTTACGCAGTCGAATGGCATTCGCACCGACATCGCCTACACCGACGCGAGAGGTGGAGCGGGCATTGACTACAACCCTGTTACTCTGCGTGCCAAACGTGATCACTATGTCGTCCTTAAAGCGGAACCAGAGGGTAGTGTCGGTCGCCTCAATGCGGCGGTTGTCGAAGTTTGCCGACACAACTTCCCAGCCTAATTCGTTCACCGCATTCAGTGCGCGTCGATACACATCCGCATGCCTCTCATCGTAGACTCGCTCAACAAGATCAGGGTAGGCCTCTCGGGTCAGCGCGGCGAGCTCTTCAGCCGTGACGTTCTCGGCGCCGCCATAGACGACGCTATTAGACTCATCGCCGCGCAGTGGCAACACATCGACGAATGCGGGCGGATTCACGGTGTTCGTCGTGATGTCATGAATCATCGGGTAGTTTACGCCCTCGGGCGGGCGGAAACTCTCGGGGATGTAGTAGCCCGCACCCGCTGCAACAATGCCCGCCGTAACGTAGCCTACTAAGCGCCTACGCGCGGTATGGTTCATAAGCATGCTCAGCGCAGCGATTATCGCGCCGGCTACAACACACACCCAAAACAGCCAGGCGCCAACGTTGTTTGCCGTCCTGAGTAAACCGAGCGCCATGCGCCAATCCCAGGCGCCGAGCCAGATGCCGGCGGCTGAAGAAAGCGTGAGCAAGGCTAGCCCCACGCCTAAAAGCATGACCAGAAGGGCGCCCAGGCGCAGGGGCAGATCAAGCCGGCTCGGTAGATTGGGCTGTGCGATAGGACTCATAGTCTTTCCTTTTTGTGCATGCCCTAGTTTAGGGGTTCGTCAGCATATTGAATGATTGTGGGTGTGCCATCCGCGGCGAAATTCACGATGCTATGGCAGCAATTGTGCATCGTCGGCGGCGCCCAAAATTGGGCCAGAGGGCGACCCTCGACGGCGCAGAGATAGGCTTTAATCAGCGCGCCATGACTCACCAGCGCTACACTTTGGCCCTTATGCGCAGCATAAATCTCGTCTATCGCCGCGACGGCGCGACGCTGCAGATCATGAAAGCTCTCAGCACCTGCAACAGCGAATAAATGCGGTTCTTTCCAAAAGTGCTTGTAGTTTAGCGGCTCGCGATCGGCCATTTCAGCGTACAGGTTGCCTTCCCAGGGGCCTAGGAAAATTTCGCGCAGATCATCACGGTAGTGGACCGAAGCGGCCTCCGGAAATGCCTGCTCTGCGGTCTGGCGCGTGCGTAGGCTGCTGCTGCAGTAATGCGCATCGTAGCGTGTTGAACTCAGGCGCGCGCCGAGCGCCTGGGCTTGGCTTATGCCAAGTTCGGTAAGAAACGAATCGCTCTGACCTTGAATGCGGCGCTCTTCATTCCAGTTAGTTTGGCCGTGGCGAATGAGATGGAGCTGCATAGTGATGTCCTGCTGGCCGCGGCCTGATTAAGAGTTAGGCGGGAGAGTCTATCGCGAAGAGCGCGTGCGTGCGACTGCATCCAGCCAGCCCGAATAGTGGCGCTCGCGCCAGTCTTCGTCGAGCATTTGCACCCAAGAAGACTCGCACTGCCACCGTGCTGCGAGCTCATTTACCGAGGCGAAAAGGCCGAGTTGCAAGCCCGCCATACACGCTGCGCCGAGGGCGGTGGTCTCGGTAATTCTGGGTCGTTGTACTTCACAGCCAAGGACATCCGAGAGTCGCTGCATCACCCAATTATTGTTGGCCATGCCGCCATCGACTCGCAGGCTGTCGAGCGTCGCGCCATCGCCTCGAATCGCTTCGACGAGGTCGCGCGTCTGATAGCACACCGACATTAAGCCGGCTGTGACCACCTCTCTCACGCCGCTGTCCCGCGTCAGGCCAAATAGCGCGCCGCGTGCATCGGCGTCCCAATAGGGCGCGCCGAGGCCAGTGAAGGCGGGGACAAGGTAGACGCTGAGTTCGTCGTTCGTCGCTGCGCTTAAGTCGCGAGCTAGGGGTTCGCTGTCGGCAGCGTCGTCGATCAGTTTTAGTCCGTCGCGGATCCACTGCATGGTCGCGCCGGCCATAAAAATGCTGCCCTCGATTGCATAGCTCGTTGTGCCCGCGAGTCGGTATGCGACCGTGCTAAGTAGCCTGTGTTCCGAGCGCACGATCTCTGTGCCGGTATTAATAAGCAGAAAACAGCCCGTGCCATAGGTGCTCTTCGCCATGCCTGCACTGAAGCAGCCTTGACCAACCGCGGCCGCTTGTTGGTCGCCTATCATGCCGGCGATAGGCAGTGCGGCGCCGAGATGAGTCGCCGTTGATACACCAAATTGCGCAGCGCAGTCTTTCACCTCGGGCAAAAGTGACGCAGGAATCTCGAACAGGTCGAGTAAGCGTTTGTCCCATTCTTGAGTGGCGATGTTGAAGAGCTGAGTGCGGGAGGCGTTGGTGGCGTCGGTGGCGTGACTCTTGCCATCGGTCAGTCGCCAAAGCAAATAGCAATCTATTGTGCCAAAGGCGAGTTCGCCGGCCTCTGCACGTCGACGCGCATCGGGCACGTTGTCCAGTAGCCAACGCAATTTGCTCGCTGAAAAATAGGAATCGATGAGCAGTCCCGTCGCCTCCTGCACCATCGCCTCGTGTCCCGCCGCTCGCAGTTCGTCACAAAAGGCTGCAGTGCGGCGATCCTGCCAGACAATGGCATTGGCGATAGGAGCACCCGTTGCCCTATCCCAGACAACAGTAGTTTCGCGCTGATTAGTAATACCGATTCCGGCTATTTCTTGAGGACTCACGCCCGCCGCATCGATTGCCTCGCGGCAGCTACGCAGTGTCGTCTCCCATATCTCCTCGGCGTCATGCTCGACCCAGCCATTATTTGGAAAGTGCTGGGTGAATTCATGCTGGCCTGCACCGACCTTCTCGAGGTCAGAGTTGAAGAGCAGCGCGCGGCTGGATGTCGTGCCTTGGTCGATGGCGAGAAGATAACGTTTCATCAGTTGATTCTACCCAACTTAACTGCCACGACAAGTAGACAAGTAAGAGTATCAATTGAGACTATGCTCAGATCTGCTCAGATCTGCTCAGGCAGGTGTTGGCAGCGGTGGTCACCATGGTAGACTCGGTGACTCTCTAAACAGACTCGAAAGAAACCGCCGTGACCGAATCCTCAGACTCAGTAGACCTTTTAGTGATCGGAGGGGGGATAAACGGCGCAGGTATCGCTGCAGATGCCGCCGGTCGTGGCCTCCGCGTGATGCTGGTAGAGAAGGGCGACCTCGCCTCAGGCACGTCAAGCTGGAGCACCAAGCTCATTCATGGTGGTCTGCGCTATCTTGAGTTTTATGAGTTCAGCCTGGTACGCAAGGCCTTACTCGAGCGCGATGTGTTGACCCGCGCTGCACCTCATATCATTAAGCCCCTAGCATTTAATATTCCACAGTTGCCAACTTCGCGGCCCGCGATCATGCTTCGTGCGGGCTTACTCTTATACGATTTTCTCGCCAAGAGTTCGATTTTTCAGCGCTCGCGTGGCATTACCTTCGATTCACAGAGTCCTCTAAGACCGAATATTACCAAGGGCTTCGAGTACTGGGATGCGCAGGTTGATGACTCGCGACTCGTTGTAATTAATGCTCAGCAGGCCGCCGAAAAAGGGGCGGTGATACTGAACTATACCGAATGCACTGCCTTAGCCGAAACCGAATCCGGTTGGCGAGTCGGCCTCAAAGATTCCCGTAGCGGTGTCGAGCGGCAGGTTCAGGCGCGTGCGGTAGTGAACGCCGCAGGGCCTTGGGTCGCTCGCTTGCTCACCAAGCTATTTGGTAAGAAACCACCGCTTGATACTCGATTGGTTAAGGGCAGCCATATCCTAGTGCCCAAGTTGCACGAGGGTAAACAAGCTCTCATGCTGCAGCATACCGATGGGCGCGTTATTTTCGTTATTCCTTATCTCGATGTGTATTCTCTCGTCGGCACTACCGAAGCCGAGTTCGACGGTGAGCTGGAAACGGTAAAAATAGCGGATGCTGAGATCGACTATCTGATTGAGGTGACGAACAGCTATTTCACTAAACAGCTCACACGCAGTGACGTAATCTCAACTTATTCTGGCGTGCGGCCCCTCATTGACGAAGAAGGGAAAGAGGCGACTAAAGTGTCGCGCGACTATCACCTTGAGCCGCATGCCGGACGAGCACCGCTGCTCTCTGTCTATGGCGGCAAGGTCACGACCTATCGCACCCTTGCCGAAGACGTGATGGCTGCGCTCGCGCCGACTTTCTCGAACCTCGGCGAGCCTTGGACCAAGCAAGCGCAGCTGCCGGGTGGCCACTACGCAAGTGAAAGCGACTTGCGCAGAGAGCTTGCAGAGCTGGCGCCTTGGGCCCCAGTGTCTCTGCGCGAGCGGTGGCAGCAAACCTATGGCTCAGCCGTAAGAGCATTACTGTCGGGCAAGAGCTCTCTGCAATCCCTCGGCGATTGCTTCGGCGGCGATCTGTTCGCGGCCGAAGTCGATTATTTGATTGCTCATGAATGGGCGCGCAGTGCAGACGATATTCTGTGGCGCCGCACGAAGCTCGGTTATGTGTTCGATACGCTGAACAGCGGTGCACTCACAACGCTCGAGGCGTATGTCCGCACCCGTTGTGAATCGGAAGGACGTGCGAAAGCGGAGCTTGATGACTAATGCTTAAGCTCAGCGAGATCAACCTGGCTGTCGATGGGCAACGCTATCTCGAGGATGTAAGCCTCGAGCTGAAGCGCGGCGAGTTAAATATCCTCCTGGGCCCTACGCTATCCGGCAAAACTTCGTTGATGCGAGTGATGGCAGGTTTGGATCGACCCGATTCGGGAGCGCTCAGTTTCGACGGCGAGTCGGTAATCGGCGTGGCTGTGCAGCGGCGAGAGCTCGCGATGGTGTATCAGCAGTTCATAAATTACCCAAGCCTTACCGTATACGAAAATATTGCCTCGCCCCTGCGCGTGGCGAAGCTGGCAAAGGATGAGATCGATGCCCGGGTCATGCAGGCCGCCGCGCTGCTGAAGCTCGAACCCTATTTAGAACGCAAACCCGCTAACCTGTCTGGCGGCCAGCAGCAGCGCGTCGCGCTCGCGCGGGCGCTAGTTAAGCGTGCCTCTCTGGTGTTACTCGACGAACCGTTGGCTAATCTCGACTATAAGCTACGCGAAGAACTGCGCGCGGAGTTGCCGACTTTGTTTGCGGAACTCGGCGCGGTGCTCGTTTATGCGACCACGGAGCCAAGCGAGGCTCTTGTGCTCGGTGGCAACACTGCTTGCCTGCACGAAGGCAGGGTAGAGCAGTTTGGTCCTACGCTGGGCCTTTACCGCGACCCTGATACGCTAATGGCGGCGAAGCTTTTCTCCGATCCCCCGCTTAACACTGTCGCGCTTCAGCGGATAGGCAATAGCCTTCGCTACAAAGAGACCGATCAGGCCCTTGCTGAATCGACCGCTGCACCGCTTTTAGCACTGATCGAGAGCGCTGGATCCGATGCTGTTGAGTTGACGCTCGGGGTAAGAGGGCATCATGTACGCGACAGTTCGGCGCAGTGCTCACCAGCCTGCTTCTCGATCACGGGTCGCGTCGATGTTACCGAAATTACCGGCTCTGAGAGCTTCGTGCATTTGGATTTTTTAGGTCAGCCGTGGGTGGCGCTACTCGACGGTGTGCATGCCCATGCTAGTGGTGCCGAAATTGAGCTTACCATCGATCCCGCCGACTGCTTTTTGTTCGATGAATCAGGCGCGCGCCTCCGAAAGCAGTGCGAGAGGGTTAATTAAATGGCCAGCATCCACCTCAAAGGCTTGGCGCACCGCTACCCTGCGGCCAGCTCAGGCGCGACAGTGCCCTATGCCTTGAACCCGCTCGATCAAGTCTGGGATGATGGCGGCGCCTATGCGCTGCTTGGCCCCTCTGGCTGTGGCAAGACAACCCTGTTGAATATTATTTCCGGTCTCGTGCGCCCAAGTGAGGGGCGAGTGCTGTTCGATGGCGACGACGTGACCGACCTGCCAACTGAGCAGCGCAACATCGCTCAGGTGTTCCAGTTTCCCGTGGTTTACGACACGCTTAGCGTCGCGGATAACCTCGCTTTTCCGCTGCGCAACCGTGGTCTCGAAAAAGCGATAATTGATGCGCGCGTTGCAGAGACTCTGGTAATGCTTGGGCTAGAAGGGCGTGCACATGAACGGGCGCGTAGTTTGAGCGCCGACGACAAGCAGAAGATTTCCCTAGGCCGCGGACTCGTGCGCACCGATGTGCGTGCCATACTGTTCGACGAGCCGCTGACTGTCATCGATCCGCACCTGAAATGGCAGCTGCGAACCGAGCTAAAAAAGATTCATGAGCGCTTTGGTCACACGATGATCTATGTGACACACGATCAGACCGAGGCACTCACCTTTGCCGATAAGGTGGTGGTGATGGATGCCGGTGTCATCTTGCAAGTTGGCACGCCCAAGGCGTTGTTCGATCGACCTCGGCATACCTTCGTTGGTACGTTCATTGGATCGCCTGGCATGAATGTGCTGCGTTGCGAATTCGACGGCGAGCAGGCTTTTGTCGACGGCGTTAAAATTCCTTTAGACGCAGCGACTTGCAGCGTCGCGCGCGGGCGTGGGCTGCACGAGTCGACTAGTGTGCGGCTTGAAATAGGTATTCGGCCCGAGGCTGTCACCGTAAGCGGCGAGCCTAAGACCGGCCCGGCAGTGCGTCTGATCGCTGTGGAAGACCTCGGACGCCATTTGCTCTTGCGCTTGCAGCTGGGCTCGCAACCGCTTTGCGCGCTGCTTCCAGAAGGCGCAGAGATACCCGAGCAGCCCACTCTGCATTTCGATCCTGCGATGACGCTGCTCTATGCCGACTCCCTATTAGTAGAGGGAACTGATGACACTGAGCAGACGAGTGCGGTGCGAGTGGAGGCTTACGCATGAAGGTACAGAACAATCGTGCGTGGCTGATGGTATTGCCGATGCTATTGATCGTGGCACTAAGCGCGATCATTCCGCTGATGACGGTTGTAAACTATTCCGTACAAGACACATTCGGCGGTAACGAATTTTTTTGGGTAGGCACTGAATGGTTTCAAGAAATTCTCGCCTCCGAGCGCTTTCATAATGCCTTGCAACGAACGCTACTGTTCTCCGCGTTAATCCTTGCCATTGAAATCCCGCTTGGCATAGCGATCGCGCTCGCCATGCCGAGACGCGGTATGGCCGTGTCTTTCTGTTTGGTTCTCATGGCATTGCCATTGCTGATTCCGTGGAACGTCGTCGGCACCATCTGGCAGGTGTTTGGACGTGTAGACATAGGCCTGCTCGGCCACGGGCTTGCGAGTCTTGGTATAGATTATAACTACACGCAGGATACCCTCGATGCTTGGCTAACCCTCATAGTGATGGATGTCTGGCATTGGACGAGCCTAGTCGTTTTGCTGTGCTACTCGGGGCTCGTGTCTATTCCCGAGGTCTATTATCAAGCAGCTCGTATCGATGGCGCCTCGCGCTGGGCCGTGTTTCGGTTTATCCAATTGCCGAAGATTAAACGCGTGCTTCTGATTGCCGTTTTGCTGAGGTTTATGGATTCGTTCATGATTTATACCGAGCCTTTCGTCGTCACCGGCGGTGGCCCAGGCAACTCGACTACATTCCTTTCTATTGACCTGGTGCAGATGGCCGTAGGCCAGTTTGATCTCGGCCCTGCGGCGGCCATGTCGCTGATCTACTTCCTCATTATTCTGCTGTTAAGCTGGGTGTTCTATACGATTATGACTAGCCTGGACAACGACGCGGCTGCGTCGAAGGGAGGTCAATAGTATGGCGATCGAGAACTCGCAGACAACCCAGCGCAGCTGGGGCAAGATTGCCGCGGTGAGCCTCTATATTCTGTTTTTGTTACTGCCTATTTATTGGCTGCTCAACATGAGTTTTAAGACGAATCAGGAAATTCTCTCTACGTTTTCGCTGTGGCCGGAGAATTTTACGCTCGATAATTACGCGACAATATTTACTGACCCCACGTGGTATAGCGGGTATATCAACTCGATGATCTACGTGGTGATGAATACAGTGATCGCGTTGGCGGTGGCGTTGCCCGCTGCCTATGCGTTTTCTCGCTACAAATTCCTGGGTGATAAGCACCTGTTCTTTTGGCTGCTAACTAATCGTATGTCGCCGCCTGCAGTATTTGTGCTGCCGTTTTTCCAACTGTATTCGGCGTTTGGATTGATTGACACGCATATCGCCGTTGCGTTGGCACATTGTTTGTTTAATGTGCCCCTCGCTGTGTGGATACTCGAAGGCTTTATGTCGGGTGTGCCGCGTGAAATAGACGAAACCGCCTACATAGACGGTTACTCCTTTCCGCGCTTCTTTACCAAGATTTTCACGCCACTCATCGCCTCGGGTATCGGTGTGGCGGCGTTCTTCTGTTTCATGTTCAGCTGGGTGGAACTGCTCATCGCACGCACGCTTACCGTCACTGAGGCCAAGCCAATCGCTGCGGCGATGACGCGTACGGTGTCAGCATCGGGACTCGATTGGGGTGTGTTGGCCGCAGCGGGGATACTCACTATTATCCCCGGCGCGCTCGTTATCTATTTTGTCCGGCACCATATTGCGAAGGGTTTTGCATTGGGGCGGGTTTGATCGCTCGCGTCGGGCCGTAGCAGGATCGAACGCGCCTGCCCGTAGCTGGATCGCTCGCGCCTGCGGAGCCACAGACTCTGCTGCGCTCGCCCTTCGGGATTCCGCTTCGCAGAGCCTCTGGCTCCTTTGGCTCGGGAGTCTGCGGTGGTCTCGTAGCAGGTCGGCCCGTAGCCGGATCGAACGCGCCTGCGGAGCCACAGGTTCTGTTACTAGAACGTATATTCTAGGTAGGCGCGAATCGCTCTCGGCTCGAAGACGTGAAAGTGCCTGTCTTCGACGGGGGCGGGCTCCCCTCTCAATTGAGATTCGTAAAAGTACTGGATGTCGCGGTCGCGGCTGTTGAGCAGGTTTAGTGCATCCAAGGTCACGCTAAGTCTGTCATTAAACGCGTAACCTAAGCGCGCGTTAAGCAGTGTGCTGCCGTCGGCGTCTACACCGCCGTCGAGTTTGTAATCGCCGAAATGGCGTAAACGTAGATAGCCATGAAAGCCGTCCGGTCGACGGAAACCGATGCCGCCGCTGAAGACGTGCTCTAGTGAGCCGGGGATATCTGAGAAGCCATCAACAGGTGTTGCGAAAGTCGAGTCGGCGTAAGCGTATTCGAGGTCTAATGACCACATCTCTGCGAATTGATAATAACCCGTAAGTTCTAGGCCTTGGCGTTCACTGCCCACGCCGGTGTCTTCTGTGTTGCCTGCGTCGCCCACAAAGAGCAGCTCAGAGTCGATATCTAGCTGCCACAGGGCTAACGAGGCGTTGAGTCGCTCGGTTAAGAAAAGCCTAGCGCCAATCTCCGATCCTTGGGACTTCACTAAAGGATCGGCAGCCTCTATAGCCTCGCCGCTCATCGGGTCGCGCGCGCTGATGACTCCTCGTGCATCGTTGCTGTGAAATCCTTGACCGATGCTGGCGTAGAATTCGAGACGATCATCGACTGCGTAACTGAGGCTTACTGAGCCGGTCACTAGGTCGTCGCCGGCGGAACCGGTGTTCGCGGCGAGGGTGCTTGCGTCTCCGGCGGCGAGCGCGGTTACGTCGAAATCGAAGTTGTCGTAACGTAAGCTAGTGGTTGCTCGCAGCTTTGAGGTCAGGCTTAGCTCGCCTTCCCAATAGGCTGAAGCGCTGCTTTGGTCGACTGCATCGAAGCGGATATCGCCGCGTAACTCGCGCTGATTGCTGCTGCGCAATCCCACTCCTGCGATATCATCGCGGCGGAGTTGCAAGCCGAATGTGTTGCGCAATTCCATCGTGGCTATCTGTGTTTGTAAATCCTGTTCGACCTGTCCGCCGAAAAGCTTTCGGTCGTCCAGTTGCTGAAATTGATCGCCTGTAGGCTCAACGAAATAACTGAAGTTGGAGAACAGGTTCATCTCATAGTCGATTGCATAGGCGCTGGCGCGAAAGTCGCCGAGCGTATTGCTGCCACGCCAATTGCTCGACAGGCTGTAGCGTGAGGATTCGCCCCCGACTGTGGTGTCGATCGAGCCAAATTCAGTGATTAGCCCGCTCGCGACGGCGCGCTCGGGAATCTGGTCGGCCGAATTCCAGCTGTTGTCGTAGGCCATAAACATTAGGTCAAAGCCTGCGCGACTATCTCCCCAGCTCTGTTTCAACCAGAGGTTCTTTCGGTCTACGTCTTCGTCGACGCTATCCCATGCGCCCGCATAATCCTGTTGTTCTATACCGTAGAGCAACTCGCCGCCGGCGGCAGGCGTGCTCCCGGTAAGCAAGGCGCGGCGAAACCCGAAGTCGCCGCCACCGATTGAGAGCCTCGTTTCCGCGAGTTGGTTGGCAGTGCTTATTTGCGCCGAGCCGGCACCCGAGAAATCGCCGCTAGCTGCGTCGTAAGAGCCTTTCGTGAAGGCAATGCTGTTAATCAGCTCGGGGATAAGGAAGTTGACATCCGTGTAGCCTTGGCCGTGGCCATGACTTCGCATGTTAACTGGCATGCCGTCGACATGAGTGGCGAAGTCGGTGCCATGGTCGAGATTAAAGCCGCGGAGGAAAAACTGATTCGCTTTGCCGCTGCCACTATGTTGGGTGGCGACTAGTCCAGGCACGGTCTCTAAGACCTCGCCGACGCGCAGCAGGGGTCTGAGATCGAGTTCGGCTTGAGAGATTTGGCCTTCTGAAGCGGAAGTCGCCGAACCAATCAGATTTAGTTGCCGGCCTAGCACTGAAACCTCTTCGATGCGGTTTGAACCTGACTGGGCGAATGCGCTCGAGGCGCACAGGCCGCTAGCATAGAGTCCGATAAGTAGGAGCGAATAGGCTCTTGGGCGTGGTGTTAAATCCATGATTACACTATTTATTTGACATAATTTCTTTGATTATTCGCGGGTTTGACGGGAATTACAATGGAATGAATGTGATAAACCTTACAGGCTGCCAATTAGACGAAGCCGCTCGCTGCGGTTCGTAGCAGGATCGTTCGCGCCGGCCTGTAGCAGGATCGCTCGCGCCTGCGGAGCCACAGACTCTGCTGCGCTCGCCCTTCGGGATTCCGCTTCGCAGAGTCTCTGGCTCCTTTGGCTCGTGAGTCAGCGGTGGTCATAGCAGGATCGTTCGCGCCTGCGGAGCCACAGACTCTGCTGCGCTCGCCCTTCGGGATTCCGCTTCGCAGAGTCTCTGGCTCCTTTGGCTCGTGAGTCAGCGGTGGTCATAGCAGGATCGTTCGCGCTTGCGGAGCCACAGGCTCTACTTCGCTCGCCCTTCGGGACTCCGCTTCGCAGAGTCTCTGGCTCCGCAGGCTCTGGAGTTTGGGCTGGTTCGTAGCGGGCTCGGGAGTTCGCCGGGAAAAATGCATCGTTGAAAGACCTGACCCTGGGTTTAGGGTTTGGGCTTTAGGAGGCCTAGGCCTAGGGTTGCCATAATGATGGCGACGACCGCGTTGAGGTAGTTGAAGAAGGCGTAGGGCAGGTAGTCGAGGACGGGTACGCCGAGGGTGGCGGCATAGAAGGCGCCGGCGGTGGTCCATGGGATGAGGCCGGTGGTCATGGTGGAGCCTTCTTCGACGCTGCGCGAGAGGATGGCGGGGTCTAGTTTGGCGGAGGCGTATTTGCCTTTGAATAGCTGGCAGTTGAGCAGGATGGAAATATACGCCTCACCCATGGCGAGATTGCCCACGAAGCCGGAGGCGATGGTGGTAGCGACGAGCGCGCCGGTGTGTTGCAAGCGAGCGATGAGTCCGGCGAGTAAGACGTCGAGGAATTTGGCGCCGTGCAACAGGCCGCCGAGGGCTAGGGCGAGCAGGGCGAGCAGCAGGGTCCAGCTCATGCTGGCGATACCGCCGCGGCCTAGGAGGTCGTCCAGATTGGCGATACCGGTTGTGCCGGGGGTGTTCTGCCACAGTGCATTGAGTGCGGCGGTAAAGTCAGTGCCCTGATACGTGATGGCGATGAAGGTGGCGAGCAGGATGCTCGCAGACATAGTGACTTCGGCGTTTACGCGCCGGGCGCTGAGCACGGCGAGGGTGATAAGGGGTAATAAGGTGATCAATGGCTGCAGAGCATAGTGTCCGGCCAGGGCTGCTCGCAGCGCCTCAATTTCGACAGTCGCTGCGGCGCCCGGCGCGGCGCTTAGGCCAATACCTAGGAAGAGTAGAAGAGCGATGATGAAAGCGGGAACGGTGGTGAAGAGCATGGAATAGATGTGGCGGTAGAGGTCGGTGCCGGCACTCATCGCAGCGAGGTTGGTGGTGTCGGAGATTGGCGAGAGCTTGTCGCCAAAGGTCGCCCCGCACACGATCATGCCTGCGACGATAGGCAGCGGGACGCCGAGCGCGTCGCCGAGGCCGATGAACACCACGCCCAGCGTGCCGACAGTGCCCCATGAGGTGCCAGTAGCCACTGACATAATCGCACAGAGCACCAGACCAATGGGCAGAAAGAGCGCGGGCGAAAGCCAAGTGAGGCCGTAATACATGAGCGTGGCTATGGTGCCAGCCCGCATGAAGCTGGCGATAACCATGCCAATAAGGATAAAAATATAGAGGGCGGGCAGGGCGCGAGTAATCGCTTCACTCATCATCGCACGCAGGTCTAGGTAGCTATGGCCAAGCCAAATGGCATGCAGGCCAACCCAGATGAGGCATAGGAACATGAGTGCATGAAGGCTAATGCCCAGGCCAAACAGGCCGCCGGCGATCGCGGTAATGACGCCGCCAAAGCATAGCGCGGCATGAGCGAAGCGGGGCTGCGACGGGTCGCGAGAATCGGTGGAGAGAGGTGTCATGGCGGCATCCTATAAACAATTGGGCGGCGAGTAAAACTTTGTTAAGCTCGAAAGCCTGTTAATCACTCCCTCTTAGCACAATCGGAACGTCATAATGGACTCGTCGCTCGATCTCTCTTGGATGGCCTGGACGCAGCCGACGGCGGTGTTCTTTATAACCATCGCCACGCTGCTTGCAGCTATGACGCTGTGGGAGTTTTTCTCACCCGGCGGTGCGCCACGCGTGGGCATCCTGCGTTTCGAAACGACACGTGGCGATCGCCTGTTCGTCTCGCTTCTCGGTTCGGCGTTTATTAGCCTTGGCTGGCTCGCATTCGCCAGTGCGTCGCTCTGGTTTGGACTCGGCGTCTGTGTGGTTTACGCGCTTTTAGTCTTCTTGCTCGTTTAAAAAAACAAAAAGGATTCACTATGCCTCGCAAGTCTTTCAGTCACCGCCTCGCGCTTATCGGCGCCTCGGCTCTCTTCCTCGCCCCACTCGCAGGCGCCGACACCCAAGATGCCCAGCGCTGGCTGCCGGAGTTTCAGCCTTCTACGCTGAGCGAGGCGCAGCAGATGAGCGAGATGCAATGGTTTATAGACGCAGCGAGGCCCTATGCGGGAATGGAGATCAAAGTGGTTTCCGAGACGATCACCACCCACGAATACGAGGCGCAGACTCTCGCTAAAGCGTTTTCCGAGATTACCGGCATTCAAGTGACACACGATCTCATCGGCGAAGGCGATGTCGTTGAAAAGCTACAGACTCAAATGCAGTCTGGCGAGAATATTTACGATGCTTACGTCAACGACTCAGATCTGATCGGCACCCACTTCCGCTACCAGCAAGTGCGTAATCTCACCGATTGGATGGCAAACGAGGGCAGGGACGTCACCTCGCCAACGCTAGACCTCGAGGATTTCATAGGCCTGTCTTTCACGACAGGACCCGACGGCAAGGTGTATCAGTTACCGAGCCAACAGTTTGCGAATTTGTACTGGTTCAGGTACGACTGGTTTACCGACCCCGAGATTAAAGCTCAGTTTGCGGCCAAATACGGCTACGAGCTGGGCGTGCCGGTGAACTGGTCGGCGTATGAAGACATCGCCGAATTCTTCACCAACGACGTGCGCGAGATCGATGGGCAACGCGTGTACGGGCACATGGATTACGGTAAGAAAGACCCATCACTCGGCTGGCGCTTCACCGATGCATGGCTGTCGATGGCGGGTGCGGGGGATGTCGGCATCCCTAACGGCCTGCCGGTAGACGAATGGGGTATTCGCGTGGAAGGATGTCGTCCGGTGGGCTCGACTGTCGAGCGCGGTGGCGCGACCGATGGCCCCGCGGCCGTCTACTCGTTAACGAAGTATGTCGACTGGCTGAAAAATTATGCGCCGCCAGAGGCCGCAGGCATGGTGTTTAGTGAAGCGGGTCCGGTACCGGCGCAAGGCGCTATCGCTCAGCAAATTTTTTGGTACACCACATTCACCGCTGACATGGTCTCGCCTGGGCTGCCGGTGATGAATGCCGACGGCACGCCCAAGTGGCGTATGGCACCGTCACCGCGCGGTGCTTATTGGGAAGAAGGACAAAAACTCGGCTATCAAGATACCGGCGCCTGGACGCTGATGAAGTCGACGCCGGAAGATCGCGCACAGGCTGCTTGGCTTTACGCGCAATTTGTCACCTCGAAGACTGTGTCGCTGAAGAAGAGCCATGTGGGTCTTACGATTATTCGTGATTCGGATATTCGTCACGAGAGTTTTTCTGAGCGCTCCGCCGAACTCGGCGGTTTAGTCGAATTCTACCGGTCACCTGCCCGTGTGCAATGGACACCCACTGGAACTAACGTCCCAGATTACCCGCGTCTCGCGCAGTTATGGTGGCAGAATATCGGTGACGCCTCGTCGGGCGCCAAGACACCACAAGAAGCGATGACCGCTTTGGCGGTCGCGCAAGAGCGGTTAATGCAGCGACTGCAACGCGCTGATGTGCTCGGCGAGTGCGGGCCGCAGCTTAACCAACCGCAAAGCCGCGAGTATTGGCTCAGCCAACCGGGTGCGCCGAAGGCGAAGCTTGCGAATGAAAAGCCTGTGCCGGTAACAGTAGACTACGATGAGTTAGTAAAGAGCTGGCAGTAAAACAGCGAACAAGGAGAAGGGTATGCGCATGCCAAGACTTTTTAGAAACAGCAGTTCAGGCGCTCTTATCGCGTTGCTAGTGAGTCTGCCGCTAGGCGCGGCAGTGCCCGCAGCAATTATAACCGGGCCTATTCCTGCCGATGCCGCCGGTAGCGGCAGCCGCAATAGCATTCACAGTGCATCGGCCATCGAACTGGCGGCGCACGGTTATAGTGAGGAAGAGTATTTCATCGAAGGCACCGCAAACACCTACGCAGCCGATTCGCAGGATCCCATGGCGGACGCGAGTGTCGAAAGCGCTGGGCACCGCTACCGCACACGTCTGGTCGTGCGCCGCCCGAATGCGGCCGACTTCAACGGTGTCGCCGTAGTCGAGTGGATGAACGTGACTGGTGGCGTAGATAAAGACATCGACTGGTGGCAGTCCGGCGCGCATTTGGTCGCTAATGGCTACGCTTATGTATTCGTTTCGGCGCAGCAGATGGGCATCGATAATATTACGGCTTGGAGTCCCGAGCGCTATGCCGGACTCGACGCTACTCACGATGGGATGGTTAGTGGCGATGCGAGTTCCTACGATATCTTTTCTGCCGTTGCCAAGGCTATCACGCGCGAAGGTCAGGCGAGCTCTGGTGTCGACATACTCTCAGGCCTGAGGCCTCGACAGATTATAGCTACCGGCCATTCGCAATCAGCGAGCCGGCTCGCCAATTACCTTAATGCTATTCATCCGCTAGACCCCGTCTTCGACGGCGTTATCGTTCATGGCGGTGGTGGTACGATTCGCGACGATCAGCCGGTGAAAATTTTTAAACTCATGGCAGAGACCGACATGCTGCGTCGCGCAGCGTCTCCGCAGCCGAATACCGACACGTTTAGGCAGTGGGAAGTCGCCGGCAGCTCGCATGTTGATGTGCCTTTCGAGGTTGAATACGGCAAGGTGCGCAATCAACAAGAGGGTTTATCTATCGACGGCGTGACGCCGCGTGATTCTGGCTGTGAATTACCCGCTTACTCAACCGTGCCGTTCCGCGACGTCATGAATGCAGCGTTCGAACACATGGTGCGGTGGATTGATGAGGACATTGCGCCGCCACTCGCAGAGCCGATCCAGCTCGTTCGTGCCTTTCCTACGCCTGAGTTCGCCCGCGACGAGCGCGGCAACGTACTTGGAGGCATTCGCCTCGCTGAACACGCGGTTGCCACGGCGAAAAACACGGGGCTCAACACCGGTGCCAATCGCTTCTGCTTCCTCTACGGCTCGCACGAGCCTTTCGACGCAGGCACCTTGCGTGCGCTGTATCCAAGTAAGGCGGCGTATGTTGATGCGGTGAAAGAAACTGCTGAAGGCAATGTCGCGGCGGGTTATATTCTGCCCGAAGCGGCGGCACGCACGCTCAGAGAGGCGCAGGCGCGATCCTGGTAAATTATTGCTGCCTCGAGCAGGAAAGGGTGGTGCGATAAGTAGTTAAGCGTTAACGACTCAGCTGCGCTGCGAGCCGCTTGCAGCGCAGCTCCCATTCTTGTTTTAAGGCACCGGGGTTTTCTACTCGGTTGCGATCGACCTGCAACGAGACACGCAGCTTAGTCTTCTCGTCTTGCTGCTCTAACTGCATTTCAACGGACATAAGCCCGTTGCTCTCGCCGTCTTCAAGCCAACTAAAACTAAGCCGGTTAGGCCTGTCTATAACCTCGTAGTAGCCGCTGCATAGCACTTCCTGCCCGCTGCGGATTACCGCGTAATTGAACTCGCCCCCAGGCCGCACTTCATTGCGCATGTCACCGACGCCATCGTCGCCCATATGCTCGCCGAACATCCAGTTTCCGGCGAAGGTGGGGATAAGCCAGCGGTCAAAAATTTTCTCCGCGGTGGCAGGGATCGTCTTGGTGAGAGAGGCTTTCACTGGCCGTGGTTTTGAATCCGGCTCACCGAACATGGAGAGTTGATCGCTCATGATTTAGTCAGCTGCATCATAGGGGTTGTCTGGCAGGAATTCAGGGGCGAGAGCGGCGCGTCTAGCGGCCGCTTTCTGGCCGTAATAAGTGGCTAGATATCCCACAATAGCCTCTTGCATCGCGGCATCGATCGCCGGCATGCCATGCGCAGATTGCATAAGGTTGACGCGAAGCTGCCAGACGTCGCGAGAGCCCGAATTTTGTGTGACCAGCGATGCACTGTGGCAGCGCGTGCAGGTAGCGGTGACAAGGTCGCTGTTTTCGCCGTCAACAAAATCGCCTGCTGCCTGAGCGTTAGCGAGGTTGTTTAGTCCCAGCGCCATGAACCAAGTAGCTGTTAAGCCGACGCGGCGCGTTCGTTGCAGTGTTATTCCTGACATCGCTATACCACCTGCACGGCGATACGGTGCGCCGTGTTATTGAGATAACCGCGTGGATTCCAGCCGGGGATGACGAGTGGCTGAGAACGCCCCTGCATGTCCATGGCGCGCGCCCAAATCTCGTAATAGCCGGGCTGCGGAAACTGGACCCAACCGCTGAAGTCTTGCCATGCCAATCGGTTGGCTGGGGAGTTGACGCCGGTAGGCAGCCATGTGGCGCCGAAATCTATCGATAGATACACGCCGCTCACCTGGTCATCGCCTGCCCAGGCATGGCCGCGCACGATTAGTCGTTCGCGTAAGTCGTGAGTAATGCCCGACTTAGGGAAAGTGATCAGTGATTTCACCGGCATCGATTCAATAATTTTCATGTCTTCGTTCGGCACGCGGCTTCCGGGAGCCACGGGCATTTTGGGTACGGTGTACGAGGGTGCCGCCATTTTTTCGCCATCGTGTACCTGATTGCGTACAACGAGCTTGTTGAGCCATTTTCCAGACACCGATGCAGGCCAGCCGGCGCAGACCAGGCGTAGTGGATAGCCGTTTTGCAGGGGCAGGTCTTCGCCATTCATCTTCCACGCGATAAGCGACTCGCGCTCGAGCGCCTTGGCAATGGGCACGCCGCGGGATATCGGGTCGCGGTCCGCGTCGCCGGACAAATGCGTGTCGGCACCGTAATAGCCCACATACACCGCGTCCGAACCGACGCCGCAATAGTTCAGTACGTCGCGTAGCCTAACGCCCGTGAAGGTTGGGCAGCCGATGGCGCCGGTGGTCCATTGGTTGCCGCTCGCGCCGGGGACGAATTCGCTGCGACCATTGCCGCCGCATTCGAGTTGCAGCTGCAGAGTCACTTCCTCGAAACGCGCCTTAAGTTCGGCAAGTGAAAAACTCAGCGGGTTGAGACAAGACTCGCCGCCAATCTCGAGCGTCCAGTTGTCGACATCGATAGCTTCTGGCGGCACGCCATTATTGCGCACGAACAGGTATTTGCTGGGAGTGATCGAGTCATCCAGCAGATGCGCTGGCGTCTCGGCATTTAACGGACGGTCGTTGAGTACGATAAGTCCTTCCTTGCCTTCGATCTGGGTGGCACTGCCTTCTGCCGCAAAGGCAGCCGGAATCAGGCCTGCGGGCATAAAACGCGAGAAGGGGATGGCGGCGCCGATAGCTGCGCTCATTGCCACAAGCCCGCTCTTTTTCAAAAACCCGCGGCGGCTGAGCGCGCTAGTCTCGCGGCCCCAGAGCTCACGATCGGCAGCGATGGGGTCGGTAGCGAAGAGCGTGTCGATATGCATCGCGTTTAAGTCTTTGGGGTTCCGGTTTTTTTGGCTCATATCTGGTCTTCTGTCGTTAGGATTTCGCTGTGCTAAAGCTCAGCTTCGTCGCGCCGCGCGCCTGCGAGCACGCCGGGTAATGAGTAATTACCCTCGTGGCACGCGTATTCATACATTGTGTCATCTGTGGCGTTAAAGGGAATCTGCGCCGACCACTCGCTAACCCAAGTTTCTGGGTCGCTGACGGTGAATTCGTAATTAATGCGCGTAGCCCCAACACGGGTAAAGCGCTCGGTAATTTTAAAGTTCTCAGACGCATTACGAAAGCGCTGGCTGGGATTTATTCGGCTGGTTTCAACGACGAGCGTATCGCCTTCCCAATGGCCGAGTGAGTCGCCAAGCCAGCGTCGGTGTGCGTCGGGCAATGGTGAGTCGCTCATTCGAATAATGCGTGCATCGTGCACCATCTCAACCAAAATCATGACATAGCCTGGCGACTGTACAATCTGATAGTGATTGTTGTAGAGGATTGGCAGCATCGGTGGGCCGCCGCTGGAGCTAAAGGACAGCAAGCAGCGTTCCGCAAGCGGGCGCGCCTCGGGGCCGGCATACGCGCCGCGCAGTACACGCTGCTGCGCAGCGGCATTGATGCGCTCACGTGCGGATTCGGTGTAGTCGGGAAGGCGGCCATTGGTCGGATGGGTAATGAGTGAGCTGCGGTATTCGCCCTCGTATTCTGCGATATGAGTGCCGGCGTCGAACCAGAAGTTGTTATAGCTGTCGGCGAGCTCGATCTGCCCCTTATTTGGCGCGCTGCGGTTCGGGTCGCTAGGCGCATCGGCGGCGGCGCTGTAGGCGGCGACATTTTCTTCTAGAGCGATTGCTTCGTCGCGGGACAGCCGCAATTGGTTTCCTAGCGCAGGGTCGCGCTCGAACGGGGTGATGGTATTGCTGGTCCAGATGCCCTGTAGGTCAGGTACGCCGTCAGCGGTGCGCGGAGCTGAATAGCGCTCCTGCGCCTGCAGTGCGCTCGTGGCGCCAAGCAGAACGAGAATGCCGGCTGCTAGAGTGGCGTATGGCCTGAATACCGCGGTTTGGAGTCTTCTCATTGTTCTCTCTCCCCGTCTGTTTCTCGTAAAGTGCTCTGTAAGTGCGTGCTAATTGCTTGCCACTGGCTTGCGGAGTCGTAGCAAAAAGCGGCTGGTATTCCGTGCGAGTCGAGGATCGAAGATAGCACGACTCGGCTCGTCGCTGGCTACCTTCAAGAGATCGCTTTGCGTGACACTAAAGCCGGCCTCCAAGGCGAGTTCCAGCGCCTGCTGGGGCAACATGCGGTGTAGTGCGCTGTTGTCGAAGCGAGGATCGCCAATATGATCGGTGATGCCCAGTGTGCCGCCGGGCTTGAGTAGGGTGTAGAGGGTCTGCAAAAGGGCGCGAGCACGCTGTGGATTCGGGTTGTAGTAATCATGCAGGGTCTGCGCGAGCAAGATGAAATCGACTGATTCTGGCGGCAGACCTAAGGCGGTCGTGGGGGCGATTAGTTGGCTGACGTTATTCAATGGTTTGGTCTTGGCATCCAAAGCCTCGCCTTGACTCATGACTTGGCGGTCTTCGACGAAGGCGCGTCCGCGCTCGGTGTTTTGGGCGATAACCTCGCCTTCAGGGCCAACGGCCTTGGCAAGGATAAACGTGTAATAGCCGCCGGCAGCGTAGAGGTCGAGCACGCGCATACCGCGGCGTAGCTCTAAAAACTCCAGCACTTCGAGCGGGCGACGCGAGGCGTCGCGCATGAAGTCGGCCGGATCTCTATCGCGCCCCTGCAGCGCTGCGGCCAGTGACGCGAAATCGATGCTGGTCGTCGGTAAGGTTTGCGCCAATACCAGCGCGGGGAAGAGTAGTACGCTCGTGCAAACGGTGATGCAGGCCGCGCGCGGCGCGCGCGCCCAACAGCGCTGCGATAGAAAGCTAGAGCCCCACACCGCGGGCCACCAAGTAGGCGCACATAAAGATGACTGCGAGAGTGAGGAGTTTGCCGCGTACTAAGGAGCGCGACATCGTAGGCGTCTCTATCTTAATGTCGGCATCCTCTGGTGTAGGGGGATAGCGCCCTTCTAAGCGGAAAAACTTGGAAGCGGGAATCGAGCAGAGGAGCATGCCGAGAAAGAGGCCAACCTTCGTGTGGAACAAGGAGTTGGCCGTGTAGAAGCTCGCTGGCTTGCCGACGCCAAGCCACAAGACAAGTCCGATTAGGAAGACGATGCCGCTCGCGGCCCAGAACGCGAGATCGACCCTGTAAAGGTTGCGCGCGTCCTCTCTTGTGATCTGGGGACCGAAAGCGATGTAATGAATGAATACAGTAGCTGCGACGACGAATAGCGCAGCGAAGTGCATAACTCTTAGAATTTCATAAACCATTATCCGACATCCTTTTCCGTTTTCCTGCAGCTATCGCACACCCACTTCAGACTACTGTACCGACGGGGCTTTGCTGCTATGCTCGCCAGTGATGCACTATTGTCGCGCTAAGCGTGATAGCTGTCCATCCGCGATGAGTGCGGCTCAAAGCTTCAGGCAGCATTTCACACTAATGAGAATAATAAGGAGAACGCCACGATGACCGATTCGTCCGTCCAAGACGCGCCAAATGCGCAAGACCCCGCGCATCTTAAGCAGAGTATGCGCAAGGTAGCACTCACCGCGCTCGCCGGTACTAGCATCGAATGGTATGACTTCTTTCTCTACGCGACCGCAGCGGCGCTGGTATTCCCCGCCGCTTTTTTTCCCGGTAGTGACCCCACAATCGGCCTCGTCTTGTCATTTGGCACGTTCGCGTTTGGTTTTATCGCACGCCCCTTGGGCGGCATTATTTTTGGTCATTTCGGCGACAGAGTCGGGCGCAAGAAGACCCTAGTGATCGCTCTGTGGATGATGGGTATTTCCTCGACGCTTATCGGTTTGCTGCCCACGTATGCAAGCATCGGCGTCGCCGCACCAATTCTGCTCTGTCTGCTGCGTTTCGCCCAAGGGCTCGCCATTGGCGGGCAGTGGGGTGGGGCGATGCTGTTGGTCACCGAGAGCGCGCCAGCCGACAAGCGTGGTTACTATGGCGCCTATGCGCAAGCGGGCGCGCCGGTCGGGGTCATCCTGGCAAATCTGGCGTTTATCCTGATAAGCTCATCGGTTTCAGAACAGGCGTTCATGGACTGGGGCTGGCGAGTTCCCTTTATCTCCAGCGTCCTTCTCATCGGCATTAGCATGTATGTGCAGCTGAACCTGGAGGACACAGAGGCATTCAAAGAGCTGCAGGCCGTGAAAGCGCAGCGTGATGCCGAGTCGCCAGTGAAAATTGTGCGCCGTTCACCGATCATCGAAGCGTTGGTTAAATACCCCAAACGCATCGCGCTCGCAGCGGGTGCGTTTCTATCTATCCAAGTGGCGTTCTATATTCTGATTGGTTTTGTGCTGGCTTACGGTGGCGATGTCAACGGCGCGGCGATTCCCCGTGACACGATGCTTTTTGCGGTATTGATCGCCTCGGGCGTACAGATTCCTGCGCAATTTTGGGCGGCGACGTATTCCGATCGCCACGGCCGCCGCGGCATCTTCATGCTCGGCGCGGTGCTAACCGGAGCCTGGTCTTTCGCCTTATTTCCTCTTATCGACACCGGTCAGTTTTGGCTTGTGGTGCTCGCGCTGTCGGGCGGGCTCGCCTTCCTCGGTTTAATGTACGGGCCGCAGGCTGCTTTCTTTACTGAACTGTTCAGCACCGAAGTGCGCTATTCGGGTGCCTCGCTTGGTTATCAGATTGGCGCTATCGTCGGCGGTGCGTTTGCGCCGACTATCGCGACGCTACTGTGGGCTGAATACTCCATTGTTTGGGTATCGGTCTATATCGCTTTCGCGTCGCTGCTCTCACTCATCTCCGTGCGGATGCTTACCGAGACTTACAAAGCTAGCCTGAATGATGTGGAGTAAGACCGCGGCACTGGCAGGGTTCGCCTTGTCAGGAGTGCTTGTCACTGCCACTGCGCAGCCCTCTGGCGATAACCTGTCGCGCGTTCTGCCGGAAACTGTTGGTGTGTCGAGCCAGCGTCTTGAACTGGTAAGCGAGATGCTGCGTCAGCATGTCGACGACGGCCGCGTTGCGGGGCTCGTGGCGGGGATGCTGCACGAGGGTAAACTCGTCTACCTCGAGAGCATGGGGTGGCAAGTGCTCAGCGAGTCGCCTATGCGCGACGATTCGCTGTTTCAGATTCGTTCGATGAGTAAACCGATGACGGCGGTAGCGGCGCTGCAGCTTATCGAACGAGGTGAGCTGGGGCTCGACGATCCCGTTGCCAAATACATCCCCAGTTTCGACTCTGTGCGTGTGTTTAGTGATCCGGTGGCTCAAGACTTTGCTGCAACGCGCGCCCCTTCCCGCGCAATAACCGTAGCCGATCTGCTGAAAAACACGGCAGGATTAAGCCATCGCTTTAGTTCGCTTTACCGAGAAAATGGCGTGCGTTCACGAGGAGACACGCTCGCTGAGCTAAGCGACAAAGTCGCTGCGGTACCGCTAATTGGCGACCCCGGTGAACAATGGGTTTACAGTATTTCGCTTACGGTACTGGGGCGGGTGGTTGAGGTTGTGTCTGGCATGGCATTCGATGAATATCTGGCGCAAGAGATGTTTGCGCCATTGGGTCTTGCCGATACCGGTTTTTTCGTTCCACCAGAATCTCAATCAAGACTGGCCCGTGCCTACGCCGTGGGGTCAGAGGGGCTGCAACTTGTGCCACCGATGGCGATTCCTATAACCGACGATCCGCCGCTAAAAGAAGGCGCTGCCGGCATCGTGAGTAGCGCGCCTGACTATTTACGCTTTTTGCAGATGCTGCTTAATGGCGGGGAACTAGAGGGAGCGCGGATCCTGCAAGGTGAGACAGTCGCTGCGATGACGCGTAATCAGATAGAGCCACGACTGATGCCTTTTGGCACGAACCCCGAGCAGCCGATGCTCGATCGCGGCTGGGGCTACGGAGTGGCTGTAGTAGTGGATGCAGAGAAGAGTGCCTATGCGACGCACAATGGCGAGTTCGGTTGGAGTGGCTCTCTTGGCACCTTCGCGTGGGCCGACCCTGTCACCAACACCGCGTTGGTGCTGATGCTGCAAGTACAGCCTGCGGGTGCGCACGCGCTGGCACAGAAATTTAAGGCGTTAGCGGCACAGGCGATTATCGAGAAGTAGCTCCAGCTACTTCTTTACCCAGCCGCCGCTCGCGTTTTGCAGGTAATGCCCCGCTTGGGTCGCTTCCACCGCTTGCTCGAAGAACAGCGCCTGAACCTGAGCCACGCTTATGCCATTCTGCTGGGCTATCTGTTGGTAGCGCTCACGCCGCTCGCGATTAACTTGATCGATTAGCGCTTGCACCTCGGCGCTAGCAGCGCTGTTCACGACACCCAAATAGCCATCTCGCTGTTCGCCAACGACTCCTTGCTGCTTTGCTTCTTGCAAGGTTATCGCCCACGCGGCGGGAGACAAGGCGAGAAGAGCGATCAATAACAGTCGACCAAATGATCGTGTGACGGCCTTGATCGTAAATCCTGCTTTATTCATGTTGTTGTCCTTGACTTAAAAAAGGCCGCTATCGGCGGCGAAGATGTCATCCAGCTCTTTCTCAACTTGGACACGAATTTCGTGCTCGATACGCACGTTAAGATTAATGGTGATGGGCTCGTTCGGCACTGCAACCTGCACGGTGGGTGTGCAGCTGGCGAGCACCAGACTGAGGCTGGTTAGGATGGCGGTTCCGAGCTTAATCATCGTTCTATTCTCATTGAGCAATTTTTCCGAGTGTACTCCGAGTTTCGTATCGGAGTAAGCGTTGCACGACACGAGGAATAGGATAGTGCCTTTGGCTTAACCACTGCTGAATTTTATCCTTAATGGCGTTAACCCGACTACTGAGCCAGCCGCCTCTCCAGTGCCTCAGTAAGGTCCCGGCTCGCACGCAGGCTGCTCACCAGATCGATCAAATTATCGGTAATGGTGACGTTGAGGTTAATCGCTTGTCCGGCGTTCATGTCAGGGTTGGCGCCGGCCAGAGCTACGCCAAAGAGTATCTCGCCGGAGTCGTCGATCTGCAGGGTCGTATCGAGTGTGCTGAATTGATAGTTAGCTAACGCTTCGTTAACGAGCTGAACGCTTTGGTTGGCACTCGCCATGCCGCCCAGCGGAGTGTAATGAATACTTCCGCCTGGCTTAAGTGCCGATAGGAGCCCGTCACGCACGGTGATCATGCTGCCCTCGCTGTCTGGGTTGAGGTTGAGGGGCAAATAGCCACTTATCCGTCCGTTAACGACGACTTCGGGTGTGTTGGCGAGCTGGACTAGGGTATTGAGATCTACGCCTGTGAGGACGAGGTCGAGGTTCTGAGGAGCGGCAGACTCGCTAATCACGAACTCAGGGGCCGACACTTCGCCTCCTAGGAATCGCGCGCGTAGCTGGCTTGCCATCAGTCGGTAAGCAGGCGCGTCGTTGCCGGCAACGGCATACGGGCCCACATTCAGCGTGTAGTTGAGGCTTGCCTCTTCGAGTACGAAGCCGGTATCTAAGCTGTCAATTTTTAACGCAAAGGGACGCGGCGTGGTGAGCGCGAAGCGTGCAGCGGGCGCGGAGCTTCCAGTTATTTCGGCTGTCAGCTGCGTGTTCGCGCCGACGAAGAGTGTCTCGCCAAGCATGCCGCTAAGCTCGCTGATAGCGACTGTGACCGGTCCACTAAACGCCCAACCTGCGTCTGGCTGGGAGTGCCAAGCGATGTCGGCGTTCAGCATTACGCTGCCATCGATGAGTTCATTCGTTTGGGATGAAAAACCTAGCGCGCTGAGGTCGATGAATGTCGATAAAGGACGGTTCGCGCTGAACGCAGGGGGCGTTGCGCGTAGTGTGAGCTTGCCACTGTTCGACACGAGGTCGTGAGTCACTGCGGCGTCTACAAACGATGTCGCGCTGCGGTTGCTCAGAGAAAATTCGCGTTCGGACAAGGCGAGATCGAGTTCAATTTTGGGGAGTGATTCTTTGGTGATGATGACGCCGTAATCGTTGGTAAAGCTGTCGAATAAGGCGGGGTAAATTTGTGAAAGCTGCTGGAAATTGAGCCCGATGTCAGCGCTGAGCTCGCGATTTGCGAGGTCTATACTGAGCGCGAGTAAGGGGGGCGTAGTGGACGCCTCGGTAACTAGCTCTGCAAGGATAGTGGTCTCTTGGTGATGAGCTATTGCGCCTCTGGCAGTGACGTTCGCACCGGTTTGTAAAGCCGGTGGTAACGTGACCATGAGCGCCGGCTTGATGAGTGTTGAAAAATTCAGAGAAAGGTGGGGCGCGAGCGTGCCGCCCGTCAGCGCTAGAGTATCTGCTGTAACTGTCGCGAGGGATGCGGAGGCGTTGCCATCGGTGATTGCTGCCAAGAGGGAGTCGATGCGAAAGGTATCGACCGGCAGGTTTGCAAGCAGTGTGTCCATCTCGTCGTGCTGGTCGAAAAGAAGCGTGGGCGAGAGCGCAGTGTTCGGTGAGTCACTAGGGACGAGTTGATAGCTCAGTTGTGCCTCGTGGGCTTCCACTCGGGTCATCCGGCCAGCCATGATGTCGGCCACGGAAAAATACAGTTTCGCGTCTTCAACAGCCACAGAGCCGTTGGGAAAGTGTGCTTCTACTTCGCTGAGCGTAAGAAGAAACATGCCGTCATCTTCGGGCAGCGTAAACCAAGGAGTGCCGAGTGTGAGCCTCTGGAGTATGATCCCTTCGTTGGCAGCTAACCGCTGAGTGATAGGGACGACTATTTGTGCTGGCGCAAGTAACAGCACTGCCGAAAGCGCTATACTGGCGAGAACCGCGAGAGCGCTCAACGCCTTAAGGGCAAGGGTCGCGCCTCGCAAAGCGCTGTGCGGCAGCGAGCGTGGTAGGGGCATGGGCCGGCCTAAATTTCTTTGATCGGGCCTAGATTGTAGTCGTATTCATTGAGGATCAACCATGGAAAATTTTACACCTTTAAGCGCGCTGGCCGGTGGCGTCTTAATCGGTCTTTCGGCAGTCATTATGCTGGTCGGTAATGGGCGCATTGCCGGTATAAGCGGCATCCTTGGCGGCGCGCTCACCTCGCGTGGCGACGAGAGACTGTGGCGCGCTCTATTTCTGGCGGGGTTGTTGCTCGCGACTGTGTGCTATTCGTTGGTGGCGCCTGCGCCGATCATTGTCGATATTCAGTCGACACCAGTATTCACAGCCGTGGCTGGCCTTCTCGTCGGCTTTGGGACCCGGCTCGGCAGCGGCTGCACTAGCGGTCATGGTATCTGCGGCATAGCGCGTTTCTCCAAGCGATCGTTCGCAGCGACGGCGACCTTTATGCTGTTTGGCTTCATAACTGTGTATGTCACGCGTCACGTCTTGGAGGTGCAGCTATGAGCGCTCTGGGTCGCCCGCTAGTCGCGTTGATGTCGGGATTACTGTTTGGGCTGGGTCTAATTATCTCGGGCATGGTGAATCCTGCGAAAGTGGTTGGCTTCCTCGACCTAGCAGGCAATTGGGATCCGAGTTTGATACTCGTGATGGGAGGCGGCGTGACGGTCACTACCGCGACCTTCTGGCTCGTGTTGCGGCGACAGCGCCCTCTTTTCGAGACTAAGTTCTATCTGCCAACCAAGGCAGACTTGGATGGGAGGTTGCTTAGTGGTGCTGCCCTATTCGGAATAGGTTGGGGGCTCGCAGGACTCTGTCCTGGCCCTGCGCTTACAGGACTCGCGACGCTAGAGCCGTCTGTGGTTCTGTTCGTTGGTGCCATGTTGATCGGCATGGTGCTGCAGCATCTCACGGCGGAGTGAGCGAGGCGAGATTCTACCCGGGATAGCAGATGTCTGACCTCGGCTGCTAGCTCCCGCTAATACCCGGAGAAAAATGCATCGATGCAAGACCTGACCCCGAGTGTCTCAGTCTATTCGACGGTAAATTGTCCCATCATGCCATTGTCTTCATGTTCTAAGATATGACAGTGATACATGTAGGCCGTGTTAGGGTCTGAATAGTTCTCGAAGCGCATGATAAATCGCACAGTCTCACCTGGGCCGACTTTCACGGTGTCTTTGAGCCCCGCCTCGTGCGCTGCCGGCGGGACGCCATCGCGGTCAAGTATCTGAAACTGCGAATGGTGGATGTGAAACGGGTGCATCATCATCGAGTCGTTATGGATTTCCCAGATTTCGGTCGTGTCTTTTTTGACCCGATAGTTGATGACGTTCATATCCATCGCTTGGTCATTGATAAAGAAACTCTCGCCACGCCCGCGGCCACGCATCATGCCCATCCCCATTGCCATCGACAGCGTCAGGCGTCGTGTAGTGATTGCGTCAGCGGGGTCAAGCCTTGGGATCGTCGCGAGAGTGCTCGGCAGCGCAGGGCTGCTACTCACAGTCGCCGAGGGTTCGATTCGCAGTATGTCGAAGCGCTCGTTATTTCCGGTGTGCATGCGCGCCATCATCCCCGTGGTGGCGAACGGGGAGCCTGACTCCAAGGGCAGGCTGATTAATGTGCAGGGCTTGGAATCGGCAAAATCGACTACGATCTCAGCACGTTCTGACGGTGCAAGCACGAGACTTGTGCAGGTGACAGGCCTCTCGACGAAGCCGCCGTCTGTCGCGATGAGCTGAAAATCACGCTGATCATCGAATGCGAAGGTCAAAGTGCGCGCGTTCGCGGCATTGAGAAGCCTAAAGCGGACACGCTGCGTTGTGGGGGTAAAAACGGGATTCAGCGTCCCATTCACCAAAATGTGGTCGCCGAAGAGGCCGGTCATGACATCACGATGCATGCCGATGTAGTCGAAACTCCCGTCGCTATTAAAGCGGCGATCCTGGACCGTGAGCGGGATGTCGTCGATGCCATAGTCTTTCGGCAACGCGAGCGCATCGCTGACCTCATCCTCGAGGACGATCATGCCGGTTAAGCCGCGATAGACCTGCTCGCCCGTTTTATGCAGGAGATGCGAGTGATACCAGAACGTTCCGGCAGGCTGGTTGACGGTGAACTGTGGTGCCCAGGTCGCGCCCGGCTTAATAATTTGAGCGGGGCCGCCATCTGCCTTAGCGGGCACATGCAGCCCATGCCAGTGAAGCGTGGTTGGCTCGGCAAGCGCGTTGGTGACATTGAATTGAACGTCGTCGCCGCGCCTTAGGAATAGGGTAGGACCGAGGTAATCGCGGTTAATACCCAGGGTTGGCGTGTTGAGCCCCGAGACAAATTCTTTGGATCCAGTCTGTGCGCGTAGGACATAGCTGAGGCCGTTGGCGCTACGAATGCCATCAAGACGCTCCGGTATCTCCAGTCTATTGAGTGTCCTACTGCCCGTGGCGGCCAATGTTGCCTGCGGCAGAAAAATCGCCCCCGACACTACACCAACGCCCTTCAAAAATGCCCTACGCGTCATACTTATTCCTTTTTATCGACCTTTACCATTTGCGCGCCACAGCAAACCTCGCTATGCGCCATTTTATCGCCACAAGGGCAGGGTTTTTCATAAACCAATTCTGCACCACACCCCTCGCAGCGATAACGATCTCCGGCTTCTCTAGACATAATCTTTTCCTCGATGACGTGAACTGAATACGTGCATCCCAATAATAGCGCCCCATAGCCCCCCAACACTGATCTCGATCAACCCCGGGGTCAGGTCTTTCATCGATGCATTTTCCCTACCAACTAGGTGGGTTTATGCGACCACACTCTAGACCATCCAGGCTGGAGCCGTTTACAAGGGCTAAGCCTGAAAAGAGGTGGCAATATTAAGTGCATCGAGGTCGGTACTAGTCGATAGGCTGTCGGTTGGAGATCAACAATGAGGTGCGGTGAAGAGTGTCGAGCGAGGGAAAATCAAATACGTCGTCTTTAGAGGCTTATTCAAATCGCTCCAGATGAGCAGAATTCCCAACGAATCTCATTGCCACGAGATTCGTTGGGAAAATGCATCGATGAAAGACCTGACCCCGGGGTTACTGCGGGCCGTTGCCCATTACCATGGCGTGTTGCATGTCCATGGCGGCGCGCGAGCGATTGCGCTCAGACTGCGAGAGTTCGCCGACAGCTGGCCCGCCCTGGTTGTAGATGCCGCCGCGCAGGGCGAACAGGAGATAGTCTTCGGCTGTCACGTTGCCCGCTTCCGGGTCGGTGAACTTTGCGACCGCACTGTCTATAAGCTCGGCGCGATTGTCGAGGTTCGGATACGACAGAATGTCGGCAACGATAGTCTCAAGAACATTGAGGTTGTCGAGGATGATAGTCGCTTCTGCTGACTGGCTATAAAGGTCAGGCGCGATAGCAGCGGCCATAGGCAGCTCGCTTGGGGCAGGGTACATGCTCATGCCGCCTGCTGAGCCGATTTTGTTTTCGAAACGCTCGAGGGCGATGTCCATTCCACCGCTGAACTGATCATCAACATTGTCGCGAATAACGGCTTCAAGCGCGGCGAGTTGCAGCCACTGCTGGGTCCAGACGAATGCGCTGAGTCGTGGGAACGCCGTTTTGAACGCATTGGCCTGAGGGTGTGTCACAAGGGCTGTTGTGTCTTTGGGCGTAGATGCGACGGAGTGCCGTGTATCGGCTTTGTAGTCGATCACGGCCTGCTCCAGCGCGGCGCGCTTATCGCTAATCGAGTCGTCGGCGTAAATGTTGAACAGCGCGTTCTCGAACTCGCGGCCGTGCTTGATGACCTCGGCGGTGTGCCTATTGAGCACGCCGCTGTTGTCGTAGGCGTTGCTGGCTGCTTCGTCAGAGTGCGACTCGCGCATGAGGTTACGCAGGTTAATGCGGGCCTCGACTTCGAGGTCGCCATAGGGGCTGCCCATATCCATGCCCATGTGCATGTCGTCGCCGTGGCCCATGCCTTGCGCCATCATGTCCTTCATGGTCATGTTGGCCATCATCATTAGGTGCTCAGCTAGGTTGTCGCGGGCTTCCTTGGCATACGGGTTTTCATTGATCTTATTGATCTCGCCATAGGCTTGGGCCTGAGTCACGTCAAAGGCATTGAAGAGCTCTGCAAGCTCTGGGTAGGCGCTGCGTGTCGCCGCGCTGGGCTGGGCGATGACCGCACTTGTGCCGATGGCTAGCGCCAAGGTGCCAGCGCCGATTTGTGCGATCGCCTTGCGCAGAGTGCTCTTGGAAGTCAGTGTTTTGGTCATAGCGTGCGTCTCCGCGTGATGATTTCGGTCGTTAATAGACTTATGTATTAGAGGGCCAGTATAGACCTATCAGGCGTTCTCGCCAACGCGCGCCGCCGCGGCATAGAGCCGCAGGCGCGCTGGTGATGTAATAAATTGTTACTCGCAAGGACTGCTACGCGAGGGTTGCTAGCCTAACGCTGAAACAGATAACTAAACTTCACAAACACCTGCTCACCGTCTTTGCGCAGATCATTCGCAATCACCAGCTCGCGCTCGCCCTCCATATCGACTATGTCGAAGTTGCTTTGGTTAGTGTTGTAGCCAATAAACAGGGCCGACCAGGGGTTGATGACATAGCGCAGCAGCAGGTCAAAGTTGAGGTTCTCATCATCAACTAACCGCGTTGCAGGCCCCGCATCGGTTTCGTCGTATTGTGCGATGAAGCGCAGCGACCATTCTTTGGTGAACTGGTAATTCCAATTGCTGCGCGCAATGCGGTTAGTGAAAACCTTGGTGCCCGCTGGTGTCTCGAGTGCCGTATTGAGGTAAGTGTTGAGCACGCGTAAGCGATCGATTGGGCGCCATAGCGCATCGACACTAACGCGGGCGCTATCCACGATATTTGGCAGCGAGCCGCGCGGTGGCACGAGATTTAGACTTGTACCACTGCGATAGCTGGCCTCGAACTCGAGGCTGTTGAGCGTGTTGTTTTCGAGGCTCACCTGCCAGTCTTCGTAGTTATAAGCGCGGTTGCTTGCCAGGCCGCTAAAATCTTGTGGCCGTAACACTTCATCGTACTCGGTGTAGTTAACACCGAAACTTGTCGTGTCGTAATTGAACTCGATGCTTGGACCCAATTGTGAGAAGAGCTTAGTGCCTTCGGTGTCTTCGAGGTACACGCCAAATAGCGTAGTGCCCCAAGAATTGAGCGAGGTGCCATCAGGGAAGAAATTGAGCGCGACGCGCTGGTGGATGCCATCAACATCGGCCTTAAAAAAGCGGTTCTGGAAACCGAGCTCGGTGCGGAAATCTTTACTGGTCGCGATATAGTGCGTGTGGTTTTGCACGGTACGGCCAACGCGGTTGAATTGAATATTGCGCTGATAACCCGTCGTCGTTTCGCCGCCGTTTACCGGCTCCGACTCCGTGGCAACTGCTTGCATTTGCGTGAGCCAGTTATTGTTGATTCGGAAACGGCCGTCTACGCTAGCCACGCGATTATAGCCGTCGCCAAGCTCACGATCGGTCAGCAAGAAGCCTACGCGGTCTTGGGTTGAAATATCCTTGAAGCCGCGCAGTATCGCAATAGTCGCTTTCTCGCCGTTGAGTGGGTCGCCTTCGCTGCGGTTTAGGCCTGGCGCGATGTCATTCATCAGTATCGTGCCAAAGCCGTAATCGCCCGCTTTACCGGTAAACCGCACGCCGCCGTCGGGGTCGACAATGCGACGCGTGAACACGAGGTTGGAGTCTGTCGCGAAGAAGTCGGCGTTCTCAACGAAGAACGGCCGGCGCTCTGGAAACTGCACCTCGAAACGTTCGTTGAGCGTGACCTGCGGCTGGTCGGATTCGACTTGGGAGAAGTCGGGATTTAACGTGACGTCGAGAACCATCGAATCATTGAAGACAAATTTGGCATCTACGCCGACGTCTTGCTCCGAGCTTTGCTGAAAAGCAGGGCCGCCGGGTGCGCGTGTGCGCAGAGAGTCCACCTCGCGAGCGAAAACGAACGGCACTATCTGCGAGTTATTACCCGGCGAGACATTGCGAATACCCCGCAGCTCAGCGGTCTGGTTCAGGCGGCCTTCTATATCGATAAGATAGGGCGGCCAGTAAGACTCTTCGCTAAGGCGGGGGATGATGCGTCCGAATTGTATGCGCCATAGCTGCTCTGGGCGGTCGAGGAAACGTAGGCTGCGCAGGGGTATCGCCATCTTCACCATATAGCCGCGATCGGTGACTTGCCCATCGCTCTCCCATACGGTTTCAAGCGTGGTATCGAAGCCCGCGCGATTTGATGCGCCTTCGGTCCAGCGTGCATCCCACTGCATACCCAGTGGTGTGGATCGGAAACCGAATGCGGCGCGCTGGTCATTGAAGGTGTCGATGACCATTTCCACGATGTCGTCGCCGTCGATATTCTCGCGTGAAGAGAGGTTGGCACGAATCTGGTTGGGGCTTTCATCGAAGGCCAAGAAAATCGCGTGCAAGGTTTGCTGGTCATAACCCAGATAGACCTCGGTGCGTTGAGAGGCGGGATCGCCATCGTCGGGTAGGCGCTGGGTAAAGTCTGCGACTCGACTCATAGAGCGTGCGAGTTCTGTGCTTGGCGCCATGTTGGCGAAGTCGGCGAAAGAGGGTTCCCCTGCAATGCGCTCGAGCGTGAGTCCTGTCTGTGCATGGGCGGCAGTGCTGAACGCGCTCAACAACAAGGCAGACAGGAGGAAGGCTAGTCGAGCTGTAGCACGCAGTTTGGGTGTAGGCATGGTCTCTCTCAGTTTTTGACTAATTATTATCGGGCTTTTTTTATTCGGACTTGGTGTAAGGGCTTTTTAGGGGGCTTCTGAGGAAGCGTTGTTAGCCCTCTGCAAGAAGCTTTCAGGAAGCTTTCACGAGGCGAAGCAGCGCGGAGTGTACTGAGATTGCGCAGCGAGGTGAAGCATAGGAGGGGGCTGAGCCGGCTTAATTTTGCAACAAATTGTGCAGATTCAGCCGCTTAGATAAGGCTTATTGCGCGCTCATGTCAATGAAACCGTCGCTATTGGGCATCTTGATGCCAGCAAGGCTGTCGGCGTCGATGATCTTGTACTGGTCTATCAGGCCATTCATGTACAGCACATAGGCGACCACCTGATAGACCTCAGTGTCGCTTAACGATTTCGGTGCGTTCGCTGGCATGGCTCGGCGCACGAAATCGAAGAGGGTTGTCGCGTGTGGCCAGAAGCTGCCGACCGTGCGCAGCGGGCGGTCGGCGGATTGAATATTGCCCCCGACGAGTGGTTGATTGGCCGCGCCACCTTTGCCATCGGCGCCATGACAGGCTGCGCACTGGTTCGCGTAGATTTCTCGTCCCTGAAAGGCGCTACCACTGCCGACTGGCAGGGGACTTTCAGCCGATGCGATGAGATCCAATGCCTCGATCTCTTGTTGTTCTACGATTGTGCCTAGGTTGGGCGAGAGCAAGGTCTCTGCGCTGTCGATCTGTGCTGAGACTATAGGGCTTACTGCACAGCTCAGCGCCGCTGCTGAGAGCCGAAATAAGAACTGCAAAGAGCGCTCAGTCTTGCCGTTAAACATACGCATTGCTCACCTCGCCTTTGTTATCTACCGCCCAACACTGCTGCGCATTAAAGTGATAAAACGCAAGACTGCCAACTTCGGCGAGCAGAGCGTCGCGCGTCGGCTGGAGCTTGCCTTCGGAATCGGTGGCGCGGCTAATAAGCTGTGCTGGCGCCCCACTGTAACGCCATGGCACGCGAAAGCGCGCTAGAGACTTGTCGCCGCTCTGAGCATCGATGTGTGCAGGCGCCCAGCTGGCGCCGCCATCGGCGCTCACCTCCACCTTAGCGATGCGTCCGGCTCCCGACCACGCAAGGCCTTCTATTTGGTACAAGCCTGGCTGTAGCTGCATCTTGCCCGAAGGGGAGGTGATAATCGATTTAACCCCCATGGGGAAGCTAAATTGGAGGCTTTTGCGGTCTGCGAGCGTGTCAGTGTATTTGCTGGTTTCGTCGCGGAATTGGCTTGGCTCGCGTGCGAGCTTGAGCTGGGTCAGCCACTTGACGCTCACATTGCCTTCCCAGCCAGGGACAAAAAGTCGCAGGGGGAATCCTTGCTCTGGGCGCAGTGGCTCGCCATTTTGGAACAGTGCCACCAAAACATCATCGAGGGCTTTGTCTAAGGGAATCGAGCGGCCCATGCTCGCCGCATCAGCCCCAACACAGCTTAACCAGCGTGCGGTCGGATCGATTCCTGCCTCGTTCAGCAACACCGAGAGGGGGATTCCAGTCCATTCGGCGCAAGAGACCAAGCCGTTGATGCTTTGTGCTGTGCCTTGAGGCGGCGTAGCGCCAAAAAGCGCGCCGCTATTGCCCGAACATTCGAGAAATTGGATACGGGACACCATGGGGTAGCGCAGCAAATCGTCGTAGCTAAACGCTAATGCTCTGTCGACTAGACCGTTGATAATGAGCTTATGCTCGGCCGGGTCTATCGCCGGCACGCCCGCATGGTGACGTTCGAAATGCAGCCCGTTGGGGGTGAGTGTGCCGCGCAGTGCGTGCAGCGGCGTGCGCGATGCGCCGCCGCCGGGATAGAGCGGGTTAGCGCGGCCGGGGTCACGCTGAATGTCGGCGACGAAAGGCGAGGGCTGGCCATAGGCGCTTGGGCCGGGTCCCGGTTGTTTCGACCAGCTCGGTATGTTGAAACGGGAAGCCTCTGCCGCCAAGAGGTTTGGCGAGAGGGCAGCGGCTGTGCCGCTGATTCCAAGACCGAGCAGCAGGCGGCGGCTTAGCAGGCCGTTACCAGCAACGGATTCTTCGGCTGTCTCAAGTTTGTCGATGGTCATCCTGCGTGCTCCCCTGCGTCGTTGTTTTTATCAGGTGGCTGCATAATCGCAGCCCAGACGCGGCGAGGCAATACTGGCTGTGGTTTAGGCGAGATGGTTGATGATCACACTCACGAATGCTGGACCGTATTTCTCGAGCTTGCGTTCGCCTACACCGCTGACCTCGGCGAGTCTTTCGAGCGTTGCAGGTTGCAATACGCACATCTCTTGCAGGGTACTGTCGTGGAAAATCACATAGGGCGGCACGTTCTGTTCTTCGGCGAATCCGCGGCGGCAGTCACGCAGGGCTTCCCACAATGCCACGTCGATGTCTGACGGCAGCGGCGTGCGAGTTTGCCGCTTCGCAGTTTTCTGTTTTACATCGCGCCGCAGCTCTATCGATTCTTCCCCGCGCAGCAGCGGCCGGCAACGCTCCTGCAAACGCAGCGCGCCGTAGCGTTCTAGGTCCACGTTTAAATACCCTCGCCCGACGAGTTGGCGAAAAACTGAGCGCCATTGTTCGTTGCTTAGCGCTTTGCCGATGCCGTAGACGCTAAGGTTGTGGTGTTCGAACTGGAATATTTTATCGGCCTCGGAGCCACGCAGCACATCGATAAGATGATTCACACCAAAACGTTGGCCTGTAAGGTACGCTGTGCTCAGCGCCATGCGGGCAGATTCTGTACCGTCCCAAGTGTCAGCGGGTTCCAGACAGGTGTCGCAGTTACCGCAGGGCTCGGGCAGGTGGTCGTCGAAATAAGCGAGCAAGGCTTGGCGTCTACAGGAGGTGATCTCGCAGAACCCTAGCATCGCGTTGAGCCGGTGCTGTTCGGCTCTCTTGTGTTCTTCGCTGCCCTCGGAGCCTTCCATCATTTGGCGAAGTTTGATCACGTCCTGCAGGCCATACACCATGAAGGCATCGGCGGGCAGGCCATCGCGGCCGGCGCGCCCGGTTTCCTGATAGTAGGACTCAACGGTTTTGGGCAGGTCGAGGTGGGCGACGAAGCGCACATCGGGTTTGTCGATACCCATGCCGAAAGCAATTGTGGCCACCACTATGACGCCTTCCTCGCGTAGGAAGCGCGCCTGATGTGTTGCTCGCATCTGGGTAGGAAGGCCGGCGTGATACGGCAGCGCGGTAAAACCCTGTAGCGTCAGCCAGTGCGCGATCTCTTCGGTTTTTTTACGCGAGAGGCAGTAAACAATGCCTGCATCGCGCGGGTGTTCGTCTTTCAAAAACTTAAGCAACTGCGTCTTGGCGTTGGTTTTCAGCGCGATGCGATAGCGGATATTCGGCCGGTCGAAGCCCGCGATAAAGTGGCCGCCGTGTTCGAGCCCCAGCCTGCGGATAATCTCGCCGCGCGTGCGCTCGTCGGCGGTGGCAGTGAGCGCGATGCGCGGCACTTCGGGGAATAGCTCGGCGAGGACGCCGAGCTGTAAATAATCGGCGCGGAAGTCATGCCCCCATTGCGACACGCAGTGGGCTTCGTCGATGGCAAATAGCGCAATAGTCGACTGCTGCAAAAGCGTGAGCATACGAGGCTGGTTGAGGCGCTCCGGTGCCACATACAGCAGGTCTAGCTCGCCGCGGCGCAGCGCGTTTTCAATCTCCGCCGCCTCGCTAGCCTCGAGCGTAGAATTCAAGAAGGCGGCGCGCACACCGAGCAAACGTAGCGCGCTGACCTGATCCTGCATCAGCGCGATTAGCGGTGAAATCACCACGCCGCAACCGTCTCTGACCAGTGCAGGTATCTGATAACACAGCGACTTACCCCCGCCGGTTGGCATGATTACCATGGCGTCGTCGCCGGCGACAACCGAGTCGATGATTTGGTCTTGTGGCGGGCGGAAGGAATCGAATCCGAATACGGATTGGAGGATGTTGTGGGCGTGTGTCATTAGAACGAAGTATAGCGGCTTTTGGGATGGCTAGCGCGGAGATTCATCGCACGATCTGAACCCCGGGGTCAGGTCTTTCATCGATGCATTTTTCGTAGGAGTTCGGCGGGCCGAACCCTGGGCCGGTTCGAACCCGGGGTCAGGTCTTTCATTTATGCACCTTCGGTGCCTTGAACCCGGGGTCAGGTCTTTCATTCATGCACCTTCGGTGCTTCGAACCCGGGGTCAGGTCTTTCATTCATGCACCTGCGGTGCATAAACAAAAGACCTGACCCCTACGCCAGCTGGTAGGCCAGGAATTCTTCGTAGTTGCCTTGGTAATCGTTAAGCTTCTTGTCTTTGATCTCGACGATGCGGTCTGCGAGCGAGGAGACGAATTCGCGGTCGTGGCTGACGAAGATGAGCGTGCCTTCGTAGTATTCGAGCGCGAGATTGAGCGCTTCGATTGCTTCCATATCCATGTGGTTAGTCGGCTCGTCCATGATCAGCACGTTGTGGTCTTGCATAATCATTTTGCCGAACAGAAGGCGGTTCTTCTCGCCACCCGAACACACTTTAACCTTCTTATTGGCGTCGTCTGCTGGGAATAACAGGCGGCCTAGTGTGGCGCGCACGATGAGGTCATCGTGGGTCGGTTTGCGCCACTGAGTCATCCATTCGAAGATCGTCATGTCGTTATTGAAATCTTTGGTGCTGTCCTGCGGGCAGTAACCGATGCTCGCATTTTCCGCCCAGGCGATCGTGCCACTCTGTGGCTGGATAGCGTCAACGAGGCAGCGAAGGAAAGTTGATTTGCCAGCGCCGTTCTCGCCGATCACCGCCATTTTTTGCCCTGCGGGGATGATGAGGTTGCCTTTCTCGAAAAGCGTTTCGCCGTCGAAGCCGTGCGCTAGGTTCTCAATAACGACGGCCTGACGATGCAGCTTCTTGTCCTGCTCGAAGCGAATGTAAGGGCTAACGCGGCTCGACGGTTTGATGTCTTCGAGCTGAATTTTTTCGATTTGCTTGGCTCGCGACGTCGCTTGCTTCGCTTTTGATGCATTGGCAGAGAATCGGCTGACGAACTGCTGCAAGTCGGCTATTTGTGCAGACTTCTTCGCATTGATCGATTGCAGACGCTCGCGCGCGGCGGTCGAGGCGATCATGAAGTCGTCGTAGTTACCCGGGTAGACGCGCAGTTCACCGTAATCGATATCCGCCATGTGCGTGCAGACAGAGTTGAGGAAGTGGCGATCGTGGGAAATGATAATCATGGTTGAGCGGCGCTGATTCAGCACCTCTTCGAGCCAGCGAATCGCATTGATGTCGAGGTTGTTAGTGGGCTCGTCGAGCAGCAACAGATCGGGGTCAGAGAACAGCGCTTGCGCCAGCAGCACGCGCAGTTTCCAGCCGGGGGCAACCTCGGACATGGGGCCGAAGTGCAGCTCCTCTTCGATGCCGGCGCCGCTCAGCAGTTCGCCCGCTCGGCTTTCGGCGCTGTAGCCGTCCATTTCGGCGAACTCGATCTCAAGCTCGGCCACCTTCATACCGTCGTCTTCGCTCATCTCGGGGAGCGCGTAGATGCGGTCGCGTTCTTTCTTCACGTCCCACAGTTCTTTGTGGCCCATAATCACTGTGTCGATAACGGAGAACTCTTCGAAAGCGAACTGGTCTTGATTGAGCCTGCCGATGCGCTCGTTGGGAGTTGTTGAGACGTTGCCGGTGGTGGGCAATAGGCTACCGTCGAGGATTTTCATGAACGTCGACTTGCCGCAGCCATTGGCGCCAATGAGGCCGTAGCGGTTGCCGTCACCGAATTTGACCGAGATGTTCTCGAATAGGGGCTTGGCGGCGAATTGCATGGTGACGTTAGCGGCGGAGATCACTGATTTACATCCTCTTTCGTTGGCTAAGCGCGGCTCTAGCACGCGATCGCCGTCGATAAAATACTGGGGGGTTACGGAAGGGGCGTACTATAAAGAGTCACGGCCTCGAGGTCGAGAGCGCAGGGAGGAAATGGCCTAAAAATCTGTGTTTTAGGCCATTTTTAGTTGCGAATAAGTGTTTAGCGCTCGATATCGACGCTGGTAGTGGTGACCGGGCCGAAGCCGCGAATCTCAACCACCACCGCGTCGCCGCGCGATCCGTCGTAGTGCACCGCGCCGGCGGGATGCATCATAAAGCCCCCGGCAGGGATTGGCGTCGTGTTGGTCATGTCGTGGCTCGCGTCGATACCCGCGTTCCACGTGCCTTCGATTACCGTTACGAATCGGTCTTGGGAATGGAAATGGGGACGGCTAGTGCCGCCGGCGGGGAAACGCACGCGGATGATATAGAGCCCCTCTTCGGAGGGGTTGCCGTAAAGCACCTTCTGCTGCACGCGGTCGCTTGTCTCGTCCCATTCCATGTCGGCGAGCTGTACGATCTCGAATCCGCCTTCTAATTGAGCGGCGAAGCTAGCCGGCCATAGACAGGCGATCGCAAGGCTCAGTAACGCTGCGAGAATGGGGGGGCGATGCTTAGAGCCAATTCGGGCTTCTTGTTTTAATTTCAGCATGATGTTGCTCCTCGTAGTTGCCTCCTTTGTACAAGTACTAGCGCTGCGAGGCAAGCCCAACGCAGCCTATTCCGAAAGTACCTCGAAACTGAACCCAAGGCGGTTCGCTTGCCCAAACTCGTCTTTAGTTTCTATTACCACGCGATGCAATCCGGCCGCGAGATCTGTAGGCAGGGGGAGCTGCCAAATATGCGAGGAACGGCTAGGGCGTCCGGTTTCCGAGTCTGTGCCCAGATGCTGAGCGAAGAGTTTCTCGGCAAGCGGATCAGTCCGCACTCGGTAGCTCATGGGCAGCGCGACGCCTCCATCGAGAGATGCAGTGACTGAGTCGCGGGCACCGCCATCGAACAGATTGACGACGAGCTGGGTTCCAGGTGCGAGTACGCCCCGGTTGATAGAGACCTCACCTAGCGCCCCCTTTGGCAAACTGAGCTCTGGGTCTAGGCTCGCTCGCAGTCGTCTGCCGCCGTCGATACCGCTCGGGAAGGGAATGAACTCTGGAACCACCTCAGTGGCGCTAAAGCGCATGAGGTAAAAACCGTTTGGGTTGCCATCCTGCATCATGGCATCCCTTACACCACGTTCGTCTTTTTGGCCTCGAGTCCAACCATTGCCGCGCACCTCGGCCAGCGTATGGGCAAGCCATGGATCGCCCTGCCAGCCATGCGAGTGGTTGATTTCAACCTTCCAACTGCTACTTGTGTCGTGGCCTGCCATTGCATAGAGGTGGCTGAAGGGCTCTAGAATCTCCAATAGCTGGTCGAAGTTTTCGGTGTAGGGGCCGGTCGCCGGCTCCTCGCCGCTACTGTCTTGCGCTTCGGTGATAAAGGGGATGTGCGAGGCAAGAACGATGAAACGAGTGTTCTCGATGTTCGCCAGATCTCGTTCAAGCCAGTAAAGCTGGTCCTCAGACAGCCGCCCCCTGTAGCGCCCATTAGCGAAGCTCTTTCCCGCACCTGCGTAGTCGACATTATTGAGCGCAATAAAGTGTACGTTGCCGTAGTTAAAAGAGTAGTAAGTGGGGCCAAAATGGCTCTTGTAGGTTTCATTTGCCCAGCCCGACGTCGGGGATTCGAAGTTGATGTCGTGGTTGCCGGGCAAATACCATTGGGGGATGTCGATAAGCCCCATCATTTCCTTATGGCGTTGGTAGAGGGCGAGATTGTCATTCATCACATCGCCAACGGTGAGGCCAAACTGTGCACCGTAGGGATTGCCGATAAGGGTGTTGATGAGCTCTTCGCGCACCATGTCTTGGCTAAGCTCGTAGCGCGCTTGGGGGTCGGCAAAGGCGTGCATCTTGAAGTCGTTCGCAGTTGAATCGTCAGGCAGTAACGCGAAGTCGATCGAGGCTGGTAGTGGCCCTGTTGGCTCAGTGACTCCCCACTGCCAGGCGACAGAGGTGCCGGCGATTTGTTGCGGGGTGCCTAAGGGGTAGTGGCGGTAGTAGAACTGCGGCAGCTGATTCTTATCGACGGGCAGTTTGTAGCCAGCGGGCTGGCTGATAAAGAGAATCTCACCTGCGGAAATCGCGATCTGATAACGCCCCTCCGAGTCAGTCTGCACTACCTCGCAGCCGTTGCTCAGACTGACTCCGCTTACGCCTTGCTCGGCAGGCTCGCGCTCGCCATTCCGATTGTCGTCGATGAAGACGCTGCCGCGCGCAGTTTCTCTGGCAGACTCACTAGTAAACTCAGCGCAGGCAGCCATCACAGTGGCGGATGTGAACAAGCAAATGAAGGTAATGCCAAGATCAGTCCAGCGCAGGATTCGGCGCTCGAGCGCGTGCTGTGAGCTGAGCTGGTGATTGGTAAATTTAGTCATCGAATGCACCTCTGTGGCATAGTGCGAGCTGATTTATGATTGCGGGCGAGCGGTTCACGCCTTCTAGCGAGATTTTCAGAATTACATTACGCAATGACGCTATCATGACAAGCAACATCCTGGAATCAACGTTTTTATGAGGCGGAAAACACCATGACTCCTGAGGACTCTACACCTATTCTCATCGGCGCAGGCCAGTTTACCGGTCGCGAAATAGACCCTCTAAAAGCACACTCGCCGATGGGACTCGCCGCCAAAGCCGCAGTTGCTGCGCTTGCGGATACGGGGCTGGACCCGAATCAGTTTGCGCAGGCTATCGACACGCTCGCGGTGGTGCGGATTTTTCCCGATTCGTTTAACCGCCCTCGCATGCCCAATCCCTTCGGCCGCGCTGAGAATCCCCCACGTGCTGTCGCACGGCGGTTAGGAGCGAATCCAGAGAGGGCGATCTACGGCCATGTTGGTGGCAATACACCGCAGACCTTTATTAATGAAATGGCGCAGAGGATTAGCGAGGGCGAGGTAGGCGTTGCACTCATAACCGGATCCGAGGCGATTAAGACAGCGCAACGCGCCTTGCGCGCGGGGCTTACACTCGACTGGCAAGAAGATGACGCGGGTAGTCTGGAAGACCGCGGCATCGGCGCCACGCTCGCGAGCGCGCACGAATTCGCCCATGGCCTCGGTGTCCCGGTGAATACCTATCCGTTGTTTGAAAACGCCCTACGTGGCCAGCTAGGCCATTCGGTTGATGAGCATCTTCGCTATATGGGTGAGCTGTTAGCGCCATTTACCGAGGTTGCCGCCGACAATCCATTTTCGCTTTACGGCACGCGCCGTAGCGCGACGGAATTGGCTCAAGTCAGCGCCGAGAATCGGTTTATCGGGTTCCCCTATCCTAAGTGGATGAACGCGATGGACGGCGTCGATCAGGCCGCTGCGGTGGTAATGACTTCGGTCGGCCGCGCGCGCGACATCGGCATCGATCCGGCGCGCTGGATTTTCTTGCATGGATGCGCCGAGGCCAGCGAGAAACGGCTAGTGAGCGATCGCCTCGATTACTATTCGTCGCCTGCCATTCGACTCAATGCTCAGCGGGCATTGGCGATGGCGGGCAAGACGGTTAACGACATTAACTTGTTCGACTTTTACTCGTGTTTCCCTTCGGCCGTCGAGATAGCCTGCCGTGAGCTTGGCATCGCGGTAAACGACGCGCGCGGACTTACCCTGACAGGCGGCTTGCCGTTCTTCGGTGGGCCTGGCAATAATTATTCGATGCACGCGATAGCGACTCTCGTGCCCAAGCTGCGAGCACAGCCGACCGCCTTCGGATTGATCACCGCTAACGGCGGCTACTTAAGCAAACACGCTACGGGGATTTACTCTGCCACACAGGTGTTAGGCGAGTGGAAGCGAGAAGACCCCGCGCGTTGTCAGGCAGAGGTTGACGCAATGCCGAGCCCCCGATTGACTGAGACACCCACTGGCGAGGCGCGCGTCGAAACTTACACCGTGGTGCATGAGCGGGGTATGCCCGTTCGCGGCATAGTGATAGGTAGGTTACTCGCAGACGATTCACGTTTTGTAGCAAACACGCAGGATGATGAACAAACTCTGGCTCAACTGCTAGGCGAAGAGATGTTGAATAGGCCCGGCCTTGTCGGTGCCGATGTGAACGGCCTGAATCTGTTTACCTTTTGATCGGAATATTAATGAGAAATTATATTTAGTGAGGAAAGCACAATGACCAAACTAGCACGCGTGCAAGCCAAACTCGGCTCAGGCCTGGACCCCAAAAGCGAGCCTGCGGACATCTTGGCTGGAAAAGACCTGAGCGGCAAGGTTGCTGTGGTCACTGGAGGCTATTCGGGGATTGGTCTCGAGACCACCCGCGCCCTCGCCGGGGCAGGCGCGAAAGTGTATGTGCCCGTGCGTGATCCGAAAAAAGCGGAGCTTAACCTCAGCACAATCAGCGTGGGCGAGGTATTGCCTTTGGTGATGGATTTGGGTGATTTTGCGAGTGTGCGCCGCGCCGCAGCCGAAATTCTTGCCGACGAAACGCAGATTGATCTGTTGATTAATAATGCGGGCATCATGTCATGCCCCGAGGCGCATATCGAAGGCGGCTGGGAGTCGCAGTTTGGCGTTAACCATCTCGGGCATTTTGTGTTTACTAAGGCTCTCTTGCCCGCGCTTCTCGCAGCTGAGGCGCCGCGCGTCGTGTGTCTGTCTTCGATCGGCCACCGCCGCGGAGGGATTCGCTGGGACGACATCAACTTCGAGCGAGAGCCTTATGAAAAGTGGACGGCGTACGCGCAGGCAAAAACTGCCAATGCCCTGTTCGCGCTCGCGTTAGATATCCGCTACGCAGACCAAGGGCTGCGCGCATTCTCGGTGCATCCTGGCGGCATTATGACGCCCCTTCAGAGACATCTGGCTACCGAGGAAATGGTCGCGCTCGGATGGCTTGGCGAAGACGGTGAACTGTCGGAACTCGCTGCGTCATTGTTTAAGAGCACCACGCAAGGCTGCACCACAACGTTGTGGGCGGCAACGAGCGCTATGCTGGTTGGTAAAGGCGGGCTTTATTGTGAGGACTGTGACGTCGCACCTCTTGCAGACGAAAACACGCCGCGCTATTTCGGAGTGGCACCTTGGGCGGTGGACTCGGAGCAGGCCGAGAGGCTTTGGGCACTGAGTGAAAGCGCGGTTGCCTAGGTTGGCTTCGCGTATCACCGACTGTGAAAAATTAGCGAAGCAAACTCTTCGGGTTAACGGTCTACTGAGGCGAAGAGTCTAATTAGGGCTGTGGAGTCGAAAGGAGTTAACAATGTCAAAAAAAGCACCGACAGGGAGCAAGCGATTGCCGCGAATCGCGATCAACGGCTTTGGCCGAATTGGGCGCACGATTATGCGCATCGCGAAACAGCGTGGTCATTATGATGTGGTGGCGGTGAACGACCTCGCTAGCCCTGAGCAGCTAGCCTATGCGTTTCAATATGACAGCACCCACGGCCTTTTTCCCGGCGATGTGTCGGTCGATGGCGATCGAATGGAGATCAATGGCGATCCGTTTATCGTGCTGAGCGAGCGCGATCCAGCAAAGCTGCCTTGGCGCGAGCTCGAGGTGGACTACGTGGTCGAAAGTTCGGGGGCGTTCAAACAGTTGGTCGACCTCGAGAAGCACCTCGCCGCGGGCGCTAGTCGCGTGTTACTCACTGTGCCGTCGAGAGACCCTTTAGAGGCGACACTGGTCAGCGGCGTTAATGACCATGTCATTACGCCGAAGAGTCGCATTATTAGTAATGCAAGCTGTACGACAAATTGCGCCGCGCCACTTGCGAAGGTGCTCCATGACGCATTCGGATTGCGCCGCGGGCTGCTCACCACTGTGCATGCGTATACCTCGGGTCAGCGCCTCATCGACGCGCCGAATAGTGGCGATCCGCGGCGCTCACGCAATGCGGCAACGAATATCGTGCCGACATCGACCGGCGCCGCGAAGGCGATTGGCTTAGTCATTCCGGAACTAGCGGGCAAACTGGATGGGCTCGCAATGCGTGTGCCTGTGCCAGATGGTAGCGTCGTAGACTTGGTTGTCGAACTCGACCGCGATGTCACGGTAGAGGAAATTAATACGGCAATGCGAATAGCAGCAGAGGGGCCTATGAAAGGCATACTCAGTTATTCTACGGCGCCGATCGTCAGCAGCGATATCATTGGCAACTCGCATTCGAGCATTTTCGACAGCGTGCTTACACAGGTGATGGTAGGCAATCTGGTGAAAGTAGTGAGCTGGTATGATAACGAATGGGGTTACAGTTCGCGGGTCGAAGAGCTTATCGGCAGGCTCGCAAAGATGGACGGCATTGCGTAGCGCGTGGCGCTAGAAGAGGAGAGTGCGCTTGAATTTTGCAGGAAAACGCGTCGTCGTCACAGGCGGTACACGGGGCATAGGGCTGGCAATATCCAAGGCTTTTGCAGCCGGCGGCGCATGCGTGGCAATGGTCTATCGCAGTAATGACGACGCGGCACAGGCCGCATTAGCGCAGCTAGAGGCGTCTGGCGGCGGTGCGGCGGGCAAGCACAGCTTGCACTGCGCCGACGTTGCGGATCCCGAACAAGTCAGATTGGTGATAGACGAGGCTGCCCTAGCGCTCGGTGGGTTAGACATCGTAGTGAATAATGCTGGCATAGGCATATACCATCCAATCGATTCGACTAATTATGAAGATTGGCAAGCCGCGTGGCAGCAGACTCTCGCGGCAAATCTTGTTGGCCCAGCGAATGTATGTTTTTGCGCCGCACAGCACATGATGAAAAGCGGCGGTGGGCGCATCGTTAATATTACGTCCCGCGGCGCCTATCGAGGCGAGCCGATAAAACCAGCCTATGGAGCGAGCAAGGCGGGCCTGACTTCTTTGAGTCAGTCGTTGGCTATTGCACTTGCGCCGCACAAAATTTTCGTCGGCGCAGTCGCGCCTGGCTTCGTCAATACGGAGTTAACGGCTGAGCGCTTAGCTAGTAGTGAGGGTGTTGAGATCAAGGCGCAGAGTCCGTTCAATCGCGTCGCGGAGCCAGAAGAGGTGGCGCATGCCGTACTGTTCTTGGCATCGACAGGCGCTGAATTTTCGACCGGTACAGTGATCGATGTTAACGGTGCGTCCTACCTGCGTTAGACGCCCCAGTCTTGCCAAGCTCGCGAACAGCGCCGTACAAATAGTCTGTGAGCTCTTTACGAGAGCTTAGCCCGCTAAGCTGCGAGTAAGGAATCGGGTCGCCGATATCGACATGCAGCGTCTTGCCAAATTTTTTCAAGGCCTCGCTCACCAGCAACGCCAAGCGCAGCGGCTCCGCGATATGCGAGGCGATATGAAAAAGGCGGCTATTGCGACCGTGGAAGTGAATCGGCACCACTGTCGCCTCGGCCTCACGAATGACTTTCGCCGCGAACGTCGTCCAAGGGGCGTCCTCTACCTCACCGAATCCGAATTTGTCTGCCGTAGACACCATCCCCGAGGGGAAAATGAGCACGGGAATATCTTTGGATAAATACTCAAGTGCAAGCTGCTTCGAGCGGATATTGGTCTTCGTCGCTTGTTTGTCGTTGCTAAAATCTATCGGCAGAAAATACGGTGCTAGCTGTCGGTCTTGACAGAGCAAGGAGTTCAGCATGATGCGCAGGTCACCGCGCACGCGAGCTGCGATGTCGCACAGCACCATGCCGTCGACCACGCCGAATGGATGATTGGCGACGAAAAGCAGGGGGCCTGTGCGTGGGATCGTATCGAGCTTGGTCTGATCTAGGTCAACCTTAATCTCAGCTTCACGCAGCGCAGACCCAAAAAAATCCGCAATGCTAAAAGGCGCCGCTTTGATCTTATGGTAAGTCTTTTCGATTCTGTTGCGACCAAGCATCACCTCGAGCGTGGAGACGAGGCGGCGGCGAAGCCAGGGGTCTTCAGGTTGCGTGTAGCTAATACGCGGGGGTTCGCGTAAATAGGCGAGGAACTGAGGATCGATGCCGAGATCAGTCAGGGGCGCGATAGACAATGGGTCGTGATTTTCGCTGTGCATTGCTTGCGCCAAGTTTTTGAGAACCGACAGGTGTGAGCGAGTGTAGAGGCAGGTGTAGAGTGGGTCAAGCGCGCAGGGGTGAGTTGCTATGGAGTGTACCTCTTAGCTCAAGGCAGTAACCCCGATACCGTGGCTTCGCTAATCGGCTCGCCACTATTGCCCCATGCGTTGCGCACGAAGTTGATAAGTGTGGCCATTTCTGCAGCTGAGAGCGCCCCTGCGAAAGAGGGCATCTCGCCGCGGCCAATGATGAGCTGGAGCGCGACGTCGGCGCCGCTGCCGCGCACAATTTCGCTGGCAGCTAGCGACGGATAAACTCCGCGAATACCTTGCCCATTGGGCTGATGACATTCGGCGCAGTTGTCGAGGAAGAGGCGCTCGCCCGCCTCGGCCTGCTCGGCTATGCAGCTGGGGCTTGCGGCGCTTAGGCTCAGAAGCAGGGCGCACAGCCGCACGAGTCGTTGCTGATAATTCGACATACTACCTACCTCAATTCCGTCTTGACCCACAGTGCTTGCAGCTAAGCTAGGAATCATCGCGCAGTGTTGGTCTCGACTCAAGCTAGGTATACTCTGCGCAGCCCAAGGTTAAAGCCTTTTAGTGAAGTGTGCGTATGAAAGCTACCAAGCAAGCCCTGCCCGCTTATGCCGTCACGCAGTCGCCCCTGAGCGAGGCTCAGGTCAGCGAATTTGCCGAGCGCGGCTATCTCGTTTTCGACCTCGATGTCAGTTCGGATTTTCTCGACAGTTTAGTTGCGAGAGTTGAGCCTTGTTATCCTGAGGATCACAGGCTCAATCCGACTGCGCCTGCGCGGGCGCAGGACGCTTGGAAGCGGATAGATGAGGTGAGACAGCTGGCGGTGCTTCCGTTAGCCCTGGGCGCTTTAGAGCAGCTATTCGGTCGCCGGGCATTGCCGTTTCAAACGCTGAATTTCCCCATCGGCACGCGCCAAGCGACGCATTCAGACATCGTGCATTTCAATTCAATCCCTAGCGGGTTTATGGCGGGGGTGTGGGTGGCGCTGGAAGACATAGATCTAGACAACGGGCCGCTGCAGTATTATCCGGGAAGCCATCTCCTACCCGAATACGCCATGCAAGATTTCGATCTTGAGCCGAGCTACGACAATTATCGTTTTTACGAAGAAAATATTAAGGCGCTAGTCGAAGCGCGTGGCTTGCAGCACGAGTTTGGCACGATAAAGCGCGGTCAGGCGTTGATCTGGCATGCCAACCTGTTACATGGCGGTGCTGCGCAAACCGATCTGTCTCGTAGCCGGCATTCGCAGGTCACGCACTACTATTTCGAAGACTGCGAATACTACACGCCCATGCACAGCGGGGCGGAAGGGTTATCTCTGCGCGATCCCTTTTGGATTCCTGCGACGGCGGAATTCTCGCTACCAGAGGACAGGCCGGTGTCGCGATTGAAACGGTTTGTTCGCAGGTTTATTCGGTGATCGACGCGCTGTCCTTGGATTCTTTGACGCCTGCAGAACGAGACTTCGCGATTGGGCACTGTGAGCTGATGGCAAAATCGCCGCGTGGCGCTATATCGAATAAGTTACTAAACGGGAGGAAGGCGTGAGCAATCAGGTTGAGATAACTTGGGATGATTTCATGCGCGTTGACCTGCGTGTCGGTACGATTATCGCTGTCGAAGAATTTCCCGAGGCACGCCGCCCGGCGTATAAACTTCGAGTGGACTTCGGTGCCGAAATTGGCGTGAAAAAGTCGAGTGCGCAGATTACCGACCTCTACGATCCCTCGACGCTATTGGGCAAACAGGTTCTCGCGGTGGTGAACTTCCCGGTGAAACAAATAGGCCCGGTCATGTCCGAGTGTTTGGTGACGGGCTTCCATAACGCCTCTGGTGAGGTCGTACTAACGATGCCCACTCAGCCCGTGCCCAATGGGTCGCGATTGATATGAGGATTACGCTGTTAAGTAATCGGGATCTCGCCAGCTGTATCGCTCTGAATGCTCTGCTGCCCCTGTTGCAAGGGCATTCTCTGCGAGTGTTCTTATCGTCACGAGTGGGCAAAGCAGGGGCCGGTGCGACGAAGCCCGAAGCGCTGGATACGCTAAAATTTTTCGAGCAGGATCTGTTTAACCAATTCGTTTTTCCGGCCGCAGATCGAGGCGAGAGCCAAGCAGCGCTGCAGACGTTTAAAGGGCTTGAGCGATTCCTCGAGGAACCGATTGAAGAGCTAAATGATATCAACGGAGACGGCCTAGCGCGCTTTGCCGCCACCGCACCAGATCTCGTTCTGTCGATTCGCTACGGGGTGATCTTACGAGAGGTGGCGATTGCGGTGCCGGGAAAGGGGGTGATCAATTTGCATTCTGGTCGCCTGCCGAACTACAAGGGCGTTATGGCAACGTTCCGTGCGCTAATGCATGGCGATAGCGAGCTTAATATGACCTTACATACGATAGACGATAGCGGTATCGATACGGGTAAGATTTTGGGGTATTCGACATTGGAAGTTGACACCTCGCGCTCCTATCTATGGCACGTCTTAGGCCTCTACGAGCAGGGTTGTGAGCTTCTCGCTCAGGCAGTCGCGAAAGTTGCGGCGGGCGAAGCTTTGGCCGGCGTCGAGCAGGCTACGCTCGCGAACGCGGGGCGCTACTTTACCTTTCCAACTCAAGAGGAGCTAACGGCGTTTACTAACCAAGGTTGGCGATTAGTAGATAGCGATGAGGTCCTCGCACTGGCGAGGCAATTCACTACCAATGAATAAGCGCGCGGTTGTCATTCGCGAGTCTAGTCTAAGTGACTCGCAGGCGGTTCTGAACCTGTATAAATATGTCGCCGAGACGCCCGGTGGGCTTGCGCGGCTCGCATTCGAGGTGACACCGGTTTACGTCGAGAACTTCCTAAGTGCCGCCTCTCTGCGTGGATTAGGACTGGTCGCTGAGATCGACGGAGAAATAGCCGGGGAGATTCACGGCTATTCCCCAGAGATTTTCTGTTTCTCTCACGTGTTAACTGATCTCACTATCGCCGTAGCCCCTGCACAGCAAGGTACAGGAGTCGGTAGGCTGCTGTTCGCAGAATTCCTGCGCCGCGTAGCCGAGGACAGGCCGCATATTAGCCGCGTCGAACTCATCGCAAGAGAGTCCAATACACGCGCACTAGCCTTCTATGAGTCGCTAGGGTTCGTTCGCGAAGGCGAGTTACGCGGCCGCATCCTCAACGCCGACGGCAGCCTAGAAAACGACATACCCATGGCACTAACCCCGGGGTCAGGTCTTTCATCGATGCTTTTTTCATAGGTATTTCAAGGGTTATGGCGGGCATAGTCGACTTAGAACAGCTGTTAGCAAATCTCGCCCCCAAGCGACTGGGCGGAGAGTGGGTCTTCTGCTCGCTTTCCGCTAGCCAGCTAGATGCCTTTCCCGATTTAGTCGATACGGCGATCGCCAGCTTTCGCGAGGATGAAGGGCTGAGTCTTTTGCTGCCTCTGGAGCGAGCGGAGTCGGCTAACCTTCGCTACGATGGAGTGTTCGTCGGAATTACGCTAAGCGTTCACTCGAGCTTGCAGGCGGTGGGGCTCACCGCAGCGGTGGCCGAGCGGCTTGCTGCAGCTGGCATTAGCGCGAACGTTATCGCTGCAGCATTCCATGATCACGTCTTTGTCCCGTTCGACAAGGCCGATCTAGCCCTCCAGCTATTACGTAAAATCTAATAGGCGCGATTTGGCATTAGCCCTCTGGTATAGTCGCTCGGTTAATTAACATTCACCCTCAAGAGGTAGCCCCATGACTCGACTTTCTTCTCTTGCAGCCACGCTGTCGCTGCTAGGTTCACTTGGTTTGGCCAGCTTCGGTGCGGCGGCAGTCGAGCCTACCGCGCCTGGCTTGGCAGATATCGTCAACTTTCGTCAGTACAGCCCCACATTCGCGAGCTCTGGGCAGCCGAGTAAGGAGCAGTTTGCCGCGATTGCCGAGAACGGCTTCGAGCGCATCGTCTACATTGCCTTCACTAACAATCCCAATGCGCTGACCGATGCGGACCAAGTGATCAAGGGCTTAGGCATGGAATACATGCATATACCCGTGGATTGGAATAATCCGCTCGCGTCGGATTTTTATGCCTTCGCAGATTCTTTGCAGCGTGATACCGACAAGAAGACCCTCCTGCATTGCCAAGTAAACGCACGCGCGACTGCGTTCAGCTTCCTGTACCGTGTGATCTACGAGGGTGCAGATATGGCCGAGGCGAAGGCCGACATGAATACCGTGTGGCAGCCAAACGAGACGTGGCGCGATTTCATCATCGCGGTGCTTGCTGAGAACGGGCTGTCTGCCGAGTGCGAGGGCTGTGATTGGGAGCTCCGAGACAACGCCTTCTAAATTACGAGCTAATGCGAATCCCGCAATAAAAAGGGCGAGCTTCCGAAAGAAACTCGCCCTTTTTATTTGTCCTGCATTTTCCCGCTAAGATTCCGGGAAAAATGCATCGATGAAAGACCTGACCCCGGGTTATTCGGAGCCGGTTTGGTTTAGGTTTTTCCAGGTGTAGAAACCCATGAACATTTCTTCCCAGCTTTGTTCGCCCCAGTTCACTTCGCTGTTGGGGTCGGGGTTGAAGTCGTTCTGGGCGGAGTTGTCGAACGCGCCGGTGGCGATGATCTTAGTGCCGGCGGGCACGCGCACGGGCTCTTCCAGCTCGTGGGCAAGTTGCCAGTTAAAGGAGTAGGCAGGCACTGAGAGCAGCATCTCTTCGCTGCCATCTGGGTATTGCGCCTTGAAGCTCATGCGCTTTCCGCGGAAATGCATATGCGGCATCATGCTGTAAATTTCAGCTTCTTCGGGTACCAGCGTCACGAGTTGCATTTCGTGGTCTTTCGCGCCGGCCGGTATGGCAATGGAGAACGCGTTGCCGACACCGCCGCCCATGCGTTCTTCAGGCACATAGCCTTCGGGGTAGAAGTAGATGCCGATTTCGGTCTCATCTACCGCTTCCTTGCCTGAGGTGGTGTAGTGCATCTGCAGATTTAAGCTGGTGCCTGCGCGCAACAGGCCGCCGACACCCTCGGGGTTTAGCGAGACCGCATTGCCGGGCGCATAGCCGGCTATGCTTGCCATATTGGGGTCTGTGCCGCCGCCTAGGAAGGCGCTGACGTCGATTTCGGGCACCGCTTCGAATATTGCACCGATATCAGGCTGCTTGCCAGCCGCTACCGCTGCGAAGATCTGCGTGCGCACGGTTGCTGCCTTTTCTGCTGGCAGGTCATTGAGGATATCCATCAGAATCTTTTGGAAATCGGGTGCGCCTTCGGGCGGAACGACAGTCGTTATAATGTGGTGCAGCACGGTTGGGTCACCGGGCGCGACCTCGGATCCGCGTACCCACCGGTCCTCGGTAAGGCCAAGATCGATTGGCAGATCCATGTAGTCGACTACACCCGTGGCTGGGATAGACTGGGCTGGTACTTTCACGATGAGATCGGGCTCGCCTAGAGACCACTTGCCCTCAGGCCAAACAAGCGCCGTGAGTGGATCTTCGTTGCCCTCGACCACCGAGCCATTGTTAATCCAGCGCACGAGCATCTGCATCTCGTCGTCGCTCAGATTCATTTCGTTCTTCATTTTATGGCTGATCTTGTTGTCGATCTGACCAGGAGGCATGCGCTTGGTCATGACCACTTCGCGGATCATCGGCGACCAGCCCTGAACGGCGAGGCTATTGTCCATAGCGAAAGGGGCGATACCGCCTTCGCGGTGACACTCGGCGCAGTTCTCGGCAATGATCGGCGCGATGTCGTTGGCATACGACAGGTCTGCGTGGACATCCACATTGCGGTAGTCGATAGGCTTACCCATGGTCGCTGTGCTAACGAGGTCAAAGCTTTCGCCTGCTAGCGTGCGCTCAATGGCGGCTTCGATACCGTCGGCTGAACCGCGATAGAGCAGTTCGAAAGAGCTAGGATCATAAAGCAACGCCTCGTCCAGGCGAGTCAGGCCAAGCATTTCAGAGACAAGCTGGGTATCGTCCATCAATACCGGCATGTCGACGCCGGCGATGTCTGCGGCAACCGCGGCGCGATCTGTCTGCAGGCCAGGGTTGAGCAAGAAGAATTCGATGCCTTGGGTAGCATACTTGGATTGTAGCGCCTGCATCGTGGCGAGCGAGGCGGCGTCGGTGGCGCCCACGGCCTGCGGCAGGATCGCAATAGCGGCGTGATCGTCATGCCAAGCCATGCTTTGGAAAGCGCCTTGGTGGTCGATTAGCGCGAAGTCGCCCACGCGTTCGCCGGCTAGCGCTGCACTGCTCGCCGCTGCGATAGCCGCGGTAAGGAGTAGCGAAGAAGGTGTTTTCATCTCTGTGTTCTCCGATTCATCACTGAGTAACTTAGGGGTATGGCGCGGTGTGGGGCTTTAACTGCACGAAAGAAGTTGTTTTATCAGCATTTAAAATCCACACTAGCCTTGAGTTTACTGCATTTTTTGCCGGATGTGAGCATTTTGGTAACAATTTCATGTTGTCCATTCCACGTCGGCAGCGTAGCGATCGACCCGAGGAAACCCACGAATGCACACCGATAGCCTGCTGCTCAATGCGCTCTACTACCTGCTCGCCGCGGTTATCGCTGTCCCTCTGTTCAAGCGCCTCGGTCTCGGTTCGATACTCGGCTATCTGTTTGCCGGCGTGGTGCTTGGCCCCCACGCCTTAGGCGCTATCGAAGACCCCGAGTCGGTGCTGCATTTCGCCGAATACGGCGTCATTCTCATGCTATTCGTGATTGGGCTCGAGCTAGACCCCGACAAACTCTGGGGGATGCGTAAACACATCGCCATACTGGGCGGTACGCAGGTGCTCGTTACCGGCGCGATTATCGCCGGCGGCTTTGCAGCGCTGCTCGCCTTGCCCTTGGCGGTAATATTGGGCCTGACCCTCGCGCTTTCTTCCACGGCACTGGCGATTCAATTGATGAGCGAAGAGCGCATCCTCGCCTCGCCGCTAGGTCGCCGCGGATTCTCTATCCTATTGCTCCAAGACCTCGCGGTGATCCCCATTCTCATTACGGTGAGTGTGCTCGCGCCCCATGCTGCAACCTCGGCGGGCGTGCCGTGGTATTTCACCGGACTCGCCGTTGCGGGTGTCCTGGTCTTTGGCAGGTACGGGCTCAGCGAGGTGCTTGGTAGTGTCGCGCGCACCAACAACCGTGAGGTAATGACGGCTGCCAGCCTCCTCATCGTGATCGGCGTGGCCGTGCTAATGAATTTCGTTGGGCTCTCTATGGGCCTCGGTGCATTCCTCGCGGGCATCATGCTCGCCAACTCGGACTATCGCCACCAGCTCGAGTCAGACATCGAGCCATTCAAGGGCATCCTCTTGGGTTTGTTCTTCATTGCTATCGGGATGACGCTAAACCTCGAGCTGTTGTGGGCCTCACCGCTGCGGCTGCTAGGCTTGGCGCTTGGCTTTGTGCTGCTCAAGACCCTGCTGCTCACGGCGATCCTGCGTTGGCAGCGTGTCTCCTACAAAGAGGGCTTTCAGCTCGGCTTGATGCTGTCCCAAGGTGGTGAGTTTGCCTTCGTCGTCTTGTCACAGGGGCAGCAGGCGATGCTTTTCAGTGCGCAGCTGGCGGAGCAGCTGACGCTCATCGTTGGCTTGTCGATGGCGCTGACCTCGCCACTGGTGACTCTATACCGCAACGTGTGGCGTAGCCGAAGTGCAGGCCAGCCGGACCAAGATGCCCACTGGGACTCTCATCAACCCGAGGTTATCATCGCCGGCTTTGGCCGTTTCGGACAGATCATCGGGCGCCTGCTGCAGGCAAGGCATATCCCGTTTACCGCGATGGACAAAGACTCGGCCCATGTCGAGTTCGTTAAGCAGTTCGGTAACAGGCTTTTTTATGGTGACTTGACGCGGCTCGATCTGCTGCGCGGCGCTGGCATTAAACACGCGAAAATCCTCGTCGTGGCGGTAAACGACGTCGCTCAGTCGCTGGCTATAATCGATCTCGCGCGCGAGCAGAATTCTCGCATTAAGATTATTGCGCGCGCGGTTGATCGCTTTCACGCCTATCAACTCTACAAGCGCAAGGTAGACTCGGTTGTCCGCGAGACCTTCGCCAGTAGTCTGGAGGCGGCCACGGAAACCCTCGAGCAGCTAGGGTATACAGAGGGGCAGGCGCTGGAGGTGGCGAAGCGCTTCAGGCTTCACGATGAAGAACTGCTAGAGCGCTCGGCACAGCACTTAGAGGACATGGAAGAGCTACGCAACATCGCGCAGAGCGGCCGGCGCGAACTAGAGCTGCTATTCGAAGAAGACACCCGCAAACAGGTCGCAGACTAAGTCTAGTAAACCCAATTGCAGCCTCCCATCGTATCCGAAGGCATAACAGTGCGAAGGCACACATTGCGGCGGGCGCTGACTGACGAGGCTCGTTATACTCCATTCTTCAAAGCGTAAATTCTAAGGACAGACAACCATGGCGACCAAAGGCGTACTCCTTCTCAACCTCGGCACCCCAGAGGAGCCCACTGCCAAGGGCCTGCGGAAGTTCTACAAATACTTTTTCTCAGATCCCTTCGTGTTCGATTTCAATGCTGTAGGGCGCTGGCTGCTGCGGAATCTCATCATCATTCCTTTCCGTGCGCCTAAAACGGCAAAAGATTATGCGACGATATGGATGGACGAGGGCTCGCCGCTTAAGGTCTACGCCGATCGGCTTCTCGAGAGCGTACAAAAGCAGTATGACGACGCCGGCGAGGATGTACTGGTGCTCAATGGCATGGGCTATAGCGAGCCATTTATCTGGGACACCATGGCCGAGTTCGAGCGCCGAGGCGTGCGCGATATCTTGGTCATGCCGCTTTTTCCGCAATACTCGACAGCGACCACGGAATCGGTTTTTCACGGCGTGCGGGAGTCGGCGAAGAAGTGGAAGAGCGCGCCGAATCTGAAGTTTGTCGACGACCTGTACGCTGAGCCCGCGTTTATCTCGGCCTGGGCGGGGTTGATCGGCAAGCACATCGAAGACGCTAAGGCCGAACACATCATCTTTAGCTACCACGGCCTGCCTGAGTCCAATATTAAGAAAGCCGACAAAAACGGTGTCTGCGAGATGGGCGCGTGCTGCGAGACCATCACAGAGAAAAACAAGCTCTGCTACCGTGCGCAGTGCGTCGCGACGACAAAGAGCATCGTGGCTGCGATGGGCTGGGGTGAAGACCGCTACTCCATCGCGTTCCAATCGCGTTTTGGTAACCAAGCATGGATACAGCCTTATCTGGATGAGCACCTTGAAATCCTTATCGAGAAGGGCGTAAAGAAGGTCGCGGTGGTCACGCCATCCTTCGTCTCCGACTGCCTCGAGACGATCCACGAGATTGGCATCGAATACAAAGAGGAATTTATGGAAGGCGGCGGCGAAGACTTTAAGCTCGTGCCCAACCTAAACGACGATAAACAGTGGTTTGATTCGGTCTTCGAGATCTCTCGGGAAAAGCTCCGCGGCCTCTAAAGCGGTCGGATCTCACGGGAATGAGGTCAATCGCTAACGTGATATAGATCACATTTTCCGCTAGCGGTTTCGGTAATCTGAACACTCGGTTCTTTGATGAAGGAGTGTCACGATGCTAGAAGATCATGAGTTGACTGATCGACAAGAACACGCGCACCTGCTCCCGGTAGTCCTTGGGATTTTCGGCTGCTATGTCGCCATTATGGGGATGGGCTACTGGATCGGCGGCATGTTTTAGACGCGCCACCGTCACGCTACCAGCAATAAAAAGGGGCTGTTTCTAATAAGAAACAGCCCCTTTTTATTGCCCGACTACTTTCGCCTGACTCCTTGCTGGTTATTCGCCTGCTGTTCGCCTGCAAAGCGGCAGTAAGCGGTTTACGCGCTAATCGCGCGCTTCACCAAGTTCTCCATGAGAGGAATCTTAAAGCCATTGTGCGCCAGCGCACGCGCGCCCTCGCTTGCCATGCCGGCTACGCTCTGGGCTGTCACCGCACCCTTTGCCTTACCTTGAATGGCATTCTCTATCGCAGTGAGGCGGCGCGGAGTCGCTTGCACCGCACCGCAGACAACGCGCGATTCGCTGATGTTGCCTCCTGAGACCTTGAAGGCCGCGGCGACATTGACCAGAGAAAAGTCCCAGACGTTGCGGTCGGCGACTTTTTCGAAATAAAACTCAGCATTGGCCCACGCTTTCGGAAGGCGCACGGCGGTAAGGATCTCACCGTCGCGCAGGGCCGTTGTGTTCTCGATATCCACCGCCGGACCCACGAAATACTCCTCGGCAGAGAGCGTGCGCTCGCCGTCGACTGAACGCAGCACCATCGTCGCATCCAGCGCGACAAGGGCGGGAGCGGTATCCGACGCGCCTGCAGCTACACAGCGGCTAGTCTCGAAAAGCGAGTGTTCGCGATTCATGCCTTGCGGCGTGTCGGCGTAGCACAGGTTACCGCCGGCGCGGTAGCACGACAGCCCGCGGCGGTAATACCAGCAGCGAACGTCTTGCGAGACATTGCCGCCCAGTGTGCCGATGTTGCGAATTTGCGGGCTCGCGACCACGGCAGCGGCATCGGACAACACCGAATAGCTCTGTTTGAGTAGGGCGCTTTCGGCGATCTCGGTTAGCGTCGTGAGCGCGCCGATCTCGATACCTTCGGCCGTCTCGCGTACGCCGCGCAGTTCGTCAATTGCGCTGAGGTCGATAAGCGCGTCGGCACTCTTGGCGCGGTCTTTGAGCCAGCCGTAAGTGTCTTGACCGCCGCCCACTAACCAACCTCGGTCTGCGTAGCGGCTAGCGATGTCGAGGGCGTCCTCAACCCGTACCGGCTGGTACAGCTCCATATTGGGCATTACGTCATAAGATGGCATAGTTAACCTCAGAAAGTGTTGGTTTTCAGTGACTTGGTGCTGTAATCGTTGCCAGCCAAGTGGTTAATGATCATGTCGGTCGTCGTCGGCGCCGTATTAAACAGATGGCCGTCCAGCGCATCGGAAATCGCGCTGGCGTAGGCCGCCGCCGCCGCACCTTGGGTAGGCTCGCCGATGCCGCGACCACCCGTTGGGTTTTGCGGATCGGGGATATTCACCGCGCCCATCTTGGTGTTCACGTTCACATCTAAGTAAGTTGGCGGCTTGCTCTGGTAGATTCCAGTATTTGCCGGCAGCCCATTTTGCGGGTCGTAGACGTGGCGTTCTAGTCCGGCCATGCCGAAGCCCCACACCGCGCCGCCGCGCATCGCGTTGTCGAAGTTCTTCGGATGCACCACGGTGCCACAGTCGGCGACCGCGGTGTAGTCGAGAATCTCTACCTTGCCCGTGTCTTTGTCGAGTTCGATCTCACAGAAGCCGACGAGAATACCTGGAGGCGTGCCCTGACCTGGGATGTTGTCCTTCGCGACGCCAATGAGCCCGCTACCGGCGAGCGCTTGTACCGAGCGCTGGGTAATCGGGTTGATGTCATCGGGATACTCTTGGCCGCTGTATTTGCCGCCGAGCTCGATTGCGCGGGCAGCTGCCTGCGCATAGCTCAGGCCTTTGCTGGGGTCTGCGCTTGCGAAGACACGCTCGTCACCGATCTCGTAGTCGTTGGCATTGCCGCCGAGGTCTTGTGCCGCGATCTCCTTCAGTTTGGTGATCGCATCCTGCGCCGCGACCCAGTTGGTTCGCGTGTGGGTAAAGATCGTATTTGAGCCGCCTTGGCCCGAGCTGTGGGGCAGGTTGTTGTCGGTGCGTCCGCGCAGGATCTCACAGCGATCCCAGGGCATTTGCAACGCCTCTGCCGCCGCGCGGCAGGTGCCGGCGTAGGAGTAGGTGCCGAGGTTGCCGACGCCCGAATGGATGTAGAGCTTGCCGTCGGTGCCAATGCGAACGAGGCCATCGTAGCCACGACCACCCGCGCCGTGGAAGCCGATACCGACGCCTAGGCCGCGGACCTTGCTGCCATTTTGCTTGGCGAGCGCCTGCTTTTCGTTCCAGCCGAAGGTGCGCATACCCTGATCCAGTGCCTCGCGCACGAAGGCGCTAGTTACCGGTGCCTGACTGCCGCCTTGGAAGCCGTCGCTGTCGATCGCATTCACCCGGCGGAACGCCACTCGGTCCATGCCGATCGCTTTCGCAGCCTTATCGGCGATGGGGGCGAGTACCGCCGCCATCTCGTTCTGGCCTGGGCCGCGCTGAGCGCCGCGAGGCGTGGTGTTGGTGTAAACGGTAATGCCTCTAAAGCGCATATTCTCTGGCTGATACGCTACGGTCACATGCTGCGCCGAAGAATTGTGGCTACCGCCGCCGGTCATGCCGCCGTCGTTAACGATTACCAGATCGACCGCAGAGACTTTGCCGTCTGCCTTCACGCCCATCTTGATCCAGCCCTGCATGCCGGAGCGTGCTGAGCCAATGTAGAACTCCTGCTCGCGGGTAATGCGTAGCTGCAGCGGGCGGTTTAGCACCTTGGCGAAGTTGCCTGAGATAGCCATGAACGGATAGGGCCCGATCTTCGAACCGAATCCACCACCCGTTGCCTCGTTAATAAATACGAGGTCAGCGGGGTCGATATTGAGCATGCGCGCGAGGCCGTTGTCGTTGGCGCTCTGGCTTTGCGACGAGCCATGGAAGAAGCATTTGCCATTCTCCCAGTAGGCCATACAGGTGCGCGACTCCAGCGAGTGGTGAGGATAGCCGATGGTCACGAAGGGCTCTTCGACGATGGCCGCAGCCTCGGCGAAGCCCGCGTCGACGTCACCGAACGCCCACTCGGTGGTGAACTCGCCACCCACCGGTTCTTTGCCCGACTTTAAGGCATCGATCGCCGAGCGTGGCCACTTCACATCGCGAATTTCTGCGCCGCGAATGGGCGCGCCCTCAGGGCCTTCCTCTTCGGTACGCACGAGCACATTGCCCTCGGGATAGGCGTTGGCGCCGCCCGGGCTCAGGCTCTCTATGGGGTCTACCACGAAGGGACGACGCTCGAAGTCGATGCGAATCTTCTCTATCGCTGACTCGGCGATCTCTTCAGAAATTGCCGCTACCGCGAGGATGGGCTGGCCAACATACGTGACGTATTCAGACGCAAGTGCCGGATTGCCTGGTGGCGCCACGGGCGGCAGGTCGTCGGCGGTGAATATGCCGAGCACGCCGTCCATGCGCAGGGCTTCGGAGGCGTCTATGCCAACAACGCGACCGCTAGGCAGCGGGCTCGTGAGCAGGCGCGCAAACACCATACCCTCGCGACGATAGTCTTCGGCGTATTTAATCTCGCCCGTAACCTTGCCGGGTACGTCGGGCGGCGTGAAATCGAATCCTATGTGTGTACTCATGCTATTTGCCCCGAGGCGCGCAAGACGCCATTCAGATAGTGTTCATAAGCACCGCAGCGGCACAGATTGCCAGACATCGCCTGGGCAGCCTCTGCCTTCGTCGGCCGTGGATTGTTACTCAGCAGCGCCATCGCCGACATGACTTGTCCCGGTGTGCAGAAGCCGCACTGAGGCGCATTTTCGGCGATAAATGCCTGTTGAATAGGATGCAGGCTGCCGTCTGCAGCCTTCACGCCCTCAATCGAGATGACGTCTTTCGCCTTGATGTTGTGTGTCAGCACCGAACAGGCATAGTTAGGCACGCCGTCGATGAGCACGGTGCAAGCGCCGCATTCGCCGCGGTTGCAGCCGATCTTGGTGCCCGTGAGGTTGAGGCGGTAACGCAAGGTATTCGCCAGCGTTTCCGTTGGCGGCACGTCGACGCGTCGCGTGCGGCCGTTAATTGTGAGTGATATCAAGCGCTCCGCGCCGCCGTTGCCTGATTGGGCGTTGGCTGCGAGGTAGGCGCCAGCGCCAGACGTTGCCGCCGCGCCGGAGAAGATGACTCCCTTGATAAAGCGTCTGCGTGTTAGTTGTAAATTCACTGAATCATTCACAAAACAATGCTCCGTCTTTTTGTCATGGTGGGTAGCGTGTTCATTGGCTTACAGGACAAGCAGCAGCATGACCTTAACACGCGAAATTAAGTTGTGACTCTTGGAATAAGTTAGACCCATTGCCTATGGATTGCAACGGTTGGGCCTAGGGGGAGTGGGGCCGAGGGGGCTTTCATCGCCAGTTTTGGGTAGTTGTGTAACAGATGCGGCGTGTTGTGACAGTTTATTGCAAAAGGGCTGCCATGACGCACAAAAAAGCCCGCCGCGACGAGTCGGGGCGGGCTTTTTTCGGTGACAGTCTTAGAACTCGAACTGTACGCCGACGATGACTTCCCACAGAGATTGAATCTCGAGAGGGTCAGTCAAGCTGCGGTTGTTAAACGACTCATACACATACTGGCCCGCATCGTTAATCGACATGTCGACCACTTGCTGGGAGAAGAACTGTGCGTCGTACTGTACGCCCCACGAGTCGTCGAGCATGTTGAGCACGTTATACATCTTCATGTAGACGCGGCCATTGCTGTTGCCGAGGAACGTTGGCAGTTCCTGGTCGATACGCAGGTCCATGCGCGAAGACCACTTCGAGAAGTTTTGGTTGCGGTCAACGAACCCTTGGCTGTAGCCATTCTCTTCGACGAAGCGTGAGAACGCGGCGACGTCGAAATCAGGACCCGCGATAACATTGCTGTCGTTCGCGCCGGGGATGTAGAGCAGGTGACGACCGAAGTTGCCATTGCCCTCGAGATCCGCAGAACTCATGACATGACTCTGTGGCTGACCTTGGCGACGATAGAACATCGCGGTGACGCGAGTTTCATAACCGTCGAAGAACTCATTGCCGTATGAAAGGCGCGCAGTGAAGCGATGCGGTGTGACGTAGTTCGATGTCGCCGCTTCGGGATTCACGATCGTGTTGAGAGCTAGGTTGTCGAAGTTAGATCCGGCGACCGAGCTCGTCATCGGGCTGATGTCTTCTGCGTCTGTGTAGGCCCAACCAACCATCCAGTCGAGGCCGAAGTCATAGCTGTGCTTGGCAGCGAGAGAGAAGGTCTGTGACTTCGCATCGCGCGATGAGTTCGTCAGCATGAAGTTGTTGCTGCCGTTCACGTGATCAAAGATCGGGGCGCCTGCTTTCGTTGTGCCAATTTGTTCTTGGGCAACGTCTACATAGTAAGCTGAATCCTGTGTGACCGAGTACAGGACATCGGCATCAACCGTGATGCCATTGTTGAAGGTATAGGTCGCACCGAGTGAGTATTTCCACTCAGAAGGCTGCTCGTAGTTGGGGTCGATTAACACCAAGAAGTCGTTGCTGGCTGCGGCCACTGTGGTATTGGCGACTTGATCGACCAGCAATTGAGGGACATCAAAGCCTGGGCGACCCGCGCCAGTTAGGACGACGTCATTGAGTATTGAGGCAGACGAATCGAAATTGCGCCACTGCTTTTGCACGTTAGTTAATCCGTCGTTACTCCACGCGTTTGAGATCCATACATTGGGGTTGCCGCCAGAGTACAGGCCTGCACCACCGCGCACGGTTAGATTGTCCATCGCCTCCCACGTAAAGCCAAGGCGTGGCATCAATAGGTCTACGCCATCGACGTTGCCGTCATTGCGCAGGCCGTTTTGTGCTGCGGTGAAAGTAGGGTTGAAGTTCGGACGGTCATCACTTTCGAACCAGTCGTAGCGCAGGCCCGCAACAACCGTGAGGTTGTAGCTAGGCACATAGATCTCATCCTGAAGGTAAACTGTGTTGAGAGAGTTCTCGAAACTCGCTGCTGCGTCGGCTGCGTTGTTGGTGCCGCCGCCGCTACCGTAGTAGATGCGGCTAGGACGACCCAGCTCGAATTTGTCGATGCCTGAGAGACCGCAAGAGGCGTCATCGAAACGGCCCTGCGCAGTGAGAGCCTGACACGCAGCTGAATTCGTCGCGGAGTCATCGAAGTAATCGTATTCACCGCCGCGCGAATGCTGCACGAACTGGTTGAAGACATTGAGAGTCTCGCGCTCGTAGCCGAAGGTGAGCAGGTTGTCGCCGAGCAGGTATTCACCCGTGAACTTGAAGAACTCAGATTCAGTATTGAGAGCGTTCGCCTGACGCGAGTCGTCCGCGCCAAGGTAAACCGTGTCACGACCGATACTGATCTGCATGTCGGCGAAGTCTGGGTTGCCCACCGTGACCTGTGAATCGTTCATCGTGTTCTGGCTGTAGAACACCTCCGTAGAGAACGCGTCCGTCCACTGCGAGTTCAGTCGCAGCGTCGTTGTCTCAGATTCGGCACCCTTTGTGTAGAAGTGGTTTGCGAACTCGAACTCATTGCTGTCGCCATCTGATGAGCGCAGTTGAGCACCATCGTAGTAGTTGTAGATCAAGGCCAGGCTGTGATCGTTGTTGATGTTCCAATCGAGCTTGACCATGTATTTTTCGTCAGTCTGAGTGCCGTCTCCGCCTGGGCCGCCAGTCTCATAGTTGTAGACATCACTCGCGATGTTTTCAATGCGAGTGAAGTCCTCTTGGCTTAGCCAAGGACGCTCAACGCCAGTGCCTGAGCCAGCATAGCCCATCGCCAGGAAGCGCGGGACTTCTGTTTCTTCATAAGCGGCGTATACGAAGAGCTTGTCTTCCATTAGGGGACCGCCGATGCTGAAGCCCACGCGCTCTTCTGTGTAGTCTTGCGAAGCAAAATTCTGCGTGCTGCCGTCGATCTCCACCGAGTCGCCGCGCCATTGGTCGCCGGTGGTTTCGAAGAATGCCGTACCCGACCACTCGTTGGTGCCCGACTTAGTTACCGCGTTGATGTTACAGGCCGAGAAACCGCCGTAGGTTACGTCGAAAGGGGCAAGCTCGGCAGAGACCTGCGCGATGCCTTCGTACGGGAAGGGCATGCCAGTGGCTGTCGAATAGCCGTTGCCGTTGAGGCCGAAACGGTCATTTTGGCTAACGCCGTCCAGGCTGATGCTGTTGAAGCGCGGGTGCTTACCTACGCAGTTAACCTGCGAGTCGCCATCGAGGTTCATGCGCGGGTCGATGATGTAAACATCTTTGATGTCACGATCGAAGGCAACCGAGGTTTCCATTTCGAAAGTGCCGAAAGTGGCCGAAGGGCCGGCTGCCACGTCGACGAGTGCGTTCGCGTTGCCGAGAACGACGATCTCTTCGATGGCTTGGCTCGCCATATCGATTTGCAGGTTGTAGATGTCACCCAGAGCGATCGAATCCACAGTCACAGTCTTTGTGCCGTTGACTGTTACGCTGTAAGGACCGCCTACCGCGAGGTTTGTCGCGTAGAAGGTGCCCGAATCGTTCGATTGCAGGCTGCGCACGGTGCCCGTACGCGTATCGCGAACGACAACTGTTGCGTTAGCTAGCGGCTGGCCGCTGGCGTCTAAAAGCCTACCGCGGATGGCAGAGGCTGTGTCTTGCGCCGAGACGCCTGCCGAATAGCCGAGGCCCATAATGGCGGCCGCGAGCAGCAGTTTCTTCGCTCTAGGTGGGAAAATCATAGGTATCTCCTGGAATGAGAAGTTTGATTGCACTTTAAGTTAGATTGAATAACGGTGTGGGTGAGGCGCGTGCCTCTGCTCTTTTCGGCTTTAAATCATTGATTTTATTGGGACAAAGAGAGTTCTCCTCAGCGTCCTAATAACTGGCAGTATTGTCTAACAAAACTATGACTAAATTGTGACAAAATTAAGCCGCAGATTTTACAGAATTATTACAGGCAGATATATGTCCAATGTGCACATTGTGAGGGTCGGCGCATTGGGGAACGGCAGTGAGGTTGAAGCGCGGCTTAGCCGCGCTCAAGGATCGGCTTAAGGTATTCGCCGGTATGGGACTTCTTCGACTTCGCCACCTGCTCGGGCGTGCCCTTGGCGATAATCTGACCGCCGCCACTGCCGCCCTCGGGGCCCAGGTCTACGAGCCAGTCTGCCGTCTTAATGACGTCGAGGTTGTGCTCGATGACCACGATGGTGTTGCCCGCATCGCGCAGGTGGTGGAGAACGGCGAGTAGCTGTTTGATGTCGGCGAAATGCAGGCCAGTGGTCGGCTCGTCGAGTATGTACAGGGTCTTGCCGGTGTCGCGCTTCGAGAGTTCCCGCGACAGCTTAACGCGCTGGGCCTCGCCGCCAGAGAGCGTGGTCGCCGCCTGCCCGAGGCAGATGTACGAGAGGCCCACGTCCATCAGAGTCTGCAGCTTGCGCGCGATCGCCGGGACGGCGTCGAAAAAGTCGCGCGCCGCCTCGATCGTCATGTCGAGCACCTCGTTGATGTTTTTGCCCTTGTACTTCACCTCGAGCGTCTCGCGGTTGTAGCGCTTGCCACGGCAGACGTCGCAGGCGACATACACGTCGGGCAGGAAATGCATCTCCACTTTCACCACGCCGTCGCCTTGGCAAGCCTCGCAGCGCCCGCCCTTAACGTTAAAGCTGAAGCGCCCCGGCTTATAGCCGCGGGTGCGTGCCTCTTGCGTGCCGGCAAACAGTTCGCGCACCGGGGTGAAGATGCCTGTATACGTGGCTGGGTTGGAGCGCGGCGTGCGTCCGATCGGACTCTGGTCGATGTCTACGACCTTGTCCAAGTGCTCCATGCCCTCAATGCCGTCGTGTTTAGCGGCGGTGAGGGTGGTGGCGCCGTTTAACTTGCTCGCGGCGACCGGATAGAGGGTATTGTTGATGAGCGTCGATTTTCCCGACCCCGAGACGCCGGTGATACAAGTGAGCAGGCCGATGGGGATGCTGAGGTCGACGCTTCTCAAGTTATTGCCGCTCGCGCCCAACACTCGAAGCTGTTTGTCGGCATCTGCCGGGGTTCGCTTCTTGGGAATCTCGATGCGCTCTTTCCCCGACAGATATTTGCCAGTGAGCGAGGTCTTCGATTTGAGTATGTCTTTGAGTGTGCCTTCGGCGACGATTTCGCCGCCATGCACACCAGCGCCAGGACCGATGTCGATAATGTGGTCGGCGTTGCGGATAGCGTCTTCATCATGTTCCACAACAATGACCGTATTGCCGAGGTCGCGCAGGTGGTAGAGGGTATTGAGCAGGCGCGTGTTGTCGCGCTGATGGAGGCCAATCGACGGCTCGTCGAGGATGTACATCACCCCCACGAGGCCGGCGCCGATCTGGCTCGCGAGGCGTATGCGTTGCGCCTCGCCGCCGGACAGCGTGTCAGCGCTGCGATTTAGCGTGAGGTAGTTAAGCCCTACATCGACGAGGAACTGCAGGCGATCTTGGAGCTCCTTGAGCACCTTCTCTGCGATCTTCGCACTCTTGCCAGCCAGCTTGAGCTTGCAGAAATATTCATGCGCATTGGCCACCGTCATGCTCGTCACTGTTGGCAGATCGGTGCCCTTTATTAGCACGAAGCGGGCATCGCGCTTGAGGCGCGTGCCGGCGCAGTCTGGGCAAGACTGCGAGCTTAAATACTTCGCGAGTTCTTCGCGCACGTGATTCGATTCCGTCTCGCGGTAGCGACGCTCCATGTTCGGCAGGATGCCTTCGAACGGGTAGCTGCGGGTTACCGTGTCGCCGCGGTCATTGATGTAAAAGAAATCGATGACCTCTTTGCCGCTGCCATTAAGGATGGCGTTGCGGTGTTTCTTATTCAGTTCGTTAAACGGCGTGTCGATCGAGAAGCCGTAGTGTTCAGATAGCGACGTGAGCATCTGGAAATAATAGAGGTTGCGGCGGTCCCAGCCTCGAATAGCCCCTTCGGATAAGGCGAGCGACTCGTCTACCAAGATGCGGTTCTCGTCGAAAAACTGCTTTAGTCCGAGCCCGTCGCAGGCGGTGCACGCCCCGGCCGGGTTATTGAAGGAGAACAGGCGTGGCTCGAGTTCCGCGATGCTGTGGCCACACTGTGGGCAGGCGAACAGTGCCGAAAACACGAGGTCGTGCTCTTGGCTTAGGTCGACGCCTGCGTCGTCGGCGCGGCCGACCATGGCGAGGCCATCGGCGAGCTGGATCGCAGTCTCGAAGCTCTCTGCAAGGCGCTGTTCGATGCCCGGCTTGACCTTGAGGCGGTCGACTACGACATCGATCGAGTGCTTCTTGTTCTTCTCCAGTTCCGGCGGATACTCTATTTCACACACGAGGCCGTCGACGCGGGCGCGGATGAAGCCGCCGGTGCGCAGCTCGCTGAACACATGGAGGTGTTCGCCCTTGCGTTCACGCACGATGGGCGCGAGGACATTGATGCGGCTACCCTCGGGCAGCTGCATTACCTGGTCGACCATCTGGCTCACGGTCTGCGCCTCGAGCTTTAAGTTGTGATCGGGGCAGTGGGGCTCGCCGACGCGAGCAAACAGAAGCCGGAGGTAGTCGTAGATCTCGGTAATGGTGCCCACGGTCGAGCGGGGGTTATGGGAGGTCGACTTTTGTTCGATCGAGATCGCCGGTGACAGGCCCTCGATATGGTCGATGTCCGGCTTCTCCATCATTGAGAGGAACTGGCGTGCATAGGTAGACAGAGATTCGACGTAGCGACGCTGGCCCTCGGCGTAGAGCGTATCGAAGGCGAGGGAAGATTTACCCGATCCCGACAGACCGGTAATCACCACGAGTTTGTCGCGTGGAATGGTGATGTTGACGTTTTTAAGGTTATGCGTGCGGGCGCCGCGTACAACGATCTGATCCATGCTGAGGCTCTGTGCTTTGTGTGGTGCTTTAAAAGGATGGCTCGCATGATACGGTGCGAGGCGGCTCGGCGGATGACCGTGTCGCAGCCGAGTATTATGGTCAATGGACGGGTGGCGAGTAAAGGCAAGACTCATCTGAAGACGCCGCGGCGTCAGAACGACGAATATTGGCGAAAATTTCTCATGCCACAATGCATGAGATACACTAAGACTAAGCAAGGGGCGCAGCTAGCGCTAATTCATAATGGGCTGAATCGCACCGCTAGGCGCATTCACCGATAAAGACCGGAGGCACACGTGGCGAGCAGAGGCATTAATAAGGTAATTCTAGTTGGTAACTTGGGCAACGACCCCGAGGTACGCTACATGCCCAACGGCAATGCGGTTGCCAACGTGTCCTTGGCCACGAGCGATTCGTGGAAAGACAAGGCGACAGGCGAGCAGCAAGAAAAGACTGAATGGCACCGCGTCGTGTTCTTTAACCGACTCGCAGAGATCGTTGAGCAGTATGTGAAGAAAGGCTCAAAGCTCTACGTCGAAGGCCGGTTGCAGACTCGCTCATGGGAGCAAGACGGCATTAAGCGCTACTCCACAGAGATTGTGGCGAGCGAAATGCAGATGCTCGACGGCCGCGGCGGAGCAGGTGGTGGCGAGATGGGCGGCATGGGTGACAACCCGTTCGGCGGCCAGCAGGCGCAGGCCCAGCGTCCACAGCAGGCCGCGGCTCAAGCGCAGCCCGCGCCGAGCAACTTCGACAACTTTGACGACGATATTCCTTTTTAGGGCGCAAACACGCCAACCTTGACTTCGCGCGCCGATGCAGCACACTCGAAGGCAGAGAGTGTTCGGCGCGTAAGTGACCTAGGAATCTGCCAGCAGTGAAGCTATATATCGTCGGGGGGAAGAGTCCCACCGGTAAGGCCTTGATCGAAATTTTGCGCAAGCACAAGATTCGCTTCCTCGCGCCTGCCGATAAATACTTCGACCCGAATAACGCCTTGGCAATCGCCAAGAGCATCACCGATTTTCGCCCCGATCAGCTGATCAACCTTGCCGATTTTATTTCCGGCAATCATGGCGCTCTCAAACGTGCCGAGTCTACCGAGCTGCGCTGCCGGCAGGTGAATGCGCAATTGCCCGCTGTGCTCAGCGAGGTCTGCGATCATCTCGCCATTCCAATGCTGCATCTGTCTAATAGCTACGTCTTCGACGGCGAGAAGAAGCTCGCCTATAACGAGACCGACGAACTCAATCCTTTAGGCGTTTACGGACGCTGCACGCTCGCGGGCGAAGAGGCGGTGCGCGCCCACCCGCGGCATATCATCGTGCGCTCGGGATGGCTTTTCGGTTTGCATAAGCGTGGCCTTATCAAGTCCTGGCTACGATTGGCGAAGCGCGGGTCGCATGAGCTGCCGATGTTTCGGCGGCGTTTTAGTCCTACGGCGACGGCGGATCTCGCGATGGCGTTATTCGCTATCGTCAGGCAGGTCGATTGTGATGCGAATGCATGGGGCACTTACCATTACGCCGGCCTCGAGACCAAGCGCGAGGCTGAGTTTGCCCGACAAACGCTCGAGTATGCGGCAAATCACGACGAAGATATTTACCAAATGCTCGAAAATTTCGTCTTAAAGGAAGGCGGCGTGCGCTTGCCTGAAATCGCCAACTCCACGTTATCGAGTAAGAAAATTTTCGATACCTTTGGTATTAAACCGAAATCATGGCACGGCCATTTACGCGAGACGGTGAAGTCACTCTACGGCGGCAAGCTTCGCGAGTCTGAAGAGAGAACCGACGCAGAATCGGCGGCCGTTGCACCCCTCGCGGAGCACTGAATATGAGTCTCCATGCTAGTCCACCTCCCGGTCCGGCTCTCACCCCGATAGACACCGCGCTGGCAACACTCCTCGCAAGTCTGCCTGAACCGACGGCAACCGAAGCGGTACTTCTCGCGAATGCCTGCGGCAGAGTTCTGAGGCAAGCCATCGTCGCTGAGATGTCGGTGCCCCCCCACGCGAACAGTGCGATGGATGGCTACGCGGTGCGTGCAGCCGACACGCGAGACCCGATGCGCAAACTCCCCGTTAGCCAGCGCCTCGCGGCGGGGCAGGTCGGCAAGCCTCTCGCAATCGGTACCGCGGCACGCCTGTTTACCGGCGCGCCAATGCCCGAAGGCGCTGACGCGGTCGTTATGCAAGAGAACTGCGTGCGGCACGGTGACACGGTGTGTGTGAACAAGGCAGTAGAGCCAGGGGAAAACGTGCGACCCGCGGGTGCAGACATAGAAAGCGGCAGCACGGTGTTCGATGCGGGGCGCGTACTCAGGCCGCAGGATATTGGCGCGGTCGCCTCGCTCGGCCTAACTCATGTGGACGTCGCGAGGCCACTGCGCGTCGCGCTAATGACCACGGGCGATGAGCTAAAGAGGCCCGGTTCAACGCTTGAGCCTGGACAGATTTTCGATGCGAACTTCGCCAGTTTAGGGGCGCTACTGGAGAGCTTGGGTGCGACGGTCATCGACTGCGGGCGCGTCGGCGACACAGCGGAAAAGACTCGCGCGGCACTCAAAGCCGCCGCGGCTGATGCCGACTGCGTGATTAGCACGGGCGGCGTGTCGGTAGGCGAAGAAGACCACGTGCGCGCCGCCGTCGAAGCGCTCGGCAACATCGCGCTATGGAAACTGGCGATTAAACCCGGTAAACCGTTTGCGTTTGGGCGTATAGGAAAAGACGAGGGCGAGGCCTGTCCATTTTTTGGCCTGCCCGGCAATCCCGTCTCCGCCTTCGTCACCTTCGCGCTTATCGTGCGACCTTGTCTTTTCGCACTGCAAGGTGCGACCCCGCAGTTGCCGCTGACTTTTCCCGTGCGCAGCGGATTTGCTCGCCCGCGTAGCGGCGTGCGTCAGGAGTATCTGCGCGCAACGCTAAAAAGAGACGAAGAGGGTGGGCTCGCCGCTCTGCCTTTAGGTAATCAGAGTTCTGGTGTGGCTGCGTCATTGAGCCGCAGCGAAGGCCTGCTCGTCGTACCGCCCGATACCGCGGTAGCCCTCGATGACTTGCTCCAGTTTATTCCCTATTCAGAGCTGGGAGCCTAAGGCCGTGCGCGCCGCACTTTTATTGGTAGCCCTCAGTGTTCTGGTCAGCTGTGCTAGCAGCCCGGTTGACGAGCAGCTGGACGTTCAAGGAGAGCCGCGAGCGAATGTCACGGTGTTAAAACCGGCAAGGGTTGAGTCGATGCGGCCGCAGCGGCCCGAGTCGCTTACGCTCCCGGATCTTTTGTATGCCGGCTTGCAAGCACTCGATGCCGACCGATTACTCACGCCAGAGGGCGACAATGCCTTCGATTACTTTACCCGCGCACGGGCGCTAGACTCAGATAACGACATCGCGCGCGAGGGTTTAGCCGCTATCGTCGAGCGCTACTTAACGCTGGCACGCGAGGCGATTGGCAATGGCTCGTTCGATGCCGCGCAGGTCATGCTAGACCGCGCTCAGTTAGTCGACTCGACAGCGCCTGACATTGCGCGGGCTAGGGGTGAGCTGGCGAGCGAGCGTGAGTCGGGTGACCTGTTCTTTACGCTGGACGGCAGCGAGGTGAGCGCACAATCCGACGCCGCTCGCGCCGTGCTTGCAGATATCGCACGCCAGGCACGAGACTGCGAAGCCTTTTTTCTTATTACTGCGCCAACCGACGCGGTCGCGCGGTGGATGTTCAGTGCGATGCGCGAGTCTGTCGAAGGGTATCGGCTCCGGGGCAACATCGAGCTGTCTTCGCAAACCGGCGTGCGCCTGCGATTGCCCGAATCCGTGTTAGGCTGCGGTGGTGAGTGAATCCGGGGAATGACATCGGTTCCGTGACGACCCAAGAGGTAGCAAAGTGAGCAGAGGCGAGTCGATCAAAGTGGGATTAGGCCGGCTGATTCCGGGCGGCAGGATTGCCGGCATTGCGGCTGGATTCTTAGTAGCCGCAGTGCTTGTAGTTGGTATCTACTGGAGCCGTGAGCCTGCGATGTTCAATGTGCAGGACGCGACTTCTGCTCGGCTAGACAGCTCGACGGCGCAGCAGGTCGTCGGTAGTACGAGCACGGTAACGCTGATCTCGGCGGCCCAGACCCTGCTCGATAAACCTGGCGGGTACCTCAGCAACGACGTTATGCCGCCCGGGCTTTACCTCGATAATATCGCCAACTGGGAGTTCGGCGTGCTGGTGCAGGTGCGGGATTTCTCGCGCGCGTTCCGCGAAAATTTCAGCCGATCGCAGTCTCAATCTACCGAAGACGTCGACCTAAACCGTGCCGAACCAAAATTTAATTTCGACAACAACAGTTGGCTATTTCCTGCGAGCGAAAGCGAGTACCGCGAGGCCATCGGCTATCTCGAGTCTTATCTCGCGCGCATCACAGATCCAAATGACGAAGAGGCGCAGTTCTATGCGCGCGCCGACAATCTTGCCAGTTGGTTATTGAACGTGGAGTCTCGTCTTGGCAGTTTGTCTCAGCGCTTAAGCGCGAGCGTCGGCCAATCGCGCGCGAATACCGACACCGCGGGCGAATCTTCCGCCACGCAATCGACGCCCGCACGCGCCGAGGTCTCGGTAAAGACGCCATGGACAGAAATCGACGACGTCTTTTACGAAGCGCGCGGCGCGACGTGGGCGCTGCTGCATTTTCTGCGTGCGGCGCAGGTAGATTTTGAGCAGGTGTTAGAGGACAAAAACGCGCAGGCGAGCGTAGATCAGATCATCCGCGAGCTCGAGGCGAGCCAGCGCGCGGTGATGTTCCCCGTTATCCTCAACGGCTCCGGCTTCGGCGTGTTCGCCAACCACTCTCTGACGATGGCGAATTATGTGTCGCGTGCCAATGCGGCGATCAGCGATCTTAGGGATTTGCTGTCGCAGGGTTAGCCTAGCTTCACCACCATCTTTCCAAAATTGTCGCCGCTAAACAGCGCAAGAAAAGCATCGACGGCGTTGTCGATTCCTTCGACTACCGTTTCTTGGCTCTTAATCTTGCCTTGTTGAATCCACGGCACCATATCGGCGAGGAAGGCCTCGCGCCAATCAGCGTGGTCCGACACGATGAAGCCGTTAATGCGAATCTTCTTGCCGACGATTAGCATGAGATTATTCGGCCCAGGCGCAGGCTGTGCATTGTTATAGCTGGCAATCATTCCGCACGCGGCGATGCGGCCATAGGGATTCATCGAGTTCAGCGCAGCTTGCAGATGGTCGCCGCCCACATTTTCGAAATACACGTCGATACCCTCTGGCGCGGCGGCCGCGAGTGCCGCGCTGAGGTCGCCGCAGGTCTTGTAGTTAATGACCTCGTCGACACCACATTCGTCCTTGAGCCACGTCGCTTTGGCGTCGCTACCCACGCTGCCGATGACACGGCAGCCTTTGAGTTTGGCAAGCTGGCAGACATTGGCGCCGACCGCGCCGGAGGCCGCGGAGACAAAAACCGTCTCGCCTGGCTTAGGCTCGCCGAATTTAAACAGGCCGACATAGGCGGTAAGTCCTGGCATGCCTAGCGTGCCGAGATACAGAGAGAGCTGATCGCTATCGAAAGGGTCGAGCTTAGTCACAGCCTCCGAGCTGGCGACGAAGCGGTCTTGCCAGGCAGCTTGATTAAGCACGATGTCGCCCGCTTGCAAGCCCGGGGCATTCGATTCGATAACCTCACCTACCGCGCCACCGTACATCACCTCGCCAACGGCGTAGGCGGTGGCATATACGGCTTCTTCGCGCATGCGCCCGCGCATATACGGGTCTACCGACATATACAGATTCTGCACCAACACCTCGCCCGGTTTGGGCGGCGTCAGCTCGGTAGTGACGAGCTCGAAATGTTCATGGCTCGGCATACCCGCAGGGCGGCTTTTGAGATGAACTTGCTGCGAGGTGTATTGGCTCATGGTGATGCTCCTTTATTGTTATCGAGTCTATGAAGCCGCCAGCGCTGTCCGCGCCTGCCGGTTTTGTAAAACGAACACACCTACCAGCAGCGCCGCGCCGACGAGGTGTGCTACGAAGGGAAGCGGCGTCCACATCAGCAGTCCTGCGCTTACAAGCAACACGCCAGCGGTGGCTACGTTGAGCCGCGCCTCCAAATGCCATTGCAGGACGCCGGCCATTGCGTAGAGACCCAAGCACGACCACACGAAGATTTCGATGCGCTCGGGCCAGGTGCCGCTGATAATTGGCGAATAGGCGAAGAGGATGGGGACTAGGTAAAGCCCCTTGGCGACCTTCCATGAGGTGAGGCCGGTAGCCATAGGATTGGTGCCGGCGATGCCTGCGGCGGCGAAGGAGGCGAGGCATACCGGCGGGGTGACGTTGCTGTCTTGCGAGAGCCAGAAGATGATCAAGTGTGCGCTCAGCAGCATGCCGGTGAGCAGCTCTGCCGGCAGCATCTCGGCGCGGATGAGCTGTTTCATCTCGAGCGGCATCTGCTGCAGGGCGAGGCCCACATCGTCACCGAACAGGCCCAGCGTGGCGGCGACGCTGCTTGGCAGGGTGCCCGCATCAATTGCTGCGAGCAGCGCATCGAGCAGGGCCGATTGGCTGATGAGGTCAAAAATAAGCGGCGCTGAGAGTGTCGCGAGCACGATATAAGACGCCGTAACTGGAAGGCCCATGCCAAGTACGAGCGAGGCGAGCGCCACCAGTACGAGGGTGATGAGCAGGCTGCCCTGTGCCCATTCGACGATCATTAACGAGAAGGCGTTGCCGATTCCGGTGGTGGTGACGACGTTAATGATGATGCCCACAGCGACCAGCAATAGCGCGGTAGAGACCATGGTGCGCACACCGTCGACGACCGCGTCGAATACGTCTGCGGGCCGCATCGGCGTCGCCGAAAGCCACGAGGCGGCGATGACGCTCAGAATCGCGAAGGCCGCTGCGCTGGTGGGCGTGCGCCCCGCGACGAGGAAGCCCACGAGCACGATCATCGGGATGATGAAATGCCAACCGTCTTTCATCACGTCTCTTAGACGTTCGCTGTCACCGGCGGCGGTGGTCGTAAGCCCTAAACGCTTGGCCTCGATACGCACGAAATAGGAGACCGTGAGGAAGTACAGAAGCGCCGGTAGCGTCGAGGCGGCAATGATCGTCAAGTAAGAGATTTGCGTGTAGCTGGCGAGCACGAAGGCGCCCGCGCCCATCACTGGCGGCATGAGTGCGCCGCCTGTTGAGGAAGCTGCGACGACGCCGGCGGAGAATTTCGCGGGGAAGCCCGACTCGCGCATCATCGGAATGGTAATCACGCCGGTGGACACGGTATTGGCCACTGCCGAGCCTGACACAGAGCCCATGAGGCCCGAGCCCACGACGGCGACGAGTCCAGCACCGCCGGTGTATCGGCCTGCTAAACAGCCCGCGAGGCGCACGATGAAATCCCCTGCGCCGCTGCGCAGCAAGAACGCGCCGAAAATGATGAACATGAACACGAAGGTCGAAGAGATCTGCGCGGTGAGGCCGAACATTCCCTCAGTTGTAAAGAAGCTGCGGTAGAGCACTGTCTCGAGGCTCAGGCCAGGGAAGGAGAACACCCCGCCGATGTAGCGTCCGAGGAATAGAATATACGACAGGCTCAATAGAATGAGGATCGGCATGAACCAGCCGGTCGTGCGCCGAGTAAATTCGATGGCGAGGCCGATGGCGATGAACGAGAACACGTAGTCGCTGAGAATGTATTCGGTCTCACGCGCATACAGTGCGTTCTCAAACAGGATCAGATAAGCGGAGGTCGCAATGGCGAGGGCGGCGAGCACGACGTTAAACCAATAGCGGACGCTGCGGCGTTCGACGGCAGCGGATTCATTCGCCATGAGTGCACACAGGGCGCAGAAGCCGCCGAAATGGATCGCCGCGAGCCACAACTCGGAAATACTGGCGAAGACATTGCAGTAAATATGAAACAGGGCGAAGCCGAAGGCCGCCCAACGCAAGGTAGGCGACTTCATCGTGTGGCTCCTTGGTTCTGCGCTTCTTTCTTCTTAGCAGTCGCCGCGCGAGCACGGGCGAGGCGAGCAGCCCCTGCTTCGTTGCTAGCGAAGGGCAGGGCGTTTAACTCACCATTAGCCCAGTCAGAGTCGAGAATGAGGCGAGCAGGAATGTTGATGCCGACCTCGCGGTAGTAGCGAATCGCGCCGCGGTGTAGCGGCGCGCCGAGTCCTTCGATGGCGATGTCGAGGCTCATGTCTTTGGTCGCGCCATGAATCTCTTGCAGCGTGGCGAGATTCTCCCAAATCACCTTAGTGACCTCATACACCGCCTCTTCGGGGATGTCCGCGCGGGTGACTAGCACATTGGGCGAGCCGATTGTGCGGATGTGCTCGGTCTGATTCGGGTAGGTGCCCGGGGGGAAATCATACCAGTCCCATAGGGGGTATTTAGCGTTGAGTTTGGCGAGGGTTTCGGGCGTCCAGTTAAGTATGCTCAGGCGGTCGCCGAGCAGCGCATAGGCCTGGGTAATGGAGCTGACCGGCGCGCCGGCGGGGATGTTCATGCCGACGATGTTGCCGTCCTGAATGGCGCTCGTAGTGGGACCGTAACCCATATAGGCAAGGTTAAATTTATTTTCGTAGTCGATGCCCAGCGTGTCGAGGATGAAGCGTCCGGTCTGTTCTGCGCCGGAATTGCGCTGACCGAGAACATAACGCTCGCCGTCGATGTTGTTTAAATCCATGATTTCGCCGGTGGGGGCGAGTTCGCTTAACAACACGAAGTGCTCGACGTTCTGCCACATCGCACCGATGCTGCGCATATGGGTCTGCGGCTTGCTCACCGGTCCCTCTCCGGTCCACGACCAGGCGCCGAAGGGGCCCTGTAAGAGAGCGAACTGTGCCTGATTGTCGCGCAGCAGCTTCACGTTTTCGAGGGAGCCTGCCGAGCTGATCGCGGTGAGCGAGATGCCGGCGCTGTCTGCCAGCTGGGCGTGGGCGAGTGTGGCGAGCGCGACGCCGACTGGATAATAGGTGCCGCCGGTGGTGGCTGTAGTGAGGATATAGGGCCGCGCGCGGGTTAGTTCGTCGCTGCAGGCGCCGAGTAACAGGGTGGCGCACAGCGTGCAGGCGGCGAGCGTAATGCTGGATCGTCTCATGTGATGAGTTACCTATTCCTTCTTATTATTTGATGTTTCTGGGGGCTGCTCTCGCGGCTTCTCGCGTTTGTCCGCGCCGAGGGTATTGCTCACCGTGCCGGCGAGCGGCTTCTCTTGCTCCGCGGCGCGCACGAGGGTGAGTGCGCCGAGAAAGACCATCGAGATAAAGAGGATGCCCATGATGAGCATGACGCGCAGGTAAGCAACGATCGCCGTATCGGTCAAATACTCTACCGCTTCGGCGGCGAGATTTACCCCGACAATAGCCGCAGCGAAGGCAATCCAGACTGCTTTTTTCATATCTTGCTCTCTTGTGCCGGAGGCTCACGCAGCCACGCTAGTTTGAGAGTAGGAGTATGCCTTCAATCACGTCTGGGGTCATCGCCGAGAACACGAAAATATCTTTGCGCGTGTCCCCGTTGAGGTCGATGCTAACGAGGCCGCCGCTACGCGGGTCTGCGTCGACAGGGAGCTGGAATACTGGGGCCGTCGTGATGCCCTCGAGCGGATCGCGGGCGATTAGCGCCTGATCTATGACCGCCTTAAGATCGATTTCGTAGTCATCGCGCTCGCGGGTGTAGCCTAGCGTCCCGAGGAAGCTCGGTGGCGCGGCAGTCTCTAAGATGTTGAGATAGGCGTGCAACTGGCCTTCTGCTAGGAGCAGTAGGTCATTATTATTCGCGTCGTCGAGGCCCGTCGACAGACTCAGGCTCGTTGGGTTTTCACTGGCGGCACGCGCTTGGTCGGCGATGTCGCTTAGCGACGAGGCGAGGCGAATGACAGACGGAAACTTAAGCGCCACGCTGACCTTGCGCGCGGGGCGGCGAGCAAAGGTTACGCCGTCGCTGCGATACACGAAGGCCTCTATAGAAATGCTGCCCGATAGCGCTAACCAGATAAAGATATCCCCAACCGAAATCGGCTCCACTCGCCATAGCCATAGGTCTTTTCTGCCGTCCTCGTCCTCGTCATGTAAAAAGGTGCTGAGCACATTGCCACCGGAACGCAGCACTTGCCGTGGCGCAGCAAGGTCTAATCCGCTGGCATTGCCGGCGAAGACAGAGACCTTGCCGCCTTCGCGTAGCAAGAGGTCTTCGATGCCATCACCGTCTATGTCTTCCAAGAGCTCTTCATGGGTTAGCGCGAGAACGCCTGTCAGGTTGGCGAAGTCGATATTTTCGATATCGAACTCGCCGAGCCGAGCCTCAATCTCCTCGCGATCGATCGTATAGCTCGCCTCGCTGGGGAAGGTGCTGGCAGCGCCGGAGTTGGCGAGGAAGACCGACAGGCTGCTCTCAGTATCGACGATAAGATCTTGCGCCCCGTCGGCATTGACGTCGCGCAGGTTGAGCGCAGGGATATCCAAGGCCTGGCCGATGTTGCGCCGCAGCGATGAAGAATAGAGCGTGGTATTGAGTCGGCTCTCGGTCTGGACGAGCAGGGGCTCTGCGAAGCCTTCGCGAGTTGCGAGGTAGAGGGCAAGGCGATCGGCATCGGGGATGATCAAGTCCATTTCGCCATCGGCGTTGATATCGCGCGCGAATTTGAGCCGGTGAACGCCCGCGCCTAGGGCCGATCGCAGCCCGGAAAGCAGGACTCTCGGTGTGTCCCATTGGGGTGTGCCGTCCTGCTCTGTCTTCAGAGCCACGGTGCTGACTTGGCTAGATGCACCGCCTGCGCCTTCGAGGACAACAAGCTGTGCAATGCCGTCAGCGGACTGGGCGATATCCCACCCCATGCTGCCACTGCGTGCCGCTAGTCTGACGAAGCCGGCCACAAAGTCGAAACCGCTCGGCGATTGCAGGTAGAGGCGAAGTTCGTTCTCCCGTTGGGCAAGAAGATCTACTCTGCCGTCGCCATTGAAATCTGCCGCCGTGAGGTTTTGAGTGTCGCTCGGCAACTTAAACGGGTGGTTTGTGTAGGACACAACCTGTGCATGGGCGAGGGAGGCGAGCAGAAAGAAAGCCGCGAAGGCCGGCTTGAGCGGCGACAGATTATTCATCGCGGGATACCAACACTGTCGTTGCATTACCGTGTCTGAGGAGTAAGTCGGGCACGGTATCGTCGTTGAGAGAGACGACCTCAAACTCGAAAACGGTTTTAGTGCTGACGTATTCCCAGAATGGTTCGTCGGCGATTTGTAACTGTGCGTTGAGGCGCTTTGCGGCGAGCGTGCCGCGCTCGGTGATATACAGTGCGTCGCGGTTGCCGTCGCCGTCGATATCGTATTGTAGCGAGAGCTGCTCGGAGAGACCGCGAACGTTGGCCGCCGAGAAACTCTCGACGAGCTGGCTGGTAGGACGGCGCGCGAAGGGGGCGGAAGCCTCTGTAGGCTCCTCTGTCAGTGCTAGCTGCTGTGAGGGTGCGAATAACAGCTGCGTGCGGTTGATGCTGGCACTGCGTATCGCCTCGACGAGCGGCAGTGTGTAATAACTCGCCGCTAGCGCGATGCCGCCGTCTGGCGCTGGCAGGGTGGTGAGGCGAACGTCATAGCCGTCAAAGCGCATGACCTGATCGGGCTGCGTGAAGTCGAAAGGCATGGCGTCTGCGGTGCTGCGATGACGAAAAAACTTCGCCTCCCAATCACTGCCGCTGCCGCTCAGGCGGATAAAATCTTCGAGGCCGTCGCCATCGAGGTCTGCGAAGCGCAAGGTGCCTTCCGCCTCCATGCTTGCCTGCCACGAGACAGCGCCGTCGAAGCCGCTTGCGGACTGCAGGGCGATATTGAGCTGTGGCAGCGCCTCCGAGTCGAGGTTAATAAAAACGAGGTCGCCCAGCGCATCGCCATCCATGTCCTGCATGACCGCGTTGGGAATCCAGTTTGCGCTGCGCAGCAACTGCTCTGATTCACCCTCGTTGTGTGACTGCCAAGGCCGCACGAAATCCTCGAAGGGATTGGCTTGCTCGATTGCTACGTCGATGGCGATGCCGCGCTCGGCGTTGATACCGATGCTCGTGTTAAGTCCTGTCTCGCGGTTATTGCGCCGCGCCAGTGCCAGAGCGCTATTCACCGTGTCTACGCTACCGGCGGGCTCGAAACGCAGCGGCGTATCGGCGCCGCTCTTAACCGCGCGAAAAAACGCGAAACCGTCTTGCTGCGGCAAGAGCAAGTCGGGCAGGTCGTCGCCGGTGTGATCGCGTAATGCAGGCAGGAATTCGACGCTGCGGTGCGCAGGAATTGAGGCGAGGGAGTCGAAGCGTAGAAGGGGCTGCAGGTTGTTCGCGTAGCCTTCTATGCTCGCCGATAGGCTAAACACACCGTTGGCGGCATGGAGGATGAGTTCAGTGCCGGGTTCGCTGCGCACCTCGCCGAAGCCTATGGCAATAATCTCAGATTTGATTTCGATACGCTGCGGTGCGGCAGGAAAATCACCGCTCGCGTCTTGATAGTGGATAACGAGCTCACGACCGACGCCGTCGGTATAGTCGGCATACACGAGGTCTTGGCGACCGTCGCCATTCATGTCTTGAGTGTCCAAGGGCGACCAGTTGTCGCTGCGCTGCAATTCGAATGCCGCATAGTTTGATTGCGAATCGGTTTGGGCTAAGGCGCTCAAGGCTGCGCAAGCGGCGACCGTGCCGAGCGTGAAGGCGCGCCTCAAGGCTGGCTCTCCTCAACGAGTTCGCCGTAGTCGCTGGCGAATTCGAACAGGCCGAGAAGACTGTGGACGCGCTCGCTGCCCACTTGGCTGTAGTTGTAGAGCGAAAAAAGCCACAGATTCAGCAAGGTGAGCTGCTTGCTGTCTGCTTGCTGCGAGGCTTCGTACTGCGCGATTGGGCCGAGCGAGACGCGGCTGATCTTTCTGCCAGGATGCCAGAGTTGAACGCTCTCGCGCCGGACACGGCTGCCATCAAAGACATCCATGCTCACGCGCGCGCCGAAGTCATGTTCTCGGTTCAGGCGATTGATGAGGTCTTGCGCGGAGGACAAATCGCGGCCTTCAAGCGCGATGATCAGCTCGTCGACCGCGATATTGGCAGCGATTAAGGGACTGCCAGTGAGTCGCTCGACAACGCGGGCGGCGGCGATGCTACGCGGCTTCTCCCCTGTCACATCGACTCTTTCTGTGCGATAGCCTGCGCGAGTGGCGAGGGGATCTATGCGGTACAGCTCGCGCTGTGCTGCGCCACTGCGGGCTGCGCGAGCCTCTACGGTGGCGGCGAATACTGTGGTGTCGCGGCGCACGCGAAAGTCAAAGTTGCCGGCCTCACCGGTAGCCTCGAGGACGGCTAACGCGTCGGGTGCGTTAATCTGCATTGTATTTACTTCGAGGATAACGTCGCCTACGCGAATACCGCTAGCAGCTGCAGCGCCGCCGGCATCGAGCGCTCTGACGCGCACGCCCGGGAGAGTCTCGAGATTGAACAGCGAGTCGCTCTCGTTGGCGCCAACGTCGAGACCGAAGTCTATCGCGGCAGAATCCGTCTGTGGTGCGAGCTCGATTTGCTCGGGCGATAGCGTCAGTTCTGGAACGAGCTGTGCGTTCTCATAACTCACGCAGTGGCTAAGCGTTAAGCACATAAGCACAGCGCTCAGCGTGTTGAGGCCGCCATTCACTGGAATAGGGTTGAGTGTTTGATGTTTGCGCATTACAGCGTTTTTCTCTGCACGATAAGGAGGCTTAGGGCGAGGAAGGCAATGAAAGCGGGGAGCGGGGCCCACGAGTTCAGGACCAGCAATCTCTCATCGACTAATACATCAGAATACCCGCGCGCGAGGCGCGCGACATCGCCCAGATAAGACGCGTCGATGAGCGAGGGTTGAAAGCGCGCGTAAATGAACGCGGCGCTGTCGCCCAAGGACGTCTTGAAGACATCGAAGCCGAGGGTCGCGCCCAGTGCGAGCGTCAGTGCCTGAGTACCGGATTGAGCGGCGACCGAGACAAGCAGGCCGAAGGCCAGTGCGGCGGGTAAAGGCAGCAAGGCAAGCTGTAGGCCCAAGTGAATCTCGCGCAGTATCTCGGCTTCGCTGATGAGTTCGTAGCCATCCTCTACCACCGGTCCCAGATCCCAAAGCAGGGAGCTCAGTCCCCAGCTGCCGAAGACGAGCAGCAGCACTGCACTGCAGACCAGCAGATGCAGCGCGATGAGTTTGGTGAGCACGAGGCTACTGCGGCTCGTCCTGCGAATTAAGCTGTGGCGCAGCGTGCCGATGTCGCGCTCGGCAGCGAAGCTATGGGCGGCAAGTGCGACACTAAGCAGGCCGAGTGTGGTGAACCCAGTCACAAGTGCGTCGACCCAGTGGCCATAGCCTTCATTGGCCGGCTCCGCGGCGCTTGCGCCCAGCAGCGCTTGGTGGGTCTGCGCGCCGGATTCGCCGAGCGCTGCAATCAAAAGCTGCAGGCAGGCAAGCGCGAGAGGCGCGAGGACGATAAGCCGCGCGCTCAAGGCATAGCGCGCGAGGTACAGCTCGGCCCTGAGGCTCGCGAGGAGTGAACTCATACTCGCGCCTCGAGTTCGGCGCTGGGCTGCGCGGTGATCTTGCGAAACAGAGACTCGACCGACGCGCGTTCTTCAGCGAGGCCTGTGATCTCTATGCCGGCGGTGACTAACAGGCGATTAACGCCCGCCGGTGTGGCGAGGGGTTGGTAATCCTTCGAAAAGTTCGTGGCCTCGTCTGGAGGGGCCTGAGTCGTTGTCCCCTTAAGTGTAAGGCGCAGCATAGTGGGAGCAGTGTCAGGACTCGCCTCTATATTCATCTCGCCGTTTTTAAGTGAGTCTGTGAACGTTTCTGTGAGGAGTGCCAGTGCAGCGTGAGCCTGCGGCGTTTCGATGCGTAGCGTCGTGTGCGAGCCCGCTAGCAGCGTCTCTAGGGAACCACTTGCAGCGATACGCCCGCCATGGAGTATCGACAGGTGTGTGCATATCGACTGCAAATAGGGCAGCTGATGGCTCGATAGCAGGAAGCTCATGCCCAGCTCGCGATTAAGTCTGGTTATCAGCGCCAGCACTTCGTCTACGCCGCCGGCATCAAGGCCGTTGAAAGGCTCGTCGAGCAAGATGAGTTGGGGATTGCCTAGGAGAGCATGGGCAATTGAGGCGCGGCGACGATTGCCTAGCGACAGGCTGCGCAGTTTAAATTCCGCGTAGCGAGACAGGCCCAGCAAAGACATCACTTCTTCGACACTGCGCGCAGGTGTAGGGCTCAGGATTCGAGCATGGCTTAAGGCTTGCCGCACACTCAGGTTAGGTTGCAGCGACGGCGAGTCGAATACGGCGACAACGGCGCCGGCGGCGCGACATAATTCTGCAGGTGGAAAGCCCAGGACCTGAATCTCGCCAGCATCGATGCGTTGCAGGCCGAGGATGCAATCCAAAGTCGTTGTCTTGCCCGAGCCGTTAAGCCCGACGAGGCCGTGAATCGCGCCACGCGCTACGCTGAGGTCAAGGCCCCGCAGCACGGAGAAATTGCCGAAATGCTTCGCGACGCCGTGCAGCGAGAGAATTAACTCTTCTCGCTGCGTGTCTTCAGTCTGGTTCGCGCGTTCGGTGGAAACAGCGTCGGGCATCGTTTTGTCTGCGCTCTTAGCTTAGGGTGACTAGCGCGGCTAGCCTTCGGGTTTAGTCCACGAAAAGCTCGTCGACCGAAATCTCTTTGACCGAGCCGAAGCGGGCGAGTTCCGCTGTGTCGATAATCGACAGGTCACCGACGATCGAGATCAGTTTTGCCCGGTCTTTCACGTGAGATTGCTGAAACGCCTTGAGCTCGTCGAAGGTCAATGTTTGCAATTTAGCGTAGCTTTCGGCGCGTGGATCGCCCTCCAAACCAAGCTCCTCCCAGCCGCGCACGGCGCCGATGACCTCTCTAAAACTCAGCTTAGAAGTACGGTAACGGTTCAGCAGGGCCTCGACGGTTTCTTCGAAGCGCTCTTCGGATTCAGGCATATTGTCGATGAGGTCGATAAAGGCATCGAGCGCATCGACCGTCTTGTCGGTTTGCGTGCCGATCGCGCCGAGCATCAAGTTCTCATCCTTAAGCCTGCTGCCCTGGCCATAGCGCGCGGACGCGGAATAGGCGAGTGCGCGCGCTTCCCTCAGCTCTTGGAAGACCACGCTGGACATGCCGCTGCCGAAGTAACTGGTGTACACCGACGCCGGTACGCGGTCTTCGGCGTCGTATTCGCCGTCGGCGAACTCGATACGCACCTGCGCCTGCGCAGTCTGCTGGTCGACAACATAGACCTCGTTACTGCTAATCTCGCGCGCCGTACGGAACCGGTAGGCCGGCGTCTGCTTGAGGTCGCCCGCCAGCGGATGATGGCGACGCAGCGTCTCGACAAGCTGCTCGAGTGGTAGCGAGCCGGTGTAGGCGAGGGTGTGCTCGTAGCCCAAAAGGTCGCTTGGTAGCGAGAGCAATTCTTCCAACGGTGTAGCCAGGATGTCAGCGCTGGACAGCGATTCCAGCAGTGGCGATTCCTCGCCATAGCGATTGTAGAGATAAAGCGCGCGCGAGATGGCCGGCGGCGAGCTCTTCTGATCTTGACGTGATTTCAGCAGAATAGCCTTGAGCTGATCGAGGGTTGCCTCGTCAGTGCTTGGCTGTTTTATCACGTCCATCATTAGAGCAAGGCTCGTTTCGAACTGCTCGTCTAGGCCCGAAAGGCTGAAGCCAGAGGCGTTCTCTCCGGCGCCGAAGCTGAAGCTGCTGCCGAGGCGATACCATTCCTTTTGCAGTGCTTCGTTGCTCAGCGTGTCGGTGCCCGCAACATCCATCATCGCCGCCGCGAGGCTTAGCTTGTCGTTTTCCTCGGTGCCGACGTCTATGCCGATCGAGAAAGTGAAGAGGTCATTAAGTGGATTGGGCGCATAAAACAGTTCAACGCCGTCGGCGAATTCGATGCGGCGATAGTCTTTGTCGGCCTCAACGAAGACCGGTTCGATGGGCTCGAAGTCCATCGCGAGGATCTGCGCGGCGAAAGCAGACTGACGCGAAGGGTCGATAGTCACCGGATCGATCTGCGGTTTTTCTACCGGCGGCACCGTATGCTGTGCGTCTATCTGCTGCACCGCGACATAGTCGTTGCCAAAGTATTTGTTCGCCACTGCGACGACGTCGGCCTTGGTCAGCTTTTCCATACGCGCGAGTTCGGCGCTGTAGTCTTCCCAGCGAGCGCCTTCGATAAACGATTGACGCATCACCGAGACCCGAGAGGTATTAAACTCGAGGCTGGCCTTTTGATTCTTTTTAAAGTCGTTAATGATCGCCGGAATAATCCACTCATCGAACTCGCCGGACTTGATCAGCTCTAGCTGAGCGAGGAGAAGCTGCTCTACCTCGTCGAGTGTCTGACCGTCTTTCGGTACGCCGTAAAGCAGCTGCATACCCGCATCGTTAAAAAATTGTGGCGACGAGCCAGCGTTGGCCACGAGCTGTTGCTGATTGAGATTGAGATTGATCAAGCCGGCGGTCGCGTTGTCGAGGATCATGTCGACTAGAATAAGTGCCTCTTTGTCGGCATGACCGTTGGGCACGGTGCGGAACGCGATTTGCACCTGCTCTTCGCCCGGGTACTGCACGGTCGTGCGCTCGGCACCCGCCAGTGGAGCTTCTTGCCACGGGCCCACCTCAGGCACAGGCTTCGCTTCCCAAGCGCCGAACTTGTCGGCGATCAGTGCGATCGTCTTTTCGGTGTCGATGTCGCCGCTGATAAAAATACCCATGTTGTTCGGCACGTAGTAAGTATCGAAATAGTTCTGGATGTAGACCAGCGACGGATTCTTGAGGTGCTCGACCGTGCCAATGGTGGGCTGTTGTCCATACGGGTGTTGCTTGAACATCAGCTCGTTGAGCGCGGTATAGAGAATAAAGCCGCGGTTATCGAGCGAGCGATTCTTCTCCTCGTACACGGTCTCGAGTTCGGTGTGGAAGATACGGAATACGGGGTTCACGAAACGATCTGACTCGATCTCCGCCCACTGGTTGAGGCGGTTAGAGGGCAGGCCAATCTTATAGACGGTTTCCTCGTTAGAGGTATGGGCATTGAGACCAGAGCCGCCCATGGCGTTGTAGAGCTTATCGATCTCGTTCGGTACCGCGTACTGAGCCGCCTGTTGAGCGGTGGCGTTAATCTCGGCATAAATCTCCGCGCGACGCGCAGGATCAGTGGAGTTGAAGTGCTCCTCATAAAGCGCAGTGATGCGATCGAGGTGCGGCTTTTCGGCCTCATAGTCGAGCGTGCCGAGGTTCCGATTGCCCTTAAAAAGCAAGTGCTCGAGATAGTGGGCGAGGCCGGTGGCATCCGCCGGGTCGTGTTTGCTGCCGGCGCGTACGGCGATCTCGGCATAGAAGCGCGGCTCCTCGTGGTTCTCGGTGAGATACACCTTGAGGCCGTTGTCGAGCTCATAAATAGAAGCGTTAAGCGGATCATTCGGATCGCGCGCGTCGATGCGCTGGTAGCCTGGGCTCGTGGTCTCGGTCTGCGAGGCTTGCGGCTCAGTGGTGTCGCTGCAGGCAGCGAGCAGGGCGGTAGCGCCGAGGAGGAGTAATCGGGGATGCCGTGTCAGTGCCCCAAGGCAATTGGCGAGTGATGGGCCTGCTGGCGATAAAAAGGGCATGTAATTCAACCTCCGTGAGGATTTTGCTGCGGCCTTGGCGGTACCAAGTCAATTTGAGTCTAAATGTAGGGTATTCTGCTTTTAAATGTAAGGCAGTGTTTATACGCCCGCTTTGAGAAAAGGGGTTCAAAGGACGCTTGGTGCGGCAACAGAGATATGCACAATAGTAACGAAGAGTGACAGACCCCTGAATGCTAGACGGAAATCTGCCGCTCGAGCGTATACTCAGGTCAAAGTAACCGAGCCGTCCTAGGAAGCCATAGTGCACGAACAGTCTAGTCAGGCAACACAGAATTCGCGAGCGACGATGGTTAGCAGACTTGCGCTGTGCGCGCTTTTGGCGGGCTGCACGAACTCGGCTTACGAGGGCCGCGCGGACTCACAGAGCTACGATGCGATACAGTCGAAGGCCTTTCTCGTCCCCGGCATGACCGAGCAGATATTCATCGACGACGACGATGTCCCTGACCTGAGCGGCTTCGCCACGAATCAGGAAAGCTACGACTACCTCGCATTAGAGTCTACTAGCGAGGTGGGCGCACGCGTTATTGGCCTTGGCGCCGCGCTCGACCTTGCCTTCCAACATAATGATGCCTATCAGGCCCAAAAAGAGCGTCTCTATATCGAGGCACTGGCGCTTACCCTGGACCGCTACCGCTTCACGCCAATCTTCGATGGTCGCGGCGGCGCGGCTTATGAATGGGATAATCGCGATCAGTTCGTGACTGATATGCAAGCGCTGACTGGTATGAGTGAACAGCTGTCCGTTACGCAGACTGAGTCGATCAATGCCCAGACTAGCCTTGGCGCGCGCTATCTGCTGCGCGGCGGGGGCGAGGTGGCGCTTAATCTCACTAATAATTTCACTCGCTTTCTTACTGGCGATGTAAGCGAGGTTAATGGCGGTGCGTTAGTGGGCTCGGTCACCCAACCGCTGCTGCGGGGGCGAGGCATCGTGGCGAGCGAATCGCTTCTGCAGGCAGAGCGCGACCTGCTCTACCAGCTGCGACTCTTCACCCGCTACCGTAAACAGTTCGCGGTAGATGTCGCCTCGCAGTACTACTCGGTTTTGCTTAATCGTGAAGCGGTGATCAACAACTTCGCGGGTCTTAACGCCAATAACCTGCAGCTTGAACGCGAACGTGCGTTTCAGGCAGAGGGGCTGCGCACCCTGCTGCAAGTAGGCCGTCTCGAACAGTCGTCTCTGCAGCTTGATCTGCGTTGGACCAGCTCTATTACTCGCTACAAGCGCTCGCTAGACGCCTACAAAATTCTGCTGGGTCTCACCGCCAACGACAACATCGTATTAGATGAAAACGAGATGACGCTTATTGCCGAGACGGGCATGGCGAGCCCCGAGTTGAATCTCGATGAGGCGATAGAGGCGGCGCTGCAAACGCGCCTCGATCTCTATACACAGCTCGACCTCGTGCAAGATGCCGCGCGCAAGATCCGCGTTGCCGCGAATGCCTTGCGCCCCGGCGTCGACCTGACTCTGGGAGTTGCAGTGCCCGACAGTGGCAATTCGACTCTGGGTGAACTGGATTTTGAAGACGCGGTTTACAGTGCTGGCCTAGCATTTGATTTGGGCTTAGACCGGCGCGCGGAGCGCAATGACTATCGCCGCTCCCTGATAAGCTACGAATCGGCTCGGCGCGCGTATTTGTTGGCGACCGACAACGTGAAATTCGCCGTCATCGATGCCTGGCGACGCATGACCGAGGCGCGTAAGAGCTATGATATTAATGTCACCAGCGTGCAGATCAACGAGCGCCGTGTCGAAGAGGCGGAGCTGCGCGCCGAACTTGGCCTCGGCGACGTGCAAGACACGGTAGACTCACAAACGGATTTGACGGCGGCGCGCACGGAGCTAACCCGCGCTATCGTGAATCACAATATTGCGAAGCTGGAATTTTGGCGCGACGTCGGCCTGCTCTATGTGCGCGACGACGGGAGTTTGGAAGAGGGGATCGCTGCGCAGTAGTCGCAGTGCTAGCTGAATAAGATTCATCATCCATTTAACGGTGACACCTAAAATGAACGACACGTCAAACGAGCAGTCTGCAAAAGAGGGTAACGGAATGAGTGTTATTACACTGCGGTTACAGGCACTCGTCGACCGATTGCCAGAACCTCTGCGCGGTGGGCTAAACGCACTGGCAGCCCAATGGCGTGCAGCGACTAAGCGAACGCAGGCAGCGGTTGCCTCGGCATCTGTGCTGTTCGTTTTTTGGCTTTTGTTTGCGGGCGGCAGCGACGATGGGGCGGGTGCAATTACGTTTACCGCCCTGCGCGGTGATCTTGAGATTACCGTGCTCGAGGGAGGTGCGCTGGAGGCGACGCAGTCGCAGGAGTTACGTTCCCAGATAAAGGGCCGCGAAGGCGTGAAGATTCTGTCGATTGTTGATGAGGGCTACCGCGTTAGCCCTGAAGATGTGGACAACGGCTTGGTGTTGGTCGAGCTCGATACCGCCTCGCTTATCGACGAGCAGCTCAATCAAGAAATCGCTGTTGAAACTGCCGAGGCGAGCTATATCGAGAGCCGCGCGCAATACGAGATCCAGCTCAATCAGAATGCCAGCGATCTGAACGATGCACGTCAGTCGATGCGGTTTGCACGGCTTGATTTCGAGAAATTCCTAGGTGCAAGGCTGGTCGGACAAATCCTTGGCCAATTAGAAATAGACGAACGGCTAGCCCGCGCTGAGGAGGCCGACCGCCAAGCTGCGGAATCGAGCGAACCTATCTCTCGGCCGCGCGCACGCACTGGAAGAGCCGCTTCGAGCGTGTCCAGCGGTGGTGATTTCGATATCGATGCTTTGCCCCCGCAGGTGCAAGAGCGCATTCGCGAGACGATGGCGGCGAACGGTGGTGAGCTTCCTGCTGAGATGTTGGAGCGCATGCAGCGCTTTGGCGGGGGCCGTGGCGCTGATACCGATGCCAGTGGTCAGCGTGGTGAACGAGGTCAGTCTGGGCAGGGTCGTGGCGGTCAGCCAGACGGTCCACAGGGGCGTGAGCAAGAAGCGCCTCTCACACTCGCGCAGGAATCCTCAGCAACCCTTAGTACCGAGGCGAATCTACTCATGGATGACAGCTACATGGCGGTGCGCGATCAGCTCGACTTTAGCTCCTATGCCGATTTGGAGCTGCTGGAAGACGGCGAGGCAAAACAGCAGCTACGCTCGCTACAGGACTCGCTCCAGGTGGCACAGGAAGAGAGGCTTCTGACTCAAGATCGCATAGCGGGTCAGCGACGCCTGGAGGAACGCGGGTTTATTACGCCGACGGAGCTCGAAGCCGAAGAACTGAGCCTCAATAAGGCGAATAATAAAATGCAGCAGGCCGAGACTGCGCTGAAACTCTATATCCAGTACACCTTTCCCAAAGACGCGGAGCAGAGGCTGTCGAATTTCGAGAATGCGGTGATGGGCTATCAGCGGCAGGTTAAAGAAAACATCGCTGAACAGGCTCAGGAAGAGGCGCGTTTTAGCTCTGCCGAGCGCAAGTTCAATCTCGAAAAGGTTAAGCTTGCCGACGTTAACCAGCAAATTGAGTTTGCGACTATCCGTGCACAGCGTCCGGGCCTCGTCGTGTATGGCGCGGCTGATCAGAACTCTAGTCGCTGGCGCAGAAGCAGCCAAGAGGCTATTCAGGAAGGGGCCACGGTTAGCGAGCGGCAATCGATACTAACTATTCCAGATTTGCGTGAAATGGCAGTCAAGGTGAATATACACGAGTCCGCAGTGCAGCGTGTTGCGGTTGGGCAGCGCGCGCGCGTTGCAGTCGATGCGTTTCCCGACGACCCCCTTACCGGGATCGTGACACGCGTGGCTGTGGTCGCCGATTCAGCCAACTCATTCATGAATCCAGACCTTAAAGTCTACCCAACAACGATCACTATCGATGGCGAGCACGCGTGGTTGCGCCCGGGCATGAGCGCCGAGGTAGAGATACTCGTCGATCGCCTCGAAGACGTGGTGTATGTGCCGGTGCAGGCAGTCACGTACTTTAACGACAAGCGCGTAGTGTATGTCGCGGGACGCGGTTCGCCGCAGCGGCGCGAGATCGAAGTGGGGTCTTTTTCGGAATCGTTTATCGAGATTACCTCGGGCCTTAACGAAGGCGATGAAGTGCTGCTGCTGCCGCCGCAGCAGGGACAGACTCAAGGCATGAGTCAAACCGATGGGTAATGCTGCCCTACAAACGCAAGGCGGCGTGCCCTGTGTGGCGAGTCTTGCGGATATCCGCAAAACCTACACGATGGGTGCGCTGTCGGTTGAGGTGTTGCACGGGATTAGTCTCGACTTTATGTGCGGCGACTACGTGAGCATCATGGGCCCATCGGGCTGTGGTAAATCCACGCTGATGAATATTCTTGGCTGCCTCGACCAACCGACCTCGGGTAGTTATTTCCTCGGCCCGGACGACACTTCCCTGATGCCCGACGACGAGTTGTCGAGTGTACGCGGCGCGCGGCTTGGATTTATTTTTCAATCGTATAATCTGATTCAGCAGCTCAATGTGTTGGAGAACATCGAGATGCCCCTTTTCTATCAGGGCTATTCCGAGGAAGAGAGCCATGAGATCGCGATGGGCTTAGCCCGCCGCGTGGGGCTTGATACGCGTGTGCATCACAAGCCGTTCGAACTGTCGGGAGGGCAGCAACAGCGCGTCGCTATTGCCCGGGCTCTCGCCGTAGATCCGCTTATCATTCTTGCAGATGAACCCACCGGCAACCTCGATTCTAAATCTGGCGCCGAAATTCTCGACCTGTTCGACGAGCTGCATGATCAGGGCAAGACGCTTATTATGGTGACGCATTCGGACGAACTCGCTGAGCGCTCAGCGCGTTGGGTGAAGTTGCGTGACGGCCTCGTAGAGAGTGATGACCGCCGTGGCTGAGTCGACTGTTTTGTCACAGACAAGCCGTACCGGCACTCAGCCCAGCCCGCCGCGAGCTAGTAACGCCTATACCTTGACGCGCTTCAAGAAAATCACTCAGGTTGGTGTGAAGAGCATTTATTCCCACGGCCTGCGCTCTCTGCTGACGGTGCTGGGTATCGTCATCGGTGTTGCCGCGGTTATCGCCATGCTTGCGGTAAGCGAGGGCGCGAGCTTCGAAGCGCAGCGGCAGTTTCGTGATCTCGGCGCGAGCAATATCCTGCTCAAGAGCGTGAAGCCCGCCGAGGTAGAGGAGTCGAGCAATAGCGGTTTTGGGCCGCCACAGGCTATCGTTTACGGACTGACGCAGGCGGACATCACGACGATTCGCGACACCATTCCCGGCATCAATAATGTCATCGGCTCGCGCATCGTTAAGAAGAACTTATGGAACGGCGGCAACAGCATTAATTCCGACGTGGTCGGCACGGCGGTCGACTACCCAAGTTCGCGCAGCTATAACCTGCGCGCCGGGCGCTTCTTTAGCGGCGCAGAACTCCGCGACCATGCTAACGTCATCGTGTTAAGTGATGAGGTGGCGCGAGTCCTTTTTCCGATCGACAACCCGCTGGGACAATCGGTGCGCATCGACAGCGACTATTACAACATCGTCGGCATTATGGAGCCCGAAGGTTTCTCTAACCTCGGGCAGAATCAGGCGGGTAGCTCCAATGCCGCACCTAGCCGCGTATTCATTCCTTTCACCTCGTCTAAATCGCGCTTTGGCGAAACCACCACGCGTCAAACCGCGGGCGGTGTCGAGTCCGAAACGGTGGAGTTGCATGAGGCCATCATTCAGGTCGACACACAGGAGCTGGTGATTCAGGTTGGCGAGGTCATCGACAGTATTCTTGCGCGCCGCCATAAAGACGTCGACTACGCGATCGAGGTGCCGCTCGCACTGCTCAGGCAAGCGGAAGAGAGCGCGTTACGCGATCAAATTGTCGCCGGTGCGATCGCCGGCATCTCACTATTGGTCGGCGGCATCGGCATCATGAACATCATGCTTGCGAGTGTGACTGAACGCACCCGCGAGATCGGCATTCGCCGCGCACTCGGCGCCAAGAAGCGCGACATCATTTTGCAGTTCCTCATCGAGGCGGTCATCCTTTCCGGCGTCGGTGGTTTAATCGGTGTGGCGCTAGGTATTATCATTCCCTTTATTATTTCTGCTTTTTGGGGGATGACGACAATCGTTACGCCTCTTGCGCCGTTGTTCGCGTTTACCATTTCTGCACTGATCGGCGTGGTGTTTGGCATCTATCCTTCGATGCGCGCGGCGGATATGGATCCGGTGGAGGCTCTGCGACATGAATAGAAGAGTATGGGTGAAGAGGGGCGAGGGCACGGTAGCTCCCGCCAAGCGTCGCATTCGATCGATAGGCTTGGCGGCCTCCGGTCTCGCGATCGCCTGTTTGGCAGGCCATGCGATCGCCCAGTCGCCGAGCTACGACGAAGCGGCAGATCTTGCGCTACTCGCCCAGAATCCTAACGCGCGCATGCACTATCGTCGTCTAAGCTCTCCCCTGCGCAGTAAGGCGGCACTCTGGGATGGCATGCAAGCGCAGTTGCAGGCTCTGGGCGAGAGCTCGGCTGAGTACGCACGACTCGAAGATTTAGTGCGAGAGAAGAGCGCCGCACAACTGCAAGCGAGTGTGGCGGAAGGCGCACTAAGCTACGAGGAAATCACGCGCTACTTTCTTACTCGCATTTACGCGATAGAGAGTGACGATGCGCGCTACCTTAACGCGCTTATCGCGCTGAATCCTCAAGCGCTTGAGGCGGCGCGAAAGGCCGATGCCGAGCGTGTGAAACGAATCGCGGCTGGCGGCGAGATTAACCCCAACTCCTTTTTTGGCCTGCCGGTGCTGCTAAAAGACAATGTGGGGACGGCAGGAATGCCGACCACAGCAGGCGCCGCCGCGCTTGCTGAAAACACTACGCAAGACGCTTTCGTGACCGCTCGCCTCAAGGCTAACGGCGCGGTGATTTTGGGCAAGGCGAATCTGAGCGAGTGGGCTTATTTTTTCTGTCGAGGCTGTCCATCGGGCTATAGCGCGCTGGGCGGGCAGACTCTGAATCCCTATGGTCGGCTCGAATTCAATACCGGCGGCTCAAGTGCGGGCAGTGGCGCGGCGATTGCGGGTGGTTTTGCAGTCGCCGCGGTCGGCTCGGAGACGGCGGGTTCGATCCTGTCGCCCGCGAGCGCAAACTCCCTCGTCGGATTAAAACCCACGACCGGAAGTCTGAGTCGGTCTGGCGTGATCCCCATCTCGAGCACACTGGATACTCTGGGTCCCATGGGGCGCAGCGTCGCCGATGTGGTGGCACTATTCAATGCGATGGCAGGCTACGACCGCAGCGACAAGGCGATGCCGCTGCTTAGCGCGGACATGCAGCTAGTCGTGCGCGATGCGAGCATCGTAGGGCTACGACTCGGCCTGCCAACCGCGCTTGGGAACGAGCCGCTGATTCGAGCCGCAGTGGCGAAGCTAGCCAATGCCGGCGCGGTGATAGTGCCGGTCGATTTCGCACCGCCTGACCTTGCGGAAGAAGGGCAGTTTATGGGCGCGGAGATGGTCGTCGATCTCGCAGATTATCTACAGAAGTGGGCGAATCCGAGGGTAGAGATCGCCGGCATTGCAGATCTGCAGGCGTTCAACACGCTGCGGCCACAGGAACGCATGCCCTACGGCCAGCAACTCGTGGATGACATGGTCGACTTCATGGTGGCGTTCGGTGACGACGCACAAGGGAGGGAAGCGGAAACGCAGAGGCTTCGGAGTCTGGTTCAAGAGCAGACCGGCGGCTACCTCGAAGGCCTGTTCGAGCAGCACAACCTCGACGCGCTCGTGCGGATTAACAACAGCGGTGCCAGTGCCGGCGCGTTCGCCAACTATCCCGCGCTCACCGTACCTGCAGGCTATCGAGACAACGGACAGCCCGTTGGTGTGACGCTTTACGCGCCGTCTTTCCAGGAACAGCGGCTGATCGACCTGGGCGCGGTGTTGGAAAGAGCGGGGTTACTGCGGCAGGCACCTGAGGGTTACTGAAACCTTAAGATTGCGTTAAGAAAGCATTGCTACCTTGGGCACACTATCAGCCTACTGAGTAGTCGCATGCAACAGACCAAAATTCTTGAGCGCACCGAATCGCAAGAACTTCGTGGCTTGGTTCCGGGGCGCAACGGCCTGGCAAACGCGAAGTCTTTCGCATTACCCACATTCGCCCTACTTGCCCCCGCTGCGGCCGCGCGTGAAGAGGCCGAAGCCTTCGTCGCTAAGCGCTTTTTCACCAGCTACGGTGCGCGGCACAGTGAATACCTCCCCTGGTTTACCACGATGCATCATCAGGGTGAGATGACAGCTGCCGCCGGCATAGCCTTGGCGTTTGACCGGAACCCACTCTACTTAGAACGTTATCTTGCTTCGAGTATCGAGCAGTCAGTCAGCAAGGCGACAGGGCATTGCGTCGCTCGCGACCAGATTGCCGAGGTAGGTAATCTCGCCGGCGCTAGTTTCGGCGGCGAGCACATTGGCTCGAGCCGGCTTCTCTATATTGTTCTTGCCTCTGTGCTCGAGCGTGCGAGTATCGACTGGATGGTATTCACCGCAACGCGGCCACTCCTCGCGAGCCTAAAGCGGCTAGGGTTGGCTCCTATAGATTTAGGTGCGGCTACGGATTCCTGCCTAGATCCGATCGAGCGGCGCAATTGGGGAAGCTACTATGAGCATGAGCCTCGAGTTGTCGCGGCACCGCTTGCCAGTGCGAATCAAAGCATTGAGGCGCGTGCTCAATTTGCGGCCATTCGCGCGCATTATCAAACTGAGATTATGGCTATGGCACGCGAATTGAGTGTTTCGAGCAGTATTTCAGCGAGGCCCTTAGGGTGAGTAATGAGTCCATTGACGCGGAGCTCGTGCAGCATAAGGCTGAGGCCCTTGCGGCGCAGCTCGCTGATGCGGGAATATCTCGCCTCGGGCTGTTTGCCGCCAATTCCGTTGCTTGGGCAATAGTTGATATTGCCTGTCTGCTGGGTGGCATCTGTCTCGTTCCTATCCCCACCTTCTTTTCTGTTCAGCAGCGTGAGCATGTGCTGGCAAGCTGCGCATTGGATACGCTATTTACTGATGATGTCGGTGTCTTCCCCGATGCCGTGGTTGATTGCTCACAACCGTGGATGGGTATTGGGGAGGCGCTAGCACTGCTGCGTTTGCGAACAGCTCCAAACAACTTGCTTGATGTCGCGCTGCCTCCCGAGACTGGGAAAATTACTTTTACCTCAGGTTCAACGGGTTTGCCCAAGGGCGTTTGTCTTAGTCATGCCCAGCTAATTGCGCAGGCTCGTACCCTCGCTGATCTTGTTGATCTCGCAGCCCCTAAGCATTTATGCGTAATGCCTCTCAGCACGCTGCTCGAAAACGTAGCGGGGCTTTATGCGCCGCTTTTGGTCGGAGGAACCGTTTCCATTCCGCGACCCGAGACGATGGGCTTCAGCGGCAGTAAGCTAACCGATCCTGCCAAATTATTAAGGACGATAAGCGAGCAACAGCCGAATTCAATGATTCTCATACCCCAATTACTCCAGCTGCTGGTAGGGGCAACAGCGACGGGCTGGCAAGTCCCAAGTTCGCTGCGCTTCGTCGCAGTGGGTGGGAGCAAGGTTTCGGCATCATTACTGCAAGCGGCACATGCTGCGGGGATTCCAGTTTACGAAGGCTACGGCTTGTCAGAATGCGCTTCGGTCGTTAGCTTGAATTCAAGGAAGGACAGCGCAATAGGCAGCTGCGGAAAGCCGCTTCCCGGCCTAAGAGTCACAATTCAAGACGGCGAGATACTGGTCGCGGGCAACTCGATGCTCGGATACCTCAACGAGCCAGACTCTTGGAATCCTCAGCATATTGCCACCGGTGACCTCGGGCGCTTGGAGGCTAACGGCTTTCTGTTTATCGAGGGCCGTAAAAAAAATCTCTTAATCTCAAGCTATGGGCGCAACATCTCGCCGGAATGGGTCGAGAGCGAGCTGCTCGCCAATCCCTTACTCGGCGAAGCCGTTGTATTGGGCGACGCTCGACCCTTCTGTGTTGCTCTTCTATGGCCGCGCGAGCAACCCAACGGCACAACGGCAGCCGAGGTGGCTGCACAAATAGCGGACTGGGTGAAATGCGTTAACGCAGGCCTTCCGGACTATGCGCGCGTTCAACTCTGGCATCAGTTGGTCATTCCTCTGCAGTCAGATTCGGCACTGATGACAGAGAATGGTCGGCCCAAACGAGAGGCGATCGCGCAACGTTATGCGGCGACACTCGAGGGTTTGTATGCCACTGCATCCGTCATTGACGAGCCCAATACTCCACACGCTTCAATAGAAGTACAGTAATCCATTAGAGGTCCTTGGTATGGCATTTTTCGAAAGGCTGGTGAGTGAAACAGAGGCAGACAGGGCGCAATTATTGTCAGCACCGATTATCGAGAAGGTGTTCAGGGGCGATATTACTCCTGATCATTACGTCGCCTTCCTTGCGCAGGCCTACCACCATGTGAAACACACCGTACCGCTGATGATGGCCGTGGGCGCGCGCCTTCCAGAGCAGCAAGAATGGCTACGAGAGTCGATTGCCGAATACATCGAAGAAGAAATGGGTCATCAGGAGTGGGTGCTTAACGATATTGCCACCTGCGGCTACGACAAAGAGTTTGTGCGCACGAGTCGACCCGCAGTGGCGACCGAGTTAATGGTGGCTTATGCGTACGATACGATCGCACGCGGCAACCCGCTTGGATTTTTCGGTATGGTGCATGTGCTAGAAGGTACGAGCATTAACCTCGCCGACAAAGTGGCCGGCGCGGTTAAGACGACCCTAGGCCTGCCAGCGAACGCGTTTACTTATCTGGTTTCTCATGGCTCCCTCGATCAGGGGCACGTGCAGTTTTTCGAAGATCTGATGAATAGAATCGAAACCGTAGCCGATCAAGAGGCGATCATTCACGCCTGCAAACTATTCTACAAACTATATGGTGATATTTTTCGAAGCCTTAGTGCCGAGCATGGCATTCCCCTGGCTGGAGAATAAATCGCAAGAGCGGAATGTGATGATAAAGAAAGGAAGCATAGGGAGGCGAGCATGAAACTACGAGGCAAGCGATTGCTGTTAACCGGTGCGACGGGTGGCATAGGCATGGCTGTCGCGCGCAAGCTGCATGGGGCCGGCGCATCGTTGGTGCTTAGTTGTTTGCACGAAGATGGACTCGCCGAGTTGAGCGCGGAGCTGGGAGCCGATCATCTTCTGATTAGCGCCGACGTTGCGAGTGCTCAGGGTCGAGTGAAGCTCGTCACCTACTGTGAAGAGTTTGGCGGCATCGATGGCGTGATCAACCTTGCCGGCATGCTCGACTTCGGTCTTTTCGAGCAGCAATCCGAAGAGATTTTGGAGAAAATGGTTGCGGTTAATCTCACGGGTCCGATGTTGCTTTCGAAGGCGCTTTTGCCGCAGCTGCTTAGTCGTGAGGAATCGGTAATCCTCAATGTGGGTTCTATCTTCGCGAGTATCGGTCATCCGGGCTTCGTCGCCTATTGCGCGACCAAAGCTGGATTGATGCGCTTCTCCGAGGCGTTAAGCAGAGAACTCGCTGATTCGCCGATTTGCGTCACCTATATAGCGCCGCGTGCGACGAACACTCGACTCAATGACGACAGAGTCAATAGCATGAATGCGGAGTTGGGAATTCATTCGGATAGCCCTGAGTGGGTGGCAGATCAGATAGTTGCCATGTTATCTGCGCCGAGATCATCACGTTACCTCGGCTGGCCAGAGAAATTATTGGTAAAGATCAATGCGCTTGCGCCGCGAGTCGTTACCTCAGCATTGACGAAAAACTTAGGCGTGATCAAGCGTCACGCCCAGCGCTAGTGGTATCAGTTCTTATTGGGTATAACGGAGTTCAATCACATGAATAGACGAGTTCTAGAAATACTAATCGCGTTGACTGCTGTATTGAGTGCGGGTGCCCGCGCCGATGTCGAGGCCGACGTTGTCCATCTGCAGTCACGCTGGGCAGAGGTTAATTATCAGCTTGAAGGTAAGACTCAGGTGAGTGCTTTCGAGCAATTAGTTGCCGATGCCGATAGTGCTGTTGACGCGGCGCCTGAAAGCGCCGCGCTTCTGATCTGGAGTGGTATCATCAAGTCGACCTATGCTGGCGCAAAAGGCGGGCTCGGTGCACTGAGTGTCGCTAAAGAGGCGCGCGCGGACTTCGAGGCGGCGATGAAGATCGACGCCGATGCGCTTGAGGGCTCGGCATACACCAGTCTTGGAATATTGATGCATTCTGTTCCTGGGTGGCCGGTGGGTTTCGGCAGTGATAAGGAGGCGCGCAAACTGCTGCTTACAGGCGTTGAGAAAAATCCGGAAGGCATAGACAATAACTACTTCTATGCAGCGTTTCTGCTCGATGAGAAGGAATATGACGAGGCGGAAGAACACTTCCTCCGCGCGCAGGCCGCGCCGGCAAGACCCGGTCGCGAAATTGCAGATAAGGGACGGCAAGAAGAGATTCGTGAGGCATTGGCAAGTTTGCATGCCAAGCGCTAACTTTAAAGCCGTAAACACGAACACGGATTAAGCGATGCAACTACTCCTCGTCGAGGATGATCGTCCCCTAGCAGCGGGTCTGCGGCTGGCGCTATCTAAATCGGGCTATGCGGTTAACCATGTCGAGAAGGGTGAGCTCGCTTTGCTCGCTATTCGTACTGAGCGACCCGATCTCGTGGTGCTGGACATTGGTCTTCCCGATATCGATGGGATAAGCGTGCTTAAGCGGCTACGTAAAGAGGATGTCGAGCTGCCTGTGTTGCTGCTCACCGCGCGCGACAGTGTCGAGGATAAGGTAGCTGGGCTAGATAGCGGCGCCGATGATTATCTCGCTAAGCCCTTTGAGATGACTGAACTCCTTGCCCGTTTACGTGTGCTCGAGCGGCGACTGGCTAGCATGAAGAGTTCGGAGATTGTCGTAGGTAATATCGTACTCGATACCCTACAACAATCGGTCTCACGTGATGGCTGCGTTATCGAGCTCGCGCGCCGCGAATACATGCTGCTTAAGAGTCTTTTTGAGAACGCTGGCCGTGTGCAGACGCGAGCCACACTCGAGCAGCGGCTTTATAGTTGGGGCGAGGAGGTGAGCAGCAACGCGCTCGAGGTGCACATCCATCATCTGCGCAAGAAACTTGGTAACGACCTAATCAAGACTATTCGCGGCGTGGGTTACAAGGTCGACACGGGGGCGCAGTAATGCGTTCGATACGCGTGTTTCTCGTAACGAGCATCGTCGCCCTCCTGATGCTCTTCAATTTCGTTGCTGCGTTGCAGGGTTACCAGTCGAGTATGCGCGAAGCGGATACGCTGTTCGACAATCAGATGCTAGATCTTGCACGGTTAGTGACGAATTTGGACGTCAGTCCGGACACTAGCACCGCTTTACGCCTCGGCAGTGACCTCGCTTATCAGATTTGGCAAGATGGTGAACTTCTCGCTAACTCATCGAATGCGCCTGCAGAGCGACTTCACGAATTCGTTCCAGGATTCGACTACGCGAACTTTAATGGTTATCGATGGCGCACGCTGGCCCGTTACGATACAGCACGTAGTCGCTGGGTATTTATCGCAGAGCGCACGGACCTTCGGTTCGTGCTCGCTGAGAATGTTGTTCTCCAGTCGATACTCCCCTTGTTGCTAGGTATTCCCCTAGTAGGCTTGTTGGTTTGGATGTTTGTCACCCGTGGGCTTGCGCCGTTGAAGCGCCTATCGAGCGAGCTGCGCGACAAACCTGCGAATGACTTCAGCGCGATTCCTACGCGCGAGTCGCGCGTAGAGCTTGAGCAGGTACTCTCTTCGATCAATGGCTTCGTCTCGCGGCTAGAGGCGGCGATGGAGCGAGAGAAACGCTTCTCGGCGGACGCCGCCCATGAGCTACGCACGCCGATTAGCGCGCTAAAGATTCAACTGCACAATCTCGCGGAGACGGTTGATGCACGAAGCCCAGCTTATCTAGAGCTGAACGATGGGATAGAACGAATGCAGCACCTCATTGAGCAGCTGTTGTCGCTCTATCGTAGCTCGCCGGAGCAATTTGCTGCGCACAGTATGCCGCTAGACTTAAGCGCGCTCGTACAGGACGTCATGGCCCGACTTTATCCCGTGTTCGAGCGTAAGCGCCAAGCGATTTCACTGGAAGGAGGGGGGGGCGACGAGCTCATCGTCCTCGGGGATCGATTCGCATTAGAGACCCTGCTTTCCAATCTTTTGACCAACGCGAGTCGCTATACGCCTAGCGAAGGGCAGGTCGTCGTTGCGCTCGCTCGCAGCACAGATCGCATCTCGCTCACAGTGGAAGACAGCGGTAAGGGGATAGCCGAAGAGGATCACCTGCGCATTTTCGAGCGCTTTACCCGGCTTGCTAATGAACAGGAGGCTGATGCACCGGGTTGTGGTCTCGGGCTCACTATCGTCGGTCACGTCGCTCGCCTACACGGAGCGCAGGTGAATGTGACGCAATCGCGCTTCGCCAGCGGTGCTCGGTTCGAGGTGACGTTCCCTATCGGGTTGCAAAATAGCGACCAGCATAAGCAGCGGGGCGAATCCCAGTGAATCACTCTACAACGCTATCGTTTCGGGTCGGCGCTATGAAGCTTTTCATCACTGTGGTGATCTTTTGTGGCGTGATAAGTGCCGAGGTGTCAGCCGCCACGCTAGAGCTTGAACTGCGTATTCGCGATCATTTGTTTTTTCCCGCGACGCTCGAAATACCGGCTAACCAAAAAGTAAAAATACGAGTAATCAATGAGGATCCCACTCCTGAGGAATTCGAGAGCTTCGAGTTAAATCGGGAGAAGGTTATCGTCGGCAATAGCCAGACGGTCATCTTCATCGGGCCACTCGCGCCAGGCATCTACCCTTTTTTCGGCGAGTTCTATCCAAAGACGGCGCAGGGCGTAGTCGTGGTCACAGAGTGAACAGAGACAAACGCTATGTTTATTAACGCGGTCGTTATCGTCCTGCAGGAGATACTAGAGGCAGCCCTCATGCTGAGCCTTCTTCTCGCATTCCTGCGCTATTTTAATGAAGTAACTACACTATCTGCCGTTCCTCGCGCGCTGTTACTTAGACGGCGATGGACTGTCTATAGCGTGGTGCTCGGGGTCGTTTTCGCCTGGCTGTATTCGGTTAATCTAGGCACGATCTCAGAGGCGTTCGATTATGTCGGCCTGGAGGTGGCGAACGCGGCGATCCATTCTCTGAGCTGCCTTTTCCTCGTAGCAATCGCCTGGTTGTTCCCTGTGCCTTTTGATGAGGAGAGCGATGCAAAAAAAGAGGGGTACCCCTCGATAAGAATCGGAATGCTCACGTTGAGCATGGTTATCGTGGTCATGTTGGCGATATTGCGCGAAGGTTCGGAGATCATGCAATTCGCCGGTGGCATAATCGGACAGCACCAGAGCGGATTATCCGTGCTCTACGGCGGCCTTGTGGGTGCCGGCATCGGGATAAGTACAGGCGTGCTACTTTATTTTGGGCTTACTGGGCTGCCTCCGTCGTGGTCGCTGCGCACTTGCACCTTGCTCCTCGCGTTAACGGCAGGGAATATGGCGGCGCAAGCGGTGCTTCTGCTAACTCAGGCCGATTGGTTGCCGTATACAGCAATCGCTTGGGATAGCGGCGCGCTTCTCGATGAGGCGTCGGTGCTCGGGCAGCTAAGTTATGCGCTTGTTGGCTACGAGTCTACCCCGTCATGGTTGCAGGTTGCTGCCTATGTGGTCGGTGTGCTTGCTGTAGGCATGAGTGCCACCACCCGCTTCGCCTGGCGCATAAGCAAATCCCTTCAGTTGAGAGGGGTGTAGACTTTGAGTTGTATGCTTAGCTGCTTGAATAGCCGCTTTGAATCGTCGTGGTTGCGCAGTGTCCTTGGCCTAGCCTTTGCGGTGCGGTCTCTTCTGCTAGCTACGCCTGCGTTCGCCGACGGCAGCGTTATCGATAAGCTCTATCATCCCTATGTCGACGCATTGGAAAGTGAGATCGAATACCGTGGTCTCGGACAGAATCTGCCAGCAGGCAATCTTCTGCCTAACGAGGTGCATCAGCTGTCCTATGGTGCAGCGATCAATCATTCGTTCTTCGGAGAGGTCAAGGTCGTCGGCTTCAGGCCGCAATCGACTGGCTTCGAGGTAAACGCGTTCGAGTTCGAGTTGAAATGGCAGCTCACTGAGCAGGGCGAATACTCTGCCGACTGGGGTCTCGTCTTCGAGTTCGAGCACGGAGTGAGTCAAGATTTGGAGGAGGTCGCCGTCGGTCTGTTGGCGGAGAAGGAGTTCGGACGCTGGAGTGCGACCGCGAACCTATTCGCGATCCAAGAATGGGGCGATGATATTCAGGATGAATTTGAGACCACGTTCGCCGTCCAGGCTCGCTATCGCTATTCGCGACTATTCGAACCAGCCATGGAGTTTTATCTAGGGCAGGATACGGTGGGCATCGGGCCCGTCATTATCGGCCAGAGTAATTTAGGTGCCCGCAAAAGCCTTAGCTGGGAGTTTGGCGTTATTGCTGGCCTGACTGCCAAGAGTCCTAACTCTACTCTGCGCCTGCTCTTCGAGTACGAGTTTTAGCTGCCTACCAGTATTTTTCGACGGTAATCTGCCCCGGTGTACGGCGTCGATTCTTACTAAGCCCGCGTCCTTTTAGTGCCTCTGTCGTGTCGGCCACCATGTCAGGATTGCCACACAGCATAAACTGCGAATGCTCGGCGCTTATCTCAATGCCCGTCGCCGTTTCGAGCTCGCCGCGAGTGATTGCTTCGGGGATTCGGCCGTAAAGCGTGCCCTCGATCTCCTCGCGGCTCACAAAGGCTTGAAACACAAAGCGGTCGCCGTAGGTCATGCTAAGCTCTTCGATAAGTGCTTGATAACGCAGGTCGGAGTCTTGGCGTACCGCGTGGACGAGTACCACGCGCTCGAAGCGTTCCCAAGGCTCGTCGGTTTTGAGCATGGAGAAATAGGGAGCGATACCGGTGCCTGTGCCAAGAAGCCAGAGGTCGCGAGAGCTAGGCACTTCTTCTAAGGTGAAGAAGCCATTGGCCTCGCGCTTAACGAAGATCTCATCGCCAGGGGCGAGGGCGACCATGGCATTGGAGAGCACGCCATCGGTTGCAGTGTAAAAAAAGAACTCTAGTGGTTGCTCGCCTGGTGCGCTGAGGAAGGAATAGGGGCGCGCGGTGCGCTCGCCTTCAATGTCCAAGCCAAGACTGGTGAACTGGCCCGCCTTGAACTCGTCAACAGGCGCTTCGATGCGTAGCGAGAACAAATTCTGCGTCCAGTGGATGTTTTCCAATACCGTTCCTTGAACCCACTCTGACATGTTGCTTTCTTCCTTGACTGGTTAATCGATTTTGGCGACCAAACGCGGTAACTTAGCGTCTGGTCATTGCGCGCTTAAGTATACCTGCTAACGGCTATCCAATACGCCGCCGGCGCTGAATAAGATTAGGATATAAGACTATGCTACAGACTTGGTTTAGCACCGCGCTATGGAAGCGCATCCTCTTGGCACTCGTGTTGGGCGTCATCGTTGGCATGGTTTGGGGGCCGGGAGCCTCGAGCATAAGCTGGTTGGGCGACCTGTTCGTGCGCCTCATTCGCATGGTGGTGGTGCCGTTAGTGTTCGTCACCCTCGTCTCGGGCGTTGTCGCCATGGGTGATCCAGCCAAGCTCGGATCCCTCGGCGCTAAGACCCTCGCGATTTATATGGTGACGACGCTCGCTGCGATCGTCATAGGCCTGATTTTCGCCGCTACGTTGCAGCCTGGCGTAGGCGTAGACCTCTCGGCGGCCGCACCGACCGCCGTGCAAGAGGCGATACCACTGTCGGAACGGCTGCTGAGCATCGTGCCGTCTAACCCTATCGCGGCGCTCGCCGAGGGGAATATCCTCGCGATCATCTTTTTCGCTCTGTTGGTCGGCGTCAGCGTGCTGACCATTGGCGAGAAAGGCCGTCCTGTGGCGGAGCTCATGGATTCGAGCAGCGAGATGATGCTGCGCATTACCCATTGGGTCATGGAAGTGGCGCCGTTCGGCGTATTCGCGCTGATTGCGGCGGTTGCCGGTACTCAGGGCGTGGCGGCACTGCTCGATGTGCTCACCCTCGCGCTTGCCGTCGTCCTGTCGTGTCTCGTGCACGTTGTTGTCGTCCACGGTATCGGTATTATTAAACTGACGCTCGGCCTTTCACCGTTAAATTTCTTCCGTGGGGCCCGCGATGCGATGTTGGTAGCATTCTCCACGTCGTCCAGCTCGGCAACGCTGCCGGTGTCGATGTCGGTCGCTGAAGAAAATCTCGGCATCAAGCCCGTGGTCGCCTCCACAGTTCTGCCGCTAGGCGCCACGATCAATATGGATGGCACGGCGCTCTATGTTGGCGTGGTGTCGGTGTTTGCCGCACAGGCGTTTGGCATTGAGCTGTCCCTCGCCGACTACGCGATGGTTGCAGGCTCGACAACCTTGGTGTCGATCGGTACGGCTGCGGTGCCGGGTGCGTCCTTGTTTCTTATGGCGGCAGTGATGGGGGCTATCGGCATCACGCCCGAGCAGATCGCCGTGGTTATCGGCTTTATCCTACCCTTCGACAGGCCTTTGGATATGCTGCGGACGTCGGTGAATATCTGTGGCGATTTGTCGGTGTCTACCGCGGTGGCGAACTGGGAAGGCGAGTTTGACCGCGAAATATTCGATCGCCAAACCAAATATTAGCGATTTTTTTAGCGCGCCGCGATCATCCCCAACCGGTTTGTTAGCGGCTGCAGCGGTACACGCCGAAGACTTGGCTGCCATCAGCGATAAGCGATTCGGGCACGACAGTATCGCCTCCCAAGTCCGCGGCTTCGTTGCGTGCGAGTGTAAGCAGTTCGTCTTGCAGGCGCTGGCTGCCGCGCTCTACGACAACGATTTTGCCCAAGGTCTGCACGTTCGCCCGTCCCACTCTAGCGCAGCTGCTCACTCTCGCTGCATCGCCTATTAGCTCTACTCCGGCGCCCTCAGGCGTGAGTTGCACCCAGCTTTGGCAGGCGGAGAGGGCGAGGGCACTAAGCCCTGCGAAGGCGAAAATGGTGTGCTTGAAAAGGCTCTTTGCAGTCATGGTGTGACCCCTAGCGTGATGAGGCGGCTATGGTACTATTCTGACCACTTAAACGCATTGGATTTAATCCGCTGTACGTTGTCATGATCAGGAAAAACAGAAAAGGAGAGGCACATGCCCAGTAGCTCATTAGAAGGAAAGCGCGTCGTTATAATCGGTGGCACCGCGGGCATAGGCCTCGCCGCCGCACAGGCCGCTGCCGCAGCAGGAGCGAAAGTCTGGGCCGCTGGGCGCTCTAAAGAGCATATCGAAAACGCACGCGCGCAAGCGAACGGCAGCTTTGAAGTGCGCCAGGCGGACACACATGATGCAGACTCCCTTAAGGCTATTTTCGATGAGGTGGGCACGATCGACCATCTCGTTTCCGCTGCCGTGGGCGGGGAGCGCACACTTAAGCCCTTCCTCGAGCAAACCGATGAGCAGTTTCGCGCAGCCTACGACAAGCTGTGGGGCTACACAAAGGTCGTGCGCACTGGCGCACCTTATCTCGCTGCAGACGGCTCGATCACGCTCGTGAGCGGTTCGCCTGCGCGTAAAATTCGCCCAGCACAGTCGCCATTGAGCTGCGTAGGCGCCTCGGTTGAGAATCTCGTACGCTGCCTCGCGGTGGAGATGGCGCCGATCCGTGTCAATGTGGTCTCCCCGGGAACAGTGGACACGGCAATGTTCGATGCCATGGGCGACGCCAAGGCCGGTAACCTCGCCGCAATGACGGCCACTCACTTAATTCCGCGCGCGGGCACCTCCGAGGAGGTCGCCGATGGCATCTTGTTCGTTCTGCAGAATCGTTTCGTCACAGGCACAACGGTTGATGTCGACGGTGGCAGGATTCTAAGCTAGGAGAAGAGTATGGCTGAGCACGCAAACGCCTCGCCTTTCGGAGAGCACGAGAGCCTAGACCCTACTCAGGAGAGGTCGCGGGCAATAGATCCTACTATGAGTATTGTCGATGCGATTTACGCTCGACGTTCGGTGCGAGGCTATCTCGATAAAGAGATTCCTGCAGAGGTGCTTAACCGTGTCTTCGAAGTGGCGCAAATGTCGCCGTCTAACTGCAATGTGCAGCCTTGGAAGGTCTATGTTGCCAGCGGGCCGCTAAAGGACAGGCTTCGAGCGCAGATGGTCGAAAATACGGTGAATCGCGTTGAGCCAAACCCTGACTACCCCTACCGCGGCACGTTTGAGGGTGAGTATCGTCAGCGGCAGGTCGACTGCGCGGTCGCACTCTACAACAACATGGGCATCGCACGGGATGATAAAGAAGGAAGGTTGCGCGCTATCGTGCGCAATTTTGAATTCTTCGACGCGCCTTACATAGCATTTCTCGGCATGAACCCCGCCTTCGGCACGACGGTGGCACTCGATGTTGGGATGTATGCACAGAGCCTCATGCTGGCGATGGTTGCTTTTGGTATTTACAGTTGCCCAATGGGTACAATGCGCAATTACCCTGACATGGTACGCGATGCATTTGGCATCGAAGACGAGACCAAAATTCTGTTTGGCCTGAGCTTTGGCTACGAAGACACCAGCGTGCCGGCAAATAAGACCCGCACGGAACGCGAAAAAATCTCGACGAGCGTCGTTTTTCGCTCAAACTAGTTGGCCTGAGATGGCGGTCAAAAATAACAATAAGACTGTGAGTAACGCGATTGAAACCGGTAATTTTACTCTACGACCTAGATAATGACTTGGTCGACAACTGCGCAGCCTTAATCGGCAAGACGGGCCTTTATACCTCGATTAGCACCTATAACGAGGCAAACGCACTGGAAGCGGTGCGTCAGTACAATCGCGTCATGGGCTTCGCAACGAACAAGCTTGCCTGCGTGATCACCGGATGGAACAGCTACAAAAAACCGCGAGACCAGTTTCTATTTAGGCTGCGTGAGCAGGAGCGGCGCAGCCCGTTTCGACACCCAACGCCGGTTGTTCTGATTACCGAAGATCATCACCGTGGTCTACGCCAAATTGCGCTTGATCCAACCGATGGTGATGTAGCGGCCTATCTGCACAGTGACAACTACCAAGAGACGATCGAAGAGACGTTGCACAAGATCGTTTTTGGCGATCGGGCCCACGAGCTCAATTCCATTGCTTATGCGCAGCTGCAGCGCGAAGAAGATGAGTAAGGCCAACCTATCAGATTTCTTAATAAAAATAGTCGCGACTTTAGTCGCAAGGAGTCAATAATGAAAAAATGGAATTTAGTCGTCGCGGTAAGCGCAACGCTCGCCCTGAGTCTGGCTAGCGTGCAAGTAATGGCGCAAACCTATGTTCGCTATTCGCAAGAGGGCGGCGAGGTGCACTGGGGCATGGTGCATGACGACGGTATCTGGCAGCTCGCAGGCGCTCCCTATCTCACACAAGACCACACGGGCGTGATCGTGCAGCGCGAAGAGGTAAAACTAGAAGCGCCGGTAGACCCCAATCTCGTATTCATGACGGCCTTCAATTTCCGCAGTCACATCAGCGGCGAGCCAGCAGATTATCCAGGTCTCTTCACTATCCCAGCGAGCTCAATCGTTGGCCCTGAGGATCCTATCGTGCGCCCTGCTGAGTCGAAGAATCTCCATTACGAAGCTGAGATGGCGATCATCGTTGGCAAGCGTGCCGAGAATGTCGCAGTTGAAGATGCCCATGAATATATTTTCGGTGTTACCGGCGGCAACGACGTGAGCGAGCGAACTTGGCAGAGTTCCGATATCCAGTGGGTGCGAGCGAAGGGGTCACGCGGCTTCAATGCAGTAGGTCCTGTTCTGGTACAGGGCGCTGACTACAAAAACGTTCAAATAACAGGGCGATTAAATGGCGAGGAACGCCAGTCCGAGAATAGCTCCGATCTAATCTTCGGCATGGAAGAAATGTTGAGCTATATCTCGCGTTACTTCACGCTAGAGCCGGGCGATATGATTTGGTCTGGCACAATGGGCAACACGCGGGCGATGGAGCCGGGCGATGTCTACGAGGTTGAGCTATCGGGCATTGGTACGCTGAGCAACGAAGTCGTTCAGGGTCAGTAGCTAGATCGTTCGCGCCTGCGGAGCCACAGACTCTGCTGCGCTCGCCCTTCGGGATTCCGCTTCGCAGAGCCTCTGGCTCCTTTGGCTCGTGAGTCTGCGGTGGTCCCGTTGCTAGATCGTTCGCGCCTGCGGAGCCACAGACTCTGCTGCGCTCGCCCTTCGGGATTCCGCTTCGCAGAGCCTCTGGCTCCTTTGGCTCGTGAGTCTGCGGTGGTCCCGTTGCTAGATCGTTCGCGCCTGCGGAGCCACAGACTCTGCTGCGCTCGGCCTTCGGGATTCCGCTTCGCAGAGTCTCTGGCTCCGCAGGCTCGTGAGTCTGGGCTGGTCCGTAGCAGGCTCGTGAGTTCGCCGGGAAAAATGCATCGTTGAAAGACCTGACCCCGGGGTTAGTGCGTGTTGGCGGCCTTTTGCTGTGGGTAACGGAAGCAGGTGCTGATGTGGTCGTTGATGAAGCCGCCGGCTTGAAGGAAGGCATAGCAGATGGTGCTGCCGATGAACTTGAAGCCGCGTCTCTTTAGGTCTTTGGAGAGGGCATCGCTAAGTTCTGTGCTCGCGGGGATGTCGCCGTGGGCTTTGCGTTGGCCATCTATTGGTGTGCCGCCGACAAACTGCCAGAAGTAGGTCTCAAGGCTGCCAAACTCTTTTTGTATTGCCAGAGCCGCGTGTGCATTGCTGCGCAGTGAGAAGAGCTTGAGACGGTTGCGGATGAGACCAGTATCGGTGAGCAGGGCTTCGATGCGCGCATCGCTTAGGCGAGAGACTGCCGCGATGTCGAAGTTTTTAAAGACTTTACGGTAGTGATCGCGCTTCTTGAGGACGACGATCCAACTGAGGCCGGCCTGCTGGCCTTCGAGGCAGAGTAATTCGAAGAGATGGCGGTCGTCTCGAACTGGAATGCCCCATTCGGTATCATGGTAGGCGACGTACTGTGGGTCGTCGCCACACCATTTACAGCGCTGCAATTGAGAGTCTGTCATGTGTCTTCGCTCCAAGGATGGCGTCTAAAGAGTTCATCCTTGGTTATAGCCTATGTGGCGCGAAGTGCAATTAACTTGCCGAAGGGGAGGGGAGTAAGCCGCCCGGCTTACTCCGCTTCGCGGAACTCGACATTCACCGCGAGAGTGATTTCGTCGCCAACACCGAAGTTGGTGAAGCGGCTTACGCCGAAGTCAGAGCGTAGGAATTCAGCTTCAGCTTCGAAACCTAACGTGTAGCTGCGAGTCAGCACGTTGCGGCCACCGCCGTTGAAATCAACGACGAGGTTAACCGGTGCGGTAACGCCGTGGAGGGTCAGTTCGCCGGCGAACACAAAAGTGTTTTCATCACGCGTTTCCGCGAGGGAAGTGGTGCGGTACACGGCCTGCGGGAATGTGGCGACGTCGAACCAGCTTGATCCCTTCAGCTCCTCTTCGAACTCGGGCAGGTTAACGTCTAGGCTATCCATATTCACGATAACCTCGAGGCTTGAGTTGCCCACATTCTCTGGATCGAAGTCGAGAGCCGCATCGAAATCATCGAAGCTACCAATGAACGTCGAGAAGCCAAGGTGGTTGATTTCGAATACTAGCGACGCATGGTCTTTATCGAGCACATAGCCGCCGCTACGCAGTTCTGTGACATCAGTATTAAAGTCAGGCGTTAGTAGTCGGTCGCAAGAGCTGAGCAACAGCGCGCCGCCGGCTACGAGAGCGATTTTACTGAAGGATGAAAATAAATTAGTGCGCATTGCGGTGGTGCTCCAAAAATAGTTAAAGGTGGCGGTGCTTATTTCTGCACCGCGTAGACGTCGATCGCAATGCCTACTTCGTTCGGTATTGTCGCAGTATTGGCCCAGTAGCCTTGGCCAACGCCGAAGTCGAGACGGTTCACCGTCACCTCACTCATGAGGTGAAAGCATATCTGGCCGTCACAGGTCTCGATGTCGAGTGTGAAAGGAAAGCTGATGGGGTGAGTTTGGTCGCGAATAGTCAGCGTGCCTTCCGATGTGAATGAGTTGATCGAGTCGATGCTGCATTTCTCAGCACTGAACGTTGCAGTTGGCCACTGGTCAACGTCAAACATCTCGAGGTCAAGCAGGTAATCCAGGGTCTCTGGGCTATCTACGTTAATACCGTCTATAGGAATCGTGACGTCGAAGTTGCACGAGCCCGGCTTCAACGGATCAATATCGAAGGTGGCGCTTACGTTGCCGAATTGGCCCTCGTAAGGCGTGCCTTCGTAGGCGTATTTGAAAATGACCAAGGACTCTGCGGGGTCAAGTACCCACTCGGCGGCCTGGGCGGGAATCATGGCGAGCGCGAGCGTTGCCGCAGCTGCAGATTGTTGAATCAGTGTCTTCATTGCATTTGCTCCTTAAAGGTTACGGCAGTGCGTAAGCGACGAGTTCGGCAACTGTGCCTGAGCCGCCAACGAACATAGCAATGTATTGCTTGCCGTCGTGCTCGTAAGTGAATGGCTGACCTGTCTGATTAGCAGGTAAGTCGATGACGGCGACAATTTCGCCTGTGTTTTTGTCGTGTGCGCGTAGCTTAGGGCTAGCGCCCGCGCCGCCGCCACCTTCGCCTGCAAACAGCAGGTTCTTAGTAACGAAGATGCCCGCGCGCGTCGGAACGCCTGTGCGCGGTATGTCTAGCCCCTGAAGGTCAGGGTGGTTCTTAATGTTGTCCGGCGTGTCCGCATTGGCAACTTGGAAAACGTGATCACCGCTGTTCATGTCGATGGCGGTTATGCGCCCGTAAGGGGGCTTCACGATGGGTAAGCCCTTGACGCGAGGTGCGCGCGCACCAAATGCCATGCTGAAGTCGATATCGGAGCTCTCGTCTTTGTCGACTGACAGGATCGATACATCGGTGCGAGAAGGGATGTAAATGATGCCGGTCTCGGGGTCGATCGCAGCACCTTCCCAGTTTGCACCGCCAGTAGCGGAGGGCAGGCTGATCGTGCCAATCGTGCCGTCTGGACCATCTTTAACCGAAGGCGGCTGATAGACGTTCTCGCTGAGGCGGAATTTTGCGATGGCAGCCAGCCCAAGCTCACGCAGCTCTGGCGTGAAATCGATCACATCGTCTTCGGTAAAGCCTTGACGATCGAACGGCGCAGGCTTTGAAGGGAAAGGCTGTGTGGGTGAGTACCATTCGCCGGGTACGTCGCCCTGAGGAACGGGCAATTCTTCGATAGGCCAAATGGGTTCGCCGGTTAAGCGGTCGAACGTGTAAACCCACGACTGCTTGGTGACCTGCATAACGATCTTCCGGCCATTAGGAAGGTCCGCGAGTATCGGTGCGGCAGGATTGTCCCAGTCCCAGATGTCGTGATGGATAAGTTGGAAATGCCACTGACGCTCGCCAGTCTTAATATCAAGGGCAACCAGCGCGTCGGAGAATAGGTTGTCGCCTGGTCGATCGCCGCCATAGCGGTCGCCTGTGGCTGATTCTACAGGCAGGTACACGTGGCCAAGCTCAGGATCACCCGACATTGGCGCCCAAACGCCTGCGTTACCAGTGAATTCGACGCCGTCGTCTAACCAAGTTTCGAAACCAACCTCGCCGCGTTCTGGGATAGTCTTAAAGGTCCACAGATGCTCGCCGGTGCGTGCGTCGTAACCGCGCACGTCACCTTTTACATTTGACTTCGAGCGGGGCCGCATGCCGACTTTGTGAGCGGGGCCCACGACGACTACATCATTCATGATGAACGGGGGGGCAGAAGAGCCGATGTCGATATCGTCGAAGCCTTCTGAGTTGCGCAGCCCGTCGAACAGGTCTACGCGGCCGTTGTTGCCGAAAGTCGCGTCGGGAATGCCAGTCTCTGCATCGAGTGAAACGAGGAAGAACCCGGGTGTGATATCGATAACGCGCTTAGTGTCGCCGTCACGCCAAAACGCGGGGCCTCGCCCTGCGCCCTTGCGCGGAGCATTATCAAAACGCTCGCCTTCTTGCGGTCGCCACATCCACAGCACCTGTCCCGTGGTCGCATCGAGGGCCACGACATTGCGAGTTGAGCCGACGTTTGCGTAGAGCACGCCATCGATCTCTAACGGCGTGGACGGGTTGTTAAAGTCTGTTGATGGCCCGAAGCCTGCAGTTGAAAAACGCCAAGCGAGTTCGAGATTGGCGACGTTGTCTGCAGTAATTTGGTCGAGCGGAGAATAACGCTGCGCCTGCATATTGCCGTTGTAATCGGGCCAATCGCCAGCGTAGACATCAGTGCCTGACTGGCCGAGTGTCGCAGCTGAAAAAAGGCAGCCTGCAGCCAGACTAAGGGTTGGTACCAGTTTATTTCGAATCACCATTTTCTCCTTTAACAACAGCTGGATGTTGGGTCACATTGTGCTTGTTCACCCCACAAATCGCGTTGGAAAGTGCACTGAAGTAGTGCGTTCCTGCTCTCGACGCGGGCTGAGTGTTTTTGTTCTTGAATGCAGGCTCGAAGTCTGTCGGCCCGCATCAGCGATGTGGCCAGCAAGAATAAGCAATCCACCTGTGTGAAGCAAGTTTCAAATTGTGGCAGCAAAGCCAGCATTTTGGCGTAATTTGTCGGGTTTAGGGGCCGAAATTCGGCGCTGGGGATGGAAGTCGCTCGCTAGTTATGCGGGGCTTGAGTCGCTATACTCGCGGGTCTTCCGAAACAGCTGCGTAGCCCACAATGAATGACACCACAGAAACACAGGCCGCTAAATCCGGCGCCTTCGCCGTCTTCTCCATCGCGCAGTTTCGCTGGCTGTTCCTGGGTAACGCCACCTTCTTTATAGCCATGAATGGCCAGATGCTTACGCGCACCCTCTTGGCCTGGGATCTCACCGGCTCGGCAACCTCGCTTGCCTATATCAACCTCGTTGTGGCTATTCCGATGATTTTCGCCTCGGTCGTAGGCGGTGCGGTGACCGACAGGGTAGAGCGCAGGCAGCTCGTGCTCGCCGGCCAGTCGCTGATCGTTGCCAACGAAATATTCATCCTCACGCTGATGCTCATGGGTAAATTGGAGTTTTGGCATTTGCTGTGCACCGCTTTCGTTGCCGGCTGTGCGTTTCCCTTCATCATGCCCGCGCGGATGGCGATCACAGCGACTGTGGTGGGGCCAGACAAGCTGCAGAGCGCGATGGCCTATACCGGCAGCATTATGAATCTTGCGCGGGTCTTCGGGCCCGCCGTCATGGGCGTTGTCGTCGCTCAGCTGGATTATCAGGGCGCCTACATGCTGTCGATTGTCCTGTACTCCTCTGCTGTGCTTTGCATGTTTGGCGTAAGTCGTAGCCGGTCTGGCAGTGACTCGGACGAGAAAAAGGGGTTGTTCGACGATATTGGGCAAGGGTTTAGCTATATCCGCCATAATCGTCCCGTTTTGCTGTGCTTGCTCTTCGGGCTCGTGCCCATGTTTCTGGCTATGCCGTTTCAGAGCATTTTGGTGATGCTCGCCGAGCAGGCTTGGGGCGTGGGCGAGAGTGGCATGGGCACCTTAATGGCGGTGGGCGGCGTTGGTGGGCTACTTGGCTCAATCTGGATTATCAAGCGTGGCGACTCGCCGCGGCGATTGAAGCTGATGATGTGGAGTACCGTCGCCTTCGGCGTATTCCTGGCGATTTTCGTCGAAACCCCGAGCTTCACTCTCGCGCTGCTCCCGCTATTGCTCGCCAATATGTGCATGAGCGCGAGCCAGACGGTGAACAATGCGGCGATTCAGCTGCTAGTAGACGACAGCGTACGTGGGCGCATGAGCAGCTTTATGATGCTGTCCTATGCGCTGACGCCAATCGGCGTCTTCCCCATGGCGATCGCCGCCGACCGCATTGGCGCGGCCAACGCGATTCTTGCCGCGTGCGTGATCTTGGTAGTGGTGGTCGCTGCGTTTTATGCGTTTAGCAAGACGCTACGGGCGCTCGACGCCAACGTCAGTGCAAAGGCTGCTGAGACGGCTGCGCTGCGCGCCGCCTAATCGTCGGCAGATTCCAGCGAGTGCTCGGCCTCTTCTTTAATCATCGAGTCGATGCCCTCGCGGATGCTGCTGGTCGAGAGGCTCACCTCGAACAGGAAGAGCACAAGCCCGAGAATGACGAGGCACATGGAACACACGAACAAGAAGGCGATGAGCGACGAGAAGTTCAGATGCGACAGCTCGCTTAAGAACAGCGCCATAATCACTAAGCACACGATCAGTGCGCCTGCGACTAGAGAGCGGAACGACCAGTCGACGAGCCGAATACGGTTCCACAGCGAGTTGGTCTCTGCTTGAAGGAGCGCGCGATGATCTTCGTGTGTCTCGCGTGAGCGCCGCGTCTCGACCACGCGTACGCGGTCTACCACGCGGCCTAGCCGAATCGACAGCACGTTAAGCAGCCCGGCTATGCCCGCAAGTAAGAAGACCGGCGCGACGGCGAGCTGGATGACGGTGGCGATTGATGAGATTGAGCTGAGGGTTTCCATGGTGTAGAGCAGTATCCTAGGTGTTATTCGCGTTGCGTCTGTCTAGTTCTTGCCAATGCACCAGACCATTGTCTGGCGTGCGAGTCAGATGTATCCAGTATTCCGCAACCGCGATGTGTATCACGCCAGCCATCCAGAATGTCGTACCGAACAGAATGGCAATCTCAATATTTAGTAACGACATCATCGCTGTAAGCATGAGCCGCTCTGTGGCTATAGCAAGCATCAGCGCGAACCCGCGAATCATCCACTCTCGATGTAACCCAATTCTTTTATGGCGCACATGATAAATGGCCATGCAGAGTGAAAATATGACAAGCGCCGAAAAGAACGCCGTTGCCATCGCTTCGTTAAATCCTTGGCCATTGATTCCCATGAACGGATGCAAGACACCGATAAAGAATCCCGTTATGGCTCCCAGCAGCCCTGAGGCGACATAGAGCCGCCCGCTGACTCGATGCCAGCGCAAAGCGCGCTTGCGAAGGGCAGGGATAAACTGCAAGGGACCTAATGCCGCGACGAGCGCACCGGGGACTAGGTGCATGAAAGAGGCGAAGCTGTTGTTGTAATAGCGCACATCGAACGCATTAAACGCGGCATCGGGATCGGCAGGGGCAAGAGCGATAGCGTCCAATAGGAAGAGGGCGCGCCCCACAATCGCCGCAAGGCCCGTAATGATGAGAACCCCAACCAAGCCCCAGCCGAGCACCGCGAGTCGTTTGCGCAGCATGGGCGCGCGGCCTGAAGAGAACGCTTGTGTGGCTGAGGATTGGATGTTCGGGGCATCTGACATAGTTTTTCGCCATTTTTTAGGGCGAGTTAAGCACAGAGGGCTAGGATTGGCTAGCAAGGTGTCGACGGTTTCCCCAATTCGATTTGCAGTGACCTCGCTTCTCGGGTCTTATATACTCTGTATCACGCGCCCATAGCTCAGCTGGATAGAGTAACTGGCTTCGAACCAGTTGGTCGGGAGTTCGAATCTCTCTGGGCGCGCCATTTTCCTTTATTCAGCCTGTGCTGCTTCATCAACAGGCCTCTCTCAATACCAATTACTTTTCCATCAGCGCCTGCATGGCGTTCTGAATCGTCGCTAGATCATAATAATCGCGCATAAACGTAATCTTGCCGTCCTCGACCTCATACACTCCGGTCACTGGAAGCTCGAACCAGCCTTGCGGGATACGATGGCGATCGAGGCGTTCGAGAAATACTGTCCCTCCGTTAGCAGACTCTCTTAATATCCTTATTTCATTTTCTTCGATGGGCGCGAAGAAAGGCTCAAGTGCCTCGCGAAAGCCTTGAGCGCCGAGAGCTACTGGCTGCACTGGTCCTGGAATGTATTCGAAACTCTCCGCGAGATAGCTCGTTGCGGCATCGAAATCCATACGCTCGACTTCGATCATAAGCCTCTTCACGGTTTCTAGCGGCGTGATTGCTTCTTGTGCCATGGTTTGCTCCCTAAGGGTGGGGTGGATTAGAACTACGAAAAGCATTGCGGCAGCAAATGCGCTGCGACGAATGCTGAGACTGCTGATTGAATGTGCTTGTCGTGTGCTGTTTTGATTCATAGGTCTTTACTCCCTAGGGCCAAGCAATAGCGATTTTATGCTGCCGTTGGCGCGTGGCAGCATGATGAGTAAATAGAGGCTTAGGAAAACGATACCGCCGACCGTCGCGAGTAAGCCAAGGCCAATGCCTGCTACTGAGAAGTGGTGCCGCCAGGCAACCCAGAGTCCAGAAAGAACTAGCATGAATAGAAAGTCCAAGTTGAATTGCCCGGGCCACGTGAGAGACGCGATATCGCCGAAGAAGACTTGAAACAGATTGAGTCCGTAGTCGAGTGCCACAGAAGCGGTATAGGCGCTGATGACAAGAAGCATTGATATGAGCAGCAGTCTTAGTGCATTCATGTTGTTATCCTCGTGGCCCACTGCTGGCTCAGGGCCGCGGCGAGCGAGACTTGTTTGTGTAGCGGTCGCTACATTTCGAGAATAGTTTACAATTAAAACGGCTGTCAACAGAACCGTGGCAGGGGATTTCAGACCGGTATCCTTCAGAAGTAGAGATTATGACGTTATCGAAACAACCGTTACCCTCCGCGAAATCAGCGCAGAAACGCCAGACGATTCTCTTAAGCGTTGCTGGTCATCTTGTATCGCAGGGATTCTCCAATAGCGGTATTCGCGCTTTGGCGAAGAGTGCGGGGATTAGCGACAGGATGCTGCTCTATTATTTCGAGACTAAGGAGGCACTGCTCCACGAGGCGCTGTCGCTCTTGTTCAACGATTTCTCCTCTCACTTGGACACGATTCTGCCGCAGGCACGCGCCTCGTCAACCGAGATTGTTGCCGCCTTGGTTGCTTCGTCGACTACTGATGCGAGCCGGCCAATGCTCGCACTGTGGTTCGAGATTGTGGGTCTGGCCATGCGTGGCGATGAGCCCTTTAAGACAACGGCCGCGCAGTTCCTTGATGAGTGGGAGCGTTGGATCGCGAACAAACTTGCGCCGGCTCAGAGACACCGTGCGGGAGAGTTGCTCGCCCAAGTTGAAGGGTCTGTAATGGTCACTCTGTTGCGTTGAGGCGGTGCAGCCGCAGATAGGCATCCGCTATCAGCGACGAGTACACTTTGCGTAATCGCTCTATTTCGCCGGCCAATGATGCGTAGAGTGTTTACTCGGCCCGCTCTTTACCGCATCGACTCCCGTACTCGTTCTGTATCGCAAGAACTCGGCCTTTTGCCTCTGCAACCTGCCTTTCCGAATCCCCGGTGACCGCACCAAGCCCAGGTATGATCAGTATGTTGAGTGCGATGTCCCAGTTACGCGCTGCTCGTTGATCACGACTTACTTGATCGAGGTTGACGCCTTCATTCTGCGCTGCCAGCAATAAACCATCACAGGTCATTTCTCTGTACTGCGCCGTATCTACCATAGCGGGCGCGATGTTCGATGGAGAAGCAGCGCATCCAACTAAGGTTGAGATGAGTGCGATCGAAGCAAGTTTGCGGTTCATAATACTAATTATCCTTTAATGCAGATGATTTCTGGTAGGGTTTCAAATGATTGCTGCACCCTATACTCATGACTTTAAACGCGCATTTTGCAATAAAGTTACACATCAATGACCTTTAAATCCCTGAGGGCGTCGACCCCTCTCGCTGCTCATGCATTGCATACCACCGTGTTCCGCCCATGCGGCTGAGTCCCTCTAGGATAATTGCCGATAGGGTCATCGATAAACACCGAATATCAGCAGCGAGTACACTTTTTTCAGTCGATCTGGTATACAAAGCAATGCTGCCAATAGCCGCAAACGCGATTACAGATCTCGACGCACAATAATAAGAGAGAAATAAGTCTTATGTCCGATCCCTCAACTGTCCAAGACACTGAAAATCCTTATAAAAGTAAAAAAGTGCGTAATTACGCACTAGGCCTGCTTACCATCGGGTATTGCTTTAATTTCATCGACAGGCAGCTGCTGTCGATACTTCAAGAGGCGATCAAGGTCGACCTCAATCTGTCAGATGGCCAGCTGGGGCTTTTAACTGGTTTCGCCTTTGCTATGTTCTACGTGTCTGCAGGCATTCCCATCGCGCGCTGGGCAGATCGAGGCAATCGAAAAAATATCGTCTCTCTGGCGATCGGCATCTGGAGTTTGATGACTGCAGTCAGCGGTCTCGCTCAAAACTACCTTCAGCTTTTCTTGGCGCGAGTGGGTGTGGGTATCGGTGAAGCAGGCGGAAGCCCGCCGTCTCACTCCATTATTTCGGATATCTTCCCCGCCGAAAAACGTGCGACTGCGATATCGATCTACTCGACGGGCGTTAACGTCGGCATCCTCTTCGGTTTTCTGCTTGGCGGTTGGCTGAATGAATTTTTTGGATGGCGGGTAGCATTCGCTGTCGTGGGTCTGCCGGGCCTCCTTATTGCGTTGGTTATCCGTTACACGATTAAGGAGCCTATCCGTGGGCTTTCGGATGGCAAGAAAGTGGAAGAAGTGCCGCCCTTGGGCGAGGTCCTTGGCCTGCTGTGGAGTCGCAGTTCTTTTCGGCACATTGCATTAGGCGCGGGTCTTAATGCCTTTGCTGCTTATGGCACCGTGAATTGGCAGGGCTCCTTCTTTATCCGACTTCACGGGATGAGCACTGGTGAACTTGGCACGTGGCTCGCCCTGTCTTCCGGCTTCCTCGGCGCGGTAGGTATTCTTGCTGGCGGCATGCTTGCCGACAAACTCGCTCCTCGAGACAAGCGCTGGTATGTGTGGATTCCGGCTATCGTTGGCTTTATCGGCGTTCCATTTTTCGTGGCGGTATTCACGATCGAGTCTACCTACGCAGCATTAATACTGTCTTGTATTCCGGGCACGCTGATTAACGTGTATCTGGGAAACTCTATTGCAACGTCACACGCACTGGTAGGAGCACGTATGCGGGCGATGGCATCTGCCATACTGTTCTTCATACTGAACCTGATAGGTTTGGGGCTTGGTCCGCTATTCATCGGGCTGCTGAGTGACTATTTGGCTCCTACTTTGGGAGTTGAGTCTCTGCGCTACGCCATGGTGTACTTGATCCCTACAGCCTTGTTCTGGTCTTCGTGCCACTTCATGCTCGCGGCGCGGACTCTGCGCGATGATCTCGCTAATGCGCCAGACTAGTTAGCGTGACCGGCGCACTGCCGTGAAGCTTTGGAGTGCGAAGATTAGTTAACTGGCAGAAAGGCGATTCTTTAACTTAGGATCGCCTTTTTTATGCCCGAGTATTCAGTTTGAATTCAATGCACGATAAATGCTCTCAGCGTTGCCTCGTGAGCTGATTAAGCCGTAGACTGCGATTCTCGACTCACTCAGAACTGCCGACATGTTTCGCGATTACTCGCTCATCTCATTTTTCCTAGTAGCCTTTTTATTCGCGCCAGCAGGGAAAGCTGACACTGCGCTGATCGCCGTGGCTTCAAATTTCGCGCAGCCCGCACGAGAGCTGGCTGCTGATTTTGAAGTAGTCAGCGGGCATCGTATTGAACTGGCGTTTGGTTCCTCGGGGAAGCTGGCGACGCAGATCGTCAACGGCGCGCCATTCGATGCTTTTCTTTCTGCAGATCAAAGTAAAATTGACGCGTTAGTCGAGCGGGGCCTCGGCGAGGCTGATTCCCAAGCAACGTATGCCTTGGGGCAGATGGTATTGTGGAGTGCGACTGACGGGCTGGCCCTCGGTGTTGAATGGCTGCAAGCTGGAGAGCTGCAGAGACTAGCTTATGCCAATCCGCGAGTCGCGCCCTATGGCGTCGCTGCGCAACAGGTGCTCGATGAGCTGGGCGTGAGTAGAAAATTAGAGGGGCAGATCGTGCTCGGCGAAAACATTGCCCAGACCTATCAGTTTGTTGCCACTGGCGCTGCAACCGCAGGGTTCGTTGCTTTGTCGCAAGTAGTTGGCCCTAACGCTGCGCGTGGTTCGCAGTGGCGGGTGCCAACGCGGTATCATGACCCCATCCGACAGGATCTTGTGGTGTTGACGCGCGGTCGTGACAATCAGGCTGCAGTCGCGTTTGTGGCTTATCTGCAGACCCAAGCGACCCGCGATCGACTCATAGCGTTTGGCTACGAGTTCCCGTAGATCATTACTCAGGTCAAGTCCGCCAACTGAGGGAGCCAGTGCCGTTGATATGCAAGATAGTTCAAGGCAGTATTTTGTCCACCTACAGTGGGCGAGTTAGATGATGGAAGCTAATCTCGCCGCGATCTGGCTAACTCTGCGCCTCGCCACGACGGTGACCCTGCTGCTGCTGTTGATCGGTACGCCTATCGCGTGGTGGCTTGCACGCACTCGTGTGTGGTTTCGAGGGATCATTGCTGCCCTGGTTGCAATGCCCCTAATCTTACCGCCGACGGTACTTGGTTTTTATCTGCTACTTCTCATGGGTCCCAATGGGCCGATCGGAGCACTGACACAGGCGCTAGGCCTAGGCCTGCTTCCCTTCACTTTTTGGGGCTTGGTGATAGCATCGTGTCTTTACTCTCTGCCCTTTGTGGTACAACCGATACAGAATGCGTTTGAGGCGATAGGTGAGCGACCCTTTGAGGTTGCCGCAACGCTGCGGGCGGGTCCTTGGGATCAGTTCGTCTCGATCGCTTTGCCGCTCGCGCGTCCCGGTTTTATCACCGCCAGCGTCTTGGGCTTCGCCCACACGGTGGGTGAATTTGGCGTGGTCTTAATGATTGGCGGCAATATTCCGGGTGTGACCCGAGTAGTCTCCGTGCAATTGTATGATCATGTCGAAGCGCTGGATTACGCGCAGGCGCATTGGCTTGCTGCGAGCTTGCTGGTGTTTAGCTTTGTAGTGCTGGCGGCCTTGTATGGCTTCAATAGGCGCGCAGACAACCACTTACTGCGGCGGGGGAGCTAGCCGATGACCGCTGACGCTGAGAAATTCATTCGCGCGCGCTTTCGCCAGTCTTTTTCTGAATTCGAACTCGATGTCGATCTCACGCTGCCTGCGCGCGGCGTCACGGTCCTATTTGGCGATTCGGGGTCTGGAAAAACCACGTTACTGCGCTGTTTGGCAGGCTTGGAGCGATCGCAGGAGGGTGAGCTTTTCGTCGACGGCGAGTGTTGGCAGAGTGATGCTCGCTTCGTGCCGACCCATGAGCGGCCGCTCGCCTATGTGTTTCAAGAACCTAGCCTCCTGCCGCATCTGACCGCACAGGGTAATCTCGATTACGCGAGCTCGCGCTCGACTCACTCAAGCTCTGAGTCAGCAACGCGCCGTGACGAACTGCTGGCTTTGCTTGGAATCGCAGACCTTCTATCGCGGCGACCCCAACAGCTTTCCGGTGGCGAACGCCAACGCGTGGCTATTGCTCGCGCGCTGCTCGCTCAGCCTCGGCTTCTGCTAATGGATGAGCCTCTAGCGTCTCTCGATCAAACTCGTAAACGTGAGATCATGCCTTATCTCGAGCGGCTGTGTGCCGAGCTCGATATTCCTATCGTCTACGTCACGCACTCCATGGACGAACTCGCACGGCTTGCAGACCATGTGGTCGTGCTCGAGAACGG
>JAHEGE010000026.1 GCA_024639905.1 Gammaproteobacteria bacterium | reverse complement strand
CGACATCGCGCTGCTCACGCGCTCCTACTCGGAGCAGCACGTGCTGGATTTGTACCACCGGCGGTTCGGCCACCGCAACTTCAGCAGCGTGCTAGCATGGCTACGGAACGCGGGCATTCCCTGCAAAATGCCCGCGAAGCCTCCCTTCTGCTCCGCCTGCGTCCAGGCCAAGAGCACGCGCTACCCCATCGGGCACATCACGCAGCACCAAGACGCTCCGCGCGCTGGCTACATGCTGCACTGCGACCACTGCGGCCCGATGTCCGTGCCGACCAGGTCAGGAGCGCGCTGGATCTGCATCATCGTCGACGACTACAGCCGGAAGCTGTTTGTCTACCTCCTGAAGCTCCAGTCGGAGTTCTACGAGAATTTGACAGCGCTGCACCGCGAGCTGCAGGCTGCGCTCAGCAACGAGCACCCGGTCGCCGTCCTACACAGCGACGCGGGCACCTACTTCGAGAAAGACAGCCGCGTCCACGACTTCTGCGTCCTGACTGGCATGCGCCAGACCTTTTCGCCCACGGCGACGCCGGCGCTCAACTCCATGGCGGAGCGCAACATCCGCACCCTGTGCGAGATGGCTCGCGCCATGCTCATCGCGAGCAACGCCCCGCCGACCCTGTGGGGGGAGGCGGTGATCTACGCAGCGTTCATCTTGAACAACCTGCCGTACCGCACAGGCTCCGACGAGACGCGGTCTTCACGATTCGCGGGGGCGCCTCCGCCATCGGGCCCCAACCCTCGTCTGCACGTGTTTGGCACAGTGTGCTACGCCCACATCACCGAGCAGCGGCCCAAGCAGCTGGGCGCGCCCAAGACGCTCGAGGGGGCGTTCGTCGGCTACGACGAGCGACGCCAGTCCTATCGCGTGGCGCTGAAGCCGGACTACAGTCGCGTCCGCCTGTCAGGCCACGTCACGTTCAACGAGGACGCCTACGCTTGGTCGGAGAAAGACGCCGGCAAGCAAGATGGCGACCCCATCAGCCGCACGGAGTTCCTCATGGAGCACGTGGCGGCCGCGCCAGGTGAGGCCGAGGAGGGCCGCCTGCACCCCATCAACGAGGCTCCGCTGGAGATAGCGGACGCAAGACCTCGGCGCAGCTGGACACCCAGCAGAGCGGCGCTGGAGAATATCGCGTCGCAGAGGCCCACCGCGCCCATCGCAGCAAGCTACGCTGACCGCGCCGCGCTCCTGACGGACATCGCGCTGGCGGCAGCTAGCAAAGGCAAGATCCAGCAAGATCTGGCCCTGGACCCGACGCCACGCACGTGGGAGGAGGCGATGAATTCGCCCCGCTCCGCTTCGTGGGTCAAGGCTGGCGAGAAGCACTTCGCCAAGCTACTGGAGTTCGGCACGTTCGGCGAGTTCGTGCCCGTCAAGGATTTGCCCGCCGGGACCAAGACGGTCCGCGGGGGCGACGTGCTCACCACGAAACGCTCCGGCGAGGACCGCTGGCGCATGGTGATCAAGGGCTTCCTGATGCAGCCCGGCATCCACTACAACGAGACGTTCGCGCCCGTCGTCCACATCACGACGCTGCGCATCCTGCTCGCCATGGCGACGAAGCAGGACTGGGACGATTGGCAGGGCGACGCGCCCTCGGCCTTCATGCAGCCCAAGATCGACACCGAGATCTACCTGGTGCCTACGGCGGCCTACCGCCATTTCAGCAAGGAGCTGCGCGACATGGAGGCGGTGCACGGCCAAGGCAAGGTCGTGGCTCGAGTGCGGAAGGGCCTGCCTGGCATTCCGCAAGGCTCGCGGCTGTGGAACGCGTTAATTCACAAGCTGCTGACTTCGCTTGGGTATGAGCGGAGCAAGATCGACTACGGGCTCTACCTCAAGCGCACGCAGGGCCCCAAGAGCGGCCCCGACGACATCATCTTCGTCATCATCTGGGTCGATGATATTTTCATGTTCAACGACCGCCGGCACGAAGCGACGGTGGCTCAAGACTGGGCGGCGCTACGCACCGCCATCAAGGTCGCAGATAGGCAGCCCATCAACGACTGCCTCGGCTGCGAGATTATTCGGGATCGCCCGAATCGCCAGACCTTCCTCACGCAAGAGAAGTCTGTGCGCGCTCTGCAGGCCAAGCTGGGCCTGACGGAGATCAAGGGGGCGTCGGACACGCCCATGGACTCGAGCTGCAAGCTCACGCGGGCCGACTGCCCGACTGAGGACGAGCTTCGCACGCGGAAGGAGATCACCTTCAACTACCAGTCCTGCACTGCATC
>JAHEGE010000025.1 GCA_024639905.1 Gammaproteobacteria bacterium | reverse complement strand
TGTGCTCGGCCGCGTAGAGCATCTGGCCTTGTTGTGGGCTCTGGCGTACCTCAACGGCTGGAAAATCATCAAGTGCAAGTGCCCTGTTTGCACATTGATTGTACCCGCAGGTGTCCGGAGAACATACCACGCGGCCGTAGTTCGCGCATCGAGGCGTACCACAGCGGTGCGGGGGAGATTCCGCTGGCTGCTGTGCCCAGCAGTCACATCGGCCCGGAGGCGGCAGCGGCGGAGGCGGGTCATTGTCAAAGACGTCGTGTGTCATCTGGAAGCGAGCTTCAACCCCCGCCAATGGCTGTCGGCGCGGTCCAAACGCACGGAAATGGGCTTGGTCTGGGGGAAGTGCCGGTTCGCGGGATAGCCGGGTGCGCTTGGCAGCCCGCGCTAAGCTTGGTCGCGCAGTAGGTTCGCAATCCCCGCCGCCGATCAGGAGCGGGGGTGGAAAAGGCCGGAGTGTGGCCAGCACAGTGCCGGCTATCGCTACGCACACGGCCACGCGTAGGCGGGCGCGAGGTGTGGTCGTGCGCCACGCCTGGCGGCTCATGTGGTAGGCGAACCGCAGTTTTGCGGCCACCCCGGTAGGCAAAGCAAACGCTCGACGTCGAGCGTTGTCGAGAAGCCATTCGGGCAGAGTGCAAGCGGCCACGGTCACTCCAACCGACATCAGCAGAACCACTGGAAGCGAGAAAGGGCCATAGTGCGCCAACGTGCGAGCGCCGGCGATCCGGGCCCTGAGCCCGCCCACCAGAAAAAGCAGAGCAAGAACGTGTATGACGCTGATCGTTGGATGGTTCAGTGTGAGTGGTTCAGTCGATAGTGAGAGAGTCGTAGGTGACGCCGACGCTACGGATCGCTGAGCAGCCGGGACGGGCGCGAGGCTCCACCACCGCCGCGAGCACCAGCGACGTGGAATAAAGGCGGCAGGTAGATTGGCCGTCAGCGCCGCCTGCGTAGGAGTGGCTAGGCGCACGTTTCGGTGCTCCAGCAACACCTTACGATGGCCGTCCCTCGTGCTGAGTACGCAGAGGGCCTGAGGGGGTCCTGGCGTGGTCCACCACGGGAGCGAGTCGACCGAGGTGGGATATTGCGGAGGGCAAGGTCCATGATGCCATAGTGGGGACGAAGCCGACCGTGTGCGATGCTCCCCCCACGCCACAAGTAGGAGGAGAGCGAGGCTTGGCATTGCCACGCAAAAGAGATAGAAGAGGCCTGTAATCAGGCATAAGACTCGTTGTTGGTTGAAGTCCGGGAGCGCGTGCGCGCCTGTCGTGGAGGAGGTTCTCCAGTCATTCGGCGGCGGCTCCGGGGGCTTCGTGGAAGAGGCGCTGGTCGGTGCAGCACCTTGGCGGCCTGGGAGGGGAGGTACGTGGTTCGAGGTACCTGATTGTCCCGCTCCCGAGGCCGTAGTCCGGCCCGTCATTTAACAGTTCGGGCCCCAGCCCTTCGGCGCCGAGGGGGCAGACCGAGGGGGGGCAGAACCGTTACCACCCCGCGCGCCAGAGGCCTGGGGCTTCTGGCGGGGCCGCGTGGAACCTGACGCGGCGGCGGGGGTTGAGTGGTGTAACTTGCATGTCGCCTTGTGGGGGCATGCCGATCCATGTTTGCACTCCCTCTTGGGCGTGCCAGGTAGGCAGGCTCCTCAGAGCTCTGGAGGAAGGCCTGAATGAGCGAGATAGCTTTTGTGATTGACTGGGCCGTTGGAGCAGTGGCCGGTTGCATTCGCTCATCCCACGGAATCGGCCTGCGAGAATGTACGGCCGCCGGGACTACGACAGGTGCCGCCGTGGGGGCCGGAAGAGGTTGCTTGTGTCGCGAGAGATACGTGTGAGCATCAATGAAAACATCATTGCCAGACAGACGAGACGAGTCAGGAAAGAAGATGTCAATGCTCGCTTCATTGCAGAGCCGGTGAGGAAGGGCCTCCCAGAGGTCCCTCGTCGTGTTAGTAGTCATGCTCTCCTCAGAGATGCGTTGTTGACGGAACACCCATTTCAGAAACTCGACCCGGGCCTCCTCAGACTGCAGGCTAACAGTGGCGCCAGCCCCAACAAAAAGGCCCGCGAGTAGGCTGTTGATCTCATCCCCAGCCGGTAAGAAGCCGTCCACTAGCTTTAGCGCTGGAAGTGCCGCCACTAGGCATCCCAAAGGGTGGGGGGCCTTTGTACTGAATAGACAGTCACGAGGCGAGGCCCCAGGGCCCTGTTGGTCGGCAGCACCCTCTAGGGGCGGAGTGGGCGCAACCCTCGCAGGCGCGCCCGGTCGGTCGGCATCACCCTCTAGGGGCGC
>JAHEGE010000017.1 GCA_024639905.1 Gammaproteobacteria bacterium | reverse complement strand
GTGAGATCATGCCTTATCTCGAGCGGCTGTGTGCCGAGCTCGATATTCCTATCGTCTACGTCACGCACTCCATGGACGAACTCGCACGGCTTGCAGACCATGTGGTCGTGCTCGAGAACGGGAGGTCAATATTCGAAGGCCCGCGCGATGTGGTGTTAACTCACTTGGATTCTCCGCTGCAGTCTCAGAACGGAGCTGGCGCCGTATTAGAGGCCGAGATCGTGACACGCGAGCCAGAATGGCATTTGCTGCGCGCATCCATTCACGGCGGCGAACTGCTGTTGGCCGACAGAGGTCAGGCGCTGGGGGAGCGATTGCGGGTTCGGGTTCTCGCGCGGGATGTGAGCCTCACGCTGTCCCGCCACGATGACAGCAGCATTCTGAATACCTTGCAGGCAACGGTAATGGCGCTGGCACCGGCCAGCAGCCAAGATGCGGTGTTGGTTCGTCTGCGGCTCGGTGGCGCTGTGCAGATTTCAGAGACGTCAGATGCCCTGAGTGAAATTGTCGCGCGCATTACCAAACGTTCTGCCCAGCAGTTGTCGTTGCAAGAAGGCGCTGAGGTGTGGGCGCAGATTAAATCGGTTGCGGTGCTTCGCTAAACGCGAGTGTCGGTAACGATCAGTGGCAGTAAAATTGCCATGCCCTCTTCAGGGTTTTCCTGGGCTGACAGCGAGGCAAAGTACTTGCTAACGCGGCGTTTCTCCGCATTCTCCAAAGCTTCCAAGCGGGTCTTTAGATCGATCGTCGGCACCACGGCCGTGCCCCGCTGGGCATGGGTGCGGTTGCGCAGCGTATCCAAGAGAGCGAAGAAGCGACCGGCAATCACATAGGGGAAGTTGGCATTTTTGCTCGGACCAAAACGCGCTTCATAGCCCCCTAAGGGGGTGTTGTTTAGGCTGAACGTGGCAATCGAGTTGGCGGCAAGCCAAGTGCTCGCGCCAGCGAGCAGGCCGCCGCTGAGCGCACCTAAGAACAGGCTGCTGCCCGCCATCGCCGCGTCAATTGCTGCGCCCGTGCCGGCGCCAGCGAGTCCGGCGGCGAAGCTGAGCTGCCGCCTATCCAGCCCCCAAGCTATCCATTTCTCGGTGTCGAACAGATCGCCGTCTAAGGGCAGCGCTTCTGTTTGGCTGTCGAGGTGATGGTAGTCGAAAAGCTCTTTCAGGCGACGATGAGTGGCTTCTTCCACCTCGCGCACCTCATCGAAATAACGCGCTGATAACGAGTCTTGCGCCGCTTCTGCCTCTTGTTTGCTGTTCGCCGCAGCAAGGCAGCGGTAATGGCAAAGGGCTTGCAGAGTGGTGTCGAGAAGCGCCGCGGCGTCACGTAGGCGCGCTTGTTCCTGCTCAGAGTACGCAAGACGCACACGGTCGATATTCGCGCGCCACTGGGGCGCGATGATGGCGAAGGCCTCGAGTATCTCGTCGCGCCGCAATCGGTCGGCAAGCAGCGGATTAAACAGTCGAACTACTTTGAAGAACTGCCCCAGCGCCTGCTGCCAGACCTCAACGTAGTCTTCCGATTCGATGGGGTTAATCAGCGCCATACTCGGCTGACCTGTCCAGCGGAGGATTTCCATCTCTGCTTCGTAGTCGGGGTTGTAGGGGCGCGAGCCGTCCACCACATACAGGATCGCCGCGCCTTCGATAATTGGCCGTAGCAAGGCAACCTCATCCGGGAACTGCGCGGCGCAGTCTTCCGAGTCGACGAATCGCTGAATCGCGGCGCGGCGCAAGTCTGCTGTCGCGGCGTTTGCCTGCAGCCACGCGAGCGCCTTCGTGGGGCGCTGAAAGCCGGGCGTGTCGATTAGATCATACTGCGCATCGGCGACGCTTACCGTAAAGGCTTCCGCGCGTGTAGTCGTGCCGCTGCGGCTAGAAATCTCCACGGCGTCGTTCTGTGCGAGTGCCGCAACGATCGACGACTTGCCCTTATTAGGGTGGCCGACTACGGCGAAGCGTGGTTGATTCGCTGTGGTTTGCATAGTCAGAGCTGCTCCTTTTCGCACAGCGCCAGATACTGACAGCTTGTGAGTTCCGCGCAGAAGCGGCGCCATTCGACGCTGTGCTTGTCTGCGGGCGCCACTAGCCTGTCATCGCGCCAATCAAGCGGCGCGATGAGGCAGGTGGTCGAGGCTGGCGAAGCAGCAATAAAGTCGGCGAGTTCGCCAAGCGGCGGCTCCCAGCTACGTACCAGCACGATGACAACCGCAGGCCAGGAGGCGGCGGCTGCCTCACTGAGGCTGTCACGCGCAGCGTCGGCTCTAATTAACTCGCTGGCGACTAGGCGCTGAGTCAGGATGCGGCCCACGTTAGGCGGCAAGTGTGCCCAATCTATCAGCGTGGCGCCAGTGGGGGCGGAGGTGTTGACGGGTGCGAGTCCGGGGTCTAGATCGACGCTTGTGGCAGAATCGCGGGCGGTGCGCTGAGAGGGCGCGCTGACGGACTGGCGTCTCAAACGCAGGCGGGCAGCGATAATCAGCACGCTACGTGGCAGCAGGTTGTAGCATAGCTGAGCTGTGAGTAAGTAGCGCCACCATTGCCCAACGTAGGCCGTATCGCTGGGTGTGGGCGCAAGACGAAAGTCTTGAGTGAGCTTAAGCATCTCAAGCGTCGGCTGCGCTTCTGGCCAGAATCGCCACGGCGTGGCGAGAATATCGAGAAGCGGCAACATCGCGGCGGCGTCGAGCAGCGTGCTGCGCCAGACGAAACTAATGTCGGTGGCGAGCAGCAGTAGAATAAACCCGAACAGGCTGCCGAGCGCGAAGGCGAGCGTAACGAGCTGACTGGAATAAAATAGTTGGGCGCTTCGTCGTGGCGCTGAGGGGAGGTTGCTGAGCGAGTCGCGAAATTGCCGCGGCACGAGCCGCAGCCCGAGCAACAGGCTCATGATGCCCTTGCGTCGTCCGCTCACCATCAACACGAGAGTTGCGATGAGGGCTGTCGCAGGCGCGAGCGCGAAAAAGAGCAGGGCGTATAGAAGATTAACGCGGCCTAGTTCATCGCCATTCAGCACGCCGACGCTCGCGCAAAGGCCGAAAAGAAAACTGGCGAAGCCTACCAGTGCGGCGATCCTGTTCGCTTGGGCGGTGACGTGAGACTGGGTGCTGCGCACGGAGCGGCTATCGAGTGTCACGTCATGCTCCCGCTCTTCAACACTGGGTGCTTAGGTATTGGCGACAAGCTCGGCGAATTCTCCGCTCGCCATTGCCGCCGTGAGTTCTCGGTAGCCACCCACCGACACGTCGCCGACAAAAATCTGAGGCACGGTACGCTGTCCCGACTGCTTCATGATCTTAATCATGAGTTCTTGGTCGCCTTCCATATTCACTTCGTCGAAGGGGAAGTTCTTGCTCTTGAGGAGCTGTTTGGCGGCAGAGCAGAAGCTGCAGAGGTTTTTGGTGTAGACGGTGACGTTGGCCATTGGAGTTCTCTAAAACAATTAAACAATAGTGGAATTGTAGCGACTTGAGTGGAGTTTGTAACGCCGGCTCAGCGCTGGCGGCGTGCCTGATAGCGGCGTCCTTTGATCTTGCTGTCATTGAGAAGGGTGAGAGCGGCTTTTGCCGCGGCCTGCGTGACGGCGACATAGCTGAGTCGGTCAAGGACGGCGATCTTGCCAATCTGACTGCCTTCGATGGTGCCGGCTGCGGTAAGCGCGCCGACGATATCGCCCGGACGCAGTTTATCGCGCTTGCCGCCGCCGATGCTGAGCGTGACCATCGCCGGGAAGAGCTTAAACGGTGTGCTGGCTGGCAAGGCATCGGGTGAGTCCATGGTGATGCGAATGCCCCCGTAGTTGGCGATAGCGCCAACGCGGTTCGCCTCGGAAGGCATGACCAAACTCACCGCGAGGCCCTCGTGGCCTGCACGCCCGGTGCGGCCAATACGATGGGTGTGAACCTCGGGGTCTGCGCTCAGCTCGAAGTTCACGACCAGATCGAGCTCGCTGATGTCGAGTCCACGCGCGGCTACATCCGTGGCGACAAGTATCGAACTGCTGCCGTTGGAGAATTGAATCAGGGTGCGATCACGCTCGAATTGTTCCATGTCCCCGTGCAGAGCGAGGGCATGCAAATCATTTGCCCAGAGGTCGTCTTTAAGCTGCTCACACTGGTGTTTTTGATTGCAGAAGATGAGGGTGGATTGCGGCCGCTGCTCGTCTATGACCCTGAGCAATAGGGCGAGTCTGTCGCCGCGTTCGACAGCATAAAAACGTTGGGTGATCTGCGCGTTCGCCTCGCCGACATCGATGCGCACATCGACAGGGTCAGTCTGAAACTCGGCACTGAGTTGTGCAATTTCCTCGGGGTAGGTCGCCGAGAATAACAGCGTCTGCCGAACCTGGGGCAGGTAGTCGTCGATATCGTCTATGTCTTCGATAAAGCCCATGCCCAGCATGCGGTCGGCTTCGTCGAGCACGAGGCTCTCTACCCTGCCGATAGAGAGCGTCTCTTTGGCCAAATGTTTGAGCAGCCGCCCCGGCGTGCCCACCACAATATGCGGTGCTCGTTTAAGTGATGCGAGCTGCGGTCCCATGGGCCTGCCGCCGCACAGAGTCAGTGTTTTTACGTTGGGGATATGGCGCGCGAGGCGGCGTATCTCTTCAGCAACTTGCTCTGCCAGTTCGCGAGTCGGGCAGATCACAAGCGCTTGGGTGTGATACGCGGTCTCGTCCAAACGATTGAGCAGGCTAATAGCGAACGCGGCAGTCTTGCCGCTGCCGGTCTTGGCCTGCGCGATGAGATCTCGGCCCTCAAGCAGCGGCGGTAGGCTCTGCGCTTGAACGGGAGTCATGGTCGTGTAACCCAAGGCGTCGACCGCCGAGAGGATTTCGGGACGCAGCGGCAGGGCAGAGAAGCCGGTGACCGGTGGTGTGGATTGATTCATGATGGCGCTCTTAACTGGAGGCGCGCAGTGTATCACGCCCGCAGTCTCTAAACGCCCTGTGCTAGGTCTAGTAGCGCATGGAGCTGCGCTCTTTCGTCGCCAGTGAGTCTAGCATTGAGACGTGCTTGCGCCGCCTGCCACAGAGGGAGGCCTTGTTCGTACTTCTCCATGCCTGCGGCAGTTATTCGGATCATTTTTTGGCGGCGGTAGCCCTCGTCAGTGCGCTCGACCAAGCGCTGGCTTTCTAGCGGGCGCAGGGTTCGCGTGAGTGAGGTGCGTTCGAGCCCTAAAAGCTCTGCCAGCGTCGATATGGACTGCTGTTCGCCGTAGGACAGTATCGCAAGCAGACTAAACTGCGTGTGCTTAAGCCCGATGGGACCCATGACCTCGCTATACTCGCGGCTGACGGTGCGCGCTGCTCGACGCAGAGCAAAACAATGGCAAGGATTGTCTGCCGGTGACGGTCTCGGGCTGTCCTTCATCGTGACTCCCTCCTTGGGTTCGGATTGATATTTAGCCTTTGCTGGTGGTTTACAACACTGCTGGGATTAATGTAGTGTATATACACTTAATGAAAATGCAAGTCGGAGTCCTTCGCTATGTCCACGCAACCCTCTCAGTCTTTCCGTCAACGCCATCGCCCAAGCCTACTTACCGCACTCGGCGTATTCGGTGTGCTGCTGATCTTTCGCGCGTTAATCGGAGGCGAGGACGCGGCACAGCTTGAGAATGCCGAGCCTTTGCCGGTGACTGCGCTCGCCGCGACAGAACTTGCCAGCTATGAGGTTGAACAGCGATTCGTGGGTCGCATTGCCGCGAGACGCGAGAGTGAGGTGGGCTTCGAACTCAGCGGTGCGGTAGCGCAGATGCGAGTAGAGGAGGGCGATGAGGTAGCTTCTGGCGAGGTGCTTGCCGAACTCGATCAAGCACTGTTGCTAGCGCGGCAGGCTGAGCTGGAAGCAGTGGTTACGCAGGCTCAGGCTCAGCGCGATTTAGCGCAGCAGAGCAGTGAGCGAACCCGAGGTGCGTTCGCACAGAACGCGGTTTCTGCGCAGGCGCTCGACGAAGCCGAGGCGTCGGCGAGAGTTGCGGTAGCGAATGCAGCGGCGGCGCAGGCGAGCCTGCAAACGGTGCGAGTGCAGCTTGAGAAAAGCGCCTTGCGTGCGCCTTACGCGGCGCGAGTAGCGCGCAGGTATACAGACGAAGGACAGGTTCTTAATGCAGGTGCGCCGGTATTCAGGCTGCTTGAGCGTTCGGCGCAGGATGCGCGGGTTGTTGTGTCTGCGGCGTCGGCAAAAAACATCAACGTAGATGACACGTTCACGCTTACGATCGATGGGGGTGAGGTAAGCGGTAGGGTGCGGGCGATTTTCCCTGAGCGTGAGGGACTAACTCGCGGTGTCGCCGTGCTATTCGAGTTACAGGAAGCGGTTGAGGCTCGCGCGGGAGACCTTGTGCATTTATGCCTACCGCAAACTATTGACGAGCGGGCGTTTCGGTTGCCGATTACCGCGTTGACCGAGAGCGTGCGAGGCATTTGGGCAGTTTATGTCGCGGTGCCCGTAACCTCGGCGTCAGAGTCTGGGCGTAGTGCTATATCGCGCTTGGATCGAGTGCAGGTCGAGGTATTGCATCAAAACAACGATGAGGTCTTTGTTCGAGGCGGTTTGCGAAGTGGTGACCGGGTTATCGACTCCGGCTTACAGCGACTCGTGCCAGGCCAAGAGGTGCGAGTACGCGACCGCGATGACAGTAACGCACAGCTGGGAGCACTTTAATGAGTGCTGCAGCGCCTACCATCGCGAGCTTGTTCTTTCGTAACAGGCCTCTGCTGATCCTCGCGATCTCCATTATTTTGGTGTCCGGGTTCTCCGCGTTTAATTCATTGCCGCGCTTGGAGGATCCGAGAATCACTAATCGTGCGATTACGATTCTTACGCTGGTCCCTGGTGCCTCCGCCGAGCGGGTTGAAACATTGATTACCGAGCCGCTGGAAACCGGTCTTCAGGAAATCAAGGGAATCAAAGATATCGAATCGACGTCGACCGCGGGTATTTCCCTCGTCGCGGTGGAACTCGCCGCGGCAATAGATGATTCGCAGAACAAAGGCATTTTCTCCGAGGTGCGCGATAAGGCGGCCGAGATAGAAGCTGGTTTCCCGCCCGAGGCTCTGCCCGTATTCATAGACGATAAGCGTGAGGCGGTCGCCTTTACCTTGCTCACCGCAGTGGGCTGGGAAGGCCAGGGTGAAGCGAATCTGACGCTAATGAATCGCGTCGCCGAGGAGTTGGCTAACCGCCTTCGTACTGTAAGTGGAACAGATCTAGTTCGAGTTTATGCAGCGCCGAGCGAAGAAATACTGGTGGAAATCGACTCTGCTGAAATCGCCGCGCTTGGCCTAACGGCGCAGCAAGTTGCCTCTGCGCTGCAACAGGCGGATGTGAAGCAGCCTGCGGGTACGTATCGCGGCTTGGCGTCCAACGTGAATATCGAAGTGCAAGGTCAGCTCGATTCCGCGGCCCGAATCGCGAGCGTACCGCTAATCGGCGGCGCTGGGGCAACGGTCAAAGTCGGCGACGTAGCCGCGGTTTCACGTCACTGGCAAGAGCCTGAGTCTTCAATGGGACTTGTCGATGGGCGCCGTGTCATCTTCGTCGCCGTGAGAATGGGTAGCGAGCGTCGCGTTGAACAGTGGGCAGCGGAGGCCAATGCCGTTGTCGATTCTCTGCAGCAGGAAATTGGTTCGGGCATCAGTTTAGACTCGGTGTTTCAGCAGGAGCGCTACACAACAGGCTTGCTGACGAGTCTGGTTAGCAATCTTGTCGCGGGTGCCGGCGTCGTGGTTGCTGTGATCTTTATTATGATGGGGTGGCGTCTGGCGCTCGTAGTGGGTTCGGTCCTGCCGCTCGTCACCGCGATGGTGCTATTCAGCCTGCAGCTTGCGGGCAATACGATTCATCAGATGTCGGTGTTCGGCATGATTATCGCAATCGGCCTGCTCATCGATAATGGTATCGTCGTCGCCGATGAAATCATGCAGCATCGCCGGCGTGGTGACTCTGCACTGGACTCAGTAGAGAAATCTGTAAGACATCTCTTCGTGCCGCTGCTGGCGTCAACGGTCACCACAGGGCTCGCGTTTGCGCCGATTCTGCTGCTACCAGGTAGCGCAGGGGATTTCGTTGGTTCTATCGGTAGCACGGTAATAACCGCGGTGTCGTCGTCCTTCCTCGTGGCCATTACGATTATTGCCGCGCTTGCGGGCATCTTCGCAGAGCCCGCGCCAGAAGCAGAGCCTGGACAGGCTATTGCCAGCGAACGCTGGTGGCGTTCCGGGCTGCGTCCTGAGGGAATTATTGCAAGATACCGCGCTGCACTGCGCGCAGCGCTGCGAAATCCGATAGCCGCAATCCTTTTAGCGATCGCCTGGCCGCTGCTTGGATTCGTCGCGGCTGGGCAGTTAGGTAATCAATTTTTCCCGCCCGTTGACCGCGATATGTTTCAGCTTGAGGTGACATTGCCCGCGGGAACGAGCATCGAGGCCACCGAGAGACAGGCGCGGCTCATCGAGGCACGCATCCGCGACTTCGAGGCAACCGAGCATGTGTTTTGGGTTGTAGGCGGCAGTTTTCCTTCAGTCTATTACAACCTCATCATGAACAAAGACAATGCGGCTTACTATGCGAACGCGATTGTCACCGCCAGTAGTAATGCAGAAGCAAAAGCGATGATTGCGCCGCTGCAAGAGGCACTTAACGAAGAGTTCTCTGACGCACAAATCGTCATTCGTCAGTTCGGACAAGGCCCGCCAGTAGTCACAGATATTGAATACCGACTCTACGGCCCGAGCATTGAGCGCTTGCAGAGTCTCGGTGAAGAAATTCGCTTAGTGCTTCAAGCGCATCCAGAGGTGATCGCAACGTCTGTCACAATGCCGCGAGGAGAACCTAAGCTGTGGTTCGATGTAGACGAAGACGAGGCGCGGCTAGCCGGGCTTTCGCTGCAGGCTATCGCCGCCCAGTTGCAGACCAACCTCGAGGGCAGTCTCGGTGGCTCGGTGATCGAAAATCTTGAGCGTCTGCCCGTGCGCGTGCGCTATGACTCGCAGACCCGCGCGAACCTTGCCGACATAGAAGGCATGCAATTCATAGTGCCGGGCAGCAATGAGTGGGTTGCGGCTCAGTCTTTAGGGAGTTTCGAACTGCGGCCTGAGCTTGGCGGGATAACGCGTTTTAACGCCCAGCGGACCAATCGTGTGCAGGCCTATACTCAGAACGAATCGTTGCCGCTAGACATTACACAGTCTGTATTGGCAGAGCTGACTGAAAACGGTTTCCAACTCCCAACGGGCTATCGATTGGAGCTTGGCGGGGCGGCGGAACAGGAGGGTGAGGCCACAGGCGATCTGATGATCTATGTGCCGCTGCTGGTTACGTTAACGATTGCTACACTCATTTTATTATTTGGCAGTGGTGCGCTAGCGCTGCTACTCGGTGTGGTTGCGGTGCTCTCAATGGGGCTTGGGCTGTTCGCGACTTGGGCCATGTCCTTCCCGATTAGTTTCAATTCGCTGCTGGGCATTCTGGGACTAGTGGGACTGGCGTTCAATAACAGTATCGTGGTGCTTGCAGCGATCCGTGCCGATGCCCAAGCATTCGTCGGTAACCGAGAGGCTATTGTCGAGGCAGTGATGGGCTCTACGCGCCACATTCTGTCTACGACGCTGACGACTATTGGAGGCTTCCTGCCGCTGCTTGTTTTTGTGGGTGGTGATTTCTGGCCGTCGTTGTCCATCGTGCTTGTCGGTGGCGTAGGGGGCTCTATGATCCTCGCGCTGCTCATGGTGCCGGCGAGTTATGCGCTGTTGCATCGCGGTGGCGACGAATCGAATAACGGCTTAGTGGAGGCTTCAGTATGAACCGGTTCACTGTTTCTGCGCTGCGTTCCTCGTTGCTTGCAACGTCGCTCGCTTCGCTTCTAAGCTGCGCTGTCGGACCCGACTACGAGCGACCCTCGCTCGATCTGCCTGACGAGTTTGGGAGTCCCGCCGATGCCACTGCTAAGTTTCAAGACTCACTGCGCTGGTGGGAAAGCTTCGGCGACCCGATACTCGATGCAGTCGTCATGCAGGTCGCCGCAGAAAATCTGTCTATCGCCCAGGCTGCTGCGCGATTGCAAGAGGCTTCTGCTCGCCGCAGCGCGGCTACGGCGGCATTGCTGCCGAGCCTGAGCGCAACGGCGGGAAGTCAGCGTTTCAAGCTCAGTGGTAACGGGGCGAATCCCGTCGCGCCCCTGGCGCGCGCTGGCATCGCGCAATTAACCGGCGAGGCCTCGCAGCTCGGGCTGCAAAGCAAATGGGAAATTGATTTGTTCGGTCGCGTGCGGCGCGGGCGCGAGGCGGCGATTGCAACTGAGCGTGGCGCAGAGGCAGACCTTAAGGACGTTACGCTCAGCGCGGTTGCTGCGGCAGCAAACGCCTATATCGAGCTCCGCGGAGTGCAGCGGCAGCGGCAAATAATTGAACGCACGATTGCGCTAGAGCATGCCGAGGTAGTTTTGATTTCATCCCGCGTAGACTTTGGTCTAGCGTCTGTCGCTGATCTCCACTTTGCGGAGAGTAGACGGAGCGTCGTCGCTGCGAGTTTGCCCTTGCTGGTCGCTGCGGAACGAGAGCTGCTTGGCAGCGTTGGCGTGTTAATGGGGCTTGATGTGAATCGCGCGCGTGAGTTGCTTGATAGTAGCGAGGCGAGAGATAGCTCTGCGCGGGAGTGGGCGCTTGCTGCCAGCGTGCCAGCGGGTCTGCCGGCCGAGTTGCTGGCTAGGCGCGGCGATGTACGCCGCGCAGAGCAGAGTTTGATAGCAGCCAATGCGGGCGTCGGCGTCGCGCAAGCGGCGCGTTACCCGAGCTTCGCCCTAACCGGCAATGCTGGGCAGGAGGCAGTGGATTTTGCAGACATCTTTGCAAGCGGAAGCCGCAACTGGGCATTTAATCCGCTTATCAGTCTGCCTCTGTTCACGGGAGGTGCTGTTAAGGCTGAAGTGACTGCCGCAGAGGCGCGCCGAAGCGCTGCCGAGGCGCAGTTTAGGCAAGCTGTTCTAGTAGCGTTGAGTGAGGTTGAGATCCAGCTGACGTCCTACGCCCAGTCACAGCTCAGACGGCGTGAGTTAGCCGAGGCGCAGGCCAGCGCGCTGGCGGCGGCAGGGGCTACCGAGGTGCTGCGTGACGAAGGGCTTATCGACGGACTTCCCTTATTAGCCGCGCAGCGCGTGCAACTCGCCCGCGAGCAAGATCTCATCGTCAGCGAGACGGAGACAGCGCAGGCGTTGGTTGGGCTCTACCGCGTGTTAGGTGGTGGCTGGTAACCGCTTCGAGCGGGCCTATTCTTTCGCCGCGTAAACCGTTTCACCGCCCACAAGCGTCATCAGCACGCGGCCCTGCAAGAGGGCTGCTGGCTCGCGCGCCACGGTCGAGAACGGGTCGATATCCACAATGGTAAGGTCTGCCCACTTGCCCACCTCGAGGGTGCCCGCGTCGTCTTCGAGGAAGGCTGCATAGGCGGCGCCGCTGGTGTAGCCGCGAATCGATTCTTCAACCGTGAGCTTCTCTTCTGGGAACCAGCCGCCCGGCGGCTGCGAGTCTGTGCTCTGGCGCGTGATCGCTGAATGTAGGCCGTAAAACAGATTCCAGTCGTAGCCCATGAGGTCTGAGCCAAACGCGAGTGGCGTGTTGTTGCGGCGGAAGCTGCGCCAGGCGTAGGCGCCTGCCGAGCGTGCGTGGCCTATGCGGTCTTCCGTCCATACCTTGTCTTCCGCAACGAAAGGCGGCTGCACTGAGGCGATGACGTCGAGCTCGTCATAGAGCGCGAAGTCTTCGGGGTGCACAACTTGTGCGTGTTCGATCCTATGCCGGTTGGCCTGCAGAGCAGGGTTAATGGCGAAATTGTCTTGCAGGAAATGCAGTACTTCGCGGTTGCCACCGTCGCCAATGGCGTGCACGTTAATTTGAAAGCCCGCTTGCAGCATCGCGCCTATCTCTTGGGTAAAGAAGCCGTACTGTTCTCCAGAGACGCCATGATGCCCGGGTCGGTCCGAATATTCCTCGAGCAGTTTCGCCCCGCGCGCACCAAGCGAGCCGTCGTAATAACCCTTCACTGATTTAACAAACAGTTTGTTGTCTTCGCCGAGGCTCGAGGGGCCGCGGTTTTTCCAAGCCTCCATCAGGGGTTTGTCGCGCCCGCTGATCATGGCGTACACGCGGAGCGAGAGTTCTCCGCGCTCGGCGAGTGCCGCGTAGGCTGCCATCAAGCGCGTGTCGACGCCGGCGTGGTGGACCGCTGTGTAGCCGGCGTCTGCCATTAACTGAAGGCCATTCACGAGGCGGCGCTGCAGGCGCGCATCGCTTAGTGGTGGCACGGCGCTGCGGTAGAGTGCGACGCCGCGATTGCGGACCGCGC
>JAHEGE010000019.1 GCA_024639905.1 Gammaproteobacteria bacterium | reverse complement strand
TTTGGCTCAGCAGCGAGCGCAAGCCGGCCTCCGCGCCCTGTTCGTCGCTGACGCGCTTGCCATGCCGGCGCACTGGTATTACAACCCGATGGATATCGAGCGGCAGTTTTCGGGTGGCATAAAGACACTCGAAGCGGCGCCCGACTATCATCCCTCCTCTATTATGTCGCTGCATTCGACCCAGCAGGGTGGACGCAGCGCCGCCGCGCGATCGCGAGGCGTCTGGTCCAAGAACAAGCCACGGGAGATCGTTGGCGAGGTCATACTCAAGGGGCGCGCCCAATATTGGGGGAAAGCGAACACTCACTATCATCACGGCATGCAAGCAGGCGACAACACCCTTAATGCGCACTGCGTAAGAGCGCTGCTGCGTACCCTCGGCGCGACTGGCGGGCGCTATGATCGCGACGCCTTCCTCGACGCCTACATCACACTGCTCACCGCAGACCCTGCCCAGCATCCCGACACCTACGCGGAATCTTATCATCGCGGCTTCTTCGTGAATCTCGAGGCAGGCAATGCGCCGCATCGCTGCGCAGCGGTAACACACGATACGCCATCGATCGGCGGGCTTGTGTCTATTGCCGCGATCGTTCTCGCGGGACGTTTGCAGGGCCGAGAGTTGGAGAGCGCTCAGCAAGACTGCCTCGATCACCTCGCGCTGACTCATCCCGACGCCACACTCGCCGGCGTCTGCGTACACTACGCCGCGCTGCTCGACGCGCTATTGTTGCGCGGCGATAACACTTCGGTGCGCGAGATACTGGTAGCAACCAGCAAGGCGAGCGCTAACTTCCGCGTCGCCGAGCTCGCCGCCAAGGCCCGCGACGATCGCGAGGTCATCGGCGGCGTCTTCTCTTCGGCCTGTTACATCGATGGTGCTTGGCCGGGCTTGCTCTACCTCGCGTATCGCTACAGCGACGACCCCAAGGCGGCGCTGCTCGCCAATGCCAATCTCGGCGGCGACAGCTGCCACCGCGGAGCGGTATTAGGCGCAATACTGGGTGTTGCTAACGCCACGAGTGTCGATAACTTCTATAACGCGCTGCGCGACCACGACGCGCTTTCCCGCGAAATCGATACCGCGCTTGGTATGCACAAGGAACCGACTGCAGTATGAAAATCCCGGCCCGCTTGCTCCCCCTCCTCGAAGAGGGGCTCATCGATGAGGTGCTAAGCCGCCTGATGAGCGGCAAAGAGGCCGACGTCTTCGTGGTGCGCAGCAGCGGCGAGATCCGCTGTGCGAAGGTTTACAAAGAGGCCGCCAAGCGCAGCTTCAAGCAGGCTGTGCTGTACCAAGAAGGCCGTAAGTCTCGCAGCAGCCGCCGCGCCCGTGCGATGGAGAAGGGCTCTAAGTTTGGCCGCGCCCAACAGGAAGAAACCTGGCATAACGCCGAAGTTGATGCTCTGCGCAAGCTCGCCGCCGCCGGCGTGCGCGTACCCACACCCTACTCCTGCGTCGATGGCGTCTTACTCATGGAGCTGGTCACCGACAGCGAGGGCGATGTGGCTCCGCGTCTCAGCGAGGTCATGCTTACCCGCGAGCAGGCGCTAGAGGACCATGCGGCGCTCATCGGCTATGTGGTCAAAATGCTGTGTGCTGGGATCGTGCACGGCGACCTCTCGGAATTCAACATCCTCGTCGACGAGTACGGGCCGGTTATCATCGACCTGCCGCAGGCGGTCGATGCCGCCGCTAATAACAATGCCGAATCGATGCTTATCCGCGACGTTAACAAGCTGCGCGACTATTATGCGGAGTTCGCCCCCGAGCTCGCACAGACGCAGTACGCGAAAGAGATGTGGGCGCTGTTCGAGGCGGGTGAACTAAAACCCGCCACCCAACTAACCGGCGGGTTCCAAGACGATGGTGAGAGCGCCGACGTGGATGCGGTGATGCGCGAGATCGCCGACGCGATCAAGGAAGAGCAGGAACGCTTGGCGAGAATCGCAGAAGCGGAAGAAGACTAGCCCTACCTCAAGCCCCCAGCTTTGCCCTGCCATTGCCCAGATAGCTGCGCAGCCGCGGTGGGAAGTGCTTTTGTACCAAGGCCTGCTGCAGTGCCCACTTGCGCTCCGGCGCCACCTCGCGAAGAAATTTTACCTCACCCGCATCGATCACCGCGATGGGTACGCCGTCTTCAAACAGCACGCGATTGTTGAGCAGCTTCGGCAATTTGCGCGTCGGCAGGATGAGGTTGAGCAGGTTCAGTGGGTCGCTCGCTGCGAGGCTGTGATACGTCGGCTGCGCTGCCTTCTGAGCCGGCGCCGAAGGCCAGGCTGTCAGCGTTTCTTTCGCCTTTCGACGCAGCCCGTCTACCGTTTCTTGAAAGGCAAACTGTTCGCCGCCCACGCCGGCAACGAAGCGCCCGCCGCGCACGGTGCCGCGTAATTCCATCCGGCGCAGCACGCGCAGCATCACCCGCCATGGCGGCGCGAGGTGTTCACGCTCGAGGCTGCCACGGAACAGCACCCCCCAGCGATT
>JAHEGE010000009.1 GCA_024639905.1 Gammaproteobacteria bacterium | reverse complement strand
TATGCCACCCGAAAACTGCCGCTCGATATCCATCGGGTTGTAATACCAGTGCGCCGGCATGGCAAGCGCGTCAGCGACGAACAGGGCGCGGAGGCCGGCTTGCGCTCGCTGCTGAGCCAAAAGAGGAAGTGCTGCGGAAGACTGGGTCATGGCGTTGTTCTCGTGGTTTAGATTTAGAGGCAAACGCCCGGCAGTGGGTGCTAGACCTTTGTTCACGTCAGACGCAAAAATCCCGCTACCACACGAGGCGGTAGCGGGATTCGTTTTGGGCGGGAGCGAAGATTCTTCTTTCTCAGGGAAGAATCTCTTTAACCCGACTGTCTGGCTTTCGCCAGATAGCGACGACAGGAGGCGGATCGCCCTCTACCCTCGCTAACCTAGCTTAGCGAGCAGCCTGATTAAAGGCTCCCTTCTGTGATTGACTATTGATGGGATCACCTCCTTTTTCTCTTTCCAGGGTAGAAGCGAAAGTCAGCAAGCTCCCCCCGAAAGAGTCGCTGACTAAGAACCTGTGCAATTTATAGCGCAGCCAAACGGGGCTGTAAAGTGGCTTGCATGAAGGGTATTGCCTGCGAGGGCTGAGTAAATGCGGCTGCGCGCTAAAGGCCCGGAAAAAGCCGCACAGCGAGGGTGATTAGCAGTACGAGCGCGATGACTTGAATGCCAACTAACGCCGGTTTTTTGCGCAGTAACTGCCAAAAGGTGGGGGCTTCGCCGCGCGCACGCAGGGCGAGATAGCGCTCGCGCTCGCGCTCTGCTCTGGCGTCTTGGTATTCGTCGATTAGAGCTCGCGCGCGCTCGAAATCCTCTGCTTGGGCGAGCCAGAGGCCCGGCATCGAAATACCCCAATTGCCGGCGTTGGTCTCGAAGAACTCAACGCCATGCTCGTCGAGCAGCGTGCGGACTTCGATCGCTTCATCGTCTGGCACGTTGCGTAGCTTGAATAGGAGCTTTGACATGCGGACATCCCCTCTCTGGGCGCGTGGCTATCTCAGGATCGAGGCGACTAAGGGAGAATAGAGAGCGGCGGTGTTAATTGCTTGCGAGGGCTAGCTTGTTTTGTGGCTGAGAACGATTTGGCGCGGGCCGCTAGTCGTGGTTTGGCCACTGACGCCCGAAGGAATCTGCTGTACCTTGCCGCCACCTTTCAAGAATGCCTCGATGTGCGAGGTAAGGTCTTCGCGGTTGCTAGTTGCCGCTTCTTTCTTTGATTTATTAGCCATAATACTTCCGTAGATTTTGTCTTAAGGAGGGGCAAGATTGTACACTAATCGGGCATTTCAGACCAGTTGGGCCATTCTTCAGCCCGCAAGAGTGTGTGCTAAGGTGCCTGCTAAATCTTCAAGCTCCACTATTGGATGAACCCCATGCCCGCTGATACAACCCTTGGCCTGTTGAGCCTTCTTCCTGTGGCCCTGGCATTGGTGCTATCTATTGCCTCGCGCAATGTAATCCTGGGCCTGTTTATAGGGCTTTTCGCAGGCGTGCTGCTCGCCGAAGAGGTTATGCCGATCGCCGCGTTAACGGTGATGGTTCGCGACTATCTCGTGCCGCAGGTCACCGACGGCTATAACGCGGGCGTGTTGGTGCTGCTCGCGTTTATTGGCGGCTTCGTCGCGCTCATGGAAAAATCCGGAGGCGGTGCCGCATTCGCCGCCAAGGTTGCGCGCTTCATAACAACTCGCAGCCGCGTGCAGCTCTCCGCGTGGCTAGGCGGCATCGTCATCTTTTTCTCCGACCTCGGTACGCCGCTGATTATCGGGCCGACGTTTCGTCCACTCGCCGATAGGCTGCGGGTCTCGCGCGCTAAACTCGCCTACATCATCGACTCGACCGCCTCGCCGGTCGCGATCCTCGTGCCTTTCATTGGCTGGGGTGTCTATATCATGGGGTTGATCAATCAACAGATCGAATCGCTTGGGCTCGAGGCTAGCGACTACTCCACGCTGTTATCGGCGCTGCCGTATCAGTTTTATGCGTGGCTCGCCTTGATTGCAGTGCCACTACTCGCGCTGAGCGGCGTCGAATTTGGCCCGATGCGCTCTGCCGAGGAGCGCGCAGCCCTTAGCGAGCATCCGGTGCGTGAAGCAGCAAATAAGGAGGCGAGCCCAGTTCTCGCAGCGATTACCGTGGCCGGGGCCAAGCCTTCCTTCGTGTGGCTGCCGTTGCTGGTATTAGGCGCGACACTGTTTTGGGTGCTTGGCCCCTTGGGCTTTCCCTTCGGCCGGGTAAGCGGTTCGGATTTCCGAGCGGGTTTGTCCACCGCCTACTTGCTGGCCGCGCTGACTCTCGTCGGGCTTATGGCATTCCATCGTGCGCAGTCGCTACTCGCAAGCCTGCAGGTGTATCTCGATGGTATGAGTCGCATGATGCAGATCGCCATCATGTTGCTTTTGGCGTGGGCGATGGGAGATATGATGACCACGCTAGGGGCGGATACCTATGTGGCGACGCTGGTGCGTGACAACCTCGCCGCTTGGACGCTACCGGTATTAATCTTTCTCGTCGCCTGCGCTATGTCGTTCGCGACCGGATCGTCTTGGGGCACGTTCGCCATCATGCTGCCGCTGGCCATGCCGGCGGCGGTCGCCATCGATGCGCCGCTTGCCGTGTGTATCGGGGCAGTGCTCTCGGGCGGGCTATTCGGAGACCATTGCTCGCCCATTTCAGAAACGACGATCCTTGCGTCAGCTGGGGCCGGCGTTGATCCCTTCGAGCATTTTCAGACACAGCTGCCTATAGCATTGGCAAATGGGCTAATAAGCGCAGTGGGATTTATCGCAGTGGGCATCGTTGGGGGTAACCCAGCGACAATCGTCTGCTTATTGCTCGCACAATGTGTGGGCTTGTGGATGTTGAATCGAACAGATAAGAATCGCAGCAGAAGTGTCGACTAGAGACCAATGGCAAACCTTCTTGGCACAGCAGACGATGACGAGCTTACCGGCACCCCAACCGGTGACACGATCTATGGGTATGCAGGGAACGACACTCTCCGTGGCGAAGCCGGTAACGACAATCTATTTGGCGGCGCAGGAAACAATAGCCTCTTCGGAGGCGCTGGCGCCGACTACTTGTTTATCGGCAACGAATCGGGCTCGAACACGCTATTCGGCGATGCCGGCAATGATTTCCTAACTGGAGGCAGTGGCGCCGACACGCTCGAGGGAGGCGACGGCGATGACAGGCTGTACGCCGGTGCAGGCGATGATTTGCTATACGGCGGCGCAGGGTCGGACATTCTCGACGGCGGGCCCGGTAATGACTGGCTAGAGGGCGGCCCGGGAGACGATACGCTTTACTCTGGTGGTGGCGTAGATGCGCTCCTCGGCGGTGTGGGCGACGACCGCTTCGTCGTAAGTGACACGGTGGTGAGGCTCGAAGACAGTGGCGGCGAAGACGCAATTGACGTCTACGCAGACTGGCTAAAAGTGCCAAGTAGCATCGAGACTCGGCGTTACCTGAACGGTTCAAAAGCCTTGCCCTATTGGCTGGACGCTGCACTAGCCGATGGAATTGCGGGCTTGCCCAGTTGGCTGGGCTCGACCGCCTCTTATTACTATACCTTCCCTAAGTCAGCCCCAAGCTATTTAACGAACCGCCTTGACGAGTCTGCCGCGAGCCTCTTGCATGGATGGCAACCATTCAACGAGCAGCAACAACTGTTCACGCGCCAAGCGCTCAATGCAATCAGCCAAGTTGTTGACGTCAATTTTATTGCAGCGACTGATTCAGATCGTTTGAATACGCTCAGTTTCTCTACGAATTACCAAGGTGCGAGTCGAGGCGTTTTTACGAGTCCCGCGGCATCTTTTGCGGCGAGCGATGTGATCATCAATAGTTTGGCGAGTGGGCTGTCTGCCAAGCCGGATCCCGATGTCGCCGCGCCAACCGCCGACGGCTTTGAGGCGGCACTGTGGCTGCGTTCGATTGGTGGCGCATTGGGGCTAAAGACACCCGCGTTAGAAACGGGGCAGGCCGGCATAGACAGCTCGGCCGCGCCTTTCCTATCACTCGAGGTCGATATTGCGCCGGCTAATGCGCAACAAGCGAGTGGCCAGATTCTGTCGAGCATGCTCGCTGGCGTACAAGACATCGCCGACACGCAGTACAGCCTAAACTTGGGGCTGCTCGATCTGGCAGCACTGCATTTTCTCTATGGCCCAAGTCCTAGTGCGCGCGCGGGTGACGATGTGTATACCCTCGACCCTGCGCGGACGAATTTCATCTGGGACGGTGGCGGTATCGATACCCTAGATGCATCCGCCAGCAGTCAGGGTGTCACGCTCTATCTGAGTCCAGGCGAGCATGGGTTTGCTGGCGCAGCGGCTGCGGCCTCGATATTTTCGGCAGGACAGCAGACGATTAATTTCGGCACTCGAATCGAGAAGGTAGTTGGCAGTGACTTCGCAGACACACTCGTCGGCGATGGCTATGACAATACGCTAACAGGCGGTGATGGCAGTGATCTATTAGATGGGGGCGGGGGTATCGATACCGTGCTTATTGAAGGGTATAGGCACGACACAACACTGACTCGGCTTGGAGATTCTGACCGAGACTTTGACTGGTCGCTGAGCCACGGTGCCTACCAAGATAAGCTGGTAAGCATTGAGCGCATCGAATTTAATGATCAGGGAATCGCGCTAGATCTAGAAGGCAATGCGGGCGCTGCAGCGAAGCTGCTGGGCGTACTCATTGGGCCGAGTGGGCTTCGCGATCCGCAACTCGTTGCAGCGGTACTGGCCTACGCTGACGCCGGTCGAGACCTCGAATCATTACTCAACCTAGGACTCGAGATTCTGCTTGGTCCTAAGCCGTCCAGCGCTGAAGTGATCAATCTGTTGCACCGCTCACTAACTGGCACTGACGCGAGTGCTGCGCTCGTCACGAGCTATGTCGCTCAGATAGATCGTGGAGAATTGACGCCAACTGGCCTTGCCAAACTCGCCGCAGAGACAGAATTAAATTTAGTGAATATCGACTTCGTAGGATTGGTCGATACTGGGCTCAGCTACCACCTGTCATTCTAGTTCCTCGGACACCCTAAACTCTTCCGCCCTTGTGTCGATTGGCCGTCTAAGACAAAGCAAACTACGCGCTATGGCCTGCGCTATGGGTATTTGGATGACGACAATCTACGGTAGCGACGGACAGAGCAGGGGACGCAGCGCTGGCAGCACGGCGCCGCCTGTACAAAAAGCAAAGGTTGTACCTAAGCAAGCACCCGTCTTGAAAGAAACAAAAACCGAACCGCAAATCGTAGCGGACGGCGATATTGTTGCAGCCGCGCCTGTTGTCATTGAGGAACCTGCGCGGCCCAGGAAGCTACGCGCTCGTCCCATTGATGTTCAAAAACTGAAAATCGAAAGCGAGCGCGTGAAAGAAATGCGAGAGCGCATGCAGCGGTTACGTGCGAGTGCTGCGCAAGACGCAGACGAGTAAACGCAGGCGCTAACTTTGCGACATGAATAAACCAGTGAGGAAAGACTGATGGCTGACCAAAACGAAAACGACATCAATGGCGAGGTTGATGAGGAAGCCATCGCGCTCGGTGACGGGGCTAGTCTCAATGAGGCTGACGAAGGCGACGACATTCAGCTGGGCGAAGGCATAGAAGAGGAAAGCGCCGCCGCGGTCGACAGTGCCGAGCCCGACGATAGCGTTCCGCCAACTGACGAGGGAGCCGATGTCTTCGCAGAAGAGGATTATCTCGACGTGTCTGCTATCGAGTCAGAGCTACAGGTATTGCTACCAAATCTTACTGATATCTCGCTAACACTCGTCGATGCGGTTGAGTTGTCAACACAGAATGCAAAGAAGCTAAAAAACCAAGAGAACACGTTGATCGCGGCGTTCAAATCGCTTTCGGAGTTTAAAAAGCAGCAGGTCAAATTCAGCACTATTATGTTAGTGACGACCGGCGGTGTCATTGCCGTTGCGCTGGGTCTTTTTCTTGTAGCTATCTTGGGTTTCTCAAGTAAGAGCCAAGAGCTTAGCGCGCTGAATTTGGCGCTGGGTCAGCGTATCGTCGAGCTGAATGCAGGGCTTGTGGGCTTCGAAGAAGCGAAGGCAGAGGTCGCGACGCTCCGTAGCCTAATCGATGAACTCGCCGTGGGCGTTGAGCGATCTCAGGTCAGTTATTCCGAATCTGAACAGGAAATCCAGGGACAGCTATCCAGCTATTCCGAGTCCTTGGTAGCCGAACTCACCGCGCAAAGCAGCGCGCTCGAAAATAGCTTCGCAGGCATTAACGCAAAGGTCTCTGCCTTTGAGAGTGCGCTGGGCAACTTCGATACGCGCTTAGAGCAGAGTGACAGCTTGTTAGAAAATGTGCGGAGTAATGCCGAGGAGCTCCTTAGTGTCCGCGATGCGCTTGAGGCGCTGCTGATTCTGGAGCGCGAGCGCTATCTCGACACGTTAACCACGACGCCAAGTCCTAATCAGACGAGCAATAATTCACGAGAGGGCGAGGTATCTACTACAAGCAATCGCCGCGCCGGCGAGATCTATTTTGGTGGAAGTCAAGACTAGATCACTCGGGTGAGGCCTCGTCGGTGTTAACAGTGGCTTCACTTTTGGCAGATTCCTCACTCGGGAAAAGCGCATCGCCAATTTCTGTCCAGGCCTCGTTGTCTCGCTCCAGCTTCGCCTCTTTGTAAAGCGCGCTAAGCACTTCGTCGAGGGCTGCGCGACCGGAGGTACTGTCAAGCTGTGGGGGTGCCGCTTTGAGTTTGCGGCCGATTTCTGCCAAGGCATTGGCGTGCGCTGGAGGAAGCCAGATCTTGACGCGCCCGCGGATTGTGAAGATGTCTAGGCTATTTTTTATGCTGGCTATGGCGAGGGTAGATTCGTCTGCTGCTTCCTTAACGAGTCGAGTTACTGTTTTTCCGAGTGCTAACGCGAAGCGCGGTCGAACTTCGTCCAACTCTAGTGGCTCAAGATTCGCCTCATATTCTCCAGACATCGCTCGCCATAAAGCCTCGTCGCCAAGTCCGTAAAAATAGGGATCGGCGTCACCCTCCGCTGCATTGTTTGGGGTTGCGCCTTCTCGGCTCAGTAGGGATTGAGTGAGTCTTTCTAGCCAGACGAGCTTGCCGAGTACGAATAACAGGAGCACGGTGAGAAGAAGTACTGTGGTGAGGATTAGCAGCGAAAAGATGAAGTTCATATTCTGCTCCGATTAGCTTACCTATCACCCAAACTGCTCAGCGCCACTAGTCAGCGTCGTCTTCGCTGTCGATAAGGAACTGGAGGACGTTAATCGCATCGTTGAGTGCTAAAGTATGGCAAACCTTGTCCATTACAGCCTGTCCTGCGTTGACCGCCTGCTCTGCGTCAATTGATGCCCGCTGATAGGCGCCTGCAATATCGAAAATCTGTTGACCCAATTCGATCGGGAGGTAGCTGACGACAGTTCCTTTCTCTGATTTGATAAGTTTGAACGGGTCGGTCAGCTCAGGTTCGACGAGCTCGCTTGTGCCTGTCCCAGCAAGTAGTGCGGCCATTTTCTGTTCTTCGAAAGCCTCTGTTTTCCTCGCGGCTTCGACAAAGGTCATCTCTATGTTGGTTTTTGCGCGCATCGCTAATCGCACGCGGGGCGCACGAGGCTCATCTGCCACATTCTCGAGGGCGACAATCGACTCATAATCCTTTTTTGCTTGAGCCTTTGCAGCCTCTACTTTATTCGCTTTTCCAAACATAATTATATCTCGAGCGCCAACTCGGCCCTGAGGTCTTTAGCGATGCCGCTCAGTATCTGGCTCACCCTAGCCTCTTTCACGCCGATAATAGCTCCTATCTCCTTCATATTCATTTCGTCTACGTAGTATAGGGACATTACCAGTCGTTTCCTATCATCGAGGAGAGAGATCTTCTGTGCGACGAGTTTCTTAAGTTGTTCGTCTTCTATTTGCTCTAGCGGGTTCTGCTCGGCACCTATCTGTCGGTCTTCGAAACTGCCGTCTTCGAAGTCTAGATCTTCCATACGGAAGCGGTCAGCATGGGTGCGCTGGTCTTCGTACTCAGCGACTGAAAGGCCTAAATGTTCGGCGATCTGCTTGCTCGTTGGTTGCATGCCAAGATCGTTTGCGAGTTTATGAGTCGCTTGGTTATGTGCCTGGGAATTTTTGATCGCAAGGCGTGACATGCTGCTCATGCGCCGAACTTCATCTAAGATCGCGCCCTTGATCCGCGCTTTTGCAAAATCCTTAAACTCAACGCCAAGGTCGGTTTTGTATGATTCTGCCGCAGACATTAGACCCAAGGTTCCTATCTGCACCATATCGTCGTATTCGATAAATTTCGGCACACGCGCTTTCAGGTAGCCAGCGATGCGGGAGACGAGCGGCAGATGGTCGGTTATCAGCGCATTAAGCTCAGCGCGTGCCGCCTTCTGATAGTCGTTTTGTTTATTCACTGATTGTCCGCCTGTCTCGATGTTCGGAGTCTAGGAAAAAAAGCGCACACGCGCAGAGTCTTCTGGGGTGTCGAATTGTTTCAGTGCTTCAATAATGTCTTCGTAGTCGCGCTCAATAATCGCTGACTGCCCCATGGTGACTGCGGGCACTCCCTTCGTCCACGCCTGATTATAATCGGAGCTATAGCTTATCGAGCCGATGAAGTTTAACGACGCGCCGAGAAACTTCTGCGCAATCTTATTCATCGAGTCGAAAAGATTCTGACCATTGCGTGTGTTGCGGACTTTATTGGGAACATAGATCAAGTCGCTCAGGTGTTCCTTTTTTGTCAGCATTTTGATAAGCGCATAAGCGTCAGCAATAGACGAAGGTTCTTCGGTGCCTAAGACGATTTTAAAATCGCAGGCAGCCATAAATGTCATTACGTTGTCGTCGATGCCGGCTGAAACATCAACTATGAGGTAATCGTAAAGCCCCTCTAGTTCAGAAAAGCTATGGACGATCTGAGTAGCGCTGTGCTTATTTATCGAAAGCACTTCATCGAGGCCGTTGCCGCCACTGATTATGTGAACGCCATTTTCTGCTTCTATGATAATTTCTGGCAGCGACTTGGTGCCCTGAAGGACATCGATCATCGTTCCATCCACACGATTCTTAAAAGCAATATGGATATTCGCAAGGCCCAAATCCGCGTCGAATATGAGCACTTTTTTGCCGCTCTCGCGCAGCATCGTCGCGAGGTTGACAGCGAAAGTGGTTTTGCCAACGCCGCCTTTACCGCTGCCAATACCGATAACGGTGCTCTTTCCTTGTTGAGTCTTGTCTAGCATGTCCGTACATCCCCGGTTGTAGTCGCCGATTCTAGCATCCTAATGCGACTTCATGACTCTGGACAGGCCCGCCTCGTGGGCCATGCTCCTGCCGAGTGCACTCTCGCTTCGGGCAGAGTTTAGAACAGTTTCGAGCAAACCGCGAAGTTGGGTTACAGAGACAACTACGATGGGCGCTTCGAGGCTAGAGTCTCGAGAGCCGAGTGATAAAGGGATCTGGGTTTCAGAGAGCACTTGGTACACGCTCCAGCTAAATGAAGGCGAGTCGAGTCTGGTGATCATCAGTGAATCCCATGTGTAAGCCCGCGCCAACCTCTGTAAGTTGCTGAGGCAGGCATCGCTTGGCGCTACGAGGTGGAATAACGCTTTTGGGAAGTCCTCGCGCAAGCCAACCAGGTCTTCCTCGCTATCTGAGGACACGTCGATTAGTAGCAGGTGAGCGCTTTGCTTTTCAAGGACTATGGCTGCTAATTCACTCGCAGAGGACGCTGGTAACACGTCAACGCCTAGGCGAGCACCGAGAATTGCTGAGGTGGTCCAGCTCGATTCTTGATTGCGAGCATAGTTAACCACGATGGCGCGTCCGGCTTCGTGTGCGTTGATCTGCTGCGCCATTTTAAAGGCCATTGAGGTCTTACCGGTGCCGTAACCACCGCTCAGGATGTGGAGGCTGCGGCTTAGGTCAACGTCAACGCAGCGCGGTAGCTGGCCACAGACGATGTCAGCAAGGCTATCAAATAGCGATTGCTCCGCTGGAGTCTCAGCGAGCGTTGGCAGTAGCTGAGTTCTGAATACGTTGGCGAGGCCCGTGGTGTCGAGAAAGCTGAGCAACGCAGTGCTCTCTGGGTGGCGGCGTAGGCGGCGCATGCTCCGAGCCGGACTGGGATTGGCGCCCACCGACCTTGAGCGCCTGCGCCTTAAAGGCTTTTCCGCTAGGGCAGATTCGTCACGCACGAGGTTTTTTATGGACTGCGCTGAGCTCGGCGTTAGGCGGGTAGTGGCGAGCGTTAGCGGTCGTGCTTGCCTGCGCTGGCCAGTCACGAGATCCATGTCGGCGAGGGAGAGTGGTGAATCCTTATCGACAGTGGATTCCGTCTGGGCCGGTATAGGCTGTGGGTAATGATCCCTAGCGTCGTTTTTATCGCCGCCATGCGCGACAAGAAGACGGTAACGCGCGCCTTCCTTGAGCGTCTTAAGAAGCACAGCTTCGTCACCGAAACGGGTGACAACCTCTTTCATTCCGGCCTTGATCGTATCGACTGTGACGTATTCAAGTTTCATAGTGTCTTCCTATCCTGCCAATTGTGCGCGACTGATAAGCGGAGTGCTTAAGCCGCTTCTTCCTGTTCTTCGAGGCCCACGCGCGCGAAAACTTTGATGTTCTGGTCTTCGGGGATCTCGGTATAGGCAAGCACCGAGATGTCAGCAAAGCGCTGTTTTAACAGTCGAGCGAGCCAAGGGCGTATCGGTGGGGCAACAACTAATACCGCAGGATAGCCATTCTCTTCGGCCTGCAGTCGCTGCTGATTGACAGAGCTAATTAGGCCCTCGACAAGTTTAGGTTCGATAATTAGCTCGCCAGCCTTGTTACTCTGCTGCAAAGAGTTAATCAGCATCTGTTCTAGCGCAGGGTCGAGCGTGATAACGCTTAGCTCTTGCCCAGGCGGAACTAGGTCTTGCAGCATGAGTCTTCCGAGGCGCGGTCGCACGAGCGCGGTAAGCTCATCGGAATTCTGCGTACGTGAACTTTCGAGCAGCAGGGTATCGATAATCGTATTCATGTCGCGAATAGGAATAGACTCGAAGAGAATATTCTTCAAGATCTGCATGACGGTAGACACCGACAGCTTGTCGGGTACTAAATCCTCAATCAGCTTGGGTGAGCGCTGCGCTATTTTGTCGAGGATTTCACGGGTCTCGTCATGACCAAGGAGGTCACTCGCGTTGTCGCGAAGAATCGCATTGATGTGAGTGGCAATCACTGTAGCCCCATCCACGATTGTATAGCCGGCAGTCTTCGCAAAGTCGGTTTGACTCGGATTAATCCAATAGGCGTCAAGGCCGAATGCGGGTTCTTTGGTTGGCACACCTTCGAGCGCTGTGCGCACGTCGCCTGGATTAATGGCGAGTTCGCTACCCATGCGAATCGTCCCGGTGCCGCGCACCGCGCCTTTGATCACGATGTTGTAAGACATCGGGTCGATATCGAGATTGTCGCGGATTCGAATGGCTTGAATGAGGAAGCCTAATTCGGCAGACAATTTTTTGCGCACGCCGCGGATGCGTGCGAGTAAGACGCCGCCATCATTCTCGTTTACCAAAGGAATGAGTCCATAACCAATTTCGAGCCCGATGGGATCGACGTGCTCGATGTCTTCCCAGTCGAGGTCGGCATCGCTCGGCTTCTCAGGTGTTTGCGCGATTGCCTCTTTTTCTTCACCTGCGCGCTCGGCGGCGCGGTCGTTCGCGTAAGCGTAAACACCAAGGCCGATTCCGGAGGCGAGAAACATGAGGTGCGGCATTCCGGGAACTAAGCCCATGAGTATGAGAATGCCGGCGGTAATTTTGAGTGCGGCAGGGTTGGTGAGCTGGCTTCCCGTTTGACTCGCCGTGCTCTCCGACGTAGTCACCCGTGTCACGATGATCGCGGTTGATAGTGAGAGGAGCAGCGAGGGCACCTGAGCGACTAGCCCATCACCAATGGTGAGGAGCACATAGATCTCGGCGGCTTGGCCAAACTCGAGCCCGTTCTGTGTGGTGCCTACTAACAGTCCGCCGATGATATTGATCGCGAGGATCAGAACGCCGGCGATAGCGTCGCCGCGAACAAATTTTGAGGCTCCGTCCATAGAACCGAAAAAGTCAGATTCCTGCGAGACTTCTTCGCGGCGCTTCAATGCGGTTTCTTGATCGATAACGCCAGCATTGAGATCAGCATCGATCGCCATTTGCTTACCCGGCAGGGCGTCTAGCGTGAAACGAGCAATCACCTCCGAGGTGCGCCCCGCACCCTTGGTCACCACGATGAAGTTGATGATCATGAGGATGATGAAGATGATGAAGCCGACGATGTAATTGCCGGCTATCACGAATTCGCCGAACGAGGCGATGACGTTGCCTGCGGCGTCGGGTCCCTCGTGGCCGCGCAATAAGACCACTCGAGTCGATGCGACATTCAGGCTGAGGCGTAGCATCGTTGCGAGGAGCAGAATGAGTGGAAACGAAGAGAATTCGAGTGGTTTGTGCACGTTGATGCAGATCATCACGATGATCAACCCGGTCATAATGTTGAACGTAAACAAAATGTCGAGCGCGATAGACGGTAGCGGAACAACAAGCATTCCCATGATCGCAAGGATGACGAGCGGGATGCCGAGATTCTTCGCCTCGCCAGCGAAGAGCGACTGTCGTAATCCTGACACTAGTGTGGCGCTCATTTTTCTCTTCTTTTTCAGTTAGTTAATTTACTTTTGCGGGTTTAATTTCTCGCCTGCGGTGCAGGCGTGCGCTGTACTTTTGCGACTCGCGCTAGGGTGTTGCAAGCGCTGTGCCAACTAAATCTGACACCTTTAAACCGGGCCTTGATTCACCGAGTAAAGGCGCGCGTGGAAGTGTCGATTGGTCCTGCGTAAGAGAAACAAGTTCAATGACACGCGAGTGAGGATCACGACATGGCACCGATGATGGCCATCCAGAGTAAAGCAGGCTGCCGCGCCTTTCGCGTCGCATTCCTACTTGCCGCGACTATTTTGCTCGTTAACTGCTCTAGCAGCGGGCGAGTGGGTTTGGCGGGCATGAACGCGGGATTCTCCGTGGCAGGCCCAGTAATTAATGCCGCTGGCGGTCTCGGCCCGCTGCCGAGTGAGCGCATCGAGGCTACGGGCTATGCCGTTATTGAGAGCCAGGCGGGAAGCCCGCCACAGCAGCGCTTGATGGCAATCAAGGCCGCGCGCTTCGACGCCTATCGCCAGCTAACTGAGATCGTTTTCGGCGTCTACATTGACTCATCGACGACTATTGCCGACCTCACCGTTGCCAGCGACGACTTTCGATCGCGCGTCGAAGGCGTCATCTACGGAGCAGAGTTGATTAAGATTGAGCCCGTGTCGGGAGATACCTATGCGGTCACGCTCGCTCTGCCAAATTCGACTATAGGTGACCTGCGGGCTCTCTATGTCGACCAGCTAGCGATGACCGGGCGCTAAACCAATGCTTAGGAGCTGCAAAAGAATTCTGCTCTCGTTAGCTCTTCTCGGCGCCGCTGCCCCCCGCGCTCAGGCGCAGGACGTGGCTAGCCAACTCGAAACCATTAAGGCTGAGGTGCTTAACGCCGCGATCTCTAACGGAGTCTCTGTCGTGTCGTCGGCCTATCTCAATGCCGACGGCAAACTCGTCGAGTCGTCCTTCTATCGTGTAGAGGGGGGCATCCGTGGCGTCCGCATGCAGTCCCTGCTAACACCGCGCCAGACCAGTGAATTCTCAGGCTTTCTCGAAACCAGCGCACTCAATCCGACGCTTAGCTGTGATCAGTTACCGCCCAGCAAATATGCAAAGGCGCTCGTCGTCCGCCAGAGTGTGCCTGCAGAGGTCAGCCAGAAGGCAGGGCGTCGCTCGCGCGAGCTTGGCCTAATTTCGGAGTTGATTCACGCGTCAGTGGCGGCAGAAGTTGATGCGGCAGAGGGATGGACGGTCTTGCCTATTCGTGCCGGAGACGAGCGGCTCCCGGGCGGGCAATATGCTCGACTGACTGATGGTCGCTTCGTCGATCCGCGGAATAGCAATCACCAGCTCAAGGTGGAACTGATCGATTTTTCCCCGCAAGAACTCAGCCCCGCACAGACGCTGCGCGCGAGCGGGCGACTACTGCGAGGCCTCGGTTTAAACGTCAGCGGTGAACTCGGTCTAGCGGTCGATCGCAGCAGTCTCGCGCATGTGAGCGCTGCCGAAGCCATGATCTATGTGCGCGTGGAGCTGAGTCTCCACACGGTAGATTCTACGCAGGGGGGTGCGACCGGTAACGAGGAGACACTCGCGCGTGACACTCTGACATTGAAGATAGCGCTGCGCGATGGCCATTTACACAATGCAAGCCGAGTAAGCGATCAGCTAGCGCGCGCCGCGGCAGCGCTTTTAACGCGCGGGGATCAGGCCCTGCATTGCCAACCCGAATCTCTTCTGGTGTATTCACAAGAGATGTTCTCCGATGCCACACCGACTCTTAATCAGGGTTCGCGAGCGGGGGTAAAGCGTGGCGATAGATTCTTACTGAGTACGAGCAAGTTTACCGACGCGGCCAAGCTGCTCGATGCGCAAATGCTCGAGTCGTTGGCAATTGCAGAGGTCGTCCGAGTGTCGGCCAATAGCGCTGAGTTGCAGATCCTTGAGGGGCCGGTTACGGGTGTAAAGCACACTAACGCGATGCCGTTCTAGTGAGCCTGGTATCATGGCGATAAACAAAGACAAAAGGCAGGATGATAAAGGGGATAACAATGAAGAGGATGACCAGGCCGCTCGCGTTGGCGTTGGCACTGACGGTGGCTCCGTTACTGTTCGCAGCTGAGAGTAACTCGCGCGCGGATATTGATAGAGCATTGCGCACGCTGCTCGCCGATTACGATATCAATCAGCATCTTGAGCTTCGACATGCAGAAGAGATCGCGACAGGGTTTTACGAGGTAAGGCCAGGCGATACGCTTGACGGGATTATCAACCGTGCTGTCGCGGGCACCACGATTCGCAAGGCGATATTGCGCGACGCGTTTATTGCGGCCAACCCACGAGCGTTTCCCTCACGCAGCCCGCATCGGATGCTCTCCGGCGTCACTTTGCGAATTCCAACCGCCGAGGATGTGATGCGGCTTGTATTCACCGTCGACCCCGCCGAGCTCGAGCTCGAGCAAAGGGTTCGAGCGAGTTGGGTGCACTTTCCTTGAGATCAAGAGTAAGGAGGCCGGGTGAACGGCCCCGAGAATATTAGTCAATTCTTAAGAGTCCCAATCGCTGATCAGCCGGCGCTTGGGATTTTGCGCCTAAATACCACCGAGGCGCGTGAGCTTGCCCTCAACGCGGGACAGACGGTGCGGGGTATCGTTGCTGGCGATGGGGACTCGGTGACGCTACTTCTGCCGAATCAGCCGCGGCGATTTCGTGCGAACTTCGGCGATCTTAAGGGCCAGTCGCTGGATTTTGGTGTGAGCCGTAGCGCTTATGGGGTGACTATAAAGCCTGTCGAGCAGCGACAGACGCTGATGACTGCGGGCATAGAGAGAGCCGCGGCGCTTGCTGCACTGACGCCCAAGCAGCCGGTCAATCTTCAAGTCTTGGCGGCGCTCGCCGCGGGCCCCGAATTGACCGATGTGCCGATACTTTCGAGCGCAGGGGGCAGCACCGCGTTCGTCGACCTGGTACGAAAAATACTTCCTGATTCTGCGCGCTCGCTACTGCCTCAATTATTGGGTTCAGCCGAGACTCTCGATGCGCAAAAGATCAGGCTGTTTATGCTAGCTAATGGCTTTATTCCGCCCCGAGTGGGTAGAGCCGAGTTTGGTGAGTCGCGAGACATCGATATTCGCCGTTTGCTTCAGCGGCTTATAGACCGGCTCGTTGGGCTCGATCCTTCCGGGTTTCCCGATGAGCTCGCAGCCATCGAATCGGTTATTGATTATCTCGACATAGCTAAAATCGAGTTTATGTTGCGACAGGAACAGCGTGAGCTTGCTCTGCGCTTCATGCTGCTGTTCAGTGACCGACCGCCGGCAGAAGTCATCATCGAGCGGCGCGAACACCAGCGCGATGGCAAGCAGCGCAATGTCTGGTCGGTAGAGATGAAGCTCAGTTTTAGCGAAGACGATAATGTGTGGGGACGAGTAGAACTCTTAGCGCCGCGGCTGCTCTCTGTCACGGTCTGGCTATCGAATCTCGAGGAGGCACAGCGTGCCTCAGCTCATGTCCGTGAGTTAAGAGCCAACCTCGAAAAATTTGGCCTTGATGTAGCTCGCTGCCAGGTAATCCATGGCAGTAAACCCGAACGCGCTAAGCCTGAGAGCATTCGCAGTGTCGGCAACCTCGAGATGCGCGCATGAGGCCGCTGAACGACAAGCGGCGCAAAGCAGCGGCGCTAGAGTATCGGGGAGTCGGCGCGCCGGTCATCGTTGCGAAGGCCGAGGATGAGTACGCTGACGTGCTGATCGAGGCGGCGCGGGCGTCAAACATCCCTGTGCTTTATGACGAGAGGTTGGTCGACTATTTGGAAGGCGTTGAAGTGGGACAGGAAGTTCCAGAGACCTTGTTTGAATCGGTTGCCGTTATCCTTTCGTGGGCCTATTGGCTACGGGATAAAAGACCGGAAACTTAGCGGCGGCCTTTTCCTAGGTGTTCATAGGTATTGTCACGCGCTGGGCCGCCTGCCTGAATAGTCTCAAGTGCTTCGCGAATAGAGGACAGCTTTTGCCTGACTAGCACTTCGTTGCGCTGCTGCCGGTCGCGGCAATTTTGCAGGCGTGCGGACAGTTCTTCGTTGCGCAGAATCGATTCGGAATCGATGCTGTTGCCCTCTGGATCAAGTGTGTTGTTATCGGCGAGGAATGCTAAGAGTTCGTTCTTGCGCTGCTGAAGAGTCTCGAACTGCGCGAAATCCTGTGATTTCAACAGCGCAAACTCGCGCTCGAGCAGTTCCTCGAGCGCGGTAATTTTAAACGATGCTTCGTTAAGATTAGCCATGTCGGCAATCTACAGGAGTTTCTCTAACGGCACAAAGCTCTCAGCTATTTTCGTATCATCAAGCGGGTAGTTACCTTGCTCGATAGCGGTGCGAATCGCCTCGACCTTCGCGCTGTCGAAATCGGCGTTGGAGAGGGCGGCTTTGAGAGCCGGCGAAAGTTCTACCGTGCTCGGCTCGACCTTCGGCGAGGTAGCGGCGGTCTCAACGGCGTCAGCCGTGTCGAGTTTAGCCTTATTAGTGGCCTCGCTAGTTCTCGTGGCAGACTTGAGCGCGTTAGCTGCATTGGCCGCGGTATTCGAAATGGCATCTGTCATGGTCTTCCTTCCTATGATCTACATTATGCTGAGATCTATCGTTCTGTACTCGCCCAATCGACAGCTTGGGACGCGACTTTAGTAGAATTCTCAAAAAGACTAGTCTCTTTGAGCCCGGCCTACGCCAGTAACGGTGGCGATCACCGATTCTCCTGATTCCGGGTTATTCAGTTCGACCTTGTCGCCGAGGTAGCCATCGCCGGCAGCTATCATGTCTACCGTGAGCGAGATGGCGCCCCGAGTGACTGTTAGCTGCACGTTTTCGCCAGCGCCGACGTGGGGCTGCATCTGAATATCGGAGTAGCGGATAACGGTTCCAGGTGTGAGTCTACGCTTGGTTGTTGCGCGCTGCAGCTGACGAGCATCGAGCACTGCATCTCGAGGCAGTTGCTCGAAGAGCTCGCGCGCAGCGAAGCTACTGGCGTCGAAAACACTGCCTTGTTCCAGTATGCCCGTAGCGACCAGGGCCGCGCTGGCAAATTGGAGATCGCTGAGAGTCAGGGTGGTGCCTTCCCTGAGGTCCCGTCTAGCCACAGCGCTCTCGAGCTGCTCCTGCGTGAGACGCTGTTGCAGGCTTGCCTCATTGAATGCCAAACGTGCTATGCGAACACCGTTCAGCCCGATGCGCTCGCCACGACGCACGGCAGCCGTGGTGACGAAGACATCGACCCATTGCGCGAGTATTACGTCATCTATTTCCTCTCCAGCACGAACGTCACGATTGATCGAACGGCCAACTAGATCGCTCAGAACCTTCTGTGAAGGAGTGGCACCAGATTGCGCGACGATTAAGTGAGAGGCTTCCAATAGCGTGCCGCTTACTAGGCCGCGGGCAAAGACGACGCGTTGAGGCTGGGCATTGACGTTAACCCGCAGTACCGCGCTCCAATCGCTAGCGTCGCAGCTTGCGCGTACCGTCGCGTTTGCAGGCTTGTCCGCTTCGATGGTTGGCCGCGTCACGTAGTCCAAGCCCAAGGCGCCTTCGCAGGTTGGGACTCGGAACCGGCGATCGCTTGCTAGTACCTCGATGCGGCCTTGCGCTATCCCCTCACGCTGAGCCATCCATGAGGCGATCTCTGCAACCACGCGGGCCTTCGCCTCTTCAGACAGTCGCGTCGTACTTTGGGCAGACACAGACAGCGGGCCAAGGAGCCAGGCAATTACTATCAGTCGGCTAAAAGCGCGCAGGTGCTGCGTGGTTAATGGAGCGAGTCGGTAAGTCATGCCGGCGAGTCTAGAGAATTATCGTAACCAACGCCAGACGCTCGCCGCTTTCCGTGCCACTTGCCACTTTGCTGCCGCTTTGAAAGTGCTAGCGGCTTGGCAGCGAATTTAATTTCATGCCTGCGCTCAGAGTCATAACGCTTATGGTGCATACCTCATTGAATAAATTGATAAAACAGAATAGCAGGGCGACTAAAACATAAGTTGGCATCAATTCTGCAGTGACTTTGGCGTAGAAATTTTTAAACGCACACAGAGTAAAACAAAACCATGGCTTCACTAGACAGCTATTTCGGATTTAACGCAGCAGCGACGAGCTTAAAGAGCCGTCGGCTCGAGATTATTTCCGCCAATATCACTAACGCGTCTACTCCGGGCTATAAGGCCCGCGATTTGGATTTCGCGAAGCTGCTAAAGCAACACACGACGAGCATGGATTCAGGTAATAACACCAGCTCCGCCGCCCTGCGCGCCTCGAGGGCGAAGCATATCGGTGCGGCAAGCGGCTCTCTCGGCAATATCGATTCTGCGATTACCTACTACACGCCACTAAATCCAAGCCTCGACAACAATACAGTTGAGATGGGCGTAGAGCAGGCGCGCTTCGGGCGTGCAGTTGCTGATTACCAAGCATCGATTCAATTTCTCGAAAACAAAATCTCTGGTTTACGCAAAGCCTTCCGTGGCGAATAGATAAAGGAGAACTGTCATGTCATTCGAAAGACTCATGAGCATTGCAGGTACCGGCATGAACGCGCAGTTGATTCGCATGAACGCCACCGCGAGCAACTTGGCCAACGCTGGCGTTGTTGCGGGCACTGATGCAGGCGCTTTTCGCGCGAAAAGGCCCGTATTTCAGACACTAATGGACAATGCAATGAGCGGCGCGGGTAATGGATTCGAAGGTGGAGTCCATGTTGATTCGATTATTGATGACCCCAAGCCAGTTAAGCAGGTGTTCGAGCCAAACAATCCGCTTGCCGACGAAAACGGCTATATCTATGCGTCAAATGTGACAGAAATCGAAGAGCTGATTGAGATGATGGATGCCTCGCGTGCCTATCAAAACAACATCGAAGTGATCTCGACAGCGAAGCAGCTGATGAGCCGCACTCTTGAAGTCATCAAGGTATAGGAGCTAAGCCATGTCGGTACAAAACACCGCGATGTTGCCCGCTAACATCCTGACTTCAAATCAGTATGAAGAGCGGCAGATCAAAGCAAATACAGAAGAGGATGCGCTAGGCCGCGATGCATTCCTGCAGCTGTTCACCACGCAGCTGAAAAATCAGAACCCATTAAGCCCAATGGATAACGAAGCCTTTGTGGCTCAGCTCGCCCAGTTCTCGTCTCTAGAGGCGATGAAAGGAGTCCAGGGCTCGATGGAGGAAATGGCAGCAGAGTCTAAGACTGAGAAATTCCTGCTCGGCTCAACCCTTTTAGGCAAGACACTCAACCTCGATGGCAGCTCAATACGTGGGGGCGCGGGCCGCGCAATTACTGCGCAGGCGTTAATGCCAAGCCGTGCGGAGACAGCGGTTTTTAGCGTCTACGAGGCATCCTCGGGTCAGCTTATTCATCGTGAAGAGTTTGAGAATCTTCAGCCCGGGTCATTTGAGCTCAACTGGGACGGTACCAATGCTCAGGGAGATGAAATGCCAGACGGGACCTACAACTTTGCGATGACCGGCGAAAAAGGCGGCGAAAGATTCATGGTACCTCTGGTCGCAGAGCAGAAAATTACGGCCGTGAGTTGGAATACCGAATCGCAAACGATGAAGTTCGAAATTGAAGACGGTCGTATCCTCGATATGGCTGAGATCGACCGCATACAAATTTAACGAGAGCAAAATAAGGGAAGCCACGCATGTCATTCTATACCTCGCTAACAGGCCTCAACGCCGCAACGACCGAACTCGCGGTCACCTCAAACAACATCGCTAACGCCGGTACTTCAGGCTTTAAGCGGTCAACCGCTGACTTCGGCGATATCTTCGCAACCTCGCCGTTGCAGAAGGCATCGTCAGTTGTGGGCGCGGGTGTATCACTCAAAGAGGTGGTGCAGGAATTTAGCCAAGGCAACATCGAATTCTCTGCGAATTCACTGGACCTCGCGATTACGGGCGACGGCTTCTTCGCGTTGAAGACGACCGACGGCACGAACGTCTATACGCGTAATGGCGGCTTCATGCTCAACGAGCAGAACCAGATGGTTAACGCCGCGGGCCAAGCGCTGATGTCACTGCCAGTTGACTCGACTAATAAGGCCGACTTTAGTGAGCCGTTGACGGCGATGTCAATTCCGCGCGCCACGGTCTCAGAATTTCAGGCAACGACGAATGTGGAGCTGGGCCTCAACCTTCCCTCACAGAGCGAGCCGATTACCGCCGCATTTAATCCAAACAAGCCCGAGACTTATCATAAGACGACCTCTTTTACAGTGTACGGAGCATCTGGCTCATCCCACCTGTCGACAGTCTATTATGTGAAGACCGCCGCAGCGACGGCAGACGATCCGTTCAACAAATGGCAGACGCATGTATTCATCGATGACCAGGCCGTCGATCCTGCCTTGGTTCAGGCTTCTGATTCAGGAGGCGATCAGTTCTTCGTCAATAAATACGGTGAGATTAAGACTGCAACAGAGTTGCAAACCCTTCAGCGCACAAGCTCGGACAGTGCGCAATACCTTATTACAACAGGTACGGTTTACAAGAAATATTCTTACGATCAGCTGTCATCACCGATCGTCTCGCAGCCCGCTACCATCGCAGCAGCGATTCCAGAAGGGTCTGTGTATACAGACAATTTGAATCTAACAAATAACAAGGACGGGCTAAACTTTCTTGCGCGAACTAATGCCGCTGGCGATGTGGAAGGTTACAACCCCGACGCTACCTTTGCCGATACTGACAAGCTCTTCTTTTCACGAGAAAAGCTGACGAATATGTTCAAGATCTCTATTGACGGTTCAGAGAGCGTCGATATCGGCTTAGAATATTTGGCGGGGACGGCGCAAAAGCTGTCTGGTCAGCAGATCGCCTTTGAGCTTACTAACGTTCTGAATGAGAAATTTGGCGACGGTAAGGCGTTTTCTTTTGCCGGCATGACTACAGCGCCTCTTTCCATCGCTCGAGATGGAGGCACAGCTCTATCGATAGATATTATCGATGTCTTGAAGAAAGAGATACCTGAGTACGCCGCACTAGATGTGGAGACACAACAGCTTTCCCCCGAAGACATCGCCTACGCAGTCAATAAGACTCTGAGCAACGCCACTAACGCTGCCGAATGGGGCGATGTCGTATTCGAGTACGACGCGGTCAATAAAGGCTTCAAAATAACGCAGAGCGTAACCGCGAAGGTGGGCTCGATTTCTGTCTCAGCTGGTGACCAGGATACTGCCGATATTTTCAAGGTAGCACTAACCGCAGATGGCGGAACGACGTTGTTGCCGCTTGATGCAGAGCAGTCAGTGCTCCTCATGCGCAACGTGCTTCCTAACGGTTCAGCATTAGCCGCGAGTGATCAGCGTTATGGGATCGAAGTGCAGTACTCAGACGGACAATTTCTGTTCAAAAGCGGCACGACAGGCGATCAATCTAGTCTCGAAATCACTTTGAATAGAGAAGGAGATCCGGAGGCGTTGACGGAGGCTTCTGCTTTCGCGGCTACACTTTTTGGCTTCACGGACACACAAGCGGTTGGCGCACAGTACTCACAGGTAAACAATTTGCCCACGTTGCGCGGACAAGGCTCTGAGCCTGCCTTTGTTGTTGGTAATGCGATGGGCATAGACGCAACCGAATCGTTCTCCGTCACTGCCGCCAACCGCAATCTCACCGTTATCGTCGATGGCATTTCATCGCAGATCAATCTAGATGAAGGCCAGTACTCGATCGGTACGTTTACGAAGCATCTCCAAGACAAGGTCAATCTGATGGCCGACAGCCTCGGACGCACGGTAAGTGGCATAAAGGTTAACTACGACGAAGGCGAAGGCGCCCTCACGGTTCGCGGAGCGACGACCGGCGCAGACTCTTTCATTCAGATCACTGGGCACTCGGATTGGGGGCTAGAGAATGTGGCCGCAGCATTCGGCAGCACATCGACCTATGTCGAACTCGCTCCTGACACCGAAGGCGCGTCCGATGTCTACGTAGTTCAGAATCAAGACGGCAGCTGGGAAGAGACAACCGATAAGGCTGACTTCGAAGAGAACAATATCCCCTATTGGTCACCAATCTTCCTTGATAAGGGTGAATTGACGTTCGACACGAGTGGAACGCTAGTATCGCCACTTTCGTCTTACGCACTAGAAAGCGACTCGATTACTGGTACAACAGTAAATATTGCGTACACCGCGAGCACGCAGTTTAACTCGCCGTTTGCGGTGTTAAGCCAGTCACAGAATGGTGCGCCGGAAGGTGACTTGGTGGGCGTGAACATTGGTGACGACGGTCTCGTGGTGGCGAGTTACTCCAACGGTTCACAAAAATCGCTTGGCAAGATCATCATCGCAAACTTCTCTTCACCGACGGGCCTGCGTCAGATCGGTGACTCAAGCTTCTTTGCGACGTCCGACTCGGGTACGCCAAGCTACGGCGAGCCAGGTTCAGCCGGCTTCGGTACGCTGCGTGCGGGTTCACGCGAGCGCTCAAACGTTGACTTAACGTCAGAGCTCGTTGACCTCATTACTGCTCAGCGAAACTTCCAAGCCAATGCTAAAGCGATTGAAACGACGAGTACGATGACGTCGGCGATCATTAACATACGCGGCTAATCACAGTAGGCGAGAGAACGGAATAGGGAGTAAGTATGGACAGGCTGATATTCACAGCATTAGGAGCAGCATCTAATCAAGGTTTTCAGCGTGTCCAGCTGACTAATGATCTCGCCAATATTTCCACGGTTGGATACAAGCGTTCGCAGTCGTCTCGTCCAGAGTCTGCAACGTTAAATGGCCCGGGTTTTCCAACTCGATTTCAGCCTATCGTGCCTTCACGTGTCGAATCGATAGTATTGGATTCAGGGACAAGAATGGAAACGGGAAATCCTCTAGATATCGCAATGAACGACGCGACGGTATTGGGCGTGCAGGGCGAGAACGGAGAGATCGCGTTTACTCGACGCGGCGACCTTGGTGTTTCTTTAGACGGTTTTCTAGAGACGGGAAACGGCTATTTGGTAGCAGGTGAGGGCGGCGGGGCGATCACTGTGCCAGTTAATGGCACAGTAAACATTACGCCTGACGGCACCGTGTTCTTTCAAGATGCGAATACGCCTGAAGCCCTCGCCCAGCCAATAGGTCAGTTACTTATTCGAGACGCGAGTGCAACAACGTTAACGCGGCGTTCGGACGGACTTTTTGAAGAGTCAGGGGCTAACGGATTGGGCGGCGATATCCAGTCTGGTCCGAACGTCGCTTCAGTTGAATCGGGTTCGCTCGAGGGAAGTAACGTAAGCGCGGTTGAGGTAATGGTAAACCTCCTCGACTTTTATCGCTCCTTCGAGACTCAGATGAAGGTCATCAAGAGCTCGGAAGAAATGGATAAAGACGGCTCGCGCCTCATGCGCGCTGGCTAGAAAAACAGCAATTAGAGGATTAATCGATGGACGCTTCAATGTGGGTGGCTAAGACAGGCCTTTCAGCACAGCAGACTCGAATGACAGTAATCGCGAACAACCTCGCGAACGTGAATACCGTGGGCTTTAAGAAAGACCGCGCGATGTTCGAAGACTTGCTATACCAGCGTATCGTACAAGCCGGATCGCAAGCCGATGTGAACTCGGAGACGCCGACCGGCCTCATGCTCGGTACTGGTACCCGGGTTGTTGCAACCGAGAAGGTGCATCGTCAGGGCAATATGATCTCTACGGAGAACTCGTTAGACGTAGCCATTGCGGGCAGCGGATTCTTCGCCGTGCAACAGGCGGATGGCACTACTGCCTTTACCCGCGACGGCTCACTCAAGTTATCAAGGGATGGTGAGATCGTTACCGCGTCTGGTGAGTCTCTTATTCCCGCCATTGTTATTCCGCAAGATGCGGCTAGCGTCAGTATCGGACGCGACGGCACAGTAACAGTAGAACTCGCCGCGGGCGGTGGAGCCGCTAACGTGGGCCAGTTTCAGCTGACGCGTTTCGTCAATCCAGCAGGTCTAACACCGCTAGGTCGTAATCTGTTCGCGCAAACTAACGCCAGCGGCGACCCTATAGTCGGCGTGCCTGGCAATCAGGGTGCTGGCATGATCACACAGGGTGCGCTGGAGGCGTCCAACGTTAACGTAGTCGAAGAGATGGTGAACATGATCGAGACTCAGCGCGCCTATGAGATTAACTCGAAGGCGATCGCAGCGACCGATGGCATGCTTCGCTTCCTCAACAACAACCTATAAATAACCGCCAGGTGACACCGCGCAGGTAAGCAAAGCGGCAACCGCTCGCTACGAGGACAGTAAAGTGAAGATGATAAAGCAGTTCGCAATCAGTATAACTATTCTCGCGATGCTTGAAGGCTGCGCGGGCGTGAGCGAGACCTCGCTTGTCGCAAACGACAGTTTCGAACTGACCTACCCGCTCGAGTCCGTCACTGTCGCGCGCACGACCGGCTCTATTTTGGACAATGGTTCGCGGCTATATCCGGCGGGCCGTGCGTATGCAGCGGGTATCTCTGAGATCGGCGACATCATCACCATCATCCTCAGCGAGAGCGCTCAAGCTTCACGCGTGACTGGGCTCACTACAGAACGCACCACCACAAACGACGTCATTGGCGAAGCGCAGCGTAATGCGCTTTTCCCTGCCGGCGAGTTCTTCTCAAATTTGGAGACAGATGGTTCATCGATAGGTAGCGCCGGGACCGGCACTGCCGGTCAGTCAGCGTCACTAACCGGCAGTATTTCAGTAGTAGTCATCGATATCATGGAGAACGGCAACCTAATCGTTTTCGGCGAGAAGCAGCTCGAACTCAACGAGGGCAGTGAATACATTCGCGTTCGCGGCGTCATACGTCCTGAAGATATCCAGCCGAATAACACGGTGCTGTCGCGAAGACTTGCGAACGCGCAGTTCTCCTATAGCGGCGTCGGTGAGCTTGCTCGTGCAACTAAAGGCCCTTGGGGCGTTAAGGCGCTTTACGGACTCTGGCCGTTCTAACGACATTCGATCTGAGCACTATCAACAACTAAACCGAAAGACACACTTATGAAAAAAATCCTTACAGTCTTTGTTCTCTGTCTTGCTGCATCTAGTGCAAGCTACGCCGATCGCATTAAAGATCTTGTCGATGTTGCTGGCGTACGCAGCAATCAGCTTATCGGCTATGGTTTAGTGGCAGGCCTGTCGGGTACGGGCGACGGCAAAGATCTGAGGGTGACGGGCCAGAGCTTAACGTCACTTCTCTCAGGCCTGGGCGTTAGCGTCGATGGCCCTGTGTCGGAGTTCGACCTTGGCGATAACCTCATTAATCTGGCGACGCAGTTTGCACAGCAGCCGCTGCAGACTGATAACCTCGCGGCGGTTTTAGTCACCGCCGAGGTGCCAGCCTTTGCCAAGCCAGGCCAGCGTATTGATGTCAATATCTCGACAGTGGGTACCGCGGAGAGCCTGCGTGGTGGCAATCTCATCATGACAGAGCTCAGGGGTATAGACGGACAGGTCTATGCGCTTGCACAGGGGTCTCTGACCGTCACAGGGGTCACTGCGGGGGCAGCAGGAGCCAGCGTTGAAATTGGCGTGCCGACGTCGGGACGGATTCCAAACGGTGCGATTCTTGAGCGCCTCATCGAGACGCCGTTCGAGACCGCTGATCATTTTGTGCTGAATGTGCGCGACGCCGATTTTTCGACTGCGAACGCCATCGCAACAGCGATTAACGAGCGCTACGGCGAAGGCATGGCGTCTGCAATCGATGCGGTTTCTATCGCCGTTCGCGCGCCAACGGAGATGAGCGCAAAGGTTGGGTTTCTGAGCGATATCGAATTGATGGAAGTGGATCCTGGTGAGCCAATGGCGCGTGTCGTTATCAACTCGCGCACAGGCACAGCGGTGATTAATCGCTCGGTGCGCGTGGGTGCGGCCGCGGTATCTCATGGCACCTTGATGGTTCGCATCGATGCGTTTAACGAGATTAGTCAGCCTGGCGCTTTTGCCGAAGGCGATACCGCCTTGGTGACTAATGCCGAGATTACGGTAGAAGAACCGGCTAACGCGATGGTTGTGTTGGAGCCGGGTGTGGAGCTGCAAGACATTGTCGATGCAGTCAATCAGGTTGGGGCGTCGCCCTCCGCGCTCATCGCGATCCTCGAAGCATTGAAACGCGCGGGAAGCCTGAAAGCCCAGTTGGTGGTGATTTAATATGGCCGATCTAGTAATGCCCGTTGCAAGTGCCTATGACTTTGCTGGTCTAGCCGCCCTTCGAGGCTCAAGCAATAACGTAAATGCCGACCAGCTTGAGGTGAACTCCAAGGTGGCAGCCGAGTTCGAATCGCTGTTTCTCAAAATGATGACTGATTCTATGAAAGAGTCGATCAAACCGATGAAGAGCGATCTATTACAGAGCGACTCGATGGAATTCTTCGACGATATGTTTTACGACGAGGTGTCGAAAGTGATGGCCAGTCGCCAGAGCCTCGGTATTGCCGATTGGCTTAATTCGGTAACAGCGAATCGTATGGGTGTCACCACGCCGAAAGAGACACCAGTTCCCGTGGCTGCGATGCCATCTCAGCGTCCGCGCCGATTCGACTAAGAAGCTACCTAAGCCATGACTGACCTTCTCACCATAGGCGCGACCGCAACCCAGCTTTACCGGCAGGCACTGTCGACCGTGAGTAATAATATCGCGAATATTAATTCCGAGGGGTATTCGCGCCAAGAGGTTACGACCGCAGAGAATGCGCCCTCACAGCAAGGCGTAAGTTACATCGGAACTGGGGCACGGCTCCAAGGCATTCAGCGCGCCTACGACGAGTTTGCTGAGAGCAGTATTCGGACGGCACAGAGCTCGCTTGCTGCCCAGGAACCAATGATTAAATATACGGACCGTGTGATAAACCTCATGGGTTCGGAAACTGGCGGGCTGTCCGCGGCTATCGACAAATTCTTCTCGTCGGCGACTAAGCTGAGTACAAATCCCTCGGAGCAAACCTATCGACAGGAATTCCTATCGTCGGCAAACTTTTTCGCGGCAAGGGTTCAGAGCATCTCCACAGACCTGTCGGCACTACACAACGAGATGCGGTCTGAAGTTAAGGCTAACATCGACGAGCTTAATCAACTTGCGACGAGCTTGTCGTTAGTTAATCGCCAATTGGGCAAGAACACGAAGCAATCGCTACAGCCACCCGCGATTCTGGATCAGCGCGATCACTTGATGCATGAGATGTCGAAACTCGCAAAGCTGGACTTTACCTTCGACATCGCCGGTCGCGTCGACGTAAAGCTTGCGGGTGCAAGTGATAGTACAACCTTCGTCAAGACCAACGAGGCAAAAACACTGAGCGCGGTCTTCCCGACCACTCCCGGCTCGCCCGTCGCTATACTGTTTGATCCTTATGGGGAAAAACTCAATGTTGGTGCGCTTAAGGGTGGCACCATTGGCGGCCTGTTGAGTTTCAGAGACGACGTGTTTGAGCCACTGCGAGATGACTTAGATAGTTTAGTTGAGTCGCTAACCACGTCATTGAATACAGTGCACGCGGCTGGAATGAACCAGAATAACGAGACTGGACAGGTGCTTTTTAGTCTCGCAACGACTTATCTGGGGTCAAATGCAGACGGCACGTTGGATGCCGGCGTCAAAGCGACTGCGCTCTCTTCATCCGCAGATGTCGCTGGGGGGTTTAGTGCGCAGTGGTCCGCTGCGACCAAGACATGGCTTGTTACCGACAGTGCAAGCGGGGTGTCTACTAGTGTCCAACCGTCATCTAATGACGGCAAAAGCTTTGAATACGCAGGCCTTGCGGTAGAGACTGCTGACACGCCGGTCAATGGCCGACAATTTTTTGTCTCGCCTTCTTTACGTGCCTCTGAGAACATTTCTGTCGCAATTAACGACAGCAAACAGATTGCAAGTGCAGGCCGACTCCTCCTGCAACAGAGTGTTAACAATACCAAACTCATCTCAGCAGAGATCGAATACGGACAAGCGCAGCCCTTATTCTTCGCTGCCTCTACTATCGACGGCGGTAGCAAGGTTAATTTCCTCACCAGCGCCGCGGTGACAACTAACAGTGTAGAACCTGCTTTGCGCATACCTAAAGGCAGCGCCGGTTTCAGTGTAACGATACAACCTGATCTCGCAGAGTCACAGGCGCTGCAGGTTTTTACCACCCAGCTAAATCACATAGCAGGAACGACGCTTACTGACGAATTCAGAACGGGGCTTGCGTCAGCAACGCCCATCGAATCGAACGCTAGCTACCTCTCCGCCTACGCAAATGAAACTGGCACTGCGGCCTATCTCGATTCTGCGCTCAAGATCGGAGCAAGCGCCAAGGACTCGCTGTTGTCTCTGCCGATTCCCAAGCAGTCAAACACAACGGGTCTTAGCTCGACGCTGATCGGCGATCAAGCCATTACGTTAAACGGCGTTGCACTGGGCCCGCTAAATCTTGATTCGGGCACGACATTGAGCGCGCAGCAGATAGCTAGCTGGGCAAACGCAGCGAGTGCGTCCACCGATGTGACAGCAAGCGCGAGCAACTCTCTAGTGATTAGTCCAGACGATTTCGATACCACTCGTCGTCTTAGCATTAACGGAACAACTATCGTCGATCTAACAAGGCCTGATAACACCAGGGCATTGGCAGATTTGATCAACGCGCAGGCAGCTACAACCAGGGTAGGTGCGAGCATCGATGCCCAAGGTAATCTAGTACTGGCTAACACGGAAGGCAACGAAGGCGAGAACTTCGTTCTAGGTAGCCCCGACGGCGGAGAAGCGAGTAATTTTCTCGGCAGAGCTAATGCCATTGTGATCGGCCGTGTGTATTACGAAGCGGCGGACGACGGTGGCGCCATCGACTTCGGTTTTGGCAACTATTGGACTGGCGAAGGAACGCCTCAAGACCTGGCTCGGTTGGGCCTGGCAACCACGATCAGTAGTGACAAAGAAGTCTCCGAAGACCTGCTGATCTATGCGACAGGTGACTCGGCAAAGACCGACATCGAATTTAGGGTGGGCGCACCCGTAGCCAAGCAGGGCAACGAAGTAGAAGAGGCGCTAGAGTTCAAGTTCACCGACGAGAGAACAGTAGAGATTCGCGACACTGCGACGAACACTCTACTCGCTAAGCGCACTTACGAATCGGTGAAAGAGCTTGTTTTCGGTGACATCCGATTACGCTTCGGCGACACGCCAGCTGTAGGCGACGTTTTCACCGTGAAACCCAACTTCGATGGGCTGGGCGATAACACCACTATCTCTGCTTTGGCCAATGTGCAAAACACACGGTTGGAAGGCGGCGAGATTCCAGTGCAAGCCTACATCACCTTAGTCAACGGCGTAGGCAACGTGAATTCTCTGTCGAAGATGTCGGCTGAGGCCCTCGAAGTAGTCTATGACGACGCCGTTGCGATTGGCGATGCGGCGTCGGGCGTGAGTTTGGATGACGAGGCGGCTAATCTCATCCGCTTCCAGCAATCGTATCAGGCAGCCGCTCAGATCATCAAAATATCGGGCGATCTTTTTGATGCCATTCTCTCGGCATCGCGCTAGCGCACGGCTTAGCCGTGTCACGCAATATTAAGGAATAGATGGGCAATGAAAATTTCGACAAACCAGTATTTCACAAGCCTGAACAAACAAATGACTGCCCAACAGTCGAAGATCGCCGAAACACAGGCACAGCTCGCGACAGGCAAGAAAGCCGTCATGCCGAGCACCGATCTCGCTGCAACGACGGCGACACTTCGCCTACAGTCTGTCATTACCAAGCAGACAGATTATGTGGCGAATCTGAACTCCTTAGATAACCGGATGGTATTAGAGGAAGGCGCGGTAACGGCGATGCAAGATATGGTCTACCGCATGCAGGAGCTTGCAATAGCCGCGCGTTCCGGCACCTATTCGTCGCAAGATATCAAATACATGGCGACAGAGGCCGAAGGGTATTTGGCCGACATGAAGGCGCTCGCCAATAGCGTTGATATGAACGGCAACTATGTCTTCTCCGGCACCGCGACGACAACGAAGCCGTTTGTCACGTCGGATTCTGGTGAGGTTGAGTACTTCGGTAATCAGTCGGAGGTCTCCCTTGAGGTCGATGGCGGCTATAAGCTCCGGCTCAACACGTCGGGTCATTCTCTTGCAGGAAACTTCGACCGCATCACCGATGATGGATCTGCCATTAAGGGCGATATGTTTGCTGTGATAAGCGATTTCGTGAATGCCTTGAAGGCCAACGACACGGCGAAGATCGGCAGCACTATGAACGAGCTAGACACTGTGGGTAATCACCTCGGCGGCCAGGTCGTCGATCTAGGTGTACGTCAAAATCTGATTGCGGAGCGCAAAGAGATCGCAGCTGACAAACAAATCATTTATCAGAACCTGCTCTCAGAGGCGCAAGATCTCGATTACTCGAAGGCGATCACGCAGCTGTCTTCTGACATGCTGGCCTTAGAAGCGGCCCAGAGCACCTTCGCTAAAGTAACCCAGCTCACGCTCTTTAATTTCATCTAACAAGCGAGATAGTTGGTTATGGCCGAAACTAGTGCAGCAAGTGGAACCGGTAGCTCTCTCGTTCAAGCGATGCAAATGGGTTCCGGCGTCGATATCCAAGCCCTAGCCACGGCATTAGCCGAGGCAGAGACCCAGCCGAAGATCGACTCTTACACCAAGAAAAAAGACGCGTCGACGGTGAGTGTCTCGGGCTATGGTTTGCTTAAATCAAGCGTGGCCGTAATGAAGGAGGCTTTCGACAATCTGCGCAACGTCAGTGATGTGACTAATAAGGTCATTTCGAATCCCAATCCCACGGCGCTGTCGATCGCTGTATCTAAGCAGAGCGAGCTAAATGTTGGCAGTTACGATATCACTATAGAACAACTCGCTAAGAGCAGTATTCTTGCCACGGATAGTTTCAGCGGTAAGTCATTATCGCTTAACTCTGGTAATGCTTTTGACATAACTTTTAGCCTCGGCTCATCCGCGCCTGTTACCTCAACTGTGAGTGTCAGCACCGATACGCCCGAGGGTATCGTCGCAGCAGTTAATGCCGCCGAAATAGGTGTTACCGCTCGCGCCATCAACCGCAGCGCTTCAGGCGACGACTGGGTGATCTTATTCGAAGGCGAAACCGGCAGCGACAATACGTTTACTGCCTCATCGACCCCAGACATCGGCTTGGCTGATTCAGAGAACGAGCTGCAAACGGCGCAGAACTCAAGCATCACAGTTAATGGCCTAGACACGATTGAACGTCCTTCTAATAGTGTCACTGACGTGATTCCGGGCCTCGCGCTTGAGCTATCGGCAGTGGAAGCTAGCGCTATCCGCTTGAGCATTGCGGAGGATTCTTCGGTGCTGCGCGCAGCTATTGAGGATATCGTGCTGACTTATAATGCGTTTCGAGCCACAACAACGACGTTAACCACCACAGACGCAGAAACTGGAGAGGCGGGTGCCTTGGAGAAAGACAAGACTTTCGTGTCGATGATACAGTCGCAGATCAAGGGGCTGCTAGATAAAGACTCGTCGACACCGTCAGGCGGTCTGTCTACGCTGCGCGACATTGGCATCAGGGTACAGCTCAGCGGTGAGCTTGCGATCGATGAGACCGCGTTCTCAGCAGTGATCGCCGATAATCTCGCTGACGTTCGAACTATGTTGACGGCAGATACGGATAATCAAACCGATTTCGACGGTGGCAGTAAAGGACTCGCACTCGACTCAAGCCTTGTGTTGAAAGGGATGTTGGACAACACGGGCGCGATCAATAGCCGGCAGGTCACAGCCGAGAATAAGATCGAAGACTATGAGAAGCAGCTAGAAGCGCTAGAGAAGCGGTTGGCTGCAACTCAGCAGCGCTACCTTGAGCAGTTTGCGGCAATGGAAAGCTTGGTACAGCGCAGCAAGAGCACCGGAGACTACCTCAAGGGCCAGTTTACGGCGATGGAAAACATGTACAGTAACTAGCCTGCTCGGCCGCGGGTGTCGTACTAGAGAAAGGAATGGCCCGAGATGGCGAATCGTAAAACCGAAGACTGCCAGATCTGCAAATTCATTCGCTGGTATCTCATGCTTGGGATTCCGGTGATTGCCTTAATGTGGGCGCAGCCTGAGATGAACTACCTCCAGGGGGTAGATGCGACGAAGATACTGGGCTCGGTGTTCTTCTTGGCGCTGGTCGCTGTAGTTGCCTGGAAATACTACGATGAGTTCGGACGAAAATAATCTGCCAAAGGCCACAGCCAAGCCCCAAGAAAACTGCTATGGCTGTGCGCATTTCTTCATTACATGGGATAAACAGTATCCCTACGGGTGCCGAAAGATGGATTTTCGCTCGAAGCGTTTGCCTTGTGAAGACGTACTGGAGGCCGACGGGCAGCGCTGTTTGGCGCGAGAGACCAAGATCGACGCGGGCCATCGGCAGACGCCAGCGAGGGCTGTCGACGTGGAGGCTAAACCTTCACGTGATACCAAGCGTAGTTCTCGGTTAGGAAGCACGCTTAACGTGCAAATCTAGTCTCTTTCGATAAGAAGCATGAAGGGGTATTCACTCGCCTTGGACTCGCGACATGACGAGTTTCCCTGATACGAGTACACCGCACAGGCTAGCAAAGACGTGGTTCGGCTTTCGTCTGACGTCCAATGGTTTTCGACCTGCATGGATGGAAATGTGCGGACGTCGATAGCAGGGTTAATACAGGCGTCTTCGTTGAGCTGGCGCAGCTCGGAGACCGAAGGTAAGCGGATCGTTTGGCCCGACTTGTCACTGACCTCTTGCGCATAGGCAACGGCGTCGTCGAAGTTGAGGAATAGCGGCTCGCCGCGACAGCTGCCACCTGCGCTCTGACTCATGCCGGCGGGGCATTGCAGCCAAGTGGTTTGGCTTGGGGTATGCGTCACTAATCCGCGGCCCTCGCTGGCATACGCGGAGGGAGCGCCGGGGTTCTGCGCATAGAAATCGGCGCAGTTGAGCGGTGCTGAGAAGTCGCAAGCGACAAGCGTTACACCCGCCGTGGCGAGCAGTATTGCGCGGCAGACAGCGAGAAGCGCGTTCGCGAAGCGGGTTTGAGACGTAGTTGTCATGATTTGCCGTTTTTTTAGTAAGCATGCGTGCATAAGAGTCGATTGGCTCGTTATGATTCGCGTTAAAACCAAATACATCGACTTGACGGCTTAGTCTACAAGACCCTGCCGCAAAGCAGTATCGGAGATTGATCATGGATATAGCAACTATTATTGGGCTTCTCGGCGCCTTTGGCCTGATTCTTAGTGCAATTGGTCTTGATCAGATTGGGGCCTTTATCGACATCCCATCGATCAACATCGTTTTTGCCGGCTCGCTTGCCGTAACGCTCTTCCGCTCCTCTCTTGGTGAGTTTCTTGGTGCGGTGAAGGTTGCAGGCAAAACTTTTAAGAATAAACTTGAGAAGCCCGAAGAATTGATCACTTCGCTCGTCGAGTTTGCCACAATCGCCCGAAAGGACGGCATGATAGCGCTCGAAGGCCAAGACATTAGCAATCCGTTCATGGCCAAAGCTGTATCGATGCTCGTCGACGGCTCGGACGAGGACATGATCAAGAAGACCCTTGGCCGCGACATAGAAATTATGAAATTTCGCCACAAGATGGGCGCCTCTTTCTTCGCGGCCTGGGGCGAGATTGCACCCGCCATGGGGATGATCGGTACGCTTGTTGGCTTAGTACTCATGCTAGGCAACATGGGCGACCCGAAATCGATCGGTCCCGCGATGGCGGTGGCGCTGCTAACAACGATGTACGGGGCTATCCTTGCGAATGTGGTTTGCCTGCCTATCTCAATGAAGCTAACCAATCAGTCAGACATAGAAGCGGCAAACTGTGAGCTGATTATCGAAGGCACCTTGTTCATTCAGGGTGGTGGTAATCCTCGTGTACTCTCGGATCTTCTCTCCTCGTTCGTTGCACCTAAGGCGCGCGCAAAGCTCGCCGAAGCGAACGCATAGTCTGAGTCACGAGCGTAGAGGCGGACATGGCTGACGAAGTGCTGGAAGCAGGCGAGGGCGAAGAGGTCGATACCGCAGGTCTCGAGTCGGCTATTGCGGCTGTGGAGAATGCGGCGGCAGGCGGCGGGGGCGACGACGAAAAGCCAGAGGGCTGCCCCGAGTGCAAGAGCGGCGCGCCAGGCTGGATGGCGACGTTTGCCGACATGGCTACGCTGCTCATGGCGTTCTTTGTTTTGCTTTTGTCCTTCTCTGATACCGAACTCCCCAAGTTTGAACAGATTAACGGCTCTATTCAGAACGCCTTTGGCGTGAAAAAGATTATCCCCAAGATCCAGATACCGTCTGCGCGCAGCATCGTGGTTGAGACGTTTACCCCCGCTGATGCGGAGCGTACTCTGATCGATAATCCACGCCAGCGCGCGCTGGATCCTGACAAAGAAAACCTGATTCGCAAGACGCGAGACAACCCCGAACAGTTTGAGGAAGAAATGGAAACCGTGAAAGCGGCGCTCGCGGAACAGATCGAGCGCGGTGAGGTTGAGGTTTCAGCGCAGGGCCAAAAGATCGTAGTGAGCGTGACTGCAGCGCAGGGTGGCGGTGGTGCGTTTGGCGCCGGCGAGTCCAGCGACGGTATAGCGACTCAAACGGTTATCGATGTGGCGTCGATTGTAGCCGACGTTCAGGCACAGGTAACCAGCGAGGTTGGCATAGCTATTAGTGCGAGCAGCGTCGCACAGGCTGGCACCGGCGGTGGGGATTCAAATGAGATCGCCAACGCAGACGGAAATACCACTAATCGGTTAGAAGAGATCCGCGCCGACCTTAATTCTGAGATTTCGCGCGGCCTGCTCGAGGTAGAGCGCGAGGGCGACATGATCGTTATACGCATCGCCAGCCAAGGCTCGTTTGAGTCTGGCAGCGCGCGGCTACAGGCCGGGTTTATGAGTACTCTTGCGCAGATTGGGAACACGATTGACGACGACTCGGGCACCGTGCGAGTCGAAGGTCACACGGATAATGTGCCCATTGGGTTTAGCGAGACCTTTATGAGCAACTGGGATCTCTCGGCAGCGAGAGCGGCGTCAGTGGCTGCCTATCTCAGCGACGACACTGGCCTGCGTGCAAGCCAGCTCGAAGTGGTTGGTTACGCCGACACTGTACCGATTGAAGACAATACAACGGCCGGTGGACGCTCGCGTAACCGGCGCATCGAGATAAAAATTCCTAATTCCTAGCGCTTAAGCACAAACTTAAAATGGATAGGCCCTGAGCCAGACGCTGGTCCAGAGAATATGAGAAGAAAACTGTGAGCGAAGCCGAAATCGAAGCAGACGCGTTGCCAGTTGAAGAGCAACCGCCTAAAGACCCTCCCAAGCCCGAGGACTGTCCTCCGTGCAAGAGTGGCTCGCCCGCGTGGATGGCAACTTTCGCCGACATGGCAACGCTGCTTATGGCGTTCTTCGTATTGATCTTGTCTTTCGCCCACGTCAACGTGCCTAAGTACAAAGAAGTGAGCGGTTCGATGAAGTCGAAGTTTGGTGTGCAGGCGATGATCCCCGTGATCGAGTCGCCCACCGCGCAGAACATTATCGCGCAGCAGTATCGCTCTGCGGTTACCGAGCCTACTGCACTCAACACAATAGAAGAGCAGAAGACAGACGATGAACCGCTCGAGGAAGAATTAAGCCGCGACGTAGGCGCGGGCCAGTCGGCAACTAATGCCATGCTGGCAGAGGTGGAGGCTGAGCTTGCCCGTGAGATCGCCGAGGGTAAGGTGTCGGTGGTCATTGAGGACGGCGCGGTTACCGTGCGCCTCGAAGACAGAATCGACGGCCAAGGCGCACCGGGACAACTAGACCAAGAGACGATCGAGGTGTTGGCGAAAGTCGCTGCGGTGCAGACCCAGGTTGATGGTTTAGTGCGGGTTGCGGGTTCGGCTTTTCAGTCTGCTGACGGTGCTAGCAACGGCGCACAGACCGCAGGCGGATCGAGCGCGCAGCAAGACAGGCAAGACCGCGTAGAAGATCAGTTTCAGCAGATTCGCGCGAACCTCAGTGCAGAGATTAATCAGGGTCTGGCAGAGGTCGAACGCGAGGGTGATTCGATTATCATTCGCTTAGCAGAGCAGGGCAGTTTTGCGAGCGGCTTGGCGATGCTAATGCCGACCTTCACCGAGCTTCTTGACACCGTTGGCGACTCATTAGCTGGTGCCACCGGTCTCATACAGATCGAAGGCCATACGGACGATGTGCCGCTAGGTTTTGGCAGTCGCTACCGTGATAACTGGGATCTGTCTTCTGCGCGCTCGGCGAGTGTCGCTGACTACCTGCTCGAGAGCGGTGTAATATCGCCGGGCAACATAGTGGTTATGGGATTAGCCGACACGCGCCCTCTGCAGAGCAATGACACGGCCACGGGCCGTGCTGCGAATCGCCGAATCGAGATTGTCGTTAAAAACTAGACGCTATTCGGGGCACTCGTTCAAACCTTCAGCCAGACACATCGCAATCGTCGATTCGGCGCGCGCTGTCTCTTCGTCGCTTAGCAGAATGGCTGAGATAGCGGTGACATCGACAGCCGCCTCTACCCCATTCGCCTCGGCGATTTTCCCCCAGACGTAACCGCTAAACGGATTCGAGTCAGAGCCTTCGCCGGCTTGCTGCATAAACGCGTACATGAGCTGTGCGTCGCCGTAGTTCTTGCGCGCCGCGCTCAGGAAAAGCTTGCGCGCATTGGCGTAGTCTAACGCAGTGCCTTTGCCCTGTTGCTTGGCCAGCGCGAGCATGTATTCGCCCGCGGCGAGTTCTTGATCGGCCGCCATCTGAAACCAGCGCACCGCCTCGCGCGCATTCTCCGCCACGCCATAGCCAAAATAATAGAGCAGGCCGACATTCTGCTGCGCTTCGGCTAGCCCCGCATCTGCTGCCTTGCGATACCAGTCTAATGCGGTGGTATAGTTCTGCGCGACGCCAAAGCCTTCTTCGTACATATGGCCCATATTGTTCTGCGCTTGAGCGATACCTGAGTTTGCCAACGGCAACCACGCCCGCATCGCCGTGGCGTAATGACCCCTCTCCATGGCGGCGATGCCTGCATCAAACTGCGTTTCGGTAGGCGTTTGCGCAGCGGCCGTTTGTAGGAAGCCGCTAAAAAGCGCGATGCCAAAAAGCGTGGTCAATGGTTGAACGTTCGAGCGCAGTCGCATGGCAATAGCGTCCTTAGAATGTGGAGTAGAGGTAGAGCATAGCGCGAAACGGCATGGGTCTCTACGCGCGTTCGATACGGCGCACAGTAGACTGCACATCGAGCACAGCATGAAACAAATCGCCTTCCGTGACGACGCCAACAAGCGCGCGGCGCTCGCTATCGAGTATGGGGATGGCCTCGCCGACGAAGTTGCTGGCAATGTTCATCGCCGTCTGCAGCGAATCACTCTCACCCAGTGCGATGGGGTCACGGTCGAGGATTGAGCCCACAGGTTGGCTGCCCGCTTCTTGGGCACCAAAAAGGTCGAACTTGCCGGCAAACGTGCCGTCTGTTTCAAACGCGTAAGCCTCCATCAGCTTCGCCTTTTTCATCTTATCGAACGCGTCTTGCCCAGAGCTCGCCACGCCCACGCTCACGAATTCCGACAGCTTGCACTGCGCCGCGAGCGTGCCATTGAGCGCAATCGCCTCGCGACCCTGCGTCATATCGACGCCACGGTCGAGAAGTTGCCGATCGAAGAACGACAGGCCGAAAAGTCGATGGGTAACCAGGCTGCTAATAATCACTGCGATCATCGCGGCTATCGCAAACTCATAAGAGCCTGTGAGTTCCAGCACGATAATTACCGTCGATATCGGCGCGCCGATAACCGAGGCGCTCACCGCCGCCATGGCCGAGACCATGAGCACCTGGTCGATATCTACAAACCCGAAGAGCTGCAAGACCGCGGCCGCGAGGGAGCCGGTAGCTACGCCAATGAGAAGCGCCGGTGAGAACACGCCGCCAAAAAGGCCGAAACCAATACACAGGGCTGTCATGCTGAGCTTGGCGAGTAACAGCACAACGACCATGAGCACTTCAAAGTCGCCGGCGATGAGCTGATTAACCGTCTCTACACCAATGCCCAAGATTTCTGGCACGAAGATACCGACAGTGCCACAAACAAAGGCAGCAATAAACGGCAGGGCGGTTTTGGAATAGGGAAACGCCGCAGCCATCTGTGTCGAGAGCCTAAGCGAGCGCATAAACAGAATGGCCACCAGCGACAGAAGCGGACCAAGCACGATAAAGATTGGCACGATGTCGTAAAGCTCGGGCACCGTTTGCGAGAGCTGAAACGTGGTGTCCGCGCTAGGAAAGAGAAGTTGATCGAAGGTGTCGGCGCTAATCGAGGCGACGAAGATCGGCGCAATGGCGCGCAGCGAGAAATGGCGAAGTATGGCCTCGTGGGCGAAGATCACACCCGCGAGCGGCGCGTTAAATCCTGCAGAAATTGACGCGGCCACGCCGCAGCCAATGAAAATGTCTTGAGCGAACCGATTGCCCAAGAAGCGGCGGAACAGTACGCCGGTGCTGGCACCAAAGTGCACTAGCGGGCCGTATTGGCCTACCGAGCCGCCACCGCTGGCAGTAATAAAGGCGGCGAGCGTCGAGGCCATGCCCTTCTTCACGTCGAGGTTTTGCGCGCTACTGTGCGCCGCATAAATGGTATCCGCGGGCCCCGCCCAGCCGGGCAGCGCAAACAGCTTTTTAAGACCAACGACAATGCCCGCTGCGAACAGCAGGAACACGACGCTGGCGTAGGAATAAGTTGTGCCTAATAGGGTGAAGTTCGCCCACTGGCTGTCAGCGCGAAAGGTCGCGGCGAGTTTAACGCCCTCGACAAACAAGTTGGCGGTAATCGCCATGATAAGGCCGATAACCAGGCCAAACGCGATGATCAAGACTAATTCGGATAGGGTTTTCTTCAGCACAGACCGGCTCTCTAAATAGTAAGCGCTCTGATGAAAGCTAGAGGCTAAGGTGTTCGAGAAGACGAAATAGCTCTGCCGACATTCCGGCAGAGCTATTCTGCTTTTCTACTTTTTTCTGCGCTAAATATTCCGGTCGAAAAGAACACCTTTTAGCGCTTCGATATTGTGAGCTACTTTAAGTATGGCCTCTGAGGGCACCTGCCGGACAACTTCACCCGACACCTTGTCTGTTACTGTTACCATGACTCGATTAGAGACCTCGTCTACTGAGAAATTCAGACTCTTGTCTCGCACATCCATTTTTACGTTGAGGTGCGACACGATCTCGTCGAGCTTTGCCTGCACCGCCTGCATTTCCTCCCCCGCGCGAGCGCGTTGAGAATCAAGCGTAGTAGACACCTGCACTGCCTGCTCCGAGGCGCGTTTGACCGCAGCCATGCCTTCGGCTGCGGAGACGCTCTGGGGTTTAGGCCTGCTAGCAGTAACATCAGAGGCCGCACGCGTAGCGAGCGCAGAGTGTGCGTCGATACTGTTCATTCACGGTCCTCCCTTGTTAGTGGCTCAGTCTTTCATTAACCCTACTGCAGCAATGCCAGCACGGTCTGCTTCACCTGGTTCGCCTGTGCCAGCATCGCGGTACTTGCCTGAGCGATGATCTGGGTGCGGGCGAGTTCGGTAGTTTCGATAGCATAATCTGCATCTTCGATGCGACTGCGAGATTGATCAGTGTTGGTCGCTACATTGAGGAGATTGTCGGCTGCGTGCTGTAGCCGGCTAAGATAAGAACCGTAGGTGGCTTGTTCTGCCGTTACTCCATCAATTGCAATGTCAAGTGTATGAATTGCGTCCTCTGCAACTACAGTGCTTGCAGCTATATCAAGAGCGTCAATGGTTGTCAGTGTAGCTGAGGTGTGAGTTCCAGCGGTTGCGGTGCCGTACACATTGCCATTACCAACGGTCCAGTCAGCAAAGGCTATGGCCATCTGCTGGTTGGCAGAGGCACCTAACTGAACGTTGACGGTAGCGGAGCCATCCATAAGGGTTTGACCATTCCATTCAGTGTTTTCTTGAATGCGAGTAATTTCACTACGTAACGCATCGAATTCAGAATCTAGCGCAGTGCGGTCAGAAGATGAATAAGTACCTGATGCCGCTTGAACGGCAAGCTCTCGCATGCGTACAAGAATGTTACCAATTTCCTTTGTTGCACCTTCGACTGTCTGAACCATTGATACGGCATCATTCGCATTGCGAGCGGCCATATTGAGGCCTGAAACCTGTCCCGCCATTCTATTAGCAATTGCAAGACCAGCTGCGTCGTCTTTGGCCGAGTTTATGCGTAGTCCAGTAGAGAGTCGCTCCATAGCAACTGACATTTCGCGATTATTTCTTCCAATTGCATCTCGAGCAATGTTTGCACTTATGTTCGTATTAATAACTGTCATCAGAGTTTCCTTTTTAGGGATTGAGAGTATTTTCTTTGGGTTTCTGACCTCCCTGACCTCTCTGACCTCTGAATTACTTGTACTGCCTTGCTATTGATCTCCTTTGCTGTCGTGAATTGCTTGGTTTCGATCCAGCCCTGACCGTCAACTTTGCACGAAGGGGCTTTCTTCAAGCCTTCAATCGACACTTGCTGGGTGCACTTTACTCATTAGTGGCAAAAAAATTGAACCTCAGTTTATGAAACCTATTGAAACAAAAAGACCAAAACTCTGCGGTGACTTCTGGCGGCCCTCGCGTACAATAAATTGCATGTTTTCAGGCGTGTAGCTATACGCACAAATGAACCTTTCGTCTGAGGCCTCTAAATTCGCTAGCCGAACGACAGGCCAATAACCCCGACGCAAAACCCGAACTAAAAGAAGAAAGCTGGTGAAAGACCTAGACGATTCTGAAATTCTCGGCAGCAGCAGCGCAATAGTGGCGCTGCGCTCGCTTATTCGGCAGTGCGCCGGCTCTAATGCACCGGTGCTTATTCACGGTGATTCGGGTGTTGGCAAAGAACTAGTAAGTCGCGAACTTCACAACCACTCGGCGCGTTATTCGCAACGCCTTGTTGCAATCAACTGCGGGGCTATCCCGGCGCAGCTGCTCGAGAGCGAACTGTTTGGGCACCGCAAGGGTTCGTTTACCGGCGCAACCTGCGACCGCAAGGGGCGTTTCGAGCTGGCTAATAACGGCACCCTGTTTTTGGACGAGATAGGAGACATGCCCCTAGACCTTCAGGTTAAGTTCCTGCGAGTGTTAGAAGAGAAGAAGATCGAGCCGGTGGGAGCAGATCGACCCATCGATATCGATGTTCGGATTGTCGCAGCCACTCACCGGGATCTCACGCAGATGATCGCCGAAGGCAGCTTCCGCGAAGACCTTTATTACCGGCTTAATGTGATTCCGCTTTCCGTGCCGCGATTGGCAGACAGGAGCAGCGACATAGGCGAACTCGCGGCTTTTTTCGCGGCTAAGTTCGCAGCCGGCGCTAAGCCCATTCGCTTAACCCACCGCACGCTGCATATTCTGGAGGCCTACAGCTGGCCTGGCAATGTGCGCGAACTCGCGAACTTTATTCAGCGACTGTCTGTGCTGTTCGCCTCAAGTACTATCGATCTTGCGCACATTCCTCGTGAATTCTTGCCAAAAGAAATGGTCGCCCTGCTCGACGAGGTGCTAGCTATGCCAGAAGCCGGCGCGGGAGAAGCGGACACGGGCGAACTAAATAGCGAAGACGACTGCGAGATCCATGAGCAGTTCGACTTCCTGTCCGCAGAATTCGGTTCGACCGCTCGTACGCCCGAGTTTGTTACGCCGCTGGCGGACGTGAACGACGCCTTATCCGATGAGGCAGACGCGCTAGACGACCCGTTCGCCAACCTCGAGTCGGCGCTTTCGACGCTAGAGGAACAAAGCAGCGCAAACGAATTCGAGAGCATCATTCGTCTGTCCGAGAACCTAGATACCCTACCCCAGGGCGGTGTCCCCACGCGGGATATCCTCAATACCCTAGAGGCTAACCTTATTCGCACCGCGCTTGCACAGACTAAGGGCAATGTGTCCCACGCTGCAGGCCTTCTGCAACTGGGGCGCACGACAGTCATTCAAAAGATGTCGAAATACGACATCGTCGCCGACACCCACGCCTGATGAGTAGCGCAGCCGAGTCCTCTCAGCTTGCAGGCAATGCGTTAACGCGGCGCGACCGCGTGCTGCAAATTCTGGACAAAGGACAGGCCGGCGACAAGGCCAGCATCACCTGTGACCGGTTCCTCTCGACCCTCATCATCGTTAACCTCGTCTGTGTTTGCCTCGAGTCTGTAGACTCTATCGATGCAGCCTATAGCTTCACGTTCGGACTCATAGAGATTCTGTCGACGATGGTATTTGGCGTCGAATACCTCCTGCGGATCTGGGTAGCAGCGTCAAAGACCTCTGCGGGCAGCACCGAGCTGTCGCGCCGCTTGGCCTACGTATTCAGCCCTGCAGGAATAATCGACCTTCTGGCTATACTCCCAAGCTTGCTAAGTCTTGCTGGCTTCGGCTTAGACCTCCGCTGGTTACGCATATTGCGACTGGTGCGACTCCTCAAGATCAACCACTACACGCCTGCGTTCAAGACCCTATTCGATGTGCTAAATGAAGAGCGCTACCCACTCAGCGCAACGCTCTACATTCTCTTCGTAGCTATGTTTTTCTCAAGCGCCTTACTCTACCTGCTCGAGGGCGAACTCCACGAAGGATTCGCCTCGATTCCCGAGGCCATGTGGTGGTCGGTGATCACACTCACCACGGTAGGCTACGGTGACGTTTCGCCAATCACGGGGCTGGGTAAGGTGGTAGGCGGACTAACCGCCGTGATGGGCGTGATGACTGTCGCGATGATGACAGGCATCGTCGCCTCGTCCTTTGCCCACAAGATGAGCTTGCGCAAGGAAGCCCTGCAGAACGAGATCATCGAGTCTTTAGAAGACGGGGTGATTAGCCCGGACGAACTCTCAAAGATTAATCAGTTAGCCGAGACGTTAGGATTATCTAACGAAGAGGTCGAGACCCTAATGCGCTATGAATCTCTGAGAACTAAAGAGGCTAGGCGACTCAGCTGAAGACAAAAGAAAGGCCACGCAAGGTGGCCTTTGCTTGAGCGCTATTGAACGAGGGTAGGCCCCTTAACCGGCATGACATTCCACGCATCGCGAATCTGCACCATAAGCTCGTGCACCTCAGCAAAGATCGCGTCGTCTTCCCGAGCATGACCCTCTGTAAGCCTACGCGTACAGTAGTCGTATAGCGCATCGAGGTTGCGAGCGAGTTCGCCGCCCTGATTAAAATCAAGTGTTTGACGTAGGCCAAACAGGATCTTCTGTGCACCGGTTACAGCATTAGCGCGTTCCATACGGTCCTGTCGTTCCAGCGAATTGCGCGCCGTCGCGATCTTGTCAGTGAGTCCTGTAAAAAGCAGCTTAACGAGCTCGTGGGGATCGGCCGTCTCTGCCTTAGATTTGGTTACCGACGAGTAGCTAAATAGGGCTCTCTTAGCAAATGCATTCATGGATCTGACCTCCTTAATGATTTGCTTACCCAATCGGATGACGCCGGGCGGACTTTAATACTAAGCCGGAAAAATGCGCTCACTTTAGAGCGAGCCAAACAGCCTTCCTTTATAGCTCGATTTTTCTCATGGCTTTTTGAAAACTTTAATAAAGATTTTCTTCCTGGGCTCCCCCAGGCAGAGCACTCTAATAATTGGCTCGCGGTTCAAATAAATTACTCAGAAAAAATATTTTTTGATAATTTTTTAAAGTGCAAGCGGACGATGTCGATTGGCAAATCGTGTTTGAGTAATCGGTATCACCTCTCTCATTACCCGCGGCAGAACGCGACAGGGAAAGGGGTTATCAGAAATACAGCAGGTCGCCATTAGGTGAACCAGCAACAACGAAAGATCAACTAACATACTCAATGAGGTCAGAATCATGAGCGTAATTAATACCAACATCTCGGCGACAATTGCGACTAACGCAATGGCTCGCAACGAACGTCAAATGTCTACGGCAATGGAGCGCCTCTCAACTGGCCTTCGAATTAACTCGGCTAAGGACGATGCAGCAGGCCTGGCAATCTCTTCACGCATGAAAGCAGTCGTCAGCGGCCTTACCATGGCCTCGAAGAATGCCAACGACGCAATCTCAATGCTAGAAGTTGCCGAGGGTGCCACGCTCGAGATCGGGAATATGCTAGTGCGCATGCGCGAACTAGCCGTGCAGTCTTCATCTGGCACTTATTCTGATACAGACAGAGACGCGCTTGATCTAGAGTTTGGAGCGCTCATGAACGAAATTGATCGGATAGCAAAAAATACGTCATGGAACACTATGACAATTTTAAATGGTGGTGATGCAGTGCTCGATACAACGGCGAGCGTCACAAAATCGTCCCTTGACATTCAGCTCGGCCCAAACTCTTCTCAAACTATGACTATTGAATTCAAGTCGTGGGTCCCAAGCACGACTATTGATGCAGATGCTACGACAGCCGCAGGAGACAATGGTGGTGCTGCAAGCGACGAGGGCGGCGGCGACAATGCTTACGGTACCGCTGCACTGTATTGGATGAACGGTGCTACCCCTGAGGCAATAAACATCGATACAGTCGAAAATGCTGCCTTTGCGATTAATCAGCTAGATAACGCGATTCTCGGTGTTTCGACAGAAAGAGCAAAATACGGAGCTTACATGAGCCGCCTTGAGCACAGCTCAGACAATCTTCTAAATGTTGCGCAAAACACAAACCAATCTCGTAGTCGAATCGAGGATGCTGACTATGCGATAGAAACGTCTGAGCTTGCGAGAACGCAGATTATTCAGCAGGCGGGCACAGCTATGTTGGCACAAGCAAACCAGGCCAAGCAGACTGTGCTTCAGCTTCTTCAAGCATAGGACTGATTCGGTTTAAAAAATTATTGAGTGCCGGTCTATTTGCCGGGCTCGACTAAGAATTTGGCCCGAGGCCCAGGGGCTTGACCCCTGACCTCCTCGCCCCAGAGCCTCGGGCCAAATATTTTTAAACTTTGGGGCTAAAGCAGTACGGGAGGGGCGATAGTTTCACCTTTAGAGTGGTACTCGTTCCAATACATTGTTAATGGAAGTAGAGGTCTAACCTATGACTGTTATAAATACTAATATTTCGTCGACTATTGCGACGAATGCGCTTGTGCGCAATGAAAGAGCCATGTCGACGGCTATGGAACGTCTTTCGACGGGGTTGCGGATTAATTCAGCAAAAGACGATGCCGCGGGTCTAGCAATCTCGTCTCGGATGAGGGCAGTCGTGAGTGGATTGACCATGGCGTCAAAGAACGCAAACGACGCTATCTCGATGCTTGAAGTGGCAGAAGGAGCCACGCTTGAGATCAGTAATATGCTAGTCCGCATGCGAGAGTTGGCCGTGCAGTCTGCGTCGGGCACTTACTCGGATACCGACAGAGATGCGTTAGATCTCGAATTCGGCGCCCTGATGTCTGAAATTGATCGCATTGCTAAGAATACGACTTGGAACACCATGTCTATACTTAATGGTGGCAATGATACTTACGATTCAACAGGAACAGCGACTTCTGTGACAATTCAGCTTGGACCTAATTCCTCGCAGACTATGGAAATTACCTTTAAATCCTGGGTTACGGGCGTGACAGACGACGCAGAGACAACAGCAGCGGATGGCACTGGTTACACAGCTGCAACAGGTCAAGATAACGCTGTCGCTGGAACTAATTCTAGTGCATACGGAGCCGCAGTGTTGTCTGTAAATGGAGGCACGGCAATCAATATAGATACCGTAGATAACGCTTCTTTTGCAATTGGGCAACTTGACACCGCAATAACAGGCTTGTCCACGGAGCGTGCCAAATACGGTGCTTACATGAGCCGCTTGGAGCACAGTTCGGACAATCTATTGAACGTAGCACAGAACACCGATCAGTCGCGTAGCCGCATCGAAGACGCCGACTACGCGGTAGAGACGTCGGAGCTTGCGCGCACGCAAATCATTTCGCAGGCAGCGACAGCGATGCTGGCGCAGGCTAATCAAGCGAAACAGAGCGTATTGCAGCTCCTGCAATAGGCACCGCGGCTCGCACCATGGTGTGCGAGTCAACTTATTCGCTTGTGCCCGATGTCAGGGACTTAACCTAGTCAGTGGCACAAGCAAATCTAATTTGACCCAAGGCAGGCGGGGCGGGACCCCTGACCTCCTCACCCCAAGCGCCTTGGGTCAAATATTTTCGGTAGGCACCCAGTCTCCAAAGCGGCAATCGCTCGCTGTCAGTAACCCAACACCTCCTGCCACTTTCTCTCTAATCCCCTCGCGCGCGTGCGTCGGGCCTTGTCAAAATCCTTACACGCACCCCTAGCTAGCTGTTTTAAATGCACTTTTAAAAGTGGCACGGCGCTTGCTAAAGCTTAACCGTAATCAACGTAAAACCGGCTAAGTGGCAAGCACATCATGAATCAGATCACCGACGACTATCCCTTCGTCTTTGTAGACCCCGCAAGCGTCGCGCTATTCGAACTCGCCTGTAAGGTAGCACGTACCGAGATCCCCGTTCTCGTTCGCGGCCCTTCTGGCACCGGCAAAGAAGTGCTGGCCCGCGTGCTTCACGAATCCTCGGCGCGGGCAGACCAGCCGTTCGTTGCACTGAACTGCGCTGCGATACCCGAACACCTAGTAGAAGACACTTTGTTTGGTCACGAGAAGGGGGCCTTTACTGGCGCGCACAAACACTCAGTGGGTTTTTTCGAACAGGCCTCAGGCGGCACACTGTTTCTAGACGAGATAGGCGAGATGCCTCTGGAGCTGCAGTCTAAGTTGCTGCGCGTGCTGCAAGAAAAGCAGATTTACCGCGTCGGCGCGACGACACCGGTCTCGGTGGATGTGCGCATCATCGCGGCAACCAACGTCGATCTAAAACATAACATTCAGAACCGCCTTTTTAGAGAAGACCTCTACTTCCGTCTCAGCGGCTTTAATCTGGCGATCGCGCGCCTTGCACACCGGCCAGCAGACATCGAACCGCTCGCTCGCATCTTCGTGCAAAAACATTCCGGCGAACAGCGCTCTGAGCTGAGCCAGTCGGCGCTGGACAAACTCCTACATCATTCATGGCCGGGCAACGTGCGCGAGCTAGAGAATGTGATCGCACGGGCGATGGTTCTTCATGAAAACTACGTGATCACTGCAAACGACATCGCTTTCGATGATCTAGGCCTCGGCGACGAGGAGCCAACCGCGAGCGAGACTTTCGAGAATGTGACGTCCTTCCGGCCGGCCTCTCATGAAAACTCAGAGCTACGCAATATTCTCACTGCACTGCGAGGCTCGACGAATCGCGAGCAGGCCGCTGAGCAGCTGGGCATGAGCCCGCGCACATTAAGACAGAAGTTGTTTGAGTTTAGGAAAGCGGGCCACGAAGTGCCAAGGGCCTATGCAAGGAGCTAACTGAGTTAGCTGAGCACAACAAAAAAGCGAAAGTAACAAAAGCAAGAGGTCACAATGGAAATTTCATCAGCAGAATCTCTCTTATCGCAGGTGCGAGATTATCAGGCAAAGATTGCCTCGGCGCGGCGTGACGGCGGTGAGATGGGGGGCATCGATGCCTCGGCGATAGGTCAAGGGCAATCGACTGGCCAAGCTTCCGAGAATTTTTCGAGCCGGCTAAGCAGCGCGATGATGAGTTCGCTGCAAGAGGTCAACTCCTTGCAGGGAGTGGCGAAGACCGCGCAGGACACGTATCAGATGGGTGGCGACATTCCCCTCACCGACGTTGTGATGAGTATGCAAAAAGCGTCCCTTGCCTTCGAGGCTACTGTGCAGGTGCGCAACAAAGTGATGCAAGCCTACCAAGACATTATGAATATGCCCATTTAGGCTAAGTAATTAAGTAAGGAGTAAGACGATGGCTGAGCCACAAACACTGGCAGCGCCCCAAGGGTTTAATGGCGGCGTGGCTGATAATCCTGCACCGGCGGGGCAAATGCCTTCTGCCGCGCAGCAGTCACAGGGCGCGCAATTGCCTACAGCGCAGCAGTCTCCTCAAGCGCAGCCAGCCGGCCTGCCAAGCCTGCGGGAAGTGTTAGCGCAGCCGCTGGTTCGCCGCTCTATTCCGCCGATCCTGGCGCTGTTCACACTGCTGTTCTTTGTCATGGTGTATTTCTGGGCGAATGAGGGCAATCTGCGTGCGCTATACCCTAATATGTCGGAGGCAGATCGAAGCCAGGCTTACGAGCAACTACTTAACTCAGACATTGGCGTGTCACTCGATAATCGCTCGGGCAGCCTTATGGTGCCAACGGAGCGTTACTACGAGGCACGGATGCTACTGGCCTCGGCGGGTTTGCCTGCACAAGCGAATGCGCAAGCGATGGATTCGCTAGGCGCGGCGTCGTCGATGACGACAAGTCAATTTATGGAGCAGGCTCAATACACCGCAGCAATTGAGTCTGAGCTTTCGAAGAGCATTGTGCAGATCTCCTCTGTTCAATCCGCGCGGGTGCATTTAGCGGCCCCGCGCCAGAGCTCCTACGTACGCAATCGCGAGCCGGCCAAAGCGTCGGTGGTAGTGATTGCGCATCCCGGTCGCACGGTTTCCGCGGCACAGGTGCAGGCCATCACGAGCTTGGTCGCCTCCAGCGTCCCTTATTTGTCGATCGACGATGTCTCTGTCGTCGATCAGCAGGGCAGCCTGCTGACGAGCGGCGTCTCGGCCGGGCTTGCGATTGCAGATGAGCAGGCGGCATTCAAGCGCTCGATCGAAACCGAGTACAAGAATAAGATCGTTGACCTTCTCACGCCCATCTATGGCCGCGAGAACATTCAATCTGATGTCGATGTCACGCTCGATTTTTCTGAGTTTGAAGCGACAAACGAAATTTTCGACGCAAACGGCAGCGGACCCAAAGCGGTCTCGGAAGTGTTAGTGCTCGATACAAGTTCAAGCCAAACTGCCGGCGGCGTTCCGGGAGCACAGTCGAACATTGCGCCGAACGATACGGTTCTCACTGCTGCAGACGGTGGCGAGGAAGACACGCAGGCCGGCGCTAATGGCGGTGTACGCAGCAGTCAAACAACTCGCAACTACGAGATAGATCGATCAATTCAGTACGAGAAGAAGCAAACGGGCGTGGTGACCAAAATGTCTGTCGCCGTGGTAATTAACGAAGCCGCTTTCGGGCCGCGTGCCGAGAATGAGGCTAACGAGGGTGCGGCGAGCGCGCCAAGAGACACGACGCAGATACAGGGTCTGGTGGCAAACGCCGTTGGTTTCTCGCAGGCTCGAGGCGATTCGGTTGCTGTCCTTGTGTCACCATTTCGAGACCTCGCCGTTATTGAAGACCCCATGAGCTGGTATGAGAACCCGACGCTGTTCGGTTTTGCCAAAATGCTCTTGGTAGCTTTAACTTTTGCTTTAGTTGTTGTCTTCGTAATACGTCCATTGATTACCGCTTTCTTGTCTCCGGCGCCTGCTCTTGCTGACGGGGCGCTTCTAGCAAACGATGCGCTTTCGGCCGATGAGGCGGGTGCTATCGATTTCGAAAGTGGTGAGACACTTGAGCAGATCAAGGCGAAGCTTAAGCCCAAAAAGTCGTCGATATCAGCAGACATGCTTGACACTGCGAATACCTATGACGACAAGGTTGCACTGGTACGCATGCTGGTCTCAGAGGATTCTGGTCGCGTGGCAAACGTGCTAAAGAAAATGGTAACCAACTAGTTTGGTACAGTAGTCGACTGAAACGCCGCTTAGGCGAATTAAGAACGAGAAAAGGAATAGGCTATGGCTGATGCAGCAGAAGCCACAAAGAACGACCAAGAATCGTTGGTAAACGAAGAGACACGCAATGAGCTGGCGATACTGACGCGCTCCGAGCGCGCGGCAGTCATCTTGCTACTGCTTGGCGAAGAGCAGGCGGCCGATATTATTTCGTATATGTCGCCGCGCGAAGTGCAGGCCCTGGGCGCTAATATGGTGTCGGTTGCCGATCTTTCCCAAGAGGCCGTCAACATCGTGCTCGATGATTTTATTTCAACAATCAAGAAGCAAACCAACCTAGGCTTGGGCACTGCCGAATACGTGCAGGCGGTGTTCACGAAGGCGCTAGGCGAAGATAAAGCAGCTACCGTCCTTGGACGGATTATGCCGGGTTCATCAAGCAAGGGGCTGGATATTCTTCGCTGGATGGACGCGCGCTCCATTGGCGAGATGGTCGTAGAAGAGCATCCTCAGGTTATCGCTATCATTCTCTCTGTCTTAGAGTACGACGTCGCGGCGGACGTGCTCAACTTCATTCCCGCTGAAGTGCGCGCCGAAGTTATACAGCGTGTTGCCTCGCTGGAAACGATTCATCCGAGTGCGATGGAAGAGCTGGAGAGCGTGATGATGGAACAATTCTCGTCGAACTCTAGCGCAAAGTCTTCGAGCTTTGGTGGCATTAAGACGGCAGCCAAGATCATGAACTTTACAAAAAGCGAACTCGAAACATCCATAATTACAGGCGTAACAGGGCTCGATGAAGAGCTAGCGCTCAAGATTCAAGACAATATGTTTACGTTCGAGAATCTGTCTGGGCTCGATAACAGAAGCATTCAGGTGCTAATGCGCAACATTGAGACTGATCTTCTCATGACAGCCCTCAAGGCGGCTGATGAAGAAGTGAAAGACAAGTTTATGGACAATATGTCGCAGCGTGCCAAGGTAATGTTCATCGATGAAATGGAGGCCAAGGGCCCGATACGCATAACCGACGTAGAAGACGCACAGAAAGTGATTCTGCGCATTGCCCGTAAACTCTCCGACTCGGGTGATATCGTGCTAGCAGGCCGAGGTGATGATTTTGTCTAGTCGCTCCGCGCCTGAGTCGAACACTGATTTCGTCGCCTGGCTTGCGCCGAAGCGCGACACTGCTGGTGTCTTTACGCCAGGACTCGACGCAAAGCCTGTTCCTGGCGGAATGCTGGATGATTTGGCACACGCGGAAAAATCCGAAGCTTCAGCTGAAGGCTTTACGGTATGGCAACCGCGAAAAATAGAGACCGCGTTAACTGATCAAGCGATAGGGGAAGGGGCTGACGACTCTGCGGCATTAGCTGCAGAGGGTGACGAGCCTGAAGCAGCAGAACCACTGCAGTTCACGCAAACCGAGCTACAGCAATACGGTGATAACCAGTATCAGCAAGGCATGCTCGCAGCACGTGAAGAGGACGCCACCACACTTGGAGAAACCCGCGCGCGCCTCGACGCGCTCGTAGCGACCCTCAGCGAACAGCGGGTCGACGCTACGACGTTCTACGAACCGCTGAAGCACTTACTCATAAAGGGTATAGAGGCTGTGGTGCGCACGCCGCTAGTAGAGAGCCGCGCGTCTGTTGAAGCAACGCTTGCGCATCTCTTACAAGAAGTCGATAGGGACAGTGATGGCGAGGCCTTGGGGGTTCGCCTATTCTTGAATCCACAGGATCTTGACTTACTAACAGACGAGCAGCTGCAGCTGCGTGAGGAAGTGAAGTACGGCGAAGATGCCTCGCTCTCGCGAGGTTCACTGCGTGCGGTGATGCAAGCCTCGATTATCGAAGACCTTAGTGAAACTCGCCTTACGCAGATTACGAGGCAATTACTCGCCACTCTGCCGCCAGTCTCTTCTGCCGATGAGCAGGTGGTTGTCAATGAGCAGGCGCTTGCAGATCATCAGGTGATTGTAGAAGAACAGGCGCTTACAGACGACCCGGTGAGCGTAGAAGAACAGGCGCCTTTAAATGGCCAGGGGGTTGGCTCGGAGCATGAGAACGAGCCTGAGTCATGAGCATTGAATCTGATTTCCTCTCTGAACTCACGCAGCTGAATTCAACGCCGCTTGAAACCAAACCCGAGCGCTTTGGCCGCGTCACCCGCGTAGTTGGTCTTACCGTTGAAGCAACAGGCATCGCTGCCGAGATAGGTGCGCAGTGTCTCATCGACACCCGCGAGGGCGAAAAGCCGATCGAAGCGGAAGTGGTTGGATTCGACGGGAAACATCTTTATTTGATGCCGATCCATTATCTCGAAGGCATTAAGGCTGGAAGTCTAGTTCGATTCAAACAGGCGCAGTCGCTGTGCGGCGTGGGCGAAAAAATGCTTGGCCGAGTGATTAACGGACTCGGAGAACCAATCGACGGCAAAGGGCCCATTCACTACGAGACCGAGGTGGCTTTAGACGCGAAGGCTGTGAACCCGATGCAGCGCGGCGCGGTGCGCGACGTGTTGGATACCGGGATAAAAGCGATCAATGGCTGCCTTACTTTTGGCAAGGGGCAGCGCATGGGGCTTATCGCCGGTTCCGGTGTCGGCAAGAGCGTGTTGCTCGGTATGCTGACGCGCAATACCGCGGCCACCGTTGTGGTTATCGGACTCATCGGTGAGCGTGGTCGTGAGGTGCAGGAGTTTGTTGAGCGAACCCTCGGCGAGGCGGGGTTGGCGCGCGCCGTGGTGATCGCAGCACCGGTTGATGTGTCGCCAGTGATGCGGGTGAAAGCAGCAAAGCTTACTCACAGCGTCGCGGAGTATTTTGCGGCCAAGGGTAATGATGTCCTTTTATTATTCGATAGCCTCACCCGCGTCGCGCACGCCCAGCGGGAGATTGGCCTTGCCGTCGGTGAGCCGCCTACCACTAAGGGTTACACGCCGTCGGTATTTAGCCTATTGCCTAAGCTGATCGAGCGTGTGGGTGTGGGTCCCGGCCCGCAAGGCTCTATCTCTGCGTTCTATACAGTATTGGCCGAGGGCGATGATCGAAGTGACCCCATCGTAGATATCGCCCGCGCGACACTCGACGGGCAGATTATGCTGTCGCGGGAATTGGCTGACGCGGCGCATTATCCTGCGATCGATCTCGAGGGCTCTATTTCACGGGTGGCGACTAATTTGGTGTCGCCCGATCAAATGAAGCTCGCTCAACGTCTACGACGCTATTGGACGCTCTATGCGCAAAAGCAGGATTTGATTCAAGTGGGGGCGTATACCGAAAAATCCGATCCAGAATTAGATGAAGCCATACGCCTTAAGGGCATGATTAATGCATTCCTTACTCAGACGAGCGATGAGGTCTACGACCTCGGACAGACATTCACTCAACTCAAGCAGACGATGAACTAACTATGGCTGATAGCGACATCTGGAAACTCCTGTCGGGTAAGGAGAGCGGAAGCCTTGAAAGGCTGCGCGCAAAGCTCGAAGCAACGGTAGCCGAGCAAAGAAGGCTAGCGACCAAAATGGCCGAGATAGACAACTATGTTGGCGAATACACAGACAGAATTCGTCAGGCGAGTGCGGGCAAGGCAGATTTCAAGGTTATGCACCACAGCATGAATCTGATTGCGCAACTCACAGACGCCAAGGGTCAGCTGCAGAAAGTGCATGCAGAGCTCGAAGGCAGTCTCGATGGGCTACGTCAGAAGGTGTTGCATCACGAAATGGAACGGCTGAAATTCAATAAACTCGGCCTAAAGCAGGAGCAGAGGCGCGCTGCGAGCCAGGAAAAACATGAGACCGCGATAAGCGATGCAATGGCTCTTCAACAATTCGTGGGTGCGAGAAGCTAAATTTTTACTCTGGTACGGAATTTGCTTTAACACAAGTAGAGCACCGTAGTGCAAGCCGGTGAAAAAACAGATTAATGGACACAAGCACTCATGAACATCACGTCTAAATACGACCTCGGAGACATTGTTAAAGCGCTGTCGGCAGGTAAAGGGCCTAGCGCCGGCCTACAGGGCACAGCTGACGGGGACTTTGCGGCTGTACTCGCAAATCTTGCTGATCTGGCTGCCGACGGACTTGAGGCGAGCGCTGGCAAAGAAGGGTCGGTCGGCAAGAGCGAAGTGGCGTTGAAAGCGGCACTTAATGGCCAAAGCGGCATGACGCTGCCGCTTTCTGAGCTTAAACACTCAGGCGCGGAAGCATTCGATAGCCTCGTGCGGCAGCTAGACTCAATCAGCGCAGACAGCCCCAAGACTCAGGAGCAACTCGAGAGCGAGGAAAATGGTGAAGGATTAACCAGCGTTAGCGGCTTGGTTACCCTGCTCCAGGCAAGCCAGATCGTCACCCCAAGCGTGGCGATGTCCTCACAGGGGCTAGCAGTTGAAAAAACCGAGCGTCGCTCAGCAAAAGAGCAGATCGCGACACTCACATCACCCAATACCGATGCGCTGAGGATTACCACTTTAAAAGATCAGCGCGCAGTGCTCCTAGGCCCTGAAACCGCCACCCAGTTTAACTTTACCGAAAACGATCGCGGCGCTAAACCCGCAGCGTACGGCGAACTCACGGCTGCGGAACCCAAGAATACAGCAAACAGGGAGTTATCTACTGCGACGACAAGTGCTAGTGCTATGACAAGGACTAGTCCGCCCGCGGCTCCAAAACAAGACGCCAGCCCAGAATATTGGAATCGAGAGACGGCGCGCTTACTTGCAGAGATGGGTCGGACCACCCCAGCTGCAAAACCAGAGAGTGAGCCTTTGAAAACAGAAGCGCTAAAGGTTGAAAGACCGGTCCGTTTCGATGTTGAGGTTGTGACTAAAGCTGCATCAAGCGAGGGTGGCAAGACAGACCTCAGCGTGAGCCAAACTCCAGTTCGACAAGTGCAAGGCGAAGTTTTACGTGCGCATATTGTTGAAAGTGCTCCTCTGCGGAGTGCAGTTGACATGTTAAAGCCAATGGAAGACACAGGTGTTATTGCGGCTACGTCTTCTGCGAAGTCGGCTACACCGACTGATACCGCTTTAGCGCAGACAGCGACCGCATCTGCGGTGGCGGCAGGCGTTCTGCAGGGCGATAAAGCGCCACAGCTGAAGCGATCACAGGTCGCGAATCAAGAAATAGGCACGACCGCATCTGCGGTGGCGGCAGGCGTTCTGCAGGGCGATAAAGCGCCACAGCTGAAGCGATCACAGGTCGCGAATCAAGAAATAGGCACGACCGCAACGCGTGCGATTCAGAAAACAGGTCGGGCGGAAGTGAGCGCAAGACCGTTAGAGGCCTTGGGTCCACAACCTATTGCCCAAGCCGATCGCCAGATTGCGGCCGGTTTAGCCTCGCAGCTCACCGTGCAGGCGCCGACGCAAAGCCCCAGTTCAAATGTGACGCAGCTTGAGTCTAGCAGCGCCTTATCAGCGACAAACAACGTGGCGCTGAGCGTCGGGGCTGATCCCAGCGCGGGTCTTGGGACTGACAGCTCGATACAGAATAGCCAGCGTATTTCGGTAGGAAATCTGCCACAGGGTATTGCTGCACGAGTGAATACACACCTCGCGAAAGGTCTCGGCAGCGGGCCAACAAAGATATCGATCAGTCTTTTTCCTGAGAATTATGGACAGGTCGATGTAGAATTCGTCTATTCAGAGGAAGCAGGGCTTAAGATTAATCTCAGTAGTGAGAATGCGGAGACGACACGCCTGCTGCAGTCGAATTCCTCTGCGCTAAGAGAGACGCTATTAGGCAATTCACTTGCCAGCGTGAGCGTTGACGTAAACGCCCGCGGGAAACAAAGTGAATCGGGCGAACGAAACGAAACCGCTGCCAGAAGCGCAAAAACAAGCGACGATGCCGATACGCTCGACAGCTCAGACGGTGCTGACTCACGAATCGGTGGCAATAAGACAAGCACGAACGGCCTCGATACTTACGTATAGGCCGCTTAAGGCGACATAGTTTAAGCGAATTAATAAGGAGCACGACATGAGCGAAGAAGTTGCAGCAGACGGCGAAGCGAAGGCCAAAAAGCCCTGGCTGCTGATTATTGGCATCGTCTTTGGCGTCATCATACTCACCGTGGGCACGGTAATTGGCACGCTGTTCGCCACTGGGTTTTTCAGCGAGGACAATCAACTAGAAGCAGAGCTCGCTGAGATAGAGGCAATGGAAGGAGATGCCGCAGAGTCCGAAGAGGCCTCTGCACCGGAGCTTCTCGAGACACCCAACCCTTCTCGATTAGAGACACTCTACTTTCAGATGCCTGCGGCCTTTACCGCAAACCTCGCAAACTCGCGGAAGGTGATGCAAATCTCGATAACGGTAATGACGCACTATGACCAGCTAGTAATAGATAACGTTACAAAGCATGAGCCCTCTATACGGGCGGCGATATTGGCTAGGCTTTCGTCGATAGATGAGCAGCAGTCAATGGCCCCTGATTTTAGAGCGACGATGGCAGAAGAACTGCGGCTGGTGATTAATTCGGAACTCGAATCCGCTGAAGATTTTGGCGGCATTGAAAAAGTACTGTTTACAGAATTCTTGATGCAATAGTCACGCGATTAACCGAAACGGACACGCCCCATGGTTGAAGAAAGTTTAGGATTAACAGAAGAAGAGCTTGATGCGATCGCGGAGAGTAGCTCTGACTCGGTTGACGCGCCTATCAATGCGCGCTCTCAGGATACTCAAGTGGTTGCGCATGATCTCGCGAGCGAGGACAGCTCACTCGGGTTCAACCAGGGAGCGATAGACCTCGTAAATGAGCGTTTTGCACGGCAATTACGCATGGGTTTAATAGACGTGCTCCGGACTACGCCGAAGATCTCGCCCGAAAAAATCGAGATTAAGACGTTCAAAAACAGTATCGAGAACATGGCCGCGCCGTTGTCGATCAACACAGTAAAAATGGACCCGTTGCGCGGCATGTCTCTGATTGTTATCGAGCCGAAGATCATCTTTTCAGCACTCGATAGTTTTTTTGGCGGCTTTGGCAAGGGGTTAGACAACATCACTCCAACGCGTATCTTTACCCCTACCGAGGCATCGATTATCGATCTGGTGATGAACATAGTCTTCGCCGCGTTGAAAGACGCGTGGTCGCCCATTATGCAGGTCAATTTTCAACGCGTTAGCTCAGAGGTTAATCCTCAATTTGCACAGATAGCCGATGACGATGAGTTGATGCTAGTAAGTAAGTTTAATTTTTCCTTGGCTAACGATGTCGAAGGCTATTTACAGATTATCCAGCCCTTCTCGCTTCTCAAGCCCGCTAGAGACCTTCTTCGCAGCCGGGTACAGACCAGCGACGAGCAAGACGAGCAAAGCTCGGCATGGGAGCGGAATCTAGGAGATGCAACGCTAGATGTGCCGCTCTTGCTGAGAGCAAAAATTGCCGAGCTGTCTATGAGTTATGGTCAACTGACCAACTTACGCGAGGGGCAGATGCTGCCAGTCGAACTCTTTGATGAGGCCTCGGTGAGCATCGACAACATCGAAGTATTCAAGGCAATTACAGGCGAGGTAGGTGGCAAGGTGGCGCTGCAGATTCAGTCAATGAGCACCCTAGGCAAAGGCCAATAAAAATTTAGTGCATTGTGCACTGTAAGGAACTTTAAGATGAGCGAAGAGCAGAACCAAACGCCTCAGGAAGATGACGTGTTACTGAACACCGGCGTGGACCCGGATTTGATGGCGGGTGCAGCAGAAGAACTCGGCATTAGTCTCGATTCCGAGCTACTGAAAAACATTCCGGTGACGATATCTATTGAGGTCGGCAGAACATCGTTAAAGATCCGTGATCTGATGAGGCTTACACAGGGTTCGGTAGTCGAGTTAGATCGACTTGCGGGCGAGCCACTAGACCTATTAGTCAACGACACACTTGTGGCGCAGGGCGAAATCGTCCTCGTCAACGACCGCTACGGTATGCGGCTGACTCAAGTTGTGCCAAAGAGTGAGCGACTCAAGTCCCTCTAGCTGCAGGCACTCGCTTCGTGCAAAGAAAGGAATAAGTCGCTGTGGAAATCGTTGGGTTAGGCAGAGTTCTAGGCGCACTGGTTTTCGTTCTAGTGATGTTCTTCGCCTTTGTCGCACTCCTTAAGCGCTATAGGGGGCAATCTTTGGCCTCTCAACCAGGCGCTATTAAGCTAGTCGACCAATTAGCCTTGGATATCGGGCGGCGCGCCGTGCTGCTCGAGGTGGACAATAAACGTAGCCTTGTTGTGCTGTCGAAGGAGAGTTCAGAACACCTTTGGACTGAAGAAGTATCGACCGCAGAGTCGCGCAGGCCGAACCAATGAATCCCTACCGTAATAAACTCAACGTCTACTCTTCCTTCTTTCTAAACACGAAGCGAATCACTATTGCGGTTTTAAGTGCTCTGGCAGTCCTGTGGCTGTTTTTCTACTCAGACACGGCTTTTGGGCAGGCAGGATTGCCCTTAATCAATGTCAATTCCGATCCCGATGGGGCAACTGAGTACAGCTTAACCCTACAAGTACTGATTTTGATGACTGTGCTGTCGCTCCTGCCGTCGGTACTCATCATGATGACCTCGTTCGTGAGGATCATCATTGTGATGTCTTTACTCAGGCAGGCGATCGGCACTGCGCAGACGCCGCCTAACACCGTGCTCGTCGGTATTGCGCTGTTCCTGACTTTATTCATCATGGCGCCGGTTTTCGAGGCCGTGTATGAGGAAGCCTTCGTGCCTTATGTTGCTGAAGAGATATCCGCTGAGGCTGCATTCGACGCAGCTATCACGCCTGTCCGTGGTTTCATGCTTACCCAGACTCGCGAGGCTGACCTGATGGTGTTCTCGGATATCGGTGATTTCGACTATTCTGGTGACGATGCCGACATACCTCTTAGTATTCTTATCCCATCATTTATGACGTCCGAGCTGAAAACTGCGTTCACGATTGGCTTTCTGATTTATATTCCGTTCGTCATCATTGACCTTGTTGTGGCTAGTGTACTGATGTCGATGGGCATGATGATGCTGTCACCTATGATGATATCGATGCCGTTCAAGCTCATGCTGTTCGTACTCGCCGACGGATGGATTCTCGTGATGCAATCTCTTACTGCGAGCTTCTCGTTATGACGATCAGCGATGTAATTACTCTTGGGCAGGAGGCGCTGTGGGTTACTGCACTCATCGCCGGTCCTTTGCTACTTGGGATACTGGTTGTTGGTGTCCTAGTAGGTATCCTGCAAGCGGCGACCTCTGTTCAGGAGATGACGCTGAGTTTCATTCCTAAGCTGATCGTTTTGGTATTAACGCTGCTGCTTGTCGGTAACTGGCAGATCGACCTACTCATCGATCATTTTCAAAGTTTGTTACTGACTATTCCGTCGCTGATTCAGTAATGGATTTTCTCGTCTCAGAGATTGTGGCTTACCTCTATTCTTTCGTGCTTCCCTTCGCGCGTATCTCCGCGTTTATTCTTGCTGCACCTGTCTTTTCTTTGCAGGCGTTTAATGTGCGCTTTAGGGTGTTGTTCAGTGCCGTCTTAACGTTTCTCGTTGTGGGCTCACTTGGGTTCGACGCGCAGGCGCTTAGTTTAACTGAGCTTATGTCGCTCGTTGTTATGCAAGTGTTCATCGGGGTGTTCGCAGGCTTTCTCTTACAGATCGTGAACGGAGCCGTCGCTGTTGGAGGTCAAGCCATCTCGAACTCTATGGGTCTAGGTATGGCGAGCCTGGTTGATCCGAGCTTAGGTAATGTGCCGGTAATCTCGCAGTTCCTCATAATTCTCTCGACATTTATTTTTATGGCTATAGATGGCCACCTCATTCTCATTCAGCTGCTACTGTATAGTTTTGATTCCATCGCCGTTAACGAAGCCTTCACCTTCGAGCTTGTGTATCGGGTGTTTATTGAATGGTCTCCGCTTCTATTCTTAGGCGGCCTTGTTATTGCGTTGCCGATACTCATTTCGGTGCTGTTGATCAACACGGGCCTCGGTATGATCACGCGGTCGGCGCCATCGCTCAATATTATCTCCGTTGGCTTTCCTGCGATCTTGATCACGGGAACCCTGCTACTGATGTTCGCGATCCCGGGTATCATTCAGCGTATTGGTGACTTCTGGCAAGAGGGCTTTAGCCTTCTTGGCACGCTGTGGGGAGGCTAGCTTATGGCCGAAGACGACAGCAAAACCGAAGAACCGACCCAGCGGAAACTGGATAAAACGCGGGAGGAGGGACAGTTCGCTAGGTCGCAGGATCTCAGTGTGGCGCTGCTGATGATCGCGGTTTCGGCCATGTTCTTGTTTATAGGGGCCGATATCAGCGGCAATCTACTCTCTACGCTCCAAAACGCGTTTGTTTTTGATGCATCGATCGTCAGAGATTCATCGCAAGTGGGTGTGTTTTTCTTCGAGCTGTTATTAAGCTGTCTAGCTATTGCCTCTCCAATTTTTTTTGTGACGATATTGCTGGCCTTTGCTGGCGCGTTCTTTGTGGGCGGCATCGGTTTCTCGGCTAAGGGCTTCATGCCAAAGGCGTCGAAACTGAATCCATTGCAGGGCCTTGGCCGCATGTTTGGTATGAAAAGCGTCGTTGAGCTCGTGAAAGGGCTACTTAAACTCGCGCTTATTGGCGGGGTGATTTTCTTCGTCGTGACTTATAATTCCGACGCAATTTTCACGCTTAGCATCCTGCCGCCAACTATGGCCTCGGCGCAGGGGCTTGGCATTCTTGCTTCTGGAATTTTTGCGATCTCGCTTTCTTTGTTGGTGATAGCTGGCATCGATGTGCCGTATCAGATGATCTCCTTTCGCAACAAATTGAAGATGTCGATTCAAGACATCAAAGACGAGATGAAAGATTCCGATGGCCGTCCAGAGGTGAAGAGTCGGATTCGTCAGAAGCAACGTGAAATTGCGATGTCTCATATGATGGATGCCATCAAAGACGCTGACGTCGTTGTTACCAACCCGACGCATTTCGCGGTCGCCTTGTCCTATGCGGTTGGAAGCCAAGATGCGCCGAGGGTTGTTGCTAAGGGTGCCGATTTAACGGCACAGCGTATACGCGAGAAGGCGGAGGAAGCTGGTGTCATGCTATTCGAAGAACCCTTACTCGCCCGCGCCCTCTTTTTCACCACTGAGGTGGACCAAGACATTCCAAGACCCTTGTTCGAGGCAGTTGCAGAAGTCATTGCCTACGTTTTCCACCTAAACTCATTCGGGCGCAATGGACGCGCGGCTAAGAAGCCACGTGTTCGACTGCCGTCGGATATGAAGTTCGATTTCGAAGGACGCAAGCTTGATGAGTGATCTAGAGAACGCGATAGAAGGCACGAACGATAACGCGTCCGTAATACCCTCGGCCCGCATTGAGGAATTACGCAAGCGCTTTGACGCTCGACTCCGGCATGAAGGCGTCTATTTAACTGACACTCATTTAGGGTCAATTAATGACGCGCTAAATAAGTTAGATGAATGCAGGCTGATTACCCTGACCTCAGAGAATTTTGCGATAGCACGTTATTACAAAGAGTTATGCGTTAATCGTTTTAGAGCAAACTCCTCGGTAAAAGTGCTGTGCTTCGACCCCCTGTCGGGGCCGGATCTGCTGTCGGTGCTGAATGAGCAACTTGCTGGGCTGGGGCTTGATGAAGTCTCGACGCAAACGAGAGAGGTTCTTAGCGCTAAGCGGGCGATGCTTATCATCGACAATGAGGATCTGGTAACCACCGCGGACTGGGAGCTGATCGCCTCGCTGACCTCCCAGCTACTCGGTGCCAATATCGGCGTGCTGTGTTTGCTGCCACGAGATGCGCGATCGTCATCGCCCTTGCTCACTTCTGCGTCGGTGCGTCGCATAGAATTTTTACCCCCAACTGAAAGGGAGCTGCATTACTTATTGGTTTTTGCCGAGCACAGCGCTTCCGGCAGCGAGTTACTTCGGCTTCTCGAGTCGTTGGGGCTATCGACGACTCAGTCGACTGACTTAAGCGATGAAGCACAGTACGCGACAATGGAGGAGGCAGAGCAGATGCCTTCTAAAGGAGCCGACCACGCTAGCGAGGAGAGTGAGCATGCCGTGCGGAGCAGCGCCGCGCATGATGCTAACGCGGTTTCGCATCTCTCATTCAGGCTATTTATCGCGCTCGCCATTGTAGAGTTACTTGGCTACGGGGTGTACCGGCTCTTCTAATGCGGTTGAAGGCTATCTAAAATGAATGGCGAATAGCGTCTTGCTCAGCCTGTGATCCCGAGGCGCGTTGTCGAAATCTAAGTAGAGGGAGACAGTCAGCAAGCTAACCGTGAGACGGAGGACGAAGAGTGAGAGGTAAAGCGCACTCGGATCCTCTAATCCAAGTTGGAAGAGTATCGGAAAATCGGTAACCAGGTTGACGACACTCGATACGGCAACAAAGCCGAACGCTTCTTTTGTATAAAGTTTGAGCCTGAAAGCGATGAGAATAAGCGCCAAACACCCGAGTATAAAAATACCGCGTGATATCGCAATTCGGCGCATCCATGGCCCGTCGACGCGAGCGATACCGGCTTTGGCTAGAAATTCGGTGTCGCCAATAAGTATGATGTAGACAAAGACCGCACAGATCAGCACTAGCGCCTGCGCGCGTCGAACCCAGCTTCGCGTTTCGGCTCTCATGGGTTGCCCTGTCTCACCTGCGGTTCACTCAGTGTAGCATAGGGGTCCCTATGAAAGGGGTTAGTGAAGAACCTACGTGGGGCGGCGGGCAAGCCATCCACACGCAGGAGTACGCTAGTGAGGCTGTAGATTAGGACAACTCTGGTTAAGATCAGCAACTCGAAACCGAGGTCTGGGGCGAACACCTTCTGAGAATAGAACATCGGGATGTCGAGGATGGTATCCATGATGACGACGCTTAGAAACACAGAGAGAACCAGCTTAAGATTCTCGGCATAGCGGTAGCTGAAGTAGCCGACGAGCAGAACGGTCGCAATGGCTAACGACCTAGTCTGCAACAGAGCATAGAGGCTTGCCTGATCTGCCTCGGTGTCGAGTAACAACCAGCGGATCACGAAGTCTGGGTAAAACGCGGTGCAGATACCCACGCCGGCAGTTAGTAAGAAGCAAATGTGGATTTTCAACAGCCAAAACGCCGCCGGGCGTGCCTGCTGGGACGCGGCTGCATTGAGGGCCGCGAGCTCCTCGTTGGAAAGCACTTCTCTTGCCATACTCTGATACTCTGAGCATCGGCGCTCAAAATGCTAATCATAGTCCGCGTAACGGCTGATTCGTAAAAAATTTGCGGTAATGTAGCAATTTCTGCGTTATTTTGGAGCAACGGGGTCCAAAGGTTTCCTTAAGCGGTAGCATCATTTCTATTGAAGTGAACGCTCACTCACTTCTATCATCTCTTTTCCTAGGCCTTTCGAAATACTCTGAATTGTAGTCGTCGGGAAGCTCGCCAACGATTACGTCCAGCGAGGTGCGATAAATCACCTTGATCTTGGCCAAAATCTCGAGATCGAGATGGCAGCC
>JAHEGE010000023.1 GCA_024639905.1 Gammaproteobacteria bacterium | reverse complement strand
GGGTCGAGGAGGATGCCGGTCGGTCGACAGCATCCAAAGGGGAGTATCCGCGGGTCGAGGTCCGAGGGCTGAACGGTAACGATCGAACAGGGCGAGGACGGCCGATGCGGAGGACGCCGCACGCGGAATGGTGAGAGTGGCGGGCTCGATGCGAGCCAAGGTTTTGGTGCGCTCACGCCAACTCAGTCCGACCTCATCAAGGGCGATGTCGAGATCGAGGGCGCGTGCACCTGTGTCACTGCGTGCAAAAAAGCAAAATTGCAGCACAAGACAGGTTGTGATACGCAAAACGTGCATGTCAGAGCTGGACATGCCCATGCGTAAAAAGGACCAAACGGCGGACGCGGGAAGAGGTCGGCGTGTAGCTTGGTCTGGGTCGAGGGTGCCCTCCATCTCGCCAAATCCCTTGCGTGCCAGCTGTACTAAATGTCCGATGGCAGGTCGCTCAAGGCCATGATCCGCGTGGTAGCTGTTAATGGCTGAGAGGTAAGGTTGCAAGGAGCCCGCGTGCACAGATCCCTCTTCTGCGAGCCAGCCCAAATAAGCGAGAATGGTACAGGGCTGTGCGGGGCAAGGGCTGAGCGAGGGGCAGCCTGCTGCTTCTTGCACTGGGCCACAAAACTCAAGAAACTTGCGCCATTTGCCATCGTAGCTGCTCACAGTGGTGGCGCGGCGGCTGTAATGCAAGAGCAGCCCAGCAGCGGAAACTCCTGGAGCAGACTGATCCAGATGGCCAAGAGCGAAATGCACGAGTTGATGCTGGCGAGCACCTTTGGGGCGAGCTGGCGTGCTCAGAGTAATAAGGCGCCGTCGACGAGGTGCGCACGGAGGATCAAGGCATGGTGCAGGTGAGGTTCCACAATCCCATCGTGGGCGGGGCGGACACACCATCGCGCGTGAGGCAGGTTCCATGACTGGCGAGTGGCTTGACGTAGGCTTGGCCACCAAGTGGCTGAGGGCCATACAGGGGCGATGACGAGGCCTGTGGCTTTGTCCGCTCGAAGTTTGAAGAGAGCTTGTGGTAGGAGCTCCCAAGGTGGGTTGATGAAAACGTGCTCGCTGGACCAGCTCATTGAGAAGGCGTCTCTGCAGATGGCCTCCGGGTCCGGAAACCGAGAGCAGTAGCGAGGCAGCTGGGCTGTGGCTCGACAAGCGAAAGCGTCGAGGGTGAGTGGGCCTGCTCGTCGTTGAAGGGACGCGAAGAGGCCCGGGTTGAGGGCCCAAGCGCTGCGGTCCCGCCAGCGGCTCCACCAGTCGGCGGGATTGTCGGCCGAGCGGATGTAACGAGGCAAGAGGGTAATATTGTGTACGTGCATCAGGGCCCACAGTTTGCGGAGCTCGGTCATCAGCAACGGTGACCGGCTGCAGCCATTGAGCACGATGCGAACGACAGGCATGTTGTCCTCCCAGAGCAGCACGTGTTGACCACTCACCTCGGGCAGGAGGGCAGTGAGAGATAGCCTCAGGGTCCGCAGCTCTTTCCAGGTAATGTGCTGCTCGGCTTCCTCGCTGCAACGCCAATAGCCGTGGGCGTGGAGCGTGCGACCTGACCACTGTAAGCGTGCGCCCCAGCCTGTCTCCGATGAAGCGTCGGCCCAGAGGGTGCGTGTGGTCGCTGGGGGGAAGATGGCCATACCGTTCTCGGGGTGGTCGTGTCGCATAGTCGCCCACCAACGCAAGTCGGTAATTGCCTGGCGAGACAAGGTGCTTGTGGAGCGATAGGGCTCGAGGCAGTCCCAAGTCGATCGCAGGCGGAAGCGGGCGGAGCGGAGCGCAAGCGAAAGAGACGTGCCGGTCCCCGCGAAGCGGCGTAGCAGCCCGGAAGGCACGCGGCGATGGTTGCGTGCAGCAGTGCAGAGAAGATCCTTGGCTAGTGCAGCTACGGCAGCGCAACGGCGAGGGGGGGCAGTAAAGGTACCTGCCACCGAGTCGATCGTCATTCCCAGATGATCGTCGAGGCGTTGGGACGGCTCCCATTGGCCCTTGGACGGCTTGCGTTGGAGACCGGACGCGTGCAGGGCTTCCTCCACGATCTGTCGAGCACGCAGGGCGTCGTCCTTGGAGCCCGACACGAAAAAGGCCAAGTCGTCTACGTAGGGCAAGCAGCGAATGCCTCGAGAACGGAGATAACGGACGAAAGCGCGGACCACCTTGGTGAAAGTCAGCGGTGAGCCTGTCCAGCCGAAGGGGAGGGCGGCACACTGCAGTATGCGTCCTGCTACGGAAAAGGTGAGGTATTTGCGGTGTGATGCAGCAACTGGGATGTGCCAGAACGCGTCCGTAAGGTCGAGACTGAACATCCAATCGCCGGGCCGCATCAAATGACGCAGATCCTTCAATCCCTCGTAGCGGCAGCTGTAGCTCTTGCATTGCCGGTTGATGGCTGAGAAATCGATGACTAGGCGGGACTTTTTGCCGGCAGTGTGAATGAAGGCTGGTGCAACGAAATCGAGGCACGTAGCAATCTCGAAGGCGCCCGCTGCTATCCCACGATCCAGCTCTTGGTGCACCCAATCGAGCCTGTCTGGCGGGACCGGGATGGAGCGGGCAGGGAAGGGGCGGGGACGGCGCAAAAACTCGAGAGTGGCGCCGGTATGGATTGTACGCAGAATATTGCGACAAGCTCCCGCATCGCGCCACCATTGAAGTCGTTGGCGCAGACGGGAGCGAAGGATAAAGACATCGGGCGGAGAGTAGAACGCTGAACCCGGGAGTCTCGTCCAGACCGCACTTTTTGCGGTATTTGAAGATGCCCCGCTCTCCTGAGAAAGAGAACGGGGAGGGACCCTACGGGTCCTGCGCAGCATTCTGTGCAACGTGGCTCGACGACTGCGCCCCCGAGGCGGAGACGGTGCCCGAACCCTTGTGCGTGCCGCCTCGTCCATTGGGGGAGCGAGATTTCCCCGACCGCGCGTTGCTGGAAGCATTGGACGCAGTGGGGGCGGTGGAATTGGGTGCGGTAGGGTTCACCGGGTCGCGTGCAGCACCACCAGTCCTCTTGCTCTGGCTGGAACCGGAACGTTTGCCGGAGCCGTTGACCTTGCCACTCTTCCCGGGTGGGTCACTCGGGCGAGTTGTCGACTTGAAGTACTCAGCGAATGCGGAGTGAGTGACACCAGCTTGGGAGGCAATGAAGGCCTGCTGGACGATCGGAGTAGCGGGCGCGCACTGACGAGCCTGCAGACCTGTGAGAAGCCTCAAAGACGCACGAGCGGTGCGTCCTTCGTGCGACGCGGGAT
>JAHEGE010000010.1:62697-75820 GCA_024639905.1 Gammaproteobacteria bacterium | reverse complement strand
GGGAGCTGAACTCCTGCTAGCAAAAGTAACGGGTAAACAAGCACACGCCGGCGGTACTCAATTAGAGCAAGGGAGCAGCGACTACGCCGCGCTACAAGCAGTGCTTGACGAAATCATCGCGCTAGACGACCAAACCCTCTACGCTTTCGGCGCATCTGACGCAGAGCCAACCGCAAGGCAGGCGAGTTTTCTAACCGAAGTCACCCTAGAGCCCAGAGAGGCAACGCTGAGACGTGCGACGCTCTTGATGCAAGGGAGGCTTCCAACCGACGCTGAGCGCCGAGGGGTAGTCTCAGACGCTGCGCTCAGGAAAGCGCTTCGGGAGCTAATGCAAGGAGAGGCTTTTAGAGAGTTTGTGGTGGCGAGCGTAAATGATCGTTTGCTCACCGAGGGCTCAGATTCCGCGCTAAATACTGCTTACCAGTTCTTTCTGAAGCTACATAACCTCAAAGCAGAGGTGTCATTAAATGACACCGATTCGAATATCGAGCGGGAAATTCAGGATAATCTGAGACGTACAAGCGGTGAGTTAGTTGCCCATGTTATCGAGAACGAGCTCCCCTATTCGGAGATTCTGACTGCCGACTACATGATGATGAATAGAACGATGAACACCTGGCTTGAAGGAACTGCGACGTTTACATCCGACGACAGCGACGACGTTTTCAAGCCCTCTGTAGTTCGCGGCTACTATTACAGGGATGCTCTAAAGGAAGTAGAGTTTCACGAGAACTCTAATAGTATCTACAGAGCTGTTGGCGAACCTGTAAAAGATTTCCCCCATGCGGGATTGCTGACCGATTTTGGTTTTCTCTCTCGCTATCCCACAACAGCGACTAATCGTAATAGAGCACGCGCCCGCTGGACCTTTTATCATTTTCTGGGTATCGATATCGAGAAATCGTCACAGCGCCCGACAGATGAAGCGTCGTTAAGTGACCGTAACAACCCAACAATGAACAACGCAAATTGTACGGTGTGCCATGCTTTGCTAGATCCAGTAGCCGGCGCTTTCCAAAACTGGGATGAAGACAATTTCTATCGCGGCAGCGGGAATGGCCAAGACGCACTAGATGGTTTCTACAAATACCCTCGCGATGGCTCTCCAACTCCGTATCGACGGGGCGACTTGTGGTACCGCGACATGCGCGATCCTGGATTGTTTGATGTCAAAATTACCGAACGCGACACTACTCTCAGGGAGCTCGGTAGATTAATTGCGGAAGAGCCGTTATTCCTTACTGCCTCCGCAGCATTTTGGTGGTCTCCTGTTTTCGGCAAGCCTCTGCTTGACAAGCCGGCGGTCGAATCTGATAACGGCTATGCTGCAAAATTAGCGGCATACAGGGCCCAGCAGGATGCTATTTCAAGCTTCGGCCAAACCATTGGCGTAAACATGAACGCCAAAGATATGCTCGTTGATATGTTTATGTCGCCTTGGTTCAGTGGCGATACTATCTCAAGCTATACTTTTGACACCGCACATTTCGAATCCAAATTTGGCAGTGATCAGCTGTTAACGCCGGAACAAATGGCAAAGAAAACACGGGCGATAACCGGCGTTGCGTGGCGCACAAGCCCAACACCAGACGGGCAAGTTTTTTCAGATTATCAGCAACTCGCCGTGTTGTTGGGCGGGATAGACTCTGAGGCGGTAACATCGCGGGCTATCGAGCTCACCCCGACGATGGCAGCCATTTTAATGACTCACGCTACAGAGACGGCTTGTGTAGCCGTAGCGCGCCAATTTGCTAAGCCAATTGAAGAGAGATCTCTGTTCACCTTAGTTGAGCAGTCGACACAGCCCCAGATAGACGTAAGCACTCAGGCTGCTTTGCCATCAGAGTCTGAGAGTGACTGGAAGACCTTGTCGTTCGACGCGGAGCTTACTACTGGATTTAGGGAAATTTCACTTTCGTTTGTCAATCCAGAGTGCGACTGGGATGGTTCGCGTTGCGTCGAACAGAGAATACTCTATATTTCCTCAGTGAGTATTACCTCACCTTCAGGAAAAATTGAGAAATACCGAGGTAATGATCCGCGGCTCTACTCTCCTAACTCATGGATGACCGGAGGCGGGCAAAACTGCCATACCCAGAATGATGGTGTTGGCCATTGCTACGGCGGAAAAATCAGTATCGATTTTAATATAATAGAAAATGGTAAACATAGGATCGAAGCTGTTCTGGCTTCGCGCCTCATGCCGAGCAAGCCTGCTCCGCTAGAGATACTTCTTTCGGTGAAAACCAATACGGATATTCTTAAATCTGATACGAGGAACAGTAGGCTAATTCGGCAGCAAATAGTCAATCTTTTTGACAAGCTTCACGGCACTAAGCGAGCATTAGATTCAGACGAGGTGCAAACTGCTTTTGAGATATATGCCGCTGCGCTAGTTACCGAGCAAGAGGCTGATGGTTCTGATTGGGAGTTTGAGAATTGTGCGGTTTGGCGAGACGGCTACTTCTTTGAAGATTTGCTTACGCCAGAACAACTAGCCGCAGCAAGAACCATCAACCCAATATATAAAAATCGGTACGATTGGGATTGGAAAATCACAGGCCCCATTCAAAGGGAGTTACTGTCTGACCCTCTCAGCACAAAATACGCCTGGACAGCAGTGATGATGTATATGCTGAGCCACTATGACTACTTGCACGAATAGATGCGCGGGAAAATAGGAAGAATCGCAGAAAATGAGATCACGAAGAGAGTTTCTAAAGGCCGCTTCACTTTATCCGTTGGCGGCAGGTTTTCCGCTGCTGGCAAGCGGCGCAGAACCCTTTGCGGGTAAGTTTGTGGTCACTGTTCAGGCGCTAGGAGCCTGGGACGTCACCTGTTTTTGCGATCCTAAAGAGAATCAGCGCGGCGAACCTGAGATTACTAACTGGTCAAAAAACGATGAAACTCAGCGAGCAGGCAATATTACGTATGCCCCGTTTGCGAACAATGCCCGCTTTTTTGAGAAGCACGCGTCTAAAATGCTGGTTATCAACGGGGTCGATTCACTGACTAATTCGCATTCAATAGGCGAGACAGTCAATTGGAGCGGGCGCACGGCTTTAGGTTTTCCGACCCTAACAGCGCTGTATGCCGCGGTGAATGCGCCGAGTAAGTCTATGTCTTATGTGACCTTCGGCGGATTCAACCGCACCGAAAACTTGGTCCGCGCCACACAGCTTGGCTGGTCGGTAGATAATATAAGCGGCTTGCTCAAACCCAATTTCGATAACGATAGACCCATGATGAATTCTGAACTGTGGTCTTTGATCAAAACCTTCCATAGGAACGAAGCCGCCTCGATTATTGATACGGCTCCGATCACAGCAGGAAATCGTAGCGCGCGAGAAGCGTATTTGGCGTCGTTACGCAATATGGAACCACTGGAGGCCTTCGCTGATTCGCTTCCGGCAGACGACGAGTGGGAGCCGAGGGGTGAAAACGGAAATCTCAGGCAGCAAGCGCAATTCGCGATAGCAGCGTTCAAGGCCGGTGTAAGTGTGAGTGCAGATCTGTCTCAGGGCGGCTTTGACAGTCATGAGGATAATGATTCGGAGCAACGCGCTAACCTCAATGAGCTGACGGATGGTATAGATTATTTATGGGACGCAGCAGAAGAAGCAGGCATAGCTGATCGATTGATCGTTATTGTTGGGAGTGACTTCTCCCGCACGCCTTATTACAACTCTGCTCAAGGGAAAGACCATTGGTCTGTGGGTAGTTACATCATCATGGAGAAGGGCAAGGCGTATACTAATCGTGTTGTGGATGGTTCCGATGAGGGCCAGAACGCCTTGAAAATTAACCCGTCTACCCTGAAGCGAGATAGCTTCGGCACTAAATTGGTCACGAGCCATGTCCACGAAGCGCTGCGGGACTACCTAGGGCTTTCCGGCACAGCCATGACATCGGTGTTCCCCTTCAACAACACCGAAAAATTCAACTTCTTCGGCTAGAAAAGGGGCTAGAAAAGGGGTCTGACCCCTTTCAGCCCCCTCACTCGATATTCTGTATCTGCTCCCGCATCTGCTCAATAAACACCTTTAGGTCCACCGCGCTGCGGGTCGTCTCCACCACGATCGATTTCGACGATAGGGTGTTCGCCTCGCGGTTAAGCTCCTGCATTAAAAAGTCCAAGCGCCGCCCCTGCTGCTCGTCGCTCGCGAGCACGCGTTCGACTTCGTTGAGATGAGCGCCCAAACGGTCGAGTTCTTCATCGATGTCGGCCTTCTGGCACAGCAGCGCGACCTCCTGTTCGAGTCGGCCGGTCTCGAGCTCCACGCCGAGGTCTTGCACGCGGGTGACGAGCGCCTCGCGCTGCTTGGAAAGGATCTCGGGCATCATCACGCGCACGTTGGAGACGATGGCTCGAATAGAGTCGACACGCTGATTAACACACTCAGCCAGTTCCACGCCCTCGCGCTCGCGCGTGGCGACGAAATCATCGAGGGCGACAGTAAACAAACCCATCGCGTCGGTTTCTAACGCCTTGCTGTCTACTACAGGTGCCGACACTACGCCGGGCCAGCGCAGCAGATCGGCAGTTGTGAGTGGCGCTGCATCGGAGGCGACAGCGCCAACAGCCTTGGCGGCCTGCACGACCTGATCGAGCAGCGAAGTATTAACCCGCAATGCGCCGCTGCTGTTGTCGGCGGCCTCGGTCTGCAGCCGCAGCTGACACTCGACCTTGCCGCGGCTCAGGCGCTTGCGCAGCGCGTCGCGCACGGGGTTCTCTAGCGCGCGCAGGCTCTCGGGCAGACGAACGCTTACCTCAAGGTAGCGATGGTTTACCGAGCGAATCTCCCAAGCGAGCGAGCCCGAGTCTTGGTCGAGCTGTTGCCGCGTAAAGGCTGTCATGCTTTGAGTCATTTGCCCCCCGATCGTGCGTATTGACGTTGTTATGGCCAGAAAAGTGTGGAATATAGCATTTTAAGGGCCGTAAAAATGTAATAATCGCCTCCGCGCCGGCCACACGCCTACGCTAATTCATTCAAAAACTAGTGGAATCTCATGACCGAATTTAAACGCCCCAGCCAACGCCAAGCCGACCAGCTCCGCGCTGTTACCATCACCCGCGACTACACGATGCACGCCGAGGGCTCTGTGCTCGTCGAGTTCGGCAATACCAAGGTGCTGTGCACCGCAAGCGTAGAGCAAGGCGTGCCGCGCTTTCTAAAGGGCAGCGGCAAGGGCTGGGTCACGGCCGAATACGGCATGCTGCCACGCTCCACGGGCAGCCGCATGGACCGCGAGGCCGCGCGCGGTAAACAAGGCGGGCGCACGCAAGAAATCCAGCGTTTGATCGGTCGTGCTTTAAGGGCGGCAGTAGATATGAAGCGCCTAGGCGAGAATACGATCAAAATCGACTGTGACGTGATTCAGGCAGACGGCGGTACGCGCACGGCGGCGATCACCGGTGGCTGCGTGGCGCTTATCGACGCGGTGAACTACTTACTGCGCAACAAGAAGATTCAAGACGACCCCATTAAGCACAAGGTGGCGGCGGTATCGGTGGGTATTTACAAGGGTCACGGCGTGCTCGACCTAGACTACGCGGAAGACTCGAAGGCCGAGACTGACCTCAACATTGTGATGATCGAGAATGGCGGCTTTATCGAGCTGCAGGGCACGGGCGAGGACGGCGACTTTACGCACGCGCAGCTGCTCGAGATGCTAGGCCTCGGCGAGAAAGGTATTCGCGAATTGTTCGACGCACAAACCGAAGCGTTGCGCGGATAAAAAGGAACTCAGACGAAACCACAGGGAAAGCCAATGAAAGATTTTCAGAGTAGATTTCTTCACTTCGTGATCGATCACGAGATCCTGCGTTTCGGTGAGTTCACGCTGAAGTCGGGGCGTAAAAGCCCCTACTTTTTTAACGCAGGGCTGTTTAACACCGGCGGCAAGCTGGCGTTTTTGTCGCGCTGCTACGCCGACGCCATTCTCGACTCGAAGCTCGATTATGACGTGATGTTTGGGCCTGCCTACAAGGGCATTCCGCTGGCGGCGACCACTGTTGTGGCGTTGTCCTCCGGCCACGGCATCGACAAGCCTTACTGTTTTAATCGCAAGGAAGCGAAAGACCACGGCGAGGGTGGCAGCATCGTCGGTGCGCCGCTTGCTGGCCGCGCGCTGGTTATCGACGACGTAATCACCGCAGGTACTGCGATTCGCGAAGCGGCGCAGATTATCACCGACAACGGGGCGACGCTGGCGGGCATCGCCGTGGCGATGGATCGTCAGGAACGCGGTACGGGTGAGCTATCGGCGATTCAAGAAGTGGAGCGCGATTACGGCGTGCCGGTGGTGAGCATCATTCAGCTCGACCACATCATCGGCTATCTCGAGGCGAGCCACAGTGGCGAGCTGCAAAAATACCTGCCGGCGGTGGCGCGCTACCGCGCCGACTACGGCATCTAGGGCGTATAGGGAGAGTTATTCGGCAGGCGCGTTGCTGCCGAAGCCGTCATCAATGCCGAAAGGCATCATCAGGTTGGCGCTTAAATAGGGCCACTGCACGTCCCAATGTTCGAGCGGCGAGTGTTTGAATTCGCTGCGCACGAACTGCGCGAGTCTGCCTTCCACCGCCGCTAGCAATAGGCTGGTTAGCGCCGCGGGCGCGATGCTCGGCTTGAGGTTTTCCCGTATCTGCGCTTCGCGCAAAATCTGCTTAATCTGCGACTCTAAGCGCGCATAAAACTGACCGATGCGTTCGCGTAATCTATCGTTCTCGCCGTTCAGCGCATCGCCCGTGAGCAGGCGTGTCATGCCCGGGTTGCGATCGCAGAAGGTGAGCACTAGTAGCAAAATATTCTGCACGCGCGAGGCTGCGGTGCCTTCCTCGCCTGCAATGCGGCTGATGCGCGCAAACAGCGTGTCTTCGATAAACTCGATAAGCCCCTCGAACATGCGCGCCTTGCTTGGAAAATGCCGATACAGCGCGGCCTCAGAAACACCCACCTCACGCGCTAGTGCCGCGGTAGTGATACGCGCGCCGGGCTGCGTTTCGAGCATCTGCGCGAGCGACTGCAGGATGTGGTCTTTGCGTGAAATCTTGCCTTCCATTGTCATCTCCAAATAGAAAAGGGGCAGAAAAGGGGCCTGGAAAAGGGGTCTGGAAAAGGGGTCTGGAAAAGAGCTCAGACCCCTTTAAAGAAATCCCCTTAAAGCGTCTCGCCAGTTATGAGCGTGCCAACGCCCTCGTCGGTAAATATCTCGAGCAGCACGGCGTGCTCCACGCGGCCATCGACGATGGTGGCGCTGCGCACGCCGCCTTTCACGGCATTCAGTGCGCACTCGATCTTCGGCAGCATGCCGCCATGAATCGTCTCGTCGGCAATTAGGCTATCAACCTGCGCGGTGCTCAGGCCAGTGAGCACGTTGCCCTGTTTGTCCTGCACGCCCGAAATGTTGGTAAGCAATATGAGCTTCTCGGCGCCGAGCACGCGGGCCAGTTCGCCAGCCACCGAATCGGCATTGATGTTATAGCTCGCGCCGTTCTCATCTGTACCGATAGGTGCGATAACCGGGATGAAATTACTGTCTTTCATCACGTCCATAATCTCGGTGTTAATGCTTACCACCTCGCCCACCTGGCCAATGTCGATGCCGCCAGGATTCGCCTCGCCGCCTTTCAGCTTGAGTTTGCGTGCACGAATCAGATTGCCGTCTTTGCCGGTAATGCCAATCGCCTTGCCCTGATTTTTATTCAGCAGCGAGACGATTTCTTTGTTCACTAGACCGCCCAATACCATCTCGACCACGTCCATGGTCTGGCTGTCGGTCACGCGCATGCCGTCGACAAAATTCGATTCGATATCGAGCTTGGCAAGCAGCTCGCCTATCTGCGGGCCGCCGCCGTGTACGACGATGGGATTAATGCCCACCAGTTTCATTAAGACGATATCGCGCGCGAAGCTCTGCTTAAGCGCCTCGTCTGTCATGGCATTGCCGCCGTATTTAACGACGATAGTGCGGCCGGTGAATTTCTGAATATACGGCAGCGCCTCGGTGAGTACCGTGGCGATGTTCTTGGCGTTGCTGAGTGTGAGTGACATGGGGATCCTAAAAGGGGTCTCTTTAAAGGGGGCTCTTTAGAGGAGCTTGGCCCCTATTTTTTTTGTCCAGCAGCTCGGCGATGGCGGCGAGCATCTGGCGCGCAACGAGGTGCTTGTTGCCCTCGTCGAGCGCGCGGGCGCCCGCGGCGTCGATCATCGTGACGGCCACGCTGTCGCTGTTAAAGGTATCGGTCGCTTGGTTGGCGAACAGGAGGTCCAGCTGTTTGGCCGCGAGCTTGCCTTGCCCGTTGGCGACGACGTTTTCTGTTTCGGCGGCAAAACCCACAACCAGCGCCGGACGCTTAGTGTGCTGGGCAACCTCGGCGATGATGTCCGGGTTTTTCACCAGCGTAAGCGTCATCTCGTCGCCGGCTTTCTTAATTTTCTGCACAGCAACGTCGGCGGCGCGGTAGTCGGCCACGGCAGCGACGCCGATGAACGCGTCTGGGGCCGAGTCTAGGGCTGCGAACACCGCGTCGCGCATCTCTAGCGCCGACACGACATCGATGCGCGTTACGCGGCCGGGTGTGGGCAGGGACACGGGTCCGCTGATGAGCGTGACTTTGGCGCCCATGGCGGCGGCCTCGGCGGCGAGCGCATAGGCCATTTTGCCGGAGCTGTGGTTGCTGATATAGCGCACGGGGTCTAGCGCCTCGCGCGTGGGGCCGCCGGTAAGCACGACATGACGGCCGGCGAGCGCGCCTACATCAAACAGCGCAGCGCAAGCGTCGACGATGTCGGAAGGCTCGGAAAGACGCCCGAGCCCGACGTCGCCGCAGGCCTGTTCGCCGGCGCCGGGGCCGATGAGCGTGTAGCCGCGGGCGGCGAGCGTCGCGATATTGTCCTGCGTGGCCTGGTCGGCCCACATGCCTTGGTTCATCGCGGGAGCAATGGCGATGGGGGCGGGCGTGGCGAGCACCAGGGTAGTGAGGATGTCGTGTGCCTCACCGTGGGTAATGCGCGCGATGGAGTTCGCGGTGGCGGGCGCGATCAGCACGAGGTCCGCCCAGCGTGCGAGCTCGATATGCCCCATGGCCGCCTCGGCCTCGGTGTCGAGCAGGTCGAGATGGACGCGATTGCCCGACAGCGCCTGCAGGGTGAGCGGGGTGACGAACTCGGTGGCGGACTGCGTCATGGCAATGCGCACTTCGGCCCCGGCCTTAATAAGCAGGCGCGTGAGCTCCGCGCATTTATACGCGGCGATGCCACCGGTAATGCCCAGCAGCACGCGCTTGTTCGACAGCCCGAGGGTGTTTGATGTTGGCAGCATGGCTCTAGTGTCTCGTGGCAGCCTGAGGCTAAGGTGCGCCCCAGCAGTGTGCTTACGGCGAAGAGAGTACTTACTCACAAGGTTAGCAGCAAGCACTAGGCGAGGCAATTTCGGCATAAAGTCGATGCCTGAGCCCTCGCGCACTAAGCTCAGGTGTAGGGGGCGAAGATGATCGATGGGAAAAGCAAACGGCAGGCGCGCGTGAACCGGTGGCCGGCAAGCGAGCGCCCGCGCGAGAGGCTCATCGCCGAGGGCGCCAAGAGCCTCACCGACGCCGAGCTTATCGGTTTGGTGCTGCATACGGGCAGCCGTGGGCGCTCAGCGGTAGATCTGGCACGGGCGCTGCTCACTGAATACGGTGGGCTGGCTAAACTCTTGTCAGCAGACTCCTCACGCCTGCAAGCGTCGCGCGGTATCGGAGCTGCCAAGGCGGCCCGCCTGTGCGTGCTGCGTGAACTGTCTCATCGACACCTCGCCGCGCCGCTGGAGAATAGGGATGTGCTGGAATGCTCGGAGGCGACGCGCGATTATTTTCGCGCGCTATCGCGACTGCCCCCGTGAGGTCTTTAGCTGTCTCTTTTTGGACAATAAGCACCATGTTGTCAAATTAGAGGAGTTGTCGAACGGCACGATCGATTCGGCGGCTGTGTATCCACGCGAGGTCGTGAAGCGGGCGCTGCACCACAACGCAGCCGCGGTGATCCTGGCGCATAACCATCCCTCGGGGGTGGCTGAGCCGAGCGTGTCGGATCTCTCGATTACCCAGCGGCTGGTTGCTGCGTTGGCGACCATCGATGTGCGCGTGCTGGATCATTTGGTGATTGGCCACGCGCAGGTGGTATCCATGGCCGAGCGGGGGCAGTTGTAGCTAAGGGGGACTAATTAATTTGCACTGAGGGGCCGATTTTGGTATAAAACGCAGCTCATTTTTGCCACCGTCATCGTACCGCTGCGCAAAGCAGAGGCACGGCGCCTGCGAATCAAGAGATTCATCGGCAAGAACCAAGATTTATTAAATCTTATAAATAGTCATTCAATTCATTAAGATCACTGTTCACGGCGGCTTTGGTAATCTCCACGGTCCAGGTAAGCAGGTTATACGAGGCAGCAACATGTCTAGGGTTTGCATGGTAACTGGCAAGAAGCCAATTACAGGGAACAACGTGTCCCACGCCAAGAACAGAACTAGGCGTCGATTCTCGCCTAACCTCCAGACTCACCGTTTTTGGGTAGAGTCAGAGAAGCGCTTTGTTAAGCTGCGCATCTCTACGAAGGGTATGCGTATTATCGATAAAGTCGGTATTGACTCAGTTCTCGCCGACATCCGTAAGGCAGGGGCAAAGCTATGAGAGACAAGATCCGTTTAGTGTCTAGCGCCAAGACTGGTCACTTTTACACGACTGACAAGAACAAGCGCACGATGCCTGACAAGATGGAGATCAAGAAATTCGATCCCGTCGTCCGCAAGCACGTGATCTACAAAGAAGCCAAAATCAAGTAAGCGATTTTAGTTTCACCTGAAGGCCGGCATTCTCTCGCTATCATTACGATACGCGCAGATCGCCGGCTTTTTTGCGCGCGTGTGAAAACCGTCTCCAGTTACCGCGTAGCGACCATCACCACTCGGCGTGGGGCTGGATGCCCTTCGATGCTGCGGGTCGGGTTATCGGGGTCTAACGAATCGGCGAGCGATTCGAATGGCATCCACGAAGTCTCTCGCTGCTCCGCAGGGGTCGTGACTGATTCGTCGATAACCCGGATGTCGCTAAATCCAGCTTTGGCGAGCCACGCCTCAAGCGTGCCGACGCTCGGCACAAACCAAATACCCTTCATGCGCGCGTAGGCGCTTGGCGGCGTCAGGCTGTAGCCGGCCTCGCCTTCGACGATTAGCGTTTCTAGCACCAGCTCACCGCCAGCGCGCAGGCAATCGCGCAGCTGCAGCAGATGGTCGATGGGCGAGCGGCGGTGATACAGCACGCCCATCGAGAACACGGTGTCGAACGCGCCGCTGCGCTCCGGAAAGTCATCCAAGGTAATCGGCAGCACATCCACCGCGACATCGGGCAGGTAGCGCTGCAGTAATAAACACTGCGCCACATACGGAATGTGCGGATCAATGGCGAGCACCTGCGCCGCGCCCGCGCCGACCATGCGATAGCTGTAGTAGCCGTTGCCGCTGCCTACGTCGAGCACACGCTGCCCTTCCAGCGGACTAATGGCGTCAGCAAGCCGCGCCCACTTTAGGTCGCAGCGCCACTCGGTATCAATGCCGATGCCGAATAATTCGAAAGGCCCTTTGCGCCAAGGGATGAAAGCCTCGAGCTGCGCGCGCAGGGTGAGTAGCGAAGTCTGGGGGGCGAGGTCTGCTTCGCTGCCAATGATCAGCCGGGCAGAGTCGAGCGCGGTGCGGCTAGGTTGCAGGCTAGGCAATGCGGCGAGCGCGTCGGTCCAACGGCTCAAGTCGCCATGGTTTAGCGCAGCAGGTTCTACCTGAGCCAAGAACTCGACGAGTTTATTCAATGCCTTATTACTGGGGGCGTTCTCAGCGCGCTGTTTTAGCCGCGCGATTTGCTGCGTGAAGAACAGGGCGGTCGTGGCTGAGTGATCAGGGTGGCTCATAGGCAAATAGACTTTATCAGGGGCGGCAGGCAATCAAGCCGGCTAAGGGGGCTCGTGGTGTCCCACGAAAAACATAGAAAAAATGCATCGATGAAAGACCTGACCCCGGGTTATTTGAAGGCGACCATGGAGGCGAAGTTGAAGCATTGGAACCACGCGTCGATGGAGTGGAAGCCGGCGCCGCTTAGGCGCTGGCGATGGGCTTCTAGGGTCTCGGGGATGAGCACGTTCTCCAGCGCCGCGCGCTTCTGGGCGATCTCGAGTTTGCTGTAGCCTTGGGTTTCTTTGAAGCGGTGGTACAGGTCGATGAACAACTCGTTAAGCTGCGGGTCGGGGAACTGGATCTTCTCGGAGATCACCAATAGGCCGCCCGGGCGCATGCCGGCATAAATTTTATGCATCAGCGCCTCGCGTGCGGCGGGGTCGATAAACTGCAGGGTAAAGTTGAGTATGACCATCGACGCGTCTCGGATCTCGCTGTCGCGCAGGTCCTCGTTGCGGCACTCGATGCGGGAACTCAGCGGCGCGGTTTGCGCGTCAAGCTGGGTGTTGGCGAGTCGCTCGCGCAGGCGCGAAGTCATGGCCTCGGAATTGTCGATAGCGATAATCTGGTAGTCGTCGTGGGGCAATTGATGCGCCACGGCGAAGCTCGCGCCGCCTAGGCTCGCGCCAAGGTCGTAGATACGGCTGCCGGCGCCGCAGTAGCGCTCGGCGAGTACACCGATCATGGACACGATGGTGCTGTAGCCCGGCACCGAGCGATTAATCATATCGTCGAATACGCTCGCCACCTGATCGTCGAACGCAAAAGCCGTCGGCAGCCGCTCGGTCGCAAACACGCGGTCGGTTGTCTCTGCGTCAGCGGATTTTTGGTTGTCAGTAGGCTTAGTGGTCATGGCGTTTGCGGTACTCTGGATTCGTGGCTCTATTTTACGCGCATTTCGCATCGCCATGCCTACCCAATTGCAATCAGGCGAATCGGTTGTTTAGAAAACCCATCAGCTAGGCGATACTTTCCCCATGAAACTTAGCTCACTGTTCTCACTAAGTCCCGGCTCTCAGTCTCAGTCTCCGTCTCAGGCGCAGCCGCAGCTGTCACCGTTACGGCCGCAGCCGCAGCCGCAGTCGCAGCCGCCACGCCCGTTGGCGTCACAGAGCTGTGGTGACGAGCTGGGCG
>JAHEGE010000010.1:0-62597 GCA_024639905.1 Gammaproteobacteria bacterium | reverse complement strand
TCTCAGTCTCAGTCTCCGTCTCAGGCGCAGCCGCAGCTGTCACCGTTACGGCCGCAGCCGCAGCCGCAGTCGCAGCCGCCACGCCCGTTGGCGTCACAGAGCTGTGGTGACGAGCTGGGCGCTGAGTTCGCGTGCGAGATCGTGCGCCAAAGGCGAAAGACTCTGGCGCTGCACGTGACACACCGCCGGGTAGAGGTGCGGGTGCCGCTGCGGGTCACTCGGCGCGAGGTCGAGGCTTTCGTCGGTGAGCATCACGATTGGATTCAGCAGCGCCTAGCCACCGAGGCGCAGCGCGATAAGCTGCGGCTACGCATCGAGCAGGGCGGGCGAATACTGTATAAAGCGCGCGAGCTGCTGCTGCATTTTCGCGAGGCGCTCAGTGACGCGGTTTATGTCGAAGACGACCTCTTGGTGATTCAAGGCCGCGGGCTGCGCGGTGAGAAGGCAAACACACGCGCGACGAAAATCCTCGCGGGTCATCTCCAAGCCGAGGCGCAGGCAAGCGTAGTCGCGCGCGTGCATGCCCTAGCCGGACACCTGCAACTCGCGGGGCAAATTAAAGACGTGCGTTTCAGAAAGACCAAAACCAAGTGGGGGCACTGCACCTCTACCGGCGTGCTGCAATTTAATTGGCTGATTATGCTGGCGCCGAACGCGGTGGTGGATTACCTCATCGCTCATGAGGTCTGTCACCTCAAACACCTTAACCACTCGAAGGCATTTTGGGCGCTGGTGGAGTCGGTGTGTCCCGACAGCCAGCGGTATATTGGGTGGCTCAAAGAGAACGAGCAGCGACTTTATTTCTAGGCTTTCGTTTCAGGTTCTGGTTTCAGGCTTTAGGCATTTTTGGTGTAAAGAAGATCCCACACACCGTGCCCGAGGCGAATGCCGCGGCGTTCGAATTTCGTCCCAGGGCGATCGGGCTCTGCCCAAAAATTGGTCGCGCCGTTGGCGTTGCTAATGCCTTGTACCGCCTCCATCGCCTCAACCATGTGTTCGGCATAGGGCTCCCAGTCGGTCGCCAAATGGATGCGGCCGTTGGCAGTCAACAGCGGCAGCAGGCCGGTAATGAAGTCGGTCTGCACGAGGCGGCGTTTATTATGCCGCTTCTTATGCCACGGATCGGGAAAGAAAATCAGCAGGGTATCGATGCTCGCCGGCGCAAGGCAGTGCGCGAGTATGTCTTTGGCGTCGTGGCAAAACACCTTCACGTTGGTGCAGCCATTCTCCGCCAAACCGTGCAGCAATTTGCCCACGCCGGGCTTGTGCACCTCGATACCGAGGAAATTGCGCTCGGGGTTGGCAATCGCCATTTCTAAAAGCGAATCACCCATGCCGAAGCCGATCTCGACCGTGAGCGGATTGGCGTTGGCGAACAGTTCGTCGACGGAAAACAGGCGCGGCTCGAAGGGTACGACGAAATTATCCCAGTGCACGTCGATCGCGATCTTCTGCGCGTCGGTGTAGCGTCCTGCGCGTATGACGTAGCTGCGAATGGGGCGATGCGCCTCGTTGGCCGCGGCACTGGATGGTTCGAGATCGGGGGTGTCGCTCATAAAATAACTACTGCTGCAGCGGGGTGGACAGGGCAAGCCACGCGAGAATTCCCCACGCGGCGAGGAAGCACAGGCCGCCCAAGGGGGTGATGGCGCCAAGCCAACGCACACCGCTTAGCGCGAGTGTGTAGAGGCTGCCAGAAAATAAAACGATGCCAACTGTGAATAGCCAGCCGCTGGTGCGCGCGAGGCTCGCCTGCGGCATCAGCAACAGCAATAGGCCAACGCCGAAAAGCGCGAGTGTGTGGATGAGGTGATACTGCACGCCGGTCTGAAACGTCGCCGCCAGTTCGGGCGTGAGTTTGTCTTTTAATGCGTGCGCACCAAACGCACCGATGCCGACGCCGAGGAAGCCACTGACACCGGCGAGAAATAGAAAGAGGTTAGGCATCGAAGTGTCTCGGAAAAGGGGTCAGACCCCTTTTGGGTGTTCCGGTTCTGGGTGCAAAAGGGGTCTAACCCCTTTTTCCCTTTTCCCCCGGTGTTAGGCGACCATCTTCGCTTTGATCTTGTTCATGGCGTTCTTCTCGAGCTGGCGGATGCGCTCGGCTGACACGCCGTACTTATCGGCGAGCTCGTGCAGCGTTGCCTTGTCGTCGCCCAACCAGCGGCTCGCGAGGATGTCTTTGCTGCGGTCGTCGAGGTCTTCCATCGCCAAGTAGAGGCTATTGTTGGTCGTCTCTTCCCACTCTTCGGCTTCGATCTGCGCGGCCATGTCCGAGCTCTGATCTTCGAGGAAGTAGGCGGGCGCCTTGTAGGCAGCCTCGTCGTCGCTGTCGTTATCTGCATCGAAGGCCATGTCGTAGGACGCCATGCGGCCTTCCATTTGCTGCACCACCTTTACATCGACGCCAAGGTCTTCGGCGACCGCGTCGGCCTCGGCACTGCTCAGCCAACCTAGGCGCTTCTTTGAGCTGCGCAGGTTGAAGAACAGCTTGCGCTGCGCCTTGGTGGTCGCGATCTTCACGATGCGCCAGTTGCGCAGGATAAATTCGTGCATCTCGGCTTTAATCCAATGCACCGCAAACGAGACGAGGCGAACACCCACTTCGGGGTTGTAGCGCTTAACAGCCTTCATGAGGCCCACATTGCCCTCTTGAATGAGGTCGGCCTGCGACAGGCCGTAGCCGGAATAGGATTTTGCGAGGTGGACGACGAAGCGCAGGTGCGCAAGCACGAGCTGGCGTGCGGCGTCGACGTTGTCTTCGTAGTAATACTGTTTGGCGAGCTCGAGTTCTTGCTCGGGCGTCAGAATAGCGATGCTATTCACCGACGACATGTAGGCGGAAAGGTCCCTGCCCGGCGTGTTGGGGCCGAAGGACGGATCGAAGGCTTGCAGATGCTTGCCCGCGGTCTTGCCTAGCTCGGTTGTTTGGTCAGTTGATTGGTAATGCATTGTCATTTTTACTCATCCTTGTGCCTGAATTCTCAGCCCACGTTGTTTGGAGTAACACCTGGTAACTACCGTAACTGATAATTACCGTAAGGGATTTACACGCTTCTACGCAGAGAATCGTGTTTTCGGTTCCTTCGCGCCCGTAAGCGGCCCGCGCTGGCTTCCCGATTCCTCACTTCTATAACGGTGAGTTTACCACCTTTCGTGCTTGCTGGCACTCTCGTCCCAGCTAATTGGCGCCTGTGTCTGACTTGAAAAGACCTAGGCCTATCCCAAAAGTGGGGACGCGAATGGCGATTTCAAGGCTCGCAGCGGCGAATCGCCCTGTGACTGGCTACGTACGCCGCCGTCCAGCCCAACGCGCCGCCGAGGGGCGTGAGCGCCAAGCCGAGAGTGGCAAGCGGAGGTAGGGTCGCGCTACTGCCATAAAGCCCAAACAGAGTCTGCGCCGTGCTAGTAAGGACAGCAACCACAATAAGCAGGAGCAGTGCGGCGAGGAGCCCGCCGGCCAACCCGAGGAACGTGCCGGTATACAAGAAAGGCCTTGCAACATAGGCATCGCTGGCGCCGATGAGTTTGCTGACGCGAATCTCATCGCGTCGCTCTTCCACCGCGAGGCGAATGGTGTTGCCCAAGGCGGTGAGCAATCCCACCCCAACGAGCAAGCCAAGAAGCCGCGCGGCGCGGGCGAGTAGGCTCGACAGTGCCTCGAGCCGCTGCAACCAAGCACCTTCAACCGCCACGCTGTCGACACCGTCGAGGCCCCGAATAGACGCGGCAAGGGCAGTGGCCGTCTCACTTAAAGCTCCCGCATCGGCGTCGATGCTTACCAGCAGCGTCGTCGGCAGTGGATTGCTCGAGAGGGCGGCGAGGCTGTCCGCTAGGCCCAGCGATGCGGCAAGCGCGGCGAGCGCGGCATCGGGATCGATACGCTCAATCGACTCTGCGCCATCGAGCGTAAGTATCTGCTCACTTACTTGAATGGCATCGTCATTACTGGATTCGAGCGTAAGATACACGCTCACGCTGGCCTGCGCCTCGACGCCCTGTAGCCCGGCTTGTAAAGCCCGCTGCAAGCTAACGACCAAGGCAGGCAAAAGCAGCGCGATTCCGATTAACAGCACGGTGGCGGCGGTGCCTGCACGCGCGCGCCACAGTCGCTGCGCTGCGCGCGTCGCTTCCCGCCAATGCACAGCGAGCGGCGAGACGCGCTTGGCTTTGCGGCTCGCACTGCCTGTCGGCTGGTTTGGATGGCGGCGTTCTGGCTGCGCTGGGCTCATGGCTTGTCCCTGCGTGAACTGGAGTCGTCGACGAGGCGACCCTGCTCGAGCGTGAGCGTACGATAGCCTAGCTCATCGATAAGCGTGCGGTCGTGACTCGCGACCAGTAGGCACACGCCCACGCTCCTAAACTGGGCGAACAAGGCCATGATCTCGGCAGACAATTCTGGGTCGAGGTTGCCGGTAGGCTCGTCCGCGAGGATGATGCGCGGCGTGTTGACTACCGCGCGGGCGATGCCGACGCGTTGCTGCTCGCCGCCCGACAGCGCCATGGGGTTGGCTTTCTCCTTGGCAAGCAAGCCAACCTTGTCGAGTGCCGCGCGCACGCGGCGCTGGCTCTCGCGCGGATCGAGTCCGGAGATCTCGAGTGGCAGGGCGACGTTGTCGAAGACGCTGCGGTCGTTGAGCAGTTGGTGGTCTTGAAATACGGTGCCGATCTCACGGCGATGGGCGGGCAGGTCGCGGGCGCTCAACGCGCCGAGTTCGCGGCCATTCACGACCAGTCTGCCGCCACTGGCCTTCTCGAGGCCCAGCACGAGCCTGAGCAGGGTGCTCTTGCCGGCGCCGGAGTGACCAGTCACAAACGCAAACTCGCCGCGCCCGAGCGAGACACTCAGGTTGGCGAGTGCATCCTGACCGCCGCTATAGCGTTTGCTAACTCTGTCGAGAGTAATCATTCACTTGTCTGGCCTTGGCTGTCGCCTACTTCCGAATCACCCGCCTCGCTATCGAACAGGGCGGAGACGAAGTCTGCAGCATTAAAGGGTCTTAGGTCGTCTATCTGTTCGCCCACCCCGATAAAGCGCAGGGGTATGCCGAGGCGTTTAGCGAGCGCAAATGCGACGCCGCCCTTGGCGCTACCGTCGAGCTTGGTGAGGGCAAGGCCGGTAAGCGTTGTCGACTTGTGAAAGCTGTCCGCCTGGCTCAGTGCGTTCTGACCCGTGGTCGCATCTAAAACCAGCAACACCTCGTCGGGCAGCCGCTCTTCTTGCTTCTTCAACACGCGCACGATCTTTTCGAGCTCGGTCATCAGGTTGTCTTTGGTGTGCAAGCGGCCCGCGGTGTCGGCGATGAGTACGTCCACGCCCTTCGCCTTGGCGCTTTGATAGGCATCGAAAATAACCGACGCGCTGTCGGCCCCCGTGGCCTGCGCTACAACCGGCACGTCGTTGCGCTCGCCCCACACCTGCAGCTGTTCGACAGCAGCGGCGCGGAAGGTGTCGCCGGCGGCGAGCATCACGCTGTGTCCTTCGTTTTGATAGCGCTTGGCGAGCTTGCCGATCGTTGTGGTCTTGCCTACGCCGTTAACGCCCACCATCAAAATCACAAAAGGCTTGCGACTCGTGTCGATAATCAGCGGCACATCGCAGGGCTCGAGCAGGGCGCGCAGTTCTTCGCGCAGCGCCGCCATAAACGCGTCGGCGTCGCCGAGCTGTTTGCGGCCAAGCCGCGCGCGCAGGCCGTCGATAATCGTGTCGGTTGCATCCAACCCCACATCGGCAGACAGCAGCTGGGTCTCGACATCGTCGAGCAGCGCGGCGTCGACCTGCTTGCGTCCGAGCACCACCGCGCCGATGCCTTCGCTCAGCTTGCCGCGCGTGCGACTCAGCCCGGCGCGCAGGCGGCCGAAGAAGCCGGGCTTTTGCGGCGCAGGCTTGGATTCTTGCGATGCTGGCAGGTCTTCGCTTGTGCCACTTGTAGGCTCGGCAGCGGGCTGCATGTGTGGCGCGTCGGAAGGCATATCAGATGAGGTATCAGACGGATTATCAGATGGAGAGACGAGGCCAGCTTGCTCTGTTGCTAACGCCTCGTCTTTTTTCTTCTTGCCAAAGCCAAACATCGTCTCGATTACCCGCGCGTTGTAGAGGCGTGCATGTTACCACCATTCGCGGCGCCAATCGCACGACAGCGCTTGTGGCACGGCAGGATGCGGTTACACTTGGCGGCATGAATGCCAAACGCCAAGCCAGCCCTTCGCGCAGCGTCGCTGCTCAGACCAAAACCACGTCGCGCGGGGCCGACCAGCGTGGCGGCAGCGTGCGCATTATTGGCGGCGAATGGCGCAGCCGCAAACTCAACTTTCCCTCTGCCGAAGGCCTAAGGCCGACCGCCGATCGCGTGCGCGAGACCCTGTTTAACTGGTTGCAGCGCAGCGTGCCTGCAGCGCGCGTGTTGGACCTCTTTGCCGGTAGCGGCGCGCTCGGCTTCGAGGCCGCCTCGCGCGGTGCGAGCAGCGTGGTGTTAGTGGAGAAGAACGCGGCGGCGGCGGCGAGCCTGCGCGTTAACAAGCAGGCGCTCGCCGCGAGCAGTGTTGAGGTGATCGCCGCCGATGCGCTGCAATGGTTGGCAGCCAACTCCCAGCGAACATTCGACCTGGTCTTCGTCGATCCCCCTTTCGCAGAGGCGATGCAGCTGCGGGTGTGCCAGGCCCTCGCCGATTCAGGGTGCCTCGCCCCCGGCGCGCTCGTCTACGTAGAAACATCAGCGCCCTTGGCTGCAGAGTCTTTTCCCGCCGGCTGGCGCGTGGCGAAAACGAAGCGGGCGGGGGCGGTGCATTCGACTCTTTTGCAGATTGCGCCTTTGCCTACCGCGCCCACAGCCTAAGCCTGCAAGCTTAGGTTCAGGCCGCGATTGTGGGCAGCAGGTCGATTCGCTAGAATGCCGGCAACTCGCCTCCGCGCACCTCACCTTAAAGCAATAAGAGCCCATCGAGAGAGCCCCATGAAGACAGCCGTCTACCCCGGAACGTTTAATCCGATTACCAATGGCCACACCGACCTGGTGGAGCGCGCATCGAGGCTTTTCGATCACATCATCGTCGGCGTCGTCGGCTCCAACCGGCAGAAGAGCAGCGCCATGCCCACGGAGCAGCGTGTCGAGCTTGCACGCGAAGTGCTGGCCCACCTGCCCAATGTTGAGGTGCGCTCGTTCGATAACCTGCTTATTCAGTTCGTGAAGGAAGTCGACTCCAAGATCATCCTGCGTGGCCTGCGCACCGTGGCCGACTTCGAATACGAGTTTCAGCTCGTGGGCATGAACCGCGTGTTAGAACCCTCTATCGAAACCGTCTTTCTCGCACCGGCCGAGCACTTGTCGTACATCTCCTCCACGCTGGTGCGCGAAATCTCGTCCTACGGCGGCGATATCTCGCAGTTTGCGCATCCGGCGGTGGTCGAGGCTATGAAGGCCTATTCGAAAGTCTAGTGTGGGGTTTTTAGCGTTGGCACGCCGTGCAATACACGGTGCTGCGCTGCCCCAGACGAATCTCTTTTAGCGGCTTCGCACACTGTTTGCACGGCTCCCCGCCGCGCCCATACACCTGCAGCGACTGCGCGAAATACCCAGGCTGGCCATCACTACCGGTGAAGTCTCGTAGCGTCGTACCGCCAACCTCGATGGCGCGGGCGAGCACGCGTTTGATGCAGTCGGTTAGCAGCGCATAGCGGGCTAGCGACAACTTGCCCGCGGCGCGCTGGGGGTTAATGCCGGCGAAAAACAGCGCCTCGTTCGCATAAATATTCCCCACGCCGACCACTACCTTGCTGTCCATGATGAACGTCTTGATGGGCGCCTTGCGCCCGCGGCTGCGCGAGTGAAGTTGCTGCGCGCTGAATGCCGCCGACAAAGGCTCGGGACCCAGCGAGGCGATAAGCGGATGGGCGTCGATGGGGCCGTCTTGCCAGAGCACACAGCCAAAGCGGCGGGGGTCGTGGTAGCGCAGCACGGTGTTGTCTGCGAGCACCAGATCGACGTGGTCATGCCGCTTGAGCGCGGCCGTCGTTCCGTCTGGGATGACCCTGAGGCTGCCGCTCATACCTAGGTGAATAATCAGGTTTCCAGACCCTATCCGCAGGAGTAAGTATTTACCTCGGCGCTCGACAGCGTCGATCTCGCGCCCCTCGATTAGCGACTCGAGCGCCGCCGAAATCGGCCAGCGGAGCCGCCGTTCGCGCACGACGAGCCGGGCGATGCGCTTGCCTTCGACATGGGGCTCAATGCCGCGGCGGGTGGTTTCTACTTCGGGGAGTTCGGGCACGGTGAGTCCTATTTTTAGCTCAGTTTGCAGGGCGATTATAAGAGAAAAAGGCGTGAAGACGAGCGGTGATGACGGCCTCTCGTGCGCCGTGGGCGGGGGAACTCGTTTACAGTTAAATTCCCGAGGTGCTATAACCTTCTTCATGCAGGCGAAAACCCTTTGGTGTCGCGCTGATCTTGGCTTCAGCGTCAATCGTAGACGTGTAGATCAAAGCCAGTGAAAGGAAGAAATGCGTAGTTTCCCAGCGGATGACAGTCGCGTACGACGCGGCATTGCTAACTCCGCGCTCCGAATGTTCGGGGCGGAGAGAGCTATTAGCCGTCTCTTTAGCTGCCTCTTTAGCCTTCTCTCTAGCCGCCTCTTCTGCGCTGTGTCTCTCATGTGCACCGTGTCTCTAAGCGCGGTCGAGGTTGCTGCGCAGGCCGAGGAGCAGATCGAACCGCCACTGCCTACGCCGCGGGCAGAGTTGGAGTTGAAGCTGGTCGAGGAGCCAGTCACGTTAATCGCGCCGTCGCCTTTCTATCATCAAATTCCAGGCGGGATCGAAACCGCAGTCAGACGCGCCGCACGATTCTCTCCCGCGCATTTTCAATCTGAAAGCCAGTCCTCGGCGCGCTACTCACTCGCGGGCCGTTCGCCCCTCGTGCGCGGTGGCGTGCCGTATTTCCGCACGCTGGGGCAGGTCGCGGCGCAATCAAACAATGCCGAGACAGAGAGCCGCGATGCGGCAGACGAGGCGCTCGCTCGAGAACGGGCTATCGACGAATACTATGCCTCGGTGGCCGATCTTGAAGTCAACGGAGGCGTGTGGAATCCCACCTTGGCTGAGGAGCTCAGCGCGCTCGGTGGACTGCTGCAGCAGCAAGGTGAGCACGAAGAGGCCATCAGTGTCTTCGATCGCGCCGTGCACATTAACCGCATTAATTCAGGGCTGCACTCAACCGGCCAGCTCGCCGCCGTGGAAGAAAAGTTACAGAGCCAATTGGCCCTGGGCCTGTGGGGCGAAGCAGACGAAACCTTCGACTATTTGTACTTTATTCAACGGCGCGCGTTTGGGCCTGAAGACCCGCGCATGATCCCGGTGCTGGACAGCATCGCCGAGTGGAACTTGCGCGCGTACTATGTGGGCCACGGTGATTCCCTCGGGCTGCGGCTTAGCAATGCGCTAATGTATTACAGCGCGGCGGCGCGCATGGTGCGCCAATATTTCGGCCCGCAAGACTCCCGCCTCGTGAATTACATGCGCGGCATCGCGAGTTCGTCTTATCTTCTTTCGCGTCATCCCGAGCTGGCCGCCGACATGAACCGGGCAGATATCCGCAATTCACAGTCGCTGATGCGCGAGCGGCTTGCTCAGCCTCGCGGCGCTGCGTCGCTCGGCTTTTCCAGCGGCGCCAACGCGCTGTCGCAAATACTCAAGTATGAGCTCGATAAACGCGACGACGCCATTGCGATTGCCGAGGCGTTTAGCAATTTAGCGGATTGGTATTTGTTGTTTGGCCGCATCAAGGATGCTCACGAGCAATACCTCAACGCGTGGAACCTGCTCGCTAATCAGCCAGCCGCCGACACGCTGCTCGAACAGCACTTTGGGCACATCGTGCACATGCCGTCTTTCGCCGGAGAACAAGCCAACGCCTTGCAGAAATTTGCGGCGATGAGCGATACGGCCGGCGACGCGGCTAAAGACAGCAAGCAGGCGCTGCGCCACGACTACGCTGACGTTGTCCTCGATGTCAGTGAGAACGGGATCGTGCGTAACGTGCGCGTGCTGACCGCCGAGACTGCGGACAATGCCCTGCAGCTGAGTCGGCTCAAGCGGCTTGTGCGTGATTCGACGTTTCGGCCGGTGATCAAAGGCGGCGTGCCGCAGCGTTCGCAAAACAACGTCTTGCGCTATCGCTATTGGTATTAGCATTCAGCCGCTCTTAAGCATCGGCAGCCTATGCTGGCGGCGCGGCAGTGGACTTTTTATGTTCAGACAGAATTGTCGTCATTGCGCGTACAATGAACGCTTCACGACACCGAGGACCGACAGATGATAACTAAGCAGCGATCTAGACACGCTTACCTCGGCCGCGCTGTGCGCAGCGGCGCGCTGATTGCGCTAGTGGGCTTAGTTGCCTCCGCCTGCCAGTCGTCCAGCCAGAGCCAGAGCTCGGCCAGCGTGCCTTCGCCTTCTATGCCATCGCCTTCTACGCCCTCGGCATCGTCGCCTTCGCCTTCGTCGCCCTCTATGCCTTCTCCTTCGATGCCTTCTTCATCACAGTCGTCGCCGTCGTCGCCCTCCTCGATGCCGAGTCCCTCGATGCCCTCGGCGTCCAGCAGTTCTTCAAGCAGTTCGTCTAGCAGCCCGTCGAGCTCGCCCTCTCCGAGCCCAAGCCAAGCGAGCAGCCGCTCGGGCAGCCAGCCTAGCAGTGCATCGGGATCAGACTCGGCCTCAGCGCCGACTGGAGGGCAGTCCGGCGCTATGCCGGGCGTGAGCCCAAGCCTGCCTGGCAGGGGCGACACGCCTGGTGATGACGGGCCTAATGGCGCCAGCGCTAGCGGCCAACAGGATCGAGGCAGCGATGCAGGCCAAAGTGGACCTTCAGGCTCCCAATCGTCGGTATTAGGCTCCCCAAGTGGAGATTACAGCCTAGATACGCTACCTGATGGCGTATTAAGTGGTAGATCTTCTTCTGTAGGAAGCTCGACAGGAAGCCCCGCCGGCGACCAGACAGCGAACACCAACGGCGCAGGCGCGGGGAGCGGCACGATGACCACATCGGAGCGCGCAGCCGTGTTGGACGAGCAGCTGCGCCGCGGCTACGAAACGTTCGATGGCTTTATCCTCGGCGAGCGCGAGCGCGCCCAAGCCGAAACCAATGCCGGCGGTGCTAGCGCGCAGCCGGGTGCCGAAGACGGCGCCGGCGATGGCGGCCAAATGCCACAAATCCTGCAGGCGCCGGGAGCCAATGGTGGCCCGCAGGTCGCGACACAGGCGCCGCCTATGCCGGGTTCGCAGAATACAGAGTCTTTCCCGCCGCCCGAAGACATCCCCAATGGCCGTGACGACGACGTCGTAGCGCGCCAGCTGCGTGAGGCGGCGATGAGTGAGCCAGACCCAGAGCTGCGCGAAGCCCTGTGGGATGAATATCGCAATTACACGGGTCTAAGTGATAACTAATGACTCGTGATCAAGTAATAGAGGAGTTTTCGATGAGTCAGCGACGATCGATTCCGGCGCGCCTTGTCTGCGCAGCCCTCATGGCGTTTGCGCTCGCTGCCTGCGCCACGCATACGGTAAAGAGCACAACGTATACCCCTATCGTCCGCGCCAGTGACGCGCTCGCGGAGGAATATCTGCTCGATATAGGTATCGCCGTGTTCGACCCAGGCCTGGACGATTTGAATCGGCGCGAGGAAGAAATCACCAACGCGCAGATACGCGTTGCCGAGTCGCGCTACGTGCCCTATATGCTCGCCGACACGCTGCAACGTTCGGGCAACTGGGGCATCGTGCGGGTGCTGCCTAACGACTCGAGCCCAATCGATGTAGTCGTCAACGGCACCGTGCTGCTCTCCGATGGTGAAGCGATGACGCTGCAAGTGACCGTCTCCGACTCAACCGGCCGCGCTTGGTACACCAAAGAGTATAACGAGGTCGTTAGTCGATTCAGCTACGAGCCGAGCGAGCGGCAGAAGAACGATCCTTTTCAAGTCATCTACAACACCATCGCCAACGACCTTCTGGCCTACTTGCAGCGCAATGTAGAGCCTGCCCAAATCACTGAGATTCGCACGGTGTCTGAGCTGCGCTTCGCGCGCGGCTTTGCGCCCGATGCATTCGATGACTACCTCACGCTTGATCGCCGAGGTATTTACCAGATCAACTCCCTGCCCGCAGACAACGACCCGCTGCTCGCGCGCGTCCGAACGATTCGCGAGCGCGACTTCATGTTTATCGACACGGTGCAGGACTACTACTCAACCTACGCACGCGAGATGCGGGTGCCCTATGATTCGTGGCGCGAGCAGAGTTACGACGCAACCATGACCCTGCGCGAGCTCGAAGGCTCGGCGCGCAGGCGTTTTATCGCAGGCACGGCGGTCGTGCTTGGCGGACTCGCCGCCGCGGCTAACGGCACCGATTACGCGACCCAGACCGGCGGGGCACTCGGCGTTGGCGCCGGCGCCTACGTGATTAAGAGCGGCTTCGATAAGCGTGCCGAGGCGCAGATGCACTTGGAGTCGCTGCAAGAACTCGGCGAGTCCCTCGAGAACGAGGTCGCGCCGCGCGTCATCGACCTGCAAGACCGCACCATTACCCTTACCGGCACAGTAGAGGAGCAGTACGCGCAGTGGCGTGAGATACTCGCTGATATCTATGCCGCCGAAACCGCGCCACTTTAGCGCACGCGGAAAGGCCGAACCACACCAGTATTGAGACAAAGACAGCGATGCCAGAACACGATGACCGCGCCGGCGGCCTCAGCGAGACGACTCCCCAAACGGCTGCGCTTGATTATGCGGCCGCAGGACCAGAACTCGACAGCGACCGCGGCACTAAGCAGCCCCTGTGGGTGTGGCTCGGCCTAGGTGTACTCGTGCTTGCTGCGCTCTTCGTCGTGTTTGTGCTGCCCGGCATCGTGCAAAATTACGAGCTACCACTCGAGCGCCGCGTAGACCTCGCTGCGCCCACGCAGCAGACCACAACGCCTGATACTGGCGTGTCGCCTTTTCAAGAAGCGCAGCGCGCGCGCGATCGCAAGGCGGCGCAGGATGTGTTGGCGCAATTACTCGAACAACAAACGCGTTTAGATGCACTCGAGGTGAGCCTGTGGGCCGCGGCCGATTACGAGCGCGCGATCGCGGATGCGACACTAGGCGACGAGTTCTACCGCACGCAGGAATTCGAGGCGGCACAGCAAGCCTACGCCGCGGGTCTTGCGACGCTCACACAGATTATAGATTCCGTGCCGGTGGTGCTTGAGCAGCGCTTGGTGAGCGGCGAGCAGGCGTTAATCGCCCTCGATGCCCCCGCGGCCATCGCCGCGTTCGACCTTGCGCGTAGCCTTGAAGACTCGCTGTTCGATGAGAGCGCGATGGTGCCGGTAGACGAGAATAGCCCAGCGCGCGTTGGCCTGCGTCGCGCGCTAGTGCTGGAGGAATTAAATGGCCTCTTCGACGCCGCAGAATTAGTCGCGGATAATCCGCGCGAGCAGGTCGCGATATTGGAACAAGCAGTAAATTTGGATCCCTACAGCGAGCAAGCCGCATCGCTCTTGGCCGCGGCCAAGGCGAGACTGCTCGAGCGCCGTTTCGCCCAGGCGATGTCCGAAGGCTATGCACGCTTGCAAGCCGGCGAGCCCGACGAGGCCATCGCGCGCTTCGAGGCGGCGGCAAAGCTGGGCATAAACGCAGACGAGGCGCGCGCGGCGATTGTTCAAACTGAGACTGAGCTGACGAATGCGCAGATTGCGGCGCTGCAACAGGCGGCGCAAACCGCCGAGTCAAACGAGGCATGGCAAGCCGCAGTGGTGGAATACGAAGCCATCGTCGCGCTCGATGAGACCCTGCCGTCGATTAATGAGGCGCTAGATTACGCCAGCAAGCGCGCACGACTCGATGCACTGCTTGTGGCAGCCTTAGATGCGCCAGAGCGCTTTGCGGAGCCCGCGGTGTTCGACGAAACCCGCGACGTGTATTTCACCGGCCGGGCAATCGATTCACCCGGCCCTCGCCTGATTTCCCAGCTCGATGAATTGCAGGCGCTGCTCGAGGCGTCGCAAATTCCGCTTTCGATTCGCTTTATCTCCGATGGCTTAACTGAGGTGACCGTGCTGCGCGTGAGCGAGCTCGGCACCTTCGAGGCGACGCGTCTAGATCTAAAGCCGGGCAGGTATGCAGCCGTTGGACGCCGCGCGGGATTCCGTGAGGTGCGCGAAGAATTCACCGTAGGATTTGGGCTTACGCCCGCCGTGGTGATCGTGCGCTGTGACGAGCCGATTAACGCGGCGTTGGGGCGCTAACTATGAGCGAAAATCACGACGAGCTCCCAGACTCACTCGAAGTCATCGAGGCGATCGATTTCGAACCGGCGACCGCGGTAAAGCGCCGACTATTCGAAAGGTTTCGCTGGTTCCATCTCGTCATCGCCGCGTTCGGTCTTACGGCCGTGGCCTGCGCGTGGTTTGTCCTAAGCGCCCGCTCGGTGTTGATCGACGTTGATCCAATTACTGCAGAGATCCAGATCGACGGCGGCTTCTCACTGCGCGTGGGTCAACGCTATCTGATGCGCTCTGGCGACTATCTCGTGACGCTGAGTAATCCGGGTTTCCATCAAGCGACTCTGCCGCTGGCGATAGACGGAGAAGCGGCCCAAACCCACAGCTTTAGCCTGCGCAGGCTGCCCGGCATTGTCACGCTTAACGCACTGGCAGAGGGCGCGATGCTCACGGGCGCGCGCGTGCTTATCGACGGCGTGGATGTGGGCAGCACGCCCCTTGTCGATATAGACGTCGAGCCGGGCGAACATGAAATCAGCGTCTCGCTTGAGCGCTACCTCGATGCGGCGCAAACAGTCGTCATAGAAGGGCGACGGCAGCCTCAGTCTTTCGAGCTACGCCTCGCGCCGGCGTGGGCGACGGTGAGCTTTACCACGACACCCGCCGGTGCGGAATTGCTAATCGATGGCGAACGCGTCGGCACGACGCCGCTGAACGCTGAAATTCTTCAGGGGCGGCGCGAAGCCTTGGTAAAACTGGCTGGCCATAAGGCGTGGACGCAGCGACTCGATCTCGACGCGGGCACCAGCGTCGTCGTGCCGCGCATTCTGCTCGAGCCTGCCGACGGTTTAGTGCTCATCGAATCCGTGCCGAGCGGGGCGAGTGTGACGGTGGGCGGCGAGTTCCAGGGTTTAACGCCGGTCGAGGTTGCGCTCGCGCCGGGCATCGAACATGGCATTACTTTTTTCAAGAACGGCTACGAATCTAAACAGACGACACTGACCACCCGACCAGACGAAGAGCGTCGTCTGTTGATAGAGCTTGAGGCTGTGCGCTCCGAGGTTACGTTTACTGCGACGCCTAGCACTGCAGAATTGTTTATCGATGGCGTGAGTCGCGGCAGCGCCAATCAAACCCTCGCGCTCATGGCAGTGAGTCAGCGAGTGGAAATTCGCAGCCCAGGATATGTGCCGTATGAGGCGGAGTTCACGCCGCGGCGCGGCCTAGAGCAAGCGGTGAAAGTAGACCTGATATCACTCGAGCAGGCGCGCATCGCGGCCATCGAGCCGGTCATCGAGAATGCCGCCGGCCAGCGCATGACGCTGCTCAAACCCGACGCGTTTAGCATGGGTGCGTCGCGCCGCGAGGCGGGCCGCAGGCCCAACGAGGTGCTGCGAGATATCGTCCTCGAGAAACCGTTTTACCTTTCTTTTAATGAAGTGACTAACGGCCAGTTCCGCCTGTTCGATCCGGAGCATAGTTCCGGCACCAGCAACGGTATGACGCTGAATAACGAGGCCCAACCGGTGGTGAGAGTCAGCTGGCAACAGGCGGCGCTTTTCAGTAATTGGCTGAGTGAACAAGAAGGACTCGCGCCGTTCTATCTGCTCGACACCGACCCCGAAGGCAATGCGATCGTAGTGGGAAGCGACCCCCAAAGCACGGGCTATCGACTGCCTACCGAAGCCGAATGGGCGTGGGCGGCTCGACGCGATGAGACCAGCCCCGACGGGCTCCGCAAATACGCGTGGGCGGGAGACTTGCCGCCGCCGGCAGGCGCGGCCAACGTCGCGGATGTGAGTGCGCGCGCATTCCTCGGCGACATTCTGTATGACTACGACGATCGCTATCCGTTGACCGCACCGGTTGGCAGCTTCGGCGCTAACCAACACGGGCTGTTCGATCTCGCCGGTAACGTGGCGGAGTGGGTGCACGACTACTACGGCTCTGCCGGCACGCTGGGTGTCGAGCGCGATCCGCTTGGACCTAGCGCTGGTCAGTTCCGCGTAATCCGCGGCTCGAGCTGGGCGCACGGATCCATTACCGAACTGCGGCTTAGCTTCCGCGATTTCGGCGAAGAGCCGCGCGACGACGTGGGCTTTCGCGTCGCGCGCTATTTAGGAGAATGACGATGCTAAAGGTCTTTCTAAAGCTCCTTCTAAAGCCACTGCAGTGTTTAGTCCTACTCGCGGTTGCGGCGCTAACCGCGTCCGCCGTGCAGGCGCAAGACTCGCAGGAGCCAGCGCCGGCTTTGCAGAATGAAGTGCAGGCAGACTCGCAAGGGTCTGCGCAAGAAACAGATTCGGAATTGGAGCTAGAGACGGACGAATCCACAGAGGAGTCAGGCGGACGTTTCATCCCGTCCGAGGAAATCTCGCAGGATTTTGGTGTCTCGTTCCCGGTGGATATTTGATCTGCGGCAAACACCGCAAATCGTGAAATAAAATGAAGAAGGAAAAGCTATGAGACAGGGCCTGCTCAACGGAGCAATCTTTCAGATCGCGGCGCTTATCACCGCAGTGATCTTCGTGCACACGGCGTATGTTGCGGTGATACGCCCGAATGCAGAGATCGTGGCGCAGCAGCAAGAGTATCTGCAGCAGACCGATCCCAACTACACACCAGAACGCTCGTTCTATGTGGTGCTGAGGGATTTCGAGCAAGAGACCTGCATCATCCTGTTCCTGTGGGCGATGGCGATCATCGGCCTCAAGGCTGCTCAGACTCTGACTAATCGCAGGCTGCTCGACCGCAACCTGCTGCAGGTGCCGGAGGGCACGAGCATCCTGCCTCAGGATGCGCGCAATTTTGCGCGCCCGGTGCAGGCATTAGGAAGCGACGAGCGCGCAACGCTGCTGCCACGCGCGCTGATTTCTGGGCTGCATCGGTTTCAAAGTACCCAAAGCATTCAGGATGTCTCTAACACGGTAAAAGATGTGTGCGAATCCGAAGCCGACCGCATGGAAACGGAGCTCGCGATCGTGCGCTATATCGCGTGGGCGATTCCGTCCATCGGCTTCCTTGGCACCGTGCGCGGTATCGGCACGGCGCTGGGTCAGGCGTATCAGGCGGTTAACGGCGATATCGTCGGCGTGACGGTAAGCCTAGGCGTGGCATTCAACTCGACCTTCGTCGCGCTGGTTGTGAGCATCGTCTTAATGTTCGCGCTGCATCAGCTGCAACTCGTACAAGATCGGCTGGTGCTCGACTGTCAGAATTACTGCGACGAGCGCATGATTCGTCATCTGCGCGTGACGACAAATAAACAATCCGCCGAGCTGATGGCGTAAACGAGAAACCGCATGACGCTGCAATTACTCGAGCTGAATGACAACGGTGTCGCGCTAGGCGGCGAAGACGGCGTGTTGCTGACGAGCGCCGGCTTCGCGCTCGCGAAGGAGAAAGAGGTGCTGCTCGGCAACGAGGCCCGGGCCCAGTCGCGTCTGCATCCGAATCAAAGTCATAGCCGCTACTGGCAAGACCTCAGCCTCGAGCCGCTGCCTAGCGGGCGCCTGCCAAACGAAAACCTGCGCCATAGTGCCGACCTCGCCCACGCCCATTTGCAAGCTATCGCCGAGCAGTCTGGTGGCGAGCCGCGCGATGTCGTGTTGAGCGTGCCAAGCAGTTTCTCTCGGCAGCAGCTGGGCATTTTGCTCGGCGTCGCAAAGAAGACGCCGCTGCGGGTGGTTAGCCTCGTCGATTCCGCGCTGCTCGCCGCCGCGTCCACGCCCGCCGAAGGGGCAACAGTCGTCGTTCAGCAGCAATTGCATCAAACTCTGATCAGCTTAATAGAGTGGCACGGCGGGCGTTTGAAAGTGGAGGCGAGCGTGGCGTTGCCCTCCACTGGCAGCGAGAATGTCATCGATGCGCTGATGCAGTTCAGCACGGAATTATTCATCGAACAGTGTCGGTTTAATCCGCAACACGATGCGCCCACCGAGCAGCTACTTTATAACGCCTTGCCGGATTGGCTGCGTGCTGCTGCCAGTGGCGAGAACGTGCTGCTCGAACTCGCCGCAGACGGAGCACTGCACGGGGCCAAGTTGCCTTACCAAGATCTTTTGTCGGCGCTTGCACCCACGCGCGAAAAAATTGCGCAGCAGCTGCGCAGCCTATTGCAGCGCAGCCAAAGCGCGAACGCGCGGATAGTCGTGTGTCCGCCGCTTGGGGGGCTGCCCGGCATGACCGCCGAGCTTGCCAGCCATGCCGAGCTGGTGCGGGTCACGGCTGTAAACGTAGCCGGGTTCGAAACCAGTATCGCCTCGTGCTTCGCGCATCGCGACCAGCTAGTTACTGGTGCGCCTTTCGGGCTGCACAAACAGCTCGCGGTCGACGCCGGCATGTCACGGGCCGCGCCGCGCCGCGAAGGTCCACGCGCGCGCTTTACACTCGACGCGCAAACCGCCGCGGGGCTGCGACTTAACGGCAATCCAATCAGGCTCGCCGAAGGCGAAGCACTCTTTGTCGCCCAGGGCGATACGCTCGGCATTATGCAGCCAGACGGCTCAATAGCGTCTCTGGTGCTAGAGTCTTTTATGCAAGAAGAGGTGAGCGATGGCGAAGGCTAAGAACCGCCAAGTTAGCCCGCTCAGTCTTGCGTTTCTCGACGTGATGTTCTGCGGATTTGGCGCGGTCATCTTGCTTTTCCTAATTCTAGATCATGCGACAACCGTAGCCGCCGTGCGGGTAGATCCTAGCATCGCGGCCGAGGTGAGCCTGCTCGAGGAAGAGGTGCTCGAAGGCGAGATCAATCTCGAGCGCCTACGTAATACCGTCGCAGACGTGAGCCTAGAGGTGGTCACCGCCGAAGGCTTGGCGACGGAGATTCAAGAACAGCTGCAAACCTTTTTAGAAGAGCTCGCCGCCCTCGAAAATTCGAGTACGGCGACGGTTGAGAGCATAGAGAAGCTGCGGGCCGACGTGCGCGCGCTCGAAGAAGAGCTGCTACGCCTGCAGGCGAGCGCTCTCGACCAAGAGGGCAATAGCGTGCGCCAGTTTCTTGGCGACGGCAGCAGGCAATATTTGACGGGCCTATTCCTGGGAGGTCAACGCATCCTTGTCTTAGTGGATAGCTCGACCAGCATGCTCGACGAAACGCTGGTGAATATTATTCGTACTCGCAACATGAACGAGGAGCGCAAGCTCGCCGCGCCGAAGTGGCAGCGCGTGATTCGGACGGTAGATTGGGTGAGCACGCAGCTGCCTATTACAAGCCGTTATCAACTCTGGCACTTTAACCAAACCACCGAGTCGCTGCTCGACGCCGAGCTAGACAGTTGGCAAGAGGTCGCCGAGCGCGATGGGCTTAACGCCGGTATCGATAGGCTCAAGGCGCTGGTGCCGAACAACGGCACAGACCTGCAGCAGGTGTTCCGCGCGATCGCAGCAATGGATGAGCGCCCCGATAATATTTTCCTCATTACAGACGGACTGCCGACGCTTGGCGAGCGCGGAAGCCGCACCGGCCTGGTGACGCCTAAGGATAGACTCGATCGTTTCGAGGACGCGCTCGATGCCCTGCCGGATAATATTCCGGTGAATATTGTTCTGCTCCCATTGGAGGGCGACCCCAGCGCATCGGCAGCGTATTGGCAGCTTGCGCAGATCAGCCGCGGGTCGTTTATCACGCCCTCGAAGGACTGGCCCTAATGCTTAAGCGTAGCCGCGAGACAGAGTCGTTTACGGTGTCGTTCCTCGACGTAGCGTCGTGCGGCTTCGGCGCGATGATCATCCTGCTAATGCTCGCCAAGCCCTCGCAGCCCGCGCCGATCGAGGAGGCGCAGGCGACTCCAACGGCGGTCATAGCAGAGTTGCAGGAAGCATTGTTCGAGATTCGCGGAGAGACCCGCGTCGTCAATCGCGACCTAAACGCAAAGCAAGAGCAGTTGTCTGCGCTGAAGGACCGTGTCGCACGTCTGCGCCGCGACTTAAGCGATGTGCAGGGCGAGTTCCAGTCTTCGCGCCAGCTGTCGCAGGAGAGCACCGAGGAGATCGGCAAGCTGTCGCTCGCTCAGCAGAGCTTAACCGAGGAGATGCAGCGCCTCGCGGCCAACAGCCGCGCGCCGGAAAACAACGCAATCGGCGGCATTCCGGTGGACAGCGAATACATCATCTTCGTCATCGATACGTCGGGTTCTATGTTCAATAACCCGAGCTGGGGGAAAATGCTCGGCGTCATCGAAGACACCCTCAATGTCTATCCCGACGTGAAGGGCATACAGATCATGAATGACATGGGCGACTACATGTTCGATTCGTTTCGTGGTCAGTGGATCCCAGATACGCCTGCACGGCGTAATCAGATACTGTCGACGCTGAGGAATTGGAACCCCTTCAGTAATTCCAGCCCCGTCGAAGGCGTGACCCGGGCGATTAATACTTTCTATGCGCCCGATAAGAAGATCAGCATTTACGTGCTGGGGGACGATTTTCAACCCGGAGGCTCGATACGCGACGTATTGCGTACTATAGATCGCATTAACGTCGAGGACGCCGATGGCAACCGCCTCGTGCGTATTCACGGCATCGGCTTTCCGACGATATTTTCGGGCCCCGCGCGGTTCCAACAGAGTGTGTACCGGTATTCCACGCTGATGCGCGAGATGACGCAGCGAAATGGTGGTACATTCGTAGGCCTCAATGATTTCCAATAGGGTGCAACTAGCAGCGAGTCAATGAAAACAACCGTCCTAAACCTGCGTAACGCCGTCGCCTTCCTAGCGGGCGCTCTGCTGCTGATGAGCTGCGGCGTCAGCAACGTTGTCATACAGGGCAGCTACCCTTCGCCCAATGTGGCGTCGCTGCCCATTGACGTGGCCGTCGTGTATGACGAGGCGCTGCGCAGTTTTCACTACATCGAGTATTCGGAAACCGGCAACGAGGAATACAATATCGCCAGCGGTGAATCGCATATTGCGCTATTCAACGCGGTGCTGCCGGCCATGTTTAATTCCGTGGTGACGGTGGACAGCGTAGAAGAAGCACAGGCTCTCGGCGTCGATGCGATCTTCGTCCCAGCCATCGATGAGTTTCAACTCGCACTGCCCAACAAGACTAAGCTAGACGTTTTCGAAGTGTGGATTCGCTACAACATGCGCCTGCTCGCCGAAGACGGTGCACCCATAGCGGACTGGGTCCTGACCTCCTATGGCAAGACGCCCACCGAAAACCTGCGCGGAACAACTACCGCGATTAATGAGGCCGCGGTTGTCGCGCTTCGCGATCTCGCCTCGAGTTTTTCGCTAAGCTTTGGTCAGGTCCCCGAGGTCCGGGATTGGCTGGCGGCGAGGCAGTGAGAGTAAAGACGCCTTACTAACGAGGACGCGGTGCCAGAGGCGCCAAGGAAACGACGCGTGAATGCTTACACAGCAAACAGCATAAGTGCATTAATCACCCGGCGAGCTCGGGTCGGCATCTTTGCCGCCTTCGTGCTGTCCGCATTAGGTGCCTGCACGAGCACCACGGTTGACGAATTTCGACAGGGCGCCACTGGCATCGAGACCGGCGAGTCTATTGTGATACTCGGTCGCCGCCACGCCAGCGACTACGAGACCCGCGCAGAATTTGTGGACTGTGTCGGCGAGCGCATAACCAGCGGCAACGATTCCATTTCGGTGATTCCCGAGCGCGACTTCATAGACGCCATGTTCCCGTGGTTCGAGCCACGCACGGCGCCGCTGCGCACGCGCGACTTGGAACGCTTGATGGCGGAGCAGGTGGTTGCCCAAAAGATGGAAGACTTCGGCGTGCGTTACATCGTCTGGCTCGATGGTTTTACTGAGACTAGCGGGCGCACCGGTTCGATCTCGTGCACCGTTGGCCCCGGCGGCGCTGGCTGCTTCGGCTTCGGCTCATGGGAAGACGATTCAAATTTTGACGCGCGGGTTTGGGATGTCGCGTCGCTGCAAAACGTCGGCACTATTAGCACGGATGCAACCGGGCAGTCCTATTTGCCGGCACTCGTTATCCCCATTCCGCTTATCGCGCGCGTCGAGGCGAATGCCTGCGTCCGGCTCGCCGATCAGCTCAAGCAGTTCGTTAACGGCGAGTAGCGCACGGGAGGAACCTAGCCATGGCTTTACGCTCCACTGCAGTACTAACAATGACCTGCCTACTAGGCTTGGGGTTAGGCCTTAACGGCTGCGCGGTAAACCCCGCGACCGGCGGCGCCAACCTCGTGCTGATGACCGAGAACAAAGAAAAAGAAATCGGCAAAGAGGAGCATGAAAAAGTGCTGGCCTCGTCGAGCGTGTATCGCGACGAAGCGCTGCAGGCGTATGTAGAGCGCGTAGGCAACGACGTCGCACGCGCGAGTCACCGCCCCGATCTCGATTATACTTTCACGATTATCGATAGCCCTGAGATTAATGCGTTCGCGTTGCCAGGCGGTTATGTCTATGTGAATCGCGGCCTGCTGACTTTTATGAACAGCGAGGCGGAGTTAGCCGCGGTGCTCGCGCACGAGATCGGCCACATTACGGCGCGTCACGCGGTGCAGCGACAAGCACGTGGCGGGCTCGCCAAAACCGCCGCGACGATAGGTGGTGTGGTCACCGCGGTTGCCACGGGCAGCGGCTATGTTGGCTCACAAATTAGCGACATCACCTCGATCTGGGCGCAGACCGGACTCAGTGGCTTCGGCCGCGAGCAAGAGCTCGAAGCCGACAGCCTCGGCGCCGAATACATCGTTAACGCGGGCTACGACCCCAGCGCGATGATCGAAGTCATCACGGTATTGAAAAACCAAGAAGACTTTAATCGGAAGGTAGCAGGGACCGGCGGCGGCTACCACGGTCTGTTTGCGACCCACCCGCGTAACGATAAGCGGCTGCAGCAGGCGATCGACGATGTCGCTCGCCTCAGTGGCGGTGAGGTAACGCGCAGCGACGACGCCGAGTTCCGCGCTCACCTCGAGGGTCTCGTGGTGGGGCAAAGCAATCAAAGTCAGCGCACCGACGAGCGTAACCGCTATTACCAAAATCTGCTCGGTTATACGCTCGTGTTTCCGCCCGAATGGACTGTCGAAGAAACCACGACCACGGCGACAGGCCAGCTCGCCGGCCGCGGACAGTTGCATATCGAGGCTCAGCGCCTGCAAGACAATCTCGATCCGCGTCTATTTATTCGCGACAGGCTTGGCATCGATTCGCTGCAGCGCTCCGAGCCCCTCGAACAGTTTCGACTGGTTGGCCATACCGGCGTCGCAACCTCCGCCGAGACCGGCATGGACGAGCGTATCGCGGTCATCTATTTGGGTCGGCGCGCGTTTATCTTCCGCGGCAGTAGCCTCGATGCCGGTTCAGCCGATCAGGTGGACGCAGAGCTGCTCGCCGCCATTCGCTCGTTTCGTGCCATACAACGCGGCGAAGGGGCTGGCGTAGAGGCTAAGATTCGCTTCGTGCAGGCCAGCGAGTATTTCGATTTCTCGGTAGTGGCGCAGCAAAGCCGGCTTAGCAGTTATCCCGAAGAGACGCTGCGGCTGCTGAATAACTATTACCCCAATGGCAGCCCCGCGCCAGGCGAGTGGGTCAAGCTGGTCGAATAGGCGCACGCCAACACGCTGTCACTGAAAGCCCAGCGAGAGTAAACTGGGCACATGACAAGCAGTAGCAAAATGCAAGAGAAGATCCTCATCATCGGCCCGGCGTGGGTTGGTGACATGGTGATGGCGCAGAGTCTCTTTATTACCCTTAAGCGCCGTTACCCCGATAGCCACCTCAGCGTGCTCGCGCCTGCATGGACCAAACCGCTGCTCGATCGTATGCCCGAGGTCGATGCAAGCTTCGACCTGCCTTTCGGTCATGGTGAGCTGAAGCTCAGCGCGCGTCGCCGTTTCGGGCTGTCTCTGCGTGACGCCGGCTATACCCGGGCGATCGTGCTACCTAACTCGTTTAAATCGGCGCTCATTCCCTTCTTTGCGGGCATTCCGGTGCGCACTGGCTGGCGTGGTGAGGCGCGGGGCTGGCTACTCAACGATTGCCGCCGCCTCGATAAGCACAAATACCCGCAAATGGCCCAGCGCTTCGCGGCCTTGGCGTTCTCAGCCGACGCGCCGCCGGTCGAGAGGGTGCCGGACCCTCGGCTGCTTGTGCGACGCCCAGACGTTGATCGGGTGCTTGCGCGCTTCGGCATCGCCGCGCCCAACGACGACCCAAGCGCGCCGATGCCTAAGCGGCTCATTGCTGTGTGTCCCGGCGCCGAATTTGGCCCCTCTAAGCAGTGGCCCGCAGCGCATTTCATTGCTACCTGCGCTGACCTCATCGTGTTGGGCTGGCGCATCGTTATTATGGGCTCCGCGGGCGACCAAGCCGTCGCTCAAGAAATCGAGGCAGGCATCGTTACAAAGTTAGGCACAAGCGGTGGCGCAAAGAGCGATCCGCGCTGCTTTAATGTAGCGGGCAAGACCACGCTAGAAGAGGCTATAGACCTTATGGCGGCTTGCACCACCGCGCTGAGTAATGATTCTGGGCTGATGCATGTCGCCGCCGCGTTAGACTTGCCGGTGGTTGCCCTGTACGGTTCCACCTCGCCGGATTTCACTCCGCCGCTGGCAACGATCTCGCGCGTTCTGAGTACCGACATTAATTGCCGGCCCTGTTTCGAGCGCACCTGCCGCTTCGGCCACAACCGCTGCATGACCGAGCTTGCGCCTGCACGCGCGAGCTCCGCCGTTATCGAGCTAGACCTAAAATAATGATGAGAGAAATGCAGTGCGCGTATTGATAGTTAAAGTGTCGTCGCTAGGCGACATTATCCACACACTACCCGCGGTAACAGATGCCCGCAGGGCGCGCCCCGATATCGTTTTTGACTGGGTGGTTGAAGAAAATTTTGCCGAGGTGCCAAGCTGGCACCCCGCTGTGGAGCGAGTCATTCCTGTGGCGCTGAGGCGCTGGCGCAAGACTGTGCTGCGCTCATTTAGCGGCAGCGAGTTTAAGGCTTTTCGTGAAGACATTCAGCGAGAACACTACGACCTCGTTATCGATGCGCAGGGACTTATTAAAAGCGGATTGATTAGCCGTTTGGCGCGTGGGCTTACCGTTGGGCTCAGCGACAGTACGATTCGCGAGCCGCTGGCGACACTCTTTTATAACAAGGTCTACTCAGTACCGTGGAGCGAACACGCCGTAGACCGCGTGCGGCAACTGTTCGCGCGCGCACTGCAATACGAATACAACCCGCGCACGGTAGACTACGGGATTAGCAGCGCATTGATTGCGGGCGGCAATGAAATCGCTAGCACTCGCAAGCAGGTGGTGTTTTTACACGGCACCACATGGGCGACGAAGCACTGGCCTGAAGACTACTGGCGCACACTGGCACTTATCGCCAACGAAGCGGGCTTCGAGGTCTTGTTGCCTTGGGGCGATGCTGGCGAGAGGGCGCGCGCAGAATCCATCGCCGCTGACTCGGGCGCGACGGTACTCGATAAACAATCACTCAGTGGACTGGCCAGCGTGCTCGCTGCCGCCGCCGGTATTATCGCCGTGGACACCGGACTCGGCCATCTCGCCGCCGCACTCACCCGCCCCACGCTGTCGCTTTACGGGCCCACCGATCCCGGACTCTCGGGCACTTACGGCCACACCCAAAAGCATCTGCACTCCGACTTTGCCTGCGCGCCGTGCATCAAAAAAACTTGCGCTTATCAGGGCGCGGCAGTGCTGCAAGACGGCAAGGAAGTGGCGCCGCCCTGTTTTTCGACACACCCTCCGGCGAAGGTCTGGCGCGAATTTACCGCGCTGCTTGCCGAGGCCGCCGCCGGCCGACGCGTTAGTGCGTATGGCGAGGCGGAAGAACGATTCACTCGGCAATGAGCACACAGCCCCCACTCAATTTCGTGATCTATACCTATTTCCCCTATGGGGGACAGCAGCGTGATTTCATGCGCGTGTTACGCGAATGTTTGGTGCGCGGCTACGCGGTGAACGTTTACACGATGCAGTGGACAGGCGAGGTGCCCAGCGGCGTCACATTGCATCTTGCGCCGGTTAAAGCGATGACTAAGACGCGGCTCTATCGACAATTTACGCGTTGGCTGCAAGCCGAACTCGCCACCGCAGAACGTGGACTCGTCGTGGGTTTTAACAAGATGCCCGGGCTCGATGTTTACTACGCCGCCGATCCTTGTTTCGAGGAAATGGCAGCTTCTCAGCGCGCGGCGTATTACCGGTTCACGCCGCGCTATCGTCACTTCGCCGCCTACGAGGCAGCGGTGCTTAGCGGCGACACCCAGGTGCTTTATCTCTCGCCACAGCAGCGCGCGGCGTTCTCGCGCTATTACCCTGGCTGTGAACCGCGCTTGCATGAATTGCCGCCAGGACTTGCGGACGATCGCAGGCTTGCCGATGCCTCGCCTGCGGCTAGAGCTCAGCGTAAAGCAGCGGTGCGTGAGCGATTACAACACGAGCTAAATATCGCCCCCGACGCGACGCTGATCCTGCAAGTGGGTTCAGGCTTTAAGGTCAAAGGCGTTGACCGGGCGCTGCGCGCGGTGGCCAGCTACTCCGGACAAAAACAGCTGCACTATCTACTCGTTGGATCGGGCAAGCCTGCGGCATTTATTCGCCTAGCCAAGCGGCTCGGTATAGCAGAGAAGGTAACGATCGTCGGCGGCCGCGATGATGTGCCTGACTTGTTAGCGGCCGCCGACCTCATGCTGCACCCGGCCTACCGCGAGAGCGCGGGGTATACCTTGCTTGAGGCGGTAGTGGCAGGTCTGCCGGTGCTCACGACTGCAACTTGCGGCTACGCGTTTCATGTCATACTTGCCGACGCCGGCAGGGTCTGCGACGAGCCCTTCGTGCAGTCTGAGCTAAACGCGGCGCTGGCGCAGATGCTCGCGGAATTGCCTAAAGCGCAGTGGTCTGCGAACGGTCTCGCCTACGGTGCCGACGAGCGGCTTTACAGTATGCCGCAAGCGGCGGTCGACGTGATCGAGCGGGTCATAGCGCGGAAACATGATTCGCGGGCATGAAACCGCGGGTATGAAACCGAAAGCCAAGTCGCGTAACATCCGCGCCTAATCGAATGCCACGGAGGCATGCATGGCAATCTATACTTTAGGTCTCGCTGGTGCAGTGGGCCATGATCCTGCGGCAGCGCTTTATCGCGACGGCGAACTCGTCGCGGCCGTAGAAGAGGAGCGATTGATTCGCCGCCGTCATGCCAACGGCGAGTCTGCGCATCTTGCCGCGCGTCACTGCCTCCAAGCGGCGGGCATTCGAGGACAAGACGTTAATCGCGTGGCGATTCCCTTTGCACCCATTAACCTATTCAATAAGGCGCGCTGGCACTACGCGTATCGCCACTGGTACGCGCCCGACCGCGCGATCGATAGCGTATTGAATGGCAATCGCCGTTATCGCCGCTATCGGCATGAGCTCGGCGAATTTCTCGATAAGCTGCATATTCCAAGCGAGAGCGTCGAGATCATCCCTGTCCAGCATCAACTCGCGCACGCTGCGAGCGCCGTTTTTTTAGATGAACAGCGGGGCAAGACGCCGCTATTCTGCATCGATTCTAAGGGCGAATATTCCAACCTGTTTTTCGGTTACAGCGAAGGCGGCAAAATCACGCGCATCAAAGAATTCTATAATCCCGATTCCCTTAGCGGCATGTACGCGGCGCTGACTGACTATCTAGGTTTCGAAGTGCTCGATGGCGAGTTTAAGGTTATGGGCATTGCGCCGTTCGGCGATCCTGAGAAATACGATTTAAGCTCGCTCGCCCGCTTTGGTGAGCGGCGGTTTAAGGTGAATAATCATTTAGTCGGCACGGTAGGAATCAGGCGTTACAAGGCGAAGAACAAGGGCCACTATTTCAGCAAGCAGCTGGTGGAACTGTTAGGACCGCGCCGTGTCGGTAATCTCACTGATGATCCGTATGTGCACTACGCCGCTGCGATTCAAAAACTTTACGAAGACCTCGCTCTCGAAATGATAGAGACGTTTCTTGGTGAGCATATCGCGCAAACCGGTCGCCTCGCCGTGGCTGGCACCGGCTCTATGAACATTCGCTTGAATCGGCGACTGGCGGAGATGCCCGGCGTTGATCATTTGCTCGTTACGCCAGCCTGCGCGGATTCCGGCACGGCCATTGGTGCTGCGGCGTATGTTGCACGCGCGGATGGCGAGACTCTGACGCCGAAGGCCAATTTGTTTTTGGGCCCGCAGTACACGCGCCGCCAGTGCGAGCTCGCCTGCACCGGCCATCGTGAGAAACCGCAGTTCGAAGTGTTAGAGAATCCACATCAACGCGCCGCCGAATTGCTGGCCGCTGGCGAAGTGATCGCGTGGTTTAGGGGCCGCATGGAGTTCGGCTCACGCGCGCTCGGCAATCGCAGCATTCTCGCCGACGCTAGCCGCGAAGACGTTGCCGCAAAGCTGAATCGCCAAGTAAAATTTCGCGAGACTTGGCGGCCGTATTCGGCGAGCGTGCTCGCAGAAGATCCTACGCAGCGCTGCGCCGAGTTTCCCGAGTTAGTCGATGAATACATGTGTGTCAGCACGCCCGCCAACGACGAATTTAAACGCCGCTTCGGCGCAGTCGTTCACGTAGATGGCACGGTGCGTGCGCAGCGAGTGACGGAGGCACGCTGCCCAGATTTTTACGCGTTGCTGAGCGAGTTTAAACAGCGCAGTGGCCACGGCGTGGTCGTGAATACCGCGCTCAATCGGCCCGGCGAGGCGATGGCGTGCACACCGGAGGAAGCCCTGAATGTGTTTATGGGCACCGACCTAAATTACCTCATCCTCGGCGATCTTCTAGTCACCAAGCGCCCAGAGTCTGAAGCGTGGTAGGGGTCAGGTCTTTCGTTTGCGCGCCAAAGGCGCCCAAATGAAAGACCTGACCCCGGGTTTAGTCGAAGGCGTTCCGCAGTCCCTCAAAAATAATAAGAAAAATGCATCGATGAAAGACCTGACCCCGGGTTTGATTCCGGGTTAGCGCTTGCGGTATATCGCGATCCTGGGCGTGCCGTCGTTGGGGAACTGCACAACGGTGTCGACTGCGCCGGCGGTCGACAGCTCGGCCATTCGCGCGCGCATCTGCTCGTTGAGATCTATGGCGATAAGGGTCTGGGCTGGCAGGGTGGCAAGGGTCTCGGCCGCGAGAATCGGCGGCGCCTGATCGAAGTCGATTACACGTTGACTCGCGTAGGCCAAGCGCCTGGAGTTGCTGACAAACGCAGCGTCGCCGTCTTCCGCGGCAACGTGGGTCTCTACCCACGCAGCTGCCTCGTCGACATAGCCTTTATCGCGCCCAAAGCTGTAGAAAGAATCCACCGCACAGTAAGCCAGAAGCAGGGCGATTAAAGGCGCCGCCGCGCGCTGACGCACCAGCACGATCGGCACAAACGCTACAAGTAGCAGGCTTAGCAACATGCCATAGCGCGCGGATACGAAGTGGGTGATGAAAACGAAGCCCAGCAAGATCGCCATATTAATCGCTGCGAAACTGCCCACTAAGACAAGTGCCGTTCGATCGAGGCTGAGGTGAGAGGCTTCGTGTTTCTTTCTGATCACGCCCCAGGCAAGCACGGCGCAGAAGGGCAAGCTAATAGCAGAGGCAAGACTCGAAGTGAGAAGTAAAGGCAGGGAGATGAAAAGCGCAAACACGCCGTCCCGTGAGTTGGCGGCATGCTCTATTGGTGCGGCGGCGTCGAGTAGCAGCCGCTGCGCGTCGCCGGGCGCGAACGCCGTTTCTACGAAGGGGCGGTAAGTTGCCGCGAATTCGGTGAAGAGCTGAACCAGGTCTATCCCCGCGACTAAGCAGGCCGCGGCGGCGAGGCTAGCCAAGCCCATGCACAGGGCTGACAGGCGCAGCGCGTCTGGTAGGCGGCGCACGCCTTGCGCGTCACGCAGAAAAACAAAGGCCCAGGGTGCGGCGAGCAAATAGGCGATGGCCTCGGCTCGAAACGCGAAGGCAAGGCCCAGCGCGCAGCAGAAACCGATGCCGTAGCGCCAAAAGCGCAGCGCGGTGTTGGCCCGTGCGGCGGCGATGAGTTGCCCAAGCCCGGCTAGGCTGAATGCCCAGAATCCGACATCTCGAAGCAGCATCGACCTAAACTCATTAAGCTGGGGGTAGAGGCTGATAATTGCCGCGGCCAATAGCAGCACGAAGCGCCGCTCCCGTGCCGGCCAAGGCCGCACTAGCTGGCTCACTACGCCGACGAAAGCCGCAGCGACTAAAACATAGAGCGCAGCGTTGACCAAAAGGCCTGCGTTGAACAGGTCGAGTTCAAGGGCATTAAAGTGGGCGAACAGAACCGAGTAGCTTGCCCAAGGGTAGTGCGCGAAGGCGGCGCCGAGCCCCTCATGGAGGAATAGGTCCGCAACCCTCACATAGGTGAACGCGTCGTCGTTGAGCGCCTCGCCACGCAAGAACACCAGCCCAGTCGCGGCAAGAGACCCCAGCAGTGCCAGCAGCAGCGGGCGCGCGGTTAGCCAATTCAGAGCAGGATGTTGGAGCATGGGGTAACGAACCTGGGCGTTAAAATGAGTGCCGGATGCAGCGAGCTTGAGTTTGGATTGTAGCAGAGCGCGCAGGCGACCACCCCCCGTGGCTATGCTAGACTCTGCGAAAGTTTTACAGCTCGGAGAGCCGACTCATGCCCCAATCCATGCCCCCCTTCCAAGAGGCCCGTGTGCTCGTGGTTGGTGATGTGATGCTCGATCGCTACTACCACGGCAGCGCGACGCGGATCTCGCCCGAGGCGCCAGTGCCGGTGGTGCGAGTGAACAATCAAGAAGATCGGCCCGGCGGCGCGGGTAATGTCGCCCTAAATATTGCGGCGCTTGGCGGTGCCGCGACACTCGTTAGCGTCGTGGGCAAAGACGCGACCGCGCAAGACCTAAGCTCGCGCCTCGCCGCGGCCGGCGTGCGCTGCGAGTTTTTAGAGTCTGACGACAAGCCCACCATTACCAAACTGCGGGTGATAAGCCAGCACCAACAGCTTCTGCGTATGGACTTCGAGCAGGCGTTTGACGCCGCGGATGTTGCGGAATTGCCCGCGCGCTTCAGCGCCGTGCTCGACACCGCGCAGGTGGTGATCATCTCCGACTACGCGAAAGGCGCGCTGCAGGATGTGCCGGCGTTAATACACGCGGCTCGTGCTGCGGGCAAGCCAGTTATCGTGGACCCCAAGGGCAGTGATTTCGAAAAGTACCGAGGCGCCACACTCATCACTCCTAATCTGTTGGAGTTCGAGACCGTCGTTGGCCGCTGTGCTAACGAGCAAGAACTGGTGGATAAGGGCTTGGCACTTATGACGCAGCTTGAGCTCGAGGCGATCCTCATCACTCGCGGCGAGAGCGGGATGACGCTGCTGCGTCCCGATTCCCCCGAGCTACATTTGCCCGCCCGCGCGCAGGAAGTGTTTGACGTTACCGGCGCTGGCGACACGGTGATCTCTGTGCTCGCCGCAAGCCTCGCCGCAGGCCAAGGTTTTGCCGAAGCCACAGCGCTCGCCAACCTCGCCGCGAGTTTAGCTGTAGGCAAGCTCGGCACCGCAGCCATTAGTGGCCCTGAGCTGCGTCGTGCGCTGCATAATTCGCAGGCCTCGGGTCGAGGCGTGATGAGCGCCGAACAGCTGAGTGTGGCCGTACAAGATGCTAAAGCCCACGGCGAGCGCATCGTCTTTACTAACGGCTGCTTCGACATCATTCACGCCGGTCATGTCGGGTATTTAGCCGAGGCTAAGAAACTTGGCGACAGGCTAATCGTCGCCATAAACGACGATGCGTCGGTGCATCGCTTAAAAGGCGCGGGCAGGCCGATCAATCCGGTGGAGAGACGCTTGGCCGTATTGGCGGGTTTAGAAGCCGTCGACTGGGTTGTCAGCTTTAGCGAAGACACCCCGGAGAATTTGCTGCATGCGCTCAACCCCGACATCTTAGTGAAGGGCGGCGATTACTCTATCGAGCAGGTGGTCGGTGGTGAGTATGTGTTGTCTTACGGAGGCGAGGTGCGATCACTCGAATTTTTAGATAACTGTTCCACATCGGCAATCGTCGAGAAGATGCGCGAGGGCTAGGCGTTCATTCCTGCCACATAGCCCGAGCTCCACGCCCATTGGAAATTAAACCCGCCGAGATGGCCGGTCACATCCAACACCTCGCCCACGAAGAACAGTCCTGGATGCGCTAGCGTCTCCATCGTCTTCGAACTCACCGCGCTGGTAGCCACCCCGCCCAGCGTGACCTCGGCAGTGCGATAACCTTCCGTGGCTGACGGCTTTAATTGCCACGCATTGAGCTGCTCGCCTACGCCGCGGAGTGCCGCGTCATTGCATTCTGCAAGCGGCTTTTCAGCCTGCGCCGGCCACCACCGTGTTTCAAGCTCGGCGATCAACGCCTTCGGTAGATGCTGACTGAGCACGGTGCGCAGTCGCTGTTTAGGATTGGCTCGCTTCTGTGCGAGTAAGAACTCGCCTGCGTCGAGGCTGGGGACCAGGTCGATGGTAAGTGTCGCGCCGGGCTGCCAGTAGTTAGAAATCTGCAAAATCGCAGGTCCGCTAAGCCCGCGATGCGTGAAGAGCATGTCTTCGGTAAAGCTCATGCCGCCGCAGCTTGCTTCAACCGGTGTTGAGCTGCCGGCTAACGCCGTACACAGTGCGAGGGTCGCGTCGCTGAACATGAAAGGCACCAAGCCTGCGCTGCGCTCGACGAGCGGCAGGCCAAGATCCGTCGCAAGGTGGTAGCCGCGGTCGCTGCCCCCGAGCGTTGGCACCGACAGCGCGCCCGTCGCAACGATTACCGAATGGCAGCGATAGCCGATCTGAGTTTCTCCTGCTGCGCAGTGCACCACATAGCGCGCACCGTCGCGGGCGGGGCTAGCGAGCGACTCGAGTGAGACGACGTCGCTGCGCGTGTGAACACTGACCTGGGCTAAAGCGCATTCTTCTTCGAGAATCGCGAGTAAGTCTTTGGCAGACTCCAGGCAAAAAAGCTGCCCGTGTTTGCGCTCCTCATAGGCCAGGCCATGTTGCTCCATGAGCGCAATAAAGTCCCATTGGGTGTATTGGTTCAGCGCCGATTTGCAGAAGTGGGTGTTCGCAGACAGGAAATTCTGCGACTCGATAAACAGGTTGGTGAAATTGCAGCGCCCTCCGCCCGACATCAAGATCTTCTTGCCGACCTTGTTCGCACGCTCCAACACCAGCACGCGACGCCCCCGCTGGGCCGCCGTAAACGCGGCAAAAAGCCCCGCCGCACCGCCGCCGAGCACAACAACATCAAACTCCAGTCCAGCCATTCTCACTCCGGGGTCAGGTCTTTCAACGATGCATTTTACACACGTAAACAGCGGGATAAATGCATCGAAGAAAGACCTGACCCCGGTTGTCCCTTATCGATCACTCGTCGTCGCTGCGAATTCTGACGCTCACGTCCCCTTCATTATCGACTTCCGCGGTGATAACCATAGGCCTGCAGCAAACCTGACAGTCCTCTACATACTCCTGCGCGTGCACCGAGCAATCAATGAGAAGCTCGATGGGTTCGCCGCAGTAAGGGCAGTAGTTGTGTACAGACTCTAAAGAAAAATGACTCATAAGCATTACCTCCGCCCTTTTTACGAGTAAAACCCGGGGTCAGGTCTTTCATCGATGCATATTACCTACGATGAAGGCGGGGAAAATGCATCGATGAAAGACCTGACCCCGGGGTTCTAGCGTAGACGAGATGGGGGTAAAGCATGCCAGAAGGGCCAGAAATACGCCGGGCGGCGGACAAAATTGCAGCGGTGCTCGAAGACAAGGTTATCGATGAGGTGACTTTCGGCTTGCCAGCGCTTGCGCATTTCGAAGATCAGCTACGGGGCCAGCGGGTCACTTGGCTCGAGACGCGGGGCAAGGCGCTGCTTACTCACTTCGATCATGGGCTAACGATCTATTCTCACAATCAACTCTACGGGCGGTGGTATGTCGTAAAGCGGGGCAAGGAGCCGGCGACTAGGCGATCCTTGCGCCTCGCGCTGCATACCGATAGTCACAGCGCTCTGTTATATAGCGCATCGGATATCTCGGTGCTCGATGGAGACGGCTTGGCGCAGCATCCGTTTCTTGCTCGCATAGGCCCCGATATTTTGTCGCCAACTCTGGAATGGCGCGAGGTGACGAAAATACTGACGTCCAGCGCCTTCGCTCGGCGTGGCGTAGGCGCCTTCTACCTTGACCAGTCCTTCCTCGCTGGCATTGGCAACTACCTCCGGTCCGAGATTCTGTTCGATGCGGGTATTAATCCACGGGCGAAACCATCCGAGCTGGAAACTAAAAAGCTCAATGCCTTGGCACGGAGTACGCTAGATATCTCCCAGCGTGCTTACAAGACGGGCGGGATTACCAACTCAGAGGTGAACGTGCGTGCGCTCAAGGCGCAGGGGATAAAGCGCAGGGACTACCGCCATTGGGTCTTCGGGCGCGAGAATCAGAATTGCCACCGCTGTGGCGAGATGATCATCAAAGAGGCTATCGCGTCGCGACGAATTTATTGGTGCCCGCTCTGCCAGTATTAACCGATGGAACTAGAGAAACATAACCCGGGGTCAGGTCTTGCATCGATGCATTTGTCATAGGATTTACGTGGGGAAAATGCATCGATGCAAGACCTGACCCCGGGTTTGAACCAGGTAGTGCTACAGCTGAGCGCGCCTAGCCCGGAGTAGATTCAGGATTCCTGCGATCTCGCGCAGCTGCGCATTCGAGGCAATCAACTCAGCCATCTCTGCTTTTAGCAGCTCTAGCTCTGGTTTTGCGTTGCTGACAATCCCTTGGTCGGGAGTGAGCGTCTGGATATCGAACATGTAGTCTGACGCACTGCCCGCCATCGCATCGGTGAGGAAGCGCGGCTGGCAGTTGCGCACAGGAATGTTAGAGCCTACGCGGGTATCCTTTCTGCAATGAATATCGAAACCGTCGTTGCTGTTAATCGAATTGAAAATGGCATAGAACTGCTCTTCCGCCTCCTCGATATAGGTATTGAGCTGATGGCGGCTTAGGTCTTCTACGCGAATGACCTCACCCTCGGCCTCCTCTGTTCCTGACTGTGCGGCGAGGGCCGAGGAGGGTAAAATCGAGGCAGAGACACTAAGACTTATAAACGCGGCTAGGATCGCTCTCATGACGTTCTCCTTGGGTTGTTTTAATGAAGGATAGACCGTGACAGTCGATTTCGCTACGGCACAAGCAAAAGAATATGACAATGAATCGCTAGTTCTGTCGACAAGTTCACTCAACACGTTGCATTACCCGCCCAATGGCGCTAATTTCTGGGTTCTATTTGCAGCCTATTCAAGCATTGTGCGATGAAACAAAGGCTAGCAAGGGGTCGGAGGATCACATGCGTCTAACAGAATCAAAGGGCATTGGCAGGATGGATTATGCCAATCGGAGCCGTTATTCTTCTTCTCGCCTTGTTCGGGTGCTGGCGCTATTAGCAGCGGCCACCCTAGGTGGGACTGCGGCCCCCGTTTTCGCCCAGCAGGCGACATTCGCCGACAACGTTTTGTCGATCATGGAAGCGAGTGTTGGTGAAACCGCGTATGCGCTCGAGCTTCAGCTCGGCTTCGACGGTACCAATTATGATTTTTCGGTGCTCGCGGCCGTCGAAACGCCCGTAACTGGAGCGACAGATTCTTCGACGTTTGATGGCCAGGTTTTGCATGTGCCGCGTGTCGACGTCGGCGGCATCGATCATTATCTCAACTTGGCGCTGGTGAATGGCGACCCGATCACATTCAGACTGGCAAGTTTCGGCACTTCGGTAGAGAGCGCTCTCACTCAGGCGACCAGTTTATATAACGAGGCGGTCGAATCGCAGATCGTGCAGATGCGCTGCATTGTTTGTCATGTGAAAGGCGGCGTAGCGACGGGTTCTGCCCTGCATTTTGTTCGCGGCGAGTCTGCTGCGCAAACCAATCTTGGCGTGTTCTCTGCCTTTGTTAATGGCAAAGATTTACAACGCAGCGATGTGCTGTCAAAGGTGCGAGGGATAGGTCACGATGGCGGCTTGCAGCTAACTCAGTCGAGCACAGACTACGCTAAACTTGCTGAAGTTCTGCAGCTATTAGTAGACGCTGCGGCGGAGTAGTGATGAGTCGCACACGATTTTTATCGGCTAAATACGCAGTTCTTTTTTTGGCAGCAATGCTCGCATCCTGCGAGGCCGTGCCGGCGTACCAACGCGGTGATCTTGCGCGTACAGAAATGTCGTTCGAACCTGATCCTCTAGAATCGCGCCTAAATCAACATATCTATTTTAGTAAAGAAGCCTCGACCGGTGGCAACGGGGTAGCCGCTGGCGGCTGCGGCTGCAATTAGACGTGGCCTGCAAACGCCTCCTAGCTCTCACCACTTCCGCGCTCGCTTTGCCGGGCGTAGGTGGTATCGCGATAGCCGATACACCGCCTGCGGATCGAGTGCTGTCTTATCGCGTATCCAATTACCAAGAAGACGATCTCGCGGCGAGCGCTTTGCTGGCGGGCAGTGCTGAGCGTTATGACATCGATATCCATCAGCTTCGTTTTTCGTCGGCTATTGGAAGTGATTACAGTATTGCGCTTGAGTCTTCTTACGAGAGCATGAGCGGCGCGTCGCCTTGGTATACGATTCAAGCGGTGAATGGCGAAACTCAAGTGGCGATGAGCGGCGCGACTATTTACGAAAAACGGCAAGACGTGACAGCTTCGCTACGCCGCTATTTCAGCGCGGGCAATCTGGGCGTCAGCTTTACCGTAAGTGATGAAAACGACTATAAGGCGAACAGCGCGGCAGTTGATGGCAGCTATACGTTCGCCAATCAGGCGACAACGCTTAGCGCGGGCATCGCGCACTCAGACGATACGCTAACGCCAACCGATGCCGAGAAATTCAATCGTATCCTCGGCGCCGAAAAGACAACGACGTCTGCGTTTGTCTCGGTGACGCAGATCCTCAATCAGTTTTCAATTTTCCAAACCGGCATTAGTTCGGCCAGGGCTGCGGGCTTCCTAACCGACCCCTACAAACTTGCCGACCGTAGACCCGAACGGCGCGATCAATTCACTTGGACGAGCTCCTGGCGCAGGTACTTCCGCGATCAGCGCGCGGCTTTTCATGCCGACTATCGACTCTACGATGACGACTTCGGCGTGCGTTCCCATACGCTCGAGTTTGCCCTGCACAAGACGCTGCGACGATCACTCACTGTTGTGCCTAATGTGCGTCTTTATCGACAAACCGCAGCCGAATTCTTCACCCCCGCAACTGACTTCGTGCAAGCGCAACCGTTTAATTCCAGCGACTACCGGCTAAGTGATTACGACGCTGTCAGCGCTGGCCTGCGGCTAAACTACACAATCGGCGACTACACCTTAATGCTAAGCGGAGAGCGCTACCAAACGACCGGCACATCGGCCCCCGCACTCATCGACTTCACCCGCCTAACCGCCGGCCTAGACTTCAGCTTCTAACCCGGGGTCAGGTCTTTCACCGATGCATTTTTCTCATGCCTTTGACGGTGCCAAGCAAGGTTGCGCGGCATCCGGCCCATGGTATGGCGACGGCCTACGCGTTGGCCGGGAAAAATGCGATGATGAAAGACCTGACCCCGGGTTGAGACTATGAATATTGTAGGGAAAATGCATCGATGAAAGACCTGACCCCGGGGTTATTTGAGGTGGTGTTTGGTGCGATGGGGACGCGTTGTTCGGTGAGCATTTTTGCGGCGGACATGGCCGCTGCGCGTAAACTGGCGCAGTTGGTTATCGACGACGTGGGGCGGCTCGAGGCGAAATACTCGCGTTATCTGGATACTAGTTTCCTATCGCGTATCAATCACGTCGCTCAGGCGGGCGGTGAGATCGAGGTCGATGCCGAGACAGCGTCTTTGCTCGACTACGCAAATACCTGCTATGAACAAAGCGAAGGCCTGTTCGACGTGACCTCCGGTTTGCTGCGCCGCGCGTGGAATTTTCAGCCAGAAGGACAAACCGCGGTGCCCGATGCGACTGCTATTCAGGCGTTACTCGAGCGCGTAGGCTGGCATCACGTCGACTGGCGGGCCCCGCGACTCCGTTTCCCGCTCGCCGGCATGGAGTTAGACTTCGGCGGCATCGTGAAAGAGTATGCAGCAGACCGCGCCGTCTCGTTGCTGCGTGAGGCTGGCGCCCCCCACGCCCTGATCAATCTTGGAGGCGACCTCTGCGTTACCGGCCCCCGCGCCGATGGTAGTTCTTGGAGTATCGCCATACAGAATCCGGAATCCGATGCCCCCATCGATACCCTACATCTCGCGTCGGGTGCACTCGCAACCAGTGGGAGCTACGCGAGGTGTATCGAAATCGAAGGATTAAAATACTCCCATTTACTTAACCCACGAACCGGTATGCCCGTACAAGGGCCGCTCTCTGTGAGCGTCGTTGCGGATCATTGTGTTATCGCAGGTAGCGTTGCGACTCTCGCCATGCTCAAGGGGCGTGAGGCGCGTCAGGTGCTGGACGACACCGGGCTTGCCTACTTACTAGTGCATGACTCTCTAAAGATCACAAGATCCGCGGCATTCGCTTAGCACCAGCCGCCACACCTCTGCGCGAAACATCGTAAACATTTAGCAAGCCCTGTTTCTGCGGCCACCCTCGTGCAATGCCAACTTGTCTTTTCTCCCGATAAAGCGACACTTAATTGAACGTCAGTCCAAATAATAATTTGACGTCTAACTAATCAAAACTATTCAGTGGGGAAGACTACTTTGAATGCGAATAAAATTATGACCTCGCGTCGCCGCATCGCGCTTGCGGTAGCGGCGGCGACAGCTGTAGCAGCAGGTTCGCTGGTAGCTCAAGATCAAGCTATCGACGAGATTGTCGTGGTCGGCTCTCAAATCCGCGGCGCGAGCATTAGCGAAGTGCTGGCAGTGTCGGTTATCAGCGAGCAAGACATCGAGGCGCTCGGCGTTAACTCCGGCGATGAGCTGCTGGAATTCATGGCAGAGCAAGGCCAGAACTTTTTCAGCGAATCGGAAAACATCTCAGGCGGTGTTAACTCCGCACGCGGCGATATTGGCGCGTTCAATTTACGCAACCTTGGCACAGGCAATACATTGGTACTATTGAATGGCCGCCGCATGGTTAACTCGGCTGCCTATCAAACGGAAGAGGTCGGCGGCAGCTTCGTGCCGGTGAACACGGTTAACGTGCAGTCGCTACCTGTCACTGGTCTGCGCCGCGCCGAAGTCTTGCGCGAAGGCGCCTCGGCAATCTACGGTGCCGACGCCGTTGCCGGTGTGGTGAATTACGTGCTCAAGAATGACTTCGAAGGCCTGCGGATCAATCTGCGCAGCGACGCGTACGAAAGCATCGGGCGCCAAGACGAGCGCTTTACTGTGCAGTGGGGCACTTCGCTGAACGATGGCGCGACGCAGATCGGCGCGTTTTATAATTATTACCAACGCGACCGTGTTAACTCTCAGGACGATCCACGTTGGGCAGACAGCGATTATTCGTCCCGTGTTGCAGGCACCGAATTTGCGGGCACTATTTTCCGCAATGACAGCGCCAACTCGGCTTACGGGCAGTTCGATGTTATCCCGAGCGTATCCAAATTCGGTACCAACGGTAAAGTGACCGACAGCGCGGGCGAGTTCGAAACCTTCCCTGTCGGCAGCGCGCAGTGCCAATACTCGATTAACGATCAGGTCTGTGGCGCCGTAGACGGTCAGGGCACATACCGCTACAACCTCAATGAAAATCGCGACCTGTATTCTGAGCTTGCACGCTCGAACCTGTACGCCTACGCGAACCATACTTTCGACAACGGCGTCGAAGCGTTCTCGGAATTCACTTGGTATTACTCCGACACGAATACAATTCGTCATGCGTCGACCCCAAGCTCTGCAGTAGGCAAGCTGCGACTAGCCGCCGACTCCTATTACAACCCGCTCGGCGTATGTGGCTCGCCTAATCGCCTGCCCGACAGTGTAATTGGCACCTCGGTGCCTTGCACCGGCCTGCAAATGGAATTAGACAACTACCGGGTCGCACAGGTGCCGCGCCTCGTCGATGTCGACGGCGACACTTATCGCTTCGTCGGTGGCCTACGTGGTTCGATCAATGAGTGGGATTGGGAAGGCGCCTACACGTGGTCGCGCGCTGATCGCAACGACACCACTCGCAATCGCGTGAGCAATTCGCTATTGCAAGAGGCGCTTAACGACACGACGTCCGCAGGCTTTAACCCCTTCGCGCCAACGACCGGCAGCAACATTGAGCGCGCACTCGTCGATGTCGTCCGCTTGAACGAGCAAGAATTGACCATGATCGATTTCAAAGTCTCCAACCCCAGCGTGTATGAGTTACCGGCCGGTGGGGTAGGCTTCCTTGCTGGCGTCGAGTATCGAGACGAGTCTTTCTCCGACCTTCGCGACCCGCGCCTGAACGGCACGATTCAGTTCACAGATTCGCGCGGCGTGAGTTTCCCCTACGTCTCCGACATCATGAATTCGAGTCCCAGCGCAGACAGTATGGGTGACCGTCAGGTAACGTCGCTGTTTACCGAACTTGCGGTGCCTGTTCTGGACAACCTCGACCTGCAACTGGCGATGCGCTACGAAGATTTCTCCGACGTTGGCTCGACCACTGTAGGTAAAGTGGCCTTCGGCTATCGCCCCTTCGAGCCGGTTCTGCTGCGCGGTTCTTGGTCTGAGGCGTTCCGTGCACCGAATCTGGTCACCATAAACGAGGCACTCGTTGCACGCTCGAACACTACTAACGACCCAAGCTGTTTGTACGTGGATCCGACCGAAAGCGTGCTCGATTGTTCCTACGGCGTGCAGCGCACAGCGCAAGGTAGCGCTTTGTTGCAGCCCGAAACGTCCGACAACACGTCGCTTGGTATCGTGCTCGAGCCGGTGGAAGGCCTGACGATTACTTACGACAGATGGCGTATTGAAAAGCAGAACACGATTGGATTATTCGGCGAAGAAAACCACATTGCCCTCGACCTCTTGCGCAGACTGAGCGCGGGTAATGGCAACTGTGCGGCTGTAACAACCAATCCTTCGGTGGTACGTGACACCGCTATAAATGCAGACGCGCTCCCCTTGTTCGCTGCTGCAGGGCTGTGTCCTTTCGGCGACGTCGCGCGAGTTGAAGACAACTACGCGAACCTCGATACCCGAACGGTGGAAGGGCACGACATCGGCATCTACTATGAATTTGATTCGCGCTTCGGCTCTTTCGATATGCGCTATGTCGGCTCGTTCCTAGATACTTATGACCAAGAAGCAGGTGGTTTCGCGTCTGAACTCGTGAATGCGAAAGCGGCAGGCACTCTGCCGGGGTCGCTGCCGGTCGTTGGCTTCTCGAGCCTGGTTCAGCAGAACGGCAACCCAGAGCGTAAAGACACGCTTCGCGCTAGCTGGAGCAAGGGCGACTGGGGAGCGAACGCCACGGCGCTTCGTTACGGGGACTTCTTCCAAGTGCTATCCGACGGACGCAACTGGGCGATCCCTTCTATGACGACGATGAACGTGTCTCTGGACTACGATCTTACGTTGTTCGGCAGCATCGACAGCCGCGTGCGGTTCGGCGCGAACAATGTCACAGACGAGCGCGCCCCATTGGCCGACGATAGCTTCGGCTATTTCGCGGATCAGCATTCGGACCTAGGCCGATTCTATTATGTGGATCTGCGCTTCGACCTGTAGTGCCTAAAGTGCAATAAACCAGCTTGGGCGCGGGCGTTCGTTCTCGTCCAAGCTGGCTCTTCAATAAGTCACTGACCTCGCCTAAATCTTGAGGTACAGTTACCGCCTACTTGTACTTCTGGAGGCGGCTATGCCTAAGTTTATCCCTACACTGAAACCTGTCTTACTCGCGTGCTTGATAACGGCTATTAGCCAACCCGTCCTCGCTCAGCCCGATTGGGACGCGATCAACGAAGAAACCCTGCGCCATTTCCGTGCGCTACTGCAATTCGACACCAGCGATCCGCCCGGCCGCGAACTGCCGGCAGCCGAATACATTCGCGACGTGCTCGAGGCCGAGGGTTTTGAGGTTGAGATGCTCGCCAATAACGACGAGCGGCCCAACGTAGTGACACGGCTTAAGGGTAATGGCAGCAAAGAGCCACTGCTGATCATGGCGCACACCGACACGGTGAATGTCGATCCTGCGAAATGGACCTTCCCGCCGTTTAACGCAACGATCGACAACGGCTACGTGTATGGCCGTGGCGCAGTTGATGACAAAGACAATCTTGCCGCGGGTCTGATGGTCATGCTCGAGCTAAAGCGGCAGGGCATTAAGCTCGATCGTGACGTCATTTTTCTTGCCGAGTCAGGTGAAGAGGGCGCGACGGAGTTTGGCATCGAGTTTATGGTGAACGAACATTTCGACAAGATCGAATCAGAATTCTGCCTCGCAGAGGGCGGATCAGTCGCGCGTGTAAACCGTGAGGTTCAGTATGCGGGCATTCAGAGCGTCGAGAAAATTCCCTATCAAATAGACCTAACAGCGCGTGGTGTTGCGGGGCACGGTTCGGTGCCGATGCAAACGAATTCGGTTGTCAGGCTTGCCAAAGCCATGGCAGCGATCGCCGATTGGGTTTCGCCGATTCGGCTTAACGAAACCACCGCTGCGTATTTCGAACGCCTAGCAGGCATTTCGCCGCCTGACGCCGCCGCGCGTTACCTCGCCGTGTTAGATCCCGCGACCCAGGCCGAGGCCGATGCGTATTTCCGTGAGTTCGAACCGCGGCACGCGTCGATGCTGCGCTCGTCTTTGTCGCCGAATATTATCGAGGCGGGATATCGCATAAATGTGATTCCTTCTGAGTCTAAGGGCTTCGTCGATTTCCGCGCGTTGCCGGATGAAAATATCGAAGAGTTCTTAGAAGAAGTACGCAGGGTTGTGAACGATCCTGCGGTGGAAGTCGCGCTGGGTCCGCGCAACACTCGCCCCCGTGGCGAGGCGCGTTTAAACACCGAGGCATTCTCTGCAATCGAAGCTGGCATCACTGAGCATTACGGCGTCGTGACGCTGCCGACTATGAGCACAGGCGCGACAGACATGGCGTATCTGCGCAATAAGGGTATTGAATGCTACGGCATCGGCCCCGCGATCGATCGCGAGGATGCAGCACTGGGCTTCGGTGCCCACAGCGACCAAGAGCGCATCTTAATCTCCGAGCTGAACCGCTTCGTGCGCTTCAACTGGGACATAGTCCTCCAAATCGCCGGCGAATAACCCGGGGTCAGGTCTTTCATCGATGCATTTTTCCTACAATTTTCGTAGGTTCAACCCGCTGCCTCTGCGTTAGCGCGCAGATGCGTCGGGTTAATCGTTCCCACTATCGCGGAGCTGACGCCGGGTAACGCAAGCGCCGCGCGCAAGTTGCTCGCCGTTTGGCTCGCGCCTGCTAAGGCATCGTGGCCGCTGTTCAGCGCCTTCTTCAGCAGCACGCCCTTGCCCGCGGCGTGCGCTGCCTCAATCACAGGCCTATCGTCGGTGTAAGACGGGTTATAGGTCGCCATCACCGCATCGAGTAATTCAACTGCACGCAGCCCGCCGGCAACGGTCTTGGTCGACATGCCGATGGCGCGAATGAGGCCTTGCTCGCGCATTTTCAAGAGCACAGGCAGGCAGTCTGTCTCGTTAAGAATTTTCAAGTCGTCGCCATCGGAATGAATCAGCACGATATCCAAACACTCGGTTCTCATGTCACGCAGGCTGCGCTCGACACTGCGGCGCGCGTGCTCGGCGCTGAAATCGAAGAATGATTTGCCGGTAGTAAATTCCTCGCCTACTTTTGTACTCAGCACCCAGTCGTCGCGGTTCTTTAAAAGCCTGCCGATGCGTTGTTCGCTGCTGCCGTAGGCGGGGGCGGTGTCGAGCAGGTTAAAGCCCAGCTCTTGGGCGAGGTCTAAGAGAGCCTCGATGTCACGATCGGTTGGTAGGGTGAAGTTGGCGGGGTACTTCACTTCTTGATTGCGGCCGAACTTCACGGTGCCGAGGCCAAGGCTCGACACTTGAATGCCGGTGTTGCCGAGAGGGCGTTTCTCTAAACTCATATGAATCCCGCTAAATTTTTAGGAAAAATGCATCGATGAAAGACCTGACCCCGGGTTATTCCCAGCGGGGGGTGGCTTGGGTGGCTGGGGGGAGGTGCTGCGTTAAGGTGCTGAGCGCGGCGGTATCGTCTGCCAGCGGTGCTATCGCCTGTCGATTCAGGGCTTCTAGGACGCCATCGGCAAGCGCGGGGGTTAACGTGAGCTTGGTCGGCCACGCGGCAATGCAGCTACTCTCTTCGACGAAGAGCGCGCCGTCGGGGCGCGAGCCGTCGGCGTTCTTCGCCTCGGCGCGGTCGATTGCCAGGCAACCCCACTTCGCGCCGGCTAGGTCTATCCAAGGGAAGAGGTCAGCGAGAAGACAGCGGGCGCGTTCGATTAGTTCGTGGTCTGCCACGCCCACGCCGGCTTCGGCGAGTTCGCCACCCAGATACCAGACGTCACGCCCGTCGGGGGTGGGATGGGTGGTGACGGTAAGCCTCGGTGTCATGCTGAAGTCTTCGCCGATACAGTGCGCATAGAGGGCCCCTAGCGCCGCTTTTTTTAGCCAGACCATCTTTAATGGGCGCAGTTGCGACGCAGGCTTGCTGAGGCGTGCGAGGTCTATAAGGTCTTGATTGCCCTTGCCCGCACAGAAAATAAATCTTTGGGCCTGCAATGAGACGCCTGTACCCCAGCTAACGGCGTTTAGTTTGCCGTCGGTGTCGCGATCGAAGGCGAGGTTTGCTGCGTCTATTTTGAACGTCGCACCGCTATGGCGCCTGTGCAATTCGCGCAGAAGGGAGGGGGTATCCACAGCGAAGTCGGGTAGCGCATAGAGCGATCCCCCGACGGTCGCGTCGGCGAAGAACGCCGGGAAGTCTTCGCGCGGGACAGGCGTGACTCGCCCCTGCAGGCTCTTGCTGCCAAAGAACGCTTTCAGCTTGGAGCGGTAGCTCGCGCCGGACCACATGTAATATGTGTCGCTAAGCACCTCGCAGCCGCTAAGGTCGATCTCGCCGCTGCCTTCGAAGCAGGCGCGCCACCGCGCAGGTAATTGGGCGATGGCGTTGGCTGCGTCGGTTACCGAGCCGCCAAGCGCGTACTTGAGCCCGCCGTGGATTATGCCCTGCGAGGCCAGTGTCTGGGCGCCGCCGAGGCTATCGGCCTCGAGTAAAACAGCGCTGTAACCGGCGTCCCGTAAGCGGTTGAGCAACCAGAGGCCGGCGATGCCGCCGCCGAAGAGGACGATGTCGGTAGAGCAGGGCGAGTTCATGCGGAACCTCAAAAGGCGAATGGCGGGATAGGGCTCAGATTCGCGCGGATAAAATGATACACGACGGCACAAATAAACGGCATTTACGGTAGCGAGCAACAGGCTTTTTTCTGTAGCATGCGCCCCATAAGTGTATCGACCGCTGAGCGGAAATCACAACGTAGCGCCTGTGCTTTAGTGGTCGCTAACTCCTTCAAGTCCGCCGTCAAGAGCTGACAACTATGGCACGACACCTTTACTCCCTTATGTTGCTCATTCTTACGCCGCTGCTGCTGCTGAGGATGCTTGCGCGTGGGCCGGCGTATCGGCGACGCCTCGGTGAGCGGTTAGCGTGGCAGCCGAGTCCTGGTGCGCGCGACCTATCAAAGCCGCTTGTTTGGATACACGCGGTGTCGGTCGGCGAAACCGTTGCTGCGGCACCCTTAGTGGCGGCACTGCGCAGCGAATACCCCGAGCACCAAATACTCCTCACCAGCACGACGCCAACCGGCTCCGCACGCGTGCAAGAGCTCTTCGGCGGCACTGTGCTTCACGCGTACCTGCCTTACGATACGATTGGCGCGATGCGCCGTTTCGTCGACAAGTACCGACCCGCGGTGCTGATCCTGATGGAGACAGAGCTGTGGCCGAATTTGATCGCGACGAGTCATCGAGCGGGGGTCAAGGTGGTGCTTGCCAATGCTCGGCTTTCGGAACGCTCCGCCCGTGGCTATCGACGATTCGCCTCGCTAGCCCGCCCGATGCTGCAGCAACTAGACCTAGTGGCAGCGCAGTCGGACGACGATGCTCAGCGGCTTATCGCCATAGGAGCACCCAACGTAGAAGTAACCGGCAGCCTTAAATTCCTTGTCGATGTTGACTGCTGTGCCCCGCTCGCTGCGGGTGTTTTCGACGTTATCGATAGTTCCGACCGCACGATTATCATCGCATCGAGCACGCGTCTCGGTGAGGAAGAGAAGGTGTTGAACGCGTTCAAACGCGTGCTCGAGGCGCACCCACAGGCGTTATTGCTGCTCGTGCCGCGCCATCCGGAGCGCTTTGATGCCGTCGCCAAACTCGTGACCCAAATGGGATTTACCCTCGGAAGGCGGAGCAAGAATGAACTGTTAGAGGGGACGATGCAGGTTTATCTCGGCGACTCGATGGGCGAGATGATGAGTTATTACCGCCTCGCGAGTATCGCCTTTGTCGGCGGAAGCCTAGTCGACACCGGCTGTCAGAACGTCCTCGAACCCGCCGCCTTTGGCATCCCCATCGTTACCGGTCCGTCCCAGTACAACTTCGCTACCATCTGCCGACAGCTCGAGGCCGACTCGGCGCTGCGCACCGTCGCCAACGAAAGCGAGCTCGCCGACTTCCTAATCGACCTTGTTCCTGACTGGCCGCGCCAGGCCGAGATGGGCCGCCGCGGTAAAGCCCTCGTACAACGAAACCAAGACTCCCTCCCAGCCCTACTATCCCGCCTCCGCCCGCTCTTGTAACCCGGGGTCAGGTCTTTCCTCGATGCATCTAGCTGCAATATCTACCATAAGATGCATCGAGGAAAGACCTGACCCCGGGTTAGCGGGTGAGGTTTTCGGGGGTGGTGGGGGTGACGCGGATATTGTCTTCGATGCGGATGCCGCCGCTGGGGATTAGCGCGTCGATTAGGGTCCAGTTGAGGCTCGCCGCGGCGTCGGAGGCGCGCAGCGGGTCTAACAGCATCGGGATGAAATACAGGCCGGGCTCGATGGTGAAGACCATGTTTTCTTCGAGCGTGCGGGTGCAGCGCAGGGCAGGGGAGTGAGCTGGCGGCTCTATACGCCCCCCGCTCGCGCTCGCCTGATGCCCACCCACGTCGTGTACCTGAATCCCTAACAAATGACCCACCCCGTGGGGCATGAACTTATGCGCGATGCCACGCTCTACTAAATCACTCGCGTCGCCCCGCGCGATGCCGTGTTCGACGAGCAACTCAGCGACGCCCGCGATCGCGTGATCGTGCAACGACGGGTAGGCCATGCCGGGCTTTACGCTCGCCACAATCTCAAGCTCGAGCTTGGTTATGCCGGCAATGAGTGACGCCATGACCGGATGACAATGCTGAGACGCCATGGTGCGCGTAATGTCAGAGCCGTAGCCGTTCACACGGCTGCCAGCATCTATTAATAGCAGCTGCGCCGCATCTTTCTTCGCACGCGATTTGTGCTGATAGTGAAGCACAGCGGCGTTCGTATCGAGCCCGACGATGTTGGTGTACGGAGTCTGGTATTCGAGTAGTCCGCACGCCTGCAGGAAGGCGTTATGAATCTCGAACTCGCTGCCGCCGGCGAGGAAAGATTCTGCAGCGGCAGCGTGGCCAGCAAGCGCTTGCCGACCGGCAACACGCAGCTGCTCGAGCTCGTACTCAGACTTCACCGCGCGCGCAAAGTCCAGGGGCGCGACAAGCGATGGCGCGTTGGCGCTGTGAACACCTAGCGACTGCGCCCACGCTGCATCGGGGCCAATGTAATCGCAGGTCGATGCGCCCAGTTGTGCGCTTACCTCGCTCAGACTCGTCAGTCTAACGACGTCAAACTCGTCTTCGATAACGCCTTCTAACTGGGGGTCGATCTGCAGGCTCTGGTCATACCAAAAATCCTGCGGCACCACCTGCAGGTAGCGTGGCTTCTCGCCTGCTCGAACCAGCACGAACTGATCGGGCCGGTTCACCGGCAGCCAGTGCAAGAAATGCCCGTAGGCCTGAAAATTAATCCCGCGGTCATCGCCGAAATAATGCTGTTCGCTGCCGCTGTGTAGCAGCAGGCTGCGGCCTTCTTTAAGCAGAGCGGCCGTGCGCGTATTTAGCGCCCGCACATGGTCGGCATAGCCGATTCGGCTATCGAATGGTGAATTATCTGGTGTCATGCGGGCGAATTCCTTCGTGTGGTACACGCGCTAAGTATACTGCTACTCTTAAGCTCCTGCTGCGTAATCTGTACATCAACATCTCTATAGAGGAACTCCCATGGCCGAAACGCCCGCCTACCTGATCGCTAATTTGGTGATTACCGATGCCAGCGAATACCGTCAATACGAGAAAGGCTTTTTCCCGATACTTAAGCGCTTTGGTGGCGAGTTTATGACGTTCGATGACGCGCCGTTGACGCTCGAGGGCAGCGCGCCACCTGAAGGACGATTGATACTTTTTAAATTCCCGTCAGCCGAGGTTGCGCAGGCGTGGTTCGACGATCCTGAGTACCAGGCCTTATCCGAGCACCGCCGCGCTGGGACCGAGCTCAAACATCTCACTCTCGTGCACGGATTGCCGCCGCGCGGGTAGAGCCGCGAGATCAAGAAAGCGGCAAAAATTCGCGCACTGTCCAGATCGACTCCTATACTCGAAGAGGGACTAGGGCCTGATCCACCGCGACCCTAGCGAATCCGAGAGCGAGAGGGAGGGCGTTAGACGTGCTGCGAGTAGTGGGAGAAAGGCCGCAGAGTGCGACAAGGCGTCGAGTGCCCGACTCGACGTTTTTTATCGCGCTCGATACGAAGCATTGCCATATTGAATTATTCGACCCCGCCTGCCGCGCCTTTTATCGCGCGCGGCTCTTCGACGCGCTCGAGCGTCATGGCGCGCAGTTACATGCCTATGTGCTGCACGTAAGCGAGGTCCAACTGCTCATCAGCGCGCCGACCCGCAGATCTCTAGAGCGACTGCTCGAGCAGGTGCAGCGGGCTTACCTCAGCTATTTCAATCAGCGGTTTAAGCGCCAAGTGCGCGCCGCGCGCACCCACACCTCGCTGTGTCAGCTGTGCGGAGACGGGCTTATTAGAGAAACCTACCGGCATATCGAGCGCCGATTATTGGTGGTGGGCGAGAGCCGCAAGCTCGGCGACAGCGAATGGTCGAGCTATCCTGCTAACGCTTTCGGGCGTGGCAATGCGTCTGGCCGTTTGCCTATTCGTCGGCTCACACGGCATCGCTGCCTGGACAAGCTCATGCCCCAAAAGGCCGCACTCGCCGGCTACCGGGATTACTTGGACAAGTCGCCCGATCCCGTCTTCGCCCGCTTCCTCGAAACGGCCCTGCGCGAGCGCGTAGCGATCGAGGAGGTCGTGATAAGCCCCTATTCGTAATTCTCAAGACTCGGGCATGAGCAAAAGAGGTTGCGGTCGCCGTAAACATTGTCGATACGATTCACGCTGGGCCAGTATTTGTTGGGCATGTGTTCGCCAACCACGCCCGGATAAGCGCCTTGCTGTTTGCTGTAGCTACGCTGCCACTGCTCGTCCATGACGTCGGCGAGCGTGTGCGGTGCGTTCTTCAGCGGATTGTCTTCCGCGTCTAGCTCGCCGGATTCCACCAGCGCGATCTCACGACGAATCTCGATCATCGCGTCGACGAAACGGTCGAGCTCTTGTATCGATTCGCTTTCGGTAGGCTCGATCATCAGCGTGCCCGCTACCGGGAACGACATCGTCGGCGCGTGGAAGCCGAAGTCCATAAGGCGCTTGGCCACATCTTCTTCGCTAATGCCGGAGGCAGCCTTAAGCGGTCGCAGGTCGATGATGCATTCGTGGGCCACGCGGCCGTTGCGGCCGGTGTAAAGCACCGGATAGTGGCCTTCGAGACGCTGGGCGATGTAGTTTGCGCCCAAAATGGCCACCTGCGTTGCTTTTAACAGGCCCTCAGCGCCCATCATGGCGATATACATCCATGAAATAGGCAGGATACTCGCGCTGCCCCAAGGTGCTGCCGAGACCGCGCCATTGTTGGCGTCTGGCCCATTGAGCTTGGTCACGGCGTGGTTCGATACGTGGGGCGCGAGGTGCGCCTTCACGCCAATCGGGCCCATGCCTGGGCCACCACCGCCGTGGGGGATGCAAAAGGTCTTATGCAGGTTCATGTGTGACACGTCCGCGCCGATCTCGGCGGGTTTCGCCACGCCTACCTGCGCATTGAGATTGGCGCCGTCCATATACACTTGGCCGCCGTTGTCGTGCACGATTTGACAGGCCTGTTTGACGCCTTCTTCGTACACGCCATGGGTAGACGGGTAGGTAATCATCAGCGCGGCGAGGGTGTCGCTATGCGCTTCCGCCTTGGCCTGCAGGTCGACGAGGTCGATGTTGCCCTCGTCGTCGCAGCCTACGAGCACAACCTTCATGCCAATCATCTGCGCGCTCGCGGGGTTGGTGCCGTGGGCGGACGTAGGAATCAGGCAGATCGTGCGCTGGGTGTCGCCGCGGCTAAGGTGGTATTTGCGGATCGCCAGCAGACCTGCGTACTCGCCTTGCGCGCCCGAATTGGGCTGCATGCTCACTGCGTCGAAGCCGGTAACCGCCTCGAGCATAGTCTCGAGCTGGGTAATCATCTCGATATAGCCGCTCATCTGCGCGACCGGCGTAAACGGATGCGGCTTGGCAAATTCGGGCCAGCTAATTGGCATCATCTCGGCGGCGGCGTTGAGCTTCATCGTGCACGAGCCGAGCGGAATCATCGAATGGGTGAGCGAGATGTCTTTGTCTTCGAGGCGCTTTAGGTAGCGCATCATCTCGGTTTCGCTGTGGTAATTATTGAAATTGGGGTGTGTGAGGTAGGCGCTGGTGCGGCGCAGCTCCTCCGGGATGCTCTGCTCGATTTTGCCGGCCACAATCGCCGCATCGATGGCGGCGACGGATAATTCTTCCCCTGCCATGTCGCCCACGAACACATGCCATAGCGTGTCGATGTCCGAAGGGGTGGTGCATTCATCAATGCTGACGCCGATTTCGCCCGCGCGCTCGAGGCGGTCTAGGCACAGGTTGACCCCGGCGGCGTCGGCTCGAGCGCAAATAGTGGCAGCCTGCTCGGCGTTAACGGCGACGGTCACCGTGTCGAATAAGTGAGTGTTAACTACATCCAGACGCTCTGATTTCAGGCCCTGAGCGAAGATCTGCGCGAGGCGATTAACGCGCTGAGCGATGCCACGGATACCGTCCGGGCCATGATACATGGCGAACATCGCGGAGATATTCGCAAGCAGCACCTGTGCCGTGCAGATGTTGCTATTGGCCTTCTCGCGGCGGATATGCTGCTCGCGTGTCTGCAGCGCCATGCGGAATGCCTGCCTGCCGCGCTTGTCGATCGACACGCCGATGATGCGTCCGGGTACCGCGCGTTTGTAGTCGTCTTTGGTGGCGAAGTAGGCGGCGTGCGGCCCACCGAAGCCCATGGGTACGCCGAAGCGCTGTGTCGTGCCAACAACCACGTCTGCGCCCATCTCGCCCGGCGGCTTGAGCAAGGCAAGGCTGAGGATGTCTGCCGCGGCAATGGCAATAGCGTCGTGCTCATGCAGCGCGGCGATGATGCCGGTGAGGTCGCGCAGTTCGCCGTTCATCGCAGGGTATTGGAAGATGCCGCCGAATAGCGACGACGCATCGATGCTGCCACCGATGTCGCTGGGCTCGCCAATGATCAGCTCGAATTCGAAGCACTCGGCGCGGGTCTTGATGACATCAATAGTCTGCGGGAAGCTCTGGGCATCGACGAAGAAGGCGTTGGCCTTGCGGTTCTTGCTCACGCGCTTGGCGAGTGCCATCGCCTCGGCTGCGGCGGTCGCCTCGTCTAGAAGGGACGCGTTGGCGAGGTCCATGCCAGTGAGGTCGAGCACCATTTGTTGGTAATTTAGCAGGCTCTCGAGGCGGCCCTGCGAAATCTCGGGTTGGTAGGGCGTGTAGGCGGTGTACCAGCTGGGATTCTCGAGCACGTTGCGCACAATCACGTTGGGCGTGAAGGTGTCGTAATAGCCGAGGCCGATGAAGGATTTACGCAGCTCGTTCTTGTTGGCCAATGCCTTAAGCTTGGCTAGCGCGTCTTGCTCCGTCATTGCGCTGCCCAGTGCCATGGGCTGCGCCAACGCGATCGCCGCGGGTACGGTCTGGTCTATTAAGGCGTCGAGCGAATCGATGCCGAGGGCAGCGAGCATCTGCTCGATCTGCGCCGCATCAGGCCCGATATGTCGATTAATGAACTCGCCGCTGTCGCGCAGGGCATCGAGGGTAGGGACTACGGTTGAGAGAGTGTTCATTGCCATCCTTACTGTCGGTTCGCGGGGTAATGCTCGCTGTACGCGCCTTTAAAAGTCGCGAGGCCGAGCGGCAAAATGCGGCGTCGGCCTCGTTTAGTTCATGTCCGCCACGGCATACCGGGCGTTGCCAGGGCTATTCGCCTTCGCAGAGCTCTGCATAGGCTTCGGCGTCGAGGAGCTCGTCGAGCTCGGCCGAGTCTTCTAGGCGGATCTTGAAAAACCAGCCGCCGTCGTAGGGGACCGAGTTAACGGTTTCCGGAGCGTCTAAAAGCTCTTCATTAATCGCGATGATTTCGCCGGAGACAGGGCTGTATACGTCTGACGCCGCCTTCACGGATTCGACGACAGCTACCTCGTCTTTCGCGTGCACGGTGGCACCGATTTCGGGCAGGTCGACGAACACGATGTCGCCAAGTGCGTCTTGCGCGTGGTCGCTAATGCCGACGGTCGCGGTGCCATCATCGTCTACTCGCACCCACTCGTGAGACGAGGCGAACTTACAGTTGTCAGGGATTGTGCTCACTTTACCGTCCTTGGGCCGCGCTAACTCGGGCCGTGTTATTTACTAAATAAGTGCTAATAGGGGATGGACAGTCGCGCCAGTTAGCGCGCCCACCCTACTTGCGCGCATTTTAGCGGAAACTGTCTGCCTATTCGAACAACTTGTTGCTATTCGAAGACCTTCTTTCCGAAGCGGACGAAGTTGGGTTTGACCAAACGGACCGGCGTGGCTGTGCCGCGCAGGTCGACCGCGGCGCCGACGGTGCCGACGGGCACGCGGGCGAGCGCGATGGAATGCTTGAGCGTGGGCGAGAAGGTGCCGCTAGTAATAACGCCGCTGCCCAGCTCGCTGCCGTCTGCAGCGGTGCAGGCTAGCTGCTGGCCTTCGCGCAGCACGCCGCGCTGTTCGAGCACCAAGCCTGTTAATAGCGGGAGGCGGCCTTCCTCCTGCTCGGCGCGCTGGGCGATGAGCGCCGCGCGGCCGATAAAATCGCGGGTGGTAGGCTCCCATGCGATCGAAAAGCCCATGTTCGCCGATAGGGGCGACACGCTCTCGTCCATGTCGTGCCCGTACAGGTTCATGCCGGCCTCGAGGCGCAGCGTATCGCGCGCGCCGAGCCCGATAGGCTTAACGCCCCCCGCCAGTAGCGCCTCCCACAGCTGCGGTGCTTGGTCTACTGGCAGAATCACCTCTACGCCTTTCTCACCGGTGTAACCCGTGCGCGCTACGAACCAGTCATCTAGTTCTACGCCGCGGAAGTTGCCTAGCGCCGAAATCGCTGCCGCCTCCGCCTCGCCGTCGCGGCCGCAGTCTTTCAAAATAGCGCACAGACGCTCGATAGACTCAGGCCCGTGAACCGCCAAAATGCCGAGCTGCGAGCGCTCTTCGACCGACACCGCGTAGCCGCTGGTTTGCAGCGCCATCCAGCGCAGGTCTTTGGTGCGCGTGGCGCAGTTAACCACCAAGCGATAGCCGAAGCTCATGCGATACACGATGAGATCGTCGATCACGCCGCCATCGTCATTGAGCATACCGCTATAAAGTGCGCGTCCGGTTTCGTCTAGGCGAGCTACATCATTGGCCAGCAGATATCGCAGATAGGCCTCGGCGTCTGCGCCGGACACATCCACGACTGTCATGTGCGAGACATCGAACACGCCTGCAGCGGTGCGCACTTGCGTGTGCTCTTCGATCTGCGAGCCGTAATTGATCGGCATCTCCCAGCCGGAGAAATCGACCATTTTGGCGCCGGCGTCGAGGTGGTTTTGGTACAGAGAAGTGCGATTCGTCATAGCGTGGCTCACTGGGCATTAATGCACAGCATTATCGCGCGAACTGAGTCCGATGTCGCTAAGCTAACCGCTTTATCGGGGCGAATAGGGCGCGATCGATCACAACGGCACAGCAGAGGGATGCACTCGCAGCGTCAAACCCGGAAGGACGCCACCCAACACTGCATCAGGGCTGCCAGGCATAGGTGAACTTGGCAAAAACGCTGCGGCCAATCGGCTCGAGTGACTCGTAGCGGTCGTCTTGAAAGCTCGCATCGTTATAGCCGACGAAGAAGCGTGTCGCAGCGGTGAAGCGGTAGCTGTAAAGCAGCTGCGCGGTGAGGTCTTTGTTGCGCGCCTGCACCGGCCTGACATAAAGCCCGGTGTCGCGCTCGCGGTCGTTGTATTGCAGCGTGAAGCGCAGGAAGCTCTTAGCGGTGAACTGATACGTGGTGCGCAGGTCGCTGAGGTTGGCAGTAAACAGGCGGCCGCCGTCTACATCGAACTGCTGCAGCGTGTGGCTTAGGTTGAACTGCAGATGTCGGCCGAATTGCAGCCGGACGAAGGGGCTTAAACGGTTAGAGCGCCCGAGCCGCGTGTTGGCGAAGTCCACCACGTCTTCGATGCGCAGCGTCGCGCCCAGCGCGAGGTTCGGCGTGGGGGAGAAGCCAGCGGAGATCTGGTTAAACTGCTCGTCGAAGTACTCGCCGTTCCAATAGGTTTTGCTGCCGCCGAACAGCCCGTTGAGGTAGGACTGCACGGGCCCGTTGATGTTAACGAAGACCTCGACTTCTTCCTCCAGCTCTTTACCGGCTTGGTCTTCGGTGCGGTCGTAGTCCAGTGCAACACGAAAACGACTGAAAAAGCTGTCGCCGTCTGCGCGCCAAGTGCGGCCAAGCACAGCGACTACTTTCCTGAAGTCTGCGCGGTTGACGAAGCCGAGGTCGGCGCGGAAGTCTTCGCTGATATCGTCGTAACCAACGCGCCAGTCCCATTCGGCATCGTCGTGTCGATACTCCACACTCAGGCTGTTGCCGCTGTTTTCGCTGCGCTGATCGAAGCGCTGTTGTATCTGCAGCGGATTCTGCGAGCGCGAATAGACGCCTTGTATGCGCACTGTGTCTGCTGGAGTGGGGCGCAGCACCGCGTCGATGCTCGCCACGCTGTTGCTGTAGCCAACCTCATCGGCACGGCGATCGGTGAACACTGCGCCAACTGTCGAATTGTCAAATAAATCCATGCGATAGCGGGCAATACTGACATCGCTTTCCACCGGCGCGTCAGCAGACGCATCCTCCAGCCTTGCAACGCTGGAGCCCAATGCTCCAGGCATGATGAACGCGGTGCCCAAATCATTCGCCGCGAGCACGCCGTAGGTATGGCGGCCATTCTTACCTGTGAGCTTGAGGCCGTAGTCTAGGTCGCCGATATTGCGTGTGTAGACCAGATTCTGGAACGTATCGAAATAGTCGGCGCCATCGAGGAAGAACGTGCGCCGCTCGGGGAAGAACAGACTAAAAGTATTATTGATATCTAGCTGCGGCGTGTCTGCCTCTACCTGTGAGAAATCAGGATTAAGCGTGGCGTTCAAGTACAGGTCTTGCGTGATGCCCCAGCGCACATCGACGCCCGCATCGGGGTCTGCTCCAGGTTTGTCCCATGGGCCGAGATCGCGGCTGCGACTCTGTACCGATCGGCCCGTTAGGCTGGGAATAACCTCGAGGTTGCGACTGGCCTGCAAATTGGCCAGGCCTTCGAGTTTGCGTAGCTGACACAGATAGCACTGCACGTCGCGATCGATCGCATTGTTGGCGATGCGATTCTCGCGGTCGCGCGGGAACTGCCGCACAAAATCGACGCCCCAGACCTGAGTGGACTCGCTGGGTGAGAAGCGCAGCTGCTTCAGCGGAATCGCCAGCTCAGCTTCGTAGCCGCTGGGGGTGATGCGCCCCGCGCTGCTCCAGATCGCGTTCCACGAATCGTCGCCGCGGCGGTTCACGTCGTCGTAGATGCTGTCGGCCTGAACGCCGAGGGGATTCACCCAGAACTCGTAAGCGCGGCGCTCGTCGTTAAAGGTGTCGAGCACGATGCCAATGTAGTCGTCGTCCCACAGCTGATCGCGGTCGCTATAGAATGCGCGTATCTGCGACACATCGGGATCCTGTGCGATAAAGGCGACATACAGCACGTCGCCGTCTTCCATCACAAGCGCTTCGGCGCTCACTACCGTGCGCACGTTCTCGGCAGGGTCTGTTTCGATATCGATTGTTACGCGTTTGGCAGCCGCCCACTCGCCGGACTCAACGCTGCCATCGATGCGCGGCACAGCGGTGATGCGCGGGATATCGTAATGGGGCAGGGCGCTCGTGGCGGCGTCGGCTGCGAGCAATGCGGCGCTAGATGCAAGGGCGGCCACGCCGAGGGCAAGGCGTAGCAGGGACTGTTTGGCAATTGCAGACAATGGAGAATCTCTGTGCGTAGTGGTCAGGGGCCGCTGGGCAGCGGGGGATTATGCCACAGCACCCCAACCCGTGCGTTAAACCCGGGGTCAGGTCTTTCATCGATGCATTTTTCATGGCGAAACCCGGGGTCAGGTCTTTCATTCATGCACCTGCGGTGCATAAACAAAAGACCAGACCCCTTTCTCTGGCTGCTTTGCTGTATTACCTTGTAGGCAACAATAACAACTACAGGTCATGGCCATGTTTAATTACTCTTCTCGTTCAGCAGCTATTGCACTGTGTCTCTCTGGCGTGCTCCTCTCACACTGTAGCCCTGCGGATCCCAGTATGCCGAATGCAGCTAGCGCAGAACCTGCCGCCGTCGACTGCTCGGCGGCGGCTAGCATTACGCCGATCTGCGGCTTTCTCAACCCCGAAGATCTCGCGGTGATACCCGGGGGTGAGTTCCTTTTGGTGAGCGAGATGGGCGCGTTTATGTCCGATCAACCGAATACTCTGTCGATGCTCGACATTGCAGTCGGTGCGCGCACACCCTTGGCGATAGGATGGTCCGAGCCTGCCGAGCGCTGGGGCGACCCAGAATGTGCTGCGCCGGATGCGGAGAAGTTTAGCCCGCATGGCATCGATCTGATCACGCGGCGCGACGGCCGTCACCAACTGCTCGTAGTAAACCACGGCGATGAGCAAATTGAATTCTTTGAGCTTTTGGCGGACGGTGCGAGCTCGCGCGTCGATTGGATGGGCTGCGCGAAGCCGGGTATGGACGCCTTTATGAATGATGTCTCGGGCCTCGCCGATGGCGGCTTTTTCGTGACGCATATGTGGAATAAGAGCACGCCGTTCGACACGGTGGTTACGCAGTTGACCGCGGGCGAAAAAATCGGTTGGGTGTGGGAGTGGCAGCGTGACTCTGGGTTTACCAAGCTGGAAGGCTCTGACGAGATGATGCCAAATGGCATTGCCGTGAGCGCAGATAACAGCGAGCTCTTCATTAATGTTTACATGGCCAACAAGACAATAAAAGTAGATCGCGCCAGCGGTGCGGTGCTCGGCGAGGTGTCGGTGCGCAGCCCGGATAATGTGGTGATCGATGCCGACGGCTTCTTGTGGATCGCCTCGCACCTAAATGACCCGGTCAACGAGCGCTGTGAGGACGGCCACGCCGGACCTTGTCTTCTTGAGTTTCAGATCGTTAAGGCTAACTCAGCTGATATGAGCAGTGAGGTTGCACTCCACCACAAGGGCCAGCCTATGGGATACGCGACCGTGGCGTTGCCGCATGCGGGAAGGCTTTATTTGGGCAGTGCATCGGGCGATCGCGTGGCGTGGGTGGAGGTCGATTAAACCCGGGGTCAGGTCTTTCATTCATGCACCTGCGGTGCATGAATGAAAGACCTGACCCCTTGCATAAACAAAAGACCTGACCCCTCGCCGGCTGCTCCGCCTACTTCGCGGCCTCCAGTAATGCTTTGAAGGCGGGGCGGTCGCGGTAGTCCTCTTCGGCGAACTTGGCCTTGATCACGCCATCGGCATCAATAATAAGGATCCCGGGGTAAGGAATCCCGTAGGCGCGGTGGCCGGGCTCGTAGTCTAGGTTGCGGATGCCAAATGCATCGACGACTCTGACGCCCTCGTCGTGGAGCAGCGAAAACTCTATCCCTTGGTCTTCTTCTACTTCCTTTAATAGCGCAACTGAATCGTAGGTTATCGTAGCCACACCGTAGCCGAGCGCTTCGAACTGTTCACTGTAGTCGGTCAGCTGCACGAGCTGAGCTTTACAGTAGGGTCACCAATCGAAGGAGCGGCTGAGTAAGAAGATGAGACCTCGCTCACCTTTGAGGCTGTCGAAGTCGCGTCGCACGCCATTATGATCCTCTGAGGTCAGGTCGGGGATGGTGGCGCCTACCGGGAAATCCGGGGCCCAGAGGAAGGTTTGTGCCTGCGCGCTAGTGGTCAGGAGCAGGGTGAGCAGTGCTGCCGTTAGGGTTTTCATTGGGGTTTCCTTGGTTTGTAGGGGAGGGGTTTGATTATTCTCGGGGTTAGCTTTGGGGGTTGAAGCCCTGGGTCAGGTCTTTCATCGATGCATTTTTCTTAGGGGTTTGGTGGGGAGGGGCAGGTTCGAAACCTGGGGTCAGGTCTTTCATTCATGCACCTGCGGTGCACAAACAAAAGACCTGACCCCTCGCATAAACAAAAGACCTGACCCCTACCTCAGTTCTGTTAAGAAGCGGTCGCCGCGGAAGAGGTAATGGTTGTCGCTGTCATTAGAGAAGACCACTGCGTTGGAGCGGCCGATAATCTCGGCGCGTGGAATGAAGCTGTAGGCGCGGCTGTCGGCGCTGTTGTCGCGGTTATCTCCGAGCACGAAGTAGCGGCCTTCGGGCACGACAGCGGGTCCGTAGCTGCGGCGGCTGCGGCTAACATAGCCGGCCATAAGACGCGCGCGGTGGCTGGTTTCGGGCAGCTCCTCGATAATAATGACGGAGTCGTCGTCGCGCGACACCACCTCGTAGTTAACCGGCTCGCCGTTGAGCACTAGCGCATTGTTTTGCAGGGCGACGGTGTCGCCCGGCAGCCCGACGATACGTTTGATCAGGCGTTTGCCCGCGCGCTGAGAATCGATGATGACGATATCGCCGCGCGCAGGCTCGCCTACTTCGGCGAGATTGATTTCGGTGAACGGCACTTTGACGTCGTAGGCGAGTTTATTCACCCAGACCTTGTCGCCGTCGAGTAGCGTAGGCAGCATAGAAGCGCCGGAAATGGTGCTGAGGTCGGCGACGGCGCTCTTGAAGAATACGATACTCGCGAGCACGATGAGGAACTGGCGATTCTCGCGCCACGCGAGCGCCACGCCCTCGGCGATGCGCTGGCCCCAACCGGGCTCAGGAAGTTTGGGAATCTGCGGTTCGTCGCTCATTAGTCTGCCGTTTCTTGTTCTCTCACTCCGAGAGTAGTGCAGGTGTGGTGCGCGCGCAACACTAGCAATTGACGCCGCTTAAAACTGGAGTAAGCTGTACATCCACCCAGTAAAACGACGCGTAGTTATTCTGTATGAAGCCGACGCCAAACACAGCCAACAGCCTCGCGAGTTTTCACCCCGCCAGTCGTGCGTGGTTCGAGGGTCGTTTTGGCACGCCGACGCCGGCGCAAAACGAGGCGTGGGGGCATATCGCGGCAGGCAGCCACACGCTTATCGCCGCGCCCACGGGCAGCGGTAAGACTCTTGCGGCGTTCTATGCGGCGATAGACGCGCTGCTTAAGCGCGGCGAGGCTAACACCCTCGGCGATGGCGTGCAGATCGTCTACGTCTCGCCGCTTAAGGCGCTTAGCAACGACATCCGCAAGAATCTCGAAGAGCCGCTGGACGGCATTGCTGAACAGCTGCATCTGCAAGGCCGCGCGCCGGTCGATATCCGCATCGCTGTGCGCACGGGCGACACGCCGCCGAGCGAGCGGGCGCGCATGGCGAAGAAGCCGCCCCACATCTTGGTGACCACGCCGGAATCCCTCTATCTGCTGCTCACCAGCGCCAGCGGGCGTGCGATGCTGTCCTCTGCCCGCAGCCTCATTGTCGATGAGATACATGCACTGCTTGGCGACAAGCGCGGCTCCCACCTTGCCCTGTCAATCGAGCGCCTGCAGCACCTGATTAACTCAGGAGACGGCCGCTCGCTCCAGCGCATCGGCCTGTCGGCGACACAAAAGCCCATCGAGCTGGTGGCAAACTACCTCGTGGGTAGCGGCGCGCAGGCCTGCGCGATCGTCGACTCCGGTTACCGCCGCGCGCTAGACATCCGCATCGAGGTGCCCGGCTCGCCGCTGTCGGCGTTGATGAGCAACGAAGTCTGGGAGGAGCTCTACGCGCGACTCGTCGAACTTATCGATAGTCACGACACGACGCTGGTGTTCGTTAACACGCGGCGGCTGTCGGAGCGCTTAGCGCTGGCGCTGGCAGAGCGCCTCGGCGACGACGTCGTGTGCTCGCACCACGGCAGCATGAGCAAAGACCACCGCCACAACGCGGAGCAGCGGCTTAAGTCTGGCAGCCTCAAAGTCTTAGTCGCTACCGCGTCAATGGAGCTCGGCATCGATGTCGGCTCGGTCGATCTTGTGGTGCAGTTCTCCTCGCCCAAAAGCATTGCCACCTTCCTGCAGCGGGTTGGCCGTAGCGGTCACTCGATAGGTGGCACGCCTAAAGGCATCCTGTTCCCGCTCACCCGCGACGACCTCATCGAGGCGACGGCGATGGTGCACAGCATCCGCCGCGGTGAACTCGATGCGATTGTGATGCCCGAAAAACCCCTCGACATCCTCGCCCAGCAGATCGTGGCGGAGGTGTCGGCGCAGGTGCACGACCGCGGCCGCGAGACTCCGAGCCAGCGGCAAACGCCGAGTTTGGAGCATAGCCAGAACCAGCCTAGAGACGCGGGTGCAGGCAAAGCGCAAGGCCCAGAAGAACACGACGAGTCCCTCTCTCCCCTGGACAGCTGGTGCGTAGACGAGCTCTACACACTAGTCACCCGCGCCTTCCCATTTAGGGAATTAACGCCAGGGGAGTTCGAAGACACGCTGCGCATGGTCGCCGACGGCTACACCAGCCGCCGCGGTCGGCGCGGGGCGCACCTGCATTACGATGCCATCAATCGTCGGCTGCGGCCGCGGCGTGGTGCCAACCTCATCTCGTTGACTAACGGCGGCGCCATCCCCGACATGTTCGATTACCAAGTGGTACTTGACCCCGAAGACACGGTAGTGGGAAGTCTCAACGAAGACTTCGCGCTGGACTCGCTGCCGGGCGATATCTTCACCCTCGGCACGCATGCGTGGCAGATCATCCGAGTGGACGGTCTTAAGGTGCGCGTCCGCGATGCGCAAGGGCAGTCGCCCACGGTGCCGTTTTGGTTTGGCGAGGGGCCGGGACGCACGGTCGAGCTGTCGACGGCGGTGTCTGATTTCCGTCACACAATCGGTGAGCTGTTGCTCGATGAATCCTCCGACGCCGCCACACGTTGGTGTATGGAGGTCGCTGGGCTACCCGCCGCGGCTGCGGTGCAGGTGGTCGATTACCTGCAGAGCGGCATGCAGGCGTTGGGCGCGATGCCTACTCGCGAGACGATTGTGATGGAACGTTTCTTCGACGAGGTGGGTGACATGCATGTCGTCATCCACTCGCCGTTTGGCAGTCGCATCAACCGCGGCTGGGGCTTGGCGCTGCGCAAACGCTTTTGCAAGTCGTTTAATTTTGAGCTGCAAGCGGCGGCCAACGAAGACAGCATCGTGATTTCCCTCGGCTCCGTGCACAGCTTCCCATTAGAGGAAGTCTTCCGCTATCTGCAGACGACCACTGTGCGAGATGTTCTGATTCAAGCGCTGCTCGACTCACCGATGTTCGAAGTGCGCTGGCGCTGGAACGCGACGCGCTCGCTGGCGATTCAACGTAACCGTGCAGGCAAGCGCGTGCCGCCGCAATTTCAACGCATGGACGCCGAAGACCTCATCGCCCACGTATTCCCTGATCAGATCGCCTGCGCCGAAAACCTCACCGGCCGCCGCGACGTGCCCACGCACCCGTTGGTCGATCAGACCATCCACGACTGCCTTACCGAGGCGATGGATATCGACGCGCTGATTGAGCTGGTGGGCAAAATAGAACGGCAGGAGCTGACGCTCATCGCGAAAGACCTGCGCGAGCCGTCGCCCTTCGCCCAAGAGATTATTAATGCGCGGCCCTATGCGTTTTTAGACGATGCGCCTGCCGAGGAACGGCGGAC
>JAHEGE010000006.1 GCA_024639905.1 Gammaproteobacteria bacterium | reverse complement strand
GAGCAACTTGCTATCCGTATATTCTCATTGGCGTCGATTATTGTCAGTGCTAATCGTCAAGGCGATTTTGAAAATCAAATTCTCAGTTACGATTTTATAAGTGAGTAGTTATGTTTAATAATACTTTAATAGGCTCCTATTTCTCAGAGGTCTTCGGAAAAGAATCTTCCCTTGACCTCGCTGTCACACAAGAGAAGCTTATCAACCTTTCGATTGAATCACCGTCTGAGCTCCTTTCGGCTCTGGCTAAGGAGTGTTTTGGTCTTGTCGGATCGGCTAGGATCTGCCCTCTGAAAGAACTTTCTAACGATCAGCAATGCTGCATGGTCTTTTACAATGACTCATGGTGCTTGCTGCAGCGGTCTGATTCGCCGAACTTCGTTTTTATCAAAGATTACAATACACTGATTGAATCAGAAGTCGCTTTTGAAGATTGTGAGAATTCGATCGCCCTTTGGATTCATATAGAAAAAGAAGAGGTTGAAGAATCCACAGCCAGTTCAATTTGGCACTTATTGAAAATTGAAGCACTGAGTAAACCAAGATGGCTCGTTAATATCGCTTTAGCAACATTGGTAATTAACATCTTCGCAGTTGTCACGTCACTTTTTGCCATGCAGGTGTACGATCGAGTAGTTCCATCTCTTGCATTCGATACACTAAACTCGTTAGTTTTCGGAATATTTATAATTTATGCGGTCGATTTTTTGCTTAAAATTACCAGAGCTCAAGTACTTGAAGCGAACGCCTCTAACATAGATAAAAAAATATCAAAGCATATATTTTCACATCTGCTAGAGTCACGAATCGATAAGCTACCACCGCAGCTAGGTACACTCTCGGCTCAAATTTCAGGGTTTGAATCGGTAAGAAATTTTGCATCATCTTCAATTGTGTTCTGCCTAGTTGATCTTCCATTCTCGCTAGTCTTTCTTTCATTGATTTATATCATTGCGGGTAAAGTAGCCTGGATTTATGCCGGTTTTTTTGTGATCGCGCTCTTTGTTGGGTTCATTTCTCAGAAAGCGTCTCACAAATATAATAAGGAAATTACTCAGCGCTCTAATGAAAAATCGGGTCTGCTTGTGGACACTGTGAGGGGAGGGGAGAGCATAAGATCAACGAATTCTAGCTCGGTTTTTCTGGATCGCTGGTGCGAACTTAATGAATCGGTCTCGACTTCATCATTAATCCAAAAAAGAATCTCGTCTATTGGCACGTCTACCTCGCAATCATTGGGCTCAGTTGCTTACGCACTTGCAATCGTGCTCGGCGTGAATATGATCGCTGCGGGAGAAATAACTATGGGTTCGATGATCGCGTGCAGCATTCTTGGCGGACGTGTTCTGGGCCCTGTAGGGCAGGCTGTATCCTACCTTATCCAATTTGAAGGGGTATCTCAGTCGTCAGCATTAGTTGACAGTTTTCTGGGCGTAACCAAAACACGCTCTACTGATAAGCTATTATGGCCTTCAACGAAACCAGGAAAAATTCACCTCGAGAGCCTATCATTTGCATACGAAGGCTCCTCGTCTAACCAAGTCGAAATTCCTGACCTAACCTTTACTGCAGGAGAGAAGGTTGCAATCGTTGGTGGTATTGGCTCGGGCAAGTCTACATTCTTGAAACTTATCGCTGGGATTATCAGAACCGATGAGGGCCGACTAAAACTTGATGAAATTAATCTTTGGGATATTGAACCGGCTTATGTCGCGAAACACATCTCTTATCTCCCGCAGACACCTGCCCTTTTCAGGGGATCTTTGAGGTTTAATCTCTCTCTTGGATCGTCGACATCTGATTTCCGCATCAGCGATGTAGTCCGTAAATTGAATTTAAGCGGAATCTATCAAAACTCTGATAAGGGCTTAGAAATGGAGCTCCCAGAAGGTGGGGGGAGTCTTTCTGGTGGACAAAAACAAATGGTAGGATTAGCTCGAATATTTATTAACAAGCCCACATTTTGGGTTCTAGATGAACCTACCGCTTCACTTGATCCCCAAACACAGGCTCTGGTTATCGATCGAATTAAATCTGAGCTGACAGCACAAGATACCCTTATATTTGCCACTCATAACCTAAAACTTGCGAAAGATCTCGCAGATAGGATTCTAGTTATGGAGAATGGCCGAATAGTCAAAGATATCCCAACTACAAAAGTCGAGGTGCGTCGTGCTGCTGCGTAGGCTATTTCCAGTATCAAACCGGGATGAGGACGACCTATCAGGTGGTCCTTTGATCTTGATAATCTTTTCCGCATTTATTTTGTTTCTTGCCTGGTCCTTGTATTTTGAATTGGATCAATTTGTAAGAGCACAGGGCAGCGTTTTTTCTAGGGCGCGTACCCAATCGATTCAGACTGTCGATGGGGGAGTGCTTCAAGAGATTCATGTGCGCGAAGGGGATCGAGTAGTTCCTGGACAAATTCTCGCTGTTATAGATCAAAGTCGCTTTGAGTCATCTACGAATGAAATCAGCGCGCGAATTAACGCGTTGAAAGGAAAAATACTTCGACTACGAGCCGAGGTTACGAGTAGTAGACTCGAGTTCGACACTATAGATATTCCTCAGGAAATCATTGATGTGGAGACTGCGTTTTACACTTCTCGGCTTAAGAGTCTCGAAGATGACGTAGGATCCCAACTTAGGTCATTGGAGATAGCAAAAAAAGAATATGATTTGATTAGTACGCTTAATGAATCTGGTGATGTAGATCAAACCGAACTGATAAGGACTCAGCGTGCCGTTGTTGACGCAGAAGCAAAACTTAATAGTAGAAAAAATGAGTATTTCGAGCGAGCTAGCCAAGAGCTGGCTCAAGCAGAAAATGAAATTTCCCAAAGTTTGGAAGTTTATGAGCAGAGAAGGGCCTTAATTGAAGCAAGCGTGCTGCGTGCTCTGGGTCCGGGGATCGTGAAAAACATTGCTGTAACTACCTTGGGCGCTGTTACCAAACCCGGAGACATTTTGATGGAAATAGTTCCCACTGGGGACGATCTCCTTATCGAAGCTAGGATACTACCAAAAGACATAGCAGACCTCTCTACAGGCCTAACGGCATCAGTGCGCCTAGATGCATTTGATTCTTCAATCTATGGCACATTAGAAGGTGAAGTTTCGTTTCTATCTGCGGACACCATTTCAGAACCCAACTCTGAGGGCCGTGAAGAAACGTTTTATAGGGCGCACATTTCACTTCCTCAGGATCCAGTAAGCAGTATTGGAAACCGTATAGATCTGATCCCCGGTATGAACGGACAAATTGATATTAAGACAGGTAAGCGATCAGTGTTCACCTACATAACCAAACCTATTGTTAAGACGTTGAATAATTCATTCGGCGAAAAATAGCCTTAGGACTGGGTGGGCAGAGGTGTACTTACTCTATTTCCGGTAATCTTTATTACCGGAAATAGTGGAAGAGGCGCCTAATTTGGATTGTGGCCCTCATCCGGGCCTGCCAAAATAGCCCCATGCAGCCAGATCTTTTCCTCAACCCGGCAGAACCAAGCGATGCGTTTGATCACCCTCTGTCTCTCAACCTTGGCGAGCAATGTGTTCGCGTCTATCCGCACTTCGTGTCTTCGGCTTCGAGCGTCTCGCTATTCAACGAGGTAAAGGCAACTACGGCCTGGCGACAAGATACCATCAGGATCGCCGGCAAAACGATCGCTGTCCCGCGGCTACAATGTTGGATGGGCGATGCGCATTGTCGCTACGCCTATTCAGGCATCCCACTCGTACCCGTGAAGTGGACAGACACACTGCGCGAGATCAGAGACCAAGCCAGCGCTGTGACCGGATTGCCACTCAACTGCGTACTCGCCAATCTGTATCGCGACGGCTCGGACAGCGTCGCTTGGCACGCCGATGACGAACCTCAGCTCGGTCAGTCGCCAGCTATAGTGTCGGTGAGTCTTGGGGAGAGCCGTAAATTTCAGTTTAAGCGCAAGCCGCGGCTTGGCTTAAGCGAAGAGCAGCTAACCGAGCGCCATGAGATTCTACTTGAGACCGGGATGCTTGTACTCATGGAACCTGGCGTGCAGGAGCATTGGGTACACCAAGTTCCCAAGACTAAGCGCCCTGTTGGCGCTCGTATCAATCTAACCTTTCGGTATATTCCTCCTCGATGATCCTACCGCACGCAAAACAAAAGCCTGAAGATGCCTTCGACATTGTCGTCGTTGGTGCGGGCGTTATTGGCCTTGCCGTGGCGCGCGAACTGGCGCTTCACTATCAAGGCTCGCGCAGCATCGTGGTGCTCGAGGGCGAGGACGGGTTTGGTCGGCACACGAGCAGTCGCAACAGTGAAGTGATTCATGCTGGGCTCTATTATCCTGCTGACAGCGCGAAGGCGTCTTTGTGCTTAAACGGACGCGAACTTCTCTATCGCTACTGCGAAGACAATGCAGTGCCCTATTCGAAAATCGGCAAACTGGTCGTTGCCCAAGCCGATCAACTGGAGGAGTTGGAGGTGCTAGAACGGCGCGCCATCGCGAATGGCGTAACAGACCTTGAAGAGATTCCTCGCTCCCGCCTCCGGCAATGGGAGCCCGCATTAAGCGCCGAGGCGGCGCTGTTTTCTCCGTCTACAGGGATTATCGATAGTCATGCGTATATGCAGAGTCTACTGGATGACGCGCAGAAGGCGGGCGCCCTCTTCGCCCATTCGACGCGGGTTAGCGCGGGTCACGCTGACGAGCAAGGCTTTGTACTGACAACGCTGATTCACGAGGGCGCCGCACAGCGCCAGTACTCACTGCGTGCTCGGGTGCTGATTAACTGCGCAGGCCTCGAGGCGAATGGGCTTGCAGCGGCGCTGCTGCAAGAGTCCCGTCCAGAGGCCAAGCCCCCCACACTGCAGATGAGCAAGGGGAGTTATTTCACGTACCAGGGCGAGAACCCGTTCTCGCATTTGATTTATCCCCTACCAGACCAAAACAACGATGCTCTTGGTATCCATGCGACGATCGATCTGAGTGGTGGATTGCGCTTCGGTCCAGACGCGGAGGCGTGTCAGGTACTCGACTATTCGGTAGATCCGACTAAACGCGATGCCTTTGCACGCGCAATCGCCCGGTTTTTTCCTAGTCTCGATAAACATTTGCTGGTGCCGGGCTATGCCGGTATTCGTCCCAAGCGAAAAACGAGAGATGGTGGCCCGTCTGATTTCTTAATCCGTAGTGAGGTTGAGGCCGGGCTGCCGCGCCTAATCAACCTGCTCGCCATCGAATCACCGGGGCTTACAGCGAGCCTCGCGATTGCCAAAGAGGTTGGGCATTTGGTGCAAGGCGTCGAAGACTAGGCGCCCTGTCGCAGCGCCCTGCTCGTCAGCCAGCTCAATGATTCGAGTACCAAGCGAGGGTTCGGGTTGCTTGTTGAGGCCAATTGACGACGAGCGAGCTCGCATTCTTCGGCGAGCTTTAACACCCTCCCCGCCTGTACCGCCCTCGCCTCTGCTGCCTCGCTTTCCGAGCTATCTTGATTGGCCAGCAGAAGGCGCTTTGCCTGAGCTGAAGCGGCAGAAAGCAGCTGTTCCGCGGCGTGGATTGGCTCAAGCGCGCTAAGCGCAGCGAGGAGGTCTTCCGGTTGTGCGCGGCCGCTCAGCACCTCGGCAAACGCGTCATCGACCCTTGCGCGCAGGGTCAGGGTGTCGCCTTCCATGAGCTCGAGTGCGAACAGCGGCCCCCCGCCTGCCGCTTTTAGGCATTCCAGCGCCCTCTGCTTATCGATCCCTTCAGTAGCGGCGTGTTGTAGCCACGCCAAAGCGTCTGACTCGTTAGGCCTAGGTATCGAAATCTTCTGACAGCGGCTTCTGATAGTAGGGCTGAGGAGTCCTGGCTGGTCGGTAACGAGAAAGAGATAGGTCGCCTGCTGCGGCTCTTCCAGAGTCTTCAGTAATGCATTGGCGGCGTTAATGTTCATTGTGTGCGCCTCAGCGAGCACAGCCACGCGGGCGCCGCCGGCGTGACTTGAGCGCTGCGCATAATCGCCAAGGCTACGGATCAGATCGATCGTTAAGCCTTTGCCAGGTTCTTTAGGCGCGAGCAACATCACGTCGGGGTGAGTGTCGCTGGCATTGAGCGCGCAACTCTTGCAATGGCCGCAGCCTCCCTGCGCAGTAGGCTCTAGGCAGCTAAGCGTGGCGGCTAAGCGCCTTGCGAACGCCAACTTGCCCAAGCCGCGAGCACCGTCGACTATGTAGGCATGAGCGAGCGTGCCTGCCTCTGCCTTCGCAAGTAACGAAGACCAAGCGGGCAATAGCCATGGGGGCAGAGTCTCACCGAGCATCGCCCTAGGCTCCCATGGCGTCGAATCGCGTGATTAAGCGAGCGCGCAGCTCAGCCTGCACCTGTTCTAGACTCTGCCCTGCATCGATTAAGACGCAGCGCTGTGGGTCGTTCTGTGCGATCTCTAGATAGGCGCTACGGACCTTGTTAAAAAAGGTCTGTGCTTCGTTTTCGAAGCGGTCTAATTCGCCACGCTCACGTGCTCTCTTGAGGCCTATTTCAGGGTCGAGGTCGAGGATCACCGTTAGGTCTGGGCGCACAGTGCCTTGCACGAGGGATTGAAGGTGCGAAATGGTGTCAGTTGACAGGCCGCGCCCCCCGCCCTGATAGGCAAAGGTGGCATCGGTGAAGCGATCACACAGTACCCATTCACCGCGAGCCAGCGCAGGTTTAATGAGCTTTTCTAGGTGTTCTGCTCGCGCCGCGAAGACGAGCAGCAACTCCGTCATCTCGGCCATAGACTCAGCCTTCGGATCTAGCAAGAGAGCGCGTATGCGTTCCGCAATTTCGGTTCCGCCGGGCTCGCGCGTCTTTACGTACTCGATGCCGCGTTCTTGCAACAGCGCTTCGATAGCCGCGATATTGGTGCTCTTACCAACACCCTCTACGCCTTCTACTGTAATGAATTGTGCTTGCACGTCCGCCTCGTCTCTTTAATTCTAGCTCGCTAATCGTCGTCTACTGCTCATGCGTGAGCGTGGCGCGGTAATTTTCAACTGCCGCGTTGTGTTCAGTAAGCGTAACAGAGAATACGTGCCCGCCCATGCCGTCGGCAACGAAATACAGAAAATCGTGATGTTCGGGATGCAAGACGGCCTGCAAAGCGGCGCGCCCAGGCATGGCTATAGGGGTTGGCGGCAGGCCATCGATTCTGTAGGTATTGTAAGGCGTCTCTTTGCGCAGCTGATCGCTGGTCAGAGGCCCTTCATAGTCCTCGCCGAGCCCATATATGGTCGTAGGATCCGATTGTAAGCGCATGCCAATAGCGAGGCGATTGATAAACACCCCCGCGACGCGATGGCGTTCGCTGCTTAACCCGGTTTCTTTTTCGACGATGGAGGCAAGTATGAGTGCCTCGTAAGGTGTTTGCAGCGGCGAGTTTAGCTCACGCGCTTCCCATGCGGTTTCCAGGTCTGCTCGCAGCAGAGCAGACGCCTGCCTGAGAATATCGACATCGGTATCGCCCCGCGCATAGCGATAGGTGTTGGGTGCGAAACTGCCCTCTAACAGCTTAGGCTGCCCAAGCGCGAAGCGAGCAAGTGCTGGGTCCTCTGCGCCCAATAGCGTCCGCTCGATCTCGTCGCGGGCCCATAGCGCGTTTAGGGTCTGCTGCAGCGTCCAGCCTTCTACTAGGGTAAGCGAATAGGTCTTAACCGAGCCTGCCACGAGTTTGTCGAGGACTTCGGTCGCCGTCTCGGAACCGGTAAATTCGTATTCGCCGCTGCGAAGGTCCGCGCGCTTCGACTTTGCAAGTGCGAGTAACTCGAAGGCAAGAGCGGAGCGGAGTAGGCCCTGAGCCTGCAGATCGCGAGCAATACTACGAAAAGCAGCGCCTCGCTCAACGACGAATAAATTTGGAGTCGGACTCGAGGGCGAGCTGAGCAACGTGGCCCAAACGAGCAATCCCAGTGCCATCGCCGCAGAAACAGCGATGGCTGCAGCGCGCAGCTTAGGGAGTAGCCCTCCCGGTTTAGCAACACGCTGCTGGTTGTCTGGGATCACTTAAACCGAGAGAAGATAAGGCTGCCGTTAGTGCCGCCGAAGCCGAATGAATTGCTCAGGGCGTATTCGAGCTTCGCATCGCGCGCAGTGTGCGGGACGTAGTCCAGATCGCAGCCCTCGGCAGGTGTATCGAGGTTGATAGTTGGCGTAAGGATCTGATCACGGAGTGACAGGATTGAGACGATTGCCTCCGCCGCACCGGAGGCGCCGAGTAAATGTCCAATCATCGACTTCGTTGAGCTTACTGCGAGTTTCGCGCTGTGGTCGCCGAACACTGTTTTGATCGCCTGGGTCTCGGCGATATCTCCGGCTAGTGTTGACGTGCCGTGCGCGTTCACGTAATCGATGACTGAGGCATCGAGCCCGGCGCTAATTAGGGCGTTTTGCATACACTGTGCGGCGCCCCGGCCGCCCTCAGGAGGCGAGGTCATATGGAAAGCGTCTCCGCTCATGCCGAAGCCAACCAGTTCTGCGTAAATCGTCGCTCCCCTGGCCTTTGCGTGTTCCAACTCTTCAATGACGATAACGCCCGCGCCATCGCTTAGCACGAAGCCATCGCGATCAGCGTCCCAGGGCCGGCTCGCTGATTGTGGGTCGTCGTTGCGTGTCGATAGCGCGCGAGCCGCACAGAAACCGCCAAGCCCAACTGGTGAGGTGGCCATCTCCGAGCCCCCAGCCAGCATTACATCGGCTTGGCCGTTGCTAATCATGTTAGCGGCAATTCCAATATTATGAGTGCCGGTTGTGCATGCTGTCACAACCGAGATATTAGGGCCTTGCAGGTTAAAGCGAATGGAGAGGTTGCCCGAGATCATATTTGAGATCGAACCAGGAACGAAGAACGGCGAAACCTTTCGCGGGCCGGACTCTTTAATCAGTACTGCAGTGTTTTCAATCGTGGTTATGCCACCGATCCCAGAGCCAACGGCAATCCCTGTGCGTTCTGGAACGAAATTGCTGTCATTAAGTCCGGCATCTTCGAATGCCTGGACACCAGCGGCGATGCCGTAATGCATGAAAATATCCATGCGCCGCGAGTCTTTGAGCGGAATATAGCGCTCACAGTCGAAATCCTTTATTGAGCCGCCAAAACGCGTAGTGAAATCGCTGGTATCGAATTGCTCAAGGGGGGCGATGCCGCTGCGACCATTTTTAATGGCCTCCCATGATGACGCGACATCGTTACCTACGGGGCTAACGAGTCCTAGACCGGTTACTACCACACGCCTGCTGTTCATCGCAGCTCCTCACTCTACGGTGTGCCGGACAGCTTTGGCGCAGGCCGGCTGCGCGAAAAGGTGTGGCACTAAAAACACGAAAGCTACTCGTGATCGCTCAGGAGTAGCTTCGCTTCAATCAAAATACTGACGTCTTACAGGTTTGCGTTGATGTAGTCGCAAGCCAATTGAACTGTCGTGATTTTCTCAGCTTCTTCGTCAGGAATTTCAGTCTCGAATTCTTCCTCAAGAGCCATAACTAGTTCTACGGTATCTAGCGAATCCGCGCCTAGATCATCGACGAAAGAAGCAGTCGCTTTCACTTCGTCTTCTTTAACGCCTAGCTGTTCGCAGACGATTTTCTTTACGCGCTCTTCGATGCTACTCATATTTAATTTAGCTCCTAAAACTCTTTTTGATGCGATGTTTGTGCATTTCTTGTTGCGGCTTCCCGACTGCAAATTGGGCTAACCGTGTAAATTGGAGTGCAAGTTTACCCGTATTTCGAGGCGATGTAATGCCTAAATTATAAAATACAGAAGCCTTTGAAATCCATCAATAAACTCAGGCGCTTAGGGTTAATTCATGTACATGCCGCCGTTGACCTGCAGGATCTCTCCGGTGATGTAAGCCCCCTTCTCCGAGGCCAAAAACGCCACGACGCTTGCGATCTCTTGCGGCTGACCCAGACGCCCCAGGGGGATCTGTGATAAGAGCGCCTGCGCCTGCGCCTCGGGTAGCGCATCGGTCATGTCGGTTTCGATAAAGCCCGGCGCGACCGCATTTACTGTAATGCCTCGCGAACCAATCTCTTTGGCTAATGCTCGGGTAAATCCCTCTACGCCCGCTTTGGACGCCGCATAGTTGCTCTGCCCTGCATTGCCGCTAGCGCCAACGACCGAGCTGATATTAATTATGCGGCCCCAGCGTGCTTTCGTCATCGCCTTAACACCCGCCTTGCACACTCGGTACAGTGAGCCAAGGTTGGTATCGATAACGCTGGCCCATTCGTCTGTCTTCATGCGCATAAGCAGGTTGTCGCGCGTAATGCCCGCATTATTCACGATAACAGCAGGCGCGCCATAGGCGCTTGCTAGCGCGTCGAAAAGAGCTGTGACGGAGGCGTCGGACGAGACGTCGGCTGCTAAACCGCCGCCGGAAAAACCAGCCTGAGCAAGATAGGCAGAAATCGATTCGGCACCGGCTGGCGTTGTCGCCGTGCCCACGACCGTGAAGCCTTCTGAACCTAGTTCTAGTGCGATCGCCTTGCCAATACCGCGGCTTGCGCCGGTAACTAGGGCTATACGTTGGGTGTCTGACATCTATTGCTCCTTCTTCTCGAGCCAAAGCCCGGATTCATACTAAAGACTAATTAAGGGCTGTGGCGAAGTCCTCGGGGGATTCACTGCCCATACAGCTGATCTCGGGATCTATGCGCTTAATGAGGCCGCTCAGCACTTTGCCGGGGCCGCACTCAACGAGTCGAGTCACGTCGGCTGCGCCGATCGCCTTGACGCTCTCAACCCACTGCACGGGCATGTAAAGCTGGCTGATGAGATTTGCCTTCAACTGCACGGGGTCGCTAACCACCGCTGCAACAGAGTTCTGTACCACTGGGATTGTGCTCGGGGCGAATCGTATAGCCTCGAGATCCACGGCTAGCTCCTCTGCTGCGGGTCGCATGAGCTCGCAATGCGATGGCACGCTAACATTGAGCGGCAATGCGCGCTTGGCGCCGGCTGCTTTGCAGGCGAGCATGGCGCGCTCTACCGCCGCGGCGTTTCCGGCGATCACGGTTTGACCGCTCGAATTATAATTGGCGGGAGAGACGATCTCCCCCTGCGCTGAGTCTTCGCAGATCGCCCGTATCGCCTCGTCGTCTAATCCGACGATAGCCGCCATTTTACCGGTGCCTGGAGGCACGGCATTCTGCATGTAGAGCCCCCGTCGATTGACCAAAGTCACAGCGTCGCGGAAGCCGATGACTTCTGCGCACACGAGAGCCGAATACTCGCCAAGGCTATGCCCAGCCAAGATTGCCGGTTTCTTGCCGCCAGCCTGCTCCCACGCTCTCCAGATTGCGATCGAGGCAGTGAGAAGTGCCGGCTGAGTGATATCCGTGCGGTCTAAGAGGTTCTCCGAATCACTCTGAGTAATTTCCCAGAGGTCGCGCTGCAGGACTTCTGAGGCCTCGTCAAATGTGGCTTTGACTACCTGATGGGATTCGGCCAAGGCGGCGAGCATGCCCAGCTTCTGAGAGCCCTGTCCTGGGAAGACTAGTCCAAACTTGCTCATGAGATGACTCCTTGATAAGGGGTATTGGGTGAGTAAGCAATCGGGCTACGCGACTGCCTGGCGAATAAGTTCGGGGATATCAGCTGTCTGTTCTCTATAGGCTTGATCGATGGCGCAACTAAACCCGAGAACGTCCGCGTTGCCGTGGCTTTTGATCACATTGCCACACAAGCCTAGCAGACTTGCCCCATTAAACCGCTGGGGATTGAGAAGGTCTAGTGCGGCGCTGTCGGTTTGCGCGCTGGCTGAGTCAGATTGGGCGCGTAATACCTCGGCGCGGACCGCGTTTGCGGCACCTGCGCTCGCCTTGATCATGACATTTCCCACGAAGCCGTTACAGACGACAACCTCCGCAAGCCCCGAAAACACCTGATTGGCCTCGAGGAATCCCAAGAAATCGATTGCGGAGTTACTCTCGAGCAACTCCGCGGCGGCGCGGACATCGTCCGTGCCTTTGTAATCTTCTGCGCCGACGTTGAGGAGCGCAACACGAGGAGCGCAATCGAACTGAGCCCTGGCGAGCACGCTCCCCATGATAGCGAATTGTTCGAGGTGAAGCGGGCTACACGCGAGATTTGCACCTACATCTAATAGGAGTGTGTTGCTTCCGCTTAAAGGGAGTGTCGCGACGATTGCGGGCAGCTCTATGCCGGTTATCGTCTTTAACAGATGACGTCCAAGCATGAGTAACGCGCCGGTGTTTCCTGCGCTCACGACAGCAGAGGCTAATCCTTGCCGGTGAAGCTCGATGCAGCGATAGATCGACGTATCTTGTCCAGACCGCAATACCGCTGCAGGCTTATCTGTATCGAGGAATACGCCTGGCGTATGGCAGAGCCGTAGCCTTGACAGCGCAGCTGTGTCGGCCCTGGCTAATTGGAGGACCGGCTCTATGCGCTCTTCGTCACCAACCAGCAGGACGGTCATTTCAGGATGACGATTTAGGGCTGAAAGCGTGGCGGGAACCGTCGTCTCAGGACCGCCCTCTCCACCCATAGCGTCGATCGCTATGCATCGCTCCGAGCCCTGCGGATTGCGTCGATCCAAAGGGTAGACTACTCGGCGCCGAGGTCGAGTACCTTCTTGCCCTTGTAGAAACCGTCAGCAGTGATGTTATGGCGGCGATGAATCTCACCAGTAGTCTTGTCTGTAGACAGCGTAGGACCCGTCAATGCGTCGTGTGTGCGGCGCTTGTCGCGGCGTGAACGTGTAACTTTACTCTTTTGAACGGCCATGTCTTTCTCCTAGTAATTTAGGTAGTCGGCCGCTCTAGACGGCGCGTCTACGTGAATGCTATTTCGGCGTTTTGAGCGCCTCAAGTGCCGCAAACGGATTAGTTTTACGGTCCTTGTCGCCCTGAAAATCTAGCGCCTCTTTTGCGCCGACTACCTCAGGACTGCAATCTGTTTTATCGTGGTAGGCCGCGAGCGGCATACTCAAAAGCAGCTGTTCTTCTACGATGAGCGTGGGATCGAGCTTAAATTCACTCTCGATCCAAGGCTCTACGTCGTCATCAAGCCGCTCGGCGCCAGCTTCATCGATAACCAACGCCAGTCTTATGTCGTCTGCTAGACGCAGTTCTAAAGGCTTAAGGCAGCGTTGGCAGGCGACTGAGAGCCTTGCCTCTACCTCTCCTTCAATAATCTTCCTGCCGCGCTTATCTAACTCGAACCTCAAGCTGGCATTCGCGTAAAACGCGCCATCCGCCAACAGGCCCGCTAATCGAGGCAGTTGGTCTCGGCTCAGCTCTCCGCCATAAAATCCCTTCTGCGAGAACACCTTACGTGCATCTACATAGCGTGGGAAAGAAACTGGGCTGGGGCTGTCCGACATAGGCGCGCAATAATAGGCGTCTAGAGACCTCCTGTCAAAGACTTCCTAGCGAAAACGGGCTCTGGCCATGCTAGTAGGCAGTTGTAATTCCTAACGATTTTCGAGAGAGTCAAGGGAGGTAAGCAGCGCCGCGAACTGTGGGTCAAGATCAGCCTCCACGTCGACCCTATCACCCGCCTCGTTTGCCTCGAACGACAAGCGCGCAGCATGCAGGCACAGGCTGGCTACTCGCGGGAACGTGCTCGACAGCGGCTTGGGCGTATATTTCGCGTCTCCGAGGATGGCGTGCCCGGTCGTTTGGCAATGCACTCGAATCTGATGCGTACGCCCGGTCTCGGGCATGGCTCGCAGTAGAGTTGCCTCGGCATAGCTGCGCTCAATCTCGAAGCGTGTGAGCGCGGCTTTACCCTCGGGGCTGACCCTGACGATGCGCTCGCCCTCCCCTAGCGCGTCCTTTTTCAGGTTGGCATCTACGCTCTTAACACCGCTGGGCCATGTGCCAGCAACGAGGGCAAGATACTCTTTGCGTACTCCTTTGCCGCGGAATTGGTCTTGTGCGAATTTTAGGAAGCGCGCGTTCTTTGCGATTAGTAAACAGCCCGAGGTCTCGCGATCTAGCCTGTGTGCAAGTTCGGTATGCTGCCAAGCTGCCGAAACCTGGCGCACCGCCTCGATGAGCCCTAGGCGAATGCCAGAGCCGCCGTGGACGGCCATGCCGCTGGGCTTATTGATGACCAGGTAATCGTCGTTCTCTGTGAGGACGAGGTCGAGAAGCCGCTGTTTTAGCGCTGGACTCAGCGGACCGGGCTGTTGTACTTCTGCTCCACTGTAAGGCGGCACCCTTACCTGCTCGCCAAGCCTGAGCTTACGTTCAGGTTTGCAGCGCTTCTTATCGATGCGTACGTCCCCGCGGCGGATGATTCTGTAAACATGAGCGCGTGGCACGCCCTTGAGCTCGCGCATAAGGAAATTATCTATTCGCTGCCCAGCGTGAGACTCGCTCACGGTTACCCATTGCACGCCGCTGCCCCCTGTTTCCCCTTTGGTGTCAGAGGGACGAGGCGCGCGTTGAGTTGGCTTCACTGCATTTGCAGCAGGGCTTGGGGCATCGGTTGTTTTAGGCATAGTGTCTGCGTCATCAGGCGAGCGGGCTAGCTAGGAGACTAGTTTACACGAAACAGCCTGCCACTTTGCTGTACAATCTCGACTCATTCGAGCGCGCGAGCTCTTAACAACTTACTCACATCAACAAGCAGCACAGATCACACCATGCAGATGAGCACAAAAACAGAAACAAACCCTGTTGCGGCGAAAGGCGCTAACAGCGGCGCCACCATTAAGACGCTTCTTAATGATTTTATCGCAGCCGAACTCCAAGCGCTCACGGGCCTCGAAGACGTGAATCCCAATGTCATTACGGCATCAAAGCCCGAGTTCGGTGACTATCAGGCTAATGGCGTGATGGGGCTCGCGAAGCGCGTAGGCAGCAACCCCAGAGAACTTGGCGCCGCGCTAATCGCAAGACTAGAAGCCGCCAACAACCCCCTAATAGATCATTATGAATTAGCCGGCCCGGGATTCGTTAACATCTACCTGGCGTCAGAAGCGCTGCGCGAACGCGCCAATGCGATTCTCAACAATCCTGCTGCTCTGATAAATACGACTCACACGCCGCAGCGTATCGTCGTCGACTATTCATCCCCTAATCTGGCTAAAGAGATGCACGTTGGGCATTTGCGTGGGACGATTATCGGAGATTGCCTCGCCCGCGTGTTAGAGCGACAAGGACACGAAGTGATTCGTCAAAATCATGTCGGCGACTGGGGTACTCAGTTCGGCATGTTAATTACATTTATGCGTGAATCTGAAGCCGACACCAACCCCCTCACCGCGCTTGCTGATTTAGAAGGCTTCTACCGCGCAGCCAAAGAGCGTTTCGATGCGGACGCCGAATTTGCCGCGCGTGCGCGCGAAGCCGTCGTGCGCTTACAGAGTGGAGATCCAGCGTACTTGACGGCCTGGCAATCGTTTATCGACACCTCGTTATCGCACTGCCAAGCTGTCTATGACAAGCTTAATGTCACTCTCAGTCATGCCGACCTAAAGCCGGAAAGTTTTTACAATCCGCAATTACAACAAATCGTCGAGCGCTTGCAGCAAGCTGACTTGCTGACCGATTCAGACGGCGCGCGCTGCGTGTTCTTAGAGCAGTTTGTCGGCAAAGATGACAGCCCCCTACCCGTTATCATTCAGAAATCAGATGGTGGATTCCTCTACGCGACTACTGATCTCGCCGCGGTGGATTATCGCAGCCATGACTTGAAGGCAGACCGTTCCCTCTACGTCGTTGATGCGCGCCAATCGCTGCATTTTCAACAGGTCTTCGCAGTTGCCGCGGCCGCAGGATTCAGCACAGAAGGAATATCCCTCGAACACGTTTCCTACGGCACGATGATGGGCAGCGACGGAAAGCCGTTTAAGACTCGCTCTGGCGATACGGTGAAATTAGTTGAGCTATTAGACGAAGCGATAGCGCGTGCTTTCACCCTAGTCAGTGACAAAAACCCAGAGCTCGAAGAACAGCAAAGGCGGGATATCGCCAGCTCAGTTGGCATTGCTGCGGTTAAGTACGCCGACCTGTCAAAGAATAGGACAAGCGACTACGTGTTTGATTGGAGCTCTATGCTTAGCTTCGAAGGCAATACTGCGCCTTACCTCATGTATGCCTACGCTCGCATAAAGTCGTTACTCGCAAAACAGACAGACACTGCTATCAGTGACGATGCGCAGACGAACCCGCGCATTCCAGACACCTTCGCACTGAGTTCAGAAGAGCGAGCCTTACTGCTCAAGTCTTTGCAAATTGCCGAGGCTGTGCAAGCAGTAAGTCAAGACTGCTACCCCAACACACTGAGTAATTACCTCTATGAGCTCGCTGGGGTGTTTATGCGCTTCTACGAGGCCTGTCCTATCCAAGGCACTGAAGCAGGCGTCAGGGCAACGAGACTAGGCCTATGCCTACTTGCCGCCGAATCATTGAAACAAGGGCTTGAACTGCTCGGCATCGACACGCTCGAACGGATGTAAACGACGAGCGCAAAGGATTTAGCGCTCGCCGTTCTCACTCGACCACGCTTACCTAGCCGAGCGTCATTAGCAGCTTGCTCAGGCGCGCCGAGAACTCGGCAGGGTCTTCAATCTGTGCGCCCTCCGCGAGTGTCGCCTGTGCAAATAAGATTTCTGCAATGTCGCCGAAGCGCTCTTCGTCTTGCTCCAAATCGAGCTTAACGACGAGCGGGTGCTCCGGGTTTAGCTCGAATATAGGTTTCACCTCGGGAACCTCTTGCCCTGATGCCTCCATGATCTTGCGCATCTGCAAGCCCATGTCGTTATCATCGACCGCGAGGCAGGCGGGCGAGTCAGTGAGACGATGGCTTAATCGTACCGACTTAACCTTTTCTCCCATAACCTCGCTTACACGTGATACTAGGCCTTCGAGTTTCTTCTCGACCTCTTCCTGTGCTTGCTTGGTGGATTCGTCGTCGAGGTCGCCTAGGTCTAGCTCCCCTCTCCCGATATCTTGCAACTGCTTGCCGTCGAAATCGCGCAGATGACTCACTAGCCACTCGTCGATACGGTCAGATAGGAGCAATACTTCTAGACCCTTTTTGCGGAAGATCTCGAGGTGCGGACTATTACGTGCCGCTTTCGCAGATTCAGCGACTAAATAGTAGATCTTTTCCTGCCCTTCCTGCATGCGTCCGGCGTAGTCTTCTAGGCTCTGGTCCTGCTCGCTGCCTGCCGACTGCGTGCTGTTGAACAGCATCAGCTTAGCGATACGTTCTTTGTTAGCAAAGTCCTCGGCGGGGCCTTCCTTGAGTACAAGACCGAACTCCTTCCAGAATGTGGTGTAAGCCTCTAAGTCTTTCTTCTTGAGCTTTTCAAGCATATCTAACGCGCGTTTAGTTAGCGCAGAACGCATGGATTCAACGGCGGGATCCTGTTGAAGAATCTCGCGCGATACATTGAGGGAGATGTCATTAGAATCGACCACGCCTTTGATAAAGCGGAGGTACAGGGGTAGGAACTGCTCCGCCTCATCCATAATAAAGACGCGCTGAACATAGAGTTTTAGCCCACGTGCAGCGTCGCGGTTCCATAGATCGTAGGGCGCACGACCCGGGAGATAGAGCAGGCTTGTGTACTCGAGCTTGCCCTCAACCTTGTTGTGGCTCCAGTTTAACGGCGCCTCAAAATCGTGGCTGATGTGTTTGTAGAATTCGTTGTATTCCTCGTCGGAGACGTCGCTACGGGATCGGGTCCATAGCGCTTTCGCAGCATTGACCACTTCGTACTCTTTAGGTTTCGGCTCTGCTTTTTCTTCGGACTCTGAGTCCGGGGCTGAAAAGTCCTCCTTCTCCATCAACACGGGAATCGAAAGATGATCTGCATACTTCTTGACGACGCTGCGAATGCGGTAGCTGTCGGCAAAGTCAGTTTCGTCTGCTTTTAGATGAAGCGTAATTGAAGTGCCGGTCTCGGCCTTCTCAGCCTCTTCAAGTGTATAGTCAGCCTCACCACTAGAACGCCATAGCGTTGCCGTTTGAGTGCCTGCGCGACGAGTAAGGACCTCGACGCTATCGGCAACTATAAAGGCAGAATAAAACCCCACACCAAACTGCCCAATCAACTGAGAGTCCTTCTTCTGGTCGCCGGTGAGCCCTTCTAGGAAGGCGGCAGTGCCGGACTTGGCGATGGTGCCTAGATTCGTTATGACCTCCTCGCGGCTCATACCAATGCCGGTGTCAGAGAGTGTGATTGTATGTTTTTCAGCATCGAAGTCTATCGTCACTGAGGGTTGGGCATTGTCGCCGAGCCCTTCGAGCAAAGAAGGATCTGACAGGGCTTCGAAGCGCAGCTTGTCCACGGCATCTGAGGCGTTAGAAATGAGTTCCCGCAAGAAAATCTCTTTATTGCTGTAAAGCGAGTGGATCATGAGGTGTAAAAGCTGTTTAGCTTCAGTCTCGAATCCACGAGTTTCGGTAGTGTTGGACTTGGCTTTCGTCATTACCCTATTCCTGTAGTTAATCACTGCGCCTGTTGCGGGCAAAAAAAACCCGAACACTTGGCTCGGGTTTTTAATGGGGTCACTGTCTGCCAAATTCAAGCTCATTGAACCTGGCAAACTGGGCATAGCAGTGAGTTACTGAATAGGGGGATATGGGCGGTAGAAGTCGATCGCATCGGCCTTACGTGACGCGATCGTTGAGTAGTAACTCTTACGACTCGCGATTAGCTTGAGGAAATCCTGCGCCGTCTTAGTCGAGCGCTCATCGCCGGCCTCTGAAGCCGACGAGGCCGCCTCTTCAGCTTCGTCAAACTTCCTCAACTCAAGAAGCGCCCGTGCTAGGAACAGATAGGTGTCAGCCACGTCTTTCAAGCCGCCTTTATCTATCGCGGCTTGGAACGCGTCGGACGCCTCTTCGTAATTATTCATTACGTAGTGCAAATATCCGAGCGTGTCGTAGGCATTGCCCGATTCATCAAGCTCAGCCGCCGTTGTCGCAGGGACTACGGCCTCCTCCAACTCGTTAGAGATCAGCAGCATTTGCGTGTACGTGATCATGTTGTCGACATTCCCTTCGACAACTGCCGCCTCAAGGCCCTCTGCAATAATCTTTGCACCACTGTAAGGCACATCGATTCCAGCGAGAGATTGGCCAAGATTCAAGAATCGAGTCTCATCGTCCATCAGACCCTTGAGATAGTAGAGGTTCAGCGCTTGGACGCGTCGCGGCTCATTATCCAGGGTGGCGTAGATAGCGCTGAGATTTTGCCAATCCGTCTTATTATCGAACTGGACGATCATCGTCTTGGTTAGATCTAATGCGCTTTGAAAATCCTCTAGCGTGAAATACAGGCCATTTAAGTAGGCGTAGTCATCACGTTCGAATGCCGACGCTCGCGCCTGCGCCACTCGTTGATCTTCGCTGAGTTCAGGATTGGACGTGGCTAAGGAACGGAGTTCATTATTGAACTTAACATCCATATAACTTAACCAATAGTCTTGAGCCTCTTGGTACTCTTCGAGTTGGTAGTGCGCATAGGACAGACCACGATAGACGACGTCGTCTTCGTTCTCTGACAGATCGCGCCATTCGCTGTAATAGCGAATGGAGTTACGCCAATCTTCTTCGGCAGCATAGAGCTGACCTAGTGAGCGCAAGGTGCGAAGGCGAGTGTCTGTACGCAGAGTTTCGATCGTCAAAATCTCAACGAAAATCTTCAGGGCCTCAACGTAGTTTTCCGTTGTTAGGTAGTAATTCGTGAAGAAGTTAAGAGTAGTCGACTTCTCGAAATCGTTCATACGCTCGTAGCGGCGCTCATAGAGTTCGTCGAGAGCCTCTTTCGCGCCCGCTAGATCGGGCGTATCCGCTTCGTCTTCCGGCGACATCATCTCTTGGATTTCGCTAATTGCGCGCATTACTTGCGGGCCAAGCGTTCCAGAGGTGCGTGCCTCAGGTGGCTTTCGCTGACCGTCGTCGTCCTGGGCGTTTACTACAGCCAGGGGGGCAACTAACAGTAACGCAACGAGCGCTCGCTTTATGTAGGCTAGTTTTAACATGTGCTTACTCCTCTAGCTCGTAGCGGAACAGGTATTGCACGCCTGCTACCTCTACGCCTTTGCCATCGACGACGCGCGGCTGGAATTTAAATCGTGCCGCTGCGCGTTCGGAGGAGCGATCAAATATATTAGTCGGCTCAGCGTCTACAACTTGGATCGTCTCTTCGACCACGTTACCGAGTCCATCCACCGTGAAGCTAACCAGACACCAGCCTTCTATACCACGCTGTGCAGCACGAGTGGGATACTGGGGTGCAATAGCAACAAGCGGAAGGTAATCACCATCTGTCGCTGAAATTGAAGCATTGCTCAGCTCCAATCCAGTGTCTAACTCCACCTGTGAGCGATCGATATTGAGATCAGGGCCGTCGGAGATAGTCACTTGGCGCTCAACTTCTTCAACGACCTCTGTTACCTCTTCGATAAGCTCTGGCTTATCGATTTCTTCGATTACTTCGAGCTCGATCTCAGGCATTGTCGAGTCTACAATCTTAACGACCGTAAGGGGCTCGTCGAGATCTTCGCCAGTCGCAATTAGCGCCTGCATGAAATAGAAAAGGCCAAGTGTAATTAACGCGGCCATCACCATGGATGCTGCCCATCTAACTATAATCATAGATTAAGCCTCCGCCGAAATAGATACATCGCCAATGTTCGCTTCGCGCGCCGCCTTTAATATGAGCATGATTTGCTCATTATTAGCGTTCTCGTCGCCCTGAATGATCACGGCTGAGTTTGGCGCATCGGCGAGCCGAAGCTCGAATCGCGAACGAATAAAGCGCGGGTCTATCTGATCGCCATCGATCCAGATATCACCCGCTGGCCCCACGGCGATCAAAATCATATCGCCTGAGGTGTCCTCAACCGTAGAAGCCTCCGGCTTGCTCACATCAATCCCCGCCTCGGTAACGAATACCGACGTGACGATGAAGAAGATGAGCAAGATGAAGACGACGTCGAGCATGGGGGTTAAGTCGATCTCACCCGCTTCCTCGTCGTCCTTTCGCTTGCTTAAGCCTTGTTTCATTATTCTATAGCCCTGTGAAACTCTTATCAGAGTGTTAAGTGCAATTTTTTTTGCTTTCTGCGCCTCTCGATCCCCTTGGTAACCTGCACCAAGAGGATCAAGCGGAAACCCTCCGCGAGCCTAGTTGCTCAGCGGTAGGTGATCTTCTAATAGCTCTAGGTCGCGATCGACCTTCGCCTTCAAGTAGTTCGAAGCGAAGATGCCAGATATAGCACCCACCATGCCTGCCATCGTAGGAATGGTGGCTTTCGACACGCCGCCTGCCATCGATTTAGCGTCACCACCACCGGTAACAGCCATCACGAAGAACACCTCGATCATGCCGGTTACCGTACCAATCAGACCCAAAAGAGGACAGATTGTGACGAGCACTTCGATAATCGGGAGCGTGTTGCGCACGTCTAAAGAGATCTTAGAGATCATCATTGTGCGGATTTGGTGCGCGCTCCATGACTTCGTGTCACTGCGCGCATTCCATGCAGCCAACGTCGCTTTGACGTTAGCCTTGTGAGTAGTATTGAGGTACCAGACCCTCTCGAACACGAGCGACCACTTTACTAGCAGGAGCCAGGCTATGATCCATAGCACCGGTCCCCCACGCAGCATAAAGCCGTTCACCGAGTCGATAATGTCTAGGAATGCGAAATACATAGTAATTCCTCTTCCGGAGTCGGTTTAGCGAGCGGCTTGCTGCTCTGCCTTCTGGGCGATCATACCGGTCGCCTGTTCTTCCAGAATGTGGATGATGTTGTCCGCACGGCTCTTAACTACTGTGTGCATGAAGATCGTTGGGATCGCCACGACGATACCGAGTACCGTAGTCATGAGGGCTTGCGAAATACCGCCCGCCATAATAGTCGGGTCACCCGCACCGTAAACAGTGATCTGCTGGAACACCTGAATCATACCAGTCACCGTGCCTAGTAGGCCGCCGAGAGGCGCGATAGTCGCAATCATCTTGATTAGCGTGAGCAGGCTCTCTAGCGCAGGCGTTTCCTGCAGAATGGCTTCGCCGAGCTTGAGCTCTAGCGTTTCGGTATCCGCGTTCGGATTGTTATCCGCAACCATAAGCACACGACCCAGTGGGTTGTTCTTAGCCGGAGTGTTGCTCTTAAGTTGGCTGCGCACCTTTGCAGACGTCAGCTCGAGCATCAGCAGGCGGAAGAAGCCTAGGATAATACCGATTACACCAACACCGATGATGATAAAGCCGATCGTGCCTGAGTTATTGCGAACCTGCTCTTCAACCGACGGAAAGTTAACGAGGTTAGCCATAACCTGGCCTCCTACACCACCCGTGGGGTCGATGCCGACTTTAGTGAAGCCTGATGTGGCGCTTTGCAGCTCTGCAGCCATACTAAGAATGCCTGCGTCAGGCTGCTTGGGGAGGATCTGCAAATGGCCAATGTCGCCTGAGTAGCTCAGGTACTCGCCTTCCGACAGCGCGTTGAACGAGCCTATACGCGTGATTTCGCGAGTAGTCGTTTCGCCCGTAGGCAGAGCAACAGTGCCGTTATAGGTAACGACGCGAGCTGACTCGGTCATTTCCTGCTGCATGTAATACCAGAAGCGTTCCATCTCTGAAACGTCGAGCTGATTGATCGTGCTGCCCGCCTTTTCGATGAAGCCTTCGATATACTCGCTGCGGCCTGGATACTGCGCGCTGATCAAAGAGTTTTCGAAGTTGCTAAGGAAGTCGCCGGCCACGCCTTGGAGCGTTCCGAAGAGCTCGTTGAGATCGCCGCGGCGATCTCGCAGCACTTCGCGCTTGTCGCTAATAGTGATTTCGTTAGCTTCGAACTGGTCGCTTAACTCACCTTGGATGCGCTCTTGCTCGGTGATTCGCTCCTGCGTCGTCTGAAGAATCTGGCTCTGACGAGCGGCATTCTGTTCAAACTCCTGTAGGCGCTGTCGATATTCCGCTGACTCAGAAACCTTGTCGCTTTCGACGAGGTCTAGGAGACCAGCGAGTGAAGACGCTTGTTGTGCCGCGACCGAACCGGACGCTGCAACGAGCAAGGCAGAGAGAGAAAAGCTAATTAATTTTGAAGTAATTTTCACTGGGCACTCTCCGGAGCTAGAACTGGCAATTCGATGATGCGTGGCGCGTCAAGTTGCGAAGCGACGCGGATCGCTGATTGGATCGCTGTGCGGTAATCACCGGCTGGCAGCTCAACCCACTCGCGTGTGTTGTTGTCCCAAGCGCCAGTCACTTGGCGATCGGTAGTTTGATACATCAGGGCAACGCGACCGATGCGGGCGATGTTGACATCGCGCTCAACGCCTTCGATGACGATAGTATCAGGATAAGTTTCGGTTGTGCGGCCGTAGCTGTTCTCGGTTTGGTACATAACCAAAACCTGACGGAACTTCTCAGCTATCGAGACATCGGGATTTTCGATGGCTGCGCGCGCGAAGGCGATGCGGTTAGCGCGCTCGTCGACATGGAATGGGTAGTCGAGGCTAATGAACTGTTCGATGCTAGACAGCATCTTGTTCATGAGCAGTGGGATTTCACGAGTCACGACTTCTACATTGGCGATAGATTGGTCGAGCGCTTCAATGTTTTCTTCTTGAATGGAGATCGACTTGCGGAAACCTGCGTTCAAGACCAGAAGAGCTTCGAGGTTATCGTTCTCGCGCTTAAATTCTTCAAACGTAGAGCTTGCCGAGTTTGCTAGTCGGCTGATCTCTTCTTGAGTGGCAGCTGAATCACTGTTCTTGCTACCGATTACATCCATTGCCCTATCGAGAATGCTGCTGTCTACTAGAATCTCTGCGGCTTGGGTGGTGCTCACTACGCAGGAAGCTAGTACTGCTATCGCAGTCATACCTAGATTAGTAATTCGACGGTTTTTCATGTGCCATCCTATTTATTGTTAACTCAATTTCTTGTGAATCGCCAAGTCGCAGGACCTAGCTACTGATCGCGTGCCCCGCGCTGCGAGCAGCTCGACGACCCCTCTCAAATTAAACTTATACGCTTGAGAATTTAGAACGTATAAGGCTTTTGCTCGACACTCAACCCTAATTTCAATCAGAAGCCGAATTGTGCCTCGCTCTCTACGTTGCTCCTTGCTGTTCTCGAATGCCTTCATGGCAGGAAACTCATGAAGAACAGTTACCTTTGTACTCACTCATCTTGTAATCTGAGTGACAAGGTAACCATTTCGGAAAACGATGCGAGGATTTATCGTAGAGTCCCCGAAATCCGGTGCTCTGCGCCGAATTTCGGGTAAAGACTATCACACTACAGTTTCGTATTAGAACCTTTTAGGCCACAAAAATTGGACTCTATGAACTTGTCTCGTGACATTGCGAGCCGGCGTAAAAAAGGGGCTTACGCCCCTTTCCTATTTTGCTTTGCGCCGAGGCTTAGCTCCAGCCCGTTAACTCTTTGAGGCCATTGCCGATTTCAGCAAGGCTGCGTACGGTCTTTACACCTGCGTCTTGTAATGCCGCGAATTTATCATCCGCCGTACCCTTGCCCCCAGAGATAATCGCGCCAGCATGCCCCATGCGCTTACCCGGAGGAGCCGTTACGCCGGCAATATACGCCACAACGGGCTTAGTTACATTGGCCTTAATGTACGCTGCGGCCTCTTCTTCTGCAGTGCCGCCGATCTCGCCGATCATGACGATCGCTTCAGTCTGAGGGTCTGCTTGGAACATCGCGAGGATGTCGATGAAGTTAGAGCCAGGAATTGGGTCTCCACCGATGCCTACGCAAGAAGATTGACCGTATCCGAAGTCGGTCGTTTGCTTAACGGCTTCGTAGGTCAGCGTACCTGATCGCGATACGATACCGACCTTACCAGGCAGGTGGATATGTCCTGGCATGATGCCAATCTTACATTCGCCTGGCGTGATCACGCCTGGGCAGTTCGGGCCGATTAAGCGTACGCCGAGCTGGTTGCAACGCTCTTTCGCCACGAGCATATCGAGCGTTGGAATCCCTTCAGTGATACACACGATCAGCTTGATGCCAGCTTCTGCGGCTTCGAGGATCGAATCCTTGCAGAATGGTGCAGGCACATAAATCACACTCGCGTCTGCCTGGGTTGCCGCGAAAGCCTCAGCCACGGTGTTGAAAACCGGTAGACCAAGATGCGTCTGACCGCCCTTGCCCGGCGTTACGCCACCAACCATTTGAGTGCCGTATTCGATGGCTTGCTCTGAGTGGAAGGTGCCCTGAGCGCCTGTAAAACCTTGGCAAATAACCTTGGTGTTTTTGTCGATTAAGATGCTCATGCCGCGCCTCCTGCTGCTGCTACTACTTTTTCGGCGGCGTCGGTCAAGCTCGTCGCTGCGATAATATTGAATCCGCTGTCGCCTAAGACCTTACGCCCCAGTTCGGCGTTATTGCCTTCGAGACGAACGACCACGGGTACCGCGACACCCACCTCGTCTACGGCGCCAATAATGCCCTCTGCGATCAAGTCGCAACGAACAATACCGCCGAAGATGTTAACCAAAACCGCTTTCACGTTTGAGTCGGAGAGGATGATTTTGAAAGCTTCTGTTACGCGCTCCTTCGTTGCGCCACCACCTACGTCGAGGAAGTTCGCGGGGCTACCACCATGCAGCTGGACAATATCCATTGTGCCCATAGCGAGGCCTGCGCCGTTTACCATGCAGCCGATATTCCCATCGAGCGCGACGTAGTTTAGTTCCCACTCTGCAGCGTGTGCTTCGCGCGCGTCTTCCTGTGAAGGGTCGTGCATTTCACGGAGCTTAGGCTGACGATAGAGGGCATTGCTGTCGATATTTATCTTTCCATCCAAGCAATGGAGATTGCCTTCGTCGGTGATCACTAGGGGATTGATCTCGAGAAGCGCCAAGTCGAAGTCTTCGAACAACTTCGCCAGCCCTAGGAACAGATGAGTGAATTGTTTCACCTGATTGGCATTGAGCCCCAGACGAAATGCAAGGTCGCGACCCTGGAAAGGCTGTGCGCCAGTTAATGGGTCGATAGTCGCCTTGAGGATTTTCTCAGGGGTCTCCTCGGCAACCTTCTCGATTTCAACGCCGCCCTCTGTAGACGCCATGAACACGACACGACGCGTTGAACGATCGACTACAGCGCCGAGGTAAAGTTCCTGTGCGATGTCAGTGCAAGACTCGACGAGAATTTTGCTGACAGGCTGACCATTGGCATCAGTTTGGTAGGTGACCAGATTCTTACCCAGCCATTCCTCGGCGAAGGCTTGCGCTTCGGCGGGGCTGTCGACCAAGCGAACACCGCCGGCCTTGCCGCGGCCGCCCGCGTGAACTTGTGCCTTGACCACCCATTTGTCGCCACCAATTTTTTCGGCGGCAGCTTTAGCATCTGGGCCGTTGTCTACGGCTATGCCGGTCGATACTGGTAGGCCGTATTCAGCGAAGAGCTGCTTAGCCTGATATTCATGAAGATTCATTGAGAGTCCATTTCCTTAGTGATGTGTAGTCTGGGTTATCGGCGTTTACGATTGCCGATGTGAATAGCGTGACCGTTCGCTGCCAACGCGGCTTCGTGCACCGCTTCCGACAAGGCCGGGTGTGAGAACATGGTTAAGCCGATGTCCTCAGCGCTGGCGCTGAACTCCATGGCAATAACGATTTGCTGTAAAAGATCTGCAGCGCTCGCCCCGATAATATGGCAGCCGAGTATGCGATCCGTTGTTTTGTCAGCAATCAGTTTCACAAAACCGTCTGCGTCGTTTGCGGCCAAAGCGCGGCCACTAGCGGCAAAGGGGAAAACGCCAACGTTATACTCGACGCCCGCGGCGGAGAGCTCTTCTTCATTCTTCCCAACCCATGCGATCTCTGGGTGGGTGTAGATGACTGACGGCACGAGTGCGTAGTTAACCTGTGTTTGCTTGCCAGCGAGGCGCTCGACAACCATGACGCCCTCCTCGCTTCCTTTATGGGCAAGCATGGGACCACGGACAGCATCACCGACTGCGAAAATCGATGGCACAGAGGTAGCACACTGATCGTTGACCTTAACGAAGCCGCGTTCATCGACTTCTAGTCCTACAGAGTCTGCCACGAGGCCTTGGGTGAAGGGGCGACGGCCGACGGCGACAATAAGCTTGTCAAAGGTCTGCGTCTTCTCCCCCTCGGCATCAGTAAAGTTAACCGTAACGGTTTTCTTTGCGCCCTTGCCTTCAATCTTGCTGCCGGTAACGCGAGCGCCGAGTTTGATGTCCAGTCCCTGCTTTGTGAAAAGCTTTTGCGCCTCTTTGGCAACCTGTCTATCTGTCGCCGGCAGGAATCCTTCCATCGCTTCGAGCACAGTAACCTCAGAGCCCAGCCTCGCCCAAACGCTACCCAGCTCCAGGCCGATGACCCCAGCACCGATAACGCCAAGACGTTTAGGTACAGCGGTAAACTCGAGTGCGCCGGTCGAATCGACTATCGTGTCTTGATCTACTGGCGTAGGCGGGATATCGATGGGCACAGAGCCCGCTGCGATAATGATGTGCTTCGCCTCGAGAACTTCCTCTTTACCGTCGTGGTCGACCACTTTCACGCTGTTTGGGCCCGTAACCGTTGCTGTGCCACCGATGCCCGTAACTTTATTGCCAGCAAATAATCCACTAACGCCACCCGTGAGCTGCGCGACGACCTTGTCCTTACGCGCAATCATGGCCGGCACATCGATGCCCACTTTGCCGGTGGTGATGCCATGAAGATCGAAGTGGTGCTGTGCCTCGAGGTATTTGTGCGACGAATCAAGTAGCGCCTTGGAGGGGATGCACCCTACGTTCAGGCAAGTGCCGCCAAAGACAGTCTTGCCTTCTTTGTTTAGCCACTTCTCTACGCATGCGGTAGAGAACCCTAGCTGCGCTGCGCGAATCGCCGCGACATACCCTGCCGGGCCGGATCCGATCACTACTACGTCGTAATTGCTAGCCATTGCTGTTGTCCCTGAATAATTGAGGATTAGATCTCTAAGAGGAGTCTAGTCGGATCTTCTAAGAGGTCCTTAATAGTCACGAGGAATTGCACCGCTTCCTTACCATCGATCATGCGATGATCGTAGGACAGCGCGAGATACATCATCGGCAGAACGACGACTTGGCCGTCTACCGCCATGGGGCGCTCTTGAATCTTATGCATACCGAGAATAGCGGTCTGCGGCGGGTTTAAAATCGGTGTAGAGAGTAGCGAGCCAAACACTCCGCCGTTAGAAATAGTGAAGGTGCCGCCGGTCATGTCTTCGATGGCAAGCTTGCCGTCACGGGCTTTCTCGCCGTATTCACGGATTTCCTTTTCGACTTGCGCAAGCCCCATATTGTCCGCGTTTCGTAGCACAGGAACCACGAGGCCGCGCGGCGAGGACACGGCCACTCCGATGTCTTGGTAGCCGTGATAGACAATATCGCTTCCGTCGAGAGAGGCGTTAACTGCCGGAAAACGCTTAAGCGCCTCGGTGCACGCGCGCACGAAGAAAGACATAAAGCCTAAGCGAACACCGTCGTGTGCCTTCTCGAATTCTTGCTTGTAGCGGTTGCGGATTTCCATGACCGGCGCCATGTTGACCTCATTGAATGTCGTCAGCATTGCAGTCGACTGACTCGCATGAAGCAGACGTTCCGCAACCTTCGCGCGCAGGCGGCTCATTGGGACGCGCTCTTCTAAACGTCCGCCGGCATTGTTGCTGGCAGATACAGGCGCGGATAAGGCCGTGGCGACGTCTTCTTTAGTAATCCTGCCAGCCTTGCCAGTGCCCGAGATTGCAGCAGCGTCGACATTATTCTCGGCGATCATCTTCTTCGCCGCCGGACTCGCAGGCGTCGAAGTTTGGGCGGCGGTAGCCGCGACCGGAGCGGCTGCTTCAGCCGCTGCCGCGCTCGGCGCTGCAGCTTCACCCGCAGCAACGGTTCCTATGGCTTGGTTGCTGACAATGGTCTCGCCAGTAGCCTTAAGGATCTCTTGCAGGACACCATCGGTCGGAGAAACCACTTCGATCACAACCTTGTCCGTCTCGATATCGACGAGTAGCTCGTCTCGGGCAACGACGTCACCAACCTGCTTATACCATGTCGCGATAGTGCCATCGGGCACTGACTCTGGAAGTGTTGGCGCTTTGATTTCGATAGTCATTGTATAGTCCTTTAAAAGTCCTTTAAGTGCCTTCAAGGCTGCTCGACAATCGACGCAGCCGAATCTCTTTTCGCCCTAGCTCATCGCTTCGCTGAGGAATTTTTCGAGCTGCGCCAAGTGCAGAGCAGGATAACCTGCAGCAGCAGCAGCCGACGCCTCACGACCGGCATAGCCAAGGGTGATGCTCGGATAATGCTTCTTTATTGGTCGCTGGAAATGATGCTGACTAGAATACCAAGCCCCCTGGTTTTTAGGCTCTTCCTGGCTCCAGTCAATATGCGTCACATTCTTATAGCGCAGCAGAGCGGCCTCGTATTCTTTCTCGGGGAACGGATAGAGCTGCTCTAGGCGGATAATCGCTATATCAGTGATTTCGCGCTTTCGCCTTTCGGCCAGCAGGTCGTAATAGACCTTGCCTGAGCACACCACCACTTTTCGAACCGCGAGCGGGTCTATCGTGTTATCGATCTCGTCTATGACCACCTGGAAGCTGCCTTCAGCGAGTTCTTCGAGGCTAGATACCGTCTCTTTGTGTCTCAAGAGGCTCTTGGGAGACATAACAATGAGCGGCTTACGCATTGGACACAGTACTTGCTTGCGCAGCATGTGGAACACTTGCGCCGAAGTGGTTGGTAGGCAAACTTGGATATTGTGCTGCGCGCACAATTGTAGGAATCGCTCAAGGCGTGCTGAGGAGTGCTCCGGGCCCTGGCCTTCATAACCGTGCGGCAACAGCATCGTAAGCCCGCACAGGCGCTGCCATTTATGCTCGCCGCTGGTAATAAACTGATCGATTACGACTTGAGCGGAGTTCGCAAAGTCGCCGAATTGAGCTTCCCACACGACCAGTGCGTTTGGCGTGGTTGTAGCGAAACCGTATTCGAATGCTAAGACCGCGACCTCAGAGAGCAATGAGTCGTAAATTCTAAATAGACTCTGGTCTGGCGAAATATTCTGAAGCGGGATATGGGCATCACCCGTTTTCTGGTCATGGAGAACAGCATGCCGGTGCGAGAAGGTGCCGCGCCCAACATCCTGGCCGGTGATTCGCACCATGTTTCCGCTTGTCAGGATGCTCGCATAGGCCAGGCTTTCCGCCATACCCCAGTCGACGGGTAGAGTCCCAGCAGCCATCTTCGCACGGTCGGTCATCACCTTGCCGACCTGACGCTGCAAATTAAATGTCTCTGGAACCTCTGACAACCTCTTAGCTAGCGCTTTGAGGCTCTTGATGGGCATGGAGGTATTGTAGAAAGAACTCCATTTGTGCCCGATGTAGGGACTCCAGTCCACAAACAACTCGATTGAGGGCTCTTTTACTAGGCTTTTTACTACGTGTTCGCCGGTGTCTAGCGCGTCTCGATAGTTCTTGTTGAGCAAGTCCGCGTCTTCTTTCGACACCACTCCCTCGCTGACAAGCTTTTCAGCATACAAAACCCGCGTGGATTTGTGGCTTTTAATCTTCGCGTACATCTGCGGCTGCGTTGCAGACGGCTCATCGGTCTCGTTATGACCCCGACGTCGGTAGCAGATCAGGTCGATTACAACATCTTTACGGAATTTGTTGCGGAAATCTAAGGCTAATTGAGTAACGAAGAGCACCGCCTCTGGATCGTCTGAATTAACATGAAAGATAGGCGCTTGGACCATGCGTGCCACGTCGGTGCAATATTCCGTAGAGCGCGCATCGTCTTGTCGGTTGGTAGTGAAGCCGACCTGGTTATTGACGATGATGTGCACGGTACCACCGGTAGAATACGCGCGAGTCTGAGACATCTGGAATGTCTCCATCACCACGCCTTGGCCAGCGAACGCGGCGTCGCCGTGAATGATGATTGGCAACACTTTGGAGCCGTCGGTGTCTCCGCGACGCACTTGACGGGCCCTGACTGAGCCCTCTACCACGGGCGCGACAATCTCCAAATGAGAAGGATTGAATGCCATCGCCATATGGACTTCGCCGCCGGCAGTCATGATGTTCGAAGAGAATCCTTGATGGTATTTCACGTCACCGGAACTCTTGTAAACCGCGCGGCCTTCGAACTCGTCGAATAGCTCAGACGGATTCTTGCCTAATAGGTTAACAAGCACGTTAAGGCGGCCACGGTGGGCCATGCCTAAGACAATCTCTTTTGTGCCGGCCCCGCCGGCTCGCTGAACCAACTCATCGAGCGAAGGTATTAGGCTTTCACCCCCCTCAAGACCAAATCGCTTGGTGCCTGGATACTTGGAGTCGAGGTGTTTCTCCAGACCCTCTGCGGCAGTGAGGCGCTCCAATAAATGGTTTTTCACTTCCGGGCCGAAAGTTGGAAGACCGTCGTTACTTTCGATGCGCTGTTGAATCCACTGCTTCTCTTCGAGATTCACGATATGCATAAACTCATAGCCAATCGCGCTGCAGTAAATGCGTTCTAGTTTCTCGACGATCTCCCCCAAGGGCGCCTTGTCTTTCGATAAGAACAGCGATCCGGTCTGGAACACCATTGAAGCGTCAATAGGACTGAGGTCATGAAATTCAAGCTCGAGATCGGCGACGCGTTCCCTGTGCATAAGGGCGAGAGGATCAAGCGCCGCCTTCTGGTGGCCGCGGACGCGATAGGAGCTAATGAGCTGCAGCACCTGTACTTGCTTACTCTCATGCTCGGAGTTGACGATAGCGTCGTTACTCAGGACCGGCGCATAGCGGCTTCGGCGCCCTAGCGCCTTAAGATCATTCTGTATTTTAGCATGCGAGACGTCGAGGCCGCCGTTGATCGATGCCGTCGGTAAACCTGAGAAGAAAGTAGCCCACTGCTCTGGCACCGAAGACGCATCTTCGATGAATGCCTCGTACAGAGCCTCTACGTATTCGGCGTTCGCGCCGGACAAGTGGCCCGTACTCCAGAGCTGCTCCATGGGGCTGCCGACCTTATCCTGAATTCCTTCCATTCTCATTCATCCTTAACATCAGCGTCAGCTGCTTCAGACTCAATCCTGCCCAGCGGCAGGTTAATGCAATGCGCCCCTAGGCGCAGCGTTGGCTAAACGCTCTGCTCTATTAGCATCGAGCGAATATGGCCGATCGCACGCGTCGGATTCAAACCCTTGGGACAGACGGCGACACAGTTCATGATGCCCCTGCAGCGGAACACGCTGAACGGGTCTTCAAGCCCAGCCAAGCGCTCTGACGCTGCGGTGTCGCGTGAGTCGGCGAGGAATCGATAGGCTTGCAAGAGGCCGGCTGGACCGATGAACTTGTCCGGATTCCACCAGAACGAAGGGCAACTCGTCGTGCAACATGCGCACAGGATGCACTCATAGAGCCCGTCGAGCTTCGCGCGGTCTTCTGGGCTTTGCAGCCGCTCTATCCCTGGAGCCGGCTCTTCGTTGATGAGGAACGGCTTCACTTTCTCGAATTGCTTGTAGAAGATCGACATATCGACAACGAGGTCACGCACTACAGGTAGCCCCGGCAGCGGTCGCAACACTAACTTCTTGCCTGGATTCACCACGCTCGAAAGCGGCGTAATGCAGGCGAGGCCATTAGTGCCATTAATGTTCATACCGTCTGAACCACAGACTCCTTCGCGGCATGATCGGCGGTAGGCGATCGTAGTGTCTTTTTCTTTCGCGAGATTAAGAACGTCCAACACCATCAAATCACGATCTGCGGGGACGTCTACCTCTATATCTACCATGACTGGTTTGAGGTCGGTTTCTGGATTGTATCGATAGATGCTTACTAACACGGTTCACCCTACTGCAAAAAATTGCTCAATAGTTAAATGACTCTCGCCTTTGATATTCCGCTACCTTAATAAGTCCGAATCTTCGGCTGGAAGGTTTCGACCGTTTTCGGCTTGAAGTTCACGTCGCGTTTGCCGACGCGCTTGTCGTTCGGGTAATACATAGAGTGGCAGAGCCAGTTCTCGTCGTCGCGCTCGCGGAAGTCATCGCGCGCGTGAGCGCCGCGGCTTTCATTTCGCGCCTCGGCGGAGATCGCTGTTGCTTCGGCCACTTCGAACAGATTCTCGAGCTCCAGCGCTTCGATACGCGCAGTGTTGAAGGCATTGCTTTTATCGACGAGGTGCACGTTCTTGATACGCTCGCGCAGGTCTGAAAGCTTCTTAATGCCGTCCTGCATGAACTCACCTTTACGGAATACACCGAAATGATTCTGCATGATTCCCTGAAGCTCTTTACGCAGCTCCGCAACACTTTCACCTGAGCTTGTTTCGTTGAGGCGGTTGAGTCGAGACATGGCCGCTTCGACATCCGACTCAGACGCAACGCGCTGCTCGATACCTGAGGCCAGCTCCTTTTCGATATGCATGCCTGCTGCGCGACCGAAGACGACGAGGTCGAGCAAGCTGTTGCCGCCTAAGCGATTCGCCCCATGTACCGAGACACACGCAGCTTCGCCTACAGCGAATAAACCAGGGATCACGCTGTCTTTGCCATCGGCGCTGTGCATGATCGCTTGACCGTTAACATTGGTCGGGATGCCGCCCATCATATAGTGACACGTAGGCACTACAGGGATCGGCTCTTTGACCGGATCTATGTGAGCGAAAGTGCGCGATAGCTCGAGAATGCCTGGAAGCTTCGCGTTAAGTACGTCTTCGCCTAAGTGATCTAGTTTCAGCATTACGTGGTCGCCGTGCTCGCCACAGCCACGCCCTTCGAGAATCTCGAGGACCATGGAGCGCGCGACGACATCTCGCCCAGCGAGGTCTTTGGCGTTGGGCGCGTAGCGTTCCATGAAGCGTTCGCCGTCTTTGTTAATGAGGTAGCCGCCCTCGCCTCGGCAGCCCTCGGTGACGAGCGTGCCGGCACCGTAAATGCCGGTTGGGTGGAATTGCCACATTTCCATATCTTGCACGGGGAAGCCTGCGCGCAGAGCCATGCCAACCCCGTCGCCGGTATTGATCAAGGCATTCGTCGTCGACGCGTAGATCCTGCCTGCGCCGCCCGTAGCGAACACTGTCGCCTTTGATTGGATACTGACGGTCTCGCCAGTCTCTATACAGATCGCAATGACGCCGACCACGGCACCGTCTTGGTTCTTAACGATGTCGGTTGCATACCACTCGTTCAGGAACACGGTGTTGTTCTTAATATTCCCCTGGTAAAGCGTGTGCAGCAAAGCATGGCCTGTGCGGTCTGCGGCAGCGCAAGTACGTGCCGCTTGGCCGCCGTTTCCGTAGTCTTTTGACTGGCCGCCGAATGGGCGTTGATAAATACGTCCATTCTCCGTCCGTGAGAACGGCAGGCCCATGTGCTCTAGCTCGAAGACCGTCTTTGGCCCTTCGCTACACATATATTCGATAGCATCCTGGTCGCCGATGTAATCGGAGCCCTTGACGGTGTCATACATATGCCAGCGCCAATCATCGTTGGGGTCGTCGCTTGCGATGGCGCAGGTGATGCCCCCTTGAGCTGACACTGTATGTGATCGCGTGGGGAAGACCTTAGAAATTACCGCTGTTTTATAGCCTGACTGGGCAAGCTGCAGGGCAGCTCGCATACCAGCGCCGCCGCCACCCACGATAACTGCGTCGAATGAAAGTGTTCGTAATGCGCTCATCTAGCTCCCCCAAAAAATCTGAATACCCCAAAGCAGGTAGATCACAACCAGTAACGCACAGCCTATTAAAAAGCCGAAGCGGATAGCCGTAGCTGAAGCGCCGAGATGTGACGCCGTCAGGTAATCGGTTGCGATTGTCCACATGCCAATCCATGCGTGCACGCACAGGGCGAAAATCGCGAGCAGACTAAAAAGTCTCACCGCCGTGTGTGAAAATAATTCTGACCAGGCCGCGTAGCTGAGCTCGGGGCCAGTGAGAAGTGATATAAAGATAAAGAGCGAGTAAGCCAGCAACACTACCGCACTGACGCGCTGCGCTATCCAATCTGACAGACCCGATCGGCTAAAGTTTGTAACGCTGGTTACCATATCCAGAACCCCGCTGCGATAATGAGAGCGACTGAGGTGACGATTGTGATGCGGCCCGCAATCGCTGCGCCGGCAAGGGTTTCCCCAACGCCCCAGTCCATAATAAGGTGCTTGGTCCCTGCCACGATGTGGTAGAGCAAGCCCGAGACAACGCCCCACAGCACAAATTTCGCGAGCGGCGAAGTTAAGAGTTCCTGCGCTTCTGCGAACCCCGCCTCCGACTTCAATGAGAGCTCGAGTAGATAAAGCAGAATGGCCACCCCGAAGAAAATGATGACGCCGGTGACGCGGTGCGTGATAGAGAGCAGCGCGGTAAGAGGAAACCGAAACGCCGTGAGATCTAAGTTTACTGGTCTGGTATCTTTCACAATGAACCTTTGATGTTTAACCCTGTCATGTTTATCGAATCGTCTGCATTGGACCTGCGAATCAACGAGAGCAACTAAACCGGCTTCCTTCGACTCGCCTGCTAACTCAAACTAATTGAATTTCCTAACAATTTCATTCTACAAAACGGGCGAAATTATAGTAGCGGCTGCGCCGCATTACAATAAAACTCGGGGCCGCCAATCGAATACCGACAAGATGCTGTCGTCATGCAAAATCATCGCCGTTTTGTCATGGCACACTTACGCTGCCAAGACAAAAAACGTTCAGCCTAAATTACACTGGCGTTACGCTTTGAACTGACGTTCCGTCATCGGCCAGTCATTAGGATTCTGTAACCGCTTTGTATTTGACAAATTGCCGACAAACTCCCTAGTATTGCCCTCCTTGCGCGTCTTGCGCAGCGACACCCCAGATAACACCCAGCATCGTAAAACCTCTGTTACATGCTGTTTTAAATACAAAATTTAGGAGTACGCCATGAGCGCAAGAACCGCGAAGCTGCAGATCGACGGTATCGATAAGACAATCGAATTGCCGATTTACGAAGGGACTACGGGCCCCGACGTGATCGATGTGCGCAGCCTAGTCAGCGAAGGCGTATTCACATACGACCCAGGCTTTGTCTCAACAGCGTCCTGCGAATCTGAAATCACCTATATCGACGGCGGCAAGGGTGTCCTGCTTCATCGCGGCTATCCCATCGAGCAGCTAGCCGAACAGTCCACGTTCCTCGAGACGTGCTACCTGCTGCTGAACGGCGAGCTCCCGAATGCGGAAGAAAAGGATAAGTTCGAGAACACTATTCGCTACCACACCATGGTAGACGAGCATATCCATCAATTTTTTAAAGGCTTCCCTAAGAACGCGCACCCGATGGCTATGCTGGTCGGCGTGGTTGGCGCACTTTCGGCCTTTTATCATGACGACCTCGATATCGACGATCCCGATCATCGTAAGTTAGCCGCACACCGCCTCATCGCGAAAATGCCTACTCTCGCCGCTATGTGTTACAAGCACAGCGTTGGTCAGCCCTTCATGTATCCACAGAACAGCATGGGTTTCGCAGAGAATTTCCTGCACATGATGTTTGGCACGCCCTGCGATGCGCCGGCTGTCAGTCCAACCCTCGCGAAAGCGATGGATACCATATTCCTCTTGCACGCTGACCATGAGCAGAATGCGTCGACGTCCACCGTGCGCCTGGCCGGCTCTAGTGGCGCAAACCCTTACGCCTGTATCGCCTCGGGTATCGCCGCTTTATGGGGCCCCTCACACGGCGGCGCTAACGAGGCGGTTCTGGAGATGCTCTACGAGATTGGAGACGAGTCGAAGATCGAAGAGTTTATTGCGAAAGCGAAAGATAAGGATGACCCCTTCCGACTTATGGGCTTCGGTCACCGTGTTTACAAAAATTTCGATCCGCGCGCGACGGTGATGCGCGGTATATGCGACGAAGTGCTAGCCGAGCTCGGAGTCGAAGATGACCCCCTCTTCCGCATCGCGAGAAAGCTCGAGAAAATAGCGCTAGAAGACGAGTATTTCATCAGCAAGAAACTCTATCCTAACGTCGACTTTTACTCAGGAATTATTCTGAAAGCGATAGGTATTCCAACGAGCCTGTTCACGGTAATTTTCGCCACCGGCCGCACGCCCGGTTGGATTTCACATTGGGATGAGATGCTCAGCCATCCTTACAAGATCGGTCGCCCACGCCAGCTCTACAAGGGTCATACCAAGCGCGATATTTAAGTCAGGCGCAAACAAAAAAGGGCTGCCGCTTACGCGTCAGCCCTTTTTTTTGCTATAGCCGAAAGCCAGAGGTCGAATGACAAAGCCCGAAAGACGGCACTCAGTATACAGTAGACGATAGACAGACGTGCAGGAGTATAGAGAGATTTTTGGTGGAGCCTAGCGGGATCGAACCGCTGACCTCAACACTGCCAGTGTTGCGCTCTCCCAGCTGAGCTAAGGCCCCAAAATCTCGATCCAAGGTAGGATCTGAAGAGAGCGCATTCTAGTGAGCTAAGCCCTCCGTGTCAACGCGCATCTAGCGCGCAGTCGGCATTAGCTCGGCTCACGATTACGTCGTAGCGTCGCCGATAATGGGGAGTCCCGCAAACTCTTTCTCTAGCGCTTTCGCCTGTTTCTTTGAAATACCGCCTAAGCTTTCTATCGCGTGACGGAGCCTGGCGCGCGACAGGTCGAGGCCGATCACGGCGATCGAATCGATGACCGATAAAGACACGGCCTGTCCGCTAATGGCAACGAACAGTGGGGCGAGAAAATCCCGAACCTTAACGTCCATCTCTTTGGCGAGCGCCATCAGCACGAGCTCCACCGCATCACGATTCCACTCAGACACCCCCTCAAGGCGCCAGAGCGCGAACTGAAGACATTTGATGCTAAGCAGGACGTCGAGTTTGCAATGTTCGAAAGAGTGAGCAGACAGTGCCACGTCCCCACTAAAAAAGTAGTTAATCAGTGGCGCAACGTCGCTTAACTTCTCTACCCGTTGGCGTAACAGCGGGACTATCGGCTCAAGCCGGCCAGACTCTTGTGCCCACGACAGCAAGCGCGCGACAAACTGCGCGTCATCGCCCTGCTCGCGTAGATATTTGCCGTTAAGCCAATCGAGCTTCACGATATCGAAAACTGGGCCGCCGAGGCTTACGCGTTCTATGTCAAACGCCGCCTGCATTTCGGCGAGGCTAAAGACTTCTTCGCCTTCAGGCATCGTCCAGCCCATCATCCCCAAGTAATTGAGAAGCGCTTCGGGCAAGTAGCCCATGGCCTTGTAGTAGTTGATCGACGTGGGGTTCTTGCGCTTACTCAGCTTGCTCTTGTCTGGGTTGCGCAGCAGCGGCATGTGGCAGAACACGGGCGGCTCCCAATCGAAATACTGGTAGAGCAAGACGTGCTTGGGTACGGAATTTATCCATTCTTCACCCCGTATCACATGACTTATTTCCATCAAATGATCGTCGATCACATTAGCAAAATGATAGGTCGGAAGTCCGTCGGACTTCATTAAGACCTGCATGTCGACCTGTGACCACGTAATAGACACATCACCCCGTAACAGGTCATTAAATTGGCAGAAGCCCTCTTCCGGCACCTTCATCCGGATGACATATTCTTCCCCCGCGTCCAAGCGCGCTTGAACATCTTCCGCCTTGAGATGACTGCAATGGCCGTCGTAACCAGACTGCTGCTTCGCCTCCATCTGCTGTTGTCGCAACTCATTGAGTCGATCAGCAGTACAGAAGCAATGAAACGCGCTGCCTCGCTCCAAAAGAATATCGATATGTTCAGCGTAAATCGCACTGCGCTCGCTCTGACGATAAGGGCCGAATTCGCCCCCTACCCCTGGCCCTTCATCCCAATCGAGGCCTAGCCAGCGGAGCGAGGCGAGGATATCGTCTTCGGAGCGCTGGGTAGACCGGACCTGATCGGTGTCCTCTATTCGCAGCACAAACTCACCGCCATGCTGGTGTGCGAAACAACGATTAAACAACGCAATATAGGCGGTGCCTACGTGTGGATCCCCTGTTGGCGACGGGGCAATGCGGGTCCTTACTCGGGTCATGCTAGTTCTCTTCGTAGTGGGCGCTGCAAGCGTGCGTTTCAGCGCAAAGACTAATTATACGCGAACGCTGATCGAGACTCACCCATGCACTGCCTTGACATGTCGCCTCGCTCTGCTTAAATACACCGCCCGTAATCACGGGCTAACTCAGTAGCGACGCGAGGCGTTTGTGCCAACTCCATTGCAAGACATTCCTATGAACCAGCGCCACCCGCACCCACTAGCGGCCCAGCATCGCTTCTGCGTCGCGCCGATGATGGATTGGACTGATAGGCACGATCGCCGGTTCCTGCGCTGCCTCAGTAACGAGGCCATGCTTTATTCCGAGATGGTAACCAGTGCTGCGCTGGTCCATGGGGATAGCGTCGCACTGCTAGCGCACAGCCCTGAAGAATATCCCGTCGCACTGCAGATCGGAGGCTCAGATCCGGAGCAGTTACAACGCGCCGCGAAAATGGGTGCTGCCGCCGGCTACTGTGAGATCAACCTTAATGTGGGTTGTCCTAGCGAGCGCGTTCAATCGGGCGCTTTCGGTGCCTGTTTGATGGCGGAACCTGAACTCGTTGCCCGCTGTGTGAGCTCGATGCGCGAGGTGGTCGACGTCCCGGTTACTGTTAAGTGCCGCATTGGTATTGACGACCAGGATAGCGAGGTCGCGCTGCAACATTTTGTTGGCACTGTCGCCGATGCCGGTTGCGAGTTATTTATCGTGCACGCGCGCAAGGCGATTCTGTCAGGATTAAGCCCTAAACAAAATCGCGATATCCCGCCGCTTGACTACGATCGAGTCTATCGGCTCAAACAACACTTTAGTCATCTCGCCATAATCATTAATGGCGGCATCATCGACTTAGAGACAGCCCATGCCCAATTAGAGCATGTCGATGGCGTCATGCTCGGCCGTGAGGCCTATCAGAATCCTTTCTTGCTTGCCCACGTGGATTCCCGTTTCTACGGGGCAACGCCTAGTCAAACAACGCGTGATTCGGTGCTCCGCGCCTACCTACCCTATGTTGAGCAACAGCTGGCGGCTGGAACGCCATTGCAGCATATTACGCGGCATCTGTTAGGACTCTATAAGGGGGTGCATGGCGGAAAGCAGTTCCGACGCCACCTCAGCGAAAACGCCTATCGGCCTGAAGCAGGTATCGAGGTGTTAGTCGACGCTATGGCGCTTGCCAGCGAAAACTACAGGAGATTAGCCCATGCTGACGAGGATTAAGTCACTGCTAAAAAAGGTCAAAGACGAGCCTCAAGAAGCTAACGAGCTCTCGGAAAAGCTCATCACAGCCGCGCTCATGGTGGAGGTTATGCACAGCGATCATCATCTCGACGAACGCGAAGAAGCGGCATTCCGGCGCGTGCTTGTGGATTTTCTTGATCTTGGTGCAGAGGCCGCCTCAGAGTTGCGCGAGCTTGCCCAAGAAACTACCGCGCAGGCGACCTCACTTTACGAATTCACCAGCCAAGTGAATGCGAGTTTCGATTACGAGGCGAAGCTCAGGCTTATAAGCAATATGTGGGAGATAGCCTTTGCAGACGGAGAGATAGACCGTTACGAAGACGGTGTCATACGCCGCGTCGCAGAGCTGACCTATGTGTCGCACAGCGATTTTATTCGGAAAAAATTGGAAGTGCGTGACGCTCGCCGCGAGGCGACGGATTCACAGACTTAGAAGTCTCCGAATGGATCAGCCATCTTTCCGTCGCTGATCAGAAATTCGCGTCTTTGGAGATAGGCCTCCCTTACGAATAGGTAGCGATCTCCGGTAATAAGCTCATCTAAAGCGAGAATTCCAGACCGACTGTCAGTTTCATCCAGCATATAGAGCCCTAGGCGCAGTGATCTATCTTCAACATACTGAACCGGGTTAAACAACGTATCCAGCACCAGGCCTAACGAGTCACGAGCGGTGCTCGCCCCAAATACGGGGAGCATGACATACGGACCCGCCCCCACGCCCCAAGTGGCGAGAGTTTGCCCGAAGTCCTCTTCGTTCTTGCGCAGGCCTACGCTACTTGCAACATCGAAAAACCCCGCTATGCCAAGCGTGCTGTTAAGGACGAAGCGTCCTCCATCGCTCAGCGCTGCGTCAAACTTGAGCTGCAAGAGGTCGTTAGCAAACACATTGACATCATCGACGTTACTGAAAAAATTGCCTACGCCCTGCCTCGCTCCACGAGGGAGCAGGTTGGTGTAGGCGAAGGCCGTGGGGCGAACAAGTAACTGATCGAAATAGTCATTCCATTTGAAGACTACCGCGTTGGCCTGGCGCCAGGGATCTGATTCCGCTCCCTCCCCAAGGCTGGCAAGACACAGCCCCGGGAGGCAGAGCAACCACGCAATAATAGGAGTTGATAAGCGCCTAACGCTCACTGACGAATCCTTTTTTCCAGTTCTTCAAATGCCCGTTCCACTCGCTGTGGAGAGACCGGAACCTTGGTTCTGAGGTTTTGGGCGAATACCGATATTCTATACTCTTCCAGCATCCACCGCGCATCCAGAAGCGCATGGCTTGCCTCTTGTCGATACTGTGTCGCAACGCGCTCTCGACAATGCCGTAAGCGATCGTCGCAGCGCTTTATAAACGCCGTCTCTGCCTCGTCCTTAGGCCCCATGTAAGGCGCCTTGGCTAAACGCAAGCGGAGCGCCTCCAGGTAGCGTGGGTATTCAAGCAATCGAGCGAGCCCAGCGTCTGCGATGAAGCTCGGGGTAAACAATCTCTCAAGCTGGCTTTGAGCATCGCTCAACAGATAGGCAGGCGCTGATGATATCTCGGATAGCCTCAGCTTAAGTGTGAGCCTTATCACTAAAAGGCTTTCGAGGAGCGCAAGCAACCTATCGCCTAGTCCTATGAGCTGCGGTTTGACTGACTGCATGAGCCGGTCGAAATGCTCGCTAGAACGCACTGACGCCGTCTCACCCAGCGCCGCGGCATAGCAGCAGGTGACAGCCTGTTCGGCGAGACTCGAAACGCCGGGGGGCATCCTGAGTGCCTGCGCGTTCTCAAAGCGGGTAAAACTCTTCTTTAGCGCATTACGCTGCTGAACGCTGTTAAGCATAGCGAGGCGAAGGACACCACGCGCATGCGCGCTAGAAGACTCCCCCGGGTCTGCGCTCAGTTGCACACTCACCGAACTGCCGTCGTCGACCAGACAAGGATAGCGCAAGAGCCTAATACTCCCTTCGCCCACCTCTAACGATTCTGATAGAGGCTCAGAAGGCCAGGATGTAAGCCCAGCCTGCTCGCACTGGTGCCCGAACACGCTCGCAGGCGAGGCGCTCGCGTTCGAAGGAACCCCTCTGCCCCGTCCGGCGGTCTTATCGGCCGCTGGTTTCGAAAGGAGTTGAGCCTGCAAACGTTGGATGGAGCCCTCGCGCGCCAGCTCCTTTCCCGCCGCATCGACGATGCGCACCTTAACCTGAAGATGAGGCAGAAGCTCAACGCCATCGAATTCGGCTCTCTCGATGCGTATTTTTCTCACGTCGAATATCGCCGAGCACAGCGTATCAACAAGATCATGAGAGCTGGCTTGCATCATCGGCATGAGTTGTTCAACAACGCCACTTACGGGTATTAGCGTCTTGCGCCGCGCCTTAGGCAACCCCTTTATGAGAGCCGTGCATTTTTCCTTTATGATCCCGGGGACCGCCCAATCGACATCGGCAGGAGTGAGCTGCGAGAGCAGCGCTAGAGGAACTTCCAATGTAGCCCCGTCGCGGTCTCGGCCAGGGTCAAAGGCGTAATCGATCTTTAACTGGTTGCTTTGTATCGACGCAGCGTCAGGAAACTCGGTGAGTGCGGCGTGGAGTGCTGATGACTCAAGCAGGTCGGCCTCGCTCATCTTTAAGCAGTTCCCCTGCTTATCGTCGATACTAGACAGCCAACTCTTTAGCGTCCGCGATGAACACACCTCGGGGGGGAGACGCTTCTCGAAGAATTCAGCTTGACTCTGCTCGCTAAGAAAAACATCGGGCCGGCGCAGCTTTTCTTCTAGCTTTTCGAGGCGCGCTATCAGCAGCGCGTTGTGTTTTACGAAGCGAAGGTCGCTGGCAGCCTGATTAGGTACGAGGCCATGTTGAATAAACAGATTTCGTGCGGCCACAGGATCCAAAGGAGCAAACCGAACGAGCGCTTTTTCGACGAGAACGAGCCCGAACAGGTGGACCTTTTCATACGCCATCACCTCTTGGCGCCTGCGGCTCCAGTGTGGATCGAAAGACTCCCTCTTAACCAGGTGCATAGCGACCTCTTCAACCCATTCGGGTTGAATCTTGGCTGCCTGCGTAGCAAAAACCTGCGAGGTTTCGATCTGTTCACCTGAGACAATCCATTTTGCGCCAGAGCGCGCGAGGACCGACGAGCCGAACAGAGTGAATTTTTTGTTTCGCGTACCGATGAAATGCCGTTCCTCTGACTTTCGTGCGACCTGGTGCAGAGAGCCGACAACTAAGCTCTTGTGGATAGCGGCATAGTCACTTTCGCCAGTGCGTGTTCGCAGCCCTATTTTCTGACAGCTCAGTAGAAGCTGACGATGCACCTCGCGCCATTCGCGCATGCGCATAAACGACAGGAATTGCTTCTTACAGTACTTACGCAGCTCACCCTGGGAAGACGATTGCCGCAGCGTCTCATAGGTATTCCAGAGGTTAACGAACGACAGGAAGTCCGAGTCAGGGTGCTTGTATTCCGCGTGACGCTCGTTCGCAAGCTGTTTGTTCTGCTCACTTCCCTCTCTTGGGTCCTGAATGCTCAATGCACTAACAATAATCAAAACATCACTCAAACACCCGAGCCTGTGCGCCTCAACAAGCATTCGCGAGTACTTGGGGTCGATAGGCAGCACAGCCATTTTCCGACCAATGGCCGTAAGCCTGCGTTCGGTCGTGATCGCATTCAGCTCCAGTAGCAGTTTATGACCTTCGTTAATTGCCTTGGTCTCTGGCAATTCCAGGAACGGAAATGCCTCGATGCTACCTAACCGAAGGTGGAGCATCCGCAGGATAACCGCAGCTAAGTTAGTGCGTTGTATTTCCGGGTCTGTATAGGCGGGTCTCGCCTCGAAATCCTGCTCACTGAAAAGCCGTATACACAATCCATCAGCGACACGCCCGCAGCGGCCCTTACGCTGATTCGCGCTTGCTTGAGAAACCGCTTCAATTGGTAATCGCTGGACTTTGCTCTGCAAACTGTAGCGACTGACTCTCGCAGTGCCAGTATCGATCACATAGTTAATTCCTGGCACGGTAATGGAGGTCTCGGCCACATTGGTCGAGAGCACTACTCTGCGCTGAGAATGACTTGCGAATATGCGCACCTGCTCAGCATGCTGCAGGCGCCCATAGAGTGGAAGAATCTCGATATCTCGCAACTTTGCTTTGCGCAGCGCCGTCGCGGTGTCGCGTATTTCACGCTCACTCGGCAAAAAAACCAATATGTCGCCGTGCGCATTCTGATGAGAATCGTAATCAATAATCTCATTCAATGCCGAGAGAATAGCCTCGGACTGTGGGTCATCTTGCCTGCGCTCTTCATCAGGCGCTTCGATGGGCCGATATCTGACCTCTACGGGAAACGTTCGTCCTTCTACCGCGACAATTGGCGCACCGCCAAAGTGTGCCGAGAATTTTTCGACATCGATTGTGGCAGACGTAATCAGCACCTTGAGGTCGGCGCGGCGTGTGATGAGATCGCGCAGGAAGCCAAGGAGAAAATCAATATTGAGAGAGCGTTCGTGGGCCTCATCGATGATAATCGCTTCATATTTACTGAGAGAGCGGTCGGCCTGAATTTCAGCCAGTAATATGCCGTCGGTCATTAGCTTGAGGAATGTGTTCGGCCCGCTGCGGTCATCGAAGCGCACCTGAGACCCGACGCCACGACCTGCCTCTGGCCCCAACTCCTCGGCGATGCGCTCGGCAACAGCGAGTGCTGCCAAACGTCGCGGCTGAGTGTGACCAATAATACCTGCTCTGCCGAGGCCGGCCTCAAGACATATTTTTGGCAGCTGTGTAGTCTTGCCAGAGCCGGTGTCTCCCGCTATGACGACAACTTGATTATCACGAATGAGTTGCGCGATATCCTGCGCCTTAGCGCTTACAGGCAATTGGGGCGGATACGACAATTGTGATGGGATGCACTGTTCACGGAGCGCCTGCAAACTCTCGGGCGGCGCTCCATGACGGGATCTTGAGCGTGTCACGACTATTCCTTAGCGTAGTTCTCTACGCAAAATCTTGCCGATAATTGATTTCGGCAAGTCATCTGCAAACACGATTTGCTTAGGCATCTTGTAAGCGGTGAGGCCCTCCCGACAGTGAGCGAGCAGCTCTTCTTCTGTCAATGAGGCATCGTTTTTGACGACGAAGAGTTTAACCGTCTCTCCCGTTTTCTCGTTGGCAACGCCGATAGCGGCGCTCTCTAATACCTTTGCGTGGCGATCGACCCAGTCTTCGATCTCGTTGGGAAAAACATTGAAACCCGAGACGAGTATCATGTCTTTTTTTCTGTCGACTATCCGCACGAAGCCTTCTACATCGATCTCTGCGTAGTCGCCACTCTTAAACCATCCCTCAGCATTAATTGCCTCGCGGGTGGCTTGCTCTTGACCCCAATACCCAAGCATCACCTGCGGGCCGCGTATCCAAAGCTCGCCACGTTCGCCGGCGGGTAGAATATTCCCAGCTTCATCCGCGGTGCAGAGTTCTGTTTCGGGCACCGCCAGACCGACAGTCCCCTGTTTTACTCGTCCAGGGATGTTTACGGTTACCGCGGGCGAACATTCGGTGAGGCCGTATCCTTCGATGACTTCGCAGCCAGTGACTGATTCCCATTCCTCCGCAACCGACGAACTCATCGCCATGCCGCCTGCGCCGCAAAACTTAAGCACGCCTCGTTCGAGGCGAGTGAATGAAGGATGTCGCAGCAATGCCAAATACAGCGTATTTATGCCCACGAACCCGTTAATTCGGTATTTTTCTAACGTAGAGACTAGGCCTGGTATGTCCCGAGGATTAGTAACGAGAACATTGTGATTTCCTGCGTAAGGCATGGCGAAGCAATGCATGAGGAAAGCGTAGCTGTGGTACAGCGGCAACGGCGCTGCGACATTCTCGCTGCGATCGTCCATGACCAGTACCGACCTTGACCTAAACTGCATGACGTTCGCCAGCAAATTGCCATGACTGAGCATAGCGCCTTTTGCGACTCCCGTAGTGCCACCCGTATAGAGAAGCACGGCGACTTGCTCCCGCCCCAACGTTGGAGGCACGTAGGGGGTCGCCTGAGGCTCCACTGCGGCGCCAAAAGTGACGGCCTGGGGAAGACTCCAGCTCGGCACCATCTTCTTCAGGTATTTAGCGGCTAGATTCAACGCAAGCCCCTTGAGCGGAGCTTGCAGGTCACCCAGCCTCGCCACGATCACCGTCTGAAGTTGCGTCCTCGGTAATACCGATTGTATCTTCGCAGCAAACGCATCCAAAGTAACAACGGCAACAGCGCCAGAATCGTTAAATTGGTGCTCAAGCTCTTGCTCTGTATAGAGAGGATTGGTGCTAACTACAACGAGGCCGGCGCGCAGCGCCCCATAAAGCGCTATGGGAAATTGCAGAACATTCGGCAGCTGGATGGCAATTCGATCGCCGGGCTTGAGCGGCGTTTTTTGCTGCAGGTATGCAGCGAAGTTCGCGCTGAGCCTATCGATTTCGCCGTAGCTGAGCGTCTTACCAAAACAGCTAAAACCGGCCATGTCGGCGTGCGTCTTCAGGCTGTAACCAATAAGCTCTGGTAGCGACTGAAACTTCGCTGGATCTAGCTCGGGTGGCAGTTTTTCTGGGCCATTGAGTAAGGGCTCACCACTGGCTTCGTTACTGTCCCGCAACCCATCTGACTGATCCTGCAATTACTTATCCTCCCGCAAATCCAAACTCTGCTTACGCACTACTTAGTAAGCAGCTTCATCGCCTCTTCCAAACCCTTGACCGACAGCGGATACATACGCTCCTCGACCAGCTCTTTAGCCACCTCTATCGAATAGCTGTGTTCCCAATACTCTTTGGGGGTCGGGTTAATCCACACCAAATTCTCGAAATGATCACTTAAGCGCTTAAGCCAAGTAGCTCCCGCCTCTTCGTTGTAGTGCTCTATGCTACCGCCAACATGGGTAATCTCATAGGGAGCCATCGTGGCATCTCCGACGAATATCACCTTATAGTCTTTTGAAAACTTGTTGATTATGTCAAAAGTCGAGGTGGTCTCAGCATGGCGCCGATGACTCTTAGTCCATACGGATTCGTAAACGAAGTTATGGAAGTAGAAATACTTTAGATGCTTAAATTCCGTGCGTGCTGCAGAGAAGAGCTCTTCGCATAATTTGACGTGCGGATCCATGGACCCACCCACATCAAAGAAGATCAGTACCTTTACTGAATTATGTCGTTCGGGCACCATTTTAATATCCAACAGGCCGGCGTTGCGCGCGGTGGACGAGATGGTGTCACTGATATCGAGTTCATCTGCGGCGCCTGTGCGCGCGAATTTACGCAAACGTCTGAGGGCCATCTTGATATTACGCGTGCCGATCTCGACAGAATCGTCGAGATCACGATACTGACGCTTATCCCACACCTTAACTGCCCGCGAATTCTTGCCACTTTCCTGCCCTACGCGAATTCCTTCAGGATTGTAGCCGTGCGCACCGAAAGGCGATGTCCCCCCAGTGCCCACCCACTTATTGCCTCCTTGATGCCGCTTTTCCTGTTCTTGCAAGCGCTTCTTAAACTCCTCCATGAGTTTTTCTAGACCGCCGAGTGCCTCGATCTTCGCTTTCTCTTCATCGCTTAGCATCGACTCCAATTCTTTACGCAGCCACTCGCTAGGTATCTCAGCGAGCGAAAGCTCATCGAGCATCTCTACTTTCTCAAAGTACTTTGCGAATGCTCTGTCGAACTTATCGAAGTTTTTTTCGTCTTTAACGAAGCACATCCGAGACAAGAGATAGAAGTCGTCGATATTGCCGAAAATGATGTTGCACTTCAGACACTCGAGCAAAGTAAACAACTCGGTGAAGGACACCGGCAGCCGCTCCTTCCTCAGCATCATGAAGAAATCGATCAACATTAGCTTTTTGCCCTATGCATGAACGCGAGCTTTTCTAGAAGATGCACATCCTGCTCGTTCTTCAGCAACGCTCCGTATAAAGGCGGAATCGATGATTTTGTATCGCGATTCTTTAGGATATCTTCGGGAATATCATCTGCCATCAAAAGCTTCAGCCAATCGATTAATTCAGACGTCGAGGGCTTTTTCTTCAAGCCGGGCATTTTCCTTACATCGAAAAAGACGTCCATAGCCTGCCGAACTAAATCCTTCTTGATATTGGGGTAGTGCACGTCGACGATCTTTTCCATGGTCTGCGTGCTGGGGAACTCAATATAGTGGAAGAAGCAACGGCGCAGGAATGCATCAGGGAGCTCTTTCTCGTTATTGCTGGTAATAATCACGATCGGGCGAGTCGTCGCCTTAACCAGCTCTTTAGTCTCGTAGACAAAAAATTCCATCTTATCGAGTTCGAGCAACAGGTCGTTGGGGAATTCGATGTCGGCCTTGTCTATTTCGTCAATCAGTAGCACAGACTGCTGCTCAGCAGAGAACGCCTCCCAGAGCTTTCCCTTCACAATGTAATTGGAAATATCCTGGACTTTATCGTCGCCGAGTTGCGAATCGCGCAGGCGAGAAACGGCATCGTATTCATAGAGACCTTGCTGCGCCTTGGTGGTCGATTTGATATGCCATTGAATAAGCGGCATATCGAGTGCAGCGGAAATCTGCTCAGCAAGCATCGTCTTGCCTGTACCCGGCTCGCCCTTGATCAACAATGGCTTTTCGAGCGCGATCGCCGCGTTAACCGCGAGCTGCAGCTCTTCGGTCGCTACATATTCGTCTGTACCAGTAAAATTCATCCTGCTCATCTTCCTCTATTTTAGACTCATCATATTTTTTCTTATCCCGCGTGGTCCGCGCCACCACCATACGGTGGCAATCAACAGTGCCAGCAGCCACGAGACGAATAGAGGCACGAATGCACGCAGTCCTGCCTCTGCCCCTAGGGTGATTCCATCGAGCGCCATAATCATCAGTGCGGGCGCCAAGAACGGATCTCTCACATTACTGCTCCATGGGGTCATCAGTGTAGCAACACTCAATGCCCTGACCCAATAGGTGAGTAGCGGGAACGGGCGTATAACGACCTTCCGCCACACAAGCGCAATAAATACGCTCGCAGCGGTGAGGTACGCTAGCCAAAAGGCACCATAATTCGCCATCTACTTCGCCCTTCTCACTCGTTCACCCAGCGCACTATATGTTCTTCATAGCCGTCTGGATGGACAAACTCTTCACTAACCGCCCGCCCGCCTAGCGTGATTCCGGCCTCATTCATCGCGTCTCGAGAGCCGCTGATGAGCGGATGCCATTGTAGGAGTGGTTTGCCTTCATGTCGCAATCGGTAAGCACAGGTTTTAGGCATCCAAGTCGCGGCCGCGATGTTCATTTGGGCAACATCTAGGCACTCTGGCACCTTTTGTGTTCGGCTCTCATAACAGCCGCAAAAACCTGTTTCTTGGTCGTGGAATTGGCACACGACCCGCGTAGCTACGACCTCACCCGAGTCTTCATCTTGCAATTGCTTGAGACAGCAACGGCCACAGCCGTCGCAAAGCTGCTCCCACTCTTGAGGCGACAAACTAGGTAAGGGCTTCTCCCAAAATGGTGTGGTCATCTAGCTAACCGCCCCTAAGACTTTCCCGAAAGGCGCCTGCAGTAATTGTTTTTTCCAACCGCCTAACCCTTGCGGCCAATGCGCATCGTTTACCGTTACTCCCTGGTCCTGCACGAAACTTAGTAAGTGGCGTTTACGAGCCAGGACCTCTGGCCCAATGCCCGCACTCGACGCAACCTCTTCCACGCAGTGCTGTAGTTTTTTAAGCTGCGCTCGCTGGCGGGCATCAAGCGGTCCCGCCGGAATTTGCGCTCGTGCCTGATTGTTCTCGACGACCTGAGCGACGATGTCATCTAGTGCGTTACGATTACGTTTAAGAAATCCGGCATCAACTCGCGCAAGAGCGGCATCGGTAAGCGGCAAGCAAAGTTTCCCCTCCCGACGGTTTTCTGCCGCTGCGGCCGCTGCGAATTCATACAGGTCGGCATCCTTGACGACCCAGCTCCTAGGCTTATTCCGGCGTCGAGCGGCCCCCTCTCGCCATACGCAAAGCGCCTGCAGAACGGTCGCACCAAAGGCGTCAAGGCGCCACGCATTGCTTACTCCTGCGTAAAGCGATGCCCAAGCAGCCTCCGACTCGGTCGCAAGCGCGGTAGCAATAAGTTCCTCACACTCTTGATGACACCAGTCGCTGAGCTTGCCGGCTTCGAGTTGCACACCTAATAGAGCCCGCACCGGCAACAGATGCTCTACGTCTAAGGCCGCGTAATTCAACTGGGTCGCTGTTAGAGGGCGTTGCAACCAATCGGAGCGCGTTGCATCCTTCGCCACCTCAAGCTGGAGAAGCTCCAGCACGAGAGCTGCGTAACTCAAGCTCCCTCCTAGACCGAGGAAGGCGGCTGCGAGCTGAGTATCAAACAGTTTGCTGGGGAGAAAACCAAAATGGGAAAGGAAAACGCTAAGATCTTCACTGCACGAATGAAAAACAAACTCCACGCTGTCGTCCTCACAGAGTTGACGAAACGGCGCCCAGTCGGTAATTGCGAGCGGATCGATTAGATAGACAGAGTTGCCATCGCTCACCTGAAGTAACCCAAGCTTTGCGTAGAAAGTGTTGGTCCGCATAAACTCTGTGTCGATAGCCAAAGTGTCGTAATTGATCCACTCGCCACACAGCTGAGCGAGCCGCCCATCTGTCTCAACCCATTCATACTCCGCTAGCTCGTGCACCGACGTGTCATTCACCTTGAGCACCTCCCGCGAGTCGTTTACGTCCCGCTAGCGCATGGCTTAGGGTGCCGCCATCGACATATTCTAGTTCGCCACCAACCGGGATTCCGTGTGCAATGCGAGACACGATGATATCTTGCCCCTTCAGGTTGTCAGCGATGTAATACGCCGTCGCGTCGCCTTCTATCGTCGGATTACAGGCAATGATGAGTTCTTTTACCTTGCCCGATTCGACGCGAGAGAATAGCGCATCGAGACCAAGCTCGTCGGGCCCAATGCCATCGATGGGTGACAGATGCCCCATCAAGACGAAATAGAGCCCGCGGTAGCTGCCGGCCTGCTCAATCGCATAAACATCACCCGGTGTTTCGACGACACAGCACAAGGAGTCATCACGCTTATCGCTGGAGCACACCCGACAAAGAGGTTCTTCGGTGAGCGTGCGGCACTGCGCGCAATGCCCTACTGACGCAAGCGCAGTGTCCAATGCCTGACTTAGCCGTGCCGCTCCTGGCCGATTGCGTTCGAGGAGTTGCAATGCCATGCGCTGAGCCGACTTAGGGCCTACCCCGGGGAGGCATCGGAAGGACTCTATTAGCTCATCTATTAGCGGGCTTAGGTTCACGAAAATTCCTCTAGGGCCTAAAAAGGCAATTTAAAGCCTTCGGGCAACTTGAAACCACCGGCGATCCCACCGAGGGATTCGCTGCTAATTTTATTTATTTTTCTCGCCGCGTCATTCATGCAGGCGGCGATGAGATCCTCGATAACGGCCTTGTCTTCGCGCAGTAAGCTAGGGTCGAGCTCTACCCCGAGCACTTCGTGCTTGCCGTTCATCGTTATCTTGACCAATCCCGCACCCGCAGACCCTTCAACGGTCGCCGCTGCCGCTTGGTTTTGCGCCTCTTGCAGCTTTTCTTGCATTTGCTTGGCTTGACTTAATAGTTCGTTAAACTCCGTCATGATCACCCTCTAACTTAATTCTGCTGCAACCAATAGCACGTTCACGTAACTTCTCCTGAGCTTGCCTGAATACTCGCGACAAGCACCTCCCCATCGAGCTTTTCGACGAGTTCTCTAACTAGCGGATCTTGTTGAAACTCATCAATTCTCGCTGCCTGTGCTTCGCTATTACTTCTCAGTTTCGCCTCAGCAGGAGTTTCTCGCTGGGTTTCACCGACCACAATGGAGACTGCAACAGGATACCCCAAGAAACGCTCCAAAACCGGTTCCAGCTTCTTGCTTACCTCGTCGTTAAATACGGCGCTGTGTTGGGTACCGAGCACAAAGCGGAGTTGCTCCCCTGTGTACTGAACAAGTTCACTATTGGCCATAATATTCGCCGACAGGCCGGTGAATCCTATCTCACTAAAGCGCTGCACCCATGTCTCTGGCGTGAGCGAGTCTGTACGCGGCATGACACTTCGCGCGGGCTCTGATTTAGGCTCTGATTCAAGCTCGGGTTTACGCTCAGGTTTGAGCTCTGGCATGGGTTCCGGCGCTGCCTCTGGCGCGGCTTCTGCTGCCGGCTCTGGCGCAAGCCTAGGCTCAAGTTCGGCGTCTAGGCCTTGCGTCGAAGTTGCGGCAGTTTGCGAAGACGATGCTAGGGGTTCAGTCTTTTTTTTTTCAGCGGGAGCTGTGAACTGTGGTGAAAAGACTAGCATTCGCAGCAAAACCATTTCGAAGGCGCCGCGCATTTCAAGCGCAAGTCGTAGGTCTTCACGGCCCTTGAGGCCAATTTGATAATACAGCTGAACATCTTCGGCAGTCAGTTGAGCGGCAAGCGCTTGCACACGCGCTTTGTCGCCATTGCTATCATCCACGCTCTCTGGGACGGCTTGCGCCATCGCAATGCGGTGCAGCATCGACAGCAGCGCATCGAGAGAATGCTGGTAGTCGGGAGTTTGCTCGCCGATATCCCGGACCAAGGCCAGCACATCGGCAACATTGCGCGTAGCCATAGCCTCGAGCAGGCGTGAAATCTGCTGCTGCGGTGGAACACCGAGCATCTCCGTCACGCCGGCAGCTACTACACTGCCCTCGCAGAAGGAGATGGCTTGGTCGGTTAAGGTCAATGCATCTCGCATACTGCCTGCTGCGGCAGTCGCAATTTGCCATAGCGCATCACTTTCGTGCCCCACAGACTCCTTATCCAAAATACCAGACACGAACTCTGCTATGAGTTGGGGAGACAAATTCTTAAGATTGAACTGTAGGCAACGTGATAGAACCGTAATGGGTAATTTCTGCGGATCCGTCGTGGCCAGAAGAAATTTAACGTGTTCAGGTGGCTCCTCGAGAGTCTTCAACAAGGCGTTAAAGCTGTGTGTCGACAGCATATGTACTTCGTCAATTAGATAGACTTTGTAGCGCCCGCGCGTAGGCAGATACTGGACGTTCTCGAGCAGCTCACGGGTGTCTTCTACTTTCGTGCGGGAGGCTGCGTCCACCTCGATCAGATCGATAAAGCGGCCCTGAGAAATCTCAACGCAGGCACTACACTCCCCACACGGCGTCGCGCTCACACCCTGTTCGCAGTTTAGGCAGCGCGCCAAGATTCGCGCTAAAGTCGTTTTGCCTACTCCGCGAGTGCCAGTAAATAAATAGGCATGATGGAGACGCTGATTGTCTAGCGCATTGATCAGTGATTTGAGCACATGAGACTGACCCGCCACTTCCGAGAAAAGTGTCGGTCGGTATTTACGTGCGAGAACCTGATAGCTCAAGAGCGTGCCTCCACACCATTCTGGCGAGAGCGACTGGCATCGGGGGGGGATGAGAAAGAGGTAGCTCCTGCCAGCCGCACCACGGCACATGAGTCAGCTACTACCGTTGCTCCCTTCCGGGCCTGGCGGGGTTTATAACTTATCATTGCGCGGGGACCGACAAGAGTTACCAGAGGCAATCCTAACATGCCCAGGCCGGCTTGCGCGAGAGCCGAGTCTGCGATTCGCCCGTCTACTTCGCTATCCACTGTCCGATAGACCATCAGGGCAGCGCGAGTGTGAGTAGCTGGCTTGTAGCACCGCCGCCCAGCGTGAGCGCAACATACTGCTTGTCGTTAACAGAATAAGTCATCGGCGTACCAACCGGTGGTAATGGCAATTCAATCTCCTGAATGACCTCCCCGCTCGCCTTATCGAACGCGCGCAAGAGATTGCGCCCGTTGTCCACCTGCGCAACGAAAAGCAGCGTCGCTGTCAGCAAAGGACCAGTTCTACTCGGACCGCCTACCGGCCCGGGATCGAGGATACCCATCTCGATAATCTTTTGCCGAATGCCTTCACCGTGCGGGATCATCCACTCCAGCTCGCCCGTGCTAAGGCTAGTCGCCACGATTCGTCCGTAGGGAGGCTTGGTTATGGGCAGGCCCTGAGGCCCTCCGACATTCATGGCGCCGCCGCGCACATACCCCAGATTAGATTTCTCCGGATCAGCCTCTTCTAGCTGTACAACAATCGGAATAGTAGCCGATGGCACATAAAATAAGCTGGTGACGGGGTCGAACGCAGCGCCAGTCCACCAACCACCCCCGCCCCAGCCTGGCAAGTTAATCGTGCCCCTCAGAGATGGCGGTGTGAACAGAGGGCCGTAGTCGAAGCGTTCGATCAACTGCTCAGCTTCCCTGCGCAGTTCAGGCGAATAATCTATCAAGGTTTCTTCGCTAAGACCTTGTATTTCAAACGGTTCAGGTTTTGTGGGGATGGGCTGTGTTGGCGATAATCGCTCTCCCGGCACTGTACTCTGTGGCACTGGTGTTTCGATAATTGGCCAGACAGGTTCACCCGTTACGCGATCGAAAACATAGGTAAATCCCTGTTTAGAGATTTGCGCGACCGCTTTAATCGGTTTCCCATCAACGACAATATCGACCAGTGTTGGCGCTGCCGGCAAGTCATAGTCCCAAACACCATGGTGAACCATCTGAAAATGCCATAAACGCTCACCTGTCTGCGCTCTCAATGCCACCAGGCTCTCTGCGAACAGATTATCTCCGTGCCGCAGCCCTCCGTACCAGTCATTGGTTGGCGTTCCGATGGGAAGGTAGACGATGCCGAGCTCGTCGTCGGCACTCATGATGCTCCATGAATTGGTGTTGCCTGTGTATTCCCAGGAATCGTTCTCCCAAGTGTCATTACCGAAGTCACCTGGCTGGGGGATCGTCTCGAACATCCATTCGATAGCGCCAGTATGGGGATTAAAACCACGTACGTGGCCGGGCGGCATTTCTTTGGTGCGCGGACCGTCGTTTATGATGGAGTTGACGACCACGATGCCGTTGGTCACCAACGGTGGGGAGACGACGCCATACTGTCGGCGGTCGATTTCGCGCCCTAATCCTAGGGCGAGATCGACTCGTCCAGCCTCACCAAACTGGGAGTCGGGGCGACCCGTTTCCACATCGATCGACCACAGGTTCGCATCGTTGGTCGCGAAGAACACGCGCCGCTTATCGCCTTCCTCCCAGTACCCTACCCCGCGCGAATTGTAACCAAGGTTGGCAGGCCTGCCGCTTGCCCAGGCATTGGTGTCGAACACCCACTTGACCGCGCCTGACGCCGCATCGAGCGCGACGACGCGACCGAAGGAGGTGGGTATGTACATAACGGCATCAACGACAATAGGGGTCGCCTTAAAGCCCGCGGGTACAGCGCGGAAGTCCTCGTTGGCTATGTTTTCTGCGACGGTCGCGTTATCCGGACTATCCCAAATCCACGCAGGCACGAGATCTGCAACGTTGCTGGCGTTGATTTGATCCAAAGCCGAATACTTTCGAGAAGCGTTGTCGCCGCCGTAGCTCGGCCAGTCGGCGCCGAGACTCAGGGCCGGCAGGAGGAGAAGCACCAAAGGCGCAAGAGAATACAGGAAGCGGCTGGTCAGTGAACTCATTGCGTTACCTCGAAGACTTTTTAAGTAGACTCGAGGATACTACCCTAGGACGGGTGCAGGTGGAACGCGGGAAATCGGGGACTAGAATATGGCGGTGAGAGAGGGATTCGAACCCTCGAAGCCTTTCGACTTACACACTTTCCAGGCGTGCTCCTTCGACCACTCGGACACCTCACCGTATTTCGATACGGCGCGCACTCTAGCGTAGCCCCCTGCAGAATACAAGTCGGGCGCTGGGGTGACGGGTTACTGACGAATAGCGCGCGGCAGAGCCTGAGAAAACTCTAGCGCGTAACTCGCTCGGTAAACATTGATATCGAGGCCGCCGCGCCGCAGATAATTCATTGAGATTCTGAGAGAGCTCGGTGCGCAGCGCTCGCTCAGCGCCTTGAATATCCTCTCCGCGCATTCTTCGTGATAGCCCTGATGGTTCCGGAAAGAGCAGAGATAACTCAGAAGCGAAGAAGGCTCGACGCTCACGCCTTGAAGACGAATCTCGATGCTCGCCCAATCAGGCTGATTCGTCACAGGACAGTTTGACCGAAAGAGATCGCTGACGAAAACCTGCTCCCCTCTCTGCTCGCCCGCTAACGGCTCGCACAGCAAGATCGACTGGTCTAGCGGCGCGACGTCTGGAATCAGTGAGTAACTATCAAGGTTGACCAAGCACTGCGCGGTATTTCCCGCTGGGCCATGCGGCGCTTGCCACTGTGCTGCCACACGCGCGCGATAGTCGATCAGGTTCGCGAGCCGAACGACGACGGGTGCGCCACTTGCAGAGGATAAATCCGCAGACAGTGTCTCCTCCAATGCCGTCCACGAAGTCAGCCGCTCGTGGTTAAAGGAATTCAGGTAAAGCTTAAGCGATTTTGACTCGACTATTGAAGGCGAGTCTGCAGAAAAAAAGAGATCTGCATAGGCCACTTGAGGTTTGCCGACGTTATCTAGCCAGGACAACTCGAACGCTTGCCAATGATCGAAACCGTGCATCTCAAGCGTGGGCGCAAGGCCAATGGCCTCGCGCGCTGAGGCGCGAGCAATAGGGAATAAGACGTCTGGGCTGTATCGATCTGGGCTCGCGTGAACCTCGCCTAAGGGGTTGCCTGCCGCGCTCTCTTGGTTGTCGCGCATACTAAGACCTCAGCCCCGTGCCACGATTCAGTAGCAGCAGACACGCGCTGAAAAGCACCACAGCGAAGCCTAGGAGTATGACAAACGCACCGACTACAGGCACATCCGAGACGCCGAGAAAACCATAGCGGAACGTGTTGACCATATAGAAAATGGGATTTAGCGCAGACACCGAACGCCAAAATTCTGGCAACAAGGATGATGAGTAGAACACCCCACCGAGGTAGATTAACGGGGTTAAGACGAAGGTTGGAATAATAGAGATATCGTCAAAGCTATTAGCAAACAGCGCGTTGATAAACCCAGCAAGAGAAAAAACCAGCGCGGTCAGCAAAACGACCGAAAGCGTGACCAAGGGATGTTGAATCTCGAGGTCGATAAAGAACAGTGACATGACCGTAACAATGCCCCCGACCAAAAGCCCGCGCACCATCCCACCGACGACGAACCCACTCAGAATGATCACGTTCGGCACTGGGGACACGAGAAGCTCTTCCACACTGCGCTGAAACTTGTGACTAAAGAAAGACGACACGACGTTGGAGTAGGAATTCTGAATCACGGCCATCATGATCAAGCCAGGAATGATAAATTCCATGTAGTTAAAGCCCCCCATGTCGCCAATACGACGCCCGACCAGGTTGCCGAAGATAACGAAATACAGGGAAATGGTGATCGCGGGGGGCACCAGAGTCTGCAGCCAGATCCGCGTGAAGCGGCGGACCTCTTTGATCACGATCGTTTCGAATGCAATGTACTTATGGTTGGACAACATGCTCATCCCCTCCTCGCGCGCCATCAAGCCGACTCAAGAACAACTGCTCGAGGCGATTACTCTTGCTTCTCAGTGCACTCACCTCGACAGAATGCAAGAGGAATAGTTTAAAGAGATCGCTCATCGTCAAACGCGCGTCGACTGTAATCTCAAAGGAATGCTCATCGATAAATTCTGCGCTTAGCGGCGCGTCACCCCAGTCGGGAAGCGCTCGTATGGGAGCCGCCAGCTCGACGATATAGGTTTGCTTATCCAAGGCAGCTAGCAAGGCACGCATGCTGGTGTTCTCGACGATTCGTCCATGGTCGATAATGGCTATGTTGCGGCACAACTGCTCGGCTTCTTCGAGGTAATGAGTGGTTAGAATAATGGTCGTGCCGGCCTCATTGAGCTCGGTTAAGAATTCCCACATGGAGCGTCGTAATTCAATATCAACACCCGCCGTAGGCTCGTCGAGTATCAGCAGGCGTGGCTCGTGCACAAGAGCGCGCGCGATCATGAGGCGCCGTTTCATGCCGCCAGAGAGTGTTCTGGAGCGCTCATAGCGCTTCTCCCACAAGCCTAGTTTGCGCAGATACTTCTCGCATCTCTCCGCGGCTAATTGCCGCGGCATGCCGTAATAACCCGCTTGGGTCATCACGATATCGCGCACCTTCTCAAACTGGCTGAAGTTTATCTCTTGCGGAACCACGCCGAGATCTAGCTTGGTCTCATACACATGCGCATCGACATTTTTGCCGAATATCTCGACCCCACCCCCGCTTTTGTTAACCAGGGTGGAAAGAATACCGATGGTCGTAGACTTACCCGCACCATTCGGGCCGAGCAGCGCGAAGAAATCACCCTGCTGCACCTCGAGGCTGATTCCCTTAAGGGCCTGCAGTCCGTTCGCGTAGGTCTTCGTGAGGTTGTCGATGGCAATAGCCGTGGTCATTCGCTCTGCTCCCCGCTTTGTGTTTCTCGCAACGAAAAAAGCCCAGCTAGGCTGGGCTTTGAACGGGCACGGCCGCCGTAGCGATCCGATCCCAGCATTAACACTCTGTTCTCCTCTGCGTTACAGCATTGGCCACTCGGCGTTAAGCAAAAATTGGCGTCCCCTAGGGGTTTCGAACCCCTGTTGCCGGGATGAAAACCCGGTGTCCTAGGCCTCTAGACGAAGGGGACAATCTGGTTGGCAGGTGAGCCAAATCAGAACGGCGTGAATTCTAGGTATCTGAGGCGTTTGAGTCAAGCCTAAAGCAATAAAAAAACCATTCTCTGGCCGCAGCGCCGCTAACAACAAGCAGACTGCCCCGCCAAGCACCGCGATTGCAAAGCAGAGAATGTTGACCCTAGAGCGCCACTATGCGAACCTAAGTAGCTGTTTTAGCGAGTCACAACTCCACTTTGGTGAACATCATGGACAAAAGCAGAGACGCCAGCCTCAGTATAGACGAAGCCCTCATAGCCGAGGGTACCGCTCAGCTTAATAACGAAATCAAGGTCCTGGAAAACTGGCTTGCCGAGCTAGAAGCCGCGAAAAGTGACGACACTGAAACCCTAGCCGCACGCAAATCCTATACCGACATGTTGACCAGTCGACGAGACATGCTTAACTCTCTATCGGAGCACGGGCTATCACAGCGCGAACCATCACTGGGCGGGCCTTCGTCCTAATGCTCAACGCCAGCCAAGTCGCCACACTGCTCCAACTCCAAGCCGCAATGAACGACCGAGTGGACCCAAACTGGATCGAAGCGCGCTACCCCTATCTCCGCGCCGTAGTTATCGAGGCAGCTGAAGCCATAGAGCACCATGGTTGGAAATGGTGGAAGCAGCAGCATAAAGACAGCGCACAGCTGCAAATGGAGTTAGTCGATATTTGGCATTTCCTACTTTCTGAGATTTTGCTGCGCTGCGGAGGCGACCAGACTAAAGCGGCGGCTTATGTCGAATCTCAGCATACTTCACAGCGCACGGCGACGAGCCTAGGATTCGACGGGCAAGACTACGATACCGATCGGCTCTCTTTGTTGGAATTGATCCAGCTTCTCATCGGAACGGCGGCGGCTGGCAGGATCGAGCTAGGCCTGTTTGCGAGCATATTAGCGAAAAGCGAACTGAGTTGGAGCGAGCTCTATCGTCAATACGTTAGCAAGAACGTGTTGAATTTTTTCCGCCAGGATCACGGGTACCAAGAAGGCACCTACGAGAAAATGTGGGGCGGCCGCGAAGACAACGAGATACTAGTCGACGCCATGCGCGCCCTAGATCCCCTAGACGCAGAATTCAAAGACAAGCTCTATGCCTCGCTTCAAGCGTCGTATACCGCGGCATTTACCCGGCCTTGACCTGAAATAGGCATTACGCCTTATTGAAAATAGGCGTTCTCGGTCTGGGTATGATCCGTCACGTCGCGCACCGCCTTCAACTCTGGAATCTGACTCAGCAAAGTCTTTTCGACGCCCTCTTTTAGGGTGACGTCTACCATGCCACAACCTTGGCAACCGCCCCCAAAACGTAAGATGGCTATGTTGTCCTCGAACAATTCCTCGAGAGTCACATTGCCGCCATGCGCCGCTAGGCCAGGATTGATCTCGTTGTAGAGCACATAGTTCACCCTGTCAGCTATGGAGCTGTCGTCAGTAATCTTCGGTAATCGCGAATTCGGCGCCTTAATGGTGAGCTGCCCGCCCATCGCATCTTTCGCATAATCGACAACGGCTTCTTCCAGAAAGGGGACGCTCGGCTCGTCAATATAGGCGCGAAAGCCAGCGCATTCTTGAATTAAGTCCTCTTGCTTCTCTTCGCCCGGGCGGCAAAAAGAAATGCAGGTTTCCGCCTTAGGCGTCCCAGCGTCGAGGATAAACACTCGCACCGCGACGTCGGCGGTATCCTGCTTCTTAAGCAGCTCTGCCAAATAAGCTTGTGCGGCGTCGGTAATGGTTATGCTATCGGTAGCGCTCATGTGGGTAACCCTTCAGTAAAGAGGCCGTAAGTTTACTAGAATCGCGGATTGAAATGAATAACCAAGTGTAATACTCGGTTATAGTACTATCCCAAGTTGTGTCGGATTTGATAGAATTCGCGACTTCGCGCGCGCCGCCACGGTAGTGAAAAGATGCCGGGTTTTTGCAGCACACAAGGCCTCACCATGAATAAAGAACAGCCAACACCCAACGCCCATTCTTCGCTCCGCGAGGCACTCGCCAAACGAATCCTGATACTCGATGGCGCGATGGGGACTATGATTCAGGGCTACGGCCTCAAAGAGGTCGATTTCCGTGGCATCCGCTTCGCAGACTTAGAGCAACAGCTCGCAGGCAATAACGATCTCTTGTCCCTGAGCGCCCCTGAGGTAATCACTGAGATTCATGCCGCTTACCTTGACGCTGGCGCCGATATCGTCGAAACCAATACATTCAACTCGACCCGTGCCTCGCAAGCAGACTACGGTCTGCAAGATCTTGCTTATGAACTGAACGAGGCCTCCGCCCGACTCGCACGTGCCGCATGCGACGCTGCTACTAAAGCAACCCCAGACAAGCCTCGATTCGTTGCTGGCGTGATAGGCCCAACAAGCAAAACGGCATCGCTTTCGCCTGACGTTAACGACCCCGGCTTCCGCAATACGAGCTTCGATGAACTCGTGGAGGATTACAGCAACTCAACACGCGGCCTCATCGCAGGCGGTGCAGATATCATCCTCATAGAGACCGCATTTGATACTCTCAATGCCAAGGCTGCCATCTTCGCGGCGCGCGCCGTACTCGATGATCTCGCCCTAGACATGCCCATTATGCTCTCAGGCACCATCACTGATGCCAGCGGCAGAACGTTGTCCGGCCAGACCGTCGAAGCCTTCATCAACTCTGTTACGCATGCAAAGCCCCTAGCCATTGGCTTTAACTGCGCGCTAGGCGCTACACAGTTACGACCTCATATCGCCGAAACCGCGGCGCTAGCGCCTTGCTTTGTCTCGGCCCACCCTAACGCGGGCCTGCCCAATGAATTCGGTGAATACGATCAAACCCCAGAAGAAATGGCGGAAATCATTCGCGAATTTGCTTCCAGCGGCTTTCTGAATATTGTCGGTGGTTGCTGCGGAACATCACCCGCGCACATTGCAGCGATCAGCGCGGCGGTCGCAGACATTGCGCCTCGTGCGATCCCTGTTATTGCGCCCGCCTGCCGACTCGCTGGACTTGAGTCTTTTAATATAGGCGCCACGTCCCTTTTCGTTAACGTGGGTGAACGCACTAACGTTACGGGTTCCGCACGTTTCGCTCGATTGATACGCGAAGAAAACTATGACGAGGCGCTTGAGGTTGCCCGCGAACAAGTCGCAGCGGGTGCGCAGATCATCGATATCAATATGGATGAAGGCATGCTCGACTCTGAGGCGGCGATGGTTCGTTTCCTTAAACTCGTGGCAGCAGAGCCCGAGATTTGCCGCGTGCCGATTATGGTCGACTCCTCTAAGTGGGAGATCATCGAATCTGGCCTTAAGTGTATTCAAGGCAAAGCGATTGTTAATTCTATTAGCTTAAAAGAAGGCACCGAGGAATTCCTTGAGAAGGCGAGACTCTGCCAAGCTTACGGCGCCGCAGTGGTTGTCATGGCATTCGACGAAGATGGCCAGGCAGACTCACTGGCGCGCAAGAAACAGATTTGTAAGCGTAGCTACGACCTCTTAGTGGGCATCGGCTTTCACGCCGCCGACATCATATTCGACCCCAATATCTTCGCCATAGCAACCGGCATCGACGAGCACAATAATTACGCAGTTGACTTCATCGAGGCCTGTCGTTACATCAAAGCGGAGTTGCCCGGCGCACTCATCTCTGGCGGCGTAAGCAACGTCTCCTTCTCTTTTCGCGGCAACGATTTGGTGCGCGAAGCAATCCATTCCGTCTTCCTCTTCCACGCCATAAAGGCGGGCCTGAGCATGGGCATCGTGAATGCAGGCCAGCTCGCCGTCTACGATGACATCCCAGCAGATCTGAAACTGGCTGTGGAAGACGTCGTTCTCAACCGAACGAGTGAAGGAACAGAACAACTCATGCTTGTCGCGCAAAAATACAGCGGCAGCGGCGGCATCGTCTCGAGCGAAGACCTCGCATGGCGAGAGGCACCCGTCGAGCGACGACTGGCCTACGCCCTCGTCAAAGGCATCACACGATTCATAGAGGAAGACACGGAGCTGGCCCGGCAGAATGCCGATCGCCCCATCCACGTGATTGAAGGCCCCCTCATGGACGGCATGAACGAGGTCGGCGATCTGTTCGGCAGCGGCAAAATGTTCCTACCGCAGGTGGTTAAGAGCGCACGCGTGATGAAGCAAGCAGTGGCTTATCTGCTCCCGTATATCGAAGCTGAAAAGCAAGGCGGCGCGGTGGAGGCGAAGGGGAAAATCCTCCTCGCCACGGTCAAGGGCGACGTCCATGACATCGGCAAAAATATCGTCGGCGTCGTACTTGCCTGTAACAACTATGAGATCATCGACCTCGGCGTCATGGTCCCTGCAGACAAAATTCTACAGACCGCGATCGACGAACAGGTCGACATAATCGGCCTGAGTGGACTTATCACACCTTCGCTAGATGAAATGGTGCATGTGGCAAGCGAGATGCAGCGCCTGAACTTCAACATACCTCTGCTCATCGGCGGCGCCACCACCTCTAAGGCTCACACCGCCGTAAAGATTGAACACAACTATAACAATGACGCGACGGTCTATGTGTCTGATGCGTCACGCAGCGTTAACGTCGTGAGTACGCTGTTAAACCGTGACAACAAGCCTGCGTTCACCGCAGATTTGCGCGAAGAATACGCGATGATTCGTGAGCGCACAGCGAATAGGAAGAGCAAGCGCGAGTTAATCGACTATCAGGTTGCGAATACTAAGCCACTGCAGTTCGACTGGGCAGACTACACCCCACCGGTACCGTCATTTACAGGCACTAAGGTTCTCAGCGACTACCCTCTTGAGAGACTCGTCGAATCGATCGACTGGACACCGTTCTTCATAACCTGGAGCCTCGCAGGCAAATACCCAGCGATTCTTAGCGACGACAAGGTCGGGGCCGCGGCACGCGATCTTTTCTCCGATGCACAAGCCATGCTGAAAGAAATTATCGATGGCAAACTTCTGCAAGCAAACGCAGTGTTCGGTTTCTGGGAGGCAGCGAGCATTGGCAATGACGTGAGGCTAACAGCAGGCGCGAAGGGCTTACCCGATCGCATCCACTTCCTGCGTCAACAAATGCCAAAGCCCGACTCTCAGGAGCAGCTCTGCCTAGCCGATTTTGTCGCGCCGGCGACTAGCGGCAAACAGGATTTTATCGGAGGCTTCGCAGTTACGGCCGGACTCGGCGCGGAAGCACTCGCTGCGCGCTATCAAGCTGAGAATAACGATTACGCCTCGCTTATGGTCAAGGCACTCGCGGACCGCCTCGCCGAGGCATTCGCCGAACACCTCCACCAGCGTGTGCGCACAGAGTTCTGGGGCTATGCAGGCGACGAAAGTCTCTCGTCCGAGGAAATTATAGCAGAACGTTACCGAGGTATCCGTCCAGCACCGGGTTACCCCGCGTGTCCGGAGCATTCAGAGAAGGAGGCCTTGTTCGCCCTACTCGAAGCCAACGCCAACGCAGGCATGGCGCTAACGGACAGCTATGCGATGACGCCGGCGGCAAGCGTTAGCGGCTATTACTTCAGCCATCCGAAATCGCGCTACTTCTCGGTCGGTAAAATCAGCCAGGAACAAGTCGATGATCTCTCTCTGCGCAGCGGTAAAGATAGCGCTGACCTGACGCGCTTACTCGCCCCTAATTTAGACTAGACACACTTGCCCCGGAGGGCATGCAAAGATGTATCGATACGATGGCTACGACAGCAAAATGTTAGAGGAGCGCGTCCGCCAGTTCCGCGGCCAAACTCAGCGCTATCTTGATGGCAGTCTTAGCGACTCTGAGTTTTTACCTCTTAGACTGCAGAACGGGCTATATGTACAGCGTCTCGCCCCTATGCTGCGTATCGCCATCCCCTACGGCATGCTCAACGCGACACAGCTGCGCAAACTCGCGTTCATTTCTTCTCATTACGACAAGGGCTACGGCCATTTCACTACGCGGCAGAACATACAGTTCAACTGGCCTGCACTAGAAGACGTTCCCGAACTCTTAAAGCACCTCGCCGAGGTCGAGATGCACGCGATTCAGACAAGCGGCAACTGCATTCGAAACACCACGACCGATCAATTCGCGGGAGTCGCAGCGAATGAGCTTGAAGACAGTCGACCCTATTGCGAGATCATTCGCCAGTGGTCCACATTCCATCCTGAATTCGCCTATCTACCTCGAAAATTCAAAATCGCGGTGTGCGGCACTGAGGAAGACCAGGCTGCCACTCAGGTCCACGACATTGGCATCTATCTTAAACGCAATGACTCAGGTGAAATCGGTTTCCAAATCCTCGCTGGCGGTGGTCTCGGTCGCACGCCCGTCATAGGTCAGGTGGTTTTTGAGTATGTCGATAAATGCGACCTACTAAGCGCATTAGAAGCCATTTTGCGGGTCTATAATCGCGAGGGTCGGCGCGATAATAGATACAAAGCACGTATCAAAATACTCGTGCGAGAGACGGGGCTGGAAGCATTTAAGGCAAAGGTGTTCGCGGAATGGGACAAACTTCACGGCGGAGCACTCACATTAACTGACTCAGAAATCGCGCGCTGCAAGGGGTATTTCCAAGACCCCGCCTACGAAAACTGCGGTGACGCGCCTCATGAACTAACCGATGCGCTTGCGCGTGACGTCATGTTCGCCAGTTGGCATAGCAACAATGTGTCCCCCCATAAACGCCCCGGTTACGCTGCAGTGACAGTCAGCTTCAAGAAGACGGGTTATGCACCCGGCGACGTCAGCGAAGAGCAACTAAGGCTGCTTGCCGACCTTGCCGAGCGCTACTCTTTCGGCGAAGTGCGAATTACGCACAATCAGAATGTCGTGCTCGCGGACGTGCCACAGACTCGCCTCTTCGAGCTTTACTCAAGCCTAGCAGCGGGTGCACTCGAAGCAGACAATCTCAACTCTCTCAACGACATTATTTGCTGCCCAGGAGGCGATTTCTGCGCCCTGGCGAACGCGAAATCAATTCCAATCGCAGAAGCGATACAGCGTAAATTCGATGACCGAGGCCTTCTGGCCGACATCGGCGAGGTCTCTCTCAACATCTCCGGCTGCATGAACGCCTGCGGGCATCATCATGTCGGCAACATAGGGATACTAGGTGTCGATAAAAAAGGGGCTGAGTTTTATCAGGTCTCGCTCGGGGGCTCTTCGAAACGGCAAGCGGCGTTGGGTAAGATCCTTGGCCCCTCTTTCGCACAAGAAGAAATACCGGAGGTAATCGCCAACGTCATTGCCGTCTACCGAGACCAGAAAACACCCGGCGAGTCATTTTTAGAGACCGTGCAGCGAACCGGTCTCGATCCATTCAAAGCACGGGTTTACAGCAAGGACTAGATAATGGCAATTTTGATACGCACACACGGCAACGCGCCGGAAGTAGAGAAAGACCACTGGGCCATGCTGCAAGCAGGTGCTGGCGCAGAGGTGTTCCCCGCCTTACGCGGCAAGCACGTGCTGCTGCCACTCGGACTCTACTTACACGAAGAAGACGAAGCGCGTAGTCAGCTCGCCGGAGTGGGCGTCTGGTTGGATTCTCATGAGCAGGCCGAAGTGCTCGCCGAACGCCTCGAGAGACTACCGATAATCGCCATAAATTTCCCCGTGTTTAGCGATGGGCGCGGGTACACGCTAGCGCGCGCGCTGCGGGAACTCGGTTTCGCAGGCGAAATACGGGCACAGGGAGATGTGTTAAGGGATCAACTCTGCTTCATGCAACGCTGCGGATTCGATTCTTTCGCGCTGCGTAAAGACCAGGACACCGAAGACTGCCTAGCAGCGTTCGAAGATTTTAGCGCTAGCTACACAACCACCACTCAACAGCCCCAGCCCCTATTCCGCCGGCGCAGTTAATCTGCGTCGGATTGCTTTAGGCGTTTAGATCGACGACATAACGACCGACAGCGCCGCCAGACAAGACTCTACTCAGCGTTTCTGCCAACTGCGTAAGTGCGATGTCTTCCGCCAGTTCGTCAAGGTTATTCAGCGCCCACTCGTCGGCGAGCAAATCCCACATTTGTTGCTTTTTAGACAGCGGAATTTCCACCGAATCGACGCCTAGAAGATTGACGCCACGTAGGATGAACGGCAACACCGTAGCCTGGAGTTCAGTGCTTTCGACTAAGCCGCAGGCAGCCACGCTGCCATTATGCCGGAGCACCTTCAACACGTTCGCCAGCGTCTTACCGCCTACGACGTCGACTGCGCCAGCATAAGTTTCTTTGAGCAGCGGCCGCGGATTATCTTCCGATAACGTCTCACGCGCGACAATCTCTTTAACACCCATCGCCAGCAGACGCTCAGCCTGATCAGGCTTACCAGTGCTTGCCACCACATCGAAGCCAAGCTTGACCAGCAACGCGCAGGCGACGATGCCGACCCCGCCAGTCGATCCGGTCACTAACACGCTGCCCGATTCTGGCACGACCCCATTTTTCAGAAGCTTATCGACACACAGCGCAGCCGTCAGGCCCGCGGTGCCGAACACCATAGCGCTACGCGGGCTCATGCCCTTCGGCAAACGCGCAACCCAAGCTGCAGGCACACGAATACGCTGACCGAAACCGCCAGCGGTACCCATGCCGAGGTCATAACCCGTGACGATGACGTCCTCGCCAACTGGTAGCGACTCGGTGCTGCTCTCCACGACTTTGCCAACCGCATCAATACCTGGGACATGGGGAAAATGACGAGTGACTCCCTTGTTGCCAGAAGCAGACAGCGCGTCTTTAAAATTCACCGACGAATAAAGGACCTCGATAAGGATGTCGCCAGCGGGGAGATCCGCTTGCTGTTTCTGCACAATTGCCCCGGTGTAAGCTCCGTCGGCAGACTCTGAAACCTCATAAGCTGTGTAACTTGTCATCTCTATTCTCCGTCAAAAATCGTAATCAATACCGTAGGCGGCTAACTCGTGCGCCTACTGAAAGTTTTTCGTCCTATCCGCAGCGATGAGTTTCGCGACTGCGCGCGAGAAACTAGCCTCGACTACGGCGCTGAACCTCTCCTGTATGCTCTGCTTAATCTTATAGCTGACCTCATAAACGTCGGCATCCTGACACACAGCGACTAACACCTCATCACTAGTCGACAGATCGTCAACTAAGTAGCGTTGCTGTGCCTGCATACCCACCCAAGTCTCACCAGTGGCAACCGCGTCGATATCGACGCTGGGACGATGTGACTTAACCCACTGCTTGAAGATACCGTGAATAGCCTCGACGTCTTCCTGAACCTTCGCGCGGCCCTTCTCAGTGATCTCGCCAAAGGTACTTAATGTGCGCTTGTACTCGCCTGCGCTGATGACTTCGTAGTCGACTTCGTTCTTCTTCAAAATTTTGTGGAAATTCGGTAATTGAATGACAACCCCGATTGATCCGATGATCGCGAATGGCGCTGCGATAATTCTATCGGCGAGACAGGCCATCATGTAGCCGCCGCTGGCCGCCACTCGGTCTACGCAAATTGTTAACGGGACGCGAGCATCCTTGATCCGCTGCAATTGACTCGCGGCCAAACCGTAGGCGTGCACCATGCCGCCAGGGCTCTCTAAACGCACAACAATCTCATCGCGGGAATCTGCTAGTGCGAGTACCGCGGTGATCTCCTCTCTCAATGAGTCAACGCCTTCGGCCTCGACGTCTCCCTCGAAATCGAGCACATAAACGCGCTTCCGCCTCTCATCTCCAGCGGGCTCTTGCTCATTCGGCGAGGAATTCGCACTCTTTAGCTGTGCTTTCTTGTTCATTCTAGCGGCGGCTTTCGCCCGCTGCTTCGCTTCTTTTTCTTCCTGTTTTTCTTCACGCGCTCGTTGTTTCTGCTCGAGCTTTAGAGCCGTCTTGTCGAGAATTTCAACTCGCAAGCTGTCCCTCAGGTCTTCAAGATGGTCGTTAAGGCTTTCGACGACGATCTCGCCACGCTTGGGCGCACGGCGTTGGCGTCCACCCGCAGAAGCGAGCGCACCGATAATAAGCATAAGTGCGATAACAATGGTCGCCGCTTTAGCCAAGAATAGTCCGTAGTCAATCAAGTATTCCAAGTCTTTATCCTTGTTCTTCAACACGCGCAACGCGCGTTAGGTAATGATCTATCAAGCCGCCGGCAACGCTAATGGCGGCCGAAGGAACTGTGGGTAAGGCATCCGGCAAAAACCATTGTGCATCGGCTATTTCGCTCGGCTCTGGAACAATCTCTCCGGACTCGTAATGCGCGATAAAGCCAAGCATCAGCTGCGAGGGAAATGGCCAAGACTGACTAGAAATGTATTCGACACTCGAAACTTTTACGCCTACCTCTTCGAAAACTTCACGCCTAACGGTATCTTCCGGGGCCTCCCCTACTTCCATAAATCCAGCGAGGCAAGAGTAGAAATCGGCGTTGTGACGCGAGCTCTTCGCTAACAGTATTTCCTCGCCGCGCACGACTAGCACGATGACACAGGGGTTGATGCGGGGGTAGAAATGCCTTGCACAGGGTAGACACACAAGCGCTCGCTCAGACGCGTGGGGCTGCGTCTTCGCGCCACAGCTGCCACAGTATCGGTGCCCTTGCAGCCATTCGTCGAGTTGATTCGCGACTCCCGCTGTCCTAAAAAATTCCGGCGAGTCAGCGAATAACAAGCTACGCAAAGAAATAAGATCGGCGCTGGGCAAGCTTTGCTCGGGTGACGAGTCTAGATACACCGCAATAAACTCTGGACCTGAGTCGATCTCGACTCTAAGCAAGCGACCACTGATAACTACCGTCGGATCGATTGACTCCAGAGTCCAGAACGGCGTTGCGCCGTCGGCCACTATTTTGTTCTCGAAAAAAAGGATGAAGCGGTCATCGATGCGTAAATCCTGTGGGCTCAGGAAAAAGGGACGCGGCGTCTCGGAACTCAAACTCATGTTATCTCCTGCTGTGCTGGCGCGGCGAGGGTATTCCATAGCGCACCTTGCTCACACGCGTTGGCAATTTCTTCTAGGCGCGCAGAATGTTGCGCAAGCTCAGTCGGCTTCGCTCTTAACACCTCGAGCTGGGGACGCACTCGAGTCGAACGCACGCGCTGAGCTTGCGAGCCATCGCCCTCGGCATCCTCTTCACGGAGCAGCAAATCACGCTGGCCGCTAGTCATTACCAGATACAGATCAGCGAGAATCTCGGCATCGAGCAGCGCGCCGTGCAAGTCGCGCTGGGTATTGTCGACCCCGTAACGCTTACACAGAGCGTCAAGGCTATTGCGTTGTCCCGGATGCTTCTGTCGTGCAAGGATCAAGCTATCGAGCACAGAGCAATGATCCACCATCGGTGCGTTCTGAGCACCGCTGCGTTTAAGCTCAGCATCGAGAAAGCCCATATCAAATGGCGCATTGTGGATGATGAGTTCAGCGCCTTTGATGAACGCGAGGAACTCGTCTTCAACTTGATAAAAGCGCGGTTTATCCGCTAGGAATGCGCTGGTAATACCGTGCACTTCAATGGCGGCAGCATCGATGTCTCGATCGGGGTTGAGGTAGCAATGATAGTGACGATGCGTCAACTTTCGATTGACGATCTCCACACAGCCGATCTCGATAACTCGGTGCCCCTGCGACGGATCTAGTCCGGTCGTCTCTGTATCCAGTACCACTTGGCGCATAGCGTTGCTAAACCCTGCTCGTTCCTGTTGTCATGACACCAATGGCGTCAATCGCTTAGTTCATCGATACCGCGGTTTGCGAGTTCATCCGCGATCTCGTTTTCTCGGTGCCCACTGTGGCCTTTTACCCAATGCCATTCTAGCTCGTGCCGCTGGGCAGCTTCGTCTAGTCTTCGCCAGAGGTCAGCATTGAGAACCGGTTTTTTCGCCGCGGTAAGCCAATTTCGACGCTTCCAGTTAGTCAACCACTCAGTCATGCCTTGCAATACATACTTCGAGTCGGTCGTGACCACGACCTTACACGGCTCAGTCATTGCCTCCAACGCCCGAATCACCGCCATAAGTTCCATGCGGTTATTAGTCGTCTGTGCTTCGCCCCCATAGAGACTTTTCTCAGAATCACCGAAGCGTAGTAGCGCACCCCAACCGCCGGGGCCAGGATTACCTTTACAAGCTCCGTCGGTGAATATTTCTACCGTTTTTGTCATGTAACCTCTCGACACAGGTGCCTGACGCACCGAGCTCATCCGCTCGCTGTAGCAAACCATTGCGCAACTGCAGTTAATCGTCGAATGATACCCTACCCTGACGCGAATGACCTCGTAGTGTAGGCGCCGGAGTAACGAGAGGACCTTTAAGCGGCCGAGCCCACGCAAGCGGAAGCGGATTGACTGGTCGGCTTTGCTTAAGCCCCTGCAGCAGCACCACCGACCCTAAGGGGCTTGCCAGCCGCACACCCCAACGCTCTGCGGTAGCCGACAGAGGCCCCAGCTTCGCGCGCACCCAATCCCCCTCTAAAGGCAGGCCATGCACTAGGTCGGTAGAGCATTGCACTTGAATCTCTAATAGTGCGAGCCAATCGGCGAGGCGACCGGCCGAGCGAAAGCGCCCACACCATGGCGCCGAGGCAGGCACCGATTGCATCGCACAAAGCACACGAGACACCGCCCGCTTCACGCCCCATGCACTCCACGGCTGAAATCCGTAGAGCAGCAGCTGCCCCCCTGGCCTCAACACACGTACTGCCTCACGAAGCACTGCGCGACTGTCGGCTGAAAACTCAAGCGCGTGGTGAATAACTACCACATCGATTGAGGCCGTCTGCAATGGCAACGCCTCGAGCGCTGCAAAGGCGGACTGACTCGGATCGGAGTCTGACCCCACGCCATTGAAATAGATTTTGTGCCCTATTGGGCTAGACGCGATGAGGCTAGCGGCCCTGCTGCCTCCGAGTTGCAGGATGTGATAGCCGAACATCGTTTCCAAAGATCGTTCTAGTGCACGCGCCTCGGCCGCCATCAGCTCCTTGCCTGCCTCAGAACCCAACCAGCCCACGAATGCTTGCGCACAGCCCGAGAGCGAGGGCGTTTGCCGAAATCCCGCGAGTAAGCGACGACGGACTTCGACTCTAGAAAACTTCTCAGCAGCCACGCTTAGACCTCCCTAACGCGCCTCTTACTTGTTGTAATCGTAAGGAATCCTTATATCATAGCGGTGTGCGACACACTATCAACTAGCGCCCAGCGCGAAGCCACCCCGACACCTAACAGGCTTGTTATGATTCACTCGATTAGCGCGTTGCCCGCGTTTCAAGACAACTATATCTGGATTCTCACTAGCGATGATGGCCGCAGTATTTGCGCCGTCGATCCTGGCGACCCCGCACCCGTTCAGGCCTATATCGAGGCCAACGATCTTCGACTCGATTGCCTACTCATCACACATCACCACCCCGATCACACCGGGGGAATAGCGGCGCTCGCTGCGCAGCATCACTGCCGAGTGATTGGACCGCAAAATCCAGCGATCACTGGTATTACAGAGCGCGTTGCCGAGGGCGACAGCGTCGAGATCATGGGATCGTCTCTCCGCGTGGTCGAGGTCCCAGGCCATACACTCGATCACATCGCTTTTGTCATCCCTAGCGACACAAAGAACCCTAGCCGACTGTTATGCGGAGATACGCTTTTCGCAGGAGGCTGCGGCCGCTTGTTCGAAGGCACTCCAGAACAGATGCTGGGTAGCCTCAATAAACTCGCAGAGCTGCCCCCCGAGACTGAAGTCTACTGCACCCATGAATACACCCAAGCGAATCTGCGCTTCGCTAAAGCTTGCGAACCTGCGAATACCGAACTGAGTTCCCGCGCTGTCGCCGTCGACGCGCTCCTCGCAGCTAACGAAATGACGCTGCCATCGACTCTAGAACTCGAACTTGCAACCAACCCTTTCCTACGCTGCAAGGAAGCCAGTGTGATCGCAGCAGCCGAAAAGTTTTCCGGTGTAAGACCCGCAACCCCAGTCGAGGCTTTCGCCGCGATCCGTGCGTGGAAAGACGAATTTTGACGATACGCCTAGCGCCCTTAAAGCACGCGTCGTTGTTCGCGCTAGCACTCCTCGCCGCGTGCTCGTCGATACCTCAACAGGAACAAGCTGTTCTTGAACCCGAGTCCTCACCCACACTCGAAAAGGGAGCAATACGCCCAGGTGTACATATAGCCGAGGCTACTCAGGAACAGCCCAAGAAGCAGCCCGAAGACTATGCTGAGCTCTGGCCACGCCTTCGAGCGGGATTCCAGTTACAACTTGAGTACTCCCACCCTGAAGTCGAGAAGCAGCTTTCTCGTTATCGCGATGAGCAAGCCTACTTCGATATCGTGATCGAACGGGCACGGCCCTTTCTTTTCGACGTTGTCGAGCAGGTCGACGCGCGCGGTTTACCACTAGAACTCGCCTTAGTTCCTTTCGTCGAAAGCGCGTTTAGCCCGACTGCGCACTCGCGTCAGAGTGCAGTAGGCCTCTGGCAATTCATGCCGCGGACAGGGCGCAGCCATGGCCTCACTCAAGATTGGTGGATTGACGAACGTCGGGATCCACGCGAATCAACTCGCGCCGCGCTAGATTATTTGGAGGAGCTCTACACTGAGTTCGATCAAGACTGGCTTCTCGCACTCGCCGCTTACAACACCGGCGGTGGCAATGTCCGGCGAGCTATCAAGAGACGAGCCGCAAAGACTGATTTCGTTGCGGAACAATCGCCGTTCTGGCACCTGCCTGTTACTGGAGAGACTCGCGCCCACGTCCCACGAATTTTGGCGTTAGCGCGGGTCATCGCCGCACCCGAAGACTACGGTGTAACGCTCGAGGCGATTGCCAATCAACCCGCATTGGCCCGCGTGCGTGTTGAGCAACAAATAGACCTCAAGCGCGCCGCTGACCTGGCCGGCATAAGCCTTGCGGAACTAGAGTCTCTGAACCCTCGCTTCCGCCAATGGGCCACACCGCCAAGTCCAGCTCAATCACTCGCGTTCTATCCAGCAGCCGCTCAAAGGTTCGAAATCGCACTGCGCGAACTGGATAGCGACTCACTCGTTACATTCGATCGTTATGCAATAAAATCAGGCGATACCTTAGGCGCGATCGCGCGCCGACTCGGTACTCGCGTTGAAGTTTTGCAAAGAGTGAACGGCCTTAAAGGTACCCGCATCGTAGCGGGCGAATCGCTACTCGTACCGCAAAGTAATGGCGCTATATCAGCGAGCACGCTCGCCACCCTTGAGGCGAGAAGATCAACAGGTGTAGCGAATGTGCCCTCGACCTATGTTGTACGCAGCGGGGACAACTTGTGGTCGATCGCTCGGCGCTATGACCTTCGCTCGACGGATATTAGACAACTCAACGGCCTAGAGCTCGACTCCATTTTACAGCCAGGCCAACGCTTGAAACTCGCAAGCCCAGACGCCTTCAGCACGGCTACCGACTAGATTATCGACCAGGAATCCGAAACTAGGAACTACAGACCAAACATGACCACTACAACAACGAACCACGGCAGAGAATTTTTCGGCCATCCCAAAGCCCTCGTCATTTGTTTTCTAACGGAGATGTGGGAGCGATTCAGCTATTACGGTATGCGCGCCCTGCTCATCTTTTATCTCACTCAGCATTTCCTGTTCAGTGACGAGACAGCTGCCGGCATATTTGGCGCCTACATCTCCCTTGTGTATATCACACCGGTTTTGGGGGGCATCATCGCGGACCGCTACCTCGGGCCGAGCAAGGCGGTCGTTCTTGGCGCGCTGCTGCTCGTCGCTGGCCACCTTGGAATGGCACTCGAAGGCACGCAGGCCGTTGAGCAGGCAGGAGCTAGCGGCCTGCAAGTTATTCGCGACACGTTCTATCTGCAAACCTTCTATTTCTCGCTCGCTCTGATCATAGTCGGAGTAGGCTTTCTGAAAGGCAATATATCGACCCTCGTAGGCTCGCTGTACGAGCGTGAAGACCCCCGCCGTGATGGGGCCTATACACTTTTTTACATGGGCATAAACCTGGGCTCTTTCTTAGGCGCCATTATTTGCGGCTTCTTGCTGCAGTACAAAGGCTTTAGCTGGGGATTCGGCGCCGCCGGCGTAGGCATGCTCGCTGGTCTCGTCGTTTTCCTGAAAGGCAAGCACCTGTTCGGCGGCGCAGGAGAGCCCAAGCAGCCAGCCTTGCTCGCAGCGAAAACCCGACTCGGCCTTAGTCAGGAATGGATAATCTATCTCGCGAGTTTTATCGGAGTCTTTCTGTGCTGGCAGCTAATGCAGATGCCCTCGGTTGTTGGCGGCCTGCTCGGCGCGTCCCTCGTCATCGCTGTGGCACTCGTCGTGATATACGCGTTTACTAAATGCGAGCCAGTAGATCGCGACCGCATGCTGATCGCACTATTTCTGATGAGCTACCAAGTTATTTTCTGGTCTTTGTTCGAACAGACTGCGAGCTCGCTAAGTCTGATGACGGATCGCAATGTCGATCGGGTGGTCTTCGGATTCGAAATCCCTGCGGCAGCCTTTCAGTCTATTAATGCATTCTTCATCATCACTCTCGCACCGCTGTTTAACATCCTATGGCTTACTCTTGCTAAGCGCGGCTGGGAGCCATCGACTCCAACCAAGTTTGCACTCTCTCTCATCCAACTCGGCCTGGGTTTCCTCCTTTTAGTTTACGGCGCAGGGCTTGCAACCGACCCAACTCAGGTCGCCGTGCTGTGGATCGTCTTACTGTACTTACTGCACACAACCGGTGAACTCTGTATCTCACCCGTTGGGCTTTCTATGACATCCAAACTTTCCGTACCGAGCGTCGTGGGGATGATGATGGGCTGCTGGTTCCTCGCATCCGCTGCCGGAAATTACGTCTCCGGCACTATCGCCGCGATGACCGGCTCCGCCACCATACGCGGAGAAGTGGCCGATCCTGCTGCTGCCCTGCAAACCTATATGGACGTCTACCAGACCGCCGGTCTCTATAGTATCGCGGCGGGCCTCTTGGCATTGGCCTTGGTGCCGATAATTAAACACTACATGCACAATGCCTAAGGCACAGCGCATTTAATCGAATAGCAGCAAAAGGAGTTTTTTGCATGGGTTATATGACAGGAAAGAAGGTACTTATTCTCGGAGTCGCGAGTAAACTCTCTATCGCCTCAGGCATTGCTGAGGCGATGCACAGGGAAGGTGCTGAGCTTGCATTCACCTACCAGGGGGACAAGCTCAAGGAACGCGTAGAGAAATTTGCGGCCGGCTGGGACTCGTCCCTCGTCTTTCCCTGCGATGTCACAAGCGATGAGCAAATCGACGCGCTGTTCGACGACCTCGGTAAGCAGTGGGACGGTATCGACTGTATCGTCCATTGCCTCGCCTTCGCACCGGGCAACGAACTGGACGGCAATTACGTCGACGTCACCACACGCGCAGGCTTTAACCTCGCGCACGAAATAAGCTCCTACAGCCTTGTCGCCTTAGCCAAGGCGGGTGCCAAACTGATGGAGGGACGGAATGGCTCGCTCCTCACGCTGAGCTACCTCGGCGCCGTCCGTAGCCTGCCCAATTACAACGTCATGGGGCTGGCCAAAGCGAGCCTTGAGGCCAACGTTCGCTATATGGCATCGGCGCTCGGACCGAAAGGCATTCGAGTCAACGCTATTTCGGCAGGACCCATCAAAACACTGGCAGCAGCAGGCATTAAGAGCTTCAGAAAGATGCTAGAACACAATGCAAAGCAGACTCCTCTGAGGCGCAATGTCACCATCGAGGAAGTGGGAAATGCGGCAAGCTTTCTTTGCTCGGATCTAGCCTCTGGAATCAGCGGCGAGATACTGTATGTTGACGGCGGATTTAACACCACCGCGATGGGTTCCCTCGAGCAAGCAGAGTAGCTTTGCTGCACTGAGCAAGATAGCCGCAAAAAAAAACGCCGCGAGTATCGCGGCGTTTTGGTTTTAAGCGAATCGTTAATGCTTAAGACTAGAACTCACTTTCGTCTGCAGCGAACTCATTAATTACTACCGAGCCTGACTCGCGCAAATTAGCGACAAACGCGCGCAGCTCGTTACTGCCGCCATCACGAACAACGCTTGCTCGCATCGCGTCGCGCTCAGCTTCACTGAGTGCCTCGAAATCACCTTCGACTACATTAGACAGCTCCGCAACAACGAAGGTCCCGTTAGCGAGACTCAGTTCCGCACGCTCGACGCCATCATTAGTAGGTGTAGGTAGCGCAAATACCGCCTCCACTATTTCACGATTGATTGCGCTCTGGGAGCGGCGCACGGCATCACCCTCGCGCCAGCTCAGTTCGTTATTCGCCAAAAAGTCGCTCAGGTCTTCGCCTTGCTCGAGAAGCGAGACGAGTTCATCACCCAAGGCGGCTACCGCATCACGCTCCATCTGCGAGCGCAAGGCGACCGCAATACGCGGCTCCACTTCCTCGAGCGGGTAAACACCTTCTGGAGTCAGAGTATTCAAGCGCAACACGACGGCGCGATCGGTCCCGAGTTCAATGGCATCGCTGTTATTACCGTCGAGCATGACTTCATCACTGAAGGCAGCGTCGATTACCGCCTGTTCCGAGAGTAAACCGCCGCCCCCGCTTCGGTCGAAAGAGCCACTCGTTAATATTGGGAGATTCAGCTCTTCTGACAAGCGGCTCAAATCTGAAGATTCGAACGCGAGGTTAGACAAATCAGACAGGGCGCCGGCATAAAGTTGTTCAACCTCGGCTGACTTCAGGTCGCGCTCGATGCGCGCTTCCACTTCAGCGAAGTCCTGAAAGACAGCCGTATTGTCTTCGGTTAGCTGGACGACGTGCACGCCGAAATCAGTCTGAACGGGGGCTGAAATCTCGCCTACGCTAAGCGCTATAAGCGCCTCTTCTATTTCTTCAGGAAAGGCAGACCCGTCACTAAAACCAATATCGCCGCCCTCTTCTGCAGAGATCTGATCACTCGAAAGCTCAAGCGCGAGCGCGCCGAAATCTTCGCCAGAGTTGAGGCGCTGTATGGCCAGTTCCGCCGCGGCTTGCGCTTCGTCAACGGTCAAACTGGGGCCCGTTTCGAATAAGATGTGCGACGCGCGCTTCTCTGCAGAGCCTTCGAATTGTGATTTCTCGAGCTCGTATTGCGCAAGAACGGCGCCTTCCTCGAGTGCGATTGAATCAGCGAGAGCGGTTTTCTCAAGTATGACGTAGTCGATACTCACGCTCTCGGGGCGAACGAAATCGGCAGTATTCTCGGCGTAGTAAGTAGCGATCTGTTCGTCCGTGATCGGCTCCGCTAGTGTGCGTGTGCCAGGGGTAATAGTCAGGTAGCGAAAATCGCGCGCTTGCGCATTGAGAGCAGCCAGCGACTGTAACTCTTCTGTGGTCGCAAAAGCTGAAGAGGAATAGGCGTTCACGATCTGCGAGAGAAGCATTTGACGCGCCAAGGCGTCTTTATAAGATTGAACAGAAAACCCTTGACTATTCATCGTGCGGACGGCGAATTCGGGATCGAATCGGCCGCCTACTTGAAAATTAGGATTCTCGATGATGGCGCGATCGATTCGAGCTGCGGATATGCCCAGCGCACCGCGCTCTGCAGACTGCCGAAGAAGCGTCTCCTCAACCAGCTGATTCATCGCAATTTGTTCGAGCAGAGATTGATCTATGCCCTCGGCAGAGCCCCCAATCGAACTAATCAGCTCTTGTACACCCTGCTGGAGTTGGAAGTCGCTAATCTCTTCGCCGTTCACTTCCGCCGCGCCTGGAGCCTGCGTTAGACCACCGATCAGCGACTCGGCGCCGAAAAGCACGAATATGGCGACTATGAGGCCGATGATTACCTTGGCGATGACACCTTGAGAATTGTCTCGAATGTCTTGCAGCATGTGGATTCCTATACAGATATTGGGGCGAAGCTCGGTATTCTACTGCAATAACGCGCTCGATCGAAGCAACAATCGTCTTGTTAGAGGCGAAAAAAAAAGGCGCATCGACGATGCGCCCTTCTGCTCTAAAAGCGCCTACATTAGCCAAGCTAGGTCACGAGGCTTATGTGGGATGCTTCGGACTAGGAATTAACCGAATCCTTTAACGCTTTGCCTGGCTTGAAGCTAGGGACTCGCGCCGCCTTAATCTCGATCGCAGCACCAGTCTGTGGGTTACGGCCCGTGCGTGCTGCACGGTTCTTAGTTGCGAATGTACCAAAACCCACTAGAACAACCGGATCTTCTTTCTTGAGTGAGTCGGTAATCGCATCAATGATCGCATCAATTGCACGACCGGCTGCTGCCTTAGGTAGGTCCGCGCTTTCCGCAACTACTTCAATCAATTCTGATTTATTCACAGTATCCCCTTTTCAATCATTTTTAAAATTATTAACTAACGTGAGGGAGATGAGCATAGCCTGGGCCGAGGGCGCAGTAAGATAGCAGCATCAAATGCAGTTAGTAGTGAGGCAATCGGGCTACAAGCCACGAATACCGTGTCTTTATATCAATTGCGCATTTCGAGTGTCAACAAATACCCCCATTATTCGGGCATTATCAGCCTATGCAACGCCTATTCGATTCAGCTTAATGCGCAGCTGAGGGTTTATTCTCTCCATTTGCGGTGGTTGTCTGAGCTTCAACGGCAACCTCAATGATAGGCAACGGCGTTGGCTGATGCTGTAGTGCGACCTCCAACACCTGATCTATCCAACGTACTGGAATAATTTCCAGGTCCGCCTTGATGTTGTCAGGTATTTCCGCGAGGTCTCTCTCGTTGTCCGCCGGAATCAACACGGTCTTAATATTGCCCCGATGCGCGGCCAGTAATTTCTCCTTTAGTCCGCCGATTTTCAACACTTGGCCGCGCAGGGTGATCTCACCAGTCATCGCCACATCGGCGCGCACGGGAATACCTGTGAGCACAGACACGAGCGCCGTGCACATCCCAACGCCGGCGCTAGGGCCGTCCTTGGGTGTCGCTCCTTCCGGTACGTGTATATGTAGATCGCGCGTTTCATGGAAGTTAGCGCTTAGTCCTAGCGATGCGCTCCGGCTACGAACAACAGTCAAAGCCGCTTGAATTGACTCTTGCATCACATCGCCGAGCGAGCCAGTTTTGATCGTCTTGCCCTTTCCTTCAACTGCGATCGCTTCGATGGTCAGCAGCTCGCCGCCTACCTGTGTCCACGCCAAACCATTGACCTGGCCGATCGAATTTTCGTCCTCAGCCTTGCCGTAGTCGAACTTCCGCACACCCGAAAACTCTTCGAGATTATCTGCATTCAGTGATACCTGAGTCTGCTGGCCCTTGAGCGAATTCGCCTTGACCACTTTACGGCAAACTTTGGCTATCTCGCGCTCTAATCCGCGCACGCCAGCTTCGCGAGTGTAGTAACGGATAATGTCACGAATGGGCTGCTCATCTATGGTGAGCTCCGCGTCTTTGACACCGTTATTCTTCTTTTGCTTGGGAACAAGATAACGCTCGGCGATATTGAGTTTCTCTTCCTCGGTGTAGCCAGGGATACGAATCACCTCCATGCGATCGAGCAGCGCCTCGGGGATATTCATACTATTTGAGGTGCACACGAACATGACTTCCGACAGGTCGTAGTCGACCTCAAGGTAATGATCGTTAAAGCTACTATTCTGTTCCGGGTCGAGCACCTCAAGTAGCGCAGAGGCTGGATCGCCGCGATTATCCATGCCCATCTTGTCGATCTCATCGAGCAAGAACAAAGGATTCTTCACACCAACTTTAGACAATTTCTGCATGAGTTTGCCGGGCAACGAACCAATGTAAGTGCGTCGATGACCGCGAATTTCAGCCTCGTCGCGAACACCGCCGAGGGCCATGCGCACGAACTTACGATTAGTCGCGCGCGCAATGGATTCCCCTAACGAAGTTTTGCCCACTCCGGGGGGGCCGACTAAACAGAGTATCGGTGCCTTAAGCTTCTTCACTCGCTTCTGCACAGCAAGGTATTCTAGGATCCGTTCTTTAACCTCTTTGAGGCCGTAGTGGTCGTCTTCTAATATTTGCTCGGCTTTGTCCAACTCAAGCCTAACCTTGCTACGCTTTTTCCAGGGGACATTGATCATCCAGTCAAGATAGGTGCGCACGACCGACGCCTCCGACGACATTGGGGACATCTGCTTGAGTTTATTCAGCTCAGAGATCGCCTTCTCCTGCGCTTCCTTCGGCATGCCGGCTTCATCTATTTTCGATTTCAGCTCTTCTGCCTCATTCGGCACGTCTTCCAATTCGCCCATTTCTTTCTGAATAGCTTTCATCTGCTCGTTCAGATAATACTCTCGCTGGCTCTTCTCCATCTGTTTCTTAACGCGCCCTCGGATGCGTTTTTCAACGGCGAACAAGTCTATTTCCGACTCGATCAAAGCCATGAGATGCTCGATGCGCGCAGTGAGTCCAGCCAGCTCGAGAAGATTCTGCTTCTCTGCAAGTTGCAAGGACATATGAGAAGCAATCGTATCGACCTGACGCCCCGCTTCGTCGATACTCGAGATAGAGCTCATCACCTCGGGCGGAATTTTCTTGCTCAACTGTACATAGTGGTCGAACTGCGCGAGCAGCGAACGCACGAGCGCGTCAGCCTCTTTTTCATCTGGCTCTTCAGGGTTGAGCACAGTTGCTTGTGCCGCCGCAAAGTCCTCGCCATAACTCACCGACTTAATCTTCGCTCGATCGAGCCCCTCGACCAAGACTTTAACCGTGCCGTCGGGTAAGCGAATCAATTGTAGGATCGTGGCGATAGTGCCTATTTGATAAAGATCCGCGGTACCGGGATGATCATCCGCCGCGTTTTTCTGCGCGACTAGGAGCACCTTCTTATCGGTAGCCATCGCTGCCTCAAGCGCTTTAATCGACTTAGGTCGGCCGACGAAAAGAGGCTGAACGATTTGTGGGTATACGACAACATCGCGTAGCGGCAGGAGAGGAATGCCGTTAACGGGGGATTCATTCGATGCGGGTGAGGACGTGGAATCTTCTGTAGTGCTCATGGGCTACCCTTTTCCTTAGGCGGCCCCTACTAGAGCCAGCCAAATAAACTTAGACGCTCTTAGTCATGGTGACGTTTGACTGGAATTCAAGCGTGATTGTTCTTCTCTTCGCCAGCGGGCTCGTTAGAGGCCTCTGTGTTTTCGAATAACAAGAGGGGTTCGGACTCGCCTTCGATAACCGCAGCATCAATGACGACTTTGCTCACTTTCTCAAGCGAGGGGATCTTATACATACTGTCGAGAAGCACCGACTCCATGATAGACCGCAAACCACGCGCACCGGTCCTTCGCTCCTGACCCTTTTTAGCGATGGCACGGAGGGCATCGTCACGGAACTGGATTTCCACACCCTCCATCTCAAACAGTTTAGCGTATTGTTTGGTGAGTGAGTTCTTAGGCTCTTTGATAATCCGCACCAACGCATCGAGGTCGAGTTCTTCTAGCGTAGCAATCATAGGCAGACGGCCTACGAATTCAGGAATCAGGCCGAACTTCACAAGGTCCTCGGGTTCGACGCTGCGAAGCGCTTCACCTACTTTCGATTCGGTGTCCTTTGAGCGCACCTCAGCTGAGAAACCTATACCGCTCTTCTCAGAGCGATCTCGAATAATCCGATCTAGCCCGGCAAAAGCGCCACCGCAGATGAAGAGAATATTCGACGTGTCGACCTGCAGGAATTCCTGTTGGGGATGCTTGCGGCCGCCTTGGGGAGGCACCGAGGCTACGGTGCCCTCGATAAGCTTCAACAACGCTTGCTGTACACCCTCGCCAGACACGTCGCGGGTAATCGACGGATTGTCGGATTTACGCGAAATCTTATCGATCTCGTCGATGTAAACGATGCCGATCTGCGCCTTGTCTACGTCGTAATCGCATTTCTGCAGGAGTTTCTGAATGATGTTCTCAACATCTTCGCCAACATAGCCTGCCTCAGTAAGCGTCGTTGCGTCAGCGATGGTAAAAGGAACATCGAGCATCCGCGCGAGAGTTTCTGCGAGCAAGGTCTTGCCCGTACCGGTAGGCCCGACCATGAGGATGTTGCTCTTGCCGAGCTCGACATCGTCTTTGCCGCTCTCGTAATTGAGGCGCTTGTAATGATTGTATACCGCAACCGCGAGCACGCGCTTCGCGGCCTCTTGCCCGATCACGTACTGGTCAAGCGTCTCTTTAATCTCTTGCGGGACAGGGAGTTTGCGCGCCTTCGATTCTGAGTCGCGCTCCTGCACCTCTTCCTTGATTATGTCGTTGCACAGCTCGACGCACTCGTCGCACACGAATACGGACGGGCCCGCGATAAGTTTCTTTACCTCTTGCTGGCTTTTCGCACAGAAAGAGCAGTAAAGCAGCTTGCCGCCATCTTCTGGCTTATTAAAATCGTCGTCTGACATAGTCTCGCTCGAAAGTGTGGTGTATTACGCGTCGCTCTCACTCTTTTTATCTACGCGCCGCTCGATAACTTTATCGACAAGACCGTAATCACAGGCCTCTGACGCGCTCATGAAGTTATCGCGTTCCGTATCGCGGGCAATACGCTCTTCGTCCTGACCCGTGTGCTCAGCCAAAAGTACATTAAGTCTCTTACGTATCTTAATAATTTCATTAGCTTGAATCTCTATATCAGAAGCCTGGCCCTGAGCTCCTCCACTCGGCTGATGGATCATCATGCGCGAATGGGGCAGCGCTAGCCGCTTACCCTTTGCGCCACCAGCTAACAGCACAGCACCCATGCTAGCCGCCTGGCCGATGCACATGGTGCTGACGTCGGGCTTAATGAACTGCATCGTATCGTAGATCGACAGACCCGCAGTAACCGAGCCGCCTGGGGAATTGATATAAAGATGAATATCCTTATCAGGGTTTTCAGACTCGAGGAATAACAATTGGGCGACAACAAGATTCGCCATATAGTCTTCAACTGGCCCCGTCAGGAATACCACCCGATCCTTCAACAGGCGCGAGTAAATGTCGTAAGAGCGCTCACCTCTGGCGGTCTGTTCGACCACCATAGGCACCAGCGCGGCACTGACTGGATAATTCTGGGTCATGCTTGTGTCCTTCGATTAAGCGCCTTCTGCCGGCTGCTTCGACTCCGGCTTAATGACTTCTTGATAAGACACCGTCTTATCGGCGACCTTCGCTTCTCCTAATATGTAGTCGAAAACCTGATCTTCAACCACCGAACTCTCGATCGCAGACAACTGCTCTTGGTTGCCGTAATACCAATTGATCACTTCCTCTGGCGACTCGTAAGTCGCGGCGAGCTCTTCGATCGACTCGCGGACGCGCACAGGGTCAGCGCTCATGTTTTGCGACTGCATCACCTCGCCTAGTACCAGCCCTAGCGTGACGCGTCGCTTTGCCTGATCTGCAAACAGTTCGTCAGGCAGCATACTCGGATCTAGGTTTGTACCACCGCCCATCTGCTGCAGCGCCTGGCCTTTAAGCTGCTGAAGCTCTGCTGCGATAAGCGCAGAAGGGATTTGAATATCGACAACCTCGATCAGCTTGTCCATGACCTGCGCCTTAAGCTTATTGCGACTCGCCGATTTCAGCTCGCGCGTCATGTTGTTCGATACTTCGATTCTAAATGCTTCCTCGCCGCCCTCTTCGACGCCGAAGCTCTTAAAGAACTCTTCGTCGATGGCTGGTAGCACCTGCTCGCTTACGCTGTTTACCGTAATATCAAATTCTACCGCCTTACCAGCCAGTTCCGCGCTGTGGTACTCCGCAGGGAAGGTTAATGGCAAGGTGAATGACTCCCCAGCTTTTTTGCCGATGAGACCCTCTTCAAACCCTGGAATCATACGCTCAGAACCCAAGATGAGATCGGTTCCTGCAGCCTTGCCGCCTGCGAATTCTTCGCCGTCGAGCTTGCCGTTGTAATCCATGTTGACACGATCTTTGTCGGCCGCCGCGCGCTCGACTACGGCCCACGTCTGACGCTGCTGACGCAGAGTCTCAACCATCTCGTCGATATCGCTATCGCCGATATCTGCACCTAAGCGCTCTATTGATAACGCAGAGAAATCGGGAAGCGCTACGTCAGGATACACTTCGAACGTCGCGGTAAATGTCAGGTCCGCGCCTTCCTCGAGGTTGCCCGGCTCAATATTGGGCTGACCGGCAGGCTTTACCTTCTCTTGCGTGAGCGCATCGAAATACGACTGATTGATTACCTCGCCCACGACGTCTTGGCGCACGCTCTTACCGAAGCGGCTCTTGATCACCTTAAAGGGCACTTTGCCTTTACGAAAGCCTTTGAGGTTTACCGTTCCGGCAGCCTCTTGCAGCCTCGCATTAACGGCAGTCTCGACTCGTTCGCTAGGCACCGCGATCGTCATTTTTCGTTCTAGTCCCTGAGTCGTTTCGATAGAAACCTGCATTACTAAACCTCTTACAGCCGGAGCTTTGGTGAGCGGAGCTCGTGAATTGAGTATGGTTGATTATTCGCCATCGGCCCCTTAATTAGGCGTCCGACGTAATTGCGTGCTGCAAATGCCGCGAAGCAGGCGATTTTCCCACAGAGACAGGCCTTATTCAATCACCGTGCGCGGCCGGAAGCCGATAGGCGGCGAACTCTCGCAGCAAGGCCAGACACTCCATCAAACTTGCCAAAATCTCAGTGACACCTACAATCGGGTGATTAGTAGATGTTGCTCAGAAAATAGGAATGGCAGCCATTAGGGGGCGAAATGAATAAGCAAACAAGTGAAACACACGGCGATGAGGACGAAAGTGGTCCTGCCTCAGGAAACAAAGACGAAAACCTCGTCTTCGAGCAAGATAAGCTCTGGTATTTCCGAAATTCCGAAGGAGACCAGATTGGCCCGTTTCGGTATGCCCAGGAAGCGCAGTCCAATCTAGACCTAGTACTTCAGTCGATCCAGGACTCTCTCAAAGTTGACCTGGACAAGAAGCAAAGGTGATAAGGCGTGGTTCTAGGCCGCCGGCGCCAATCCTCGATCACCCGGCGCAGCGTGCACCGAAGGAACCTGCATCCCTTTTCGAGGGGGTATCGACGCGGTGTTTATCTGCTGAAATATCTCCGCCATGACGGATAGGAAGAAAAACTGCCCCTGTCGAGGCAGTGCGCGCTCGCGCCCATAGCGCAAACGCTGGGACAGGAGTGCGGGAGTCCTACCTAGGCAAGTAGGATCGCTCGCGCCTTGCCAGAATGTCACCGCACAGCGGATCGAGGCGAGATCGCAATCAAAGGGCATCATCGCTATCGAGTCATCTTGCGCTATACCTGCGACGCCCTGTTTGCTGGCCTCTTCGCCATCTGCCGAGAGCAACTCTGCTATCTTCGAATCGGCAAGCGCGCGGCGATCGCTGCTGCAAAGATCATCTAGGCCAGGGGGTGACGAACAAAGTCCTGTCTCCAACCTAGCCCGAAGACGAGCCGCATAGCGCATCGCCTTGGCCAACAGAACGCGACGCCGAGTGAGTCGACCTCCCGCTTCAGCACCCCAGAGAGGCCCGACAGGAATGCTACCTAAGCACACCTGAGCAGTCATTCTATCCCCCACTTGCGCCGCTAGCGCTAAGCTATAGACCGCACCCGCGCCAAGGGACAAAGTAGCAAGCGTTTCGAGACTAAGATGTTCGATTAACTCATAAAGATCAGCACAGAATGCGTCCGGCGTCCGCGCATAACTGAAATCGCTGCCGCCGATGCCGGGCCGATCCACAGCGATAAGACGAAAGCCTCGAGACTGCGCCTCAGCGCTGAAAAACGCGGCTTCTAGGCGAGAGCTACCACGAGAATGAAAATAGAGCACTGGGATACCGGATGCATCTCCAAACTCTGTCCAGCAGAGGCGCCGACCGCAGCTAAGCTTAAGGTATCTAGCCGGGGCAGATCGCAAATGGTCACCTAAGCAAAGCCGTTCGGGAGCGCTCGAAGGCATTCTCATCGGCGAAGGATCCATGGCTAAGCTCCGTTGCTGAACGTCACTGCCGCGAGAGGGATTACGCGGCTTAAATTGTCATTCGATAGTATGAGGGAAATTTTCCCACGTCAACCGCTCGCTCATAATAATGGGAAATCTTCCCACACCTGTCTATACTCATCCCCATGAATGCAGACAACCAGCCACCGCGGTCTCCCACAATAGTCAGCCGGGCGCTTATCAAGGCGCTGAGGCCGCTCGTCGCAGCCATGCTCCGATTCGAATTAACCTACCCCAGGCTCATAGCCCTACTCAAAGAGCTCTATGTTGAAGCGGCAGAGATAGAGCTTGCCGGTAGCAAGCGCGTATCCGATAGCCGCATTACGCTTATCACGGGAGTACACCGTAAGGATGTTGCGCGACTCCGAGCAGCCGGCACATCAAGCGAAGAGTTCGCACCGAGCGCTAAACACGCCTCACTCGGCGCCCAGCTAGTCGCAGAGTGGATGGCGAATCCACGCTTCCACGCCACCGATAACCCGGGCAACCCTGCGGCGCTGCCTCTGCGCGCGACGCCTAGCAATGGCGCGCAGCAGCCAAGTTTCACAGAACTGGTGGAGCTAATCTGCCGGCAAGATATGCGCCCTCGCGCCGTACTCGACGAGTGGCAGCGCCTGGACATCGTGACAGTCGAAGACTCATTGATCCGCCTGAATACGGCCGCGTTCGCGCCTAAATCGGGGGTCGAGGAGAAAGCCTATTTCTTCGGCCGCAACATCCAGGACCACATCGCTGCTGGCGCGAGCAACCTGCAAGGTGACGCCCCACCCTTCTTCGACAGGAGCGTTTACTATGACGGCCTATCCGATCGCTCCATAGGCGAACTCGACGCGCTTTGCGCAGAACTCGCTAGCAACGTACTCAACACCGTAAACACTCGCGCATACACGTTGCAGCAAGCGGACAAGAAGGAGATAACCGCTGAAGAGTTCGCTGAAGAGTGCGCGCAAAAACCCAACGAAAAATCCGAGCGCTACCGCTTTAATCTGGGTATATTCAATTACTACGCGCGAGAAACGAAAGAGCACACCAATGGGTAAGCATTTATCTCAGCAGGCACTCGTCTCAGCGACACCAGAAGGCAGCCGCCTTCTGCGCTCGCCTGTGACTAGGCTGGCGATCATGCTTGTCGTCTTACTCACCACCTGGCTTCTCACTCACAATGCGGCGAGCGATCTGCACGGCGGCGATCAGGGCAGCGGCGTCGGTGGCACAGGGCGGCTACCCGGAGGTATCGGCGGCACTGGGTTAAGGCCTTTCATCACCCTGCAGACACTTGAACCGACTCTTACTGAGACTCTTACCGAGACTCCCACCGAGACTCCCACCAAGAATACGGAAATAACGATTTCACAAGAGACTCGCGCAGCCACGCTCGCGGCAAACGCAGGGCACAGTAGCAAGCCTAAGTCTAAGGAATCTCCGATAGAGACAGGGATAATGGCAGAGGCGACTCGCGGTGCCACGCTCGTTCAAAGCAGCATCGAAGGTTTTTCACTCCCCCGTCCCTACGAAAGCACGACGCTAGGCGACGAAGCCAATATAACCACCAGCCTCAGTATCGACGAGCATATCGCAGCCACACTCAAGGATAACAATTCCGTGCTCGCGCAAAATGCCCTCGCGCTGACGTTCTCGCCCGATAGCGCGAACGAGGCCGACTCGCAGACCAGCGAAGCACTCGATTGGAACGATCTTTCACGCTGGCTAGCGCAAAGGCAACTCGCTGGGCAATCTCTGGAGGCTGGCGCAGACAGTGAAGCGAAACCCGACTCGGCACCTTCGGATGCAGCAACGGTCAGCATGCTGCAAAGACCCCAACTCCCCCCGCTCCAGCGAGCACGACCTATTCAGCGCGCGGCCCTCTTGCCGCCACGAATCAGGCCACTAAAGCTCTAGAGACGCTACCAGCGATAGCTCAACTGAAAATACAGGCCCGCATCCGCGCTCGATTCGTTGAGGCCAGCACTGACAAGACCGGTCAGCGTCCAGTGGCGATCAAATTCCAAAGAACCATAGAGGCTCGCCTCGTGAGCATCCGCATAGAGTGAAGACGCTGTTTCACGAAAATCGTACAGCAGGCCGACGCTAGCCCTCGCACTCGTGCGCCGCGCGACACCGAGTTGGGCGAATCCAGAACTGAGAATATCGGGATAGAGGCTCGAGGCGCCCCTATCGCTATAACCAACCGAAGCAAACACCACAGACGACGCAAGAGGAAGCGCCCCATCTATCTGCAGGCTAACATCTAGCTCTCCCGTTCCCAGCCCCTTCTCGACGCTGGCCGTTGGTAATTTGGCGATGAGCCTGTAGGTGAGACTACTCCGCCGCAACAACCCGCCGGAGGGGGAAGAATCTGCCGCCTGAGTATAGCCGAGCTCTAGTAGTGCATCGCCGGTACCGCGGCGCCACGACACTTCTTCAGCGGCAAACGCGCGAGTCACGCCACCAAGATTAACGAGCACGCTGCCAGGGCCTTCAACAACGAGGCGCGAGGTCGTCAACTGCCCTCGCCAAGCCCCGCGCTCTAGCGCCAAACTCAGCGGCATATACCCAAGCGACGTATCGATCCCACTGCCGTAATCGCCGGTCGCGGCATAGGCCCCTAGGCTCAACTCAGGCGACCAAAAAGTCTCCGCTTGCACGACCACGGGACACGCAGCGAGGACCAGCGAGGCCACGCAAAACAGCCCCCTCGCACGCATTAGCCTCGCACCTTAGCTGGCGCCATCGAAGTCGAGACAGGCCGAATTAATACAATAACGCAGCCCCGTCTCTATCGGCCCATCTGTGAACACATGGCCGAGGTGTGAATCACAGCCGCTGCAGATGACCTCCGTGCGCAACATGCCGTGGCTGGTATCTTCCCGCTCTTCGATTGTCGACGCCGTCGCAGGTTGGAAAAAACTTGGCCACCCACATCCCGAATCGTATTTACCCTCGGACAAGAACAGCAATTCACCGCAGCCTTTACAACGGTAGCTGCCAGCCTGCTTGTTGTCCCAATACTCTCCGGTAAACGCTCGCTCTGTGCCCTGCTTGCGCATAATGGCAAACGCCTCAGGGCCGAGTTTTTCGAGCCATTCTTGTTCGGTCAGCGGCAACTGGGCCTGTTTATTCTCATTCGTCGCCATCGTTTACTCCTTATCCTGTGGTCGCAATTGCGCTACACTCGCGCGCAGCTGCCTCCGCATTTGTGTGTTGCAACGAAGCGTGTAGCGTAACGCAGCTGTAAGACATCAGCCAAGCAGGTTCTCGAGCGAGTGAGCATGAAACAACTTAATCAGTCAGACAAATTGAGTCACGTGTGCTATGACATCCGCGGCCCCGTGCTCGAGCGCGCAAAACAGCTCGAGGAAGACGGCCAGCGTATACTCAAGCTCAACATCGGCAATCCCGCCGTATTCGGCCTCAACGCGCCTGATGAAATCATTCAAGACGTTATCCGCAACCTCTCTTCGGCGGAAGCCTACTGCGATTCGAAAGGCTTATTCTCCGCCCGCAAAGCGATCATGCAAGAATGCCAGCGTTTCGGTATGCGGGATGTGGAGATCGATGACATCTATTTAGGTAATGGCGTCAGCGAGCTCATTACCCTGTCCATGCAGGCCTTGCTCAACAACGGTGACGAAGTCCTCATCCCTGCACCTGATTACCCCTTGTGGACTGCGGCGGCAGCACTGAGTGGCGGCACCCCGGTGCACTACCGCTGCGATGAACAGGCGGATTGGTTTCCCGACCTCGCAGATATCGAATCAAAGATCACAAGCAATACCAAAGCGCTGGTCGTGATCAACCCAAACAACCCCACGGGCGCGGTCTATTCGAAAGAGATGCTACTCGCGCTAGTCGATGTTGCGCGGCGCCATTCACTCGTCTTATTTGCCGACGAGATCTATAGCAAAATCATTTACGATGACGCGGAGCATTTCCCCCTCGGCTCTCTAAGCGACGACGTCTTCACGGTGAGCTTCAATGGCTTATCCAAGTCTTATCGTCTTGCTGGCTTCCGCTCGGGGTGGATGATCTTACATGGGCCTAAGCACCTAGCGAAGAATTACATCGAGGGCCTGGAGATTCTGAGCAATATGCGCCTCTGTGCGAACGTGCCTGCGCAGCTTGCGGTGCAAACGGCACTTGGCGGCTACCAGAGCATCAACGACCTCGTCTTGCCGCATGGCCGCCTGCGACGACAGCGTGATGCTGCTTGGGAGGCGCTGACTCAAATTCCCGGCGTTAGCTGCGTCAAACCACTCGGTGCGCTATATATGTTTCCGAGACTGGATCCCAAGGTATTCTCAATTGCGGACGACGAAGCCCTGGTGCTGGATATTCTTGAGCGCGAACAGATTTTGCTAGTGCAAGGCAGCGCGTTCAACATAGACGACGCGAATCATCTTCGCGTGGTCTTCCTGCCAAGTGAAGAAGATTTACGTAACGCAATTGAAAAACTTGCCAAGGTGCTGGAGCTTTATCGGGTTTAGTTTACGCGGCTTAAGCAGGCTTCGATGCAAGCAAAGTGCTCGCCGCGTTCCCAAACTCGATGCGCGCTTTAAGAGGCTGGCGCAGGGCATCGAAAGCTTCAGCCGATAATCCGCGGGCTAGCGCCGAACGAAACTGGCTATCGAGAGAACGCACATCGAAGAGGGAGGCAATAGCCTCCCAGCCACCGCCTTGCCCAGCATTCGGCAGGACCTCGACATCCTGCTCGCTGTTCAGCACTGCACGCAATCGCGCCGCGAGTCCTGTCTTGGCATGCATCTCATCAAACTCAGCCAACGAAGCCAATAGCATCGTCGTCGCGGATTTCTTCGCCTGCACGCTATATCCCGCAATATGTGGAGTCGCCAACCACGCACTGTCGATAGCTTCGGCGCTCACCAACGGCTCACCGGCCCAGACGTCTGCGGCGTAGCGAAACTCTGGATTTGCTCTCACATGGCGGATCAACGACGCTTCATCGACAACCCCCCCGCGACTGGGGTTTATCAGCAATCCGTTTCTTGGCATTAGACGCAGTTGGTCATCGCCAATCAAGTTTTGCGTCGGATTCTCACCAGTGGTGATGAGCGGAACATGCACGCAAACTATAGGGCACGCGAGTACGTGGTCCAATGCCGTGAAACGCCAGTGGTCTTGGGCGCGCATCGCGAGTGGTGGGTCGCAGCACAGTGTCGTAAACCCCGTTTCCCGCAGCCGTGTATCCAGAAGCCCACCGACGCAGCCTAAGCCGACGATACCGACACGTAAAGCACGCGGGTCACAGCCACCCGCCAGTGCAAACTGCGCGAGACACGCGAACACATAATCTACAACCGCGCCCGCATTCGCGCCTTTGGCATCGGCGAACGTGATGCCGTATTTAGCAAGCGCCAACTCGTCAACATGATCACGGCCGCTCGTTGCAGTTCCCACGAACCGCACGCCAGTGTCGGCGATAAGCGCCTCGTCGATTTTGGTAATCGAACGCACGAGGAGCGCATCCGCACCTACAAGGTCCGCACGCTTAATCTGCCGCCCCGGCAATAAAATCAATTCGTCGAAGACATCATCGAGCGCTTCCAGACCCAAGATACCCGCGTCGGCAACGACTCTCATTTGCCCTGCCTCATTGAACCACCTCATCGCCCACGCCCATGAGACCCGCGCAGCTCGAAAGCAGACGCCCTGTAAGCGCTGACGGAAGCTGTGCGTCTGTACACACTAATTCTAATGCGGAAAGCTGCGGCGAACTGAGCGAAACACCGTCCTCATCAACCAGCGCAAAAGGCTCAACGCAGTCCACCGGCTCTTTGACAATGGTTGCTAGACGCTTGCTGAGGCGCGCCTGAGCTTCATGCGCCGATAGCTTTGCTACGAGTGACTTGGCGCCACGCAGTGGCAATAGAGAAACCTGATCAAGATTTTCATACATCGCCTCAATTGTGCCGAAGTGCTGCAATAACGCGCGCGCCTTAACGGGACCGATACCCGGCACGCCGGCAATACAGTCGACGGCATCGCCAACGAGACCAAGGTAGTCGGGTATGAGAGTCGTGGAGATGCCCAGTTCGCGCTCTAGCGCCACCCTATCGCGCCGGCGGTTAGCGGTAAAATCCCACATGAAGTCACCGTCCGACTCGACTAATTGTGCGAGGTCTTTATCGCGGCTCACGATGCACACCGCCTCAATACCAAGACTTCGCGTACGCTGAGCAAGCGTACCGATAATATCGTCAGCCTCGAAACGCTCGCTGGCAAATACCGGCCAGCCCAGCGCGCTCGCCGCAGCAGCGCAAAGCCCCAGCTGGCGCGCGAGATTTTCGTCGGGCAGTTCTCGATTCGACTTATAATCTGGACACAAAGCGTGGCGGAAGCCAGAGAATAACGCGTTATCCATCGCAATGGCGCCACGCGACGGCCGCTCGCGACGCTGCAGCGTCAGTAAAAATTGTAGAAAGCCGACGAAGGCGCTCATGTCCTCGCCTTCGGCGTCGCGGACCTCGTTATACGGCGAAAAATAGGCTTGAAAAATGTAGATCGACGCATCGATCAGGAACGCAGGCGAGCTCACTCTTCGCCCTTACGCAGCAGATAAATGTAGACCCCGTCACGCTCTTCACTGGCGACGAGCTCGTGTCCTAGGAACGCACAAAACTTTGGCACATCGCGGGTCGTCGACGGGTCTGTCGCGGTGAGCTCCAGCACGCCTCCCAACGCAAGCTCGCGGAAATTCTTGTGCAGAAGCATCACCGGTTCGGGGCAATAAAGCCCGCTCGCATCTACGCGCACGTCTGGCGCTACGCCATCGGCGTTTTCGATAGGGATAAGGCTTGGCGTGCTTTGACTCATTGTGGTCGATTTCCTCTCTCTTCTCGCTCTCTACGCGCTCTCGACTCGCTCATCGACTAGCGCATCGAAATCAATGCGCTGCTCTCTAGGCTGCAATTGGCAGCTCTCAGTGAGCGGATCAAAACTCAGGAAGACCTCGCCCCGACGCAGCTGCTCTCGCACCTGATCCACCTTGTCTGCAAGTGAGAGTTCGACCTCGCCATAATCGGTGCCTTCGCGAGTAATAAACTCTTCAATTACCGCCTCGAGCACTTTTTCGCTGAGCTGAGCGTAAGGTATTTCCATGCGCCTACACGACCTCTACATAGCTAAGCTCGTCAGGCTCTGGCCTGGCGACGCGCAGGTTGGCGAAATCGAACAGCGAGGGGTCTGCCAATTGTGACGGCTCGATGTTCGCAACGCTGCGGAAAATAGTCTCAACACGACCCGGCTGCTCTTTGTCCCACGCGCGCAGCATCGCCTTGATGTTTTGGCGCTGCATATTATCTTGCGAGCCACAGAGATTGCAGGGAATGATCGGAAACTCCATGAGGTCTGCATAGCGTTCTATTTCGCGCTCTTTGCAGTAGGCAAGCGGGCGGATGACGACATTGCGTTTGTCGTCAGACAATAGTTTTGGCGGCATCGCCTTCAGCTTCCCACCGTAAAACATATTCAGAAACAACGTCTCAACAATGTCGTCGCGATGGTGGCCGAGGGCGATCTTGGTCGCACCGATAGCGACTGCATGGTTGTACAGGATGCCTCGTCTCAACCGTGAGCAGAGGCCACAAAGAGTCTTCCCCTCCTCCACCTTGTCCATCACGATCGAATACGTATCTTGTTCAAGAATGGTGTACTCGACGCCAAGAGAGTCCAAATATTCGGGCAGCACCGTCTCGGGAAAACCTGGTTGCTTTTGATCTAGATTCACAGCGTGCAGTGAAAAATCGATCGGCGCACTCTTCTGCAAACTCATCAAGATATCGAGCATTGCATACGAATCTTTGCCACCCGAAAGACACACCATGACCTTATCGCCATTCTCTATCATCGAGTAATCCGCTATCGCCTTCCCAACGTCGCGGCGCAAATTCTTGCGGCTGCGATTAAGTCTAAGACTGCGCTCCATTTCGATCTTCGTCATGTTGGGGTTCGCTGCGTTCATAATGGATAGTAGCGCGCACCTGCAGCGGCCATCGCTCGCATTCCAGCGCTTGGCTCGAGCATGGCTCCCAGATGCTTATACGAGTCTGCGAGCGCGCAGAATGTCTTGACGCCGACGCTGTCGACATAGCGTAGCGCTCCTCCTCTAAAGGTTGGGAAGCCAAGCCCCAGCACTAAGCCCATATCGGCTTCGATCGCTGACTCGACGATGCCGTCTTCGAGGCAGCGAGCCGTTTCTAGACACAGCGCGAGCATCATGCGATCGCGGATCTCGGCGTCACTGAACTCACGCTGTGGCGCTGCGTTAACCGCGACTAAGCCATCGATGCCTGGGTTATCAGAACGCTTAGGCCGACCATTTGCATCAGCCTCATAGCGATAGAATCCGCATCCCGATTTTTGGCCTAGATCGCCCTGCGCATACAAACGATCGATGGCACTTTCGAATCCGAGCGCCATTCTCTCGAACCCAGCCGCCATCACGGCTTGTGCGTGAACCGCCGTATCAATACCGACAACATCTAATAGATACGCAGGCCCCATGGGCCAGCCGAACGCTTCCATGACGCGGTCGATCTGTCTGAAATCAGCACCCTCATTCAGCAGCGTAGAGAAGGCACCGAAATAAGGGAACAGGATTCGGTTGACCAGAAAACCGGGGCAGTTGTTCACCACGATGGGCGTCTTACCGAGCGCCTTCGCATAGCCGACTGTCGCTGCAATCGTTGCGTCACTAGTCTTCTCACCACGAATCACTTCTACTAGGGGCATCAAGGGCACTGGATTGAAAAAATGCATGCCACAGAAGCGTTCGGGCTTTCGTAGAGCCGTCGCGATCGCATCCACAGAGATCGTCGACGTATTTGTCGCGATGATAACCTCGTCGCCAACCAAGCCTTCAAGCTCTGCTAAAACAGACTTCTTAACCCCTTCATTCTCCACCACTGCCTCGACAATCAGCTTTGCGTCAGCCACCTCTGCATAGTCGAGCGTCGGTTGAATTGCGGCGAGAATCGACGCGCTAGCTTCTTCACTTAACTTGCCTCTGGAGACTTGTTTGGCGAGCAATTTACGCGCCTCCGAGAGACCAAGATCGAGACCCACTTGCGCGATGTCTTTCATGATGATCGGCGTGCCCCGCAAGGCAGACTGATAGGCGATGCCGCCGCCCATGATGCCGGCACCTAACACCGCAGCCTTGTCGATGCTGGCTGCCCCCTTCGCGGTCGCTCGCGCCTTAGCCGCAAGGAACTGATCATTGAGGAACATCTGCACCAGATTCGCAGCGGTAGCCGTCGTCGCCAGCGCCACGAAGCCTTCGTGCTCGGCTATTAGCGCTTCGGCCCGCGCACACGCGACGCCTCGCTGCAGAGTCTCAACCGCAGTCAGTGGCGCGGGGTAATTGACTCCTGCTGCCTTAGCGACGGCAGGCTTTGCTGCTGTGAAAATAGCATCCAGGTCTGGCGCGGCAAGAGGTTGAGTCTTGGCACTGCGTAGCGCGGCCACATCGCGTCCTCCCGACAAGCACTCTTCTATCAGCGCCTCGGCCGCGGCGAGAAGGCTCTCGGCATCGACAACTGCGTCCAACGCCCCGTCACCGAGGGCGTTTTTCGCGGGGATATGCGAGCCACTGCTAATCCAGCTTATCGCGGCCTCGGCGCCAACCAGTCGCGGGAGGCGCACGGTACCGCCGAAGCCCGGCAATATACCCAGCTTGACCTCGGGGAAGCCGACTACGGCAGTCGGCGCCGCCACTCTCAGGTCTGCGGAGATGGCGAGTTCGAAACCGCCACCAAGCGCAACGCCATTGATCGCCGCCACTGTCGGCATCGCGAGATCCTCGATCGCATTGAACACCGCGTTCGTCTCGGCGAGCCAGCGCATAATCTCGTCACCGCCGGTGGCAAAAAGACCCGTGAACTCGGTAATATCCGCACCTACGATGAAGGTAGACTTGGCACTCGTGAAGATCAGGCCGCGCGCATCGCTAGCCGCGACCGCAGCAACAGCCGCGGAAAGTTCTCCTAGCGTTAATCGATCGAACTTATTGACTGACGAGCCTTCTAGATCGAAGACCAGCTGGGCAATGCCCGACGGCAGAAGCGAGGCCTTGACGGCTTGGCCGGAAAATATCATGTTGTTCCCCTGAATTCGGGGCCGCAGAGCGACCCGAGAGATTAGGCGCGGTGGATGGGCGCAAGCGCGAAGTATAGCCGCGCGGCACACAGAGTTGAAGCAAGCCGGTCGATGTAACGCAGGAGTAAACACAGTGATCCCCCCTCTTCGCAGCGCCCACAGACTGCGCCCGCTGATCGCGGCCTCCTTCCTATGCGCGAGCCTGAGTACTGCCGCTGCGCAAGGCCCGGCAACAGAGTCCCAGGCCCACGGTGCGCCGCTGACCAAGCGCAGCGCCGTCGTATCGGTCTATCACCATGTCTCCGAACAAACGCCGGCCTCGACCTCTTTGTCGCCTGCACGGTTCGAACAGCATCTTGCTCACCTTCGCGATACAGGCTACGCCATACTCCCCCTGCCTGCGTTACTGGACGCGCTCGCCTACGGCACAGAATTGGCAGACAATGCCGTCGCCATAACCTTCGACGACGGCTATGAATCAATTTACGAAAACGCCTTCCCTCTCCTGCAAGCCTATGATTATCCGTTCACGCTATTTGTAAGCACCGGTCCCATCGATCGAGGGCAAGCGGGCTATCTAACGTGGGACGAGATTCGGGAGATGGTGGCGGCAGGTGTCAGCGTCGGCAACCATGGCACCGAGCACGCCTCCCTGATTGTTCTAGACTCGGCAGCCATGCGCGAAGACATCGAGGCGGCCCAACAGCGTATCGACGCAGAACTTGGCAACCAACCTAAGCTTTTCGCCTATCCCTATGGAGAGTACAACCCAGAAGCCAAAGCCCTGCTTGCAGAGCTAGGCTATCGGGGTCTCGCACAAAATTCAGGAGCGATAGGCCCACACAGTGACCCACAGGCGCTGCCGCGGTTCCCGCTTGCAGGTTTGTATTCGGAGCTTGAGGGCGTGAAACAAAAGTACGCCACCCTCGCCTTCGATGTGACCCGCAGTGCCCAGGAGTCACCGATAAGCACATTGGACGCCCCCCGCTCCACGCTGCAATTCGCGCCGAGCGAAGATTATGACCTGAGTAGTATCAATTGTTTCGATGAGGGAGCTGCGATAGCGCTTGAATGGTCAGAGGCGACCACAGGATTGGTTACCTTGATGCCAACAGCACGAGACCGGGGGCGGCGCTGGCACTACATCTGCACCGCTCGCCAGCGCGGCAAGCAGCGCTACTATTGGTATTCAGTTCCGTGGTTCGACCCTAGCCAGCCTCAATAATGAAGGCCTGAAGCTAGCCTTCGTCGCGGAGATGTAGGTCGTTCTGTTGGATAATCGTCTGCACCTCGTCGATGTAAAAATCGCCACGCTGCGAATAACTCGCTAATCCATACGCGAGCTGAATCGGGTCGAGTGCACGTTCCAGACTCCGCATTCGGGCGCGCATGCGTCTAAAATGCGTATAACTTGGATGCGTATTGAGATTACGGAAATACGCACGCACCCCCGCATTAATACTGCGAAAACGGCGCACCTCGTGGTCCGCATCGCTCGCGCGCTCATAAGGCACGAATCCGCAGCCTTGCACGTAACACCACTGTCCAAACAGGTTATTGCCATCGACTGCGAAGCGCGATGTTCCCCAGGCAGACTCGTTCGCTGCTTGTGCTAACACCAGCGAAACGGGTATGGCGTCCACGCGCTCCAGCAGCGCCTTAACCAGCGCCGCGGCGTCGTTCAACACCTCATCTACCTCTCTAGAGACTCCGTCAGCACCTGCGACCACACCCGGCTCGAGGCGGTACTCGTCTGCTATTTTGAGGAGTTCACGCCTCTCCATCGGGCTTAAGGGATAACCGTTAGTCATTACCCTGTCGTAGAGTCCGAGCGTGCGCCGGGTGGCTAAAATACGCGCGTTCTCCGCATTTACATACCCTTCCAGATAGTCAAAAAACTGCCGCTTACGCAGATCGACATCTGTCACTAAGGAGAAATCAGGCAATACAGAGAGACTGTTGATCGCTGAGTCGGGTAGCTGTGCGAGCGCAGCTTCTGGCTTAGCCGTTACGCGAGAAGCCCCGTAATAGCCCCATGCGAGACCCACACAAAAGACCAACGCGGCGCCGGCGAAGAGCCACCGGCGCGCAGTGTGATAAGGGGTGTCTGGGGTTTTAACTTGCTGTGGAGGAGTAACCATTAGCCAATGGTAACCGATTGACTGTGAGAATCCCTAGCCCCACAAAGCCTCGGCGACGGGACTGAAACAAGAGTGCGACACATGAGCCTAGACAAATCCCACAACTTATCTGGGCAGCTAGGACCCACCTGCGCACGCTGGCGACGCAGCGACCACTCCCCCCCGCGCCTCCCATTCGGCCGGGGTGTGCAAGTGAAGCGACAGGGCATGGACGCCACCTTCCAAGAAGGAGGCGAGCATGGCATAGACACGCTGATGGCGCTTTACCCGGCTCAAACCCTCAAAATCAGGCGCGACCAAAACCAGCTTGAAGTGCGAATCTGTCGCTGGGCCGGCATGGTTCGCACTCTCATTTTCGAATTCTAGGTGCACTGGCGCCAATGCAGCGACGAGCACCGCTCGCATAGCAGCGGCTACCGCACCCGCGGGTTCTCTGTTCGATGCGCCGTTTGATACAAATTCCATAAGCCTGTCTCTGGTTAACTCATTACTACAGGCTGTCAGGATAACGAATGGCAGCCGCGCAAACTAGAGCCACAGCCGTTATACTTAGCCCCCCCGCAAATCGGAAACCACTATGGCTCTCTCCTGGTACCCAGGCCACATGCACAAGGCGAGCAAGGAAGTCGTCAAGACCTTGCAGCGCACTCAAGCAGTCATCGAAGTGCTAGACGCGCGGTCGCCACAGGCCAGCTCCAATCCCCATTTCGCAGCGCTCTGCGCGGAGCACCCGCGCATTCGAATTCTCAACAAGGCCGACCTCGCTGAACCCGCTATCACCGAACAATGGGCACGCTACTTCAATGCTCAACCGCGTTCGCTGTGCCTCATTAATGGCCACGAATCACAGCTCGACGCAGCTCAACTCATCCTCGCGGCCCGCAAACTGTTCCAAGCGAATGACATGCCCATCGGCGAACGCCAGCAACTGCTCATAGGTGGAATCCCCAATGTTGGCAAGTCTACCTTGCTCAACAATTTATGCGGCCGCAAACTCGCAAAGACAGGTAACGAACCCGCTGTGACCCAAACCCAGCAGCGCGTGAGGCTCGACGACCACTGGCATTTGGTCGATACGCCGGGACTTATGTGGCCCAAATTAGAAGACCAGATCGCAGCCTATCGTTTGGCGGCTACCGGGACCATTCGCAATACCGCTGTAGAAGCCGAGGACGTTGCATGGTTTCTCGCTGAAGAACTCCTGACGCATTACCGCACGCGATTGGAACAACGCTTCGACTTGCCGGCGAGCGCCAACGATGCAGAGACCGTTATGCAAGCCATCGCAGCCGCCCGCGCCTGCATTAAAGCTGGGGGGCGCGTAGACTGGCACAAAGCGTCCGAGGCTTTGCTTAACGAATTTAGGTCGGGCAAACTCGGCCGCTTTAGTCTAGAGCGTGCGCCCGTGCGTACATCACAGACCAGCAGTATCGAACCCACATTGGAAAACGAGCATTCATGACAAAGATTACAAGTCCTTCTCCCGCCCACCCAGCTTTCGAGTGGCAGCGCAGTGAACACATAGAATCACTTAACGTCGTGATGGAACACTATCTCCACAAGAAAACTGGGGCAGTGCATTACCATCTTGCGAGCGCTAATGACGAGAACGTCTTCCTTGTAGGCTTTCGCACAGTCCCCACAAACTCCAATGGCGTCGCTCATATCCTCGAGCACACGGCACTCTGCGGCAGTGAAAAATACCCGGTCCGCGATCCTTTCTTCATGATGATTCGCCGCTCGTTGAACACGTTCATGAACGCGTTCACTAGCAGCGACTGGACCGCCTACCCGTTCGCCAGCAAGAATCGCAAAGACTTCGACAACCTACTCGAAGTCTATCTGGATGCCGCTTTTTTCTCGCGTCTCGACCCGCTCGATTTTGCTCAAGAAGGGCACCGCCTTGAGTTCGAAACTCTCGACGATCCCACCAGCGAATTACAGTATAAGGGCGTCGTATACAACGAAATGAAAGGCGCCATGAGCTCTACGAACAGCGTGCTCTGGCAGGCGCTTAGCAAATACCTATTCCCCACGACGACCTATCACTTCAACAGCGGTGGCGAGCCAGATGACATCCCCGATTTGAGCTATGACGACCTCAAGGCGTTCTATCGCACCCACTATCATCCGAGCAATGCGGTATTCATGACCTACGGGGACATTCCCGCCCAGGACCATCAGGCCCGATTCGAGACACTCGCGCTGCATCGATTCCAGCGACTCGAAGAGACCGTCTCTATCCCCGATGAGAAACGTTATTTTGCGCCCATCCGCGTCGAGGAAGCATTTGCGGCCGAGGAACAGGAGTCCGAACAGGGCCACGTCGTCGTCGGCTGGCTGCTGGGTAAAAGCAGCGATAGCCTCGCCTTATTCCGTGCCGAGTTGCTTACTGCTGTCTTGCTCGACAACAGCGGCAGTCCGCTGCTCGCCGCGCTCGAGACATCAGAACTCGGCAGTTCCCCCTCTCCGATGTGCGGGTTGGAAGATTCTAATCGCGAGATGAGCTTCATGGCAGGGCTCGAGGGCTGTGCGGCGGGCTCAACCCTGGCCGTGGAGGCCTTGATTCTTGACACCCTCGAGACCTTAGCGACACAGGGCATCGATCAAGACCACGTGCTCTCTGCGCTACATCAGCTGGAGTTGAGCCACCGTGAAGTCGCTGGTGATAGCTACCCTTATGGGCTGCAGCTCATTCTTGGGGGGCTATCGAGCGCTATCCATCGCGGCGACCCGATAGAGCTTATGGACATCGATCCTGTACTCGCGCAGCTTCGCGAGGACGTGTCCGATCCAGACTTTATCCCGCGGTTAATTCGGGAGCTTTTGCTGTCGAACACGCACCGCCTCACTCTCACCTTGAGCCCAGACTACTCGCTTGCCGATCGCAAGAGCGCCGCTGAGAAGGCTAAGCTTAGCGCTATAAAAGCCTCTCTCACCGACGCACAAACCCAGTCGATTTTGGACCGCAGCATAGCCCTCGATGCGCGCCAGAACGCCGAGGATGATCCTTCGCTACTGCCTAAGGTAGGCAAGGAAGATGTGCCCGCCACACTCACCGAACCCACGGCGGAAACAACCACTGTGCCAGGCGTAGGTGAGATCAGCTTCTATGGACAAGGCACTAATGGACTGGCCTATCAGCAGGTCGTCTACTCGCTGCCCGCGCTAAGCCCTGACCTCATCGAAATACTGCCTCTGTATACGACTTGCATCACGGAGCTCGGCGTAGGTTCTCGCAGCTATGCTGAGACGCAAGCATGGCAAGCTAGCGTCTGTGGCGGACTCAACTGCTTTAGCAGCATTAAAAGCGCACAAGACGATGAGCAAAAGGTCCAGGCAACGCTGACTTTCTCATCAAAGTGCCTCACCGCAAATTACGATCAATTGAGCGCGCTGCTTGCGGAGACCATCGCCGAGGTGCGTTTCGATGAAGAACAGCGTATCGCTGAATTGGTTGACCAAATTACCACCCGCAAGTTGAGCAGCATCACCGGCTCCGGACACTCTCTGGCTATGAGTGCCGCGAGTAGTGGGTTGTCGCCTACCGCACAAATGCATCACCGTTATGCTGGGCTCGAAGGCTTAGGCAGACTTAAAACACTGCGAGAAGCGCTGCGCGAGCCCGCCGAACGACAAGCGTTACTCCGACGCTTCGAAGCGTTGCATACGCTGCTAAAGTCGGCTCCCAGGCAATTCCTAGTTATCGGTGAGCCGGGCCTATCGAGCGTGTTGACGACGCCCCTGCAGCCCCTGTGGACAGGAGGCGCAGAGCTGCAGAACGTCTCGCCGTTCACACTCCCCGCAACTCGCACCCCAGTCACTCAGGCGTGGACAACCTCCACCCAAGTGAATTTTTGCGCAACGGCCTACCCAACTGTGCCATCACAGCATCGTGATCATGCAACGCTACAGGTCCTTGCAGGCTATCTTCGTAATGGGTTTCTACACAGCGCGATTCGTGAGAAAGGCGGCGCGTATGGCGGCGGCGCAAGCCAAGACGCAAGCTCAGCGTCGTTTAGGTTCTACAGCTACCGCGATCCGCGCCTAGCCGAGACACTCGCCGATTTCGAACGCTCTATCGATTGGCTACTCAACGCGAGTCACTCTGACAATCAATTAGAGGAGGCGATTCTTGGCGTTATTGCCGCGATGGACAAGCCTTCCTCACCTGCAGGTGAGGCCAAGGCTGCATTCTATAATCGCGTGTTCCACCGTAGCCTCGAGCAGCGTATGCGTTTCCGTGAAACAGTGCTCTCAACGACACTCGCCGACCTACGCGGCGTCGCGGAGCGCTATTTCGTCGGGGTTAAGCCGTCTCTTGCAGTCATCACCTCGGCATCCGCTGCCGATACCCTGGAGATAGAAGGTCTTGAAATACTTAAAATATGATTAATTTCAAGAATTTAGAGAATATTCTAAAAATCAAAAAAACTTGCCGATTTAGGGGAACTCAGCGGGAAAGGCCCTGTCTTATTAAGTGTAGGTAGATTGCATTCAAAATTGTGGGTTTTGAGCCATTTATCTCTCCCTTGATAGATTGAGCGCTCGGCAGAGTTCTCCTTGAAGGACCTAGTGTCTGAAGCCCGCGATGTCACCATCGCGGGCTTTTCTTTGTCTAATCCCATACGCCCTGCTAACCTCTCCCCAATGAGCCTATCCTCAACAGAGTCCGACCAATCGCATCAGCGCGTGCGTGATGAAGCCACTCGAGTCACGCTCATCGGCATGCTCCTGGACATCGTCCTTGGTGTCGCCAAGATTGCTGGAGGCGCCCTGACCTCTTCATTCGCTCTCATTGCCGATGGCATTCATTCACTAACCGATGCCGCAACAGACGTTTTCGTCTTAGTCGTCGCGCGCGTCGCCTACGCCGCGCCAGATCGCGGCCACCCCTATGGGCATGGCCGCTTCGAGGCCGTAGGCACCAGCGTGATGGGCATCGTCTTCTTCTGCACAGCGGGCATATTAGTGTATGACGCATTCCTTAGGCTCAACGCGCTCGAGGACCTAGTAAAACCGGCTCTTTCCGGCGCCTTAATAGCGGCCCTCTCGATCGCGGGCAAAGAATGGATATACCGCTACACGCTTGCGGTGGCGGAGAAGTTGAATTCGAGCCTGCTGCGAGCGAACGCCTGGCACAGCCGCAGTGACGCATTCTCGTCGATTGCAGTGCTGATCGGCATCGTCGGCGCGCAAGCGGGCATCGTCTGGCTCGACACGTTAGCAGCCGTGGTCGTTGCTATCCTCATCGCTAAGATTGGCTGGGAGCTTTTTAGTGAGAGCCTCAGTGAGCTCGTCGACGGCGCCTTGCCCGATGAACGCAGGGCATCACTCGAGCAATGCCTAAGGCAAACCCCAGGAGTTTTAGGTCTTACCGATCTTCGATCACGCCTCTCTGGCGGACGCGCGATTATCGAGGTTCACCTTGTGGTCAGCCCACGCATCTCCGTCTCGGAAGGACATCATATAGGCGCGCTTGCCGCTCAACGCCTGCGACAGGCATTCAGCGACATCGCCGAGGTGATCCCGCATATCGATCCACAAGGCAATCCGGACCACGATCTGCCGCATTCAAAAACCCAATTGATTCCGACGCGCAGACAAATTAGCGAGCGAATAGAAACACAGTGGCGCACACTATCCTCGACCGACGCGGACACCACAGCGCTCGCCTTCGATCTGCACTACCTTGACGCAGGTATAGAGATAGACCTCGTAATAACCCAAGACGACCAGCAGCAACGCGCACAGCGGCTCGCAGAGAGTCTAAGCGACGAGAGTGCCGTGGTGTGTGTTCGCGTGCTGAAGAGGCTCTCTGAGATAACCCCGCCGCACGCAGACTAAGCTCTGGCTTTACGAATGAGATCGTAAGCAGATTTGATTGCCTGCGTCTTACGCGTCGCGATATCGATCATCTCTTCGGGCAAGCCCTTGGCGACGAGTTTGTCGGGGTGGTGCTGGCTCATCTGGCGTCGATAGGCGCGCTTCACCTCGCTCATGTCGGCCGTATTCTTAAGCGCAAGCAGCGCATAGGCAGCCTTCAGCTTCTCTCCACTCGCGTCCGCGTCTTCGAACCCAGCTTGACCCGAGACTCGAGTCAGCAAGGCATCCAGGCGAGAGGCGCTCACGCCTAAAGCCGCGGCGACCTCTTCTAGAGTCGCGCGCTCTTGCGCGTGCAGCACTCCGTCTGCCAAGGCGGTCGCCGCAACGATCTCCAGCAGCATTTGCACCAAGCTCGAACGCCGGAACGATTCGCGGCGAAACTGCGCGAGAATAGCCTGCGCTGGGAAATCATCTGCCTTACCTTGCTCGAAAAGCTTAATGGCCACCTTGCGCTGGGTCGCGTTAAGGCGCATCTGATCCATAACCCGCTCGGCGACGGCGATCTCATCGCGCGTCACCCGACCATCGCTCTTTGCGACATACCCCATCAGTGCAAAGGTTGTGGTGAAGAACGCCGATTGCACGCGCTCGGTCTCGCCGAGCCCTAGCCGGCCGCCAGCCGAGACAACACCGCCATCGAAATAATTCCCAACCGCAGCACCCATCAGAGCGCCTAAGGGACCTGCGAGCATAAACCCGAAGGTGCCGCCAACTACTTTACCCCACCAACTCATTGTGATTCCTTGTAAGAAAAGACGCCTCTACCGCGCGGCTTCCAATTCTTCGAGCAGCGCTATGAGCGCGGCTTCATCGGCCACGTCAATGCCCAACTCTTCTGCCTTTGCGAGCTTGCTGCCGGCGTTTGCCCCAGCATAAACAAGCGACGTGTTCTTCGAGACCGAGCCGGCCACTTTAGCACCTAACGCGATGAGCCTCGCCTTAGCCTCATTCCGCCCGAGCGACTCGAGCGTGCCTGTTAAGACCACACTCTGCCCAGCCAGGGGCTTGTTTACGGCGCCACCGGTTTCGATTGTTGGCCAACGTACGCCATGCGCCACGAGCCTGTCCATCAGCGCAATATTCGCTGCATTGCCCATGAAGCTGGCTATATGCTCCGCGACAATCGGTCCGACGTCGGGCACCAGAACCAGTTCATCGACAGTCGCAGACTGCAGCAAATCTAATGTTCCGAAGTGCGACGCCAGGCCCTGTGCTGTCGCCTCCCCCACTTCACGAATCCCTAGTGCGAAAAGAAATTTAGGTAATGTTGTCTCTCTAGCGCGATCGATTGCGGCGATGAGGTTCTCGGCAGATTTCACCCCCATACGCTCCAGTGACAGCAGCTGGCTCGCCTCGAGCGAAAAAAGCTCGGACACATCATTGATCAGTTTCGCCTCGACTAACTGGTCGACTAAACGCTCGCCAAGGCCCTCGATATCGAGCGCATTACGAGACGCGAAGTGCTTGATAGATTCTTTGCGCTGCGCCGCACAAACGAGCACGCCACTGCAGCGCAGGAGAACTTCACCGTCTTTCTCGACTGCGGAGCCGCATACCGGGCATTTTCTTGGTGCGACAATTTCCTGCGGTGCCGAGTTTTCGGCCTCGGAAACCACTGACACAATTTTGGGAATGACATCGCCGGCTCGTCGAACCACGACCTGATCGCCAATGCGAACCCCGAGCCGTGCGACTTCATCCATATTATGTAGCGTAGTGTTGCTTACGGTCACGCCGCCAACGAAAACAGGTTCGAGGCGCGCTACCGGGGTGATGGTACCCGTGCGACCGACTTGAAACTCCACCCCTAGCAATCGCGTACTCCTCTCCTCCGGGGGGAATTTGTAGGCCATAGCCCATCGGGGAGTCCGCGCATTTGTACCGAGCTTTTCTTGCAAAGGCAGCGAGTCAACCTTAATGACCGCACCATCGATTTCGTATTCGAGCGCGTCGCGCTTCGCGAGTAAGCGCTGGCAATAAGCGACACAGGCCTCGATGCCAATGACAGTCTCGCGCTGGGGATTTGTCGGCAAACCCCAGTTCGCCAACGACTCAAAAACTTCACCTAGCGTCTCTGGGAGCGTGCCTTCGGTATGCAGCCCCACGCTGTAGCAGAACATTTGCAAAGGCACACTGGCGGCACGCTGGGGATCAAGCTGACGTAAGGTGCCCGCTGCGGTGTTGCGGGGGTTTACAAACACCTTCGACTGACTGCGACGCGCCTGCTCATTGAGCTCGGCGAAGCCGCGCTTACCCAGGTAGATCTCACCGCGAACCTCGAGCGTCGCCGGCACGTTATCTCCCATGAGTCGCAGCGGAATGCAGCGTATCGTCTTAACGTTATGCGTAATATCCTCACCCATAACGCCGTCGCCACGAGTTGCGGCGCGCACGAGTAGGCCTGCTTCGTAGAGCAGGCTAACCGCGACACCGTCGACCTTTGGCTCACAGCTAAAGCCAATGGTCACATCGCTCTCAAGACGCTTCTTCAGCCGGGCCTCGAAGGCGAGCAAGTCTTCCCGATCGAAGACCTTGTCTAGCGACAGCATAGGGAGTTCGTGTACTACCTGCGCAAAACCTGCGAGTGCCTTCGCGCCTACTCGCTGCGAGGGAGAGCCATTGGTATCCAGCGCGTACTGAGTTTCGAGCGCGACTAAACGCGCCAGCAGCGCATCGTAATCGGCATCGGGGATCGCAGGCGCATCAAGCGTGTGGTAGAGCGTGTTGTGTCTATTAAGCTGTGCCCTTAGCGAGTCGACTTCCTGCAAGACTGAGACAGGGGCGGCCATGACTAACCTGTCGCCGCACGCGCGCGGAGTCGCTGCAACTCGAAATCGCGCACGCGCTGACGGTAGTGCTCAATAGTCTGAGCGGACATAATATTTCGCTGATCATCACGGAGCTCGGCGTCGAGCGAACCGACTAAGTCCTGTGCAACATCGAGCATTTGTTGGAAGGCATCTAAGTTGTTGATCGAGGTAGGCAGCGCCAAAAACAGCGCGACGCCGACAGTGCTAAAACTGTCCATATGATTGAGATCGAAGGTGCCAGGATTGAGGCCATTGGCGACATTGAATAACACCTCTCCGTTCGCCTTGTCGCCAACACGTTTACTAAAAATCTTTCGCTCGCCAAACTTCAAACCAAGGCTTAGCAAAAGAGGCATGAGCCGATCGCCCATAATTAAGCGCCCCTTTTTCGCCGTCACGTTAATGATCAACACTTCGCTAGGGCTCGCGACCGTTGGGGATGCTTTTTCCTTAGGCTCTTCGACACTACGCTCGATCGCTGCCTCTCCAGGCAGCTGCGCCGCGACCTGCGCCTTGGCTCTTTCCGTGGCGGCGCTCTTCGCGGCGGCACTCTTAGCCGCTTTACTTGCGGCCTTCTCACGCCTCTTTGTCGTTTGCTCCTGCTCAAGCGCAGCGTCGTGAGCAGCGTTAGCGTCAAACGTCTCGGGGAACAAATCGGCGTGACCGGCGGCTAAATCTGGGCTCACCTGATCGCTGTTATAGCCCTCGAAGAGGCTGGCGGCGAGACCCTCGTCCCCTGACGCTTCCTGTGCGCCAGGCCCTTCTTGTTCATCCAGCTCATCCTGTTCGCCCCGTTCGTCCTGTCCGTATTTTGCGCCCGGTGCGTCTTGATCGTCCTGATCGTCTTGCTCGATTGCTTCGGGATTGCGTTGGGGCTCAGCGGCAATCGCAAGAGGCACGGACACGAGCGGCTCGGAGTCTAGTGTAATAGGATCCCCCTGCTCGTCCTCTTGCCATTCGACGATCTCATCTTGTTCGTAGCGATCATCCGCCTCCGCGTCATTCTCGCTTTTCTTCGGCACCAGCGCACCCAGTGTCCGCTTCGCCGACCCGAGTAATGACGACGCGCGCGATGGCTTCGCTGGCGTCTTACGCTCGCGACCACCGATGCGCTCTCCCGCCGAGAGGGTGAAAGGAGCAAGGTCCTCGTCGTTAGTCTCCTCGCGCTCCGACTCTGCTGCAGAATCATCTTCGAGAGCGTCTTCGAGAGAGTCTTCGAGAGAGTCTTCGAGAGAGTCTTCGAGAGAATCTTCGAGAGCGTCTACTGCGCCCTGCTGCGCCGCCTCGACTGGATCTGCAGCTTCAAGGATCTCATCACCTGCAAACTCTTCTTCAAGAGCCTTATCTTCAAATGACTCTTCTTCGAAAACCTCTTCTTCTAGAACCGCGTCTTTATGCGCCATGTCTTCGGAGGACTGAGCGATAGGCGCCTCCTCTTCGAGGGCGCCAGCGTCGAGTGAGGGTACAGAGAGCAGCTCATCGAAAGAATGAGTGTCATCGGGTAGAACAAGCTCTTCAACCACGGGCTCTTCTTCGACGCCGGCATCTGCTTCTGCTTCTGCCTTACTGGCGGAGGTATCGCGGGTCTGGGAAGTTGCGACTGACTCGCGCCTGACGATACGCGCACCACCAGAAGGCAGTTCAGCCATCTCGAGCGCATCGAGATCTATGTCGCGGGGGATATTCTTATCGATTGCGAGCTTGATTTGATTGCGACGAGCACGCAGAGCAACCAGTAGGCCGCGTGCAACCACGACCACCATAGCGAGGCCGAGGATGAGGATGACGAGTTCACGTAAATTCATAGGATCGCTTGTAGCTTGATAACGAAGAATATAAGTGTGTTATCAGCCATTCGGGCTCGGTTCTTTAGCCCTGATTCGCCCTAATCTATCGCCTCTGACTACATTGCTGCCAGCTCTGCCGCCTCTTCTACATCTACTGCGACAATACGCGAGACGCCGGGCTCGTGCATCGTCACACCAAGCAGCTGGTTTGCCATCTCCATGGTGATCTTATTGTGTGTGATGAAGATGAACTGTACCGACTTGGACATCTCTTTGACCAAGTTTGCATAGCGACCGACATTGGCATCATCGAGCGGCGCATCGACCTCATCGAGCATACAGAACGGCGACGGATTCAGCTGGAAAATAGAGAACACCAAAGCGATTGCCGTCATCGCTTTCTCGCCACCGGACAGCAGGTGAATGGTGCTATTACGTTTGCCGGGAGGACGCGCCATGATCGCGACACCAGTGTCTAGGAGGTCTTCACCCGTCATGTCCAAATAGGCATGGCCGCCACCAAATACACGAGGAAACAGGGCCTGCAAGCCTGCGTTTACTCTGTCGAAGGTCTCTTTGAACCGCGCGCGTGTTTCTTGGTCGATCTTTTTGATCGCATTCTGTAACGTATTCAGCGCACGCTCGAGGTCGTCGTTTTGTTTGTCTAAGTAGATCTTACGCTCGGACTGTTGGGCGTATTCATCAATCGCAGCGAGATTTATTGGCCCAAGGCGCTGGATACGATTGGCTAAGCGCTCGAGCTCTTCTTCACAGGATTCGACTGAGGCCTCTTCTGGAAGAGCATTGAGCACCGCTTCTAAATTGAATTTCGCCTCGGCAAGTTGCTCTAAGACACCCTCTCGCTTGACACTCGCACCCTCGCTCTTCAAGCGCGCTTGCATCAACACCTCACGAACTTGGTTGCCGCGCTCTTGAATGCTATTGCGCTCTGCCTCTAACCCACGGATAGCATGCTCGTTTGCATCAGAGGCGGCTTTTGCCTGCGCTAACTCCTGCTCTACATCGAGCCTCTTCTCCAACAAAGACTCCAACTCGCTTCGCATGTCCGCGACCGGCTCCTCGGAGGCCTCAATCTGCAGCGTCAACGAATCGATCCGCTCTTGGCTACGTTGCACCTGCGTCGCCATCCGGTCCATCGTCCCGCGCGTGGATTCTAACTGCGAGCGCAGGGTTTGCTCGCGGAGATTAAGGGCGTTAACACTCTCTTTGTCTTGGCGGGACTTCTCCCTTGAATCCTGCTGGGAGCGCATATGCCCTTCGCGTGCGCGCTCTAGCTCATCGCGTGCGCCGATGTTGTCTTCCATCGAATCCAGCGCCACTTGCAATCTCTGGCGCGATTCAGCGATGTTTTCCTGTTCCGTCTCGATCTGGCGATTGAGCTCTTCGAGTTCGTGATGTATCCGCTGCCGACGCAGGCCAGCCTCTTCTACTTTCGCTTGCTGTGCGCTGAGCTGAGACTTGAGATTGCCATAGGCCTTACTGTTGTTTGAAATATCGAGCTGCAACTGCTCACGCGCCTGTTCGGCAAAGGCAATAGCCTCTTTCAATTCCGCCTGTCTCTCGATAAGGCTGTTTGTTAATTGCAACCGCGCATCTATAGAGGTGTTGAGGTCGTCGATTACTCCTCGACGCTTTACGATGGAGCCTTCCTTATCGCCACTCTTGAGCTGTAACCATGAGCGCCCTAGCCACAGTCCCTCTTTCGTTACTATAGACTCGCCTGCACCAAGCTTGTCGCGCTGCGCAACTGCTTCGGCCAATGTCTCGGCCGCGTAAATTCCTTGCAGCAATTCGCGGATGCCGCTATCGGCCTGCACTAGACTAATAAGCGGGCGCAGTGAGACCTCGGAGGCCGCCATCACGGCGGCGGCAGCTTTCACATCAACCAAAGCCACTCTACCTGCAGGGAGTTCTGCCAGCAGCGACTCGATATCGTCGAGCCCTTCGATACAGATACTCTGCAGGGTTTCTCCGAGCACCGACTCTACCGCGTGCTCCCATCCAGATTCGATCGCAATGCTTTCAGCAAGTCGCTGACGGTCATCTAGGCCATTACTGCGCAGCCAGGCATTGACCTCTTCATTGTCCAAACCCAAGGCCGCCTGCTGTAAGGCATCGAGCGATGCTAGCTTGCCACGTGCGGTTTGCAACTCACTACGCGCCGCGTCCAGCTGGTCTGCGCAGTCCGCAAACTCCGATCGGCGGGTAGCAATCTCGCTGCCTGCTTCCTGACTCTGCTGCTGCAAGGTCTCGATAGACTCCTCAAGCAACGCTAGTTCTTCGCGAGCCTCAACGACGGTTTCATCCTCGTCCTGTTCGAGCAATTGCTCACGCTCTTCATCGAGACGCCTGCGGCGTTCGAGCCCCCGCTGCACTATATTTTCGAGCTGCTGAATACGCGATTGCTCAACCTCAGCGATCTGCCGAGGCGCTTCTGCGCCCTTATTAAACGTATCCCATTCTTGCTGCCACGCCCTAAGGGCGCCTTCAGCATCTTCCAGGATCATCGCGGACTGCGCCTCTACTTCGCGCGCAGACTCAAGCTCTGGAGACACCTGCTCGAGCTCCGATTCAATCTGGGTAATGCGCGAAAGATCCGTGTCGAGCTCTTCTTTAGTCTGCTGGAAGAGCTGCTGCGATTCATTGAGATCGAATCGCATCTGGTCGGCGCGTTCTAGCTGATGCTCGATAGACTGTTCAAGTCTTGCGATATCGTTACCTAGACTATAAAAGCGCGCCTGAACCTCGCCCAAATTGTCACCGAGTTCGGTGCCATCAACCAACCGCTGCTCGATCTTCGCATCGACCTCACGCTGGTCGGCAATACTCGCCTCAAGTCGTATCTCTTGCTCACCAATAGCTGCCTTGTTGCGCGAAATCTCTTCGTCCAAGGCGCGCCACTTGAGCGCATTCAAATTCGCTGTTGTCTGTCGTTCTTGCGTCTTGAACTCACCATACTTCTCGGCGGCGACCGACTGTCGCTGCAGGTGGGCGAGCTGTCGCCCGAGTTCGTCACGAATATCGGCTAGGCGCTCGAGGTTTTCGCGCGTGCGCTTGATGCGGTTCTCGGTCTCGCGGCGCCGCTCTTTGTATTTCGAAATGCCGGCGGCTTCTTCGATAAAGACTCGTAATTCCTCGGGCTTAGATTCGATGAGTCGCGAGACCATGCCCTGTTCGATAATCGAATAGCTGCGCGCGCCGAGGCCGGTGCCGAGGAAGATGTCCGTGATGTCTTTACGCCGACATTTGGTGCCATTGAGCGAGTAGGTCGACTGCGCGTCGCGATCGACTTTGCGCTTAATCGCCACCTCATCGAAGTTCGCGTACTCGCCGGTGAGCTTGTGATCATGGTTGTCGAACACGAGCTCCACGCTCGCCTGCCCGACCGGCTTGCGGCCACCAGAGCCGTTGAAGATGACGTCGGTCATGTTCTCGCCGCGCAGATTCTTGGCAGAGCTCTCGCCCATCACCCAGCGCACGGCATCAATCACATTCGACTTACCGCAGCCATTGGGGCCCACGACGGAACAGAGGTTGGAAGGGAAATCGATAGTCGTCGGATCGACGAAAGACTTAAATCCCGCGAGCTTTATACATTTGAGGCGCATTGCATCTTCTAATTATTAGTTATCGGATAAATTAAGCGATTAGAGCCAAATTCTAAACGATACTTGTGGGCAATAACACTACAAATTGTGCTGCTTCCAGCACTGATCGACACTATATAGGATGGGGCAAACGCTGAGCGCCAGGTCAAAACGCCAGGATCCATCGACAGGATACATCAAGAGAATCCATCGAGACGGTGTATCGAGAGGGTCTATCGAGAGGGTCTATCGAGAGGGCCTATCGAGAGGCACGAGCAAGGGAGGCAAGGGTGGAAACTAAATAGAAAAGATGGTCGGGACGGCAGGATTTGAACCTGCGACCACTACACCCCCAGTGTAGTGCGCTACCAGGCTGCGCTACGCCCCGATGTGATTAATTCTAACTAGATTGCACGGAAGTTGATAGCTTGAAGTGCGGATGATTTCAGCGTAGTGCGAGATTACATCGACGCGATGACAGACTCGAGGTCTGCGATCACCGCGCTCAGGTCTACCGCTGAAGTTTTGCTAGGGACCTCGGGCTCACTCTTGTCATTCATCTTCAGGCGAGCGCCACCGATTGTGTAACCCTGCTCATAGAGCAGACCCTTAATCTGGCGGATGAGGATGATATCTCCACGCTGGTAGTAGCGGCGATTACCGCGACGCTTTACCGGCTTGAGCTGCGGAAATTCAGCCTCCCAGTAGCGCAGTACATGCGGCTTCACCGCACATAATTCGCCTACCTCGCCAATCGTAAAATAACGCTTAGGAGGGATCTCAGGCAGCTGGTCGTTATTCTTCGCTTCCAGCATATCCCTCTACCCTAGCCTTCAATTTTTGTCCTGGACGGAACGTGACCACACGGCGCGCATTGATCGGGATTTCTTCACCGGTCTTGGGGTTGCGACCCGGGCGTTCTTTTTTGTCTCGCAGATCGAAATTGCCGAAGCCCGACAACTTCACTTGCTCATTGGTCTCGAGTGAGGCGCGAATTTCTTCGAAGAACTGCTCGACTACCTCTTTGGCCTCACGCTTGTTGAGGCCAAGCTCTTCAAATAGTCGTTCTGCCATATCGGCCTTAGTTAGGGCACCGTCTGTCATGTTCGAGCCTCTTTCCTTCTTTTGTCTTACCGAATCGGGTTATTGGCGGGAAAAAACCGCTTCTAGAGTCGTAGCTCTGCATTAAATTCATTTGCTAGAGCATTGATACAACTCGTAATAGTAGCTGAAATCTCTTCGTCGCTAAGAGTGCGCGAAGGATGCTGCAAGGTCAAGCCTATTGCGATGGATTTTTTATTCTGGCCGAGATTCTCACCTTCGTAGACGTCGAATACTTTCAACGACTTTAGAATGGTACCGGCCTGCTCGGTGATACAGCGCACGATGTCGCTAGCAGCTCGATCTCGGTCAACTACGAGAGCTATGTCTCTGTTCACCTCGGGGAAACGCGATAGCGCCTGCGCTGCAGGCAAAGTGCGTGCGAGCAGGGGCTCGCTGTCCAACTCGAACAGATAGGCAGGCTGGGACAGACCAAGCTCGCGCTGTAGTCGCGGGTGCAGTGCTCCGACAATACCGACGACTCGGCTGCCTATCATGATATCGGCGCTCTGCCCCGGGTGCAGCGAAGGATGGCTGCCGCGTGGAAACTGCGCATTCTCGATCGGCGCACCCGCGCTCAGCAGCATTTCTACCAGACCCTTAGCATCGAAAAAGTCGACAGAGCGCTTAGTCTGGCTCCAATTCTCAGGCTGACTCTTGCCATAAAGCAGGCCAGCTATCTTGCGTGTTTGTAGTGTCTCGCCTGCACGCGATTCGAACACGAGCCCGGTTTCGAAGAGCCGTACGCGATCACGCTGCCTATTCAGGTTGTATTGAAGCGTCATTAACAGCCCAGGCAGGATGCTTGGGCGCATGACCGACATCTCGGTGGAGAGTGGGTTTTGCAGCGAGATTGCTTGCTGATCAGGGCAGACGCTCGCCGCCAGCGCAGGGTCGATAAAGCTGTAGTTAATAGCTTCTTGGAATCCCTGGGCAACCAACAGCTGCTTGAGTGCCGCTAAGGGCCGACGGTACTCCGAAATTTTAGGCAGGCTTTGCCTGCTCAAGCTCGGCGTCTCAGGCAAATTATTGTAACCGAATACGCGCGCGATCTCTTCGATCAAGTCGGCCTCGATGGCGCAGTCAAAACGGAATGAGGGAACTGCGAGGGTCGCGCGTTGCGCGTCCGATTGCCGCACTGCAAAGCCAAGCCTGCCGAGGATCGCCAGGCAGTCGTCCGCGGCAACGGCAACCCCTAACAGACGTTCGACATTGCTGAATGTCAGCGTGACTTCGCGTGCCGCTGGCAGATTACCGAATGCGGAGGACACCGGTCCCGCTGTTCCCCCTACGATCTCAATTAGCAGCGCCGTTGCGCGTTCAAGGGCTCTCTCTTGCAAGGCATAATCTACCCCGCGCTCATAGCGGTGCGACGCATCGGTATGCATGCCATAGCTGCGCGCCTTACCCACGATGGCGAGCTGTGAAAAATACGCACATTCGAGAAAGATCGATTGCGTTTGATTGCTCACGGAGCTCGCCAAACCACCCATAACGCCTGCCATCGCAAGAGCCTGTCTGTCGTCGGCAATGACCAAAGTGTTGGTGTCCAGCTCCACCTGACGCTCATCGAGCAAGGTGAGCTTCTCGCCCGCCGTCGCCATCCGCGCACTCACTGTGCCATTGAGCTTATCGGCGTCGAAGGCGTGCATCGGCTGCCCCAATTCGAGCAGCATGAGATTCGTGACGTCAACAACCGGGTCGATGCTTCGCAGCCCACTACGGCGTAAGCGCTCCTGCAACCAAAAAGGACTCGGTATGCTGATGTCGATATTTTCTATCACACGGCCAAGGTACTTCGGGCAGGCATCGGGCGCCGCAGTAGCGACTGCAAACGATCGCGATGAGTTAACTTCTACAGACGGAAAATCGAGCGCCTTAACCTCGGCATTGGCTAACACACCGACCTCGCGCGCGAGACCAATCATGCCAAGGCAATCGCCGCGGTTGGGAGTGAGGTCTAACTCTATAAGGGCGTCGTCGAGCCCGAGCGCCGCACGAATATCCTCACCGACGGCGAGGCTCGAAGGGAGCTCCAGCAGGCCATCGGAGGACTCAGCGAGGCCAAGCTCGTCGGCGGAACACAGCATGCCATTCGATTCGACGCCGCGCAGTTTCGCCGCTTTAATCTTAAACGGCTTCTCGCCGCCGTCTAATACAGCACCGACTTTCGCAAAAGGAACCAGCAGACCTGCGCGCACATTCGGCGCGCCACACACGACCTGATAGGAGCTTTCACCATCGCTCACACGGCACACCGACAATTTATCGGCATCGGGATGTTGCTCGGCACTTTCGACCAAGCCGACTACCACGCCGCTGAATGGAGCGGCGGCAGGCTCGACGCCATCGACCTCAAGCCCAGCCATAGTGAGCACGTCAACAAGTTCGGCAGTCTTCATGCCAGGGTCGACAAATTCTCGTAGCCAGTTTTCGCTAAAAATCATGGAATAAGACTCACGCGTAAAAAGTTAGGCTAAACAAGCTTCGCTAAAGGAAGCCTGCCGCACTAGTTAAACTGTTGTAGGAAGCGTAGATCGTTTTCGAAATAGGTGCGCAGATCTCCGACACCATAGCGCAGCATTGCGAGGCGCTCGACTCCCATGCCGAAAGCGAAGCCGTTGTGTGTCTCTGGGTCAATGCCGGACATAGTCAGCACGCTCGGGTGGACCATGCCGCATCCCATCACTTCCAGCCAACCGCTATTACCGCAGATTCGACAACCTTCTCCTCCGCAGGCCACACATCCCATGTCGACCTCAGCAGAGGGCTCGGTGAAGGGGAAATAAGAAGGACGAAAACGCACGGGTAAGTCCGCTTCGAAATAGGCCTGCAGGAATTCGATCACCGTTCCCTTGAGGTCAGCAAAACTGACATCGGTATCGATCAACAGACCTTCTACCTGATGGAACATAGGCGTATGCGTTAGATCGGAATCACAGCGGTAAACGCGACCAGGGCAAATCATCTTAAACGGTGGTTTGCCGCCTTCCATCACCCTCACCTGCACGGGCGACGTGTGCGTGCGCAGCACGGTTGCCGGATCGATATAGAAGGTGTCGTGCATTGCTCGCGCAGGGTGATGCGCAGGGATATTCAGCGCCTCGAAGTTATGATAATCGTCTTCGATTTCTGGGCCTTCTGCCACCTCATACCCGCTGCCAGCGAAAATCGCTGCAATACGATCGATCGTCTGGGTAATAGGATGCAAACCGCCCTGGCTTTGGCGTCGCCCCGGCAGGGTTACGTCCAATGTCTCGCCAGCAAGCTTTGCATTCAAGCTTTCTTCGGCGAGCGCTGCCTTACGCTTGGAGATCTGAGACTCTATTTCACGCTTGACGACATTAATTCGTTCACCGGCAGCAGGGCGTTCATCCGCTGGGAGCTGGCCTAGGGCCTTAAGCTGCGCAGTGACTTCGCCTTTCTTACCAATATAGTGGACACGCAAAAGCTCCAAGGATTTTTCATCATTGGAGCGTTTAATCGCATCAAGTGCCTCGACGAGGAGGCTGTCTGGAGTTGCCATCGATCAGCCCTGGTAGACATCTAGGATGAGACCCTTCGCGAGCGGGCTTCTCGCCTTACTCGCGATGGGATTCAGCGCAGAATTAGGCTGCGAGGCTAGCTTTCGCCTGATTGAGAACCGCATTGAACGCCGGCTTGTCATGAACCGCGAGGTCAGACAGGACGCGTCGATCGATTTCGATGTTGGCTTTCTTCAGGCCGGCAATGAGCTGGCTGTAAGTCATGCCATTGGCACGCGCTTGGGCGTTGATACGCGTGATCCAAAGTGCGCGGAAAACACGCTTCTTTACGCGACGGTCGCGGTAGGCGTATTGCCCCGCTTTCGTGACGGCCTGGACGGCAACGCGATAGATACGGCTACGGGCACCGTAATAGCCTTTAGCCTGCTTTAATACTTTCTTGTGACGACGATTAGCGACGACGCCGCGTTTTACTCGAGCCATGTGAGTCTCCTGTTCCTATAAAGGAATAACGTTGATTAGATTTCGCGAAGCATGCGCTTTACCGCAGGCAGGTCGGACGCATGAACGGCACTCGTGCCGCGCAGCTGACGCTTTCGCTTAGTCGTCATCTTGGTCAGGATGTGACTCTTGTAGGCGCTTTTACGCTTAAAACCGGAAGCGGTCTTCTTGAACCGTTTCGCAGCACCACTGTGGGTTTTTAATTTTCCAGCCATTTTCTAACTCCGCATTTGCTCCCGTGGGTCTTGCCCCGGGGCTAAAAGTAACGATACCTACAATAAGAACCTTCGCTCTATTGCGGGCGCTTCTTTGCCGGTGCTAAGACCATTACGATCTGCCGGCCTTCCATCTTGGGCTCCTGCTCCACGGTGCCTATCTCAGCCAAATCCTCACGGATTCGAGTGACAAGCTCCATGCCAAGATGTTGATGGGCCATTTCCCGGCCGCGGAATCGCAATGAAACCTTGGCCTTGTCCCCATCCTCTAGGAAACGTGTCAGGTTGCGTAGTTTTACCTGATAGTCCCCTACTTCCGTCCCTGGTCTAAACTTAATCTCCTTCACCTGCGTGCGACGCTGCTTTTTCTTACTCGCAGCCTTCTGCTTCTTCAGCTCGAAGATATGCTTACCGTAGTCCATAAGCTTACAAACTACAGGCTCTGCATCTGGTGCAATCAACACGAGATCGTGTTTAATCGCGGCGGCGGCCTCGCGGGCCTCCTCTATCGACACGATGCCCAACTGCTCTCCCTCGACGCCGACTAAACGTACCGTTTCGGCTTCGATGTGCTCATTAATAATGGGCTTTTTTGAACTGCTCCTCATGGCTTGCGCGAACGCTCATCCCTCGTGTCGATTATTATCTCTTCGTTAAAACCATAAGCTTATGATTTATAACGAGTTTAATTGTTCTTTCTTTGTTAACGACCTAGCTACTTGCCTGTGTGCGGCCGAAAAGGGCGACATCATCGCTCAAATAAGAGTAAAAGTCATCTATTGTCATCACGCCTAAATCTTCTCCAGCGCGCGTACGCACTGCCACCGAGCCGGTTTCGATCTCTTTATCGCCAACCACTAGTAGATAAGGCACTTTCTGCATCGCATGCTCACGAATCTTGAAACCCACCTTTTCGTTGCGCAGATCGGAGCTAACTCGCACGCCCTTAGCGTGAAGCTTTGTCTCGACTTCGCGCACATAGTCGGCCTGCTTATCGGTGATGTTCATAATCACAGCCTGTTCCGGCGCGAGCCAAGTCGGCATAGCGCCGGCATAGTGCTCGATCAGCACGCCGATAAAGCGCTCGAAAGAGCCCAGGATGGCGCGGTGCAACATTACCGGCTCTTTGCGGCTGCTGTCTTCGGCAACATAGCTCGCACCGAGGCGGCCAGGAGTGTTGAAGTCTACCTGAATAGTGCCGCACTGAAGAATTCGGCCCATACAGTCTTTCAGCGAGCATTCGATCTTAGGGCCGTAGAAGGCCCCCTCGCCCGGCACGAGCTCCCAGGGCAAGCCAGTCGCGTTGAGCGCGTCTTTTAACGATTGCTCGGACTGATCCCAAATCTCGTCGGTACCAACTCGCTTTTCAGGACGTGTTGATAAGCGAAGAATGACTTCATCGAAGCCGAAATCACGATAAACGGCGAAAAGCAGCTCCATGAAATCGGCGACTTCCGCCTGGATCTGCTCCTCGGTGCAAAATATATGGCCATCATCCTGCACGAATGCACGCACACGCATCAAACCGTGCATGCTGCCCGACGGCTCGTACCGATGGCAGGAGCCGAACTCGGCGAGGCGCATAGGCAGGTCGCGGTAGCTCTTCAGGCCTTGGTTAAACACCTGAATATGACAGGGGCAGTTCATCGGCTTAATTGCGTACTGCCTGCTGTCCGACTCGACGCTAAACATTTCGTCGGAAAATTTCGCGGCATGGCCAGAGCGTTCCCAAAGGCTGTAGTCGACAAGCTGGGGCGTGTTGATCTCAAGGTAGCCGTTATCGTTTTGCACCTTGCGCATATACTGCTGCACGGCTTGATATACACCCCAACCCTTGGGATGCCAGAACACCATGCCCGGCGCTTCTTCTTGGAAATGGAAAAGATTGAGCTGCTTGCCCAGTTTACGGTGGTCGCGCTTCTCCGCCTCTTCAATGCGCTGCAGGTATTGTTTGAGGTCTTTCGGAGAGGCCCACGCGGTTCCGTAAACGCGCTGGAGCATGGCGTTATTCGAATCGCCACGCCAGTAGGCGCCGGCAACAGAGGTGAGCTTAAACGCCTTAAATTTACTGGTATTCGGCACGTGGGGGCCGCGGCACAGGTCGATGAAATCGCCTTGCCGATAAAAAGAGAGGTCCTCATCCCCAGGGATGCTCTCGATGATCTCGACTTTGTACTCTTCACCCATGTCGCGGAACATGGCGACGGCGGCTTCGCGACTCATCACCGAGCGCTCTACTTCGAGCCCTTCCTTAACGATGTCACCCATGACCTTCTCTATCGCCTCGAGATCTTCTGGAGTAAAGGCGCGCTCAAAGGCGAAATCGTAGAAAAAGCCGTCTTCGATAACCGGCCCGATCGTCACTTGTGCTTTGGGAAAGAGACGCTGTACCGCTTGCGCCATAAGATGTGCGCAGCTGTGGCGAATGACTTCTAAGCCGTCGTCGTCGCGTTCGGTGATGATAGCGACTTCTGCGTCGCGTTCGACGAGTGTGGATAAGTCGACGAGAACGCCGTCTATGCGACCCGCGAGGGCTGCCTTGGCAAGCCCTGCTCCGATAGATTCAGCGATTTGTGCAACACTAAGTGCGGCGTCGTATTGGCGCTTACTGCCGTCGGGCAGAGTAACTTCGGGCATGGGATTCACTTTTTGGGGAAATTTGTTCTTAGGCGGGCTCTCCCCGCACCGCTTCTGCAGAATGGTAGGCACGACCAGATTCGAACTGGTGACCTCTACCATGTCAAGGTAGCGCTCTAACCAACTGAGCTACGCGCCTAATACACCCTACAGGAGGAGCGAGATTATACGGAACACCAAGCCGCCCTGTCGATGGTTTTCTGCCACCTCGGAGCAATCTTCACAAAGCGCCTCTACTAGCCCGTCTTAAGCAATAAGACGCGAACGCAGTTCACCGATCTTGTCGCGTGTTCGCGCAGCATCCTCGAACGCCAGATTCTTTGCGTGCTCGTACATTTGCGCTTCAAGTTTGGAAATTTCCTTGGCGACAGCCTTCGGGTCGCCGAAGCCGAGCTGTGCATAGGCGCCCGCTTTTTCCGCCACGCCACGCCCTTTGGTGCGCTCGCGTGTGGCCGGATTGGCGTAAGCCCCCTCCATCACATCGAGGATACGCTTACTGACCCCAATGGGCGTGACATTGTGTTCTTCGTTATACGCTAGCTGCACCTCCCGACGACGATTCGATTCATCCATCGCACGCTGCATAGAACCTGTGACCTTGTCCGCGTACAAGATCGCCTTACCGTGCAAATTTCTCGCCGCACGGCCAATAGTTTGAATGAGGGACCGATCCGAGCGCAGGAAACCCTCTTTGTCGGCATCGAGAATTGCAACCAGAGCGACCTCAGGGATATCTAAGCCTTCGCGGAGCAAATTAATGCCGACGAGGACGTCGAACTGCCCGAGCCGAAGGTCGCGCAAAATCTCTGACCTCTCTACAGTGTCTATATCGGAATGCAGATAGCGAACGCGAACCCCATGCTCGGCCAGGTAATCGGTTAGATCCTCTGCCATCCGCTTAGTGAGCACTGTGACCAGCACTCGCTCACCATCGGAGGTGACACGTGTGACCTCCGACAGGAGATCATCAACCTGCGTCGTTGCCGGTCGGACTTCGAGCACGGGATCAAGCAGCCCGGTTGGTCGCACGACCTGCTCTATTCTACTGCCCTCGTGCTCCTCTTCGTATTTTCCCGGAGTCGCCGACACGAAAATGATCTGGGGAAGCAAATCCTCCCACTCTTCGAAGCGCAGCGGCCGATTATCCAAGGCAGACGGTAGCCGGAATCCGTATTCCACCAATGTCTCTTTTCGCGACCTATCGCCCTTGTACATCGCGCCTAGCTGCGGAATCGACACGTGAGACTCATCCGACACGATGATCGCATTCTCGGGAAGATAATCGTAAAGCGTCGGCGGTGGCGCCCCAGCAGGCCGTCCCGAGAGATAGCGTGAATAATTCTCTATGCCGTTGCAGTAGCCAAGCTCCTGAATCATTTCTAGATCGAATTTTGTGCGCTGCTCTAGGCGCTGCGCCTCTACTAGGCGGTTGTTCGCATGAAGAAACTCGAGTCGTTCACGTAGCTCTAATTTGATGCTGTCCAGCGCATTGAGCAATGTATCGCGCGGAGTGACGTAATGTGATTTAGGGAAGACCGTTAAACGCGGCACTTCCTTTAGCACGGCACCGGTGAGCGGATCAAAATAGGACAGCTTCTCAATTTCATCGTCGAAGAGCTGGATGCGGATCGCATGCCTTTCTGACTCCGCGGGGTAAATGTCGATCACATCACCGCGCACGCGATACGTCGCTCGCTTCAGCTCCATGTCGTTTCGCGTGTATTGCAGCTCGGCGAGTCGCTTTAGCAGCGTGCGCTGATCGATGCGATCGCCGCGATCGAGATGCACCACCATTTGCAAATAGGCGCCGGGGTCGCCGAGACCATAAATCGCGGAGACGGTCGCGACGACGATGACGTCGGGACGCTCTATGAGCGCCTTGGTCGCAGACAGTCGCATCTGCTCGATGTGATCGTTAATAGATGAATCTTTTTCGATAAAGAGATCAGACGCAGGCACATAGGCTTCGGGCTGATAGTAATCGTAATAGGACACGAAATACTCAACCGCGTTTTTGGGGAAGAACTCCTTAAACTCACCATACAACTGCGCTGCGAGCGTCTTGTTCGGCGCCATGACCAACGCCGGCCGCTGCGAGCGCTCGATGACATTAGCGATGGTGAAGGTCTTGCCGGAGCCGGTAACGCCGAGGAGGGTCTGCGCGCGCAATCCGTCCTCGAGCCCTTCGAGGAGCCCTTCGATGGCTTGAGGCTGGTGTCCTGCCGGCTTGAATTGGGAATGAATTTCGAACGCTTGAGTCATAACAGTAGCTTTTTTGACGGGCCGACCTCGCAATTTTTAGAATAAATACACAGACGAAGCCAAAACCCTAGCCTACACTAGAAGACTAGCCTCTGCGTAGCGAAGCGCGCAGCCGAATGACAATATTCCGCCGGAATATCCGCGAGTGTTGACCCCCGCTGATTTAGACACTAATATACGCCCCGTTCCTTGCCGAGCGATCAGTTTCGGCATTAGACATTGCCCAATAGCTCAATGGTAGAGTAGTTGACTGTTAATCAATTGGTTCCTGGTTCGAGTCCAGGTTGGGCAGCCACTTTTTCTCCCCTCCTTCGCCTTTTTCGTCACAAGTTCCACAGCCGCGGTTTCGCCTCCGCGCGGCTCCCTTGCTAGCTAAATTCTTACCCAGTTTTCTATCAAGCTCTCTATCAAACTTTCTATCGAAGTCAGCTCGCGCCGACCAAGACATAGGGCATTCGCATTTTGTGCGCTATAGTATGTCCTCGTTTTTCACTCGTCCTTTTATCAATTAGCTGGAGTCCACTATGCGCAGCCTATTAACAGCCCTCACACTCACACTTGCAGCGAGTCTCGCGCCGAGCCTAGTCGCCGCCCAAGACAATCCCATAGTGGTGATGGAGACCAGCACCGGCACAGTAACGATCGAGCTGTGGGCGGACAAGGCGCCTATTTCCGTAGCGAACTTCCTCCGCTATGCCGATGCAGGCTTTTACGACGGCCTCATCTTCCATCGCGTCATCCCCGGATTCATGGTCCAAGGTGGCGGCTTTAACGAGGACATGGTCCAACAGTCGCCTTTCGAGAGCATCAAGAATGAAGCGAGTGCAGCGGTGCCGAATAAGCGCGGCACGCTATCTATGGCACGCACAAACGTTATCGACAGCGCTACCAGCCAGTTTTTCATTAACCTCGTCGACAATGACTTCCTCAACCATACGGACGACACGCCGCGCGGCTTTGGCTACGCAGTCTTCGGTGAAGTCATAGGAGGCATGGAGGCCGTCGATCAGATGGCGACTGCAGAGACGGGAAACGCGCGTGGACACCAAAATGTCCCAGTTGAACCCATCACCATGATTAGCGTGAAGCGTAAGTAGCCTGAACAACCTAAGCCGGAAGCCTATTCGCTTCTCGGCTCATCATCGTATTACGGCTTTTTAGCAAAGAGTGGCGTCACTTTGGCGCTGCTCGTTGCACGTTCGACAGGCCTTGAAGAGTACTCAAGCTCCGACGGGGCCGTCAGCATCAGCTCTGACTCCGGCACAAAACCCGAAACCGCTTCCATCAACACCGCACGGATTTCTTGACTGTCAGCTTCTTCGCAGGCGGCAGCTAGGCGATCGAGCAAGGGCTTTAGCTCAGACCAACTCAAAGATTCTTCTTCAGCACGCATGATTTTCGGATGGTCCGTACCGGTCACAGATTCGCCGATAAGCAGTTCTTCATAGAGCTTCTCACCGGGCCTTAAACCGGTGTACTCGATCGCGATATCTCCACGGTATGAGTTTTCGTCTTTCACGTCGTAGCCCATGAGATGGACCATTTTCTTCGCAAGATCGACGATGCGGATCGGCTCATGCATGTCGAGAACGAAGACATCTCCTCCCGTCGCCATCGAACCCGCCTGGATGACTAGTTGCGCCGCTTCTTGCACCGTCATAAAAAAGCGGGTGACCTCTGGATGTGTCACGGTAACTGGCCCGCCGCGGCTAATCTGACGCCGGAACAAAGGCACCACTGAACCCGAAGAGCCGAGCACATTGCCGAACCTGACCATGCTGAATCGCGTCTTGTTATCTAACATCGCAAGGGATTGCAGCACCTGCTCGGCGAAACGCTTCGTTGCGCCCATATAATTAGTCGGTCGCACCGCCTTGTCCGTCGAGATCAGGACAAAATCCTTGACCTCAAACTCTCGCGCCGCGCGAGCGGTGGCCAGTGTGCCGAAGACGTTATTACGCACACCCTCGACAACGTTACTCTCCACCATAGGGACTTGCTTGTAAGCGGCAACGTGATACACGGTTTCGACCCCATAGCGGCGCATCACCTCTCGCACAAAGCTGGCATTCCCTACCGAGCCTAGCGTCGCCACTAACTCGACTCCCTCCGACACGCCGGATTCGTTGCGGATTAGCTGAACCTGCTCTTCCAACTCTTGCTCAAGTTCATAGAGACCGTATTCGAAAGAGTCGAGGATGACGAGACGCGACGGCCCGATAGCGACGATCTGCCGGCACAACTCCGAACCTATGGAGCCGGCAGCCCCTGTGACTAGAACCGAGCGCGCTTTAATGCAAGCGCCGAGGAGCTGGGGGTCTGGCGGGACGATGTCACGACCAAGTAGATCTTCGATATCGACATCGCGAATCTCATCGACTCCCACCTTGCCCGACACCATGTCGAACATATCTGGGACAGTCTTCACGTGCACAGGCAAGTGCTCAAGCTTGTTGAGGATTTCTTTACGCTCGGCATGGGTAGCTGACGGAATCGCTAGCAATATTTGGCGCACAGAAAATGACTCAACGAGCTCATAGAGGGAATTCGGACCGTAGACTCGCACACCGTGCACCGTGCTGCCGAGTAGCTTGTGCCCGTCGTCGACGAAGGCGACGGGTAGGTATTGATCCCCGCTCTGCAGCGCCGCAAGTAGCTGCATGCCTGAACTCCCTGCACCATAAATGATAACCGGCTCTTTGGGGCGAAAGTTTTGAATCAGGCTGATTATGGCCAGCTTGCCTAGGAGGCGCGAGCCTCCCATAAAGAACAGAGCAAGGAGCCAAAAAATCGGCAGGATTGCAACGCGAGCCTCTCCCTGCGCCGCGGACAAACCGTAAGCTGCAGCGAGTAGTCCCGTCGCGATCGTCACGCACTGTGCAATCAGCAGGCTCGACTGCAGGCCCATATAAAGAACGAGGACGCGGTAAAGCCCCACGCGCACGAAGGCCAGCAGGCTTAGAAGAAGCGCAAGACCGAGGAAGATGAGGGTTTTTTGTTCTTGCTGGAAAAACTCAGCGCCCGCCAACCCATAGGCGAAAATGAGCGCCACTGTGATCAAAACCGCATCCCAACAGCCTGTTACTAGCCGCTTGAGTGGTCGTGAGATTGGAATCGAGTAAACCTGCATCCTGCGTCCTTCGCTTGGTATTAGTGGGCTCGTCGTTGTTGACCATTAGTGTGCTAACACCAAAAAGGCGGTGCGGTACGCAGTTAATGGATAGACAACTCTTTACCAGCGCCTACAACCACCGCGATAACAATAAGCGGGGCGAGCCCAACAGTGGCAAATAGTATACCGAATTGCGGAAAATTACCCGCAAGCAGTGCCAGCGGCAATAGCCATACGCCATTCATTAGCAGCAGCGCCAACACGACTGCTGAATGACTTTTAAACTTCCGGGCGAGGTGCTGATAGGCGTGCTGAGAGTGTCCTTCATGCCAGCGCTGCCCCGCATACACTCGTCTAACCAGCGTGACTCCGGTGTCTACGACAAAGACCCCGAGCAGTAACAACCAGCTCCATACGGTCATGACTCCGCTTGAGAGTGTGTCGAGGGCGAGCAAACCCAGTACGAAACCCGCAAACGCGCTACCACAGTCACCCATAAACAACTGCGCAGGAGACCAGTTCCAAAGCAGGAAACCTGCCGCCGATCCCGCAAGCACAGCGCACAGTAACAAGGAGGGCAGCGATTCGAAGCCCCCTTGCAGCGATCCCAGCCCCTCGGTCGATGCCTCGCCTTGAGCGGAAATGACTATGAACAACGCACACGCGAGCGAGACAAAAAGCAGCTGCGACGCAGCAATACCATCGATACCGTCCATGAAATTATAAAGATTGCAAAGCCACACTAGCGACAGGAAAGCTAATCCGGACAATAACCAGGGGGAGTCTAGCGAGTACAGCAAGAAATCTACGGGGAGCAAATCGACATGCCACACCACGAAAAACGCAGCCATGACCTGAATAGGAAAACGATAACGCAGCGACATCGGGGTGAAATCATCAGCGAGACCGATCGCCGCGACCAACAAGCACGCGAGCGCAGCTGGGATTAAATCCGCAGCACCGGAGGTAGACAGGTAAATGACCGCGAGGAAATAAGGTACAACCAATGCCACGCCCCCACCTAGCGGCTTGGGCTGGGCGTGTGCACTGCGCGCGACCGGCGTGTCAACGAAACCGAGCCGCGGTGCGTATCGAACAACCAAAGCAGTGAGGCCACTTGCCAATGCAAAGCTAGCAAGCCCGATAATTAACCACTGCATGAATCACCCTCGCGCCTGTGCTTAGTGCGTGTCGCCTCGACGGTGGGCGACACGCAGCTCCGCTACCTTGCCAATCGGCTTTCGAGTTAGGCGTCTTTGTCGACGTCCGACTCCAGCACGATGACATGCCTATTTTTCTCCACGGTCGCCATGCCGATACCCTTTACATCGGCAAGCTCCTCCACCGCCATAAAATCGCCGTATAACGTTCGATATTTAACGATTTCCTGGGCCTTTACGAGACCCACGCCCTGCAAGCCGGCAGCAAGCTCGGCGGCATCTGCTGTATTGATATCAAGCTGCGTCAGTCTCTGCGCGACGCTTTCACTGTCGGCGTCCTGCGCGAAACTGGCTTCAGGCTGCAAGGCCAACACGACAAGCATAAGGGACAACGCCATCAGCTGCGAAAGCCGAGGCAAAACACGCCATTTACGCCCCTGCGATACCCGCCGCGGGCTTAAAAACTCACTGAATTGAATAGTCGACATAGCTCTCTCCTTGAGACTTAGAAGTAATGGCGGCAAGTCAATTTGCCGCCAGAGGCACCATTCAGCGCCTCTATCCAAAGTCTAGCAGGCCAGAGGCTAAGCGCGAGAAATCGCCAAATTAAACGCGTCGAGCGCGGCCAATGGATCAGCAGCCCCCGTAATGGGGCGCCCGACTACAAGGTAGTCACTGCCATTCGCAATCGCTTCAGCGGGCCCTACGACCCGCTTCTGGTCGCCGGCAGCATCCTCAAGGCGTCGAATCCCCGGAGTGACGAGACAGAAGTCTTCAGGCATTAGGCCGCGCAAGGCGCGGGTCTCGGCGGCACTGCAAACCACACCATCAAGCCCTGCCTGAGCGCTCAAAGTCGCAAGGTCTAACACCTGCTGCTCTGGCGTTTTCTGCACTCCAACCTCAATCAGATCGTCTGCGGACAGGCTAGTTAATACGGTGACGGCGATAAGTAAGGGACGTTGATCGCTCTCCCTGTCGGCGATCGCCTCACGCGCGGCTGTCATCATTTGCAGGCCTCCACAGGCGTGCACATTGGTCATCCACACACCAAGGTCTGCCGCAGCCGCAACCGCCTTCGCGACGGTATTGGGGATATCATGAAATTTCAGGTCCAAGAAGACATCAAAATCGCGGGCACAGAGCGCACTCACCAAGTGCGGACCACAGCGAGTAAACAGCTCCTTACCCACCTTGATCCTGCAGTGCTTCGGATTTAAGCGCTCAGCCAACGCGAGCGCTTTCGCCTCGGTGTCAAAATCCAGAGCGACGATAATCCTGTTCTCATCTTTAGTCATTACTTCCTTTATCCTTTCTATCCTGTCTATTCCCTACCCGCTCGTCACCTTGGTGTTAGCGCGCACGCGTTCCTGTTCTTCATGTTTCGCAAGCTTAGCGCGCAGTCGGGAAAGCTCCATACGGCTTACGGCGCTCTTAAACACGCGCAGGCCTACTAATAAGCCTAGGCTGCCACCACCGACAAAGGCCGCTGCGATCCATAGCGCGACCGGACGCGGCTGGGTCATGTAGGTACCCAATTCTAAACTCACCAGCTGGTTATTCGCGGTCAGAAACCCAAGACTAAGGACGAGGACAACCAAGAGTATGAGTCCGGTTACTAGCCGGCGCAGCTTTTGCATACAGTCCTCCAAAATGGGCTCAAGGCGCTAGTCTACCTCAGCGTGGATAGCGAGGGGCAATACTAATCCGACTGACAAAAAAAACGGCGCAACCTAGTCGGTTATCGCCGTTATTCTTACTGAACCCAATACCCGCTAAGTCCATTACAAAGCGGTATTAGGATTCGTTTTGCATGCCCGCATTGACGCGGTCTCGCAACTCCTTACCTGGCTTAAAATGCGGTACGTGCTTTCCGCTAAGCGCTACGGGCTCGCCCGTTTTAGGGTTGCGTCCAATGCGTGGTACACGGTAGTGCAAAGAGAAGCTACCGAATCCGCGAATCTCGATGCGTCCGCCATCGGCGAGCACCTGCGACATAGTCTCTAGTATGCCTTTCACGGCGAGCTCTACGTCCTTCGCAGTAAGTTGCTTTTGCTTACTCGCGATGCGCTCTATTAGTTCTGATTTTGTCATAGCCACACCTTAGTCACTAAAGCTTGGTCGAGCGTCGTAACTCGTTACTCGACTCACCATTTAGCGCCAACTCAAGTGCTCGCAGAAAACCGCAGGCACTTGGATTGGGCGTTCACTAAGATGAAAAGGTTAACCCTTTTCCATCTGTGCTTTGATGAGATCACCGATAGTACCAGGAGAAACGTCTGCCGCTTCTTGGTTCTTGTGATCTTTGATTGCCGCGCGCTCGTCGTCGATTTCCATAGCCTTAACTGACAGGCTTAGGTTGCGAGTCTTACGATCAACGCTAACGACTTTCGCTTCGATTTCGTCGCCTTCTTTCAGAACAGAACGCGCGTCTTCGACCTTCTCGCGCCCAAGTTCTGAGCCACGCAGGTAACCTTCGATGCCGTCAGCGATAGCGATATTTGCGCCCTTCGCGTCAACTGCAGTGACGGTACCCTTCACGATGCTGCCACGCTCATAATCTGAGGCGAAGCTGGCGAAAGGATCTTCACCCAACTGCTTGATGCCAAGAGAGATGCGCTCGCGGTCGGAATCGATCGACAGGATAACAGTCTCGATCTCGTCGCCTTTCTTGTATTCGCGCACGGCTTCTTCGCCGGTGTCATCCCAAGAGATGTCAGACAAGTGAACGAGGCCGTCGATGTTGCCGTCCAAACCAATGAAGATACCGAAATCGGTGATCGACTTAATGACGCCAGAGATATTGTCGCCCTTCTGGAATTTCTCGGCGAAGCCGTCCCATGGGTTCTGGAAGCACTGCTTAATTCCGAGAGAGATGCGACGACGCTCTTCGTCGATGTCGAGGATCATGACGTCGACTTCTTGTCCAAGCTGCACGACTTTCGAAGGATGGATGTTCTTGTTCGTCCAGTCCATTTCAGACACGTGAACGAGACCTTCAACGCCCTCTTCTAGCTCTGCGAAACAGCCGTAATCGGTAAGATTCGTGACCACAGCCTTAACGCGAGCGTTTTGCGGGTAACGACCTTTAATAGCCAACCATGGATCTTCGCCCAGTTGCTTGAGGCCTAGTGAGACGCGGTTACGATCACGGTCGTATTTGAGGACTTTAACGTTGATCTCGTCGCCAACATTTACGATCTCGCTTGGGTGCTTAATACGCTTCCAAGACATGTCAGTGATGTGGAGCAGGCCGTCAACGCCGCCGAGGTCTACGAACGCGCCGTAGTCGGTGAGGTTCTTCACGATACCCTTAACAGCCATGCCTTCCTGTAGCTTGGCGAGCAGCGCATCGCGCTCTTCCGTGCTAACTGACTCGAGCACTGCGCGACGCGAAACAACAACGTTGTTGCGCTTCTGGTCGAGCTTGATGAGTCGGAATTCGAGCTGCTGACCTTCGAGGTGCAGCGTGTCGCGAACCGGACGCACATCGACGAGTGAACCTGGGAGGAACGCGCGGATGTTGTTGAGGTCGACGGTGAAACCACCCTTGACCTTGCCGTTGATTACACCGGTCACGATGTCGTTCTTCTCGTATGCCGCTTCCAGCTCCATCCAAGACTCGGCGCGCTTGGCTTTCTCGCGCGATAGCTTAGTGGCACCAAAACCGTCTTCAACAGTTTCGAGGGCGACTTTTACGATGTTGCCGATTTCGAGGGAAAAATTACCCTGCTCATCGAAGAATTCTGATTTGGCGATGACGCCTTCTGACTTGAGGCCCGCGTGAACAGTAACCCAATCGGAGTCGATGTCGATGACAGTGCCGGCGACGATCGCGCCTGGAGTCATGTCGATCTCGCTTAGGCTGGCTTCAAATAATTCTGCAAAACTTTCGCTCATTGTAACGTCCATTATCTGTGCTTATCAGCGATGGGCCGCCCCTCTCAGGACAGTGTTGTCATCGATGACTCGCTACTCCGCACCCCAGCGGTGACGGTGTTATTGCTAAAATCCGAGACGCCGACACCGATACTGGTGATGCGTCGACCCTCGAGTAAAAATCCTTTGTTTTCTAGTGCTTACCGATCTTTATTGCTATCAATTCTTCGATTTGAGCCATCACTTGTTCGATGCTCATGTCAGTAGAATCGATCGTTATCGCGTCCTCCGCTGCCCTCAACGGCGACGCACTACGCTGTGTGTCGCGCGCATCGCGCTCTTGGAGCTCGCGCAAAAGGGCGGAAAGAATAGCATCAATACCCTTTGCTATCAACTGCTTATGCCTGCGCTCGGCGCGCGCCTCGACGCTTGCTGTCAAGAAGACCTTGAGGGGCGCCTCAGGGAACACCGTTGTGCCCATGTCACGCCCGTCGGCCACCAAACCTGCGTCACCCAGGAAGTCTCGCTGGCGCTGTAACAGACTCGCGCGCACCGCGGGTATAGCTGCGACTAACGAGGCCCAGGCACTGGCCTCATCGGTGCGAATCGCTAGACTCACCTCCTCCGCTCCCAGCCAGACCGAATCGTCTTTCCAAGGTGCATCAGTCACCGCACGACCGAAGTGAATCGGCAAGTCGGCTGCGAGCGCCGCAATCGCCTCTTGATCCTCCTCTGGCTTTAAACCCGCCCGTAACGCCGCGAGACCAAGCACTCGGTACAAGGCGCCGCTATCGAGCAACGTAAAACCTAGACGCTGCGCCAAGCGCGACGCGATCGTGCCCTTACCCGAACCGGAGGGACCATCAATCGTAATAACCGGCCTAGCTGCGCTCAACACCGATCTCCAAGCCGAGTCGCGCACTGAGCTCGACAAAATTAGGGAAAGAGGTGGCGACATTCGCGCAGTCGCGGATGACCAGCGGCGCAGCGCTGCGTAGGCTCGCGACCGCAAAGGCCATGGCTATGCGGTGGTCGCCTTGTGAATCGATCTCGGCCGTATTAAACACGGCAGCCGGGTTTCCCGAAATGCGAATGCCGTCATGATACATCTCGCTTTCGATGCCGATTGCATCCATACCTGCGGCCATCGCAGCTAGTCGATCGCTTTCTTTTACCCTCAGCTCCTCGGCACCGCGCAGCACCGTCTCACCCTCGGCAACTGCGGCGGCGATGAACAGTGCCGGAAATTCATCGATTGCCAAGGGGATCTGCTCCTCGGGTATCACTATGCCTTTCAACGGCGCATAGCGGATACGCAAATCCGCGACCGGCTCGCCACCGACGACTCGCTCGTTAAGCATGTCGAGATTGGCGCCCATCATCTTGAGCAGATTGATAATGCCAACACGCGAAGGATTGATACCAACGTGCTCGAGTTCGACATCAGACCCTGGGCAAATAGCCGCCGCGACGAGAAAAAAGGTGGCCGATGAAATATCGCTAGGAACATCGATTGTCGTTGCCTTCAGCGGAAAGCCGCCTTCGAGCGTCACAGACTTAAAGTCGGCAGTGCGGGTTAGCGGATAGCCGAATCCTTCAAGCATACGCTCGGTATGATCGCGACAAATAGCAGGCTCGTCGATGCGCGTCTCACCCTCCGCATACAGCCCCGCTAACAACAAACAAGATTTAACTTGAGCACTAGCCATCGGCATCGCGTAATGAATGCCCGCAAGCGTAGCGGGCGCAATCCGCAGTGGCGGTGTGCCACCCTCTTGCGCCTCGATCTGTGCTCCCATGTCGCGCAGCGGATCGACGACCCGCGCCATCGGCCGCTTGCTCAAAGACTCATCGCCGGTGAGCACGCTATCGAAAGGCTGCGCTGCGAGCAGGCCCGCAAGCAGGCGCATGGCCGTACCTGAATTACCCATATAAAGGGGTTTACGTGGCGCAGACAGGCCGTTGCGACCGACACCGATGATACTTAGACGCCCCTGCTCAGGGCCTACTATTGTCACGCCGAGTTCGCGGAATGCCGCCACCGTGTTGAGAGCATCCTCTCCTTCGAGGAAGCCGCTGACCTCTGTCCGGCCTTCGGCGATTGATCCAAAGATTATCGAGCGATGAGAAATCGATTTATCCCCTGGCACACGGACCTTACCGCACACAGAGGCGTCGCTATTACGAGCCGCTTGATTCAGGCCGCAAGCGAGAAAACTGACCTTTTGTTCTTTCATGACACTGTTCGCATTCGGTTTAAAGTGAGTATTGATGAACGCCTCGCGCGTCGCACGAGCGTCGGTAAAGAGCTTTCGCAAGTCACTCGCGAGCTCTCCTGGCGGCGCAGATTCTAATGCCGCCTTCAAGCCTTGTAACTCCTCGATCATCGAGCCTAAGACTCGGCTCATCGCGCCGCGGTTGGCGACGAATATGTCAGACCACATGCGCGGGTCGCTCGAGGCGAGCCGGCTAAAGTCAGCGAAGCCACCAGCGGCGTAGCGAAAGATATCATCGCTCTGCTCTTGCCTCGCCAACACGTCAACAATCGAATAGGCCAAGAGGTGGGGCAGATGGCTTGTCGCCGCGAGCACCTCATCATGGCGCTCGACAGACATCGCCAGCATATTGGCACCGATCACCCGCCACAGAGCGGAGACAAGGCCGAGCGAGTCTTGCGTGTTATCAGGCAGCGGAGTCAGGATCACATTGCGCGACGAAAAAAGCTCAGCATCGGAGGCTAGGTAGCCACTCTTCTCCGATCCTGCTATCGGGTGCCCTGGCACGAAACGCGACGAAAATCCAGCGCCTAAGTCTTGGGCCGCACGCGTAACTGTCGCCTTCACGCTAGCCACATCGGTCACAACCGCATGTGCAGCACAATGCTTAGCGACGGTTGCCAGCACCTCTGCGGTAAGCAAGGTGGGCAACGCGATCACAATAAGATCAGCTTGTGGGCAGAGCGTAGCGAGATCGCCCACCTCGTCTACGCTGCCCTCGGCAAGCGCAGCATGGAGCTGCTCGGTATCGCTGTCGCAGGCTAGAAGCCTCGAGACTGCCTCTGCCCGCTTTAGACCGCGGGCGATTGAACCGCCGATGAGACCAAGGCCGACGATCAGGACACGAGCCTGCTTAAGCCGCGCAGCGGGGCTATTCACCGGAAGCGCCCTCTGTGGTCGGGTTCGGTGGAGCCAACGGGTAAGTTCCTAACACCCGCAGCGATGTCGTGCTCGGTGCCAGCTTGACGAGAAGCGCCTCGATGACCTCAGGCTCCTCTGATGCGCTGATGAAATCTATGAAGAAGACATACTCCCAGGCCCTTAACTTCGAAGGCCGCGCTTCGATTTTCGATAAATCGATTTGCAATGCATTAAAAGGCTCTAGCAGCCGAAACAATGCACCTGGCTTATTGTCTGTGGCTACCAATAGACTGGTTTTCGATTGCACTGCTGTGGGAGCCGATCCGGTAGGGATGACGCTAGGTGAAACGGCAGGCAGCTCAACATCCGGCTGCGCGAGAATGAGAAACCGCGTGCTGTTATGGCTGTGGTCTTGTATTGAGTCGGCGAGGATATGTAAGCCGTAGGTTTGTGCCGCAAATTCGCCAGCGATCGCCGCGACGCCCGGCTCGGCCATCGCCGCTTCTGCTGCCTGCGCATTACTTGCACATTCACGCTTATCGAGCGCAGGCTCATTTCGTGCTAGCCATCGCCGGCACTGGGCCAGAGACTGTTTATGAGATGCTACGGTGTGGAGACTTTCTCGTGTAACGCCAGGCGCTACCAAAAAATTGTGTACGATCGGAATCACGATCTCACCAATGATTCGTACGGGCGTCAACAGGAGACAGTCTTGGGTATTGTTTACCGCGCCCTCAGTCGAATTCTCAATCGGCACGACGCCGAAACGCGAGCGAGCCGATTCGACACTCGCGAACACATCTTCAATGCTCGCACAGGAATCGAAGGTAAAGGGATTGCTGCCGCCACGCCCTTCAAAGAAGGCCATCGCAGCGGCGTGTGAGAAGGTCCCTTGCGGCCCCAAATAGGCGACCACGGGAGAGTCATCTAGGTTTGCCTGGATCTCAGTCGACATCGCTTGCGCCGATCTCTTCAGGCTGCGCCTCAGCATCGATTTCAGCTAACACTTCTTCCGGCTCATCCACACGTTCCAAGCCGACAAGCTTCTCGCCTTCTTTCAAACGTATGAGGCGAACGCCCTGTGTGTTACGGCCCTGCACGGAGACTTCATCGACGCGCGTGCGCACCATGGTGCCTTTGCTGGAGATCAGCATAATCTCATCGCTGTCGGTGACTTGCACTGAGCCCACTACGGCACCATTGCGTTCGCTTGCCTGGATACCGATCACGCCTTGACCACCCCGGCCACGCAGCGGGAAGTCGCTAGACTTAGTCCGCTTGCCGTAGCCATTTTCACTCACGGTGAGCACCTGCTTTTCGTCATCGGCAACCATCAACGACACCATACGCTGACCTTCTTGCAGGCGAATACCACGCACGCCGCGAGCCGTGCGACCCATGGCTCGTACGCCGCTCTCGGCGAAGCGGATAGTCTTACCTGCGCTGCTCATCAAAATGAGGTCGCGCGACCCATCGGTGAGCGCCGTGCCGACGAGTTCGTCGTCTGCGTCTAGTTCTATCGCCCTGAGTCCTACACTGCGTTGACGGGCAAAACTCGGCAGAGGCGTCTTCTTTACCGTGCCGTTCGCAGTCGCCATGAACACGAAGGCATCTTCTGTGTAGTCATTCACCGGCAGCATACTGGTAATTCGCTCACCCTCGTCTAAGGGCAAGATATTGACGACCGGCTTACCTCTCGAGGCGCGACTCGCGACGGGAATCATATACACCTTGAGCCAGTAAACCTTGCCATGACTGGTAAAACACAACAGCGTATCGTGGGTGCTTGCTACGAGGAGGTGTTCCACCAAGTCCTCGTCTTTCACTGCCGCAGCTGCGCGCCCCATGCCGCCTCTGCGCTGTGCCGCATAATCGCTTAGAGGCTGAGTCTTCGCGTAGCCGGTCTTAGAGATCGTCACCACGCGGTCTTCTTCCGTGATGAGATCCTCGACGGTCAAATCGAGCTGAGTGCCAACGATTTCCGTGCGCCGCTCGTCGCCGTACTCATCGCGCACCTTCTCGAGCTCAGCTCGAACAACGCTAAGGAGTCGTGCTTGGTTACCCAAAATATCGAGGTAATCCGCGATCTGTTCGAGTAGTGCTTTGTAGTCGTTGATGAGCTTCTCGTGCTCAAGGCCAGTCAGGCGATGCAGACGCAGCTCGAGGATCGCCTGAGCCTGCTCTTCCGACAGATAGTAATCGGCGCCATTAAGGCCGTATTTTGCCTCCAAGCCCTCAGGGCGGCAGGCGTCTGCGCCTACCTCACCAAGCATCGCTAACACGCTGTCTGATTTCCACGAGCGCTCAAGAAGTTTGACCTTTGCCTCAGCCGAGCTAGGCGAAGTCTTGATGAGCTCGATCACCGCGTCGATATTCGCCAAAGCAACGGCTAGCCCTTCCAAGATGTGGCCACGATCGCGCGCCTTGCGGAGCAGGTAGGTCGTGCGACGAGAAACCACTTCCCGGCGGTGACGAATAAACGCATCGAGTATTTCGCGCAAAGTTAATAGGCGCGGCTGACCATCGACGAGCGCGACCATGTTAATGCCGAACACATTCTGCATCTGCGTCTGGGCATAGAGATTATTGAGAACCACGTCTCCCATCTCGCCGCGTCTTAGCTCGATAACGATTCGCATCCCGTCTTTGTCAGACTCGTCACGCAGCTCGGTTATTCCCTCAACCTTCTTTTCTTTCACGAGCTCGGCAATCTTCTCGATCAAGCGCGCCTTATTCACCTGGTAAGGAATCTCGGAGACGATAATCGTCTGCTTACCACTCTTCTCGTCGGTAAGCACCTCGGCGCGTGCACGCATGTAAATGCGGCCCCGGCCGGTCTGATAAGCCTGCAAGATGCCGGCTTTGCCGTTAATGATGCCAGCAGTGGGGAAATCGGGGCCGGAGATGTGCTCCATCAGGCCTTCAATACCGATCTGTGGATCATCGAGCAGTGCGATGGCGCCGCCAACGACTTCGGTTAGGTTATGCGGCGGGATGTTGGTCGCCATGCCCACGGCTATGCCACTGGAGCCGTTCACTAAAAGATTAGGAATCTGCGCAGGCAGTACATCAGGAATCTGTTCGGTGCCGTCGTAATTAGGCGAGAAGTCGACGGTTTCCTTGTCGAGGTCTGCGAGCAGATCATGGGCGATCTTCGCCATACGAATTTCGGTATAACGCATGGCCGCCGCGGAATCGCCGTCGACCGAGCCGAAGTTACCCTGGCCATCGACCAAGGGGTAACGCAGTGAGAAATCCTGAGCCATACGAACGATCGTGTCATAGACCGCCGTGTCACCATGAGGGTGATACTTACCGATGACATCACCGACGATACGCGCAGACTTCTTATAAGGCTTATTGTAATCATTCGACAGCACATTCATCGCGAATAGCACGCGGCGATGCACAGGTTTCAAGCCGTCACGAACATCGGGCAGCGCACGCCCTACGATGACACTCATCGCGTAAGCGAGATAAGACTCGCGCATTTCGCTCTCTAGCGCGACGGGTAGGACCTGTTTTGCGAACTCGCTCATAAACTCGTCTTTCCTGCTTCTGATTTTGACACCCAACCTTCGTGTTCTAGGCGCAATCTGCGTGCGAGAAGGTTAGCTTGATACCCTTCTATAGCGGCCGCTGGGTGGTTTTTTGTAAGGGCTTTCTCTACGGCGATTCTAGCCGCGCTAGAACCCTGAAATTCTAGCACAAATGCCAGCCTATCGCCGCCCCGAATCACGCCTTTCTTGGGTACGACCTAATGCCGCCCCTCGAGCTGGCAAAAGCCCCTTTTCCGACTCGGATCCAAAAGGAAGCGCCGGCGACAGCAGCGCGCATGACCGGTTATAATGCGATAATATTTGGCGAATCGGCAGCAGACATGACCCCCTCCACCCCTTCTAAACTCTCCCCAGACCTCGCACTCTTTGCCCGCTGGGTAGTACCGGTAGCGCCCGCCCAGCAGGTGCTCGAAGACCACGCAGTGCTGATCAACGGCGGCCGTATAAGCCATATCCTGCCTGCCACTGAGGCGGAGGCGCGGCTAAGCAGCGAGGCGCTTGAAAGCGCCGTACACCTCCGTCATCACGCCCTGATCCCCGGCCTCGTCAACGCCCATGGCCATGCAGCCATGTCATTGCTGCGAGGCATCGGCGACGACATGCCCCTGAAAGCCTGGCTTGAAGAGAAGATTTGGCCACTAGAAGGCAAACTCGTCGATGCTGAGTTTGTAGAGGCCGGTACTCGGCTGGCCGCTGCGGAGATGATACTGTCGGGGACGACCTGTTTCTCAGACAATTACTTCTTCCCCGAATCGGCGGCGCGTGTCGTGACCGAGACCAAGCTTCGCGCACAGCTCGCCTGCCCTGTCATCGACTTTCCGACACCTTGGGCGCGTGACGCCGATGAATACATCGAAAAGACGACACAGCTTAGCGACCAGTACCGCCATGATGAGCGCATTCACATCGCCTTCGGCCCTCACTCGCCTTACTCGGTGTCGGACGCCCCCTTGATGAAAATTGCCGCGCTTGCTGAAGAACTCGACTTGCCGATACACATGCATGTGCACGAGACTCAAGCCGAGGTCGATGCGGCCCAGCAAGACACAGGCGAACGCCCGCTTGCGCGCCTGACCCGCTTGGGGCTTCTGTCCCCGCGGCTCTTTTGCACGCATATGACCGCTCTCACCGAGGCAGAAATCGCACAGATTGCCTCTAGCGGCACCCACGTGGCACATTGCCCAGAATCCAACCTCAAACTCGTGAGTGGCTTTTGTGAAGTCGACAAATTGCAACGCGCTGGCATCAACGTCGCACTGGGGACAGACGGCTGTGCGAGCAATAACGACCTCGATATGTTTTCGGAAATGCGCACCGCTGCGCAGTTGGCGAAGGCAGTAGCTGGTGACGCAACCGCGCTTCCCGCACATGCAGCGCTCGCTATGGCAACGATTAATGGAGCCAGAGCACTGGGCCTTGAAAGCGAAATCGGCAGCATCGAAATCGGCAAATTTGCAGACCTCGCAGCCATCGACCTTTCAAGTATCAACAGCCAGCCGCTTTATGATGTGATCTCGCATCTCGTCTATTCAACCCAAGCCAGTCAAGTCAGTGATGTGTGGAGCGGCGGACACGCCCTGCTACGCGCGGGCGAATTGCAGACGATCGACCGCGCCGCCTTATTGAAGACGACCCAAATTTGGCAGCAGCGCGTACTCGAGGCCAGTGCCAACGCGTAGCCTACCCTCGCGAATATCGCGCGGACCACGCCCGCGTCTGCTCGGAATGGCCTAAGCCTTCAAAGGAACCCGAAAATGAATAATGTCGACGATCTAGAGATTAAAAAATTCGAGGCGCTTGCAGCGCGTTGGTGGGATCCCACTAGCGAGTTCAAGCCTTTACACGAGATCAATCCACTGCGTATGGGTTATCTCTCGGAGAAAACCTCACTCGCTGGCAAGCGCATTCTAGATATCGGCTGCGGCGGAGGGCTGCTAGCCGAGGCGATGGCGCGTCAAGGCGCCGAGGTGGTGGCGATCGACATGGCGGAAGCTTCTCTCGCCGTAGCGCGTCTGCATCAACTCGAGAGCCAACTCGAGATCGACTATCGGCGTATCCCCGCGGAGGAACTCGCGGGGAGCGAACCCGAACAGTACGATGTGGTTACCTGCCTAGAAATGCTTGAACACGTCCCAGACCCAAGCGCGATAGTCGCCGCCTGCTTCGCACTCGTCAAACCAGGCGGACATGTCTTATTTTCGACGATTAATCGCAACCCGAAGTCCTATCTATTCGCCATCATCGGCGCCGAATACGTGCTCAATATGCTACCCCGTGGCACTCATGAATACGCTAAATTCATTCGTCCCTCCGAACTTGCCGGCTGGGCCCGCAGCGCGGGATTGGAACTGCAAGAGCAGCGCGGCATGACCTATAACCTGCTCAGCAAGCGCTACTCTCTAGGCAATGATCTTGACGTAAACTACCTTGCTCATTATCGGAAACCGGCAGCCGATGTAGCGGCGAACGATTGAGGGCACAGTAAATGACGGAGACATTAGACACCTCGGTAGACTGCGTCTTATTCGATCTGGACGGCACCCTAGTCGATACCGCGCCAGATTTCGTCATCGCACTGAATCGTCTGCGGGCAGAACATGACCTTGCAGCACTCGACGCACAATCCATCACTCGCACAGTATCCGATGGCGCGAAGGCCCTCGTCAGCCTCGGCTTTGACATCGCAGAAAGCGAGCCGCGCTTTGCCGAGTTTCACGCGAGCCTGCTCGCCTACTACCTCGAGCAAATACAAGAAACACGCTCTTCTCTCTACCCTGGCATGGACACGTTGCTCGATGCACTAGAGCACGCACAAATTCCTTGGGGCATCGTGACGAATAAGCCGCGACTCTATGCCGTCGCGCTCCTTACTCGCCTCGAGCTTCTGCCACGCTGCCCAATACTCGTCTGCCCTGACGATGTGGCCGCGAAGAAACCAAATCCTGAATCCCTGCTTGTCGCACTCGACAGGCTAGGCCGAGCTACCGAACGCTGCGCCTATTTCGGCGATCACCTGCGTGATATGCAGGCAGCCAAGAACGCTGACGTGATCGCCATTGCGGCGACCTACGGATACCTCGCAGAAGGAGTCGACGCCGCACAATGGCCAGCCGATTTCATTCTTAGCCAACCCCAGCACGCCATCGGCCTGCTTAATCTGATAAAGTTTAGCTCATGACCTTTAACTACAATGCAGAACCACACGCACTCGCCGGCAAAACCCTCCTCGTCACAGGCGCGAGCGACGGCATAGGCCGCGCGCTAACTCAAGGATTCTGCGCTTACGGTGCGCACGTCATTGCACTTGGACGAAGCCAGGAGAAGCTCGAAGCACTTTTCGATGAGATTGAAGCACAGCACCCTGGCCGCATCACGATCCATCCCTTAGATTTTGCTTCGGCTCAGAGCGAAGACTACAAAACACTCGCTGCCGCGTTATCCGAACAGTTTGAAAGTTTGGACGCGCTCATTCATAACGCCGCACTTCTCGGTGCGCGCAGCCCAATAGAGTTCTATCCGGATAGCGACTGGACGTCACTGATGCAGGTCAATGTAACGGCCGCGTTCGGACTTACCAAGGCGCTACTGCCAGCACTCGCGCGCTCGGAAGATGCGCGGCTCATCTTTACCTCATCGAGCGTTGGCCGCAAAGGGCGCGCCTACTGGGGGGCTTACGGCATTACGAAGTTTGCCGTTGAAGGTTTGATGCAGACCCTTGCCGAGGAAGTCGAGAATGTCAGCAACACACGAGTAATGAGCTTCAACCCCGGCGGCACGCGCACGGCAATGCGACGCGATGCCTACCCAGCAGAAGACCCGCAGACACAACCGACAGCGGAATCGCTGCTGCCGATATACCTCTATTTGCTGTCGCCCGCGGGCAGGAAATTCCACGGGCAAGCAGTCGACGCCCGTGGGTTCGAAGGCTAACGCGGCGCAGGCTCAGGCGCGCGCGGCTTTTCAACTGGCGGGTACGCCGCCTTAAGGAGCTTGTCGAGGTCTTTCTTCGGCAGTTCCTGGAAGCGACCTTTGGTAATCGTGCTAGGGATAAACAGGGGCCCGAAACGCACGCGCTTTAGCCTACTCACTTTAACGCCTTGCGACTCCCATAATTTCCTGACTTCGCGATTTCGTCCTTCCATCACGACGACGTGATACCACTGGTTTACCCCCTCGCCGCCGAAATGCTGGATGTCGGTGAAGCGACACAGATTGCCGTCTACCATCACGCCTTCATGCATACGCTGGACCATCTCCTTAGTCACGTCACCAAGCACGCGCACCGCGTATTCACGCTCAATCTGAGCGCTAGGGTGCATGAGCCTATTGGCAAGCTCTCCATCGGTGGTAAATAGGAGCAATCCGCTGGTATTGATATCGAGACGACCGATCGCCACCCAGCGACCGTGTTTAATCGGGGGTAAGCGATCGAAGACTGTCGGTCGACCCTCTGGATCTTTGCGAGTACACACCTGATCTTCGGGCTTGTTATACAGAATGACTCGGCGGTCATGACTCGCCTTATTCTGTGCGGCCACTTTCTTACCGTCGACCACGATCTTGTCTTCGTTGGTAACTCGGTCACCGATTTTCGCGACCACGCCGTTGACCTTAACGCGCCCTTTCTCGATCCACGTCTCGGCTTCACGCCTCGAAGCGAATCCTGCTCGCGCCATCACTTTTTGTAATTTCTCTGACATCATTTTTTACTCTACGGTGGCGTCGTCAGCAACGTCGATCGGCGGCTCATTGCTATCTGCCTCTACAGGCAGGCGTTTGCCGCTAAGGTCGCGCTCCAATGCATCAAGGGCATCGTCGATCGCCGCCAGCTCAGCCGCCGCTTCGCTGTCTTCCTCTTCGTCAAACTCATCTTCTTCGTTCGCTTGCGGAATACCGTCAGGGAACAAAATTTCATCAAGAGGCTTCTGCGAAAGTGCGATAGCCTCTTCCTCTGCTAAGAGTTCAGCCTTCTCTTCCTCAGTTAGCTCGACACTCGCCTCATCGATCGCTTCTTCAGGTAACTCTAAAACACGAGCTGCCGCCAATTCTGCCTCGAAGCCGAGCTCTTTCGCCGCGCTTTCGAGGTCCTTTATTTCAGCAAGCGGCGGCAATTGTTGCAGGCTCTCGAGATTGAAGTAGTCAAGGAACTGTTTGGTTGTCGCGAACATTGATGGACGACCCGGCACATCTCGCTGTCCGACGACTCGGATCCACTCCCTGTCGAGCAAGGTGCGAATGATATTTGAACTCACCGCGACGCCTCGAATTTCTTCGATGTCGCCTCGCGTAATCGGCTGGCGGTAGGCGATTAAGCCAAGCGTCTCGAGCAGGGCGCGCGTGTAGCGTGGAGGACGCTCCTCCCACAGCTTCGCGATCCATTCGGACAGCTCTTGTTTAACCTGAAAGCGATAACCGGAGGCTACCTTAACCAGCTCGAAGCCTCGATCGCCGCATTCGTCGTCGATGCGCGCGAGTACCGCCAGCAATTCATCGTTGTCGGGCCTTTCTTCATCTTCGAACACCGCCGCTATGCTCTCAAGCGACAATGGCCTGCCGGCAGCGAGGAGCAAGCCTTCGATTATCATTTTTACTTTATTGTCGACATCATTCATGCGAACTGTGTTCCTAACTTAAACTAATCGAACTCGCTTTCGCGAAACTCTTCACCGGCATGCAACGCACGCTCGGCTGCGCCCCGTGCCTTGATATGGATCGGGGCGAAAGGCTCCGCTTGGACGATCTCAATCATGCTGCCCTTTAGCAGCTCCATCATGGCGAGGAAGGTCACAACCACGCCTAGCCGTCCTTCTTCACGCAGCAAAAGAGAGACCAGCGGAACAAATTTCTGATCGCTAATGCGAACGAGAATTTCCGACATTTTCTCCCGCGTAGACAACGTTTCCCTGGACACTTGGTGGCTACCAAACATATCTGCCCGCCGCAAGACTTGAGCCAGCGAGGCGAGCACTTCTTTAAGATCTACGTCAGGATCCGCGGAGACGCGCTCGAGTTTCGGTGGCGCCGCAGCTGCGCGGTGAAAATCGCGATCCATACGAGGCAGTTCATCGAGGGCTTCAGCTGCCTTTTTAAACCGCTCGTATTCCTGCAGCCGACGGATAAGCTCCATCCGCGGGTCGTCTTCCTCTGCTTCGAGCTCCTCTTGCCTTGGTAAGAGGATCTTTGATTTGATCTCGGCGAGCATCGCCGCCATTACCAGGTACTCAGCCGCTAGCTCGAACTGACTCGCTTCCATCAGCTCCACATAGGCCATGTATTGATCGGTAATCTCGGCGACATTGATATTGAGGATGTCGATATTCTGGCGCTTGATCAAATACAACAGCAGGTCTAACGGCCCCTGAAAAGTCTCAACCAAAATTTTCAGGGCGTCTGGGGGAATGTAGAGGTCCTTGGGGATGTCGTTAAACGCCTCCCCATCGACTAACGCGAATGGCGCCTCGCCTGACAAATTTGCGGCGAGCGCTTCTGCTGCGAGGTGGTGCGCCTGATCACTAATCTCAGCCTCTTGCACTGCCTCTGCTTGGTTCTCGCTATTCTCAGTCAAGCCGCTCTTCCCTCTATCCCTTCAATTCTTTGAGACGCAGTAAAAAAAAACACGCCTCTGTAATTCATTAACCGACTTACCAACTAGTGAGCCCCATCGCGCTGCGGACATCGTGCAATGTTTCGCGAGCAGTCTCGCGTGCCGCTTCACAACCTTCAGCGATAATAGAGCGAACCACGTCTGGATCTTTTTCGTATTGCGCCGCCCTTTGCTGAATAGGCTCGAGCTCGGCGATGATCGCGTTACTAACTGGCTTCTTGCACTCTAGACACCCAATGCCCGCGCTGCGACAGCCTGCGCTCGCCCACTGCTTGGTCTCGTCGTCTGAATAGACTTCGTGTAGCTGCCATACTGGGCATTTACTCGGGTCGCCCGGGTCCGTTAGCCGCACGCGAGCAGGATCTGTCGGCATTGTGCTGATTTTCTTTTCGATCAGCTCTAAGGGCTCACGCAGCGTAATCGTGTTGTCGTAGGATTTCGACATCTTCTGCCCATCCAGCCCAGGCATCTTCGACGCAGGCGTTAACAATGCCTGCGGCTCGGCGAGGATCATTTTACCGCCGCCTTCTAGGTAGCCAAACAAACGCTCGCGATCGCCCAGAGAGATATTCTGCTGCTCACGAAGCAACGCCTGCGCTTTCTCCAACGCCTCGTGATCACCCTGCTCTTGGAATGCTGTTCGCAGATTGCTATAGAGCCGCGCAGATTTCTTACCCATCTTTGCGATAGCAGATTCGGCGGCCTCTTCGAAGCCCGGCTCGCGCCCATAAATATGATTAAAACGGCGCGCAGTCTCCCGGGTAAGCTCAACATGAGCGACCTGATCCGCCCCAACTGGCACATGACCCGCGCGGTAAATCAGAATATCCGCCGCTTGCAATAACGGGTAGCCGAGGAAGCCGTAAGTATCGAGTTCTTTCTCGTGCAGCTTCTCTTGCTGATCTTTGTAGCTCGGCACACGCTCGAGCCAGCCCAACGGCGTCAGCATGGACAGAAGCAGGTGCAGCTCAGCATGCTCCGGCACTCTCGACTGTACAAATAACGACGCAGAGCCAGGATTAACCCCAACAGCCAGCCAATCGATTACCATGTCGAGGACATTATTCTCGAAGATCGTCGCATCCCCGTAATGGGTCGTTAACGCATGCCAGTCGGCGACAAAGAAGAAACACTCGTACTCGTGCTGTAGCTTGACCCAGTTATTAAGCACGCCGTGCATATGGCCTAGGTGGAGGCGTCCTGTTGGCCGCATGCCAGAGAGCACGCGCTGCTGAGAGTCTACTGTGGACAAACCGATTCTCCGAGAGATGATAGATGGCGAGAGTATACCCGCAAGGGACGAGTCACGGTACTCGCATAGCGCCTCTGAGCGATGCCGGCGACGCTAGGCGAGCACTTCGCTGGCGTCGCCGCGCCCTGCTCGCATGAGAACCGGCACGCCCTCGGTGAGGTCCAGCATGGTGGTTGGGGTGTCACTGCAGCTGCCGCCGTCTACTATAAGGTCTACCTGCTTACCTATCAGCTCTTTCATCTCGTAGGGATCCAATAGGGGCGCGTCATCGCCCGGCAGGATGAGGCTCGTGGTCATCAACGGCTCGCCCATCTCTGCGAGAATGGCTAACGCTATCGCATTGTCTGGCACCCGCAGGCCGATAGTGCGCCTTTTAGGATGCATCAGCCTTCGCGGGACCTCAGGGCTTGCCTTTAGCACGAAGGTAAAGGGGCCAGGTGTAAGTGCTTTAAGAGTGCGGAAGGCGCTGTTGTTTACCTGCGCATACACCGCAAGCTCTGACAAGTCGCTGCACATCAGCGTGAAATTATGCTTGTCAGACAGCTCTCTCAGCCGCCGGATACGTTCCAGCGCCGATTTGTCACCGAGGTGACAGCCTACTGCGTAGGTGGAATCAGTCGGATACACGACTATCGCCCCAGCACGCAGGGCATCGACGACTCGCCGCACCAGCCGCGGGTTTGGGTTGTCTGGATGAATCTCTAAATAATCGCTCATGCATCTCTCTCTGTAGCTGGAGATTCTACGTGAAATCCTGCGCTTTGCGGACACCTTTACTCAAATGCTTTACCATCCGCTTAAGCAGCGCCATACCCGCACAAGTGCATTAGCAGCCAAGGGCCTCGATCCGCATGAAACAACTTATCGACTATATACCGCTTATCATCTTCTTCATCGTGTGGAGCCTAGATCCTAGGCTAGTCAGCATAGCCGGATTCGAACGCAGCATCGGCGGAGTGTTCAGTGCCGCAGAATTTCTGTTAGTCAGCTCAGTACTCGTTTACGGCGGCCTTTTCGTCACCCAGCGGCGCCTCGATAAATTCCAATGGATTACCTTTATCGCCGTTGTCTTGTTTTGCCTGCCAACGATCATTTTCCGCAACATCGAGTTCCTGAAATGGAAGGCCCCTATCGTTAATTGGATCTTCGCCAGCGTTTTTCTCGCGTCGCGCTTTTTCGGAGAGAAGCCTGCGATCGAACATATGATGGGACATGCAGTGCCCGCGCCGAGGGCCGTATGGCAACGCCTCAATCTCATATGGGTAGCTTATTTCGTGGTGCTTGGCGCCGTAAATCTCGCGGTCGCCTTATTACTTAGCGAAGCCCTGTGGATTAAATTCAAGGTATTCGGCAACCTCATTCTGACCTTCGTCTTCGTTATTGCCCAAATGCCTATACTCGCCAAATACATTCAAGAGCCCGAATCTGAAGCCTAAATCGTGGCGACAGGAACCTCACTCCCAGCAAGGATCATTACCATGTTAGTCAGCATCGTCAGTCAAGATATCCCCGCCAGCACGGAACGCCGAATGAGCGTGCGGCCGGCTCACTTGGAGCGCCTCCAGCTACTAGCAGACGCCGGACGCTTAGTCGTCGCAGGACCAAGCCCAATCGATGAGAGCGGTGACACCGACAAGGGTTTTAGCGGCAGCATAGTCATCGCTGAATTCGATACCCTAGCCGATGCGCAAAGCTGGGCGGAAGCAGACCCTTACGTTGCCGCGGGTGTTTACGCGGCGGTGAGCGTAAAGCCCTTCAAGAGAGTGTTCTAGCCAATCTGCTATAAACTAGGGGTCATACGCAGGGCGAAGGTCAGGAAACTCAACGTCTAACACGGCGTTCCACTCGGCGATCTGCTCGGCCTTGCGCGCAAACAAGGGGGCAACATCGCCCGCGATTGTGATCGAGGTGATCAAATCCTTGCGCCTTAGAGCCTGCACGACTGGCAAGCCCTCAATCACTTTACCGAACACTGAGTGCTTCCCGTTGAGGTGAGGCGTGGCGAGGTGAGTGAGGAAAAATTGGCTACCATCTGTGCCCGGTCCGGAGTTCGCCATCGACAGGATGCCCGACTGGTTATGGCGCAGAATCGCCTCGCCAGAGAATCGATAACCGGGGCCGCCTGTACCCGTGCCTAGGGGGTCTCCACCCTGCACCATGAAGTTTTTCTCCCACCGGTGAAAAGTCAGCCCGTCATAAAAGCCCCGCTGCGCGAGATTTACGAAATTCGCGACCGTCGTCGGCGCTGCTCGTTCATTTAGCTCAGCGACGACGACGCCCTGGCTCGTTGTGATAGTCGCAATCAGCGATTGGCCGTTGAGCGCACCACTAAAGCCAATCGTTAAGAGGCAGGCCGCAAATAAGCCTCTCAGCGATTTTTTCGCCAACATGACGCCCCTGAAAATAACACTCACCACGCCGACTCTCCCCTAGAAATCACGAATCTTGTTAATGATGTTAGCACGCACACACGTGGTGAAAACCACCCCGCCCTCTACAAGGCATAATCGATGATGACAGGGGCATGATCGGAGAAGCTTTCGTCGCGATAGATGGAGGCAGCGGTCGTCTTGCTTGCCGTCTGCGGCGAAACTACGTGATAGTCTAGCCTCCAGCCCACATTATTGGCCCGCGCCTGTCCGCGGTTAGACCACCAAGAATATTGATCTGCCTCTTGATTCACCAGACGAAAGGCGTCGACATAGCCTACGTCATCGAATAACTCATCGAGCCATGCGCGCTCTTCGGGAAGGAAGCCCGAGTTCTTTTGATTGCCCTTCCAATTTTTAATATCGATTTCCTTGTGGCAGATATTCCAATCGCCACAAACAATGTATTCACGACCATCGCCAGCCAGCTTGCGCAGATGCTGCATGAAATGGTCCATGAAGCGCATTTTGCGAACCTGACGCTCGTCACCACTTGAGCCAGAAGGCAAATACAGTGAAATCACGCTCAACTTGCCAAAATCCGCCTGTATATAGCGCCCTTCCGTGTCTGCGATGTCTAATCCAAGCCCGGTATGCACCTTGTCTGGCTTCTCGCGACTGTACAACGCCGTGCCTGAATAGCCTTTCTTCTCAGCATCGAAATAGTGGCAATGGAAGCCCTCTGGCGAGAATATCGGATCTCCCAGCTGGTCGATCTGCGCCTTGGTCTCCTGCAGACAGACCACATCTGCCTGCTGCGTAGGTAACCACTCAAAAAAGCCCTTGCGGGCTGCGGCGCGTATCCCGTTACAGTTAAGAGTTACGACGCGCATACTGGCTCTCCGCCAAATATCGCAAGTGATGTGTTACTTCCTTTCATGTTTGCTCCTAGTGTTACCTTGTTACCCAGATCACAAACCACACAGATTCCAATCAGTTACCTATCGAATATTAGTAGATTTGTGGGTTTTAAACGCAAATTTCGTGGAGCCATCACCCAAAAAAAAAGGCTTAACATACTGTAATATATGCATTAATTAGGATAACAACACCGTTAGAGCCTATTCCGCGAGAGAGATGCAAAAACCCAAAATAATGTTACCCTTATTCTCGAATTGTGTTACTATACGCCCCGTTGCTGGATAGGGAGGCGCCGGGCCTCAGACTAAAGCAACACGTAAAAAGTTATCCCTAGGAGCAAGTCATGAGCAACGCACTCAAAAGAGCGCGCCCAGTAGTTGAAGCCACAGTCGTTAGCGTCGCACTTATTGTCGCCGCACTGTCTGTACCAGCTGCCATCGTGCTCGCCAGCGTCTAGACGCTGGCAAAACCCGTTAAGCCACTGGCTGACTGGCGTTCACTACCCCAGAACCTGTCCAACGCTTGATGGGCGCCGAACCCAAACATTGCCTCGACGCCTGGCTCAGCCGATGGCGAAGCACACCGATTACGTTAGACCCCTGCGATGTTTTTCTGTGCATCTTCAGCACCAACCTCCCCTCGGGAGCTTGGTGCTTTTTTTTGCTAGAAATTCCCCGTACTAGGGCTTGAGTTTGTCCGCGAAATTGCAGGGCTTGTGGTCACGATCAAGCTGCTCAGCAATAATTTTGTCCCACCCGGTTGCGCAGGCGCCTGGAGATCCCGGCAGGCAAAACACGATGGTGTCATTCGCCACGCCTGCAAAAGCACGCGATTGAATTGTCGAGGTGCCAATCTCGTCATAAGACAGCTGGCGGAATAATTCACCAAAGCCATCGATAGCGACATCGAACAAAATCTGTATCGCTTTCTGCGTGTTGTCCCGCGGAGTAAAACCGGTACCTCCGGTCATCAACACACCCTGCACTGAAGGGTCTGCAATCAGGCGCGAGACTTCCGCGCGCAGGAGATACACATCGTCGGGGATAATGATCTTATGCTGAAGCGTATGCCCCGCGGCTTTCAACCTTTCGACGAGCACACCGCCGGAACGGTCTGTCTCCTCTGTCCGCGTGTCTGATACGGTAACAACGGCCAAGCGCAGGCCTTGGTCGACCTTATTCATTCATTACTCTCCTCGACAAACCTACCCACCGGTCATGTTCATTAGCCTGACCGGCTGGGCGTAATCCTTCTCGTAAAAATAGTGACGTTCGGGCTTGAGATCCATCGCCGCCACGATCGCCGCGCGGAGTTTTTCTTCGGTGAAATCTTCTGCGCGTAAAATCGCACGAAGATCCATCGAATGCTCATTACCCAGACACAGCAGCAACCGCCCCTCGACTGTTACCCTTACGCGATTGCAGTCTTCGCAAAAGTTATGCGTGACCGGCGAAATAAAGGCAATGCGGGAGGAATAACCCGCCACGTCGGTGTAACGCGATGGACCCGCTGTTTTCGCCTCACTGTCGCTGAGCTGAAAACGAGTTTCTAAGACCTCCCTCACCCAGGCATTACTGCAGGTCGTCTCCTCTCGCGCGTGATCCGAGGCATCGCCCAACGGCATTTCTTCGATAAACGCGATATCGATGTCGCGATCGAGGGCGTATTCGGCGAGGCCGACAACCTCATCTTCGTTATAGCCGCGCATGATGACAGAATTAAGTTTGATCTTATCGAAACCCGCGGCGATGGCCGCATCGATACCCTGCAACACCTTTTCGAGTTTCCCGACCCGAGAGATACGCTTGAATCGATCTGCATCGAGGCTGTCTATACTGACATTGATGCGATTGACTCCCGCCTCACGCAGCGGCAGCGCATATTTGTCGAGCTGCGCACCATTGGTCGTAAGTAACAATTCTTGCAATCCAGACAAAGAGCCTAGTTGCTTAATCAAGGTCATCACGTTTGTTCGCACCAGAGGCTCGCCGCCGGTCAGTCGTATTTTGGTCACACCTAAGTCAACGAATGCCTTACCCACCAGATACAGCTCTTCGAGGCTCAATACCTGCGCGCGCGGCAAGAAAGTCATCTCCTCGGTCATGCAGTACACACAGCGAAAGTCGCAGCGGTCTGTTACCGATAGGCGAATATAATCCACGCGTCGACCGAACTTGTCGACCAGCAACGTTGTGGGTTCTGTTTTATTACTGCTGAGGGTCAAAGTGTCACTTCCCGATCATTGGAGCCCATAACCACTGAGCCTATTTCCAACACTATACTCCATCTCGCCCCTTGTTTGCAGGCATCGCGACGCTAGGATGCACCGAATAATGCAAGCTGAATGGCGAGGGTCAGAAGCACCAAACCCATTACCGCGTCGATAGCAGGCGCGGCGCGCTGCACCGTCTGCCTGAGTGACGCTCGGCCGATGAGAAGCGAGAGGCAGGAGAACCAAAGAAGTGTCGCGCCCGCCAAGTAAACGCCATAGAAGAGTTGCTGTGAGAACGGCGTAGAAGGACTTATCACCACGCTAAACAGGGCGAGGAAGAACAGCGTCGCCTTAGGGTTTAGTCCGTTAGTCATAAATCCCGCAGTGAATGCACGCCGCGCGGTGGTAGCGTCGATCGTCTGAGTGGGCAATGTCGTCGTTATAGGCGCGTCGCCACTTCTTATGTCTGCTTGTCGCCGGAGTCCATCGCGGGCACTGATAAGAGACTGCACACTGAGAAATCCCAGCAACGCCGCCGCAGCGAGCTTAAAAAGCGGGAATAGCGAAGGCGAACCGGTAATCAGTACCGCAACACCGAAAAGGCAGTAAGCGACATGGAGTGTAATGCCCGTCGCGACGCCTGCGCTCGCCCAGAGCCCGGCGAGACTGCCAAAGCGCAGTGTCTGCCTCACCACAATCGCGAAATCCGGACCCGGAGAAGCCACAGCCAACAAATGAGCGACTGCTATTGCGGCAAATTCGGCCCAGTTCAACGCCGACTACTCGACCACGTCGCTGATGAGTAGCGTAATCACAGCGGGCTCTCCATTGTGCGCAAAAGGCTCGGACAGGACGCGATAATCGCCAGCTGCGGGATTTGCGGTGCCGCTCCGCGAGATCAGCGCTGAAATCGTTACTAGGTCCGCTGAGCCCAGGTTAAAGGGGCCCACCGCAGCATCGTTGTCTAGTATGATGCTCACCGGTAAATCCCCTGCTCGCAGGTCTCTTGCCGCGAGAGGAGGCAGGCCTTCTCGCTCCGCATTGCGAGCCGCGACGAATACACGCCAATTAGGGTCCACTTTAACACCGTCAGCCAAGGCCAGGCGCACTTCTATTACTGGGCCTTCTGCCGGCTCACCACTACTCTCCCGCAGGAGTCGCTGAGCATTCGCAATCTCGGCGCGCAAAGACTGCGCTTCCAGAGAGTTAGGATTATTCTGAATCAGCAACCGCCAGTTAGCGATCGCCGCCGCATAATCTCCGCGGTTTTGAGCATCGGCCGCAAGTAGCTGAATGATCGCAATCTCATTAGGATTAATCTCACGCGCTCGCGCAATTAGCGCATCGAGCTCGGGAGTGAATTCGAATTCAGACCTGATATAAAGCGCTAATGCCGCGCGTCCGAGGACTAGGGATTCTTCAGGCTCTCCCTGCAATCTCTCAGCGGCTTGCAGGTAGGCTATTTGCGCTTCATTGAACATGCCGAGCGTGGCGAAATTCTCACCGAGGAAATACCAGACCCATGGCTTTTCTCCGTCTTCCCTCACGACCTCACCAAGTTCAACGACAAGCACCTGCGCAGCTTCAGGATCCCCCTGCGACTCCAGCGTGCGTTTGAACAGCCCCATGAGTTCGACGTCTTCTATATAACCCCAACGTTGATAGAGCGAAAGCGCTAAGAGGGGGAGAATGACGGCGATAATCCCCGCTAGCCACCAGTGCCCGCGAGGACTACCAGCCGCAGATTCGGAGCCACGCGCCTTATCGCCAGAATCCACGTCATCAAGCAAGCTGAGCTGTAACTCTCGCAGAAGCGTCGCATGCTCCTTTGCTTCGAGCATCCCCGATGCGAGATCGCTTTGCAGCTCCGCTTCGCGCTCGGCGAACAGCCGCAGATTTTCCTCCCGCTGGGTATCAGGAAGGGCTTGCGAAATGGCACCCCGTGATCGCCGCAGCAACGGGATTGTGATGAAGGCAACAGCGACCAGCGTCAGTAGCGCCGCCCAACTCCAGAAAAGCATAACGTGTCCTTGATAGGGGTTTAGGATCGATCCTTGAGGCGAGTGGTCTCGGCAGCAAGACGCTCAAGCCTGCGTTGCTCAGCGTCGTCTAACTCACCAATTTCCGGGGCGTTGTTCTGCGCGTTGCGCCAGATTCTTACAACGACAAATCCGCCTAGGCCTAAGAAAAGCAGTGGGCCAAACCACAGCAACAGCGTTTCGCGCGTTAACCGAGGCTTGTAAAAGATGAAGTCGCCGTAGCGTTCGAACATAAATTGCTCGATCTCTGCATCCGTCAACCCTTCGACGATCATTCGATGCACCTCGCGGCGCAGATCTTCTGCTACCCCACCGGTTGATCCTGACAGGCTCGTGTTCTGGCACATAGGGCAGCGGAATTCGTCAGACAATCGCCGAAAGCGCTGCTGCTGTTCTGGGGTATCGAATTCGAAGGTATCTACTTGGCCTTGGGCGATCTCGGCGGACAAACTCAGCAACAACATTAGCGCCAGCGGCACTATGGCAACCAAAACACGGTTAAACGCACAGATCGACATCACTGCGCCTCCTCTGCACGCAGCTCGGCAATCGCCGGCTCGAAGACCTCGCGCCACACGGTCTCGTCAAGCACACTGACGTGGCGATAACGAATCACCCCCTCACTGTCTACGAGATAGGTCTCGGGCGCGCCATAAACGCCAAGGTCGATGCCAAAGCGTCCCGACTCGTCGAGAATCGAAAACGCGTAGGGATTACCATTATCTTCCAGCCAATTCAGTGCTAATTCTCGCTGGTCGCGGTAGTTGACCCCCACTATAGGTATTGTGCCGCTCTCAGATAAGCGCATAAACGTGGGGTGCTCAACGAGACACGGCAGGCAGTAGCTGCCCCATACGTTAAGCAAAAAAGGCTCGTTGGGTAGCGCAGCGTTATCCACGGGGAGCTCATCCACTGTCACCTTAGCGAAGGACGGCATCGGTTTATCGATCAACATCGACGGCAGTTCTTTACTATCGAGATAGAGCCCCCGCCACATGACGATGGCTAAGCCAAGAAAGAGTGCCACGGGAAGAAATGCGCCTGCCCTTCCCATCAGACTCGCACTCCCGCAATGCCGTCAACCGAGCGTGCAGCAGACGGCTCTGTAACTGCAGCCTCAGCACGCGACTCTCGCACACGCCTGTAACGCTTGTCGGCGGCGGCGAGCAAGCCTCCGAAACACATCAACAAAGTACCCAGCCATACCCAGCGCACGAAGGGTTTGACGTAAATCGTCATAGACCACGCCCCATCACCACGTTCTTCGCCGAGCGTGACGAAGAGGTCGCGCCAGAATCCGGCGTCGATCGCCATTTCGGTTGAGGGCGTGCCGCTCGCGAGGTAGACGCGGCGTTCTGGATAGAGGTCTCTCAAAGACTCCCCGTCGCGCCGCACGGCGATCGTCGCCTCCATGCCGCGAAAGTTCGGGCCGGTGATTGGCTTCGCACCCTGAAATTCAAACTCGTAGCTCCCCAGGTCTATGCTCTCCCCAACCCCCAGCAAGACGCTTTTCTCTTGGGAATACAGTGTGGTCAACGCCGCACCCGTCAGCAATACCGCCACGCCGAGATGCGCCAGCTGCATGCCGTAGTAACTCATTGGCAGTGAACGCAGTCCTGCGGCAATTGATTTTTTATTCGCCATCTTATTGCGCGCGTCCTTAAGCCCACTGAACACAATCCACAGTGCGAGTGCGGCGGTAATAGAGGCGCCGACGCTCATTGCTCCGGTGACTAGTAGAGGCAATATCACGCCTAGAATCAGGCTAGCGAGCGCCGCCAGCGCGAGTTGCCGCGACAAGAAATTGCCTGATGTCTTCTTCCATCTCGATAGCGGGCCCACGCCCAATGCGAGCACTAGCAAGGCCATAAGCGGCACGAAGATCGCATTGAAGTAAGGAGGCCCAATAGAGATAAGGTCGTCGGTAATGGCTTGGTAGACCATAGGGAACAGCGTGCCAAGAAACACTGATGCCGCAGACACAACGAGGATGAGATTATTGACGAGCAGTAACATCTCGCGCGACAACAGGCCAAAACTAAAGCGGCCGCGCAGCAGCGGCGCGCGAAGTGCGAACAGCAGCAGAGCGCCACCGATGGAAAGCACCAAGATGCCTAATATAAAAATACCGCGCTCGGGATCTGTTGCGAAGGCGTGCACCGACGTCAGTAAACCTGAGCGCGTGATAAAGGTGCCCAGCAGACTGCCAGCGAAGGCGAGGATAGCCAGCATCACAGTCCAGCTTTTAAAGATGCCGCGCTTCTCTGTCACCGCGAGCGAGTGGATAAGCGCGGTACCGAATAGCCAGGTAATCAATGGCGGGTTCTCAACGGGATCCCACGCCCACCAGCCGCCCCAACCAAGCTCGTAATACGCCCACCAGCTGCCAAGCGCGATTCCGATCGTAAGAATTGCCCACGCAACATTCGCCCAAGGCCGACACCAGCGCGCCCACGCTGCGTCAAGGCGGCCGCTAAGCAGTGCGGCCATGGCGAACGCGAACACGACAGAGAAACCCACATAGCCCATATAGAGCGTAGGGGGATGAACGATGAAACCGAAATCTTGCAAAGCCGAGTTAAGATCCACACCGTCCGCCGCGGGCAGCGGAACGAGGCGATCGAACGGATTGGACGTCGCCAGCATGAACATCAAATACCCAACGCTTAACAGCCCGAGCACCCCGAGTACTCGCGCCACAAACGCGAGCGGCATTGTGCGGCTGAACAACGCCACGGTCAGCATCCATCCCGCCAGCATAAAGGTCCACAGCAGGAACGAGCCTTCGTGCCCTCCCCATACCGCGGTGAGCTTGTAGCGCAGCGGTAGCAGGCTATTCGAGTGCTGCTGTACATAGGTTACTGAAAAGTCATCGACAGCGAACGAATAGGTCAGCAGCGCATAAGCGAGGCCGATGAACACGAACACCCCGGCGACCAAGGGCCGAGCCAGCCCCATGAACTGTGTATTACCTCGAGCGGCCCCCAGCAGAGGAAGCGTCCCGAGCAGAGCGCACAAACACAGCGCAAGGATGAGGGAGAAGTGGCCTAGTTCTGGAAGCAATGAATCCTACCTCGGTGCACAGCACCAGCTTAATACTAGAGCGAGCCGCCTTCGCTCGCTGCGGAATGGTTTTCTGCGCTCGCGCCAGCGGCATCAAGCGCTGCCTTTACCTCCGGCGACATGTAATTTTCGTCATGCTTGGCGAGCACCTTTGATGCCTGAAAGACTCCCCCGGCGTCGACGATGCCTTCGGCGACAATCCCTTGACCCTCGCGGAACAAGTCCGGGAGTATACCCACATAGTGAATTGGCACTTCGCTCGCGAAATCAGTAGTCACGAAATTCACACTCAGGCTATCCGCCTCGCGAGCTATCGACCCGTCTTTAACCATGCCCCCGATGCGGAAGTGCTGACCCGCTGGGACTTCGCCTTGGGCGACCTGGGTGGGCGTGAAAAACATATTGATATTTTGCGACAACGCGTAAAGCGTTAGGCCTACAGCCGCGCTCAGGCCAAAGGCGATAAACAGGATAATACCGAGCATTTTCCGGCGATGTGGTTTCATGTCTCCACCCTCTCTGCTTTGTGATTGGCCTCGTCAACTGCCACGCCTGCCGTCGATTCTGCGCTGCGCTGATTGAGCGTTTGACGGCGCCTGAGGTCACGCAGCAGAGCCTTCCGTTGGCGCAAAGGCGCCACTAGATTTACCGTCACGAAGAGCGCGAAGAGCGCGTACACAGCCCACACGTTAAATGCGTAGCCACCCATGTCGATAAAGGCGGCGAAGCTGTCGAATTGAATGCCATCAGTCAGATTCATGTAGCAACTCCTGAACCCACAAAGCCCGACGTTCGCGGCGGAGAATTTCATTACGAGTCGACAGAATAAGGCTGACGCTCATGAACAGATAAACCCCAAGAATCATCAGCGCCGTGGCTATCCAAAACTCTGGGCCGTTAGCGCTGCCGCTTTCTATCGAAACAGGGCTCGCCGGCTGATGGAGCGTGTTCCACCACTCAACTGAGTATTTGATCACCACAACATTAATACAGCCCACTATCGACAAAAGCGCGCACGCTTTCGCGGCTTTATCGCTGTCCTCAAGCGCCGAGCGCAGCGACACGACGCCGAGCAACAGAAAGAACTGGAACAGCATAGAGACCAGTCGACTGTCGCTCCACTCCCACCAAGTACCCCAGCTCACGCTACCCCAAATAGACCCCGTCGCCAGCGTAATGAAAGAGAACCAGGCGCCGAGTGCCGCGGCGTTTTTGGCTACCATATCGGCGAGCTTCATCTTCCAAACCAGTGTTATCGTGCCAGCCACCGCCATCAGTGGGAAGAAGGCAAGCGACGTGCCGGCTACAGCGACATGCACGATGAGGATGCGAGAGGTGAAACCCTGCTGATAGTCTGGTGGCAGATACAGGAGCGCCCACACCGTAGCCACGGCAAGCGTGATTGCCATGGCACCTACCAGCCATGGCAGCCACTTGCTAGAGAGCTCATAGAACCACTTGGGCGACCCCAATTTAGCGAACCACAACCACATACCTTGCCTACCCCGATATGACCCTTGATTTCATCCCGTGACTATACCACGCGCCGGGCGCCGGTGGGCACGATGCCGCTCCGGAAGAGTCGATAAATAGCAATAAACTGTCACGCTTGAAGTTGGTCTTACTACGCCCAAGAACGGGCATCAGATCGCGCCGCAGACTATTGCGCGCGTGTCTCACCGCCCACCAGCAGATCAACTCACGCTAATGCGCAGCGCAGCAGCCGAAGTCAGTGGGGCGAGGCTCAACGAGCCGGCTAAAAGTGCCAGCATAAGAGCTAGGTAGCCGCCCGCAGGCAGCCCTCCGGCACTCGCTTGCACCGCCAGCGTGCCAAAGATGAGCACAGGCACACTAAAAGGTAGGGTTATTACCGCGAGTATCAGGCCGCGGCTACCTAAACCAACAGTGAGCGCGACCGCTATTGAGCCGATTAAGCTGAGCGTGGGGGTTCCGATGAGCAGCGTCAGCATCAGCGTCGCATAGGCATCAGCAGGCAGCTTGAGCATATAGCCCAACAAAGGCGAGGCGACCACTACCGGCAGACCGCTTACCAGCCAGTGAGCGATGTTTTTTGCGAGCACCAGAAAAAACAGTGGATGCGGACTCAACAGGAGCATTTCTAGCGACCCGTCTTCAAAATCAGCGCGAAACAGGCTGTCCATCGACAGCATAGCCGACAGCAACACGGCGATCCAAATTACCCCCGAGGAGATTTCCGCGAGGCGCGCCGGCTCGGGGCTTATGGCCAGGGGAAACAGCGAGACGACAATAACGAAGAACATGAAGGGGTTTACGATGTCATTCTTACGCTTAAACGCGATCAACAAATCGCGTTTAAGCGTCAGGACAAAGGCCGTGAGGGTCGATGGTTTCATGCAGTCTCCGCCCTACCCAAGGGTAAGCCGCTCAAGGCTTGGCAAACTTAGGCTGTGGTGCGTTGTCACAATCACAGCGCCTCCGCCTGCAACGTGGGCTGCTAGGGTGCGCTCTAGCTGCGCGACCGCATCAACATCCAAGGTCGTAAAGGGTTCGTCTAAAACCCAAAGCGTGGCAGGGCTGAGACGCAGGCGTGCGAGCGAAACGCGCTGCTGCTGCCCGGCACTCAGGGTATAACAAGGCGACTCTTCGAAGCCACGCAAGCCAACCGCAGCCAGCGCCGAGAATAAGGCTGGCTCGTCCACAACGCTTTGCAGACCTGCTGACCAACGCAAATTTTCTAACGGCGTGAGGACCTTATTCACGCCAACCCGATGACCGAAATACAGCAGGTCGGCCGCGAACGCCTCAGCCTGCTCCCGCCGATCCTCGCCACGCCAGTCAATGCGCCCCTCGTAACCATCATGTAAACCGCACAGGATGCGCAGCAGAGTGGTTTTGCCGCTGCCGTTACTGCCTGCGATTTGTAGGGCGCAGCCCTGCTCCACATGGAAGGACAGGTTTGAAAATAGGAGACGCTCGTCGCGCTCACAGCTAAGCCCGCTAACTGCTAGCAAGGCTTGGGTAGATGGCGTTATTAGCGCACCTGCAGAGGGAGACAGTTGCTCTGGGTTAGATGGCATACCGCGACTCATCCAGACCGGCTTAGCGCCAGTCCGAGAGACGCGAACGCAAGCGCATGGCTGCTTGACTATGAATTTGACTAACGCGCGACTCACTCACCCCAATCACTTCCCCGATTTCCTTAAGATTGAGCTCTTCATCGTAGTAGAGCGCGAGCACTAATTTCTCCCGAGGTGGCAAGTTATCAATCGCTCGCGCTAGATGTTCTTTGAAGGTTGAGCGCTGCAAGCCATCGCAGGGACCTGGTAACTCTCCGGCTGCAAGCTCGATCGCAGAATCATCCCCTTCCATAATGTCGTCAAAGCTGAACAGGCGACTGCCGCTCGCGTCCTGCAAAATCGCATAATAGGCGTTGAGGTCGATTTCCATCTCTGCGGCAATATCTTTGTCTTTCGCGTCTTGGCCGGTCCGCGCTTCGATTGACTTGATAGCCTCAGCGACCTTCCTCGACTTCCGGTGCACGGATCGCGGCGCCCAATCACCCTTGCGCACTTCATCGAGCATAGACCCACGAATACGGATGCCCGCGTACGTCTCAAAACTTGCTCCCTTTGAGACGTCGTATTTTTTTGCGGCTTCCAAAAGGCCGATCATACCGGACTGCACGAGGTCATCGACCTGAACACTCGCAGGCATCCTGAGCAGTAGGTGATGCGCGATACGTTTAACGAGAGGCGCGTACTTCTCTACCACCATGCTCATATTCGCATCGCTTGCCTCGCCATTTGGCAGCACGTCCTCGAATACTTTGGCCTCTGTGCCCTCGGTCATCACCCGTCCATCCCTACGCTTAGTTTTTTTTATAGCCCTAAACTTCTGGGCGACTCTGGCGACTTAATGGGTGCTGGAGAATTTAGCAGGCTCATCAGTCTATGCCACAAGATGTAGCAAGACGTGTGCCAACATCTCTAAGGCCAGTCCCACAAAAAACGTGGTGAGATATCGAGAAGCGCGCGCGCTGTTGCTGGGCGGGAATTCGAGTTGATAGCAGCGAGTTAAGCGCCACATTTCTAGGAGAGAATTGAGCTGCTTATCGCGATTTAGAACACAAAGATTGAGAGCGAAGTTAAAGTAGTTTCTAAATATTCCACTTTCTCTTCATCGACACACTGCATCCATCATCTCTAGACTGAATGGAAATAGAAAAACATTTTCTAGTCATTGCTCCGGCGCCGAGCACCCTCGTCTGACACAGACCACGCGTCAAAAAACCGCTTGCTGTCGCCGCGCCGCGTCAGAACGTTGGCGCGGACGCGTCAATAACCCGCCACGACGTCTTACGCTCGTGGGGGAGTTACCCCAGTCTGGCCCATATACTTACCGCCGCGCTGTTTGTAAGTCATTTCACACTGCTCGTCCGATTGGTAAAACAGCATTTGCGCGACCCCTTCATTCGCATAAATTTTGGCCGGCAGCGTCGTCGTATTTGAAAATTCCAGCGTGACATGCCCTTCCCACTCCGGTTCGAGCGGCGTGACATTGACGATGATGCCGCAGCGGGCATAAGTCGATTTGCCCAAGCAGATCGTGAGCACGTCTTTCGGAATGCGGAAATATTCGACGGTGCGCGCTAATGCAAACGAATTAGGAGGAATGATGCAATAAGGCTCGTCTATAGAGACAAAGCTAGACTCGTCGAAATTCTTTGGGTCCACGACACTTGTCGTGTGTACGTTGGTGAAAATCTTAAACTCGGTGGCACAACGTACGTCGTAACCATAACTAGAGGTGCCATAGGAGATAACCTTCTCTTCGCCAACGTAGCGCACCTGGCCGGGCTCAAATGGCTCGATCATGCCCTGTGTGCTCGCCATCTCGCGGATCCATCGATCTGATTTAATGCTCATGTATCAACCTTACTCTCATCTCTCTAAAACTGTGTGTTTGGCCCTCGCTGCAGTGCTATCGGCATCCCGCAAGCATAGCTGAAATACTCAGTGATTTCGCGTATCCTTGCCGGCCAAAGTGTTGTTAGCAAATTCAGGATAAGATCGATGCGAAAGTGGCAGTGTTTAGTATGTAGTTTCGTCTATGAAGAGGCGCTCGGCCTACCAGACGATGGTATTGCGCCGGGAACCAGCTGGGATGATATCCCTGAAGACTGGATGTGCCCCGAGTGCGGCGTGGGCAAGGAAGATTTCGATATGGTCGAAGTCTAGCGCGCCCCTTTAACGTAACAGCAAGAATTACCAAGCCAACAAGGATATTCCGGTGAACCCACGCAAGATTCTCGTCACTAGCGCCCTCCCCTATGCCAACGGCGACATTCACCTCGGACATATGCTCGAGGCTGTACAGACAGACATCTGGGTTCGCCTGCAGAAGATGCGCGGCCATGACTGCGTATACGTCTGCGCAGACGACGCCCACGGCACCGCCATTATGCTCAGCGCCGAGAGCCAAGGCATCACGCCCCAGCAGCTCATCGACAAGGTGAACGCGGCTCACCAGGCGGACTATGCAGGCTTCTCTGTCGGCTTCGACAACTTCCATTCGACACACTCTCCGGAGAATCAGGCGCGTTCGGAATCAATTTATCAGGCGCTCGATGCCAACGGACACATCGCGCGGCGCTCTATCACTCAGCTATTCGATCCCGAAAAACAGCTTTTCCTTGCCGATCGTTACGTTAAAGGCAGCTGCCCCAAGTGCAAGGCCCCCGAGCAGTACGGAGACAACTGCGAGGCCTGCGGTTCTACCTACAGCCCGTCCGAGCTCATCGATCCGACGTCGACCATCTCTGGCGCCACACCAATCGAGAAAGACTCCGAGCATTTCTTCTTCGATCTACCGCAATTCAAGGACATGCTTAGGCAATGGACGCGCAGTGGCACGCTTCAAGATGCCGTCGCGAACAAGCTAGCAGAGTGGTTGGATGATGAGCTGCAGCAGTGGGATATCAGCCGCGACGCGCCCTATTTCGGCTTTGAAATACCCGGCGCACCGGGCAAGTTCTTCTACGTCTGGCTCGATGCCCCGATCGGCTACATGGCAAGCTTCGAGAACTTGTGCACACGCAGCGATTACAACTTCGACGATTACTGGAGCAAAGACTCAAACGCCGAGCTGTACCATTTCATCGGCAAAGACATCGTCAATTTTCACACCCTGTTTTGGCCTGCGATGCTTACCAGTGCTAACTACCGCACACCCAGCGCCGTATATGTGCACGGCTTTCTGACGGTCGACGGCACGAAAATGTCGAAGTCGCGTGGCACGTTTATTAACGCACGCACCTACCTCGAGCATTTGGACCCTGAATACCTGCGCTACTATCTCGCTGCGAAGCTCTCCAGCGGAGTCGACGACCTTGACCTAAATCTCGAAGACTTCGCCGCTCGGGTAAACTCAGACCTAGTGGGCAAGGTCGTGAATATCGCCAGCCGCTGCGCGGGATTCATCAGCAAAGGCTACGCTGGCAAACTGGCAGACACTCTCGACGATGTAGCCTTGATCGAAAACCTTCAGGCCGCAAGCGAAGAGATTGCGACACATTTCGAAAAACGTGAATACTCGAAGGCCATACGCCTAATCATGACTCTAGCCGATGCGGCTAACCAATACATAAATGACCGTCAGCCGTGGGTCGTCGCCAAAGCCGAACCGGGTTCAGAAAATCTGCAGCGAATCTGCAGCACCGGCATTAACGCGTTCCGCATACTGCTGTGCTACCTAAAGCCTGTTTTGCCCGTTATGGCGGCGAACGCCGAACGCTTCCTCGCTGTTGCTCCGCTAAGCTGGGCCGATTCACAGACTGCGCTACTGGGACACACGATCGGAAAATTCGAACCGCTCATGACTCGCGTGGAAGCTAAAAAAATAGAGGCGATGATCGACGCAACGAAAGCCGCGTATGCGGCGGCAGCGCCACAGGAGTCGGTTACGGCTGAAGCGATAACGGCTGAGGAGGACACGGCAGAGGATTCGCCTTTCGCCCCCGAAATTCAGTTCGATGATTTCGCTAAAATTGATTTACGCATTGCCCGTATCGCATTGGCAGAACACGTCGAAGGCGCCGATAAGCTGCTCAAGCTTACCCTTGATATCGGACACGACGCGTCCGGCAATGAAGTCACTCGTAGCGTATTCTCTGGCATTAAGTCAGCCTATTCGCCCGAGCAGCTCACCGGTAAACTCACCGTCGTGGTCGCCAACCTCGCACCGCGCAAAATGAAATTCGGCATGTCCGAAGGCATGGTATTGGCCGCCGGACCTGGCAAAGACGAGCTATGGCTTCTTGAGCCTCATGACGGCGCTCAGCCTGGCATGCGGGTGACTTAAGCAGCCTAACGAGGCCAATTGGTTAACAACTAAGACCCCCTAAGATAGCAAAAGAAGCACTTTACGGAACGCCTATGCAAAGCGACACCCATCCGCGCATCAGCCTGCACTCTGACCAATGGGCTTTAAGCGTGTTATTAGCCGCGATCATCGCGACATTTACGCTCTTCGCGGCGGGCCCAGCACACGCGCAAGAAAATGAAGTAAAGAGTGAGCTGGAAGCGATACAAGACTCCGTAATAAAGATCTACACGACGCAAGCGGAACCGGACTATTTCACCCCATGGCGACTCCTTACACCGCGCCAATCTAGCGGCTCGGGTTCAGTCATCGCGGGCAAGCGTATTCTCACCAATGCGCATGTCATCGCCAACGCCAGCTACATTCAAGCCCAGAAGCATAACGACCCGAAGCGCTACCTCGCGCGAGTTGTTTTCGTCTCACACGAAGCAGACCTCGCCCTCATCACTGTCGATGACCTCGGGTTCTTTGACGACCTAGAGCCCCTCGCGCTCGGCGAACTCCCCGAGCCACAAAAAGAAGTGTCTGTTTATGGCTACCCCATGGGTGGCAAGTCATTAAGTATTACCAAGGGCGTCCTATCGCGCGTCGAGCAACAGGTCTACGCTCATGCCGGCGCCTATCTCTTAGCTGGCCAGATAGACGCGGCGATTAATCCTGGTAATAGCGGCGGCCCGGTCATTGTCGACCGCGAGATCATCGGCGTTGTTATGCAAGCGAATAGCGGTGGTCGCTCCGAAAACCTCGGCTACTTCGTGCCCCCGAGCATCGTGCGCCATGTGCTTACCGATGCTGAAGACGGACGCAATGACGGCTTCCCCGATTTGGGCTTTCGGACTCAGACACTCGACAGCCCAGCGGCCAAGAAAGCTTACGGATTAAGTGACGATCAAGACGGCGTCTTGGTTATCAAAGTCTTTGATGACTCTCCGGCCCATGGCCAGATCTTCGAAGACGATGTCATCGTGCGCATCGATGACTATGACATCGCCGAGGATGGCAGCATCAAGCTCTCGGATGATCTCCAAACCGACTATAAACACGCGATCGACCTGCACCATGCTGGCGAGCCCGTAGCGCTCTCCCTGGTTCGCGCAGGAAAGACAGTCACGGCAGAACTCGAGGCACGACAATCTCTGGACAGCTACAGTCTAGTCACCGGCGAGCGCTTCGATCAGACTCCCGAGTACGTAATTTATGGAGGCGTTCTGTTCGTTCCGCTGAATATGAATTTGATCAAGCGCTGGGGCAACGACTGGAGTCGGTCAGCGCCGGTGAGTCTATTACAGGCGCGCAGCGAATGGAGCTCACCAGAACGCAGCCAACTGGTCGTGGCTTTGCAGGTGCTCGCCGCCGACGTCAATCTCGGTTATCACGATTGGCGCAACTGGATAGTCGACACGGTGAATGGTCACCCGATTCGCGACTTCGCTGATTTCTCTAAGCGACTCGCGAATAACGAGGAAGACAACGTCGTCTTCGAGAATAAGAATGGCTATCAAATGGTGATTAATCATGCCGACGCGCTCGCCAGCGAGGCCTCTATCCTTGCCCGCTATCAAGTGCCCAGTGCAAGCTCAACCGCACAGGCAGACGCAGCAGCCGCACCGTGATCATTTTCGCCTGCCTTGGCAGCGTCCTTGTTTGGGCGACGCTGCGCGTCAGCGCCTCGCCTCGCCTCGCCTTGCGCTTAAGCAGCTACTACGCAGCTAGTACAGCGATAACCACCTGCGCCGTTCTATTCGGCACCCGGGCGCCGTCGTCGATACCTGCGACTGCTATCAGCGCAACTCACTGGGCTTCTTACTGGGCTACCCAATGGGCTATCGCGGGTCTCTCAGCAGGCGCCTCTGTTCTCTTAGTAAGCGCCCTCCTCTCCCGCCAAAAACTGCTCACGCGGCAATTGAGAAACGAACGCTGGGGCAGTTTTTTTACGGCGACAGCTGGCGCCGTACTGATCACCGAGTTTGGCTCCGCGACAGCCTACACAGCACATTCCAGTTTCGTTGCTTTGTTGGCACTAGCTGCCGGCATCGGATTTATCGGCACGAGCGTGCTCCTCTCAGCTCTGCGCGAGAGCGCTCGGCTTAGCTCAGCGGCTGCGGCATTGCCCGAAGGCAGCAGCCACGATTACGACCTCTCGCGCGCCTTTCTGTATCTTGCAGTCATGACACTCTGCTTCTCTGCGTTCGCGGGGATCCTCTAAGCCATGTTTTTCTCCGTCGCCGCATCTGACACGCTAATTGAAGCCATCAATGACATCCTGCCACAAACCCAGTGCGGCCAGTGTGGCCACCTCGGCTGCAGACCCTATGCCGAAGCAATCCTTAATGGCGCGGCAACGAATCTCTGCCCGCCTGGCGGCGAGATAACCGCACGACGGCTCGCACGCTTGGTAAACGACACACCCAAGCCGCTCGATCCCGCTCACATGCGCCCTCTCCTGTCTTCGGTGGCACGGATTCGCGAAGACGAATGTATCGGTTGCACCAAATGTCTTCAGGCCTGCCCGACAGACGCGATCTACGGCGCAGCGAAACGGATGCACAGCGTTATTGAAAGCGAGTGCAACGGTTGCGATCTGTGCGTAGAGCCTTGCCCGGTTGATTGTATAGACCTCATACCACGTGAAGACGCGGACACTAATCGATTGCGACAGGCGGGAGGCAGGCCGTGAACCTCTCGACCCAGAAGCCAATGCCGTGCACCAGCTGCCAGCTATGCGATGACGCCTGCCCTGAAGGGCTCGCGACAAGCACACTCATTGCGCTTATCGCACTATGCCGCACGCCGAGCACAACCGGCACCACACACGCAGAGCGACTGGACGACCTTAACGAAAAAGGGCTCATGCACTGCACGGATTGCGGCAAGTGCACAGCGGCCTGCCCCAGTCATTTACCCCTCGCCGACTTGCTAGAACACGGCAAAGCCTTGGCGAACGCTGAGACGAGAGAGCGTGCCGCTAGCGCACACTGGAAGACGCGCTTCGAAAAACGCCAACGCCGCGTGGAGGCGAAACAACGTAATAAGCGAGCGATCAAACCGGCGATACAAAAACCACAGGGGGCGTTGGTGCCGCAAGCGGCGAGTTCTACACCTGTCTCGCCCGCACTGCCAGCCACGAGGGATAAGGCTCAGGCAGACATAGCCGCGGCGGTCGCACGCGTGAAGGCGAAACGTGCAGCAAAATCTGCGCAGCTCGCGCGCGAGGACACGCAGTCAAAATGAGCCCCATGAACCGATTACACAGCGGATCCGACACCACGCTTTTCAATCTGCAAGCCATGGCGTGTTTACTCATAGGGTTATGTATCGCGGATGTCGCGCGCCTGAACGGCATTACCAGCCCTACTCTTGGCTCTGCTGCGCTTCTTATAAACGGCGCTATCTGCGTTTCTATAGCGCTTCATTTTTTCCCGAGACTCATAGGTCTCGGCGCCGGTTCACTGAGTCTCCACGCCTTGTTAGGTGGGCTACTCCTTGTTCTGTTTAAGCAACATCGTCTTGATGCCCCGGCTCTTGCCACGCTTGGATCGACCACGTCGCCAGGACTCATTTACGAAGCCCTCGCTATCGGCGCGCTCGGTGTCACCGCCGCATGGCTACATTGGCGCGGACTCCTGCGCTGGCGGGCTACCCTCGGATTCCTTTTCACAAGTTTAGCGTACCAATTACTCACAAAAAGCCCCGAGCCCAATGCAGTGATACTGCACGGCGTCGCTCTAGCATTAATGCCTCATCTTTTCGCCACGCTGCAAACTACGCCTGCGCATCCACGTGGCACGTGGCTTCTGGGAGCCGTAGGAGGTTTGAGCTACACGCTGCTGTGCGCAGTGTATTCGCCGCTATTCGCGCTTTGTATCGCCACTCTTGTCGGCGGTCTTGCACGGCCGATGATCTTACTGGTGACAAGGGCGCGTCTGCTAGTTTTTGGCACCACTGCCAGTACACTGCTTGCGGCGATCGCGACAATAGGGATCGCGGCACACGGCCTTACGCCTCTGACGCTAACCCTTCCTGTTCTCCTGTTACTCGCCGGACTCTCGCTGAGCTCCGTCATCGCTGCGCTCTACACACGCCTCATTAAACCTAGACAATGGCGACATAGCCGAGACAGATTGCAGGCACAACATGAAGCCCTTGCTGCGCGTGGTGAGGTTGTCCTGCGCGCACGAGTCACTGGCGCCTTGCATCGAACCCCTGAAAAAGAGTAATTGGCATGAACAAGGCGAAACGCACTGAAATCTTCAGCCGGCTGCGCGCTGAAAACCCAGAACCGAAAACCGAGCTTAACTACTCGTCACCGTTCGAGTTGTTGATCGCCGTCATGCTCTCTGCCCAGTCCACCGATGTTGGCGTTAACAAGGCAACCGACAAGCTCTACCCGGTCGCCAACACACCGCAGGCTATCCACGCACTTGGCGTGGCGGGTCTCAAGGAATACATCAAGACTATAGGCTTGTTTAACACGAAGGCAGAGAATGTCATCAAGACCTGCGCGCTGCTTGTTGACGAACACGGGGGCGAGGTGCCTGACTCGCGTGAAGCACTCGAGGCGCTGCCCGGCGTCGGCCGAAAGACCGCGAACGTGGTTCTCAACACCGCCTTTCGTCAGGTCGCGATGGCCGTCGACACGCATATTTATCGCGTATCAAACCGCACCGGCATTGCGCCTGGGGAGACGGTTCTCGCAGTCGAAAAAAAACTCCTCAAGCTCGTGCCGGAGGAGTTTTTGTTAGACGCCCATCATTGGCTGATATTACAAGGCCGCTATATTTGTGTCGCGCGAAAACCTCGTTGCGGCGCCTGTGTCATTGAGGACCTCTGCGAGTTTAAACAGAAGACCTCATAGACACCGCCGGTGAGCGCTACTACACCCTACCCTTGCGGGCAGCAATGCGCAGACGCAACGCGTTGAGCTTAATAAAGCCTGCCGCGTCCTTCTGGTCGTAGGCGCCGTCGTCGTCTTCGAATGTTGCGATACTCTCATCGAACAGCGAGTCAGCAGACTCACGACCTACAACGATCACGTTGCCTTTATAAAGCTTTAACCGCACACGACCGTTCACATACTGCTGCGACTCGTCGATTAATGCTTGTAACGCGAGGCGCTCGGGTGAGAACCAGTACCCGTTATAGACTAGCGATGCGTAGCGCGGCATGAGATCGTCTTTCAGGTGAGCCAGTTCACGATCCATCGTTAAAGATTCGATCGCTCGATGCCCTTTGAGCATAATGGTGCCGCCAGGTGTCTCATAGCAGCCGCGGGATTTCATGCCGACATAGCGATTCTCAACGATGTCTGCGCGGCCAATACCATTCTCACCGCCAACCTTGTTCAAGGTTTCGAGCACTGTCGCAGGGCTCATCGCTACACCATCAATCGCGGTGATATCGCCCTTTACATAATCGAGCTCGATATACGTGGGGGTATCTGGTGCAGCCTCCGGTGAGACACTCCAAAGCCACATAGCCTCTTCCGGCTCTGCGGCGGGGTCTTCCAAGATGTCGCCCTCGTAGGAAATATGCAGCAGGTTCGCATCCATCGAATACGGCGATTTAGTCCCACGCTTCTTCTCCACAGCGATGTCGTGCTGCGCACAGTAAGCCAGCAGCTTCTCGCGTGAATTGAGGTCCCATTCTCGCCAAGGAGCGATGACCTCGATGCCCGGCGCCAAGGCATAGGCCCCGAGCTCGAAGCGTACCTGGTCGTTGCCTTTGCCCGTGGCGCCATGTGAGATGGCATCGGCGCCAGTCTCTGCGGCGATCTCTACTAAGCGCTTAGCGATCAGCGGGCGGGCTATCGATGTCCCAAGCAGATACTCGCCTTCGTACAAGGCGTTTGCGCGGAACATTGGGTAGACGAAGTCACGCACGAACTCCTCACGCAGATCCTCGATATAGATCTCTTTGATACCCATCGCTTGCGCCTTCGCGCGGGCGGGCTCCACTTCACCGCCTTGGCCTAGGTCGGCTGTAAACGTCACGACTTCACAGCCGTAAGTCTCTGCGAGCCATTTGGCGATCACGGAGGTGTCTAGGCCTCCCGAATAGGCTAAGACGACCTTATTTATCTCTGACATGCGTAATACTCCTGAAAGGCGATCCTCAAGAGCTTGTTGATTCCTGAGGCACGAAAGCCTGCATTCTATCATTACTCAGCCCGTCACGTTTAGCTTCTCACGTGAATCCGCTACAATGCAGCGGCATCCGACCCGCAACATTCAACCCGCTTCACTATGCAGATGAATCTATGAGCGACACACAACGACTCGTCATCGACCGCCCCGATGATTGGCATGTGCACCTCCGTGATGGCGCAGCCTTGGCAACGACCGTGCCCCACAGCGCTCGCCATTTTGGCCGCGCAATCGTCATGCCCAACTTAAAGCCGCCTGTGACATCGCTGGAGCTTGCGATCGCCTACCGTGACCGCATAATCGCCGCGCGCCCAGAGGGCAGTGACTTTGATCCGTTAATGACGCTCTACCTCACTGACAACCTTGAAGCCTCGGCAGTCGCCGCGGCTTTCGACAGCGGCTTGGTACAGGCCGTAAAGTATTATCCCGCCGGTGCGACAACAAACTCGGATTCTGGTGTGAGCAGTATGGAGAAGGTCATGCCAGTGCTCGAGCGCATGGCGCATATCGGCATGCCACTGCTCATACACGGCGAGGTCACGGACGATGAAATCGACATCTTCGACCGCGAGAAAGTCTTCATCGACACACTGCTCGCCCCTCTGTGCGAACAACTGCCCGAGCTTAAGGTGGTTCTAGAGCACATCACTACACGAGATTCTGTGGAATTCGTGCAGCAGGCTAGCCCCAATGTCGCCGCTACGATTACCGCCCATCATCTTCTGTACAACCGTAACCACCTGCTCGCCGGCGGTGTGAGGCCACATTACTACTGTCTTCCTATTTTGAAACGATGCAGTCACCAAGACGCATTAATCGCAGCCGCTACCGGCGGTGACGCGAAATTTTTCCTAGGCACCGACTCTGCACCACACGCGCGACCGACGAAGGAAACAGCTTGCGGCTGCGCGGGGATTTATACTGCGCCGGCCGCCATTGAATTCTATGCTGAGGTTTTCGACGCTGCTAATGCCTTGCCGATGCTGGAAGGCTTCGCCAGTCATCACGGGCCAGATTTTTACGGTTTGCCACGACACACCAGCAAAATCACTCTCGAGAAGCGCGCATGGCAGATGCCAGCGACATTCCCCTTCGATGGCGAAGAACTCGTCCCCTTGCGCGCAGGCGAACAGCTAGCCTGGCAAGTGCTAGATTAAACACGGAAAACCTATGACCGATCACGAAGATGCTTCTTACGATTACGATGAATACAACGAAGATAGCGAGGAAGAGGCAGAACAGGCGCAGCGTAGCGCCGCATTAATGGAATCCCGCTTCCGCGGCTATTTACCTGTTATCGTGGATATCGAAACCGGCGGTTTCAATGCATCCACAGATGCGATCCTCGAGATCGGCGCGGTCATCCCTTGTTTTAACGCCGCGGGCCAGCTGGAAACAGAGCAGACTTTCTTCCAACGCATTGTCCCGTTCGAAGGCGCGAATCTTGAAGAGGCTGCGTTAAAGTTCACGGGCATCGACCCTTTCCACCCGCTGCGTATTGCGCGCCCCGAGAAAGACGTGCTCGGCACCTTATTCACTCAGATACGCCAAGCCTTAAAGGCAAACGGTTGCAAACGCGCCATCTTGGTAGGCCATAACGCGCACTTCGACCACGGGTTCATCAATGCAGCGAGTGCTCGCCACGATCTCAAGCGCAACCCCTTTCACCCTTTCTCGAGTTTCGACACCGCGACTCTCAGCGGCCTTGCGTTCGGCCAGACCGTGCTCGCGCGCGCCTGCGAATGCGCCGGCATCGAATTTGACAATGCCGAAGCGCATTCGGCGCGCTACGATGCGGCAAAAACCGCAGAATTATTCTATGAAATCGTAAACCGATGGCAGCGGCTAGGCGGATGGCCACTGGGGGAGCTGGGGGAGCTGAAAAAATAGAACCGACGGCTTCTGCCGTCGGCTAAGCCCGCAGGCTCTGTTACTCGACGTCTACGCCTGCGATGAGCTCCTGTAGTTCTCCCTTCTCATACATCTCAACCACGATATCGCAGCCACCGACGAGCTCGCCATTAACGAAAAGCTGCGGGAAAGTCGGCCAATCAGAAACGACGGGTAATGTCGCGCGGATATCAGGGTTTGAGAGTATATCTACGAAGGCGAACTTCTTACCGCAAGCCATAAGTAGCTGCGTGGCCTGTGAGGAAAAACCGCATTGCGGCGCTTCAGGGCTGCCCTTCATATAAAGCAGAATAGGGTTCGCGGCGATCTGGTCTTTGATAGTTTGTTCGATGCTCATGCAGTGCCTCGCAATGGATTAGTGAATCTAGGGTAAGTTTACCGCGGAACACTCAGTGCTGGCTATGCTGTGCGCCGGCTTGCATCGAATTGCCACACGACTAGCCTGCCGATAGAATGCTGCTTTGCCGTTTTCTGCGCCCTCGTCAGCGCGCCACTCAATCAAGGTTTCGTCATGAGCTGTAGACATTTCCTCACCCTCCAAGATCTCACAGCCAGCGAGTTCGAGGCACTTATTCACCGGGCAATCGAGCTCAAACGCTCGCCTGAGCTAGCAAGCCGCGCTGACGGCAGGACCTTGGGGCTTATATTCGAGAAATCTTCTACGCGTACCCGCGTTGCGTTCGAGGTTGCTATGAACCAGCTCGGCGGCAACGCGTTGTTCCTGTCGAGCAATGATTCCCAGCTAGGGCGCGGCGAGCCTGTGGAAGACACTGCACGCGTCTTATCGCGCATGGTCGACTGCGTCGCCATACGCACCTTCGATCACGCCATGCTAGTCAATTTCGCTGCCCACTCCTCGGTACCGGTAATCAATGCCCTGACAGATGACTACCACCCCTGCCAACTTTTAGCCGATATGCAGACCTTCGTAGAGCATCGCGGCTCAATCCGTGGCAAACGCGTCGCGTGGATCGGCGACGGTAATAATATGTGTCACTCGTACATTAACGCAGCAGCACTGCTCGGCTTCGAACTCGCCGTCGCCAGCCCGGCAGGGTTCGAACCGAACGCCGATCTCGTGGCCGCCCATAGTGCGCGCGTTCAGCTCAGCGCGACTCCTCAGGAGGCTGTTGCCGGAGCGAGCCTCGTGGTAACCGATGTCTGGGCCTCGATGGGTCAAGAGGAAGAGCAAACCGAACGCCTTAAGCGATTTGAGGGTTTTCAGGTTAACGCTGAATTGATGGCGCACGCCGCTGCCGACGCACTCTTCATGCACTGCCTTCCCGCGCACCGCGGAGAGGAAGTTAGCGCAGAGCTGCTAGACGACACCGCATCGGTCGTATGGGATGAAGCCGAGAACCGCATGCACTCTCAAAAGGCACTCATCGAACTGCTGCTAAATAGCTAATTTGGAAGCTTTTTGGGCGATTTCGACTTTAATGAGACCACTAGATATAGTACTGCGCCCCATGTCGGTGCAACGCGGGATCAGACATGGCCCGCAACACTGAAAGGATTAGGGGTTTACTCTTTATCCTATTGTTTATAAACAAGTTTATTTCTCTATTAGCGCCCTTCGAAGCCGAGTTTCTCAGATCAAGAGAGATCGTAATCCTCGCGCCAACCCCCTACTGAAGAGTCACCCAGCCGAGCGAATTCAGCATGCGGAAAATAGCGGATTACACACTCTGAGCTGCCGCCTATTGCCTTGCTGATAGTGTTTTCAGTCCCGCTTTGACGGGTTTACCGCCCCCCGTGATGATGCGCTCGATCTAGCATCGAGTTATCCACAGGCTGTGCACACGCCACAAACAGCTATTACACTTGCATTTACCCCCTTTACTCATTATCTTGTGTGACCCGGGACAGAAACCCCTACATCTTGTTGAGCGAGTCGCGAAATCAAGTGCTTAAAAGCAGCCGCACGCGCTTAACGTAGGTCTCCCAGCGACGCAGTCTCGCGTAGATTTCGGCTAGCCAAGCGACGCCGAGAGCCTTGTGGCTAGTCTTCGCGGAAGTCGAAAACTCGGCGCACAGGGAACAGCGCATAAGCTAGATATGAAAGGCCTTTTTCCCGCGAAAAGGACGGCCATGAAAGAAAATCGAAAAGATTTTACAGAAAACGCTAAAGTCTCAACGATAAAGCACTATATATAGTGGGTACGGCCTTAAATCGACCAACACACTTAAAAGCACGATAAAAGCAGTAATAAAAACAGCAGCAGAACAATAAAAGAACCCTAAGCTCGCCAAGGCATGCAGTACCAAGGCACAGAATCTTACCGGAGCGCATAATGCAGATCGACGCACACCCTACCGCTAGCGCAAAGCCAGCACCCACGCTAAGCACTGAGTCCCACACTCCCGCCGCCACGGCACCCGGACAGCTACGCGTTATAAAGCGTAATGGTGCGGTAGTCGGTTACGACGAATCGAAGATTAGCGTAGCCATTACTAAAGCCTATCTAGAGGTCGAAGGCGGAAACGCGGCAGACTCGACCCGCATACACGAATCCGTGGCTCAGCTGGCCAAGCAGATCACCGAGATTTTCGCGCGTCGCATGCCTTCCGGCGGCACGATTCATATTGAAGATATTCAGGATCAAGTCGAGCTGGCGCTAATGCGCAGCGGCGAACACAAAGTGGCGCGTAGTTACGTGATCTACCGCGCGGAGCATGAGCGCCTGCGCCGCCAGAAGAAAGAGGTCGAAGTCGATAAGGAAGCCCAGATCAGCATCACGCTAGACAGCGGCGAACAAGCGCCCTTAGACGCGCACCGTCTGCGCGTCGTTATCGATGAAGCCTGTGAAGGCCTCGAGGGTGTATCAGCCGACGCGATATACAAAGAAACACTCAAAAACTTATACCCCGGCGTGAAGATGAGCGACGTCCGCACCTCGCTGGTAATGTGCGCCCGCACGATGGTCGAGAAAGATCCTAACTACTCGTATGTCACAGCCCGCCTGCTGATGGATACGGTTCGCTCGGAGGCGCTTGGGTTCCTCAATATTGCCGATGCCGCGACTCAATCAGAGATGCACTATCGCTATGCAGCGACACTCAAACCCTATATCGAAAAGGGCGTCGAGCTGGAGCTCCTGTCACCTCACTTGCTCGAATATGACTTAGGCAAGCTCGGCGCTGCTCTGCAGGCAGAGCGTGACATGCAGTTCACTTACCTTGGCCTACAAACGCTCTACGACCGCTACTTCATCCACAGCAATGGCACGCGCTTCGAACTCCCGCAGGTGTTTTACATGCGTGTGGCGATGGGTCTTGCCAGCAATGAAGAAAATCGCGACGACCGCGCAATCGAGTTCTACAACTTGCTGTCTAGCTTTGACTACATGGTCTCTACGCCACAGCTGTTTAACTCAGGCACATTGCGCCCACAGCTGTCGTCTTGCTTCCTTACCACCGTTCCAGACGACCTTTACGGCATCTACTCGGCGATTCGCGATAACGCGATGCTTTCGAAGTGGGCAGGCGGTCTCGGCAACGACTGGACGCCTGTGCGCGCGCTCGGCGCCAGCATTAAAGGCACGAACGGCAAATCACAGGGCATCGTTCCCTTCCTTAAGGTCGTCAACGATACTGCGGTCGCGGTAAATCAGGGCGGCAAGCGCAAGGGCGCTGTCTGTTCTTACCTCGAAACCTGGCACCTCGACATCGAAGAATTCCTCGAGCTGCGCAAGAATACCGGCGATGAGCGCCGCCGCGCCCACGACATGAACACCGCAAACTGGATTCCAGACTTATTCATGAAGCGCGTATTCAACAATCAAGAGTGGACGCTCTTCTCGCCCAATAACGTGCCTGAACTGCACGACTTGCACGGACTGGCCTTCGAAGAGAAATACACTGAGTACGAGCGCAAGGCTGCCGCCGGCGACGTAGAAATTTACAAGACGGTGAAGGCTGCAGATCTGTGGCGCAAGATGATCTCAATGCTCTTCGAAACAGGTCATCCTTGGATCACATTCAAAGACACCTGCAATGTGCGCTCACCGCAGCAGCACATCGGCACGGTGCACTCGTCTAATTTGTGTACAGAAATCACCCTCAACACCAACAAAGACGAGATCGCTGTTTGCAACCTCGGCTCGATCAACATGGTGAACCATGTCGATGAGAACGGGCTTAATCGCGAAAAGCTAAAGAAGACGATTACCACTGCCGTGCGCATGCTCGACAATGTTATCGACATTAACTACTACTCCGTGCCCCAAGCTGAAAACTCGAACCTTAAGCACCGCCCCATCGGCATGGGCATCATGGGCTTCCAAGACGCACTCTATGCCCAACGCATCGCCTACTCTTCCGATCAAGCTGTAGAGTTCGCCGACGTATCGATGGAAGTCATCAGCTACTACGCACTCACCGCATCGAGCGACCTCGCGGTAGAGCGCGGGCGCTATCAGTCTTTCGAAGGCTCTTTGTGGGATCAAGGCATCTTGCCCATAGACTCGCTGAAGCTACTTTACGAGGCGCGCGGGGATGAGTTCTTCGACGTCAACATGGATCAGCGTCTGGATTGGGACAGCCTGCGTAATAAGATTCAGCGCGACGGCATGCGTAACTCCAACGTCTTAGCGATCGCGCCCACCGCGACGATAGCCAACATAAGCGGAGTCTCGCAGTCGATCGAACCGACGTATCAAAACCTGTACGTGAAATCGAATCTTTCAGGCGAATTTACCGTGGTTAACCCTTTCCTAGTCCGCGACCTTAAGCGCCTAGGACTTTGGGACAGCGTAATGGTGAACGATCTTAAATATTACGAGGGCAGCGTGCAGAAAATTGATCGCATACCCGAAGAAATTAAGAGCATCTACGCCACCGCGTTTGAAATCGAACCGCGCTGGATCGTCGACGCAGCCAGCCGTCGCCAGAAATGGATCGATCAGGCTCAGTCTCTCAACCTCTACGTAGCAGGAGCGAGCGGCAAGAAACTCGACATCACTTACAAGATGGCGTGGCTGCGCGGCCTAAAGACAACCTACTACCTGCGCGCACTTGCGGCGACGACGACAGAGAAGTCGACTGTGTCGGATATGAAACTGAACAAGGTGTCAGCAGAGCCAACGGCTGCACCAGTCCCGCAGGCCTGCTCGCTAGACGATCCAGACTGCGAAGCGTGCCAATAGCACGCCATACCTTCCCGCGGCGTAGCCGCGGGAAGGCTGTTAATAGAACACCGTATAAATAGCTGCAGGGACGCTGCTGCTAATTGAGGAAAGACACTATGTTATCTTGGGATGAATTCGAAAAAGAGCCTAGCGCAGAGCCGGCAGCGCCAGTTGTTGACGCAGCGGCATCCACATTAAGCGCCGAACAAGCAGAGCCAGCTCCAGCTCCTGAGCATCCAGCGCCCGTCAGTGCCAGCGCCGAATCGGTAGCCGCGCAAGCAGCGGAGAACGAAGCGGTACTCCGTGCGCAGCAGGCTGTCGCGGCACTTGATGCCAGCGCTGGTATCGAAGAACTCGAGGGCACAGCTACGCGTGTCACGGTAGACGATAAGGCGATGATTAATTGCCGCGCCGACCTCAACCAGCTCGTCCCCTTCAAATACGACTGGGCTTGGCAGAAATACCTCGACGGCTGCGCCAATCACTGGATGCCGCAAGAGGTCAACATGAATGCGGATATCGCGTTATGGAAGAACCCACAGGGGTTAACTGCGGATGAGCGTCTCATCGTAAAGCGTAACTTAGGCTTTTTCTCAACAGCAGACTCCTTAGTAGCCAACAATCTAGTGCTTGCTATCTATCGCCTAATCACCAACCCAGAATGCCGTCAGTACATCCTGCGTCAAGCGTTCGAGGAAGCGATACATACCCACGCCTACCAATACTGCATCGAGTCTTTATCTATGGATGAAGGTGAGATCTTTAATATGTACCACGAGGTACCGTCGGTCGCGAAAAAGGCCTCATGGGGGCTCAAGTACACCCGCGAGCTTAGCGATCCGAAATTCAACACCGGTACTCGTGAAAACGACCAGGCGCTGCTAAAGAACCTGATCGCATTCTATTGCTGCTTGGAAGGCATTTTCTTCTACTGCGGATTCACGCAAATACTGTCGATGGGACGCCGCAATAAAATGACCGGCACCTCTGAGCAGTTCCAATACATCCTGCGTGATGAGTCTATGCACCTCAACTTTGGCATCGACATGATTAACCAAATCAAGTTTGAGAATCCTGGACTGTGGACCGACGAACTCAAGCAAACTGCAACGCAGATGATTCTAGAAGCGACACAGCTAGAGATCGAGTACGCGCGCGACACAATGCCACGCGGCGTATTAGGTATGAATGCCTCGATGATGGAAGAATACCTCCAGTTCATCGCCAACCGTCGCCTCGTGCAGATTGGTCTGCCAGAGCAGTTCGCCGGTGTCGAGAATCCTTTCCCGTGGATGTCTGAAATCATGGACTTGCGCAAAGAGAAGAATTTCTTCGAGACCCGTGTAATCGAGTACCAAACCGGCGGCGCCCTCACCTGGGACTAAGGCATTCGGCAAAGCTGAAGGCCAGATAAAGCCAGAGTTGTCTGCCCGGCGCGAAGGATTCGAGCCGGGCGTTCTGGACGCAAACCAATAGAGCAGGAGATCGCGTGAGCGATAAGAAACCCACACAGTCAGCCATGCACGACACTTCAGCAGAGGGCGCGACGAGCAAGGATCCTGAACGCACCCTCCTCACTCTCGACCAGCTGAGCCAAACCATCGAGGTGATGTCTAGCGTCGTCAATCGCCTGCGCGCCCATCTTGGCGAGCAGATAGTCGCTGCTGCACAAGCAGGTAACGACCAACCGTATGCGGCGAGTAACGCAGAGCCGACAAAGCTTGTAAAGGAGCGGCCCAGCTTCATTGTCGACATCGTCGAGGATAGCGGCAAAGGACGACAAAAAGGCCAAAAAAAAGACCGACAGAATGAGGACCACGATATCGCCAAAGTACTGCACTAAGCGGCGCAGACACCATGGTGACATCCCTACAGCAAAATCCTCCACCTCGCCACAAAGTAAGAGCAGGAGCACTGCTGCTTGCCGCCGGCTTTAGCCGACGCTTCCGCGGCAGCAAACTGTTAGCCCCTCTTCCTCATGTAGCGGCCACCGTCTTCGAACAGACACTCTCCCGATTAAGCCAGAGCGCCGAAGAGATCATCATTGTTTGCCGACCTGAAATGACGGCCGAGTTCACAGCCAGCATCGATAAAACACTCTCTCGACATGTGTCACCGCCAGCCGCCCCGATAGTGAGGCTAGTCGAATTCGACGCCGCCCACCTAGGTATGGGAGCGAGCCTTAGCTTCGCCGCTCAGCAGATCGATGGGTGGGAAGTGTGCCTCGTTTGCCTAGCCGATATGCCCTATGTGTGCGCACAGACGTATGCCTTACTCGCAGAGCGCTGCTCTTCGGCCTCCCTCGTTACGCCGTACTTTGAAGGCAAACGCGGCCAACCAACCGCTTTCGGCTCCAGCTATTTTGATGAACTACGACAGCTACAGGGTGACACCGGGGCAAGAGAGTTACTCAATAAGCACGCTGCGCAAACTCTTGCGCTCGACATAGATGATGGCGGTATACTCAGGGACATAGACACGCGCGATGACCTCGAGTCCGGCACATGAGAAAACACCCAGGCGCTCACTGTCGAGCTGCTTTCTTATCTAAAAGCAATTCAGTTTCACGCTTAGCGGCACTCCTTGTTGCTAGCATGACTTTCGCCTCGGCCCCCGCTATTTTCGCCGACGAAACCAGTGCCCGCACGCAGATGCAGGATGCCAGCAATCCGCTCATCGCCCTGTTCTCATCCCAAGGTCCGCTCTACATAGAACTCCTACCCGGCGCTGCGCCACGCAACGTCGCTCGCACACTCGATCTCATCGAAGGCCGGTACGCGTTCTCGGGCACCTCGATGCAGACGCGATACTACGACCAATCGAGTTTTAAGCCCGTTACAGCCATGAGCCTTAGGTTTGGCAACCCCGCCGATCATCGTTACGGCCTGATGCCGCAAACCTTAGCGGAGGAGATCGATGCAGGCGACCTCGGCTTAAACGAGGAGCCCTTACTCAGCGACCAAGGGGACGTCGCCCCTCGACTAGGCATTGCCTCGCGCGCACAATTCGAGCGCGAGATCCTAGCTCCGCTCTACGCTACCATGGGCATTCATGACGCGGCGGCTGTAGCGGGCAACTCCTCGCGCGTATTAGAAAAACTCCAAGAGATGAATGTCGCTGACGCGTTAAGCAATCTAGGCCACCGCTTCTCAACCGGGCTCGACACGCCGATGATGGTCCGAGGCACCGTGGCGCTCGTTTCTGACCCGGCTGGCAGTGCCACTCCTGAGATCTTCATTGCTCTCGTCGATAGCCCTTGGCTAGATGGTCGTATGACACCGATTGGTCGCATCGTAGAAGGCCTAGACACGGCGGACTCTATAGGCGCAAACCCGATCAGCACTGAAGACAATCCGGGCGATGCCGTCGCGATTTACTCGCTCCGCGCGCTCTAGGGCAATTGGTCCAACAACGTCTGTGGGAGGAGAAACACATGACCCGCAAGAAGAAACGCGATACCAAGCAAGGGACCTACGCCCTTGCCATCACCATGGGCTTAGTGCTCGGCTTCGGCCTCGGCATCACCTTCGACCAGCTACTTTTAACCAGCTTAGTTGGCGCTGCCGTTGGTTTCTTCGTGGCTCGCAGACTTAACGCCTAGGCTTTAAGTAATTCGAGTTTATAGGGCGGCAGCGAGTCGATGATTGTCCGTCCGTAACGCTGAGTAGAAAGCCGCTCATCGAAGATTGTAATCTTACCGGAGTCGGTTTCGTTGCGGAGCAAGCGACCAGTCGCTTGGACGAGCTTAAACGCGGCATCGGGCACGGTGAGGGTCATGAAGGGGTTGAGACCCTGCTGTTCTACCCATTTCGCCAAGGTCATCTCTATAGGCTCGTTCGGCACTGCGAAGGGGATCTTTGCGATCAACACATGAGTGCAATATTTGCCCGGAAGGTCCACCCCCTCAGCGAAGCTCGCGAGGCCGAAAATCAAACTCCCCTCCCCGTCGTCTATCCGCTGACGGTGATAGGCAATGAGTTGCGATTTCTGGAAATCGTCCTGACACAACACTTTATCTACCCATTCTCGCGGCAACTGCTCCATCACATCGAGCATCTGTCGACGGCTACTGAAAAGCATAAGGGAACCTGCTTTTCGATCGACGAGATCGGGGATGGCACGCGCGATGAAATCTGTATGAGCCTGGACGTTCGATGGTAAACAACCCATTTTCGGGACCGTTAGCGTTGCGACTTCGCTGAATTTGAATGGACTCAGGATGCGCAGATACTGCGCGTGCTCGGGAAGCCCCGCGCGCATTTTAAGCATAGAGAATTCGCCCAGCGCAGAGAGAGTAGCCGAGGTGAGTACTGCGCCGGCACAGCGTTCCCACAACCGTTCCTGCAACGCGTCCGCAGCGAGTACTGGGCTGGTAGCAAGCGTGATGTCAGGGTAGGCATCACCGGGGTTGTAGCTAAGCCAACGGGCGTTAGGTGCGCGTGACGACTGGTCTTGCGCGGCGTAATTAGCCCACAAATTCAAGCAGGATTCTGCACGCTGCTGCGCACTGCCAGTTACGCCATACCATTGCTCAGCGAGCGTCTTGCGTGCCGGTTCAGCGCCCTCTTCTAGCGCTTCTTTGAGCTCGTCCACCACCGACTGCAAGCTCGCCGCGAGACGCGTAAACAGCGTCGCTAGATTCTGCGACGCGGCGCGGATAGGCTCAGGGACGACGCCGAGCTCGAATGCATGGGTGACACGATCCTCGTAGCTGTCCGATGTATCCACGGCTTCAGCGATCTGCTCAAGCAGGACCCACGCGACATCGAGCTCTGTGCGCAAGCTCGCACTCAGCATCGCTAATGACTTCTGCGCCTTCGCGTCCATGAATTCGTCTTTTTGTAGCCCCTTGAACAGCTTCTCTGACTTCTCCAGCCAATTCATAGTCGACTTGATGCGCGTCATAGTCGCGAAATGGTTATTACTCTTCAGAGGCAGATGATGCGCCTCATCGAATACATACAGACAGTCTTCTGGCTCCGGCAGGATGACGCCTCCTCCCAAGGCGAGGTCTGCGAGTACTAGGTCGTGGTTGCTAACAATACAATCCGCAGAGGCCATCGAGTCGCGCGCGTTGTAAAAGCAGCACTGGCGGAAATTACTGCATTTAGGGCCCATACATTGGGAGTTATCGACGGTAAGCGGACGCCAGTTCTCCTCGCTGATGAGCGTGCGCCAGGTATCGCGATCACCATCCCACGAGCCGTCGCTAAGCGCAGTAAGCAGCGACTCGTAGAGCACGTGGTCGCCTTCACCACTGACATCATCACCATAGAGGTCCATCATCGCCTGCAAGGAATCACTGCCGCTTAGCAGCATATCGAGCTTGCTGAGGCAGAGGTAACGCCCGCGCCCCTTGGCCAAGGACACGCTGAAGTTCAGATCGCTGGCCTCTAAAATTTCTGGCAGGTCTTTCTGGATGACCTGTTCCTGTAGCGCCACGGTGGCGGTGGCAATAATCACCTTCAGACCCAGTTCACGCGCGATCGGTAACACCGCCAACGTGTAGGCCATAGTCTTGCCTGTTCCCGTACCTGCCTCTATAACGATAAGCGGCGGCTTATCTTGACTGGGGCCAATGCTGCCAAGCGTCTTCGCAATCTCGGCGATCATCAGGCGCTGGCCATAACGCGGGGTTAACTCGCGCGCGCTAAGGAGTTGGCGATACGCGCCCTGAATGGCGTCTTTCGTCGATTGATCTAACATGAATTCGGATAATCCAAGGCTGCCTGAAAACAGCAGGGTTAATGCTGCAATTGTCTACGTATCTTCTATACTAGCAGTATAGCAGCTGCACGCAGATTCATAGTGTCGGCAGCCAATCAAGTTCTGATAAACTCAGCCACTACGCAATGTCCCACACACCACGGCCCATGTTATGACAGCACCCGATACAGCAACTCCCGAAGAGCAGCTTCCCGAAACAGAGGCGAGCCTCACGCCATCAAGCGAAGCGGACGCCATTGTCCACGCCGCAGACACACAAGCGACTGAGTTGCCCGCCGATCCAGCCCCTGCAGAAAACAAGACTGGCGGCACGCCTGGGGAAAAAACCCAGCCCGTTTACGCCGACCCAGTGGCGGAGCTTGTCATCATCGATCCAATAGTCCTCGCATTGAGTGCTAAGCAAACCACCGATATCAACAGCATCGGTAATCGCCTCGGTGAAATTCGCAAGCAGCTTTCCGAGCAGTCTGAGTCAGCGAAGGCCCGCGGAGTCGAACTCCACCAACATATGGTAGAGCTGCTCGCACAAAACAAAGCTCACCAAGAAGAGATGAGCGCCAAAGCTCACGCCGCTATCGAAACGCTCAAAGAATCACTCGAGGCAGGCAATTCGGAAGCAAGTCTGTCTGCATGGGACAAAGTCCAAGCTGCGCTGGGGCCGTTAAGCGGCAAACTGCGCAACGCGGTGCAGAAGCAACTCAATGAGCACCGCGTGCGTTATCAAGAGCTCAAAGACTGGAAGCTCTTCGCCTCGGCTGAGAAGAAGAAGGAACTCATCACCGCAATGCAGTTACTGCTTGAATCAGATACGCAAGGCGGCGAGCGGGCAAAGGCAATAAGCGCGGCACATCAAGAATGGAAATCACTGGGCAGGTCACAGCAGAATGAGTCGCTCTGGAAGAAATTTAAAAAACTGTCAGACGAGGCTTATGCACCGTGCAAAGACCACTTTAAACAGCGTAAGAATGCGCTCGTCGAAAATTACGAGCAGCGACTCTTACTCTGTGATGAGCTCGAAGCCGAACTTTCACGTTTGAGCGCTCCGGCACCGACCGAGAATACGTCGGACTCAGATTCCGAATCCAAGGCTGCCGAGCAAAAGCTCTCGGCGGAGATCGCGCGTCTCGTTAGTGCGGCAGAAGAGCGCTGGAAGGCTACCGCCCCAGTCGAACAATCGAAGATCAAAGAGCTGCAAAAACGCTACTACGCGGTGCTTAACGCGCTGCGCAAGCTTCGCCGCGAGGCAGGACAGGAAAACGCCGAGCGTAAGCAGAGTGCTATCGCTCTCGCCGAAGCGCTTGCAGCCTCCGAGGATCGCGGAGAGGCTATGCGTGGCGCGAAAGAATTGCAGCGCCAATGGAAAGAGATTGGCCCGAGCAATCACAAAGACGATCAGGCCTACTGGAAAGCGTTCCGCGCCGCCTGCGACAAAATTTTCGCGCGTGATGAGTCCGGTGCAGAACGCGGCGAACGGCCACGGCGCGATGCTTCGCGTGGACAATTAGACACAGGAAAAGTCAGTGCAGAGGCAAATTCAACGCTCGATGCGCTCGAGTCGCTGCTTGCACTGAAAGACGAGGATTTCCGCCAAGCACGTGACAAATACCAGGATCTCTCACAGGCATTCTCGGCTGCATTAGATCCGCGCCTAGGCAATCGTCGCAAACCATTAACAGAACGTTTCAATACGCTTAAGCGTCGCTTCGATACACGCTACAAGTCGCTGCCAGACAAGCGACAGCAACAGCGCATCGCCACGGTAACGTTGCTCAGCGCTGTATTAGACAAGTTCGAGAAGTCGCTCTTAGAAGCATCAACGGCAGACGCCTTCGCTACCAGCAAAGACGCATTCGATCACGAGGCTTGGAAGGGTATGGAACGCCCAGATGACGTAGCCCTTGTGAAGGTTCTCGAGGCGCGCCTTGATGCCCTGAGCTCTGCAACCGACGCCAAGACTCTTAGCGCTCTTAGCACTCAGGCCGAACAGCAAGCTCGCAGGCTGTGCACAGAACTCGAGATCAGCGCTAACGCCGAAACCCCGAAAGAAGATCAGGCCTTACGCATGCAGCTACAACTCGAGCAGCTAAAGGCCGCCTTCGGGCAGACTAAGCAAAGCGCAGCGGACATCATCAAACATGCACGAGACGAACAGCTGAGATTGCAATGCCTTGGCCCGATGAGCCTCGAGCTCAGAAATCAGCTGAGCGAAAGATTCGCGGCTGCTGCAGCGAAGCTAGGCAGGGCTTAGGGGCTCGCTTTCGATAAGCTCCGAGGCCATCAATACGCCATTCGCGTAGCTGCGCAGCCAGTATTCTTGCACGTCGTCTGCCACATTCATGAGACGAAGTGAAAAGGCTTCAGCTGCGTTTGGCTGGGCGCTCCAGCGATCTAACACCCTTTCGGCTTGAATCTTTTCCGGCTCTGTTAATAACCCACGCGACAGAAGCTGCGCGAGCGCGAGATAATTGATGTCTCGCAGTTGATAGTTCGCGATAATCTGCGCATCAATTTGCGCGGCGACTGCCTCAGGCTCGTCACTGTCGATGACAAGTTCAGCGCCAAAAGCCACGTGTACCGCGCCCTTTTCTCCCATCATCCCTGTAACGATAGAACGAATATCGGTCTGATCATCTTTCGCGTACCCGGCCCCACTCGCTAAGGCGGCGAGCTCGCGCGCCTTGAGTTCGTCGCAGGCATCGTATTCATACGAGAGAGTCACCGGCACGATATGCAGTCGGCTCAAACTCTCGCCGAACGGCTCCTTACGATGAGCGATAGCCAGCATCTTAAGCAGCGCAGGATCGGTGCGATCTATGCCATCCTTGGCCCGCCCCTCTCGCTGCGCGATCCACACATTGTTATCGGTTTCGATGCAATGGTGGATGTATTCGGAAAGCAGTTTCGAGGCGGCGAGGAGCTCACGCCCCTTGACTGAACGCCGCACAATAAAGCTCTTGTTCAGACGCATGAGATCTGAGACGAAAGGCTTCTTGAGCAGATTGTCGCCAATCGCGATTTGCAAAGTCTCGAAACCCGCGTGATAGAGCATGTAGTTAACAAACGCCGGATCCATAGCGATGTCGCGATGATTGCTCACGAACAGATAGCTGCGTCCAGGCACCAAATTTTCCATACCCGAATGCGTGAGCGAGGTCGTCGTATCCTCGATCATTTTGTCCATATAGTTGGCGATAACATGCTGCATCTCTTTGATGGAGTCGACACCCTCAAGCTGTTGCGTCAACTTTCTCCGAGCGAGCCAGCGAGTCAGCGGCGGCATGAGCCGCGAAAGACGAGGGGCGTAGAAGCGGGCGATGCTATTAAGCATTTCACGATCAGTCAGAAGTGAATCGAGAACAGCTCTGACTTCGCCATCCTGATAGGGTCTTATATCGCTGAATTTATCCATGCTCGCCTGTGTGCGCTATACCGACTTGAGCCCGCAATTTTACGCGGTTTCGATTTCGATAGGTAGCGCCGCCACATACTCCCGCAGTGTCGCCATTAACTCTTCAGCCGCCGCTCCTCCTCGCTCAATGGCCTCGGCAATTCCTGACTCAAACTCCAGCCGCGCCGCTTCGTTGGTGACGCGTTCTGCACAGAATGCCTGCCATTGGCGCGACTCTTGCGGGTTTAGCGTGTCGGGCCAATTACGCGCCCGATAGCGGAATAGCATCTCGCCGAGCCGCGCATCGCGAAAGGGGATATCGAGGCGCCCGAGATCCTCGGGCTTGGTCTTACGCACGGTGTTCATATGCTTCTTATCTGCGTCGCCAAAGAAGCCAGAATAGATCATGAAATCGGGGTCGCTTTCTCCAGCTCCTCCCTCACCAGCGAAAGCCTCGCTGGCAGCAAGCAGTGCGGCAGGGCTCGCCATAATAGCCTCGTAATGCGCCTGCCAGACCTCCGGCGCAAGCTCATAGGCCCGCGCGGCCTCCTCATCTAGCACGTTCATTGGCGCAACAATCGGGCACTTATTTGTCGCTATCGCCTGCAAGGGCATAGGAAGCTCACCCCCTTTCAGTTCACTGCGCTTTTTATAAAGCCGAGCGGCGATTTCCGCACCGGACAAGCCTAGCCAACAGGCTGGATCGACGCGCAAATCACAGACAATAATCGAGTTGTTATTCGTAGGATGCATACACAGGGGCATGACGAAGGACAGACACCCTAGTCGCGCAGGATAGCCCATCGACACGTGGAGGAGCGGTTTCTTAGTGGCGAGATCGAACTGCGCGCGCACCGCCGACTTGGCCCGCAATCCATAGGCATAATCAAACAGACGTGGCTGCGCCTTGCGCAGTAGTTTTGCCATTTCGATCGTCGCAATCACGTCGGCCAGCGCATCGTGCGCTGCCCCGTGTTCGATGCCATTCGCCACAGTCAACTGGTCTAAGCGAAAAGTCCGCGCGCCATCTTCACGCAGCGGCCAATTAATACCCTCTGGCCGAACGCCCGCACAGAGGCGCACGACATCGATCAGATCCCAGCGCGAGTTACCGTGCTTATATTCACGCTCATACGGATCGTGAAAATTGCGGTACAGTAGTTGCCGCGTCATCTCATCGTCGAAGCGAATGCTGTTATATCCTACGACACAGGTACCAGGCTCGGAGAATTCCGCGAGGATCTTGCTGATAAATTCGGCCTCGGGCAGTCCTTCTTCAAGCGCTTTCTGCGGGGTAATACCCGTAATATAACAAGCCATCGGCGCGGGCAGAAAATCGGGGCTGGGTTTGCAGTAAATCACCAACGGCTCGCCGATGATATTTAGGGCTTCGTCGGTACGGATGCCGGCGAACTGCGATGCGCGGTCCCGTTTAGGGTTCGCACCAAACGTCTCGAAGTCATACCAATACAGTGTCTTACCGGACATTTCCCCTCCACTGCGACATTCTCGCCGCCTCAATCTCGTCGCGCCATCCTTACTGCCTGCGCTCCATCTGGTGTAGACTATCACGGTTGCGCTACGTCAATTGAAGGATCACACCAGCATGGAATTCCGCGGCAGTCACATCACCAGCGTCACCCAATTCGACCGTGAAGCCATTGAGCGCGTGTTCGAGGTTGCAGACACTATGCAACCCTTCGCTCGGCGCGAGCGCCGAACCACCGCCCTCGACGGCGCCATCCTCGGCAACATGTTCTTCGAGCCTAGCACACGCACGCGCTTTAGTTTTGGCTGTGCCTTTAACCTGCTTGGTGGTTACGTGCGCGAAACCTCTGATATCAAGACCTCTTCTATTTCGAAGGGCGAATCGCTCTACGATACGGCGAGGGTAGTCAGCGGTTATAGCGATATCATTGTTATGCGGCATCCTCAATCTGGCTCAGTAGACGAGTTCGCGCGCGCTAGCCGCGTGCCGGTCATCAACGGCGGCGACGGGCCTAATGAACACCCCTCGCAGGCACTGCTTGACCTTTATACGATTAAGAAAGAGTTGCGCGCTAACGGTCGCAGCGTCGATGGCATGCACATAGCGATGGTAGGAGACCTCAAACACGGCCGCACGGTGCACTCGCTATCGCAATTGCTCTTGTTGTATCGCAGCGTCACTTTCACGCTCATCTCGCCCGCCGAGTTGCAAATGCCTGAATCCATAGTGACGCAGCTGCGTAACGCAGGCCATACCGTAATCGAAACCGAAGACATGGAAAAAGGGCTCGCAGACAACGACACCGTTTACCTTACCCGCATCCAAGAAGAGCGCTTCAGCGACAAACTGGAAGCAAACATTTACCGCGGCAGATTCAAGCTTAATCAAGATATCTACACCCGCAACTGCGCTCCTAATACAGTCATCATGCATCCGCTGCCGCGCGATTCGCGCGAAGAAGCGAATGAACTCGACAACGATCTCAATCAGCACCCCAACCTCGCGATCTTTCGGCAAACCGACAACGGCGTAGTCGTACGCATGGCACTGTTCGCGCTCATCCTCGATGTAGTCGACCTCGTCGAGGCGCGCGCGAGCGGCGTGCCTTGGTATACGGCAGGCCGCTTCGACAATTAGAAAAAGGAATCCGCATGCTCTCACTTGACGACTATCTCGCACTCGACGCCGTAGCCTTAGGAGCCGGCATAGCTAAGGGAGATTTCTCGGCGCTCGAGGTGAACCGCTGCGCCGTCGATCGGGCACAGGCAATCAATCCTGCTCTAAATGCCATCGTGCATGAAGATTTTGTTGGCGCATTGAAGCGTGCTGAATCCAATACCACCGGGGCATCGCCACTTGCCGGCGTTCCCTTCTTGATCAAAGACCTCAGCCCCGTTGCCGGCCTTCCTGTCAACTTCGGCAGTGCGCTATTCAAAGATCACATCGCGCAGGCCAACTCGAAAATTGTGCAGCGTTATGCCGACGCAGGATTGAATTTCCTCGGCAAGACCAACACCCCCGAATGGGGGCTCACACTGACCACCGAGCCTCAACAGGGCGGCGCCTGCCGCAATCCATGGCACACCGATTTCTCGACCGGCGGCTCCTCGGGCGGCGCCGCCGCGGCAGTAGCTGCGGGCATCGTTCCGGCGGCACACGCCAGCGACGGAGGTGGCTCTATCCGTATTCCCGCCGCCAACTGTGGCCTCTTTGGCCTTAAGCCGAGCCGTGGTCTTACCGCCATCGAAGGCACACTAGCAGAATGTTGGAGCGGCTTCAGCGTCGGTCATGTCGTCAGCCAAACCGTGCGCGATAGCGCTGCGTTCCTCGACCTCATCACATTAAGTGAGCACGGCCTATTCGCCAATCCTGTGCTGGGCGGCCCTGCAGCCGCTCATTTCACCCAAGCGCTAGCGACCGAAGCGCCCAGCGCACTTCGCATCGCGCTGGTGACCACACATCCCACAGGCGAGACTATCGACCCGGAGGTGCTTGAAGGCATGCGCATCGCAGGAGCGCTGCTAGCAAACCTCGGCCATCACGTAGAAGAACGTCCACATCCGGTAGACCATGCAACTGCAGGTGCGGCGATGTCGAAGATCATTGGTACCCACGTGCTCCAAAGCATCAAGCCGCGCCTCGACTCGCTTGGCCTAAGCTTAGACGACGCTCCCGTAGAACTCTCGACCAAAGTGATGGCAAAAGGTGGCGCCAAAGTCAGCGCAAGCGACTATGTGGCAGCGCGTGATTGCTTGCGTGCGGCGGAACTCCAAATGAGCGACTTCCATCACCAGTTCGATGTCATCGTCTCGCCCGTGCTAAGCAAGCCCCCCGCCCCACTTGGTTGGCTCGACATGAACGCAAGCGACATGCAGAACTATGCCAAAAAATTCCGCGAATACAGTGGCTTCACCGCGTTCTATAACGGCACCGGCGCCCCCAGCATGTCTGTTCCGTTACACCGAACAGCGTCTGGCCTTCCCATAGGCATTATGATGAGTGCCGACTGGGGACAAGACGCCCTGCTACTCCGCCTAGCCGCCCAGATAGAGCAAGCCGCACCATGGCAGCGCCGCGCCCCGATCTAGCAACGAGACCACTACAGACTCACGAGCCGCAGGAGCCAGAGGCTCTGCGAAGCGGAATCCCGAAGGGCGAGCGCAGCAGAGCCTCTGCCCCCGCAGGCGCGAGCGATCCTGCTACGAACCAGTGCCAGACTCACGAGCCGAAGGAGCCAGAGACTCTGCGAAGCGGAATCCCGAAGGGCGAGCGCATCAGAGTCTGTGGCTCCGCAGGCCCGCACGATCTAGATACGGGACCACCGCAGACTCACGAGCCGCAGGAGCCAGAGGCTCTGCGAAGCGGAATCCCGAAGGGCGAGCGCAGCAGAGCCCGTGGCTCCGCAGGCGCGAGCGATCCAACTACGGGACAATCTGCTTGCGTACCAACACCGCCTAAACTACCTTAAGCGCCTATGAACCAACCATAAGACGCTAACCAAAAGCGCGACACCCCAGGGAGACAGTCATGAATTCAACCAAGAACAATAACGCCAGAGACCTTGCCGGCATAGCCGTAGGCGCCCTCTTTCTCACCTGTTTCACCTTCGCTTCGAGCACCTTCGCGCAGTCCGCCACGACGGAATGGGGCGTACCTGACCTTCAGGGTAATTGGAAAAACGCGACTGTGATGCCTTTCGAGCGTCCGTCTGAACTGGGTACGAAACAAGCTTACAGCGAGGCCGAGGCAGTTGAGCTGGAGCGACAGGCACAGCAGGCTGTAGAAGAAGATAACCTGCCTTTGGATCCCAACCGCCCAGCTCCCGCAGCCGAAGCCTTGCCACCGGTTGGTAATTACGACTTGTTCTGGACCGACCGCGGCATGTTTTTACCGACAATCGATGGTGAATTCCGCACCTCGGCTATTACCTCTCCAGCGAACGGCCGCATCCCAGAGCGCGTCGCAGGCTTCGACGACAGCATGCGCGAGCTGCGAGCTAATCGTCGTGACCGTAATGACGGCCCCGAAGGACGCTCATTAGGCGAACGCTGCCTCGTCGCCTTCGGCTACAGCTCGGGACCTGTGATGAGTCCTGTCATGTATAACAGTCACTTACAGATCGTACAGTCACCCGGTTATGTCACCTTAATCGTCGAGATGGTGCACGACGCGCGCATCATCAAAATCGTAGACGAGCGCTCGCCCGCTTCTGAGGCGCATCAAAAATGGATGGGGGACTCGATCGGCCGCTGGGAGGGCGATACGCTTATCGTCGAAACGAAAAACTACAATCCTTGGCACGAATACCGCGGGGCACCTACTGCAAACCTCACAGTAATCGAGACCTTCCGTCGGGACGGCAATAACAAACTCATCTATGGCTTTACCGTCGACGACCCCAGCGTCTATACAGCACAATGGTCAGGGGAATATCCGCTCTCGCGCTTCGAAGAGCCAATCTATGAGTACGCATGCCACGAGGGTAACTACGGCATCATCGGTATTCTCGCCGGCGCACGACGACTCGAGTCGATGGCGGAGTCAGGTGTTGAATTGAAAGTCGAGCAAGAGTAGCTTTCGATCAATAAAAGCTAGCGCCGCCGCCCGTGGCGCACAGCAGTGATCTCAGCCATCACCGCGATAGCGATTTCAGCGGGCGTTTTGCTACCAATCGGATAGCCTATTGGGGCGTGCAGCGTCGCGATTTCCGTTTCACTCAAACCAAGCTCTGGCAAACGCTCTCGCCGCGCCGCAGACGTGCGCTCAGAACCCATCGCTCCGACGTAAAAAGCGTCTGTCTTTAACGCCTCCATCAGTGCCATGTCATCGACCCGCGGGTCGTGCGCAAGCGCCACCACTCCGCTGTAGGGATTGCTAAAACGAGAGCGCACGAGATCATCTGGCAGCAAGGTAGAAAGTTCCACGCCAGGCACCGACCAGTGATCGAGATAATTCGGGCGCGGATCACACAGAGTCACGTCGTATTCCAACGCTAAGGCCATCTCTGCAACGTAGCGGGCAACGTCACCCGCCCCCAGCAGTAGCAGTCGATAGACCGGACTCAGACGATGTAGCATCATGCCGCCGTCACTCGCTACCGCTTCTTTGCCTTCGCGCACGGGCTCATCAGGGCTAATCGCCTCGATGCCGATGTCGCCATTGCCTAGGTTAACCCGCCGACTCACCCGCTGATGACTGCGCAGTGCCTGAGTAATCTCGGCGAAAACACGCTGATTGTGTGGAGTGGCAGAAACGAATTCGAGCAACACATGCAGCTGACCGCCGCAGGGTAATTTGAGACGCGCCTGCTCCTCTTCCGTGGCGCCATAATGAATCACGAACGGCTTGCCGTGCTCGTCATAACGCGCCTTCAATGACCCGTCCTTGAGTTGTTCGAGAAAGTCCTCTTCGATACACCCGCCAGACAGCGACCCTACCAGCTCCCCACCAAGACTGCAGGCTAACATCGCGCCAACAGGCCGCGGCGACGAGCCCCAGGTTTTCAGGATAGTGCATACCCATACCGACTCGCCTTCGGCGAGCCACCGCTCAACGCTCTCAATAATGTGCTGCTGACTACTGCGCATAACTACTCTCTCTAATCGATGCCGTAGTTTACGTCGATTCTCCCTATTTGGCTCGCCCACGTTTAGCCCAACCCTTCTCCGCCGCCAACAACGCCTGCCAAACCCGGGGGTCAGGTCTTTCATCGATGCATTTTTCCCGTCTAACTTATGACCTCGCTACGAAGCAGCTCGAGACTCACGAGCCGAAGGAGCCAGAGACTCTGCGAAGCGGAATCCCGAAGGGCGAGCGCAGTAGAGCCTCTGGCTCCGCAGGCACGAGCGACCCAGCAACGGGACCACGACAGACTCGCGAGCCGCAGGCGCCAGAGGCTCTGCGAAGCGGAATCCCGAAGGGCGAGCGCAGTAGAGCCTCTGGCTCCGCAGGCCCGAGCGATCCAACTACGGGACCACCGCTGACTCACGAGCCGCAGGAGCCAGAGACTCTGCGAAGCAGAATCCCGAAGGGCGAGCGCAGCAGAGTCTGTGGCTCCGCAGGCACGAGCGATCCAGCAACGGGACCACGACAGACTCACGAGCCGCAGGCGCACAGCATCTCGCTAAACCTCTCGGAGTTTCCACCGCCCCCGAGCAAACGCGACGCAGGCAACAACCCCGATGATCAGGTCTGAGACGAAGATGGCCCAATAAACTCCCTGCGCACCGAAGCCTGACACTACGGCAAGCACATAGGCGAGCGGCACCTGCGCTAACCAGAAGGCAAGGAAGTTAATCAGTGTTGGCGTTAGCGTGTCACCCGCGCCGTTAAAAGCTTGAGTTAGCGCCATACCAAAGCCAGCGGGCACGAAGCCGTAGCTGACAATACGCAGCGCTAGCGCCCCGTTCTCGACTGCCGCGGCCTCAGGGCTAAAGAATCCGATGATTGCCGGCGCGAACACCCAACAGAGCACGCCCGCGACACCCATATAAAGCGTGCAATACCAAGCGATAGCCCATACCGCCTTTTGCGCTCTGTCAGGTTTACCTGCTCCGAGATTTTGCCCTGCAAGTGTCGCGGCGGCATTACTCAGCCCCCACGCGGGTAATATCGCAAACATGAGCACACGGATCGCAATGACATATCCCGCAATCACCGCACTGCCGAAGCCCGCAACAATCTGCATTAGCAAAACCCAACTCATTGTAGCGATCAGATACTGCGCCACGCCGCCCGCCGAAATGCGCAACAGAGAGATAATAATCGCCAGCTGCATGCGCAGCTGCGCAGCACCCACGCGCAGTCGTCCAGAGCGGCCGATGAGAAAACTAATAGCGTAGGCAACGCCGACAGCTCGACCGATATTAGTCGCGACAGCTGCCCCTTCCACGCCCAGCTCAGGAAAAGGACCAATGCCAAAGATCAGCAGCGGATCGAGTACGATATTTATCGCATTAGCGAGCCACAGCGACTTGAGCGCGAGCATCGCATCGCCTGCACCTCGAAAGATCGCGTTTATTAGAAATAGAAATACGATGGTGAAATTACCTGCGAACATAATTCGTGTGTAATTCGCCCCTTCCGCGATCACGGCATTTTCAGCTCCCATGAAACTCAGCAGCTCCTCGGTGAAGGTCACACCTACAAGCGCCACCCCTACGCTTATTGCCAAGCCAATCCACAATGCCTGCCCAGCGGCAAGCGCCGCAGCTGGCTTGTCTCCTTCACCTACGCGGCGAGCGACAAGTGCAGTAGTGCCCATGCCAATACCAATAGCTAAGGCATAGAGAATCGACATCATCGACTCAGTCAAGCCCACAGTAGCCACTGCAGCTGTGCCGAGTTGGGCGACGAAGAAAATATCGACGACAGCGAAGACCGACTCGAGCGCAAGCTCAAGAATCATCGGGATGGCGAGAAGAATCGACGCGCGGGAGATAGAGCCTTGGGTGTAGTCGTAATCGGCGTCGCCGCGCAGAGATTGTTTAACAAGATTAAGAACGCCGGGCGCCCTTGTTAACTCGGGAAGCTTTTTTGACGTGGGCAACGATCTTGCATCAGGCAGCTCTTTTGAATCAAACGGCCCTTTTGATTCAAACGGCCCTTTTGAATCAAACGGAGAGGGAGATGACATGGATTTTTCCTCGATAAACACTCGCGCTCTACAAACGCGATTAGAGCGTACACTGGTGAGCGCAGTTTGCCGCTAACCTTGTGCTTGCACGAAAACGCTAGAGGAAAAACTTCATTGAACTCTCTCCGAAAACTTAACTGGTGACTCGATTGATGACTCGACTATCACTTGACCCAAAACACTGCGGCTTGAGTCTACAGCCTGTGCAGCCTACAGAATGCAAAAGAATCAGTCTACCACTCGACGCGCGCGGCTCTCTCGCGCCACATTTTGCAGCCACGGGTCATTCAAAATCCTGTCGGCCATCGCGCTCGCTGCACTCTTATCCACAACCCTGTTCATCTGTTTCAACGTCCTATTTTCGCTCGATGAACCGAGCGAGATAGCCGCCTGCACTTCCTCTAGCAAATACGCGCTAGTGCCCGCGGGCAATGACGAGGCTTCTAGCGCCTCACCAACACGACCGGCTTCAGACGCTATTTGTTGCACCGCGCGCTCACTCCGGTTGACTTGGCGTACTCGCACGAATGAGTCGTAGGTCGAGTTTTTAGACAGCGCTGAGTACGCGGCTTCGCGCTCCGCTGACTCTTCACTCTGTGCGCAGTCAAAAAGCTCAGATAGTTCCTGCTGCGCCGTGCAGGCCACCTGTCCTCGCCGCTCTAGGTCCTGTGCATTGACACGTGACAACGCACTATTTATCGCCTCAGTACTGGGCGCTACAAGTCCTTTTGGTTTTGGATCCCGTGCGAGCAACACTGTGGGAGGTACTGACGCCGAAGTAGCAGGCTCCGAACGCAGGCTATCGCGCTCAACCGCCACCGCGGCTGACTCCCGTGGCAACGCACTCTCAGGCTCTTCTGCTAAATCTTTCACCGGTTCCTGAAACGGCTCTTGTCGCTGTGCTTGAGACGGTGACTGGGCGGACGCATCGCTTGGCGCAAGGGGAACATAAGGATTATTGGCTTGTAGCCCAATTTTTAGCACCGCGGGCACTGCAACCGGCGGCTGAACTGGCACGATTAGGCTAGATCCGGCAAACCACAGCGTGGCCAATGCGACAGTGTGCAGAGCGGCACTTAGAGCAACGGAAAGAACAGCTTTTTTCTCGAATCTCGCGAAGTGCGATTCATAGGCCGCGCGGCCTTCGGGCTGCGCTTCTTCTTCGAAGAGCCCTTGGCTTTCACCCAATACGGGCTCGCGCAACGAGCTCTCTTCGAGCGAGTCGAAAGACATTAGCGCCCCCCTGTCGATCCCAGCACCTCCTTTCAGTATTTCTTTACTGCCCGGCTTTACTCTATCTGGCTAGCGACAAACTCGCACTGCGGACACTAGCCTCGGTCTTTCGACATCGCCAGCGCACCTGAGTTCCTCTTCTCAGAACAAACCTGGCGCGCGACGATTCGTCTCTATTTCTAACAATCGCTCCTTCGTCTCTAAACCGCCGCCGAACCCTGTAAGCTTGCCACTTGCGCCGATTACTCGGTGGCAGGGAATAATCACGGGAATCGGATTCGTCCCATTCGCTGCACCTACCGCACGCGACGCTGTCGGCTTACCTATAGACGCCGCTAGCTCGCCATAGCTCCAGGTTTCACCGTAAGGAATCTTGCGTAGCGCCTGCCATACGGCGAGCTGAAACTCGGTACCCTGCGGCGCTAGTTTCACATCGAACACCTCACGCTCGCCGGCAAAATACTCGCTGAGCTGCTGCCGCGCCACCGAGAACACATCATCATCGCGGTGCCAACCGCTCTCGTGTCGGCGTCGCATCTTCCCCTCAGGGAAGCCAAGTAAACTCAAAGCCTCTCCATCGCCGGCGAGCAGCAAAGTGCCTATCGGCGTTTCGAGATAGCTGTAGAATTGCCCGTTTGGTTGCGGTCTCATTGCGTTTTCCTTTGTCGACTCATTTCTTGAGCGCTGTCGGGGTTCTATTCTGTTTATCTGCATAGCTGCGCCACAGCAATAGTACCGTATAAGCACGCCACGGCTGCCATGCCGCGGCACGCTGTAGCAGCTGTTTCGGTTTCAACGCCGCACCCTCGCCCGCCGCCGCGCGCAGCAGAATAAGATCGGAATGCGGGAAGGCATTGGGGTCTGAGAGCGCGCGCATGGCCACATAGTGCGCAGTCCACTCGCCGATGCCCTTGATCTCGCAGAACGATTTCACAAAATCGGTAAGAGACGCACTCGGCGTGAGCTTTATCGATCCGCTCACAACCCGCTGTGCCACTTCTGTAATCGCTTGAATACGGGCCTGTACGATACCCAAGCCGTCGAGGCTTGCTCGCGCAAGCGTTGCTGGCTCGGGAAAAAAATAGTCAATCCCAGGCGTATCACAGTCGTAGCTCGTACCATGACGCTGCGCGACGCGAGCCACCAAAGTCGACGCAGCCTTAACTGTTACCTGCTGGCCGAGTATTGCGCGTACCGCAACCTCGAATCCGCTCCAGCATCCCGGCACCCGCGTGCCAGCAAATGCACTAACGAGCGGCGCAAGCTGGGGATCTTTCGCCAAGGCAGCATCGATCGCAGCGCTGTCGGCGCGCAAATCAAATATCGCTCGCACGCGTTCCACGACGCGCTGCAAAGCAGCCGTATTATCTATCCAAACAGTGAGAGTCACAGAAGGAGAAGCAGGGCAGAAATGCGCGATAAAATGCCCCTGAGCGACCGGCTGGTGTTGATAATCGCGCGCTAGCTGCATTGATTCAGTCTCGGCGAAAAGACAAAAACTGCGCGCGTAACTTTGCTCGCCAACGCTTTCCACTCCTGGAATCGCGCGATACGCGAGAAACGCCAGCAAGGCGCGCCAGTCAAAGGGAGGACGGTAGCTTAGCCTCAGAGTTATGGGCACACCCGCTGACCTCTGCCCCGCGTTGTTAACAGAGTTTGTCACGGAGTTCGCAAACGAGTCGCTACGAGAGGCTGACAGAGCGCTGCGCGAACTCGCTAAACGCAGCTCCCGCGGGCTCTTGTTGTAGGTGTCTTTCACTACCGCGTTAAACCGTCTAACGCTGCCGAAACCCGCAGCGAAACAGACCTCGGTAAGCGGTAACGTAGTCTCATCGATCAGCTTTTTCGCGAAATGCAGCCGCCGCGTCTGTGCCACCTCGCTCGGCGCGGCACCTACGTGCTCCTGAAACAGCCGCCCGAGCTGACGCTCACCTATTGTTAGCTGCGCTGCGAGCGCAGCGAGCGTTGCCTCGTCGAGAAAACCACGCTCTATCAACTCCAATGCGCGCGTAACCTTCCACGAACCACTGCTCCACGCCGGCGTGCCCGGCGAAGACTCCGGCCGACAGCGAAGACAGGGACGAAAACCCGCACTCGCGGCCGAAGCGGCAGAACGATAGAGCCGCACATTCTCCTGTTTAGGCACGCGCACCGGACAGACGGGCCGACAGTAAATGCCAGTCGTTACTACGCCGACGAAGAAACGCCCATCGTAGCGCGCGTCACGAGTCTGCCGTGCCTGCTCGTAAACCGAGCTATCCAACAGCGTAGCGCCTTCGGCGAGTGGTTGAGGGCGCATGTGTACGTCTCTCCAAAAATCGATCTCGTGTGGAGCGATAGGATAGAGGATGCCCTCGTTGATAACTAGCCGTTATCGGACTCCTTATAAAGACCGAAACCAAAGGGCATGCACCCCCCGCTGCGCTGGTGTATATTACTTGCCCATCGATTCTCGCGATCGCTTTGCCTTTAGCCGCAGACGCACACATCGCCGGACAACCCAGATCAGTGCACCGCACATCAGCAACCAGCAGAGAGCCCCGCTATGAGCAAGAATGACACCCGCAAATTTTCTAAACTCGTTGTCGATGGCGTCGAAGCCGCACCGAGCCGCGCGATGCTGCGCGCCGTGGGCTTTAGCGATGACGACTTCAAGAAACCGCAAATCGGTGTTTGTTCGACCTGGAGCATGGTGACGCCCTGCAATATGCACATCAATAAACTCGCCGAAGATGTCAATAAGGCGGCCAATGCCGCTGGCGGCAAAGGCATCATCTACAGCGCCCCTACTATTTCAGACGGCATCTCGATGGGCACCGAGGGCATGAAATACTCGTTAGTCTCGCGCGAAGTTATCGCCGACAGCGTCGAGACTGTCTCGGGCTGCATGGGTCACGACGGCATTATCACCATCGGCGGCTGCGACAAAAACATGCCGGGACTGCTTATGGGCATGTCACGCCTCAACCGACCCTCTATCTTCGTTTACGGCGGCACGATTCAGCCCGGCCCCAACCACACCAATGTCGTGTCGGTATTCGAAGCCGTTGGCGGTCACGCCGCAGGAACGGTCTCCGACATCGAACTCAAGAATATCGAAGACACGGCAATCCCTGGTCCCGGTTCATGCGGCGGCATGTACACCGCCAACACCATGGCGTCTGCTATCGAGGCGATGGGCATGAGCCTGCCGAATTCGTCTGCACAGGACGCCATATCGAAAGAAAAAGAGCAGGACTGCCTAGATGCGGGCAAGGCCATCATGCACCTCATCGAACATGACATTAAGCCGTCAGACATCATGACCCGAGCCGCCTTCGAGAATGCAATCAAAGTCGTCATCGCCCTAGGTGGCTCAACTAACGCAGTGCTTCACCTGATCGCAATGGCCTTCACGATGGGCGTCGAACTCGAACTCGACGACTTCACGCGCCTGGGCAAAGTCACACCGATGGTTGCCGATCTCAAACCCAGCGGCAAATACCTGATGTCGGAGCTCATCAAAATCGGCGGTATTCAACCGCTAATGAAGACGATGCTCGACGCAGGCATGCTCGACGGCAGCTGCATGACCGTCACAGGCAAGACACTCGCCGAAAATCTCGCCAACGTGGCGCCCTACCCTGACGGCCAGGATATTATTCGTCCTTTCGACGCCCCCATTAAGAAAGACAGCCACCTCTGTGTGCTCAAGGGGAATCTGGCTCCTGGCGGTGCAGTCGCTAAGATTACCGGCAAGGAAGGCGTGTCGTTCACCGGCAGCGCCCGCGTCTACGACTCCGAAGAAGAATGCCTCGCCGGCGTGCTCGACGGCAGCGTTGTCGCAGGCGACGTGCTGGTCATTCGCTACGAAGGCCCGCGCGGCGCGCCCGGTATGCGCGAGATGCTGAGCCCGACCTCTGCCATCATGGGCAAGGGACTTGGCCAAGAGATCGCATTAATCACCGACGGACGCTTTTCCGGCGGCAGCCACGGCTTCGTAGTAGGCCATGTGACGCCCGAGGCAAGCGAAGGTGGTCCTATCGCGATCGTCGAGACTGGCGACAAGATCTCCATTGACGCCGACGCTAACACGGTCGAGCTGCATCTCAGTGACGAGGAGATCGCCGCACGCTTGGCCAAATGGCAGAAGCCTGCTGCGCGCTACACACGCGGCGTGCTTGCGAAATACGCCGCGTCTGTTGCGTCGGCATCCGAAGGCGCGGTGACCGACAAATACCTGTAAGCTCACACGACATAACGCTGTTACCCGTAGCATTCTACTAATAACAACGAGGCATAGCGGTGAACGACTTCTTCCTAGGCCTTGCAGGCGCCATCGACGGCGGCGCCCTGCAAGCGGCGGCCCTTTGGACGCTGCGCACGGTACCCGGTTTCCCGCCGATCATTCAGACTGTGCACATACTCGGCATCGCCGCGGTGATGGGCAGCGTGGTCATGATTAACCTACGAATGCTGGGCCTTGCGCTGCCGAGCCAGTCTCTCGCAGAGATGAACGGCCGACTCTTTCCTTGGCTGTGGTGGGCGCTCGCTAGCAACCTCGTTTCCGGCGGCTTCTTCCTTTTCGCTCGCCCCTTTCGCTACTTCGACAATCCGGTGTTTCTCTGGAAACTGGCGTTCCTAGTGCCAGCCTTGCTGCTGAGCCTTGTAATTTGGCGTCTCAATAGGCATGAGGGTTTTTGGACGCGCTCACGGTGGCAGTCGATTAGTGGCAAACTGCTCGCGCTCGCCTCGCTTGCCCTGTGGCTCATGACCGCCATGGCAGGCCGTTGGATCGCCTACGCCGAATACCTGTACTACCCTGCTTAGTGACAGCCAAATCTAACCCGCACCCCTAGAGAGCAAGGCCATGATTGACGCATTTCTCAACGCTCCTTTCTGGATCGACATAGAAAACTGGCCACTGTCTTGGGAGATAGGCGGTACGTCGTGGTTCCCCTTCCTCGAGTCAATTCACGTGATTGCTGCTGCCTTGGTGGTGGGCGCTATCGCAACCATCGATCTTCGCCTGATGGGTATCGCTGGATTGCGCTACCCGCTCACCACACTGAATCGCGAACTCTTGCCGTGGGTCTGGGCTGCCTTCGTTGTAGCAACGATTACAGGGCTTGGCATGTTTATTACCCGCGCCGCATCCCATGTAGTAAATCCTGCGTTCCAGTGGAAATTAGTCCTCTTATTGCTCGCCGGCATTAACATGGCGGTACTGCATCGCAGCCTCGGTAAGTTACTTCGCGCCGATGTTGCGCCGCCAACACTGCGCCGCGCCGGCGCGCTCTCACTCTTGCTCTGGTGCGGCGTCATGCTCGCGGGGCGATGGATCGGGCATATTGTTTGATTCTCAATTCAGGTCCTTTATTTGAAGGAGAGCTGATATGAAACGCATCATCCTGTGCGCAGACGGAACCTGGGGGGCGCCGACGACCTCTACGCCAAGCAATGTTGTCCGCCTGCTCAGAACAATCGCTTCACAAACCCAGAGCCGAGACGGCCACTGCTGCGATCAGGTCGTGTTTTACGACTGGGGAATTGGCAGCGACACGCTGTCCGCAGGCGCTGCGCTCACCGGCAACGGCATCGATAAGAACATTCAAGACTGCTACCGATTCCTCGTCCACAACTATGCCCCAGGCGATGAGATCTTCCTATTCGGGTTTAGCCGTGGCGCCTATACCGTGCGCTCATTGGCAGGGTTAATACGCAATAGCGGCATCCTGCGCTCCGCTGAAGCAGGACGCATTCCCGCAGCCTACGCGCTCTATCGCAAGCGCGGCGAGACCAGCGCACCCAATTCGGCGAAAGCCGCAACATTCCGCCAAGCCTATGCGCACACAGACAGAACCCCCATTCACTTTATTGGCGTCTGGGACACCGTCGGCTCGCTCGGCATTCCCGTGCTCTTTTGGGGCTCTCTTGATAAGCGCAGCTTCTTGTTTCACGACACCGCGCTGAGCAGTCGCGTCAAACACGCGCGCCATGCGCTCGCGCTCGACGAACGTCGCTGCGACTTCGAGCCCACGCTGTGGCAACAGCCTGCACTCGGACAGCCCAACAACGGCACCGATCTCAAGCAGGTCTGGTTTGCCGGCGACCACACCGACATCGGCGGCGGACATGCCGACTCAGGCTTCGCAGACCTCAGTTTAGCCTGGATGGCAGCCGAGGCGGCGTCCTGTGGCCTCGCGTTAAACCCCACAGCCGAACTCGAACGTCTGTTAAAGAGCCATGCGCGGCGTCGCTACACACAGCCTGCGAGCCTCCGCAATTCGGCCAGCGGTCTCTTCGTCATGCGCCCTAAAGCGACTCGCCTCGTCCAGGGTTCGGTACACCGGAGCGCCGCACTGCGCTGGCAAAAAGACGTGGCAGGGTATAGGCGACGTGCGCGTTCCCTCAACGCGCTATTAAAAGACAGGAACAACGACTGGCAGCGAGTCGGGATAGAAGGGTAAGCTGTGCACCCATCTCCGGTACGCCGACCACGAAAGAATGAGGACACAGCGTGAACAAAGCGAGACTCAAACAGGCCGAACGCTGGTTTCTTAGCCGCTACCCCGGCGGCTTCGCCGATCCCGAGCTTGTCGCTATTGGTAAGAAGCACCGACTGGACAAAATGCAGGATTTCGTCGTAGAACACTTCGCTAAAAAGCGGTTTCGCAACACCGACGAATTGCTCGAGAACTGGGTTAAACTCGTCGGCCGCGCCTCACTTGTCTCTGTATTCGAGAAACCCAAATTCCGCGACCTCATCAAAAGCCTGACGCCGAAGGAGAAGAACCGCATGACGGCGGGTCTTAAGGCCCAGCTTCATGGCGATGCACAAAAAGGGTTTGAGCAGATTCTCGGCGTGCTGCTCGCGTACAAATTCGCGAAGTGGTCAATAATAAGTCTCGCGCCGGTTTACGCAAACCCGCAGATTGAAGTCTTCGTGAAGCCGACCACCGCCAAGGGCATCATCACGCAATTTGAGCTCGAAAATCTTTACTATCGGCCTCAACCGAGTTGGGATTTCTATGAAGAATTTCGCAAACAAATACAGGTGATGCGAGAGTCTGTTCACCCCTCATTGGCGCCGAACTCGCCCGCCTTTACAGGATTTCTGATGATGGCGCTGCGGGCCGGCGAGAAACCACTCGCTGAGCGTTAGCTCTGCCAGGCAAGCCACCCGCTTAACACCGGCGCCGAGGGCTTGCCGTAATGAGCGTTCTGAAACGCGCGTGACGTCATAAAAGCTTCGTCATAACTGCTCGGCAATGGCAGTTCCTCAACGAGGGCGCCGGTGCTATGCTGCAACGACATTAATAATAAAAAATCGGAGTCAGCATGCTGTTTCTTCGTTCAATCCCGATAGGATCGCCCACCACCGCGTTGGGCCTAGCCACTCACCGCCTCTTGGCGATTGCCTTTATCATCGGCCTATTCACGAAGCACTCCCTAGCCGAAGACGCAGGCAATCTTTACAACACTCCTTTTGATGTCCGCGCCGGCGGCAATTATTTCGAGAAACAGTGCTCTCGCTGCCACGGTTTCGACGCCAAGGGCAACGACGAGGTCGGCGCTCCGGACCTCACGGGACGGCTTCGACGCGCGAGCAGCAGCGCCGGCATCTTCAACATCCTCCGCAGCGGCATAAGCGGCACGGCGATGATGGCGGTCGACCCTAACGTGCCAGACGCACAACTCTGGCAGTTAGCTGCCTATATCGAATCACTAGGGAGCGATCCCGCCAATGTTCAGCTCGAGGGCTCTGCTGAAGCAGGGGCTGCGCTGTTCGCCGGCGCGGGTAACTGCCTAAGCTGTCATGTCGTGGCAGGGCAAGGTGGTCGACTCGGGCCTGACTTGAGTAGCATCGGTACACAGCTCAACCCCGACGAGCTCACCCTGGCCCTGCTCGAGCCGAGCGCCGAGGTTGCACCGCGCTGGTGGACGCTGACCGTCGAAGACAAAAGCGGCAAAGTGTACTCGGGGCTGCGGATGAACGAAGACAGCTTCTCAGTGCGCATCATGGACCAACAAGCTCAGCTGTGGTCTTTCGCTCGCTCGCAGCTCGTTCGCGTCGACCGCAGCGAAACCTCCTCGATGCCTAGCTACGCAAACAGTCTAAGCGACTCTCAGATCGACGATCTCGTCGCCTACCTCTATTCACTCAGGCCGGAGATGATGCCATGACGACCATTTTGCAACACGCAGATCCCCTTACGCGGCAGATTAGGAGCCCCTCCATGAGAAGAACGCTCGGTTTGGCAATCGCGGTCTTCGCGAGCTTGTTCGGCAGCGCGAGCCTAGCGCAAGCACAGGAAGCCCCCTTCTCTACAGTTATCACTCCCGCATTCAGCCCAATAACGTGGGAGCGACTAGTTAATGCCGACGCAGAGCCGCACAACTGGCTTAACTATTCTGGCACTCAGTCCTCTCAGCGCTACAGCCTGCTCGACTCAGTGAACAAAACCAACGTCGCCGAACTGGAAATGAAATGGGCGTATCAAATTCCGGTAATAGATCGCGCCGAGACGGTGCCCTTAGTAGTCGACGGCATCATGTTTATCACCGAAGCGCCGAGCAATGTCGTGGCAGTCGATGCCCGCACTGGCCGTGAGTACTGGCGTTATGACCACCAAATCCCCGAGGATACTCGCATTTGCTGTGGCCGCAATAACCGCGGCGTGGCAATACTCGATGAGACCCTCTACATGAGCACGCTAGACGCACACCTCGTAGCGATAGACGCCCGCACTGGCAATCTGCTCTGGGATGTCACTGTTGCCGACTACAAAGCCGGCTACTCGAAGACCGCGGCGCCGCTTATTGTCAAAGACAAGGTAATTACGGGCATCGCCGGTGGCGAATACGGCATTCGCGGATTCATCGACGCCTACGATGCCAAGACCGGTGATCTCGCGTGGCGCACCTACGCCATCCCCGGCGAAGGCGAACCAGGCAATGACACGTGGGCAGACGACTCGTGGAAAACAGGCGGCGCTGCCACGTGGCTCACGGGTTCTTACGATGCCGACCTCAATCTTATCTACTGGGGTACAGGCAATCCAGGACCCGATTGGAATGGCGACGTGCGTTTAGGCGACAACCTCTATTCCGACTCGGTTCTCGCACTCGATGGCGACACGGGAGCGATCGATTGGCACTTCCAGTTCACGCCCCACGACGTCCACGACTATGATTCGATTCAGATTCCGATACTCGCAGACATCGACATCGACGGTCGCGCTCGCAAGACGATGCTGTGGGCGAACCGCAATGGCTTTTACTACACGCTCGATCGCAGCAACGGCGAGTTTCTGAAGGGCAAAGCCTACGCAAGCCAGACGTGGGCGGAGGGCCTCGACAGTAACGGACGACCTATTCGCGTGCCGGGGATGGCTCCAACCTACGAAGGCACCCTAGTCTCGCCGCCTATTGTCGGTGCGACTAACTGGTATTCGCCCGCGTTCTCCCGGCAAACAGGCTTGTTCTATGTCACCGCGTTCGATGGCGAACAGGAGTTTTTCAAACGCGACCAAGACTATGAAGAAGGGGAAAGTTTCACGGGTGGCGGCGGTCGTTACATTCAGCCCATGGATGCCTTCCATAGCGCGATTAGAGCAATCGATCCGCAGAGCGCAGAGATAGTCTGGGAGTTTCCAATAATGCCTCGATCCTCTGCTGGCATCTCGACAACTGCAGGCGGCCTGCTGTTTAGCGGCAGCGCCGACGGCTATTTTTATGCCCTCGACGCGGCGAGCGGAGACGAGTTATGGCACACCTCGCTCGGTGCACGCGTGCACGCCGCACCGATGACTTATGCGGTAGACGGCGAGCAATTCGTGACAATCGCGGCTGGAAATGTAGTGTTTACCTTCGGGCTGCCGGATTAAGACTACCAACCCGCTACTGCGCTATAGGTACGGCGCTACGAGCTCCTCGCTGACGTTCCAGAGTCGTTCCGCGTCCGCGTCGGTTGCATGTTTGGCAACGCGGGGCTGGCGCCGCTCATAGAAATAATTACCGTTCGCACCCACGCTCGCCGCGTCTTCGGAACTGGCAAGCCAAATAAACGTGTCTGCACCTTTCTTGATACTAACCATAAACGGATACAGCACAAGGCCAAGTGTGCGACCGACGAATCCGCCCTTGCTCCAGATTGGCGTCCGCACGGCGCCAGGATGGAACGCGCTAGTGACAATATTGCTTGCGCCCACGCGGCGCTGTAGCTCGCGCGCGGTAAGCAGATTCATCAGTTTCGAACGGCCGTAGGCGACAAGTGTTTTATAGCCGTTCTGCAGCCCAAGATCATCGAAATCCAGCGCACTATTGGTGTGCCCGTAGGAGCTGGTGAACACGATACGCGCCAGGCCACTCTCGGCGGCACGCTCTAGCGCCGGCATCAGCTTCTTGGTGAGCAGGAAACCGGAGAGGTGATTAGTGACAAGAGTTGTCTCGAAACCCTCCGGCGTCTCGGTGCGCTTACCATTCGCCGCGCCGGCGTTATTACACAGCACATCGATCTTGAGGAAGTCGGCAAGAAGTTTATCGGCAACGGCGCTAACAGAGGCAAGCGAGCTAAAATCCGCGACATAGAGCAGCCCTTGGTCGTTAGCCGTTTCCGCTTCAATTTTGGCCAGTGCCGCTTTTCCTCGCGCTTCGCTGCGGCAGATCAGCACGATCCTGGCTCCGCGCCGTGCAAAATCGCGCGCGGCCTCGAAACCAATGCCGCTATTGCCGCCGGTAACCACCATAACCTTGCCTGTTAGATCCTTTTTCTCATGCACCATATTGCCTATACCTTTTCAATGACTCACATGACGACGCCCTTGATGTTCACTCTGTGAAGGGCTATTTTTGCAGGCACTCAGTTTATCACTCATCACAGGCCATTACCCAGCGAGGCTGCATACTAAGGCTCCGCAAAAAGTGGCTTTGGCATCAGTCGCCAACCAAGTGAGTCCAATACAGCACCGGAGAGATTTGTCCCATGAACGATCACAGCAATGCCCGCCAAGCTCAATTCACTCGCTTCGATGAATGCACGAAAGAAGATGCCGAGATTATCCTCGAGAACTACGCGGAGTTCGCGCAGGGCATTCCCACTCGGGTACTCGACCACCTAAGGCTACTCGACGGCGATTTCGGCGGCTTTAATGTCGATCGCCTCGAACACAGCTTGCAAACCGCCACTCGCGCCCACCGCGACGGGCGCGACGAAGAATACGTCGTCTGCGCGCTGTTTCACGATATTGGCGACACGCTTGGCACCTACGACCACGGCGGGCTTGCGGCAGCAATACTGAAGCCGTTCGTGAGCGAGGCCAATCATTGGATGCTGCAGAATCACCCTATATTCCAAGGTTACTATTATTTCGATCACCTCGGCGGCAACAAAGAGGCGCGCGAGAAGTTCGCCGATCATCCGCATTTCGAGCACACCAAAGAATTTGTGGAACTCTATGACATGCCTGCCTTCGATAGCGAATACCCCAGCATGACTCTGGAAGAGTTCGAACCTATGGTGCGACGCGTGATGACCAAAGAAGTCGCGCCTGCCGGTTAGAATACCAAAGCAATACCCGTTTAAAATTCCACATTAGATAGCACGCGATCACTCAACGAGAACACACTATGTCGAAGCCTCCAAAACACAGCCAGCAAGCCCCCAAGAACGAGGCGTCGGCACCAATAAGCCGCTTCCCTATTCCTCCGCTTGACGCGATGGAGCCTGACATTCGCGCACGCATCGAAGAAGTGCAGAGGAAGTCGGGTTTCGTGCCAAACATTTTCCTCGCGCTTGCGCATCGCCCGGAGGAATTCCGCGCGTTCTTCGCGTTTCACGACGCCCTCGTCGATAAAGACGATGGGCTCAGCAAAGCAGAACGCGAAATGATTATCGTGATGACCTCGGCGCTGAATCAGTGCCTCTACTGCGTGGTTGCGCACGGGGCTATCTTGCGCATTCGCGCGAAGGACTCGCTTCTCGCCGACAAGCTCGCCGTGAATTATCTCAAGGCGGAACTCGAGCCACGCCAACGCGTAATGCTCGACTACGCGAGCAAAGTTTGCATGGCGGCAGACAGTATCGACGACGAAGACTTCGAGGCCCTAGAAGAGGTTGGCTTTGATCAAGATGAGATCTGGGATATCGGCGCCATCGCGGCACTTTTCGCACTGTCGAATCGACTCGCCAACGTGGCGAGCATCCAACCGAATCCTGAGTTTTATACTCTCGGTCGTTAATCATTTCCTAGCTGGCTAAGCGCTCATGACACACCCTGTTTTTTCTATCGAGGCACTTAACGACGCTACCGAATCCGAGAACCGTATGCACAGCGACGACGTCGCTGCGCGCTATGGTTTCAGCGGTGCGTTGGTGAGTGGCGTGAATGTTTTCGGCTATATGACCCAGCCACTGGTCGCCGAGTTCGGTGAAGCGTTCCTTTCACATCGCGGTTTCGAAGTGCGCTTCCTGCTTCCCGCCTATGAAGGCGACAGAGTGAGCATCGAGACGCGGCAAAACAATCAGCAGCTTGCCACTACCGCACACAATCAAGAAGGCGTATTGCTTGCGACACTGGACACCTGGCAACAAGAAACGTCTAGTGAACAGAGCGCTCTGCATACTCGCAGGCTCGCCGACGAACACGAGAGTCACTACAACGAAGGTGCGCGCCCCCTTATTAGCTGGGAGGCGATAGAAATCGATTGCTCCGCGCCAACATGGCATTGGCAACCCACTCGTGAGGAGAACACGCTACACGTCAACGCTCAACGTGATACGGCAGACTGCTATGCTGACGCTAACCCGCGCGCTCTTATCCATCCCTATTACCTGCTCGACACGTGCAATAAGGCGCTGATGCGGCTCTATGTGCTCCCAGCCTGGATACATGTTGGCACCCGCGGCACGATCCACAACGCATTGCACGTAGGCGATGCCGTCCGCGTGGACTGCCGTCCCATCGACAAATGGGAGCGCAAAGGCCATCAGTTTATCCGCCTCACCATAGCGATGTTCGTTGGCGACACGCTCGCATTCGAGGCCGAACACACGGCAATATTTCGCATCGCGGAAAAACACTAACGTCTCAAAAAGTTGATTCAATGCATTCTATGACCAGAAGAGCGGATTCTACGATCCGCATTTTCGCGCTCCTGATGAGCATGACGCTGCTTAACGGACAGCTCAGCGCGGCTAGCACCGACCCGCTTGAACAGCGTATCATGCCGCTGCGCGAACGTGCCGCGCTGCAAGACTCGATACTGCGAGAGCGACTCGACACACTAATACCCACGCTCATGCGCCGCGAAGGCATCGATGCCTGGGTGGTGATTGGACGCGAATACAACGAAGACCCCGTGCTCAAGACCATGCTGCCCGCAACCTGGCTCAACGCGCGCCGACGCACGGTGCTGCTGTTCATCGACAGGGGTGATGAGGGCGGCATCGAACGCATGGCCGTCGCCCGCTATGCAGTTGGCGACCTTTTCCCTGGCGTGTGGGATCCTGAAACTCAGCCAGATCAGTATCAGCGCATTGCCGAGATACTCGGCGAAGCCAATCCGCGCGCTATCGCGCTCAACTATTCTAACGACTACGCGCTGGCAGACGGCCTCACATTCTCTGAACAGCGCGACTTTAGTGCCGCACTCCCTACCCCACTGCGTTCGCGCATAGTCTCTGCAGAGAAACTCGCGGTAGGCTGGCTGGAGACGCGGACAGAGACCGAGATGCGCACGTACGCAGACGTGATGGCCATAGCTCATGCCATTATTGCCGAAGGGTTTTCGCGCGCCGCGATTACGCCAAGCGTAACAACGACCGACGACCTCGAGTGGTGGTTTCGCCAGCGCGTGAATGACTTGGGTCTTAGCACTTGGTTTCATAACAGTATAGAGATAGAGCGGCCAGCCAGTGCGACACTTGCTTTGCAGAATAGAGGTGCCGCTCTTGACGTCATTCACCCCGGCGATCATGTACACATCGACTTTGGTATTACCTACCTCAATCTGCAAACCGACACGCAGCAGAACGCTTACATTATGCGCGCGGGCGAGGCTGATGCACCTGCACACCTAAAACGAGCCCTCGCAGAAGGCAATGCGTTGCAAGACATTCTCACCGCCAATTTCCAAGTCGGCAGGACCGGCAATCAAATCCTCGCCCACGCCCGAGCACAAGCGATCGACCGTGGACTTTCACCGATAATCTACACCCATCCAATAGGGCTACATGGGCACGCAGCCGGAACGACAATTGGCATGTGGGACAAGCAGGACGGCGTGCCCGGCAGCGGTGACTACCCTCTGCATGCGAACACCGCTTACTCTATAGAGCTCACCGCAGAGGTTAGTTTGCCCGAATGGGGTGATGCGCCCCTTAAAATGAAACTCGAAGAAGACGGTTTTTTCGACGGCACCGCCTTCCGCTATATCCAGCCACGACAGACGAGCTACCACCTAGTCCCGAGTGATTAACGGGGCTCCGGCCTGAGAAAAGCGGCGCCTATACGCGAAGCGGCAGGTAAGGTAGATTAGGGACCATAATAAGAAGGCTAACCACAGTAGAAGACCCTATGCTGGCGGCAACATGCTAAGTCAAAGCAGTACTCAGTCCCTAGACTCCCCTGCGCGGATCGGACAAACCCCTGAGCGGCTAGACCACGCCCAAGCCTTGGCGCTTGCAGGGCGCCTTGATACGTCTGCACTCATGCGCGAGGCCGCTGCGCTCCGCAATCGCGGCTTTGGCTCTGTCGTCACTTATTCGCGCAAGGTCTTCATCCCCCTCACCCAGCTGTGCCGCGATGTCTGCCATTACTGTACGTTCGCGCAGACACCCAAACACATTCCCCAGGCCTATATGCCGATCGACGAGGTCTTACGCCTTTGCCACGAAGGCGCGGCGCTAGGCTGCCAAGAGGCTCTATTTACTCTCGGCGAGAAGCCCGAGTTGCGCTACAAGGCTGCACGTGAAGCGCTAGCCGAGCTCGGTTTCGCAACCACGGTAGACTATGTCATCGAAGTCGCTCGCCGCGTGCTCGCCGAAACGGGTTTGCTGCCGCATATCAATGCCGGCAATCTGAGCCGCGACGAACTCCTAGCCCTGCGCGACGTCAGCGCATCGATGGGCATCATGCTCGAATCGGCATCGACGCGACTGTGCGAGAAAGGCATGCCGCACTATGGCTCTCCAGACAAAGATCCCGCGACGCGGCTAGCCACACTCGATCTCGCAGGCGAACTCAACATCCCCTTCACCTCAGGCATCCTGATCGGCATCGGTGAGACTCGCGCGGAGCGCATCGACTCTCTTCTTGCGCTGCGTGACTCACACGAACGCTTCGGGCATCTGCAAGAAGTCATCGTGCAGAATTTTCGCGCGAAGCCACACACTAAAATGGCGCAGGCTCCGGAGCCTGACCTCGAAGAGCTTCTCTGGACCATCGCCGTAGCTCGCCTCGTGTTTGGTGCAGAGATGGCGATACAGGCGCCGCCTAATTTGAGCCCCGGCGTACTCGAGCGCATCGTCGACGCGGGCATCAACGACTGGGGTGGCGTCTCGCCGCTCACACCAGATCACGTCAATCCAGAAGCGCCTTGGCCGCATTTGGATACTCTCGCACGCGAAACGGCTGCAGCTGGCAAATACCTCGATCAGCGTCTTACGCTCTATCCGCGTTATATCCTGCAATCGAGCCGCTGGCTCTCGCCGACGGTGCGGCCAGCAGTACTGCGCCAGTGCGATGCAGACGGCTACGCGAAGCGCGACGATTGGATCGCCGGCGTAAGCGAGCAGGCACCGACTGCTTTCCCCGCCAGTGCTCTCGCACCAAGCGAGCGCTTGCTCGAGGTATTAGCGCGCTGCCGCGAGGACGCGGCGCAGGATAAATCGACAGTGACCGAAGAAGACATCGCGCTGCTATTGAGCAGCCGAGGCGCAGACTTCGACGCGGTAGTTAAAGCCGCCGACGCACTGCGCGCTGAGCGCTGTGGCGACACCGTCAGCTATGTCGTCAATCGCAACATCAATTACACCAACGTGTGTTATTTCAAGTGCCAGTTCTGCGCCTTTTCGAAGGGCGCTGCGAGCGAAAACTTGCGCGGCAAGCCCTACGACATCAGCGCTGAAGAGATCTCACGGCGCTGCTCTGAAGCCTGGCAGCGTGGCGCTACCGAGGTCTGTATGCAGGGCGGCATACACCCTGATTATACGGGCCAAACTTACCTCGATATTCTGAATACCGTGCGCGCGGCGACCCCTGATATGCATATCCATGCGTTTTCGCCACTCGAGGTGTGGCAAGGCGCTGCTACCCTAAACCTACCGCTGCGTGAGTACTTAGAAAGACTCAAACTCGCAGGGCTAGACACGCTGCCCGGTACCGCTGCCGAAGTCTTGCACGACGAGGTCCGCGCTACACTATGCCCCGACAAACTGAATTCCGCCCAGTGGCTCGAGGTTATGCAGGCGGCCCACGAGGTCGGCTTTAAAACCACGGCTACGATTATGTTTGGGCACATCGACTCGGTGCAGCATTGGGCGCATCATCTTCATGCCATCGCCAATTTACAACGTCAAACCGGCGGCTTCACAGAATTCGTTCCTCTCCCTTTCGTTGCGCATGAAGCGCCGATGTACAAAAAGGGACAAGCTAGGCGCGGACCAAGCTATCGCGAAGCTCTGCTGATGCATGCCGTACCTCGGCTCGTCTTCAACGGACTCATCGACAATATTCAGGCGTCGTGGGTTAAGATGGGCCGCGCAGGCGTCGCCGCCTGCCTCAATGCCGGTGCCAATGACGTGGGCGGCTCGCTAATGAATGAAAGCATCACCCGCGCGGCAGGCGCTGCACACGGCGAAGAGTGGACACCTGCGGCGATAGAAGACACCCTCATCGCCTACGGTCGCACGCCGCGCATGCGGACGACGTCCTACGCCGACGCGCCAGCGGAGCGCCGTGCAACGGCGCGACAAGCTGTCGGGTTGCAGATCATCGAATTGCAACCAGCAATGAAATCTCAACGTAGTAAGGTGATCGCAGCCATAGGCAGCGCCCCCGCTCCAGCCACAGAACTCAACACAGGAACCCCTGCATGAAGATTGCACTCACCGGCGCCAACAGCAGTGTCGGCACTAACCTCCTCGCCCAAGCCGCGAGTCAACCAGCGCTGTCTTTCATCGCAGGCGTCCGCTCTCCTAGCGCTTTAGAGGCACTGCCTAAATCCGAGCAGATTGAGGGCCGCTGCATTAGCTACTCCGATACAGCCGCGCTTGCTACCTCGCTCACAGGCGCAGACTGTGTCGTGCACCTCGCTGGCATCTTGATAGAAGGGAAACAAACGAAATACCGTGACGCGAATGTAGACGCCACACGCGCAGTGGTTGATGCCGCAAAGGCAATCGACGCAAAGCACTTCGTGTTCATCTCGGTGGTAGGCGCGGATGCGGCATCGCCTAACGCCTATTTCCGCTCGAAGGGCGAGGCGGAAGCAATCGTTGCAGCCTCGGGCTTAAGCGCCACCATCATCCGCACCCCGATCTTACTCGGTCCGGGCACCGCCGGAGCCAGCGCACTGGTCGCAGCGGCAAAGAACCCGAAAGCCAAGGCCTTAGGTGGCGGACATTACCGCATGCGGCCATTGGATATAGACGATCTCAACAGCGCCATTTTCAATGCCTGTGAAAAACAGACTCCGGGCTGTGCCAATTACGAACTCGTCGGGCCTGAAGCTATAGCCTATTGTGACTTAATTACTAAAACCGCGCGCATGATCGACCCCCACACCACGCTCACGGTTGGTTCAATTCCCATCGGGTTTACCAAACTGATGGCGGGGATCACCAGCACGCTACGTGGCGGCGGTTTCACCCCAACGGTTATCGATGTCATCACACAGGACGAAGTCGTCGAGCACAACGCCCATGCTGAACTGGGCGTGACTCTGACGCCTCTCAACAACACCTTAGAAAAAATACTGGAGCACTGAGCGCATGAGCGACACGCCACACGTCACGACGGCCGACGAACCAACACCCCCGACAAAGAAAAAAGCCGGCATAGGCAGGATCATATTCCTAGGCATCACTGCGCTCTGTTTCTACTATCTCTATACGCGACTCAACGGTGCCGCAGCGCGCGAAGGGCTCGAGCTCTCTGCCTACATGACACAGGTTTTCGCCGCTGTAGACTGGGTGCCGTGGCTGGGACTTATGGTGTGTTATTCCCTCTTCTATTTCGCGATAGACACCCTTGTGGTCACCAAGGCGCTTAATTGGTTTATCTCGGACATTAAATACAAAGACATTGCGCCGGTGCGAGCGAGCGCCTATATCATCTCCATCTTCAACGAGCAGATTGGCAAAGGAGCAATGGCGTTTTATCTCAATAAGCGTCATGAAATCCCCAGCTGGGAAGTCGGTTCGGTGATGATTTTTATTATGTTCTGCGAGGTCTTTTACCTACTCGTCTGGGCAACCATAGGCTACAGCGTTGGCGGCGAGTCGTTGCCGGCAGAGTTTGCGTTGATTCCTTACTTAGCAAGTGGTGCGGCGATCTTCTTGGTTCTGTGGATAGCGTATTTTCGCGGCGCGATTTTACCCAACAACACGTTTCGCGATCGCCGCCTATTTCACGCATTCCGCTCTGCGAAACCTAGCCACTATCTCGGCTTTTTCCTGCTGCGCTCACCGGCACTTATCGCCGCAATCGTCGTTTACACTATCGCTCTCAACCTGTTTGGTGTAGACGTATCGATTATGACGCTGCTGCCTTTGCTACCGGTTATCTTCTTCGCCGCCGCCGCGCCAACGCCAATGCGCGCCGGCGCGATTACCTTCTGGGTTTTCCTCTTTCCGGAGAACGAAGGCCAACTCGCGGCATTTGGTTTCGTGCAGCACAATTTCTTCATTCTGTTTAACGCCGCGATAGGCTTGCTGTTCTGGCGCCGCGCCCAGAAAGACCTGTTCGGCTAATGCTCGCCAACCTCCTCACGGGATTGCGACTGGCGCTCGTCTTGCCAGTCGCCCTCGCCTTCGCCGTTCCTGGCTCACTCTCGGCAGTGGCCTTGCTGGGCCTGCTTGCCTTGGCTGTGGCGACCGACATGGCCGATGGGCGAGCAGCGCGCCACTTCGGCACGGCCTCAGCTCGGGGCATGCTCTTCGACCATGCGACAGACTTTTTATTCGTCACCAGTGCGCTAGCGGCGCTCGCCTACGCAGGCGTCATCTCGGCGCTGCTACCGGCACTCATCGCTGTAGCCTTCACTCAATACGTCTTGGACTCTTATCTTCTGCATCGGCAAAAAAGCTTACGCATGAGCGTATTAGGGCGCTGGAACGGCGTGTTCTATTTCGTTCCTCTTTTCCTTTTTGCCGCGTCTTTTACCGCCTCTTCTACCCTCTCGGCGTCAAATGAATTGGGAAACACGATCACCGCGATAACGGGCCAGTTGGGCATCGGAATAATCTGGCTCCTTACCTTCAGCACCCTCGCCTCAATCGCTGATCGCGCCCTCGCACCACGCCAACCATCGCATGGCTAAACACCGCGGCGATTGTATCCCTGCGGAATGAGAGGCAATATTGGCATCCGTCAGCGTCGCCTCCCCTCAGAGACAAACTATGCAGCGTATTCAGTTCACACTCTCCACCTTCATAGCAGGCCTGCGAAGCATCCGTGCCATCGCAGCGCTCACGACGCCCTTCTTGGCGCTGTCTTGCTCAGTGTTTGCTCAAGATTCCACCGTCATCATAGATGACAACGTGCGCGCAGGATTCGAGCGCGTGCTCGATGATCCGCGCGTGACAGAAGCCTTAACGGAAATAGCGTTACGCGAACCCGAGGCGATCCAAGAGCAGTTTCGGCTGACCGAGATCCCTGCGCCGCCCTTTAAAGAAGAGCGCCGCGCGGCGTATTTCCTCGAACAGCTCAAACAGCGAGGATTGAGCGATGCCTATATTGATGCTGAGGGCAATGCCATTGGCGTGCGTAAGGGCTCGGGTAACGGCCCGCTGCTGCTCATCGCGGCACACCTCGACACGGTCTTCCCAGAAGGCGTAGACACCACCGTGCGTGAGCGCAACGGCCGCTTCTACGCGCCGGGCATAGGTGACGACACCCGTGGCCTTGCCGCTATGCTGTCGGTTATCGACGTGCTTAATGACAGCGGCATAGAAACCGAGGCGGATATCATGTTCGCCGGCAATGTGGGCGAAGAGGGCCGGGGGGATTTGCGCGGCATTAAGGCTATTTTCCGCGACCATCCTGGCATCGACGGCTTTATTTCCATCGATGGTGTTCGTCTCGGTCGCATTACGAACGGCGGCACGGGCAGCCGTCGTTTCGAATTCCAATTTAAAGGCCCGGGCGGACATTCGTTTGGGGCATTCGGCCTCGCTAGCGCCATCCACGCTATGGGCCGGGCTATCGCTAAGATCGGCGACCTAGAGACACCCAGCGATCCCAAGACAACCTTCACCGTTGGCACAGTCGCTGGTGGCACCTCAGTAAACTCGATTGCAGCTGACGCCGTATTCGCTATCGACATGCGCTCGAACGACCGGAATCAGCTCGCTATCCTCGAGCAAAAAGCCAAAGACGCCGCGCTAGAGGCCGTAGCTGAGGAAAATGCGCGCTGGAACCGCGGTGAGATTAGCGTCGACTTCGTGCTCATTGGTGATCGCCCAGTAGGCCGCACCGATCCTTCTAGCCCATTAATCCAGCTCACCACATTGGCATTCGAGGAGCTCGGCATAGGTTTTAGGGGATTAAGCATCTCAAGTACGGATTCGAACGTGCCAATGTCGCTAGACATACCCGCCATCACGATAGATGGTGGCGGCGATGGCGGTGGCGCCCACTCGCCAGACGAATGGTTTGTCCCGACGAATTCGCAGCTTGGGCCGCAGGCTTCTTTCCTGTTAATCCTAAGTCTTGCCGGCATTCAAGGCACTTCAGAGGCGCTTTTGCCAAAGCTTTAATTACTTAAAGATTCATCTGCAAGCTACTGTTTTAAAGGTTTAATAATGCTTTCAAGCAAACACTACAGCCTCGGCGCCTTCACCATCCGCGTAAACTGGCCGATCGCCGCCTGCATACTCTTCGCCATTCTTGGGCTCGGCCGGCTAGGCCTGTGGCAGCTCGATCGCGCGGCGGAAAAAGTCGCCGCCCAACAGGTCATGGAGGCGGAATCTCAGATCAGCGCCCAGCCCATTCAAGACATCCCCCGAGGACACCTCAACCGGGCGAATCCAGAGCTACAGAACCGGCATGTCTCACTAGAGGGCGAATACCTCAACGACAGGACGATACTCCTGCTCGCGGAATTTCACGAAACCCAGATCGGTTATGGTGTTGTGACACCATTCCGACTCAGCGCCACGGGTGAGCTCGTCCTGGTCAATCGCGGCTGGACTAGTGCAGTGAATCGCCCCGGTGAAAAGATCCGCACCGCGCCGGTTGAAGGCCCGGTTTCCCTGAAAGCACAGATCTACGTGCCCCCCTCCGGCGCACGGGTCATCGGCAGTGAAATAGACGCGACCCAATGGCCAATTTTCACCCGCGACCTCGAATTCGATGTGCTCGGCCGAGTATTCGGCGAAGAGCTGTTTCCCTTCGAGCTCAGGCTTACCGCCGACCAACCCGGAACGATGATTCGCCACTGGCCAGCAGTCAGCGCGGATGTGAATCAAAACCTGTCTTACGCGCTGCAGTGGTTTTGCCTCGCCTTACTCGTAGTGACGGCAAGCCTCTTCGCTAGCAGTAACCTATGGGCGCTTCTACGCGGCCCCGAACGGGGCTCTTAAAGCGGTTCTTAAAGCGCCAGAAGTGACGTGCTAGACCCCGCTGAGGGCTTCCCTGCTCTGCTGACAAGTGGTATCTTCGAGTAGTTATGTAACACCAACGGGCGCCGTGCGTATGGCACCCTAGTATTCGATCAACCCTAGCACTCAAGTCTAATCACTCGAGTCTAAACAACAGGAGTCGCAATATGCGCAACTTCACCCTACAAGCCGCGCTGAGTGGCCTCGCCGCTGCTGCATCGCTGTCATTCGCCGGTGCCGCACTCGCGCAGGACGAAGTCACCTTCCATAAAGACATCGAGCCGATTCTGCAGCGCAGCTGTCAGAACTGCCACCGAGTTGGCGGCGCGGGCCCAATGCCGCTGGTCACTTACGAGGAAGTCGCTCCTTTTGCAGGCCTTATCGAGTATAAGACAGGCCTCCGCGATCGCGCAGGTGCGATGCCGCCTTGGTATATGGAAAAGAACATCGGCATCCAAGAATACAAAGACGACCCCTCGCTGAGCGATGCGGAAATCGCCGCCATCTCCACGTGGGCACGTAGCGGCACGCCTAAGGGTGATGTAGCGGACGCGCCAGAGCAGATGGTGTTCGACGACAGCCTCAAGTGGAAAGCAGGCAAACCAGATCTCGTGGTTGTTATGAACGACGTCACCAAGCTCGCAGGCACGCCAGACTGGTGGGGCGAGATCGACTACATCCCTACGGGCCTCGAAGAAGACCGTTACGTGAAGTCGGTTGAGGTTGTGGAAGTGAATGACGTCGACAACACTGCCGATTCCGGCACTGTGGGCGGACGCTACATTTTCCATCACATGATCTGGGGCACCGCCATGCTCGATGAGAACGGCGAGCGCGCTCCCGGCTTCTCCATCCCTTGGCCAGTGCACGAAGTAGGCCGCAACGCCGACATCTTCGACGAAGATGCTGGTCGCCTTCTTAAAGCCGGCTCTGCAATCGTTTCCGATTCGGTTCACCTGCACTCGAATGGCCGCGACACTACAGGCCACCTCGAAGTCGGTTTCCGCTTCCACGACAAAGACTACAAGCCTAAGTACCAGAACGCTTTCATCGGCCTAGGCAATGGCGTGGACATCAGCATTCAAGGCAACGCCAAGGATCAAGAGCTTCACGCTTACACTGTCCTCGAGAATCACACCAAGATCATCAGCTTTGAGCCACACCTGCACGCCCCTGGCGAGCGCATGTGTCTAGAGGCGATCTGGGGCTATACGATTGAGACGCTGTCCTGCGTGGGCTACGACCACAACTGGGTGCGCGGCTATCCGTATGCAGACCACGCTGCACCGATTCTGCCTAAAGGCACGATCCTGCATATAGTCGGTTACATGAACAACACTGACACTAACCCTAACGTGCCTGATCCGCGCAACTGGCAAGGCTCGGGCAACCGCTCGGTAACCAATATGTTCATCGACCTCGGCATCCGCGTGACGCTAACCGACGACCAATTCCACGAAGCAATGGAAGAGCGTCGTCAGGTCCTGAATCTCGGACCTAATGATCACGTGATCGGCTGCCCTCTGTGCCTCGCACCTATCGTGGCACCGATCGCTGACAAAGACGATACTGCTACAGGCAATTCGGTCGCATCGAACTAAACCGACACACTACTTGAGGAAGACAAGATAAGATGGCTGTTAACTCACGTAGCATGACAAGCAGGGCCTCGGCCCTGCTCGCTCTTGCACTCAGCTTTACCCCTTTATTGACCACCCTCTCCTCTCCTGCCTCAGCGCAAACTAGCTACCAGAAAGGCCAGCATATCGAGCCTGCTTATGAAGGCTGGCGACCGAATCCTGATGGTACGTTCAGTTTCATGTTCGGCTATATGAACGAGAACTGGCTGGAAGAGCCTGACGTTGCAGTCGGTGACGACAACTTCTTCTCCCCCGGTGAGGCCGATAGGGGGCAACCAACGCATTTCCTCCCCCGGCGCAATCGCTTCAACTTCGAGGTTAACGTACCGGCAGACTGGGGTGACCGTGAGCTGGTTTGGACCTTGAAGGTCAATGGTGTCGAGCGTAAGGCCTATGCCACGCTTAAGCCCGACTATCAGGTCGACAACATTGTTATCGCCTCTGAAACAGGCTCACTCGGCGCGGGCACCAGCAGCCCCGAATCCCGAGCGAATGTAAAGCCTGCAGTAGAGGTTCAGGGAGATGATATTCGCACAGTGCGTGTTGGCGAGCCCTTAGTGCTCCGCACCAAGGTTGTCGATGACGGCATACCCAAGGCGAGCCGAGAATCTTACATCGAGGCGGACGATCTCATGCGCCGCATGATGCGCCCGCCAACCCGCATCACAGTGGGCAAGATTAACGGATTGTTTCTGTCGTGGAACGTCTACCGAGGCGAGGGAGAGGTGACTTTCGATCCACCGCTGCCTAAGCCATGGGAAGACACGCGGACCTCCGCCAACTCTCCTTGGGGCGCAATGTGGCTGCCACCTGAGATTCCCGAAGATGGCATGATCGAAACCACAGCCACCTTCTCCGAGCCCGGCACCTATATCTTATGGGCGCGCGCCGACGATGGAGGCCTCTATAACGACGACTACATTACCGTTGAAGTCAGCGAGTAACGCCTGCAACCAAGGCCTGAAAAAAACGGCAGCTGATCCCTCAGCTGCCGTTTTTTTTTGCGCTACGCTTATCTCATGGCTCACTCATTTTACCGCGCGACCCTCGTCGTCGAGGCGCAGGGTAAAGGGCGGGTCGAATGCCTTAGGTTCTTGATCGAGAATAATTTCAGTGCGCGGCGGCGTCACAAAGCGCGTCGTCTCATCTTCTCCATTGCGCAGCCTGAGCGCTAATTCTTGCTCCGCTCGCACCACTGAGGGCGTTCGAGCGAGCTCCCCAAAAGAAAAACTAAAGCTGCCGCGAATCAAGCGATCTTCGGCATCGAGAATGGCCCACTCCGCAGTGTAATACTCAGCCTCGGCCAAGGCGGGTAAAGCCCACTCGAAACCGCTGGACAAGCGGGGGGAATAACGAAAACTGATATCTACCCAGTCGTGAGCCTGATTGCGCAGGATCAGCTTCACCAAATGCACTGCAGAGGGGAATTCCAAGGCCAGTCGTTCGGGGGCGATGGCGGCAACTGTGTCATCTAGCGGCGTGGTTTTGGTTTTAGCGATGATTCCGGTAAAATCAACGGCTGCACGAGGATAGGTGGCGACAGCAGGCGGCGTTTGCGAGTAGGCGATAGGAGCCGCAGAAAAAGACAACGCGGCGAACGAGGCAACCACGGCGAGGTATCTTGCCATTGGTTCTAGTCTACTTACCATCTGCTCCGTCTCACTGCTTACCCGTTATTCGATTGCTAAGAATATTACACGCCCGCGCCATGGGCAATCACCTCAGCTTGGCAGCGAACATTTCCTAGAACTTTTACAAGGCCCTTCCCGTGACCCGCAATACCATGCAAGACATCCTAGACACACTCGCTGCGAGCGAGGACAACACCACTTCATTCGAGGAAAACTGGTCACAGGGCCGCGCTGCCTTTGGCGGACTCGTTGCCGCGTTCGCGAGCCTAGGGATGCGGAAGTTACTCTCACCTGCGCCGCCACTCCGTTCACTGATGGCCTCGTTTATTGCGCCTCTGCCGCCCGCCCCCTTGGTCGTCGAGGCTGCCATACAAAGACAGGGACGCAGCGTCACGCAGTGTAGCGCCAGCGTCGTCAATGAGGGCCAAGTCGCCTTGCAAGCGCTTGGAGTATTCGGCAATGCCCGCCCAGGCATTCGCGTCGAGGCCGAGCCATGCATTAAGCCGCTCCCGCGCAGCGAAGGCATATCTTTCGAGGAATACAGTAAACGTATGCCTACCTTCTTAAATCAATTCGAAGGCTGTTGGGTAGGTGACGCCGCGCCTTTCTCTGGCTCGCGCGCACGCAGGCTCAACATGTGGGTTCGTCACCGCTGCGATATGTCGGCATACCCCGCTGAAAAACTGATCGCTATCGCTGATATGCCACCACCCGTATTGCTCTGTCACTACGACAAGCCATTCGTGCCAGCGAGCTCGGTGAGTTGGGGACTCGAGTTTGTCGTCGATCCTGCACAGGTTGAGGGAGACTGGTTTTACCTAGACTTCGACTTGGACGCCGCCGCCGATGGCTATACCCAGCAGAGCGGCAGGATCTATGAGGAATCTGGCCGACTGGTTGCGCTATCGCGGCAGTGTATGGCCTATTTCGAGCAATAGCGCGCTCTGCTAGACTCCTACGAACTCTGCGAGACATTGATAAAGAGCCGATAGCTTTGACGAATAGCAGGATAGAGGCAAGTCCGTGGTAACCAAGACAACGAAAATAGCGGCAAGCCGCGCAGTGACAACGTGGACCGCGAGGCTTCGACAGCGCTCGCTCCGCGTATTGCTGCTGTGCGCCCTCGCGCTGCCTTTTACACTCGTGCACGCTCAACATAGTCACGGCGTATTAACGCCGGGCGTCACATTCCCTACCGACGATTCTGTGCTGGCCGAATCGCCGCAGATGATCATGATGAGCTTCCGCGTAGACGTAACCCTGCTCAAATTGGCACTGTATTCCGCTGAGGGCGACTGGATCAACATCGGCTTTGTCTACGACCCCCAGCGCATGGCAGATAGCTTCGCCTACCCACTGGGCTTTGATCTGCCTCCCTCAGAATATTATATCGCTCGCTGGTCAGTGACAGACGGCAAACGCGGCCTACTCAATGGCCAATTCCGCTTCTCCTTTGGTGACGAGGCGATCCCCCCCTCTGAGGTTATCGCAAGCCAAGTAAGCGATGCCGTAGAGAGCCTACCCTCTACCGGCTCCTACCGCGTCGTGCCCGTCGAGTAAGCACGGTGTCCCACTAGCGCAGGATCGCCCTGCCTAGGCTACTAAGCTCTGTCTAGGCTAAAAAGACAACTATTTAAAGACGAAGCCTTGGCCCGCGAGGAATTCACGCATATGCGGCCGTGACTTCTCAGAGAGCAGTGAAGCGACCTGCTCTGACCAGCTTATACCGTGCCCGCCTCCGGTCCGTGTAGCGTAGTATTCACGAATGCGCTCGTCGTACTCGGCAATCGCCTCGGCGTCTCCGTCTTCGTTGTAACGCTCCTGCTTGAGGATGATCGGCAGTGGCAGTCGCGGCTTCACCTCGGGGTCTTGGTCGGGGTAGCCGAGACACAATCCGAACACCGGGTACACACCGCGCGGCAGCTCCAGTAACTCACTGACTTCCTGTGGATTATTGCGCAGCCCTCCGATATAACAAATGCCTAAGCCAACAGACTCCGCCGCAACAACGAGATTCTGCGCCATGAGCGCGACGTCTACCGTTGCGATGATGAACTGCTCGGTATAGTCACCTTCGAAGGCCTTGCCGTATTTCTCGCAGTAATTACCCGCCCGCTTTAGATCCGCACAGAGTACTAAGAACTCGGCAGCAGACTCTACATAACTCTGTCCGCCGGCGCAGCGCGCCAGCGTCGCCCTATCCTCTGCAGCGGTCACGCGGATCAGCGTAGCGCCTTGTAAGAAGCTCGATGTCGCAGCCGCCTGTGCGGCACCACATAGTGTCTCGAGCAGTCCCTGAGGTAGCGGCTGATCGGTAAATTTGCGGATGCTGCGATGGGAGTTTAGAAGGTCTATCGTTGGGTTCATGATGATCTCTATGCTGAAGTACGTGGATGGGTCTAGCGCAGCCCTTTGAGGAACATAGGCACGGCGTCGTTAGCGACATTGGTCTCGCCATTAAACAAGACCACCATCCCAATGTCAGCCTCGGGAATGAAAGCCATCTCCGAACGGTAGCCCCGAACGCCTCCACCGTGATGCACGACGCGCACCCCGTCTATGTCGAAGACACGCCACCCGATGCCGTAATAGGCCTTTTCCAGCCCTTGCCAGCGGTTAAAGTAATTCCCCTGAGGCGTTTCGATGACGGGCGTATGTAATTCGTTGAGAAAATCCGGCGTCAGCACTTCAGGGAAACCACCTAGATTAGCCCTTACCCACAACGCCATATCGAAGACACTCGCATTGATTCCTGCCGCCGGTGCCGCGCTGTAATAAGCAGGATTAGTGCTTGTGGGTCGCCAGCTGCCGCGTACGCGCCGATGCGGGCTCGTCGCATCTGCGCTCTGCACATAGGGCTCGAGGCCGACAGACGCTGTTGTCATGCCTAAGGGACGAAACAATTTTTCCTCGAGGAATTTGTCATAGCCCTCACCCGTAGTCTGTTCGACGACGTCAGCGATCAGCGAAAACACAACATTCTGGTAGCCGTAACAAGTCCCAGGCTTACACACCGCGGGAATGTCAGCGAAACGCGGTTTGATCTTGGCGTAATCGACGCCATCATCGAGCAGATTTGAGTAAGAGTGCGGCATGAGCCCAGTGGAGTGGCTCGCAACCTGTCTAAAAGTAATATCACGGTAAGACCGACCATTGCCAAGATGTAAGCTGGGCAAAATGTCAGACATTTTCGCATCCCAAGCCTGCTGCCGGCTATCCACAACAAGGGTCGCGGCAGCGCCAGCGAAAGTCTTAGACATAGAGGCGATGCGAAACAAAGAATTAGATGTCACAAGCGGCGCCGAATCGATTTTACGATGCCCCCAGGTGTGCATGTATAGCACCTCGTCACGACTAACGATCGCGACGGCAGATCCAGGAATGCCTGCTTCATCCTGCGTCTCTTCGAGCCAGTCGATAAACGGCGCAATATCGTATTCAGCGAACACTGGCTTTGCCACTAACGTAATGAGTGCTGCACAGGCAACCCGGGATAAGCCGCGCAGGCGCCAGAAGCGGAGCAATAAATGGGGGAAAGGCGAGGAGACTTTCGGTGTTCTAGGTTGGGACATGGCTTGGGATGCTATCGAGTAGTTATCTCAATAGAGTCGGCAGCGAGTTAGCACTACTTGAGGGGCATCCGCAGTGTACTCATGAGAGTGCGTATCGGAGTGCCTATCAGAGTGCCTAACAGAGCGCTTCGCAAAGCACTTACATGCCTGTGTGTGCGGCGGGGCCCAACAAGGTGGAGACAACGGTCGTCAGCACGAGTAAGGCGACTGCAATGGCAATCTCCCTGTCGATGCTTACCCTCAGGGCTAAGCGACTTGGCAGCTCAGCGGATCTATCCACCGTTAGCAGCTGCGGGACATAGCGCAGCTTATTCATTGCGGCGATGCCAACTAGTACGCCAAACAAGCCAAGCTTAAGCAAGAGTAACCGACCATATTCTGTAGTAAAAAGCTCGCTCGGCGACACGAGGGTTAGCAGCAACACGCCGCCGGTGCTGAGCAATACGATCACCAGAGCAATGCCTAGGCGACTAAAGCGTTGCATTAGCGCTGCGAGCGAGGCGTTAGACAGCGCAGAACAACACCACCGCAGAGGCAACAGCATACCTACCCATCCCCCCATGGCCGCGACGTGAAGAATCAACGCGATCTTCGCTAGCGGCGTGGTTACCGAGATGTGGCCTAGCTGGGTAAAGCCGTAGGCAACGAGCCCGAGGGCCAGAGACTGCCCTACGAGCGCGATACGGTAAAACGAGGCTGGCGGTGTTGCACGCTGAAGAGTAAGCACGCGCAGCAGGTTGAGCACGAGCAATACCGAGAGCGCGAAGCCCACTCCACGGTAGGCCGCCGCATCCCACACCGGCGTACCACGCAAGAGGAAGATGAGATTGAGATCGAACATGCCCATCACGCCAGCGGCATTAATCTGACCGGCTTGCAAAAGCACCTGCAACACGCTCGCGTGCAAGCCGAAGACTCCGCCGAACAGGCTGTAGGCCAGGAGACGGGTATGCCCAGCGCGCGAGCCATCGTGGTAGCCACACAGCGCGAGCACGCCGCCTGCCGACGCAAGCATGCCAACAAACACCCCCAACTTGCCCAGCAACAACGCCGCTTCCCAGCCAGAGAGGGCAAAACCCAAGCCTAATGCCCCGCAGAAGCCGCAGGAGCAGCCGCCCCTACGCCAAACACGAAGTGGCCGGCCACGGTATGACCATCCTCACCGATCACCGAGAATGTCACAGAGAATGCCCCATTCCCTAAATCCGGGGTCGGTAGCGTAAAAGACTTAGCGGCATTGAGGTCCGGCTTGAAACCAACCTCTAGCACATCCCCGTCGCGTTCAATCTCAAATTTCACGAGTCGCACGCTCCCATTGAATTCCAGCATGACGGTTTCTGGAGCGGCAGCAAGGCTCGCGCCATCTGCAGGCAGAGACGTCTTAAGCACATTGTGCGCGCTAGCCACACCGCTCACAGCGAAAAAACCGAGCAGCAAAAGTGCTCGCGCAAGCGAAAGGGTTATGTTGCGCAGCCTGAAAGTCATCATAGTTACGTCCATTAGTTGGAGAATAGAGAGAGCCGAAGTATCTCAGGACTTGGCGTTGGCGCCTAGCCACTGACTGCGACATAGTGTCGCAGACAAAAAACGGGAGCCGCAGCTCCCGTTTCCTTGAACCTAGGCTCGCAGCCTAGCTGTACTGCGCGAGCTCTTTGCGCGCAATCACTCGGCGATGCACTTCATCTGGGCCATCAGCTAAACGCAGGGTGCGCTGGCTAGTCCATAGTGACGCCAGCGGGAAGTCTTGCGAAATACCCGACGCACCGTGAATCTGGATTGCGCGATCGATGACCCGCAGAGCCATGTTTGGCACGGCGACTTTGATCTGCGAGATCGCATCACGGGCGGCCTTGTTGCCGATGGTATCCATCAGATACGCCGCCTTGAACGTTAACAACCTGCACATCTCGATCTCAATCCGGCTATCAGCGATCACGTCGTAGTTACCGCCGAGCTCAGCCAGAGGTTTGCCGAAAGCAACGCGACTTACGGCGCGCTCACAGAGAAGCTCTAGTGCTTTTTCCGCGGCACCGATAGAGCGCATGCAGTGGTGAATACGACCTGGGCCGAGACGCCCTTGTGAAATTTCGAACCCGCGGCCGCGGCCTAGGATAATATTGCTCTGGGGCACACGAACGTTGTGGAACTTGATATGCATGTGGCCGTGAGGCGCATCGTCTTTACCAAAGACCTGCATGGGTCGTACGATTTCGACACCTTCTGCATCAGTAGGCACGAGAATTTGCGATTGACGGTTGTGCTTCGGCGCATCGGGATCGGTGACCACCATAGTAATCATCACTTTGCAGCGCGCATCTCCGGCTCCAGAGATCCAATGTTTTTCGCCACTGATAACCCACTCATCGCCGTCGAGCACAGCGCTGGTTGCAATGTTGGTCGCGTCAGAGGATGCCACACCGGGTTCGGTCATCGCGAAAGCGGAGCGGATCTTGCCTTCCAGCAGAGGCTCCAGCCACTGTTTCTTTTGCTCTTCCGATCCGTAGCGCTCTAACACCTCCATATTACCTGTGTCTGGCGCGCTGCAGTTCATTGCCTCTGAGGCGAGACGGCTGCGCCCCATAATCTCAGCAAGGTGAGCGTATTCTAGGTTGGAGATACCTGCTCCACCTTGGCTCTTAGGCAAAAAGAAATTCCACAGACCTAGACTGCGAGCTTCCTTCTTGAGGCTCTCCATGATCTCGTCTTGTCGCGGCGTGTGTGACCAGCGGTCGCCTACGCTCACCTCATCGTGGTACTCCTGTTCCACGGGCTCTACTTTCTCCTCAACAAACTTGCGAATCTTCTCGCGAATGACGACGAGCTCGTCTGACAGTCCTAAATTCATCATGGCACTACCCCTTTTCTCTTTTATATAAACGTTGTTTGATTATCACGAATTTAACTGCGCTAACTGGCAATCGTCCCACCACCATCGATGACTAGCGTCTGCCCTGTGGTAAAGCTGCCAGCTTGTGACGCAAGGAATACCGCGGCACCGGCGATCTCGTCGGGTTCGCCTATACGACGCAGCGGATAGTTCTTCACAGTAGCCGCGTAAATATCGGGATTCTCCCATAATGCTTTCGCAAAATCGGTGCGCACGAGGCCTGGCGCGATGCAATTCACACGCACGTTTTTCGGCCCCCACTCAACCGCCAGGTTACGGGCGATCTGCATGTCTGCGGCCTTGGAGATCGCGTAAGCCCCCAACGCGTTCGTGCCTTTAAGGCCACCTATTGAGGAAATAATGACCACGGCGCCGCCGCCGGATTCCGCAATGCCAGGGATGACCAGCTGGCAAAGGCGATGGACACTGCCAATGTTAGCGTGCATAACTTTATCGAAGGCTTCGTCGGGAATATCTTGCGACGTACCGAAATAAGGATTCAGCGCGGCATTGCAGACGAGGATGTCGATCTTGCCCAGCGCAGCCTTTGCCTTCTCGACCAACTGCTGCAATTGCTCTTTATGATTAATATTGCATGCGATACCCACAGCCTTGTGACCTTGCGCGGTGATCTCTGCCGCGACTTCGTCACAGGCGTCTTGGTTGCGGCTTGAGATAACCACCGACGCGCCCTGCTCCGCCATACGCTCCGCTATCGCCTTGCCAATGCCTTTGGTTGATCCCGTGATGAGGGCAACTTTACCCTCAAGGTCAAATAAACTCATGTCTGCCCTGCTCCTCTTTTGCCAGCTCGCCCGCTAAAGCGTCCAGTCTCGTTTGCCTTTCGAAATACTTGTTCCACCATCGACAGGAATCACCGTACCGTTAGTGTAGGCGCCCGCGCGCGATGCGAGATAAATAAGAATTCCCACAATCTCTTCCGGCCTGCCCACGCGGTGTAACGGACAGTCGTCCTTGATATCTTTAAGATAATTTTCGAACACGTGATCGGTCATACGCGACTCGAAAAAGCCCGGCGCTATCGCGTTTGCGGTGATATGACTCGCGCCTAGTTCGACGGCCAGCGCCTTGGTTAGATGATGTAACGCGGCTTTACTCGCAGAATAGGCGAAGGTAGGCACACGCTGCACGATGGGGACATGAATGCCGTCCATCGAACCGATATTGATTATGCGGGCTGGCGCATCAGCCTTGGCGGCGCGCGTTAATGCGGGGATGAGGTCGCGGGTAAGCGCGAAGACCGAATTAAGGTTTGTATCCATGACCTTGGCGAAACCCGCATCGGGATAGTCTGCTAGGGCCGCGCCCCAATTTGCACCCGCGTTATTGACAAGGATATCGAGGTCGCCGAAACGGTCTTCGACCGCGGCTACTAGTCGCTCGCGGGAACTGGCGTCGGTGACGTTAGCCGCTTGCACAAACACCTCGCCAAACGGCGACAGCTCCCCGAGCGCCGCTGCGCATTTTTCTTGGTTGCGGGAGGCGATCATGACTTTCACGCCATTCTGCAACAGTCCTTTGGCCATGTGCAGACCTAGGCCGCTGCTACCGCCAGTAACCAGCGCCGTCTTGCCCTCTAATCCGAACAGACGCGTTAACGCAAATTCTTGAGCCTGATTGTCACTCACCCTTTAACCTACCGATTCGTCTGCGATGCGTACGAGCTGCTTGCCAAAGTTGCGTCCCTTGAGCATCCCGCGAAATAGCTCGGGTGCATTCTCGATACCTTCGCCGACCGACTCGCGGTACTTAATCTTGCCTTCCTTAATCCATGCACCGAGCTGCTCTGTCGCCTCGAGCCAGCGATCGTGCCATTCGGTCACAACGAAGAATCGATGCTCAGGCACCTCATCAAGTTCTTTCAAAATATGAAACGGCGTGACCGCGCTCGCCATATCTTCATCGTTATAATTCGACACATAGCCGCAGACAGGCACACGCGCACCGGCGTTCAGGAGCGGAGCAACGGCGCGAGTGACATCGCCGCCTACATTCTCGAAATACACGTCGATGCCGTCTGGACAGGCACGCTTAAGTTTTTCTGCGAGATTGCCGGCCTTGTAATCGATGCATTCATCGAAGCCAAGCTCGTCTTTAACGTATTGGCATTTCTCTGGACCGCCTGCGATTCCGACAGCCCGCAGCCCTTTGAGCTTGGCAATCTGGCCAACCACGGACCCGACAGCGCCCGAGGCCGCGGCGACCACGAGGGTTTCGCCGGCAACAGGCTTGCCCACTTCGCTGAGGCCGAAATAGGCTGTCCGCCCTGGCATACCGACGACACCAATGTGAGCGGAGAGCGTGCCGTTATCGAGATTAACAGGCATTAAGCGAGGATCTTCGGCGTCGGCGACGATGAAGGTTTGCCATCCCATGTGTGCGGCCACGCGGTCGCCTACTTGGTATTTATCTGACTTGGACTCGACGACAATACCGGTAGATTCCCCGGTCATGACGTCACCTATTGCAAGCGATGCTACATAGGACTTCATGTCGTTCATGCGCCCGCGCATATAGGGATCAAGCGAAAGCCAGACGACCTTGATGAGCACCTGGCCGTCGGCGAGAGCTGGAGTCTCTGTCGTTACATAGTCGAAACAATCGTCAGAAGGCTCGCCATGCGGCCGTTTCGCGAGGAGGACCTGAGTATTCTGTGCCATGCGGGTTCCTTATAAAGCTGCGCGCTGGCTCGCGCCGGCGCGTGGGTAACTATTAGTTGCGGTGAACAGGATTACCGTCGCTACTGGAGAGCCTAACGGAGGGTGTTGCCGCGCTTTCATCGACCGGGGCTCAGAAAATAGGTAGCGAGCACGTGACGAAAACAGAGCCCCGAGTCTACTTCACCTGTACGGTGCTCACAACCAATAAGGCCCGCTAGAGTCGCTCTCCAGGACTCAGCGCCCCCTCAGACAGGTCGAAGTCGAAGAAGGGGTTTGCAAACTGCAGAGTATTCACTGCGCGCTGGGTAACGCGGCCCTCCGCTATGACCAACAGCAGCACCACAGCGACGACGCCTGCCAACACCCTCAAAGGCGACCCTTTGGCGAAGCTGCGCGCCCTTATCGCCCCTGCCACGAGCAGCGCGCCAAGCAGGAAGCCGGCGAGCATATCGTAACTAAGGAGTCGCTCGGCGGCATCAGCGCGGTCAAAGACCAGATATTGCCACGGACTCGACCGACTGCCGATCCAGGCATCGATCGCACCACTGCCTAGCAAGACGCCCTCTAAGAGACTCAAGGCGATGAGCGTACTCAGCGCCCACAACAGTGGCGCACGCGGCACCGCTGCGGAAAACAGTAGCAACCACCCCATACCCGGCAGCAGCCAGCACATCGCGAGCATAGCGGACAGCGACGTAAGCCCCACCGAGGCTGCCAAGAAATCGGCGAGTTCCGCTATGCCCCGCAAAGGAATGTCGAGGCTTAGCGCATAGAGGGCAGTAGATAGGAGCACCAGAAGGGCGGCGAGGACTAGGGCAAAGGCATAGGCGAGTGGCACGACGATAAGCGCAAACACGAGTTTCGCGACCACCGTCTGCGTATCGCTTACGGGCATAGATTGCCAAAAAAGGTAGCTCTGATCACGCCGATCGCTATACAAGCTCCCCGCGAGGTAGAACGCTGCGCCTCCCATCATGACCATGAGGTAGAGCCCGCTCACGGTTGTAAACAAAGGTGCGAACGCGGCGGCGTCGCTCCCATCAAGCCCTCCTAGAATGAGACTGAGCAACCCTCCTCTCTCTTCTGGCGCGAACAATGACACAATCTGCAGCGCGGCGAGCGAGCCCACTACCAACAGGATCGCTGGCGTGTACAAGAGCAAGGTTTTATTCTCACGCACCTCGCGCAGTAACAGGCCTCGCCAAAGCATCACGACGCGATGACTCATGCAAGGGCTCCCGCGGGCTTGTTGGTGACGGAGGAGAGTAACGCAACGAAAAGGTCTGCTACCGCCGGCGTCCTCGGCTCGCCGAGCTGTGCTAACTGCTCACGCGTCAACTCAGCTGTAGAGCTTGTTTCGAAGAGGTAGCGGGCTGCGCCCGGCATCTCACGCACCGCGATAGGCAGCAACGCATCCGCGGCGGAGAAGTGTTCTGGCTCGACCACCACCTCACAAAAGCGCGAGGCAATCGAGTCCATGCTCGCGTCGAGCACCGCCCTCCCCTTCTTCAGAAACACTAAATGCGTTAACAGCGATTCGATCTCTTCGACCTGATGTGTGCTTATCAGTATCGTACGCCTGCTATCGTGAAAATGAGTTAATAGACGGTCGTAAAAATCCTTACGATAGAGGATGTCTAGGCCGAGCGTCGGTTCGTCGAGTATTAACACGCTCACATCGATAGCCATCACCAATGCCAGATGCAACTGGGTAACCATGCCTTTCGACAAACCCTTAATGCGCTTCTTCACATCGATATCGGTCGTCGTGATAAAGTCCATGGCCTTGGCGCGATCAAATTTCGGATGCACGTCTTCGACGTAATCAATAACATCGACAACTCGCAGGTTGGCAGGCAGCACCCCCACGTCAGCGATAAAGCAGACGTCTTCCATGAGGCGCGCGCGATTGCTACGCGGATCGTGACCGACAATATTAAGCTGCCCCTCTACATCACACAAACCCGCGAGTGCGCGAAGCAGTGTTGTCTTGCCCGCGCCGTTAGGACCGATAATCCCGCAAATTGCGCCGCGAGGAATAGTAAGATCGATGTTTTTCAACGCGACGAACTTGCCGAAAGCCTTCGACAACTGAGTGACGTTGATCGCTATGTTCGGATCATCCATCTGACTTCCCCTCTGTAGCATGCTACGGGTAACGCGCTATTACTGCCGCACAGCGGGCACGATTCCGCGTTGCATGAGATCGGAAATTTCCGCTTCAGCGAAACCGAATTCCGCCAACACCTCGGTGCTGTGCTGACCAAATTTTGGTGGCAGCGAACGCAGCTGGGCCGGAGTGCGACTCAGCTTAATCGGGGAGGCCGGCGCCTTATACCAGTCTTTTTCCACAATCATACCCCGGTGCTGAGTATGCGCGTGGGCCACGACCTGGGCCGTATCATGGATAGGGCCCGAAGCGAGCCCCGCCCGCGCAAGGGTGTCCGCGAGATCGGCGCCGTCGATCCGCATGAGTGCCGATTCGATCTCGACTTTGAGCTCGGCACGGTTAACCACTCTGTCACTGTTTTTGCTAAAACGCGCGTCCGCAAGCAGGTCCTCCCGCTCGATTTCCTTGCACAGCTTAGCGAACGCGCGATCGTTGCCGGCACCGATGAAGATATCGACTGTCTTCGTGCGGAACGTGTCATAGGGGCTGATATTCGGATGTGCGTTGCCCGTGGCAGCCGGGACTTTCCCAGAATAGAGATAATTGGGTATCTGCGGATGCATGAGGGCCACCGCACAGTCATAGAGTGTCATATCGAGGTACTGCCCTAAACCAGACTTCTCGCGCTCAGTGAGTGCGAGAAGAATGGCGACCGCGCAGTACAGACCGGTCCCCATGTCGACCATCGCCAGCCCAAGCCTCACCGGCTCACTGTCCTTCTCCCCGTTGACGCTAAACCAGCCGGCCATCGCCTGGACGATCGCGTCGTAGCCGGGAAACCCGCCCCACGGCCCGTCGCTGCCAAAGCCACTTACTCGGCAATGAATGAGTTTAGAAAACCGCTGACTTAGCACCTCCTCGAAACCAAGCCCCCATGCCTCCATCGTTCCAGGCTTGTAATTTTCGACCAGGATGTCGGCACGCTCGAGCAATCGCAGCAGAACCGCCTGCCCCTCAGTCGTCGACAGGTCTAAGGCCATTGCACGCTTGTTGCGATTCACGCCGAGAAAATACGGTGAATCTTCGTCGTGGAATGGAGGCCCCCATTCGCGGGTTTCGTCGCCACGCGGGGGTTCTATCTTGATCACCTCGGCGCCGTGATCTGCAAGGATTTGCGTGCAGTAGGGTCCACCGAGCACGCGGGTGAGGTCGATGATGAGCTTGCCCTTTAAGGCACCCTCGTCGTGAAGGGTTAGCAAAGTGTATTCTCCTGCCACTAGTTGCGCGAGATCGTATGTTAGGGCGGCAGAATAGTGCAGCGGCGAGAAAGCTACAAGCGGGCGTGAGAACCATCGACACTTCGGACTCTTAGAGCAGATGTGAAAGCACGAGCCCCTCTTCCAATATCAGGTCCCGTAGCTTGAGTAGGCTACGATTCTGAATCTGGCGCACGCGCTCTCGGGTGAGCGCAATCTCATCACCTATCTGATCCAATGTCGCCTCACTGTAGCCCTTAAGACCGAAACGACGCACGATGACAAAATAGGCTCGCTCATCCAGCTTCACCAACCACCGTTCGACGGCGGTAATGAGCGCTTTGCGCTGAACTTGACGCTCTGGCTCACTCTGTTCGTCGCCTTTCAAACTGTCGACAAAACATTCGCTAGAACCCTCCGACAAGGGGACATCGCTGGAACAGCTGGCTTCTCGCAACTGCAGTAATTGCTGCACTTCACGGAGGTGTTTCTGCGCTAGGCGAGCAAGCTCTCGCTGCGAAAGCTGCGCGCCTTTTACAGGCTCCATCTGGCGGTCTATCCGCATGAGCGCCTGCGTTTCTTTCAACACATGAATCGGCAGCCGCACTGTCCGTCCGTAATTCATGAGGCCACGCTCAATTGCCTGGCGAATCCACCAAGTGCTGTAGGTTGAGAACCGAAACCCTCGATCTGGATCGAACTTGCTTACGGCGTGAATAAGGCCCAGATTCCCTTCTTCGATTAAATCAGGAAGCCCCAGCCCACGGTGGAGATAACGACGAGCGATACTCACCACTAACCTGAGGTTGCATTCTATTAACTTCTGCCTGGCGGCGCCGTTACCGGCTCTTACTAAGCGCGCGAGATGCCTCTCCTGTGGCCCGGTCAGCAATTCGCGTCCGCCTATCTCTCTAAGATAGGCCGTCGCTGAATCTGAATAGCGCGCCTTCGACTGCTCTGCTCTGCACAGCTGAGTCGTGTGTGTCATGTTGCTAATGTCTTTTCCCATCATCCCTTGCCCCTAGCGTCCTTGCTAAATTTTCAATGAAACGCAAGATAAACAAAGCAAGTGCCCTGTTGGCGAGAGGCGTCAATTTGACTTGTGAGCCAGTCGAGATTGACATTTCGTTGACACGGCCGCAGGTGGCTCTAGCGTGAGAGGGAGTCGCCAAGCAAACTAGGCAGGAAGTATTCAACGACTAGGACCGGCTTTGATTCCAGATAGAACCAGCTGCGACGCCCCCAAGTATTCGACCCTATTCGGCACAGCTCGATCGGTGATCGTTTGAGTGCTGCTTGCGCGAAAAGCCATTCCCCTAGCGGAGTTGTGCCCAGGCTCAAGATATCGGCTAATTCGCCTCTCAGAGCATGCTGAGGAATCAAGGTGTGAGCAAATACCCAGTCGAATCCTGCGCCCTTGAGGGCCACCTTACGCGACCAGAACTCATGCTCTGCGACCACAGGACCGAAACGCGAACGCAGCGCCGTATCCTCTATCGATATCCAGCCTTGATCGGCCAACTCCACTTCGAAATTACCGGCGCTGCGCGCTTTGAGCCGCGCAGTCAGCGACCCCGTATCTAACAGCCAATCGAGGTAAGGCTCTGCAGTCGCAGCCCTAGGGTCCGACGGCAGGAACCACGTGCCAAGCGCATCCACCCAACCTGGCAGCTTGCGCGTCGAATTGGGCCTCGGTGGGGCAAACGGGGTGTCTGTCGTTGACTGCATGAGAATTCGAAACGCTCCAAAGAACGGCGGTTTGGGCGCGCATCATAACGCCCAAACCCATAGCCGTCGAGGAAGCGGAACTAGCGTGGCTGATAGCGCTGCAAGGTCTTAATGATGACAGTAATCACGCGACGATTCTCCGCTCTACCCGCATCCGAGGCGTTGCTTGTCACCGGTTGCGACTCGCCAAAACCACGAGCGGAGACTCGGCTAGCTGCCACATCGAATCGATTGACTAATTCACCCATCACCGCGTTCGCCCGCCTCTGCGATAAGCCGAGGTTGTATTCGTCGGTGCCGCGATTGTCTGTATGCCCCTCCAGTTCTACAACGACATCGGGGTACTGCCGCATAAATCGGGCGACGCCTTCGATCTCCGAATAGTATTCTGGCCTCACCTCCGCTTTGTCGAAAGCGAAATTCACGAGCAGTTCAACGCGCGCCACCTCTTCGACGGGGATCGGACAGCCCGAATCATCTACGGCATAGCTCTGCGGGGAGTCTGGACATTTGTCCTGGTCATCGGCCACTCCATCTCGATCACTGTCGATTGGTCGCTCGCGAGTTTGCGCTCCAGACGCAGTTGGCTCCGGTGTTTGCGGACGAGCGCTTTGATTGCTCCCACCAAACCGATACACCAAACTCGATTCCCAGCCTAGATCAGAATCTTCGAAGTCTCGGCCGAGAAAGTAGTAATTTCGCAGCGACGTGCGCCAAGTAAGTCTCTCGCTAAGGGGCAGCCGTAACCCCGCTCCCACGTCCCAGATCGAGTCGTTCTCACCATGGATGTTGCTATTCCCTAAGCCGCTCACCACGAAAGGCGAGACGCGCCCAATGGCCACATCTAACCCATAGAGGAGATCCACTTTCCAAAGGTCTTGGTCTATTTCTCCCCCACCCCTTATTTTAGGATCAAGATCCGCAATGCTAAATTCCCCACTGAGTCGCGATGTAAAATCATAGCCAATCCCAATAACCCCTCCTCGATCATTATCGACACCGAGCTCATCATCGTAATTCATGCCCTGGAGACCGGGGGCAATATAAAATTGCCCGGCGTCAGCCAAAGCTTCACCTGCGCAGCTCAATGACATCGCAACGACCGCAGCGACTACTAATTTGTCCATGGATTCTTCTTCCTGTAAAAGTTGTATTCTAATAAATAGACCGGTATCTCGCTCTTTCCTTTCAACAAGGAGAGACAGGGTGCTAATGTACAGAGAGATTGTGGCAATCTACGGCAGCGATTCTGTGAAAGCAGTGATCATGTCTCGCACCCCCCGCAGATTTGTACCGAAGAGCCCTCCAACCACTACCAAGAAAGCCGGCCCAATGACAGCTTAAGGCGAGTCGAAATATCTTGTATGATCCGACTACGGCAGCAAGGTTAAATGGATAATCAAGAGCGATAGGCAATGACAAACTGGCATAGCGAACTACATCGCATCCTCGTTCTATTGGGCCTCTGCCTAGTCTTCGGATTCGTCATCGATCGTGTTCAGATTGTCCTGCTACTCGGCCTCTCGGCTTACACGTTTTACAACCTCTTTCAGCTTCGGCGCCTCACGCAGTGGGTCGCGAAGGAATCGCATCGCAACGATGTTCTGCCACCCGAAGACGGAGGCATATGGGGGGCGATTTTCGATAACATCTATAAGCTCCAGAAGCAGGAGCGTCTGGCGAGCGATTATTTAAAGGGCATATTGAATAAGGCTCAAGAGTCTTCTGCCGCGCTAGAAATCGCCGTCGTGATGATCAATAAGCAAGGCACACTCGATTGGTGGAATCGCGCTACTGAAGAGCTGCTGGGCATTCGCTATCCTAACGACCGCAATCAAGCTGTCACTAATTTGATTCGAGACCCACGCTTCGCGGACTACTTCCATCGGGAGAAATATGATCAGACCCTGCGCATCGAAGCACCCACAAAGGGCGGGCGCACACTGGAGTTTCAACTCACTTCGTTCGGCGAGCACGAGAAGCTTATGCTCGTTCGCGACGTCACCCAACTCCACAGACTAGAAGCGATGCGGCGGGACTTCGTCGGCAATGTATCGCACGAACTTGGTACGCCAATAACCGTCATTAAGGGCTATTTAGAGACTATAATCGACCACAAGGACAGCCTTGATCCCCGCTGGCACAAGCCTCTAGAGCAAATGCGTTCGCAGTCGCAACGGATGGAAAATATCGTACGCGACTTGCTCGTGCTTTCGTCTATCGAAACTCGATCAGCACCCCGTGTGCAAGACCGCATCAGCTTGCGCGACCTGATCCAGGAAATTGAAAACGAATCACAAGAAATTGTGAACGAAAAAGACCATCAGTTAATCATCGAATTAGATGCCGACATTGAAATAACGGGACAACGTTCCGAGCTTTATAGCGCGCTGTCTAATCTCGTCATCAACGCCGCCAAATACACTCCCAAAGGAGGCAGGATTACGCTTCGCGCGGCTCTAGAAGGGGGGGATTTAAAAATTGAAATCGAGGACAACGGCATAGGCATCGCCGCCCAACACATCCCTAGACTCACCGAGCGGTTCTACCGAGTAGACCCAAGCCGCTCAGCAGAGACTGGTGGCACGGGACTGGGGCTTGCGATCGTTAAACATATCCTAGCTCGACACGATGCGGAACTCGAAATAGAGAGCACTATAGGCAAGGGCAGTCTATTTCGTTGCTGGATCCCTAAAGAGCGCCTAAGTTCGGCGCGCTAATCACCCAAAAGCTCTTCGAGCTGATCTTCGACTACTTCAAGCTTCTCGTGGCGCACGTCCATGCCCTTAACGAGATAGATCACATGCTCAGCAATATTCTTCGCATGATCCCCAATGCGTTCCAGCGCGCGCAAAGCCCACAGCATATTCAGCACGCGGGTGATACTGCGAGGATCTTCCATCATGTAGGTAATGAGCGACCGCATCACGCTGCCGTAGATCATATCAACGGCCACATCCGCGCGCACAACCTCGAGTGCGGCTTCCGCGTCGTAGCGTGCAAACGCATCGAGCGCCGCACTCACCATCTTGGTTACGCTGTCGGCGAGATGCCGGAACTCGACATGTCCTTGCGAGAATTCGCCCTCCTCACTAAGCTTAATCGCCATGCGTGCGACCTTAGCCGATTCGTCACCCATGCGCTCTAAGTCTCGCACGGCCTTAATCACACCCAGCACGAGGCGCAGGTCGCTCGCCGCAGGATGGCGGCGTGCGAGGATTAGGCTGCATTCTTCGTCGATGCTAATTTCCATGGCGTCGATACGATCTTCAACGGAGAGCACCTGAGCAGCGAGCCCACTGTCACCGTCAAGCAGGGACTGCATCGCATCGGCAATCTGCCGCTCGATCACCCCACCCATTTCTAGCAGCTGATTTTTAACGTCTTCAAGCTCAACGTTAAACTGCTTGGATATGTGATGGCTGTGGCTCTCTATATTCGAATTCATAGTCTGATCCTCGAGATCAAGTAAACAGCGACCTAACCGTAGCGCCCAGTAATATAATCTTCCGTTTGCTTTTTCGCAGGGTTAGTAAAGATGTTATCGGTCGCGTCAAACTCGACCATATTACCCATATACATAAAGGCCGTGAAATCTGACACCCGCGCGGCCTGCTGCATATTATGTGTCACGATCACTATCGTGTAATCGCGCTTTAGCTCATTGATCAATTCCTCGATCTTCAGGGTCGAGATCGGATCCAATGCGGAAGCGGGTTCGTCCAACAGTAACACTTCTGGCTCAACCGCAATGGTGCGTGCAATCACAAGTCGCTGCTGCTGACCACCGGACATACCTAATGCACTGTCGTCTAGGCGATCCTTCACCTCATCCCACAAAGCCGCCGCACGCAGAGATTTCTCGACCACCTCGTCGAGCACGCGCTTTGAGTTAATACCCTGAATACGCAGCCCATAGGCGACATTCTCGTAAATCGATTTAGGGAAAGGATTCGGCTTCTGGAACACCATACCAACACGTCGGCGCAGATCTGCGACATCGACCTGTTTGGCATAGATGTCTTCGTCGTCGAGGGCGATACGTCCCTCGATCACACAGTCATCTACCAGATCGTTCATCCGGTTTAAACAGCGCAGTAGGCTAGATTTACCGCAACCACTGGGCCCAATGAACGCGGTGACGCGTTTTTTGGGAATGGTGAGATTGATGTCTATTAGTGCCTGTTTGTCTTTCGAGTAATACAGATTCAGGTTAGAGACATCGATGCAACTCTCTAGGTCATTGGCGCTCTCTGAATTCGATCCAAGGACAGAACTGACATCTACTTTTCTCATTACCTTACTCTCTTTCCGTTGTTTGTTTCATGTCGCGGCGGCAAAAAAATGACCGCACCTCTATCAACTGCGTCAGACGCCCTAAACTTCAAGCGACTTGTATTTTTCCCTTAAGTGATTGCGTAGCCCGACCGCACTTAGATTCAGTCCGGCTATAACTAGCACCAGCAACAAGGCAGTCGCGAAAACCAACGGCCGTGCTGCTTCGATATTGGGACTCTGGAATCCCACATCATAGATATGGAAACCCAAATGCATAAACTTTTGATCAAGGTGCAAATACGGGTAGTTGCCATCGAGCGGCAAAGAAGGCGCGAGCTTAACTACCCCGACCAGCATCAGGGGAGCCACCTCACCCGCAGCCCTGGCCACGGCCAAAATCAAGCCAGTCATCATTGCTGGGCTGGCCATAGGAAGCACGACTCGCCACAGGGTCTCGAATTTGGTTGCTCCCAGCGCCAGACTGCCTTCGCGAACGCTGCGTGGGATCCTCGCAAGCCCCTCTTCTGTTGCGACGATAACCACCGGCACGGTCAATAGTGCGAGGGTCAGCGATGCCCACAACAGCCCCGGCGTGCCAAAGGTCGGCGCAGGCAAGGCTTCGGGATAAACCAGCTGGTCAATCTCGGCTCCAATAATGTAGATAAAGAAACCGAGACCGAAGACGCCGTAGACGATAGACGGGACACCCGCGAGGTTGTTTACCGCGATGCGAATAGCCTGAGTAATGAACCCTTGCCGCGCGTACTCGCGCAGATACACTGCTGCCACTACCCCAAAAGGCGTCACGAATACAGACATGAGCAGGACCATCATGACGGTGCCGAAAATAGCAGGGAATATGCCGCCTTCCGTATTCGCTTCTCGCGGCTCATCGGTCAAGAATTCGCCGAGTTTCTCAAAATAGGTCCCCACCTTGCCTACTAGGCCCATCTGGTTAGGTTTATAGGCTCGCACGATGTCCGCGAACTCAATTTCCACCTCGGCGCCATTCGCCGCGAGGAAAAGGGCTGAATCGCGATCTATCTCCTCGTTTAGCTCAACCAGACGCTGTTGCAGCTGAGCATACTCCGCATTGAAGCCCTCGCGCTGACGATCCAAGTCAGCCATTGCCTCGGAGGTAAGCGCGTCGTCTAGCTCGAGCCTGCGCTGATTAAGCCTGAGCCTCTCAAGCGCGTAGTTGATCTTACCGATATCGTTTTTCTCAATGTCGTAGATCGCATCATGAATGCTGAGTGCGCGCGCAAGGCGCTCGCGGAACTCCTGCCACAGAGCCTCCTCGTCCCCAGCTAGGGCCTCACCTGACTGCCGAACTCCCTGTAAGAAGCCATAGAAATTGCCCCACTCACGCCGCTCCATTGCCACGACTTCGGCTGGATAGCTGACCTCCGAGACATAGTCAGACAGCACCCAAGTAAAATCGGCACCGGTGACATCACGGTTGCCGATTTTCATGAGCTGACGATCGTAGAAAGGCTCTGATTCATCGACTGGGATGCCCGACGACACAATCTGAATACTCGACACGCTCTCGGTTTCGACCCTCTCGCCAATCACCTCGGTAGAGAGTATCGCGCCGCCCGATGTCGGTGGCGCATAGGTGGCCTGCATCACATCAGCTGGCCAGAAATGAGCCATGCCGCGCACTGCTAGCAAGCCCAAGAGCCCGGCAACCATAATGATACTGATCGCCACAGCGCCTGCATTTAGCCAGACGAAAGGCTCCCCAGAATTAACCCATTTAGACACGCTCATTTTCATATAGTGCTGTACTTATTACGTAGGCGCTGACGAATAATCTCAGCGACGGTATTGAACATGAAGGTAAAGAGAAACAGCACCAATGCCGCAAGGAATAGGATGCGGTAGTGTGTGCTGTCAACTTCCGATTCAGGGATTTCAACGGCGATATTCGCAGCTAATGTGCGCATGCCCTCGAAGATGCTCGCGTCCATGATCGGCGTATTACCGGTAGCCATGAGCACAATCATCGTCTCACCCACTGCGCGCCCCATGCCTATCATCAACGCACTAAAGATTCCTGGACTCGCCGTCGGCAGAACCACGCGATAGAGGCTCTGCCAAGGGGTTCCGCCTAGTGCGAGTGAGCCATAGGTTAAATGCTTTGGTACCGTAAAAATCGCGTCCTCCGCAATCGAGAAAATGGTTGGTATCACGGCGAAGCCCATGGCAAAGCCCACAACCATTGCGTTGCGCTGATCGTAATTAATCCCCAGCTCGTTGCTGATGTAGAAACGCATATCGCCACCGAAGAACAGCGCCTCGATGGGCGTCGCCAAGACGAAAGACAAATACGTGGCGAGCAATATGATCGGCAGAAGCAGTCCCGCTTCCCAGCCGTCAGGAACGGCATGGCGAATACTGTCGGGCAGCTGCATCCAGACGAAGCTGGTCATCAAGATGCTTAATGGCAAGAGGACTAGCACCGCGAATATGCCGAGGAGGTTGTTTTCAACGAATGGGGCGAGCCAGAGTCCGGCGAGGAATCCGAGCACGACCGTCGGCAGCGCCTCCATCAACTCGATGAGCGGCTTAACCTTCCGACGCATCATCGGAGCCATAAAATAGCCGGTGAAGATAGCGCCACAGATGGCGAGTGGCGCCGCTAACAACATCGCGTAGAAAGCGGCCTTGAGTGTGCCGAAGGAAAGCGGCACGAGGCTATATTTGGGCTCGAACTCGTTAGTCGCAGCAGACGACTGCCAGATAAAGTCAGGCTCGCCATATCCTTCATACCACACGCGGCTCCACAACGCGGCCATAGAGACTTCTGGGTGCTTATTCTCTACCTCTAAGACCGAAATCGAGCCCGGCGCGCTCTCTATAAGCAGCGCATCGCCACGCGGCGAAACGGCGACCGCGCTAGCACCCGCAGTGGCAAGAGTGCCGGAGAAAGCTTGTCGGTGTGCAGTTGTGTTGTACAACGCAACGTCGCCATGGCTATTCACACTCACGAAGCTCTTGCGCCGCTGCTCCGGCGTCAGCGCGATGATAGCCGAGTCAGAGCTTTCGAAGCTGCGTATTCTTTCGAGATCCACTCCCTCATCGCGGCGCGTCAGGAACCATTGTGAAATGGTCCCGCCGTCATCGGCGACCAGAAGCGAGATGCCGCCCAATAGAAAAGAAATATCAGTCGGCACGGCTCCGTCTTCGGTGAGAAGCGCTTGCACTTCGAAGCTTGGGTTGGGCGTGGAGAACGCCGTACGCAGATTAACTAAGCGTGCCAGCCCTTCCGCGTCGATCACGAAAAGCCAAAAGCGGTCGCCGTCGATAAACAGCTGCTCACCGCCGAGCGTCAGTCCATCGAGTGTCGTCTCTTCGATCTCAAAATCAGCGCCTCCGCCCAGATCGAAGGCGGCGAAGAGGCTAGTCTGCTTGCTGGCACGCAGCAATTTAAGGCCACCGCGACGAGAGGTCGCGGCCAAGAGCATATTCTCGCCGGAAGTCCGGATTGCCAGCGAGGCAACGGGATCGCTATTGCCCTCGCCCGACAATCGATATCGCTCGTTACCGAAGGGGTAGTCAATCTTTGGAGTCAGTATGCGGCGATTATCCAGCTGTGCGAAGCGCGTATCGTAGCCGTAGCGTGCAACCACCGTCTCGCCAGTGTCGAGGCCGAGAGCGAAGATTCCAGACTCTTCGGAATCCAACGCGAAGCTGGTAACTGTTGCGCCAGCTGGAATATCCACGGCGGTTTCAGCGCTGATCTCGCCGCTATGCAGGTCAAAGAAGCGAGCCACTCCGTCCTCACCCAAACGCATAGCCATCTCGGATTGCTCCTCGATGGCCACATGCAGGCTTGGCGTGCTGTCCTCGAGCACGAATTCTGCAGAGGGCTCCACCTGAGCGCTTGCGAACAACGGGACCACCTCGTAAGCGAGGTAGGCGAAGATGAGGAGGATGGCAGCGATGACGCTGATACCCCCGACAGCAATACTGACCTTCGCTATTTGGTCTGTGAGGTGGCGCCAACGGCGGCGAAGCGCCAGCCTATCGCTAGCGAGCACCGATTGCTTGGCAGGTGTTTCAGAGAGGCCTTCAGGCATGGTGGGGGGGACCTCAAAAGGTTTGTCTTCGGACATCAATTAGGGTGGTTAGTCTACTGGCGCGAATCTTACCGTTTAATGACACCGGAGTCATTGCCGTAAACAACAAAGAGGCTAGCGACTGTGTCGGCTAGCCTCTTGGGGAGGGCGCGGCAGGCGCGGCAAGAGTGCAAAAGAGGAGAAATCTTGATTACGCTATAGGCCCAGATTGCGCAGCGTGCCTTCCACGACACGAGCGGGCAAAGGAATATAGCCATCCTTCAAAACGACGCTTTGACCCGACTGTGACAGCACCATTTTGAGGAACTCACCCTCGAGTGGAGACAGGTTAGTATTCGGCGCCTTATTCACGTATACGTATAAGAAGCGCGCGAGGGGGTAGTTGCCTGCAACCGAGTTCTCGGGCGTAGCTTCGAAGTACTCATCGCCTTCTCTGCGAGCAATGGGCACCGCGCGGACGCTAGAGGTGCGATAGCCTATACCCGAATAGCCAATACCATTGATCGAGGTGCTGACTGACTGTACCACTGACGCGGAACCAGGCTGCTCGTTGACGTTGCTCTTAAAGTCACCGTCGCATAGCGCGGCCTCTTTGAAGTAACCATAAGTGCCGGACACGGAGTTACGGCCAAACAACTGCATGCCTCGCTGCTGCCAAGGCCCCGTCATGTCAAGAGCACCCCAATTTTGCACATCCTGGGGGTAGCCGCAGCGCTGGTTAGACGAGAAAATTGCATCGACCTGAGGTAGAGAGAGCCCGGTGATGGGGTTGTCTTTATGCACGTAAACCGCCAAGGCATCGATCGCAACAGGAACAGCGGTTGGCTTATAGCCATAGCGCGACTCGAAAGCTTCGATCTCGTTGTCTTTCATTTCGCGACTCATGGGGCCTATATTGGCGGTGCGCTCCGTTAGGGCCGGCGGCGCGGTGGAAGAGCCTGCGGCTTGAATCTGAATGTTTACATTGGGATACACGCGCTTGAAATCCTCTGCCCAGAGGGTCATGAGATTCGCTAGCGTGTCAGAACCGACACTCGATAGATTGCCGGAGACGCCGCTGGTGCTCTCATAAACGGGAATGCCCGCATCGACTTCAGCAGCGAAAGCCCAGTTACTGCCTAGCGTCGCGAAAGTTACCGCGCCGAGGCACGCGAGGCTCTTGAGTGTGGAGCGTGAGTAGTGAGTCATCATGAAGAGCATTTCCCCTTGGTTGAGCAGTCTGATAGATGTTGGTCTGCCCTCAAGCTGCAGGCGACAAACCGTTGGAGGTTACTATATGACGATAATATTACATTAATATGACAAGGCGCTCGAGCTGCGCGCTCGCCTCACGGCTCTGGGCGATGTCATGAGATCGTCACACAACTTTCCCTGGAAATTGGTTAGGCTATTTGGCCATTAGATTCGCAGCCTTACGCTCATGAGACAATCGACAGACGGCCCCGTTACACAGTACATTGCGCCCTCCGATGCGCTCGCCACCCCGAGCGCAAACCCACAGGGCAGAGACGGAGCGACAACAGCGCATCCGGTCACCCCCTTTAGTGCAGAGAAGGCCCCAGTGATCAGCGAAGACGGCAGCATTGACCTTACCAACAACGCGTATTTTGAAAATCGCGAATTGAGCTATTTCAAGTTTAATTTGCGGGTGCTCGAGCAGGCCAAAAACGAGAACCACCCTCTCCTCGAGCGCTTAATGTTCTTGCTCATCTTCAGCTCCAATCTCGATGAATTCTATGAAATCCGCGTCTCTGGGCTTAAAAAACAGCTCGGATTCGGGCGACAGCGCCCCGGCCCCGACGGCCAATACCCCGAACACACCTTAAAGGTGCTACATGAGCAGGTTCGCTCGGCCCTTACCGAACAGTATCGGATACTCAACGACGACCTCTTCCCTTCGCTCGCCAACGAAGAGATCCGCTTCCTAGCGAGGCACGAGTGGAGCGACGAGCTCAAAGACTGGACGCGAGATTATTTCTTCAATGAAGTAGTGCCCGTAGTCAGCCCTCTGGGGCTTGACCCGGCCCACCCCTTCCCGCGACTCGTTAACAAAAGCCTCAACTTTATCCTCTCGCTGAATGGTAAAGACGCCTTCGGTCGCGACAGTGGGCTGGCGATCGTCCCTGCCCCGCGTTCCCTGCCCCGCCTGATCAAAGTGCCGCGCGACATTTTGCCAGAAGGTGATAATTTCGTTTTCTTGTCTTCAGTCATTCACGCCTATGTCGATGAATTTTTCCCAGGCATGACCGTAACCGAATGTCATCAGTTCCGCGTGACTCGCAATTCCGACCTCGAAATGTCTAATGTGGAGGTCGAAGACTTTGCGATGGCACTCAAGGGCGAACTCCACAGTCGCCGCTTCGGGGCCGCGACAAAGCTCGAGGTCGGCGCGCAGTGCCCAGCAGAGTTAACCAACTTCTTGCTCGATCACTTCGACCTGACCCAAGACGAGCTGTTTACGCTCGACGGGCCAGTCAATTTACAGAGGTTGATGGCGCTTTTTGGCATGATCGACCGTCCCGACCTGCGTTTCCCTAAATTCTCCCCGGGCTTGCCTTCGGTGCTTGAGGAGCACAGTTCGATATTCGCCGCCGTCGCACGTGAAGACCAGCTTCTATTCCATCCTTACGAGTCTTTCGTACCGGTCATCGACTGGGTCCGACAGGCCGCGAAGGACCCCTCTGTTCTATCGATAAAACAGACGCTCTACCGCACCAATGAGTCGTCGGAACTCGTGCAGGCGCTCGCCGAAGCAGCGCGCTTTGGCACCGAGGTAACCGTCGTCATTGAGTTACGAGCACGCTTCGACGAAGAGGAGAATATTAACTTTGCCAGCATCCTACAGGAAGCAGGCGCCGTGGTGGTGTACGGCGTTATGGGCTATAAGACACATGCAAAGATGCTGTTATTCGTTCGACGAGAGGGCAACAAACTCAAGCGCTACGCGCACTTGGGTACCGGCAACTATCACCGCAAAAACTCCCTAATCTACACCGACTACTCCCTGCTCACCGCCGACGAGGTCATCTGCGCGGACGTGCATAAGGTGTTCCAGCAAATTACTGGCATGGGAAAGAAAATTCATCCGAATTCGCTGATTCATGCGCCTTTCAATCTAAAGAAATCATTGCTAAAGATGATTGCCGAAGAGGCTGCGGCTGCGGCAGAGGGCAAGCCTGCAAGAATCATCGCAAAACTCAATGCACTCACCGACCCAGATATGATCCGCGCGCTTTACTCCGCGTCTATTGCAGGCGTCAGAATTGAGCTTATCATCCGCGGCATTTGCTGTCTCAAGCCTGGCATCCCAGGGGTTAGCGAGAACATCCGCGTTGTGTCGATTATTGGGCGCTTCCTAGAACATTCTAGAGTGTATTACTTCCTCAATTCGAGCCCGCAGCTCTATTGCTCTAGCGCAGATTGGATGGAGCGCAACCTCAGCAATCGCATAGAAGTGTGTTTCCCTATCCTTAAGCGCAAACACCATGCACGCATACTCGCCGATCTCGAACTGACTCTCGACGATGTCGCGCAATCGTGGGAGCTGGACGCCGAGGGCCACTATTCGGAGCTACGCTTAGCTGTTGAGCCTGAAACGGATGCGCCGATTGGCGTGCAGCAGGCGCTACTGGAGCAATTGAATTAGCGCCCTCTAGTCGCGCTCCCTCAGAGGAGGTAAATGCGCCGCGGACATGATGTCGAGGGTGTGTTGGTTACGCACCATGAAGTCCAACATTCCCTCACGCAGTGCAGTAGGGCTAAATTGAATAACGTCAACCTCGTAAGCCTGCATTAAGCCGAGCAGCACGCAGCTTCCCGCCAGCAAGAGGTCTCGTCGACGCTCTTTCAAGCCCGCCAATTCCTCACCGTGCAGGATGTGCGCGACAAATTTCGGACGCAGAGCCTCAAACGCCCGCTGAGAAACCTGCCCGGCTCCGAAGCCATAGGCCTCGCAGACCCCGGCGAGCATCTTAATCGTGCCAGATGAGGCATAGGCGATATCCCAGCCACCACTCTTCACTGCCCACGCAGCCTTCATGAATTCCGCCTTCGCCTCTAAGAGCGCGGCGTCCATCGCAGCCTCGAGCTCTCCCTGCGTCGGGGCCGTGTTGGCAAAGAAGGTATCGCGCCACGCAACACTCCCAATCGCGAGGCTCTCCGTTAGCTTGCGCTGAGCGCCGTGCCCGACGATCACCTCCGTGCTGCCGCCGCCAATATCGATGACTAAACGGCGCGCTTCATCCCTCGGCAAGGCGCTCAGCACGCCGGCATAGATCAGCACCGCCTCTTGCACACCACTGATAGGCGAAATATGGATGCCCAGCGCCTCTGCGGCCTCGATAAACTCGCCAGCATTATCAGCGACCCGGAAGGTATTCGTCCCAAGCGCCCAGTAGCGCTCGATGGGGTATTGGCTGAGCAACTCATCGAAGCGCGTGAGACAGGCCAGGCCGCGCTCGAACGCAGCCGGCGAGATGGCGCCGGTCTGGCGCACTCCTTCGCCTAGCTGCACTCGATCGCTGCAGCGTTCGATTATCTCGATTCTGCCGTCAATCCAGCGACCGACGAGTAAGTGAAAGCTGTTCGAGCCGAGGTCGATACACGCCTGCAGCGCGTTAGGGTCATAACTAGGCAAAGCTTGGAGGCCTCGGTGAGCACAAGATCAACGATCTGCAGAAAGTTTATTAGGTCTGCTCAGGAGAGTCGGCGCTGGCCAAGCGAAAGTCAAGGCTAGTAATGCCTAGCGCGCGAGGCGATCCGCCTGAAGGCCGTGCTCAGAAAGGACATAGGCTAAATGTCGCCATCAATGCCTGCCATTGCCCTCATGATTGCGACTATAATCAATCCGAATGAACTCAAGCACACACAGTATGAGTAGCCCGCGAGATCCAAACTCCGATGAGGCCGCGCTCTGCCAGCTTAGCAACGGCGAGGAGGGCCTGATTAGTCGTGTCTCGGCGGCAAGCCCAGAATTAAAGCGCCGTCTCTATGCCCTAGGTTTCGTTCCTGGTGCCAGCGTGACCAAGCTTCGAGTTGCGCCCTTGGGCGACCCCTTGCAGGTGAGGGTCGGAGGCAGCTCAGTCAGCATTCGCGCGCGCGAAGCAGCGGCGATCTTAGTTCAGCCGCGCCCGCCCAGCAACGCGCCCCTCCAGCAGAAGCCCTCACTATGACCGTCGCGAATTGATGAAAAAAATTGCGCTCCTAGGCAACCCTAATTGCGGTAAGACTACAGTCTTCAACCTGCTCACCGGCTCCCGCCAGAGAGTAGGCAATTGGCCTGGGGTCACTGTTGAGAAGAAATACGGCTTCTTTGCGGCGGCTGGGCACGAGTACGAACTGGTGGATCTCCCTGGCGTCTATGCCTTAGGCGATGACTTCAAGGCGCTCGATGAGCAAATTGCCCAAGACTACCTAGCCACGGGCGATATCGACACGGTTATCAACGTTGTCGATGCGAGCAATCTAGAGCGCAGCCTGGTCCTCACCCAACAGCTTCTCGAGCGCGGCCTCCCGACTCTCGTCGTCGTTAATATGCTCGATGTCGCAAAGCAACAAGGGATGACGGTTGACACAGCAAGCCTAGCGCAGCGCCTTGGCGTGCCCGTTGTTGATATGGTCGCATCGCGGCGAGCTGGCGTCGGTCAGCTCTTCGATGCCCTTTCAACGCTCTCGAAGGCGGGGATGCCTCATGCTCAACAGGGCCAGCTAGAGAACCAGCCCGCGGCCAAGCAGCCAGCACCGAGGGAGATTGACGACGAAGCCATCGTGCGGCGCTACGCGACATCGCGCGCACTGCTAGACGGGGTAGTCGAGGTGAATTTGGGTTCGCATGGCGTGTCCGAGGCTGTCGATAAAGTTGTCCTTAACCGCTGGCTAGGTGTGCCCTTTTTCCTCCTCATGATCTATCTCATGTTCGCCGTTGCTATCAACCTAGGCGCAGTGTTCATAGACTTCTTTGACATCCTTTTCTCCGCGCTGTTTATCGACGGCTGTCGCTGGCTTCTCGACGCCATTGGCGCGCCCCCCGTCGTGTCTACCCTGCTCGCCGACGGGCTCGGTGGAGGCATCACCCTCGTTGCCACTTTCATCCCGGTTATCGGTTTTCTTTACCTGTGCTTGTCGTTCCTAGAAGACTCGGGATACCTCGCCCGTGCCGCATTCGTAATCGACAGGCTAATGGCAGGGATCGGGCTCCCCGGAAACGCCTTCGTGCCCCTCATTGTTGGCTTCGGGTGTAATGTCCCTGCCGTTATGGCCGCACGTACGCTTGCCCGCGACAGCGATAGATTAATGACCATCGCCATGGCGCCGTTCATGAGCTGTGGAGCCAGGCTAACGGTGTATGCCCTTTTCGCTGCGGCTTTCTTCCCTAGCAATGGTCAAAATATCGTGTTCGGCTTGTATCTTCTTGGTATAGGACTCGCTGTATTTACTGGCTGGATTTTTCGCCGCCAATTGTTTGCCACCGAGATAACGCCCTCGTTTCAGGAAATGCCGGCTTACCATCTACCTATCGTCCGTAATATCGCCATTACCACTTGGTTTCGGCTACGAGGCTTCATCCTGCGTGCCGGAAAAACCATCGTAGCCGTGGTCATGGGGCTCAGTTTGCTCAATTCTATTGGCAGCGACCTAAGCTTCGGTAACGAAGACAGCGAGCGCTCCCTATTGAGCCTGCTGGGCAAGTCAATTACTCCCGCTTTTGTCCCGATGGGTATCGGCGCCGACAACTGGCCAGCCACCGTCGGGCTCTTCACCGGCATGTTCGCTAAAGAGGCCATCGTCGGGACGCTCGATGCGCTCTATAACGAGGAACCTGCCGGCGATGACGAGGCGTCGGCGCCGAATCTTGCGGCCACCCTCGGATCAGCCGTCGCCTCGGTTGGCGATGAACTCGTCAACTTACGCGACACCTTCACCGACCCCCTTGGTCTATCTATAGGCGATGTCAGTGACGCAGAGTCCATCGCGCGCGATCAGGAAGTCGCGACGACGACCCTCAGCAATATGGCACAGCTATTCCCCAGCGCGTATGGCGCCTTCTGCTATCTCGTTTTCGTTTTGCTGTATGCACCCTGTGTCGCGGTGCTAGGCGCGATCAGTAAGGAGGCGGGCTGGCGCTACATGCTCATCGTCTTTGGCTGGAGCACAGGGCTTGCCTATGCAACTGCGACAAGCCTCTACCAACTAGGGACTTTCTCCGAGCATGCGCTATTCTCGGCTGGTTGGATTGTCTGCGCCCTGTCAGCTCTCGTGCTGTTTATCAATCGACTTAAGCGCTTCGGCACGCGCGCGCTTCCCGCAGGCTTAATACCCGTCAAACAGCTATAAACCCACGTTATCGCACAGCAAACAGCTAACAACCCTGCGATACACGCGATAGAGAGGAGGAGGCAGTATGCCCGATGATTTGCTCGGCCGTTGGTCTCGCCATTGGCTTTACCCGCTCGGCGCGCTACTCCTCGCATGCAAACTGTTTTTCGCCGCAAGTCTCGATCTGTACAGCGACGAAATATTCTATTGGCTAGAGTCCACACGTCCCGCACTCGCCTACAGCGACCTCCCTTTTATGAGCGCCCTGCTTGCGGGTATCGGCCCCTACTTTTGGGGAAACTCAGCGCTCGCCGTCCGCCTGCCGTTTTTCCTTATCGGCAGTGCGCTGCCGTTTATCGTCTATTGGCTGGCTAAGCCATTCGTGGGCCGTCAAGGCGGACGCGAAGCCGCTATGCTCTGCCTGTGCTTGCCCCTTGCGGGGTCTATGGGCTTACTCGCGGTTCCGGACGCCCCGATGCTCGCCATCGGGTTACTCGCCCTAGGCTTCTTCCTCCGCGCACAGGCAACCGATTCACTCAGCAGCTGGGTCATTACGGGCGGCCTCGTTGCGCTCGGCTTCTGCACGCACTACCGATTCGCGCTGTTCCCAGCGGGCGTCGCGCTATTTATAGCTATACACCCTCCCGCGCGGAAGCTGCTGCGCGACCCTAAGGCCTTATTTGCGGCGGCGATTGGGTTGTTAGGCCTTATTCCTGTCATCACCTTCAATTTCCACCATGATATGGCGAGTGCTGCGTTCTATTTCGCAGAGCGTCATCCCTGGCAGTTTGACCCGGCGGGTTTACTGCACGTTCCGACCCAAGCACTACTATCGACGACACCGCTTTACGCGCTCCTGCTGTTTACCGGCTACAAACTCAGCCGGGCAAACACCGCCGCGCCTCGCTTGTTTTTTTGTGTCGCCGCCTGCCACCTAGTCACCTTTGCGGCCTTGGCTCCCTGGACAGACCCAACCAGCACGACCATTCATTGGCCTCTCGCAGGCTACCTGCCTCTGCTAGTCTTCGCCCCATCAAGCCTACGCAGTAGCTTCAGCGCGCTGGCACGTATCAATGCGGCCGTGAGGACTGTCGTAATCTTCGGTCTCGCAGGCACGCTCCTCGCGCTAGTAGGCGTAGGGTCTCAATCACTCTCCGCGATGCTTCAGCCTTGGCTCGGCACACAGCTCCTTTCAAGCAAAATGGCGGGTTGGCCGGCATTCGTCGACACTACCTCCGATTGGGCTCAGATACACTTCTCCTCGCCTCCGCTGATCGTAACGGATAATTACTACGGCGCCGCACAGTTCGCCTTCGGTAAACCTGACTACCCTAGCCCGATCTTTACCCTCGACAGTGATAAGGCAAGAAGGGATGGTCGCGCACAGCAACTAGCCCTGTGGCAGATGGACTCGGCAGCACTGGTTTTAGAGCAAGGCGCCCAAGCCCTGTTTATCACTGAAGACAGCACCCTCAATGTCGATCAGAAGAGAGCCGTCGTCGCGCACGCCTGCCAGCTTGGAAGAGACATCGCCTACCTTGGACACAGCGATCTGCTGAATGGCGCAAAGCGCTATGCCTACTATTCACTAACGATTGGCAAGGGCGTGCTGAAGTGCGCGCAGCCCGCACGGACTTGGATAGATGCCCCCGAAGAAGACGAGGTCATCGGGGATAGTCTCGAGGTTGCAGGCTGGGCATTCGCCGAAGGGGTAGGCGTTGCCTCCTTAGAGGCCATAATCGAAGGTGTTAACAGCGACAGGCTCGTGCTGCCTATGCCTGCCGAGCAGCGCGAACTGCGCAGCGACGTAGCAGTCATAGAGGGTGCTGAGCGAGACCCTTTCTTTCCCCAGATCGGATTCCGCCAGCTGTTGGACGTCGGGAGGCTTCCTCCTGGGAGATACACGCTGCAACTTCGAGCAACCAACAGTGCAGGGGAGGCGAGCTTAAGCCTGGCTCGTCAATTCGTGCGCGAGGCGCCCTGAGCACGCTTCCGTCGTTTGTTAGAAAGGACTTAGCACCTCCACGGCGATACGCCACTCGCCATTCTGGCTAAAACGCCACAAGCGCATATAACTGGTTTCGAAGTCAGCTTGTGACTCCTCGCTGCTCGATGTCATGGTGCCGTAGGTGTATCCCATCTCTTTCGAGTCGGACAGGAAAGCCCCGACGTTGTTGAGAGTAATTGGGTTCGTGGTCGCGAGCTGGTTATCCAAGAACGCGCCATAGACGGAACTCGCCGCTTCTGCGCCAACCGCCGGCCCCATTCCCGGCAAATACACACGCGTATTGTCAAGCCCATAGCGCAAGAGGGCTCGCTGGCCCCCGCGAAAGTTAATAGAGCGACCATAAAGCGCGTCCGCTTCGACGAGGGCATCCAGTGTGTTCGACATGACCTCGACGCTGAGCGGGTTCGCAGTTTCCTCGATAACCGGCAGCGTATCGGTAAAACTGGGCGCCACATCGAGGCTCAGATAGCCCGGGATGTTCACCGTAATGTCTGCCATCAATTGCCATCGCTCATCGATAAAGCGCCAGATTGAGATTAGATGACCGAAGTTATTTGCGCCAGACTCGCCAAAAATAGTCAGCGGGCCCGCGGAGAGGCCTAGATCTCCTGCACGCGAGACATCTACGTAGTGGGCCTTCCAGGCTATCTGATTTGCCTCTTGTGCGAACTCGGTCGAACTGTACAGCTCGACCGCATCGACGGGGCCGCCACGAAAGACAACGGAATCGGTTGCGAGAAACTCAAGAAATCCTGCTGTCCGGCCCGCTTGAGTTGCGCGATCTGCAAAGCGCTGATCGGTCTCGACTAACGACTGCCAAAACTCTTGTTGGCGCTCGAAACCAGGACCTTGAGGCCTATTCGACTCTTGCCCATGAGCTCCGACCGCACTTAACCCAAGGAAGACCAAGACGAATACGCGCGCGCACGCAAGGCAAGAGTGAGACTGACAAGAATAAAACAGACTAGACGACATTGGCATGAAAGACCCCTAATAAGGTAGATAACAGTCTATCACCCAGCGGTTGCGAATAGCAGGCATCTGCCCTATCTTTAAAGACGCCAAACGAGACGACGGATTCTAATTTGCGTGCACATGCTTGGATCGTATACATACTGTTAGTCCTAGCCAACTCGACATCGGCAGCTCAACCAGCAGCCAGCGATGTCCACGAATCAGCACAAAACCTCGCCCTGACAGCCAACTTCTACGAAGACCCTAGTGGCGAGCTCAGCCTCGACGAGGTGTTAGGCCTCAAAGCAGCCGGCGAGTTTACACCGAACTCCCGCGATCAAATCCATTTTGGAATGACTCGATCCACCTACTGGGTACATTTTTCTCTCGACTGGAGCGCGTTGCCAGCTGGCAGTTCGAGGATCGTTGAGATCGGACCGCCGAAGATCGTTGAAGGACGCACGCGAGGAGGCGCTCAGCTTTTTGTGCTGGATGCAGCCAATCGAGAGAGCATCAATTATCGCCTAGGGACGCTCTCTGACCCGCGCGAGCTGACGACTCTCTCACGCGGGCATGCATTCAGGGTAGACGCAAACCTAGGCGACGAGTACTACCTGCGCATCTCGTCAGCAGCCCCCTTGCGAACTGCGTTACGTTTGTGGGATGAAAGCCAATTCAATCAGCAGTCGCTTCTCTCAGACACTGGGCTCACGTTCATGTACGGCGTGCTGCTTGCGATGGTGTTTTTCAACCTTTTTCAATTCTTCAGCATCCGCGAACGTAGCTACCTGCTCTATGTCATCGCTATTGGCACACAGGCAGCCTTTCTCTTCCTCGACAGCCACCACCTCCGCTTCCTGCTGGGCCCCGGGCATGCCAACTTGTGGATAGTCGATCTACTTGAACGACTCGTCTATCCTGCAATGGTAATGTCGTTCATTGCATTCCAGCGCTCGCTCCTGAATATTTCAGACAATAATCCGCTGCTCGACAAGATCGGACGCTGGTATTTAGCTGTTTTTGCTCTGATCGCGTTAGCCGCTTTCATTCCTGACGAGAAGTTCTTCCAACTGCCCTTTGTAGCGCTACTCGCCACTGGGCTCCCCATTGCCTTTTACTCGAATATCGATGCGATTCGCCGTGGCGACCGCTCAGCCAAAATTCACATGGCGGCGATGGGAGCCTACATGCTCGGCGGCACTCTATTAATGCTTAGCGAGACGGTACCGGGATTTCCCCACAATAGCGTAACGGCTAACGCGTACAATGCTGGCCAAATTATCCAAGCCCTCCTCCTCTCCCTAAGTCTCTCGGCGCGCTATATCCTCGTTAAACGAGAGAAGGAAGAGGCCCAAAAACTGGCGATCGAGAATCTTGTGCGTGCCGAGCGCGTTAAAGACGACCTGCTTGCGAATGTGTCACACGAGCTTCGCACTCCCTTGTTTGGGATTAACGGCCTCGCAGAGGGTGCGCTCTTAGAATTCCACAACAACACTCAAAACGTCGGACTGATTACCACGAACCTCGAGCTCATTCAGGCGAGCGGCGACCGGCTGACAATGCTCGTTAACGACCTGCTGGACTTCTCTTCAAGCAAAGACGCAGATGCCTACATGAAGTTGCATTCGGTCGACATGCAGAGCCTGGCCACGTTGGTGATCGCTATTTGTTCGCCACTAGTCGGCGACAAACCCATTCGGTTGGTCAACCAAGTCTCAGCTGAACTGCCGCTCATTGCGGGCGACCAAGATCGATTACAGCAGATCCTCGTCAACCTTATTTCGAATTCGATCAAGTTTACTCACAGTGGCGAGATAAGCGTTGCCGCCGAGCTTACCTCTCCTTCGGATGTCCGGATTAGCGTCCGCGATACCGGAATCGGCATTCATGAAAGCGACCACGACGCGATCTTCAAGAGCTTCGAAAAACTCCCTTCCAAACACATCAACTCACAAGGAGTAGGGCTCGGCCTCCCCATTGCGAAGCGCATGATTGAGATGCATCGCAGCACGCTGGAGATGAGTAGTGAATTGGAAGTTGGTACCGAATTCAGCTTTTCACTGCGTGTAGCGCTAGACCAAGACCGTAAAATAGCCGCCAGCACCGTCAGCAAACAAATGATTCGTCGCGCAGATTTCATGCGCGACGCGCTAAGCCGAGAGGCAACCCCAACACTGAAAAGCGAGCAAGAGACCACCGTCCTCATTGTCGACGATGACGAGATCAACCGCGTGGTCATGAGTCAGCAGCTGTCCGAATACACCATCATTAACTGCTCTAACGGCATGGACGCTCTCACCGCTGTCGCCGAAAAGAAGCCTGACCTAATCCTACTCGACCTCATGATGCCAGGTCTCAGCGGCTACGAAGTCTGCGAAAAACTACGCCTACGCTATAGCCCTATCGAGCTACCCATCATCTTGGTTACCGCAAAGAACCATCTTGAAGACCTCACCGAAGGCTTCCGCACCGGCGCGAACGATTACCTGCCAAAACCTTTCCATAATGAAGAATTGGTATCACGAGTAGAGAATCAATTGAAACTGAGCATGTTGCATAAGGTCAACGAGGACAATATCCGCCTGCGGGCGCTGATAAAATCTTACTCGGCAGCCGATACCGAGCTGCGCGGCTCTAGAATGCAGCTTCAAAAAATTCTCGAAACCATCGACTACGGATTCGTTGCATTCGAAACTCCGGGTAAAATTTTCAGCCTTAACCACAAGGCCGCCGAGTTACTTGGCACCGACAAAGACTCTTTAAGAGGCATCGATGTCGCTTCACTGCTAACGGCTAGCCAAGTCAACTCGCCGATTACGACCGCCTTGGCTGAGTGGGAATCGGGCGAGAGCAGATCGAGCGACAGCGAGGAGCCACAGTCAGAGAGACAGACTCTCATCAATTATCGTGGCCAAATAGAGATCAGCCACCCGTTCGGCGCGCTTGAAAAATCTGCCGCAACCGCGTGCATGTTGGCTGTGCGACTCACACTGTTTGGAAGCGACGAAGGCACTGGGGTCCTATTCCTATCAGAGCCACAAGCCCGCAATCTTGCCAACGAGTCCACACCGGATGCGGAAGGGGTTACTGAAAACCCCGATGAGCGACTCTTACAAGACACCGTTGAATTGATTGGCGCGCTGGGCCAAGCGCAGCAAAATGTCCGACGTATAAGCGCTAGACTGAGCGTCCTCACACCAGACGACCTGGGACAACACCCTGCTTTGGTCTCAGAGCTCGAGAATATCGACAGGTTGGTAAGCTACCTCGATAGCGCGCTACCCGAAGTAAGCTACGATGGCGAGTATAGACAGCAATTGGTTACCCTGATGCGCTCCGCGCTGCACGCATGGGAGGTGACCACGCAGAAATCCAAAATCGAGCTCGCCGAAGAGAGTAATATCTGGGCTGTAAGCATAGACGACGGCCGTTTGCGGACGCGGACATTCGACCGCTACTCGCGCCTTGAACACCTTCCCAAGGTGCCCAGGTGGCGCGAAGTTGTGCGCATCGCTTATTTCGTGCTCTCCATTCCCACGATAGAGTCCGAAACGCGCGCAACGCTCGAATCAGAGCTTGAGAAAACTAAAGCAATACTGAAGAAGGCTGCGATCAGCTAGGCTAAGGCGGGGCTACATTTCGCCTCCGCGCCATTAACCGAATACGGAAGACATACGCTTGATCCTTAGTCACTTCGGCCTCGCTACGCACCCTTTCAGTCAGGTCATCGACACCCACGTCTTCCATAAGCAGCCACAGCATGCGACTGCCTTCGAAGGCATACTTCAAACACTCTACCAAGGCGATGCGAATATCGCCTTGCGCGGGCCGCCGGGCGTGGGCAAGAGCCTATTCCTGCGCGTGATAGCCGCTGCTCTGTCCCGCGCCAAGGCGCCGCATCGCCCATTGCTAATTGCCAATCCGAGCATCGATGACGAGCGCTTGCTGGACCTCCTACAAGGGCATCTGCAGTTAGAGATCAGGCCCCAGAATTCGCGGGCGGTCGTGCTCCAGCGCATCGCTACGAGGCTGCGCACCGAGAATTCGATGTCCCCTAGGCCCGTTATCGTAGTGGACGATATAGACCGAATGTCTCAATCCACACTGGAGATTCTGCGCCTACTCAGCGTTAGCAACCCTACGAAAAACCGTCCCTTAATCCTGATTTACTGTCTTGGTGGCAACTCTAACGCTGAAAAAGAGCTCGAAATAAAAGAAGCGCGACGAGACGCGGGTTTCCAGATCATGCTTGAAGAGATGGATCTGCAAATGATGTCAGCCTACATCGCGCTTCGACTTAAGAAATCTGGGTATAATGGCACCGGACTTTTTACTCAGGCAGCTCTAGCAGCTATTCACGAGTCTACTCAGGGGAATCCTAGGAGCGTCAACGCCCTTGCCTATAGCGCCCTACTCAAAGCAGAAGAGCTTGGCGCGACTCGCATCTCTGCTGAAACCCTGGAAGCTGTGAGCCGCGCGACTAACGCGCGAGGGCCAATCTGGTAACCCAGCAGCACCATCCCCCGGCCGGCAACCAACATGACTAAGGAGTTTTAGGTGACGAGTTCAGCAGACGAACGGATACCCGAGAGAGTGTGGACCAAGCTCTGCGAAGAGGCAACGCAGGTCATTCGTCATGAGCCGCTCTTGGCGAGCTATGTCTATAGCTGCGTACTCACGCATAAAAACTTGAGTTCGGCTCTGAGCGTCATCCTTGCGAATAAGCTCGCCGATGAAGTGATGTCAGCAGTCACCCTACGCGAATTGTTCAAAGAAGCCTTCGTCGCCGAATCAGACCTGATCGCGGCAGCGAGCGCAGACATTCGGGCGGTTTTCGAGCGCGACGCGGCAACTAGTTCTTACCTCCCCGTGGTGCTCTACTTAAAAGGCTTTCAGTCCATCCAAGTCCATAGGCTCGCGCACTACTTATGGACACATAATAGGCGCGACCTAGCGACATTTATTCAGAGCCGCAATGCCGAAGTCTTCGCAGTGGATATTCACCCCGGCTGTCGTCTCGGCAGAGGCATCATGTTCGATCACGCCACGGGGATCGTAGTGGGCGAGACCTGCGTGATAGACGACGACGTCTCAATTCTGCAGAACGTCACGCTTGGTGGCACCGGCAACGAACAGGGCGATCGACACCCGAAGGTACGCTCTGGCGTACTGATTTCGGCGGGCGCAAAGGTATTAGGCAATATCGAGATCGGTAGCGGCGCGAAGATCGGTGCAGGCAGCGTCGTCTTAGCAGACGTGAGGCCGCATACTACCGTTGTTGGAGTGCCCGCGCGGGAGGTAGGCAGCTGCAGCGCCGAAAGCCCCGCGCGCAGTATGGACCAGAGTCTCGACTCTTAAGCTGCGAATTGAATAAGCACTCCCGCAGCGATGGCAGACCCAATAACACCCGCCACATTCGGCCCCATCGCATGCATAAGCAAGAAATTATTTGGGTTCGCTTCGAGCCCAACCTTATTCGCGACCCGTGCGGCCATTGGCACAGCTGAGACGCCAGCAGCGCCGATCAGCGGATTAATTTTATTCGCGCTTAGCAGGTTCAGCAGCTTAGCCATAAGCACGCCAGTTGCAGTACCTATCGCGAAAGCCACCATGCCGAGCGCCAGAATACCTAGGGTGCTCGCGACCAAGAATTGGTCGGCGCCGAGCTTAGAGCCAACAGAGAGCCCTAACAGAAGCGTGACAATATTGATGAGCGCGTTCTGCGCAGTGTCTGCCAATCGGCCTACGACGCCAGACTCTCGCATTAAATTGCCAAAACAAAACATACCGAGCAACGGAGCCGCACTAGGAATCACTAATGCCACGAGAAGGAGCAACACGAGCGGGAAGAGAACCTTCTCCAACTGAGACACCTCGCGCTGCTGAGTCATCGTGATCGCTCGTTCAGTCGATGTCGTGAGCGCGCGCATAATAGGTGGTTGAATTAGCGGGACGAGTGCCATATAGGAGTAAGCGGCTACGGCGATCGCACCCAATAGATCCGACGCAAGCTGACCGGCAACATAAATGGCCGTTGGCCCATCCGCACCGCCGATAATACCGATAGCCGCGGCTTGCTGGACGCTAAAGTCGAAGATCCCGAGATCGCTCAAGGCTAGCGCACCGAGGAGAGTCGAGAAAATACCAAACTGCGCCGCAGCCCCAAGTAGCAGGGTCTTAGGATTAGCCAGCAATGGGCCAAAGTCGGTCATCGCCCCGACGCCCATAAAGATCAGTAACGGGAATATTCCGGTCTCGATGCCTATGACGTAGAACTGGTGCAACACCCCGTCACCGACTGCTATTTCGACGCCAGGGATATTCGCGAGAATACCGCCGAAGCCGATAGGCACCAGCAGCAATGGCTCGAATCCCTTACGAATGGCTAGGTAGAGAAGCAAAAGCCCCACACCGATCATTGCCAGTTGCCCCAGCGTCATCTGCACCAAGCCAGTCGCCTGCCAAAGCTGTGTAAACTGCTCCATTGTGGCCCCTTGTCTCAGGCCTCGGCGCTGTTAAACGAGTGTGAGTAAAGCCTCGCCTATCTTCACCGAGTCGCCGACCTTAACCGCGACTTCGTAAACCTTACCCGCCTCAGTCGCACGAATCTCTGTCTCCATCTTCATCGCTTCCAACACCACGATCACATCGCCCACTGCGACACTATCACCTGGCTTCACGGCCACGCTAAAGACGTTACCCGATAGAGGCGCAGGCATTGGGCGCATGCGCGTTGGCTGTGCGCCGGCGGCAGCATCAGAGAGGGACACTTGGGCGAGCTCACCGCCTTCGGTGACACGCACGACATGAGATTTGCCATTGACCTCTACGGTATAGAGCCCCTTCTGATCGATCGGCTGTGGCGCAACGCTTGCCGCGACGGCAGGCTCGGCCCCTGGCGCTGGTTCGAAGGCGCTAGGATTATTACGATTCTTCAAGAATCTGAGGCCTACTTGAGGGAATAGCGCGTAGGTCAGCGTATCGTCCACCTCGTGAGCGAGATCGAAGCCTTGCGCTTTAGCTAGACCAAGCAGCTCTGTGCGCTGCCCCTCGAACTCATCGGCGAGGAGATCTGCCGGCCGGCACGTAATAGGCTCTGCGCCTTTTAATACCGACTCCTGCAGCTTCGCATTTACGGGTGCAGGGGTAGCACCGTACTCGCCTCGAAGAACACCTTCGGTTTCCTTCGTGATCGACTTGTAGCGCTCGCCGGTTAATACGTTCAGTACAGCCTGCGTGCCGACGATCTGCGACGTCGGTGTCACCAAGGGAATGAAACCTAAGTCTTCACGGACGCGCGGAATTTCTTCTAACACCTCATCGAGACGCTGCGTAGCATTCTGCTCACGCAGCTGATTCTCAAGGTTAGTTAACATGCCCCCGGGAACTTGCGCGACAAGGATGCGCGAATCGACACCGCGCAATGCGCCTTCGAATTTTGCATACTTTTTCCGGATTTCTCGGAAGTAACTCGCGATCTCTTCGAGCAGTACGATATCAAGTCCGGTATCGCGCTCTTCTCCTTCTAACATCGACACGATCGTCTCGGTTGGCGAGTGACCGTAGGTCATGCTCATAGAAGAAATGGCCGTATCGATATTATCGATGCCGGCTTCGATAGCCTTGAGATAGGTTGGAGTCGACAAACCCGTGGTCGCGTGACACTGCATATGAATCGGTATATCGACCGCTTGTTTTAACTTACTCACGAGTTCATAGGCGACGTAAGGCCGCAGCAGTCCTGCCATATCTTTAATAGACAATGAGTCAGCACCCATGTCTTCGATACGACGCGCCATGTCCAACCAACTGTCAATGGTGTAAACAGGACTAATCGTGTACGACAGCGTGCCCTGGGCATGCTTGTCCTGCTTACGTACGGCTCCGATAGCAGTTTCTAGGTTGCGCATGTCATTCATAGCGTCAAACACTCGGAAAACATCGACGCCATTCGTCGCCGCGCGCTCGACGAATTTTTCAACGAGGTCGTCGGCATAATGCCTATAACCCAAAATATTTTGCCCGCGGAAGAGCATCTGCTGCGGCGTGTTGGGCATCGCTTCTTTGAATTTTCTTAGCCGCTCCCAAGGGTCCTCTCCTAAATAGCGAATGCACGCATCGAATGTAGCGCCACCCCATGATTCCAAAGACCAGAAGCCGACTTGGTCCAGCTTCGCGGCAATGGGCAGCATATCATCGATGCGCATACGCGTCGCAAGGAGAGATTGGTGAGCATCACGCAGGACGACGTCGGTAATGCCTAGGCGTGTCTTGGCTAAGTTCTGTGGAGCCATCGGGGTTTTGTCCTCGAATTAATTCATAGTCAGATTGCTAGCGAGTTCCGCGGGCACGATGCGCAATCACAGCGGCCCCCACCACTGCGATACATTCGTCGTCACAGACCTCCGAACTGTTCGCCGAATACGAGATGTTATCTCGCGTTGGTAGTGGCTCTAATCTTAGGGCGATCTTCGACATCACGACGGTTGCAATAATAAGCATGCCCAGGAAAAGGAAGACGGTCCCCATACCAAATAGGGCAAGCTCAATGCCTTGAGCTAGCAACGAATCAACAGAATCAATTGGCATAGCGTCCTCATTGGCATGCAGTTGTCACTGGTCACAAACGGGGCCTCATCATACTAAAACAGCGCTAAGTTAGCGAACGCACGACGAGATCAAAGCGTTCATTAAAGAGGTCTTCGACGTGATTGCAATCCCCGTCAAAAATAGCCTATAAAGGCAGACAAACCCAGCAATCAAAACCCAATTATGGAGACCACCCATGCAACTAGTCACTAAATCGCGCGCATTGATAGCGAGCGCACTCGTTCTCGGAGTCACGCTTGGAACGCTCATACCAAGCACGGCACAGGAAGCAGGCAAAGTGTTCGAGCTCCGCACCTACACGGCGACCGAAGGTAACCTTGAGAACCTGCACGCACGATTCCGTGACCACACGACGCGCATCTTCAAGAAGCATGGGATGGAGGTGGTGGGTTACTGGACGCCAACGGAGGGAGCCGAGGCGGAAGACACATTGGTGTATGTGTTAGAACATCAAAGCCGCGCTGCAGCTGATGCTTCTTGGCAGGCATTTATTGCGGACCCAGAATGGGAGCGAGTGGCAGCCGCATCGAATGCGAATGGACCTATTCTTGCGGGAATAGAGCGCAAATACCTGCGCGCCACCGATTACTCGCCACTCAAATAACGACGAGAGTTACCGCCGGCTGTCACTCGACAGCCGGCAAGTTACTGCCTAACCGTAGGCCATTTCTAAAAGCTCACGGACCGACTGTATCTGGAAGAACCAGTACACAGCGAAGAAAGCCACGATACTGCCAGCGACAATAATCGCCGCCATTTCATCGTCTTTACGTGCTTTCACTGTCTTTTCTTCTGCATTGCTCATTGTGTGTACACTCCCGCAATTTCCTTTATTTCAATCCTAATCAGTCAACGCCAAACCGCAGCGCAAGGCCTAGCCCTAAGACGTGACTAGCTAAACCCAATCCATCGCCCCGTAGCTGCCACCGTAAACCAGATCATGATACTTGCCACGGCAACGAGCTTGACGATCTTGGGGTTCACCTCGCTAATCTCGCGATCAACTAACGGCTTACGAATGAATAGAGCAAACAATACGCCGACAGCGAGGGTGAGCATCTTGTACCAGAACACCGGGAGGTAATAGACCTTGACTGCAACACCACACACCATGAATACACCGGTCCCGACCACTACCGCGAGCGCCCAGACGAAGACTCGATGAGCCCCGTCAACCACATCACGAATGGGCAGACTAGAGAACAACCCAAGCAAACGCCCATCGCTAAACAACACGGCGCCGCCCAGCACCCCGAGCGAGACTAAGTGCGCAGCTTGAATGAGGGCGAATGCGCCTCCCCAGGTCTTACCGACATAGCCAAACCACGTCGTTTCCATCCATTCAAAAAAGGAGAGCAGTCCCACCCACGTGTCGCCACGCAGGCTCGAGAAAGAAAACGCGAGTAACAGCGCCAGCGAAATCACTGCGATCGATGTCCTCGGATAGGATCCGAAGGACGGTGCGTGCTCGGTGTTAGGATTAGTAGTCGGACTCATGGATAACTCCTTCCAAATAATAGGCCTGTGGCATAGGCCATTAACTCGTTTACTAAGGCTTAGAAGCGCGTCTGACCGTCTACACATCCCGCAATCGCACGCACTAGATCAGGCTGCGCGTATTCGCAGTCATACCAGTCGTAGGCGATAAACCGACCGCAGATAACGATGACGGTCCAGAAAGCTAAAGAAATTGCAGCCCCTCTGCGAAGCGCAGACGGCGCGCGAGGTTCGTGTTCCCATGTTTGAATTGATTGCGTCATCCGCTTGTGGAATAGGTAGGCGTTGACGGCGCAGACGACGAGCAACACCATCTTGATCCGAAACCAAAGGCTCTGCGAGCTGCGCACAGGCACGGCATAGAGAAGAAGGAATCCGGTCACAAACATGACAACGAAGCCGATCAGCATTGGCGTGTTGAGACGCTCTGCGAGACGAGTTGCCGGCACATTGGGTAGCGCCCAACCCAGCATACGCATGTCGATCAGGAATAAGATGCCAAGGCTCAGCATTAGTGTCAGCACATGGGTTGATTCTATCCAATTGTAAAGATAGTACGACTCGTGGATGGCCGTACTCCACGCGGTATCGTCAAACCAAACGGCGATATCATAAATGAATTGATTCACAGCCCTTCTCCCTCTCGATTGTGCTAAGCAGATAATACTTTTCTATAAAACCGCGCAAGAATACCTTAGCGCCCCCCGCCTGGCTACTAGCTACGAGGCTAGCGCAGCACTGCTATCACGTCGCTAACCTAGATCAGTTTAGCCGCATTCTGTCGCGACCAGACTCAGCTCGCAGCTTTGCGAAACTCGGATGGGGTCGTCCCCTTAAGCTCGCGGAAGGCGTTATTAAAAGGAGTAATGGACTGATAACCAACAGACAACGCGATCGTTAAGATAGGTAGGCTAGACTTCGACGCATCGGCAAGTATCTCGCTCGCCTCCGCGATGCGGTAGACATGCAGCATCGCGTTAAAGTTCCTAAATCCGAGTTCCTGATGAATGAAGGCACGCAGCTTGTATTCCGGCATGCCTAATTTTGCCGCGAGTACCGCTATCGTAAGCCCTGCCTCGCGATAGAGAAATCCGTCACGAAATGCGGCATTGAAGCTCGCGATGTCGAACGGCGCCTTCATCGACTCGCTAACCTCGGCTTCCCTAACCGTTACTTTGCGAATGACCTGCGACAGCGACACGTAATCAAATTTCATCGACACCATCAACATCGCTAATGCCAAACAAGCTATCGCATACACAATAACTGCTTCAACCCCCGCTGTAGCCTGAGAGCCTTCCGGCAAAAGGAAGCTCTCGAGGAACAAGACGAAAAATATCAGCGCACCCTGGACACCAATCACGAACCAGCGAAAAACGCGCCTATCTTCGACGAGGTCCGCATTCCAGCCCGAAAATGTCCAGTAAATAGCCAACCCTACGAACGCGAGTTGAAGGAGATCGAGGGCAGTTGCGAGGGTCGAGGCTGCCCCGAATAATTCAGCAGAAGAACGCAGCGAAATCAGCGTAAGAAGCAGCTCCAGAACCACTTGCCCAGCGAAGGCTATTGCCAGCAATTGGGGAAAGCGCTTGTCTTCCTGGAAGATAAAATAGCAATAAAGCATGAATAAGCCGGAGATACTGCTGCTGCTTATGCCGATTAGCGGTTGCCAATAGCCCAAGTCTATCCGGTACTCGGCTGCGATGTTCGGCCCCGACATGCCGTTGACTAGATAAAAGGCTACGAACAAGGCTATCAGCCCGAACACCCGTGTACTGGCAGCCCGAGGATCTGTTTTAAGGTAACCGACGGCAAGTAATAGAACACTAAAAATCGCGACGAGTTGAGCGGCAAAGAGAAGCATGAATAGACTCATTCCTGAATAGCGCTTAAATCCTCAGCGCAGCTGCCTAAGACTACCACCACAGCTCGCGCTAGACGAGAGGGGGGGGGGTGAATTGGAGTGGTGCGTCGCGTATGATGATCGGCTATGACCCTGCCAAGCCTGCGGCTAAGCGAAACGTGGACAGCGGAAACTGGAGCAAGAAGAGTTATGTATTCAATGCCTGAAGTGCAAAGTCGCAAGGACAACACAGCAGCGCGGCGCCGAGTATTGCCCCTGTTCCTGGCATTGGTGTGCGCAACGCTGCTGGCTACCGTGAATTCGCAAGCCGCGGAATCCTCGCCTTGGCGACTTGCAGAAGAAGTCGCACTGCCCACTGGATTTTCATTAACCGGCGCGATCCGCAGCAGGTTTGAGAATGCGCGCAACTCTCTTCGCAAAGGCACAGCCAACGATCAAATTTTTACCCTACGCACGCGTCTCGATGCCACATACAAAAAAGACGGAAGATTGTGGCAGCTCGAAATCATGGACGCGCGTCAGGATTTTGCAGATCCAGACGGCATCGTCGGAACAGGCGACGTGAATAGTCTCGATATCCAGAATGCGAGCGTACGCCTCGACTTAGGCTCAAAGGATACGACGCTAAAGCTCGGGCGTTTCACTACAGACTATGGCAGCCGCCGACTTATCGCACGCCCCATCTACCGCAACACCTTCAATGCTTTCGACGGCCTCGAGCTTAAGCACACCGCACCGAGCGGCAACAGCGTCGCCCTCCTCGCCACGCAGCCAGTTCAGCGCCTGCCAAGTGATAAAGCATCGGTATTGGAGAACGATTTCGAATGGGACCGGTCGAGCAGCGACCGCCGCTTCTACGGCGTATTCACGACCCAGCCCGCGCCGCTGGCAGGTCTTGTGAGCGGGTATTTCGAAGGGCTAAGAACAGAAGCGTATTTCTTCTCACTGCGAGAGAAGAGCGCCACCGTTTTGGATTCCACTATCGACACACTAGGCTTTCGAGCCGAGGTTCGAGCGCAGCCGGGCGCGTTCGATTTCGAGCTAGAGGGCGTTCTGCAGCGCGGCGACAACGCGATGCTCGACGCAGAGGCTGTCATTAGGCGAGGCGACCACCGAGCACATTACGCGTTCTTTGAACTGGGCTACAGTTTCTCTGTGCCTTCACGCTTAAGAGTGCTTTTCGAAGTCGACTACGGCAGCGGCAACGATGCCTTCACCCCCAATCGCCAAGAACGCTTTAATCAACTTTTTGGCGTGACCGCCTTCGCGTACGGCCCTACAGGCTTTTACGGCGTGTTCAATGCAAGCAACATCATTACGCCCGGCGTGAGGGCTAGCTTCAACCCAGCGCAAGGCCTGAATCTTATGGCCTCTTACCGACACTTCTGGCTCGCGGACAAGCGCGATTCGCTGGGCCGCACGAAGCAAAAAGATCTCAGCGGCGAGGTGGGAAGCTATATGGGACAGCACCTGGACCTGCGTGCTCGCTGGGACGTCATCCCTCGTAGCGTGCGCGTGGAGGTCGGGACAGTTTTCTACAAACCCAAGGGCTTCCAGGAGAAAAACTCCGTGTTCGCCTATGGAGGTGCCGAATTCACTTTTTAGTGCCGCGCTCCGTCTCCAATACAGAGAACGTCAGCCCTGCATGCTCCTGCAAGCGAGCGAGGAAACGTGAATTAAACACGGTCGCTGTTGTCCAGAATCCTCCGCCAATCTCTCCTTGATCAACGTCACGCCGCAAGCTAATCCCAGCTTGCGCAAGCATCTTGGCAGTTGATCCATAACCCGGGTCTCTATCACCCGTTACCCGAGTTACGATGCGATCGCCTGATGGAGTCGTGCCGACAAACTGTAGATCGTACATACCCTGCAGCTGCTGCTCAGGCGTTGGCCCCTCTCCAGGTTTAGGCAAAAAAAGTCGCTGTGCGAGAGCCCTCAATGGCGAAATTGCCATAGCGAACATCCCCCACTTCATGCCCAACGCAAGCCGTTTCGCTGCCTTATGCCCCTTTTCGCCGGCACCCATCAATAAGGCCTCGTCATAAACGAAGTCTGTTGCGTAGTGACCAGGCCATAGAGCATTCGATCTCAGCACAATACGCGTATTAATCGAGGCCATAATAAACGGCGCAGCCCACGAGCCCGAGTCTTCATCGAATTCGACATTCACGCTAGGCTGGCGCGCCGTAAAACTGTGCCCTGGCGGGCATAGCGAGTACATATCCCGCAGTTCAGCTCGAAGGGCTGGGTCTTTAGCGGCTTCTCGATAGACATTGAGACCGCTGGCGACAGTGCCTCCGGAGGCACCACCCTTCATTTTGACAACGCGCATCTTAATTCGATTACAGCGGACGCCAAACGCCGACTCAGCAGCCTGCTGTAAATACTTCACACCCATATCTGAAGGAATAGAGTCGAAACCGCAACTGTGAACGATGCGCGCGCCGCTTTTCTGAGCAGCGGGTTCGTAGCGTTCTATCATCCGCCTAATCCACTGCGGTTCACCGGTTAAATCACAATAGTCGACACCGGCGCGCGCACAGGCTGCAACGAGTTGCTCCCCATAGAGCGCATAGGGTCCCACCGTCGAGATAATAAGTTCGGTCCGCTGGCAGAGAGCCTCGAGCGACTGCGTATCCGAAGACTCGGCTACAAGTAGTGGTATCGCAGCGGCATTCGGGCCCAGCTCGGCCTGCAAGGCCGCGAGTTTTTCGCCTGAGCGCGCCGCCATCGCCCACCGCAGGTTTGGTTCTTGGTATTCGTTACACAGATAATGACACAGTATCTTGCCAACGAAGCTCGTTGCTCCGAAGACGATCAGTTCGAATTCTTTCGCCGGGCTAAGACTGCTCGCTACACTACTCATACGCTTGGTACCGAATGCTGTCCGCCATCGCGGGCATGACGAAAGCTCATCCAGATTAAAAACTGCAATCCGAATAGCAGAGAGGCGGCTAGTAAGTGGGTCGGCTGGACTAACGCAGGCATCCCTAAATGCCCAAGGGTCGCGCCGGAGATCACAGCAAGGACGATCACCGCAACCATGGCTAGCGTCATCCGAGTAATCGCATGCCCCCATCCAAGAGACACGACGAGCAGTCTCGCGAGCCAGAGATTACTGAATAACACCACCGCTGAGAAACTGCGGTGCACATAGAAGAACCACGGCATGGCGTCGATCCAACTCGACCTCATCTCTTCACCTTGAAGCCGGCTAATAAAGTCAGTCATCTCTCGCACCTGTGTGCCCATAGCGACTTGGAGGATTGTTAAAGCGAGGACTATGTAAAGCCACTTCGTAAAGCGTGGGTCTATGCCCGCGACCGATGCCGAGGCCATTATCCCTCGGCGCGCCTGCGCCACGGCAAAAAGAAGCGTGCCAACGATAGCGAGTGCCACAAGCATATGCAGCGTAATGAGCCCAGGCATTAAATTGGCGGCGACCACGCGACTGCCCAGCCAGCCTTGAAAACCCACCATCAAGAATGCGGCTATCGATGCGCGGGCGATGCTGGCATCCGTATTTCGTACTCGCCACGACAGAATCGCTGTCGCAAAGATCAATAACCCTATCGACACACCGAGCAGGCGGTTCATGTATTCCGTCCACGTCTTGACGACGTTAAAACGAGTCTCGGCGTAGCCGCGAGCGGCATAAATTTCTTGGTAGTTAGAGGGGAGCTGCGCTTCGCTGATAGGCGGAATCCATTGCCCAAAGCAGGTAGGCCAGTCAGGACAGCCCATACCAGAACCGGAAGCGCGCACGCTGGCACCGACCAAAATTAGGACATAAACCGCGGCGATGGTTATCCATGCCATGCGCCGGAAATGCACAAGCTTCCGATCTTCGACTTCCGATCGCTGTGCTTGCGCGTGGCTATTGGCATTACCTGTTACTGAATCAATTGACGCCAGGGTCATGGTTTCCTCTCAAGCTCGTCGTAGTCGAACATATTCGCCGTTATTAGCCTATAAACTCGCTTCGTCTGCGAGGCGGTCGAGCAATGTTTTCGACGCGTAAGCATCCATCCGCAAGCCGCTTTGCTGCTGATACGCCCTGATTGCGGCTCTAGTTCTGCTACCAACGCGGCCATCGGGCTCTCCCGAATCGAATCCGGCGGCATTAAGCAGCTCTTGCAGGCGCCTCACATCAGCCAGACTCATCGGCTGCTCGTTAATCGGCATCCTCTGAATCGCGCCGCCGCCACTGAATCGGTCGGCCAGATGCCCTACCGTCAGCGCGTAGAAAGTCGACGGGTTATAGGCAAGGGTTGCCCGATAGTTGTTATACGCGAGGAATGCAGGCCCCTCTGCCCCGGCGGGAATAATGACCGATGCTTGCATCTCTGCACGAGGTAGGGCCGCTCCCGAGACTTGCTTAACCCCGAGCTGCTCCCAGCCAGCGAGACTGCGCCTCTCGTTTAAGCCGGTGAGCGCAAAATCGAAGTCATTGGGCAGGAGCACCTCCCTTCCCCATCGCTCATCACCCTTCCATCCTGACTGGCTCAGAAAGTTTGCCGCAGAATGAAAAATGTCAGGCAAGCTATTCCAGATATCGACGCGTCCATCGCCGTCGCCATCGACGCCATAGCTGAAAAAGACATTAGGCATAAATTGCAGTTGCCCCATAGCTCCTGCCCACGAACCGGTCATGCGCTCTGGGCTGATGTGGCCCGCGTCGAGGATACGCAGTGCGATAAGCAGCTGCTCTCGAAAGAATTCCGCGCGGCGTGGGTCATACGCGAGTGTCGCCAACGCCTGAAGCACGGAGAACCCACCGGTCGCGCGACCGAAATTACTCTCAATAGCCCAAAAAGCGGCTAGGTAATGGGGTTGGACGTTATAAGTGCTTTGCACTTGAGAAAGCAGCTCAGCATGCTCCTCAAGCAGGGCCTGCCCTCTCGCCACCTGCTGATCCGTTACTCGCAGGTCGATATAACGAGTAAATGTCTGCACGAACTCTGGTTGCGCGTTGTCGTATTCAAGCACCTTCTCTAGCGGCGCCTCGAGGCTGTCGAGCGCAGTCAGCGTCTCGGCCCTAATACCCAGCGACAAGGCTTCGCTGCGAAGCTCTTCAACCCAGGCGTCGAAACTCAAGCGCCCTTCACCAGCGGAGTCGGCGGCGAGGTTTTGTGACGACGCAAACAACAGAAGGCTGCCGAAGACGAAAAAGTGAAGCGACCGTGACGGGGCCGCCAAGACCGCGACCGTCGATGCAAGAGCAGGGATCAGAATCGAATTAAGCGAGGGACATGCGGATAAATTTTTCATGCAAGCATGATAAAGGAATGACGCCCTGATTAGAATCGCTTAACGGCGCCGCATGGCGAGCTTTAACCGCGCTGAAGTCACTGTTAGCATCCCTCCAACTCTGCGGGCTCCTGAATCACTTTCGCAAATCACGCCCAGCTTAAGCGCACTCATCGCGGAGCCCCAATTCAACCGCATTAGCGACATAGAGCGAAACAGCCCATGACTCAACAGAACGGGAATCCACTCACGCATAACCGTGCGTTAGTCTCACGCCAATCGACGTGGCGCTGCCTCGGGGTCGCCTACCTTATCTCACTACTCGGCTGCACCCCCGCCCCGAACAATGAGGCTGAGTCCACGGCAGCCTCGACCGCGAGTTTAGGCTTAGGCGAGCTACCCACCCAGGCCACGGCATCCACTGGCGAAAGCATCGCGTGGGTTGAACACATTATCGATGACCCCGTTGTGGCTGGATTCGGATTGAGCGGCAGCGATGGGTTAGTAGTTGGCGACATCGATGGGGACGGTTTTGACGATATCGTATCGGTTCACGAATCGGACAGCGAGTATGACTCCAGCGAATTCGATCCCGACTATATCCCCGACGCCGAGGGCCATGTCCGCATCGCATTCCGGTTGCCTGGCAGCTTGAACTGGACAAATATCACCCTCGCCGAGGGCACAGAGGTCCCAGCTCCTGAGGACGCCGACATCGCCGATGTCAACGGCGATGGTTTCCTTGACGTGATCGTCGCAGCCGAGCTCTCACACCTGCTGTACCTACAAAACCCAGGCGCATCGGGCGCCCGCGATGCCAGCGCTTGGCAGCGCCTTGTCCTGCCAATGACCCGCGGAAATGGCTCCTATATACGCGTGTTCTTCGCCGACCTCGATGCAGACGGCAGACCAGAGGCTATCGCCGCGAACAAAGGCGCACAGCGACCGGGGCCAGAGGACTTCGCGCGCTCGACGCCGGTCTCAGTCTTTTCCGTTAAAGGCGACCCCCTTGTTGCCAGCAACTGGTCGGAGACCGAGCTTGGCTATTACAGCGTCCCGCAAAACTCCCAGCCGGTTGATCTCGACGGCGATGGCGATCTCGACATCGTCGTTGGTACGCGCGGCGAAAACCGGCTCGTTTGGTTCGAGAATCGAAGCGCGATGGGGGCGTTCAACTTCATCGAACATGCGATAGGGCTTGTGGGGGGCAGCGCCGCTGGTTTTAACCTCGATTATGCAGATATTGATGGCGATGGTCGGCTCGACATCATTACGGCGATCGGGACCGCAACCCTGCCGAGCACTTTGGCCTGGTTACAGCAACCAGCCATCAAGGATGCAGCATGGGTTAGCCACCCAATAGGGTCGATTGCCCCCGACTCGGTTACCGGCATTAGCGTCGCCGATATTGATGGCGATGGCGATTTAGATACCTTCGTTGGCAGCTATAGCAGTGGGTCAAGGGAGGATGACGGCGACGTAGAGGCAAGCGACGCGCTAGGCAGGCTTGCATGGTTCGAGAACCCAGGCGCTGCGCCAACGAACCAGTGGCGCCGGCATGACGTGTCGAGGCGCAAGCGAGGAATGTTCGACAAATTTGTCGTGAGCGACATCGACGAAGATGGTGACCTCGATCTCTATGGCACGCGCGGTAACAGCGCGCCCTACGATGGAGTCTTTTGGTTGGAGCAACGTCGACGCCCAGGCCCCCAGCAGCGTTTCACGCCTGCCCGAGCATCGGAGAGCCCAGAGATGCCGCTACCCTTCTCACCAGAATAGATCCAGCTCGTCTCTTCGGTTTAGCCGAGATCCTCCTCGCGACTTCGCCTATGCAGCTGTTTTCCTTGGCGTCTCCGTAGGTTCTTGTTATCTTCGATGCTTATTAAGCCGCCGGAGAGACGACATGACTCGCATTCAACACACTTTGCCCCATTCTTTTTCCTTACCCGCCAAGTTGAGGCGCGGACTCGTCGCAGCGGTAACCGCGGCTTCGTTGTGTTCGACGGCGATAGCCGCGGAAGACGCCAGCAGAGGCCCCTCCCCCTACAATTTTAATACCGAGACCTGGATGCAGCCATTCGCCGAACCCGGCTTTTCTTGGGGCGGCACCTCGGGTGTCTACGTAGAGTCACAAGAGCGCATCTTCGTCCTCCAACGAGGCGAGACTGAGTTGCCGAACCCGATTCCATCGGAATACACTAGCTTCGCAGGCTCACTCGGCTGGAACGTCCTCCGCGGACGCGGACGCGTTTGGCAAAATTGCCTGTATGTCATCAATGCCGACGGCGAGCTACTCGAAGTATGGGATCAATGGGATCACCTGTTCACCGGCACCGACGGCCCCGGCCCTCACCGCATCCGAATGAGTCCGTACGATGATGAGAAGCGGCTCTGGTTAATAGACGAAACGGGGCACATCATCTACGTGTTCTCTAATGACGGCGAAAATCTCCTGATGACCCTCGGTGAAAAAAACATCGCCGGCGAAGATGAGACCCACTACGCGCAACCGCAGGACGTCGCCTTCCTGCCCGACGGCAAATTCCTCATCGCAGATGGACTGCGCAACACCCGCATAGTCGTTCGCAACGCGGATGGTAGCTTCCATTCTCAGTTCGGCGAACGCGGGAAAGAAGCGCATCAATTCAGCAGTGTCCACGCCCTAGCGCTAGGTCCTGATGAGCGACTCTACGCATTAGACCGTGACAACCTTGACGTCAAAGTGTTCCAGCAGACGGCGGCGCGCGATTCCGCCCAATATCCGAACTACGAGTATGTCACCACCTGGGGTGGGTTAGGCATGCCACTGGACATTACGGTGAGCGAGGACAGCGCCTGGGTCACCGATCTTAATCCGCCCAAGATCGTGCAATTCAATCTCGATGGGACGCGGAAATACAGCTGGAATCTGCCCACGGAGGGACCAGACTTTTGGATCGAGATGCATTCATTATCGGTTGACGATGAGGGCAATCTTTACGGCACAGACAATCAAGCTGGCCGGCCGCAGATGCTATCACCGAAATCCGGCGCAGATCCTACGCTGATCGTAAAACGCCCTTATGTCCCGCAATAGCTGCGGATCACAGAAGGCATAGGGCTGTTCCAGTTAGCAAAGGAATAAACAATGTACGGCATGATACATAAAGCAATAAGAGACATGGTTAAGACGGTTCACGGCGAAGAGGCCTGGCGCGCAGTACTAACCGAGTCTGGCGCGGCGGATGGCGACTTCCTGTCGCTGCGCGCTTACGATGATGACATCGCCTACAACCTTGTAGGCGCTTGCTCCACTATTCTCGGAGCCTCGCCCGCAGCTTGCCTCGAAGATTTCGGCCGCTTCTGGATTCTCGTCACTGCCTCCCAGCACTACGGCGATATGATGCGCAGCTATGGTCAGGACAGCTTCGGACTACTGAATCAAATGAATGAGATGCACGAGCGCATTAGCTCTACTTTTTCCGGGTACAAGCCGCCACATTTCACCGTGGAGATGCGTGATAAATCGACTTGTTCGCTCCATTATCGCAGCGTGCGCCAGGGGCTTAGCCCATTCGTCATCGGACTCGTCCTCGGGCTCGGGGAGTTCTACGGCGAGGCCATTAGTATCGACTTGGAGTCGACGAACTCAGAAGGCGGCGGCGAATACTCGGTGTTCAAGGTGACTAAAACGCTTCCAGCTGGGACTTAACTCAGTCGATGAGTACAAGCCTCGACCTTTGCCTGCGCCTATTTCCTTACGTCATTTGCCTGGAAACCACAGGACGCATTAGCTTCGTCAGCGATCGACTCGCTGATCGGCTCGGTTCGTCGATAATAGAGCAGACACTTGAAGAAGCCTTCAGCATCCTGAATCCTGCGCCGAACGCTCTCGACTGCTCGACTATCGGCAACGCTCATGTGGGCAAATTATTCCTCATGCATACCCATGACAAGCAGTTCGCACTGCGTGGCCAGATAGTCGACGGCGAGCTTAATGGGAAAACTCTGTACTTCTTTGTCGGCGCGCCATGGAGCTCATGGCTTTACGAGAATGGGAAGCGGCTTTCACTTACCGCCAATGAGTTTCCTATCCAAGATAGCCAGCTCGAGCATCAGATGTACCTCACTACTCAGAACATCATGCGAGCAGATCTCGAAGAACTAAGCGAGGAGCTCACCTGCGCTCGCGTAAAAGCGGAAGCAGCGAGCAAAGCTAAGACCGAGTTTGTAAAACACATCAGCCATGAAATTCGCACCCCACTTAACGGCGTGATCACCTCACTGGCGCTGCTTTCGGACCCCACGCAAAAACTGCGATACGACAGGCTCTTGGACATCGCAAGCAGCTCCGCGAAAGCCTTGATGGATCTCGTGGATGACGTGTTAGATTTTTCTCGTATCGAAGAAGGCGCTACGGCGATTGTGCGCACGGAAATTGACCTACCCACTTTCGCTCGCGACATGGAAGCTGCGTTCTCGGCACGGGCCGTTGAACGCAACATGCGCATGCGCTTTCTTTTGGCAAACAACTTGCCGAGCTACGTGAGCTGCGACCGGCGCTCATTGCAGAAAGTTTGTTTAAACCTTATCAGCAACGCCATTAAATACTCAAAGTCTGAACAATTAGACGTAAGCTTTAAAGTGATGGATCGACCCAGTAATGGTCAAGATCAACACGTGCTGGTGTTCGAATGCCGAGACTACGGCGTCGGCATTGCTGAAGAAAATCAGGCGCTGATTTTCGAAGCTTTTTGGACAGCACCCGAAGTTAAAATAAGTAGTGAGCAGAGCAGCGGACTAGGACTCGCGATCACCAACGAGCTGGTCTCACTATTAGAGGGGACACTGACTCTCAAGTCGACCCCAGGCGAAGGCGCCAGCTTCGTCGTTACCGTCCCTATTGAAGTCCTCGAAAATCCTTTAAATGACGCTGATGCTTGCCTGACTCTACAAAATGAGAACTCAACTAACGCCGCTGAACAACAGTTCACGGGACGCGTATTAATAGTCGATGACAATGCGATCAACCTCGAACTCGGGCAGATTCTTTTACAGAGATTAGGCTTAGACGTAGAAATCGCGCGCGACGGTCGAGAGGCGGTAGAGCGCGTAATGAGCGAGGTATACGACATCGTTTTCATGGATATCAACATGCCCATTATGGGAGGCATCGAAGCAACTCAAGCGATCCTCTCGAACGAGTCAACAGCCAATACGGTAATCATCGCACTCACCGCCAACGCATCCAGCGATGACATCGCCGGCTACAAGAATGCAGGCATGCTCGACACGTTAGTTAAGCCAATCGAACAGCGCGCACTTAACGCACTCTGCAGCGTCTACCTAGAACCTCAAACAGCACCTAAGACGATCAGCGCGAGTTCTGTAGATGATCCTATCCATGAGAGTGACACAGTGAATGCCGAAACCGCCCTGCTAGATGCCAGCAAATTACAACAACTGAAAGACGATATTGGTGCCACGAATTTTGAGCGTATCGCAGTATTGTTCCTAGATGAGACTCGCTCGCGAGTCACCGAGCTGAGCACCTTATTACTCGCAGGCGAACGTGATGAGATCGCCGCCGCAGCTCACCGCCTCGCAAGCAGCTGCCTTGCCTTCGGCCTTATGCGCCTAGGTGAGACACTCAGGCAGGCAGAAACAGAAGCAAAAGGTGAAGCCGACTTGGCACTCACTACACCTGTACTCGAGACGCTTTGTGCCGCTTCACTCGATGCCCTGGAATCACACATGGCATAAAGAGGGCCTCAAACCCTACGAAACAAAATGATACCAAGTAAATCTGTGGGTATTCCGTAGGTTAGCCTACACTGTATCGACTTGTAACCAAGCAGATTCAGGTGTGCGTGTGGCTAAAAAGCTAAAAATAGTCGTTATCGAAGACGACATCATCTTCGCTCGATTGCTAGAGCTCGGCCTCCGCAACCACGGCTACGATGTCTACCTAATACCTAATGTGAAAGACGCCATCGACTTTATCCCTGTCTCAGAAGAGGTAGATCTCTTCATCGTTGATTACGACCTAGGCGATGTTAAAGGAAACGGCCTAGATCTCTGCAGAAAAATAAAGGCGTACACACACAAACCGGTGGTCATGCTGACCGGCGAATCCTCTACCGACACGACCGTCGCGTGCCTTTATGCGGGCGCGGATCAATACATCCTAAAACCTTACGAGCTTAAGGAATTGCTTGCGCGGATCCACAGCGCGCTTAACAACACCCCGAAACCACTCAGCTCCGAAACCACACATAAACTAAGCGTCTGTGGCGTGGAACTGGATGGCTTAGCGCGTACGCTGACGCGCGGCAACTTGAGCGTTAAACTTACTGAACGCGAGCTAGCTGTTGCCGAGATTCTGTTCGCACATCACAACACCGAAATTAAGCGTGACTACATCTACTCTGCCGTGTACGGGCATCAAATGAAGGCGTTTAGTCGTGCAGCGGATATTTTAATTGCCCGCTTCCGCAAAAAATTGAAAGAGATAAGCGAAGACCTCTTAATTCTGCCTACGCGAAACGCAGGCTACATCCTAGTCTCTAAGAGCAACACGCCGAGCCACTAGCCCACCACTTGCCAGCATCAGAGTCAGCGGTATGACAGGACACGAAGAGGACGTTGAATACGATCCTCGCGCATTTAAAACACTGTTGGGAAGCAGCAACCCGACTCTGCTCTCTCCCCTTTTCGACAGGGCCGCAAGCGCACTTAAAGTGTTTATTCAGGAAGGCCCTCAACCGGATTCCTCCATCGAGTTCGATGCCCACAAGCTGAAAACCACCTGCCTGCAACTGGGGCTTCCGCGTTTGAGCAATATCTTAGACGCACTGGAAACAGCGGCGCGTGAAGGAGACTCCGCACGCTGTGACGCGTTATCGAGGATGCTGCAATCTGAATACTCTCAGGTTGCAAGTTCGCTCGACAAGTACGCCGCCCAATTGGCATCTGCAGCACGCCCTAGTGCCTGATTGCCGCGCGTGATATCGTCACCCTACTAACCCTAGAAGACCTCGACCCATGAACCAAAAACGCATTCTTGTCCTAGACGACGACTTGATTATCACGGAAATTCTGGGGCAACTAATTAGAAACCTCGGGCACTACCCGGTGATCGCACACAATGCGCCCATACTAGCCTCCACTAAAGTGCAAGAGTTCGACGCCATCGTATTAGACCTGTGGCTGTCGGACTCATCCGCATTCGAGTCGCTGCAAGCCTTAGCCGACCAAGCCTACCGGGGGAAAATTCTCCTCGTGTCGGGCCTTGAAGAGAGCGTCATAGAAGAGGCACGCAAGCAGGCGCAGACGCTGGGCTTATCAGTCCATGGATTCCTGCGTAAGCCCGTCGATACGGAAGCATTTAGCGCGTTGCTTTCAGCACTCTAAAGCTGCACTAAGCTCAAATTCAGCGCGCTATTTTCTCACCAGCATATAGCCTGAGTTCCGGGTAGGAATAATGACGTAGTCTTCTGTAACGAGCTTAAGCTTCTTTCGCAGCCTAGCAACTAAGATATCAACTGCGCGGCTAAACGGCTCCATCGCCTTGCCAAATATAGCAAAGTAGATATGCTCTCGCTCCATCTCCAGACCCGCGCTCCCCAATAGACTTTCGGCCAGACTAACCTCTCGCTGGGTGAGCTTCGTTGATCGCTCAGCACAGCTCAAAATCCGGCTCTTGCCTTGCAGGGACAACGTCAAGCGTGCGCCCTCCTTCACCTCTAATGGAGACGCTGATGCTCGCGCCCAGCCCTTCAGCACCACATGTATGCGGGCAACAAGCTCATCTAGGGAATAAGGCTTAACAACATACTGCTCCGCACCCGCGTACAGACAGGAGACGGTGGTATCAACGTCATCGACGCCCGTAAGCATGATGACCGGATACGAACCCTGGGATTTAATGTGACGACAGAGATCCAAGCCGTTAATAGCAGGCTTGTCGAGATGGTAGTCGACAATGAAGAGATCGACAGGCTTCTCTTCGTTATCTGACAGAGAGCGAGCCGCGAGAAACGCTAAAAACTCTGAGGCCGATTCGTATTTGCTGGTGATAAAGCCGCTCTTGTTAAGCCCTGCGCAAAGAATGTCAGCGAACACCGAATCGTCATCTACGACTACGACATGCTTTTTCACCTGAACAACCTCGTTGAGCGACCACAACTCCGATACAGGATGATACCAATATTGCCGACTTTATCAATCAATAGCCTATGACTTTCCGGTACGCAAAAAAAACCCGCAGACCGAGGTCTGCGGGCATTGACTACATCTTTAAGTCTCGCAGGTTAACTCCTCTAATCAGCGAGCCTACAGGCCACCCGGCGACACGCCGGCTAAGCTGGAATTAACCCATAAATGGACTAGGATACTGAGAACATAACCGGCCGCGATAACTGGCGTCCACTTCAGATGGCCAAAGAACGTGTACTTGCCACGCGCCTGACCCATCAAAGCAACGCCTGCCGCAGACCCTATCGACAGCAAGCTACCTCCGACGCCCGCAGTCAGCGTAACGAGCAACCATTGCATTTCGTCCATCACTGGATTCATCTGCAAGATAGCCACCATCACGGGAATGTTGTCTACGATGGCGCTGAGCACACCAACCAAAGCGTTAGCGAGCGTGGGACCCAGCCCGACATACATGAGTTCACTGGCGTATGAGAGGTAACCAATAAAGCCTAGCCCGCCCACGCACATAATCACACCGAAGAAGAACAGCAGGGTATCCCACTCGGCCCGCGCAACCTGACGGAAGCTATCGAACGCTGCCACGTCACCCACCTGTCCGTACTCCGCGTCATCATTCGGGTGAGGCTTATGGGTAATTTTAAGGTAATAACCGTAGAACTTGAGCAGAGCCATACCAGTCATCATGCCCAAGAACGGGGGCAAGTGGAGGAAATTATGGAAGCTGACCGCAATAACGATCGTCACACCAAACAGGGCAATTATCGCTCCGGCGCCGCGCTTGATGCGTACTTCTTCGGTTTCGACCTCAGGCACTTCCTTGGAGATGGCCAACTGCATAAACAGGGCCGGTACTAGGTAGTTAACCACTGATGGGATGAACAGCACGAAGAACGTGCCAAAGGGGATCAAGCCACTCTGCCAAACCATGAGGGTAGTGATATCACCGAACGGCGAGAAAGCACCACCAGCGTTTGCCGCTACCACGATGTTGACGCAGCCAACGGCGACGAATTTTGCGTCATCTTTTCCAACCGCCATGACGACCGCACACATAACAAGCGCCGTGGTGAGATTGTCAATTAAAGGCGACAGGAAGAAGCTCAGCGCACCAGTTATCCAAAACAACTGACGGTAGCTTAACCCCTTGCTGACGAGGAACGCTCGTAAACCTTCAAAGACGCGGCGCTCACTCATTGAGTTGACGTATGTCATCGCCGCCAAGAGGAACAGGAAGAGCTCGGCAAACTCGATCAAGAACTCGCGTACTGACTCCTCGACGATATGATCGTAGCCCTGTTGCGCATAGACGATTGCGATCATCGCCCAGATCAAGCCCGCAGCCAAGATAACGGGCTTGGACTTGCGTAAATGGGTGAATTCCTCTCCGATGACCAGCGCGTAGGCCGCTATAAACGTCAGCAGCGAAGCGAGGCCCACCCAGCTCGTCGTGAGGTTAAGCCTGTCGTGACCCGCCTCAGCACCCAGCGCCAGAGGGGCAATTAGGAGAGAGAGAGGGAGGAGTAAAAGTGTCGAAAACCGCTTTAACATGCATCATCCTTAACCCGCCTTGCATGGCGGAGATTATTGTTGTCCAGCCTGCAAAACTAGGGGTAAATGGGCGGAATGGCAAGTAATAAGTAGTGACATCGAGCAACGAGCCAGGTTTCAGGCATGTTGGACAAGTGCAAAATAGTGCTAGACTCCTTACCATGGAAATTAAAGCACAACCCCTGTTCCCAAGCCTTGTTTGGAGCACAGTGTTCGAGGATCGTGAACGCTTCAATGCGGAACTACTCACGCAGGCAAGGCAACTACGCGAGCGGGATCCGCAGGGTGTTAGCAAGACGAATCAGGGAGGATGGCAGAGTAACAACAATCTGCAGGACCTCCCTGAATTCGACGCGATGAATACGCGCATTATTCAGGCCTGCCAGCGCATCGCTGAATCTCAGCATTTCGCTCAAGGGCTGAACTTCTATCACCAGGCCTGGGTGAATATGAGCCCACCCGGCGCGTCTAATCAGGTACACTTCCATGCTAACTGTCACTTTAGCGGGGTGTACTACCTCAGCCTCAAAGCACCAGAATGCGGCAGCATTTATTTCCGTGATCCGCGTGTCGCCTCGCGCATGATGCCCTATCCCGCCACACAGCAGACTGGCTTCACCGCAAGCGAAGTACGCATGCCACCCGAGGAAGGCCGCCTCTACATTTTCCCAGGCTGGCTCGAGCACGGAGTAGAAGTAAACCAGAGCCAACAAGACCGCATCAGCATAAGCTTCAACGTCCTAGCCTCCCCCCAGTAACCTCCCTACCTGTCAACGACGGTTTAAAACTGACCCACCTGTCGTGGTAATCGACGATTTAAATTGACCCACCTTCCGCGGTTTCCGACGAAAGCCTGGCGTCACTGCCGGCCCACCCGCTAATCGCATAAGAAAAATGCATCGATGCAAGACCTGACCCCGGGGTTTGAAGCGATGCCTGATTACTCGCGCAGCGAGGAAGACCGCGCAGCGGCCCGCAGGGCGAGAGCGCCGCGCCCACAAGGTGCTCGAGTCTCAATGACACCGAGCGAAGCTCGGGCGCCATTGAGGGCATCTAAAAAAAAACCCCACCAGCTTTCGCTGGTGGGGTTTTGCTTTTAGATGCCTGACAATGACCTACTCTCACATGGGGAAACCCCACACTACCATCGGCGCTAAGCACTTTCACTTCTGAGTTCGAGATGGGATCAGGTGGTACGCACTCGCTAATGTCGTCAGGCAA
>JAHEGE010000024.1 GCA_024639905.1 Gammaproteobacteria bacterium | reverse complement strand
TAATGTACATCTGCACATTATGTTACGATAAACCAAGAGTACCGTAGTGATACGGAGTCTTAGTACATTCTGTCCAAGTGGATTGGTAAAAAAGTACTACAAATTACGGCCGATCTATGACGGAAGTAAACAACATCTCCTACGAAAAAGTACGGGCCGTTATTTATCCATTCCATTCTATTCATTAAATTACTTCAGTTATATATATATATATATCTAGGTAAAGGATTGGGTGTTGTAATTGGGTCGTAATTGTCTATCTGTGTCTCAGTCTGCCCAGTAGAACACTCGCCCTCCCCATCCCCGCCGGCGGCAGGGGCGGAAGCCAACCCGCGCCCGACGAGCCCGGGAGGCCTCCGTACGCACACAACCACCGCGCCCGCGACGGCCGCGTCACCCGCCAGAAGCCATGCCTCCACCGGCAGAAGGGCACAGAATTACAGGAGCTCACTAGTCCCCTGGCTCAACGAATTGTTTGGGGGCCTGGAGCTATCTTTACTGAGCTGCCGGGCGCCATGGTCGGAGCAGGTCAGGTTGTTCCCGAACTCCGGCTGTCCCGGGCTCGCGTTTGAATTTTCAAACTCACCGGTCGACATGAGCAGGCTTGTACTGGGCATCGACTCCTCCGCCTCCCTCGGAGCAGCCGTGGGGGAGGCCAGGGAACGCCTAAGATGGATCCCAGACAAGAGGAGAACGGTCCATACCGACCCGGACGACCCTCTCCGAATTATCCAGGAGAACCTCACCAAGCTGCTCGACCTTGCCTTCACGGGAATGGGCCGAGCGCTGGAGGCGGTCGACCGCGGCGCAGCGGCCGCCGAATTCGGGTCCCTAATCGGGATAATTTGCGGGCAGATCGACGAGATGAACGACGCAGAGATCCAGGTCGACCACTTCGTCAACTTGACAAGGCAGCTCGGCCGCGAGTTGGGCAGCCAGGACTCACCAGATGCCGGGCCGCAGCTACCGGCGGACCACAGACGATTCCCTACACCCCCTCCCGCGCCGGGAGCACAAGACGACGAACCCGGGGCAGGCGGATGGGAAGCGATAGACGAGCTCCTGGTCGACCAGTGCATCAAGTGCCCGAGGGGTCTTCACACGGTGGAGAGGCTTCCGGACAGCCTTCAAGAGGACTATTTCCAAGCCATGACAGATGCACTGGTGCAGTACAGAGAGGGAGCTACAGAGGTGGACAGGGCTAGGGGCCTCAAATGGTATATGTTCCTCCCGCAATGCCTCCTACACGAACCCGCTCGCGGGGGCAAGAATGGTCTACGCCGGCATAGGGAGCTCGCGAAGCGTTTCCGGCTATGGCAGCAACGGGACATGGCAGGGCTCATCAAGCTCTGGAAAAAGGGGGCGGCAGCAGCGCGCTCCCGGCTCAACAGGCGGGCGGCATCCGCTGAAAAGGAGAAACAGGTCCGGATCACAAGAGCAGTCCGCCTTATCCACCGGGGACAGATCTCCAAGGCTGGCAAGGCCCTGGAGAGCCTGGGGCTTGGAAACCTCTCGGATCCGAGCATCCTTTCCCAGATGCAGCAGAAGCATCCCGCCCGGCAGAAGCCCATTGACAACGACATCAACGAGTACCAACCAGACGAGGACCTCAACGTCACCATCGACAAGATCATCGAGAAGCTCAACCCGGACGCCGCCCCCGGTCCTTCGGGTCTGCGTAACAGCCACCTTCGTCCGCTCACCGGAGCCTATGCCCCCGCAAACGCGGAGGTGGCGCTGAGCCACCTTGAGGCCTTGGTGAACGACATGGTGAACGACCGGATGCCACCATGGTTTATGCAAGCCATGCAGTCTTCAAACCTGGTGGCCATCATCAAGGAGGAACCGGCAGCGGGGCAGAACCCGGACTGCCGGCCAATCGCCTCGCCTGACACCGTAACCCGCCTGGCAGACAAGGCGGTTCTCAACCATGTCCTCCAGGACTACGTCAGCGCCCTGATGCCCCAGCAGCTTGGAGTGGGGGTGAAATTTGCCGCTGAGCTCCTGGTGATGGGGATGCGTATGACTCTGGAGAGCAAGCGGATTGGGAGTGATGGCGGAACGCCGAGGAATGCTGCAGACGACTTCATTATCGTTACCGTGGACCTCAAGAACGCCTTCAACGCTATTTGGAGGGCAGCCATCTTGCGGAGACACATGGACCATCCCGTCCTACGTAAAATGGTACCCTACCTACGAGCTAAGCTCGGGCCCAGGGCAAACATCTGGGCCGGTGACGACGTCATCTTCAGCGATGAAGGGACCCAACAGGGATCCCCTCTCTCCTCGGCAGCCTTCAGCCTGGCCATCCACCCAGAGGTCTGCGAGGCAGATGCCACCCTCAGGGCCCATGGAGGATGCGCGCGCTTCGGCATGGACGACGGCTACTTCATGGGGCCTGCCTGGGCCGTGTTCGAAGCGATACGGACCTTTGCTCAAAATTGTAAGCTAAACACGGGGCTTGAGCTGGTCTTCAAGAAGTGCAAGGGTTACCACCCTGAGGGGAGATGGTCTGAGCTGCTACAGCAGGAGGGCCTGGTCCCAGAGGAACTGAAGGAGGGCTCTGTGAAGCTGCCTGACGGCACCATGGCCAAGGGCATCAAGGTCTTCAAGGTCCCCCTGGGGGAGCCAGCCTACATCGAGGAGATCCTGCGGCAGAAGGCAGAGGACGTCTCAGCTACGGCGGATCAGTACGTCAATGACCTGGAAGACGAGCACCCCCAGGAGCTCTGGTCAATGATCTACTACTCCCTGCAGCACCGCGTTACCTACTGGCTACGGACCTGCACTCCAGACGAGACCGCGAACCTGGCGGAGGCGGTAGATGCCTGCATAATGGAGGCCACAAAGGCTGCCACAGGCATTGACTTCAGCAACGATAACGTGGCGCAAACCAGGCTCCGACTCCCAGCTTCCATGCTCGGAGGTGGAGTCAAGAAGGCTTTCGATACCCGCCGGGCTGCCTTCATTGGAGCGATACTGGACACTCTACCCAGATGCATCGACATCAAGACCCAGGACGGCGTCCTCCACAAGGGCTTCTACCACGAACAGCTCAGCGGGGAGATAGGGGAGGGAGCTTTCAACCCCACGGGAACCAGGCAGCGGCAGTTCCTGCAATCCAGCAGCCTGGGGCCTTACCCCGAAGCCTTAAAGAAGTCCTGGACCGAGCTCCGGGCCGAAGTCATGGGGAACTGTGAGCTGACTGAGGACGCGGGCGCCGACGACCTGAAAGCGGCGCTGGGCTCGGCCCTGTTTCACGCCGATCCGGCTGAAGCCAGGGGCCGGGCTGCCTGCGCGAGGCCCGAGCACAATACGCTGCTCTATGGTCAAGCATCAGCCCAACGGCAGCAACCCCAGACCTCGGAAAACCAAGGCGGCGGAGAGGATGCTGAGATCCGACACGGCGGCTTACGAGCAACCGCCGAGGACCCGGTCACACAGTCATCCCTCTCCAAAACCCTTGACAGTAGCAGGAGGCAACTGATCCACAGGCAACTAGCGGATCGGGATCCCTCGGACTTTGCAAGGAAAGCATGGTTCCAAGGCACCCGCGCTAGCGGCACGTGGGTTTGGTCATGCCCAACGGAGCACACGGCGTTAAATGCGCGGCAGTTCCCTGTCGTCGCTCAAACCTACTTCGGAGTTCCGCTGCAGTGCATCGCCGGCCTGGTGGGCCAGACCGTACGGGAAAAGGCGGGGCCTGGCAAGCCGGACAGACTCACGGTGTGCGACGCGCACGGAGAGAGCCTGGCTAAGGCTGTCGTACCGGGCGGGAGCCAGTCCCATCACCATGACGCCGTAAACCAGGCTATCTCCTGGGTCTGCCAGACGGCAGGCATATCAGCGTCCATGGAGGTTACGGATCACTTCACAAGCCAGCTTAGAGAGAGTGCAGCCTCTACAACCATTGTCCAGCCTCTCCGCAGCAAACAGTTGAAGGGTTACGTACCAGATGGACGCCAAACCGCCCCAGCCACCGCCAGACATCCGGAGGGAATAGATCAGTTCACCGAGGTCAAGATCATCCACAGTGGAGCGGCTGGAGCGTACCAGCACGCTGACGCCCGAGATAACCATCATGGAGGCGCAGCAGTGCAGCTCAGGCAGAGGAACCTCAGGAAGGAATACATCAAGGAGCTACACAAGAAGGACAAGAAGCACTTCAACACGCAGGACGGCCAGAGGGGACCCCTAGAAACCATCTTTAGGCAAACCAACTTCAAGGGCTTGGTCTTTGGTACATTTGGAGAGATGAGCTCAAACGTTCTAGACCTTGTAGCGTTAGCGGTGGACTATGGCACTGAGCACCTAGGGCGCTCCATTGCCGCTTCAGACATAGACGTCATTAGGGCCACCATTAGGAGAAGGTTCATGGCTCGCATCGCCATGGCCTCTTGGAGGGGTTATGCCAACCTGATCCTTGACAGGATCAAGTACGTAGGGACTGGCTCCACCACGAACAGGGCTCAGTGGAGACATCACATGGTAGTTCGGGGAGA
>JAHEGE010000005.1 GCA_024639905.1 Gammaproteobacteria bacterium | reverse complement strand
GCTGTGTAGCCGGCGTCTGCCATTAACTGAAGGCCATTCACGAGGCGGCGCTGCAGGCGCGCATCGCTTAGTGGTGGCACGGCGCTGCGGTAGAGTGCGACGCCGCGATTGCGGACCGCGCCGGTAGGCTCGCCCGAGGCGTCGCGCAGTATCTCGCCGCCAACAGGATCGGCTGCTCCAGCAATAATGCCTGCGGCTTCCATGGCGAGCTTATTGCCCCACGCGCCGAAGCCATTGGTGCCATCCATGAGCACGGGGTTATTTGGCACAGCCGCGGTGAGTAGGTCGTGGGTGGGATAGCGGTCGGCCCATAGGCCGTCGTCCCAGCCGCGCGCGACTATCCATTGGCCCGCGGGTACGGGGTTGGTCTCTAAGTGTGCAACCACGCGGGCCACAGCCTCTGCCTCGTCGGCTACACCTTTAAGGTTAACGTCGTCCAGCGTGGCGCCTAGCTCCTCGATATGCGTGTGCGAATCCGTAAAACCGGGCAGCACGGTGGCGCCCTCAAGATTAATAATTTGGGTAGCGTCGCTGGCTAACGTGAGGATTTCATCGTGCGAGCCAACAGCCGTGATCACGCCGCCGGTGATTGCTATTGCCGCGGCGTCAGGTTGCCAGTCGCCGCTGTTACTAAGTGGAGCATCGGGCGCAGGCAGGCCTTCGCCGCTGGGTTCCTGCCATGCGAACGAGTAAATGCGTGCGTGAGTGATGATGGTGTCGGGAGCCTCTGCCGTCTGCGATGTCGCTGAGTCTTCGGTGCAGCTTGCGAGGGACAGGAGGGCAGAAGATAGGGCGATTAAACGCGGGAGAGAAGGCATAGGAGGATTGGCTCGACAAATAAATGAGCGTCCGATTTTGGCGTAGTTTGCGCGCTATGGCTAGACTATGACGAGTGTTGCGAGGCATAGAGTATGCAGCTGAGAACGAAAAAAGGGAGACACGTTGCCGTGTCTCCCTTTTCGTTTCTGAGTCTTACATCCCCTTCGAGAGGGGAGTCGACTTAGAAGTCTACGCGAACGCGTGCGTAGTAGAATGCACCTTCCGTGCCCCATGGTGTGCTACCTGCGTACAGGCTGCCGTCACCGATAGTGCCGTCAAGGTTAGTTTGGTTGATAGCCGCTTCTTGGTCGAACGCGTTGTTCGCGCCAACTACGAAGGTGTAGTTATCGTTCCAAGTGTAGGCTGCTTCCAAGTCGACCGTAGTCTCGCCACTGAAGCAGTTATCAGTGTTGAAGCCACAGTTGATTGTGTAGCCAAGGCCGTCAGCACCACGTGGTGTTGTGTCGCCACTCCAGCCAGAATCGATCCAGTCGTCGAACGTGTTTAGACGCGCGAGGAAGCGGAAATCATTCAGGAAGTGGTTGTAAGTGAACACGCCACGGTTTTGTGGGTTCTGGTTTTCCAGACCTACAACTCGGTTACGGTTAACCTCTGCACCAGCGTTATCAACAGTAGTCTCTGTCCAGTTCCATGCGGCGTTTAATGTGCCGTTACCCATGTCGCCGAAGTCAACGTTGTACGTAGCAACTAGGTCGATACCCTGAGTGGTAGTCGCGAAGTCGTTAGTGTAGAACGAGACCGAGCTGAGGTCTGCTGCGCCAGGAACGCCCGCTTCTTGCAAACACAGCGCGAGGTTGCGGCCATTCGCGAGAGCGACTGGACAGCCTACGCCAGCAATTGCGTTGCGGCTTGAGATATCGATAGTACCAGTCGCCGCGATGCGGTTTTCCAGTTCGATGTTGAAGTAGTCAACTGTGACGTTGAGGTCACCAGTAACATCCCACACCATACCGAAAGAGTAGTTCTTCGAATCTTCAGGCTTGAGGGCCTGTGCGCCGAGGAATCCAGCAATCGGGTTAGTTGGTGGGATCTGACCACGCTGCTGCAATTCGCCGTCAACAGTGATCGTTGAAAGCTTAGTTACGTTTTCCTGACCAGGAGTCGGGGCGCGGAAACCAGTGTTGTATGACGCACGAACTGCCAGGGCGTCTGTGAGGCGATAGCGACCAGAGACCTTGAAGTTAGTTGTGTCACCGAAGCTTTCGAAGTCTTCGTAACGAACCGCAACACCTGCTGTGAAGGCATCCGTGATGTCTGCTTCGAGGTCAGTGTAGACTGCGTAGTTAGAGCGGCCCCAGTAGCCAGCTTGCTCGGGGCTGAAGCCCGCGAAGCCGTGCGCACCGATGCTCAGGTTTGGCAGAGGCGTAACGCCATCGCTGTACGTGTTAGAACCGTCGACGTTCTGGAACGCGAAGCGTCCAGCGTTCCATGAGTTCTTCTCGCCAACGATAGTTTCGAAACGCTCGTCACGCCACTCACCACCGAATGCGATGTTGAGGTCTGAAGCAAAGCCGTCAACAGGCATGGTGTAAACCATGTCTAGGTTGAAGTTTGTTTCTGACTGCACGTTTTGACCGAGGTCGAAGTTGCGCTGTAGCTCGCCATTCACAAAGCCGTCAGGACCGTTCGAAGGGTTCCACGTGTTGTTGATGAGGAAGCTAACCGCGTTGCGGCCGTAGCTTGCGCTGACGTCGTAGCTGAGGTTGTCAGTAATGTCACCGCGGAAACCACCAACGATGCTGGCGTCTTTTAGCTGTGCACCGAACTGTGGCGTGTAGCCGCCAGGCGTCACTTGGTTCATCAGCCAGCAGTTATCTGGTAGAGCTGCCATTGCTGCAGCATCCGCTGCGACTGCTGCTGCATTCAAAGGAATGCCGTTGCCGCCTGAACCTGGGCTCGTCAGAGCGGGACAGTTAGAAGTCACGCCAGTAGCACGGTTGCGGATGTTTGTGTCAACAACAGCACGAGTTGAGCCGTTCGTGTAAACACCGCCACGCGAGTTAGGGTTACGGTAGTAGAAGCCGCCGAGTGTTTCACGCGCGCCGTAGTTACCGAATGCGTAAACTTCGAGGCTATCACTGACTTCGATGCCTGAGTTGAAGAAGATGTTGTAGTTATCAATCATCTCCGGCGCGCCCCAGACCTGAGCGTACGGCTGAGCAACACTGTTGCGCTGCGCGTCGTTGCCGTTGGCTATCAGATTCGCGGCGTCAGTGCGCTGCAGTGAGCGGCTAGTTGGGTCAGTTTCAACCCAAGAACCGGTGATGTTCAGGAAGCCGTCGTCGCCGAGAGGCAGACCGATGTTACCCTGAATCTGCACCTGGTCGCCGTCGCCTTCGCCAGTTTCGCCCATCTTCGCTTCGAGCGAGAAACCTTCCGCTGAATCGTTGAGCTGGAAACCGATTACGCCGGCAATCGCGTCTGAACCGTACAGAGCGGCAGCACCGTCACGTAGGATGTCGACTTGCTTGATAGCCATTGTAGGGATAGCAGTGATGTCAGCGCCTTGCGAGCCTGACGACAAGGCACCACCGAGTTCGGCGATAACGCCTGAACGGTGACGACGCTTGCCATTAACGAGGATAAGTACGTTATCGGGCGGGAGTCCGCGGAGTGTCGCAGGACGCACGATAGTCGCGGCGTCTGAGATTTCGTTACGAGCGACGTTGTAAGAAGGCACTGCCGTCTTCAACATGTCGTCCATGTCGGTGAAGCCCATGTTCATGAACTCTTCACCACTGATCACGTCGACTGGAACTGATGAGTCAGTTGCACTGCGCTGTGGGCGTCGTGAACCGATCGTTACAATCTCTTCAACCATGTCGTCGGCTTGCTGTGCTAGCGCCAGTGGTGCGAAACCAGCAGGTGCGAGCAGACCAAGCGCGATAGCCGTAGGGAGAACCCTGCGAGCCATTTTAGGTCTGTTAGTCATTTACTTTCCCCTGTAGAAGTAAGCTACATTGTTTGCCTGCGAACAGGCTTGGTGTTAACCCAGCCACGGCAATGAATGCGTGGAACAGCTTTCTACAGCTGCTTTTTTCCACGCTGATTACCACAACGTATCCGAAGAATAAGTCTACTGAATAGAAAAGTCCAATAATGGCGTAAATCTGTCGTCGCCAGTTTGGTGGTTTTTTGCACCATTATGGTGCTTCCAAGCCGCCTCAGCTATTTGGATGTAAGTGCCTGAGAAACATCGCTTATTCCACTGAGCAGCGTGTGGCGCGGCCATGGCATTGATTATGAGCTTTGTGGGGTAAGGGTAACAGCTTGCAGATTTTAGTCAGAGTTGGCTGCTCGTTCGTTCCAAATTGTGATTCTGCGTTGAGCCAGATCAAAAGCGCTGCTTTAATGCGCGTGGCTCTGGGGCAAGGCTTGCACCGGTTTACACACAAACAACAATAACAACGAATCGGCTAAAACAGGATTTTCCAATCGATGCGCGCTCTCCTCACTGCTCTTATGTCTCAGATCTTTTCAACGTGTTCATTGCGGTTCTCGCGCTCCCTGCTCTGGTGTGTTGTTTTTGCGGTGCTTTGCGCCCCCGTCGCCTCGTCGGCGGCGGAGGTTGAAGTCGAGCTGCTCGCCGCAGTGTTTCCAGAGGCTGAGTCCTTCTCACCCAAACAGGGTGTCCCTCCCGTTTATTCGGCCTTTGGGGCGGCAATTGAGGACGGCAAACATCCCGTGCTGGGTTATGTTTTCGAGACGACGGATTTCGAACCGCAGGAGATCGGCTACAGCGCGCCCATCGACGTCTTGGTTGGCATAAACAACGCAGGGTCGCTCACCGGCCTCGAGATCCTCTTTTACCGCGAGTCCTATAAAAGCATCCGCGGCGACTTCCTCAATACCGAACGCTTCCCGAACCAGTTCGCTGGCAAGAGCGCTGCCGAAGGCTTTCGCGTGGGCCGCGACGTGGATGGAGTGTCGCGCGCCACGATAAGCAGCTGGGCGGTGGCTAGAGGCGTGCGCAATGCGGCCAGAGAAGTCGCCCAAGCCTATTTGAGCGATGCTGCTATTTTCGCCAATTCGAGCGCGGAGGCGCAGGCGCTGTCATTGATAACTCCCTTGTCGTGGGATCAGCTCATTGCCGATGGACTGGTTAAGCGCTGGCCCATCTCACTCATCGACGGCAGCCAGCTAGAACTGACGCTTGCCTTCCTTGGCAGCGAAGGCCTAGGCGAGGTGCTGGTCGGCGCGGCGGATTATTCTCGCGCGGAGCGTGAGGCGAGTAATCGCGTCAGTAGCGGCAGCCTGTTGCTAGTTGGCATCGGCGGCGATGCCTCTGAGCCGTTCAGACAAGAAAACCTGGCCCTTAAGCAGGGCGATTGGAGTTATCAGCTCGAGCGTCGCCGTTTCGTCTATGTGGGCAGCGCGGAGGAGGGGAAGAGCGCGCAGCAGATGCGTTTCGCTGGGGCTATCGTGCTGCCGCCGCAGGTGGATCTCACGCAGCCGTTTACCCTGTTTTACAATACCGGTGTGGAGGTTGATCGGATAGAAGACCTACAGCAGACCGACTATCTCATTCATCCCCTCGCGCTGGCCCTGGCTCAGGGGACACCGATCCCGCCAGAATTTCTCCCCGAGTTGGGCGACGAATACGCCGACCTAGAAACCGACAGTCTGCTGCGGGCGCTGCTCACTAGCGCGCCGTGGCACGAGTCGCTCACCCTCATCGCGTTGCTAGTCTTGGCGATGGCCGCCTTCCTGCGCAAGGATTCGAGGCTGCGCTGGGCGGCATTGAGCGTCACCTTCGTCTATCTCGGCTTCATTAACGGCACTTTCCTATCGGTGTCGCATATCACGAATGTCATCAAACAGGGGCCTGGACTGTTCCTCAACGACTTGCCGCTGCTGATGCTGGTGGTCTTCACTGTGATAACCACCTTGTTTTGGGGGCGGGTGTTCTGCTCCTCGCTGTGCCCCTTCGGCGCGTTACAGGACCTTATGACTCGCTTCGTGCCGAAGCGCTGGCGTCGCGCACTGCCGCAGCGTCTTCATGATGCAGCGCTATGGATTAAGTACGCGATCTTGGCTGGGATTGTGCTCTCTGCGATCGCATATGCGGAGCTGAGTGTGTTTCAGTACTTCGAGCCCTTCGGAACGCTGTTCTATCAAAGCCAATCGCTGCTTCTTTGGTCGATCCTCAGCGTGTTTCTGCTCGGCAGCGTGTTTGTTCCGCGCTTTTATTGTCGCTATGCTTGTCCGCTGGGGGCTTCTCTCGGAGTAGTGAGTCTCGTCTCGCCGTTTAAGATTAAGCGCGTCCCTCAGTGCGAGGTGTGTAAAGTCTGCGAAAATGCCTGCCCCACTGGCGCTATACGGATGCAAGCAGTTGATTTCAAGGAGTGTGTGCGCTGCGACGTCTGTGAGATTAAGCTTCAAGACAAAGCCGGTGTGTGCAAACACAGCGTGGCGACGGTGCAGGCACGGCATAAGGCGTGGCAGCCAGTGACTGTGGTGCAGCAGTCTAGTTAAATCGCTTTTTCAGGTTATCCTGATTTTTTTAATTCATTTTACCGATTTATCGGATTCTCCTATGATTGTCTCATCGCTTCGAAGGTCCGATGCCGGCGAAGCTAAATGAGCAACAAGCAGCGCGATCGCGCAGGGAGAAAGATGATGAGCAGTACCCCTTTACAGATCAACAACCCAGTTCCTCAGGTTGTCTTCAAGACGCGTGTGCGCGACGAATCCGTCGGTGGCGAGAACCCTTTCGTCTGGAAGGACGTGAGCAGTGATGAGATTTTCAAGGGTCGACGCATCGTCATCGTTGCGCTGCCTGGCGCGTTTACACCCACGTGCAGCAGCACCCATTTACCAGGCTACGAGAGCAAGTATGACGAGCTGGTAGCCAAGGGCGTCGACGAGGTTTACTGCCTGAGCGTGAACGATGCTTTCTCGATGTTCCAGTGGGGCAAAAACCTCGGCGTGCAGCGCGTGAAGATGCTACCCGACGGCAACTGCGAATTCACCCGCAAGATGGGCATGGCGGTGAAGAAAGAAAACCTCGGCTTTGGCGATCGTTCGTGGCGCTATTCGATGCTAGTAGATGACGGGGTGATAAAACTGCTTAATGTCGAGCCTGGTCAGGAAGACAACTGCCCAACCGACCCGTTCGAATGCAGTGATGTCGACACCTTACTTAAGCAAATAGACACGCTCTAGGACCTCGAGTTCAAGCGCAGGTCTACAGGTCTTCGATGTTGGCAAGGAGCGACTCCGCGTAATCCAATATCGCTGCTTTCTCTGCATCGCTCTGCTTGTCCCAGCCTCGGAACAGCATGGCGATGCGGGGATTGCGGGCCAAGCGATCGCGGTGTTTGATCATGAAGCGCCAATACAGGCTGTTCAGCGGGCAAGCGCCTCTGCCTGTCTTGCGCTTCACATCGTAATTACAGCTACTGCAGTAGTCGCTCATCTTGCTGACGTAATTACCACTCGCTGCATACGGCTTGCTGGCGATTAAGCCCCCGTCGGCAAACTGCGACATGCCTCGCGTGTTCGGCATCTCCACCCACTGGATCGCATCGATGTAAATGCTCAAATACCACTCGTCAACCGCATCGGGATCGACGCCTGCTAAGAGGCAAAAGTTGCCGGTTATCATCAGGCGCTGAATGTGATGTGCGTAGCTGTATTCGAGTGACTGTCCGATGGCTTCTTGCAGGCAGCGCATCGTCGTTTTCCCCGTCCAAAAAAATCCGGGCAGGATGGCCTTCGCACCGAGCGCGTTCTTTTTTTCATAACCGGGCATGTTCGCCCAATACATCCCGCGCATGTACTCGCGCCATCCCAGAATTTGCCGCACGAAGCCTTCGACTTGCGCGAGATCGATTTCGCCGGGCCGCGCGTTTAGCGCCATAATTGCAGCGTCGATTACCTCGCGCGGGTGGAGTAACTTTACATTAAGCGCGAAGCTCACGCGGGCGTGGTAGAGGCTCCAGCGGTGAGGTGAATTTGCCGTCATCGCATCCTGAAAGGTGCCAAATTTGGGGAGGCAATGGTCGCAAAAGAATCCGAGCTGATCGAGTGCCTGGGTGCGATCGATAGGCCACACGAGGCTGGAGGCCGGCTCTCCAATGGTCTTTACGCCATGCCGTGCTAGGCGCTCGAGGATGTCGCTAACGTCATTGGCGAACACGAGCGGCGCTGGCAGGTCGTCGATGTCGGGTTTTTTAAATTTCTTGCGGTTTTCCGCGTCGAAATTCCAGCGCTCGCCGCGGGGTTCCTCACCGACCATAAGCACGTCATGGAGTTTACGCATCTTGCGATAGAAATTTTCCATGCGCACGGCCTTATCGGCCGAGAAGTATTTCTTGATCTCCTCGAAGGGCAGCAGGAAATGTTCCGACTCCACGCGTGTGAACTTGCAGCCCTCGGGCGGACGCATCGCAGCAAGCTGCTCGACGAGGCGCAGTTCATCAGGGCGCTGGTAGACGAAAGTCTCGATGCTATTGTTCAGGATTAACCCGCTTATAAGAGCGGGCAGGTCGGAAAACTCGCTGGTCGCATCGAGCGTGAGATGCAGGATCGTATGTCCCTCTGCTGCACGCTGCTCTGCGAACGCGCGCATGGCGGCGAAGAATGCGCAGACCTTTTGGAGGTGGTGGGGGGCGTAATCGGTTTCTTGCCTCAGCTCTGCGACGACATACGCGATGCTGGGGTCTTGATCACTAAACCAGGAGTGGGTAGCGTCGAGTTGGTCGCCGAGAATCCAGCGCAGCGTCGTGACCTCAGCAGGCAGATCTAGCGTGTTTTCGAGTAAGTGCGGGTGCGAGGCCATAGCGAAGCCCATCCATGTGGCGTAATCTTGGTAAGTGTAACGCCGACAGGCGTTGGCCAGACCATGATCCGGTTTCTCCTAGGGTAATACTGCGTATGCGACTGACTACAGCCTCCAAGACAATCTCGTTGCTCGGCTATGCGGGGCTCACGCCGTTCCTGCTCGCCTGCTTGCTGGCGCTGTTAGGAATGCAGGATTTGTCGCGTACGCTGTTCATCGCCTACGGGGCAGTCATCCTCAGTTTTCTTGGCGGCGCGTTGTGGGGAAGGGTGATTAGCACGCCTCAAGAGGACGGCGCTCGGCTCGGTATCGCCGCACTAGTTGGCAGCAATGTGTTCGCCTTGCTCGCGTTCGCGGCGCTATTGCTGCAGCGATTGGGTCTACTCTTGCCTCTACTGTTGCCTTTGTTCCTGCTTGCTGTCGGATTTCTAGCTGTTAACGTGGCTGAGATTATTTTGCGTGACTCGCTTGCGGCAGTACCCACAGCAACCCATCCTCGGTATGCCGCGCTGCGTATTTTCCTGACCACGGCGGTGCTCGTTCTGCACGGGCTGTTCTATTTTCTCAGCGTCGAGAATTAGCGGCTGGGCAGGTCTATAGCTTAACGTGATACGTATCACTCGCCGCACACATTGAATTATTCGCTCGAAGGTATTCCGCATGTCCCGCTACCCGCTCACCTTGTTCTTTGACAGCTACTGCCCAATTTGCAGCGCCGAGATGGAAGAGCTGCGCACCCTCGACGGGCTCAAACGGCTTCGCTTCGAAGATATTCACGCTGCCGATTTCACTGCGCGCTACCCGCATATCGACCCGGTCGCGGCCGATCGAAAGATGCATGCGCTCTACGCCGATGGCACTTTGATTCTCGGCCTAGATGTGGCTCATCAGTCTTGGCGCGCAGTCGGTCGCAAGAAATGGCTGAGTATTCTGCGCTTACCGGTCATGCGCTGGTTTAGCGACTTAGGCTACTGGGTATTTGCGCGTTACCGCTATGCTATTTCCTACCTCGTAACCGGACAGCGCCGCTGCGACCCGTGTAGCAAACAAGCGTGCGATGTTGCGCCAAGTGTAGGCATAGACAGTGACTGTTAGCGAGGAGTCCGGGGTGCAACCGAGAGCGATGCTGGTGATTGGCGCCAGTGGCGGGATCGCGCAAGGCGTGATCGAGACGCTCGCTCTGCAAGAGCCGGATACACTGATTCTTGCCGTCAGTCGTGCACCGCAGTCACCAGGGCAAGAAAAGGCGCGGCTTCGCTGGTGGCAATGCGATTACAGCGAAGCGCAGATCGCAGCCACGCTGGCAGAGTGCGCGGGCGTGCTAGTCGCTGAGGGCTGCCGATTAGACCGTGTCGTCGTAGCCAATGGCAGGCTTCACGAGGGTGAGCTGCAACCCGAGAAACGTATCGAAAGCGTTTCCGCGGCGACCCTGCTCAGTGTCTTTGAAAGCAATGCAGTGGTGCCTGCCTTATGGCTTAAACACCTGCATCGCTTCCTCAAGCGAGAGCTGCGTGGCGGTGCCCCCGCCGCGCTGGCTGTGCTTAGCGCCCGCGTCGGGAGTATTACCGATAACGGCAAGGGAGGATGGTATGCCTATCGTGCCTCGAAGGCTGCGCTTAACATGCTGGTGAAAACCAGCGCTATCGAGTATCGGCGTTCACTGCCGGCTCTGCGTTTCATCGCTTTTCATCCCGGCACTACGGATACTTCCCTGAGCAAACCCTTCCAGCGATCGGTTCCCGAAGGCAAATTGTTCACGCCAGCATTCGTCGCCGCGGCCTTGCTGGCGCGCCTCGACGACGCGATGGCGTCGCAGCCATCGGAGGCGGCGCAATTTTTGGCCTATGACGGTGACCAAATTCCTTGGTAGAGTCGCTAGACCGCCAAATAAAGGAATCCCTCATGCGAAGTTCACTGTCTGCCTGTTATCTAGTCGCCCTCGTTTTTATGCTTGCAACCCCTGTGTTCGCACAGCCGAGTACGGCGGTCGTATGGGATCTAACCGAGATCTATAGTGATGAGGCGGCATGGGAACGCGGCATGGCAGAGGCGCAGGCTGAAGTCGATGGCTTGTCCGCGCTTTCGGGCACGTTAGGAGCGAGTCCCGATTCACTTCGTGCTGCGATGTCACAGATGTCGGCCCTTAACAAAGAGGTTGCGCGACTCTATGTTTACACGAGTCTGATCTACGACAGCGATCAGCGCGACGCTGCGGCGCAAGCTCGGTTTGGCCGTGCGCGCGGCCTCTACGCGAGCTTCGAAGAAGCGAGTGCGTGGCTTGCGCCAGAAGTGTTGGAGATCGGCGCGGAGCGCATCGAGCAGTTCATCGCCGCGGACCCGTCGCTTGCAGCCCATGCTTTTTTATTGCGCGACCTCTTGCGTGGTGCACCGCATACGCTAGATGCCAAGACTGAAGAAATTCTGGCTCAGGCGAGCTTGGCCTTATCGTCCTCAGAACAGATCTACGAAAGCTATGCGAATGCAGACATTCCCTGGCCCGTGGTGACTCTAAGCGAAGGCCAAGAGGTCACTCTCTCTCAGGCTGGGTATTCGCTTTGGCGAGCGGCGCCTAATCGTGAGGATCGCAAGCTCGTATTCGATACCTTTTGGGCCACGTGGAATCAGTTCAATGATGGCATGGGCGCCACGATGGCTGGCAATATCCAGGCGAATGTATTCGGTGCGAAGGTGCGCGATCATGAATCCACGCTCGCCGCGAACTTATTCGACGACGGCCTACCGCCTGAGGTGTACACGCAGCTAGTCACTCAAGTAAACGCTGCGTTGCCCTTATTTCACCGCTATCTCTCGCTTCGCGGGCGCATGCTCGGCATCGAAGATTTGCGCTATTACGACATCTACCCGCCTTTGGTCGAGGTGAATACTGGCGAGTTTGATTTGCAGCGCTCGGCGGCTATCACATTCGAGGCGCTTAAGCCGTTCGGTGAAGAGTATCTCGACTTACTTCGACAAGGGCTCGATGGTGAATGGATGCATAGCCATCCTGCGCCGGGCAAGCGTTCGGGCGCCTACATGAATGGCTCGGTGTACGACGTACACCCTTTTGTGCTGCTCAATCACAACGACGACTACGAATCGCTTTCAACCTTTGCGCACGAATGGGGTCATGCAGTACACAGTCTTTTAGCGCAGGCAAACAACCCCTATGAGACTGCCGGCTACTCAACTTTCACTGCCGAGATGGCCTCGACGATTAACGAGATTCTGCTGCAGGAGTACATGATCGCTAACGCACGCAGCGACGAAGAAAAGTTGTTTTATCTTGGCGGCGCTCTGGAGAATATCCGCGGCACTCTGTTCCGGCAGACGATGTTTGCCGAGTTTGAATTGGCTATGCATGAGGCTGTCGAGCGCGGTGAGCCGTTAACTGGTCCCAAGCTGTCCGAAATGTATGGAGAGCTCCTCAAGCGCTACCACGGTCACGACGAAGGCGTGTTAACCATTGATGATGCCTATGCGGCTGAGTGGGCGTATATCCCGCACTTTTACTACGACTTCTATGTGTTCCAATACGCGACTTCTATTACCGGTGCCGCTTGGTTCGCTGAACAATTTTTGGCAGGCGACGACGAGGTGCGCGACGCCTTTATTCGCGTGTTAAGTGCGGGAGGTTCAGACTACGCACATAATATTCTGCGCGACCAAGCCGGGTTAGATATGACCTCTGCCGACGCCTATGCCCCAGTACTGCGCCGAATGGAATCACTGATGGATAGGATTGAGGCGCTGCTTTAACACAGCGCCTCCGAACCGAGCTAGTCGGCGAAGCTAGGCACTTTTTTGGGATGAGCGTAGAGCCATTCCACGACTTGAGAGGCGAAACTGCCTGACAGCATGGGAACGTGCGAGCCCTCGGTGATTGTCCACAGTTCAGCTGAGCCGCCTTGTTTGCAGCCTTTGTCGAAAAGTGTCACGCGCGATTCATGCCCCTGAAGTGTGGCGACGAGATCTCTCAGCTCGCGCTCCGAACCCTCTGCGCTGCAACCGTTATAGCTTGCCCAACGCTGCACTGATTCAAGCGCGCTAGGGTAGTAGTTTTCCTGAATCTGCGAGCCTTCGTAGGCGATGGTTGCGTCTTTAGTGCCATGAATTTGCAGCACGTGAACCGGGCTTGCAGGTGCTTCCCGTTCTTCTATGTGGTTAGCACCGGCGAGGCTTGCGATCGCCGCGATCGTGTCTGAGTGATCGTATGCCGCGCGGTAAGACATGAAGCCGCCGTTGGAGTGACCTATCAAGTACACGCGGTTGTTGTCGATCTTGTACTCGCTCTTCATCGTCTTAATGATGTCGCTTATATAGGCTGAATCGTCCACGGCTGTGCGGAAGAAATCGCAGCACGCGGGTGAGGCGTTCCAAAAGCGGTTCTCATCTCCGCCGGGCTCTTTGTTGCCATCGGGTGCAACGAGGAAGAAGCCATAGTCGTTAGCGATTTTGCTAAAGCCCATGTAACCGTCTTGCATAGCACCTGAGGACGTGTAGCCGTGGAGTAGAACGATTAACGGGGCTGGAGTCTCGCCATCATAACCGGCGGGCACGGTGACCGGGAGTTCACCGCGGCCGAGGTCTATAGACTGTGCTGACGCAAGCGTCGATAAGAGCAGTAGAGTAGCGGTCAATGCCGCCTTAATAATCGTAGCCATATTTATATCCTTTTCTGTGTCATGCGACTCTTGCGTGAGTCGTTATCTGGAGAAAGCGTTAATCTTAACCCAGTTTCGTTTTGCCGATATACGGAACTAGCGTCGGCGTGCGCGCTTTGTACTCTTTGTATGCTGGATCATCGCCCCAGCGTGCCTCGGCGATGTTTTCCAGCAAAGGAACGCCGCTAATCTTGACGAGCAAGAATCCGACGAAGACAGGGGAGACAAGCGTGACCCACTGCCACCCTTGTAGAACTGGAAGCGCAACCAGCGCGATGCCTATCCACAGAAGGATTTCGCCAAAGTAATTAGGATGGCGCGAGATTGACCAGAGACCGGTTGTTATGAACTTGTCTTCATTGGCGGGGTCGTTGCGGAAGGCCGTCTTTTGCCTGTCCGCGATGACCTCAATCGTGAAGCCGATAATCCATAGCAAGGCGCCGACGACAAAGTAGGCATCCAGCGGGACTCGAGTCTGCGAAGTCATCGCCGCAAGGCCTGCTGCCATGGTGATAAATACCCAAGCGCCGCCGAGAGTCCACGTGAACAAGAAACGAAAGAATAGGGGCTTGATGTGAGTAAAGCGGCGGTCTTGTCCTGCCTTCTTCACTCGGGCAAAGAGGAAGCTGCCGAGGCGAATAGCCCACACGCACACCGCCGTAGCGACAACTAATCCGCGTAAATCCATCGATGGCACCAGCATCACGGCTAGCGCGACCGTAGCGACGTAGGAGATAGAGCCGATGAGGTCAAAGTAATGTTCAGTCTGATACACATAGGCAGGGATAAATCCGGCCCAGTGCAGCAGGAAGGCAACTGTCGCACACAGCATGAAAATTGGCATGCCGTCATAGCTTAGGCTATTAGCGCTGCCTGCGAGCGCGATGGTCGCGCTTATCGTGATAACGACGAGGCTTGCGATAAGTGGTTTTAACATGTGCAGATCCTTTGATCTGGACGCGTCCTCGATGGCGCGCCTCTCATTATTCTGTATTACGCCTGACTCCGGACGGGCAGTTTTCTCTACACTGTCTCCGACATCTTAAGCTTCTTGGGTGGTAGGCTTGCGAAATCGCCTTCTCGCCGCTCACCGTTGGCTTTCATCGCTTCTTGAATCTCACCGTGATTAAGCATGCTCGCATTCCAGATGCTGATGTAATCGAGGCTGTCGGCGGTGCTGTGATCGCGTGAGTAGTTAATTAGGCGCTTGCTGCCGTAGACCGCGATCGGAGCCTTCTTGGTGATTTCGCGGGCGATGCCCATGACGCCTTCTAGGAGCGCTTCATGTGTGTCGAATACGGCGTTAACGAGGCCGATGGATTTGGCTTCGTCAGCGTCCATCCGTCTCCCTGTATAGGCGAGTTCGCGAGCGATGCCTTCTGGGATGAGCTTGGTGATCCGCGGGAAGGTGCCTACGTCAGCGGTCATGCCTATATTCACCTCGAAGATCGTGAGGAAGCCGTCTTTGCTCATATAGCGCATGTCGCAAGCGGTGATCAGATCGACCCCGCCACCTATCGCGCCGCCCTGAATTGCTGCCAGTACAGGCACTCGGCACTCCTCTAAACAGGTAAACGTGCGTTGCATGCGCAAAACGTTATCGTAAAACCGTGCACCGTGGCGGCGACGCTGGTGTTCGAGCTCGCGCGGGTCATCGGTGGCCTCGCTGCCGCCAGCGAATACGGCCGTGTCGATACCGGCGGTGAAATGAGGGCCGGTCGAGGAGAGGACGATGACGCGAACCGAGTCGTCTTGCTCGAGGGCGCTAATCACCTGTGGCAGCTCGTCCCAGAAGGCTGGAATCATACTGTTTCTCTTTTCAGGGCGATTGAGCACTATGTGGGCGATGTGGCCAGCAATACTGACGTCAAAACAGGTGGTATTCACGGCAATCCTCGAACTGGAAGCATAATTTTTGAATATCGGAGACTACCCCACTGAGCGTAAGAGTCAATTGGCGAGCAAAGGGCTTTGGGGGCGGTTTTGATAGGGCTGCGCTATGTACGATTACTGACGAGGTGCTCGATGGCGCTCTCTATGCTGGGGTGTTTCAGGGTGTAATCGAGGGCCTGCACTTTGGTCGAGCACACGGCGGCGCTGCCAAGCAGCAGCGCGCGACCCATTTCCCCGAAAAGGAGGTTAATGACAGGGCTAGGCAGGGGCAGCACCGTAGGTCTGTTTAGCGCATTGCCAAGCGCTCGGGTGAACTCGGCATTGGTTACCGGTCTGCCGGCGACAAGGTTGATGGCGGTGGCGCCGTTATCATCGGCGAGCGCTGCCGCCTGTTCTGGGCGGTTGAGAAGAGATGAAAGGACACCGATCGCATCCGGGAGGCTTATCCAACTCATGCGCTGACTACCGCTGCCAAGTCGTCCACCCAGGCAGAGGGAGAACGGGAGCAGCATCTTGCCCAGCACGCCGCCGCGGGTGCTCATGACTACACCGAAGCGGAGATGCACGGTAGGGATGCCTGCGTCCCGCGCTGGCAGTGTGGCGGCCTCCCAAGACTTGCCTACCTCTGCCAGAAAATCGTCACCGGCCGGGGACTGTTCGTCGAAACAGGAGTCTGTATGAGGTGATGCGGGCTCTTGATCAGGTGAAGGGCCGTAATAACCGATTGCCGACGCGGAAAGATAGACAGCTGGGGGCGTGCTCGCGCTCGCTAATGCAGAAGACAAGGCATGGGTTAAATCGCGTCTGTTCTCAAGGATGTCGCGCTTGCGGCTCTCGCTCCAGCGGCCATCGGCGATGCTCGGTCCCGCAAGGTTTACCGCAGCGTAGAGGGGAATAGAGGAGTCCAATACGACAGTCTTGCTGTTGCTGTCGTAATTAAAGGCTGCGCTCCTCGCGTCTCTTGCGAGTTTGTGCACAACAAAGCCGCTGGCGGTAAGGTGTGCAGCAAGCGCCGTGCCGATGAGTCCGGATGCGCCCGTGAGCAGGACGTGCCGCTGCGTCACGATTTAGGTCCGAGCTGCAAAGACAGGGGGAGAGCATCGATTTCATAGTGTATTTCGTTGCGGCGCATGAACGGTGGGGTAAAGGGTGGGTTGTAGACCGCAGTAGAGAATTCGCCCAGGGTCTTTATGCCCGCCTCGCTCAAATGCGCGTCGAGCCGCGTTTTGAACTTTTGCACGTTTTTTTCAGTCCAGCGACCCGAGTAGCGGATGCTGGCCACTAGCCTAGCAGGTATCTCGCGCAGAGTCACAGCCGAGTCGGTTGGCGTTGGCGCAGTGTCCAGCGTGTACTCGCTTGGAAGCATAAAAGCCATGCGCAGTTCGCCGTCGGCTTCGGACTCGATTACGGGCGCCGTCATGGCAATCTTGGCGCTGCTAGTCTCGATTACGGGGGCAGTCATCGCGATAGACGACTGTGTGAGGTTATCGCCGGTGATATAGCGGAACAGACGCATAAAGCCGTCTTGATTCATCTTGCCGCGATTCTCCAACGAGTCGGCGTTGCCGACCGAGGTTTGTGCAACATTGAACGCAGCGTAGCGTCGGTACTCGATGTTGCCCTCTGTGTAGAGTACTTCGTAATCAGGAGTCTCGAGGCCATAGCTGGCAGCGGCTTTCAGAAGTAAAACCAGCAGGAGCAGGCCTTTAAGCAACTCGCCTAGTCCACGGTGTTGTAGTCTAGCGGCTTCGGTTACGCGTCTCATTGTCAGCCTCTCGTGGCTTAATGGTTGAGATCATGAATACGCCTGCTAGTCTCGCTCGGTTTCGTGCTCTAACGAAGCGCAGGTGTGCGTGGTTTGGCGGCCGAACTCCGAATATTCGGGTAAAAATGCATCGATGAAAGACCTGACCCCGGGGTTGTGATCCAAGGTTGGGGGTGGGGCGTTATTAGGGGCAGGACAGAGGGTTCTCTCCTGAGATCAAGTGAGCGCGGACGCCATCCTCCGCATCCCTCCCTCTGAAGTGTCCTACTCTAGCTGCAACTCAGTTAGTCCCTAGAAGCTTGAAGGCCGACTCTGTCGGCCTTTTTTTTGGCTTCTCTTCTGGCTACCAGTTTGGGCTTAGTCCCGCTTGCCGGGGCGCTCTAGAGCGGGTTGTTACGCTCCGATTAGCCCACTCTGGGCGATTCCGTCGAAAATAAACTGTACAGCAAGAGCCGACAATAGCACTCCGAATATGCGTGTCACGACATGCATGCCAGTGACGCCGAATAGGCGCTGGATCTTGCTCGCCAGTAGCAGCATGCCGAACGTGAGAGCAATGATCGCCAACAGCGAGGCGATGACCGCTGCCTGCAGGGCGAGTTCGCCCTCGGTATTTGCCATGAGGAGAATCACCGCGCCCATGGCGCCGGGGCCTGCGATGAGTGGTGTGGCAATAGGGAAGACCGAGATGTCGCGTTTGCCGAGCGCCTCCTGCTCCTCCTCGTCGGTGGTCGAGGTGCTGCCCGAGGCGCGAGCGAACACCATGTCGATGCCGATAAGCAGCAGTAAGATGCCACCGCCGGTGCGCAAGGCGGCCAGCGAGATACCGAGGGCGGTTAGCAGCGATTCGCCGATGAGGGCGAAGAGAATGAGGATGCCGGTGGCGATGAACGTGCCGCGGGTCGCCATTCGGCGACGATATTTCGCCGTTTCGCCCGCAGTGAGGGCGGCAAAAACGGCGGCTACGTCGAGTGGGCCGATGGTCGCGAAGAACGTCGCTAGGCCAACCGTGGCAGTCTCTATCACCAAATTTTCCATTCTAGGTCTGTCTCTCTCGCGTCGTGTTGATGATTTTGTCGCGCTAATCCTCGTTGCGCGCAGTCTATCACTCCGCGAGCGCCTCCTCGATAGCAGCGTGTGCATGCAGGGCTGTGGTGTCGTACAGCTGCGTGTCTGTATGGGGTTGTTGCACCAGCAGTGCAATCTCGGTGCAGCCGAGGATCACGCCCTGTGCACCACGCCGAGCGAGTTCCGCGATAGCCTCTAGGTAGACTCTGCGCGATGCGTCCTCGATGACTCCTAGGCAGAGTTCGTCATAGATGATGCTGCTGAGTCGTTCCTGGGTCGGAGTGTCAGGCACCAGTACCTCGATGCCAAAGCGTTCTTCGAGTCGTCCCTTGTAGAAATCTTCCGCCATGGTGAAGCGCGTGCCGAGCAGCCCAACGCGTGTCACCCCATCTGCCTTCAATCGCAGCGCTGTTGCGTCTGCGATATGAATGAGGGGGATTGAGAGCGGCGCTTCGATGGCGGCAACGACCTTGTGCATGGTGTTGGTGCAGATCAATAAGAAGTCTGCGCCGCCGCGCTCGACTTGCCGTGCAGCCTCGGCGAGCAGTGTGCCGGCGCTGTCCCAGTCGCCAGTCCTCTGCAACGCCTCGATTTCGGCGAAGTCTACACTCACCAAACAGAGCTTAGCAGAATGCAAACCGCCGAGCCGTGCTTTAACGCCTTCGTTGAGTGCCCGGTAATAGCTGGCAGTCGATTCCCAGCTCATGCCGCCGAGCATGCCGATCGTCTTCATGGTTTCGCTCTCCCTAAACGCACGAGGCCCGCATCAGCGGGCCTCGTGTTTAACTCGTTGCTTACTCGCTCGGAGTGAGGCGCAGGACGCCGCGATTCTCGGTAGCGATATACACCGCCCCGTCCGGTCCTTCGTGGATGTCGCGGATGCGGCCGATGCCATTGAGCAGAGTCTCTTCCATCATCGCCCGCTTGCCGTCGTCGGCGAGGTCGACGCGCGCAAGCTGCTGACCGCGCAGGCCGCCTACGAAGATATCGCCTTTCCAATTCGGGAAAAGGTCGCCGCCGTAGATCATGAGGCCCGCTGTCGCGATAGAAGGCACCCAAAAGTGTCGCGGCTGCTCCATGCCTTCGCTGGATTGAGAGCTGTGAATGGGCAGTCCCGGGCCGTAGTTCACGCCATACCCAATAACCGGCCAGCCGTAATTTTTGCCAGCTTCTTCGATATTCAGCTCGTCGCCGCCCTGTGGGCCGTGTTCATCGGTCCAGACGTCGCCGGTAACCGGGTGAATATCGATACCCTGCGGGTTGCGATGCCCGTAGCTGTAAATCTCCGGCAGCGCGCCGCGCTGACCCACGAAAGGGTTGTCGCTGGGGACAGTGCCATCGTCGTTGAGGCGAATCACGGTGCCGTTATGGTTGGATAAATCTTGCGCGGGATGTGCCATGAGGTCGCCCGCGGGGGGGGCTTGACGATCGCCGATGGTAATAAACAGATAGCCGGCGTTGTCGAAGGCGATCCGGCCACCGTAGTGACCGTTGCGGCCCTCTGTGCTGGCTTGGAAGATAGTCTCTACGTTGCTTAACCTGTCATTCTCGAAAGTGCCGCGCACGACGGTAGTGGTCGACTCGTCGGTCAGTGGCTTGGAGAAGCTTAAATAAACCAGCTTATTCGATTCGAATTCTGGGTGTGGCAGCACATCGAAGAGTCCGCCTTGGCCCACTGCGTGAACGGCTGGTACGCCTTCAACCGGCGCGGCAAGCAGCGTGCCGTTACGCACGATGCGCAGGCGTCCTGGGCGTTCGGTCACCAGCATGTCGCCATTGGGCAGCCAGGTCATCGACCATGGCACTTCGAGCCCCTCTGCGACGGTGGTGACGTCGAAGTCATGGGCAGCGGAGCTGTAGTGGTCTTGCGCCAAGCTGCTCAGCGGGGCGAGGCCGGCAATCGCAGAGGCGAGCGCGAGGCTTGCGAAGAGTCGAGTTGGGCGTGGTCGCGTGATCATAGGGGTAACTCCAATGAAATAGATGCAAAAGACATAATCGCTTATATTCTAGACGCTCAATCGCTGCGAGGCTATGGGCAAGCAGGGGATTATTCAAGCGCTATATTCCCTGTTTTTACAAGGGTCATTGAGAGTACGGCAGGACTGCGAGCAGCGATCTGTCAGCTCAGGCGCGCGGGTGTAAAAGGCCGGGAGGCAAAGAGAATGCGAAGAACGCACTGCAGCTGGGTCGCCTACTGGGGCATTGGTTTCTCGTGGCTTATCGGCGGGCTAGGCGCGGCGAGTGCGCAGGACAGGCCCTTTGCTGACGTGGCAAGCACAGGCATCGCAGTAGAGGCACGCTACGCTGGCGCCGATAATTTCGTCGGCAAGCGTATCGATGGCTATCTCGCGCCGAAGGCGATGCTCTCGTCGCCGGCGCTGGCAGCGTTAGAGCGAGCGCAGCAGTCTCTGGCCTTGCTTGGGCTCGGCTTGAAGGTGTTCGATGGTTATCGTCCGCAGCGGGCCGTAGACCACTTTGTGCGTTGGGCGAGTGACCTTGCTGACACCCAGCAAAAGGCGATCTTCTACCCCAATGTCGATAAAGCGAATCTGTTTAGCGATGGCTATATCGCCGAGCGCTCAGGCCACTCGCGTGGCAGCACGGTTGATCTCACAGTGATTGATCTTGCGACAGGAGAGGAACTCGATATGGGCACGCCCTGGGACTTCTTCGATTTGAGCTCGTGGCCGGCAAGCGACAAGCCTAACGCCCAGCAGCGAGCGAACAGAGCCCTGCTGCGCAGCACGATGCTTGCACAAAATTTTCGGCCGCTAGAGACGGAGTGGTGGCATTTTACGCTCAATGATGAGCCTTTCCCTGACACCTATTTCAACGCGCCTGTTGAGTAGGCGCTTAAGTAAGTGCACTGAAGAGTGAGCGCAGAAACGCGCTAATCAGCGGCTGATGAGAGCGGTGGCTCTGCGCCACAGGCGCCGGATAAGGAGCCGATCCATTCACGCACCAGCGCGACACCCTCGGCATGGACTAGCGAGCGGCCCAGCTCAGGCATCATCTCGTCGGGTTTAGTCGATGCGAGCCGGTAGTGAAGAATTGAGGCGTCGGGATCACCCGGCACTATGCCGTATTGTAAGTCCCCAGCGCCGCCACCTGCAGCAACCGGTGGCTTGCAGACCCCGGTACTCACCCGCGTGGCATGCTTGCCAGTCAAGACGAGGCCAGACGTATCGGCGGCGCCCTTCGGATTGTGGCAGTGGCCGCACTGCATATTGAGATACGCAAGCGCGCGTGTCTCAAGCCCTAGGCTTAAGTCTTCGAAGGAGGCGAGCGCGGGCCCCGTAGGCGCAGTATCGAGCCAGCCTCGTGCCACCAGGGTGTCTACTTGTGGTCGGAACTCGCCCGCCGCGTCATGCGCCGATGCGGTGAGTTGGCTGGCGATCGCGCCGAGCGGATGCATGCCGCCGTCGGGATGTTCGGTGGTATGGCAGCCCGAGCACTGATTCTCGTTGGGCACGAAATACGCAAACTGGGTAGCAGGCGCATCGGGCTGTGCCGCATCGACCATGCTTAGCGAGCGGCTCGCGCCAGCAACACGGAGAAACGCTTCGGTCTCGTCGTCATTCCAGACATAGGGCAGGGCATCCCAGCCGCCACTCTGTTTAACTAGCACGCGGGTTTCGATGAGGCGTGCGGCGCCAAGGTCGATTTCGCGCGCGCCGTTATCGACTACTTTAACGACGTTGCCGTCGGCATCACTGGGGTAGTAAAAGGTTTTACTGAGGATGGTACCGACCGGATAATTGATCTCATTATTAACCAGAGTCGCTTGAGTGCCGTCGGGTATCCACAGTGTGCGCAGCTTGTGCGCATAGTCTGTAAATAGCGGATTCGCAGGGCGTACGACTTCGAGAGCCGGCAGCGGCGCGAGACGATCAGCGCTAAGCTCGAAAAGCCCCCATTCCGATAGGCGCGCAGGGCGCGCGTCGGCAACGAAGTTGGGCGTCGAATCGCCGCAGGCGGCGAGGCCTGCGAGCAACGTGATTCCTAAGAGCGCTTTTATACCGGTCACTGCAACATGCCCCCTTTCAAAAATCGCCTACTCAGCACCAGCTAGATCGTTGGGCAGAATGATTTCCTGCAAGCGTGGCTGCTCGCAGAGGTGCGGGCTCAGGTCGAAGGAGGGCGCGGCGAAGCCGTTCATCGCATCGAGGTTGCTAAACGTCATGCCGCCTTCACCCAGGCATAGGATGTCGCTAGCGGTCTTGCTTGGATTGCCGTCAGCATCGGGCATGATCGCGCCACCCCACACCACATGGGGCACGGGCTGGCCGGTGGCCTCAGACAGCATGGCGAGCGCTTCGAAGTCTGGGTTTTCGCCGCCGCTCTCGAAGTTGTTGTCGTGGATGTAGATGGCTTCGGGGAACGGATCGTAGTTCGGATCGTCGAGGGGCAGGCCGTTAATCAGATAGCTCACCACCATCACGCTCGTGGTTTGATTGTCGGCGAAACGGTTACCAAAGATTTCGATGCTGTCGTTGGCCAGCACCATCATGCCGGTGCCCGCGGGCACCGTACCAACAATATTGCCTTCGGGGGCGAAGTTGTCCACGTTGTTGCTAACCACCTCGTTGTCGAAGACGCGGGTATTGCGGCCACCCTGAACCGGCAAGTTGGGTAGGTCGAAAACCAAAATGCCGCCGGTATTATTGGTCGCGACATTGTTGTAAACGTCGGCGAAAGTGGAGTTCTCGATTTCGATGCCGGCAACGTTGTACTCGGCGCGCGAATTACGCACGATGATCTGAGTAGACTGGCCCACATAGATGCCAGCGTCAGACGCGCCGATAGCGACAGCGCCATCGATAAGGATGTTCTTAGACTGCACGGGATAGATGCCGTAAGCGCCGTTAGTTGTTAGCGGGCCGCCGGTCCATTCTGTGCGTACGTTGCGAACGATGACGTTCTCGCTTTCGTTAATCTTGAGCGCGTCGCCCACCGTGTCTTCGATCGCCAGGTCTTCGAGGGCGAAGTCATCGGCGTTGACGAGCAGGCCTTCAGCACCCTGAATCTGATTCTTAAACGACAGCACTGACACGTCGATGCCCTGGCCTCGGATCGTCACGCCTGGGGCGTTGAGCGACAAGCTGCGGGTCATCTCGTGCACGCCTGCGGGGATTTCGATCACGTCGCCAGGCTGGGCAGTAATGAGTTGTTCCTGCAGCGCCTCTTCGAAGCTAAGCTCAGGCATCACGGGTTCGTCCGGAGCGCACGCCGTAACCGTCACGCCGAAGGCTATCGCCGCAGCAAGGGCGCGGCGAGAGCGGGCGGAAGTCGGTGAGTACGAAGGGCGATCAGCGAAGGTAAAGAGTGAAGGCATGAGTGTTCCCCAAGAGCGTGAATTTTCATTATTCTGCGTGCCGCCCTAAGCTTTAAAGCGCGACCGATGGGCTGAGTATAGAGCGAATCTCTCGGCCCCCGCAAACCCTTGGCCCAGGTTCGGTCGGCGTGCGACAAGGCTAAGGCGTAAGCCTGTCCAAAGCGCCGCAATGAGTTGGTATTGAGGCAGGGGCTAGGTTATGCTCAAAAGCTGTTTTTCACCTAAGAAGTCGAGTCATTCCATGTCCGCTCGCGGTTTTCTAGCTCCTCATTCATCCACCCCCAAACACCTTCTGCAAGGCTTTGTGATGCAGCGTGCTGCCCGCGCGGGCCTCAAGGTCGTTAAGCGCTCGCTGGTGTGTGCAGGCTTCCTGTTCACGTCCTCATTGAGTGCCGCAGCGAGCGTCGGCAGTGTGCCCGCCCAAGAGGGAATCGACCTGCCGCGCACGATGGCGTGGTCGGCCTATCCGACCGGCACCGGCGGTTACAGCCAAGCGGTTGCTTTGGGGAATATCCTGCAGCGCACTTACAGTGTGAATCTGCGCGTGATTCCCGGTCGCAACGACGTCTCTAGGCTTGCGACTCTGCGCGCAGGGCGTGTGCATTTCTCGGCGGGCGGTTCGGAATCGGTCTACGCACAAGAAGGTATTCTTAATTTCGCGTCGAAAATATGGGGGCCGCAGCCAGTGCGCGCGCTGCTTTCGAACTATTCCGACAGCTGCTCGTTTACCTTAGCCACGGCCGCCGACGCCGATATTCTCAGCGTCGCCGACATGAAGGGTAAACGCATGACTTTCGTGCAGGGAGCGCCGTCGCTTAACAATGCCACTGCAGCGCTGCTTGCCTATGCAGAACTCACTTGGGATGACGTGGAGCGCGTTGAGGTCGGCGGGTATAACGCGTCGATCGATGCGATCCTCAATAACCGCGCCGACGCTGCTGGCGGTGCGTGTAATTCGCCGCCTTTTTTACGCGTCGAAGCCTCGCCCCGAGGACTGCGTTTTCCCGCGCTGCCCCATGACGACGCCGACGCAATCGCGCGCGTACGCCAGCGCCTTCCTTGGTATGTGCCACATCTCGCCTACGAGGGTCCGACTCTGCCCGCCGAGGGGTTAGAAGTGTTTACTTCGGCCTATCCGCTGCTTGTCGGCCTCGATACCTCTGATGAGGCGATGGCCTATAGCACGGTGAAAATCATGCATCGTCATTATGAGGAATATCGAGACGCGGCGCCGGGGGCGATGGGTTGGACCTTTGAGCGGCAGAAACTGGAACAGGCGTTCTTGCCATTTCACGAAGGCGCGATTCGCTATTTTAAAGAGAACGGTATGTGGACGCCCGCCGCCGCGGCTAAGCACGCAGAGAACCTAGCCAGGCAAGCGATTCTGCGCGCGGCCTGGGACGCATTCTTGCCGGCCGCGCCTGAGGACTACAAAGCCTTCGAGCAGGCTTGGCTAGCTGCTCGTCTTAAGGCACTTGAAGCCGCGGGAGTGGTTACTCTCGCCGACAGTCTCTAAATCCTTTATTTGCTGTCGCCTCACTGTTGGCGGCTAGGTAGACATACGCTATGACCGAACCACAGATTTCAAACGAGCCTTCAATGGGTCTTAAGGCCGACGCCCCGGCGCCGAGTATCCGCTACCGAGAGCTGTCCGGGCGCTGGCGTGCAGTGATGGCTGGGCTCACGGGCGTGTCTATTCTGCTTGCCATCAATCAGGTGTTTAATCTCGGTTTCTTCGTTGGCTATGTTTTGCTCGATAGCCGCTATATGTATCTGATTACCGGCGTCATGCTGAGCATGGTGTTCGTGACTTTTCCCGCGACGAAACACAGCCCAAAACACGTTCCTTGGTACGACGTCGTCATTATGCTGATTATCGCCTGCGTGTTTTCTTATTTCGCGTTTTATGCCGAGCGCATTGTGTTAGAGGCTTGGGAGTACGCCGCGCCGCCAGTGGGAGTCTGGCTTGCGCTGGTGACGTGGGTGATTGTCATGGAGGCAGGAAGGCGCGCCGGGGGCTGGCCAGTGTTCGCTATCGTCGCTGTGTTCTCTCTCTATCCTACTTTCGCCGATCGCCTACCCGACGTCATGGCCGCGCTCAGCATCCCAGTGCAAGATGTGGCGATGTTTCATGTGATGGGAGAGGAGAGCCTGTTCGGTATCCCGATGCAGGTGTTTGCGCAGCTCGTCTTTGGATTTCTGGTGTTTGGCGTGTCGCTACAATATACAGGCGGGGGGCCTTTCTTTATTAACCTTGCGTTCGCGCTGCTTGGTCATAAACGCGGTGGTCCGGCCAAGGTCTCTATTTTCTCCAGTGGCCTCATGGGCTCTATGAGCGGCGGCCCCATAAGCAATGTGTTAACTACCGGGCCGCTGTCGATACCGGCGATGCAGCGTATTGGGTTTACCCGAGAATACGCCGCCGGCGTCGAGGCCTGTGCGTCGACGGGCGGTGTGCTAATGCCGCCTATCATGGGTGCAACCGCGTTCGTCATGGCGAGTTTTTTGAACATCAGCTATGTCACCGTCGCGATAGCGGCCATCGTGCCGTCGCTACTGTATTTTTTCGGCCTGTTTATGCAGATCGATGCGCATGCCGCGCGCGATAATTTGCAGGGCTTGCCGAAAGAAGAGCTGCCCAAAGTGGGCGACGTATTCCGTGACGGCTGGTATTTTATCGCCGTGTTCGCCGCACTCATCTGGATGCTGGTTTTCATGCAGCGCGAAGCGGTAGCGCCGTTCTATGCGACCGCGCTGTTGCTAGTGATTAATCAGTTTACCAAGCATCGCTTGGACACCAACAAGCTGCTCGAACTCGTCGCGACGATGGGCAAGCTGCTGGCGGAGCTTGCCGGTATCCTCGCCGCTATTGGTTTGATCATCGGCGGCCTTGCAGTGACCGGCATAGCGGGCACAATCGCCAACGACTTGGTCTATCTCGCCGGCGATAATGTCCTCATCCTGCTGATGATGGGCGCGCTCACCAGCTTTATCCTCGGTATCGGCATGACCGTGACGGCGGCGTATATTTTCCTCGCGATCGTGCTCGTCCCCGCTCTAACTAATTCCGGCCTCGACCCGCTCGCAAGCCACATGTTTGTGATGTATTGGGGCATGCTTAGCTTCATCACGCCGCCGGTTGCGCTGGCTGCCTTCGCTGCGGCGTCAGTTGCGCAGGTGTCGCCGATGCGCGCAGGGTTCGAGGCCATGCGCCTCGGTGCGATTATCTACTTCGTGCCGTTCTTCTTTGTCTTTAATCCCGCACTCCTGTTACAGGGTGGATGGCTGGAAAATCTGCAAGCCTTATCGACGGCGCTTATTGGCGTGGCACTCGTATCTGCGGCACTACAGGGCTATTTACTCGGCATTGGCGACCTCGGTCGCGGGGCGGCAAGTTGGCTGGTGAGGCTTTTAGTCGGCATTGCAGGACTTACCCTTGCCTTGCCTGCCGGTGGGCTATTTGGCATCAGTCAGGTGTTGCTGCTTGTAATCGCCGTCGTGTCTCTCGTTGCAGGGTTGGGAGTCAGGGCCCTACGACAGCGTGCAACACACTAGAACCTGTTGAACAGCAAAGGAGCAGTAGAATGAACAAATTGAATCAGGGTTTTCGTGACCTTGTCGCTGCAGCCGAAGCAGAGATAGAGACGCTGAGTCCGGCGCAGGTTCGCGCGGCGATGGATGCATCCACCGGCAACTTGCTGCTCATCGACCTGCGTGATGTGCGCGAGGTGAAGCGTGAGGGGCACATAAAAGGTTCGCTTCATGTGCCGCGTGGAATGCTCGAGTTTTGGGTCGATCCTGACAGCCCTTACTACCGTCGCGAATTCGACACGGCAGACTCGCTTATACTCTACTGCAACAAGGGTTGGCGTTCGGCGCTTGCTGCGCAGACGCTCAAGCGTATGGGGGCGCAAGGTGTCGCGCACATGAGCGGCGGCATGGAAAATTGGAAGGCAGAAGGTGGCGCCATCGAGACTCTACCCAGTGCGTAAATCCGTGAGTGCAGCAGCAATTGAGCAGAGTAGGGAGGCTAGTTGATGAGACGAGTGCAGACATTCTTGGTCCTACTTTCCTGTCTTCTCGGCAGTCTCGCTCTTCCCTCTGCGCACGCTCAGGAGGTCGACACGAGGCTTACGCTTGTCGGCTATCAGCAGTTCGCGCTGCGCGTCACCGACCTCGAGCGCTCGGTCGCTTTTTACAGCGCAGTCTTTGGTCTTTCTCCTGTTCGAATTGAGGAGGCAGCGGTCTTCCAACTAGAGGAGGGCGATCAGTATTTTAGTCTGTGGCCTGCCAGCAAAGACGAGGCTGTCGGCATCGCCTGGATAGGGCTTGGCATTGAGAATTTTGACGTCGCGAGGCTTGCTGCAGCTTTTGAACGCTTAGGTTTCGAACGGTCCGCTGCGCCTACTCCGCGCAGCCAAGGCTTGGAGCATGCCAGTCGGTTCTGGCAAACGGAAATTCTTGGGGAGGACGCCTTTTTCTTCGCCGATGCCGAGGGGGTGAGGTTTCGCTTAATGCCAACGGAGCACTGCGCGGTGTGCGCAGGAAATGAAGCCTCGGAAGCCGCGGGGCTCCTGTCCGCTAGGGGCATTAACCACTTTACCAATTTCGTGGTGAACTCTGCACGCGGCAACGCGTTCTTTCGGCAGGCATTCGGCCTCGAGTATTTGTCCTATCAGGGACCAAACGCGCCGACTCTTAGCCTTGGTGATGGCCTACAGTTTCTAATGTATTTCGGCGGAGACGCGCAAGGCGCGCCTAGTTCAGCGGGGCGTACCGATCACGTGAGTCTGAGCCTTGATGAGTTTGATGTAGACGCGTTGCGTTCGCGTCTCACTGCCTATGGTTTGGTGGCAACGGGCGGGCAGCGGCCTCCGCAGCCGCTCACCCATTGGGTCAGTCTGCGTATGCCGAATCGGGGTGGCGCACAAGGGGGAACTCCAGAGCTCTATTTTGCCGATCCGGATGGCATCGCAATTCAGGTACAAGCGGCAAGTTACTGCGGGGGCGACGGCTACTTTGGCGACGAATGCTCGGCTCTTTGAGAGGGTTTGAGCTGGCCTAGCCCGAGCGAATAAATTTTAGAAAAAAGGTTGAGGAATGAAACATGGAATACCGTTATATCGGAAAGAGCGGCCTGCGCGTCACACCCATCTGCATGGGGACTATGAGCTTCGGTAGTTGGAGCGACAAGAAAGAGTCATTCAAAATATTGGATACGGCGTACGACCGCGGCATCAATTTTTATGACACCGCCGAGATCTATCCCGTGCCACCGAATGCCGACACAACGGGCATCACCGAGGAAATTTTCGGCGAGTGGATACAGACCAAACCGCGAGACTCCCTAATCGTTGCGACTAAGGTTGCGGGCGCGGCGGCTGGCTGGTTCGTACCACCTATTCGTCATGGCCTCACCGCTATCGATCGCTTCCATATTGAGGCCGCGATAGAGGGTAGCCTGCGCAGACTCGGCACCGACTACGTTGATCTTTACCAAGTGCACTGGCCAGATCCCATTGTGCCAATCGAAGAGTCGATGGAGGCGCTGGATCGCCTCGTTCAAGCCGGTAAGGTGCGCTATATAGGCACTTCTAATGAGACGACCTACGGGCTTACCAAGGCCAACACGGTTGCGTCCTACGAAGGGCTCGCTAAGTTTCAATCGATTCAGAATAATTTTTCGCTCTTGCACCGCCGTTTCCTCGACGAGCTAGCGGACGCCTGTCGTCGCGAGAATGTGTCGCTATTGCCTTATTCGCCCATCGGCGGCGGCGTGCTTAGCGGTAAATACAATGCACCAGAGATGCCCAAGGGCTGCAGATTCGGCGACTATCATTACCACGATAACCCCCGTCAGCGAGCGATGGCAGATCGATTCGTGAATCCTGCGACGCTCGCCGCAACGGAAAAATATCTCGAGATTGCAAAGCAGGCAGGTCTGTCGCCGGTCACACTCGCGACTGCGTGGAGTATGAATTTCGATTTTGTTGCCTCGACAATTATCGGTGCACGCACCGCTGCGCAGCTAGAGGAATCTTTGGCGGCGCTTGATGTCAAACTCAGCGATGAAGTCATGCAGCAATGCGACGAGGTGCATAAACAAATTCCTTATCCTATGGGCTGATGTTGATGAAGAAAACGTCTCTAGGGTTCGCGATGTCGCTGGCGCTGATCGGCCTTGTACTGGGTGTGACTGCGCGCGCGGAGCAGCCGCTAATAGCTCATTGTTTGGAGGGCGTCTGCCCCGTGTGGAGTGGCGATGATGCAGGAGACGAAATTGTGTTGCGGCAATTATTCGCAGCGCAAATAGACTCACAATCAGAGGCGCAGCTGCCGCGCTGGGTCGCTTACCGGGTGGTGGGTGCGGGCGTGGGTGTCGCCTCTTTGCTGCCGCGGGAGTGGAACGCAGATGAGCTCGTTAGCTCACCGCGCGAGATCGCGCTCGCGGCGGATGCCCAATCCCGGATACTGCAGCTTGATCTGAGCGATTCTCAGGACCGCGACTACAGGCTCACCGAGGTCATGCTTCTTGCCGCAGAGCAGGGGCGCCTTGCGCCCATTACTAGCTTCTCCGCGACCCCCTTTTGGGATGAATTGAATCTGCTGAGCAATCGAGCGCGCCTGCCTAGTGAGCTACGGTTAGGACCTTGGTCGCGGCTCGATCAGGTGTTTAACGAGTTTATGCAAAGTCTGCCTGAGACGGAGAGTCGCGGCGACATTCCGCACACATTATTCGTCGTAAGCGGCCCGTTGCCAGAGGAAGAAGGCAGTGCCGCTGGCTATTTCAAGGTGGCAGTGTTCGACGGCCGCATGGCTGCGTTTGCGTTCCCACAGGACACCCAGATTCACAAGGGTTTTTGCGATGCTCAAACGCCGCTGTCCGCGATTGAGCAGGCTACCGGGCTCGATCTTTTTGCAGGGGATGCTGAGCTCACCGCCGAACTCGCGATAGAGTTTGGTTGCTCAGCCTCGCAACCCCTTGCGCCTCAGCAATAACAGGGATTCAAGATGGCATCACCACAGCAGCAATCAGAACGCGGCGATTTCGTCTTCGCGCCGCCTCCTCGTGTCTACATTCCAGTCGTCGGTATGGACGCGCGCTTTCCGGTCCATCGCGTGTACTGCGTTGGCCGCAACTACGCAGACCACGTAGCTGAAATGGGTGGCGATCCCAAATCAGAGCCGCCGGTTTTTTTCTCAAAACCCGCCAGCGCGCTGGTGATTAATGATGACGACGTGCGCTATCCGCAAGCCACGAACGATTTACACCACGAAGTAGAGCTCGTCGTCGCTTTGGCCTGCGGTGGACGCGATCTAAGCATTGAGCAGGCGGAGCAATGCGTCTTCGGCTATGGGGTGGGAATCGACTTTACGCGACGTGACCTCCAAGCCGTGGCTAAACAGCATGGCCGGCCATGGGATACGGCGAAGGGATTTGATCAGTCTGCCCCTGTTTCGGCGCTGACCCCCGTCGCTCAAGCGTCACTCGCCGCCGATGCCGGCATCTCTCTTGAGGTGAATGGTGAGGCGCGGCAACGGGCGACGCTAGCCCAGATGATCTGGAGCATTCCCGAAATCATCGCAGAGCTGTCGACATTGTTCGAGTTGCGGGCGGGAGATGTGATCTATACCGGCACACCGGCTGGCGTTGCCGCCGTCGGTCGCGGCGATTCGCTAGCGGCTCGTGTCGAGGGCCTATCCCCGCTCAATTGTAAGCTGGTCTAGCTGGAGACTCCCATGTTCGATGCGCAAGCCACCGATCAGCTACAACTGTTGTTTGTGCTCGTGTCTCTGCTCGTGCTACTGGTATGGGGAAGGTGGCGCTACGACGTCGTCGCGCTCGGTGCGCTATTCGTCGCTGCGCTGCTGGGTCTTGTGCCGCAATCTGAGTTGTTTGCAGGCTTCGGCAATCCTGCCACCATTACCGTCGTCTTAGTTCTCATTGTGAGCTTCGGCTTGTCGAAATCTGGTGCGGTTGAGTTCGTTACCGGTGCCATCGAGCCTTTGTCTTCGCGGCCTTCTTTGCATATCGCTGTGCTGTCTTTTATCGCTGCGTTATTGTCGATGTTTATGAACAACGTCGGCGCACTCGCGCTGTTAATGCCTATCGCTATTCAATCGACTAATGCCGCCGGCCGCTCGCCAGCCAGCGTGCTTATGCCGCTGTCCTTCGGCTCGATTCTAGGCGGGCTGGTGACGCTTATTGGTACCCCGCCTAATATCCTCATTGCCAACTACCGTGAGGAGGTTACCGGTCAGGCGTTCTCGATGTTTGATTTCGCGCCAGTAGGTGGCGGTGTCGCGCTCGCCGGTATTCTCTTCATGCTGCTGTTCGGTTCACGCTTGGTCAAGGTGCGAAAACAAGCAGGTGGCCCCGAGGGCTTCGATATCGAGCGCTACTTGTTCGAGGCGAAAGTAGGGGAGGACAGCGATTTCGTTGACCAAGCGATAGGAAACCTAAAAGACGCGCTCACCGCGAGTAAGATGGATCTGGTGACCTTACAGAGTCGACGCCAAATTTCTGCGGTTGTGAATCGCAGTCAGCTGTTACGCGAAAACGATATCCTGGTGCTGCAAGGCTCACAAGAGGATGTCGATAGCTTCACGACAGAACACAAATTGGCCCTGGTGAGTGCCGAGAACTCCACCCGCGAGTTACTCCATTCTAGCGATTCTCAGATGCTAGAAATCGTCGTAACGCCGCGCTCTCCCTTGGTGGGTCGAACGCCAGCAGAAATGCGTTTCAATCGCCGCTTCGGCGTCAACCTGCTCGCTGCCTCGCGCTCGGGTACGCCCCATAGAAGTCGCCTGCGCGATTTTGTGATCAAAGTTGGCGATGTGCTCCTCTTGCATGGCGAAGAAGAGGCCTTGCAGGAAGCGCTTAACAAGCTGGCTTGCTATCCACTCGCTACTCGCTCGTTAGACCTTAAGCGTGGCGAGAACTCGCTTCCGGCGCTGCTCATTTTCGTCGCTGCGATCGCCGCGACGGCCCTTGGCTTGGTGTCTATTCAGCTCGCACTTGGGCTTGCCAGTGTGGTAATGGTGCTGCGCTCTATCGTGCCTGTGCGGGAACTCTACGATGGCGTGGATTGGCCGGTGGTGGTGCTTCTAGGGGCTCTGATTCCCTTAGGCACTGCGCTCGAAACTACGGGGGCTACGCAGGTCTTGGTCGGCGGCATCTTAAGTGTGGCGGGAGACTACTCGCCGGTCGTGCTGCTTACACTTATTTTGATAGTTACGATGACGGTCTCGGATGTCTTGAATAACGCAGCCACGGCAATCCTGATGGCGCCTATTGCCTACAGCATAGCGACGACCCTTGGGCTTAATCCTGATACGTTTTTAATGGCGGTTGCGATCGGGGCCTCGTGTGCATTCCTGACGCCCATAGGCCATCAAAACAACGCGCTGATTATGGGTCCAGGGGGCTATGAGTTTGGTGATTATTGGCGCGTTGGTCTGCCGCTTGAAGTGGTCATTGTTGCGGTCGCGGTGCCGCTTCTCTTAATTGCGTGGCCCTTGGCTGCGAGCTAGTGGCTCGCAGCCAAGGTCAGCATTGAGCTTTCCTTAACCTAAACGATCTAAAAAGGTGTCGAAATCGTCGTCGAAGTCGTCATCATCGAAATCGTAAGTCTCACGAAGGCGCTTACTCTCGAGTCTGTCTTCTATCCGCCGCCTGAGGTCGGTGACGTCTGTCTTGTTACGTTTCATGCTGGAAGATGACTGGTCAGAGTCATCTTCTGAGCTGTCATCTATTTCCGAGGCGTCAAATGCATCGACGTCATCGCCACTCTCTTCATCCCACTCTTCGTCTTTCATGGCACCCTCACAATCAATAAGTTGATTAAAAGTGAACGCTTCACTACTAAAAGTCCGTGACTCTCCCTGTTATCGGGTCGCGGACGCCATCACTTAAGGAAAGTCTGTCGCGAGACTTTGCGCCTCTTGCTCGCTTACCCTAGGTGATTTTCGCGGATTCTAATCAAGCAACGTCATGCCGTCGAGTGTTTTTTTCGACGTCGAGACATTGCTTAGTTAAGTAGTTATACGATGGGTCGAGGCGAGTGGTTTAATCGAGCTGCAAGGCCTCGATCGTTGCCTTTCGCAGTTCTTTCTTAGCGATTTTTCCTGTCGCAATTCGCGGCAGTTGCTCGTACTGAAAGAAGAAGCGGGCAGGCACTTTGAAGGCGGCGAGTCGGTCTGCTAGGTGCGCGCGCAGTTCCGTCTCGCTCAGCTCAACGCCTTTCTTGACCATGATGGTCGCACAAGGGACTTCTCCGAGGCGTGGGTCGGGAATGCCGTATACGGACACCTCATTCACGTTGGGGTGTTCCGCGATTGCATACTCAACCTCGGCGCAGCCAATGTTTTCGCCGCCGCGAATCACGATGTCTTTCGCGCGGTCGAGGAGGATAAGGAAGCCGAGCTCGTCGAGCATGCCAATATCGCCGGTATGAAACCAGCCGTCTTTGATGACCTCAGCCGTCGCCTCAGGCTGATTCCAGTAGCCATGCATGACCGTTGGGCCCTTGATGCAGACCTCACCGACACCGCCAGCGGGAAGTTCGTTGCCCGCCTCGTCTACAATGCGCACACTGGTAACCGGAGGCGTTGGGCGGCCGGTGCTGTTCGGGCGCGCGAGATAGAAAGGACCGGAGATGATCGCGCCGATCGCATTGGTCTCTGTGAGCCCATAGCCCAGGCCGGGGACGGCTTTCTCAGGGAATTTCTGGGTAATCATATTGAGGTGTTCGGGTGGACGGGGCGCGCCGCCGGCTTGCACGCTACGTAGGCTTCGCAGGTCGGTCGTGGCAAATTTCTCCGACTGCATGACCTCCCATGCCATGGTAGGTACGCCGTGTAAAATAGAAATGCGTTCCGCCTCTATGAGATCTAGGGCGATGTCGGCGTCCCACTTAAACATCATGACGAATTTGCGCTCATACATGAAGCTCGATAAGAACTGAGCGTGGCTTCCCGTGCAATGGAATAGAGGCACATTGGCGAGCAGTGCCGCTTGGAACTCAGGGTTATCATCGACCAACTCTGGGCGCAGAGTCTCAGTCATCTCTTTGACGAATTTCCAGGTATACAGTGCGCTTATCGTGTTGCGATGGCTCGACAGCACGCCCTTGGGGTTGCCCGTCGAGCCGGAAGTATAGAGGATAGTCGCGCGATCATCGGGCGCGATATTCAAGGCGGTGATCTCGGCATCGCTGAGAGGCTCGAAGCTCCGAGCGGTGGTATAAAATTCAGGGAACGCCGCGCTCGCCTCGCCTTCCGGTTTGGCGATAATGGCTTCGATTCCGAGGCTAGTTAAAGACGGCCCCATGTGCTCGAGTCTTGCGGGATCGGTGATAACGAGCTTGCTGCCGCTGTCGGTTAGGCCATAGTCGATCTCTCGGCCCTGCCACCAAGAATTCATTGGCACTGCAATCGCACCAATCTGCGTGATTGCGATAAACGCCATACACCATTCAGGCGAATTGCGCGCGCAGATGGCGACTCTATCGCCTTTTTGTATGTTGTACTTCTCGATTAATGCTCTCGAGAAACGTCGTGAGAGCTCAAGCGTCTCGCCAAAACTAAACCGCTCGTCTTGGTAAACCAAGAAGCAGCTATCTTCGAATTGGCGCGCGAGCATGTAGAAAACGCCGAGGTTCGCGGGAATGTTGCTAAATACGTCTAGCTCCGTGCCTTGAATCGTTTCCTTGTGGGTCTCGAATTCACTGCCTTGCGTCTTCAAGCCGCCGGCGATGTCCTTTAGTTTTTCGAGGTCTTCCTTGATCTGTTGGTCGCTAAGCATTTGATAGCCTTATTGTGTTGCTCGCAGTGGTGTAGGGCGTTGGCGCGTCTTTATGCGATTCTGCGAAACCGCATCGTTCTTTGGCGTCCAACACCGTCGATTGTTAGTCTTCGGTCTTAATTTCGAGGGTGACCTTTCCCATGACCTTGCGCTGTGTAAAGACATTGAACGCGGCAACGTAGTCGTCGAAGGCGAATGATTCGGTAACGATGGGCTTCAGTTTGCCTTGTTCGTAGAGGCTAAACAATTCGGCGAAGTTTTTCTCGTATTCAGCGGGTTCTTCTTTGCGGAAACGGCCGAGAAAAACACCAACCATCGAAGAGCCTTTAAGCAGCGCCAAGTTAGCCTTGTACTCAGGGATGCGGCCGCTGGCAAAGCCGACGACTAACAGCCTGCCGTTCCAATTGATACAGCGGCAGCTTTGATCGAACAAATCGCCTCCCACTGGGTCATAGATCACGTCCGCGCCGCGACCATCGGTGAGCGCATTGACCTTTTCTTTCAGCTCGCCATCGCCGTAGTTGAGCAGCTCATCCGGACCCGCCGCTTTAACGAATTCCAACTTCTCGTCCGAGCTCGCCGCAGCGATCACCCGGGCTCCCATTAGTTTGCCGAGTTCTACAGCGGCGAGTCCTACGCCGCCACTGGCGCCCAGCACAAGCAGGGTCTCACCCGGCTGCAAATTCGCACGCTGTTTAAGTGCGTGATAAGACGTGGTGTACACCATCGCGAAACTTGCGGCGCTCTTGAAATCCATGCTGTCGGGTATTCTGCGCAGCCCCTCGGCCTTAACTCGCACCTGCTCTGCCAGCCCACCAATACCCGGTGTCGCCATGACGCGATCGCCTACCGCAAAGCCCTCAAGCTTTGCACCCACGGCCGTGATGACACCGCCGACTTCAGAGCCAGGCGTGAAAGGCATATCCGGCTGAAATTGGTATTTACCCTGAATCTGCAAGCCATCCGGAAAGTTAAGCGCAGCAGAGTAAACCTCGACTATCGCCTCGTCGGCTCCCGGCGCCAGATTGTCTATCTCTTCGAGACTGAGGTTTTCGGCAGGGCCGTGTGACTTACAAAGTATCGCTTTCATGGATTTCGCCTTGATAAAAATTGCTCATCGAAGCTGTTAAGAAGGCTCCGAAATGTAGCCGGATTCAACCACGAAAACACACACACTTCAATTTGCTGTAGCAACCGATGCGCTTCTCTCGAGATCTGCTTCGTTCTGGATCTCACGCCTCAACATCGCGCACGGCTGTCCGCTCCTCGGCCTAACGGCACTGCGGGGCGAACACCCGCACACACTGCCGAGTCGGGCAGCGACTGCTGCGCTTCTCTCGAGATCTGCTCCGTTCTGGATCTCACGCCTCAACATCGCGCACGGCTGTCCGCTCCTCGGCCTTACGGCACTGCGGGGCGAACACCCGCACACACTGCTGAGTCGGGCAGCAACCGCTGCGCCTCCTCAGAGATTGGCTTCGACGACCACCGAGTCGCCTACGGGGCGCCCGCCCAAAGTCCGAGCCTGTGATGCCAGAGGCTCCTCCGAGTGGAATCCCGCAGGGCGAGGGAGGAGGAGTCTGTGGCACCGCGGGCTCGAGCGATGCCGCTACGGCTGTCCCGACGCTGCGGACGCGAGCGATGCCGCTACGGGAGAGTCTGCCGCGATCAGTTCAACATCTCACGCCTCAACATCGCGCACGGCTGTCCGCTCCTCGGCCTTACGGCACTGCGGGGCGAACACCCGCACACACTGCCGAGTCGAGCGGCAGCCGCTGCGTCTCCTCAGAGATCGGCCTCGTTAGCCGCCGAGCCTGCTACGGGGCGCCCGCCCAAAGTCCGAGCCTGTGGTGTCAGAGGCTCCTCCGAGTGGAATCCCGCAGGGCGAGGGAGGAGGAGTCTGTGGCACCGCGGGCTCGAGCGATGCCGCTACGGCTGTCCCGGCGCCGAGTACGCCAGCGATCCCGATCCAACCCAGAGCGCCCAGTGAGCTTGGTCGAGGTGGGGGCTGTGAGCTACACTGCAGCAAGCAGACGGAGTGAGTAGACAGTTGATCAACGAAGTAGATAGGCAAGCCTATTTAGAGGCGCTCGGGGTGCAGGTGTATTTTCCGCGGCAGGCGTTAGCGGGTGCTAAAGCCTCTCCTGAGTACGACTTTCCAGAAGTCGAAGACACGCGTCCCGCAGTGGAGCCGGTCGCGCGTCCTGCGCTGCATGAGGCGCCTGTCGAGGTTCTGCGCAGCGCGCCGGTCAGTAAGAATCCTGATCGGCCGGTGATCGATCTGGGGTCAGCTGCTAAGACGCGAGCTAAGCCTGCGGTTGAGCTGCCGGTCTTTCGTAGCGCTAAAAAACCGGCAGAGGCTGCCGGAATCGCAGGAGAAGACGCAGCGGAAGGAGCAGCGACACTGCGTTTCGACCTGGGTTACCTAGCGCTAACCGACGGGATGGCTGTGTTGTACGAACTGCCTCCAGCAGCGTCGGCAGAGGACAAGGCGCGTGCGAGGGAGTTGCTCGGCGCCATTCTGCGCGCCTGTGATCTGCACCCCAGGGAAGATTTAGGATCGGCCTACGGTGCCATGGGTGAGGGCTTTAGTTGGCCGATGCCCAATGACCTTGGCTTGCCGAACACAGAGAAAGCGGGCGCGGCGGCGCTGTCCGGCTTCCTGCGGCGACGCTATGACAGCGAGCGTTTCGACGAACTGCTAGTTTTCGGTGGGGTCGTTGAAGGTCTTGTCGCCGAAATAGGCGAAAAGCTCGGGTATAAGCAGACACTCGTTGCCAGTTTGTCGGCGATGCTGTCGTTGGCATCACTCAAGCGCGAGGTCTGGGCTGATCTTCAGCCTATGCTGGCGCGTATCGCTAAGACGCGGTCGAAGAAGAGCTAAGCAAACCTCTCAATACTCTCTTATCATGCGTTCACAAGCCCTCTCTAAAAACCCGAATGACCCACTCAAGATTATGATTCCCGATACCCCCGCTAACACGTTTTTCGCCCGCGCCATGCGCGCCAGCGACCTCGATCTCGTGGTCAGAAACGAAAACGCAGCCTATGCCTCTCCGTGGAGTAAGCGTGTGTTCATCGATTGCCTGCGTTCGGGCTATCAATGCTGGGTGCTGGCGAATAAGAATGAAATCGTTGCCCACGGGGTTATGTCAGTGGCCATCGGTGAATGTCATCTACTGACCCTGTGCGTCGCTCCGGCACATCAACGCAGTGGGCTCGGTCGGCGACTGTTTTCGCTGCTTCTAGAGCGAGCGGCCAAACTCGATGCCGAGACTTGTTTCTTAGAGGTGAGGAAATCGAACACCGGGGCAATCGCGCTCTATACAGCGATGGGCTTTAGCCAGATCGGTGAACGTAAGGGCTACTATCCTGATGGCGCGAGCCGCGAGGACGCCGTGGTCATGTCGGCGCAGGCGCCCTGGCGTTAGCGGCGAAATCGACTCAGCGCAAAGCCGATAAGTGCGGCAATCCCGAGAATACCCAGTAACAAGATGAGTAGTGCGCCTAGCTGGTTTGCGAGCGCGCTCAGCGGAATATCTTGCCACATTGACAGGCCCCATAGGCTTCCGGCGCCGATAAGGGTGCCGCTTAGGGCCGCTGCCGTTTTCTTGCGCAACTTGAGGAAAGAAAAAATCATAGGTCGGGCCTACCTTCGATATCGTTGTAGCTCGCCGTGCAGGTGGGGTAACTGCTGCAGCCCCAAAAGGAGCCGTTCTTGCCCTCGCGGCGTGTTAATAGCTTACCGCAGCGCTTGCAGCGGTAGGCGGGTTTAGGTCGTCCGTCGAGGTCGTCTAGTTTCACCTTACATCCTTTGTTGTAACCGCTACAGAACCAGTAGTCCCCCTTGCCCCTCTCTTTTTCTTCACCATGAGTGCTGTCTGCTCTGACGAGCTTGCGAGTACACAGGGGGCAGCGATAGTCTGGATTGATGGCCGTACTCGGTTTGCCATCCACCTCATTCAAGGTGGTCTTGCAGCCTGGAAAACCGCTACAGCCCCAGAACGGCCCCATGCGGCCCTCTATTCGGCGCATTGGCTTCTTGCAACTAGGACAGGCATGAATGCGGTCGCTTTTCGGCGTTTCATTCTCTGCTAGCTCGCGCTCGTCTGCCACGGTTTCGGTTCTCCCTCTACTGACTAGTGGCTGGGTCTCAGGTTTTGAGAATCTCGCGGAGGGCTGCCATCAGCCGCTGATTCTCGCTCTCGCTGCCTATCGATATTCGCAGTTTGTCGCGGAGCCTGTCTTGATCGAAATAGCGCACCAAGATGCCGCGCTCTTTGAGTTGCAGGTAGACTGCTTGCGCGCTGACTCCTTCGGGCATCTTGCTGAGTAGGAAATTGCTTTGGCTCGGCAGCGTGTCGAGTCCCATCGCCTCTAACTCTGCGTGCAAATTCGTGCGGCTTTCGCGTACGCGCTCCCAGGTGTTAGAGGCGTAGTCCTGAGAGCCGAGTGCGGCGGCGGCGAGACGCTGGGAAATCGCGTCGGTATTGTAGCTGTCACGCGTCTTGAACAGCACAGGTGCGGCAAGGCTAGGGGAGGCGAGGCCATAGCCGAAGCGCAAGCCCGCCAGGGAATACCCCTTGCTGAGAGTACGAAGGATGAGCAGGTTATCGAAGCGTGCGAGCAGCGGCACGCAGTCGTGGTTCAGCTCTGGCGAGACGAAATCGATGTAGGCTTCGTCTATGACGACGAGCCCTTCGAATCGGGAGGCAATGTCCGCCACCACATTGGCATCCACTAGCCGGCCCGTCGGCGCATGAGGGTTGACGAGAATGAAGGCCTTCGCGCCGAGAGCATTGAGCTGCGCGATTAGGTCGTTGGGTAGGCTCCAATCGTCATCCAGGTCTATTTCGCTAAGGACAGCGCCTTGGATGGCTGCGAGTACTGGGTAGAGCGAGTAGCTTGGCTTGGTCGTCGCGACGGTCTCGCCTTCGGCGACGAAGGTCGTGAGGATTAAGCGCAGCAGTTCGTCGCCACCGTTGGTGGGGATTACATTGTCGATGCTTAGTCCATGCAGTTTTGCCGCCACCTGGCGGAATTCATCGGCTAGCGGGTGCGGGTAACGTCTCAGCGTCGCACTATCGAACTCGCGCAGCGCTGCTGCGACGTCAGGGCTCGGTGGATAAGGGTTTTCATTCGTATTGAGCTTAATGGTGCCGGCGTCCTGGGGCTGCTCTCCAGGCGCGTAGCCGCGCATGGCGGCGATGTTGGGGCGTTCGAGGGTCATGGGTCTTAGCTCGTTAGGTGTGCCGACTGAAAGGACTAAAAGGAGAAGGGTAAGCGTTTCCCGCGAAAGGTCAATCTTTGCAGCGTCTGAGAATCAGTTCGGGGCTAAATTAAAGTCGGTATAGGTGTCTAGTCGGTTGTGCCAACCAGCAAGCCAGCGCTGTTCCCGGCGCTCGCTAGGGGCGTTGCCAACGCGCGTGCTCAACACGCGTTTCGCGGCGGCGGCGAATCCCTCGATCGGCGGCTGGCTCTCGTCTATCGCCTCTAAGACTTGCAGCAATCCCCAGCCTTGGCCTCGATAGCGTTCGCCGGCTGCCAGCCCGGTGCCTTTAAAGTGAACATAGTCGATGAGCGCGTAGAGGCCGAACGGCGGACTAGCAGACGCGATGCGCGTAATGCGAGCGCCTATTTCGGCGCTATCGTCCGCTGCCGCTGAGATGCCAGGGATGCTAAGGCTTAGTCTGCGCACGATGAATTCAGCTTGCTCCGCTTGGGTGTTGGCTAGCAAGTCGCGCAGTTCAAGCATCCTGTCGCTATCGATGTCCGCGTAGAACGCGTCGCGGTTCGCCCACGGCGACTCTGCTTCGGCAGCGGTCGAATGCTGCGGTGCACTGTTTTGCGGCTGTTGCCGGTCGTCTGCAGGGGAGGGTGTCTTTAGCCACTGCGGCAGGGCAACGCCACGTGCATCGAGGTGGGCGAGCAGGTCGGGAAAGGTCTCCTCGAAAATCTCTTGCTGGCCTCGCTGATACCAAATGAAGTGACCGATGCCGAGGGAAGGGAAGTCTTCGCCCGCATTCCAGCTCGTCAGGCAACTTGGCTGCGAGGCGCACTCGTTGGCAAAGACGCGTTCGCCTAGCCACGTCGCTTGGGCAAGGCTAAGCGAGGGCAGGCTCAGCGGCGCAGTCTCGGCAGCCTTGCTGTGCGCAGATGACAGCATGACCGCACTGACTAGGAGCAGAGTGGCTAGCCCTGCTATGGCAGAGCTGGGTTTGGTGTCGATCGAATGAGTGGTCAATAGATTGCTTCCTAATACGCGTTACGCCGCCCGATGCTTAAGTTGTCGGGCCTGTCTACTGAAACTAGAGAAGGAGAGGCGAGGTGGCGATTGATCTCGGCAAGGGCGGCGACAGCCAGGGCGGGACCGAGGGGCGTGCTAGTTGTGCCTTCGAGGCCCTCGTCGATTCTGGGCATTTGGATGCCCATGAGTTTGCGCAGGCCTGTTCGAGCGCGTCACTGCGCTCGGCCTCGCTCTCTAGTGTGCTTGCAGAAGAATATGGCATAGCAGAAGACGCTCTGGGTCGGTGTCTCGAGGCTCACTATGGTTTGCCTTTTATGGCGTATTCACCCGCTCACAAATTGCCTATGCCGCTGCTGGCTAACTTGAGTAAGACCTACTTGCTGCGACATCTCTGGTTACCGGTTGGGGGTGATAAGAACGAGGCGGTAATCCTCATGGATGACCCTTCGGACTCCAGGCGAGTCGAAGACATTAAGGGCGTGATGAATGCGCGGCAGTATCAGTTTCGCGTAGGACTGCCTGAGCATATTCAATTGTATTTGCGAGGCGAGGGCGCGCCGAAGCAAACGCGTGGCTTCGAAGATCTCTTCGGGTTATTGGCAGAACATGAGAGATCGAAGCCCTTTACTAAGACCGAGGTCGAAGACGAGGCGCTCGAAATTTCGGGAATGATTCTGCTTGTTAACCGAATCATCTCTGAGGCCGATCGTCTTGGTGCATCGGATATTCATATCGAACCCGGGCGCGAGGGTGTGGCCGGGACGGTGCGCATTCGTGTAGATGGCCAGTGTCGGCAACTGCTCGAGATTCCTGCGGCATTGTGTGAAGCGGCGATAGCACGGGTCAAGGTCATGTCGCGGCTAAACATCGCAGAGCGACGGCTGCCACAGGATGGTAAAACCAAGCTGACATTAGGTAAACGCAGCGTTGAAATGCGTGTGGCTACCTTGCCCACAGTGCAGGGTGAGAGCGTTGTGATGAGGCTCCTGACCTCGGGTACACCGATGTCACTCGAGGCTCTTCATCTTTCCGCGGCGAACTTGGCTCAGATCTTGGAGATCGCAGCTCAGCCGCATGGTTTGTTTCTCGTGGTGGGACCAACGGGTTCGGGGAAAACCACGACGCTGCATGCGCTGCTGGCAAAGCTAAATGTGCCTGAGCGGAAAATCTGGACTGTGGAGGATCCTGTTGAGATCACTCAGGACGGACTGCAACAAGTGCAAGTGCAGTTGAAAATCGATTTTACCTTTGCCAAGGCTATGCGCGCCTTTCTGCGCGCCGACCCCGATATTATCCTCGTGGGCGAGATGCGCGATAAAGAAACGGCGAGTATCGGCATCGAGGCCTCATTGACTGGGCATCTCGTGTTGTCGACTCTGCACACCAACTCCGCGCCTGAGACCCTGACTCGGTTGCTCGATCTTGGCATGGATCCTGTTCATTTCTCCGATGCGCTGCTCGGTGTTCTCGCGCAGCGCTTGATGCGGACGCTATGCGAGCGGTGTAAAGAGCCGTATACGCCGTCTGCTCAGGAGCGCAGACAATTACTCGTCGCTTACGGTGCCGAGGATTTTCAAAGACATGGCCTACGGGATGACGATTGGTCGCTCCACCGCGCCTCCGGGTGCTCCGAATGTGGGGGCACCGGCTATAAGGGGCGCATGGCGATTCATGAGATGCTCGTCTGTGGCGTGCAGCAGAAAGCGCTTATTTATCGCCGCGCGAGTCTGGATGCTATTCGTCGCGAAGCAGGACGCGAAGGTATGCGGACGATGCGTCAGGATGGTGTGGTGAAAATTCTGGCGGGGTATAGCGATTATGCGCAGCTTATTCGGGCTGTCGGCGTCGCTACTGATTGAGTGCTTGGGCGAGAATCCTAAATCGAGTGACCAGCCAGCCTTCTTGGGATTCGATCAGCTCGATTTCTAATTCTGCAGGTCCGCTGGCGAAGCGAGCGAAGACGGTATAGGCCGCGGTAGCCGAATTCGAGTTGCGCAATAGCCCAGCGCCAGTCACGGCCCCTTCGATCGTATCGATCGCAGTGAGCCCGCCAAGGCGGCGTTTAGCATTGGCGAGGTAAGTGGGCCAGTCTAGCTCGCGCCGGTGAGTGAACAGATCGGGATGAGCATAAAGCATGAGACTGGAGGTGCGCTCGTAAACGAAGATCTCGCTGGCGACATGGATAGCCTGTTGGGTTGCTGCCTGTTGCGCCCGCCAGCGTGAGGCGAGGCCGGCCGCTGAGAAGGCGATGAGGCAGAAGACGGCAACTGCGCTAACGCGCAGCAGTAATTGGTTTGAAGTTGATTTGGATCCCATGCGTTATTCTCGCACAGCGCGTACTGATGAGGCGAAGTTTTGGAGGCGTCTGGCACTTGCTAAGGGCGGGGTGTTTTAAGTTTAACTGAACGAGTGGTTTGGCTTGCCGTTAAATCCTATAAAAATCATAGGGTAACGAGCATGCGTTTTGTTAAGGTCGCTCTTACCTCGTAATTTTATGCACATTCGCGACTGCCTTGTCATAAAACGCTATATTCTTCGTGTTTTATTCTTGTACTATGCTTAAAAAACACATAACTAATTGTTTTTATTATATATATCTATATGGTTAAAAATTAAGCAATTTGTCTAGAATAAGACGTTTTTGTTGGCTTTAACGGCGTTTTTACTTTTTACCCCCAGAGTTATCCACAGAATCTGTGGAAAAAAACCGCTTCGCAAGTCATCTAAAAAAATTACTGAATAACAGTTACCTAGGGCGCCTTGTTGCGATCGGTGTGAGCTAGTTGCGCTAAGCGCCGGAGTGTTCGTTACGAGAGTAGGCGAGACTTAGCCCATGCTCGATGTCCTCTCTACAGGGGTGTTTGTCGCGGCTCTGCCTGTGGTATCTTTAACCCCTACACGGCGTCACGCTCAGTGACCCCGGAGCCTTGTTACCCTGGTGTAGGTCGCCTCGTCTTATGATCGAACTCAATGCCGAAATCCCTTTCCTCTGGCGTCTTGGCGCCGAGAGCAGTGACGGCTATTGTTCCGTGTCGATGGTGGTGCCGTGCCCGCCAGAAACATCGGTCGACGACCTGACCATCGAGACGTCGGTGTTGAGCCTTGCCTCGGACAGTCTGCGCTCTGAACAAGAAGAAACGCTCGAGTGGAACGAGGAGGACATTAGCCTGTTCCTCCGTCTACTGAATCAGCGCCGTGCCGAATCTGGTGACCCTCATGCTATGGAGGCGGCTGCTAGTGCCGGCACTGCCCTGCGCGTCGACCTTGGCGATCCCGATGTCATCGATATCATCCACATCGTCGCCGCCGCGGGCTTCGGCGTCGCCTTTACCTCAACCGGTTTGCTGCGCAACCCAGAGGCGCTGCTGCCAGCTCCTCGGTTCGACATTGGCTCGAAGGCGTCGCTAGACACGATCGCCGGCTTCAAACAGGTGATCGTGGTAGACATCGATGACGACGACGTCGTCTGTGTGCTGACCCAAGAAATCGATGTGCAAGCGATTGATTCGTCCGCGGACGAATACGATAAGCTGCTTCCCAACGACCTGTTATTGGTTCAGCGCTGCGATATCCTGCATCCAGATTATGCGGAGTCTCGTGGCACACCGAGCGCCGCCGTAGTCCACTAGGCGTAGCCTCTATGCCTGCCGATCTTAAGTGCGCTGATTAAAGCGCCGACCGACCAGTGCGGCGGTGATATTAACCTTCTGAATATCGATAGCGCCGCCGGCGATACCCCAGCCCCACGCATCGCGAAGTTTTTGCTCGAGCGGGTATTCCTTGGAGTAGCCGTAGCCCCCCATGAGCTGCATCGCCTTGCCCGTCACCTCGCGCGCGGTCTCATTTGCGAAGCATTTCGCCACCGAGCTTTCTGCTATGGACGGCAGGCCACTTTCGGCATTAATCACCGCGCGGTAGAGCAGCAGCCGCGCTGCTTCGAGTTTCATCTTCATCTCTGCGATCTGAATCTGTACGCCTTGGAAGTCGACGAGTGGTTTGCCGAACTGTTCGCGCTCCTGCACATAGCCCAGCACATAGTCGAAGGCCGATTGCGCGGTGGCGAGTGACATGGTGGTATTGCCGCAGCGTTCGAGGTCGAAGGCGTCCATCAGCTTTCCAAAGCCGCCTGCGGGCACTAGGATGTCGGCGTCGTTGATCTCGACATCATCGAAATACATATCGGCGCTATAGACGCCGCGAAAACCCATGTGATGGTCGCGTTTACCGAAGGTAAAACCCTTCGCACCTTTCTCAACGAGCACGGCGCCGATCGACTTGGCGCCAGGGCTGTCGTCCATGCGGCTATACACTACATAGGCTTCCGAATGTCCGGCGCCGGAGCTCCAGCGCTTGTTGCCACTCAGCAGAAGTCGTTCGCCGTCGCGCCGCACCTGCGTCGTCAGGTCGGTTAGCGCAGAGCCTGCACCCGGCTCCGACATCGCCACGGCGACGACCATCTCGCCAGCACAGACCTTAGGCAGCACGCGCTGCTTCATCGCCTCGCTGCCGAAATGAGCGATCGCCAGAGTCGGTCCAAAACAGGACTCGAAGATAGGGAAGGCGACGGCTATCGATATTTTCGCCAGCTCTTCTAATACCAGCACCGCATCGAAATGGCTCATGCCGCCACCGCCATACTCTGTAGGCAGGTTTACGCCGAGATAGCCGAGCTCGGCGAAGCGCTTACGCAGCTCCAGGCTGGGTGGCTCGTCAGATTCCTCTATTTGCCGCGCGATATCTGGGAGCTCGCGCTGGGCAAATTGTCGAACGGAGTCTTGCAGGGCGCGCTGTTCATCGGTGAGGGTGAAATTCATGAGCGGGTGTCCTTTGCGTTTCTTTGGGGCGAGTTTACGTGAATCTGCAGAAAAGGTGACAGTCTCGTCGAGTATCCTTGCTGATGGGAGTGGATAGCAATTTATTAAGGTCTCGCACTTCTGTAGAATCCCAGGGTTTTCAGGCCCTCGCGGCCACAGCACTTAATTCGAGCGTGAAGGCTCACTGGGGAATAAACAGCATGAGCGAGAGCGCGCTGAGTAAAGACATTAACAAGAGACGCACGTTCGCTATCATCTCCCACCCCGATGCCGGTAAAACCACCATCACTGAAAAGCTGATACTGCTTGGCAACCTGATTCAGGTGGCGGGCTCGGTGAAGGGTAAGCGCTCGGACAAGCATGCGACCAGCGACTGGATGACGATGGAGCAGGAGCGCGGCATCTCGGTGACCTCGTCGGTCATGCAATTCCCCTACAACGACCGGGTCGTCAACCTGCTCGACACCCCTGGCCACGAAGATTTCTCCGAAGACACTTACCGCGTTCTCACGGCGGTGGATTCGGCCTTGATGATCGTTGATGGCGCGAAGGGCGTCGAAGAGCGCACCATCAAATTAATGGAAGTCTGTCGCCTGCGCGACACGCCGATCTTCACCTTCGTGAACAAACTCGACCGCGATATCCGCGACGCCATCGATATCCTCGACGAGATTGAGACGGTGCTCAAGATCAAATGCGCGCCAATTAACTGGCCGCTGGGCATGGGTAAAGAGTTTAAGGGTGTCTATAACCTCTACAAAGACACTATTCATGTGTACAAGCACGGGCAGGGTAATCAGCTACACGAAGTTGACGTGATCGACGGCATCGATAGCGATGAGGCTAAGGTCTTACTGGGCAGCTACCGTGACGATTTCCGCGATGAGATCGAGTTGGTGCGCGGAGCGAGCCATGAGTTCGACCTCGGCGCGTATCTGCGAGGCGAGATGACGCCGGTGTATTTCGGTACGGCGCTAGGCAATTTCGGCGTCAAAGAAATGCTCGATGACTTCGTTGACTACGCGCCTGCGCCGCGTGGCCGCGCAACCGAGACGCGGGATGTCGAGGCAACCGAGGCGGGTTTCTCCGGTTTCGTCTTCAAGATTCAGGCCAATATGGATCCCAAGCACCGTGACCGCATTGCCTTCATGCGCCTGTGTTCTGGTGAGTATTCGCGCAATATGAAGATGCGCCACTCGCGCCTCGGCAAGGAGATTAAGATCGCCGATGCGGTCACCTTCCTCGCGGGCGACCGTGACCAAGCTGAGTCGGCCGTGTCAGGCGATATCATCGGCTTGCACAACCACGGCACGATTCAGATAGGCGACACGTTCACTGGTGGCGAGGAGTTGAAGTTTCTTGGCATTCCCCATTTCGCGCCAGAGCTTTTCCGCCGCATTCGGTTGCAGGACCCGCTAAAGCTCAAGGCCTTGCAGAAAGGCTTAACGCAGCTCTCGGAGGAGGGCTCGACTCAGGTGTTTATGCCGCTGCGAAATAACGACCTCATCGTCGGCGCCGTGGGCGTGCTGCAGTTCGAGGTGGTCGCGTTTCGCCTCAAAGACGAATACAAAGTCGACGCCATTTACGAGCCTATCACCGTGCAATCGGCGCGCTGGGTAGACTGCAAAGACGCGGCCAAGCTCGCGGAGTTTAAGAAGAAAGCCCACGACAATCTGGCTATTGATGGCGGTGGCTATCTGACCTATCTGGCGCCGACACGGGTGAATCTGAGCCTCATGGAAGAGCGCTGGCCGGAGGTCGAGTTCCGCGCGACGCGCGAGCACTAGCCGCTGCCACTCACCCGATGACAACAAGAGATCCACAATGACCGATTTTGACAAACGCGCCAGCAGCCACCTCACCTTTTCGCTTGACGCGACCGATGGCCGTGCGCGCACAGGACGGATGACATTCCCGCGGGGCGAAGTCGCTACGCCTGCGTTTATGCCAGTCGGCACTTACGGGACGGTGAAAGGGCTTACCCCCGAACAGGTGCGAGGCACCGGCGCGGACATCCTGCTCGGCAACACCTTCCATCTCATGCTGCGTCCGGGTACCGAGACGATCAATGCGCATGGCGACCTGCACGACTTCATCGGCTGGGAGCGGCCGATTCTCACTGACTCGGGCGGCTTTCAGGTATTCAGCCTCGGCGAGATGCGAAAAATCAGCGAAAAAGGCGTGACGTTCAGCTCGCCGGTGGACGGCGCGAAGATCTTCCTCGGGCCCGAGTCGGCGATCGAGGTGCAGCATGCGCTGGGTTCCGACATCATCATGGTTTTTGACGAGTGCACGCCGTATCCGGCGACCCGTGAGCAGGCTCGCGAGTCGATGGAGCTGTCGATGCGCTGGGCTGGGCGTTGCAAAACGGCCCACGGCGACCACGCCTCTGCACTGTTCGGCATCGTGCAGGGCGGCATGTACCCAGACCTCAGAGAGGAGTCTCTAGACGGCTTGGTCGAGTTAGGTTTCGACGGCTACGCGCTGGGTGGCCTGTCGGTGGGCGAGCCGAAAGACGAGATGCGTGAAGTGATCGCGCATTGCGGCGATAAGCTGCCGGCAGATAAACCTCGTTATCTCATGGGCGTAGGTACGCCACAGGATATTGTTTACGCGGTGTCTCAAGGCATCGACATGTTCGACTGCGTGATGCCCACGCGCAATGCTCGCAATGCCCATATCTTTACTTCGAAGGGCTTGCTGCGGCTACGCAATCAGCGCTACCGCCGCGACACGCGGCCGCTCGACGAGAATTGTAGCTGCTACACCTGCCAGAACTTCTCCCGCGCCTATCTCTATCACTTAGACAAGTGTCGAGAGATGCTCGGTGCGCAGCTCAATACCATCCATAATTTACATTATTATCAAGATCTTATGGCTGGGCTTCGGCAGGCGATCGGCGCCGGTGAGCTCGCTGAGTTCATTAGCTGCTTCGAGAGAGACCAGCAGGCGCTGCAGGCGGAGATCGCCGACGACTAAACACCCTTAGTTGTGAGATAATGTGCGGGTTTAGCGTGTGGTCGAGAAGACTCGCACACACTTTTTTAGTCTATTTTTCAGACTATTTGAGTAGCCAAGTGGGCTGCTTGAGTAGCCCCTATAGAGAGCATAACAATGGATTTTCTTTTTCCCGTCGCTTACGCACAAGAGCCCGGTCAGCCTTCACTCGCCTTTAACCTCGTTCTGTTTGGTGGCATGTTCCTGTTGTTCTGGCTGCTCATTCTGCGTCCCCAATCCAAGCGCGCGAAGGAGCATAAAGAGCTAATCACTAGCATTGGTAAGGGAGATGAAGTCCTCACCTCGGGTGGCTTGCTCGGTAAAGTGTTGCGGGTCGACGAAGATTATCTCGCCCTCGAAGTCGGCGTTGGCGCCGAGGTGAAGATGCAGAAAGCGGCGATCGCCGCAGTCTTGCCTAAAGGCACGCTCGCCAAGATCTAAATCAGGTTAGCGCAGGCCCTCGAGAGCGAGGGCCTGCGCTACCTTAGTATTCACGATTTACTCGCAAAGCAGAGCCCTCTTATGCTCAATCGATATCCCGCTTGGAAGAACGCGCTGATCTTCTTGGTCGTGCTCCTAGGCCTTCTCTACTCTGTCCCCAATCTCTATCCGGACGACGAAGCGATTCAGATAAGCAGCGATGCCGCACCACTTATCGAGGTGGATCTAGAGCGTGCGACGACGGCATTGGAAGCGGCGCAACTCGATTTCTTTGGTGCCGAGCTTAGCGACGACAGCTTGCTGCTGCGCTTGAACAGCGTGGAAGATCAGCTGCGCGCTAAGACAGCCTTGGAAGACGCATTTGGTTCAGAATACATCATCGCGCTCAACCTCGCGCCAACCACACCGAGTTGGATGCAGTCGATCGGTGCGGGCAAGATGAACCTTGGCCTCGACCTTCAGGGCGGCGTTCACTTCTTAATGGAAGTCGACATGGATGCGGCGATTCGGCGGCGCATGGAAGACAATCTCAGCAATGTGCGCTCCATACTGCGTGAAGAGCGCATCCGCTCGCGCGGGCTTAGCCTGGAATCTAATACTCATCTCATCGTACGCTTCGCAAGCTCCGACGACCGCTCGGCGGCACGCTCCGCGCTGGTGACGAATTTCCCGGAGCTCCAAATCCAGAATAGCGAAGAGGGCGACTTCTTCGTGCTCGATATGCGCATGCTGCCAGACGCCGTATTGCAAATTCAGCGTGACACGCTGCAGGCGAATCGCACGACTCTGGTTAATCGCGTCGATGCGCTTGGCGTCTCCGAGCCTACGGTGCAGCAGCAGGGTGCTAACCGCATCGTAGTTGAGCTGCCTGGCGTGCAAGACCCGGCTCAGGCGATCCGTATTTTACAGCGCATCGCAACGCTCGAATTTCACTTAGAAGCTGAGCTCGGCGCGTCGAGTTTGTCCTATGAGTCCTTCGACTATCAGGGCCTGCCAGTCAACGTGAATAACGATGTCATTTTGCAAGGCGACCGCGTCAGCAACGTGCGCTCGTCGCTCGACCAGAACGGCCTGCCACAGGTGGAGATTAGTCTCGACGCACAGGGTGGCAGCCAGATGAATCGCGTCACGCGTGACAATGTCGGCAAGCTCATGGACATCCTGCTTATTGAGACTAAGTCGCGCACTAACACCGTTATTGACGAGTCTGGTAACGAGGTCGACGAGGTTGAATTCTTCGAAGAGAAGCGACTCATTAGCCACGCGCGCATCAACTCTGCGCTAGGCCGTCAGTTCGTCATTACTGGCCTTACGACCCGCGAAGCTAACGACCTGTCTCTTCTTATTAGCTCTGGTTCGCTCGCGGCACCAATGACTATTGTTGAACAGTCAGTCATCGGACCTTCGATGGGCCAGGAGAATCTCGATCAGGGCATCCGCGGCGTGCAAGTAGCCGCGACGCTCGTCATCCTTTTCATGCTGTTCTACTACCGCGTGTTTGGTCTCGCCGCGAATATCGCGTTGGTGATGAATATCCTTCTCATCTTCGCTGTCATGTCGTCGATTATCCCCGCAACGCTCACGCTGCCTGGTATCGTCGGCATTGTACTCACCGTAGGTATGGCGGTGGATGCGAACGTGCTGATCTTTACCCGCATACGCGAGGAGCTCGCTGAAGGCTCATCGCCACAGCGTGCGATAGACGCGGGTTACGACCGCGCGTTCACGACGATTCTCGACGCTAATCTGACGACGTTCTTGGTGGCGATGGTCTTATTCTCGATAGGGTCTGGGCCAGTGAAAGGTTTCGCGATCACGTTAATGATTGGCATCATCACCTCGATGTTTACGGCGATCGTAGGTACACGCGCGCTGATCAACCTTATCTATGGCGGCCGTAAGGTCGACACGCTATCGATAGGTTCGATCCCGCCGCGCATTGAGGCGACGGCAAGTGACGCCTAAGGACAACGCTCTGCGGCCCGCCGCGAGCTCTAGGGATACCAGACTATGTTAAACAAGCAATTCGATTTCATGGGCATACGCAAGATCGCCGCTATGAGTTCGCTGCTCCTCGTACTGATCTCGCTGGTCTCGCTCGCCACGCGAGGGTTGGACTTCGGTCTCGACTTCACGAGCGGCACCTCTGTGCGCCTCAATTTTTCCGAGTCTGTAGCGATTAGTGAGGTGAATACCACGCTCGCCGATGCGGGTTATGGCGACGCCGTGGTCGTGAGTTTCGGTTCGGACCGGGATATTCGTGTGATCCTGCCGGTCGATGCAACGGTTGCCGAGGCAGATCAGGCGGGTCAAGCCGTTCGCGTCGGCGAGACCATCCGCGACCTGCTCGCGGCTGACGGGACGTCACAGATCACACTCGAAGGCTCGGACTATGTGAGCGCGAAGGTCGGCACGGAGCTCGCAGAGCAGGGCGGGCTAGGCATGCTCGTCGCACTGGGCATCATTATGGTGTACATCGCCGTGCGCTTTCAGTTTAAGTTTTCGGTGGGTGCGGTCGTCGCGCTGGCGCACGACTTGGTCATTACGCTGGGCATCTTCTCGGTTTTCGGCATGGAATTTAATCTCAACACGCTAGCAGCGATGTTGGCGATCATCGGCTATTCACTCAACGACACAATCGTGGTGTCTGACCGCATTCGCGAGAACTTCCGTAGGCTTCGTAGCGGCACGCCCACGGATATGGTGAACGTGTCTTTGAATCAAACGCTGGGCCGCACCATCATTACCTCATTGACGACACTTCTCGTGCTGGTGTCAATCTTGTTCGTCGGCGGAGAGTCTACACAGGGTTTCGCCATCGCGCTAATCATCGGAGTGGTGGTAGGCACTTACTCGTCTATCTACATCGCGTCTAACGTGATCCTGATGATGAACGTGACGCGCGAAGATCTGATGATTCCGATCAAGGAAGGCTCAGAGCTAGACGATATCCCTTAAACGAAGTCTGTGCTGTCCACCGAACAGGGAAGCCGAATTGCCTAACGTTGCCTCTTTTAGTAAGCCTGCGCTGCAGGCGCAACTTGCGCTGATAGTCTCTGCCTGGTTTCTCCTGTGTTCTTCTGCGTTAGCACAGGGAAGCGATGACTTTCCGCGTCCGGCAGGGCTCGCGCCAGCGATTCAATTCTGGACGCGGGTCTATACTGAGGTTGATACCCGCAGCGGTTTCCTCCACGACGCACGACATCTCGATGTGATCTATGCCTCTCTGCCTCTCGATCGCAAGCAAATCGAGGAGAAGAGGGAGAGCATTAAACAGGCACTTCGAGTTCTTGGGTCGGGTAAACGCACGGGACTCACGGCCGAACAACGTGAAGTGCTCGAACTGTGGCCGCAGGGAGTGGATGACCAAACCTTGCGGGCGGCTGCTGACGACGTGCGTTGGCAGCTGGGGCAATCGGATCGCTTCCTCGCTGGCCTGCGCCGCTCGGGTGCCTATCGCGCCCACATTGCCAAAGTGGTGAATGACAAAGGTCTACCACCGGGCTTGGGCGTATTGCCCCATGTAGAATCTTCGTTTAATCCTGGCGCCTATTCCTCCGCAGCCGCCGCAGGCATGTGGCAGTTTACGCGAGCCACCGGCCAGCGCTTCATGCGTATCGATCATATCGTCGATGAGCGAATGGACCCGTATATAGCAGCGGACGCTGCTATGAGCCTGCTTGAGTATAACTATCGTGTGCTCGGCACGTGGCCACTGGCGTTGACTGCCTATAACCACGGTGCGGGGGGCATCGCGCGCGCAGTCCGAGAAACCGGCACGAGTGATATCGAGACGATAGTTGCCAATTATCGAGGGCGAGCCTTTGGCTTCGCGTCACGTAATTTCTACGCGCAGTTCCTTGCGGTCACCGATGTGGAAAACAATGCGCAGCGCTACTTTGGCGATGTGCAATTCGCCCCCGCGCCGACGTTTGCGCAAGTGACGACAGATGCCTACATCGATGCGGAAGTGTTCGCGCGCAATGCAGGTATCAGTCTCGAACAACTGAGGTCAGATAATCCCGCTCTACGGCCTGTGGTATGGGATGGCCAGAAACGCATACCGAAGGGCTTTAACCTAAAACTTCGCGGAGCCTCGAAAGCGCCGAGCAGCATCCTGGCGAGTATTGGAAGCGATTATAAGTTTGGCGTGCAGACGCCGGACGTCGCGTACAGCGTAGTTCGCGGCGATAGCCTCTCGGTAATCGCGCGGCGCTTTAACACCACAGTCGGCCAGCTCGTAGCACTCAATCAATTGTCCAGTAGCCACCGCATCCAAATTGGCCAGAGAATTCTCTTGCCGCAGGATGACTCGTTAACCGATTCACAACAGCCACCTGCCGATGGCATCTACACTGTCAGCCGTGGAGATACTGTCTCGACGATTGCGCGACGCTTCTCGGTCGGAGAAGACGCGCTGCTGCGGTTAAACAATATCTTGGATGCGAGCAGGATCTATCCGGGTCAAGAAGTGCGCCTGCCGGGGTTGTACACGGCAACGCCGCAGCTGGCAGCGAACGAGCGCGCGCCCGCGAGCCTTATTGCCGATGAGCCACCCGAGCCCCGGGAAGAGGCATCCGAGGCCAACCCTTCGCTAAGGGGCGAGGAGACCTTAGAGGAGCCCCTAGAGGCTGAGCAAGCAGATTCAACCTCTATTGTAATGGCAGACGAGGATGCGGGAGTATTCCGCGAACAAGCCGCACAGGACGAGCTCGACGTTGAGGCGAACGCTGTCGCGCTGGAGGCGGTTGCGGGCGATTCGGACGCTGGCGTGTTAGAGAACGATGCGGAAATAGCCGATGCCCTGAGCGCAGATCCGGCCGACTACTCGGTCGCCAGTGACGACTCTATTGAGGTGCAGGCTACTGAGACTCTGGGCCATTATGCCGATTGGTTAGCGGTTCGTGCTTGGGATGTTCGTCGACTGAACGGCATGGCCTATAGCGATCCCGTGATAGTGGGTAAGCGGCTCACCTTAGGTTTTAGTAAGGTCTCTCGTCCCGAGTTCGAGCGCCGGCGCAAAGACTATCACTCTTCGCTACAGCAGGATTTTTTCGCGCAGTACAGAATACGCGATGTCGAGGAATACACGATTCGCCGCAACGAGAATATCGGAACTATTGCGCGCTCGCGTTATTCCGCCCCACTGTGGTTAGTGCGGCAGTACAATCCGGAACTGGATTTTAATCGCATACAGATCGGGCAGAAGGTTGTCTTTCCTCTGCTAGAACCTGTCGCCGCCTCGGATTAATTCGCCTCGCCGCGACCCTCATGCTGTTCGATCATCTCGAGTAGTAAAGAGCGATAGCACTTAACCAGCTCCGGGCTCGTGTAGTGTTCCAAATCGACGCGAGGCAATGACTCTCCGCAGGCTTTTCGCCGTTGCCACTCCTTAAGCGTCTTGACCGCCGTCCGCGCGGTCGCCTCGTCATCATTGCCCAAGGCGAAGAGGTTGGTGATTGGAAGATACTCGGGATACACCAAGCTAGACGGCGCCAATGGCGCGCAACCCGCGAGTGCCGCCTCCTGCACCGCCAGCCCTTGAAAGTCATGAAGTGCAGTCGACAGCGCCACATCACAGCTTGCCATCAGGGCGGCGTAGTCTTGCGCTGAATCGACGAAGCCGAACGTGGCTGCTGGCAAGCCGAGCTGAGTGCAATGGCGTTGCAATAGCGACTCGATTTCGGTGAATTCCGCTGGCTTCGATGCGAACTGCTGCCCCGCGATATGTAAGCGGCAATCGAGCTTTGCGGCGTTTAGTTCGCGAACTATTGCCAGCAGCAAGCCGGGACCTTTATCGTATTCCCAGCGATGATTCCAGAGGATCTCGAGCGTCGTTGAGTGTGTCCTCGGCATAAGCTGCTCGCGCGGTTTAGCCAGGGGCACGGGCAGCACGCTGGCGCTTTCCAGTCGTGTCAATAAGCCACTCGGTACGAAATCCGGCAGACGACTCAAGAGACTCTTCGCGCCCGCGAGAAAGGTCGTGCGATTGTACTGGCTATTGAACACCACGCGATCTGCACACAGCGCCGAATACAGCGGCACGATTTGCAGCTCCGCGTTCTCGCGCTGTTGATCGCGAGTTGGGTAGGCGAACTGGTTCTCGTGGAAGTAGAGAAGGGTTGGGATTCGAGCCAGGCTGGGGACGAAGCCGCGTAGCGTGCTGAGGTCGACCATGGAGGTCGCGATCAGCAAGTCATAGTGCTGCGCAAGGATTTCCTGTTCTCCAAAGGCGAAGCTTAATGCGTTACCGCGAAGCCGCCAGCTAAAATAGCGTGCAGGCAAACTCAGCTGCGTCCATTCGAACTCGGGCAACTGGGCTTGGAGGGTGCTGCGCCATTGGCGGTGGCTTTCTGCGTCGTAAGCGGAGAGGAGCAGGATGCGGGGGCGACGAGTGCTGTTAATCATGGGTTTCATCGCTTGAGAACGGAGGTGAGCATTTTTTTGCATTTCGAGTCGGCGAAGAGTAGTTTCTACCCCTCGAAAACTCAATAGAAAGGGGACCCGCGTGACGATCAAACTCTATGGTATGCCGCTCAGTAATTATTACAACATGGTGAAGACGGTCCTGCTCGAAAAGGGCATGGATTTCGAAGAAGTGTTAATCCTTCCTAATCAGGAGTCTGACTTCCTCACTAAGAGCCCGATGGGTAAAGTGCCGGCAATGGAGACCGAACAGGGCTTCTTGACCGAGACGGGTGTCATGCTCGACTATCTCGACTCGCTGGGACAGGGCGCAAGCTTTTATCCGGCAGATCCTTACGCGAAAGCGAAGGTGCAGGAAATCATTCGCTACCTTGAGCTCTATATTGAACTGCCAGCACGCAGGCTTTACGGTGAAGTCTTCTTCGGCCGACCGGCAACAGACGAGCTCAAGGCTGAGGTCAAGGCACAGCTTGTGAAAGGCTTCGCCTCCTTTGACCGCCTTGCGCAGTTCTCGCCTTATTTGTGCGGCGCAGAACTTACTTACGCCGACTTCTACTTCCGCTTCAGCGTGAATCTGGCGATGAACGTCTGTAAGCGCGCCTTAGAGTGGGATCGCGCCGCCGAGGCGCCGCAGTACAACGAACTGATTGCTCTGATCGATGAGCGCGCCTCTATTCAGAGTGTGCTAGCCGACCAAAAGAAGAAGTAGAGAACGTCAAAGCCCCGCGTAAGGGTTCACTCCCGCGGGGCTTTTTGTTGATTGAGCGACGTCGTTTAGCGGTGGTGCATGCGCTCGATAATGCCTTTGCTGCTGGTCATGTCCAGAATCGTATCGATGTTGGCATCGATGTCTTCGACAGTGGCATTCAGGCCCAGGTTTACGCCCTCATTCTCGCGTACATCGGCAGAATAATAGCGTCCACCGGCCGCTTGGATGATGCGTCCATTTGGCGCTTTGTCTGAACACAGATAGACCACCGCAGGGGTGACCAATTCTGGCGCGAGCTTCTCGGCGCTGTCTTCGAAGCCAGGCAGTTCCTCTGTCATGCGAGTCGCAGCGATTGGGGCAATGGCATTGGTGAATACCCCGTACTTTGCGCCTTCGAGGCGCAACGTGTTCATGAAGCCGACAAGGCCCAGTTTAGCGGCGCCGTAATTGCTCTGGCCGAAGTTGCCGAACAGGCCGCTGGTCGAGGTTGTCATAACGAGGCGGCCGTAGCCTTGCTCGATCATAATCGGCCACACGCATTTAGTGACGTTGAGGCTGCCCGTGAGATGCACGTCGATCACTGCATGCCAGTTGTCGAGCTCGAGCTTGGAGAAGGTTTTGTCGCGCAAGATGCCTGCGTTATTCACCGCGATATCGATGCGTCCCCATTTCGCCATGACCTCGTCGACCATTGCTTGCACAGCGGCAAGGTCGGTTACCGAGGCGCCATTCGCCATCGCCTCGCCACCGGCGTCGATAATTTCCTGAGCGACCAGTTCGGCTGCCGTTGCTGAGCCGCCGCTGCCATCGACGCTGCCGCCGAGGTCGTTAACGACCACTTTGGCGCCGCGTCGACCGAGTTCTAATGCGTGCTGTCGGCCTAATCCGCCGCCTGCGCCTGTTACGATCGCGACGCGACCTTCGAATCCTATAGCCATATTTCCGCTTTCCGTCTGTAGTTGAATGAGGTGGTAATTAAGTCGTGGTTTGAGTGTGACTGCGACATGCCTCGTGCAGCGCTGCACCGATTCTATGCGGATGGCGTGGGCGGCGCAAACGGTGGGATATTCCCCCAAATTGAGTATGATGTAAGGCTGTCGAAAATGACTTAGCTATTTGGCTGTAAGCCTGCAGGAGAGTAGATGCATGACTGAAATCACACCGGTCCCAGCTGCCACCGTCGTCGTCGCGCGAGATGGCGAGGATGGCGATTCTATAGAAGTGCTGCTGCTCAGACGTAACTCCAAGCTGGTATTTCATGGTGGCCACTGGGTCTTTCCCGGTGGTCGCATCGATTCGACAGATTTCGATGGCCACGATGGGCTAGAGTACAAGGCCGCTTTACGCGCTGCGGTACGCGAAACGCAGGAAGAGGCTGGGCTTACGATAGCCGAAGAGGCGCTAATACACACCGCCCATTGGACCACGCCACCGCACCTGCCGCGCCGTTTCTGCACATGGTTCTTTATGTGTGGTTTGGATCGTGAGACCGCGGTGACCGTGGACAACCAAGAAATACTCGAACACCGCTGGATTACGCCCTCGAAGGCCTTAGCTGCGGCCAAAGACGAGGAAATTGTTCTGCCTCAGCCCACTAAGGAAACCTTGAAGGACATCGCCTCCTTAGCCAGTGTCGCGGCATTACTGACGTGGGCGCGCGCCACGCCGGTTCACGTTTTCCCCGACGATTCACCTTTCTACAGCCCACTCGAGATGGGCGTGGAGGCCCCTCAGCCTTGCTAAGCGCAACGGGTTAGTGGGATAGTTGAGGACGCTGATCAAACTGTAGTCTGAGCCCCAACGTTAGCTCTAAAACAACAGCAGCTTCTCAAAAATTCACTAGGGTAAAAATCCACTAGGGTCAAGAATCCACCAGGGCTTGGTATGACGACGCACATCGAAGGACTGCGCGACACCCTCAATGGCCTCCAAAGGCGCCAAACTAGGCGCGTTTATGTCCAGTATTTCGGCTACGCGCTGATTGCCCTCAGCGTGGTCTTCGCCGCTGCACTTGGCCTCGTAGTCGCCTTCGCTCTTCCGCCGTTGTTCGGCGCAGCCTTGCTGGTGGCAGCCGGACTCGCCGCCTTAGGTGTCGTCCTGAGCGCCCTGCGTCGAGCACGCAGTGCGCGCGCGGACCAGCGCGCGTTAGCGCTCTACGTAGAAGAATGCTTCCCCGATCTTGAACAGCGGCTTCTCACCTCATTGGAGTTTTCGCCGCAGGCAGAAGGCTCGCCTCGTAGTGGCGTCTCCGCAGCCTTTGTGCAGCAACTCTGGCGCGACGCCGAGCAACACGTCGAATTGCAGCGTCGCGAGGTAGAACGCGCGGGGTCCGCACGCGAGCCGTTTATCGCGTTCGTCTCTGGCGCCGCGGCCTTGGCCGTCGTAGTCCTCGCCCTGCAGGAATCGACTGAACTGCGGGCTGCTGCGCAGCGTCTCTTTCAGCCCTATGCGACTGTGCCCAGCATCGCCGAGGTCCAGCCAGCAATGCCAGTCGTCTTCGTGGTGGAGCCGGGTGATGTGGAGCTGCAGAGAGGCTCTGCGCTCACCGTGGTGGTGCGAGTAGAGAACGCGCAGCCGAGTGCGTTGACGCTGCGCCTACAGGACGACCGACTTAACTGGCGCGATTACCCGATGACGCTAGATGCTAGCGACGAAAGTGGCTCGAGTTTCAGCTATTACCTGCCGGCGGTCATGAAAGAGTCGGTTTACGCGGTGAGCCTTGCCGCCACTGGGCAGACTTCGCGCGAACACCGCATTACCCTGTTCGATTTGCCTCAGGTTGAGAACATTGCCGTCGCCCTAGACTTCCCAGACTACACCGGCGAGGAGGACAGCCTCGAGCCCGATGGCGGCGACATCGTCGCGCCCGAGGGCACGGAAGTGGGCCTGACGATTGAATTTAACAAGCCGCTCGCTAGTGCGCGGGTTGAGTTTGAGTCAGCCTCTAGCGGCGGCGAAGCGGTCGCCGCGGAAGCAGACGGTTATACGAGCACCGACCTCGACGTGAAGGGCCTCACGGCAATCGCCGCCTTTACGGTTAAAGGTGACGGTATCTACCGAATCCTTGCGACGGACCTCGACGGCCTCCAAAGTGCTGCGCCGCTGGATTACTATATTCGCTCGATACCCGACCAGCCGCCAGTGCTAACGCTGCGTCGTCCCGGCGCTGACCAAGAGGTGATGCCCCTCGAAGAAGTCATGCTCGAAGTTGACGCCAGCGACGACTATGGACTCAGCGAGTTCGTCTTAAATTACGCGGTGGTGGGCACGGACGACAGCGAGGTCGACTTCCTCAAAGCGCAAGCAGCGGGTGGGTTGACGAGCACGCGCAGCGCCTCAGGTTCGACTCTACTTTATCTCGAAGACCTGGCGGTTGAGCCAGGCGATTTTATCAGCTACTACCTGACACTCGCCGACAATAACGCGCTCAAAGGCCCTTCTGAGGTCGTCTCGGACATTTACTTCTTGGAGGTGATCCCCACCGATCAAGAGTTTCGTCGTGCGCAGCAGCAACAGGGCGGCGGCGGGGGAGGCGGTCAAGGCGGCGGTGAGAGTAGCGCGCTGGTTACCGTGCAGAAAGACATCATTGCGGCGACTTGGAAGCTGCGGAACCGATTGCGCAGCGCGTCTGAAGACGACATCGAAGGCGACGCGGAAATTATCGCTGAGTCGCAGCGCGAGGCGACCGGCCGCGCACGCATGTCGATAGATCGACTCGCCGAACGGTTGAGCTTTTCCGATGACAGCTATGACCTTGCGGTTGAGAATCTGTCGCTGGCCATCGAGCAAATGAATCTCGCCGCTACCGATCTCGATGAGTTGCAGGTCACTACAGCGCTCAAGCCAGAGCAGTTGGCGCTGCAGTATATTCTCAAGGCCGAGGCGAACATTAACCGCACCGACATTAGCATGCAGCAGGGCGGTGGCGGTGGCGGTGGCGGTGGCGCGCAGCAGGAGCGCGAAGATCTGCGCGAACTGTTCGAGATGGAAATGGGTCAATTAGAAAATCGCTACGAGACCCCGGGCGGCGCGAGTCAGCCGGGGGGCAGCAACGCAGAAGAGGTCAACAAACTTGAAGAGCTGGCGCGACGACAAGAAGCGCTCACCCGCGCGCAGCGTAACCTCGCTCGACGCGAACAGGAACTAGAAGAGGAACAGCGTAGGCGCGAGCTTGAACGTCTCCAGCGGCAGCAAGAGCAGCTTACAGCCGACCTAGAACAGCTGAGTCGTCAGATGGCGGGCGGGCAGCAGCGGCAGTCGTCGCCCTCGCAAGCGCAAGGTGGCTTGCAGCAAAGCTCGTCGCAGGGCGCTCAACAATCTGGCCAGCAACAGGGGCCACAAACGGCGATGGAACGCGCCATAGAACAAATGCAGCAAGCGGCGAACAGCGACAGTGCGGCGATCGCTGCGGCCCAAGGGCAGAAGGCTTTAGAAAGCCTGCGCGATCAACAGCGCGAACTCACGGCAGAGGGCGAGAGTTCGGTCGCGCAGATCGCGCGGCGCCTTGGCGAACGGGGCCAAGCGTTGCAGCGCCAACAGCAGGCTTTAGAAGCAGGACTGCAAGCGGTCACCGAATCGCAAGGGCTAGGCCAGACTCGACGCGAAGCGCGCCGCGATGAGGCTTTGGACGCATTGCTCGACGCTCAGCGCCAGCAACAACGCGATATCGAAGAAATCGAAGACATGCTGCGTGCAGTCGTCACGCGGGGCGATGCGGAAGATCGGCGATTGCTTACTCAGGCGCAGGCGGCGACGCGGGAGTTAAGTCCGATTCGCGACGATATGGCGACCAGCAACCGAGTCTTACGTAACGGCATGGTGAACCTGGCAATCGATATGGAACAGGAGCTAGGAGATCAGATCGAAACCCTCGCCCAGAGTCTTGCGCGCCTCGATCCCTCGCTTGTGCAGGAGGCTTCCAGCGGCGTTCAACAAGCGGCGAGTGACGCGCAGCAGCTGCGCGAGCAGATCGAATCGCTCGAGGAGCAGGTCGCTCGTTTTGACGCCGACGCAGCGCAAGCAGGCACGCTCGCCCAGATGCGAGAACAACTCGAGGCGAGCCAAGCGCTCGCCGAAGGCCTGTCTGAGCAGCTTGCGCAGCAGCGTGGCGGCCAACAAAGCGGCCAGAGAGGCGGTCTGCAACGCGGGCAGGCAGGCACCGGTTTAGAAGGCTCAGAGCAATCAGAGGACGGCCGTGACGGCACGGTAGCGGGTCAGCGCGGGCAGGCGAATCCTGTGGGAACAGCTCGTTCTATTCGGCAACAGCTTACACGGCAAGACATCGAAGACTTTCTCGCGCAGCCCGAGCTGCTGCAGGCACTCTTGCAACCCATCATTGAGCTAGAAGGTGCGCTGCGCGCGCAAGCGGAGCGAGAGAGTGCGGCGACGCAGTTGTACAGTGCCGATGAAGAGCAGATCCCAGAAGCCTACCGCGAACTTGTAGAAGAGTATTACCGCACGCTGTCCGAGGGCGATTCGGGGGGCGCTGACTAATGCCGGCGAGCCAGACCTCATTCTTCGAGGCGCTTGCCGCCGGTACGCTGCGATTCGCTTACGGCATGCCGCTGTGGGCTTTCGCGCTAATCGCTTTGGGCTTGGTTGCACTCACGTGGGTTGGCTATCTAAACACATCGAGGCCATTGAGCGGTGGTTGGCGCGCTTGTTTCATTGGTCTGCGCTCCGCCGTGCTCATTCTCGTTCTTTTCTGTCTCCTGCGCCCCGTGGTCGTCGATCTTGAAACGGTGCCTCAGGAAACCTTTTTCGCTGTAGTGATCGACGAGTCTGAGAGTATGTCTATTGCCGACATGCCCTCGGCGCGCACGCGCGCCGCTGCGGCACGCGAGGCGGTGGCGGATGCACTGCTTGCGCCACTGGCGGCAGATTATCAGGTTCGCTATTTTGGATTCGGTGGCCAGACGCGGCGCCTCGCAGGGCTAGACGACCTCGAGCCCGAAACGAGCGGCGCGAGCAGCACCTCGATTGGTGGCGCGCTCGATGCGGTCAACGATCAGCTAGGCGGCCTGCCACTCGGTGGTGTGCTGCTGGTGAGCGATGGCAGCGACAACAGCGGCATCGACGCCGAGATCGCCGCACGGCGTTTCGAAGCCAGTGGCGTGCCAGTGTTTACCCTCGGTGTAGGCCAAGAGGTCTTGCCGCGCGATGTCGGCATCGATGCGGTCACGAGTTCACAAACTGTACTCGAAGGCTCGGTGTTTACCGCGCAGGTCCGCGTGCAGCAGCAAGGGTTCGCGGGCCAGACGCTGCGCCTTAGCGTGCGTGACGGCGAGCGAGAAGTGGCGACTCGCGAGGTCATTCTGGATGCCGGAGACATAGCACAGCGCTTCGAGTTAGAGCTCGAACCTGAGCGTGAAGAGGCCATCGTCTACGAACTTACCGCGCAGGTTATTGGAGACTCGGGTGTGGTGAGCGAGACGGTTGAACAGAATAACCGTTATCAATTTCTCGTGGACAATACGCCTAAACCCGCGCTCGATATTCTGTTTATCGAAGGGCATCCGCGAAATGAGTATAAGTTTATACAACGCGCGATTCGCGGCGATGAATCCCTTAGGCTGGCGACATACTTACGCACCGGACCGGAAAAATTCTACCGCCAGGGTATCGAATCGCCAACCGAGTTGAGTGGCGGATTTCCTGACTCCCGCGACGAGCTTTTCGATTATGAAGCGGTGATTCTCGGCGACATAGAGCAGGAATTTTTTAGCAGTGAACAGCTGCAATTACTTGACGATTTTGTCGCGGAGCGCGGCGGCGGTTTGCTGCTCTCTGGACGTGTCGACGAGGGCTTTATTGGCACACCGCTTGCGGATATTGCTCCGCTGTCGCTCGTCGCGGAAGCTTTTTTGCCGGCGCCTCTACAGGGCGGAATCCGTCGCGGCGACCACCCTACGGGCGCGCTCTATTCACCGAGCCTAACGGCGGCTGGGCGCGTGTCGCCGCTCCTGCGCCTAATGAGCGAAGAGAGAGCGAATCAGGCGCTGTGGTCAAACTTGCCGCAATTGCAGGGCGTGTATGTGACAGGTCGAGCGAAGCCGGGTGCTACTGTGCTGCTTGAACACCCCACCCTCACTTATCAGAATCAGCCTCTGCCGATTATTGCCTCTCAGCGTTATGGGTCGGGGCGGAGCATGAGTATCGCTACGGCAAGCACTTGGCGTTGGCAGATGATGTTGCCAGCAGAGGATCAAAGCCAAGAGCGGCTGTGGCGGCAACTGCTGCGTTGGCTCGCGGTGTCGGCTGCCGATCGTGTCACTCTTAATTTTGATCGTGAGTTTTACCACGTCGGCGATACGGTTCGAGTCGAGGCGACAGTGGTAGACGCGGCTTACGCGCCAGACAACGAGGCGACGCTCTGGCTGCAGCGCGAAAATCCCTTAGGTGCGGTAAGTGATACGCCGATGCAGTGGCAGCTCGAAGACGAGGGTGTCTATCGCGCGGAATTTGTTGCGAGCGAAGAGGGCATTCATTCCCTGCTCGTGGATGTTGCCAGCGCTGCCGGAGAGGGACGTGCGGAGAACGCAGAGCAGCGCGCTGCAATCGTCGTGACGCCCTCGCTGCGCGAATTCAATCAGTCAGGTTTGGATGCGGGGCTGCTTGAGAGGCTCGCTGCCGCCACCGGCGGCAGTTACCGTCCCGTGGCGCTGGCCGACGAACTCGCCGCGGCGATTCGAGCAACGCCAAACGCTTATTCGGAAGAGGTCGTCACCGATCTGTGGGACAGCCCTTTGCTTCTTGGTCTGCTGATTTTACTGCTGTGTGTAGACTGGGCATTGCGCCGCAGTAAGGGGTTGTCGTGATGAGAGTTTTAGGCTTTTTCCTCCTGTTCGCAGGCGTGTGTGCTGGCATCAGTGCGGTAGCGCAAGAGTCGCCGCGTGAGTTGTTTGTGCAGTCGGCGGCGTCGAAAAAGGCTGCGCTTATTATTACTGGGCCTACGATAGGCAGCGAGAACTCTGCGAAATACCGTCAGCTCACTTTGTCTCTGCATGATGTGTTGGCGCGCGACTACGGTTATAGCAGCGAGCAGCTCGTGCTTCTCTATGCGGGTGGCACAGGCATAGATTCGCGTGTCGATGGCGATGCCGACCGTGCCGGCATTGTGCAAGCTTTGGCTGCTCTTGAGATGTCACTGCAAGCTGGCGATCAGTTGGCGGTCTTCTTATTAGGCCACGGCACCGGCGTCGACGATGAGGCGAAATTCAACATTCGCGGCCCCGACTTGAACGGCGCGGAATTTGCACGCCTGTTCGATGCTTTTACTCGTCAAGATCTGGTCTTCGTTAACACGACAAGTGCGAGCTACGGCTTTGCTACCGCGCTCGCACGTGAGGTCGCAGGTGAGGGTCGCATCGTCGTCTCTGCGACGCGCTCTTCAGCCGAGAAATTCGACCCGCTATTTTCACGCTACTTAATTGAGGGGCTTAAAGAGCGCCGCGCCGACCGCGATAAGAACAGTCGCGTCTCGCTGCTCGAGGCCTTCAATTACGCGAAGAACAATGTCGATGCTTTTTATGAAGAGCAGGGCAGGCTCGCCGCCGAGCATGCGGGATTAGATGATAACGGAGATGCGCTATTCGCGCTTGCGCCAGCACCGGATGAATCCGACGGGCGCCTCGCCGAAATTGCTTTCTTCGATGCGGCGATAGCAGACGAGGCGAGTCTCTCACCCGAAAGGCTTACGCTGAAAAGGCGTATGCAATCACTTGAGCGCGAAGTGCTCTTGCTGCGGGGCCGTAAGGCGGAATTTTTAGAAGACGATTACTGGATGCGCCTTGAGGTTCTGCTCATGGACCTCGCGCGTACGACGGAGGATTTCGATGCCAATGCTTCTCAGTAGGGTGATCGCAAGCTCGCAACTAGGCTCAGTGGCATGCGGGCTGCTGTTGTCGGGTCTTGCGTTTGCGCAAGAGGAGCAGTCACCCCTGCTTCAGGGTGAACAGCTCCTACTTAGCGGTGCCTATGCGGCGGCAAGCGATGTGTTCTTGCGCGCGCAGGGCGTAGACAGGGAAGAGGGCGTCGTCGGCGCTAGTCGCGCCTTCGCGGCGTTAGGCAATCTCGACGAAGCGCAGCGCATTTGCGAGCAGGCACTGGCGCGCTCCAGCGCTGCTGACCTGCCGCTGATTGCAACGCAGCTGGCTGAAATACTACGTGGCCGTGGTCAGTCTGCGATGGCCCTTGCGCTATTGCAGCAGGTTGATGCGGGGCTCGAGCAGCCGCCCACTCGCAGCATTGTTGAGTATGGTTCGCTCTTGCAGTTCGTTGGCCGCAGGGACGACGCCCGTGTGCAATTACAAAGAGCATTGGACCGCTACACCGACGGCCTCGTTTTCTCCTCGGAAGACACAGGCATGGTGGCGCGGGCAAGCTGGCTGCTCGGTGATTTTCACGATGCGAATAGCCTCTTTACCGAAGCGACACGGCTAGACCCGAGCAACCTCGAAGCACAAGTTCTGTGGGGCGAGCTGTTTCTCGAAAAATACAATGCGGCCGACGCGCAGCGCTCTTTCGAAGACGCGCTTGCCGTCAATTCGCGTTATCTGCCAGCGTTGGTTGGCATTGCACGCGTGACTGGCAATCGAGAGGCATTGGAGCGTGCGCTCGCGATCAATCCAAGCTCGGTGCTCGCCTTAGAAACCCAGGCGCAGCTTCTGTTTATCAACGACGCCGAAGAGGAGGCACTAGCCGCGATCGATGAGGCGTTAGCGATTAATCCGGAATCGATGAAGAGCTTGAGTCTACTCGGCGCGAAAGCCGCGCTCGAAGAGCGGGAGCAAGATTTCGCCGAGCTGCGCGCGCGTATCGATGCCTTCAGCCCGAATAATCCGCAGTTTCTTGGTGATGTCGCGGATACTCTAGGCAAACAGTATCGCTTCGTCGAGGCGGTGGCGCTCGCGCGTGAGGCTATCGCCTCCGATCCGAACTACTGGCAAGGCTACACGCTGCTTGGTAGCAATCTTATACGCTTAGGCGAGGAAGAAGAGGGGCGGGCTAATCTCGAAATTGGTTTCGACAACGATCCGTTCAACGTGATGACCTCGAATATGCTCAAGGTCTACGACACATTGGACAGTTATCTCACACTGGAGAGCGAACACTTCAAGGTGAATATGAGCGAGAAAGACGGGCAGATACTCTGGCCCTATCTTGAGCCGCTTTTGGAAGAGAGCTGGGACACACTCACCATGAAGTACGGCTTCGAGCCTGAAGGCCCGATACTCATTCAGGTGTTCGAGAATTCTCAGGACTTCGCCGTGCGCTCGGTGGGCCTGCCTGATATCGGGCCTCTGGTTGGCATCTGTTTCGGTAAAGTGATCACCTTGATTTCGCCTGACACGCTGAGTGCGAATTGGCAGGAAATCGCCTGGCATGAGTTCGCCCACGTCGTCACGCTTCAGATGACGGGCAATAAAATGCCGCGCTGGCTTTCGGAAGGCATCTCGGTATGGGAAGAGCGAGAAGGGCGTCCTTACTGGGGGCGCAGCCAAGGGTTGGATCTGGTGCGTGCGTTTGAACAGGAGAAGCTGCTCAGTTTCGAAGATCTCGATAAAGGGTTTAGCGGCGCGCAGAACAGCGCGGATCTGAACTTTGCGTATTTCCAGTCCTACCTAGTAGTGGACTATATCGCTCGCGAATACGGGTTCGAAGGGCTGCGCGAGCTAGTCTTGCAGTACGATGACATTAAGAGCGACACCGAACGTTTCCGTGAGGCGTTCGATGTCAGCCTCGCCGAGTTTGATTCAGGATTCCTCAACTGGGTGGAGCGGCGGGTGGCGGAGATTGGAGTCTATGTTCACAAAGAAGATGCGCCCGACGAAGGCGAAGGCCATGGCCATGGTGTGCGCGAAAATTCCAGCGCGGTTCTCGCCGAGCTGTATAACAATGCTTCGCTGAAACAGCACATGGGTGCGCGCATTGAGGCGAACCCCAAAGATTTTCAAGCACATTTACAACTCGGTATCGTGTTGTTCAAGGAAGAGGCATTCGACGAGGCCAGGCTGTCGCTAGAGACCGCATACCAACTTCTCCCCGAGTACACTGGCTACCCAAGTCCACCACTGGTTCTTGCGCAGATCTACGAAAAGCTTGGAGACGAGCCAGCGCGTCTCGGACAGCTGCGACTATTACTTGAGAACCAACAGCATGATTATGCCTCGGCAATGACACTCGCCTCGCACGCCCTCGATTCGGGTAATCTTGACGAGGCTGCCTACTATATCGATCGCGCGCTACAAGTTGACCCCTATCGTCGCGACGTCCACACGCTGCGTGCGCAGCTCGCGACACTGACCGGCGACACGGCGCTAGCCGTAAAAGAAAACGAGGTTATCGTGACACTCGAGGTCGATGATCCGGTGGTGGCTCGGACTAATTTGGCTGAGGCCTACCTAAACAATGGCGACGCGGCGCTGGCGAAGCGCAATGTGTTGAGTGCATTGGAAATAGCGCCTAGCTATGTGCGTGCGCAGCAGGTCTTGCTGCGAGCTGCGGCGTTGGCTGCTGCGGCAGATGGAGGCGGTGAGTAGTATGCGTATCCTCCTCGCCCCCCGTTGCTTAGCTTTCGCATTACTGGTGATCGCTATGAGTGGCTCTTGGTCAGTGCAATCACAGGTACTGCGCTTCGATGAGCCGGCTACAGACGGTGAGGATCTCGCGATCTACGGCGATGATGTGACAGAGTTTCAATGGGTGAGAGGCCGTTACACCAATCACGGCGGTGGGCGCGGTGGTTTTGGCCGCCGCCGCGGCGGTGGCGGCTGGTGGGATACAGATTTTCCTGACTCCGATGAGAATTTCTTGCGCGGGGTGCAGCGCTACACCAATGTCGATACGAATCCCAAAAACTACACCTTCGTCGAACTGACCGATCCGGCGTTGTTTGAGAATATTTTCCTTTATATGAATTGGAAACGCGTGCCTATTGGCTATCCGATGAGCGGCCCCAATTTCATTGCGCCCGAGGTCGATGCGCTGCGTGAATTTATGCTGCGAGGCGGCTTTGTTCTAGTCGACGACTTCTGGGGGCAACCCCACCTCGACGATATGTTCGCGGAGCTGACGAAAATTTTCCCTGAGCGCGAAGTCGTTAGGCTAGAGCCTGATCACGAGGTGTTTCATATCTTCTTCGATATCGATGAGGTCGCGCAGGTGCCTGGTCGCATGGTGACATGGGACTACGGAGGTTATCTGAGTAAAGACGATCCACAGTATCCGCCCGCAGTCTACGCGATACTCGATGACGATGGACGGGTGATGCTCGCCGCGAATTACAACACGGACTTGGGCGATGGTTGGGAGCATACGTTTTATGCGGGCTACCCCACCCAATCGACGAACGACGCCTACAAGATAGGCATCAACTACCTAATTTACGCTTTCAGTCACTAATCCTTTTGGTATAACGACAGGACCCCCACATGACAGAACAAGAGCAACAAACAGCTGACGCGCCACTCGATTCTACACAACCATTCGCAGAGCCCGATGTAGACTCGCCGGCTATCGTCGAGAGCGGCGAAGCGGATACCCCAGACGATTTAGCGCTGGTGCGGAGAATGCAGGAAGGGCATGCACAGATCGTCGCCGAGATTCGTAAGATTATTGTTGGCCAAGAGTCTGTGGTTGATGAGTTACTGATTGCGCTCTTCGCCGGCGGTCACTGTCTGGTTACGGGCGTGCCAGGATTGGCCAAGACCCTGTTGATCAAGACTGTCGCCGATATTCTACAGGTCGATTTTAGTCGCATTCAGTTTACGCCCGACCTCATGCCTGCCGACGTTGTCGGCGCCGAGATCGTGGAAGAGAGAGACGGTAAGCGCGCACTGACGTTCGTGAAAGGCCCGATTTTTACCAACATTCTGCTCGCGGATGAAATCAATCGTACGCCGCCGAAGACTCAGTCTTCGCTTCTTGAGGCCATGGAAGAACGACAGGTGACTGCGGCGGGCGTCACCCATCCGATGGCTAAACCCTTTTTCGTTCTCGCCACGCAAAACCCCATCGAGCTTGAAGGCACCTACCCCTTGCCAGAGGCTCAGTTAGACCGATTTATGTTTAAGATCGAGCTGAAGTATTTATCGGAAGCTGACGAGGTCGCCGTGGTGGCTAATACCACGCAGACACGAGACGCGGTTCTGTCGCATCCATTAAGCGGTGAAGATATCCTCGAATTTCAGCGCATCGCGCGGCAGGTGCCAGCAGCCGAAGCAGTGATTCAGTACGCCGTACGCTTGGTTCACGCCTCGCGTCCGCAGTCGGATGTCGCGCCACAATTCATTAAGGACTGGGTGAGTTGGGGCGCAGGTATTCGCGCGTCGCAGAATCTAATCCTGGCGGGTAAGGTGAGAGCTTTATTGCATGGGCGCTATAACGTCTCCTACGGTGATGTGCGCGCGCTCGCGCCTTCTATCCTCAGGCACCGTGTGCTGCTTAATTTCCACGCTGAGGCCGAACGTATCACCACCGATACGGTGATCGCGCGGTTGCTCGAGGAGGTGCCCGAGCCGAGCTCGGGACTGGCGTAAGCGCCGCGCACCATGCCGACTACACCCGATACAGGAAAGAAGAAGCAAGCCACGCAGGGCGCGGCAAACTTCCTCGACCCAAGCATTCTCGCTGGAATCGATAACCTCGAGCTGCGTGCACGCGTTGCCGTCGAGGGATTTCTAGCGGGTCTTCATCGCAGCCCACATCGTGGATTCAGCGTAGAGTTTAACGACTATCGCCAATACCAGCGTGGAGACGATTTGCGGCACGTGGACTGGAAGCTCTATGCCCGCAGCGACAAGCTTTACATCAAGCAGTACGAAGATGAGACCAATACTCGCTGCATGATCGCATTGGATACTAGTGCATCGATGTCGTTCGCCTCGAAAGGGGTCAGTAAGCTCGACTACGGCATTAGCATTGCCTCGGCCCTTGCGTATTTCATCATGCGTCAGCGCGACGCCGTTGGCCTGCTTACCTTCGATGACGAGCTGCGTGATTTTTTGCCAGCGCGCTGTCGGCAGCCTCATTTGATGCAGTTGCTTCGGGTGCTGGTGCAGGTGCAGGCGGGAGACCAAACCGACGCCGCAAGACCGCTCGCGAATCTTGCCGCTACGCTGACGAAGAAGAGCCTAGTCTTACTTATCTCCGACCTGTTGCAAGGCGAGCAAGAGACTATCGCGACGCTGCGTAATCTGCGCGCGATGGGACACGACGTCATCGTGTTGCATCTGATGGACGATGCAGAATTGAATTTCACCTTCGACGAGTCTTCAGAGTTTATCGATAGCGAATCGCAAGAGGCTTTCATCGCAACCCCCGCTGCGGTGCGCAAAGCCTACCTTGAGAATGTGAACGCGTTCTTATCCGACTGCAAGAAACAGTGTCAGCGGGCCGGGGTCGACTATTGTTTGCTGAATACGGCGGAGCCCATCGATAGCGCGCTGTCGGCATACCTCAGCAAGCGCGCGAGGGGTTTTTAGATGGTCTTCCTCGCGCCGCTTGTTCTGTTCGGGTTGCTAGCCGCTTTGATTCCAGTGGCGATACACCTTATTCGCCGTGAGAGGCCGCCTAAAGTGGTGCTCGGGTCTATCCGGTTCCTTAAGAACACGCCAAAGAAGCTGATCCTTTTTCAGCAACTACAGCAATGGTTGCTGCTCTTATTGCGTTCGCTACTGATCGCGTTACTCGTTATCGCCTTCGCGCGACCGCTCCTTAACCAGGATCTCGCGCGGTTAGTCGATGCTGACCCACAGTCAGCAGTACTCGTTTTAGATGCAAGCCTCAGTATGCGCTATGACGAATCGTTCGCGCGTGCGCTGGACGAGGCCCGTGGTTTCGTCGATGGTCTCGCGCCGAGTGACGAAGTTGCGCTTATTGTCCTCGGGGACTCAGCCACAGTAACGCTTGAGTTTAGTGAGGATAGAGAGGCGATTTCTGCCGCTCTGGACGCCTTGAAAGAAGCGAGCTACGGCGCTGCCACGCTGACACGTGGTATGCAATTGGCAGATGAGTTACTTGCTTCGGCGCAATATGAAAATAGGGCGCTTGTTGTCGTCTCCGATTTTCAAGAGTCGGCATCGGCTGGTATCGATGGCAGTTGGAAGCTGGCGCCGAGTGTCGAATTGATTCTTCGTGATGTAGGTGTTGAGTCGTCTAGCAATCTCAGTGTGGTCGATGTGCGCTCGCCGCAAGGGACGGTTGCAGGCGGGCGTCTCGAGCCGGTCCTGGCGCGGATACGCTCAACCGGCACGCTTCCACTTACGCGGGCGCAGGCGAGCTTACGCATCGATGGCGAGACGCTGGAGCGGATCGAGGTCGACCTCACCGGCGTCTCTGAACGCGTGATCGAATTTTCTACACCGCTAGATGCCTACAGTGCTGTCGGTGAACACAGGCTTGAGGTGCGCATCGAAGGCGACAGTTTCTCTGCAGACAACGGCCGTTTTGTCGTGCTCGCCGTCGAGCCACAGCTCAATGTCTTAGTGGTCAATGGGGAGTCAGCACAAGACTGGTACGACGACGAGGCGCATTGGTTCCTGCTCGCCAGCGGCGCTCAGGGATCGTCGCCTTACGCGGTCAGCGAGATACTGCCTGCGAATCTCACTCGCCAAATGCTAGACGATACCGACGTCGTCGCATTGCTCAACGTGGCAAGCCTAGACGAGTTGCAGGCGAGCGCGCTTGGCGATTTCGTCACGCGCGGTGGAGGCCTATTGGTCGCGCTTGGTGATCAAACATCACCTACTAATAGCGGTGTCGAGGACATGCTGCCTGCGACGCTAGTTAACAGCCCACGGCTAAATACAGGGGATTACAGACTCGTAGCGGACTTCGAGCGCAGACACCCTCTCTTCGCGCGCCTTTCGGGTGAATGGACGACTAGGTTTTCACGCGTGTGGGCTTTAGCGCCGAAGGCGGACTCTCAGGTACTAATGCGCTTTGATAATGCGACCCCCGCGCTCATCGAAGGGACGCTCGGTGCAGGCCGTATTCTCATGTCGGCAATGCCTCTGGATTCGGAGTGGGGGGATCTGCCCTTGCAGCCGCACTATCTGCCTTTTGTTCGCGAGTCACTCACCTATCTCGCCGCGCGGCCACCAATCCAGCGCGATTTTTACTTCGGCGATGCGGCGTTAGCACGTCGGACTCTCGACGAGGCGAGTGGGGACAGCGTCACTCCCGGCTTCCTGAGTCTTGGTTCTGAGGATGCGGTTTTGGTTGCTGTTAATACCTCGGTCGAGGAATCGGCGCTAACTCGAAGGCCTGCAAGCGCGATCTTCGATGCCGTAATCAATCCTGAAGTTACCAGCCTTGCACCAAGGGAGGTAAGGACAGCACAGCGCAGTGTTGAGCTTGAGAATCCTCAGCGACTTTGGTGGTGGATTCTATGCTTGGTGATGATGCTATTGCTTGCAGAGACGGGCATAGCCAATCGGACTACGCGCTAGAGAGATCGCGAAGATGCGAGAGCGAAGACCGCTCAATGCATTTGAAAAGGGGGGAACAAAGAAAAATCTTCTTCTCCCGCATCTCCACTACTTGCTGTGCTGCCCCCAATCCGTGGGAGCTAAAAGAGCAAGGTGGAGAGAGACTATCACAGAGTTTTTCCGAGTCTTTGTGTGGCTACAAATTGTCACAAAGCGAGCTGTTCTGGCGTAATTTATTGTCCAATTTTTTTAAAAAATTAGGAAAGTCATTCAAAAACTCTCCGTTTCTTTCCTTTGTCGTTCTGATGCTTAATACGCAAAAAATCGAACGAACGTTTGTTCGATTTTTTTATAAAAAGCGCAGGCTGCCCTAATTCGCCGCGCAAAAAAAACGGCGACCCTAGGGCCGCCGTTTTTTTTGCAGTTGCTACTGCGCTGCCGTCTCTAGACTGCGGCTTGCGAGGCGGCAAGAGGCTGATGCTTCGGCCGCATCCGTAACATTTTTCGCGCCGCATCGGGTAACGCAAGCATTGCTGGTGTTACGATCAGGGTCAAGATAGTGGCAAAAGACAAACCAAACACGATCGCCGACGCGAGGCTAACCCACTGTGAAGTGATAGGGCCGCCCACTTCGATCTCAGCGTTGATGAGATCGACCGAGACGTGCATCGCCAACGGCAGCAGGCCGAAACCGGTTGTGAAGGTCGTGAGGAATACCGGCCGCAGTCGCTGAACTCCGGTCTGCACGATGATGTCTTCGAGACTCCAGTCAGTGTGCTTCGCCTTCAGGTAATTGAAGGTGTCGATTAACACGATGTTGTTGTTCACGATGATGCCAGACAGGGCGACGATGCCGATACCGGTTAGGATCACGCTAAAGGTCTGCCCCGTGGTGAGTAGGCCGAGGAGCACGCCTGCGGTAGACAGCAATACAGACGACAAGATAATGAAAGCTTGGTAATAGCTATTGAACTGCGTGACCAAGAGGATTGCCATGAGCGCCATTGCGAGGCTAAAGGCCCTGCCGAGGAATGCCGCAGAATCGGCTTGTTCTTCATTGGCTCCGCGGAAAATCGCTGTAACACCGCGCTGAGGCGGATTCGCTTCGAGCCAGTCGTCAATCTCGACCAGCTTGTTGCTCGCCACAATCCCCGGTGCTGGATTGGCGCGCACATACACCACGCGAGCGCCGTCGACGCGCTGAATGCTGCTTACGGCCGGCTTAGCGACGCGGGTTACGAAACTGCTAATCGGCACGGGGCCATTCACAGTAGAGATGCGAATAGTGTCCATCTGTTCGATACCGCGGTATTCGGCTGGGTAGCGAATGCGAATGTCTACCTCTTCCTCGCTATCGTTGGGGCGGTAGTCGCCCATGAACACGCCATTGGTCATGAGCTGGATGGCTGTGCCTATCTCGGCCATGCTCGCACCCATCATCGCGGCGCGTGCGCGGTCGACCTCGATCTCCCATTCGATACCTGGCACCGGAGCGGTGTCGTCGATATCGATCAGGCCAGTCATCTCGCTCTCCATGAAGGTGCGTATACGCGCGGCCTCGGCGAACAGTGGTTCGAGCTCTTCGCCAGAAAGTTCAATTTGAATTTCCTTGCCAACCGGTGGTCCCTGCTCTATCGAGACGACTTCGGCGCGAGCGCCAGGAAGGTTCGAGATCGCCTCGCGATAGCGATCTTCCACCTCGAAACCGTTAAGGTCGCGGTCGCGGCGGTCTGTCATCTCAACGAAAATATAGCCGATCAGATCAGGCGCGGTTTGCTGGTCGCCGCCCAGCTGTTGACCGGTGCCAGACTGCATTACGATGCCTTTGAAATAACCGACCTCGTAGATGCGATCCTGCACATCGAGCATGATGTCGCGCAGTTCCGCGGGCGAATAGTTGCCGCGAGCGAATACTTGGATCTGAGTCTGGCTTGGCTCTACGCCGGTAAAGAACTCCACGCCCTTACCGTAGCGACCGTAAGCCCAAACGATAGAGACGAGCGTGACGATACTGAGTAGGAACACAGTAATGGGGAGTTTTACCGCGAGCTTAAGAGATTTCTCATAAAGGCGCGTGACGCCGGTTGCGACCATGCGGCCATCGCTGTTGTCGCCCTTGGCGAAGGCTTTCGCAGCCGCGGTGCCTTGTCCGACTAATGCGCCGATAGTTGGAGCGAATAAGAGTGCGTAGAACAACGAGCCGATGAGTACAGCGAAAACCGTAATCGGCAGGTAACTCATGAACTGCCCAGCGACGCCGGGCCAGAACATGATCGGCAAGAAAGCGGCGAGGGTGGTGGCGGTTGATGCCATGATCGGCCAGAACATCCGGTCGACGGCCTTCTTGTAGGCCTCGCGGCTATCAAGGCCCTCTGCCATCTTGCGATCGGCGTATTCGACCATCACGATCGCGCCGTCAATAAGCATACCTAGACCCAACAGAAGGCCGAAGATCACCATAAAGTTGTAGGTGAAACCTAAAAGGCTAATGATGATGAAGGCGAAGAAGAAAGAGAACGGGACAGCTAATGTTACGATGAGGCCCGAGCGGACGCCTACCGAGGCGATGACGACGATAAGCACGAGTATCATCGCGGTCGCCATATTGCCCTGTAGGCCTAGGTTCTGCTCGAGTACCAGTGGTGCTGTGTTATTGATGTAAGACAGCGTCACCGACGGCGGGAGAGTGGGGCGAATGCGCTCCACAACGGCGTCGATTTGCTCCATCGACTCAACGAGGTTTGCGCCTTTGCGCTTGTTTACGTTGAGTGAAATTGAGGCGGAGCCGTTCGCAAAAGAATAGCGCGTCGCATCCTTAAAGGTGCGTTTTACCTCGGCGATATCGGCAACCGTCAGCACGCCGAGATCCGTGGAGGCGAGAGGCAGGTTGAAGAGGTCTTCTGCGTTCTCTATGAGTCCTGGCACCTTGACCGCGAAGCTGCCTTGCCCCGTGTCCACCTGCCCCGCGGGAATCAGGCGATTGTTGCTCATCACCGTATTGACGATTGCACTGTTTGGAATGCCGTAGGTTTCAAGCTTCCCAGGGTCGATTTCGGCCTCTAACAGTTCTTCTCGGTTGCCGACCATTACCGCCTCCAGGATGGGCGGCAGGATCTCGATTTCGCGCTGGAGTAATTCGGCGACTCGCAGCAGCACCCGTTCCGGCACGCCTTCACCGCCAATGGCGATCTGCACCACGGGCAGGCCGGCAGCAGACACTTCCTGCATAATCGGCTCTTCGGTGTTGGCTGGGAAGCGAGCCTTCGCTCGATTCACTGCCTCACGCACGTCGCTAAGTGCCGTCTTTGACTCGAAGTCGATATCGAATTCGGTGATGATCGTAGCGGCATTCTCGCTCGAGAACGAGCTGATCTGAGTGATGCCGTCTAGAGATTTGAGTTCAAGCTCCGTAGGCTTTGCGAGCAGGCGCTCCGCATCCTCGGGAGAGATACCCTCGTGGATGATCGTGGTGATGATGATCGGCACCTCAACATCGGGGTTTAGTTCCACCGGAATCGCCATGTATGAGCCTAGGCCCGTCAGCATAATCGCGACGAAAATACTCAGCGTGGTGCGTGAGCGGGATACCGCTGTGTCGATGTAGTTCTTCATCTGTTCACTCTCCTTGCCGCGCAGCAGTTGTCTGAGGCGGTGCACGCGGGACTATCAGGTCCCGCGGCGAATTCACTTGAAACGAGCGGATTAGAAATTCGTTGTATTTTCTACGCGTTGGCCAGGGAAGACGATCTCTTGGCCGATGGTGACCAAGGTGCTGCTGCCGCTTAGGCCGGTGACCCAGACGCCGGGATTAAGTTGATTGCTGCTGTCGCCGATGATTGCGACGCGCTGGAACTGCACTACATTGTTGCGATCGAGCAGTTTGACACCAATTTCGCCGCTGTCGTCGAGCGTGAGCGCTGACGAGGGAATCTGATGGGCGCGCAGGTCCTGTGCATCGACCATGAGCTCAGCCGTAATGCCTTCGCGGATATCGGCATTGCTGTTGTCGACTTCGACCTCGATGCGATAGCTGCGCGAACTCGTGTCGGCGGCGCGGGCTAAGTAACTTACTCGGCCGGTGACGCGTTTGCCCGTCACCAGCTCTGCTTCGACAACCGATCCCACGCGCAGTGCTGAGATGCTTTGCTCTGGTACGAGGCCTACTAGCAGCATTGGGCTGTCGTCTAATACCGAGGCACACACCGCGCCGGCGCTCAGTAGGTCGCCAAGCTCTACTGTGCGTGTTTCGACGATGCCATCGAAGGGCGCGCGGACCTTGGTGCGTTCGAGGGACAATTCGGCGCGGCTAACGGCTGCTTCTGCAGAGGCGACCGCGGCCTTTTGCTGCGCAACAATGACGTCAGATTGCAAGCCACGTGCCTGTAAATCGAGAGAGGCCTTGTACTCGAATCGTGTCTGTTCGAGCCTGCTGCGGGCTTCGCTGAGGTTGGCGTCGCGCGCATCGAGTGCGAGCTCACACAGGACATCGCCCGCGGCGACGCGTGCGCCGCGCGCGACCGGCTGACTGATAAGGCGGCCCGGCTCTTCGGCGCGCACCATCACGTGGCGGAATGCCTGCGTGCGGCCGCGAATGCGAATCTGTTGGGTGTAGTCTTGCTCTGTCACTGTCAGCGTGCGGACCAGCGGTGTTTCAAGGCCCTCGGCGGCATTGCTGCCTTCCGGTGCGGCGGTGACGATGGCTGCAGGCGCTGCGCCGGCGTCGGGGCTCCGGGCGTCGCGTGGGATAAACATCCAAACGACAACGATGAGAAATAGGGCGATTGCTACGAGTTGCTGCTTTTTCAATTCAGCCTCCGAAGGGTAGGGTCTGCGAGCGAAGAGAACGGTTTAGACGTTGGGTTCAAAAGTGTTACCTATTGTAACCCTATCTTTTTGTATTGCAACGTCTTCCTGCTCCGTTTTCTTACGCTTGGTAATGGCTGTGGCTGCCTGCTTAGGCCACAACCTGCGCCTAAAATTGGTCGTGTGCAAGCCCGTAATCGGCGGTAGACTGCCCGTCAGGTTCGAATAGGAACGAGGAGAGAAAATTATGAAAGATTTAAAGGGTAAGGTCGCCATTGTTACGGGATCGAGCAGCGGGGTGGGCGCGGCGACGGTTAAGCTGTTCGCCAGCCTTGGCTGCCACGTTGTCATCAACTACAACGCAAACGCTAGCGGCGCTGAGGCTGTCGCGGCTGAATGTGAAGCGCTGGGAGTCGAGACTGTGTGTTTCGGTGGCAATGTCGCTAACGACGCCGACTGCGTCGCGATGGTAAAGGCAGCAATGGATAAGTGGGGGCGAGTTGATGTGCTCGTGAATAACGCGGGCACCACGAAATTCGTCGACCACAGTGACCTCGACGGCCTAGATGCAGCCGACTTCCAGCACATCTACAGTGTCAATGTGGTCGGGTGTTATCAGATGACTCGCGCGGTGCGCGCCGCAATGGACGCGAATCAAGAAGGCGGAGCCATCGTCAACGTCGCCTCTACCGCGGCGGTCACCGGCATTGGCAGCAGTATCGCCTACGCCGCGTCAAAGGGGGCGATGGTGACTATGACGCTCTCTCTGGCACGCGTTCTCGGCCCACAAATACGTATGAATGCAGTCTGCCCAGGATTCATAGAGGGTGACTGGCTGCGCGAAGGCTTGGGCGACGAGAAGTATGAGACGATGATGGCGTCGAATCGCAAGGGTGCTCCCCTTGGCGTAACGGCTACGCCTGAGACGGTCGCCGAGGCGATTCTACATTTCGTCACGGGCCCTCAGGTGGTAACCGGCGAAACTCTTATTGTGGACGGGGGCAGGCACCTAATGCAGACCCCGCTCATGCGCCGCTAGCCGGCCACGGGCCGCTTCTGCAGCTTTCTCTGCAAGGTGCGGCGATGCATTTTTAATTGTCGGGCGGTCTCGGAGATGTTGCCGTCGTGTTCGGCTAGTACCTTTTGAATGTGCTCCCACTCCAGTCGCCTGACCGACATGGGCTCGAGAGCGGGGTCCGCTGCCGGCGCGCTGTTGGCCTCGCTTGCTCCCTCTGCTAGCAGCGCGGCGAGTATGTCCGCCGTGTCAGCAGGCTTGGCGAGGTAGTTGTCTGCGCCTAGTTTAATCGCCTCAACCGCGGTGGCGATACTCGCATAGCCGGTTAGCATGAGTATGCGCATCGTTGGATTGGCGCTGCGCAGAGGCTGGATGAGATTGAGCGAGGTATGACCGCCTAAGTTCAGGTCCAAAATCGCAAAATCAAACGGCGATTGCGCGATGAGCGCGTCGGCCTCTGCCGCGTTTAGCGCGTGGCTCACCACATAGTCGCGGGACGCCAAGGCGCGAGCCATGACGCGGGCGAATACTTCATCATCTTCCACCAACAATAAGGTCTTAGACATGGCTCGCCTCATTAGGCGTGTGTTCGCTTTGTGCAGTGGTCTGCTCGAGCGGTAGGACCACTCGGGTAAGGGCGCCACCTTCGCTGCGGTTGTGCATTTCTATGCTGCCACCGAGGCGCTGTATAGACGCGTTGGCCAGATAGAGACCTAGCCCCATGCCCTGATTTCGAACCGAGATGAAGGGCTCGCCAAGGTTGTCCATGACCTCCTGGGGGATGCCCGGGCCATCGTCGGTGATAACGATCACGATGCCAGCGCGCGCCGCCTCACTCGTACCGGTTCCCACCGTGACGCACACCTCGCTGCGAGCAGCCTTGATGCCGTTTTCGATGATGTTGATGATCGCATGCTTAATGCTAGGATCTGAATTAATCTGTTTTTCTTCAGTAAGTTGGTATTCAAACTTAATGTTAGATTGAGGATGAACATTGGTGAGATAGCCGCGTATGTCTGCGATGAAAGCCGAGACCGCCAATGGTTTGCCGAAGCTGCTATCGTCTTTGTGATAGTAACGGGTAAGTTGAGTAAGGGAGTTTCTACAACGGGTAACCTGCTGCCGTAGAGTTGAAATGTCTTCCTTTACCTCGCAGGCGGCGAGATTCTCAATGGCGAGCGAATCTAACTCAGAAAGCAGTACCGACATCGTTGATAAAGGCGTGCCCAGAGCGTGGGCTGTGCCCGCGGCGAGCGTGCCAATCGCGATAAGCTGCTCGCTGCGCAGAGCCGCCTCGCGCGCCTCGGCCAGGTTTAGCTCGCGGGCGCGAATGCCCTCAGCCATGCGTGTGATAAACACGGTGATCAACGCGGCACTCACCACGAAAATGACCCACATGCCGACCAAATGCAGCTGGAAAGTCATCTGCTGGCCAGAGCCGCCCATCGACATTTCCTGTCCAGAGCTCAGATCGAGTAACAGGAAGAGTGTGTACAGCGCGATGCTGCCAGTGGCGAAACCGACGACCATGTAGCGCGGCAACAGCGTGGCACTGACCGCCAATAACACCAACAGATACGAAATGAGCGGATTACTAATGCCGCCTGTAAAGCTCAACAGAAAGACGAGCAACCCGACATCGATCATCAAGTGTCCGAGCAGCTCGGCGAGCGTTACCGAGGCCTGTGCTCTAAGACGCCAATAGCCAAGGGCTACACTGCCGCTTACTCCCAACACCAGCAGCGCAAGCGGTGGCAAGGGGACGCCGACGCCGGAGAATGGTTGTAGCGCTGCCAAGCCTAGAAGGCCTATGAGCGTGACGAAGCCCCGCAGCTGCATAAGACGTTGTAGGGCGAGTCGATTGGGTGGCGCGTCATTGGCCTGAAGCGGGGCAATGAGGTCTAGCAGGCGCGAGGTTTTTTTAGCGTTCATGTCGGCATTCTAGCGCAAGTCGTGGGCGAGTCTAGGAATACAGTCAGCGGCAGGCTATATTTCGGGGCTCACGCCGCACCCCACTTAGCGACTGCAAAAACGCCAGAGATTCGAGATGACCGCCGATTAAGATGACCGCAATAGCAGATCACACCAAAATTGCCGTACTTGGCGCCGTTGCCTGCGCGCAAGGCGGCGACGCGGCTTCCGTCCACTACGGCTTATTCGAGCCAACAGTCGCCAATTTGGGGGCGGCGCAGCGCGCGCTCGCTGCGGCCCTGCTGGAGGCCGTCTCTCACGGTGTCGCAGCGCCCGCTCGACTGGGTGTTTTTGGGCCCAGCGCCGCGGGTCTTTGTGAGCAGTTTACAAGCAATGGCGACGCAGCATTAAAGAGTGAGTCAGTCGACCTCTTTGCAGAGGGTTTTACGCCTGCCTCCTTCGACTGCCTGTTGCTCGAGGGCAGCTACCGCAGCATCGACCAGCTAACGCTGTTATCGAATGCACGGCAGCTTTTGGTGCCGGGTGGGCGCCTCAGCATTCTCAACGAATTTATCGAAGATGATTCCGCTATCGAAATCTCTCCGCTTCCGAATCTGAGTTCTTGTCGCCAGCTCGCGACGCGATTGGGATTTAATGTGGAGTCCGAACGCGACCTAAGCGCCAGCGCGCTCCGCTCAATCATGACGTTTGAGGAGGCTGCGCGACATCTCATTGCCTCGCGCATGGCCGACTCTTCTGCGGAAATGAGCGGCTCGCCTCAAGCTGCTGATTTCGAGCAGGTGCTCGCCGAGCTCGCTTTCGCCGAGCGTGAATATAGGAGCACAAGACGGCGTTTGCGACTGATTACCCTAACGGCAGGCGAGGGTGGGCAGCGAGAAACAAGTCAAGAGAGTGAAGACAGCGAATACGCGCGCGCAGAATACGGTGACAAGGCGAGTTTCGCTGCCGGTGAGGTTGCGGGCCTCTTCGAAAAGAGTTTTGGCCATGCGTTCGATGAGGCGCTGTGGCATTGGAAGTACGAGATGGGGGCCGGGCGCTGTGTCGCCGCGCGTTCAGAGCGAGGCGGCGAACTTGTCGCGCATTATGGCGGCGCACCGCGTGCGATTCGCTACTTTGGTCGCGATGCTTTGGCGATACAGCCCTGTGACGTGATGGTGATGCCCGAGCGACGCACTCGCTATGGTAAAGGCAGTCTGTTTTTTAAGGTGGCGGCAACCTTCCTCGAGCGTGAGATCGGCAACACGGTCGATCATCTGCTCGGTTTCGGCTTTCCCAACAACAAGACGATGCGGCTCGCGATCCGGCTTGGTCTGTACGAGAAAACTGATGATTTCGTGGAGCTGCGTTACCCGGTGCCTGGCATCGGCGACGCCGAGGGCTTTACGCTTAGCGACTTCGATGGCAACGAGGTTCAGCATCGGGAGCAGCTCGATGGGCTCTGGCAAGCTATGCGTGAACACACTACCGCCGGCATCATCGGCCTGCGTGATTTTGACTACATCGACTACCGCTACCTGCAGCATCCGCATCGCGGGCGCTATTCTTTGAAGTGGCTAAAAGATAGTCAAGGAGATGCGCGGGCGCTCGTCGTGTATAAGCGTCACGGAGAGGCTTGGCTGCTGATGGATCTGATCTGTGTGCCTGCTGCGGCGAGCGAGCTGCTTGGCGCTCTGAATCAGTTGCTCGCCTCCGCGGCGCAAATCCAGGGAGAGGCTCCGCGGCAATTGCTCGTCTGGATCACTCAAGGCTGGGCGTCACAATTACTTAGCGCCGGGGCAACTGTCCACGATTTAGGCATTGAGATACCTTGCAATGCCTGGAACCCAGGGCCGCCCTCGGCTCTGCTGTATGGGAAATGGTGGCTCACCGCGGGCGACATGGATTTCCAATAGGACTTATGACATGACTACTGAAGAGCGCACAGCTTGCGACAAAAATAGAAAATGAGGAATGCAAACGTGAACATCTACGAGCAAGGTTTGGATAAGAACGCCGCCAATTACGCGGCGCTAACACCCTTAAACTTTATCGAGCGCGCTGCTAGCGTCTACCCAGATCAGGCCTCGATTATTCAAGGCGACACCCGCTATACCTGGTCGCAAACTTACGCCCGCGCCTGCTTGCTCGCCTCCGCCTTGGGCAATCTTGGTATCACCAAGGGCGATACGGTGGCCTTTATGGGTGCTAACACGCCCGAGACCTTCGAGGCCCACTTTGGCGTTCCGATGTGTGGTGCGGTGCTGAATGCACTCAATGTCCGCTTAGATGCCAAGGCGATCGCGTTTATCCTCGAGCACGCCGAGGTGAAAGTGTTGTTCACCGATCGAGAGTACAGCGCGACGATCAAGGCGGCGCTAGAGTTGTTGCCGACAAAGCCCACGGTCATCGATATCGATGATCCGTCCTTCGACGGTGGTGAACTGCTTGGCGAATACGACTATGAAGCGCTGTTGCAACGTGGCGATGCCGACTATCGGTGTTTTCAAGTTGAAGATGAATGGCAGGCTATTTCGCTGAACTACACCTCGGGTACGACGGGAGACCCCAAAGGGGTCGTCTTCCACCATCGCGGGGCCTACCTCAACGCGCTTTCTAATGCGATGTGTTGGAACATGACCGCGCAGCCGGTGTACCTGTGGACGCTCCCCATGTTCCATTGTAACGGGTGGTGTTTTCCGTGGACTCTCGCCGCCGTTGCCGGCACTAGCGTGTGCCTGCGACACGTCCGCGCTGAGGCGATTTTTGAATTGATCAAACAGCATAAGGTCAGCCATTTCTGTGGTGCGCCAGTGGTCCTTAATACGATGTTAAACGCAGAGCCTATTTTGCATGCCGATGTCCCCAAGGGTATCCATGCGATGACAGCAGGGGCCGCGCCGCCCGCCGCGGTGATCGCGGGCATGGAGAAACTCGGTTTCAATGTGACGCACGTGTACGGTCTCACCGAGACCTACGGCCCGTGTGTCGTCAGCGCGCCCCAGGCGCATTGGGGAGAGCTCGATGTGGATTCGCGCGCTGAGTTGATGGCGCGGCAGGGCGTGCGCGCGCCCCTGCAAGACGAGCTGATGGTAGCGGATCCTGAGACGCTGCAGCCCGTGCCCAAAGACGGCAAGACAATGGGCGAAATTTTCATGCGCGGCAATCTGGTTATGAAGGGGTATCTAAAGAATCCCAAGACCACGGAAGCCTCTTTCGCTGGTGGTTGGTTTCATTCGGGCGATCTCGCCGTGTGGCACCCAGATGGCTATGCGCAAATCAAAGACCGCTCGAAAGACATTATCATCTCCGGTGGTGAGAATATCTCGTCGCTAGAGGTTGAGTCGGTGCTGTTCCGCCATCCAAAAATACTGGAAGCCGCGGTGGTGGCGGCGACGGATGAAAAGTGGGGTGAGGTGCCCTGTGCGTTCGTTTCGCTAAAACAGGGGCAGACAATGGATGCAGCAGAACTCGTCGCCTACTGCCGCGAAGAGCTCGCGGCGTTCAAGATTCCAAAGAAGGTTGAGTTCGGCCCCATCGAGAAGACCTCGACGGGGAAAGTGCAGAAGTATCTGCTTCGTGAAAGAGCCGAACAAGTCGAGTTGATCAAGAAAGGTTAATCACGATAGTGGTGCTTGATATAGCGGTACTGGGCGCCATCTTCTATCTCGAGGGAGACCTTGTGGTAGAGGCGGATGTCGCCCTTTATCACTACATCGGCGTCGATAACCAAGCTGGGATCTTTGTTGCCCCAGTTAAACCAGCGGTTCCATAACCGGCGGCGTCCTTCGAACACCACGTCGCCTTCGATTACCGTGCCATCGAGTAGGCTGACGTCGCCATTGGTGGTGATGACACTGTCACCTACGATTACCGCGTTGAGTGTAATCTTGCCGTTGACGGTTTCCACGCTGCCACCTACGGTGCCGCCACGTCCCATACGAATACCGCCGTTGACGGTCTCTAGTGAGCGCTCGATTTTCACGTCATTGCCGATGCGGATGCCGCCATTCACCGTCTCGGCGCTTAACAGCATCGCGTCGTCGTCGATCTCGTTGCCGCCATTTACTGTCTCGACACTGCTGGCCAGGGCGCGGGGGCCAATATCGATGCCGCCGTTAACCGAAGAAACGTCGCCTACGTGTTGGTTGGCCGCAACGCGGATACCGCCATTGACCTTGCTGATGTCAGCTACGTCGCGTTCCGCTGCCTGTGCGCCCCCTGCGAACAAATAGCTCGATAAGAGTAAGGCCAAGACGGAGGCGGCGATGAGTCGCGCAGTATGGCTTTGATGTGTAGGCATGATGTCTCTCCTCTAAGTGAGTGATTCGAACGAGCGTCGCGGGTGTCGTCCTGTGCTCCTTGCTCGAGCCGCGTTATTATCGATTTAGCAGTTTGCGTGCCAATTACAATAAGTATCTCAAATCCAATCGGTTAGCTTTTTCATTTCGCGTGGCTGCAGTGGCTGCTCTCGTCTTTTCACCGAAATGTAGCGGTTCTCGCCAGCGACGCAGGGTGCGGGATTGAACCTGCTTTACACCCCCTTGGCGATGGGCTAACTTCCTCTGAGTTTGCGGCATCGATGGCGCTATTTTTTAAGCAGCCTTATTAGGTTAAACGGAGCAAAGGATGAAAAAGTTACTTGGCTTGTGGTGTCTTGTGTCTGCCGCGCTTGCGCTGCTGTCTGCGTCGGCGCTCGCAGGGACGGTGAGCAAACACAGTTTCTATTCGCCAGTGCTTCAGCGCGAGATGGTCTACAACCTCTACGTGCCAGACAGCTATGCCGCAGGGAGCCTGCGCTATCCGGTAATGTACATGTTGCACGGCAACTTGGGCACCGAAGAGAGTTGGATCGAGGCGGGTAATATGCCGGCGACGCTCGAGGGTTTGGTTGCTGAAGGCAAGGTGACAGAGCAATTGTTAGTCGTTCCGGCGGACCCCAAATTTTGGTGGGCTGACGGCGATGAAGAGAGCATGCTCACCGCCTTCGTCGAAGATCTCATCCCGCATATCGATGCTAACCATCGCACGCTCGCAGAGCGCAGCGGCCGCGCCATCACCGGTTATTCCGCTGGGGGCTTCGGGACGGTCAATATCGTGCTGCAACATCCTGAGTTATTCGCCGTGGCTGCGCCGTTGAGCCCCGCGGTGTATGCGCCGGTTCCTCCGAGCGACTCGTCGGCCACGCGCCAAGACACCTTCGTGAGCGATGGCGAGTTCGACGCCGAGCGCTGGGAGAGTCGCAATTGGGTCTCGTTTATCGACGATTACAAAGCTCGGGGCATCGTCGTGCCTTTTTACATTAACAGCGGCGACCATGATCGCTTCGACATCGCCTACTATGCGACGGTGTTCTATCAGGCGCTGCGCGAATACCAACCGCGCCGCGTTGAGTTACGCATCTTCGATGGCGACCACGACTTCGACGCGTGGGGCGGCAGCATAGGTGATGCGATGCAATACATGACCGCCTATCTCAAGTCGCCGCAATAAGCCGCGGTCACGAGTCCTCCTATTAACCACTCGCTTCCCCTATAAGAAGAAGGGCAAAACCATGAAAATGACCTCAACGAACATGCGTTCACGCGCGACAGCGACCCTGATGCGCACCCTGGTCGTGGGGTTGGCAATCGCATCAACCACCGCCTTTGCTCAAGGTGAGGTGCGAGAATCCGATTCCCATCGCTTCGAAGAAATAGCGGAGGGTGTTTGGTTTGCTACTGGCACCGGCAGCGTCTATACGATGAGTAACGCGCTGGTTTTAGTGGGGGATAAAGACACGCTGTTGGTGGATTCGCATGTCACCGCCGCTGCGTCTCGCGCGTTGATTGACTCGTTGGGGGTACTTACCGATAAGCCCGTACGCTATCTAGTTAACAGCCATTATCATTTCGATCATGCTCACGGGAATCAAAGCTTTCCTGAGAACGTAGAAATCATCGGCCACGAATACACGCGCATGAAGCTCAATGGCGAGCTCGGTAATGTGTTGGAAGAGGTGACCTTCAAGAGCTTCTCCGACCCAGTGCCCGGCACTGTGCGCAGCTTAGAGAGGCAGGCTGCCGATGCGGGCAGCGGGCCGCGCCGCGAGCAGCTGCTGCAACAGGCCAAGGTGCAGCGCGATTACATGGAGGCGATTAAGGAGATCGTGCCGACGCCTCCCAACATCACGTTAGAAGAAAAAATGACTTTGTTCCAGAGCATAGAAGGAGGTGACCGCGAGATACGACTGCATCACTTCGGACGCGCCCATACCGGCGGCGATGTGATGGTCTTTCTCCCGGATGAAAAAATCGTCTTTACCGGAGACATGATGTTGCCAGGGCTCGCCTATATGGGCGATGGCCATGTCGACGAATGGCCAGCGACGCTTGATGGATTGAAGACGCTGGACTTCGATACGTGGCTACCAGGCCACGGTCCAGCGATGCGCTCGCGCAAGCCGATACACGATTTCCAGGCCTATCTGCGCGATCTCTGGGTAAAAGCCAGCGACATGCACGCAGCGGGCGTCGATGCGGAAACGGCGGCAGAGACCTTAGACATGACTAATCATGCGGACAACTTCAGACAGATTCGTGCGCCGGGTGTCGACCCGCGTGCGATTAACCGCATCTGGAGCCTGCTCGACGCGCGTAGCACTCAGCAGTAAGAAGACGCTAAGAAGACTAATAAGAAGACTAATAAGCAAGGCAAGACAATGGCCAACACCAACACCAACACCAACACCAACACCAACACCGATAGGCCCATTTTTCTGAAGCAGGGGCACAACGCAGGCGACTTACTCGAAGCGCGAGAGTGGACCATCCTCCGCGAGCAGAAGGGGCTAGTAGAGGTGGAGGCTCACTTGCCGGACCACCTGCTCAACCCGCGTGATCAGCTGTTTGGAGGCTTTACCGGCACCTACGTCGACATGATTTCGATTTGGACGGTGCGCTCGCTATTCGACTCTCAAGAGAGCTTTCAATGGTCTGCTACGGTGAATATGCGCATCGACTATTTCGCGCCGGTTCTGGGGCCGCGTTTTCGTCTGCGCGGTGAGCTGATCAAGGATGGCCGCTCGACCTGTTTGGTCGCTGCGCATTTCGAAGACCTCGAGGGAAACAAGCTGGTTTACGCCATCACTACCCTGCGCAAGAGTAGCTAAATGCCGAAAAAAAGCCCCGCGAGCAGGCTGCTGGCGGGGCTTTTTGTTGCGCGCAGTTCGTGCGCGGCAAGCTAGTAGCCGAGACTACATCGAATAGCCTTTCTCGTCGTGATCGACAATGTCCAAGCCTATCTGCTCTTCTTCTTCGGTGACTCTGATGCCGCCGGTGACCGCGCTCACAAGCTTAAGCAGCGCGACAGTTACGACTAGGGTGAAGAGCCCGACGACGACGATGCCGAACGCCTGGACGTAGAGCTGAGAGCCGATGGTCATGCCTTGTGCGAGGCCGTTGCCGCTGAAGACGCCGAGGTTGCTCGATACGAGAACACCGGCGAGGAGTGTGCCGACAATGCCGCCAACCCCGTGCACGGGGAAGACGTCTAGGGAGTCGTCGATGCGCATTTTCTGTTTGAGATAGGTCGTGCAGAAATAGCACACCACGCCGCCACTGGCGCCGACAATGAGTGCGGCGGCGGGGCCTACCGAGCCCGAGGCAGGAGTGATGGTAGCGAGCCCCGCAACCATACCGGTAATCGCACCGAGGCCGCTTGGTTTGCCGTATTTAATCCACTCGATGGCCATCCACGTGCACGCGCCCGTGGCTGCGGACAGATGCGTCACCAGCATCGCCATGCCTGCGCTGCCGTCTGCGGCGAGGGCGCTGCCCGCATTAAAGCCGAACCAGCCAACCCACAGCATACCTGCGCCGGTAAAGCTCATCGTGAGGTTATGCGGCATCATTGGCGCAGTGAGGAAGCCTTTACGTGGGCCGAGGTAGAGCGCAGTGACAAGCGCGCCAACGCCTGCTGTGACATGCACTACCGTGCCGCCGGCAAAGTCGATGAGTCCCATCTGTGCGAGCCAGCCACCGCCCCACACCCAGTTAGCCACTGGAAAATAGACAAGCAGCGTCCATAGGGTGCAGAAAAGGAGCATGGACGAAAATTTGATCCGCTCGACGAAGGCGCCAACCATGAGCGCTGGGGTAATAATTGCAAAGGTCATTTGGAAGGTTGCGAACACGCTCTCGGGTATATCACCGGAGAGCGAGTCTACTGTAATGCCACTGAACAGGGCTTTGCTCAGGCCTCCCCAGTAAGCCGATTCGGCTGGTCCGAAGGCGATGCTATAGCCAGCAAGCAACCACAAGATAGAGATAACGGCCGCTATGGCGAAACACTGCATGAGCACAGATAAGACATTCTTAGTGCGGACCAAACCACCGTAAAATAGCGAGAGTCCGGGCAGGGTCATGAAGAGGACTAGCGCGGTTGCCGTGAGGATCCAAGCTGTGTTGGCGCCGTCGAGACTCACGGCTTCCTGCGCGAACCCCGCACTTGGAAGTAGCGCAAGGGCTGTAAGCAGGCTAAATTTACTCGGAGTGCTATGCGCGACGAGGCGCAGCACAGCGGCGGCTGATTTGACGAGTTTCATATAGGTACCCTGGGGGGTTAGTTGGCGCGAGTGCTGTCTGTTTTAGAGAGCGTCGTTACCGGTTTCTCCGGTACGAATTCGAATTGTTTGTTCCAGATTGCTAACGAAAATCTTGCCGTCGCCAATCTGGCCGGTGTTAGCGGCCTTGCAAATTGCCTCGACGACTTTGTCGGCGATGGCGTCTTCGACGGCCACTTCGATCTTCGCCTTTGGCAAGAAGTCGATAACATATTCGGCACCACGGTAGAGTTCGGTGTGTCCCTTCTGCCTGCCAAAGCCTTTTACTTCGGTCAGCGTCATGCCGCTAATGCCTATCTCGGATAGCGCCTCTCTTACGTCGTCTGACTTAAAGGGTTTAACTATCGCTGTTATTAGTTTCACGTGGGTCTCCTGCGGCGCGCCGCTTAAAATGTCGCGCCTATGGCTGGTCTGGTTGAGTTTGCGGAGAGTGATAGTCGCCGCGTAGTCAAAGCTGTGCGCCCCAAAATGGTGCGTCCGCGCCCAAAACTACGGCAAAACTTTAGCACGCTCGGCGGCTAAGCTCCATCGCTCTTGAGGGTTTCGACGTCGGCCAAAAGATACTGCAGGGAATCACGACGACGCCCCCAATAGCCCGCGAGCAAGGCGCCTGACACGTTGTGCCAGATACTAAATAGGGCGGCGGGCAGGGCGGCTGTTGCGGAGAAAAACTGCAGCGACAAGGCAGCGGCTAGCCCCGAATTCTGCATGCCTACCTCTATCGCTATGGTTTGACTCTGACGTAAATCGAATCCGAACAAGCGGCTCAGCAAGAAACCCGCGACGATGCCGAGGAGGTTGTGCAGCACGACTGCTACGATGAGCAACGCACTGAGCCCGCCGAGTTGCCCTGCGTTTAGTGCGACAACGATGGCGATAACGGCAAGGATGCCGACGATAGAAAGACTGGGTAGCAAGGGCTGCAGCTTAGCGCTCAGACGCGGTAGGCCTGCTCGCAGCATGAACCCCGCCGTCACAGGCAGGAAAACGATCTGCACCAAGCTTATCACCATCGCTAGCCTATCGAGATCGATCTGCTGTGAGAGATAGAACTGACAGAGCAAGGGGGTGGCCACCACGCCGACAAGGGTCGAGGCAAATGTCATGCTGACCGATAGCGCGACGTCGCCGCGGGCGAGATAGCAGATAACATTAGACGCAGTGCCACCGGCGCAGCTGCCGAGCAGCACCATGCCGAAGGTAAGTTGTGCCGAGAGCTGAAAAAGTTCGGCTAGTGTGAGGGCGAGTATGGGCATGAGCAGAAATTGAAGCGCCACGCCTACGGCTACTGGGCGCGGATCAGCCAGTATGCGCGCCGCGTCGGCTTTCTCTAAACTCAAACCCATCATAAACATAATCCCTGACAGCAAAGGCATGATGAGCGGCTGGCCGGGCGTGAACATCGTAGGTACCGACATCGCGGCTAACGAGAAGGCGATCGCGAGGAGAGGGAAGAGTCTGGAAAGCCATGGCTGCTTGGGTGGCAACGGGCTGGGCATAGGGCTGGCCTTTCGAGTCGAGTGGATGCGGGGTGAAACACGGGAAATCAGCGCCGCAGCTTAGCATGCTGCTGCGCCCCGCGCAGGTGTTCAGCGAGGGTTCAGTCCTAGGCGCATAGGCTGCGTTTCGACGATCGGGTAGCCCGAATTCTGTAACTTAAGCCTTCGACCTGCGTTAAAGGCGACATAAGAGGCGCGTAAGTGTCTTGAGTCCAAAGTCTCACTCTCTATAGGAAGGAAATATTCATGATCAGAACACTCTCAATCCTCGCCCTGGGCCTCCTCTTAAACGGCTGCCTCGTGACTGTCGAATCGGGCTCCGAGTCTATCGAGACTGTCTGGAGTGATGGCGATGTTTCGCGCTTACAGCTCGGTCGCAGCGACGAAGACTGGGTTCGCAGCTCCTTCGGCGATCCCGTCACCAAGCTGAATTACGCAGACGGCACCGAGATTTGGAAATACCGCAACGTGCGTGAGAAGGACACCGAGGTAGGCGTCTTCCTGATTTTCTCCTTCGATGTTGAAGAAGAGCGCATAGAAACCTTATCTATTGAGTTCAGCGAAGGCGTGGTGACTAATTATTGGATAGAAGAAGACCGCTTCTAGCCATCCCCTGTGCCCTTGCCGCCGGTGAGCGCCTCAATCGCTCGCCTGGCGGCTTTTTCCTCCCAATGCGCACAACCCCTTTACCCCCTCTGTTATCTTAGCTGTAACTTCCTCCTCTGCACGGCGTTATAGAGTCATATGCAAAACGAATACCGACAGGCGATCGAACAATACCGGCAGAAGGTCGTTACGCTTGCGCGCTACAGCCTCCGCTCTGCTGCCGACGCTGAGGATATCGCCCAAGAAGTATTCGTAAAGCTCTGGCACCATTGGCCTAGTGTCGATGCCGATAGGCGCCTCGCCTGGCTTATGCGCGTAACCCACAACGCGGTGATCGACTTTACACGGCGACGCAAGACCAAGCTTGGGGTCTTCGACGAAGCTGCGGAAGTTGAGGAGCAAGCCGGCGATGACGATCAGCACGGTGCCGTCGAGACAGCGGCGATACGCGGAGATATTGCGGCTGCTATCCGCGAGCTAGACGACCCGTTTCGGTCCATCCTCGTGATGCGAGATGTGCAGGGACTGGCTTATGCCGACATCGAGGTGAGCCTGGAGATGAATGCGAGCCAAGTGAAGGTTTATTTGCATCGCGCGCGCCGCAAGCTCAGGCAGAACGCGCAGCTGCGGCAGCGTTTCGACGACTTAGACTAAGACAATGATGAGGAGGGCAGGATGACAACAGGACACGAACAGTCGAGCTGCTATGCGGCGCAGCTGCAGATCGATTCCTTTCTCGACGGTGAGCTCAGCAATGGCCACGAGCAAGGTTTCCTCGCTCATGTTGGCGGCTGCGTCGAGTGCGCGCGAGAGCTGCGCTATGCACAACAGTTACATGAGGCGGTGATGGATCTGCCGAGTGTAGATTGTGGCGCGGCATTTGATGCGCGCGTCGACGCGCTCATCGCCGGCAGAGAGCCGCGCAGTGCGCAAGGTGAATCATTTATTGCACAGGGACGACAGCGCAATACGTCCCTTCTTGAAAGCTTTTTTGATGTGCTGCGTGGACGCGGTGCTTGGTCTGCAACGGCGATGGGGCTGTGCGCCGTGGTCGTCGCGGTTGTGGTGACTCTGCTTGCCACGAATGACGGCCGTGCCACGCGACAAGAGGCGCCCCAGATCGCCGAGGCGGCTGTCGAGCGTGCGACGCCTGCTACGACCTTCGATGCTGCCGATGTGCGAGTGGCATTGAAAGAGCTGAATACCGCAATCGACTACCTCAATCGGGTAAGTCGACAAACGGAGGAGATGATCGGCGAGCGCTTTGTCGTATTGCCGCTTCAGCAGAGCATTAACGGATCGCTTAGGCGTGCCAGTTTCGAGCGAGATGCTGACGCCCAAGGTCCTATCTAGACAGAGTTTATTTAGCCAGTCCGGTTAGAGTGCTCCGGCGCCGACCAGCGCAATTTTTAGCCCTTAGGGGAAACCGAAGTTATAAAGGTGAACAACATGGTAAACACAGCGAAGAAATTCAGCGAGTTACTCACCGTTTTCGTCGCCTGCGCCGTGATTAGCGCAAGCGCGATCGCGCAGGATAAGATCGAGGAGCATCCAGGCTTCGTCGACTTCTCGCGTCTGTCTGGCCTCGGCGGTGCCGAGCCGACGGTGCAAATAAGCCTAAAGACCCCCCTGTTAAATATGGTCACCAACTTGTTAAAGCAGGAAGATGAACAGGCAGCCGACTTTGTCTCAAAGCTTATGCGGGTCAACGTGAGTGTCTTCGAAAGTGACGCTTTGGATGTCGATGAGATCGCAGACTCGATGGCGGTGCTGGCACGAGACCTCGACGCGCAGGGTTGGGAGCGCGTGGTGCGCATCCGTGAGGAGGAAGATCATGTTGATATCTACTTCCGCCTCTCGACCGACGCCGACCTCATCTACGGCGTTGCAATAATGGCTGCTAGCGACGACGAGACCGTTCTCGTGAATATCGTTGGCGACATCAGCGTCGAAGACCTTGGCGCGCTTGCGCGGCGTTTCGACATCGACGAGCTCTCAGACATCGAGATCGACGTCGACACCGACCTCTAGCCCGCAGAGGTTCAAGCCAAGTTACAAACGGTGGTCGCCGAGCATTCAGTCCTCGGCGAGCCCGCTCACCTCCATTCGCTCATCGCTAGCGACCACAACCCGAATACCATCGAGCGTCGTAAACGCACGCGACTCGAGAGCGTCTTTCCGAGCCTCATAGACCACCGGTTCGCTTGCCCCTTCGCGATAGAGTGTAATCGTGACCACGCGTTTGGCCTCGCGCCAGTCTTGCACGAACAGCACGCTGCCAATCCCGAGCATAATGGCCAAGAAAGCATAGGCGGCGAAGCGCATCTCGCCACTCGCTGAGGTGCTTGTAGGCTCATCTGGGGCTTGCAATTGCGACTCACGTTCGGCAACACTGCGCGCTCCGCGCCGAAGTATCATTGCTGCGCCGCATATTACGGCGAGGGTGAGGAAGATTTTCGATAGCATGGCGCGGCCCTTGAGGGAGAGGGGGGAGCATAGCAGCGCGGCTTCGAAGTCGCCAAGGCTGCGTGGGGTTGGTCTAATACAGTAGCGATCCGTATTCTGCTGACAGCTCCCGCGCTTTAAGAACCCGAATTGGCGAGACGAACCGCCGCTGCAGCGCTATAATCTCCGCGTTTCTGTCGTCTTGCGAGCCGAAAGCCTTATGCAAAAGTTCATCGCCCTTACTCAGCTTCTCTTGTCGCTACTGCTTCTTCTCGCTGCCGCGGCAACAGGCCACAACCTCTACTCTCTGTTCTCGAGGCCCGAAACCATCTCGGTGGTAAATACCATGGTGGGGCAGGGCGTACTAATCATCGCTTTTTTGGTCTTCTCGCGAGTCCTGTTCGCTAAGGGCAGGGCGCGATTGCGTTAAAACAGGTATACTCGCGCGCTTATCTAATTAGTATCGAGCCTACACAGCACAGCGCGCCATGATCGTCATCGATGACCCCAATTCGTTCTCTCAGCACCGAGCGGAGGATTCCTTCACGGATTCCCGCGGCTGCGTGGCGACTATTGGAAAGTTCGATGGCGTGCATCTCGGGCACCAGCTGATCCTAGACCAGTTAAAGGCTCAGGCTGAGGCCTACGGATTGCCGGCTATGGCGATCATCATCGAGCCCCACCCTGAAGAATTTTTTGCCGCCGACCCGAAGTCCTGTCCGGCACGCTTATCCCTCATCGAGGATAAGCTCGCTCTGATCGAGAGTTTCGGCATCGACTATGCGCTAGTGCTGCGCTTCGATCAGGAGTTGAGCGAGCTGAGTCCCGAAGCCTACATCCGCGATATCTTGGTCGATGCGCTTGGCATTGCTGCGTTTATCATTGGCGATGATTTCCGCTTTGGGCATCGCCGCGAAGGGGACTTCGGACTGCTCCAGCGGATGGGTGACGCTCTCGGCTTCGAGGTCGTTGAATCAGCGACCTACGAGCACAATGGCGAGCGTATTAGTAGCACTTACGTGCGCGACTGCCTAGCGGCCGGTAATTTCGCCCTCGTCGAGCAGCTTCTCGGAAGACCCTTTTCGATCGCCGGCGAGGTGATCAAGGGCCAACAGATCGGCAGCCAGATAGGATTTCCTACCTGTAATATAGACCCTAAGCGGGTGTGTATGCCGCTACTCGGGGTGTTTGCGTGCCACGCAAAGGTCGATGGAGAGTTGCTGCCTGCGGCAGTCAACATTGGCTTTAGGCCGACTGTCCAGGCCGAAGGCGGAGCCCTGCTCGAGGCGCATTTGCTCGACTATGAGGGCGATCTTTACGGCAAGACGCTCGAGGTGATTTTCCGTGAGAAGGTGCGCGATGAAATGAAGTTCGATTCGCTAGACGCGCTTAAGCGACAGCTAGGGGAGGATATCGCGCGCGTGCGCGAACTCATCATTAGCCACGGCCGCGCCTAACGCCGGCCACGCCTGACTGACAAAGCTTGAACACAGAGCCAAATCACAGAGCTCAAACACAGTGCTCAAACAAAGAGCCCGGACAAAAAGACAATGCGCAGCGGGTCCACGCCGCTGCCCAAGCAGAAGCAAAAATTATGAGTAATGACAGCCCGACAAGCGACAACACGGTGAACCTAAAAGACACCCTGAATCTGCCTTTCACCGAATTCCCCATGAAGGCGAGCCTCGCCCAGCGCGAACCAGACATGCTCGCGCGTTGGCAGAAGTTGGATATTTACCAGCGCATCGCCGACAAGAATCACGGCAAGACCAAGTTTATCCTGCACGATGGCCCTCCTTACGCCAACGGCGAGTTGCACCTTGGCCATGCGATCAACAAGTCGCTAAAAGACTTCGTTGTTAAGGCCAAGTCGATGAGTGGATTCGACGCGCCTTATATCCCGGGCTGGGACTGCCACGGCCTGCCGATCGAGCACAATGTCGAGAAGAAGAAGGGCAAGGCCGGCGTTAAGATCTCCCATGCCGAGTTCCGTAAGGCCTGCCGCGACTACGCGACCAAGCAGGTTGAAATTCAAAAGCGTGACTTCATCCGTCTCGGCGTCTTTGGCGATTGGGAAAACCCCTATCTCACGATGAACTTTGCCACCGAGGCGAATATCGTGCGCGCGCTGGGCAAGATCGCCGACAACGGCCACCTCGTTAAAGGTTATAAGCCTGTCTATTGGAGCGTGGTCGGCGCCTCAGCGCTCGCCGAGGCCGAGGTGGAGTATCAAGACAAGCAGTCGTTTGCTATTGATGTGCGCTTCCCCGTTGTTGACCGCGCTGCGATGCTTAGCGCCTTCGGCGCAGCAGACGCCGAGGGCGAGTTGAGCGTTGTGATCTGGACGACCACCCCATGGACGCTGCCGGCGAACCAGGCGGTGAGCCTCAACGCCGAGTTGGAGTACGCGCTCGTGCGCTCCGATCTCGGGCAGGGCAGTGAGCTCGTTGTGCTCGCGAAAGACATGGTTGCAGGCATCATGGCACGCTACGGTTGCGAAGACTTCGCGGAGCTCGGCAGCACGCTAGGCGAGAATCTCGACCAGCAGGCGCTTAAGCACCCCTTCGTCGATAGGCAAGTGCCGATTATCTTAGGCGACCACGTCACCACCGACGCCGGCACTGGCGCGGTTCACACTGCGCCCGATCATGGCGTCGACGATTTCAACGTCGGGCGTGCCAATGGCATTGGTACCCTCAATCTGGTCGACGAGAACGGCGTCTATACGTCGGGCGCGGGCGAGTTTGCAGGCCAGCACGTCTATAAAGTCGACGAGGCGATTATTGCCAAGCTGGAAGAGGCGAGGGCGCTGGTGCGCCGCGAGACAATCAATCACAGCTACGCACACTGCTGGCGAACAAAGACGCCGCTGATCTACCGCGCGACACCGCAGTGGTTTATCAGCATGAGTGAGGAAGGGCTGCTCGAGAACAGTCTCGCCGCAGCCGCCGGCGTAAAATGGATTCCCGAATGGGGCAAGGCGCGCATCGAGCTGATGCTCAAGGGCAGCCCAGACTGGTGTATCTCGCGCCAGCGTACGTGGGGTGTGCCGATCACGCTGTTCGTCAATAAAGAAACTCAGGCGCTGCATCCTGAGACTTCGCGTCTCATTGAAGAAGTGGCGCTGCGGATCGAGAAGCAGGGCATTGAGGCATGGTTCGAACTCGACGCCGCCGAGCTGCTCGGTGCGGAAGCCGACGCCTACGAGAAAGTCACAGACACTCTCGACGTGTGGTTCGATTCAGGTGTCTCGCATTTTTCGGTGATGGAGCAGCGCAGCGAGCTGCAATACCCGGCCGACCTGTATCTAGAAGGCTCGGACCAGCACCGCGGCTGGTTCCAGTCGTCGCTAAAGACGGCGGTTGCGATGAATGGCACGGCGCCGTACAAGCAGTCGCTAACCCACGGCTTCTTCGTCGATGCCGACGGTAAGAAGATGTCCAAGTCTTTGGGCAACACGGTTGCGCCGCAGAAAATCTTTAAAGACCAAGGCGCCGATATTCTGCGCCTGTGGGTTGCCGCGACCGATTACCGCGGTGAGATGACGGTGAGTGATGAAATCTTCAAGCGCGTCGGCGACTCCTACCGCCGTATCCGTAACACGGCCCGGTTCATGCTGTCGAATCTCAACGGCTTCGACCCCGCACGCGACAGTGTGGCCGAGGCAGATCTGGTTGGTCTCGACCACTGGATTGTGCGCCAGTGCCAGCTATTAGAAGACGAGGTGGTAGAGCACTACAGCAACTATAACTTCCATAATATTTATCAGCGCGTGCACAACTTCTGTGTGATCGAGCTGGGTGGTTTCTATCTAGACGTCATTAAAGACAGGCAGTACACCTGCAAGGCTGATGGCCTCGCGCGGCGCTCTACGCAAACAGCTATGTACCACGTGCTGGAAATGCTGAGCCGCATGATCGCGCCGATTCTGAGCTTCACCGCTGATGAAATTTGGATGGCTATCCCGGGCGAGCGCCCGCTTTCGGTGTTTCTCTCCAACTTCGGCGAGGGTGCCGAGCGCTTCGCAGAGTCGACGAGCCAAGACGATGCGTTTTGGCGCACGCTGATGGAAGTTAAAGCGGCGGTGAATAAAGAGCTGGAAGTGCAGCGCGCGGCCAAGGTCGTGAACGCCAACCTTAGCGCCGAGATAGATCTGTACTGCGACGCAAGCCTCATCGCAAAACTCGAGACGTTGGGCAGTGAGCTGCGGTTCGCGCTCATCACTTCGCGGGCAAGCTTGCACGCCCTCGACGCAGCGCCAGCCGATGCGGCCACGACGGAACTGGATGGGCTTAAGCTCACGGTACGTGCCTCTGAGGCGGACAAGTGCGAGCGCTGCTGGCATCACACCGACGACGTGGGCTTAGATTCGGCCTATCCCACTGTCTGTGGCCGCTGTGTCGACAATATCAGCGGCGCCGGTGAAGCGCGCCGCTTCGCTTAGGAGTGGTGAATGAACGCTAGCGTGACAATCGTCGAGGGCTCGCGGGTCACTCTGCATTTCTCCCTCGCGCTCGCCACGGGCGATCTCGTCGACTCGAACTTTGCCGGTAAACCGGCGACGTTCATTGTCGGCGATGGGAGCCTCTTGCCGGGCTTCGAGGAACAGCTTATGGGGTTGGCCTCCGGTGAGGAATGTGACGTGGTACTCGCACCAGAGCAGGCTTTCGGCGAAATCAATCCGCGCAATGTTCACAATTTTCCCGCGGCCAAGTTCAAGTCTCTTATCGAAGACCCCATGAATCCAGCCGAGGCGGGCACCATTGTGTCTTTTCAAGACCCCGGTGGCGGCGATTTGCCGGGCGTGGTGACGAAGCTCACGAAGAGCACTATTACCGTCGATTTTAATCATCCATTGGCGGGAAAAACGATCGCATTTCGCGCTAAGATTCTTTCTGTGATTCCGCCAGGCACCTCGGCGATAACCATTTCTTAAGCGATCAACTCTCGCACTAGAGGAAGACGACGATGGAAACAACAGCCTCAAACGCCACTATTCGTCTCGCCAATCCGCGTGGCTTTTGCGCAGGCGTCGACAGAGCCATCGATATCGTCAACCGCGCGCTAGATATTTTTGGCGCGCCGATCTACGTACGTCACGAGGTCGTCCACAATAAATTCGTCGTCGAGACGCTGCGTGAGCGCGGCGCGATCTTTGTCGACGAGCTCGCCGATATTCCGCAAACGGATGCCAGCGGTAGGCAGTCCATTGTGGTGTTCAGCGCCCACGGCGTCTCTCAAGCCGTGCAGGCCGAGGCGGCGGAGAAGGGCTTTAAGGTGTTCGATGCTACCTGTCCGCTGGTGACGAAGGTGCATCTCGAAGTGGCGAAATTTAGCCAAGCGGGACGTGAGACCATCCTTATCGGCCATCAGAATCATCCCGAGGTTGAAGGCACAATGGGCCAGTACGAGGCCCGCGATGGCGGCAGTATTTATCTCGTGGAGTCAGTCGAAGATGTCGCGACTCTTGAGGTGATGAACCCCGAAAACTTGAGCTACGTTACCCAGACGACTCTGTCGATGGACGACACCTCGCTGGTCATCGACGCGCTGCGTGCGCGCTTTCCCTCTATCGAAGGCCCGCGCAAGAAAGACATCTGCTACGCCACTCAGAACCGCCAAGACGCGGTCAAACAACTCGCGCTGGAATGCGATTTGCTGCTCGTTGTGGGCTCGCCTAACAGCTCTAACTCCAATCGCCTCAAGGAGCTTGCCGAACGACTGGGCTGCGATTCCTATCTAATCGACAGCGTGGATAACATCGACCCTGCGTGGCTGGTAGGCAAGTCGCGCTTCGGCGTCACCGCCGGCGCGTCTGCCCCCGAGGTGCTGGTCAAGCAGGTGGTTGCTTGGCTAGAAGCACAGTCCGGTGCCCGCCCGTTAGAACTCGACGGCGTGGAGGAGAATATCGTCTTCAGCATGCCCCGGGATCTGCGGGCCGACGGGTAGCAAGCCTTTCCCAAGAGGGGAAAGGGGTGTGAGGAAAGGGGGCTGCCCCCTTTACACCAGCCCCGCCAACTCCTCACGCTGCGCCTTGTAGGCCGCAACCGAAGTCTCCATCTCAGCCAGTTTCTCTCGCTCTTTCGCAACCACCGCCTCGGGGGCGTTGTCGACGAATTTGGCGTTGCCTAGTTTGCCGCCCACGGCCTTGATGCCGCCTTCGAGTTTCGCGATCTCTTTATCGAGGCGCGCCTGTTCGGCGGCGACATCGATTAGCCCCGCCATCGGCACGAGGATCTCCAGCGCGCCGTGCAGCTGGGTCGCCGCCGCGGGTGCTTCGGCGCCGGGGGCTAGCCACTCGATGCTCTCGAGCTTGGCGAGCTTTTGCAGGAATACGCGTGACTCGTTGAGGCGCGCTTGATCCTCAGTGGATTCGCTGCGCAGGAACACGCGGATGGTTTTGGCGGGGGAGATGTTCATCTCGCCGCGGATGTTACGCACGCCGACGATGACGCCTTTTACCCATTCGATGCTCGCTTCCGCCTCGGCATCCTGATTGCTCACGTCTGGCGTAGGGTAGGGCTGCAGCATGATGCTATCGCCTTCAATGTGCAGCAGGGGCGCGATGCGCTGCCACACTTCCTCGGTGATATAGGGCATGAACGGGTGCATGAGACGCAGGCTCTTCTCAAGGATGCTCAGCAGCACGAAGCGCGCGGCGTTAGAAGCCTCCGGGCTAGCCTCGTCGTCCCACAGCACGGGCTTGGAGAGTTCGACATACCAGTCGCAGTACTCGTTCCACACGAATTCCTGCAGGGTCTGGGCGGCGATATCGAAGCGGTAGGTGTCCATACACTCGGCGATCTGTTGCGCGGTGCTCTCGAAGCGGCTGATGATCCAGCGGTCGGCGGGAGAGAAGTGCGGCGCGTGGGTCGCTAAGTCGCTCACCTGCTGGCCTTCCATATTCATCATCACATAGCGTGCCGCGTTCCATATTTTATTACAGAAGTTGCGGTAGCCCTCGGTGCGGCCGAGGTCGAACTTGATGTCGCGCCCGGTCGAGGCGAGTGAGTAGAAAGTAAAGCGAAGCGCGTCGGTGCCGTAGGCGGCAATGCCGTCGGGGAACGAGGTTTTGGTCGCTTTCTCGATCTTCGCCTTAAGCTGCGGCTGCATCATGTCGGCGGTGCGTTTTTCGAGCAGTTCGTCGAGGCTGATGCCGTCTATTAGGTCGATGGGGTCGAGGATGTTGCCCTTCGACTTCGACATCTTCTGGCCGTTTTCGTCGCGCACGAGACCTGTAATGTACACCTTCTTGAAGGGAATTTGGCCGGTGAACTTCAGCGTCATCATGATCATTCGGGCAACCCAGAAGAAGATGATGTCGAAGCCGGTGACTAGCACGTCGGTGGGGTGGAATTTATCGAAAAACTCGCGCTCATTCGGCCAGCCCAGTGTGGAGAAAGTCCACAGCGCCGAGGAGAACCAGGTGTCTAGAACGTCTTCGTCTTGGCGCAGCACGACGTCGTCACCTAGGCCGTGTTTGGCGCGCACGCTCGCCTCGTCCTCGCCCACATACACCTTGTCGTCTTCGTCATACCACGCCGGTATGCGGTGGCCCCACCACAGCTGGCGGCTGATACACCAATCTTGAATGTTGCGCATCCACGCGAAATAGGTGTTCTCCCAGTTCTTGGGCACGAACTCGATGTCGCCGTCCTCCACCGCCTTGATGGCAGGATCCGCGAGGGACTGCACCGCCACATACCACTGATGAGTGAGGTAGGGCTCGATAACTACGCCGCTGCGATCGCCGCGGGGCACTTTGAGTTTGTGCGGTTCTATCTTCTCGAGCAGGCCCAGCGCTTCGATGTCGGCGACGATCTGCTTACGCGCGTCGAAGCGGTCGAGACCGCGGTAGGGTTCGGGGGCCTCGTCGTTAATGCTCGCCTGCTTCGTGAAGATGTTGATGACCTCGAGGTCGTGCCGCTTGCCCACTTCGTTATCGTTGAAGTCGTGCGCAGGGGTGATCTTCACGCAGCCGGTGCCAAACTCGGGGTCGACATAGTCGTCGGCGATAATTGGGATGCGGCGATCGCACAGCGGCAGGTCGACGAACTTGCCGATCAGGTGCGCGTAGCGGGCGTCGTCGGGGTGCACAGCCACGGCGCTGTCGCCGAGTAGCGTCTCGGGGCGCGTGGTGGCAATCACCAAGTGCTCGTCAGAGTCTGCGATCGGGTAGCGGAAATGCCACATCGAACCGTCTTCTTCCTCAGACACAACCTCGAGATCGGAGATCGCGGTGAGCAGTTTGGGGTCCCAGTTAACAAGCCGATTGCCGCGGTAGATCAGCCCTTCGTTGTAGAGGTCGATGAAGACCTTCTCGACAACTTCCGACAGGCCTTCATCCATAGTGAAGCGCTCGCGTGACCAGTCTAGTGACGAGCCGAGGCGGCGCAGCTGTTGAGTGATGATGTCGCCGGATTCTTGTTTCCAATCCCACACCTTCTCAACGAATTTTTCGCGGCCGATGTCTTGCCGAGAAGTGCCGGCAGCGTTGAGCTGGCGTTCTACGACCATCTGCGTGGCGATGCCCGCGTGATCGGTGCCTACCTGCCACAGTGTGGAGCAGCCGAGCATGCGGTGATAGCGCGTGAGCGCGTCCATGATGGCGTGCTGAAAGCCGTGCCCCATGTGCAGACGGCCGGTGACATTGGGCGGCGGGATGACGATGCAGTAGGGATCGCCGTCGCCTTGGGGCGCGAAATAGCCGCGCTCCTCCCAGGTCTTGTACCAGCTGGCTTCGAGTTGTTGGGGTTGGTAGGTCTTATCCATGGGAATCGTCGTCTGCTAAGCAAAAATTTAAGCGCGCAGTATACCGCAAGGCGTCATGAAATGGGCGCTTCCAGCTAGGCCTAGGCAGCATCGGTAGGCGAGCATATGAGACGGCTCAAACGTAGGCGCGGGCTTAGAGTTTGATCATCTCTGGGCGCGTGCCCGCCTGTTGATAGTGCCGAAAACGCGCGCGCGCCTGCTCAAGCGCCGATGGCTCTTGAATGATAATCTCGTTGACGCGTGCGATGTGATCGAACTCGGCCAGGGCATCGCTGCTGAGGTTAATTACCACGTCATCACAGCCCTTGGGCAATGTCTCGGCGGCTATGCAAACGCGCTCGGCGCTGGGCCTGTCGCCAAGGAGCATGTCGTGGGGGATAAAACTGGTTGGGGAGAATGACCACAGCAGAGAATCGACCTCGCGTGCTCGCGCCTCGCTACCGGCGAACAGACACACGCGGTGCCCCAGCGACAGCGCCTTCTCCGTAAGCCGGCAGGCGAAGAGCGCACGATCCCCTTCGCTTTCTTGGCGTAAGTTGTAGAAGTTTATTTGCGCCATCGGCTCGTTGCCTACGCCGCCTGGCGACGCAGGTATTCGAGCAGAAGTGAGACGGGACGGCCGGTTGCGCCTTTCGCCGTGCCGCCGTTCCACGCCGTACCGGCGATATCCAGGTGTGCCCACTTAAATTTCTTCGCGAAACGCGACAGGAAGCACGCCGCCGTAATTGTGCCGGCGCGTGGTCCGCCTATATTGGCGATGTCGGCAAAGTTGCTGTCGAGAAGGCTCTGGTATTCGTCGTGCAAAGGCAGTTGCCAGATAGGGTCGAGGCTCTTTATGCCGCAGTCCAGCAGCTCGGCCGCGAGCTTGTCGTCATTACTCAGCATCGCGCTAACGTGGGAGCCAAAGGTGGCAACGGCTGCGCCGGTCAGCGTAGCGACGTCGATCACGCTCGCAGGCTTGAAGCGCTCGGCGTAGGTGAGGGCGTCGCACAGCACCAAGCGGCCTTCGGCGTCGGTGTTGAGAATCTCGATGGTCTGGCCCGACATGCTGGTGACGACGTCGCCAGGCTTGGTCGCCTTGCCGCTGGGCATGTTTTCGGCGGCGGCGACAATAGCCACGATGTCGAGTGGCAGCTGCATCTCGACGATCGCAGTCATCGTTCCAATCACGCTCGCCGCACCGCACATATCGAACTTCATTTCATCCATCATCGCGCCGGGCTTGAGGCTTATGCCACCGGTGTCGAAGGTGATGCCCTTGCCTATAAGGCAGTGAGGCGCAGTTTTCTTCGCCTTTGCGCTCGCCTTCGCGCCCTTGTATTCCATCACAATCAGCTGCGCTTCTTGCTTCGAGCCAGCAGAGACCGACAACAGCGAGCCCATGCCAAGGCGCTCCATCTGCTTCTCAGACAAGACTTTTACGCTGAGGTTGCGTTTGCCCTTAGCGAGTTCTAGCGCTTGCTGGCCTAGGAAGGTGGGTGTGCAGAAATTGCCGGGGAGGTTGCCGAGTTGCTTGGCGACATTGATTCCGCGGCCGGTTGCCGTGCCGTTGGCGAAGGCTTTGTCGATGCGGGCACGTGACACGCCTTTCGGTGCTGCCAAGCTAACAGCCTTAAGCGTTCTCGATTTAGCCTTCGCGCTCTTGGTCGTGGTGTAGGTGTAGCTTGCGTCTTCGAGCTCCAGCGTTAGGCGCTCGGCGAGCCAATAGTGGTCGCTGCCAGACAAGTTGAGGCTCGCTAGCGCGAAGTGAGCCTCCTTCGCCTTGCTCGCAAGCAGCGCTTTTACCGCGCCGCCCAATAAGGTTTTTGTCGCTTTCGCGTCGAGTGTCTTGGCGTCGCCTGTGCCAACGAGTAAAACCCGCGAGGCTTTGACGCCTTCGAGACCTTGGAGCATGAGTGTCGCGCCGAGTTTGCCCTCGAAATCACCATTAGCGAGCAGAGTGGTAAGGCGCTTGCTGCTCGCGGTGTCGAGCTCGCTCGCCTCTAAGCTGGTGCGGTTGTTGGAGCCCACGGCAACGACTAGGCAATCGGTCGCGAGGGTTGCAAGCTTGGCGTTCTTGAGGGCAGTTTTCATGCGGAATCCTTAGTAGTGTGAAAGCCTGCATCGCACGCGGCGATGCAGTAAGGCTGCGATGCTAGGCAGTTTCATTAGCTTGTGCAAACTTTCTAGCGCCCATCGTTGTTTTTTGCGGAACTCTGGGCCATTCTTTTGATCATAAATAGAGATGCGTTATCAGAAGTCGAGGAGGATCGTTGATGCCAAGGGTTAAGGTCACCACCCCAGACAACCCGCGCTTTCGCATGGAGAGGAAGGTCGGTATCACCGATCTTAACTACGCCCGCCACTTAGACAGCATGGCGATGGCGAGCATACTGCACGAGGCGCGGCTGCAAATGCTCGCCGATCTCGGCTTTACCGAGGGCAATATTTACGGCCTTGGCATGGTTGTCACTGACTTCGCTATCGAATACCGCTCTGAATCTTTCGCCAACGACGTGCTCGTGATCGACGTCTCCGTGGGCGAGTTTAATCGCTACGGTTGCGATATCGGGTTTGTGGTGAGTAACAGCGCGCTCGACCAGATTGTGTGCAAGGCCAAAGTGGGTGTTGTGTTTATGGACTTCGACAAACATCAGCTTGCCGATGTGCCTGCTGCGTTCAAGACTCGGCTCGAGATGCCCCAGGCACGAGTAGCCTAGTCGCACTCTAAGCCCGCCACTGCTTAGCGCGCCGAAATCGATTAGACTAGCGCCTCACAGTGACTAACAGGCAGAGCGGGCCCCAATTTGATCGTCTTTCGTTACCTCAGCCGGCAATTGCTACAAACCATGGGTGCCGTGACACTGGTGCTCTTGGTGGTTGCGCTGACTGGGCGGTTTATTCAATATCTCGGTCAAGCGGTTGCGGGTGAACTCGCCACCGATGCCTTGTTTTTACTGATGTTTTATCGCCTACCAGACTTTCTCCTCGTTATCCTGCCGCTCGCCTTCTTCCTCGCGATTCTGCTCGTGTACGGGCGCATGTATGCGGAGAACGAGATGGTGGCGTTGCTCGCCAGCGGGTTTAGTGAGAATGCACTGCTGCGCAAAACGCTCGGGTTTTCGGCGTTGGTCGTTGTTGTCGTTGGTGTGCTTGCCCTCGCGTTGGCTCCGTCCGGCATCCGCAAGATGGAAGAGCTACTCCAAGCGCAGAAGGAGCTCACTGAGGTTGATCTGATTAACGCCGGACAATTCCAGAGCTTCGCCGGCGGCAAGCGTGTCACTCACGCCGAGGCAGTGGCGAGTGACGGACGCGGTGAGCGGTTGTTGCAAGGTGTATTCGTTGCCACCGGCGGGGGTTCCGCGCCGAGCATTCTCCTCGCCGAGAGCGCCCGCCCGGTTGTTGAAGCCGATGGGTCGCGCTTCATGCGCCTAGACAACGTTATCCAATACGAGGGTGTGCCAGGGCGCGGAGATTTCACCGTCAGCCGCTCCGCCATGCAGGCGATACGCCTGCCCGATGCGCGTGAGCGCGAACTCATTCTCGAAGAGACTACGCTCCCGACGCGCGCATTGATCGGGCAGGCAGATCTCGCGAAGATCGCCGAATTGCAGTGGCGGCTATCCTTGTTACTGCTGGTGCCTATCCTGACGCTTATCGGCGTGCCTTTGAGCCGCGTCCCGCCGCGCCAAGGTCGTTATTCGAGGCTGGTCCCGGCCGCGCTGCTATATGCGGCTTATTTCGTCTTATTGCAATATTGCCGCGATGCGGTCGCCACTGGCAGTCTCGCACCTGAGTTGGGCCTGTGGTGGGTGCACGGGCTTTTCGTGCTCCTCCTCTTGCCTATAAACGGGATGCGCCTGCCGTCTTTTCTGCGCAATCGGAGGCTCGCCGATGTCTAAATCCTTGAGCCTAATCGATGCCCTGATTCGTCGCCGCGTGGTGATGGCTATGGCGGTGGTAATCGCCTTGGTGCTCAGTGTCGACGTCGTGTTTGCCTTGGTCGAAGAACTCGGCGACACAGAGAATGCGTACACAGGCCTCGAAGCGCTGCTTTATGTGGCGATGACCCTGCCGTCGCGGGTCTTTCAAGTATTGCCCTTCACCGCGCTAGGCGGCAGCCTCATTGGTTTGGGTGTCCTCGCCTCGCAGAATTCGGTGGTGATTATGCAGTCGGCGGGGGTGAGCACTTGGCGACTACTACTCAGCGTGCTCAAGCCTACCCTTGTGGTGATGCTGGCGGGCCTCGTAATCGGCGAGTATATTGCGCCGCCACTCCAGGAGGCGGCGCAGAGTAACAAGGCGGTGCTGCGCAGCGGCGACGCAGCGATAGACGCCGGGCGCGGCAGTTGGCGCCGGATTGGCGATGAGTTTGTGCATATCAATGCGATCGCTCCGGGAGGCGAGACCCTGTTCGGCGTGTCACGTTATCGACTGCTCCCCACTGCAGACGCAGAGAGTGCCCAGCCCATGGGTTTAGACAGCATGAGTTTTGCGCAGAGCGCGCACTATGTTGATGGCGGCGCGGACAGCGGCTATTGGCGCCTCGAAGGCGTTGTCGAGAGTCGTTTCGAGGACACCGCGATAGTCTTGAGTGAGGCAGACTCAGAAAGATGGGCTATCGATCTGTCGCCCGAATTACTCGCTGTGTTGCTAGTTGCTCCCGATCGGCAGTCGATTAGCGGTTTGTACACCTTTGCGCGCTTCTTCGATGCAGAGGGTTTGGATGCGAGTAATTACTGGCTAAGCTTTTGGGGCAAGCTCTTGCAGCCCTTAGCGACGCTGGCGCTGGTGGTGCTTGGCATCTCCTTCGTCTTCGGTCCGCTGCGGGAGGCGACGATGGGTTTTCGAGTCTTCGTCGCGATCGGCATGGGCCTCTTGTTTACTATCTTGCAGCAGCTGTTCCAGCCTGCCAGCCTACTGTTAGGACTAGATCCTCTCTTCGCCGTGCTTCTGCCCATCGCCGCGTGTGCGGCGCTCGGTGTCGCGTCGATGCTGCGTGTGCGTTAGTTGCCGAAGGGTTTGTGGCCTTTCGGCATCACCACGACCTTAGTGCCTGAGAGCTTGTCGTGCAGGGCATCGCGGTTGGGGTCGAGATAAAGCCAGAGATAACCGAGGCCACCGAGGAAAAATGCCGGCCATGCCGCGCAATAACGAACGAGGCACTGGGTCAGGCTGAGTGCGGAGCCGTCGAGTGAGACCACCTTGATGCGCCAAGAAATCATACCCAGGGTTTGGCCGCCGCGGCGCCAAAACCAGAAATAAAATCCTGAGCTGCTCGCCAGCATAAGCGCAAATGTCAGCGCGCTGACCGCGCTATCGGTTTGTACAACGCCGTCGACTACTTGATTGCTGTCGGTGCCGAAAATAGCCAGCACGGCGTAGCCAATAAAAAACCAGAGCGCCGCGACGAGAAAGCCGTCGTAGAGCAGGGCGGCGAGGCGCCGCGGTAGGCCGGCGCGGGGGGTGAGGGTGTCCACGAATCAATATCCTTGTGCGTAATGCGAAGCTGTGGCGCATTCTACGCCACCCTACGTTGCGATTAACACCTGCGGGCGACTTTGCTAGACTCCCGTAGCTTTCAATGTTGCTCCACCTGAAGAGATTACCTCATGACTAAGCCCGAACCGCGCCGCATACAGCTGCTCGACACAACCCTCCGCGATGGCGAGCAGACCCAAGGTGTCTCCTTTTCTGGCAGTGAGAAGGTGAGTATTGCCCGCGCGCTTCTGCAATCGCTCAAGGTTGACCGCATAGAGGTGGCATCCGCCTGTGTGTCCGACGGCGAGAAACAGGCGGTAGCGCAGATTACCGAGTGGGCGGCTGAGCAAGGGCTCGTCGAGCGTGTCGAGGTGCTGGGTTTTGTGGACCGTAAACGCAGCGTCGACTGGATCGTCAGCGCCGGCGGCAAAGTCATTAACTTGCTTGCTAAGGGCAGCGAGAAGCATTGCCGCGAGCAACTCGGTAAGACGCTAGAGCAGCACGTCGAGGACATCGAGGCGACTGTCGCCTACGCCCATGAAAAGGGGCTGCGCACCAATATGTATTTAGAAGATTGGTCTAATGGCTATGCCGACAGCCGTGATTATGTGTTCGGGCTAGTTGAGGCAACCAAACACCTCGGTATTGGCCATTATCTGCTGCCGGACACACTAGGGCTGCTGTCGCCTGAAGAGGTGCGAGAGTCGCTTAGCGACATGATGACGCGCTTCCCCGAGCAGACCTTCGATTTCCACCCGCATAATGACTACGGACTCGCAACCGCGAACGCCTTGGCCGCAGTGCAGGTTGGCATAAACACAATCCACTGCACCATGAACTGCCTCGGTGAGCGCGCGGGCAATGCGTCGCTTGCCGAAGTCGCGGTCGCATTGAAAGATAAGATGGGCATGGAGTTGGGCATCGACGAGACGCGCATCACGACACTGAGCCACATGGTCGAAAATTTCTCTGGTAAGTGGATAGCCGCCAACACCCCGATTGTAGGTGCCGACGTCTTTACCCAAACCGCTGGCATCCACGCCGATGGTGATCTCAAAGGCGGCCTGTATGTCACCGAGCTAGGCCCCGAACGGTTTGGCCGTAAGCGCGTTTACGCGCTGGGCAAAATGAGTGGCAAGGCCTCGTTGATCAATAATTTAGACGAGCTAGGCATAAGCCTGAGCAAAGACGATCAGGCGAAGGTGTTGGAACGTGTGGTTAAGCTAGGTGATTCGAAGCAGATCATTACGTCCGAAGATCTCCCATTTATCATCGCCGACGTGATGCAGAGCGGCGATTTTGAGCATGTCTCGCTGCTCAATTGCTATATCAACAGCGGACTCGATGTGGAAAGCACCGCGAGCATTCGCATCAAGCTTGGCGATGAAGAGAAGCAGGGCTCTGGCTCGGGTAACGGCGGTTTTGCTGCCTTCTTCGATGCAATCGAAAAGATTCTAAGCCCCACAGGCTTCCAGATGCCGGCGCTAATCGATTACGAAGTACACATTCCCCGCGGTGGCAAGATCAACGCGCTAACCGAGTGTATTATCACTTGGGAGTGGCAGGAACAGGACTTCAAGACCCGCGGAGTTGACGCGAACCAAGTGCTCGCTGCGGTCAAAGCGACGCTGAGAATGGTCAATCTGCGAATGCACTCAGAGGCGTTCGAGTCGCAGTAGAGACTAGTCATCGCAGGGGATTGCGATAACTAGCCTTCTGGTGTGGTGCGCGATCTTATTACCAATATCGAGTTTTCTTGTCGCGGACGGCTGCTGCTGCGGTTCAGGCGACCCGCGGGCACTTCGCTAGTTCGGCAGCAACCAGATCGCCAAACGCCGAAGTACTAATCATATTGACGCCCGCGCCGGGCTTCGACAGATCCGGCGTTGAGTTGCCTTGAGCGAAAACTTCTTGCATCGCATGCCAGACATTCTTGGCTTCCGCCTCCATACCAAAGCTCATCTCGAGCATCATCGCGACGGAACCAATCATCGAGTAAGGGTTGGCGATGCCCTGGCCTGCGATATCGGGCGCAGAGCCATGCGACGGCTCGTAGTAGGCCTTGTCTGGGCCAATGCAGGCTGATGGCATGAGGCCGAGCGAGCCGAGTATACCGCCAGCCTGGTCGCTAAGAATGTCACCGAACATGTTCTCCATTACCATCACATCGAACATGCCTGGGTTAAGACACAGATAGGTCGCAGCGGAATCGACCAAGATGTTCACGACCTTGACCTCGGGGTAGTCCTTGCCTACCTCGTCCATGATCTCGTTCCATAGGACGCTGGACTTCAGCACGTTGGATTTGTGAATGTTGTGTAGGACCTTCTTGCGCTTCTGCGCCGTGTCGAAGGCGACGAGAGCAATGGCGCGGATCTGGTCTTCGTCGTATTCGAGACTCTCAACCACGAAGCGCTTGCCTTCTGCTGTGACGCCAGTTTCTTTCTTGCCGAAGTAAAGGCCGCCAACGAGCTCACGAATAATGATGATGTCGATGCCATTGTCGCCGATGATCTCGGGCTTGAGTGGCGAGAAGTGCGCCAAGCTCTGCGGCAGAAACACGGGGCGGAAGTTAGCGAAGGTGTTGAAGCGGCGGCGCAGCGGCAGCAGAGCGCCTCGTTCTGGTTGCATGTCCACGGGAATCTTCTTCGACTCTTCATGATTCAGGCCTATCGGGCCTTTCAAAATCGCATCGGCGCTATCGCACAGTGCCTTCGTCTCTTCGGGGAAAGAGTCGCCGTGACTGAAATAGGCGCTGGCCCCGAAGGCGCCGTGGACGAGTTCGAATTCGATGTCGTTACGCTCTGCGACAAGCTCGAGGATTTTGACAGCCTCTGCCATGATTTCCGGGCCGATGCCGTCTCCGTCTAAAAGCGCGATTTTCTTAGTAGCCATAGCAGCCTCTGTCCTTGAATGTCAGTCTTGAGCCCGAGCTCCCGGAGGGAGTCGGTGATGATTAAGCGGGATAACGGCGCGTAAGCTAACAGGAGTAGGGGATATTTTAAAGCGCAGGCCCCGAAAATGAACTGGAATGGCTGCTCTAGCGTTTTGAATGGTGCAGTACCAAATTACCCTAAGATCACAAGATCTCAAACAAGGATTCAACCATGCACAAGTTCATTCGTTCGATGCTAGTCGCAGGTTCATTGCTCATTCTTAGTCCCCTTAGCCTCGCTGATCACCATGGCGGCGGACATTCTGCCGATATTGTCGACACTGCCATAGCAGCCGGCAGCTTCGAAACCCTGGTGGCAGCTGTACAAGCCGCCGGCCTGGTAGAAACGCTGAAAGGCGAAGGTCCATTCACTGTTTTCGCCCCAACTGATGCTGCTTTCGCTGCATTGCCAGAGGGCACAGTTGCGGATTTACTCAAGCCGGAGAATTTAGAAACACTTGCTGCGGTCCTGACCTATCACGTCGTAGCCGGCAAGGTGATGTCTTCCGATCTCGCGGGCAAGACGCTTAACGCAGCGACAGTCCAAGGCGGTGAGCTGGCGATCGATGCAACCGATGGCGTAACGGTTAACGGTGCCAACGTAGTGACTGCAGATATCGAAACTTCGAATGGCGTGATTCACGTAATCGACGCGGTGCTTTTGCCTTAAGGTAAGAGGCCGGAGCTGAGGAATTTATCTTCAGCCAGCAATACAAAAAAGGCGACCGTAGTGGTCGCCTTTTTTGTACCCGCCGACTAGTGAGATGGGGGCAATAATAAGAGTGGTACCAGTGGGCGGACTTGAACCGCCACTCCCGCAAAGGAACCGGATTTTGAATCCGGCGTGTCTACCAATTTCACCACACTGGCACAGAGAGCGTTGCGCTGAGTTGAGCCGCGAACGGAGTCTTTGAGGCGCGAAGTATAGCAGCTCGCGCTTGTCGCGCAATGCGATAATGCGTGTTGATGTCGGTGACAGGCTTGCTCTTCGGCGGCGTTGAAGGCATCGCTCCTCTGGCAGGCACGCGCGGGAGCGCGTAAACTTCGGCGCCATGCAACTATCCGATTTCGACTTTGTCCTGCCCGAGCGCCTTATCGCGCATTATCCAGCCGAGCGCCGCCGCGAGAGTAGGCTGCTGTGTTTGGATGCAGAAACCTCCCAAATTACCCACCGTGGATTTGCCGACCTCCTGTCGCTTGTCGACGAACGCGATCTGCTCGTGTTTAACGACACGCGGGTGATTCCCGCGCGTCTTTATGCACACAAGGCATCGGGTGGTGCAGTCGAGATCATGGTTGAACGTATGATGGAGGGCAATCTTGTACTCGCCCAGTTGCGCGCGAGTAAGCCCTCGAAGCCCGGCACGCAGCTCACCATCGATGGCGTCGAACACTCACCGATTGAGGTTGTGGGGCGGCAGGGGGATTTCTATGTCCTGCAATTCGCCGACGGTGATTCGCCCGAGGCGCTTTTCGTCGATCATGGCCACATGCCGTTGCCGCCCTATATCAAGCGTGATGACGAAGCATTCGATGCGGAACGCTACCAGACTGTCTATGCGCGCGAGAACGGCGCGGTCGCTGCGCCCACTGCTGGTCTGCATTTTGACGAGCAGATGCTCGCCGATCTGGCGGAGAAGGGGGTGCAGACTGCCTATCTCACGCTGCATGTCGGTGCTGGCACGTTTCAGCCGGTGCGGGTCGACAACATAGAAGACCATCGCATGCACACAGAGTTGATCGATGTCGGCCAAGAGGTGTGCGACAAGGTCGCAGCTTGCCGCGCACGCGGCGGACGCGTGATCGCCGTGGGCACGACAACAGTGCGCAGCCTCGAGACTGCTGCCGCGGGTGGCGAACTCGCGCCGATGCGCGGCGAAACCGACATCTTTATCTACCCCGGGTATCAATTCCGCGCGGTGGATGCGCTCATCACCAATTTTCATTTGCCGCAGTCAACTTTGCTCATGCTCGTGAGTGCCTTCTGCAGCCGTGACACCCTGATGGCGACTTACCAGGAAGCCATCGATAACGAGTACCGCTTCTACAGCTATGGCGATGCCATGCTGCTTGGCAAAGGCGTTTGAGCGACAGCGCTCGATCAATCGCTCCTGTGGCGCGTTTTTGCTATGATGGGCACCTAACAAAACAACCCTCCATAGGAAATCAAGATGAAAGCACCAGTTCGCGTTGCAGTCACCGGAGCCGCCGGTCAAATTAGCTATTCCCTGCTGTTCAGAATCGCCGCGGGCGAGATGCTCGGTACCGATCAGCCAGTTATTCTGCAGCTGCTCGAGATCACTCCCGCGCTCGAGGCTCTAGCCGGCACGGTTATGGAGATTGAAGACTGTGCATTCCCTTTGGTTGCTGGCATCGTCCAGACAGACGACGCGAATGTCGCATTTAAAGACGCCGATTACTGCCTGCTTGTCGGTGCTCGCCCGCGCGGACCGGGTATGGAGCGTAAAGATTTGCTCGAAGCTAATGCCGCGATCTTCTCGGCTCAGGGCAAGGCGATTAATGACAGCGCCAGCCGTGACGTGAAGGTCTTGGTGGTGGGTAACCCTGCCAACACGAACGCGCTGATCGCTTATCGCAATGCGCCAGATCTGAAGCCGGGCCAGTTCACAGCTATGACTCGCCTCGATCATAATCGCGCGATGGCGCAGCTCGCCAACAAGACTGGCAAGCACAGTACCGACGTGAAGAGCATGATTATCTGGGGCAATCACTCGGCCACTCAGTATCCTGATATTCATCACTGCACAGTAGACGGCGCAGCGGCGACAGGCCTTGTCGATCAAGATTGGATTACCGGCGATTTCATTCCCACCGTTCAGCAGCGCGGCGCGGCGATCATCAAGGCGCGTGGCCTCTCTAGTGCGGCCTCTGCAGCGAATGCGGCTATCGAGCACATGCGCGATTGGGCGCTTGGCACCGACGGCGCTATCGTTAGCATGGGTATTCACAGCGACGGCAGCTACGGTGTGTCAGAGGGGTTGATCTACTCGTTCCCAGTCACTTGCGCCAATGGTGAGTACACGATCGTTCAAGACCTCGAGATCAACGCGTTCAGCCAAGACCTCATGGACAAGACCGAGATCGAGCTCAGCGAAGAGCGTGATGCGGTGGCGAGTCTCCTGCCTTAAGAGCGTAAGCTTAGTCAGCTGGTGTAAGCCGGGTCGCAGTCGTCCACGAGTGCGGCCCATTGCCTCCAGCCCGCGGTGTGTTTAAGCGCCGCGGCATAGCGTTTAAGCGCTTCAGAATGTATCGCCCGGCAACGAATGCCGCGCGCGATTAGCGGCGCGAACCAGGCGTCTGCTGCCGACAGCTCGCCGAACAGATATTCACCGCGACCTTCCTCTAACACCGCTTCCAGTCTTTCAAGCCACGCGTACAGCGACGCAGGGGCCTGCGCTATCTGCTGTGTGTCTGCAAAATCCATTGGCACCAGTTTGCGCAGTTCGTCGCTGTGATGCTGGAATACCAAGCACAGGCTGCGCGCGCGTGCACGCAGCAAAGCGTCTACCGGCCAAGGCAATCCGCCGCGTTCGGCAAGGGCTTCTAAAATGGCGAAGGTTTCGATTATGGCGACGTCCGGCGCCTCGTCCGTATACAGCACCGGCACCTGCCGCGTAGGACAGTCCGTAGCGTCTGTGAGCTTGCTGTGTTCGTCGAAACTGCGCCAGTCGATTGTGGCGTTGTTAATGAGTTCGCCCGCCGACAAGTAGGCGCGCAGTGACCAGCTTGAGGTTTTCGGTGTGCCTAGTATGAGTCGCATCGTCTATCCCCTGGTTGAGGCTAATCGGTGATTCAGTCTAGCAGCATATGATTTAGCGGCACCTCTGTTTTGTGAATGACCTCGCGCATGATGAAGCTGGAGTGCACATCGGTGACGCCTTTGATACGCGTGATTTTGTTAAGCAGGAAAGCTTGATACCCGTCCATGTCGGGCACTCGCACCCTGAGCTGGTAATCCGCCGATTGCCCGGTAACCAGCAGGCATTCGACGACTTCCGGAAACTCAGCCACGGTGCGCTCAAACTCTTCGAAGCGCTCGGGCGTGTGTCTGTCCATGTTGATCTGGATAATCGCGGTGAGCTTGAGGTTGAGCTTGGCGGGATTGAGCAGCGTCACGGTGCGGCCAATCACGCCCGCTTCTTCGAGCTGTTTCACGCGCCGCGCGCAGGGCGAGGGCGACAGGCCGACCGTATCGGCAAGCTCGAGATTGGTGATATTGCCGTCACGCTGCAGCTCAGCAAGGATGCGGCGGTCAATTTTATCCATAAGAATGCTCCGATAACGCTATTTTGGCTGTAAAGGGTCAAATTAGCCTAATTATCTATTATTTGAGGTGTTAATAGCTAATATTAGCCGATATTAGTGTAAATCGTGAGTAGAGTCACCCCGGTGAACCCCCTACAATGCACATTCTCGCTTCTCAAGGCAGAAGGCTAAACAGGCCAGACGCCCAGCGAGGATCTCACAAGGATCATTACTGACACATTAGGAGAAGAGAGATGTTCGATCACACGAAGTACAGGCCGTTTACAACCATAGACATCAAGGATCGTACCTGGCCCGACCAGGTGATTTCTGAGGCGCCGAGGTGGTGTAGTGTCGACCTTCGTGATGGCAATCAGGCTCTGATCGAGCCTATGTCAGTCGAGCAGAAAAAGAAGATGTTCGCGTTGTTGGTGGAGGTTGGCTTTAAGGAAATTGAGGTCGGCTTCCCAGCCGCCTCGCAGCCGGACTTCGATTTTGTCCGCTATCTCATCGAAGAGAACAAAATCCCCAGCGACGTGACTATTCAAGTTTTAACTCAGGCGCGTCCCGAGTTAATTCAGCGCACGTTCGAGTCATTGACGGGTGCACGCAGGGCGATCCTCCACGTGTATAACTCAACCTCGGTCGTGCAGCGTGAGAAGGTGTTTAAGACCGATAAGGCGGGCATCGTCGCCATCGCCAAGGCGGGTGCCGAAGAGGTGCAGCGCTGCGCTAAGCTAGCGCCGGAAACAGAGTGGGTGTTCCAGTATTCGCCTGAGAGTTTTACCGGCACCGAGATCGATTTCTCGGTCGAGGTCTGCGACGCCGTTGCCGAGGTTTGGCAGCCCACGCCAGATAATCCCATCATCTTTAATCTGCCATCGACAGTCGAAGTCGCGACGCCAAACGTCTACGCCGATCAGATCGAATGGTTCTGCCGGCACATCAAAAACCGCGAATCTATCGTGGTGAGCCTGCATACTCACAACGACCGCAGCTGCGCAGTGGGATCTGCCGAGCTTGCCGTCATGGCGGGCGCGCAGCGCGTAGAAGGCACGTTGCTCGGCAATGGCGAACGCACCGGCAATATGGACATCGTCGTTATGGCGATGAATCTCTACAGCGCCGGCGTCGACCCCAAGCTTGATCTGCACGACATGGATAAGATCGTCTCGGTGGTGCGCGAGTGCACCCAAATCGACGTGCATCCGCGCCAGCCGTATTCCGGTGACTTAGTGTTTACAGCGTTTTCAGGTAGCCACCAAGACGCGATCAAGAAATGCTTAGATATTTATGAAGAGGGTGCGCCTTGGGAGATCGCCTATCTGCCGATCGATCCGCGCGATATCGGTCGCACCTATCAGGACGTGATCCGCGTGAACAGCCAATCGGGCAAGGGTGGTGTCGCCTACGTACTGGCAAGTAAGTTCGGTTTCGAGTTGCCGCGCTGGCTGCAAATCGAATTTAGCCGCGTGGTGCAGAGCGTCACTGAAAAGAGCGGCGGCGAGATTCAGCCAGACTCAATTTGGACGCTGTTTAACGAGCATTATCTCAAGAGTGAGAAGGTGATTAGCCTTGAGGACTTCAGCATTCAGAAGAACAAGGGGCGCGAAAAGTTTGATGCGATGCTCGAGCTAAATGGCCAGCCTATAGAGCTGAGCGGCGAGGGCGATGGCGTGCTTGATGCCTTCATTGGAGGCTTGAAGCGCGCGCTAGACGTCGACTTTGAGGTGATGGAATACGGCGAACATGCTCTCGGGCAGGGCGCCGATGCCGAGGCTGTTACCTACATCCAGCTCAAATACGGTGTGCGCCGTTTCAGCGGTGTGGCCATCAGTAAAGATATCATCGCCTCGTCGCTCAATGCGCTAATGGGCGCGGTGAGCGAGCTACTAAAAGAAACTGCAGCCCAAACCGCCGACGCTGCTCAGCGCGACGCCGGTTAGGCAATAAAGACACCGACGCCCTCTGAGCCTCCGGCGCGCTTTTGCGCGCCGGAGTTGCTTATTCTCTCCCTAGGTCTATCCTCTCTCTACTGTGACTATCCGCTAATCTTCGACTCTAGGTTCGCGGGCAAACTTTCTGCGCGTGCTATGCGACTAATCTGTTGTGAACCCTCTGTCGAGGCTGCGCAGCGCCGGATCTTAAAAGGCTTACTCATGTTTGGCAGCGATTTTGGCAGCTATGCTTAAAAGTATCGACTCAGACGAGATGCTGGTTGCGGCTGCGTTGGCGGGCTCGGAGCAGGCGTGGGAGTCGTTGGTGCTGCGTTACGAGACGCGCATCTACAATCAAGCGCTGCGCCTGTCTGGTAATCCAGCGGACGCGTTAGATCTCGTGCAAGAGGTTTTCCTCGCGGTTTTTCGCAACCTGCCGCGTTTTCGAGGCGAGTCGAAGTTTAGCAGCTGGGTGTTTCGCATTGTGCATAACAAGTCTGTTGACCGAGTGCGGCGTTGGCAGCCGCCAATACAGCAGGCGCGGTTCGAAAGCGAGGAAAGCGAGGAAGTCGAGGCGAATTGGCCAGCGGCGAGTGAGCATGAGCCCGATACGCAGTTCGCGCAGCAGCAACTTAATTATGGGCTGCAAGCTCTGCTCGCCGAATTACCTCTCGAGCAGAGGTTGGTAATCGAGTTAAAAATTTTTCAATCGCTGACTTTCGAGGAGATAGCGATGCTTCAACAGGTTTCCGACAACACCGTGAAAACCCGCTTCTACGCAGCCTTAAAGCGGCTGCAAACTTTACAACAGCAGGCCAACCGATCGGAGAGCGACTATGACTTGTCTTAACACACAGCGATACCTGTCAGAGTATCTCGGCGATGAACTGGGCGCGGTGGCGCGCAGCGAATTCGACGCGCATCTCGCGACCTGCGAAGCGTGTCGGAGTGAGGTTGCCGGCCTACAGGAGGTGTCGTCGGGCCTTGAGGGCTGGCGCGAAGAAGCGCTGCCTGAGTGGGGCGCCGCGCGGATGGCCGCGCTGCGCGCCTTGCCGCGGACAGAGGGTTGGCAGGGAGAGCGGGCAGCGAGAGAAGTATTGCCCGCGTCCCGCAGCGGCAGTCATTGGGGCTGGTGGCAATGGCTGCCTACGGCTGCCTCGTTCGCTATGCTCGTGCTAATGGCGTTTAACACGCAGTTCACACTCGAGGATTCGGGCTTTAGCGTGGCGTTTGGTTCTGCGAATTCTGCGCCAGATTCGGCGCTGCCAGAGGCGCAGCTCGAGGAGCTTGTTGCGCGGTTTGAACAGCGCCAAGACCGCAACAATATTGCCCTTATGCAAGCCGTGTTGACGCAAACGCGAGAGGCGGGTGAGGCCAGTTTCCAGCAGCTATTTAGCTATTTTGAGCAGCAGCGACAGCAGGATTTGCAGGAGGTGCGTTCGAGCTATGAGCAGCTCGTCAGCAGAGACTATGAGACGGTGCGTTCCCTGCAGCAGCTAGCGAATTTGGTGAGCTACGATGAGGTGCGTTAACTCTGTTCTGAGTGTCTTGGTGTTCGCATTTTTTCCCTGGCAGGCGCTGTCTGCGCAGCCCGATCAGGCGGATATCGAGCGGGTGAGGGGAGAGCTGGAGAGGTTTTCCGATCTGCTTGAAGCGGGGCTTGGCCTCGACAAGCCCGGTGGGCTGTTCGGCATGAATATTGGATCGATCCAGTCGCGCTATCTTTTTGGGCAAGGCGCGTCGTTGGAGATTCGCAGCCCCCTCGCTAATAGCCGTCGCCGCTTAAGTCTAGCGACCCTTGGAACGACTATGCGTGAGTTGCAGTCCAGTCAGAATCCCTTCGCGCGGCTGTCGCGCGGCACGCAAGCGGATTCGCCGCGAATCGCGAGTGTGGCGCCTTTAGCGCTGGCCGAAGATGATCCGATGCTAGAGGCGATGACGCGGCAGTTGCAATCGATAGACTATGAGCTGATCGTCGGAGCGGCCCTCAGACAGGCGGAGGAAACTGCGGAATCACTACGTTCGCTCGATGGCATCGACGACAGTGGTTATTTGGCATTGCGCAGCGAGCTCGCAGATCTGCATCGCGCGCTCGACACTAATTTGACTGCGCTGGCGGACAGCATGTCCGACGGGGCCATAGAGCAGGCGTTAGAGGGGCGGCTGGCGCTGCTGCGGGATACCGCAGCGCAGCGAGCGGCCGAACTCAAAGACGACTTGGCGCAGGCGCAGCGCGACTACGAAGAGCGCTGGTACGTGCAGCGTGCACTGCTGGAAGCGCAGGCATTCGAGGCCGCCTGCGCGGCCGCGGATACGCTTAACAGTTTTGCAGACGATCAGGGTATTTCCTTGGTTTTCGTAGGTCTGGGTGACGAGGGTGAGCAGCTGCGACCAGACCGCATCCTCGTGTTGCCTATCGATGCGCTGCGGCGCTGTGCGAGCGGAGACTGGCAAACGCTGCAAGCTGCGAGTGTGGCTTACTCCTTTTGATAAGACTTGTTACACGAGGCTTGGTCTTCGTAGCTAAACCCATTACTATCAAGCTCGAAAAAGAAGAATAAACACCAAGAACGACTCAGGAGATTAGGATGCAATGCCCAAAGTGTAATTCATCGATGCACGAGGTCGAGGTTGAGACCCTGCAAGGTAAGGTAGTCATAGACAAATGCGAACGCTGCGAAGGCCTGTGGTTCGACAACGGGGAGGCCGAGCAACTTAAGAGTGATTGGATGGCTGACTTCCTCGACAGCGGCGATCCCGAGATCGGCAAGACCTATAACGCCGTGCGCGATATTCAATGTCCGCGCTGTGGCGATGTGATGCAGAAAATTAACGACGCTAAGCAATCTCATATCGAATACGAAGCCTGTGCCGCTCATGGGGTATTCATGGATGCTGGCGAATTTACCGATTACAAGCACGAGACGCTACTCGACTATTTTCGTGGCCTCATCGCGTCATTAAGGCGCCGTACTTAAGCGTCCACGCGCCGCCCAGCACTGACTATCGAATGCCATTTGGGGTGCTCCCAAATGGCATTTTTTATGGCTGAGGGTTCTAGCTTGGGGAATTTACCGATAGCAGTCCACTGCGCCTGTGGTGTGTGGAAATCTGAGCCGCAGGAGTAATACAGCTCAAACATGGCGGCGAGGTCGATAAGGCGTTTCTTGGCTAGCGGGTCGAGGTTGCCGCAGCTGACTTCCATAGCTTCTCCGCCTGCGTCGCGAAAGTCGCCGAGCAGCCGCATCAATTTGCTGCGTGTGAGCGGGTAGCGGCTCGGATGCGCGAGGACGGCAATGCCGCCTGCCGCGCGGATCGCCGCCACCCCACTAGGTATATCGCACCACTGTGCCGCAACGAAGGCCTTCCCGCGCCGACCCAGAAAATGCTTAAAGGCTTTCTCCCGACTCTTGCAGGCTCCACGCTGCACGAGAAAATCGGCGATATGGCTGCGGGTTAGGGCGGCAGCAGGCAGGGTATCTAAAGCCTCGCTCAGCCCGGCAATGCCGGCGCTGTCCAGTTTGGAGGCTATCGCCGCGACGCGCTCTCGACGTCTTCGCTGTTGAGCGCTTAGGAGTGTTTGCAGTTCGGCTGCTGCTGGGTCTTCTAATAGGCCAACGACATGGATTTCGAGGCCGTTCCAATCGCAGGAGATTTCTACGCCTGCGAGCAGGTACAGGGGAGCGTGGTCTGCATTAGGCTCGATGGAGGAGATTGCCGGCTCGACGGGCGCTTGGTTTGGGGTTAGGTGTCGCCAGAGCTGCTCCACGCCGTGAGTGCAGTCGTGGTCGGTAAGCGCGAGATGGCTTAGCTGCTTCTCGAGCGCGAGGGCGACGAGCCTCTCGGGCGCTTCTGTTCCGTCGGAGAAGTGGCTGTGGCAGTGCAAGTCGGCGTACATGTAGGGAGTCCTGTGAGAGGGGTGTGGCAAGGGCATGCACGTGTCTGAGCTAATCTTGACTAATTCAGTAGGGTATTCGATAATTCGCCCACTTTTGTAGGAATATGGAGGCCGTTATGCGGTTACTCTCTTGCGCTTAACGACGAAGGGCCGGTATGCGGTAACCGCGATGCTAGACCTCGCCTTGCATAAAGATCAAGGCCCGGTGAGCTTAAGCGATATTTCATCGCGGCAGGCGATCTCGCTGTCTTATCTCGAACAGCTGTTTTCTAAGCTGCGCCGCAGCGCGTTAGTGAGCAGTGTGCGTGGTCCTGGCGGCGGCTATGCGCTAAAGCGCGGATCAGGCGAGATATTTATTGCGCAGATCATTGACGCGGTTGACGAGTCTGTCGACACCACAAAATGCCAGGGCTCGGGCGATTGCCAAGGCGGCGAGACCTGCCTTACCCATTACCTTTGGGCGGACCTGAGCGAGCAAATACACGAGTTCCTCGAGGGCATAAGCCTCGCCGACCTCGTGGCAAAGAATGAAGTGAAGAGCATCTCTGAGAGCCAAGACAGGCGTCAGATTATCGTCACCGAGATGTCGGGCGCGCTGGCGGGCTAGGCTCGAGAGAACCGCCGCGGTGTCTGTATCGTAACTAGCAGTATTTGGAGTAAAACATGCAATTCCCGATCTATCTAGACTATTCATCCACCTCACCGGTCGATCCACGTGTCGCGGCAAAGATGGCAGAATGCCTGACGCTCGAGGCGAATTTCGGTAATCCTGCTTCGCGCTCGCACAAGTTTGGTTGGAAGGCGGAAGAAGCGGTGGAGAATGCACGCAAGCAGGTGGCAGATCTCCTTAACTGCGACCCGCGCGAGATCGTGTGGACTTCAGGCGCCACCGAGTCCGATAACTTGGCAATCAAGGGTGCTGCGCATTTCTACAGTAAGAAGGGCAAACACCTTATTACGTCGAAAATCGAACACAAGGCGGTGCTTGATAGCTGTCGCCAGCTCGAGCGCGAAGGCTTTGAAGTCACATACCTCGATCCAGACAAGAGCGGCATTGTTTCTGCCGCGGCGGTCGCCGCGGCGATTCGTCCAGACACTATCCTCGTCTCGCTAATGCATGTGAACAACGAGATTGGCGTGATTAACGACCTCGAGGCGATCGGCAAGGTCACTCGTGAACACAACGTGATCTTCCACGTCGATGCCGCGCAAAGCACAGGCAAGTTGCCCATCGACCTAGAAGCTATGCAGGTCGATCTTATGTCGCTTACCGCGCATAAGACTTATGGCCCTAAAGGCATCGGTGCCTTGTTCGTTCGCCGCAAGCCGCGCGTGCGCATTGAGCCGCAGATGCACGGAGGCGGTCATGAACGCGGCATGCGTTCCGGTACGCTCGCAACGCACCAGATCGTTGGCATGGGCGAGGCTTTTCATCTAGCCAAGACCGAGATGGACGCAGACAACGCGCGCATCCTGAAGCTGCGTAATCGTCTGCTTGAAGGCCTCAAAGACATGGAAGAGGTGTATGTGAATGGTGATCTCGATCATCGCGTCGCGGCCAACCTCAATATCAGTTTCAACTTCGTTGAAGGCGAGTCGTTAATGATGGCGCTGCGTAACCTCGCCGTGTCCTCTGGGTCTGCCTGCACCTCGGCGAGCCTCGAGCCTTCCTATGTGCTGCGTGCCATCGGCCTTAACGATGAACTCGCACACAGCTCGCTGCGCATGACGATCGGCCGTTTCACGACCGACGAAGAGATCGATTACACGATTGAAAAAGTGAAAGAGGCAGTGGGCAAGTTGCGCGAACTCTCGCCCCTCTGGGATATGTACAAAGACGGCGTCGACATCAGCAAGATTCAATGGGCTGCCCACTAAAAATTTTATAACGAGGAGTCAGTTATGGCTTATTCAGAAAAGGTCATCGATCACTACGAAAACCCGCGCAACGTCGGCAAGATGGACGACGCCGACCTCAATGTAGGCACCGGTATGGTTGGTGCGCCAGCCTGTGGTGACGTGATGCGTCTGCAGATTAAGGTCAGCGATGCGGGAGTCATCGAAGATGCAAAGTTCAAGACCTACGGTTGTGGTTCGGCGATCGCGTCGAGTTCGCTGCTCACCGAATGGGTGAAAGGTCGAACGCTAGACGAGGCGACCGCAATCAAGAATTCCGATATCGCCGAAGAATTAGGCTTGCCGCCAGTGAAGATTCACTGCTCAGTGCTCGCCGAAGACGCGATTAAGGCGGCGATTGCCGACGTGAAAGCGAAGCGCGGAGCGTAAGTAGCTATGGCGATTACGATCACCCCCGCGGCTGCGCAGCATGTTGCCGCGCAGATGGACGGCCGCGGTCACGGCATTGGCATCCGCGTGGGGGTCAAGACGACCGGTTGTTCTGGCATGGCCTATGTCCTCGAGTTTGTCGACAAACTCGAAGTCGGCGACCAGGTGTTTGAAGAGGCTGGGGTCAAAATTGTAGTCGACCCCAAGAGCCTGCTCTACATCGATGGCACCGAGATGGACTACGTCAAACACGGCGTGAATGAAGGGTTCGAATTCGTTAACCCCAACGCCAAAGGCGAGTGTGGCTGCGGGGAGAGCTTCAGCGTCTAGCGACCAACCCTGTCACCCCGCGCGCTTGAATGCGACAATGGCCACCCGTTTTAGTTAGGCAAAGGATCATGCACCCGGCCGAAGATTTTTTCTCCCTCTTCTCACTGCCCCGCAGCTTCGCGGTAGATAAGCCTGCGCTGACCGCGAACTTCCGCGCGTTGCAAGCGGCCAGTCATCCGGACAAAGTCGCCGCGGGCGATGAGGCGGCGAAGCTCGCCGCGGTGCAGCGCAGCAGCCTGCTTAATGACGCCTTCGCTACCCTCAAATCGCCACTCGCTCGCGCAGGCTACTTGTTGCGCTTAGCAGGTATCGATGTCGAGGCAGTATCGCAGTCGGACCTCGATCCCGCGGTGCTATTTGAGCAGATGCAGCTGCGCGAGTCTGTCGCCGAAGCACCGGCTGGTGAAGACGGTTTGGCCCCGTTGGCGGCACTTAAACAGGAGATAGGCGCTCGTATCGAAGTGCGTGAGGCGGCGTTCGTAGCGGCGTTAGAGGCTGAGGAATTCAGCGCAACGAAGCGCGTTTTCCACGAGCTGCAGTTTCTCTACAAATTATTCCAAGAGATCGAAGCGAGCGAGGAGCAGAGGTTAGGGTACTAGTCTGCCCCCTCGACAGAGAATCTTATGGCGCTATTACAAATTCAGGAGCCCGGCGGCAAGCCTGCCCGGCAGATGCACCGGCTGGCCGTGGGCATAGACCTCGGTACAACCAATTCGCTGGTCTCGGCCCGCTGCGGGCTCAAAGTTGAGTCTTTGCCGGATGCGCAGGGTGAGCACCTGCTGCCCTCGGTCGTGCATTATGCTACCGACGGCGAAATCGTAGTCGGGACTGCGGCCAAGGCTCGTGCACTCATTGACGCGCCCAACACCATTGTTTCTGCAAAGCGCATGCTCGGAAAAAGCCTGAGTGAGCTGCGTGCGATCGGCCACTATCTTCCTTACGAATTCGATTCGACGCGCGCCGATACCGCTCCTGCGGTGATGACCCGAGCGGGTAGCAAAGATCCGGTCGCGGTGTCGGCAGACATTCTCAGTGCGCTGAAGGCTCGGGCCGAAGACGCGCTCAAAGGCCAGCTCGAAGGCGCTGTGATCACAGTGCCTGCGTATTTTAATGACGCCCAGCGGCAACAAACCAAAGACGCAGCGGAGGCAGCCGGCCTCAAAGTGTTGCGGCTGCTAAACGAGCCAACCGCGGCGGCGGTCGCCTACGGGCTGGATTCCGCAGATCAAGGCAATATAGTGGTCTTCGACCTAGGTGGCGGGACTTTCGATGTCTCGATCTTAAGTCTCACTCGCGGCGTCTTCGAAGTGTTGGCGACGGGAGGAGACACGAACCTAGGTGGCGACGATTTCGATCGTCTGCTTGCCGCTTGGTTGGCCAAGCAGCCTGGCGCCGATAAACACAGTGAAGGGGAGCTTTTGCAGTTAGCGAACTCTCTGAAGCACCAGCTCAGCACTGATGCTACTGTCGAATTCGCGCTTGGGTCTAATCCTCACAGTCTCAGCCGTGAGCAGTTTGCCACCCTCGCCAAGGAGCTGCTAAGTCGCGCGATGTTACTGTGTCGTCGTTCGCTGCGTGATGCCAAGTTGGGTCTCGATGAGATCGACAACGTCGTACTCGTAGGCGGTTCAACGCGAATGCCGGCTGTGCGTGAAGCGGTTGCCGAGTTGTTTGGCCGCGAACCGCTAACCAGTATCGACCCAGATCGCGTGGTAGCCGTAGGCGCCGGTATTCAGGCAGATGTGCTGATCGGCAATAAGAGCGATTCTGATTTCCTGTTGCTCGACGTGACGCCCTTGTCGCTGGGTATCGAAACCATGGGTGAATTGGTCGAGAAGATCATTCCGCGTAATACGACGATCCCCGTGTCGCGCGCGCAAGAGTTTACGACATTCAAAGACGGGCAGACGGCGATGGCTTTGCATGTAATGCAGGGCGAGCGCGAGGCGGTGGCAGATTGCCGTTCGCTGGCGCGATTCACGCTACGCGGCATTCCGCCTATGGTGGCGGGCGCTGCGAAGATACGCGTGACCTTTCAGGTCGATGCCGACGGCATATTGAGTGTCAGCGCAGAAGAGACGCTTACCGGCGCAAAGGCAGAGATTCAGGTGAAGCCGAGCTATGGGCTCGAGGCTGCTACTATCGAGGACATGTTGCAGTCATCACAGGCTAACGCCCGCGCGGATATGGAACTGCGTTCCCTGCAGGAGGCGAAGGTGGACGCGGTGCAGTTGATAGACGCGATCGCCGCAGCCGTGGGAGTCGATGCGCACCTGCTGGAAGAAGGTGAGGGACAACGCATAGACGAGGCGGTGGCAGCACTTGCCGAGGCGCTCGAGTCCGGGACGAGTGCGCAGTTGGTTCAATTAACTGAGACGCTTAATCGGATAAGCGGAGATTTCGCCGCGCGAAGAATGGATGCACATATCGGGCGCGCCTTGCAGGGCGAATCTATTGATCGGGTCGAGTCAGAGTAGGCGCAGGCACTATTTTCACACTAAACTTATTGGCGGGCGAAAATTGCGTCTGCCGCCGTTAATTAGCGAAGGGAGAGGCTTTATGCCCAAACTGACATTCATGCCGCATGAGACGATCTGCCCAGAAGGGGTGGTCATCGAGGCGGACGCCGACGAGACGATTTTGAATTCGGCGCTGGCCCACAATATAGACATCGAGCACGCCTGCGAGAAGTCCTGCGCCTGCACCACGTGTCACATCATCGTGCGCGAGGGCTTCGATAGCCTCGAAGAGGCCGAAGAGAACGAAGAGGATTATCTCGATAAGGCATGGGGTTTGGAGCCTGAATCGCGGCTAAGCTGTCAGGCCAAAGTCGGCACTCGCGATCTCGTGATTGAAATCCCCAAGTACACGATTAATATGGTCTCTGAGAATCACTAGGCGAGACAAAAAAAAGGCTTATAAGGCCTAATAAACAAGGAGTTAGAAATGAATTTGCGTTGGACCGATGTAAGTGAGATCGCGATGGCGTTGTTCGACGAACACCCCCAAGTTGATCCTCAATATGTGCGTTTTACCGACTTGCACCGCTGGGTCTGTGCGCTCGAGGAGTTTGATGACGACCCGGAGCGCAGTGGCGAGAAGGTGCTAGAAGCGATTCAAGCTGCATGGATAGAAGAGGCTGAAGTCTAGGTGTCGAGGAGAGGGGCGCGAGCAGGTGGTTAAAAACCCTATAAAAAGCGTGTAAATGCGCGTATAATGCGCGCTCGACAAAAAACGCATGAGTGACAATTGCTGTCTAAAACGCGCTTTTTGCCCCGATTACCACTATAACTTTACTGAAAAGAGACTACAGGAATCCTCATGGCGACTGAACGTACACTGTCCATAATTAAGCCCGACGCTGTTGCAAAAAACGTGATCGGCGAAATTTACAGCCGTTTCGAGAAGGCGGGCCTCAAGGTCGTTGCTGCCAAGATGATTCAGCTCGATGACGCGCTCGCAGGCGGTTTCTACGCTGAGCACAAAGAGCGTGGCTTTTTCGGCGATCTCATCGCATTCATGACCTCGGGCCCTGTGATGGTTCAGGTCTTGGAAGGCGAAGGTGCGGTACTCAAGAATCGCGAGCTAATGGGAGCCACCAACCCAGCCGAAGCCGAAGCGGGAACCATTCGCGCTGACTTCGCTGTCTCTATCGACGCCAATGCCGTTCACGGCTCCGACTCGGTTGAGTCTGCGGCGCGTGAAGTAAGCTATTTCTTCAAGGCCGAAGAAATCTGTTCATAATTGATTGTAGTTCCGCGCAGTCGCCCCTCGGCGGCTCGCGTGGCCTACGCTCGGTAGGCCCGTGGTTAGGGTTCTGCTAGGAGACTGATTCGTCATGACGCTGGCAACGACACCCACATTGATCCCCAAACCAACCCCCACACCAACCCCTCAATCCGCCGCCGCTAAGGCTAACCTGGCAGGCATGAGCCTCGCTCGGCTGCGTGAGTATTTTGAGGCGCGCGGCGAGAAGCCTTTCCGTGCCGCTCAGGTGCTCAAGTGGATTCATCAGCGCGGCGTCACCGATATCCAAGCCATGACGGATATCAGTAAGTCGCTGCGTGACAAGCTCGCGGCGGATGCGGTTATCGTGCTGCCGACTATCGTCGAGGATTTCGAGTCCGAAGATGGCTCGCATAAGTGGATTATCGAGGTTGCCAGCGGCAGCCGGGTAGAGATGGTCTATATTCCTGAGTCAGGGCGCGGCACGCTCTGCGTCTCCTCTCAGGCGGGCTGCACGCTGGACTGTTCGTTTTGTGCCACCGGTAAACAAGGCTTCAACAGCAATCTGACGGTCGCCGAGATAATCGGCCAGCTGTGGTGGGCTAATAAGAAACTTGGCGGTTTCGACGGGGTGCTCGAGAGGCCAGTGAGCAATGTAGTGATGATGGGCATGGGCGAACCGCTGCTTAATTTCGAACCGGTAATGGAGGCGCTCAGCCTGATGATGGAGGACAGTGCTTATGGGCTGTCCAAGCGCAAAGTGACGATTAGCACCTCGGGTGTGGTGCCCGCGATCGATAAGCTGAAAGATTTCACCGATGCCTCCATCGCTGTCTCGCTGCACGCGCCTAACGATGCACTTCGCAGTGAGATCGTGCCGATAAACAAAAAATACCCCATCGCTATGCTGCTCAATTCGGTGAAAGGGTATATGGCCAGCCTCAACGACAAGCGAGTGCCAGTAATCGAGTACACCTTGATTGCAGGGGTCAACGATCATCGTCAGCATGCGCGCGAACTCGCCGTGCTGTTGGCCGATTTCCCGTGCAAGATAAACATCATCCCCTTCAATCCATTCTCTCTGAGTGACTACAAGCGTCCAAGCAGTACGTCGATCACGAATTTTAGGCAGATACTGCAGCAGGCAGGGTATACGGTGACGGTGAGGACTACGCGCGCCGACGACATTGGTGCAGCCTGTGGTCAACTCGTCGGCGATGTTGCCGATCAGACCAAGCGCAGCAGTCGGCATTTGGCGCGGCGCGACGTCATCGCGTCGTCTGCGGGTGCGCCCAGATGAGAGCGCTAGCTGCGTTCGCTGCCGCTCTGGCTTTCGCGACGCTCGGCTCCTGTATAACGACAACCACCGGGCATTTCAAACCAGAGGTCTCGGCGGAGCAAGCTGCCAGTGATTACTCGCATCTCGCGCTCGCCTATCTCGATGCCAACGATGTCGCCTTGGCGCGCAAATATGCCCAGACCGCGCTGCAATTCGACTCTCAAGCGGCCGATAGCCTCGGGGTATTGGCGTTAATCGCGCAGCGCGAGGGCGATGCCGAGGTGGCCAAAGCGTATTTCGAAAAGGCCTTGCGGGCCGCACCTGCTGCGGCGAGCATTCGCAACAATTACGCGGCGTTGTTATTTGAGACTGAGTCTTTTGATGACGCGTTCGATGAACTTTTAAGGGTGGTCGCCGACACGAGCTATGCTGGCAGGGCTGCCGCGTATGAGAACCTGGGCGTCGTTGCGCTAAGGCTTAACCGCCTCGACGATGCCAAACAAGCGTTCAACAAAGCCTCGCAGCTAGACTCCGCGCGCTATTCTGACGAATAGTAGGCTTATTGAGCGTGTATTAGCCACTACGAGACCCTTTTCTTCGGGGTTTAGAATAGAATGTGCAAGACACAGAAACAGGACAGGAAACAAGAATGGGAGAGACCTCAACCCAGGCACAATTAGCGGTGGCAGATAACGACGAGTCATCCAACGCTGCAAACTCGCCTGGCCAACGCCTGAAAGCTGCGCGCTTGCAACGCGGATTGACGGAGGAGGAGGTCGCCGAGTCCCTACTTATTACTCGGCACTATCTGCGGGCGATTGAAGAGGACGACTATGAGCGGTTGCCGGGAGAGGTTTTTGCGCGTGGCTATGTGCGAAATTATTGCCTTCTGATCGATGTGCCTACTGAGCCTCTAATGACTGTTTTTGAAAGCATCGTCGAGGCGACAAGGCGAGAGAAAGCCGCGCGAGGAACGCCCAAGAGGGCACTGACTCGCGCCGATAGGAATCAGCGCTGGCTTGGCGTTTCCTTATTTGTCTTCGTCTCGCTGTTCGGCGTGCTTTGGTTTTTTAACGGGTGAGATACCCTTCTCTGATTGGTTAGAACGGAATCAGTAACGATGAGCTTTAAGACAGTTATTCCGCGGCGCAAAACGCGTCAGATCATGGTTGGTAACGTTGCGGTCGGAGGCGATGCGCCGATTAGCGTGCAGAGCATGACCAATACCGAGACCTGTGACGTTGAAGCGACTCTTGGGCAGATAAGAAGGCTGGTAACTGCGGGCGTCGATATTGTCCGCGTCTCGGTGCCGAGCATGGAGGCTGCGGAGGCGTTTAAAGCGATTCGCGCGCAGGTGCAGGTTCCCCTTGTCGCCGATATTCATTTTGACCATCGCATCGCCCTGCAGGTACTCGAGACTGGTGTCGACTGCCTGCGTATCAATCCGGGCAATATTGGCAGCGAAGCGCGTATCCGCGCCGTAGTCGACAGCGCGAAAGACAAGGGTATTCCGCTACGAATCGGTGTGAATGCCGGCTCGCTTGGCAAGGTGTTGCTGCGTAAATACAAAGAGCCCACCGCCGAGGCGATGGTGGAGTCGGCGCTGACCCAGATCGACATACTCGACAAACTTGACTTCCAAGACTTTAAAGTAAGTCTCAAGGCGTCTGAAATTTTCATGACGCTTAAGGCCTACCGCGCACTCGCCTCGCAGATCGATCAACCCCTACACCTCGGCATTACTGAGGCGGGGGGGCTGCGTTCGGGCACGGTAAAGTCTGCGATCGGTCTCGGCGCGCTGTTAATGGAGGGGATTGGCGACACCATCCGTATTTCATTGGCAGCGGATCCGGTTGAAGAAGTGAAGGTGGGTTTCGATATTCTCAAGAGCCTCGGTCTGCGTCACAAGGGCGTGAACCTCGTCGCTTGCCCGAGCTGTTCGCGGCAGAATTTTGATGTGATTTCGGTAGTTAATGAGCTCGAATCCCGCCTCGAGGATATCACCACGCCTATCGATGTTGCGGTGATTGGCTGTATCGTGAACGGACCTGGTGAGGCCAAGGTTGCCGAGGTGGGGCTCACCGGTGCGAGCCCTAACAATCTCGCTTATATCGAAGGGGTTCCTGCGCAAAAAATGCACAACGCGACATTGGTCGATGACCTTGAGGCGATGGTGCGCGCTCGCGTGGCGCTTAAAAAAGACGTCATCGCGTCGAGTTAATTTATCCGCGGCGCGGGTTCGCGCGCGTGCTAGTAGAGGTTGTTGAAAATTCCCATGGCTAAACTCCAAGCAATTCGTGGCATGAACGATATCTTGCCCGCGCAGACGCCGCTCTGGCAGGCTGTCGAGCAAGCATTTCATCGAGTGGTGCGCCGCTTCGGTTATCAAGAAATTCGCTTTCCCGTGTTGGAGCAAACTCAACTCTTTAAACGCGCCGTCGGCGAGGTCACCGACATCGTCGAGAAAGAGATGTACAGTTTCGACGATCGCAATGGCGACAATCTAAGCTTGCGTCCAGAAGGCACTGCCGGTTGTGTCCGCGCTGCAGACCAGCATGGGCTGCTGTATAACCAGCAGCAGAGACTCTGGTATCAAGGCCCGATGTTCCGCCACGAGCGCCCACAGAAGGGACGTTATCGCCAGTTCCAGCAGTTCGGCGTTGAAGCGTTTGGCATGGCCGGCCCCGATATCGATGCCGAACTCATCCTGCTCTCAGCCGACCTGTGGCGTGAGCTCGACATAGCGTCTGCGCTTACTCTGCAGATTAATAACATCGGCGCCTCTGCGGAACGACGCGCCTATGGCGAGGCGCTGACTGCCTACTTAGAGCAGCACCGAGAGCAGCTCGACAGCGACGCGCTGAATCGTCTGTATAGCAATCCGCTGCGCATACTCGACAGCAAGAACCCCGACATGCAAGCGTTGCTAGCAGCCGCACCGAGGCTGGCCGACTACGTGAGCGCCGAAAGCGTCGGCCATTTCGAGGCTTTGCAGACCTTATTAACCGACGGCGGGATCGCCTTCGAGGTGAACCCTCGGCTAGTGCGAGGCTTGGATTATTACAACAACTGTGTGTTCGAGTGGGTTACCGACTCGCTTGGCGCGCAGGGCACTGTGTGCGGTGGCGGGCGCTATGATGGCCTCGTAGAACAGCTTGGCGGTAAGCCGACGGTTGCTGCGGGGTTTGCCATGGGTGCAGAACGCTTGGTGCTCATGCTCGAGACGTTGGGCAAGGAGCCACCAATGCCTAAGCCTGCGGCGTATATCGTGGTAGGTAATGGTGTCTCGCGGGAGGCGCAGGCGCTCGCTATGGCATTGCGGGCTGCCCTGCCGTCCCAGGGCATCCTCTGTCACTGTGGCGGTGGCAAGCCGGCAAGCCAATTAAAGCGCGCATTCGCCTTGGGCGCGCGCTATGCCCTGGTGCTAGAAGCAGATTCTTGTAACGCCGGTGAGCTTAAGATTAGGCAGCTCGATGATGACGGCAATGAGCTGCGGGTTTCGTTGGCTGAGGCACCAGCACGGCTTGCAGCGCTTCTCGATTAGCCCAGCACGCTCGTTGCTGAGGAATTTCTCCCCCATAAGGAATCTATTTGCCCTCTTGGTGTCAGAAAGGGCAGTGTTACTCGGAGTAATTCGAGTTAGAATAGCGGGTTAAGCGCTAAGGCTGCGGCCGAGGCTTGAATACCGGTCTGCGGTGTGTCCGCGGTGACCGTACAACAATGCAAAGGAGTAAGTCGTGGCGATTAACGCGGCGGAAGAAGAAACCCTAGAATCCCTCAAGAAATGGTGGGAAGAGAACGGTAAGCAGCTGATCGCAATGGTTGTGGTCGTGGCACTAGGCTTTGGTGGCTTCAATTTTTGGGAGTCGCAGCAACTCGCGACCCAAGGAGCTGCCTCGGATTTGTATGAAGAGATCCTCGAGCTTACGCTTGTCGAGCCCGGCGAACAGGTAGATGGCGCGGCTATTATCCGCCTGAGTGACCAGCTGCGCGCGGACTTTGCCGCCACCAGCTATGCTTCGTTCGGCGCCTTGTTTGCGGCGCAGCAGCATGTTGCTGCCAACGACCTCGCGGCGGCCGAGACGGCCTTGCAGTGGATCATCGACAACTATGACGGCGGCCTCTTCGGCGAAACCGATGAGGGGTTGTTGCTCACGGCTAATCTGCGCCTGGGTCGTGTCATGCTCGCCCGAGGCGATGCAGAGCGTGCGCTCGCGCTAGTGAATAGCGTCGATCCGAAGACGTTCGAAGCAGGCTATACAGAGCTGCGAGGTGATGTCTATCTCGCCCTCGGCCGCAGTGCAGATGCGCGTGATGCTTACCTCGCAGCACAAGAAGCGGGTTCGCAGAGCGAAGCCTTACGCATGAAGCTCGACAATCTCGCGCGTACAGACAGTTAAAAGCAAATCGCTAAAAACAGAGAATTCGTCATGACAACCGGCAATCGACACCACAAGACCAGCCTCGCCGCAGCGGCGCGCGCGCCAGCCTTCATAGTGATGGCAGGACTGCTAGGCGGCTGTGCAAGTTTTGATGCTGGCAGCTTAAATCCGATGAGCTGGTTTGGCGATGACGAGGTGAACCCTCCTACTGAGCTTCAGCGCTTCACCGCGGAAGTAGAGCTGGACAGGGAGTGGGGCGCGAGTGTCGGCAATGGGCAGGGCAAGATATTTAATCTCCTGACTCCAGTGTTAGATGGCGCGCGCTTATTCGCTGCAAGTGAAGACGGCACCGTCAGCGCGTTCTCAGCCACGAGTGGCGAGTTAATTTGGCGCGAGCGCCTAGAAGAAGCGATCACTGGTGGCGTTGGTGCGGGGCACGGATTGGTGTTCGTCGGCACAGAGGCGGCAGAGGTTGTAGCGCTCGATCAAGACAGCGGCGCCCTCGTCTGGGCCATGCCTGTGTCGAGCGAAGTGCTCTCTGCACCTAAAACTAACGGTGACGTCGTTGTGGTGCAGACGGTGGATGAAAAGCTGATTGCGCTAGAAGCGAGCAATGGCGAACAACGTTGGACCTATGAGACCACGCTACCCGCATTAACCCTGCGTGGCAGCAGTAGCCCTGTGATTACTAATAACGGCAAGGTCATCGCCGGATTTAGTAACGGCACGCTTGTTGCTGTTGAGGCGGATAATGGTGTCTGGAGTTGGGAAGAGCGAGTCGCCGTGCCCGAGGGGCAATACGATATCGATCGAGTGATCGACATCGATGGGCAACTTCTCCTCGACGGCACGCGCGTGCTGGCGTCAAGCTATCAAGGCAATCTGATGGCGCTCGATGTGAATACGGGGCGTATCGTTTGGGGGCATGCCGCCTCAAGCTTTCATGGCATAGAGCGTGGCTTCGGCAACTTGTATTACGTCGATGACGAGGGCGTTCTTACCGCCATGCGCGACAACAGCGAAGACGTCGTGTGGGAGAACAGCGACCTTAAATTCCGTGAGGTCTCAGCACCACGTGCGATCGGCAACTACGTCGCCGTTGCCGATTTTGAAGGCTATGTACACCTGATTTCGCAGATCGACGGCCATATCGCGGGCCGCGTTCGCGCCGACAGCGACGGCGTTCGCGCGTCTATGCTCAGCGCCAACGGCCTGCTCTACGTTTACGGCAACAGCGGCAAACTCACGGCCTATCGCCTCAACTAGCCTCCCGCGCTAGTTCTTACGCACCACTAGGAAATACATGAAACCGGTAATTGCACTCGTTGGTCGCCCGAACGTCGGCAAGTCGACGCTGTTTAATCGGCTGACGAAGTCGCGCGAGGCTATCGTGGCTAACTTCCCTGGCCTCACTCGCGATCGTAAATACGGTGAAGGAGAGCTCGAGGGGCAAACCTTTATCGCGATCGACACCGGCGGCATTAGTGGCGACGAAGAGGGTATCGATCTTGAGATGGCGGCGCAGTCTTTGCAGGCAATCGAAGAGGCGCACATCTGTCTATTCTTGGTCGATGCAAAAGACGGGCTGATGCCCGACGACCACCGCATCCTCGATTATTTGCGTAAGCGTGACAAGCATACCTACTTGGTTGCGAACAAAATCGACGGTCTGGATCCCGATATCGCGCTTGCCGATTTTTACAGTCTAGGCTTTGCTGAGGTTCACCCGATTACTGCCACTCAAGGGCGTGGTGTCAAATCGCTTCTGCTTGGCGTGCTCGAAGAATTCGCCGCGATCGCCGCTGCAAATAAGAGTGAGGACGACTTCGACCTAGACGACGAGTCGGTCACCGGTATTAAAATCGCCATTGCGGGTCGGCCCAATGTGGGTAAATCGACGCTAGTGAATCGCCTCTTGGGTGAAGACCGTGTCGTGGTCTATGACCAGCCGGGCACAACTCGCGACAGCATTTATATTCCCTTCGAGCGCCGCGATCAGCGCTACACACTCATCGATACGGCGGGGATTCGCAAGCGCGGCAAGACGCGTGAGACTGTCGAGAAATTTTCGGTGGTGAAATCGCTGCAATCGATTCAAGACGCGAACGTTGTCGTGCTGGTCGTCGATGCGCGAACCGGAATTGTCGAACAAGACTTGCACCTGCTCGGTTATGTGATTGACACGGGGCGCGCGCTGGTTATTGCGCTGAATAAGTGGGACGGGATGGACCAAGAGGGCAAGGAGAAAATTAAGTCGGACATTCTGCGCCGATTTACTTTCGTTAACTTCGCTAAAATACACTTTATCTCGGCTCTACACGGCACCGGTGTGGGCGACCTCTACCCGTCGATCCATCGTGCCTACGAGTCCGCGCGTAAGACTCTTACGACTAATATTCTCACCCAAATTCTGCAAGATGCGGTAACCGATCACGCGCCACCGATTATTAACGGGCGCCGTATTAAGCTGCGTTATGCGCATGCAGGCGGTCAGAATCCGCCGATCATCGTGATCCATGGTAAGCAGACCGATAAAGTCCCCGGCAACTACACACGCTATCTCGAAAAGACCTTTCGCAAGGTGCTAAAGCTCGAGGGCACGCCGGTCAAGATCGAACTGCGCAGTGGTGAGAACCCCTTTATCAAGTCGGAAGAAAATCTCAATCCGCAGCAGATCGCGCGCAAGCGACGCATGACAAAGAACAAGGTTCAGAGCAAGAAAAACGCTGCAACCGGCAGAGCTGCGGCAGTGAATAAGACTAACGAGCGTAAAGCGCCAGTGCAGAGGCGGCGACCGCGCTAACGAGGTGAGGCAGTATGTCCAAACCGATTTCACTCCAAAGCGTCCAAGCCGCAGCTGAACGCCTCCGCGGTGTGGCAGTGCTTACACCGCTGCTCACTAGTGCCGAGCTCGACCGCAGGCTCGGCGCACGCATCTTCCTCAAGCCCGAAAGCCTGCAACACATTGGCGCTTTTAAATTTCGCGGTGCGTATAACCGCCTCGTACAATGTGACGAGGCCGAGCGTGCACGCGGCGTCGTCGCCTTCTCGTCCGGTAATCATGCTCAGGGCATCGCTTATGCCGCTCAGCTGCTCGGCATGCAGGCCACGATAGTCATGCCGATCGATGCGCCCGCCATTAAGCGCGAAGGCACCGAGGCGTTGGGTGCGCGCGTGCGGCTCTATGATCGCCTAACCGAATCGCGTGAACAGATCGCCGCGGATATCGCCTCTGCCACTGGTGCGATACTCGTGCCCGCCTTCGACGATGTTGATGTGATGGCAGGGCAGGGCACGTGCGGACTAGAGCTCGTCGAACAGCTAGGGTCGCAGCACCTGAAACCCGAACTCCTGCTGAGCCCTGTCGGTGGCGGAGGGCTGATGGCCGGCGTCTCGACCGCCGTGAAGGGGCTTGCCCCTCAGTGCCGCGTCATCGGCGTTGAGCCTGAGCACTATGATGATCATGTGCTATCTCGGGCGGCGGGTGTGCGTATGAAGATCAACCCTGCATCGACGACGGCCTGTGACAGCCTCATGGCGACCCAGCCCGGCGAGCTTACCTGGGCGGTTAATGGCGAACTCGTCGACGATTTCTACAGTGTGAGCGAAAGTGAGGTTGCACGGGCGATTAGCTTCGCGTTTCGCTACCTAAAACTCGTCGTGGAACCCGGTGGCGCTGTCGGACTCGCAGCCTTATTAAGCGGCAGAGTGCTGCCGGCAGCCAACAGTATTGTCGGCGTCATTCTCTCCGGGGGAAACATCGATCCGGCGACCCACGCCGCATGCCTGGCCCAGTTCCCTCAGCCCTAAAGCGCTGTTATCTTTTAGCCATTACCCTATTTGATTCCTAGGAGTTTTCCCTATGTCCCCCAATCGACTCGCCTTGCTCAATAAGACCTCGCGTTTAAGATCTCTGCGGGCTGCTTCCACGCTCGCTATGCTCGCCCTAGTCGCGGCCTCGCCAGCAAGTCTCGCGCAGACCAGTTGTAGCGATAACCTGGACTGTGAATCGGGTTGGGTAGGCATTAGTGATGCAAAGCGTGCCGAGGTTTTCGCGTTCGCCGAAGACTACAAAGGCTTTATCGCCGAGGCACGCACAGAGCTGAGCTTTGTCACCGAAGCCATCGCATTCGCACAGGCCAACGGTTTCGAGGCGCTTACAAACGACTCTCGGCTGCGTCCCGGAGCACGGCTGTATGAGGTGAATCGCGACCGTACCATTACTCTCATGGTGATTGGTGAGGAGCCGATTCAAAACGGCTTCCATGTCGTCGGCGCCCATATCGACTCGCCGCGTTTGGAGCTCAAGGGCAGGCCGCTGTATGAGAAGAGCGAGTTCGCGCTGTTTCAAACCAACTATCACGGCGGCATTAAGTTTCATCAGTGGACCAACCTGCCACTCGCGCTCATGGGAAGAGTGGATAAGAAAGACGGCAGCACAGTGCAGATCGAGATAGGCTTAGACCCCGCCGATCCCATCTTTATGATTCCTGAGCTTTCGCCTCATGTTGATCGCTCACGCAATTCGAAAACGCTGAGCGAGTTCATCGGTCCAGAAGACCTCGATCCGGTGATTGCTCATATTCCTGATACCGAAGAGGGGGGTGATGTCAGCGAGCAAGTGTTGGCGTTTCTCGCGGCCGAATACGGGCTCTCGAAAGCAGACCTCGTGTCTGCGGAGCTGTCACTAGTGCCCGCGGGTGCGCCGCGCGACATGGGTTTCGATCGAGGCTTGATCGCCGCCTACGGTCAAGATGATCGCCTCGCTGCTTACGCGACGCTGCGCGCCATTGCCGCGGTTGATAGACCGCAGACAACAACCATGGCTTATCTCGTCGACAACGAAGAGGTAGGTAACCGCAACAACACCGGCGCGGCTTCTAGTTATTTTGCGGACCTGCTTTCCCGGCTGCTTTACGCCGAGCTCGGGAGCGACTATCGCGAGCCGCTGTTTCGACAGGCGCTGCGCGCGACTAAGTTTATCTCCATCGATGTGAATCCGGGTGTGAATCCGATGAATCCCGGTGCGTGGGAATTGGGCAATGCGCCGAAGCTTGGCTACGGTGTAAACCTCAAACTCTATGGTCAGGGTAATACCGCCAACAGCGAATTTATGGCGTGGACGCGGGCGTTGCTCGATGGCAATCAAGTGCCGTGGCAGACGGCAACCTACAAGGTGGGCAGTGCCGGCGGTGGCACCATCGGCGGTGAGTTCTCCAGCCAAAATATCGAGGTCATCGATTTCGGCGTGCCGCTGCTTTCGATTCACACGCCCTATGCGGTGAGTTCCAAGCTCGACGTGTTTAGCCTATTCGAGGCGGCGCGGGCGTTCTACGCCTACCGCGACTAGGCTGTCTTCGGCGATTCGCTAGGAGATCGCCGGTTCCGCCACCGAACCGTCATCGGTAAGCGGATCCATCTCCGCTCGGAAGCCTTCGATTTGGTCATAGGCGGCGCTGGTACTTTCGAAGCGCGCGACGTGAAACAGCGCCTCGCCTTCGTTCACCAGCGGCAAGTTTGTCTTGCCGATAATGATCCCACCAAAGGGGGCTATCGCCTTGTGCTCGGAATCGCCGAACGGATCCGAGATAATGCCGAGCACCTCATTCTTCGATACGCGTGCGCCGAGCGGTTTGATCATGCGCAAGATGCCGCTATGGGGGGCACGAATCCAAGCCGAGTCTGTCGCGACCACAGGAATAGGGTCGCTCTTACGCGCCTTCTTTTTCGGCAGCATGCCAATCTCGCGCATTACCGAGTCAACGCCGCGCACGCCGGCACGAATAGCTACCTCGTTAAAGCGCAGCGCTTCGCCCGCTTCATAGACGATGACACTGACGCCTAGGCGCTCGGCTTCTTGTCGTAGGGAACCCTCGACGATCTGCGTATTGAGAATCACCGGCGGGATAAAGGCGCTCGCCATGCGCTTGGTTTCGTCGTCGTCGAGCACCGCGCGGATATGGGGAAAGTTCTCGCGATGCACGGCGCCGGTGTGGAGGTCGATGCCGTGGGTGCAATGCGACACGATCTCGCTAAGGAACAGATTAGCGATGCGTCCCGCGAGCGAACCTGACTCCGAGCCTGGGAATGAGCGATTGAGGTCGCGCCGGTCTGGCAGGTAACGACTCTGATTGATGAAGCCGAAGATGTTCACCACAGGTATAGCGATGAGCGTGCCTTTCAGCCTACTTATTCCGCGCTGGTGCATGACTCGGCGGATGATCTCGACGCCATTGATTTCGTCACCATGGATAGCGGCGGAGATGAAAAGTGTGGGCCCTGGCTTCTTGCCATGGATGACCTGCACGGGCATTTCGAGGCGCGTGTGGGTGTAGAGGCTTGGCACCGGTAGCTCGATAGAAACGCGCTCTCCGGGACGTATGGTCTGGCCTAGAATGTTTAGATTGGTCTGTTTGGACTGCTTGGTTTGTGCGTCGCTCGTCACTCTCGTTATCTCAATATGCCTTAGATGCAAGGCTCAAAATTGTTGAAAACTAACCTTTTCCTCGCGTCTTTGTTTTGCCGCGTTGAGCGTTCTTCTCCATGAATTGAATAATCAGCCCGGCGATGTCTTTGCCTGTCGCATTCTCGATGCCTTCAAGGCCCGGAGAGGAATTCACTTCCATAACGAGTGGTCCGTGAGCCGAGCGCAGGATATCGACGCCACACACATTGAGACCCATGGTCATCGCGGCGCGTACCGCGGTAGTGCGCTCTTCAGGCGTAATGCGGATAAGTGAGGCGCTGCCGCCGCGATGGATGTTGGAGCGGAATTCACCTTCCTTCGCTTGCCGCTTCATAGAGGCAACAACCTTGCCGTCGACAACGAGACAGCGGATGTCGGCGCCGCCGGCTTCCTTAATATATTCCTGTACCAGAACCGACACCTTGAGACCGAGGAAAGATTCGATCACGCTCTCTGCCGCCTTGCGAGTTTCGGCCAGCACCACACCGATGCCTTGAGTGCCCTCGAGGAGTTTGATCACCAAGGGCGCGCCGCCCACCATCTTGATCAAATCTTGAATATCGTCCGGCTTATTTGCGAAGCCGGTAATCGGTAGGCCCACCCCTTTGCGCGATAGAAGCTGCAAGGAACGCAGCTTATCGCGCGAACGCGAGATCGCCACCGATTCGTTAAGAGGGTATACGCCCATCATCTCGAACTGCCGTAATACCGCCGTGCCGTAGAAAGTCACCGAGGCGCCAATACGAGGAATGATCGCGTCGAAGTCTTCGAGGATTTCGCCGCGATAGTGGATGGTTGGCCGGTGCGAGGTTATATTCATGTAGCAACGCAGTGCGTCTAAGACGCGCACCTCATGGCCGCGCTCTTCCGCTGCTTCGATGAGCCTGCGGGTCGAGTAGAGGTTGCGGTTGCGCGAGAGCACTGCGATTTTCATTATTGGTGTTCCTTCTACTGTAAAGTGGCTAGCGTTGGCTGGCGGCGAATTTTTGCGCGGCGAGTTCTTCGCCTTGTGTGAACGACAGGGCAGGATCTACTACTAGCCCGCCGCCGATAATCGAGGTGCGGCCTAGAAGCATTCTGAATGCCATATTCTCTCTGTTGGTAAGACTAAACTCCGCCTCCCAAATCTTGCCCATAAAGGCGACCGACGTCGAAATAAACAATCGCTCCTCTTCATGACCGCCGGAGTCGCGCACAATTCGGCGGTCGACGATGGGGGCGCGGCAGGTCACTGAGTTCGAAATGTCATCTTGGTAGGGGTGCACCTGAAAAATTGCGAACTCCTGTTCGCCTTCCGTCACCACCTCGACACTGTAAGCATGGATCGCTGATGAACGTGCGCCGGTGTCTACCTTCGCCTTGATGGCGGCGATCCCTAGATCCGGCAGCGATAACCATTCTCGCCAGCCGACGATCGTTTTTTCTTTATTTTCAATCATATACCTAACCGCTGCCGCATGCGATGAAAGATCTGCTAGTCCGCGCTGTAAGAGCTTGAATCCTAGGGCTTTGTGCAAAGCGCGCGACTATAGCACTAAGATAAGGAGAGTGCCTCTTTTTATGCAGGTTCTAGTCTAGCCCATCCCGCCTCACCGAGATTGTCTGATGAGGGGGGGGGATAGACCGGATCGTTAGTGTTTGCTGCTAGGAAAGATTACTGAGGAGAGCTGTCGCCTGCAAGCAGGTCGATGGGTGAAAGTGGAAAGGTGAATATCTCAATGAAAGACTGCCAAACGGCGTCTGCCGACTGGCCGGGCTTAGACTCGATGTAGCTAGCGACGATTTCACGACCGTAGTTATAGGTAATGACATAGCTACGCTGTGCGTCGATAACGTTGAGGCGGGTAGCAGCGGTGCCTTCTGTCTCTAGGCCGAACTCCATGAGCCAGCGCATAGCATCGTCGCGTGGGAGACCCCTATACAGATACTGGCGTGCCGCTTCGTTTCTCGCGTAGTTGAGCTCGCCAATCAGGTCGACGAAATGGTAATACGTATCGAGTTCGGTGCCGTCGATGTTTGCCAGTGGAAGCAGTACGTCGCGTTCGAACTGCACCCTTTCCTCGCGTGAGAAAGCGACTTCCATTGCATAGCTCGCCGCGCCTTCCGCGATGACTGCAGAGGGACCGACGAGTGCGATGTAAGAGTATTCATTCCAGCCACGCTCTTTAACGACAGACTGCTCGATGAGCGAGGCGTGAACGTGATGTCCCGGGTAACCTTCATGGCAACCGAGCTCGATCGCGCGTTCGATGTGCACAGGCACTGAACTGTTAAGGTGCACGGTGCTTTGGCTATTGCCTCTGAATTCCGTGAAACCAACCCACGGCATGTCGTCGGTGATGTTGAGCGTGACGCTCTCATTGGGAGGGAGGTCAATGTGCGCGAGTGTTTTCTCGCGACATTCTTGCATGGCGCGACCAATGACGAGTTCCAGCTTTTCAGGTGGGATAACAAACTGTTTCCGGAACGCGCTTATGCGCGCGCCTAATGGGCCGTCGCCAGGGATGATGCTATCCAATTCCGCTGTCAGTTGACGAAAATGCGCTTCGTCGTACTCCGGCGCGACTACGCCAAACAGTAATTGCGTCTCCTCATCGAAACTTGCGGGCTCGGTGCCTGCGATTATTTCGCCGCGTGTCACCAAGGCCTGAATTCGGGCAAGGAGGTCTCGTCGTCTGCGGGCTTCCAGAGGATCTGTGGTGTCTGGCAACGCAGTAATGCGCGCGCTTAGGCCGGCGAGATACTCAAGTTGGGCATCCAATGTCGTAGTGTCTGTACGCGCTTCTGTGCGCCAAGCGGGAGGGCCGATATACACATAGGGCAGCGGGTCGTGATTCTGAAAGCGCAGGCCTGCTTTAACGAAATCGTTCGCTATGCCATCCATCGTGTCTTGGCCAGCCGTTACCGAGGCGGCGGAACTGATTTGTGCGGCGAGGCTGCAGAGTAGCGCGAACAGAGTCGTATGCAGGTGCCGACCAATTAAGCGTGAAGCGTGGTTTAGCAAGCGTAAGCGGGCTGAGTAGCGCATAGGATTTTTCCTCCAGAGAGCTGTTCAGTGTAAGGGGGTAGGGTGTTTTTGCGTACCATTTTGTGACTTTCTAATTATCATTTTACGACAGGCTGTCTCGTGCGAATTGCAGCCTCCAATGCTCAGGTGCCAATCCTGCCTGCTGCTTAAAGGCGCGGGAGAAGGCGCTCGAGTTGCGGTATCCAAGAAGGTCGGCGAGTTCGAGAACAGGGATCGATGAGTCCCGAAGATAGGCTTCTGCCAGCTCCTGTCTAACGCCGAGAAGCAGGGCGCGAAAGCTCGTGCCGTTCTCGCGCAGGCTCCGTTGCAGGCTGCGAGGATGTACTCCCCATGTTTGGCACACCCCTTCTAAGGTGCAGCGCCGCGAGCCGACAGATTGGCGCAGCTCTAATCGCAAGCGTTCGATTAGATCCAAATGCTCAAAATTTGTAGCGGCTAGCTTTTCGAGGTGGGACCAGAGCAACCTGTAGACCTGCGGGTTGGCTGTGGGTATCGCATACTCGAGTGCCTTCTTAGGAAACACCAAGCTGGTCTCCGAATGATTGTAGAGAATCGGCGCGTCGAAGAAGCTGTGCAGTTCATCATGCGCTTCTGATTTGCGATGACTAAATGTCACCTGGCTCAGAGGAATTCGCCGCTGACAAATGGCCATCATGGCCTTGTAGGTCAATGCGAGTGCGAGAGTCTGCAACTCGCTAGTGCTCAGCTGAAGCTGAACCCGGGTTTCTCGCCTGAGAGTTGTTTTTTTCTCATCTTCCGACAGCGCCCAGAGGCTGTACTGGCTGTTAAGAATAGAAAAGCGTATGGCGCCTCTAATCGCTTCTCCCAGGGTTGGTGCAAATCGCACAAGCTGCCCCGTCATGGCGAATCTAAGAGGTGGCTGATGTTTAGCAACGGCGAGGCTGAAGCTGCCCCGCTGCGAAGCGGCCGCGGCATGATTTAGAAAAGCGACCACTTTGTGCAGGGGCAGGTCGCCTTCTCCAGACGACACCTGAGTAAGAGTCAAGCCGCTTGCTGCTAGGCAAATGTCGAGGTCGATGCCTTGTTCCTGAGCAGCGGTTTCACTTCCGAGCAGAATTTCGGCGCTGGTGGTCAGGGGATTGTTGTTGTCGTAACTGTGTGGCATCGGTCAGGCGCCTTTCTCGTTCCGCTGTTGGCGTCATTTGGTATGAGCGCTGTCGTAAAATGATATCGCAATCAATGCGATGGATGCTAGTTTCAAAAAGTTTCTGGGGAGATCAAAGGCCCTACAGCGCAACTATGCTGCGTCATTCGTTTCCTAAACAGGAGAATAGGCTGTGAGGTTAATGTTCAGTAAAGTCTTGGCATGGATAGTGGGTTTGTCGCTTTGCACCGCTGTAGCGGCACAAGAGGCGCGCGTAGCGGTAGTGCTCGAAACCCCCTTGGGCGCTATAGAGCTCGCGATTGATATCGAAAACAGCCCCCTCGCCGCCAACTATTGGCTTGGTTTCGTAGATCGAGGTCAATACGACGGGGCGACGTTGTATCGCAGTGGGTCGCTTGATGGCGGCGATACGCCACAGCTTGTTCAAGGTGGGCTGCTTGAAGCGGCGCTGATCAGCCAGGAGCCAGTCAATCCCGCTGACTACGGCGTGCAAGAACTGCTAGTAGAGTGGGATTCAGCGCGACCCAATGAGGGGCAACACCGAAGAGGCACCATTGGACTCGCACGCGACCTTTTGCAAACAGGTTCGGTTATACCAGAAATTGTTTTCACCCTACGCGATGCACCAAGCATGAACGAAGGCGTAGAAGGACGTTTCGATGCGCGGGGATTTCCCGTTATCGGCGAAGTGACGCGAGGCATCGAGATCATTGAGGAAATAAGCCGGCTTGAAGCCAATGGCGCTACATCAATCCCTTTTCTAGAGGGAGAAATATTAACAGTCCCCGTTGAGATCGTGCGCGCGTATCGGCAAGCCTCAGCGACAACTAAATGAATACCCAGACCAATAAGGAGAATAGAGTGAGTCCTAATTCAATGAAATTTGTACGGCTACTTAGCGTGCTTGTTGCGGCGCTCTTTGCAGCGGGCTCTGTAACAGCGCAATCGCTCGTGGTCCGCAACGCGCGAATCTTTGACGGCACTAGCGATCAGCTAAGCACGCAGCAGGATGTGTTGATCGTCGATGGTGTCATAGATTCCATCGGCCGCGGCCTCTCGAATCCTGGCGGTGTGCGCGAGATTGATGCGTCGGGGCTAACACTCATGCCCGGACTTATCGATGCCCATACCCACGTGATGCTTCAGCTACCTGTGCAGCAGGCACTTACCTCTGATGATTACTACTACGCCTACACTGCAAGCGTTGCAGCAAAGGCCTTTCTCGATAATGGCTTTACCACTATCCGAGATATGAGCGGCAATACGTTTTCTTTGAAACAGGCTATCGATAGGGGCGTGCTGCCGGGGCCTCGTATTTTCCCTGCGGGCGCCATGATTTCGCAAACTTCTGGCCACTCGGATCATCGGACGCCAGAAGCCCCTTCGCGACTGTTGGAGCCAGGTAGTCGAAGCCCTTTAGAAGAGCGGGGAATGGTAGTCGTTGCCGACGGCGTGCCCGAGGTTCTGCAGGCAGCGCGTGAGAACCTTCGACGCGGTGCGACACAAATTAAGATTGCAGTCGGCGGTGGGGTGAGTTCCTACGGAGACCCGCTTGATGTGACCCAGTTTACGGAAGACGAAATTAGGGCAGCTGTCGCGGCTGCTGCGGATTGGGGCACCTATGTTGCCGCGCATGTATACAACAGCAAGGGAGTGCGGCGAGCCGTAGATCTCGGCGTGCGTTCGATCGAGCATGCGAACTTAATCGATGTCGAGACGCTTGAGTACATGAACGAGCGAGACGTCTGGTTGTCGCCCCAGGTGATTGTCTTTCAACAAGAGATGGGAGGCATGAATGCCGATCAGCTAGCCAAACAGCGCCAAGCGCGCGACGGAGTGAGTTCGCTGCTTACCGCAGCTAACAATCTAGGCTATCGCAACATCGTTTTTGGCACGGACATCGTGACCTCGCTTTCGGAGCTTAGAAACGGTAACCGTGAGCTGGTGCTCAGGAGTGAGTGGTTTGAACCTGCAGAAGTGCTTAAGCAGGCAACCTCAAAAGCCGGAGAACTAGTTGGGCTGTCTGGTCCGCGCAACCTTTATGGCAAGCTCGGTGTGATCGAGCCGCTCGCTGTCGCTGACATACTGCTCGTAGACGGCGATCCGCTTGAGGATATTTCGATCCTTGCGCGTCCGCAGGAGTCGATCCGTGTAATCATCAAGGGCGGCGAGATTTATAAGAACGAGCTCTAAGGAGCTGTTCTAGCGGCAACTACTCTCGGGTGAAGAGGTGTGCTGCGGCAAATTGAGCACCGGGGATGGGTCGTTAGAAGCGCTCTGTCTCCGGCGTTGGGTAAATTTTCATGGTTGCAGAGGCGAATTCTTGATAGATTTGGATGGGTTAAATCCATCAAAAATAGAGAGAGGGAGTTATGCGATCTTTACGCAGTTTTTCGATGCCCCGGGGTGTCTTCCATAGGGTGTCGCAGAGTCTAGCGATGGGGGCGGTAGCCCTCGGCGTAGCAGCCACGGCAACCGCCCAAGACCCCGAAGAGTGGTTCACACTCGGCGGCGACTTCGCGCACACACGCTACTCGCCAGCTGACGAGATCACCGCCGAGAATTTCACCGAGCTCGAGGTGGCGTGGGAATGGGACGGCGCGAGCTTCCGTGCCATCAGCGGTCGTTCTACGCCCTCGCTGATCGATGGCAAGCTGTTTACGGTAGCGGGCAACAAGCGCTATGTCGTGGCGATCGATCCGAAGACCGGCGACACGCTGTGGTCTTATCGTGAGCCAGATACGCCCCGCGGCGAATACTCCATGCGTGCGGACTACGGCAAGGGTGTGGGCTTTGCGCGCATCGACGGCCGCGGCGTCGTCTACATCGCCTCGCCTGGTTTCTTCCTCACGGCGCTCGATGCCGACACTGGCGTTCCCATAGAAGGCTTCGGCAAGCCTGTGCCTATCGACGGCTTCCCTAAGACGGGTGTTGTCGACATGCTCGCCGACCTAGGCCACGACTATGATCCCTACGAGGGTCTACCGCTAGAAACCGGCTATATTACTTCTTCGTCACCGCCCATCGTGGTTAACGACACGGTAGTGGTCGGCAACTCAGCCGAGCAGGGCTATCATCAGTCGCGCGTAGAAAACGTGCCGGGCGATATCCTCGGCTATGATGCGCGCACGGGTGCGTTCAAGTGGAAGTTCAACGTGATACCTAAGCCGGGCGAATACGGCCACGAGACTTGGGAAAACGACGCTTGGGAATGGACGGGCGATGTGTCTTCATGGGCGCCATTGTCGGCTGATCCCGCGAACAACCTCGTCTATATTCCTACCAACAGCGCTACTATCGACTACTACGGCGGCTTCCGCCCGGGTGATAACCTCTACGGTGCAGCCCTAATCGCGCTCGACACCCGCACGGGTGAGCGTAAGTGGCACTTCCAGATGGTTAAGCACGAAATCTGGAACTTCGATAATCCCACGGCGCCTGTTCTGCTCGACCTAGACATGCCGGGCCGTGGCAAAGTGCCTGCTATTGCGCAGATTACGAAGCAGGCATGGGTGTATGCCTTCGACCGCATTACTGGCGAACCGCTGTGGCCTATCGTCGATAAGCCCGTACCGCCATCAATCGTGCCGGGTGAGGTGCTGTCACCCACTCAGCCCCACGTAACCAAGCCCGCGCCTTACGACATGCAAGGCATCACGGTTGACGATCTGGCGGACTTCACGCCGGAGATTCGCCAGCAGGCGATCGACGCGCTCGAAAACTACCAAATGGGCCCTCTGTTTAACCCGCCGATTCATGCGGGCAACGACACCGGCAAGTTCGCGGCGATGAACTGTCCGGGCGGTGCTGGTGGTGCCAATATCACCGCGCCTGCGGTAGCGGATCCTGAAACAGGCAAGCTTTACGTGTCTTCTCACAAGGCCTGTTTCGCGCTGCGACTCATCCCCGGTGAAGAGGCCGACCTGCTGTACCCGAACACCACGGGCACGACTCTGTCGGAGTGGGCGAACGCTGGCCCCGGCGCGACCTCGCGTCCGCCGCGCCACCCAGCGGGCATTCCCCTGTGGAAGCCGCCTTATAGCCGCATCACCGCTATTGATATGAACACGGGCGACCACTCGTGGATGATCCCTACCGGCGAGACGCCTAACCGCATCAAGAACAACCCAGCGCTGGCGGGTGTCGATATCGGCAACACGGGCACTGGCGCATTGGTGCCAATGGTCGTCACCAAGAACATGCTGGTCTATTCAGACGCGGCGAGCGATGGCACGCCTATGCTTTATGCGATCAATAAAGACAGCGGCGAGATCATGGCGGAAATCGAAGCGCCAGGACGCAGCAGCTATGGCATGAGCTCGTGGGTTCACGACGGTCATCAGTACATCATCCTGCAGACAGGCTCCACCCTAACAGCGATGGCGCTGCCGGGCGCACAGGCCGAGAGCAGCGGCGGTCACTAGCAGGAAGTAGCTATTGCCTTAGTCTATCGGGCGGGGCAGCAGCGTAACGGGCAAAACCGCTAAATAGCCCCGCGAGGCAAGGTTCAAGATTCGCGGTGTAAACTTTAAAAATGCCGAGCGCTAACCGCCCTCGGCATTTTTTTTAGCGAGTTTTTACCAAACTATAAGCTAAAAAGCTGGCCAACTCCCCTGCCGAGTACGATCAAAGCCAGTGCCCAGGCAGCGCAGCTTGTGAAGTCGATGAGGGAAAATCGCAGGCGAGTGAGCCCGCTAATACCAAGCATCGCCGGCACGATACTTCGTATCGCCGGCACGAATCGGCCTATGGCCACTGCAACGCCGCCCCAGCGTGCGATCATGCTCTCGGTTCTCGTTATGCGTGCGTGGTACTTGATTGCGAAGCGGCTTAAATGAAACCGCGGCCCCCACATTCTGCCAGCGTAATACCCTGCATGGTCTCCCGCGGTGGCGCCTCCCAGTGCTGTAAGGAAAATCAGAGTTGGTGACACGAGATCCTGAGCTAGGCAGTAGGACACAACGCCCAGAAGAAAAGCGCCGGAGACAAAAAGCCCAATTCCTACCAGCGCCTCTAAGCAGGCGAGCGCAAAGATCAGCGGCAGGGCAAATTCGGCATTGCTGGCGAGGGTTTCGCTAATCAATGAGCTAGTGCTGCTGAGAGATTCCAATGGCCAGATCCCTGGTTGAGACGGTTTAGCTCGCGAGACGGTTTATCTTGAGAGCTGGGTTAGTGTTACGGCGTCGAAGCTATAGCTTGTCTGCCATGGCATCGATTTTGCACCTTTTATGACGTAGTAGCTAATTACTTGCGTCCTTCGGTTGCAGTCTCAAGCGGCGACTGCCTTCGGACGCAGGTCGTGCGAGCCCCTTTGCCGGATCTGTGGCAATTCGCTCGCAGCGGACTACTGCGCTAAAACAGGGCTCAGTAGAGTCAAGCCGCACAGGTATTGTGCGAAATTTAGGTGTGTGTGTACAAACAGAAAAGAGTAAATAGAGCTTTGATTTGGAGCAAGCATGGCAAGGTTTGTTACTCTTCCAACCCCTCTAAGCTCTTGGTTTTTCGGTTCTTTAGCGTTAGGCTTAGGCCTGTAAAGTTGAAGGTAAAAGAGGGGCTTAAAACTGCGAAATAGCGCCGTAAATACCGCCCCAATACGATTGGCCTTCAGCACAAATAGGAACCCCATAAGTAGGAACCCCTATGAAACACATAATCACCCGTCGAGAGATTCTTGGTCTCATCGCCAAAACCGGCGCGAGCGGCGCAGTATTGGGTGCGAGTAACGCCCTGGGTATCGTGCCCAACACCTATGTGGACATTCCCGAGATTCCCTCTGCGAATCCAGCTAATCGTCCGAATGTAGTGCTCCTCGGCGCTGGTGTTGGCGGGCTCACCGCCGCCTACGAAATGAAGAAAGCGGGTTATAACGTGGTTGTCTTGGAGGCCGCTGCAAAGGCAGGCGGGCGGAATATGACGGTGCGTCACGGTGATTTAATCGACGAGGTGGGCAATCCGCAGATCTGCGATTTCGACGACGAGCCCCACATGTATTTTAATGCGGGCCCCGCGCGCATCCCAAGCTCGCACCGCAACGTGCTGCATTATTGTAAAGAGTTGGGCGTAGAGCTTGAGATCTTTATTAACGAAAACAAAGAAACCTACATTCAAGACGACGCGATGCTTAACGGCAAGCCTATCAAGAATCGCGAGTTCACTACCAACGCTCGCGGCTTCATGGCCGAGATCATGGCGAAGAACTTTACCAACGCCGAACTTGATTCTCCGCTGGACGAATGGGAGACCGACGCCCTAATGCACGTGCTCCGTAACATGGGGGATCTTGATGAGGACATGGTGTACCGCGGCAGCACCCGCGGCGGCTACTCCCACGGTGGCTTCCTCGAGCATGGTCACGCGCTAGAAACCGTGGCGCTGAGAGACCTGCTCAAGACAGGGCTGTTTAGCATGGCGATGGGCCAGAACGAGGGCGAGACCGGTCCGATCCTGTTCCAGCCGAAGGGCGGCATGGATCAGATCATCAAAGGCTTCTTGCGCCAGCTGCCAGAAGAGGTGTTCTATAACGTCATGGTGACTTCGGTGATGCTGCAGGATGGCGGCGTTGAGGTGGTCTACGAACACAAGGGCATGAAGTATAAGATCGAGGCAGACTACTGCTTTAACAGCATCCCCACGCATCTGATGACCGGCATCGACAATAATTTCCCCGAAGATTATCGCGAGGCGATGCGCTACGTGCGCCGCGGTGAGGCTTACAAGTCGGCGTTCCAAGCGAAAGAGCGGTTCTGGGAAAAGGACGACATCTTCGGCGGCATTTCGTGGACGAATCAACCCATCGAGCAAATCTGGTATCCCCCGCACGGTATGTACAAGGAGAAGGGCGTCATCCTCGCCGCGTACAATTACGGTGGTGGCATGCACTTCACTCAACTCACTCAAGAAGAGCGCCTCGAGACGGCGATTCGTCAGGGTGAAAAGGTGCATCCGGATTACCGTAACCTTGTGGAGAAGGGTATCACCATCGCTTGGCACCGCATGAACCACATGCTCGGATGTTCTGCGCGGTGGCAGAAGAGTCGCGGTGGTTTCACGCAAGAAGAAGAACGCTTGTTCCAGACATTGCGCAACCCAGCGGGCAATCATTATACGATCGGCGATCAGATTACCAAGCACACTGCTTGGCAAGAGAGCGCGATTCTCTCCGCACACTGGGCGATAAACGACATGTTAAGTCGCAAGGCTGGCGGCAACATGCCCGGACGGCGCGTTTAAATTCACTCTGTAGGTTTCAGGGTCCCGGCGCCAGGGCCGTTTGCGGTAATTTACACAGGTTAATCACATGCACATGTTCAAGACTCTCCTCTCCGCGCTGCTGCTCACCGCTTTGAGCACAGCCACTATTGCTCAGCAATACGACAAGCTCGATCTTAGCAAGCAGCCACTCGCCAACGAGGTCTGCGCGACCTGTCACGGCGGCGCAGGGCAGGGAAACCCAGTTGTCGGCGGACCTAGCCTTGCAGGCCTTGAGCCATGGTATCTGCGCACGCAGCTCGAAAATTTTCGTGCCGGCATTCGGGGCTCGCAAAAAGACTACATCCCGGGTAACGAGATGCAGGCGTCGGTGGCGAAGCTGAGCGATCAGGAAATTAACGATCTGGTCGATCAGATCGCGAACTGGGAAGTCATCGAGAACGACCACTCCGTTACCGGCGACATCGCCAAGGGCGAGACGCTGTATGCCGCGTGTGGCGCGTGCCACGGTGCAACGGGCGAGGGCAATCAGGCGCTGGGTGCGCCGGGTCTGGCCGGGCGCAACGACTGGTATATGTTCCGCCAAATCAAGCTGTTCAAGTCGGGCTATCGCGGTAACCACCCCGACGACACCGCGGGCAAGTTGATGCGTCCGTCGGTGCAAGCCCTGCAAAGCGACGACGATATCAACGCCGTCCTCGCCTACATCAATACGCTAAACTAGCCGGAGACTGACGGATGTCGACTGAAAACGAAGTGGAAGAGACGGCCAGTCACGACGCTGAGAATGCTGCTGACGAGGCGATAGAAGATAAGGCGAGCGCGGAGGCGCCTGTGCCGGGTCAGATGAGCGCCCTCAACAAGGCCGTTGCCGCCGCCGCTGTTCTGCTCGGCATCATCCTTGTCTCGCAGCTGTTTTTCGCTGGCGAGACTCCGCAAGAATCTGCGCAGGCGACAGCGACACAGGAAGCAAGCACTCAGGCGTCAAGCGCTTCAGCAGCGGCCACTCCTGCTCAGAGCGTAGCCACGGCATCGGCGAACGTCGCGATTATCGACCGCGAAGCGCCGGCGGATGGAGTGAACGTGGGCGGTATCGAGCGTCGCGGCGAAGGCCGCTATTTCTACACCACCATCAAGGTGCCCGCCAATGCTGAGTCACTTTATCTCAGCGGCTCAGGTGCTTCGCCCTTGGAAGACGGCAGCTGGGGTGACATGGAGCAGCAGGTGACCGATACCTTCGAGAGTTTCAAACAAACGCTCGAAGGGCAGGGCTGGTCGATGGGAGATATCGTGCAGGTACGCGCATTCGCGCTGTCTGACGAGTTTGGCTACCTCGATTTCGATGGCTTTAATCGCGGCTACAGCAAGTTCTTTGGCAGTGAAGAGAACCCCCTAAAGCCGGTGCGCACATTCGTCGAGATTCAAGACCTCGTCGTGCCGGGCTGGCTCATCGAGATCGAGATCCGCGCCGCGCGGGTTCGTTAACCCGCCGCGTCGGCTACCGCCTGGCGAATCCTCGCCGTGGTAGGCTGCGACAGCTGTCGCCCTTCAATGAACACCGCTGGTGTGCCTCGCACGCCTGCAGTGTTGCCTCCGCGCTGGTCTGCTCGAATCTTTTCTATTAACGATTCGTCCTGCATGTCGGCATGAAGTCTATCGATGTCGATATTGAGTTCCAACGCATAGCTGTCGAACTCCGCTTCTACGGAGCGCAGGGGTGACCAAATTTGCTGCGTCTGGAAAAGTGCGTCGTGCATTTCCCAGAAGCGCCCTTGGCGTCCTGCCGCTTCCGCATAGAGCGACGCTGTCCAACTATTGGGGTGAGTGGTAGTGATGGGAAAGTGGCGGAAGATGAGGTGTGCATCGTCATTAATTTCGGGCCACAGGCGCATCATGGCGTCGTGTTCGGTCGCGCAGGCGGGACACTGGAAGTCGGCGTACACGACAATCGTGACTGGCGCGTCGCGATCGCCGCGCACGTGGTCATTGTCAGCAACTTCGATTGGCGAATAGGTAGGCGCTTGGTTCATCAAGGTATACACCACGATCAGGGTGAGCACCGGCACCACGAAGTACAGGCCAAATCTGCTCAGTAACTTTCGTGTCCCCTCACTTTTCTGTGCGTCGCGCTGTTTCTGTTCACGGCGTTGACGCTGCTGGTCTCGCTTGTTCATGGTGACTCTCCTTGAATGCTCTGGTCGGCGACGCTAGTCAATCTGCAAGAAAAAAGCAGGATCGATGCGCGTGTTATTGAGGTTGACGCTCCAGTGTAGATGGGGTCCAGTAACGCGGCCGGTTTGACCGACGCGGCCGATTTGTTCGCCGGCGGCCACTTCGCTGCCCACTTCTACATCGATCGTGTTCATGTGGCAATACAAGCTAATAAGCCCGTGGCCATGGTCGAGAATAATCGTGTTGCCGTTGAAAAAATAGTTGCCGGTGCTGCGGATAATTCCGGCTGCCGGCGCGACGATGGGCGTGCCTTCATCCGCGGCAATATCCATCCCCGAATGCGGTGCCCGTGGTTCGCCATTAAAGAAACGCTTATGACCAAACGAGCTGCTGCGAATGCCGTCTACCGGAGGCAGCATGGCCAAAGTAGGACGCTGGGTTTCGTCCCAGCTGCTAAAGGCGGCGGTCATTTCTGCGCTCTCGGCGCGGATGCGCACCATATCGTCAGGATTAGGATTCACCTGCCGCTGGTTTTTGATGGTGAGGCGCTGTTCTGTGTATTGCTTATCGTCAATGCTGAATCCTAGCGTCTCGCGACTGCCATCGGCGGCGATGAGCGTGAAGGTCTGCAGGCCCGGTTTTGCGGATAGCGGCACGCCGATGATCGCGTATTGCTCGCCTTCATACTCGCCTAAGAAGACTCGCTCGCCTTGGAAGCGCGCCTCGACTGCGCGACCGGCAGTAAGCACTACGGCGACGCCCCCTGGGACAAGCAAGGAGGGTGGCAAAGCGTCGAGTAACGCATCTGCGGCATGGACGAGTGAGGCGTGAGTTGCCAACAACAGTGTGAGTGCCGCTGCCCGGATTTGAAGGCTGTTTAGTCGTAAATTCATCATGCTTTAGCTATCGTCTGTATGGTTGAAACGATGAGTCCATCGGACACGCGAGTCTCGAGTTTATCCCCGATTTCGGCCGTGCTTACCGAACGTATCAATCCGCCGCTGGCATCGTAGCTAAGGCTATAGCCGCGAGCTAAGGTGTTTAAGGGGCTCACAGTGTCTAGGCTGCGGCCTAGCTGACTTAGTGCGTTAGTCTTTGAGGCGATGCTCGCGCCTATGCCCCTGCCTAGGCGTCGTTGCATGTCCGCAAGCTGCAGTATGAGGCGTGTCATCCGCTGACTTGGCGCGCAGGCTTGAAGTCGGCTCTCGAGCAGGGAGAGCGCGCTGCCGCGCCGCTGCTGGGACGAAGTCCATGCGCGCTGTGCGCGTGTTTCGAGCCTGTCGAGGTGTTGAGCCTGCTCTTGCAAATGGCGATCGGGCCGTTTGAGTCGGCGCGCAAGCCAGGCTACTTGTTTCGCGTCGGATTGCAGGCGCGCCTGAATGCGCGAGAGTAGCTGCGACTCGATGGCAGCGAATAACTGGATCTGGTCTTCTTGATTCTGGCTTAGCTGTTCTGCCGCAGCCGACGGGGTTGGAGCCCGCAGGTCGGCAACAAAGTCTGCGATAGTGAAATCGGTCTCATGGCCCACCGCGCTGCAAATTGGCAGTGCGCTGGCAGCGATCGCGCGGGCGACGGACTCCTCATTGAAAGCCTGCAAGTCTTCGATAGAGCCGCCGCCGCGGCCGACTATCAAGGCCTCGATGCCGAGACTGGCGGCGAGTCGATTGGCGCGTGCGATAGCTTCGACGATCTCTGCAGGTGCTTGGCTGCCTTGCACCGAGACCGGAATCAGCGTGAGTGTGGTGCGCGGCGAGCGCCGGCCGAACACGCTGATGATGTCCTGCACCGCAGCGCCTGTTGCAGACGTGATAATCCCGACGTGGGCGTAGTCGTCACGCAGCGGTTTTTTGCGCTGTGCCTCGAACAAGCCTTCGTCTTCGAGCTTGGCCTTGAGCAGCTCGAAGGCGCGTTGCAATGCGCCTGCACCCGCTTCGGTCATGAAATCGACGATAAGCTGATAATCGCCGCGGCCTTCGTAGAGGCTAAGCCGGCCGCGCACGGTGACCTGCTGCCCGCCGTCCGGGCTAAACCGAACGCGTCGATTGGCGCCTGCGAACATCGCGCAGCGCAGCTGGGCGCTCTGGTCTTTTAAGGTGAAATACCAATGGCCTGAACTTGGGCGCGACAAATTGGAAATCTCTCCCTCAACCGTCACTGAAGGGAAATGGCCTTCGAGCAAGGACTTTGCGAGCCGGTTGAGTCCGCTGACCGTTAGCACGCTGGTCTCTGGCACGGCAGTATTTTGAGGAGGGAACATCTCGCGCATTGCATTGAGCTCTGTAGGTTCGAACAACGCCTTCAGTGTAGCGCATTGCGCAGCCGCGATCAGCTCACGCGAGGGTGCACTTTACCGCGTAAAGCGCAGCAGGAATCGATCGGTGTTGCGCGCTAGCATCGGGTCGAACACAGGGCGTCTGCGTCGGTCGCGCGGATTGGCGAGTAAGCTGGATTCGGCAACCAAGGTGAACCCTGCAGCGATGGCTATGCTCTGTGCATCGGCGAGCGTCATGCGATGCAAACGGGTGTTGTCTTGCCCCTCATCTCCCGCGTGGTCGATAACGACCAGTGAGCCGCCAGGTTTGACGAGTCTGCGCAGTGAGCTAAGTAGGGCGATGGCAGCTTGCTCATTATTGTTTGCGAAATCGTGGAGTATTTGCCCCAACAAAATCGTGTCTAAAGAGTCGGGCTCGATCGCGAGAGTGAAGAAATCGCTGCGCAGATGAATGATGTTGTCGAGTTCGGCGCTTGCGATGCGCGCGTCTAACGCGTCGGCAAGCGAGGTCATTTGGCGAATATCCTCGATATTCGCCGTCGCCTCTGGGTTTTGCGCATACACGACGCCAGCTGATCCCACGGCGCTTGCGAGCAAATAGCTGTAGTAGCCATCGGCGGCGTAGAGATCGAGCACGCAACCGCCGGATTCCGGCAGTTGCATAAACGCGATGACCTCGGCGGGGTGGCGCGTGTCGTCACGCATCACATGTGAGATGGCGCGGGACGGAGAGGCGAGGGCCTCGGCTACGCGTGCGGCTTGGTCGGCCTGCGCGCTACTAGCCGCGACTGTGCTTAGCCCACATACGAACAACAAGGCGGTTATACGCCATGGCCTGGTCTGAGTAAGTCTACTCATTCGGGTGACCTTAGCCAGCGCGGATCGGTCGCTAGTGGCGCGGTGAGTGTGTGCATAAATGCCTCCAATGCTCGAAGCTCAGGTGGGCGTAAGTTTAGCGGCTTGGCTTCGTTGTGGCTCAGCATCGAGGTCGGCGCTTCGTTGTAATGGCGCATTACTGCGGCGAGGTCCGAGATCTGTCCGCCGTGCATATACGGTGCGGTAAGCGCTACATTGCGCAGCGTCGGCGTTTTGTGTGCGCCGACAAGATCGTTAGTGTCGCGCGCGAAACGCAGTTCGATACACTGGTCTGGGTCTGCGTCGCTAAACTCACCAAGGCAGTTAAATGGGTCTTCTCGGGCACTGCGCACACCGTCGTAGCGCGCCATGGGAGGCAGCTCGCCGGGGTTTGCCAATACGCCCGTATTATGGAACTCATGGTTAGTAAATAGCGGGCCATTATGACAGGTCACGCACATGCCCTTGTCGATAAACAGCTGAAGGCCTCGGCGTTCCTCGGCGCTGAGTGCGTCGCCTTGGTCTCTTTCTGCCGAACCGCTTGCCGCGAGCGCTGCCGCGTAGTTATCGAAGCGCGCAGCCCCCGGCATAAGTTTGCGTTGGTAAGCGGCGAGCGCTTTACCGAGATTGCTGAACAGTGTATCGATGTCGCTGCGCTGCTGCGCGGTGAGCGCAGACCAGCGCGCGCGTTCAGCGGCGTCCCCGGTGGGGCTTGCAGCCGCGGGGATGTCGAAGGTGGGAAGAGGGCCAAAGGTGTCGATGTAGGCTGAGCGATAGTCGGCATCGGACGAGATGAGTCGAGCAAGATCGCTGCGTGTTATTGCGTGTTCGTGTTTGGCCTCTAGCGGTGCAAGAGCTTGCGCCCACTGACTGTCTTTGCGGCCGTCCCAATAAAACCAGGGGCTGTGAGAGAGTCCGACGAGGCTCGGAGTGTGACGATTGCCCACGCCTGCGCCGATGGCGAGTGTGAGTCCATCGGTAAACATCAGTTCGGGGCGATGGCAGGTGGCGCAGGCGACTGCGCCATTGGCCGAGAGACGGGTGTCGAAATAGAGGCTGTGGCCCAGCTGAGCCGCCGCGGGATCGTCACCTCTAGCATTGCTAGGGTCTGGCGGCAGATCCGGCAGCGCATCGAGCGAGAGCGAGGCGATCAGGCGCAGCTCTTCCTCGTTCCAGGTTGAGGCGGAAGGGAAGCTGACGAAGTGCCATGTTGCAGCGGCGCTTGCGGCGACAACGGCCAAGACTAGCGCGACACGAGCTGGACGGTTCATCCTTTATAGCTCGAAGTCGATGGTTAGCGTGATTGGGCGGCCGTCGCGAGTGATGCGCGCCTCCATCCGCCACAGCCCCGGCATATGAAAGCGCACGCCCTCGAGCAGATAGCGCCCGGGGGCAAGCTCCGCCGTGATCTGCGGCTGTGTAGGCATGCCGTGGTTATGCTCCGGCATGCCGCCGGTAATGATGATCTCGGCATCGGTGACCGGGCCTTCGGCGTCGCTAACTACCACCTCCCAGCTGTGGATGCGATTAATCTCAAGCGGGCTGAGCCGGCTATAGACGTCGAGCGTGAGTCCGCGAGCCGAACCACTTAGGTCTGCCTCGGCGGCCTGCGCTGACGCTACGAGACTAAAGGCGATGCAGCAGGCATAGGCAAGGAGTACGCGGAAAGGGTTGAAGTGGGAGCTAATGGGCTGATTCATGCTTCGGAGTACGCTTTTTGTAGGCTTGCGGATGAGCTTGCATCATACGCGAGTCGCGAAGGCGAGTTAAGGAGCAGCGTAGACGAGCGTGAGTGCAGCAGCCCGGCGGCGCTAATGCGAGCGCGCACAAAAAAAAAGCGAGCGCCCACAAAAAAGGCGAGCACTGGGCTCGCCTTTTCAACTGAGTGCGCTTAAGCGCGCAATCGGCGCGAATTAGATCGCTACGATTTGCTCAGCCTGTGGGCCTTTCTGGCCGTCAGTTACGATGAACTCAACGCGCTGACCTTCAGCGAGAGTCTTGTAACCAGTGCTCTGGATGGCGCTGAAATGTGCAAATACGTCTGCACCGCCTTCGCGCTCGATGAAGCCGAAGCCCTTGCTTTCGTTAAACCACTTTACAGTTCCAGTAATCTTGTCTGACATAGTCAAATCCTGCTTTGCACAAAGCTGTGCGTATTAAAAATCCCGTTAGGGGGTCGTGCTAGAAATTCGGCGGTACTTTTACTTTACAGGACGTTATCTTACGGAACGTGGTGCTACATGAGACATCGAAATGGAAAAATAAACAGTGCTTACTTTCAAGCGTCGCGCATGATACCCCTAAACCACTGAATGTCAAAGGGGTTATCTTAGGCCTCTGTTAGGCTAACCCAAGACTCGGGAGGCGTTCAATAAACCAAAACAGCGCAATGCCGCCTAAACCGTAGCTGGCGGCGGTGGCGAGCCGGCTTTGGAGGAGGGCTGTGGGGCCCGTCATACTTGGGGTGTCGCTCATGCGTGCAATGAGTACGCTCGCTATAAGAGCTCCCGCGGCAATGCCGAGTTGCCCAAGCTCGACGCCGAGATTGAAAAACAGCAGGGCTAGCGGCACATCGCCTGCTGCGAGGCCGAGTTCCCCCAGGGCGCTTGCGAAGCCGAAGCCATGAATCAGGCCGAACCCGAAGGCAACGAGCCAGGGTTTCCTCGTGCTGAGCGACGTGTTGCCGCGTCGGCTCCCGAGCGCCTCGCGCGCCAATAGGACGATCGATAGCGCGATCAGGCTCTCTACCGGCGCCGTAGGGACGCTCACCCAGCCAAGCACGGCGGCGCCAAGAGTGAGGCTGTGCGCCAGTGTGAAGGCGGTAATCGTTTTGGCATAGCGCATGAAATGGCTGTCTGTTGCTGGGAGTTGAGGTCTGCGGCCTAACAGCAGCATCAATCCTAGGACAAACAGCAGATGATCTAAGCCGAACAGAATATGTTCGACGCCCAGAGCGAGATACTGCAGCGCCAAGCGAGACAGCGCCGCGCTAGGCGCTTTGAGTTCTGCCAGCGGCGTCTCTACGAAGGCGCCGTCGCCGCGGAAGTAGCTCGAATAGCTGCTGCCATCGCGCCAGTTGCTTATCAAGACGACGCCGGCGAGTGCCCACGGAAATAGCAGGCTGTCGTCGGCGTTGAGCTGTGGTTGGCAGCGGAATCGGTAGCTGTTGGCGCCGGGCGCTAGCGCCTCGCAGCGCGCTGGAATAGAGCGTGCAATGTCGTAAAGCGGCGGCACTTTGGTGTCGAGGATCGACAGCCTATAGTCAGCGCCAGTCGCCGCATCACCGCTCTGAACCAACGGCTCGCGTTCGTCTAGGACGAGCCGCGCAACGCCGGTGACATCGAGATCGTGGGCGGCGACGGAGCTCATTAACGCCAAGCCTGCGAGCGCCGTCGTAAGCGCTGTCCTCCAAGCGGCTTGGCGTCTGGCTGTCTTTGGGGCGGCGTTCACTCGACGTCGCCTTGCCGGACGATGCGGTAGCTTGCAACGAGCTCGTCTACTTTGATTTTCTGCAGGCGCTCCTCTTCGGCTGTCATCCAGTCGCGCCGCACGCCTTCTACAATGTCGTCGAATGGCGGCACGCCAGCGGGCAGGCTTTCGGTGACGCGCAGCCAGTGCTGGCCGCGGTTGCTAGTAAAGGGCCCTGTCCAGTTAGAAGAGGCGGCGAGCACCTCGTTGGCAAATTCTGCGGAAAAAATAGAGGCAAGGTCGCGGGCGCTGAGAACTGGCAGTGCGCGCACCTTGTCTGGCTGTGCGGCGAGTGCTTGGGCGAAGTCCTGGGGGGAGCTGAGCTCGGCATCGCGACCGAGGACGACTTCTTCTAAGCGAAAAGTCGCCGCGCGCTCGTAGCGCGCGGCATTGTCGCGATAAAACGCCTGCAGTTCTGCAGCGCTCGGTTGAGCTATCTCGGCGCTCAGTATGTGCAGCATTTTCTGTGCGAGCAGCGAGTGCAGCCTTGAGTCGTTGTCGAGGCCGCGGCTTAAAGCCTCAGCAACCAACACCTGCTCTTCGATGTAGGCCTGGGTTACCCGGGCAACCGCCTCGGCGCTCGGCGTTTCACCGCTGTTAAGCTCGTCGAGGAAGAGGCGCGCCTCGATTTCGGTGTTGTCTATGATCAGCATTCTGCTCTCGTCGGGTTGCAGTAGGGCGTTGACGGCAAACAAGGCCGCGGCGACGAGCGCGAATGCGCTGAGTGGCTCTTGCGCCAGTGAGCGGAGTACAGAGGGTGGCCGAGAAGGTGTCATGAGTGCGAGCCTGCTTGCGAAGCCGAGAGGGGCGTTGATACTAGTCCTAGTGCTATACAAGCACTTTTCACCTCTATATAATGCTTTTTTTGTAGAGTGTGGTAAATACTATGTTACGTGTAGCTGAAGAAGCCCTAACCTTCGACGACGTCCTCCTGCTGCCTGCTCACTCCACGGTCCTCCCTAAGTCAGTCAGCCTTGCGTCCCAACTCACTGCGTCAATCGCGCTTAATATCCCGCTTATGTCTTCTGCGATGGATACCGTTACCGAGGCGCGTCTTGCGATCGCCATGGCGCAGGAAGGCGGCATCGGCGTGATTCACAAGAGCATGACGGTCGAGCAGCAGGCGCGCGAAGTGCGTCTGGTGAAGAAGTTCGAGAGCGGTGTCGTTAAAGACCCCATCACCATCTCAGCCACCGCCACCATCGGCGAGCTGATAGCCCTTATCAAAGAGAATAATATTTCCGGCATGCCGGTGCTCGATGGCGACAATCTGGTCGGCATAGTCACCAGTCGCGACGTGCGCTTCGAAGCGAACTACGCGCTACCGGTAAGCTCGATCATGACCGGTAAAGAGCGCTTGGTAACCGTACGCGAAGACTTCGATCTCGCGGAGGTAAAGGAGCTTCTCCACCGTCATCGCATCGAGAAACTGCTCGTGGTTAACGACGACTTCGAACTGCGCGGCCTCATCACCCTGAAAGACATTCGCAAGTCCGAAGACTATCCTAACGCCTGTAAAGACGAGCACGGCCGCCTGCGCGTCGCCGCTGCCGTGGGCACCGGACCAGACACGTCCGACCGCGTAGACGCCATCGTTGAAGCCGGCGTCGATGTTATCGTCGTCGATACCGCCCACGGTCATTCGCAAGGCGTGATCGATCAGGTGCGTGCGATTAAAACCAAATACCCTAAGCTGGCGGTCATCGGCGGCAACATCGCCACTGCCCAAGCAGCGCTCGACTTAGCCGCCGCCGGCGCCGACGCGGTTAAAGTCGGCATTGGCCCCGGTTCTATCTGCACCACGCGTATCGTCACCGGCGTGGGCGTGCCACAGATGACTGCCGTCGCCAATGTGGTCGATGCTCTAAAAGACACAGACGTCTGCGTCATCTCCGACGGCGGCATACGCTTCTCTGGCGACTTAGCCAAAGTTATCGCCGCTGGCGCTAACGTGGTGATGGTAGGTAGCATGCTCGCCGGTTCTGAAGAAGCCCCTGGCGAGGTAGAGCTCTACCAAGGCCGCAGCTACAAGGCTTATCGCGGTATGGGCTCGCTGGGTGCGATGTCGCATTCGCAGGGGTCTAGCGATCGTTATTTCCAAGACACCGATTCCGGCGCCGAGAAACTCGTGCCCGAAGGTATCGAGGGGCGCGTCCCGTACAAAGGCCCAATGTCGGCGATCGTTCATCAGCTCATGGGTGGTCTGCGTTCGAGCATGGGCTATACCGGCAGCCCCGATATGGAAGCCATGCGCACCAAGACCCAGTTTGTAAAGATCACCGCTTCTGGCATGAGTGAGTCTCACGTTCACGACGTGTCGATCACCAAGGAAGCGCCGAATTACCGAATGTCATAAGGCGTCTCTGTTAATGACCAGCGCGAACATCCACAGTCAAAAAATTCTCATTCTTGATTTCGGTTCGCAGTACACCCAGCTCATCGCCCGCCGCGTGCGCGAGCTGGGCGTGTACTGCGAGATTTGGGACTACGCCGTGGACAAGGCGCTGTTCGACGAGTTTGCGCCCCAAGGTATAATCTTTTCCGGCAGCCCCGAGTCCGCCAACACCCCCGACTCGCCGCGGCCGCCCGAATTCCTTTACGACACCGGCCTGCCGATTCTCGGCATCTGCTACGGCATGCAGATCATGGCGGAAATGTTCGGCGGCAAAGTAGAAGGCTCTGCCAAGTCTGAGTTCGGCTACGCCAAAGTTGATGCCTGCGCGCCCTCGCGCTTGTTCGACGGAATTGAAGACAGCATCAACGCCGCAGGCGTCGCTCAGCTAGACGTGTGGATGAGCCACGGCGATAAAGTCACCCAGGTGCCGCCGGGCTTCGAGATCGTCGCCAAGACCGACAGCGCGCCCATTGCCGCCATGGCCAACGCCGAGCGCAATTACTTCGGCATTCAGTTCCACCCCGAAGTTACCCATACTCTGCAGGGCCAGCGCCTGCTAGAGCGTTTCGTGCGCGACATCTGCGCCTGCGAAGCCTTGTGGAATTCCGCCAACATCATCGAAGACGCCATCGCCACCGTGCGCGAGAAAGTGGGCAGCGATACTGTACTGCTCGGTTTATCCGGCGGCGTCGACTCGTCAGTAGTCGCAGCGCTGCTGCACAAGGCCATTGGCGATCAGCTCGTGTGCGTATTCGTCGACAACGGCCTACTGCGCCTCAACGAAGGCGATCAGGTAATGGCCACCTTCGCCAAGAACATGGGCGTGAAAGTCATCCGCGCCGATGCCGAAGACCTGTTCCTCGGCAAGCTCAAGGGCATCGACGAGCCTGAAGCCAAGCGCAAGATTATCGGCAACACCTTCATCGAAGTTTTTGACGCCGAAGCCTCCAAACTGAACGACGTGAAGTGGCTAGCCCAGGGCACGATTTATCCCGACGTCATCGAATCAGCCGGCTCCAAAACCGGCAAGGCACACGTCATCAAATCCCACCACAACGTCGGCGGCCTGCCCGAAGACATGAAGATGGGCTTAGTAGAGCCGCTGCGCGAGCTATTCAAAGACGAAGTGCGCAAGCTGGGCGTAGAGCTGGGCCTGCCCTACGAGATGGTCTACCGCCACCCATTCCCCGGCCCCGGCCTAGGCGTGCGCGTGCTCGGCGAGGTCACCAAAGAATACTGCGATATCCTGCGCCAAGCCGACGCGATCTTCATGGAAGAGCTGCACAACTTCGACGCCTACCACAAAACCAGTCAGGCCTTCGCCGTATTCTTGCCGATCAAATCTGTCGGCGTAGTAGGCGACGCCCGCCGTTACTCCTGGGTCATCACCCTGCGCGCCGTCGAGACTATCGATTTCATGACCGCGCGTTGGGCCCGCCTCGACCCGGAGCTGCTCGAGACCGTTTCCGGCCGCATCATGAACGAGATCGCCGATGTGTCGCGCGTGGCATATGATATTTCTTCTAAGCCGCCGGCTACTATTGAGTGGGAATAGCAAGACGCAAGTAAGTAATTAATTGTCCTCAATGAAACCTGATAGAGATAAAAGCATGTATATCGTGGTGATGACTATACCTGTGCCGCATGTGCAGAAAGATGCGTATAGGCAGTGGACCGAAAAAAGTGCAAAGATCCTAAGAGGTTATGGTTGCCTGCGAATTGAGGAAGTTTGGGGAGATTGGATACCTGAAGGAAAATTAACTGATTTCAATAAGGCAGTGCAGGCTAAGAGCGGAGAAAACATTGCGATCCAATGGCAATACTGGCCGAGCAAAGAAGAGCTCCTTGAAGCAGAAGAGCAAATGAAAAAAGACGACGCATTCACAACTGATAACGAGCCTCCGTTCGAAGGGAAGCGTCTAATAGCAGGAGGTTTCACGACTTTTTTCTCAATGAGCAGTAGTTAATAGAAAAAGTTACTAAATGTATTCGCCTCCCCATTTTGAAGAAGTAGAAGAACACGAAATACTCAAAGTTATTGAGAACTTTCCGTTAGCGACTCTGGTGTTCAAAAACCGCCTATAAATCCAGGTGTTAGCCACTACATAGTAGCTATAAAGTAAATTTAAATTATAATTAAATCAATAGCTTATTCAAATTTTTTCGTTGAGCGGGAATAGTAAAGAAGAAAATTATTTATTATTGCTCTGCAACCCTTTTATAAAAAGGACTGTTTTGAACACTACTGCTGAGTGGGGATAAAAATAACTCTTCGCGAATTCCGGACTTTTGCGTCGCTCTTCTTTTATCTGGCTACGATGTTGTTAGGGTAATCGTAGGCGCGCTGTTATTCGGCGCGCCCGCTTGGGATTCAAACTCCTTCTCGTTTACATAGCCATGCATGCCGCGCTCTTCGTGAACTTCCAAGAAGTAAATCCCAAGCTTCTAGTCCTTGTCTTGTGAAGCGCCATGCTCTTTCTACCCCATCGCTTGATGCCACCGGCTAAAGAACCAGCGGTGCGTAATCAACCTTAAACTGATAATTATGGCCAGTCTTGAAGCGCTTCGCTGAAGACAATGGCAAACGAGCAATAACGGAGACAAATTATGATAAGAGAGCTCACCACCAATGATTTTAGCGCTGTTGAAGAAGTGTTTCTCAATTCTTTTTCCCAAGATGAAGCGCCTATTAATTTCGCTGTAATCAACCAGCTGTTGCGCGAGAAAACAGTTCCCGAGACTCTCTGCCTGGGCTATGAACAAGCGGGAAAAATTGTCGGCGCGGTAGGCTTCTCTCCGGTCTATTTTGCGTCAGACTCAGAGGTCTCCGCTTATCTTTTGGCTCCTCTTGCTGTACATGAATCTCAGCAGCGGCAAGGTATCGCTAAGCAGCTCATCAACGAGGCAAAAGCGCAGTTCAAGGATAAGGGCATCGATGCTCTGTTGGTCTACGGGGATCCCTCATATTACGAAAGACACGGTTTTAAGGCTGATTTAGGAAAGCACTTTATACCGCCTTACCCGCTCGAGTATGAGTTTGGTTGGCAGGCCATGCTGCTAAATGATTTAGACGTTAGTAATCTTAAGCTGCGTTTTACCTGTGTTTCTGCTTTGTCTGACGCGGCTCTTTGGTAGAGTAAAAACTATTACTTTATCGTTAGGATAGTGGTGCTCGGCTACCGAGTTCCTGCGCTTGGTAGTACTCCAATCACGACCGCAGTCTCCTATTATTATCTGAGAAGTACTCGATACATGAAGAAATTCATAACCTTATCTTTTGTGGCTTTAGCCTGGGCCGCCTTCGTATTCATCACCTCATTCTACGGCTGGTGGATGCGCCCGGTGGTGAGTCCCGGCGACACCGCCGCGTTCTTCGTCCATGCTGAATCTCAGCTCGAGTCAGAAAGCCGCGGAAACTCCGCGCTGGTGTTAATCGAAGACGGCCAGGTGCGCTTCGAGAGCTACTCAGCAGATCCGCTGGCGGTGAACGCAGACACGCTGTTCTCCCTGGCCTCCATGAGCAAGTGGTTCGCCGCCTACGGCGCTATGCTGCTGGTGGAGCAGGACAAGGTGGCGCTCGGCACGCCGGTGACGGAAATACTGACCCGCTGGCAGCTGCCAGCAAGCGAATTTAATAATAGCGGTGTCACGCTGCGCACGCTGCTCAGCCACACGGCGGGCTTGGATGACGGCCTGGGCTTTGGCGATTACACCGCGGACGAAACGCTGCCCAGCCTTGAAGAATCGCTCGCCGCGCCGCGGGCATCGGACGGGCGAGCGGTGGAGATTGCGGTGACTTCGCCACCGGGCGAGGCGTGGAATTATTCCGGTGGCGGCTACTTAATTCTTGAGCTACTCATCGAAGAAGTCTCCGGGCAACCTTTTGCGGAATACATGCGCCAAGCGGTGTTCGAGCCGCTCGCAATGCAGCGCAGCGGTTACGGCTTTATCGACGGCTATAACAACAGCGCGGGCTCCTATGCGCTGGACGGCAGCCGCGCGCCGAGCTATCAGTATGCAGCGAAAGCGGCGACGGCACTGGCGTCGAGCGCGGCTGACGTGACCCGCTTCGTGCAGGCTCAACTCACTGCCTGCAGAGGCGGCGCAAATGCCGGGCCGCTATCGTGCGCGTCGCTTGAAGCGATGCGCGAGCCCCACGGTCGCTCGTTGGGAGCGGACGTGTGGGGGCTAGGCACAATGCTGTATGCGCCAACACAGCAGGGCAGCTACGTATTCGGACATGACGGCGGCAATGACCCTGCGATCAACACGGCGGTGCGAATAAACCCTAACACCGGTGATGCGCTGATCATTCTAATCACCGGCGAGCTGTCGCTAGCAACGCGCTTAGGTTCAGACTGGGTGCTGTGGCAAACCGGAATGCCAGACATTCTTGCAAGCGAGGCGGTTATTGCGAGCATGCTAACACCGCTTTTACTTGGCTGGCTCGTGCTCGGTCTCGCGCTAATATTTTGGAGAAGAAAAACCCATGCTGCCTAAGATACTTGAATGGTTCGGTGTGCTAACAGCTATCGCCTACTCGATGCTGGTGGCGTCCAATACGGGCAACGAAGTGCTGGGTTTTGCGTTGCTATTCATCTCCGCCATCGCCATCGCCGTTTGGGCGTTTCTCTGTAAACATTATGGCATGCTGTTGCTGCAGTTTTTCTATGCGGCGGCGGGAATTGTCGGCGTGCTGCGTTGGCTGTAGCGGTCTTCCCAATTTTGTAACGATGCTCTAAATTATCAGATGTCCCTAACCCAACCCAATAAGAGGCGCGCCACATGACGCTAATCAGACACACAATAATCATGAGGGTCGCGCTAGCCGCGCTTGCGCTCTCCCAGCTCGCAGCCCTGCGTGCCCAGGACTCAGACATCGCGCTCTCGGGTGCCGAAAGCCTGCTGTTCCTGCCCCAAGCCACGCGGCAAGAAGCGTTCGCGAATGTCGCGGCGCTCTCCGCAACGCGCACCGTCACAGCGAGTGAGTCACCGCTCGCGCTGACGCCGGCGCCAAAGGACTGGAGTGATTTTAGCTACAGTGTCGAGGGCGAGAATTATACGCTTGCCGATTACTTTCAGCGGCCTGCCTCGCGCGGGCTCATCGTGCTGCAGGGCGACGACGTCCTGCTCGAACGCTATGGCGCCGGCAATACTGAGGAAACGCGCTGGATCACGTTTTCAGTGACCAAATCGGTCACCTCGTTGCTGATCGGCGCGGCGATAAAAGACGGCTATATAGAAAGCGTCGACGAGTTCGTCACCGATTACATCCCGCGCCTCAAAGGCTCTGCCTACGAGGGCGTGCGCATTAAAGACATCCTGCACATGGCGTCAGGCGTCGCTTGGGACGAAGACTATGCGAGCCCTACGTCAGATGTCGCTATCGCCGGTGCCTATAATGGTCCGCAGCTCACTGAGTACCTCGCGACGCTGCCGCGTGAGGCGGAGCCAGGTACGCGCTTCAACTACAACACTGGCGAGACGAACCTGGTAGGTGAGCTGCTGCGCTCGGCGCTGGGCAACAACGCGTCGAGCTATCTGCAGGCGAAGATCTGGCGGCCGTTCGGTATGGAGCACGATGCCTATTGGTTGCTGTCGTCTGAGGACGGCGTAGAAACTGGCGGCTGCTGCATCAATGCGACGCTACGCGACTACGCCCGCATCGGCCGCTTCGTGCTTGCCGACGGCGTACTGCCCTCGGGCGAGCGCGTCGTCCCCGAGGGCTGGATCGCAGAATCCATCACGCCCTCGCAAGGCTTCGAAGGCTACGGCTATCTGTGGTGGCTTTATGACGAAGGCGCGTTCAGCGCGCGCGGCATATTTCAGCAGCGCATTTTCATCGATCCCGCACGCGACCTCGTGATCGCGACCCATGGCAATGCGCTGAATGCGGTCGACGACGAAGACGCTAAACACACGGACGCGATTATCATGGCGCTACGCGCCGCGGTGGACGCGATCTAAAGCGCGGGTAGTGGAGATGGCGATAGAAATAGTTATTTTCTATCGGCGCCTTAACAAGAACAGCTATTTACTCTCTATCGGGTGGGCGCGATCCTCGCTGTGAAATCACTGGAGGAGATGCGTTATGCATAAAGTACTGTCCTTATTTGCTACACCGGTGCTTGCGCTCATTATCGCGCCAGCTAGCTTTGCGGACACCGCGGATCAGCAGCAAGAGGCGCTCAACGCGACTGTCGAGACGGTGAAGGTGATGACGGTCGATTTCGTGCCGCACCGCTAGCCGCCGTATAAACGTAGCTGGGTCGAGGTGCCCGTGACCGATATCGCCGCAGCGGATTCTGTTGAGGCTGTGGCCACCGAGCTGGTGCACATGCGCATGCTGAAGTCGGGGCCGGCGCGCAAGCCACCCTATCAGCGCAAGCAGGTGGAAGTGGAGATCGTGGATGCTGCAGCAATGGAGTTAACCGATGACTCGCAACAGAAAATGAAATTCCGTGGTCGGCCGCCGTTTAAGCGCCACTAGCTAGATCGTTTCTACCCACCCTTGTATGCGGCTACGAGTCCTGGAAAGTAGCCGTTTTTTTAAGGGGTCAGACCCCTTTTCCAGCTCAAAGCAGCTGAAAAGCCCCGCGTAACCCCACGCTCGAGGTAAATAGTGAGAACAAGAACAATGCGGTAAGTACCAGATTGCTGCCAACGCCGCTGCGGTACTCGCCCATCAGGTCTTTGCGGTTACTCAAATAGAATATGCACGCCACGGTAATTGGCAATATCACTGAATTGAACGCTTGGGACGCGACCATCATGAATACGGGACGCGCATCAAAAAGCGGTACCACTAGCCCTAAAAGGGTAATGGCCAGGACCATAAGGCGATAGCGTGGTAGCGTCATTTCGCGTTCGCTCCCCGTGTAGTCGCACAGCAGCCAAGGCAGCATTAACACGTTGGGAAACTGGGATGACACGCCGGCGGCGACAAGGCCGAGCGCGAACAACGAAGTGGCGAGCGAACCGGCGAGCGGCTCGAGTAGGCCGATCATCTGATAGGCCTCGGTGAGCCTTATCCCTGCCGTGTGAAGCGTGCCCGCCGACGCAGCCATGATGGAGGCGCTGATGACAAACATGAGCGTGACGGAGAATAGGGCGTCGTTGCGTTGCTGCGCGTAGTCCGCTAGTGACCATCCGGCTTCTTTCACCAACGTGGTGCGCACGATAAACAATCCGGAGAATACCGTCGTTCCGATCATCGAGGCGATAATCAGCAGCGGGCTCGTGTCCGCGGCATCCTCGACCTGAGGGATGGAAGGGACCAGTCCGCTGAAAATTTCGCTGGGTGCTGGCATCAAGATGAAGAAGTTGACGAGGAAACAGACGGACATCACCGCTACGACAACCGCTAATGCACGCTCGAAGAACTCGGTGCGACCATTCCAGAATATGAAGTAGACGAGGCTCACAAAGAACGCAGCGAAGGTTAGCGGCGAGATCCCGCCGTCGACCATCGCCTTGGACCACTCGTGGCAGATTTCAGCGACGATACCCATCACGCCCATCACGCTGCCACAAACCCCTGCCGTAAGGGCCACGATGAAGAACACCCCCACGCTGGGGTGGATGTGGCGCCTGAAGGCGAGCAGCGCGGTCTCTCCGGTAACCAGCGTGAAGCGTCCGTAGAGGTTAATCATGAAGAAGGTACACAGGCACGAGGCAACGAGCGTCCATAGCAGGGCCATGCCGTAGTCGGCTCCCGCCTTGGCCATCGCCGTTACGCTGCCGGTGCCGATGTTAAAGCCGAGCAGGAAGATACCTGGTAGGAAAAGCGAGAGGGTGGCGACTATTTTTTTCATTGTTGGGTGCTCTCGCAGGCGAGTGTGTCATTTCTGCCCAGCGTCTCCGCCTGCAGCGCGCGCTCGATGCCAAGGTCTGTGATGGTTTTGTAGTAAGCGTCGGCGGTGGCGATAAAGTCGCTGTTGTTGAAACACAGCGAGGCCTGTGCGCCGGCGATATCGAGATGCGCGCGTGAGATCGAGACGCCCCTTTGCGGCTCAAAGGCGCAGAAGCGCTCGCGCTGTGGGTCTACGAGCTCGCCAGCCTTTGCCGCGGCGCGAATCATCGCAACCCACGCACCGAGCGCGAAGGCGAGGTGCGCCGTGGGTTTGTTCTGCGCGAGTGCCTCATCGGTGGCGGGCAGCCAACGCTGCAGGATCTTCTGTGAGCTATCGCTGCCGACTTGCAAGACTGCGTAAGGCAGTTGGGCGTTGCGAAAGCGGGCAAGTGCGGTGGCGATTGCTGCGCGCCCGTCGGCGCCTTTGGGAACGAGGGTCACCGGCAGGATTTCTTGTTCGAGCGTTTGCAGAGCAAATGCGGCTAGGGCGGGTCTGGCCAGCGCCTCGTGAATATACCTGTCGCCGGCGAGATAACCGAGCGCGGCGAGGATCGAGTGCCCCGCGTTAAGCAGCCGCAGTTTGGCGTGCTCGTAGGGTGCGATGTCGGGTACGAAGAGCGCACCTACGGCATCCAGAGGCGGTCTGCGGCCAGCGAAGTCGTCTTCGATAACCCACTGAGTGAATGGCTCCGCCGCCACCGGCGCGGCGTCCTCACAGCCGAGTGCGTGGCCCACTCGCGCCATGAGCTCGCCGGTCGTTGCGGGCGTCACCCTGTCTACCATCGACGAACGGAAGGCGACGTGTTCTTCCGCCCACTCAAGCGCGCTGGGCGAATGCGAGAGCAGTATGCGCGAAACCCCCTCGCGCAATTTGTTGCCGCCCGAGCTGAGGTTATCGCAGCTGAGCACGGTAAGCGGTTCGCCAGCTTGTGCGGCCCGGCTGATCAGCGCCGCGGCGAGGTAGCCATAGAGGCTGTGCGGATGGTCGAGTGAGCGCAGGTCGTGGGCCAGATCGGGATGCTCGGAGTCGAGCTCGCCACGGTTAAGGCAGTAGCCTTTCTCGGTAATCGTGCAGGTTACCAAAGCCGTCGCGGACGAGGCCACCGCGTCGATAACGGCGCGTGGCGATTCGTCGGCGACTAAGACGCGCTGCAGCGCGCCGATGACGCGGAACTCAGTCTTCTCGCCTAGGCTGAGCAGACTGTAAAGGTAGTCTTGGGCGGCCAGTTTGTCGCGCACGTGGGGCGATCGCATCGAGACGCCAATAATCCCCCAGTCGGTCTCTCCTCGATTCAGCAGGGCCTCGCAGTAGGCTGCCTGATGCGCGCGGTGAAAATTGCCGACGCCGAAATGCACGATGCCGGCGCTAACGGCGTCTCTGTCATAGCTCGGCTTCTCGACGAATGCGGGCAGCGAGGGCAGGGAATCCCAGCTCAGGCTAGGCATGCGACGCATTTTTGCAGTGGCTTTTGGGCAGCATCCACTCTACCGATCTGTGTAGAGGAATGGGCCAGTCCAGCGGTAATCAGCTCCGTCGATGCGCAGCGCGTGCGCGGCCGCCTTCGCTGGTTGCTGGTTGGCAACGATGAACAATTTTCTCTCGCCGGTGGTGAGCTCGAAGGCTACGGCTGTGTAGGCGTCCTCTTGGGTGACGACCGACAGTGAGGCGATGTGGCTTTTCGAGTCTAGCGCCGACTCGGTGACGCGGTCGTAGCTGCCGTGGGGTTCGATAATCGAGGCAAAGAGCGCCTGCTCCGCGGCGGGGCGCCGGATGATGTAAGCGGGATCTCGGCGGAGGTTGAACTGCGGGTCGTTGGCGCCAAGACGGGCAAGCAGCAGCGCGTCGGTGGCCTCTACGACGCTAGTCAACGTGTAGAACTTGTTGTTGCTCATCCAAGAGAATTTTGCGTTGGCCGCGCTCGGTGCGCCGACGGCCTCGAGGTAGAGGTGCTGGTAGCCGTTGGCGTCGCCGAGTCGAGCGAGTGGCTGCTGAGCCTCGTAATCGAAGTTGGTGTCGAGCACCTGACCGAAATAGTGGAACGGCAGATCGAACTGATGCGTGGTGGCAGACGACGCTTTGAATAGGTCGAGAACGAAAGGCTTCGCAAGCGCGGCGTCTTTGATTACGGCGATCGTGCGCAGCAGTTCCGTGCCAGGATAGGCATTGTTCTCGCGCGCGCTAACAACTTGCACGGCGGGGTTCGAGGCATCATAGAAGTTGAGCTGCGAATGGTGCTGGCTGCCTATCTCGTAGCTGCCAGCGAAGTGCGAGGCTTGGTCGATAACGAGGGTGTTGTGCGCGATGCTCTGCTTTGCCCAGCTCGTGTTCTCCGGCAAGTAATTGCCCCCTCCTTTATGTTCGATATTAACGAAGCGTGCGAGTCCGTAGTCCTGCAATACCTCGTCGCTGTGCTCGAAAAGTGCTAGCGAGAGCTTGTCGTAGTGGCCGTGGCTGAGGCCCTGGGCTGAGTATTTGAAAAGCGCGGACAGCTCTTCGTCGCCGTAGCGCAGCAGCGCGAGGCCGCCTTCATCGCCGTCGGCACCGTCGGAGTAGTTGGCCGAGCGCTTCTCGAACGGGAGGGCCAGGCCGTCGCGTGAGGCGGCAGCGACGGCATAGCCTGTGTCATCAAGCTGCACGCGCCCCTGTTGCTGTGCGATGCTAAGCAGTCGCGAGTCTTCGCCGCCGTAACGGTAAGCGATATCGACGGCGGTAACGAGCTCGTAAGACTGGATCGACATGCCTTTCTGGCCGTCATTGATCGCGTAGAATTCGCCGTCGGCATCGGCAAGGTTAAGCAGTACGTCGACAGCTTTAAGCAGCACGCCGTCTTTGTAGTCGAGCACACCGAGGTCGGGTCGAGCGTTGTTCAGCGCCTGGGCGAAGATGAGGAAGGGATACATCGCGTAGCGCTGATAGTAAGGTCCTTCAGTGTAGTAGCCATCGGGTGAGAAAGGCTCGTTGAGATTGGCAAAGAAGCCTGCCTCTTGTCCTTCTGTCTTAATAAAACCACCGTCATTGTCGACAGCGCTGGTGTCGAGCCCGTCGTCCTCGAGGCCGTACAGGGCGCGATCGATGAGTTCCTGGTCTTGCATTACCAGGCCGATCATGCCAACCGCTGCCGCGCCCCAGGTACTGTGATTATGCACGCGGTTGAAGAACTGGGGGCTGTCTACAGACAGGTGATCGGCGAAGGGGCGAAACAGATTGGTCTCGAGCTGCTCGCGCTCCTCCGCCGAGAGCCAGTCATAGATCAAGTCATAAGCCTGCGCGGCATAGACTAGCCAGTTGGCATCGTTAAGACACTGCCAAAAGAGCTTGCCGCGTGCGTAGGAGCGAGTCTGGGGATGCAGGGGCAGGTCGGCATACATCGCTTCGTACTGGAACAGCATGTCACGCACGTAGATCGCGTATTTTTCCTGCTCGAGAATCTTAAACAGAGCTCCGGATTTTTGCAGGGCGAAGAAGTTCGCCTTGTGGCGTTGGTGGGTATAGCCGCCGGAAAAATCCCGTGGAATTGGTGTGTCGATACCAAAGGCGATCTCGGCGTCGACTTCTTGTCGCACCTGCTCGAGCGTGGCATCGAGAAGGGGGAGGTTGCCTAGCTCGGCACGAATCCTCTCCACGCCAGCTTGGGTTAGGATGAGGCCATCCCGGGACTCGGCTGCGCTGGCTGTCGCCGTGGCGAGTACCAATAGGATTCCCGCGAGCCAGTGTGCGATTCTCATCATCGTTCAATCTCTCATTTTTTGGCGGTGCGCTGCGCGCCGCCGTTTCTAATTGTCTCGCCTGGATAGCACTCGACTATCGCCATAGCTGCATCGCTTTCATACTCGAAGAACACGACGTTGGCGGGGCAGAAGAAGCGATCCCATTGTTTCAGTGTCACCGTGGTGTCGCCGACTCGAAACCTGCCTTCGCCTTCTACAACTATGCCGAAGAAGAACTCGTTTTCCTCGCGGATAAAGCGGCTAGCAGTGGTGGCGCGCTTCACCCGGAAGCAGTCAGTCTCGTTTGGGCCAATGAGCTGCTCGAGCCGGTTGCCGTCTTGCTGGTAGAGGGCGCCGGGCTGACAGCGGAACTCGCGATCGATCGTTTCGGTCGGCACAGGAGACAGGTCGAAGACATCGAGCGCCGTTTCTATGTCGCGTCCCATAAAGCGTGCGGCTTCGGGGATTTTATAGCCGCAGCGCTCGAACTCGAAGCGCACCGCGAGATCGGAGGGCTCCATGATCTCGAGTAGCAGAATGCCCTCGCCTAGCGCGTGTGGCCTGCCGCCGGGGATTAGGAACACGTCGCCCGGCTGCACGGGGATCTTGTCGAAGCAGTTCTCTATCGCATCGATGTCTTGCTTTTCTATCCATCCTTTTAGCTGCTTGCGACTCGGGGGACGTTGAAATCCTGCGTAGATGTAGGGGTCGCTGACGTTGTCTCTGATTGCCAAGATCACATAGGCTTCCGTCTTCCCACGCGGGCTCGCCAATCGATTCTGGGCGAACTCGCGCGTTGGGTGCACCTGAAAATGCAGGCGTGTGGAGCTGTCTAAGTATTTAACTAGGGGGATGTCTTCGAGCGGCCGCGGAGACTTTTTGGTTCCTCCCAGCAGCGCGGCCTGCTCGTGCAGCAGGAGATCTCGAAAGAGGAGTGTCTCACCCTGTTCGGTCGTCACTTTGGCTAGGCCCTCCGCGATATCTTCGCGGCCGACGTTGCATGCCTGCACTGTGGAGCCGATCCAGTCTTCGGGGAAGCTCGTGTCTTTGGGGCGCTTTTCGCCCGCCATGGCGTCGAGTAGTTTACCGCCTAGGTAGGTGCGCCAAACACGATTGGCGCTAAATTTAATAATGCTATTCATTCGATTTCCGGTGAGACCTCGTGATGAATGGCTGTGAGCGCGCGGATTACGCCGCGGATCTCGGCCAGCCCTTTCAATCTGCCGATGCCGGAATAGCCTGGATTCACCTGCTTGTTGATGTCGTCCAGCATGCGGTGGCCATGGTCGGGCCTGATTGCGATCTGCTCTGTGTTCGCGTCGCCCTTAGTGGCTGCGCGCCGCCGCGACTCTTCTGCAAGCAGCTCCCTAATAACGGCGACCATGTCTATGTCGCTGTCGAGGTGGCTCGCCTCGACGAATGAGCGCTGCTCGTCCGGATCTCGACTTACGCCGCGCAAATGCGAGAAATGGATGCGTGGGCCGAACCGTCGCGCCATGTCAGGCAGGTCGTTGTCCGGCCGGCTGCCGTAGGTCCCAACGCAGAGCGTGATGCCGTTGGCGGGGCTCGGAAGCCTGTCGAACAAGGTGTCCAGATCGTCAGCGGTGCAAACGATGCGCGGCAGCCCCAACATGTCGCGGGGCGGGTCATCGGGGTGAATGGCAAGCTTCATACCGAGCGCCTCGGCGCGCGGGAGGACTTGGCTAAGAAAGGCGACTAGGTTGTCACGCAGCAATGTGTGGGTCATGCCTTGATAATTGGCGAGCATCGCGCGGAAGTCGTCGATGCCGTAGGCGTCTGTCATCCTGCCCGGCAGGCCTTTAATGATCGTGCGGGTTAGTTCAGTCTTTTCCTCATCGGACATCGCCTTGAACAACGCCTGTGACTCGGCGACCTCAACGGCGCTGTAGTCCTGCTGCGCGTTCTCGCGACAAAGGATAAAAAGGTCGAACGCCGCGAATTTTTTCTGGTCGAAACGCAGGGCGTAGGCGCCGCTAGGTAGCTGCAGATTGAGCTCTGTCCTCGTCCAGTCGATGACCGGCATGAAGTTATAGCAAATCGTAGTGATTCCGCATTCGGCTAAGTTCTCCATCGAGCGAATCCAGCAGTCGATATAGCGCTGGCGATCAGGCCGACCGAGCTTGATGTCTTCGTGTACGGGAATGCTCTCGACCACGCTCCAGCGCAGGGGAGAGAGCCCCGGCGGGGTGTCTTCGATGAGGCGCTGGTGAGCGCGGATTGTCTCAAGCGGCCAGGTTTCGCCCGTAGGGATGCTATGTAGGGCACTCACAATGTCGGTAGCACCGGCTTGCCGAATGTCGCTCAGGCTCACCGGGTCGTTAGGGCCGAACCATCTCCAGGATTCACGCACACGTGCCTCACAAAAAATAATCTGTTGATAAATACTCGTAGGGCTATTCTAGCTAGCCAAATTCCATCTAAAAAAAATGGGCGCTCCTGTTTAAGGGTGCCCATTTTTTCACACGCTAGTGGCCATCTTTCAACCACATAGTCTTAGAAGCGGTAGGCGGCGCCTAACGTAATGCGACGTTCTTGCAGACCCTGGTAGCAGAGTAGTGCGCCTCCGTTTACACAGTACTGGGTTACGTCTTCTTCAGTCAGGTTTACTACTTCGAGGCCGACGTTTAGCTGCTCGGTCACGTCGTAGCTGACGCTAGCGTTTACTTGCCCACGGTCGTCTTGCACCACGGGGAAGCCCCAAGGGAAGCTAGACGTGCTACCGAAGTCGGTGGAGCGATAGGCCTCGCGCCACGTGTAGCGTGTACGCGCAGAGATGCCATACTTCTCGTAGTAGGCTGTAACGTTATAAGAGTTCTCAGACAGGTCTACCAGCGGCGCGAGCATATCGACATTCGTCGCACCGTTGGAGGCAAACACCTGTGCGGCACGGCTCGTGTCGCCAAGGTAAGTTTCGCCGCCGCTAAACTCTTGCATCGTGTAGTTTGCGATAATGCCGAAGCCCGATGCCCAGCCGAGAGTGTCTTCGAGAGCAGAGAGATCATACTGGAATGCAAACTCGACACCTTCTTGTGTAGTCTCGCCGGCACCGTTAATGGTTTGCGAGGAAGGTACGCAGACGCCAACGCCTACCGGTCCGAATACGTTGATATCGGCGATTGGGTTGAAGATGCCGCCTTGCTCACAAGGTGCTGTGATGTCGCGGAAACCGGTAACGGGATCCTCGAAGGGGCTCTCGTCGTTGCGAACGAACAGACCGGTGCGCTTCTTATTGAAGTAGCCGATGCTGACGACGCTAGACGGCGCGAAATACCATTCAGCCGAGATATCGAACGAGGTCACTTCCTCTGGCTGCAGGCCAGGGTTGCCAAGGTTGACGGCTGGGTTAGGGCTCGTGCTGAAGGTATAGGCAGACGATAGGTCGCTAAAGTTAGGGCGACGGATGTCCTTGCCCCAGCCCGTGCGGATAACCACGTCGTCGCTAATATCGGCAACCAGATTGAGGCGCGGGAGGAAGGCGTCGTAGCTGCTTGAATCTGAAGTTAGAGAGACTTCTCCGTTTAGGATCGAGTTGCCGACAGACGTAATGTCAGTTTCGAGGTAGCGTGCACCGATGTTACCGCGAAAGATGCCTGCAGCGAAGTTTGCCTGGGCGTACAGCGCGTTAGTTTCCTCTTCGATATCAAAGAAGGCGCTGGTGCTTGATGTAGGCGAGCTGATCGGTCCTCGTGTCGAGCCCGTAATCGCGTTGTTAGCTACGATTGCCGCGTTCAAGGTAGTTAGAACACTCGCGGGGTCTGATGCAACGAGTTCTGGATTGATCGTTAAGAAATCGCGAACATATAAAGCTCGGCCATCGGCTTCGTTGAAGTTGTTCGGGCCAGGAATCAAGATGTCGGCGAACAGATTGCCGCGCGGGCTGTCAGCGAAGCGACGTAGGCCGACGCTAGAGGTGACGTCGTCGTTCAAGCTAGACGAGACGTTGCGGCGCAGACCGAAGTCGACACTTGTAACTGCGGCGTAATCGAGATCGTAGGTGAAGTCGACACGGAACGCATCTTCACTATTCTCGGCGATGCTCTGAGACTGCTGTACGTCCCGTAACATCACATTCGCAGGGTCAAGGAGTTGAGCAGTGCTGGGGCCGTTGTAGGCTGCAGATTGCTCGATGCCGAAGGTCAACGACCCGCCCGTGAGATCATAAATGAACGGCGTTCCATTCTCGTTAGAAGAGTTGGTTGCAGTGTTGGGGTTGATAAAGTTAAGCGTCGTGTTGAAGCTAGGTGTCGTAGTGTCCGACTTCGAAGACGAGATCTCTGCGCGTGCAGTCAGGCGTTCGTTAATCTGCCAATCGGCTGCAAAGCTAAAGATCTTGCTGTCTGTTAAGCGAGAGCCTGTGTCACCTGAGAAGCGGAGGTTGCCATCACCGCCGCCATCTTCGATGGGGATGATGCCCTTAGCTGCTGCTTGAATAGAGCCCAAGTCTTGCATGCCGTTAGAGCCCTGGAGCGAGCCCCAATTTACAGTTTCGAATTCGCTAGGCACTGCAACGTTTCGGAGATCAGAGATGCCGGACGCCTGGATGCGCGAGCTTTCTTCGCGACGCTCTTGGTCGTTAAGAATAGCATCGAAAGAAAGGCGTAGGGTTTCGCTAGGCGCCCACTCGAAAGTACCGGCGAAGTTTGAAGTCTCGTATTCAAAGTTGTCGTAGTCTTGAATAAAGAACTGGATAGGTAAGTAGTCGAAAGGCTGTGCGCTCGCGGCGCCGCTGTCGGCACCGACGAAGTTGTCGCGGTCGGTGCGCGGACGGAAGGCTGTTACATCCTGCTGATTCCAGCTGCCGCTGATGACGAAGCCTACGTCGCCATTATCAGTTGACCAGCTGTTGCCGTATGTGCCCGAGACGCGAGGGTTGTTGCTGTCGGTCGACAGGCTGCTATTTTCGCCTTGGAGCCGGACTGACGCGACGCTTTCAGTGAGGTCGAGTGGCCTAATGGTGCGCAGATTGATCGTGCCGCCAACTGAGCCTTCGATAGTCTTGGCCTCAGAGGCTTTAGTGACTTCAACCGCAGCGATGATGCCTGCAGAGACGTCTTCGAAATTTATGCCAGAGCGACCTCCGCCAGAACCCACGGTAGAGACACCATTGATTTCTGTGCGATTCGCATTAGTACCGCGGATCTGCACGCCTGTGCCTACGCCTGCGGTACGAGTGATTTGGATGCCGGTGACGTTTTCAAGCACTTCTGCGAGGTTCTGGTCAGGCAGTTTGCCGATCGCTTCTGCTTGAATCACCTCAACGAGGTTATTCGAAGCGCGCTTCTCTAGAAGTGCCGACGTGAGCGATCCACGGATGCCTTGTACGACGATCTCATCGATCATTTCATCTTGCGCAACCGCCGCAGACGCGAACGCTGCAGCAAATGCTGTCAGGGTAAACCCGGTAATAGAACGTGTGTTTTTCATTCCTCTCCCCTTGCTTATTTAACCGATCAATCGGTCTCATTATTTTCTAGATTTTAGGACTTGAGGGTGCATGTAATCCAATTTTTACCATCCTGTCAACCATTGTTGCTAACCAATTATAAAGTTTTGGTATGATCAATTTGCTTGAATGGTCCCATAGCCGTCAAGATTACAGGAAGGAAACGGCAAGCGAGGCTTACGCACAGCGCGGGCTGGTGCGCGCAATGCCCCGTCATGACGAGTGTTAGGGCTTGCCGAGCAAAGTCGGTGCCGAGAGGGGAGTCTCAGTCTAGAAATTGGCTTGACCAATTTAGAGGTTTGTCTCAGCGGTAGAAGGTGAAGCCTGCCGTAGAGTTGAGTCTAGGCGCTAGTGAGCGCAATGGCTTCGCGGCTTAGTCGTTCGATAGTCGACCAGTCGCCCGCCTCGACGGCCTCCTGCGGCACCATCCACGATCCGCCGATGCAGACGACGTTCGGGAGGCTAAGATAGTCGCGGGCGTTGGCCGGGCCTATTCCGCCTGTGGGGCAGAACTGGATGGCAGGAAAGGGGCCGCTGAGCGCCTTTAGCATTTTTTGTCCGCCGACGACCTCTGCGGGGAACAGCTTGAAGAAGTCCAGGCCGCACTCCAATCCGAGCATGAGCTCTGACGGGGAGGCGATGCCGGGCAGCAGCTCAAGGTGGTGTGCCGCCGCGGCATCGAGAACCGAGCGGGTAAGGCCGGGTGAGATTGCGAAGGCGACACCGATCTTGGCTACTGCTTCGACAAGTGCGGGTGTGGTGACCGTGCCGACGCCCACTTCAATGGCAATGCCAGAGTCTTTGACTGCGCGCAGGGCGTCGAGCGCCGCTGGCGTGCGCAGGGTGATTTCGATGGCGCCGATACCGCCAGATGATAGTGCCTCAGCGAGTGACAACGTCGCGTCTACGGAGGTGGGGGTGACGACTGGAATGACACGATAGCCAGCAAGTCTTTGTTTTAGTGGGTGCATGGTTATCCTCGGGGGCGAAAACCGCGGAGTCTAGCACTTGCCTAAAAAATTTACCAAAAGTAAGTTCTGGTCATACCAATAGCCTTATGTTGTAATAAAGTAGTATTTGGACACATCGAAGGATGTCTATGAAAAGTGAAAAACGCCTATACATGAAGGCGGTAGGCAGTATTCAGGAGCTTATCGCGTCAGGTGAATATCGCCCCGGCAGCCGTCTGCCCCCAGAGAGAGAGCTCGCAGAACAGTTTGGCATGAGTCGCCCGACCATACGCGAGGCGATCATTGCGCTGGAGGCCAAGGGACTGGTTTCGGTCAAAACCGGCTCAGGCGTCTATATTCTCGAGCAGGATGAGCGCTCCACGGGCTTTGGCTATACGGTGAGTGCATTCGAGCTCGTGGAGGCGCGCGTCATTATCGAAGGTGAGGCGGCGGCGATGGCGGCGGAGATGATCACCGCGGAAGAGCTCGCCCAGATGAAAGCAGCGGTGGAGCAGATGGCGCAAGAGCCGGGTTCATCCTCGGTCGCCGACCAGAAATTCCATCTCATCCTCTCCGGAGCGACCAAGAATCGTGTCTTCTCATCGATGATAAAGCAGCTGTGGGATGCGCAGGAAAACCTTGAGCACATTCATCAGGCGCACCAATCGGTGTGTATGAACGATCATCAACGGCGCATCGACGAGCATCAGGCTATTTACGACGCCCTCGCTCGGCGCGACGGCAACGCCGCACGCCGCGCGATGCGCAAGCACTTCTCGCGCATGCTCACCGCTTTGCACGAGACCAGCGAAGAGCGCGCGGTGCGTGAGGTGCGTCAGCAGGCCTCGGAGATGCGCGAGCGATTCTCTTTTGACAGGCTGGTACCCGAGGTATAAAGCCGGTCTCGACGCGAGACAAGGGTGAGCCGAGAGCTGGCCAAATTTAAAAGGGCGCCGTCGGCGCCTTTTTTTTGACATGGGCGAGCTAGGTATTCGATGTTTGCGCAAAGTATTACCAATAATTCGTATTGGTAAAAAAATTGGGTTTGACAAGTCGTGTGACACGATAGTAATTTCAGTGTCATTCGGCTGCACCTACTCCCGTGCCTGCCGCTCATCACCTCCGGGGTCTTGCATTATGACAAACACCACCGCCGCCCGCGTCGGGCTTAGGGCCTTGCTCTGCGCCTGCAGCGCCGTTTTTACGCTCGACGCGCTCGCCGCCGAGTTCCTTGTGCGCAGCCAGGCTGAGTTCGACGGCCGCGTTCCGCAGCTACAAGCGGGAGACACGGTGATCCTTGGCAACGGCGAGTGGCGCGACTTCGAAATCGACTTCTACGGCGCAGGGACGGCGGACGCGCCGATCAGCCTCCGTGCTGAGAACAAGGGCGAGGTCAGGGTGACGGGGGAGTCGTTTTTGCGGCTGGCCGGCAGTCATCTCGTGGTCAGCGGCCTCGTTTTTACCGACGGCTTCACGCCTCTTAGTTCGGTAATCGCTTTCCGACGCTCCGAAGGCGAGCTTGCCTACCATTCTCGAGTTACTGAAACGGTCATCGATGGTTTTAGCAACCCCGAGCGCACCGAGACCGATTACTGGGTCACCCTCTACGGGCGCCATAACCGCTTCGACCACAACCACCTGTCGGGCAAGAGCAACCGCGGCGTGACAATGGCGGTGCGCTTGGATTCCGAAGACAGTCGCGAGAATTTTCACCGGATCGATCACAATTACTTCGGCCCACGAGAAATCCTCGGCTCGAACGGTGGAGAGACGCTGCGCATTGGTACGAGCCATTACTCGCTCTTTGATTCGAACACTGTGGTTGAAAATAACTACTTCGATCGCTGCGACGGCGAGCTTGAGATCATCTCGAATAAGTCGGGCAGTAATATCTTTCGCGGCAACGTATTCTTCGAGTCGCGTGGCACGCTCACGATGCGCCACGGTAACGGCAACCTCGTCGAGGACAATGTGTTCTTCGGCAATGGTGTAGACCACACAGGCGGTATTCGGGTGATCAACGCGCGCCAAGAGATCCGCAACAATTACATGGAAGGACTCGCGGGCTATCGCTTCGGTGGGGCGCTCGTGGTTATGAATGGCGTGCCCAACTCGCCGATCAACCGCTACCACCAGGTGGACTCTGCGCTTATTAGCGGCAATAGCATCATCGAATCGGATCATATCCAGCTCGCCGCGGGCAGCGACGAAGAGCGGTCGGCTACGCCAATTAATTCCGAGTTCTCGAACAACTTGATCGCGAACGCTAACGGCAAAGACGTCTTCACTGTTTACGACGACGTGAGCGGAATCGAGTTCGCAGACAATGTCCTTAACCGAGTCGAGTCGCCGCAGCTCTCTGACGGCTTTGGCAGCGCCGAGCTGACGCTTACGCGGGCAGATAACGGGCTGCTCTACGCCGCCGACTCCGACGCCGGTGCGTCGCGTGACTTACAACCGATCGCGAAGCGGTCCACTGGGGTTAGCTGGTATCCCAAGCCGGAGGCCACGCCCACCTTTGGTCACGGCGAGGTTATCGATATAGTGCCTTCCGCAGGTGCTATTTTCGAGGCGATCGAACGCGCTCAGGACGGCGCTGTCATTCGTCTTGCGTCGGGCCAGTACTCTGTCGAGCGGCTGATCGGTTTAAACAAATCTATTTCGCTCGTGGCGGCACAAACCGGCGGCGCGGAGATCGTCTTCGATCGTTCTTCGCTGTTCGAGATTCAGGACGGCGGTAGCCTGCTTCTCGAGGGCCTCGTGCTCTCGGGCGAGCGTGCGCCTGATTCTGCGGGTAATGCATTAATCCGCACGCAGTACATGTCTATGCTGCACAACTACGAGCTAGTGATTCGCGACACGACGATTCGGGACCTCGACATCAACCACTCCTTCGATGTGCTGAAGGTCGCGAAGAGCACGTTAGCGAACTGGATTAGCATTGAGAATAGCCGCTTCGAGAATATTACGGGGCACATTCTGCGTCTCAATGCGGAGGTGGAAGACCTTGGCGTCTACAACGCAGAGTATGTCGACATCGAGGGCTCTTCATTTACGCGTGTAGGGGGTGCGCTGGTCGAATTTTACCGCGGCGGCAACGACGAGAGTACCTTCGGTCCACACTTTAAACTCACCGAGTCAGTATTAGTTGATGTGGGGTTGAATACTCGCAACAAGCCTGGCGCGAGCGTGTTTCTGCATGGCGTACAGGTGACTGATGTGTCGAATAATCGCTTTGAGGATAGTGCGCCAATAAAAATAGAACATACGGTGGGCGAACCGCGCACAGCAATCAACGCGAACGCCTTCGTCGGCGTTGATGTCGTCGAAGTGCGTGAGCTCAACAGCGCCTTCGATAACACGGCCGTGCTCAACAATAATCAATACAGTCAGTGAGCGGTAGCCAGAAACTGGCAACAAAAACCGAGGAGAGAAACGATGAGATTCGAAAGCGAGAGGTTTCTTGCAGGTTCAGAAGTGGCAGTCGAAGAGCTAGGCGAGGGCATTAAGCGTCAGATATTAGGTCACAACGACGAGATTATGATCGTGAAGGTGTGGTTTGAGTCCGGCTCCGAGGGCTATCAACACAAGCATCGACATTCGCAGTCGACGTATATCGAAAGCGGAGTCTTCGATGTCACGATTGGCAGCGAAACCCGTCGCCAAGGCGCGGGCGATTCCTATTACATCCCGCCGCATGAGCTACACGGTGCGGTGTGCGTCGAGGCGGGTGTGCTCATCGATGTGTTCAGCCCAGTGCGTGAAGACTTTCTCGTTCCGGGAGAGGCGTCATGAAGGTGCAAGGACTGCGCTGGTGGGTGATCACGCTTATCGCGCTCGCGACGGTTATTAACTACATCGATAGGCAGTCGATCGTGGTGCTATGGCCGAGTATCGCGGCCGACCTGTATCCGGATAAGACTGGCGATGAGCATAAGGAAATTTACGCGCTCATCTCTGTTGTATTCATCTTCTCCTACGCCTTTGGCCAGGCCATCTTCGGCAAAATTTTCGACTGGATCGGCACGCGTCTTGGTTTCGCCCTGTCGATTGGCGTCTGGTCAATCGCCACGGCGCTGCACGCCGTGGCGCAGGGCATCGTCTCGTTCAGTATCTTCCGCAGCATCCTGGGTATCGCCGAGGCGGGCAACTGGCCGGGCGCCACAAAAGGCAACGCCGAGTGGTTCCCAACTAAAGAGAGAGCGCTCGCACAGGGTATCTTTAACTCTGGGGCAGCGGTGGGTGGCCTCATCGCTATTCCGGCGATCGGCTTTCTCTCCGTCTATTTCAGCTGGCAGATCATCTTCGTCCTGGTGGGGATCACCGGCCTGCTTTGGCTCGTGCCGTGGCTGGTGTTAGTGAAATCGCCCCCAGGCTCGCATCCCTGGATTAGCAAGCAGGAGCGAGAATACATCCTCACTGGGCAGCAGAATCAGCCCGAAGAAGCGGGCTCCAGCGAGCAGCCGTATACGCCTTCTTCGCAGAAGATGCTCTCCCACAAAGAGAGCTGGGGTGTGATCATCGCCTCCGCCGCGATTGACCCGATTTGGTGGCTATTCATCTTCTGGATCCCCATTTATCTATTCGAGGTTTACGGCATGGACGTCAAGCAGGTTGCCTTGTATGGCTGGGTGCCCTACGTCGGCGCGATGCTGGGGGCATTCTTCGGCGGGCTGCTCGCGCAGCGGCTGCTAAAGTTGGGATGGAGTGTGAATAAGACGCGAAAATTTGCGATCAGCCTCGGCTGCCTCATCATGTTGCCGGCGCTGCTCGCCATGGCTGCTCCCGGCGGTGCGGTCACCGCTGTTCTGATTATGGCGGTGATCCTGTTTGGCTTCCAAACCGCGATCGGCAACGTGCAGACCCTCCCGAGTGACTTCTTTGGCGGTGCCTCGGTAGGAACGCTTGCGGGCTATTCGGGCATGGCGGCCAAGCTGGGCGCGGTGGGGCTGACTTCTCTAGTGCCTTGGCTGACGGAGGGTGGCAACTATGCCCCAGCCTTCATTATCGGAGCGGCTCTCGCAGTAACCGCCATGGCCAGTATCTGGATCCTGTGCCCTGAAATCACTCCGCTGAAGCCTAAAAAGGCCTAGCCTCGCGATTGGCGTTAGGGGAAATTGGTAATACCAGACTTGTCGAAAAAGGGCTGATTCTACCCCTTGTTCGGCGTCGAATGCGGTGTCACCAGGCACCGAATAGCTTCGCTCAGACGGGCTAAACTTATCACTAATATTAGATATATCAGTGCATTACCGCCTTCTTCGCCGATGTAAGACCAAATTATTAATATTGGTAAGCCTAATTGGTTGACAACGCTTGAGTGTCGTCGTAGATTGCATGTAGAAACTAGAAAAAGGAATTACGCACTATGAAACTTGAGAATAAGGTTGCTGTCGTTACTGGCGGCGCGCGAGACATCGGCAAATCCATTTCGCTACGCCTCGCCGCCGAGGGCGCTAAGGTTGTTATCAATTACTTGCGCAACCCAGAAGGCGCGGAACAAACCCTAGCCGAGCTCAAGGCCGCTGGCGGCGAAGGCATACTTGTTCAGGGTGATATGACGCAGGAGGTAGACGTTGCCAAGCTCGTGGCAGCGACGACCGAGGCGTACGGCGCCAACATCGACATCCTGGTCAATGTCGCGGGCGGCCTAGTCGCACGCAAGACCCTCGAGGAGATGGACCTCGCCTTTTTTAGCTCAGTGGTCGACCTCAATCTCACCTCCACATTCCTCACGACCAAGGCTGTGGTGCCACACATGAGCGAAGGTGCCTCTATTATTAACCTTGCGTCCCAGGCTGGTCGAGATGGCGGCGGCCCAGGCGCCTCAGCCTACGCTACCTCGAAGGGCGCGGTGATGACCTTCACCCGTGCGATGGCGAAAGAGCTGGGTCCGCGCAATATCCGCGTGAACTCCCTGTGCCCGGGCATGATAAGCACGCTTTTCCACGACACCTTTACCAAGGACGCGGTGCGCTCGAACGTTGCACAGGCTACACCGCTGAAACGCGAAGGCGCGCCGGACGAAGTAGCAGATGTGGTGGCTTACCTTGCCTCGAGCGAGGCGTCGTTCCTCACTGGCGTCAACTTGGACGTGAACGGCGGCCTGCTGTTCTCCTAAGACTTTTTTGAGTAAGCGCAGGCACTGCGTCAGCCTGCGCGCCGCGTAAGAAGAAACAGCACCGAGAGAACCCTATGACAACCGGTATCGCAGTAGTTGGAGAGTGCATGTTGCAGCTTGGTGAGTTGCAGCCAGGCGACGATCCCAACGCGCTCAATGCCACGCTGTCCTACGGTGGCGATACGCTCAACACAGCGCTCTATCTAGCACGCCTTGGCGCCAGTACCGACTACGTGACCGGCTTAGGCGATGACAGCATGAGCGACTGGATGCTGAGTCGCTGGCGGCACGAGAACATCGGCTGTGAGCTCGTCGAACGCCTCCCTGGCGGTGTGCCGGGAATGTATCTCATCGAGCTTGATGAACAGGGCGAGCGCAGCTTCAAATACTGGCGCAAGGGCTCTCCTGCCTCGCGCCTTTTTGACGACCCAGACCGGGCTCAACAGCTCTACTCGCGTCTACTGGCGTTTCCTAACCTCTACCTGTCCGGCATCACCCTCGCACTTTACAAAGGCGAGGCGCTGACGTCGTTTCTTGCGTTCCTCAACGAGTATGCACAGGGCAGCGGCAAGGTCTTCTTCGACGGCAACTACCGGCCCAGCCTGTGGGCAACCCCTGCGGCGGCTCTAGAGGTTTTTAGGCAGGTGTATGCCATCACCGAAGTCGCGCTACCTACTCTGGACGACGAGACGCTAGTGACAGGCATCGCCGAGCCCGAGCGCGTTATCGAGCAGTTGCACCGGTGGGGCGTTAACGAGGTCGCATTGAAGATGGGCGGTGAGGGCTGCCTGGTCTCCCACGATTCGTTGCGGCAGCAAGTGCCGGCACAGTCGACTCGTATCGTCGACACCACCTCTGCCGGCGACTCATTCAACGCGGCCTATATTGCCGCGAGACTCGGCGGTCAATCCCCCGCCGACTCTGCGGCGCGCGGTAACCGCCTCGCCGCAGTGGTAATACAACATCGTGGTGCTGTGATTGCAGCCGACTTAATGCCCTTTTAGGCACTCAAGGCAACGCTCGTCTCACGGCACTACCACGCAATCTTCTCACCCAGAGCGCAAGGTATTAGCTATGAGCTTCAATAAAGACACATTCTTCCCAACCCCGACCGAGATCCCCGAGCAGTACAGGCTTGGCGACTATCAAGAACAGCGCGAATACCTCGTCGATGGCAAACTGCTCGAATGGGCAGGAGAGGTCAATCCGATCGCCAGCCCCGTTTGCCTCAATCTCGACGGCAACGTCGCGCCTGCTGTTATCGGTTCGACGCCACTACTCGATGCCGAGGCCTCTATGGGTGCGCTGAACGCGGCCGTTAACGCCTATAGTTCGGGTCACGGAGAATGGCCCTCGATGCGCATTGAGGAGCGCATCGCGCACGTCGAGAAATTCCTAAAACTGATGCGAGAACAGCGCGACGAGGTTGTGAAGCTGTTGATGTGGGAGATCGGGAAGAACCTCAAAGATTCTGAAAAGGAGTTCGACCGCACCTGCGACTACATCGAAGATACCTGTGCGTCGCTCAAAGAGCTCGATAGAAACTCCGCCGGCTTTGAGATCGAACAGGGCACCATGGCGCAAATTAGGCGCGTGCCATTCGGCGTTGCCGTGTGCATGGGGCCTTACAATTACCCCCTGAACGAGACCTTCTCGACACTAATTCCGGCGTTGATCATGGGTAACACGATCGTATTTAAGCCGGCAAAATACGGAGTGCTCCTTATTCGCCCTCTACTCAAGGCGTTCCAAGAGTCGTTTCCAGCCGGCGCGGTAAACATCATCTACGGTAGCGGTCATACTACGATTACGCCGCTTATGGAGAGCGGCAAGGTCGACGTCTTCGCGTTTATTGGCACCAACAAGGGCGCCGCGGCGCTGAAGAAGCTGCACCCCAAGCCCCACCGCTTGCGCTCGGTCCTTGGGCTCGACGCGAAGAACCCTGGCATCGTGCTCAAGCATGCCGACCTCGATGTGGCGGCGTCGGAGTGTGTGGCGGGCGCGCTGTCGTTCAACGGCCAGCGTTGCACGGCGCTAAAAATACTGCTGGTGCAGGAAGATATTGCTGAAGCATTCGTCGATAAATTCCTCGCCCAACTCGCGACGCTAAAATCAGGCATGCCTTGGGAAACTGGCGTGGCGTTAACCCCGCTGCCCGAACCCGGAAAGGCGCAGTTCCTTGAGCAGCTCGTTGCGGATGCGACAAGCAAGGGTGCGAAGGTCATCAACGAAGGCGGGGGAGAATTCGCACAGACGTTCTATTATCCCGCAGTGTTATACCCGGTAACGCCAGAGATGCGCGTCTATCGCGAAGAACAGTTCGGACCTGTAATTCCTATCGTTACCTTCGAGACCCTCGATGAGGTGTCGGACTATATCGTTAACGCCGAGTTTGGGCAGCAGCTCAGCATCTTCGGCACCGAGCCTAAAGAGGTCGCAAGGCTTATCGATACCTCGGCGAGCCAAGTGGGACGCATTAATCTCAACGCACAGTGCCAGCGCGGGCCGGATACGTTTCCCTTCAACGGTCGCAAAGATTCTGCCGAGGGCACGCTCTCGGTCTCTGACGCGCTACGCCAGTTCTCGATTAGGACGGTGGTTGCGGCCAAGGTTAACGATGCCAGTAAGGAACTGGTCGGCGACATTATCCGCAACGGCGAGTCCGACTTCCTGAGCACTGAATATATCTTCTAATCGTTTGGTCAATTACTAATAATGGAGGGCTTAATGAAGTTGCAGGAAATCCCTCGCTCTCTGAGTGAGAACACAAGCTATCTGGGTGAACTCCTCGATCAATGCATCGCGGCGGCGGAAGGCGAGGCCTGCCTCGAGAAAGTACAGCAGATACGTGAGCTCGCGAGGACGTCACGACTGGATCAGCAGGGCGACTACAAAGCCTTGGCAGCGGTCTTGAATGACCTGTCGAACGCAGAGCTGTTGCCTATCGCGAGGGCCTTCAATCACTTTCTCAACTTAGCCAATATCGCGGACCAACATCATGCTATCTCCCGCGAACTTGATGGCGAGGTATCGGCGACACAGACCCTAGAAAGCACATTCCGCGACCTCGAGGGGGCTTCCTATAACGCAGTGCAGATCGGGGAGGTATTGGACAAGCTCAAAATCGAGCTGGTGCTTACTGCACACCCGACAGAGATTACCCGCCGCAGCCTAATCAACAAGCATGCAGAAATTGATGAAATTCTGTCTCAGCTGGAGCTTACCGGTCACACACAAAGGGAAATGAATTCCTACCAGCGCCGATTGGCCGAGTTGATCGCACAGATTTGGCATACCGAAGATTTCCGCGAGGCGCGCCCCTCTCCAGTAGACGAGGCGAAATGGGGTTTCGCTGTCGTTGAGAACTCCCTCTGGGAGGCGGTGCCAAATTTCATGCGTCGACTAGAGAAGACCAGCACCGCGGTCACGCGGTTGCCGCTCGCGCTGGACTATGCGCCAGTGTCGTTCGTCTTCTGGATGGGCGGGGACCGCGACGGCAACCCCAACGTTACCGCGAAGGTCACTCGTGAGGTCCTGCTGCTCGGCCGTTGGAAGGCCGCAGATTTGTATCTGCGCGACGTGCAGACCCTGATCGATGAGCTGTCGATGAGCGCCTGCAACGCCCAGCTGCGGGCGCTCGCCAACGGCGAGCGCGACCCCTACCGCTACTTGCTGCGCGGACTGCGCTCGCGACTGCGCGCCACGATCGCGGTCGTCGAGGCTCAGTTAGGCGGGCGCGACGGCCCGCTGACCGGGCAGCCGATAAACCATGTCGACGAGCTGTGGGCACCGCTCGAGGCCTGCTATGTGTCGCTGTGCGAATCGGGCATGGCGAGCATCGCCAACAGCAAGCTTCGCGATCTGTTGCACCGCGTGAATAGCTTTGGGATTCACCTAGTGAAGTTCGACGTTCGTCAGGTTAGCGACCGCCACACAGAAGTGATGTCGGAGCTGACCCTTTATCTGGGCCTTGGCGACTATAGTGACTGGTGTGAGGAAGAACGCCAAGCATTCCTGCTTACCGAACTCGAGAACAAGAGGCCGCTTATACCTCATGCATGGCAGCCTTCCGTAGACGTGACTGAGGTGTTGGATACTTGCCGCGAAATAGCACGGCACGCCCCGGATGCACTGGGCATCTATATCATTTCGATGGCGCGCACGGCGTCGGACGTCCTCCTCGTGCAACTCCTGCTGCGGGCTTGCGGCTGTACGTTTCCTATCCCCGTCGCGCCCCTGTTCGAAACGTTGCAGGACCTCGACAATGCCGCTAACGTCATCGACGCGCTCGTGCAGATGCCCGTATACCGTACGCAAACGAATTCTGCGCAGACCGTGATGATCGGCTATTCAGATTCCGCCAAAGATGCAGGCGTGCTCGCCGCGGGGTGGGCGCAGTACCGCGCGCAGGAGTCGTTATTAAAGATCTGCGAAGACGCGAGCATCTCGCTAACGCTGGTGCACGGTAGGGGCGGCACTGTTGGGCGGGGCGGGGCTCCCGCGCACGCCGCGCTGCTCTCGCAGCCGCCGGGTTCGCTTCAGCATGGTCTGCGAGTAACCGAGCAGGGTGAGACAATACGCGCCAAGCTAGGCATGAGTGCGATCGCTATCAAGAGCCTAGCCCTTTACGCCAGCGCGATCCTGCGCGCGAATCTCAACGAGCCGCCGGTGCCGAGCGCTGCCTGGCGCGCGGTTATGGATAAGCTGGCGGACAGTTCCTGCGCGCACTACCGGCGGGTAGTCAAAGAGGATGTCAATTTCGTGGAGTGGTTCCGCACGGCGACACCGGAGACCGAGCTGGGCAAATTGCCGCTAGGTTCGCGCCCGGCGCGCCGTAAGCAGAGCGGCGGAATTGAATCGTTGCGCGCCATTCCGTGGATCTTCGCCTGGAGTCAGAATCGGCTCATGTTGCCGGCTTGGCTTGGCGCGGGTGCAGCGCTGCAGGAAGCGATCGATGCGGGAGATAAAGCCGTGCTGGAAGAGATGTGCCAAATCTGGCCCTTTTTCTCGACTCGCATTTCCATGCTCGAAATGGTGTTTGCAAAGGCCGACGCGAACATCTCGGCCTACTATGACAGCGCGCTCGCCGAGCCGGCGCAGCGCCCCCTCGGCATCGCTCTGCGGAAGCAGCTGCGGGCTGATATCGAGACGATTTTAGGTATTCGCAATGCCGATAGCCTGATGACTAACCTGCCGCAGATTCGCGCCTCGGTCGAGTTTAGGAACGCCTATGTCGATCCTCTGAACCTGTTGCAGGCTGAGCTGCTGCGGCGCAATAGAACACTAGAAGACGGGAGCCTAGACAGGGCGATCATGGTGACGATAGCCGGTATTTCCGCAGGTTTGCGCAATACTGGCTAGCTTCAGTCTGACAGGTGGCTATTTCGCAGAATGGATGTCTGCGACGGTTAGCGCTGTCATGTTAAATATGCCGCGCGAGGTAACTGACGGAATAACGATGTGGGCGGGCTTACGGAAACCGTTGATGAACGGCCCGATAAGTAGCGCATCGGTTAGCGAGCGAATGAGCCCCATCGCAATGTTCGCTGCATCAAGGTTAGGCATAACAAGCACATTCGCACGGCCCTTGAGATTGGCGTGCGGATAAATAGTATCGCGTAGCTTCGGATTTAATGCGCTGAGGACGTGCATCTCTCCATCGACCTGAAGCTCAGGGTGCGCCGCGCGTAATAGGCTGCCAGCTTTGCGTACTTTCCTTGCAGACGCATTATTCGCCGTGCCGAAATTCGAGTGCGAGAGCAGGGCGACCTTAGGCTCGATTCCGAAACGTGTCACTAGCCCGATGCTCGCCTCGGTAATCTCTACCAACTCCTTTGCGCTCGGATCTACATTCATCGATGTGTCAGCTAAGAAAAGCGGGCCATCAGGCAATAGCAGCACAGCGGTGGATGAGACTAACTGATCTTTCTTCTTCGGCCCGAGCAGATACATGATCTCGCGCAGGTGGAAGTCGAACCGGCCTACCTTACCGCAAATGAGGCCATCGGCGTCGCCGCGTGCCACCATCACTGCGGCGATAGCGGTGTTGTCATTGCGCATGACCTTACGTGAAGCATCGACTGAGACGCCGTTACGACCCACTGCTTCGTGGTAGAACGCGGCGTAGTCGTCATGCTGTTGATAGTTGCGCGGGTCGAACACTTCGGCCTCCACGTCGAGGTCGATGCGTAGGCCGAGTCTGTCGATTTTCTTCTCCATCGACGCGCGATGGCCTATGAGTATCGGCGTTGCGATGTTCTCATCGATTACCGCTTGCACTGCCATCAGCACATCGTCGTTGTCGCCTTCCGCATAGACAATGCGTGCGGGCGACTTCTTAGCAACCTCGATGATCGGCTGCATGAAAAGCCCGGCTTGATTAACGAACTCGTGCAGCTTTTGCTTATAGGCCTCGAGGTCTTCGATAGGGCGAGTCGCTACGCCGCTCGCCATGGCTGCCTCTACCACCGCCAATGGCACTTCTTCGATGAGTCTTGGGTCGAAAGCCTTAGGTATGAGGTATTCTGGGCCGAATTTAAGCTGTTCGTCGGCATAGGCTGCGGCGACGACGTCGGAGGTCTCTTTGGTCGCGAGATCTGCGATTGCGCGTACTGCAGCCATCTTCATTTCTTCGTTTATCGTCGAGGCGCCGCAGTCGAGCGCGCCGCGGAAGATGAACGGGAAACAGAGGACGTTGTTGACCTGATTAGGGTAGTCGGATCGACCCGTCGCGAGAATCGCATCTGGGCGCGCCGCCATAGCCTCTTCGGGCATGATTTCGGGAATAGGGTTAGACATCGCGAGAATGATCGGGCGCGGCCCCATTTTCTTCACTTGCTCGCCGTTGAGTACGCCCGGGCCAGAAAGGCCCATGTAGAGGTCTGCACCGTCTATAGCGTCGTCTATGGTGCGGTCGCTAGTCTCGACCGCGTAACCTTCCTTCCAAGGATTCATGCCGACGCCGCGGCCGGCGTAGATGACGCCGTTGCGGTCTAGCATGCGCACGTTCTTCTTTTGCAGGCCCATGCTGACTAGCAGGTCTACACAGGCGATGCTCGCGGCGCCCGCGCCGGAGACGACGAGCTTCACGTCTTCGATGTTTTTCTCGACGATGCGCAGGCCGTTATAGATGGCCGCAGCGGCGACGATCGCAGTGCCATGCTGGTCGTCATGAAAAACCGGAATCTGCATGCGCTCGCGCAGCTTCTCCTCGACCATGAAACATTCTGGCGCCTTGATGTCCTCGAGGTTGATACCACCGAAGGTGGGCTCGAGGCTGGCGATAATATCGACCAATTTATCGACGTCGTTCTCGGCTATCTCGATATCGAAGACATCGATATTAGCGAATTTCTTGAACAGGACCGCCTTGCCTTCCATTACTGGCTTCGAGGCGAGGGGGCCTATGTCGCCCAAGCCAAGCACAGCGGTGCCGTTGGTAATGACTGCAACCAGATTGCCTCGCGAGGTGACCGAGGCAACCTCGGTTGGGTTCTCGACGATAAGCTCACAGGCATGGGCAACGCCCGGCGAATAAGCTAAAGACAGGTCGCGCTTGTTGGCGAGGGGCTTGGTTGGCCGGATCTCGAGCTTACCTGGGAGGGGATGGGTGTGGTATTTGAGGGCGCTTTCTTTGAATGAGTCAGTCATGCGGCGATAGTGGTCCGAATTGCTAGCGTGGGAAAAAGCGAATGGTAACGCCGCCCCGTCCTAATTGCTAACTCATTGGCCCACTATCCCACAGTTTTTAACCTATTCTTTGTACGAAGGGTCGGCTTTTTCGATTAAGCGGACATACGCATTAAACTCGAGCTCGCCGGTTGGGTTGCCGGATGACTGCTTGGCCATCAGTTTTTCGCCCTTCGACAGGATATGGTCGCCGACTGGGATGCTCCCTCTGCCTGCTGAATCGGTCGCGACCTGAACTTCGCAGGCGCGCTGCAGTGTCCACAGATTGATGAAGGCCTCGGGGATAGTGCGGCCGCAGGTGAGCAGACCATGGTTGCGCAAGATGGCGAGTCGCTTGTCGCCAAGGTTGGCGATCAGTCGTGGCTTCTCGTCGTCTTCGACCGTTAGGCCTTCGAAGTCGTGATAGGCGATGCGATTCTGCATCAGCGCCGAGTAGAAATTGTCGTTCCGCAGACCCTCGGGGCTACAGGCGACTGCCATCCCATCGGTGGTATGGGTGTGCGCGATGCAGTGAATGTCAGGGCGCGCGGCGTGAATCGCCGTGTGGATGACGATGCCCGCGGGATTCACTCGATAGTCGCTTTCCCCGATGATATTGCCCTCGATGTCGACCTTGACCAGATTAGAGGCTTTGACCTCACTGTAATGCAGCCCATAAGGGTTTATCAGGAAATGGTGTTCGTCGCCGGGTATTTTTACCGTGATGTGATTGAAGATGAGTTCGGCCCAGCCGAGATGATCGAATATGCGGTAGCAGGCCGCGAGCTGGACTCTGAGTTCTTGTTCTTGTTGTGTCATCTTGCTGTCCTATGTTGAGCAGGTGAGTTGTGCGCAATGCAGTTGTTACGATTTTGCTTGATTGCCGCAGGCTCGTCTACTGCCCGTGGGCGTCTTGTTCCCTCAGCGCTATTCTGAAATGATGCTGTCACTACCACGAGCGACTTAAAACGCATAAACTAGAGGAGAGAGCATGGGAACTCCCGGGGACTGGACAGTAGAACGGCTTGCAGGTGCATTGGGCGCCGAGATTAGTGGCATTAATCTGCAAGACTTAGTGGCGGGGAACGAGGCGGGAATTGCCGCCGTAAAGGCGCTGCTGCTCGAGCACAAGGTGATCTTCTTCCCAGCGCAAACGCTAAGTGTTGACGAGCATGTCGCGTTCGGCAAGCGTTTCGGCACTATCGAGAGCCATCCACATCTTAAGAATCCGTTTACGGACAACAGCGAGATATTTGAGCTTGCGGCGAGCCGCGGTGGGGTGGCTGACGAGTGGCATACCGATATTACGTTCCAGAAAAACCCTTCGATCCTGTCGATTTTAAAGATGGTGAAATGTCCGAGTGTCGGGGGAGACACGATGTGGACTAACCTCAATCAGGCGTTCACTGAGCTTTCGCCTCCTCTGCGTGCGCTGTGCGAGGGGCTGAGCGCGTTGCATGACGCGCATCCGCATGGGCATCCCGAGAAAATGGCCGTGCATCCTGTGGTGCGTGTGCACCCGGAGACACAGGAGAAAGCGCTTTTCGTTAACGAGCATTTTACTCGGAGGCTCGTAGAGCTGAGTGCGAGCGAGAGTCGCACGATCCTCGACTACCTCACCGAGTGGGTCAAGAACCCGCGGTTCACAGTGCGCTATCGTTGGACTCCTGGCACTATCGCCATTTGGGACAACCGCTGCACACAGCATTTCGTGCTCAACGATTTCGAGGGCGAGCGCATTATTCAGCGTGTGACGGTGGTTGGAGATGTAGTGGAAGCTGCGGTTCAGAGCCCCTGGCAGCCTTGGACGCGTCAAGGCCGCGCCTCGGCGGCGACGAGGCTGGATAGACAGCTCAATCAGTATCTGCGCGAGCGCGAGACTGCGTCGAGCGATTAGCCTCCATCTTGCGGGGCAAGCCAGGCGCGCTTTATTCTGCCGGCACGGCGACGTCGAGTCCTTCCGTGAGTTCTACATACACGCCCCAGGGGTCGGTGAAGAACGCGATACCTAAACCCAGTGCGGGTATTTCAGTATAGGGTCGATCAAATTTCACGCCTTTCGCTTCGAGTTCGGTGCAAAAAGCTTCTAGGTTGTCCACCTCGAAACCGATGTGATCGAGCACGCTGCCCTGGGTTGGTTTCGGCTCAATGGAGACTGGCGCGAAGGTCAGGTTGACGTTGGGGAGCTGGCCGGCTGGTTGGCCGATTCGTGAGCCGAATTCGGCGCCTAAATGCTCCACATACCAGTCTCGCATCGCCTCGCCCTGTGTCGTGGAGAAGTGTATATGGTGCATCTGCACCGCGTGGTTTAGTGACGTGTTTTCGATGAGCTCGACCTTAATGTCATCGGGGCCGAGCACATAGGCGATGGTGTTGCCTGCCACGCGCTGGCCAATGCCGTCGATGACCTCGTAGCTGTCGGGCAGTTCCTCGCGGGTAATCATCGGATAGCCAAGCCTTTGCAGGCGAGCAACATCGGCGGCGATGTCGGTGGTCTCGAACCCCACGTGATTGACTAGCGAGCCGCGAGTACCCATCGTCGGCGCCACCTCGGTCAGTAAAACCAAAACGTCAGGAAACGCGATGATCTCACGGCCACTCGCACCAAGTTCTCGTCTCTCGCCGCCAAGCCCGTCAACCCAGAAACGTGTCTGCGCTGCGGTGTCGGCGGTATTGATATGGTGATGGCCGTAGACGACGCGCCCTTCATCTGCGGAGTAAAGCTGCGCGCAGGCGGCATTAGCCACCAGCAGGGAGGCGAAGGCTATTGCGGAAGTGAGTGCTTTCATGGCGAGATCTCTCCGAGTGATTTTCCATGGCCCTAAACAGGGCTGATGAGTGGATATGGATTGAATTCTGGTTCCCGAAAGAGTATCAAAACCCCACGAGTGTCGTGAATGAGAGCGAATCTCACTCCGAATCCAGTTAAATGTAGAGGGTAGCTATGAAGATGTCGAGCAAGTCGTTTCTCTTGGTTGTTGTCGGTCTTTTTTATGTCGCACGCGCAGGCTCTTTAAGCGCCGCCGGCCTCGAGCTTACCGCGCTCGATCGCTATGTGCGCGCCCCCGATCCGAACTACGCTTTCGAGGTTGTGGATGTGGTGCGAGGCGATTTCGAGGGAGAGGGGTACCAGACCTTCCTCGTCCGCATGGTAAGTCAGCAGTGGCTCACCGAGGCCGAAGTGAACCTGCCGCTATGGGAGCATCAGCTCGCGGTGACCGTGCCGGATGAGGTGAGTAGCGACATTGGTTTTCTCTATCTCACCGGTGGCAACAATGAGCGGGACATGCGAGGTGCAGCCGAAGACGGTGATATTCGCCGCGCCATGCTCACCAAAACCGTCGTGGCGACGCTCTACGGCGTACCGAGCCAACCGCTCGTCTTTTCTGATGACGATGGGAGGCGCCGCAGCGAAGACGGCATTATCGCCTACACGTGGGATAAATTTTTACGCACCGGCGATGAAAAGTGGCCGTTGCGACTGCCCATGACGAAGGCCGCGGTGCGCGCGATGGATACCGTGACGAGTTTATTGGCAAGCCCTGAGGGCGGTGCCCACACGGTCGATCAATTCGTGGTTGCTGGCGGTTCCAAACGGGGCTGGACGACTTGGACGACAGCGGCAGTGGACGACCGCGTGGTCGCGATCATGCCTATCGTCATTGATGTGCTAAACCTAGAAGAGAGTTTCAAACATCACTTCGAGGTGTATGGCGCGTACTCTTTGGCGGTGAGCGACTATGTGCTCAATGGCAACATCGCATGGATAGGGACGCCGGAATTCGCTGCGCTGATGAAGATCGTCGAGCCTTATGAATACCGCGATCGGCTCGAACTGCCAAAGTTCTTACTCAACTCCACGGGCGATGAATTCTTCCTGCCAGACTCGTGGCAGTTTTATTGGGATGAGCTCGTCGGCGAGAAGCATTTGCGGTACGTGCCTAACTCTAATCATGGCATGGGTGGCACGGATGTTACCGAGAGCGTCGATGCTTGGTATAACGCGATCGTGCATAACACTCAGATGCCACGCTATGCTTGGGAGGTTGCTGAGGACGGCACGATAACCGTGATGACTCTCGATACGCCGACGCAGGTGGTGCTATGGCAAGCCCACAATCCCGATAAGCGCAATTTTATGCAGGCGCAAATAGGCCGTGCCTACGAATCTTCGCCCCTGGATGAGCTTGAAGGGGGTGTTTATCGCATAAAACTCGACGCACCTGAGACGGGTTATACCGCCTACTATGTCGAGTTAGTCTATGAAAATGGTTTTCGCTTTCCGCTTAAATTCAGCACCGGTACGAAGGTCGTGCCCGATACCGTTGAGTTCGAGTGGGAAATGGCACCAGCTAGCGCTCGGGAGTAGGCTGGTTGCCCGCAGCACGGAAGGCGAGTTCACTCTCAACCATCGCATCCATCACCTCGAGAAGCTGGGAGTAGGTGTCAGTCTCCTCGAGCGTGTTTAGCACCGCGACGATCGCCTCGAGGGTGGAGTAGAAATCGGGGCGCTTTGCCTTGCGCACCCGATATCGCGGCGCGCTCGTTGCCTGAAAACTGTAGCGCGGCAAGCTTCGCAGCAGCGGCGAGCCGAGCACGATTGCCTTACTTTTTCGCCACGTGCCGTCGACAAACACGATAGGGCGCGGCGCTCTCCCTTTTAGCTCCTCGATATCGCGTGATTGTTCGGCGGGATGATCGGTGGGGTAGATAAGCACTGCGTCGACCCAGTCGAGTGCATCGGACTCAGCAGGGTGGAAAGGCTCATCGTCGGCTACCTCGTGCGTGCTAAGGCCGGCGAGAGAGAGCTGCGCGATGCGCGCCGTGCCGCGCGGATGCGCACGCTCGGCGGCATGCTGCACGAGCCGCAGTGGCCAGCTGGACGTCTGAGGCGTAATCAGCTCGCAGTAGCACGTCGTTAGCGGCCTCTCGCAGCGGCGACAGAGTCTTCGTCCTTGCGCCATGCCTGCCAATACTCCGCGGGTTCGCGCCAGCCTTGCCTGCGCAACTAGTTGAACAAATTCTGGCTCATTGCCTGTCTTCTTACTGTAACAGCTGCGTCGGCATTTGCCGATGATCGCACGAATTGCAATTACCGGGCGGCAGCTGTAGTCTTTTTGTCATAATTCACGCGTCTGACAAGGCTTCACAGTATTCGAGATTCACAGAATGAACAACGCACGGCGCAGCTGACCCCCATTGGATGGGCGAGTGTTGCGCTCGGTGTCTGGCCCGCGGTATGGGCGATCATTGGCTTCTCAGCCCCCTGGCATTGGCTAGTGTCCGCTGTCCTAGTTTTCTTCTGTATGGCGCGCCTTGCGGTGCATCCCGCTAGCAAGCGCCCCCTCTGGCGCGTGTTGCTTATTGTCTTCGCGTCGGCCTATTTGCTGGTCAACTGGTTGCTTGCAGTGTCGTATTTCACCCAAGCTGCGGGTTTTAACGACGAGCTGTTCTTTCATCTTAACGCCGACAGCCTGCGAGTCGGTTGGGCTACCATCCGCCTCGTCATGATTGCGCAGCTTGCGGCACTCGGACTTCTGCCGCTTGCGCTAGGGTGGGCGACACGCCCGTCGGCGGCTCGCGCAGAGTGCGAACCTCGGCATACCGCTGTGCTCACCACCTCTCTGTTACTCGCCGCGGGCGTTTCGTATCCCACTATCGACTTAGGCGGCTATCTACTCGAACGTCGAGCGCTGAGTGCTGAGTCGTCGGTGGCCGAAACTCGTTATGTCCGCAGTGAGGCCGGCGAGAGGAAGAATATTATATTGATTTACGCCGAGTCTCTGGAGGCGACGTACTTCGATACCACGCTATTCCGCGCTGACCTCCTGCCGCGTCTCACAGCGCTAAAAGACGAAGCCACGGTGTTCAGCGAAGTGCGTCAGCGTCCGGGCACGGGGTGGACGGTCGCGGGTATCGTCGCGAGCCAGTGCGGGTTTTCCGTTCAGGTACGGAATCCGTTAAGTGGTAACACCCGGCTTGCGGCTACCCCTGAGCCCTATCCGTCAGCCGTGTGTCTGGGTGATGTCGCTAAACACCTAGGGTATCAAACGCTGTTCCTTGGGGGTGCCGACTCGGCTTTCGCTGGCAAGGGTAACTTCCTGCGGACTCACGGCTTCGATCGGGTGTTAGGTAGGCAGGAAATCACAGCCCAGACCCCAGGACCGCTTCAATTATCAGGCTGGGGCGTCCACGACGATGATCTGTTTTCACTTGCGCTGGACGAGATCGAATTACTCGAGAGTCACGATGAGCCTTACTTTCTCTCGCTGCTCACACTCGATACTCATCATCCCAACGGCTACCCATCAGCGCAGTGTCCCCAGTTTGCTTCTGGAGACCCCATGGAAAGAGCACTCGCATGCACCGATGCACAAATTGCTGACTTCATAGCCGCGGTGCGCGCTCGCTCGGGAAGCGAGGACACGGTTATCGGGCTGTTCTCAGACCACTTGGCTATGCGTAATAGCTTATGGAAAACGCTCAGCGCTAATCAGAAAGAGAGGCGCCTACTGTTTATGCTGTTCGACGGGGAAGAGGGCGAGGTTGTCGACACCACAATAACGCATTACGACGTTGGTCCTATCCTGTTGGAGGCAGCGGGTGCCGCGAGTGACGTCCGTATCGGGTTCGGGCAGTCTTTGGCTTTGATCAAGGAGGGAGGCACCCTCGGCGGGAATACTGCCCGTCCGTTATACGCCGAGGAGCCGCAGCAGCTAAATGCCTTTAGAGATGGCCTTGCTCTCGATAGCGAGGCTTTGGTGCTGCGGGTTGGTGATACCGAGTTTCCCGTCTCCGAAAATGGCGGCTTATTCGTCTACGGTGTTTATATGCTGATCTTCGACGACGACGGTGATTTTCTCGATGTGCTCTATGCGCGCAAGCTCGACGATGTGCGAGCCAGTGCAGAAGGCAGGCTCGTTGCCTTCGTCGAGCGATTGGAGTCGGCGTTAGAGACGCGTTTTTATGTTGGCCGCCTCCGAGATGACGGCTTTGAGGGGCAGCCTTTCGAGGCCAGCGGTTCAATCACGCTAACCGGCAAAGCGCTGCGGGCATTCAGCGACTAGCCTTGCTTGCAGCGAGGGTTAATGCGACCTTTACCCACACTATTCGTGCTCGATCGAAAGCGCGAACGACTCAAGGGGAGGGGGATCGTTGCAAGAACTCAGTGCTGACTATGTTGTTATCGGTAGCGGGGCGGTTGGCATGGCCTTCGCCGACGTCTTGGTTACCGAATCCGAGGCGAGCGTTCTTATTATCGACCGCTACGCAAAACCGGGTGGACATTGGAATGTTGCCTATCCCTTCGTCGAACTGCATCAGCCCGCCGCCTTTTACGGTGTGAGCTCCAAAGAGCTTAGCGGAGGGCGCCAAGAGTGGGGCGGCCTTAACGATGGCCTCGGCGAGCTTGCCAGCGGCGCTCAGGTGAGCGCTTATTTCGATGAAGTGATGCGCCATCAGTTCCTGCCCAGTGGTCGCGTGCGCTATTTCCCCTCGTGTGACTATCGGGGAGAAGGACGCGTCGTCTCACAGCTTTCTGGCGAGCAATTTCACGTCAAGGCCACTAAAAAGCTCATCGACTGTACGCACCTGAATACAGAAGTGCCTTCTACCCACACGCCGAATTTTGCTGTGGCCGAAGGCGTGCGCTTCATGCCGCTAAACGATTTGCCACGAGTAACTGAACCGCCAGAAGGTTTTGTCGTCATTGGCGCCGGCAAGACTGGCATAGATGCGTGCCTGTGGCTGCTTGGGCGTGGCGTTAATCCTGACGCGATAACCTGGATTGTGTCGCGCGATGCCTGGCTGCTGGATCGTCGCAATACACAGGTCACCGACGAGTTTTTTCTCGACACCATGGGGTCGTATGCCAATCAAATGGAAAGCCTTGCACGGGCGGAGTCAATCGACGACCTGTTCGATCGTCTCGAGGCGACTGGGTATTTCCTGCGCATCGATCCCGCGGTGCGGCCGACCATGTTCCATGCTGCGACGATCTCGAAGCCAGAAATCGCTCAGTTACAAAAAATACGTCATGTCGTCCGACTGGGCCATGTGCGTGCTATCGAGGCAGACAAGATCGTACTCGATCACGGTGAAATCCCAACGACTGCACAGACTCTGCACGTAGACTGCTCTGCAAGCGCATTGAGGAATATTACGACTAAGCCTATTTTTACCGGTAACACCGTCACTCCGCAGATGGTGCGACCGTATCAGCCGGTATTTAGCGCAGCATTTATTGCGCATGTTGAACTCAACTACAGCGACGATACCGACAAGAATCGTCTCTGCGCGCCGGTGCCGCTGCCGAACGCGGTCGAAGATTTCCTGCGCTTTACCGCAGTCTCTCTGCAGAACCAGTTCGAATGGAATAAAGAGCCTGCGTTAAGAGAGTGGATTGCAGCGAATCGACTGGATGGCCCGAGCAAGCTGTTAAGAAACCTGAGTGGCGAGCAGACAGACAGAATGGCGATAGTGCAGCGCATTCAACAGGGCGTGCCGTTGGCAGCGAAAAATTTACAGAAATTGCTTGCTACGCTGAGTTAGCGCGGCGTTATTTTTAGAGGTGAAAGACATGACGAAAGAGTTACAAGTAAGAAGGCAGACGCTAGGTGAATACCGCGTTGTGGAGCAGGCGCAGAAGCCGTTGAGCAGCGGCGATGTGCGTTTAAGGATCGACCATTTCGCGTTCACTGCGAACAATATCACGTACGGCGCTGCAGGCGACCGTCTCGGATATTGGCAGTTTTTTCCGGTCGCTGGTGCTGGGAGTATTGATGAGGGCTGGGGCATTATTCCCGTCTGGGGTTTTGCCGATGTCGTCGAGTCGCAGTGCGAAGAGTTGCCGGTAGGCGAGCGAGTCTATGGCTACTTCCCGCCGGCGGAGACGGTAGTGATGCAGCCAGTGAATGTTAAGCCTCACGCCTTCGTCGACGGCGTTGCGCACAGGCAAGCACTACCACCGCTCTACAACCGCTATCAGCGGGTGCCCACGAGCATCGACGAGCGCGCCGGTGACATCCCCCGAATGCTTCTGTCGCCGCTACACCTGACCTCCTACTGCATTTGGGATCATCTCAAGCAAAGTGACTGGTTTGGGGCGGAGCAGGTCATCATCGTAAGTGCCTCTTCGAAGACGAGCCTCGGCGTCGCCGTAGCGCTCGCGCGCGATGAGGCCGCGCCAACGGTTGTCGGTCTTACCGCGCAGTCCAATCGCAGCTTTGTCGAAGGCACGGGGCTTTATCAGTCGGTCGTTGCCTATCCGCAAGTGGCCGACAGTATCGAGCAGCGCGCTTCTGTGGTGGTGGACATGGCTGGCAATCCGAATGTCCGACGCGCGTTGCAGGCGCGCCTTGGCGAGCAGTTGCAGCATTATATCGGCGTCGGGCTAACGCACTGGGACGAAGAGGCGAAGACGCAAACCGAGCCGGTTGCGCCGCTCAAATCGCAAGAGATGTTCTTCGCCCCGACGTACATTCTGGAGCGCATGAAGACGCTGGCACCGGGCGAGTTCGAACGCGATTCGAGCGCCTATCTTGCTGCCGCCGTTGAGGCCACGTTCGGTTGGATGAGCGTCGAAACCTTAGACGGGATCGACGCGCTGGCAGCGCTCTATCCGCAGTTTGTCGAAGGCAGCCTGCCTCCTTCGTCGGGGTATGTTGTTGAACTTAAGTAATAATAAGGATGAGCATGGAGACGGAAGTGGCTGACAAAAAAGAAAAAATGCTAGTTGGCTTTATGTGGCTAATGGGCGTGCCAACCGCGCTGGTGGGGCTGGGCTATTTGTTCCCAGGGCCGCTGCAATTAGCGATGTTCGGCGCGCAGGCGAGTGAGCCACTGGGTGAGTTAATGATGCGTGGCTGGGCGGGGCTTATTGGCCTCACCGGTGTGCTCATGATCATCGGTGCGCGGTCGTCGGCACTACGGTTGCCGTTTTTGACCATCGCCGCGGTCAGCAAGACGCTGTTCATCACTATGCTGCTGGTGTGGGGCGAAGCCTTCGTAGCGACGGTCGCACCGGTGCTGGTATTAGATAGCGTGGTGGTTCTCGTCGCGCTGACCAATTTGCCAGTTAAAAAGCTCTATCCTCCACACTATCTCGTCTTAGGCCTGGTCGCGCTACTGCTCGGCGACAGGGCAGTGAGCCTGCCCCTGCTGCCGGATCTGTTGGCATCAATCCTCGGGGCGTTATTGCTACTAGCCGGACTCGCGCTGACCGTGTCGGCGGCACGGCTTTTTTCTAAGGCGAAAACAGGCATCGTGCCGTTCAGTGAATCGACGACCCTCGTTGTCGATGGGGCCTATCGATTTACCCGAAATCCGATGTACCTCGGCATGTTCGCGGTCCTCTTTGGTGTCTCGCTGCTGGTGAACAGTGCCCTCGGCATTGCCGTCTTCATCGCCTTTTTCTGGGTTATTCGCACACGCTTCGTGTTGCTAGAAGAGGCGATGATGCTCGAAGTTTACGGTGAACAGTACACCGAATTTAAAAGAAAGGTGAGGCGTTGGATCTAAGATGAGCTGGCAGAAAGAGATAGACGAGCTGCGCCGCCGCGAGGCCCTCGCACACAAAATGGGTGGTGAGGAGCGCGTTCAAAGGCAGCACGACAATGGGCGGATGACGGTGCGCGAACGCGTCGCCGCGCTTGCTGATGCTGACAGCTTTCACGAGATCGGCGCCCTTGCCGGCAAGGCAGAGTATGACGCTGAGGGAGTGATGCAAGACTTTACGCCGTCCAACTTCGTTCTCGGCACGGCGCGTATTAACGGCCGCAAGGTCGTACTCGGCGGCGACGATTTTACGGTGCGCGGTGGCGCAGCCGATGCCAAGGTGGGTGATAAGAGCGGCTACGGCGAGCGCTATGCCCTCGAGATGCGCCTGCCGCTCGTGCGGCTGATCGATGGTAGCGGCGGAGGCGGCAGCGTGAAGACCCTGGAGATGGTGGGTCACTCCTATGTGCCGGCTCTCAAGGGCATAGAAACAACGATGCGCTTGCTCGGCCATGTGCCCGTGGTGTGTGCCTGCATGGGCTCAGTGGCAGGCTTGGGCGCGGTGCGCACCACGATCTCGCATTTCTCGCTGATGATTAAAGGCACGAGCCAGCTGTTCGTAGCGGGACCACCGGTGGTGGAGCGCGGCTTCGGCAAGCCGGTCGAGAAAAATGCGCTCGGTGGTTCGCAGATTCATGCCCACGGCAGCGGGGCAGTCGATAACGAGGTTGAGACTGAGGAGCAGGCGTTCGAGCAGATCGCGCGATTCTTGAGCTATTTGCCGCAAAATGTGTGGCAGCAACCCCCGCGTATCGCTTGTGCAGATCCCACCGCGCGCAAAGACGAAGCGCTTTTAAGCGTCATCCCTCGCGACCGTCGTCAGATGTACGAGGTGCGAGAGGTCATCCATGGTGTCGTCGATCGAGAGTCATTCTTCGAGATTAATGCAGGCTACGGGCGCTCGCTAGTCATTGGTCTTGCGCGCCTGAATGGCTATCCGGTCGGCGTGATGGCAAACGACACGAAGCATCACGGTGGCGCAGTCGACGCGCAGGCGTCGGAAAAGATGATGCGCTTCGTTGACCTCTGCGACACCTTCCATCTGCCGGTAATCAATCTCGTCGACAATCCTGGATTCCTCATTGGTACTCAGGCCGAGGAAGAGGGCACCGTGCGCTTGGGCAGCCGCGCGTTAATGGCCTGCCTGCAGGCCTCCGTGCCGTGGGTGTCGGTGATTATTCGACGCTGCTACGGAGTCGCCGGCGCCGGTCACGGCAATGCCGATAGGCTGAATTTGCGCTACGCCTGGCCGTCGGCAGATTGGGGTTCGCTGCCGATAGAGGGCGGCGTGCAGGCCGCCTATAAGCGGGATATCGAGGCTGCTGCAGACCCCGACGCGCGGCGCCGTGAGCTCGAGGGAATGTTAGAGCAATATCGCTCGCCACTGCGCACCGCAGAGGCCTTCGGCATAGAGGAGGTGATCGACCCGCGTGACACGCGGCCGCTGCTGTGTGACTGGGTGGAAGATGCCTATAGCCTCACGGCTACCCAGCTCGGACCGAAATCACGCACGCCAAGGCCCTAGGTTTTTTTTGAAGCCCCTGCATCCACTTTGCCTCTTCAAGCCTCTTAGTCGGTAGCAAGACAAAAAAGACGTCGCATTTATTCGATGGTTTGTAACGGAATAGGAGAGAAAACATGGGTGCAGGAGTAGCAGCATTAGGGTTTTGGTTGTTTATCGCCGCCGCGGTTATCGGCGGCATATGGGACGGCATTCGCAAACGGGAAGAGGCACATAAGACATTGCGCCAGCTGTTGGAGTCGCAGCCGAATGCAGACGAGAAGCTGTTGGCATTCGTGCAGTCGCTTGTCGAGGGCGTACGCAGCCGCCCCGACAGGGATTTTCTCGTCGCCGGGCTGTGGCTTATCCCCGTCGCGATAGGACTCGCGGTGCTTGGGTATTTCGTGTCTCGCATCAATGCTGAGGCGCTCTATCCTATACTCGGTGCGGCGCTGCTCGCGGGTTGTATAGGCATGGGCGCACTCGTCGCCAGTTGGATCATGAGCGTGCTAGAGCGTCGCGGCTAGAGCCGGCGCAATGAATAACCCACAGGACCGCAGCAATAGCGACGGCCTAGGCGCAGCACACAGCAGCACGGCTGAAGCGATACTTGTCCGCCTCGCCCAGGCGGGTGATCGAGGCGCTTTCGATGAGTTGCTGCTAAGGCGTCAGGGACCCCTGCGAGCGATGCTGCTGCGGCTGTGCGACAGTCCTGCTGCCGCTGATGATGTTGCCCAGCAGGCTTTTTGGTCTCGAATCGGGAGCCTGCGCGCCGCAGGCGCCTTCGCCGGCTGGCTGCGCAGTATTGCGGTACGGTTGTGGATCGCAGAGAAGCGGAAGCGCGAACCGCTTGCGGGAACGACATCGGAATTAGAAGGAAGTGAATCTGCTCGCGCAGAGCATCCCGGGGCCGCAATGGACATCGATCGTTGTCTTGCGCAGCTGTCTGGCCCCGAGCGCCTTTGTATCGTGCTGTCGTATCAGGACGGCTTGAGCCACGGGGAGATCGCGGAAACGACACAGATGCCACTGGGCACGGTGAAATCTCATATCACGCGTGGCACACAGAAGCTGCGGCGGGGCCTTGCAGATTATGCGAGGCTCTCGCCGTCGGCAGAACCGAGGAAGGACGGTGATGATAAATAACACGGGTAAGGAAGAGGGAGAACAGCGCGATCCGAGCATAGCAGCCCTGTTTGAATGCGCGGCGCCGGTTGCGGAGAATGAAGCCTTTGTTGCACGCGTGCGAGAAGCGCTAGATCGGCAGTCACAGGCGACGCGGCGGCTGCAATGGTTTGGGCTAGCGGCGTTATTGCTCTTCTGCGGAGTTCTCGGATTCAGTCCGGTGCTTCGAAGCTTGGTGTTTGCAGCGGCTCTATTGCCAACCATGAGTCTCGTCGATGTCAGTGGTATTGCAGCTGATGGCGGCGCCGCTATCGCGCTGCGCTGGATAGTGGAACTGCTTGCTCCAATGAACAGCGCCGCTGGTCTGTTGGCGCTCGCGTGCTTTTTCCTGCGCCGAAGCCTATTACAGCTCTGGGTGCGTTAGTCGCTCGCAGACTCATTGAGCGGCTCGCTCGGCAGCGTGAAATGGTCAACTCGGCCTCGGCGCTGCTAGAATGCCGCCTTTACCAGTGCGGCGCTTCTGTCCGCCTGCGAATCACCAGCGAGAAACCGCATGATCTGCTTTACCTTTCATTGTCCTGACCGGCCGGGAATCGTCGCCGAGCTGTCGGCGTTTCTCGCCGAGCATCGCTGCAATATCTTGGCGCTGGAACAGCATGTGGAACAAGACCGTTTTTTTATCCGCATCGAATGGGAAGACAATGGCGCGTGGCAAGACTCCGACGCCTTCGCGGCCGATTTTTGCGCGCTGCCGGTCAGTGTCGGCGGTGAGCTCGATATTCATTTCTTTAATCGACCGCAGTCGCTAGGTCTCTTCGTGTCGCGCGAGCCGCATGCGCTGCTGGAAGTGCTTAACAAGATCGAGCTCGGTGACCTCGTCGACGCGCAGGTCAGTTTCATCATTGGCAATGTCGACCATAGCGCCATCGCCGCGAGAGTCGGCGTGCCGTTCTACTTTGTTCCCACTAAGGACAACCCAGATTTCGAGGCCCAGCAATTAGAAATAATCGCGAAACACAATCCGGATTTCATCGGGCTTGCGCGCTATATGAAAATTCTTAGTGAAGAGTTTATCGACCGTGCGGCCTGTCCGATCATTAACATCCATCATTCTTTCCTGCCGTCTTTCGTTGGCGCCAAGCCTTATGAGATGGCCTATGAGCGTGGTGTGAAGCTGATGGGCGCGACCTCGCATTTCGTCATTCCTGAGCTAGACCAGGGGCCGATAATCGAGCAGGACGTGTCGCGTATTCGTTCTGGCTATTCGGTTGAGAAGCTCAAGCAAATCGGCAGGGATACCGAAAAGAAGGTGTTCGCGCAGGCGTTAAAGAAAGTCTTGGAGCATAAGACTGTTGTCTTTAGTGGCCGCACCGTTGTCTTCGAATAGGGCCCTGGTCGCTTTCATCAAGAGTAGTCTCCATGCTTGAAATACTGCGTGTGAAATCAGTGCCTGTTGCGAGCTGGAGCTCGCTGCGACCACTTAATTTTAAGCCGCCGCTCGCCACGTTTACCTTGCTTTGCATGGGCCTCGTGTTGTTTGGGCTCGGCGAGGCGCTGCTCATCAACGCCGGCGTAGGCGTCAGTCCTTGGACGGTCTTCTCGCAGGGCGTCGCCAATGTCAGTGGGCTTAGTATCGGTGTGTCGACATTTTTTATAGGCATTGGCGTTTTGTTGTTGTGGATACCGCTGCGGCAAATGCCAGGTCTGGGTACGCTGCTCAACATCCTGATTATTTCGACGGTATTGGAGCTGTCGCTGCCTTATTTGCCGACAGCGTCCACGCTGGTTGCGGGCATTCTTCAGACCTTCTTCGGTGTGCTCGTCGTTGGTTTAGGGAGTGGCATCTATCTCGTCGCTAACCTCGGCGCAGGGCCTCGCGACGGGGTAATGAAGGGGTTGCAGCGGGCCACAAATCTTCCCATTGCAGTGGTGCGAATGAGTATCGAGCTCACTGTGGTTGCTGTCGGCTGGTCGCTGGGTGGCGTTGCGGGCCTTGGCACACTCATCTTCGCCGTATTTATCGGCCCGGCGGTGTCCATTGGCCTTTACAGTGTCGGCAGGCTTGCCGGCAGCGTGGCGAATCATGACTGACGAGTATTGGATGCGACGCGCCTTGGCGCAGGCGCGGCAGGCCGAAGCCTGTGGTGAGGTGCCCGTGGGCGCGGTGCTCGTTGCTGACGATGAATGCCTCGCTGAAGCCTTTAACGCCCCTATTAGCCGGAACGATCCCAGTGCCCACGCGGAAGTCGCAGTATTAAGGCTGGCAGCGGCGCAGGCGCAGAATTATCGTCTCCCGAATACCACGTTGTATGTCACGATTGAGCCCTGCACCATGTGTTTCGGCGCGCTAATTCACGCGCGCGTGGGCAGGCTGGTGTTTGGCGCGCGCGAACCCCGCGCAGGTGTGGTGTGTAGTCAGCTGCAGCTCGCTGATCAGGGGTTCTATAACCACCGCCTCGAAGTGTGCGAGGGGGTGCTGGCAGACGAGTGCGCAGAACTGGTGAGCGGTTTCTTCCGCGCGAAGCGCGGGCAGGCGTAGCGCGAGTTTGCAGGGACTTGCGTTGTGCGGCACAGCGCTATACTGTCCGTCGCAGGTTTGTATTCCGAGGGACAACCAATTAACCGCTCATTCTCTAGCAACTCGGCCTGCTTGGCCCTTGCGCGCAAGCGCGTAAAATCGGCACCGCTGCGCGCGTGCCTTATAGCCTGTGCGCTCGCGATGTTGGTTGGCTGCACCTCGACGCCGAGTGTCTTTAAAGCCTATCTCGATGACGTTGGCGCCACCCTGCAGCTGTCGCTAATCCGCGGCGGGCAGAGCGTCCGCAATGATCTGATGAACCGCTATGTTGATGTCGTGCGCTTTCTGCGCGTGGACGATATACAACTCGATACCGGTGAGCGGATTGCGGCAGTAGAAGTTGCGGCGGGATACCGCGAAATCGAAGTCTATTACTCGTGGGATCATGGCACTCAAAGAGGCTTGGGCCCCGCGCTAATCGATTACGCCGCGATACAGGGCAGCGTAAACCGCGTCTTGCGTTTCAACGCCCGTGCCGGTGAGACCTACACGGTGCGCGCGGAACCGCTTTTCGAAGGCCGGCGCCAGGACATAACGACCCTCGCGAGCGTCGACTTCTGGGTGGAGGACGATAAAGGGAACACTGTCGTCACCCCCGAACGCGTGCGCGTGCGGACCAAGGTCTCTATCAACTAGCCTGCGTCCTGCGCGGGCGCATTCTGACTAAACTTCGGCTATAATGCGCCCCTTCTCAAAAGCGGTCAGCTGGCGTTTGTTTGCATGAAAACGCCGCCCAAGAGCGCAACTAAGGATACCGACGATGCAGGTGATGTTCGGAGCGGCAGCTCTCTCGGATTTCAAGACCTCAAGCCTTCTCACTTCCCTCCAGACCCTCGCGCCCCAGATCGTCGCCGTCCACGCGCGCTTCGTGCACTGCATCGAAGCTGCGGCGCTCTCCGAATTGGAGGCTCAGACGCTGGAATCGCTCCTGCACTACGGCGAGCCGGCAGCGCCTGCGCCGCAGCCAAGCCTCAATCGCCTCGTCGTGCCACGTCCCGGTACGATTTCGCCGTGGTCGAGCAAGGCCACCGATATCGTGCACAATTGCGGCCTGAACAATGTCGTGCGGGTAGAGCGTGGCATCTTGTACTCGCTAGCCTTAGAAGAGCCCCAGGCATCGCTTGCGGCCGAACTGCTTAAAGGCGTCGATGCGCTGTTACACGACCGCATGACCCAAGTGGTGTTCGGTGAGGTGCAGCAGGCGCAAGCGCTGTTTAAGCACGCCGAGCCGCAGCCGCTGCGCAGCATCGATCTGCTCGGTGCGGGGCGCGGTGCATTAGAAGAGGCAAACAACAGCCTCGGCCTCGCGTTAGCCGACGACGAGATCGATTATCTCGTTTCACAATTCGAAGGCCTCAGACGCAATCCCAACGACATCGAGCTGATGATGTTTGCACAGGCCAACTCCGAACACTGCCGACACAAAATTTTTAATGCCAGCTGGGAGATCGGTGGCGAGCCCATGCCGCATTCGTTGTTTGGCATGATTCGTAACACCTATGCCCAGTCGCCGGACGGCGTGCTGTCGGCGTATTCCGACAACGCCGCAGTTATGGCCGGGCACAGCGCAGAGCGCTTCTTCCCAGACGCGGCGAACTGCACCTACGGCTTTCACCATGAGCCTGTACATATTCTGATGAAGGTGGAGACTCACAATCACCCCACAGCCATCGCGCCATTCCCCGGAGCGTCTACCGGCTCGGGTGGCGAGATCCGCGACGAGGGTGCGACAGGCACGGGTTCCAAACCGAAGGCGGGACTCACCGGATTCTCTGTCTCTAACCTTAAAATTCCCGCGTTAATGCAGCCCTGGGAAGTCGATTTTGGCAAGCCTGCGCATATCGCCTCCGCACTTGACATTATGCTCGCCGGTCCGATTGGTGGTGCATCGTTCAATAACGAATTCGGCCGTCCCAATTTATGCGGCTATTTCCGTAGCTTCGAAGAAGAATGGGTTAACGACGCAGGCGAGGTCGAGGTGCGTGGCTATCACAAACCGATCATGATCGCCGGCGGTCTCGGTAATATTCGTGAAGACCATGTGATAAAGACGCCTATCGAACCCGGCGCCAAGCTCATCGTGCTTGGCGGGCCTGCGATGCTTATTGGCCTGGGTGGCGGCGCGGCTTCGTCTATGGCGGCGGGGGCGGGCAGCGAAGAGCTGGACTTCGCCTCGGTGCAGCGCGAGAACCCCGAGATGGAGCGTCGCTGTCAGGAAGTCATCGACCGCTGCTGGCAGCTTGGTGACGCGAACCCCATCGCCTTCATCCACGACGTGGGCGCTGGTGGCCTCTCGAATGCACTGCCCGAGCTGGTCAAAGACGGCGGCACCGGCGGACGCTTCGACCTGCGCTCTATACCAAGCTCCGAGTCACAGATGTCGCCGCTGGAAATTTGGTGTAACGAATCTCAAGAGCGCTATGTGCTCGCAGTGCGCCCCGAGAACCTTGCGCTGTTCGATGCGCTGTGTGTGCGTGAGCGTTGCCCCTATGCGGTTGTGGGTGAGGCGACGCAGGAAAAGCACATTGAATTGGCCGATGCCCATTTTGCTAACAAGCCTATCGATTTGCCGATGGAAGTCTTGTTTGGCAAGCCGCCAAAGATGCACCGTAAAAGCGGGCTGAGTACGCTGCGCCGCGGCGATTTTGACACCAGTGATATCGATTTAGGTGAGGCGATTCAGCGGGTACTAAGCCTGCCGAGTGTCGCGAGCAAGAGTTTCCTGATCACCATCGGCGATCGCACGATTACCGGTCTGGTGCATCGCGATCAGATGGTCGGGCCCTGGCAGGTGCCGGTGGCTGACGCAGCGGTAACCACCAATTCGTTTAACGCCTATACCGGCGAGGCGATGGCGATGGGCGAGCGCACCCCGCTGGCACTGTTCGATGCCCCAGCTTCCGGACGCATGGCGATAGGCGAGGCGCTTACCAATCTGCTCAGCGCAGACGTGGACGCTTTGGGTGATATTAAGCTGTCGGCAAACTGGATGGTCGCGGCGGGTTACGAGGCAGAAGACGACAAGCTCTATAAGACGGTCGAGGCGATCGCGATGGAACTGTGTCCTCAACTGGGTATTTGTATACCCGTTGGTAAAGATTCGATGTCCATGCGCACAGTGTGGGAGCAAGACGGGCAAAGCCGCAGCAACACGGCCCCATTGTCGCTGGTGATTTCCGCTTTCGCTCCACTAAGCGATATTCGCGGCACGCTGACACCGCAGCTGCGTAACGATCGCGGCCCAACACAGATCGTGTTGGTCGATCTAGGGCGTGGCAAAAACCGCCTTGGGGGTTCCGCACTGGGTCAAGTGTATCGGCGCATGGCAGGCACCGCGCCTGATCTTGATGCGGCGTCTGACCTAGTGGCGCTATTTACATTGCTCAAAGCCGCTCGTAAAGAAGGCCTGCTAATGGCCTATCATGACCGCTCCGATGGTGGTGCTTTTGCTGCGGTTGCCGAAATGGCTTTCGCCGGTCACTGCGGCGTGACGCTTGATCTCGGTGAATTGGATTCTGATGCAGAAGTGCTCGGCGCCTTGTTTAACGAAGAGCTGGGTGTTGTCTTGCAGGTTAGTGATCAGGCTGCAGCGAGGCTTAGCGCGCTTGCCGGCGAAGTCGGATTAGGCGACTGCGTCCATACGATAGCGACCCTCAATAGCAGCGATGAAATTAAGATTCGCGTTCGGGGCAAAGACTGTTTCTCAGCTCAGCGTTCAACGCTGCAGCGTACCTGGTCCCAGACCAGCTTCCAGCTCCAGAAGCTGCGGGATAACGCGGACTGCGCGCAGGAAGAATTCGACCTGATCGATGATGCTAGCCACAGTGGGCTGCACGCGGCGCTTAGCTTCGATGTTAATGAGGATATCGCTGCACCGTTTATTGCGACGGGTGTGAGACCCAAAGTAGCAGTGCTGCGTGAGCAAGGCGTCAACGGGCAGGTCGAAATGGCGGCGGCGTTCGATCGCGCGGGATTCGAGGCAATTGACGTGCACATGACCGACCTGCTTAGCGGTCGTCGCAGCCTCGAGCAGTTCTCCACCCTCGTCGCATGTGGCGGCTTCTCATACGGCGACGTGCTCGGCGCGGGCGGCGGCTGGGCTAAGACGATCTTATTCAATGAGGAACTGCGCGCTCAGTTCGAGGCGTTCTTCGCCAATCCGGCGACGCTGAGCCTTGGCGTGTGTAACGGCTGTCAGATGTTCTCCCACCTCGCGCCATTGATTCCCGGTGCTGAGCATTGGCCAAGCTTTCAGCGCAATCGTTCCGAGCAGTTTGAGGGCCGCCTGACACAGGTGCGTATAGAAGAATCCAATTCGGCTTTCATGCACGATATGCAGGGCTCGCGCTTCGCTATTGCCGTGGCACACGGTGAGGGCCGGGCGAGTTTCGCCTCAGAAGAGGCGGCGCGTGCCTTCGTCGCGAGTGGCGCGGTTGCTATGCGCTATGTCGACAGTGCGGGCGAGGCTACCCAGCGTTATCCGGCGAATCCGAATGGGGCGACCGACGCGATCGCGGGGCTCAGCAGCGGCGACGGGCGAGTGACCTTGATGATGCCGCATCCCGAGCGCGTGTTCCGTGCTAGCCAGAACTCTTGGCATCCCGATGACTGGCGCGAGGATGCGCCAAGTCTGCGTCTGTTTCGTAATGCGCGGCGCTGGTTAGGCTAGTCGCTAAACGAGCGACCCTTTATTTATCAGAGACTTGCCGTAAATTTAGCTTGGGTGTTCGCGAAAACCCTCTATAATACGGCGTTTTTTCTCGGGCTCAGCCCGACAGCAACGGCAGGAGTGGCCAATGCAGGAGTCAAAGACAGGCGTGCGTGTGGCGATCATCATGGGATCGAAATCGGATCTCGCGACGATGGAAAATGCGGCAACGCCTCTCACCGAGTTGGGCGTCGAATTTGAGCTAAAAATCGTCTCTGCGCACCGCACACCGGCGCGCCTTTTCGAATTCGCCTCCACCGCGCACGAGCGCGGCATCGACGTCATCATCGCCGGAGCGGGGGGCGCTGCGCACCTCGCAGGCATGGCGGCTGCGATGACCCACCTGCCTGTCATCGCTGTGCCGGTGTCGAGTAAGCAGCTCAAAGGCTTAGATAGCCTGCTGTCGATGGTGCAGATGCCAAAGGGCGTTGCAGTTGCCTGCCAGGCTATTGGCGAGGCGGGTGCGTATAACGCGGGCCTTATGGCCGCGCAGATGCTGGCGCTTTCGGACCCCGCTTTGAGTCAACGGCTCATCACTTGGCGCCAAGCCCAAACTGACAGTATTCCTACGGACGTTTAGCCATGCGCATTGGAATCCTCGGTTGCGGTCAGCTTGCACGAATGATGGCTCTGGCCGGATGGCCGATGGGCCTGCAATTCTCTTTTCTTGCCGATCCGGGTGATACCGGTGATTGTGTGCGCGGCCTCGGTGATCTCGTGGATTACCCGAGCGATGCAGAGAGCCTAGACTTGCCCGCGCTGGCCGCACGTGTCTACGAAAGCCTGTCTCGACCTGATGTCATTACAGTCGAAAAAGAAAGCGTACCCGTGCCCCTGCTTGAGGCATTGAAGGCGCATTGCAATGTGTATCCCGATCCGAAAGCTGTGCGTATCTGTCAGAATCGCGGCTGTGAGAAAGCATTCATCGAGGGTATAGGTGCGGCCATGGCGCCGAAAATCGTCGTGACCACGCTCGCCGAATTACAAGCCGCCGTAGCCGAGCTCGACTTTCCGGTTATCGTAAAGACCTGTGAAGATGGCTACGACGGACTTAATCAATGGAAGCTTAATGCGCCAGCGGATCTCGACGCCTTTATTGCTGGGCGCGACTCGATCGCCGAGTCGGTAGTGGAAAAGCGCGTCAAATTCAGCCGCGAACTCTCGTTACTACTCGTGCGGACAGCAGACGGCAGGACCGCGGCGTATCCTGCGACACAGAATGCGCATGAGGGTGGCATCTTGCGGTCGTCGTTCGCGCCGGCGCAGCATATCGATGCGGCACTCTCGGCCCAGATCGACGAGTTAAAGTCGCAGGTATTAGGCAATATGGACTACGTTGGGGTCCTCGCCATCGAGTGTTTTGTGGTCGACGGCCAGCTGCTTGTGAATGAGCTCGCGCCTCGGGTCCATAATAGCGGCCACTGGACTCAGCAGGGCGCTGCGACCAGTCAATTCGAAAACCACTTGCGTGCAATCACCGGTTTGCCGCTAGGCAGCACCGCGGTACACGGTTTCGCCGGCATGGTGAATTTACTGGGCGTGGAAATGGATGCGCAGCGCGCGCTGGCGCCGAATGCGTTTTTCCATACCTATAACAAATCAGTGCGGCCGAATCGCAAAGTAGGTCACATCAATCTCGTTCATGACGATGCCGGAGTGCTGCAGACTCAGCTTGAGACGACGCTTGCCGAAATTTACAGCTAGTTGCCGCTCACGCTGATTAACGTCGTGCTAATTTTGCGCTCCGGGCTGTAGTGCACATCGAACATGCGTACAGGATAACGCTGGTTTTTTCGGTCTTCGAAATAGTGTTTGAGCGTGCTCACCACCACTGGAAAGGCCAGTTCATCCCACGGAATTTCGTGCTCTTCGAAAAGCGCGACTTCTAAAGACTCCGCACCGGCAGCAAAGTCGAGGTCGCTGAGCTCCGCGCGAAAAAACAAATACACTTGGTTTATTTTGGGCAGGTTAAATAGTGTATAGAGGCTGTCGTCGCGCACCACGATATTCGCCCCTGCCTCTTCGCGTGTCTCACGCATCGCGCCTTCCAGGCTAGACTCTCCGTTCTCCATAAATCCTGCTGGCAGCGTCCATTTCCCGAGCCTAGGCTCGATGGCGCGCTTGCAGAGCAGCACCTTGTTCTCGAATGTGGGTAGCGTGCCGACTACATTGTTCGGATTCTGGTAGAAAATGCTGTCGCAGGCATCGCAGCAGTGGCGCAGCTTGTCGTCTCCGACGGGGATTTTATGGATGAGTTCGGCGGCGCAGTGGTGGCAATACTTCATAGGAGGTTGTCGGCAGTGGGCGATTGAAGGCGAACGATTAGAGGGAGTGTACCCGTTCGCCTGCAAGCAGAAAAGCGCGGCCTGCCATGCCGTGCGAGGGCCTTAGATACGATTGATTTCGCAGTGAAGGCGGAAGCGCTTGGAGGTCATATAGGCCTCAATCTCTCTTAGACGCAGCTCGAGCGTGCGAAAGACTTCCGTACACTCCGCCTCGTTATAGCAGGGCTCGCTCTGAGCGGAGGAGTTCGTCTGCTGCGATGATTCTGCATGAGGTTGGGCGTGCGCTTCGCGGCGCGCTCGGCGCTCGGCGCGACGCTCGTTCCTGCGGGCTCGGCGCGCGCTGCGGCGACTCGTGCAGGGCGGGTCGTTAGGATCGACATCGATCGCTATCCAACAGATGACATAGCCGAGGAAAGTGAAAGGCCCGAAAATAAAGAGTGAGCCGACCGTGGCGAGCCGCACCCAGAAGGTCTTGATCTCGAGATAGTCTGCGAAACCTGCGCAGACGCCGGCGATACGCCCTCGGCTGGGGCGGCGGTAGATCGGTTTCCGGTAGTTTAGCTGGCGGAAATGCTCTGCCGTCTCTGCGCCGCGGAAGTAGCCCTGCACATTGTCTTTTGTGAGGCCGCGGTCGAGCACGAAATAGGCGACGAGGTAGGCGATCAACAGCGTGGGCCAGGAGATCACGCAGATCACAAACACGACCCGCACCAGCGCTATGGGCAGGTCTAACCAGCGCGCGAAACCCGCGCAGACGCCCAGCCAGCGAGCGTTTTCAGGATCGAGCGCGAGTCGTTCCCGCGCCCTGCTGGCACTAGGCGTGTTCATTATTCGCCCTCCAATCTGGTACTTCTGCATCGAGAATCGATTCGAGGATGTCGATGCGCTCGGTCAGCGACTGTGCCATGCCTGAGAGCTCGTCTAGGTCGTAGCGGCTGCCCGCCTGCACCGACACGGTGCCGCGGTCTTTGCGTGCCAGCATGATCCACAGCGTCACGAAAGAGAGCACCATGAAGACGATGGCGAGAACAAAAACTAAAGAGTTCATAGTTGTGGCCTGTAATTGATTAAAACGAGTCTACCGTCTCGAGGCGGCTTAGCCTAGCCGCGGCGTAATCGCCGCGGCAGCGCCTACCACTAGGCGGCGCCGTCTTCGGAGGAAGGCTTGGCCGCCTTCGCCATCTTCGCTTTCAGCTCGGCGAGTTCGGCGTCGATCTGCTCCTGGCGTTCGAGTTCCTCGAACTCGTTCTCTAAGCCGCGCTGCGCGACGTGGCCGCTTTCGAGTTGGCCTTCCATCTGGTCGATCTTGCGTTCGAAGTATTCGAACTTATCGAGGGCGCTGTCGATGGCGTGGCTTTTGAGTTTGGTATTGACGTTGACGCGGCTCTCGGTTGCCTTGGTGCGCAACAGAATGGTCTTCTGGCGCGCGCGGGCATCGTTGAGTTTGGCCTGGAGCAACTCGATCTCGCTGCCAAGTTTGTCGAGGATCTCGTCAAGTTTCGCGAGATCTTTCTCGGTAATTTCGATGCTGGCGTTGATGTTTGAACGTTCGACTAACGCTGCCTTGGCAAGATCTTCACGGCCTTTCGAGACCGCCAGCTCAGCCTTCTGCTCCCAGTCGCCCGCTTGCTTGCTCAGGGTGTCGACGCGGCGCTTTAGCGTCTTCTTGTCGGCGATGACCTTGGCGGTACCACTGCGGACCTCAACCAACGTTTCCTCCATTTCCTGAATCACCATGCGGATCATCTTCTCGGGGTTCTCTGCCTTGTCGAGCAAGGCGCTAATATTGGAATTCACGATGTCCGAAAGGCGGGTGAATATGCTCATGGGTGTGTCCTCTGTCTCTGCTGCTAGATGTGGGTGGGCGTCCTGTCGGTGGTTGATCTCGCCTTCGCATGTGCGGGATCGGGCCGAGGTGCCCTTTATTGCTGTCTGCTTAGTACTAAGCAGGGACCGTGCCAGCTTTCGGGATTGTTTTAAGCTCCTGATTTAGCTATTTTTTTCAAATAGTTCAAAGAATGGCGGGTCTGCGCCAATTCTTTGGTGGTCAAATTCACCACCGGATAGTAGGTTTGGCTAAAGCCAGGGAGTTATTACTATGCGAGATCAATTCGAACCGCGGGCGCGTGCAGGGGCGCCGCGGATGATCGGCGAGTCAGCCTGTTTCCTCGAAATGCAGGAGCATATCTCGCGGATCGCGCCGCTGAATAAGTCGGTGTTGATAGTAGGTGAGCGCGGCACGGGCAAAGAGCTGATCGCCGCGCGACTGCACTATCTTTCCCCTCGGTGGGATGAGCCGTTCCTTAAGGTTAACTGCGCTGCGATGAGCGAGTCGCTGCTCGAGGCGCAGCTTTTTGGCCACGAGGCCGGAGCTTTCACCGGGGCAACCAAGCTACGCAAGGGGTATTTCGAGCGCGCCGACGGTGGCACGCTGTTTCTCGACGAGCTCGCCACCACCGCGATGGCGGTGCAGGAGAAGATCCTACGGGTGATCGAGTACGGCGAATTCGAACGCCTCGGTGGTAATGAGACGCTTACCGTAGACGTGCGCCTCGTCGCTGCCACGAATGAAGACCTGCCTGCGCGTGCGCGGCAGGGCAAGTTCCGCGAAGACTTGCTCGACAGGCTCGCCTTCGACGTCGTCACCCTTCCGCCGCTAAGAGTGCGCGGCGAGGATATCCTCGTGCTCGCGGAACATTTCGCTGTTGGTATGGTTAAAGAGCTTGGCGGCGAAGTGTTTATGGGCTTTAGCGATCGCGTGCAGAATGCCCTCGTGCGCTATTCATGGCCGGGAAATATTCGCGAGCTAAAAAATGCCGTCGAGCGTGCGGTTTACCAGAATGAAGACGGCGCGATTACCGACCTCGTGTTCGATCCCTTTGCCTCTCCTTATCGTCTTGGCGGCGCTGACCGACCGCGAGGCAATGGCGATGAGTCTGTGGCTGAGTCTGTGGCAGAGTCAGTGCAGGCGGTTGAGGGGCAGGACGCCGATGCGCCACGCCAAGTCGGCGGCATTAATCACCGCGACACGCCATTTGATTTCAAACGAGAGGTGCAAAATTTTGAGGTGGCGCTGATTAAGCAGGCCCTAGAAAAGGCGCAGTTTAATCAGAAGAAGGCCGCCGAGCAGCTGGGGCTTACCTACCACCAGCTGCGCGGGTATTTGCGGAAGTATGAGATGCTGGGCTGAAACTAGTTCAGCATCGCCTTGTACACCGCCGCCTGGGCCTTGGTGAGGTCCATCGGTGCGCCAGCCGGGCCGCCGCGGACCTGTGCCATATAGAGCATGAAGAAGTCATTGGTGGGGTCGACGATGAAGACCGTGCCGCCCACGCCTTGCCAACCGAAGTTGAACGGACCGTTGTTATCAGCGCCAGGAATAGGCTGCAAGTGGAAGCCCAGCCCCCAGTCACCGCGTGGGCCGAAGAAGAACGCACTGCGGTCAATGTCGTCTCCGATAAACTTCTGCTGCATGGCCGTGAGCGTGTCCTGTTCCAGGATTCGCGCACCGTTATATTCGCCGCCGCCTAGAAGCATGGCTGCGAAGCGAACATAGTCTTCAGTAGTTGAATGGAGACCGCCGCCACCGCTTAGCATTGGCGTGACAACAGTCGGGTCTGCCATGTCGCCATGGATGGGGTTGGCGATGCGGCTCTTTTTGCTCGCGTCGACATAGAACGTGGTTTCGTCCATGCCCAGTGGCGCGAAAATGCGCTCATCGAGCAGGGCGTCCAGAGGCTTGCCGGCTGCCACTTCGATGACCGCGCCGAGCACGTCGGTCGAGCGCGAGTAGTTCCACTTCGTACCAGGCTCGAAGCGCAGGGGCAGGGCCGCGAGATTCTGTGCGAGTTCTAATGCAGTGATATCGAAACGCAGGGATCCCGCACCGAAGTACATCTTGCCCAACTCACTTTGCGGGTCGAAGATGCCGTAGATCAGGCCAGACTCATGAGTTAACAGGTCTTGCACCGTCATCTCATTCTTTGCGGGCGTGATCGCGCCAGTCTTCTCGTCGATGACGGTCATGTTGGCGAATTCGGGAATGTATTTTGATACTGGATCAGAGATAGACAATAGGCCGTCCTCCACCAGCGTCATCGTTGCTACGCTAACGATTGGTTTGGTCATTGAGTAGATGCGGAATAGCGTCTGCTCGTCTACCGCTGTTGTTTGCTCCGGCCCCTGTGTGCCAGTCGTCTCGAGCACGCCGACGCCTTTGCTGTTGCCTACTAAGAGCAGGTTGCCCGCGATGAATCCGCCGTCTACGGCCGCCTGCATCTGCGCCTTAATCTCAGCAATCTCAGCGGCATCGATGCCGAATTCGGTAGAGTCGATCATTGAGATCGAGCTGGCGTGGCCGCCGCCATGGTGGTCGGCAAAAGCGGTTGTTGATGCGCCCGAGGCGAAAAGCGCCGTCGCAGCGAGGCCCGTGGCTAGGCGATAGAGTGATTTCATAGGTTCCATCCGTTGTGGTGATGAGTAAGTAACGCGCTGAGTCTACTCGATACGCAGAAGCGATTCCACGACCCTCCTCGCCGATAGCGAGGAGGGGGCTAGACCTAATTTCTCGGAATTGCGGGGTGAATTGCGCTAACGGCGGCTTGCTGCGGTGTAAGCTAGTCGAAATCCCTCACTAGCGACGTGCGAATCTCTTCCGGCACAGGGTCAACGGCGGCCTGATAGTTAACGTGCTCGCTGCGCACCGCCCACTTCGCCCCGGCTTTCGCTGCGGCGATCATGTCGTCACTGAATTCGAAGCGCATAAAATGTACGGCTGAAGTCTTGTCTTCGGTAGAGCGCTCTAAGTCTTCATTGCAGATTGGGTGAACTGCATCGAAACCCTCGATCTGTATTGAAATAGTCTCCTCTATCCCGACGAGCTGTGCCAGTTTCTCCTTACGCTCGGTCTCGTTCGGGTATTCGATCATGAACGTCACCTTGAGGTTCTTACCATCAGGGATTAGTGGGTTGTAGGCGTGAAGTTCTTCCGCGAGATCCTCTTCGCCGCTGATTTTCTCTGCGCGGATAAGCTCGAGCATTTGGTAGCGCATCACCATATAGTCTTCGAAATGCATCGACACATTGCCTCCGAGGTGGAGGCGACGGGTCTTCTTATGCTCCATCATCGCTTGACGGATGACGGGGCGCTGGGCGTTGTATTCTTCAATACTAAGTAGGTCTGTTAAGGCAATTTTTTTCATGGTTAATCCTGTGTCATGTTCTATGCGATCTGTGTCTGCGCTGCCTATTAAATGCCGTAGGCGAGACACAGAAGATCGATGGGGTGTATAGCGTCTTTTACGGGTTCGGCTATTGTCGCTTCGCCGCCGTTTTTGCTAGCACGTTCCTTGGCCTTATTCTTTAAGTTAGTTTCGATATGGCGTCCCGCCACGGGGCAGTCGCTGCCGTAATGATCTGGCTCTTGGGTTTCTATCTGCGTGACGATAGGTCGCGCAATTTTATTGGCGAATTCGAGTGTCTCAGACTTAACGCCGTAGGTACCGTCATGACCGGAACAGCGCTCGATATTCTTTACCATGGTGTCTTGAATAAGCTCTAACACTAGCTTGGTTTTGGGGCCGATGTTCTGCACGCGCTGGTGGCAAGCCACGTGGTAGCTCACATTGCCGAGCGAGTGTTTAAAGTCGAGGCTGAGTCGGCCTTCTTTATGCAGCTTGTGCAGATATTCGAAGGGGTCGTAGAACGCTTTGGCGACCGCTTGGACCTGTTCGTTGTCGGGAAACATGAGCGGCAGTTCTTGCTTAAACATCAGCACGCAAGAAGGCACGGCGGCGACGATCACATTGCCCGCTTTCACCGTCTCATACAGTGCGGGGATGTTTAGCTCCATCAGCTTCTCGACCGTCTTAAGGTCGCCGAGTTCGTATTTGGGCATGCCGCAGCAGTGTTCACGAGCGGCGAGATCGACGCCGACTCCGTTATGCTCTAGAACCTTGATCACGCTGTCGGCGATGGAGGGTTCGTTGTAATTGCAGTAACAGGTGGTGAACAGCGTCACGCGTTCGTGGGCCGAATCTGCTGTGTTCGCCGGTACGGTGTTGCGCGCCGGGTCGAAAATTAGCGCGCCGTGGGTTTTTCGCGCAGGTTTGCTCGAGTAAGGCGGCAACTTCGCATCCTTATGGATGCCCAGGGCTTTGTCCATGACAGCGCGGATGGGCGCAGTGTTGTTGCCTGCATTGACCAGCGTGTTGACGACGGGGAGAGCGGCGACTTTGCCGATCATGTCGGTGCTGGTAATGAGGTTGTCGCGAAATTTAGTATCGCCGTTTTTAAAGTTGATCGCCTTGGCGCGCACCATCACGTGGGGGAAGTCGAGGTTCCATTCGTGAGGTGGGACGTAAGGGCATTTCGTCAGATAACAGAGGTCGCAGAGATAGCACTGGTCAACGACCTTATTGTAGTCGGCGACGTCGATGCCATCGACTTCAAGAGTCGGGCTCTCGTCGACGAGGTCAAATAGAGTGGGGAAGGCATTGCACAGGCTCACGCAGCGGCGGCAGCCATGACAGATATCGAAGACTCGTTCGAGTTCCTTGTTCAGATCCTCTTGGTCCCAGAACTTTGCGTCATTCTGATTCAGAGGGTGCCTGGTGGGGGCATCCAAGCCGCCTTCTCTTCCTTCTCTCGCCATTGCCAAGCTCCTGAGCATGCTCTCGAAAATTTGTTAGGGGGTGTACTATTGAGTAGTGAGTCGACCGCCGCTCCTCCGGGCCCGGAGGAGGGCAGTCTGCGGCGTGCCCTGATGGCGAGCGCCGCGGGCGTAGACTAGTCGTTGAGTGAGTCTAGTGCTTTTTGGAAGCGATTCGCGTGTGAGCGTTCTGCCTTGGCGAGAGTTTCCATCCAATCAGCGATCTCATCGAAGCCTTCGTCGCGCGCGTCTTTTGCGAAGCCCGGATACATATCAGTGTATTCGTGGGTCTCGCCAGCTACAGCTGACTTAAGGTTGTCTTCAGTGCCACCGATAGGCATGCCTGTCGCGGGATCACCTACCTCTTCTAAATATTCGAGGTGGCCGTGTGCGTGTCCAGTCTCGCCTTCGGCTGTTGAGCGGAAGAGTGCAGAGACATCGTTAAAGCCTTCTACGTCGGCTTTCTGTGCGAAGTAGAGATAGCGGCGGTTGGCTTGAGACTCGCCGGCGAAGGCGGCCTTCAAGTTGTCTTCGGTCTTAGAACCTTTCAATGACATGGTTTTCTCCTAGTTTGTTCAGCTGAAAGCGTATCGATATGCGCAGTGTGAGTGCTCCTCACTTAACGCCTAAACGCGATGGTCGGATGACCTATTGCGATTAGAGGTGAGTCTATTGGATGGGCAATCAACACTCAAATTGAATTTATTGGGTGCTAGCATCGTTTTTATCGATTAACATCGAATCCTATGGCTCCTTCAATCAAACAACTCAAATACCTGTGCGCCGTCGCTGAGCACAAACATTTCACCAAGGCGGCGGATGCGTGCTTTGTCACCCAGTCCACCCTCAGCGCCGCCATCGCGGAGCTCGAGTCACAGCTCGATATTAAGGTGTTCGAGCGGAATAAAAAGGCCGTGCTCATCACGCCCCTGGGAGAAAAGCTGTTAAAGCAGGCGCGGGTCATTCTCGGAGATGTAGAAGACTTCGTGGCGTTGGCGAAAGTGCATGCGCAGCCGCTATCGGGCGACCTCCGCCTCGGTGTGATTCCGACTATCGGCCCCTTTCTCCTGCCACCCATGCTGGGTGGCCTGCGCAGGGAGTTTCCTCAGCTTAAGCTCTTCCTTAAGGAGGAGATGAGTGCGCAGCTCGAGAGACAGCTACAGCAAGGTCGGCTTGACCTCGTCATCCTCGCGCTGCCCTATCCATTGCCCGACATGGAGACGGTCACGCTGTTTGAAGACGAGTTTTTGCTCTGTCTGCCGCCGGGCCACGAGTTCGAGAAACTTAAGCAGGTGCAACAGCAGCAGCTACGAGGCGAGAGCCTGCTTCTGTTAGAAGAAGGGCATTGTCTGCGTGACCACGCGCTCGAAGCGTGTCAACTTCGCTCGACAGCGATGGATGTGGTGTATCAGGGTAATAGTCTGCACACCTTGGTGCAGATGGTCGCCAATGGCCTTGGCATGACACTGCTCCCTGCGATGTCGGTGGCTGCCGACGTCTTAGGTGACACACACTTAAGCATCAAACATTTCAGCAGTGATAACGTGAATCGCCAAATCGGCATGGCGTGGCGCAAGACCGACCCGCGACGCGAGGAGTATTTGCTACTCGCCGACTATATAAAGCGGCATGTGAGTCACTAGCAGGGGGCTTCACTTGCGCGTACACACCGTCTCAGATATTCACGTCGACTATGCGCAGAATTTCGACTGGCTTATGGGGCTTAGCGAGAGTGAGTATCGCAGCGATGTGCTGCTGTTAGCTGGCGACGTGTCGGATGACTTCGCGCTTCTCGAGACGGTGCTTGCCGCGTGTGCAGCTCGCTTCGCGCAGGTGCTTTTCGTGCCAGGCAACCACGATCTGTGGGTGCGGCGCTGTCACTTCGACTGCTCCCTTACCAAGTTTACTGCGCTGAATGCATTGTGCGACTCCCTCGGAATTAAGACTCAAACGTTCCTGCTCGACGGCGTTGCGTTTGTGCCACTGCTGTCCTGGTATGATTTCTCCTTCGGTGAACTTAGCCGTGAGCTACGTCGAGGGTGGCGCGATTTCTCGGCGTGTCACTGGCCCGAATCATTGTCCGACAGTGGCGCGGTCGCCGACTATTTCCATGCGCTCAACGAGGCTGAGCTCGTCCGCCATGGCGAAGTGTGCAGCGGCGCAAACGTGGTCATAAGCTGCTCGCACTTCCTACCCACTCTCGCGGCTATGCCAAGCTGGGTGCCGGAGTCGCGGCGCGTGGTGTATCCAGTGTTGGGAAGCGCAGCGCTGGGCGATCAGGTCGAGCGTCTCGCGCCCGCTGTGCATGTGTATGGGCATAGTCATGTTAATCAGGCTGTGCAGTTGGGTGAAACGTGTTACGTCAACAACGCCTTCGCAACACCGAGTGAGACGCGCATCGCGGTCAAGCGCCTGCAGTGTATCTACGACAGTGAAAACGCATCGGTATTACCGCAGCTAGTGCAAGCTGCGAAGCGAGGACTTCTATGGTCGTAGCGACGCAGGCGGCAGTGGATCTTTGGTCTCTCGACTGCGCCGGTTTCGAGCTTCCCACCCTCGAGGATACTTGGCTGCCTGTGCTGTCGGACGCCGAACGCACTCGCTATGACCGCTATGCGCCACTGCGCAGTAAGCGGCAATTATTGCTCTCTCGCGCCATGCTACGCAGCGTGTTGGCGCACTACCTCGGCACTTCTGTGTTTGACTTTGGATTAGGTGAGCATGGCCGTCCCGAACTCGCTAGCGACTTACAGTCCGATCTGTCGTTCAACTTGTCGCATTCCCGCGACAGGGTTGTGGTCGCTGTCACCCGGGCCGGTGTGATTGGCGTGGACGTCGAGTATGCTGGGCGCGCGCGGCGTATTGAACGCCTGATCTCGCGGTATTTCTCCCCCTCCGAGCAAGAGGCGCTAATGGCGCTGCCTGAGCAGTTTCGCCTCGAGCGCTTCTACGCACTGTGGGCGCTGAAAGAAGCCTATATAAAGGCGCGGGGATTAGGGCTCGCGATTCCCTTGGCGGACTTTAGCTTCGATTTTTCTGCAGAGTCTGAGGAGGTTGCGATTCGTTTCGGCGGCAGTTTGCTGTCGCAATCGCCGGCACAGTGGTCGTTCTGGCGCGGATCTGTGGTGGGCGCGGACTACGCGCTTGGCCTGGCGCTGCAAACCCCAGAGGGGGAAGCTGGGCCTGTAGCGGTCACCCTGCGTGAGTCGATTAGAGCCGAAGGCTCAATTCGGCAGGACGCACAGCCTGCCAAGGTGACGCAGTGGTCGACCCCGCTCGTGGTAGGCATTCTCTGAAGGCTCAGGATGAAGAGGTTAACCGTCGGTGTCGAGGTCGGCGATGTCTAGGCCAGGCTCTGGCCACATGCGCACGGTGCGAATAACGTTATCTTTTACCTGCACTATTTCGGCGTAGTAGCCGTCGAGGTTTACGCACACCGCAGAGTCGGGTATCGATTCGAGTAGTTCGGTGATCAGTCCATTAAGGGTCTTCGCGCCGCTGACATCTAAGTCCCATGACAACACCCTATTAATGTCGCGAATACTCGCCGATCCGTCGATGAGGAAGCTGTCATCGTCCTGTGGGTGAATATCTTTGCTGCTGGCAGCGAGGTCGGTGGTGAACTCGCCGACGATCTCCTCGAGGATATCTTCGAGAGTGATGATGCCTTTGACCGCGCCGTATTCATCGACGACTACCGCCATGCGCTCTTTTTTCTTTTGGAAGTTGAATAGCTGGGTGTGCAACGGCGTGCTTTCGGGGATGAAATAGGGCTCGGCGGTTTCTTGCAGTAGCGCAGATTTATTGAGCTCTTCTATGCCGATCAATTTGCCTGTGCTGCGCAAGTGGAGGATGCCGACTATGTTGTCGATATCGTGTTTAAACACCGGCAGGCGCGTGTGCTGCGCACTGCTAATCTGCAACAGAATATCGTCGAGGTCGTCTTCAATGTCGATGCCGATGAGTTCATGACGCGGAACGAGTATGTCGTCTACCGTGACGCGCTCGAGATCGAGAATATTCATTAGCATGCCGTGGCGACGACGTGGAATACGACCGCCAGATTCGTACACTACCGTACGTAGTTCTTCGTGGCTGAGCTGATTTTGACCTTCGTCGCTTTGCGAGCTGAAGCCGAGTAGGCGCACGAGCGTGTTAGAGACGAGATTAACAATCCACACCACCGGATAGAGTACTTTGAGGAGTAGGGCGAGCAGCACGCTAGACGGATACGCTATTTTTTCTGGGTACAGAGCGGCGATGGTCTTGGGCGTGACTTCGGCAAAGATGAGCACGACCAGCGTGAGAACGACGGCGGTGATGATCGGCGAGGGGTCGCCAAAGAGGGCTATAGCAATCGACGTGGCAATAGACGCCGCTAGGAAATTGACGAAGTTGTTGCCGATGAGGATAACGCCGATGAGCTTGTCAGGCATTTCAAGCAGTTTACTCGCACGCTTGGCGCCCGCGTGATTCGAGCGTACAAGATGACGTAGCCGATAGCGGTTGAGGCTCATCATGCCGGTCTCGGACGACGAGAAATACGCCGAGGCAATAATAAGCGCAATAAACGCAAGGACTAACGCGGCGAGTGAATTGTCGTCTTGGCCCATTGGCTAACCTATGAGGTATTCGAGCGCAAACTTCGAGCCGTAGAATCCGAGAATGAGTAGGGCGAAGCCGCTAAGCGTGAAGCGAATTGCAGTGAGGCCGCGCCAACCGAGGCGGCTGCGCCCCCATAGCAATACGGCGAACACGCACCACGCAATTAGCGAGAAGAAGGTCTTGTGGATAACGCCGTCAATACCCCAAATATTCTCGAAGAAGAGGAAGCCCGCAGCGATCGCCGCGCTCAATAAAATTTGTCCTGCCCACAGAAGCTCGAAAAGCAGTGCTTCCATATCTTGGAGCGGGGGCAGCTTGCTGAGCAGTCCGCCGGGGTGGTGATGTTTGAGTCGGTTGTTCTGATAGGCCAAAAGCAGTGCCTGCAGCGCCGCAATAGTGATAACGCTGTAAGCGAGTATGGACAGGAGGACGTGGCTGGCCGACCCGCCATCGAGCTGGGTAGGCGGGAAGCGGCTATTCACGGCAAGCGAGGCGAGTATTGAGAAAATGGCCAGCGGGAAAAGTGCGAGAAACAAGCTGTCCAGCGGTTTGCGCAAACTGCTAGCCAGCACTAGCGCTGAAATGACCGCGCTGATCAGTGTGCTGATTTCGACTAAACCGAAATGCCAGCCGCCGGGTGCGTGCAGAACGGCGAGGGCGCTGATCACATGGGAGGTTACCGCGACGAAGCCGCAGCCTAGCATGGCCCTGCGGTTGCCCTGCGCGCGCAGCGACCGGACCTGCAGGGCGATACTCGCAAGATAGAAGGCAATGGCAATGGTGCCAGCGAGGAGTTGCATGGGAGGAGCGAGCCTGTAAAAAAGTCGACGTGAAAGTGTCGCACATGTGCAGAGTGCGTTGAAGTGGTTTTTGGGCGGCGAAGTTAGGGTGCTTGTGCGCTATACTCCGCGACGAATGCCAATACAGGCTCTTTTTTCGGTCAAAATTTAGGCGGTTAGACACGTGTTCGATACTTTAAGCGAGAGACTCTCCGGTACCTTCCGCAAGCTCACGGGCAAGGCGGTGCTGTCGGAAGACAATATTCAAGACGCTCTACGAGAGGTGCGTCGCGCGCTACTCGAGGCGGACGTTGCCTTAAGTGTAGTCAAAGACTTTACCGATAGGGTGAGTTTACGGGCCGTAGGTCAGGAGGTGTCGAAGAGTCTCAGCCCCGGCCAAGCCTTTATTAAGGTAGTCCAGTCGGAGCTAGAAGCGGTTATGGGCACCGCCAATAGCGAACTCGATCTCAAGGCGGCGCCTCCGGCGGTCATCTTGATGGCGGGTTTGCAGGGCGCGGGTAAGACGACGACTGTCGGTAAGCTTTCGCGCTATCTAAAGCAGACGGCCAAGAAATCGGTCATGGTGGTCAGCGCCGATGTCTATCGTCCGGCGGCGATCAAGCAGCTGCAGACTCTTGCCGCCGAGGTAGAGGTCGAATTCTTCGACAGCAACGAGAGTCAGAGGCCAAGTGATATCGCTGCCGCGGCGCTCGCAGAGGCGAAGCGCAAGTTTATCGATGTGTTGATCGTCGATACCGCAGGTCGTTTAGCGATAGACGCAGCCATGATGGGCGAGATCGGTGACCTGCATGCCCAGCTCAAGCCGATCGAGACGCTATTTGTGGTTGACGCGATGACGGGTCAAGACGCGGCGGTGACGGCGAAGGCGTTTAACGACGCGTTACCGCTTACCGGTGTGGTGCTTACCAAGGCAGACGGCGACGCCCGGGGTGGCGCGGCGCTGTCGGTGCGCCATGTCACGGGCAAGCCAATCAAATTCATCGGTATGGGCGAGAAGAGCGACGCGCTCGAGCCGTTCTATCCAGATCGTATTGCCTCACGCATCCTGGGCATGGGCGATGTGTTGTCGCTTATAGAAGAAGCCGAGCGCAAGGTCGATAAGGCGCAGGCCGAAAAGCTTGCTAACAAGATTAAGAAGGGCAAGGGCTTTGACCTCGAAGACTTTCGAGAACAGCTTAAGCAGATGCAGAACATGGGCGGCGTCGCCAGCATTATGGACAAGATGCCCGGTATGGGTGCGCTGCCGCCTGGTGCTGCGAGCATGGTTGACGACGCGAAGTTCAAGAAGATGGAAGCAATCATCAATTCAATGACCCCGCGCGAGCGGCGCAACCCCGATGCGCTCAATGGCTCGCGTAAGCGACGTATTACCGTGGGTTCCGGCACTAAAATTCAGGACCTCAATCAGCTCATGAAGCAGCATAAGCAGATGCAAAAAGTCATGAAGAAGATGAAGGGCGGTAACCTCGCAAATATGATGCGTGGCCTCGGCGGCATGCGTGGACCCGGAGGGCCGGGCGGTATGGGCGGAGGCTTCCCCGGGGGCGGCATGCCTCCGCGGTTCTAAGGGTGTCAGGGTGCTTCCAATCCTAGGGCAATTAACATAGAATATCCCCCCTTTTATCCAGGTCAGATAATTCCTGCGCAGCCTTAGTAGCTGTTAATAGGAAATAATCGTTTAAGTACTTGGAATAACAGATTTTTTGCTAAGTAATTTAACAGGAATTAAGTATGGTCACGATTCGACTATCTCGTGGTGGCGCTAAGAAACGTCCTTTTTATCACATCACGGTTACCGATAGCCGCTCATCGCGCGATGGCCGCTTCATCGAGCGCATTGGCTTCTTTAACCCCCGTGCAACGGGTGGCGAAGAGCGTCTGCGTCTTGATCAGGAGCGCATGGACTACTGGCGTTCACAGGGCGCACAGATGAGCCCGCGCGTCTCAACATTGGCTAAGGACGCGGCGAACGCGCCTAGCACAGAGGCTTAATTTAAGCCTTGAACGGCGTGGCCGTGGATGACGCGTTAGACCCTAAGCCAGGCCTCGCGGAAGCTGATGCGTGGCTTGTGCTGGGTAAAGTTGGCAAGGTCCACGGAATCAAAGGGTGGGTGAGGATAATCTCCTTTACCGAAGAGCCCGATGGCATTCTCGACTACCCAGTGCTCCGCGCCGATTTCGAGACTAGCCTCGCAGGAAGCTCTGCGCCACGACTGCTCGAGATCGATGAGTACAAGCAGCAGCCCAAAGGGTTGATCGCGCACTTCAAGGGAGTCGATACCCCGGAAGACGCAAGACTGCTAAACGGCGCGACACTGGCGATTGAGCGTCAGGCGCTGCCGGCGTTAGAAGACGAAGAATTTTATTGGTACCAGCTCGAAGGGTTGACGGTACATAACCTGAGCGGTGAGTGCTTAGGTCGGGTCAAGGGTTTGCTCGAAACCGGTGCGAACGATGTATTAGTCGTGATGCCTACCGAGGACAGCCTCGACGATAGGGAGCGATTAATCCCATATCTGCGCAACTCGGTGGTCAACAAAATCGACCTCGATAAGGCGGAGATTCACGTCGACTGGGACGCGGATTACCTGGCCTAGTTCGAGCAGAGCGCGACCAGACTGTGACAAGAGTCGGATAAGCGGCAGGATCAAGAAATGAAGATTGGCTTGATCACTCTGCTACCCGAGATGTTCGCCGCACTGACCGATTTTGGTGTCTGCGGCAGGGCGATACGCGAGGGGCTAGTTGAGCTAGTTAGCGTCAACCCAAGAGACTTTGCTACGGATAAGCATCGTACGGTAGACGATAAGCCCTTCGGTGGCGGTCCCGGCATGCTGATGAAGACCGAGCCTCTAGTGGCAGCCATCCGCGAAGCGAAACGGAGTGTGGCCGGCGACGGAGAAACGAAGGTGGTCTATTTGTCGCCGCAAGGTAGGCGAGTAGACCAAGAAAGCATTGTGGAGGCGGCGTCGAACGAGTCGATTATTTTCGTTTGCGGCCGCTACCAAGGCATCGATCAGCGCGTACTCGAGACCGAGATCGACGAAGAATGGTCGCTAGGCGACTTCGTGATTAGCGGCGGTGAGTTCGCGGCAATGGCGATAGTCGATGCGATTATTCGGCGCCAATCTGGCGCCCTGGGCGATCACGAGTCGGCCTTGCAAGACAGTTTCGAGGCAGGGCTATTGCACTGTCCAGAATACACGCGGCCGCAGACGTTCGAAGGCCGTGAGGTGCCGAGCGTGTTGCTCAGCGGAGACCATGCGGCGATAGCGCGGTGGCGACGAAAGCAAGCGCTCGGTGTCACGCAGCAGAAGCGACCCGATCTTATCGCGGCGCAGACGCTCAGTGCAGAACAACAAGCGTTGCTCGCGGAGTACGCGAGTGACAAAGAATGATCGCGAGAGCGACTGAAGTAATAGACAAACACAACGCAAGAACACTCCTCAGGCGTGAGCCGCGGGACCCAAGAGTTTAGGAGCAGGAACGATGAGCAAGAACAAAATCATCCAACAGATCGAAGAGTCACAGATGGACCGCGAATTACCTGACTTCGGTCCAGGTGACACAATCGTCGTTCAAGTAAAGATTAAGGAAGGCGACCGCGAGCGTCTGCAGGCTTTCGAAGGCGTCGTTATCGGTCGTCGCAGCCGCGGACTCAATTCGGCCTTTACTGTCCGTAAGATCTCGCACGGCGTTGGCGTTGAGCGTACGTTCCAAGCCTTCAGCAAGCAGGTTGACAGCGTGACTGTTAAGCGTCGTGGTGACGTGCGTCAAGCGAAGCTCTATTACTTGCGTGACCTCACCGGCCGTAAGGCTCGCATTGCCGAGAAGCTCGAAAAGAAGGCCTAGTTTCTTTCGCGCCCACAGCGATTGGCTTTGGGGGCAGAGCAGAACTCAGGAGAAGCCGGCTAACGCCGGCTTTTTCGTTTCTGTTAGCGTCTTGCTTTTGATGGTATAAATAACGAAGACTTTTGGCCGCACCAAACGGCGTCAGCACACTTCTTCCGGAGACCGAGCATGTCAGTTTTTTCGATCAGGCGCGTAGTCGCGACACTTCTCTCTGTATTCCTACTTGTCGTCGCCTCCGGCGCCAGCGGCCAGCAATCCCTGCGTGAGAAACTCGCCGCCGCTATCGAAACGGCCTCAGGCAATCAGCTCGAGATCATTAACCTTAAGAAAACGGTGCTGCCGACTATTTATGAAGTGCAGCTCAACACCGGCGAGATTCTCTACAGTGATATTTCTGGCGACTATTTGTTTGCGGGTGATATGTATCGCACCAGCCCCTCGGGGCTCGTCAATCTGTCCGCTTCGACGAGACAGGGCAGTAATACTGAAGCCCTCAGTGCAGTGCCCGAAAGCGAAATGATTATCTTCGAACCGAAAGAGGTGAAAGCGACGCTTACCGTGTTTACCGATGTCGACTGTACCTACTGCCGCAAGCTTCACGGCGAGCTCGACCAGCTCCTCGACTACGGCATTCGCGTTCGCTATCTCGCGTATCCCCGCGGCGGCGCCAACGCCGAGTCATATGCAAAAATGGTCTCGGTGTGGTGTTCGGAAGATCGCCACAAGTCGTTTAATCAGGCAAAAAACGGTCAAAACTTACCGGAAAAGGCCTGCGACACCCCCATCCTCAACCATTACGCGCTGGGTAATCAGTTCGGCGTAAATGGCACACCAGCCTTGGTGTTCCCCGACGGCCGCCTAGTGCCAGGCTATATCGAAGCGGCGCGCCTCGCTGGCATGCTAGGGGTGCTCTAAGCGCTCGATCACCGCCACTCGGCAGCCGTTTTGCTGCCACCCAACCGAGCTTATCCGCTATACTTGGCGCTTCGCGCGTGAACGCTGGCGCACACTTGGTTAAGAGGCACTGTGGTGACTGTGAAAGAATCGAAAAGTTTGAAAGTAGGCATCTGCGGATACGGCACTGTCGGTAGCGGCACGCTGGCACTTTTGCAGGGCAATGCGAAAGATATCGCCCGCAAGACTGGCATCAAGATCGAGGTAAGCCACGTCGCCTCGCGCAGCCTACAAGTCGATATTAGCGGCGTCGCCACCTGCGGCACCGATCCCTTCGCCGTGGCAAATGACCCTAACGTAGATGTTTTGGTCGAGACGATGGGCGGCTTCGAGCCCGCCTTCGAGGTCGTCCGACAGGCGCTGGCTAACGGTAAGCACGTGGTCACAGCCAACAAGGCGCTGATCGCCGAGCGCGGCATGCCCTTGGTAGAACTGGCGCAAGAGAAGGGCGTCACGCTTGCTTACGAAAGCGCGGTCGCCGGTGGTATTCCGGTGATCAAGGCGCTGCGTGAAGGACTCGCTGCGAATCGTATCGATTGGCTCGCGGGCATCATCAATGGCACCGGTAACTTTATCCTCACTGAAATGATGGATAAGGGGCGTGAGTTCGCAGATGTCTTGATAGAGGCGCAGGCGCTAGGTTACGCGGAGGCTGATCCTACCTTCGACGTCGAGGGTATTGATGCCGCGCACAAGCTGACCATCATGGCGTCTATCGCCTTTGGCACGCCGCTGGCTTTCGATGCAACCTACACAGAGGGCATTGGCGCCTTGACGCCTGAAGACATCGCTTACGCGAAAGAACTCGGTTATCACATCAAGCACCTCGGCATTGCGCGCTTGGAGAACGGCTGGGTACAAACCCGCGTGCATCCGACGCTGATCTCGACCAAACAGCTCATCGCTAACGTGCATGGCGTTGGCAACGCGGTCGTTATCCACGGCCATGCCGTCGGCAGCACGCTTTACAGTGGCCCCGGAGCCGGCGCCGAGGCGACGGCGTCGTCGGTGGTCGCAGACCTTATCGATATTGCGCGGGCCAAGGTGCAGGGACTCGCTAAACCGTTGGTGCCGACCCTTGGTTACACCGCCCCCCGCGACGACCTGCGCACACTGACGATCGAGGACATCACAACGGAATACTATCTGCGCATTACGGCGCAGGACGTTGTGGGCGTCATGGCGGATGTTGCGGGTGAGCTTGAGCGTTTCGGCATCGGCATCGATGCGGTGATTCAGAAGGAGAGCGACGGCAAGAACGTGCCGATCGTGCTGCTCACCGACAAGACCCGCGAGGGCGAACTCAACGAAGCGCTCGCTGCGATCGAGGCGCTCGACAGCGTCGTCGCCCCGGTGATGCGCATTCGGGTCGAGAGCTTCGGTGAATAGACGCCCAAATTAAGAGGATGTAAACGTGAAATACCAGAGCACGCGCGGCGGTTGCCCAGAACAAAGCTTCGAACAGGTTCTCCTCACCGGTCTCGCGCCCGACGGCGGCCTCTACGTGCCTACTGAATTACCGCACTACTCGATGCAAGAGATCGCGTCTTGGCGCGAGCTAAGTTATCCAGAGCTGGCGCTTAAGGTCATCACGCCGTTTATTGGTGATGAAATCCCTGCGGCCGACCTGCGTGCCATTATCGAGGCGAGCTACGCTCAGTTTAATCACGCCGACGTCGCGCCGCTTCAATCGCTTGGCAACGAAGAATACGTGCTGGAGCTGTTTCATGGTCCCACGCTCGCCTTCAAAGACTTTGCGTTGCAGGTACTCGGGCGTCTACTCGACTACGTCCTCACTAAGCGCGACAAGCGTGTCGTCATTCTCGGCGCGACGTCGGGGGACACCGGCTCTGCTGCGTTGGAAGGCTGCCGGCACTCTGATCGTGTCGATATTTTTATCTTGCATCCGCACAACCGCGTATCCGACGTGCAGCGCAAACAGATGACGACTGTGCAGGGCGATAACGTGTTCAACCTGGCAGTCGAGGGCAATTTCGATGATTGCCAGCGCATCGTGAAGGCGGCGTTTGCCGACCAAAGTTTTCTTGCAGAAGACAGGCAGTTGGTCGCCGTGAACTCGATTAACTGGGCGCGCATTCTTATGCAGATCGTCTACTATTTCTCGGCGGCGCTGCGCCTTGGCGGGCCGGAGAAGGCCGTGTCGTTCTCGGTGCCTACGGGCAATTTTGGTGATATCTACGCGGGCTATCTCGCTAAGCAGATGGGCCTGCCAATCGACCAGCTGGTCGTTGCTACTAACAAGAACGACATCCTGCATCGTTTCATTGCCCACAACGATTATTCAGTGACCGAGCTCGCCAAGACCTACTCGCCGAGTATGGATATCCTGGTTTCTAGTAATTTCGAGCGCTACCTATTCGATGTCTACGATCGCGACGGTGCTGCGCTGGCCGACTTTATGGCGCATGCCGGCAAAGACCTACTGAGCGTCCCTGCTGCTCGCTGGGAGCGTGTGGCGGCAATGTTCGACAGCGCCGCGGTAGACGACGACACAACCTGCGAAGTGATTGCGAGCGTCAAGGCCGAGAACGGCATGTTGCTCGACCCCCATTCTGCGATCGGCGTCGAAGCTGCGCGTCGCACTCGCCGAGATAGCGCGGTCCCGATGATCACCCTCGCCACGGCCCATCCTGCTAAATTTAGCGAGGCGATTACTGCCGCCGGACTAGCCTCTCCCGCATTACCTGAGCATCTCGCCGACTTGTTTGAGCGAGAGGAGCAGTTTAGCGTCGTCGCCAACTCGCTTGAGGCGGTCACCGACTTCGTTAAATCCCACGCGCGGTCCTAGCGCGGTGGCGACTCAGCTTGTCGTTAGGGAGTCCAGCGGGCTCGCCTTCTCAGATTCTCTGCCCGCGTTGGTACGCCGCATTTACGCCCAACGTGGGTTGACCGATGCAGCAGAGCTTGAGCTTACCCTCGCCAGACTCATCGATCCTGATGCGCTTAAAGGCATGCCAGCCGCGGTCGAGCTGTTGGAAGAGGCGCTAGAGTCTGCGCAGCGCCTGCTAATCGTTGCAGACTTCGATGCGGATGGCGCGACGAGCTGCGCCCTTGCGATGACGGCGCTGCGCGCATTCGGCTGCGCGCATGTCGACTACATCGTGCCGAATCGATTCGAATACGGCTATGGGCTAACTCCTGAGATCGTCGAATTGGCGAAGGCGAAGAAGCCGGATCTCATCATTACCGTCGATAATGGCATCTCCAGCATCGATGGCGTGGCTGCCGCGAACGCCGCCGGCATTAAAACCCTCGTCACCGATCACCACTTACCGGGTAAAGAATTACCGGCCGCCGCGGCAATCGTGAACCCCAATCAGCCGGGCTGTGAGTTTGCAAGCAAAAGCATCGCCGGCGTCGGTGTGATTTTTTACGTCATGTTGGCCCTGCGTCGACGCCTGCGCGCGAGTGGTTGGTTCAAACGCAAGGGCATTGCCGAGCCCAATCTCGCCGAGTTGTTAGATCTTGTCGCGCTTGGCACCGTCGCTGATGTCGTTGCGCTCGACCACAATAATCGCATCTTAGTGAGCGAAGGCATTCGCCGAATTAGGGCAGGGCGAGCGCGCCCAGGCATCCTCAGCCTACTCACCCTCGCTAAGCGTAATTTCGCGACCCTTGCGGCGAGCGACCTTGGATTCGCCGTCGGCCCGCGGCTCAATGCCGCTGGGCGACTAGACAACATGTCTACCGGCATAGAGTGTCTGCTCACGCTATCCGAGCGCGAGGCGAGCGCGCTCGCACTGCAGCTCGACGGCATGAACAAAGACCGCAGGGACATCGAGGCCGGCATGCGCGAGCAGGCATTCGAGCTCGTGGACAAGATGCCGTTAGAAGACGACGCCCTGCCTGCGGCGCTGAGCCTGTTTGATCCGGAGTGGCATCAGGGTGTTGTTGGTATTGTCGCCTCGCGCATTAAGGAGCGCTGTCACCGTCCGGTAATCGCCTTTGCCTTGGCCGAATCGAGCAATCCCGAGTCCGAGCTCAAGGGCTCGGCGCGCTCGATCCCCGGGTTCCATATTCGCGATGCCCTAGATGCGGTGGCTACCCGTAATCCCGGTTTGATTAGTAAATTCGGCGGGCATGCCATGGCCGCCGGCTTGAGCCTTAGCCGCGAAAACTTCGATCGTTTCGCGGCTGAATTCGCCGCCGAAGCGGCGCGGGTGTTAAGCCCCGAGCTCTTGCAGGCGACGATAGTGAGCGATGGTGAGCTTGCAGCCTCGGAGCTGACACTGGCCAACGCTGCGGCACTCGCAGACGCGGGGCCTTGGGGGCAGGCGTTTCCCGAGCCGAGTTTCCATGGCCGGTTTCACCTAGTGCAGCAGCGCAGGCTCGGCGAAAATCATCTGAAGATGGTGTTAAGCCCACTCGGCGACCCGCAGACCGTTATCGACGCTATCGCCTTTGGAGTGAGCGCCGAAGACTGGCCGGCACCAGAGGCGCGTGAGATCGAGCTTGCCTACAGGCTCAGCATTAACGAGTTCAGGGGCAACACGACTCTGCAGCTCATGGTGGAGCACCTGCTCGGTAGTGCCTAGATCAAGCCGGCGGTCTGAAATGACAGTGGCCAGCGTATTTGTTACCTTGGAGAGTCGCGGTAGTCGCTTTCCGCACCCTTTAAATTAATAGGAAGTAAAATGTTAAGAGTATTCAATAAGCATCTGATAGCTATTTGTATTTCTCTTCTTTATTTGCCTGCTCTCGGACAGGTGCATAGCACCGATCAGATCGAAGTTGAGCTCGTTGCCGAGTCGCTAAACGTGGTGCCCGGCGAGACGCTGTGGCTTGCGATTCGCTTAAAGCCCATCGAGCATTGGCATACATACTGGCAATTCGGTGGCGACAGCGGGGAGGCGACGAGCACAAGCGAGTGGCGCCTACCTGCCGGCGCCGCTGCCGGCGACATCCTCTGGCCCATTCCGGAATGGACGCCTTTCCCTGGCAGTGATCTGGTGACTTTCACCTACAAGCGGGAAGTCTTCCTCCCGCTGCCGGTAACCGTGCCGGCCGATTACGCGGATTCGTCTTTCAATCTCGCCACGCAAATCGATTGGCAGGTCTGCGATGAGATTTGCATTCCTGGCGCGGCAGAATTCTCGTTAACGCTGCCGGTGGCCTCCGAGCTGGACACGGATGTGCGCTGGCGCGAGGGCTTCGCTCAGGCGCGGGCAAGCCTGCCTTCAGCCGCGGGGGAACACGATCTAGTAGCGACGTTTAATGCCCATGACGGCCGCGTCAATGTGATGATAGAAGCGCCGGATACCCGTTTCACCGAGGCGGACGAGGCGTGGTTCTTCCCGCTCGAAAAGCGCGTGATGAAATACGCCCCGGTGCGCGAGGTCATGTTCGATGGCGAGCGGATGCAGATTAGCACCGAGCAGCATCGCCGCTTTGATCCTGCGCGCGCCGAACTCGATGGTTTGTTGGCTTTTATCGATGCTGAGGGCCAGTTGCAGGGCTTTGAGCTAAACGCCCAGCGTTCACCCGAGGCGTGGGACAATCGTATCGAAGTCGAGCTGCTCAGCGAGTCGACGACACTCGTGCCGGGAACAACACAGTGGCTAGGGCTGCGCCTCACTCCCGCGCAGCACTGGCATACCTATTGGAAAATGGGCGGCGACAGTGGCGAGCCGACCACGCTCAGCGACTGGCAAGCACCTGCCGGCACTCGCCTCGGCGAACTGCAGTTTCCTGCACCGCACTGGCTACCGTTCTACGAAACTGATTTAGTGAATTTTGGCTATGAACAGGAAGTCGTTCTGCCCATCGCCGTGACTCTTCCGGTCGGCTACAGTGAAGACACCGCAACGTTGTCAGCCACGGCTTTCTGGAACGTGTGCGAGCAAATTTGTATTCCCGGCGAGCAGCGCTTGGACATCACTCTGCCGGTGGCGGCAACCGAGCAGCTCGATGCTCGCACCGCGCCGCTCTTCGCGAGCGCTCGTGCGCAATTGCCCAATCCCGAACATGACATCGAACAAAGCATCGTAGCGGCGGGCGAACGCGTAAGCCTTGGCTTCTCATCGGCAAGCGGCCTCTTTGACGGCGCAACCGATGCCTTCTTCTTCCCTGAGAAGCGCCGCGTCATAAAGCCCGGGCCACTGCGCGATGTCACTCTAAGTCCGACGCTTCTGCAGATCACCCACGCGCAGCCGCGGCGCATGCTCGACGACCTAAGCGAGGTTTATGGCGTCTTGGTGCTAGAAGATGCCGAGGGCGTTCGCACGGCTTACGATTTTGCTAATCCAGCGGTCGCCGTGAGCGACCTGTCGCTCGCGCCGGCCGCGGCGGCTTCGCGATCGGATGACGGCGGCGGGGTTCTTCTTTATGTCGCTTTTGCGTTCCTCGGTGGCCTCATACTCAACCTCATGCCTTGCGTGTTCCCCGTGCTGTCGATGAAAGCGCTGAGCCTTGCGAAGAACGCCGGCGCAGCGGCACACACGCAGCGCATGGACGGGCTCGCTTATACCGCGGGGGTGGTGATCGCCTTCGTTGCCTTGGCAACGGTACTTATCGTATTGCGCGCCGGCGGCGAGCGTATCGGTTGGGCGTTCCAGTTTCAGCAGCCGTGGTTCCTCGCGCTTATCGTCTATATTTTCTTCATGCTGGCGTTAAGCTTGTCTGGCGTGTTCGAAATCGGCACCAGCCTCATGGGTATGGGCGGCAATCTAGCCAACAAAGAAGGCTACAAGGGCTCATTCTTTACCGGCGTGTTGGCAACCACCGTAGCGACGCCGTGCACTGCACCGTTTATGGGGCCAGCGCTCGGTTTTGCGCTCACTCAGCCGTGGGCCATCGCTATGCTCGTATTCGTTGCGCTAGGCTTGGGTATGGCGGCGCCTATTTTATTGCTGTCCTATGTGCCGGTGCTGTCGCGTTTCTTGCCTAGGCCTGGTCAGTGGATGGAAACCTTCAAGCAGTTTATGGCATTCCCGCTTTACGCCTCTGCGCTGTTCTTCCTGTGGGTCTTGGGCAATCAGGTGGGCGTGATGGGGATGACCCTCGTGCTCGGCGCCTGCGTGGTGCTCGCCTTCGCGGCATGGCTGTACCAGAGACGCTTTAGCATGAGCGGCGTTGCGCTAGCGCTGAATTACGCTGTGTTGATCAGTGCCCTAGGCTTCGCGCTTTATCTCATGCAGACGCCATTCTTACAGACCCAGTCCCGTGCCGAATCCGTGGTGCAGTTCGATGCCGACGGGAATCAAATCAGCGCGAGTAATTTCGAGGCTTACTCTACGGCGCGCTTCGATGAACTGCGCGCGCAGGGCAAGCCGGTGTTTATCAACATGACAGCCGACTGGTGTATCACCTGTCTTGCCAACGAGCAGACGACGTTGAGTGGTGAAGGTGTTAAACAGGCGTTAATCGATAACGACATCACGTACTTGAAAGGGGATTGGACTAACGAAGACCCAGAAATTACCGCGGTGCTCGAGCGATTCAACAGACCTTCGGTGCCGCTTTACCTGCTCTACCCGCGCGAGGGCGAGCCGCAAATCTTGCCACAGATTCTTACCCCGGGTAGCGTCATCGCCGCATTCGAGGGCGTGTGATTATCGCTCGCTAGGCGTCTTCGTAACGGGCGAGCACGGCGGTGATGTTGTCGGTGCCGCCGTTTCTGTTCGCATGGTCTATGAGTTTCCTGCACGTCCTTGCTAGGTCGCCTCGACATTCGCCCAAGGTGTCGGTGATCTGCCAGTCATCGACCAAGTCGCTAAGCCCGTCACTGCAGAACAGCAACACATCTTCGTCCTCCAGCTCACACTCAATGGCATCGCTTGACACGGAGGCCGCATTGCCGAGTGCGCGGGTGAGGACATGGCCGATCCCAGAGCGCCGTGAATCCCTGACGGTAAAGAAGCCTTCGTCGATGAGTTCTTGCAGGCGGCTATGGTCGCGGCTGAGCTGTTGGAGTTCGCCCCGGCGGTAGAGGTAAAGACGCGAATCGCCCACGTGGGCAGCATGCAGCGTCGCACCGTTAAGCAGGGCGGCTATCGCCGTGGTGCCCATGCCTTTGTGTTCTGCGTCTTGTCCGCGTGTGAAGATGTCAGCGTTCGCCTCGTCGAGGGCCTGCGTGAGGAGTGAGGCGATGGGCAGGTCATCGTTTCTGGCTTTATCACTGCCAGCTGCGGCGCGCTGCATGAGCCGCGAGGAGACGCCATCGACGGCAATCTGTGCGGCGAGTTCGCCGGAATTGTGTCCTCCCATGCCATCGGCCAGCACGATGACGCCGGCGTGTGTGTCGGCGAAGTAGCGGTCTTGGTTGACCTTGCGTCGGCGCCCGCAGTCGCTCGCTGCAACGACGCTAAACCGGCTGTGAGAGCTGAGAGCGGTGTGCGCCGGGTGCGTCGCAGAGTCGTCTTGTATCGTGTCGTCGTGCAAAGGAGAACCCCATCCGTGTTGTGATTGCATTCTATGCGGAGGGACGAGGGCAGTAAATGACCCGCGCCAAGAGATCTCAGCGGGGCATACCGGAACCGAGTCAGTGTGTTAATCTCATCTGCAGCGATTATTACAAGGATGACCCGGAGAGAATGGTATGAAGGTTCCAGGCTACGCGACGACAGTGCTCGCGGTCGTACTCGTGTTTTACCTGCTTATCGTCGGTGAAGCGTTGCTGCTCCCACTCGTGATAGCGATCGCGATTTGGTATCTCATTAACACGCTCGCTGCGCAGTTCTCCCGTCTCCGCCTCGGCGATCGGGAATTGCCAAGGGCGGTGACGCTAAGCCTGTCGCTACTAACCTTCGGCGGCACCCTTTGGGGCATAGGCGGTTTTCTCGGCGGGCGCTTCAATGAGGTCATGCGGGTAATCCCAACCTATCAAGCCAACCTTACCGTGCGCCTCGAAAACCTCCCTTTCCTCGACATGGCTGCCTACCAAGAGCGTGGCCTGATGCCGATGATTACCGAGCTCATCGATCTCCCAGCCTATGCGACCTCGCTTGCGTCATCTTTTGCAGGCATCCTCGCGAGCGGCGGCTTGATTGCCATCTATGTGCTGTTTCTGTTTCTCGAGCAGGGCAAATTCGACGATAAGATCTCGGCGCTTTTCGGCGCGAGCGGGCAAGAAGGCGATGTGCGCAAAATTATCGATCGGGTACGCAACGATATTCAGAAATACATTAGCATTAAGATGTTCACCAGCTCGCTAACCGGCATCCTGAGTTACCTCTTCATGCGCGCCGTCGATGTCGACTTCGCCGGCGTTTGGGGGCTGTTGATCTTCCTGCTTAACTTTATCCCTACCGTGGGCTCCATCGTCGCGACGGTCTTCCCAGCCATGATCGCGTTGGCGCAGTCGGACGGCTATACGCTCTTCCTGTTGGTGCTTGCCGGCATTGGCGCGTTACAGGTGGCGATTGGCAATATCCTCGAACCTCGACTGATGGGGAGCTCGTTTAACCTTAGCCCCATCGTTATCCTGCTCAATCTAGGCCTGTGGGGCTATATCTGGGGCGTGCCGGGCATGTTCCTGTGCGTGCCATTCCTTATCATCCTCACCATTATCTTGAGTCACTTCCCTCAGACGCGCGCCATCGCGGTTATCCTCAGCAGCGATGGCAAGCTGCGGGTGCCGGCGGATGAGCTAATCGACGACTTCGAGTTCAAGCCTAATGCAGCGGCGCTGCTCGGACGGCAGGGTGGCGACGCCTAGGAAAAGCCTGGCACTAGGCGTTATAATCTCCGCCTTTTGAGATCCTCAAGCTCGGCACAACGCGCGCCGGTTTGGGACTCGAGCCCAAAACCACGCCGAAAAGTTGAGATTATGAAAAGCGCCGAGATCCGCCAAAAATTCCTCCAGTTCTTCGCCGACCGCGGTCACGAGATTGTGCCGAGTAGCTCCCTTGTGCCGGGCAATGACCCAACGCTGTTATTTACCAATGCTGGTATGGTGCAGTTTAAAGAGGCGTTCTTGGGTGAAGAGGTGCGCGCGGTCAACAGAGCGACCAGTTCTCAGCGCTGCGTGCGTGCGGGCGGCAAACACAATGACCTCGAGAATGTAGGCTATACGGCACGCCATCACACCTTCTTCGAGATGCTCGGCAACTTCTCATTTGGCGATTACTTCAAGCGCGAAGCCATCAAATACGCGTGGGAATTTCTCACCGTGGAACTTGGTTTGCCCGCAGAGAAGTTGTGGGTCACCGTCTATCAAGACGACGACGAAGCCGCTGCCTTGTGGCTGGACGAGATGAAGATCGATCCCACGCGCTTCTCGCGTCTAGGTGAGAAAGACAATTTTTGGGCCATGGGCGATACCGGTCCCTGCGGTCCGTGTTCCGAGATTTTCTACGACCACGGTGAAGACGTGTTCGGCGGCCCTCCGGGGAGCCCAGACGAAGACGGCGACCGCTACATTGAAATCTGGAATCTCGTCTTTATGCAGTACGAGCGCAAGGCCGATGGCACGCTCACGCCATTACCTAAACCGTCGGTGGATACCGGCGCTGGTCTCGAGCGCGTTGCTGCGGTAATGCAGCACGTTCACAGCAACTACGAGATAGATCTTTTCCAATCGCTGCTCACCGACATAGCGGCGATTACCGGCGTTAAGGACCTCACGAATAATTCCTTAAGAGTGATTGCGGATCACATCCGCTCTTGTTCCTTCTTGATCGTCGACGGCGTGCTGCCATCCAACGAGGGGCGAGGCTATGTGCTGCGGCGCATCGTGCGCCGCGCAGTAAGGCATGGTTATCAGCTCGGCGTGAAAGAAGTGTTCTTCTACAAGATCGTCGCCGCCTTGGTCAAGGTCATGGGCGAGGCCTATCCTGAACTCGTCACGAAGCAGTCGATTGTCGAGAAGGCGCTGCGGGATGAAGAGAAGCAGTTTGCGCGCACCCTCGAGAACGGGATGGTGATTCTCGAGAAGGCGATCGCGGGCTTGAAAGGCAATGTCCTGCCCGGCGATACGGTGTTTAAGCTCTATGATACTTACGGCTTCCCTGTCGATCTCACCGCAGACGTGGCGCGTGAGAGTGAGCTGACGCTCGACATGGAAGGCTTTGAAGCAGCGATGCAGGTGCAACGGGAACAGGCGCGCGCGGCAGGTAACTTCTCGGCTGCGGATAAGCTCGAATTGGATGGCGTCGCGGTAACCGACTTTCTGGGCTATGAAGCGTTGTCTGCCGAAGGTGCGGTGAATGCGATCTATGTCGACGGAGAGCCAGTTCAAGAGATCGCAGCGGGCCAGTCGGCGACGCTAGTCCTCTCGTCATCTCCGTTCTATGGCGAATCGGGCGGGCAGGTTGGCGACAGCGGTACGCTGTTTGCCGAGGGCGTCGAATTTCGTGTCGACGATACCCAGAAACAGAACGATGTATTACTGCACGTGGGCGAGCTGGTTGTCGGTAAGCTGAAAATAGGGGCGAGTCTCGAGGCGCAAGTCGATGGCAACGAGCGTCGAGCGATCACCCTAAATCACTCAGCCACTCACCTGATGCACGCGGCATTGCGTGCCCAGCTCGGCGAGCATGTGACCCAGAAAGGATCGCTGGTGGACGCCTCGCGGCTGCGCTTTGATTTTTCGCATTCGGCGCCAATGACCGCCGATGAAATCGCGGCGATAGAGTCTGCCGTGAACGCAGAAATCCTCAAGAACTCAGCGGTCGCAAAAGAAGTCATGGCGCTGGAAGCTGCACAGCAGCGTGGTGCGATGGCGCTGTTCGGCGAAAAATATGGCGACGAAGTGCGCGTGGTGAGCATGGGCGGCAAATTCTCCATCGAGTTCTGTGGCGGCACCCACGTCGAACGTACCGGCGATATTGGCCTGTTTAAGATCACTAGCGAGTCGGGTATCTCCTCCGGCGTACGCCGTATCGAGGCGGTGACGGGGCAGGGCGCCTTGGCGTTAGTGGCGCGCGAAGAGCAGACGCTGCGACAGGTGTGCGATCTCGTCAAGTCTAACCAAGACGATCTAGTTGAACGTGTGAAGCAGATGAATGCTGCACACCGCGCGCTCGAAAAAGAGCTCGAGCAACTTAAGTCTAAGCTCGCAGCGAGTGCAGGCAGTGACCTGGCTTCTCAGGCTAAAGACCTTGCCGGTATTAAACTGCTCGCCAGTGTCGTGGAGGGATTCGATCCGAAGGCGCTGCGTGACACGGTAGACCAGCTCAAGAACAAACTCGGCTCTTCCGTCGTTCTGTTAGTGAGCATCGCAGGCGGCAAGGTCAGTATCGTTGCTGGCGTCAGCAAAGATCTGACAGATAAAGTGAAGGCGGGTGAGCTGGCTAATATGATCGCGCTGCAAGTAGGCGGTAAGGGCGGCGGTCGTCCCGATATGGCGATGGCGGGCGGTAGCGACTGCGAGGCGGCGCCAGCAGCCGTCGCGAGCGCCGAGGCATGGGTTGCCGAGAGGCTGTAGGATTAAAATCGTGGCGATCGAGGGCGAGTTATTGGCCGCGATGCGCAGAGAGAATCGAAGAAGATGGCATTGTTAGTATTAAAGTTCGGTGGCACATCAGTCGGTACGGTTGAAAGAATCGAGGCCGTAGCCGACAAAGTGGCGAAATTTCGTGCCAACGGCGACGATATTGTCGTCGTACTGTCAGCTATGAGTGGCGAGACCAATAGGCTTACGGACCTTGCTCAGCAGATTATGGAATACCCGACCCCACGCGAGATGGATGTGCTGTTGTCCACCGGAGAGCAGGTGACTATAGCCCTGCTCAGTATGGCGTTGGAAAAGCGCGGCATCGGCGCGCGCTCTTTTACCGGTAATCAAGTGCAGATACGGACCTGCGACACCCACACTAAGGCTCGCATCAAAGAGATCGATGGCACGCGCATCAGCGCGCAGTTGCAACAGGGCAATGTGGTTGTAGTCGCCGGTTTCCAAGGCGTAGACGAGCACGGCAACATCACGACCCTGGGTCGTGGCGGTTCAGACACGACTGCGGTGGCGCTTGCCGCTGCACTCGAAGCGGACGAATGCCAGATCTATACCGATGTAAAAGGCGTCTACACCACCGACCCGCGAGTCGTCGAAGATGCGAAGTTGCTCGACAGCATCACCTTCGAGGAGATGCTCGAACTTGCGAGCCTAGGCGCGAAAGTCTTGCAGATTCGCGCAGTCGAGTTCGCCGGCAAATACAAGGTGCCTCTGCGCGTGTTGTCTAGTTTCGAGGACGGCCCAGGCACCCTCATCAGCTTAGAAGGAGAGTCAAAGATGGAAGATCCAACGATTGCGGGAATCGCCTTTCAGCGCGATGAGGCGAAGGTTACCGTAGCCGGAATTCCCGATATCCCAGGCCTCGCCTATCAGGTCATTGGGCCAGTTAGCGAAGCGGGTATCGAAGTCGACGTGATCGTCCAGAATGCCGCGGCTGATGGCAATAATGACATCACCTTCACTGTTAAACGCAACGAGGCCGAGCGTGCGAAGAAAATTCTCGACGACTTGGCGCCAACCTTAAAAGCTGAATCTGTCTCGCTCGATAAGAAGATTGGTAAAGTATCGGTCGTGGGCGTAGGCATGAAGTCGCACGCCGGTATCGCTAGCAAGATGTTTAAAGCACTGGCGGAAGAGAATATCAATATTCAGATTATTACGACCTCGGAGATTAAGATTTCAATCGTTATCGAGGAAAAATACCTCGAGCTCGCCGTGCGCGCCCTGCATGCGGCATTCGATCTCGGTGATCCAGATTATGAGGCGGGAAGTATTGACTAGCAGTAGCGGTTGCTGAATGCTGGCTCTTACCGCGCCCGCTCAAGGCCTGAGCAATCAGTGGTAAGCAGAAGGCCCTGGGGAGGATGGATCTGACCGAGTAAGGGAGAAAGGGATGCTAATTCTGACGCGCCGTGTGGGCGAAACTCTGATGATTGGTGATGACGTCACCGTCACTGTGCTCGGAGTTAAAGGTAATCAGGTGAGAATAGGCGTTGATGCGCCGAAAGACATCGCTGTTCATCGCGAGGAAATCTACGAGCGCATCGCAACCGAACAGAGTGAGCTCGAAAGCCAAGCTAACGGCTGATACAGCCTTCTCGTAGCCCTAATGCCTGTGCTATGATGCCCTCGATTTTTGGAGAGGTGGCCGAGTGGCTGAAGGCGCGCCCCTGCTAAGGGCGTATAGGAGAAATCTTATCGAGGGTTCGAATCCCTCTCTCTCCGCCATAAATCCCTAAACCCGACTTGCGTCGGGTTTTTTGTTTGTGAATTCTGGCCCTGTCCCGAGTTATGCTACTGTTGTGTCTTCGTTTTCCGCAACGGGAGTCTGTTATGGCTGTTAAATCCGAGAACCGCGCGAACACCCCTCGACGCTGGCCCCTGCGGGTTGCAATGCTCCTTCTTCTCTTAGCGGCGGGCGGCTTTATCTACTGGACCACTCAGTGCCCTTGCGAGCGCGTGCCGGGCTTCGTCTTGTTTGGTGAGCAGGCGCCCGAGCCTGTGAGCGATTGGCGTTTCGCCAACGACGTGCCCCTATGCCAGATTCAGATCGCGGCAGGTTGGCGTCCCCACGCGATAAACCTTAACTGCATGGCAACCGATGCGGGGGAGTTGTTTCTTAGCTGCTCGGTGTGCGAAACCAAATACTGGGCAGGGGAGGTGGAATTTAATGAGCGGGGCAGGCTTCGCCTAAATGGCGTGGTCTATCCGGTGACACTTAACCGTGTCGCCGATCCTGAAACCAAAGACCGAGCCTGGGATGCGCGTGTGGAAAAACTGCAGCGTTTCGGTGGTGCGCCCTACAACCCCACGCCCGCACAAGATGCGCCTCGCCCCGACCATTGGTGGACTTTTAGTGTCCAATCGAGGCCGTCGGCCTAATCGTGTATCAATTGTCCAATCTCATCAGCATCGGTTAAGCTGCGCGAAGAAAATACGGTGATGAACGTTAGCCGATCGACAGCCTGCTAAGCGGATTGCTTAGCAGATCGATGCGAAATACGAGGGAGAGGATATGCAGAAGTGTAAATGGATGTTGCGAAAGCTGATGGCGTCTTTGCCGCTTGGAACGCTGTTGCTGGCGGGCTATGCGAGTGCCCAGATCGATGCGATGTTTAATCCGGGGCTAGTAGGCCGCGATCAGACCGAGGCGATCCGCATAAGCGACACGATCTTCCAGGCGACGGGTTTCGGTAACACCAATATGGTCGTGACGCCTGCGGGCAATGTGATCATCGACACCTCGCTTATCGTTAACGCGCGTCGCCATAAACAGCTGTTGCAGGCTGCGGACGACGGGCCGGTGAAATACATTATCCTCACTCATGCCCACGGCGATCACATTGGCGGTGTCAGTGCGTGGCGCGAAGAGGGAACGGAGATCATCGCTCAAGACGAGCACTACGAATTCGTTAACTATCAGAATCGCTTAAAAGGCCTTTTTTCTCAGCGCAACGCGGCCCAGTTCCCGAGCCTTAATGTCGTGCAACTAAGCGAATTAGAACTCGCCCAAGGGGTTGAAAATTTCGGCGCCGAGATCGTGCCCACGATTCTCTTCGAAGACGACTATCGCTTCGAGCTTGGCGGTGTAACTTTCGACGTGCTGCACACGCCTGGGGAGACTTACGATCATCTCAGCGTCTGGGTTCCTGACTACAAGGCAGCCTTCGTTGGAGATAATTTTTATACTTCGTTCCCCAACATGTACACACTACGTGGGACCAAACCGCGCTGGGCGCTAGACTATGTCGACTCGATTAATCGCATACTCGCATTGCAGCCGGAGATTCTGGTGCCTAGCCATGGTGACGCAATACTAGGAGTCGACGAGATAGAGCGCCAGTTCACGCGCTATCGCGATGCTATCTTGTATGTTCACGATCAGACGGTTCTGGGCATGAATCAAGGTAAGGACGTGCACACGCTAATGGCGGAGATAGAGCTGCCGAGCGATCTGGATATAGGCGAGGGCTACGGACGTATCTCTTGGTCTGTACGTGGCATCTATGAGAGCTATATGGGCTGGTTCGACGGCAATCCATCGACGATGTTCAACACGGCGATTGATGCAGCCTACCCTGATATCGTTCGCCTCGCAGGGGGGGCAAATGGTGTCGCCGAGCTTGCTGAGACGCAGATCGCCGAGGGTGATCTTGAGCTGGCACTGCACACAGCCGACATCGCGTTGCGGGCGGAGCCGAGCAATGTTCGTGCGCTTACCGCACGCCTCGCGGCGTTCCGAGCGCTGCTCGAGGCATCGGATAATTCTAACGAGATTGGTTGGCTGCAATTCGGTATGCGTGAGTCGCAGGAAGCGCTTGATGCAGCGGGTTCGCAGACAGTCCGCTAGCCGCGTTAAACAGCGGCACTGCCCTCGAGTGCTGTAATAGTCTGAGCATCGAAGCCGAGTTCAGTCAGTATCGCGTGGTTATCTGCGCCTAAGGCCGGCACGGGACCGAGGGCGTGAGTGAATTCGCTGTTGTGGCCCGGCGGCAATAACGCGTCAATAGGCCCGGCCTCAGTGTCCACCGAGACGAAGCGTTTGAGGGCTCTAAGCTGAGGGTGTTGCCATAGTTCATCTAGGGTATTCATCTTTGCACAGGCGATGCCTTCGCGTTCGAGTTCGGTAATGAGTTGGGCGCCATCGCGTCCTTCGAAACACGATTCGATTAACTGCCTAAGCCTGACTCTATTGGTTGAGCGTTGCGAATTGCTGCTAAATTGCGGGTCTTTCGCAAGGTCTAAGTCGCGTAGAATTTTAGTGCAGAATACCTGCCACTCGCGCTCGTTTTGCACCCCGAGGAGAATGGATTCTGCGCTCTCTTCTGCGCCCAGCCGGAACTGACCATACGGATAAATACTAGCGTGATCGGTGCCGGTCCGCGGCGGCGGTGCTGCGCCGTCATGGGCGAAGTAGAGTGGGTAGCCCATCCAGTCTGCCATCGACTCCAACATTGAAATCTCGATATGGCTGCCGCGCTGCGTCTTGCCGCGTTGCAAGAGGGCTGCGAGTATTGCGGAGTGTGCCTGTGTTCCCGCGGCGATATCGGCAATCGAAATGCCGCTTTTGGCCGGTTCGTCGCCGCCGGTGATACCTAGAAATCCCGCTTCTGCCTGAATTAATAGGTCATACGCTTTCCGCTTCGCCTGTGGGCCTGTGCTGCCGTAGCCGCTAATATCGCAGACGATTAGCTGTGGATTCTTGTCGCGCAGTGTGGCGTAGTCTAGGCCAAGCTTCACTGTGGCGCCTGGCGCAAGGTTTTGTACGAAGACATCGGCGCGAGCGATGAGTTTGTCGAGGATGTCTCGAGCGGGAGCCTGTTTTAAGTCTAGTGTGAGGCTCTGTTTCGATCGATTAACCCAAACGAAGTGTGAGGATAAGCCGCGAGCGCGATCATCATAATGGCGCGCGAAGTCTCCCACCTCAGGGCGTTCGATTTTGATCACGCGTGCGCCTAGCTCGGCGAGTTGACGCGTGCACAAGGGGGCTGCAATCGCATGCTCTAATGCGATCACAGTCAGGCCGTCTAGCGGGCGCATGTCGGGGTCTGATTGCATAGCCTTTCTTATGCCTTTTTCAAATGCTTATTCGTAGGCAGCGAAGTGCGCCTCTGCGCGCATCGCCAGCCGTCCATCAGCGGTCTCAATCCATAAAGCAGCGGCACCGCTGCCGGCCTCGCGGGTGCCGGCGCAGAGGCGGTAGCCCGTAGTATCGATGACGGGGCTGAGCGCCCTAAAACTGAAACGCGATAAGCGCTCCGTCTCGTTGGCGCAGGCCTCTAGCGCGAAGGTGCAGAGCTGAGTTGCCAGGAGCGGGCCGTGGACAACGAGACCCTCGTAGCCTTCCTCGTTGACCGCATAGTCGCGGTCGAAGTGGATGCGATGGCTATTGAAGGTCAATGCCGAATAACGGAACAGCGTGACGGTGTTAGGAGACTGCACGCGTGCGTGAGTGGGTTTGGGTAATGGTTCAACGGGTTTGGTTGGGGCTGGCGCAGAGCCGCCGGTTGCCGCCTCGCGGAATACGAGGTCTTGGTATTCTTCGAGCATCAATCTGTCGCCATGAAAATAGCTGTGCGCTACGGAGACGAAGGTTAGCGCGCCGCTGCGCCCGCTTTTTTCTTCGATCGACTGAATACGCGACCGCCGCGTGATTGCCGCGCCAACCGGCAGTGGGCCGTGGAAAGTCAGGGAGCCACCAGCCCACATGCGTCTGGGCAGTTCGATGGGGGGCAAGAAGCCGCCGCGACGAGGATGTCCATCCTCGCTTAGCCCCGCGAAGGGCGCCGGCGTCTGGAAGAAACACCAGTGCCAAAGTGCGGGCAAGGCGGCTCCTGGTTGCGGTGCGCGAGGCGCGCCCTCATCGAGGTGCAGGCTCGTTGCGATGCGGGAGACGAGGGCAGGATCAAGGGTATCCTGACTCTCTTCAGTTTTTCCGATCCAATCCTGTAGGGTGTGTCTGTTCTCGGTCAACGCGAGATCCTCAAACTGTGGTAGTTTTATCGCTTTACGCGAGTGTCGCCAAACATACTGCATGCGAGCGAGACTTGCCATCGACTACGAATCGCTTCCAGCCATCAATTGTGAAGGCGAAGGGTGGTAACAGAGTATTTGCGCAAGCAGGTGTAGCGGAGAACGACTATGGCAGGAAAGACTTTCGAGGCGCTCGAACTGGGTGCGGTGTTCGAACATGAGATTCGGCGCACTGTTACTGAGACGGACAATCTGTTGTTTAGCGCAATGACGCATAACCCACAGCCGTTGCACATCGATGCGGAGTTCGCCCGTGCGAGCCAGCATGGCCAGATACTGGTTAATAGCCTTTACACGTTGGGTTTGGTGATCGGCATCTCGGTTGGCGAGACGACGCTTGGCACGACACTCGGTAATCTCGGTATGGACACCGTCGAGTTTCCGAATCCCGTGTTTATTGGTGACACAATACGAGTCACGACTACGATAAAAGAGAAGCGCGAATCGGCGTCGAAACCCGATCGCGGTATCGTCTGGTTTGAGCACATCGGTCGCAACCAGCGCGACGAGGTGGTCTGTCAGTGTCTGCGTAAAGGAATGATGAAGAGGGCTTGCGCTGCAAGCCCCCGCTAGGCGGGGGCTCTAGTGCACTGCGGTGTTACAGTTCGAAATCGACTGAGTAAGACAACATGAACTTAATCTCATCGTTGTCGCGCGCGCTCATGCTCGCGAAGTCTTCTTCACCGTCATTGTTGTCATCGCTACCGAGCGTTGTGCCGATGATAGAGAAGGCGAAGCCGTCTTTGGCGAGTGTCACGCCGTAGTCGAAGTAAGAATCGGTAACGCCGTTAAAGGCGTCAACAAAGTCGCCCGAATGGCGGCCAGCGTGGAAGCTCAACTCGGCTTCGTTAGCCAGTTCGATGGCGTAATCTGCGTAGAGATAGGTCGCTTGTCCGAAACCGAAATCTTGTCCCTCTCCCTCAGCAGCCTCGGTGTCCGCGAGAATATTGGCACCGATGCTAAACGCTCCGAAGCTAAGTGAGCCATAGATTTCGCTGAAATCAAATTCGGCATTGTCATCGTAATTAAAGTACAGATAGCCGACGTCGTAGCCCACGCCGTTCGCTTCACCCGAGAAGCCGAAATACATGTCGTGCTCATAGGAATACGCGTCGTCTGCTTCGTATTCGACGTTGGAGATCCATGTGCCTACGTAGAAGCCATTATCCGCAGCGTAGTCGATGCCGCCCTGCGTGGCTGGCTTGTTGAGTGACTGAGTCAGGCCGCGCCAGAGGTAGTTATTGGTAACGCTTGCGTTGGCGCTGAGCTCGCCTGCGTGTGAGCTCACTGAGGCAAGGAGCAGGCTGCCACCAAGTGCGGCGGTAGCGGCGAGCTTTGCTCGTGTTGATGATTTCAGTGCGTTAGTAAGCTTGCTCATTCGAATTCTCCGTTGATTAATGTCTTATTGCCGTGCGGTTGCAAATTCCCCTTCGTTTACCTGTCGAGTCGAGGGCTAAACGTCGGTTTCGATATTGTTTGAGCAAGGCTTGTGCCATGTTTGTATTTATTATTTAAAACATAGGCTTAAGTAATTTTTTCGGGGCAAGCTTGTGTTCGGCATTTCCGCGATGCCTCTTAATGAGGCGCTAAAAAGGGGTTTTGCGCCATAGAGGTGCGTGGCGTTCGCGGCTGACAGGAGTTGATCTGAATCGGTGCAAGATGACCGCAAGTACCGTTAGAATGGAGGCACAGGTTTTGCCATTGCTAACAAAGGATTCAAGCATGCGTCTGCGTCGCTCCCTTCATTTTGTGCCCGGTGCCAACGAGAAAATGCTCGCCAAGGCGGCCGGGCTCGCAGCCGATGCACTGATCTTCGATCTTGAAGATTCCGTCACGCCCGAGGCCAAAGAGACTGCCCGCGCCGAAGTGTGCGCTTGGCTAGATGACAATGCAGGCAGCACCGCAGAGAGAATTGTGCGCATTAATCCCTTCGATTCGCCGTGGGGCCGCGACGATCTGGAAGAGGTGATTCAGCATGGTGTCGACGGCATTATGTTGCCGAAGGTCCTCTCGCGGGAGACCGTGGTCGCCGTCGATTCGCTGCTGCAGCAGGCAGAGAAAACACTCCCTGATTCGCTACCGCGACCCAGGCTACTATTGATTGGCACCGAAGAAGCAGGCGCGGTGTTCAATTTACCGCAGATGGCGAATCATCCGCGCGTCGACGGCCTGACCTGGGGTGGAGAAGATCTTTCGGTCTCACTGGGTGCACGACGCAAGCGCGATTCGAATGGCGACTACCTTGAGGTGTTCGGCTTTGTCCGTTCGTATTGTTTGCTTGCCGCCGCGGCGGCTGGTGTGCAGCCAGTCGACTCTGTGTACACCGATATTCGTGACTTGGCTGGGCTTTGTCGCGAGAGTGAGACGGCAGCTGACATGGGGTTTACTGGCAAATTGACTATTCATCCCGATCAGATCGAGGTGGTGAACGCCGCGTTTACTCCAAGCGCAGAGGAAATAGAAAAGGCGACTGCTTTATTGGCTGCGTTCGAAGAAAATCGCCAGCAAGGTAAGCAGGCGTTCCGCTTCGAGGGCGCGATGGTCGACGTGCCGCATTTAAAACGTGCGCAGCATCTGCTGGCGGTGGCTGCTCAGATCGCAGCAGAGAACAGCTAGGGCGTAGTTATGGACTTTAGCGAAAGCGACGAGCAGCGCCTAATCCGCGAATCGGTACGAAGGTTGTGCCGTGATTTTCCCGATGAATATTGGGAGAGGAAAGATGCGGCGCACGAATTTCCTGATGATTTTTTTGCGGCCGCCGCGCAAGCTGGCTGGCTAGGCATCGCAATGCCCGCGCGCTACGGCGGCTCGGGAAAGGGGATACAAGAGGCTGCAATCTTGCTCGAGGAGGTTGCCGCGTCGGGCGCTGCGATGAACGGTGCTACACCGCTACACCTGTCGATCTTCGGCATGCACCCGGTCGTGAAACACGGCAGTGACGCGTTGCGTGAAGCGTATTTGCCACTCGTGGCGAGCGGGGCGATGCACGTCGCCTTTGGTGTGACAGAGCCCAACGCCGGCACGGACACCACATCGATCGAGACGTCGGCGAAGCGCGACGGCGACTACTACGTTGTCCGCGGCCGCAAGGTATGGACAACTAAGGCCATGGAGTCGGAGCGCGTGTTGTTGCTGGTGCGCACAACGCCGCGCGACAAGGTGGCGCGCAAGACCGACGGCATGACACTGCTGCTTGCCGAGCTGCAACATCCCGCGGTGGCGATCTCGCCAATCCCTAAGCTTGGACGCAATGCCGTGCGCACCTGCGAGGTCGTTTATGACGATCTTCGCGTCTCTGTCAGCGATCGGGTAGGCGAGGAGGGCGAGGGCTTTCGCTACCTGCTAGACGGCCTCAATGCCGAACGTATACTCATTGCCGCCGAGGCGCTCGGCATCGGTCGCGCCGCCCTGAGGCGCGCGGTAAACTATGCCAACGAACGGGTGATCTTCGATCGACCTATTGGTAAGAATCAAGGCATCGCGTTTCCACTTGCTCAGGCACGCACGCAGCTCGATGCGGCGGAGCTCATGATTCGCAAAGCGGCGTGGCTAATCGACAATGGCAAGCCCTGCGGCGCCGAGGCTAACATGGCAAAATACCTTGCCGCGGAGGCGGGGTTCTTCGCAGCAGACGCTGCGATTCAAACCCATGGCGGTTTCGGCTACGCACGGGAATACCATGTTGAGCGCTATTGGCGAGAGGCGCGGCTGATGAAGCTGGCCCCAATCTCACAAGAAATGATTCTAAATTTCGTCTCTGAACACGTGCTCGGGCTTCCGCGTTCGTATTAATTTTTTTTGCTGAAAAGACTCTTTAAAGGACTCCACTATGCAACCCAAACCGATTAATAAAAGAGGCTCGATGCTTCCGGCAAAACTCGCTGGCATCCTTCTATCTGCTGTTTTTACTTTGGGCGCAGTCGCACAAGACTTGCCGCCACGCGATGATCCTAAACTACAACGTGTCGAACCTTTTCAAGTGTTCGATAACCTCTACTATGTGGGCGCGAAATGGGTTGCCGCTTGGGTCTTGGAAACCGATCAAGGACTGATCCTTTTTGACACCCTCTATGGAGAGCTAACCGATATCGCGATCGATGGTATGCGCGACCTCGGCATGGATCCCGATGACGTGCGTTATGTTATCGTCAGTCACGCACATTACGATCACATCGGCGGTGCTCGTCGCATGCAGGATGAGTTCGGTGCGGTCGTGGTGATGACAGAGGAAGACTGGCAGATGACTAACGAGCCGGCGATCTATCAGGAGTATCCCAAGCCGATTCGTCACCTCACTGCAACCCACGGGGGTACGCTGAACCTCGGACGCGAGAAACTCACCTTCATGAAGACGCCAGGGCATACACCGGGCGTGCTCTCCACCAGCTTTACCGTCTACGACAAGGGCTATCCCTACGCTGCAGTTTTAATGGGCGGTGCGGGACTTAATTTCGAGGGTGTTGAGCGCACGCAGATGTATATCGACAGTATCGAGTTTCTACAAACTCTAGAAGGCGTAGAGGTGAATATTCCTAATCATGCGGATTCGGCCGGCGTGTTTGAGCGCGCAGAGCGCTTAGCAGAGCGCAAGGCAGACGAGGCACACCCCTTCGTCGATCCAGAAGGCTGGAGCGCTTGGTTGAACGAACTGATGGTAGCCGCGCAGGCCAAAATGGCAGAAGAGAAAGAAAAAGCGAGATAGATAGCGAGAAAGCGGTAAGAACAGCGAGATAAAAATGGCGCACCCGGCACGATTCGAACGTGCGACCCCCTAGTTCGTAGCCAGGTACTCTATCCAGCTGAGCTACGGGTGCGTAAGAGGGCGGTATTATAGCGAAATTTCGCGCTTTGCCTAGTGGTAATTGTGATGTGTTCTCGATTGTTTCTACAAGCCGCGCCAAACTAGGATCGAGAGAGCGAAGAGAAAGGCTGGAGAAAGACCAGAGAGATGTTAAAGAGACGCTATAAGAGAAGCTAATGAGCGTAAAGATGAGCAAAGTAGGGAGGGAACTCAGTGACACAATCGCGAAGACCTAAGCAAACACTGTTGGCGTTTATCGCAGCGTGCGCCCTCGCCAGCGTGAGTGCTAACAGCATAGCCGATGCTTACGCCGATTATGAACGCGGCGTGAACGCGGCGTTCGACGGTGATTATGCGACTGCGTTTCGTGAGTTTAGCGTGGCAGCAGATGAAGGCTTAATGCTGGCGCAATACAACCTCGGGATCTTGTATTTCACTGGACGCGGCGTGGAGCGTGATCCGGCTGCCGCCTACCGTTGGACTTTAGCCGCCGCAGAACAAGGCCATACCGCCGCTCAGTTTAATCTCGCGAGCCTGCTGTCTACAGGAGATGGAGTAGCAAAAGACACAGAAGAGGGCGCGCAATGGTATGCGCGCGCAGCGAAGGCTGGGCATCCTCAGGCTGCGCTCATATTGGCAGCCATCTATGCGGAGGGAGCTGGGGTTGAACGCGATCCTGTACTGGCGCACGCCTGGGCGAGTTACGCCGTGCTGAATAGCGCCGAGGGGGCGGAGAGCCTGCGCCTCGAAATCGAAGTCGAGTTGGCCGCAGGCGAGCTTTCGGCTGCACGGCGGCTGTTTGCACGTTGGCAGATTGAGAATTAGCTCTCAGCGATCATGCTGGCCCGCGTTTCGCCTTTAGCCTTGTCTGCCTTTTGCTGCTGCCTGCGTTCCTCACCCCGTAACCTCAGCGCCTCGCGGTTCGAGTCATCTACCTTAGAGTAGTTCGCGCGCCATCTTTGATCATCGCTCCATCGCTGAGGCGCACGCGCAAGCCACGTCTGAGGCGACGCATCGCCCAGCCACGCTAGCGCCTGCTGGAGTATCGCGGCCTGCATGGGTTTATCGTTGGGCTTGCCGCAGGGATTACCGAGGGGGAAATCCACGTGCAGATAGCGCGGCACATTACTGCTCTCGACGATATCGAGCGCCGAGCCAATAATGAGTGTGGGTATGCCGTTTGACTCCAAATGGCGAGCGACCAGACTCACGGTCTGGTGGCACACGGGTCACAAGGGGACGAGCAGCGCGACATCAACTGCGTCTTCTCGACATAAATTTAATAGCCTTGGTGCGTCTTGCTCACAGGTGTTGCGCTGGGAATAGTCTGTTGGGACTGTATAGAAGCGCTGCGCGAGGTCGCCTACAGTGCCGCGTTGCCGCGCTTCGTTGAGCGCAGTAAGCGGTAAAAATGAGTCGACGTCCTCGGTGTGAGTCGCCTCTTTGTCCCATGACAGCTCTGCGGTGTACATCGATCGCGGCGCGGGCGTGCTGGCGAGGGCGTAGACGCCACGATTGGTGCGCCCCTGGGGAGTGTCCGGCATGGCGGTGGTTATGACGCCCACGCGGCACGCCGAGAGTGGCTTGGTCAGCGGCGTAAAGGGGCGGGATGCGTTGGCGGCCCACTGGTAGTCATTGCTGTAGCCTTGGGCGCGGTAAAACTCGCGGGTGCGTTGGATATAGCGAACGTCATCTTCGGCCTGCATGGCGTCTCTCCTATGGAATGGGTCCCGTGCCTGTCGAATGGGCCCCGTGTCCGAACAGGCCGTGTCGTTTCGAACGACAGGCGCAGAATCTTGGGATACACGATGGTCTATGACCAGACTATCCCACTAAACTAGATAGCATCAACAGTCAGTTGCCTTCGGGTGAAAGCGCAATGAAAGCGCAATGAGAGCCCAATGAGGAGAAACACAAATGGAGACGCGTAAAGTAGACGTCGCGATAATCGGTGCGGGGACGGCGGGCATGAGTGCTTACCGCGCCGCACTGGAGCACACCGACAGTGTCCTGGTCATCGAGGCTGCACAGTACGGCACCACGTGCGCGCGGGTCGGCTGCATGCCGAGTAAGCTATTGATCGCAGCGGCAGAGATCAATCACCAACTCGGCGAAGCGGCGCGTTTCGGCATCGATGTCGCAGGCTCGCGTGTCGATGGGGCGAGGGTGATGCAGCGCGTGAAGGCCGAGCGCGATCGTTTTGTGGGCTTTGTCGAAGCCGCGGTGGAAGAGTGGCCCGCCGAGCACAAGCTGATGGGCAAGGCGGTTTTTACCGGTCCTAACGAGCTGCTCGTCGACGGTAAGATACGAGTTCAGGCGGCGCGCGTAGTGGTTGCGGTAGGCTCACGACCCGCAATACCCGCGCCTTGGTATGAGCTAGGCGATCGACTGCTAATTAACGATGACGTGTTCTCTTGGGACACGTTGCCTGAATCGATAGCGGTGGTTGGCACTGGGGTTATCGGCCTTGAGCTTTCACAGGCGCTCTCGCGCTTAGGCGTGCGCACACAGCTTTTCGGTGTGGGCAATCGGTTTGGTCCAATTAGCGACCCTCTCGTTAACGCCGAAGCGAAGAAAATTTTCGAAGCCGAGTTAAATGTGGCTGCGGATGCGCGAGTGGAGTCGGTTGCACGCTCGGAGGCGGGCGTGAGCGTGACATACACCCAGGGGGGGGAAGCTAAGACTGCCGAGTTCGCCTGTCTGTTAGCGGCTACCGGGCGGCGCTCGAACATCGACACGCTCGCGCTCACACAGGCCGGCATCGAACTCGATAAATTCGGTCTGCCTCACTTCAATCACGCTACGGGCCAGATCGCGGACACGTCTCTTTTCATCGCGGGTGATGTGAGTAATGCGCATCCGCTACTGCACGAGGCGGCGGACGACGGCCGCATCGCCGGCGGTAACGCAGGCGCATTTCCCCAAGTGCGGGTGCGGCCTCGGCGCGCACCGTTGTCGGTGGTGTTTACTGACCCGCAGATAGCCCTCGTCGGTGCGCGCTATGGTGACCTCGAGAACTCCGACACCGCGTTCGCGGTGGGACAGGTGAGCTTCGAGGATCAGGGGCGTTCGCGAGTAATCGGCAAGAACAAGGGGCTGCTCCGTGTCTACGCTGAGCAAGGCACGGGTTTGTTCCTCGGCGCCGAGATGATAGGCCCTGCTGCCGAACACCTCGGCCACCTACTGAGCTGGGCTGTTCAGCATCGCCTCACGGTGCAACAGATGCTCGATAGCCCGTTTTATCACCCCGTAATAGAGGAAGGCGTGCGCACGGCGTTGCGGCAACTCAATCGTGAGCTGCGTATGGGGCCACCGCCGATAGAAGGATGTCTAGACTGTGGGCCGGGCGCGTAAGCAAGCCGTCTGCGAGTAGCAAGCGAGAGCGGTCATGGTTACACTCGATAGTCTTAATGCACTAGGCCACTAGAGAGGCACACACTCATGCGACATCACTCACTGCAACGAGACTCGCTGCTAAGACACTGGCATGGAATGGCGATTTTTTGCCTACTACTTGCATTGCCGCTGGTAGTGTCGCAGGCGGTGGCGCAGGAACTGTCTCAGGCACAGGGCGCTCAGGAGGAAAGCCAAATGAATACGAACGAATTACAGTCACCTGTCCCGGGCATAACGCTGCGTTTCATCGACAGCAATGGCATTCGTCTGCGCATCGCCGAGGCGGGTAGCGACAACGACGGGCCGCTCGTTCTGTTCGCCCACGGCTGGCCAGAATCATGGTATTCGTGGAGGCATCAGCTGCTTGCGCTCGCCGCAGAAGGTTACCGCGTGGTGGCACCGGACATGCGCGGTTATGGCAGTAGCGATGCGCCGCTGGATGTCGAGGCCTACAAAGTCACCGAGATTGCGGCTGACCTGGTCGGTGTGCTCGATGCGCTGGGCGAGGAGCAGGCGGTTTTGGTGGGCCACGATTGGGGTGCAATTGTTTCGTGGCAGACCGTGCTGCTGCATCCGCAGCGCTTCCGCGCGCTGGTAGCGATGAGCGTGCCCTATGGCGGACGCCCGCCGCGCTCGCCTATGGACGATTGGCGTGCCGCGTTTGGCGAGAATTTCTACTATATCCTCTATCACAACGAGCCCGGCGGGCTTGCTGAGGCAGAATACGACGCCGATCCTTATGGTCTGCTGAGCCGCCTCTATCTGTCCCCAGACAGCCCGCGCGAGCCAAAATTGATCAACGACCCCAAAGCCTCCGCAGGCGGTTGGATTGGCCGTCTGGGTGCCGCGAAAGGATTGCCCGCGTGGCTACGGCAGCAAGACCTAGACTATGTTGTTGGCGAATTTCAGCGCGCCGGTTTCCGCGGTGGCGTCAATTATTACCGCAACTTTCAGCGTAATTGGGAACTTACCAAGGGGGTTGGCAGCGACACGATCACCATGCCGACGCTGTTTATTGCGGGCAGCGAGGACATGGTAATCGCGCACGCGAGTGCCGAGCGACTTGGTGGTGCCATGTCGAAGATCGCCAGCGACTTCCGCGGTGTGAAGTTGTTTCCCGGTATCGGCCATTGGGTTCAGCAAGAGGCGCCGGAGGCTACGAATGCGGCGCTGATTGAGTTCTTGGGGCAGCTGGACAACTGATTCTCGGCACCAGATACTGGCGCAAAAAGCATCAAAACTAAAAAGAATAAAGTGAGAGAGCTTATGTACGGATCGAACCTCAAAAGTGCGCTTGCACTCGCCGTGGCAACGTCTTCGCTGGCGCTTTGCGCCACTCTTAGTAATGCCGCAGAAGGCGTTGCACTCGGCACCTTTACCGAAGAGCAGTTTGGTCGTGGCGCAGTGCTTTATCAGCGCGAATGCGCGAGCTGTCACGGTGCCGATTTAGAAGGAGCAGTCGCGCCGGCAATCGCAGGCGTCAGTTTTCGCAAGTCGTATTCTTCTAACGGCATTAACGTCGGCGATCTGTTTAACCGCATCCGCACCTCGATGCCGCCGCGTCAGATTGACGTGCTAAACGAGGGCGAATACATTGATGTTGTAGCCTATGTGCTTGGGCGCAACAACGTGCTCCCCGGTGACGAGCCGCTTAGCGGTAACTATGCTGCTCTTGCGCGCATTCCATTCTCACGCAGCGACGAGGGTCTGGACAGCGCGACGACCTTCATTGCGGGGGAGGCGGGGTTAGTGCCAAGTGGCAGCGGCCCGAGTTTTAGCGACTTACAAGCCGCGCGTAATAATTTCAGCGACTGGCTTTATCATAATCAAAATTACAAAGGTACGCGCTACAGCGGTCTCGACGCCATTAATGTGGCGAATGTTGGAGGGCTTCAGCAGATTTGCGCGTATCAGCTAGATACCTTCGCCACGATGCAAACAGGACCGATCGTTCACGATGGCGTGATGTATATCACTAACGCGACGCGCACTGCTGCTATCAATGCAGCGACCTGCGAGCGCGTTTGGGATTACACGTGGGAGCCCAAAGATCGATCCGTGTGGGGTAACAGCCGCGGCGTCGCGATCAAAGACGGATATGTGGTGCGGGGCACTAGCGACGGTTACCTGCTCGCTCTCGACTCCGCTAACGGCAACCTACTGTGGGCACGGCAAGTCGCTGACCCCTGGCTGGGCGAGACGTTCACCATGCCGCCGATGATTTTCGAAGATACCGTGCTCATCGGCCCTGCAGGCAGCGAGAACGCGATCTCCGGCTGGGTAGGCGCCTTCTCATTAGAAGACGGGACGCAGCGCTGGCGCTTCGAGACGGTGCCCGAGGCGAAAGCCGGTGGCGGACCGACTTGGGGCAACCCTGAGGACATCGTGCTAGGCGGCGGCGCCGTATGGACGCCACTCAGCATGGACTTGGCGAAGGGTGAGCTGTACGCGGCGGTGTCCAACCCTGCGCCGGATTTGCCGGCCTATCTGCGACCGGGCGAGAATATCTACACCAATAATATTGTTGCGCTCGATCCCCGCACGGGCGAGCTGCTGTGGCATAAATCGATTGTGCCTAACGACGACCACGATTGGGACCTGACCCAGGTGAGCCCCGTGCTCAAAGCGGCTGAAGACAATGTGTCGCGCGATCTCGTCGCGACAGTCGGCAAAGACGGCATTCTGCGAACCCTCGACAAGAATACTCGCGAGGCGCTTTATGAGACGCCCATCACGACGATACTCAATGCGGAAGTGCCGGTGACTACCGAGGGCGTCTTCGCCTGCCCAGGCGTATTCGGCGGCGTGCTGTGGAGTGGGCCGGCCTACCATCCTGGCGAGCGCCTGCTGATTACGCCCGTTATCGATTACTGCGCACGCTTCGTTGCGGCGAATGAGTTTGATGTGGTGCCAGGACAAATGTACATGGGTGGCGGCGTAGAGCCGGCCAATGAACAGAGCGGCTGGCTTACTGCGGTCGATGCCGAGGGCGGCGATATTCGCTGGCGCTATCAATCGCCAGCGCCTATGGTCGCCGGAGTGACGACTACCGCGGGTGGTTTAGTCCTTACCGGCGAACTCACTGGCAACCTACTCGCGCTCGACGTGGCGACGGGCGAGGTGCTCAATAGTCTCTACACCGGTGCACCGGTAGGTGGTGGTGTCATCACCTACGAGGTCGAGGGTCGTCAGTTCGTCGCGGTGCCGTCTGGCAATGCCATGCTCACCTTCCGCACTGGCGATGAGACACCGCGCAGCGGGAGTGTGATCGTATATGCGCTGCCGGAGTAGAAAGGGTCGTCAGACAATGCGCCCTGCATGCAGCTCTGCGATCTCAGCGTCGGCATAGCCTAATTCGCGCAGAAGTTGATCCGTGTGCTCGCCTAAGGTAGGCGCGCGATGGCGAATCTCTCCGGGGGTGTCGCTGAGCTCCACCGGCGTCCGCATCAGTGGCGCGGGCTTCTCCATGCCGGGGTAGTCGACCGGCTGGAATAGCCCCTTGGCGGCGATGTGCGGGTCTTCTAACACCTGCTGGGGCGACAACACAGGCCCTGCTGGCAGTCTCACTTCCTCCATCGCAGCGAGCGCCTCGGCAGAGGTGCGCTCGGCGCACCATTTGGCCATGCGTTCGCTGATTAGCACGCTATTCTCGCCGCGGCTGATGTCGTCCTTAAAACGCGCGTCCTCTAGCCAGTGGGGCTCGCCCATGAGCACCGTCCAGCGCTCGAACAGCGGGCCGCCTACGGACTGCACGAGCACCCAGCCGTCTGAGCACTTGAAGGTGTCGGATGGCGCCGCGGCCTGGCCGCGGTTGAGACTGGCGACGCGGTTGATGTTTAGCGCCGACTGCTCGATAGCAGTGCCGTTCATTAGCGTCAGCGCCGTGTTGAATAGTGAGCCCTCGACTACTTGTCCTTTGCCTGTCTTCTGCTTCTCATATAGCGCGGCGAGCGTACCAAAAGCGGCGAAGCTGGCGGTGCCGAAATCGATGAATGGCGGCCACGCCTTCACCGGCTGCTCCGGCGTGCCGGACAGGTACATGGCGCCGGACATGGCTTGACCGAGGCCATCGAAGCCAACGCGATTGCTGTAAGGTCCGCCGCGACCGAAGGCTGAAATCATGGTGAGAATAATATCGGGCTTCACGGCCTTGAGGCTGTCGTAGTCCAGACCCATAGTCTTGAGCGTGTCTGGTGGCAGGTTGGCGATAACAACGTCAGCGGTGGCGACGAGTTTTTTGACGATCTCGCGGCCCTCGGGTTTCATCGGATTGAGTGTCATGCCGAGTTTGTTGCGCGCGAGCTGCATGAAGGTACCGCCTTCGCCGGTCTCGCTAATTGGCGTGAGGAAGCGGTCTTCACTGCCATCGACTTTCTCGATGCGGATGACCTCAGCGCCCATGTCGGCGAGGAGGGTGCCGCAAAAGGGGCCAGCGATGTAGCGGCCGAAGTCGAGTACGCGAATGCCTTTCAAAACCTGTGTCATGTCGTTATGCCTGCTCAAAATTTGTCGATGACGAAGTCTAGCAGAAATCGTGTGGAGGAACGCAAGGCGCCCAAAGTCCTAGGAGGCGCTCGTCTAGCCAGTGGCAACGGTGCTGCTGTAGACTCGAGACAAAGCCCACACACCATTACCCTAAGCCTTGGAGAATCCTATGGCACAAGCCCTGAGATCGATAGTTGGACGCGCTAGCGCGCCTCACAAATTCGCGGCCCTGCTGGTCGCGTTCTTAACGCTGTCGGCGTCGTCCTTCGCCTTCGCCGCGGAGAATCCGGGTTATATCGAAGATCCTTCGCGCCAAACCACCGGCATCGGGAAGTTTTACATGGGACGCGAGATCTCGTTCGTCATGGGGCATCAGGCCGCTGGCTGGCTCAACAGGCCGGGGCGCATTCAAGAAGAGATGCCTGACGAGGTGGTGGCGAACATGACTCTCAGGCCCGACGAGGTAGTCGCAGACATAGGCGCGGGCTCCGGTTATTTTTCCTTCCGTATCGCCAAGCTTGTTCCTCAGGGCAAGGTGATGGCTGTCGATATTCAGCCCGAGATGCTCGATATTATCGAGGCGCGCAAGGCGGAAGACGGGGTGAGCAATATTGAGGGCGTGAAGGGAGAGATAGACGATCCGAACCTGCCGGCCGAGTCGATTGACGCAGCAATCATGGTTGACGCCTACCATGAGTTCTCGCATCCCTATGAGATGATCGACGGTATTTACAAGGCGCTGCGTCCCGGTGGTCGCATTTTTCTGCTCGAGTATCGCGGGGAGGATCGGTCTGTGCCGATTCGCCCACTGCACAAGATGACGCAGGAGCAGGTGAAGAAGGAGATGGCCATTTTCGGCCTCACGCACACCGAAACCCTAGACTTCCTGCCTTGGCAGCACATGATGGTGTTTACCAAATAGTGCGGAACAAATAGTGCGGACTGAGTCGTTAGAAGGTATTGCGGATTTTGAGTGACAATCGCGGCCCATCTTGCGAGCAAGAACTCTCGATCTCCTCAATGACCCCATCTATCGTCGCGCCGACGAAGCGTGTGCGTTCGCGGCACCAGCTGCGATCGTTCACATTCCTGACATCGAAGCGGAAGGTTGTGCCATCAAGCGCGCGCTTTTCGAAGAAGAGATTGAGGCCGTACTGCGGGATGTCGCGCTCGATGTCGAACACATCTATCTGGTTGTAGTTGCTGCCTTCGCGCGCTTGGGTCGAGTAATTGAGGCCATAGCTAAAGTTGAGGCGATTGACGTCGTGGCGGAAGTCCGCGCGGCCAAACCAGCGGCCGTTACGATCGAAGCGCCTCTCGGTGCCGAGGAAGGGATCCATGACCTGTGAATCGTTGACGCTGAAGCGCACGGAGAGCAGCGCGGTAGGCAGGCCGATATAGGCGAACTGCGTACTGACGTCCAAGTTCATGCCATAGCGCTTGCCATCGCCGATATTGCCGCGCGCGGATTGCAGGTCGTAGGGCGAAGGCGACACGTCGATGCGGTCGATTGCGTCGTTGACGTCGCGGTAATAGACCTCGCCGTTCACTACACCGACATTGTTCGGCAAGCGATATTCTAGATTGGCGTTGTAGCGCCAATTCTGCTCTTGGCGAATATTCGGATTGCCCGCAATAGTATCTTGATCGTCATCCGAATTGTCTGTCGTTGCACTAAAATCCGAAAAGCTCAGCTGCGAGACTGTCTTCTCAATAGTCGTGCGAAATTGCAGCGATTCGGTGAAGTTATAGCGGAAATCAATCTTGGGCTTGAAGAAGCCAAAATCACGCGCTTTACCCACGTCGCCAGTCTGTTCGATAGTCGATGACTCATAGACTAGGGAAGTCTCGAGCGACATGTCGTCAGTGAGCGGCCAGTTGTGGATGGCGAAATATTCGTTACGCCTTTCTTCGACTGCTGAAACGGCATTATCCACCGATACGGGGAACAGTCCGCCATGCAGGGCTGAAGGCGTGCCCCCCTCGTCATCGTTGCCGAGTCTAATCTCAGAGTCGCGAATAGTCTGTGCACTCTCGATGCCTAACTCGATCGCCTGTGAAGAAGCAAAGTTGAAGGTGTATGAAGAGCGCGCAATACGCTCGCGGTCGCGTGCGCCCGAAAATAGGAAGAGGTCTTTGGTTTCCGATTCAGCTGCCGTCAGGAAGCGCTCGCGAGTGAAGTCAAAATCGCGGTCGTTGACTATAAACAGGAATCGAAATTTCGAGCGATTGTCGAACGTGTATTCGTAATCGCCGCCAATCTCCCAGTTGTTGCGCTCGCCCTGATTGGCCTCGCGTTCTAGCGCGAGAGTGGGCTCTGCGCCGGTAAGGTCGGTAATGCCGCGAGTGATATCGGTCGGCGGCGAGGTATAGCCGTACAGCCCATTGAGCTGAATCATCGACTTATCGAACTGGTAGCCGAGATTGACGCTAGTCTCGTAATTGGTTTGATCGCGAGTGCTTTCTTGGATGCGCAGCTCGGTAGGCGTGCCGTCTGCATCGACGCTCGATTCGCGACGCACTTCATTGCTGTATCCCGGGTCGCCTTGAATGTGGAAAAGATAGTTGAAGCGACCCGCTTGTCCGGAGTAGGAGAGTTTTGCGCCAGGGGCGAGTTTGCCGTCTTGCGCGCGATCGGCATTAATTTCAGCAGCGATACTTGAGCGCGACTGTGCGGCAAGCAGCACCACGTTGACTACTTGACCGCCACCGCGCACATCGATTTCTTCGGAAGTGCCGCGGATGATTTCGATGTAGTCGACATCGTCAGCGCTAATGCGGCTGAGTTGGCTGCGGCCTTCGTTGCTCTTGCCGGTAATGCGTTGGCCGTTGATGAGTATCTCGCCGGCACCGCCGCCGAGGCCGCGACCACCGCCACCGCGATTATTCAGAGCCAGGCCAATGCCGGGGATGCGGCTGATCATGTCGTTGGCCGAAACGGGAGAGAATTCGTCGAAGTAATTTGCCTCGTAAACCACGCTTAGGCTGCTCGCATCGCTCTCTGGGTTCGCTTGTGAGGACTCCTGACCCAGCAATCCAGTCGGTGCGGAGAGGGCGAGGCTCGCCCATATGGCAAGCGAAAGGGAGGATCGCGTGCTTGGCGGTCTGAGGCGTGAGCGGGCGGCGAGTGACCTCGTCATTGTGTGTCTCCGAGAATGCTGTACTACCTCGGTAACGCTAAAACGCCGCGGGCAGATTGTCGTGAGAAAGAAGGCTTGAAGGGTCTGGATAAATTCGATGGTCGTAATTATAGGCAGTTAAGCCTGTCATCGCTGTGACAAATTGTGTGCAAGTGATGGCAAAAAGCCCTGATTTCACGTGATTTTTTAAATATACCGCTTACGTTTTAGCGGTCGCAGGGTGAAGAACTTTAGCGCCGATCGAGGAGTCGATTCGGCTAGGCAGATCCGTGCCGCGCTTTGCGCTGCCGAGCCGAATTGGCGATAATGCGTCGCTTATCCGATCAGAGAAGGGGAACCACATGCAACGCGAATCAATGGAAGTCGATGTCGTCATCGTCGGCGCGGGCCCTGCGGGGCTCTCTACGGCCTGTAGGCTGCTGCAGCTCGCACAAGCCGAAGGTAAAGAGATATCGGTATGTGTCCTCGAAAAAGGCTCCGAAGTCGGGGCACACATCCTGTCGGGTGCCGTGTTCGAGCCGTCGGCTCTGAACGAGCTGTTCCCGGATTGGAAGGAGCGTGGTGCGCCACTGAACACGCCTGTGACAGGAGATAATGTGTATTATCTCCCAAGCGCGACATCGTCGGTGAAGTTCCCGGATTTGCTGGTGCCTAAGCCCATGCATAACGAAGGTAATTACATCATCTCGCTTGGCAATCTCTGCGCGTGGCTGGGCGAGCAAGCAATGGAGCTTGGCGCTGAAGTGTTTCCCGGCTTCGCTGCTGCCGAAGTCCTCTACAATGAAGACGGCAGTGTGAAAGGGGTTGCAACCGGCGACATGGGCGTGGCTGCTGATGGCGAGCACAAGCCGTCGTTCGAACCTGGCTTCGAGTTCCATGCAAAATACACCATCTTCGCCGAGGGTTGTCGAGGTCATCTCGGTAAAGAGATTATTGCGAAATACGCGCTCGACAAAGACAGCGATCCGCAGCACTACGGCATCGGCCTCAAGGAAGTCTGGGAAATCCCTGCCGAGAACCATGAGCCAGGGTTGGTCGTGCATACAGCCGGCTACCCGATGATAGGTGCGAGCTATGCAGGCACCAGCGGCGGTTTCCTCTATCACGTCGAAGACAATAAGGTCTCTCTGGGCTTAATCGTCGATCTTGGTTACAAGAACCCGCATATCAGCCCTTTCGACGAGTTCCAGAAGTTTAAGCATCATCCGGTCATCGAGAAGACGCTGCAGGGTGGCAAGCGCATTAGCTACGGCGCGCGTGCGTTGATCAAAGGCGGCCTCAATTCGTTGCCTAAGATGACCTTTCCTGGCGGCTTAATCGTTGGCTGTGACGCGGGCACGCTTAACGCCGCGAAGATCAAAGGCAGCCACACGGCGATGAAGTCCGGCATGCTCGCGGCGGAGTCGCTCTATGCTGCGCTGACAGCGGACGCCCCGGCGCGCGAACTTACCGACTACAGCGACCGTTTCAAGCAATCCGATCTGTACACGGAGCTGCATAAGACGCGTAACTTTAGCTCTGGCTTCCACAAATTTGGTTTCTGGGTTGGCAGCGCGCTGACTTTTATCGAGCAAAATATCTTGTTCGGTAAATCGCCGATTACCATCCACGACAAAACACACGATCACGCGCAGCTGATCGACGCGGCGTCTGCGCCGAAAATCGATTACCCGAAGCCCGATGGCAAGATCTCCTTCGACAAGCTCTCGTCCGTATTTCTGTCGAATACGAATCATGCCGAAGACCAGCCTTGCCACTTGAAATTGGGTGACCCTTCGATTCCTATTTCCGTGAACCTGCCGAAGTTCGATGAGCCTGCGCAGCGTTATTGTCCGGCTGGGGTTTACGAGGTGGTCGATGAGGCCGATGGATCGAAACGCTTTCAGATCAACTCGCAAAACTGCGTGCACTGTAAAACCTGTGACATTAAAGACCCGTCGCAGAACATTCAGTGGGTCGTGCCCGAAGGCTCGGGCGGGCCAAACTATCCTGGTATGTAGTGTCGTAAAACCGCCGCATTTGGGGCGGATGGCGAGTGCATTAATTCAAGAAAGGGGCTGAGGCCCCTTTTTTTTAGGTCGCTGCGTGCCTCGTATTCCCGTCAAACCCACTGCCTAGATTCTTTTTCGGCAAAGGTCTACTCTAAGCCTAGGTTCTGATTAAGCGGCGGGGAAGGAGGCGCACTATGCAGAAGCTAACGCGTTGGATATGCCTGCTCAATGCGCTGCTATTAAGTGCTTGTGCAGCCATCGATTTGGAGAGCGAATTCGCTCACGATGCGAAGCTGCAAGCGCAAATCCTCGATCAGTCTAGCGACCGCTACGCAGGTATAGACCCTCTCTATCTTAGCCCCGAACTCGTGCAGCGCTTGGAAGACTTCGTGGGCTATACCCGTGACGATAGGACGCGGGTCGAGCGGCTGCAGCGATTTATGTACGATGAAGACCAGCTCGGCATAGCCTACTCCACCGATAAAACTCACACCGCCATGCAGCTCTACGAGGCGCGCAGTGGCAACTGTCTGTCGGCGATGAATTTGTATGTAGCGCTAGCCCGCCACCTGGGCGTCGAGGCAAGTTTTCAGCGTGTGCAGGTGCAACCGAGCTGGGACAAGCGCGGCGGTCTCTTGGTGCTTAGCGAGCATATCAACGCCACCGGCCGGCTCGATCAAATCATTCGCTACGTGGCGGACTTCACTCCCGAAATCGCGCTGCAGCAGCGCACATCGAAGGTGTTGTCAGACACCGAGGCGCGCTCTCTGTATTTTAATAATCTCGGCGTTGAGGCGCTTGTCGCCGGAAATTACGCCCAAGCTGTCGACTACCTGAAAAACGCGCTCTTCCTCGATGTGAATAACTCGATCGCGTGGAATAACATCGGTGCATCCTATAACCGGCTTGGGGCAACCGAGCTTGCGGAATACAGCTATCGAGCGGCGTTCGAGCGTGATGAGAACAGCGCGCCCGCGATCGCTAACCTCGCGAAATTCTATTATGCGAAGGGCGACCTGGCGCGCGCGCGGGAGTACGAGCGGGCAATAGAGCGCTTTAACGCTAGCAATCCCTACTACCATTTCGCGCAAGGGTCGGTGGCCTTCGACGATGGCGATCTCGAGGACGCTCGTGAATCGTTTGAGAAGGCGCTCGAGTTGAAGCGCGAGGAACCCGATTTTTACCTCGCCCTACGCAAGGTGTATCTCGCGCAGGGCAAGCTGGTAGAGGCGCGAAGCCTGTTGCGCGAAGCCAACGAGTTGCTAGCACTGAATGCAGAGATCTATCGCCCCAGCAGCTCGCGGCTGCGTCTGCTGGAGCGAGAGAGTGTATTGAATAACAGCGTAGAGAGTGCGCGCCGAATTCTTATTACGCGTTAGCTTACATCGGTTGCAAAAATATAGCTCTTCACGAGGTCATGAACCGCGTCTATTTGCGATTTGTCATGGGTCTCGACCTTGATCACCAAGCCGCGCTTCTTCTCATTCTCGCTGCTCAATGCGGCTTGTATGCCTGCCTGTTTTAGCAGCCCCGCGACGACCTCCTCGCCGATGCGCTGACGCAGGGCGGGGCGGAAAATTTTCCCTACTGCAGTGAGCGGCATTGCGTCGATGAAATCGATGCGCTTGGGCACAGCCGCACGCTCGGAGATGCGTTCTGCGGCGTAAGCAATAAGGTCAGTCTCACTCAACTCGCTGCCTTGCCGTTTGACTACATAGGCCATCGGCAGCTCGCCGGTGTAGGCGTCAGGCAGGCCGATAGCGACAGAGGTGACGACATCGGGATGCGAATTGATAGGCTCCTCGATCAGCTCTGGGTCGATGTTGTGGCCGCTGCGAATGATCAGGTCTTTCGCGCGTCCCGAGAGGAATAGGCAGTCGTTCTCATCCAAATAGCCAAGGTCACCGGTGTTGAACCAACCATCCTCGACCCAGGCATTGTTGTTGTCGGCCTCAACCTTATAGCCTGCGAACACCTGTGGGCCTTTGACTAGAATGACGCCGCTTTCGCCCACGGCGCAATCTTTGATGACCACCGCGCCCTCGAGATGGGCAATGCGAATGTGCGAGTAGGGCACGCGCATGCCGACGCTGCCCGGAGGCTGCTCGATTGGTGCGCGGCTGATGAGTGCGGTGGTTTCGGTCATGCCGTACCCATTGCCGATCTCAACGTTAAAGCGTTCTTCGAAGCTGAGCTCGAAGGGATGGGATAGCGGGGCTGCGCCGGAGTTAATGTTGGTGAGGCTCGAGATGTCGGCATCTCCAACGGGGATCTCCGACAGAGCCATCAGCACCGTAGGCACGGCCGAAATCTGCTTCACCTTAAAGCGCTCGATGAGTTTCCAGATGTTCGGCATGGCGGTGGTCGAGCGGAAGCCGACGGGTGTCATGAGCAAGATGCGGTAGCCCACAGCAAAGGAGGCGATGCCCTGAATGATGCAGCCATAGATGTGGAACAGCGGCAGACCACACAGCACCGTGTGATGCTCCATGTGCGCCGTATAGACCTGCATGAGTTGTCCAAGGAACGCCATGTTGCCATGGGTTAACTGGGCGAGCTTGGGGCGCCCCGTCGTGCCGCCGGTATGGAAGTAGGCGGCGATTTGGTCTGCGGCAAACTGCCGACCGCTGTCGAGCGAGCCTGCATTCATCGGAGCGATAGCCTTATCGAAGTCGTGCAGAGTGAGTGATGAGCCTGCTGGCAGGGTAGCAGTAGGGTCGCACATGCCGGCGACATTCACGGCGATAATCTGGGTCACGGAGTCGACCTGCTCGGCGGCGGAAAGGGTCTTCTCCCAAATGTCGGCGGCCGGTGATTTGCCGAGGCAGATAACAACTTTAGACTTTGCTGCCGAGATGATCTCGGCCATGTGCTCGGGCTCGAGTAGCGGGTTGATGGGGTTGGAAATGCCCGCTGCTTGAGCGCCCCAGATCGCGAAATGGGTCTGTGGCAATACCGGCAGCACGATCGATACCGAGTCGTCGGCGCTGATGCCCAGCGAGCTGAGAAAGTTGGCGGTGCGAGTAACCTGCGCGCCAAGCTCGCTGAATGTCGTCGTTTGGGCCGGCTCATCCGCTAAGCCTTGCAGCAGGAATTCGAGCGCGGCAGTGTCGCCGAACTCGGCGCTCGCACTCATCATCAGCTCGTAGCTATTGGTATAGGGGAACTGTTCGGCGAGGGGCGTCTTCTCAAAGTCTCTAACGGCGTCGATGGTTTCCATGATGGGTTCAGGCAAGGGGCGGTTGCTTAGATCGATCAAAAGACTGCTCTCCGTAGTGCTGCGCTGGGCGCGTTTTTATTGGTTTAGTGCTCAGATTGATCGAGATTTATAGCATGATCAACCGAAGCCGGCTAGGCGTTCGGGCTCAGAGGATAATGGCAGATTGCCTCGCTCTCGCAGGGTGTAAGCGAGACGTGACAGGGGGATGAGAAGGGTGTGAGAAAAACCTTAGACGGAGCGGGCGACCGAGAACTCGGCGAGAGTGCTGAGCGCGTCGGCGTAAACAGAGCCAGAGAGCCCCGCGATCGCCGTGAGGGCGAGGTCGGCCTGCTCGCGTGCCTTGTCGCGTGTGTAGTCTAGCGAGCCGCAGGCGGCGACGATGGCGATGACCTTCTCCAAAGTTTCTGGCTGCAGAGGCGACTTATTGCTGAGACATTCGCGAATGAGGTCTGCCTCGTCGGGAGAACACTGAGTCATCGCGTGGATGAGTGGCAGCGTGGGTTTGCCCTCGGCTAAGTCGTCGCCGACGTTTTTGCCAAGGCTGGTCGCGTCGCCGTCGTAGTCTAGCGCATCATCAATGAGTTGGAAGGCGGTCCCAATATGCATGCCGTAGCGGCGCAGGGCGTCTTGGGTGCTAGCGTCCGCGCCAGCGAGGATAGCGCCACAGTGCGCAGCGGCTTCGAACAAGATCGCGGTCTTATTGTGAATGACCTGCATGTAGCTGTGTTCGGTTGATGCAGGGTTGTTCTTATTGATGAGCTGCAGCACCTCGCCTTCGGCGATCTTGTTGGTGGTGTCTGCCATGATATCCATGATGCGCATATCGCCTATCCCCACGAGCAGCTGAAAGGCGCGTGAGTAGATGAAGTCTCCGACCAGGACGCTTGAGGGATTGTTCCACTCGGCATTCACAGTAGGGCGGCCGCGGCGGAGCGTCGACATGTCGACTACATCGTCATGCAAAAGCGTTGCTGTGTGGATGAACTCGATGACGGCAGCGAGCGCTACGGGGGCGGCCGCTTGGTCGCCGCAGCAGCGCGCCGCGAGTAGGACGAGGATGGGGCGTAGTCGCTTGCCGCCGGCATCGACGATATAATGCCCAATATTCTCAACCAAGGGCACCTGCGAATGCAGCTGAGCGACGATGTACGCATCGACGGCGTCCATGTCGGAGGCAACGGCTGAGCGGATGGATTGGTACATTGGCGATCAAGTGTCCTGGGGCGCGAATCGAGGGCAGCATGCTAGGGAGAGGGGCGAATCCTGTCAAGCGCGGCGGCCTAGCGGGCGCTGAGTGAGAAGGGGCCAAGGCCTTGTAACAGGGCTCTAATCGGCCTTTTGGGTCTGCTCGTTGTCGCTTTGGAGAGGTTTTGCCCACTTCTTTTGTTCAAATCGCGTATTAGGCGTGTTTACCCCTTGCCTAGCCCCCTAGAGTTCCGTAAAATTCCCGCCCCTATATGGAATGGGTCCAATGTCCATTCGTAGCGGTTTCGGAGAGAACTATGTACGCGGTAATTGTAAGTGGCGGTAAGCAGCACAGGGTCCAAGAAGGCGAGACTCTGAAGCTCGAGAAGTTAGAAGTCGCCACTGGCGAAGTCGTTCAGTTCGACAAAGTCCTGATGGTAGGCGAAGGCGAATCTGTCAAGATCGGCGCCCCCTATGTTGAAGGCGGTCAGGTAACGGCTGAAGTGCTGGCCCAAGGCCGAGCTAAGAAGGTTCAGATTATTAAATTCAACCGCCGCAAGCATTTCCGCAAGCAGCAGGGTCACAGGCAGTGGTTCACGGAAGTGAAGATCACTGGCATTAAAGGTTAAGTAGGAGTTAAACCATGGCGCATAAGAAAGCTGGCGGTAGTACTAATAACGGCCGCGATTCCATATCCAAACGCCTCGGCGTAAAGCTCTTCGGCGGCCAAGCGGCTCGCGCGGGCAACATCATCGTGCGTCAGCGCGGTACACGTTTTCACCCCGGAGAGAATGTAGGATGTGGTAAAGACCACACGCTCTTCGCGAAGGCAGACGGCGTGGTTAAGTTTGTAGTGAAGGGCCCACATAACCGCAAATTCGTGACCATCGAAGCGGTTTAAAACTCCCGGTCCTGCAGGGGCCTCGCGAGTAAAGCCAAGAAGCCTCGTCACCGGACGGGGCTTTTTTGTTTTCAGCACTTAGAAAGACGGGGATTCCCCAGGCGGACGCATGAAATTCGTAGACGAAGCAGAGATCGTAGCAGAAGCGGGCAAGGGCGGCAGTGGCGCGCTCAGCTTCCGGCGCGAAAAGTATATCGAGCGCGGTGGCCCTGACGGTGGCGATGGCGGCCATGGCGGCAGTGTGTATCTGCAAGCCGATGCGAGCCTCAATACTCTGGTCGATTTTCGCTTTCAGCCGCGCTATCGCGCGCAGACTGGCGCGCCTGGAGCGGGACGTAATTGCACGGGGCGAGGCGGCGACGACCTCATCGTCAAGGTGCCAATTGGCACGACGGTGATCGATGTCGACACCGAAGAGCTTATCGCCGACCTGCGGAATGCCGATGAGCCCGTTATGGTTGCTAAAGGCGGCTTTCACGGGCTTGGCAATACGCGCTTCAAGACGAGCACCAACCGCGCCCCGCGCAAAACAACCAAGGGCACACCGGGCGAGGTGCGGAAGCTACAGTTGCAGTTGCGCTTGGTTGCCGATGTCGGGCTTTTAGGCTTGCCCAATGCCGGCAAGTCGACGCTCATTCGTTCGGTATCCGCAGCAACGCCGAAGGTCGCCAATTACCCGTTTACGACTCTCGTGCCGAACCTCGGTGTGGTAAGCCTTGGCATGGAGCGCAGCTTCGTCATGGCGGACATTCCGGGTCTTATCGAGGGTGCGTCTGAGGGAGCTGGCTTGGGCTTTCGATTCCTCAAACATCTGTCACGCACGCGCCTGCTGCTGCACCTCGTCGACGTGCTGCCGATGGATCAGGAAGACCCAGTAGAGAATGCGGTAAAGATTGCCGCGGAGCTCGGTAAGTTTAGTCCAACCCTCGCCGCCAAGGATCGCTGGCTGGTGCTGAACAAGATTGACCTGATTGAGCCGGAGGCATTGGCCGAGATTAAGCAGCGCATTCGCGACGCGCTGAATTGGCAGGGTAAGATCTATGAGATCTCCGGCATAAACAACCTCGGTTGCGAAGCACTGTGTAACGACCTGATGGACGAGATAATCGAGCATCGAGAGAAGCTTCTAGCAGATGAGGACTACGCCGCGGCGCAGGAGTCGCTAGAAGCAGAAATGGCGTTCGAGATACGTCGCACCATAGAGAACAGTAAGGCGAGCCGGCGCGCTCTGCGAGAGCAGCAAGAGGCTGGTGATTTCGACGACCTAGACGATTGGGATGACTGGGACGACGAGGAAGACGAGCTCTAGGGCATGGTCCTGCAGTCAGGCGAGAAGTGTCGCAGGGAAGAGATGAGGCATGAGAACAAGAATTAGTCAGGCGCAGCGCTGGGTCGTTAAGGTCGGCAGTTCGCTGGTTACCGACAATGGGCGTGGGCTCGACCTCGCGGCTATTGAAAATTGGGCCGGTCAGCTCGTTGCCTTGCGCAATAAGGGCATACAGGTGGTGTTGGTCTCATCCGGCGCTGTCGCAGAAGGCGTCGCACGCCTGGGGCTTGCTCAGCGGCCTAAACAGGTCCACTTGCAGCAGGCGGCGGCTGCGGTAGGCCAGATGGGTTTGGTGCAGGCCTACGAGAGCTGTTTCAACCGTTTTGACGTGCGCGCGGCGCAAATCCTTTTAACTCACGAAGACCTCTCCGACCGGACGCGTTATCTCAATGCGCGCTCGACGCTGACGACCCTGTTAGAGATGGGCGTGGTGCCGGTCGTCAACGAAAACGACACCGTCGCCACCGCCGAGATCTGTCTGGGCGACAACGACACGCTAGCGGCGTTGGTCGCCAACCTAGTGAATGCCGACGCCATGGTTTTGCTCACCGATCAAGACGGGCTCTATAGCGCTGATCCGCGTAATGATGAGTCGGCGCGGCTCATCTCAAGCGGTTCTGCTGTAGATCCCGCGCTGATGGCGATGGCTGGTGGCGGCGGGAGCCTAGGGCGGGGCGGTATGCGCACCAAGCTCTCTGCGGCGCGTTTAGCTGCGCGTTCGGGCACTGATACGGTGATTGCGAACGGCAGGCATGCGGATATCTTGCTGGGCCTGTCGCGCGGTGAAGAGCTCGGTACACTGCTAGAAGCGGATTGCGAGCCCGTGGCTGCCCGTAAACAGTGGCTTGCCAGCCAGCTCAGTACGCAGGGCGAGGTTGTTCTCGATGCGGGCGCCGTGCGGGTTTTGCGAGAATCGGGAAAGAGTCTGTTGGCGGTTGGCATTTTGCGCGTGGTTGGCGAGTTTAGCCGCGGGGAGGTGGTCGTGTGCCGCGATGAGTCCGGTGTCGAGATCGCCAGGGGGCTCGTAAATTACGCCGCGAATGAGGTCGAGCGCCTACGCGGGAAGAGCAGTGATCGCATCATCGAGCTGCTTGGCTATGCGGGTGACGACGAGATTATCCACCGGGACAACCTGATCTTATTGGGCGGCTAGCGCGAGAATATTAGGTGGGGCGCTAAGCTAACCAAAGCTAAGCTAACCAAAGCTAAGCTAACCAAAAAAGAGCACAAAAAAGCCGGCTTAAGCCGGCTTTTGTTTTCAAGCGGATGGCGCAAGCGTCGCGCTTAGGCTTGAAGTGCCTTAATGGCGGTGTTCAGGCGGCTCTTATGGCGAGCGGCCTTATTCTTATGGATGATGCCGCGATCGGCCATGCGATCGAGAACAGGCACTGCCGTATTGTAGGCGGTTGTCGCTGCGGCGTGGTCGCCTCCGGTAATGGCTGCGTCGACCTTCTTGATGTAGGTGCGAACCATTGAGCGGAATGACGCGTTGTGGCGACGACGAACTTCGCTTTGCTTAGCGCGCTTACGGGCTTGTGCGGAATTGGCCAATTGTGACTCCTTGGGATTTCAATACTTTGTTTTAACTATAAAAAATTCTGTATCCGCCGGCCGGTGGCCGAAACGGGTGAGCAGAGTTCACACCTGCCTCACGAGAAGCGCGACACTATGCCGTGTGAGGGGGCGAATGTCAAGCGCGGTGCGGCGCGAGAGTGAGTGGCGAGGCCTGTAGAACTGAGCCTAGTAGGCCGATAGAGTGTACACGCCTAAGCCAAGTTCCCCACCACAAGAACCCAAGCAAGAGAACCCGAGATGAGCAACGAGAAGGCACGCGAGAACGCGGCGGAAGAGAAAGCCGAACGCAGCCTACTGGGGGCGAGCTCAATCACCGGCTCCATGACCTTGGTTTCGCGTTTTTTGGGGCTAGCGCGCGACGTCGTCATCGCGCGCCTATTCGGCGCCAGCGACGCAGCCGATGCGTTCTTCCTCGCTAATAAAATCCCCAACTTCTTACGCCGGCTGTTCGCAGAGGGCGCGTTTAACCAGGCGTTCGTGCCGGTGCTGTCGGAATACCGCAGCCTTCGCTCCCACGATGATGTGCGTGAGCTAATCGCCGCAGTGGCTGCCAACCTAGGGGGGATCATCACGCTGATCAGCGTCGTGGTAATGATTGCGGCGCCGGTGATCGCGATCCCACTCGCCTACGGTTTTAACGACGAACCGGGCAAGTTTGCGCTGTTCATTGAAATGCTGCGTATCACCTTTCCCTATTTATTGCTGATCTCTATGACGGCTCTGTGTGGCGCCGTGCTTAATAGCTATGGGCGCTTCGCCGTACCTGCGATCACGCCTGCCCTGTTGAATATCTGCCTTATTGGCAGCGCGTTTCTCCTCGCGCCGTATCTACACACGCCCGAGCTTGCGCTCGCTTGGGGCGTGTTGATAGCGGGCGTTGCACAGCTGCTGTTTCAGTTGCCGTTTCTGGCGCAGATGCGCCTGCTGCCCATGCCCAAGCCTAGTGCGGGCCACGAGGGCGTTGTGCGCATAAAGACGCTCATGTTGCCCGCATTGTTTGGTGTGTCGGTGAACCAGATTAATCTACTACTAGACTCCTTCATTGCCTCCTTGCTGGTTTCAGGCAGCGTGTCTTGGCTGTATTTTTCGGACCGGCTCATGGAGTTGCCACTGGGCACCTTTGGGGTCGCCCTAGCTATCGTGGTGTTGCCAAGCTTGTCGCGCAAACACGCGGAGAACTCCCTAGCGGAATTTTCCCAAACGCTAGATTGGGCGCTGCGTTTGGTCTTTCTCATTGCCGTGCCGGCTGCGCTTGCGCTAGTAATGCTCGCCAAGCCGCTGCTCATTACTCTGTTCCATAGCGACAATTTCTCGGTGAATGATGTGCAGCAGGCGGCGGGAAGTCTGCAAGCCTATGCGCTGGGGCTGCTAGGCTTCATGGCGGTAAAGGTGTTCGCGCCGGGGTTCTATGCACGCCAAGACACTCGCACGCCTGTGCGCATCGCCATGATCGCATTGGCGGTGAATATGCTGCTGAATGTAGTGTTTTACCTACAAGGTTTCGCCCACGTCGGCCTCGCAGCGGCGACGAGCATCGCGGCCTGTGTGAATGCAGGGCTTTTGCTGCGCGGACTCTTGCAGCAGGGCGCGTTTCGGTTCGCGCGCGGGTGGGGCGTATGGCTGCTGCGTCTCGCGGCTGCGAATAGCGCGATGGCGGCGTTTTTATATACTCAAGCGGGCATGTGGCGTGACTGGCTCGAATGGTCGGCGAGTACGCAAATTATGCAAATGGCGATTTTGGTGGGCGGCGGCGTCGCGGTCTACGCGATCGTTCTCGTCGCCGCTGGTCTGCGCTGGCGAGACGTGTACCGATGAAGGTGCGCGTTTATATCGCGGATACGCCTGCTGAAGCTTGGCATATTCGCAACGTGCTCGAGCAGCACAACATAGTGGCGCATCTGCGCAACGAAACGCTGTTCGGCGCGACCGGCGAAATCCCTGTACTCGAATCGCTGCCGGAGGTGTGGGTTGCCCCGGGCGACGCCGCTGAGGCAGAGGCTCTGATAAAGCAGAATCGACGCCAACCCGAACCGAGTGCGAACTGGCGATGCGAGCAGTGCGGGGAAAGTATTGAGGGCGTGTTCGCGGTATGTTGGCGTTGCGGCGCGCCAGCCGCTGAGCCTTAGCAGGCCGAGCGGGCTCGACGCGGTGTCGTTCTAGGCGCGTGACATAAATTTTCCAGTTAGCGTATTGACCTTGATGGTCTCGCCCGGCGAGAGATACTCCGGCACCTGCACTTCGAGCCCCGTTGAAAGTCGCGCGGTTTTACTACGATTGGTAGCGGACGAGCCGGTTACGGCGGGTGGCGTGTCTTCAATCACCAGGTTTACCGACTGCGGAAGTTCGATACCGAGAAGTAAGCCGTCCATGAGCAGCGCGATAATGTCTTCTTGTTGTTCGACTAGATACTCGCTCTGACCCTCGAGCTGATCGGCATCGACGGTGTACTGGCTGTAGTCCTCCAGATTCATAAACACATAGCTGTCGCCATCCATGTAGGAGTACTGCACATGGACGCGCTGGCAATCGGCTTCTTTGAGTAGGTCGTCACCTTTGAACGATGAGTCGAGTTTTTGCCGGGTCTTGAGGTTGTTGAAGCGCACCTTGTAAAGCGTTGATGCGCCACGCGACGAGGGGCTCTTGCTCTCGAATTGACGCACGACGTGGGGCACTCCGTCGATTTCGACAATCATGCCTCGCTTGAGTTCGCTGGCTTTTGGCATGGAATCCACCCTGGAGAAGTTGTTGGAGAAAAGTGAGGCGCAAAGGTACAGAAAGCCGAGTTGGCTGTAAATACTCTCGGCTTTGGTCAGCTTCGGTCGACTTTGAGTTAAGCGCGGTGATACCGCATAATCCCGATCCCAACCAGCACTATGCAATTTTAAAAGTCAGAGAGCAGCCCAAATGGTCGAACGCGTAAAAGAAATAGACAATCTGCACATCGTGCGCCAAGACGAGCTTCCCTCGCCGCAGTCGCTTAAAGCGGAGCTGGTGCTCGAAGGCAATGCACTCAACACCGTGCTGGCAGGTCACCGCGAGGTGAAAGCCGTATTGGACCGCGAAGACCCGCGTCTCATTGTCGTTGTGGGACCGTGTTCGATCCACAATGCCGAGGAGGCGCTAGAGTATGCGCGCCGGCTTAAGCCGCTTGCGGATGAACTCGCCGACAGCCTGCTGATTGTCATGCGCGTGTATTTCGAGAAACCGCGCACCTCCGTGGGCTGGGAGGGGCTAATCTATGACCCGCATCTGGACGGCACTCACCGCATAGAACATGGGCTGCGTATCGGTCGTCGCCTGATGCTCGACATCGCCGATATCGGCCTACCTATTGGTATCGAGGCGCTGGACCTGATTACACCGCAGTATCTCCAAGATCTTGTCACATGGACTGCTGTGGGTGCGCGCACGACGGAGTCGCCGACGCACCGTAAACTTGCGAGCGGCATTTCATCGGCCGTGGGCTTTAAGAACAACATCGACGGTAGCCTCACGGTTGCGGTCAACGCGATTCGTTCCGCCGCAGCTAATAACAGCTTTATCAGTGTGACCGACGAAGGCAAGGTCGCTGTATTTCGTACCGACGGTAATCCTCATTGCCACGTCATCCTGCGCGGCGGCAAAGAGCCTAATTACGACAGGGCGAGCGTTGCGGCCTGCGAGGTGGAGCTGCAGAAGGCGGGGTTGGTGGATAACTTAATGATCGATTGCAGTCATGGTAATTCGCGCAAAGATCCACAGAACCAGTTGCCGGTGTTGCGGGATATCGCCGAGCAAATCGCGGACGGTAACCGCTCGATTATTGGCGTGATGCTGGAGAGCAATCTCGAGGCGGGCAATCAGTCTATTCCAGACGACCTCGCCGATTTGAAGCCTGGGGTATCGATCACCGATGGCTGCATCGACTGGGCTACCACCGAATCGCTATTGCGAGAGTTTGCCGCAGCTGTGGCGCCTGCTCTGAAGGCCCGTGGCTAGAGCGGTGCTCTCACCTGAGCTCTCGCCCGAGCTAGTCTAGCCCGCATCAGGGGCGGGCCAGACTAGATGGGCTTAGCCCTTGATGACTGCTGCGAGGCTGTCTGCGAGATAGGCGACGTTGGCGTCGTTGATTCCCGCCACATTGATGCGGCTAGAATCGACCAGGTAGATGCTGTAATCGCGGACTAGTGTTTGCACCTGTTCTACGTTCACGCCCAAGAAAGAAAACATTCCCTTCTCGTTCTGAATAAAACTGAAGTCGCGATCGATGCCCGCGGTGCGCGTCTGCGCAACGAGTTTGGCGCGCAGGCCGTTGATTCGATCGCGCATTGCCGTGAGCTCGGCATCCCACTCGCTGCGAAGCGCTGGGTCGTTGAGTATCAGCTGCACGACTTCCGCGCCGTGATCGGGCGGCATCGAGTACATGGCGCGCGCGGAGGCGGCGATCAGAGTCGTCGCCGTTGCGGTTTGCGCGGCAGATTCGCTGATGAGTGTCATGGCGCCGGTGCGTTCGCGGTAGAGGCCGAAGTTCTTCGAGCACGAACTCACGACGACGAGCTCAGGAAGCGACGCCGCTAAGAGGCGTGTGCCAGCCATGTCTTCTTCCAGGCCGTCGCCCAAGCCTTGGTATGCGAGATCGATGAGTACGGTGAATCCCTGTGCAAGCGCGACATCGCGCACCGCCTCCCACTGCGCAAGCGTTAGGTCGGCGCCACAGGGGTTATGGCAGCAGCCATGCAGCAGCACGACATCGCCCTTGGGTACCTGCTTAAGGCAGCTCAGCATTTCATCGAAGCGCACGCTGTGGGTCGTGTAATCGTAATACGGGTATTTGGCGATCTTAAGCCCTGCGGTCGTCATCAGCGGCACGTGGTTCGCCCATGTGGGATCGCTGACCCAGACGGTGGCGTCGGTGTTGGCGAGTTTTAAAAACTCCGCTGCCAGACGCAGTCCACCGCAGCCGCCAGGCGCTTGTACGGTAACGCGGCGGCCGTTGAGTGATGCGTTGAGCTCGGCGCCGAAGAGGAGTTCTGCTACCGCCGCGTTATAGGCGGGAGAGCCGGTGGGCCCCACATATTTCTTACTCGCTTGGGTGTCGAGGATTCTCTGCTCGGCTTTTTTCACCGCGGTCATGACAGGTGTGTCGCCGTTTTCGTCTTTGTAGATGCCGATTCCGAGGTCGATCTTGCGCGGGTTAGTGTCTGCCTGATACTCGGCAACGAGGCGGAGAATAGGATCGGCGGGGAGGGCGCTTAGAGACTGAAACATGGTGAGTTCTCTTCCATAGTGTGGTCGGGAGTGTGGTCGGGAGTGTGATCGGGATAAACGAAAAACCTAAAGCGGGGCTCAGCCCGCTTGATTTGCCTTGAGCGTGTTCTGCAGCAGCGAAGCGCGGGTCATAGGACCTACACCGCCTGTGACATAGGTAATATAAGAACACTTCTCTTTGACGTTGTCGAAGTCGACATCGCCGACATTCCTAAAGCCATTTTTCTTGCTCGTATCGGGCACGCGAGTCTGGCCAACATCAATAACTACCGCACCTTGTTTTACCATGTCTGCGGTAACGAATTCTGTTTTGCCGATGGCAACGATGAGGATGTCTGCGCTGAGGCACAGCTCCTTGAGGTTTTTCGTCCGGCTATGCGCGATCGTCACTGTCGCATTACCTGGGTTGGTGTTACGTGACATGAGCACTGCCATTGGCGTGCCAACGATATTGCTGCGTCCGAGTACAACGCAGTGCTTACCTTCGGTCTCGATTTCGTAGCGACTGAGAAGCTCCATAATGCCGTTAGGCGTTGCAGAGATGAAGGTGGGCAGGCCGAGATTGAGCTTGCCGACGCTCACTGGGCTAAAGCCATCGACGTCTTTCTTGGCGTCGATGGCGAGAATAATTTTGTTCTCATCAATGTGTTTGGGCAGGGGTAGCTGCACGATGAAGCCATCTATACCTTCGTCAGCATTCAGCTCCGCTACCTTGGCGAGCAATTCCTCTTCGCTGACACTGTCGGGCAGGCGCACCGTAGTGGATTCGAAGCCTACCTGCGCGCAGTCTTTTACCTTAAATGCGACGTAATTTTCCGAGGCGCCATCGTTGCCGACCAAGACTGCTGCCAAATGCGGAGGGCGCTTGCCGCTTGCCTTGATGGCATCGACTTCGCGCAAAATTTCTTGGCGAATTTGTTCCGAGCAGAGGTTGCCGTCGAGTAATTGCATGACATGGTATCCGTATTCTGTGCGTGTCTGACAGTGAGTGGCTAGGCCAGTGAGTCGGGCTGCCGCTAGGTGCTTAGGTTATGACTAAGCGTCAAGCACCGAGAAGGCAGGCTATGATAAACGAGCAACCGCCAAGCCTCAATACGCGGAGGCTAACTACCATTCGCCGGAATTAGGCATTGAGGCCCAGGGTTCCGCGAGCGGCAAGGGGGTGTCTTTTTGCAACAGTTCTATGGAGATGCCGTCCGGTGAGCGCACAAAGGCCATGCGTCCATCGCGGGGCGGACGATTGATGGTCACACCAGCATCCTGCAGACGGCCGCATAAAGCGTAGATATCGTCTACAGCGTAGGCAAGATGGCCGAAGTTGCGTCCGCCGCTGTATTCTTCTGGATCCCAATTGTAGGTGAGCTCTACCTGAGCGTCGTCGTTTTCGTCTGCGCCGAGGAAGACGAGGGTGAAGCGTCCTTGTTCTGAATCGTGGCGGCGCAGTTCTTTAAGGCCCAGTTGGTCGCAATAAAAGGTAAGAGAGGCATCGAGATCGCTCACGCGCACCATGGTGTGGAGGTATTTCATAGGATCAGACCGCCTGTGTTTGAGAGGCATGGCGCCGAGAGAATACCGCGGTGGCATGCTGGAGTGTGTGTGAGTATTATGCCTGCCCAACGGGTCTCTGAACAAACAAGGCTCACAACAAACAAGGCCCACGATAATAGGAGCAATAAGCAGTGGAGCTCGCGCTGGCAGCATTCGTTATTTTGATTGGCTCCTATGTACAGAGCAGCATCGGGTTTGGCCTAGCTATTATCTCCGCGCCGCTGCTGTTTGCCATCGACCCGCTTTATGTCCCTGGGCCAGTCACGGTCTGTGCGTTGACTCTCTCGCTCGCCAACACCTACCACCACCGCAAAGCCGTCTCATTGAAGGGCTTGCAGTATGCCATCCTAGGCCGCATCCCTGGCACCGTGGCGGGAGGGTTTTTGCTCCTGTGGATATCCCACGACGCGCTCGCCCTTTGGTTAGGCGCGTCGGTACTCCTCGCCGTGGGGCTTAGCCTGAGTCGCATCGTGATACGCCCTAGTCATCCTGCGATGATCACCGCTGGGTTCTTGTCGGGGTTCATGGGCACCAGCTCTGCCATCGGCGGGCCGCCTATGGCGCTGGTCATGCAACACGAGGGCAACGATTTTATTCGCGCCAACCTCGCCGCTTTTTTTATTGTGAGCTGCATTATGTCGCTGATCATGCTGGCGTCGATTGACCGCTTCGGCGCCGCCGAGCTCGCGGTGTCGCTGCCACTGCTGCCCGCGACGCTGATCGGGTACTGGATTGCGCGCAAGACCATGCATCGCATCTCTCATCGTCGTCTACGACTTTTTAGCCTGACACTGTGCGCGCTCGCTGGTGCGGGTTCGATCCTCTCTGTGGTGCTCTAGCCCGCTGGATTGCTATCGGGTAGACTCAAATTCCCTAGGCAGAAAGCTAGGTTTCGCTCACGAGCAGGGAATTGCTCGTTGCACGATTAGAACGCACTCATCCATTGCAACGTTTACTTACTCAGAGGAAATCTCAATGTCATCATTCAAAAGAACATTCGCTCAGTCTAAAACACTCGTCGGCGCAGCACTTTTTGCGGGCCTGCTAACGACTGCGTCAGTCGCCCAGGCAGACGATGCGATGGCGGCCAAGACTATCGCCGGCGTGCTCGTTAGCCTCAATCACTTCCCTTCTGCCGACGACAAGGCGGCGCTTGCAGCGATCGCCAGCGACGAGGCTAACGGTATGGCGGTGCGCGCGTTGGCTAATGCAGTCGCTGAGATTCAGCATTCTGCAACGGCTGACGGCAAGGCGGCGATGGAAACAATCTTAGCGAGTGATATGGCGGGAGCGCAGGAGAAGGCGCTTGCGGAAATAGTGCTCGGCATTAATCACGTGCCTAGTGCCGAAGCGAAGGCGTCGCTGCAGGCAATGCTGTAACGCTCTGCCTTAGCTAGACAATGCTAGAACACGCCTCTAAATCCCCAAGCGGCGCCCTTGAGGCGCCGCCTTGGCCCCAAACCCTGTCTATGAGTGCCTTTCGTGCTGCGTGGCCGTTCGAGGGTGAGCCGTTCTGGCAGACCGTGTTCGAGATGCATCGTGAAAAAATGCAAATTAAGAACTCGCGTCTTGCAGTGGCTAATCTAGAGAAAATTTTCACCGCAACATTTAGTCTCGCAACCGAGAAAGGCTTTCAGGCGATGAGCTTGAGAGACCTCAGCAGTGAAGCGCAGATCAGCATGGGTGGGCTGTATTCGTATATTGGGAGTAAGAACGATTTAGCTTCGGTTATCGAGGGGGTTCTGCGGGCCTGTATCGATAGGGTTGTCGAAGACATGAACAGGGCTCAGCTCGAGCCGGTTGAAACCCTCAAGGCGTTAATTTTCGGCGAGATCTACATGGTCGAGGTCTTGCGGCCGTGGTATCACTTCTGCTTTATGGAACTCAAGGGCTTGCCAAGGGAGCAGCAACAGAAGACTCTCGATTTAGAACTCAGGTTTGAAGCATCGCTGGTTGAGGTTCTAGAGCGAGGCATCGCCGCCGGTGATTTCCGCTGCGATAATCCTATGCTGCTCGCCACTCAGGTCACAGCCCAGCTCGAGCAGTGGCATCTCAAGCAATGGAAATTTAAACTGCGCGGCGTGTCTAACGACGTCTATGCGCAGTTTATTTTCGATAACCTCTTACTCTGTCTCGGTTGTCGTCAGGCAGCCGCTTTGGGTTAGCTGTTGGCGGCGACCAGACCTTTCTTGTCGGCGTAAAACGCCATGATCTTCGCCAGGTCTGCTTCCATGTCGGCGGTGGGATGATAGAAGTCGGCGAAGCCAGCCTGTTTATTTTCCCCGTCCACATAGCCCATGAGTATAGGCACGCCTGCGTTACGTGCGATGTGGTAGAAACCTGACTTCCACTTAGTGACTTTGCTTCGCGTTCCCTCTGGCGGGACGAGCACAACGACCTCGTCGTTTTCGCGATAAAGGCGCACGGTCTCGTTCACGACGTTGTGGGATTTACTACGATTGATGGGGATACCGCCAAGGTATTTCATCAGCCAACCTGCGCCGAATGGGAATAGGGTGTGTTTGCCCATCCAGTACACGCGCAGTCGCAACTTTAAAACCACCATTAGCATAAGCGGGAAGTCCCAGTTGCTCGTGTGAGGCGCGCCGATGAGCACGAAACGGCCGTGCTTCTGCTCTTCGCCGACCGCCTTCCAGCCGATGAGTTTAAGCCCGACAACTGAGACCAAGCGCAATATCGGGGTGAGGATGGGTGTGGAGAAGACGGTCATGCGCATGGGGCTGGGTTCCTGTCGAAAAGGACTAGCGTTAGGTGAGGCAATGCGGCGCCTCGGTTCGTAGTAGGCTAAGTATACCCAATTGCTGGAGAGTCACGCTTATTTCCAATGCGTTAAAAACTCTTTGGGATCGCGTTGCACGAGCCCTTTGAGCGGTCCGCAGGGCGTGCCCAGATAGAGGAATCCGATGATTTTCTCCGCGCTCGTCAGGCCTAGTCCGCTGCGTACCGTCTCGTCGTAAGCTTTGGATCCGGTGCGCCACATAGCCCCTAATCCCATCGCATACGCCGCGAGCGACAGGCACTGCACGCCGGCGGCGGCCGAATACTCCTGTTCGATTAGAGGGACTTTATCGTGTTCCTTCAGACAGGCTATCGCGACAATAATGAGAGGCGCGCGATGGGGTTTTGCGCTGAGTTTTTGTCGGTCTACTTCAGAAAGGCTGCGACCGGCGGCGTGCTCGGCTTGCACGAAAAGCGCCCCAAGTTTATCGAGCCCCTCGCCGCTGATGCTGAGGAAGCGCCAAGGCCTTAATAGAGCGTGGTCGGCAGCGCGCAGCGCAGCACTGATAAGCAGGTTTAGCTGTTCATCGTTAGGGGCAGGTGTGGTCAGGCGGGGGCTTGAGCGCCGCGTGAGAAGGGCGTTTAGTGCGTCCATGGAATTTCTCAGTGGTGTCTGGCTATGTCTAAGGGGGGGTTTACCTACAGGGCTCTCGAAGAAGCCTTCAAGAGGCTCCTAAAAGAGCAAACGTTAAATTAACACGACGGGCAGTTTGCAGCGAGTCCATAATAACAATAGCCACAAAATATGCAGGGGTAATGCGTGATAAATCAAGCAATTGAGTAGTTGGCACTGGCATTTTTCATTCACAAAAGTGGTATACTTTCCCACGCGGCGGTCGACACAGTGATCGATGCGACACGAACCCCCGTATCTCGTCATGACAGAAGCAAACTTCTAGCCACTTGAGAGATGCAGGCAGGTAGTGCGAAACGCTGCCAGTGAGCCAGTATCAGGCTGATTTTAAACAGAAAGGAAAGGGCGCACTATGAATTCCAAAGCCGATGTCATCGCGATGAGCACCGAGCGGGCACCTTATCCGCAATCGAAATCGCGTTGGTTCGGTAGCGTTAAGCGCGAGCGCTTAAAATTGGTTTTCGCTTTCTACTCTCCCGACGGTAATGAGATCGCCATGCCGATCGCGAGCATGTCGGCATACCTAAAACGTGATTTCCCGTGGGTCGATGTTGTCAACGAGCCCATTCTAATTCTGCGTGACGAAAACAAATACTCACCGGAGAACTACGCCAAGCTCATCCAAGCGCACGACGCCGATGTTATTGCGTTCTCTGTGATGAGCCCCCACTGGTATCCGATGGAGCCTTACTTCGCCGAGCTCAAGGCGCTACTGCCGGAGCTGCCGATTGTGATTGGTGGTTATCAGGCCATGCTGTCCCAGCAGCAGACGATAGAGAATCCGAACGTCGACTATATTTGCACCGGAGATGGCGAATACGCGATCGGTAATGTCGTTCAGCATCTCAAGGGTAGCAAAGACGGGCCCGCAGATGGATTGTGGGAGAAATTGCGTGATGGCGAGGTTTACGAGACCGAGGCACACCAAATAGGCGACCTCGCGGCTTTACCGTTCCCCGACTACGATGTTTTCGCCAAGGCCGATGGATTCAAGGATGTGAACTCATCGATCTTCGGCCCGAAGGGTAAGCTCGTTCTGCCGGTTATGACCGGTCGCGGCTGTCCTTATCGCTGCACCTACTGCTGTAACACGCCGATTCTCGAGGGCTGGAAAACCAAGAAAACCTTCCTGCGTAAATACGACCCTCAAGACATGGTCGACGAACTTATCCGCCTGCGCGATAAATACGGTGTGGGCTATTTCGAATTCTGGGATGAGTTGTTTCTGTCAAATCTGAAATTCGTCCGCGCCTTTTTTGAGCTTTATAAGGAACAGATTCGCCTGCCGTTCTCGATTAACTCGCGGGTCGAGGTGATGAACGAAGAATTCTGCAAGAGCGCCGCGGAAGCAGGTTGTCACACAATTTGGTTCGGTATCGAGAGTGGCGATGAGGAGTATCGCGCCAAGATGCTCGGACGCAAGATGACCAACGCGCAAGTCATCGCCGCCGCCGAAAACTGCAAGAAGGCGGGAATAAACAGGCTTACATTCAACATCGTCGGTGCGCCGTTAGAGACGGCGGAAAATATGCGCAAGACGTTAGAGCTGAATAAGACTATCGCGCCTGAGCATTTCTTCTTCTTCCCGTATATCCCGCTGCGGGGAACACCGCTTTACAATATTGCGAAAGAAGAGGGCTTGCTGCTCGAGAATAAGAAGAACATGCATTACCTGTCGGCTGCGAACGATCGCCAGTTCACGCTCAACATGAAGGAATGTCCCGAGCTGTTAACTGCTCATGACTATGACGAGATTTGCCGCGAAATGCTGGCGTTCCAAGAAGCGAACAATCGACTCACGTATTCCGACGAAGAGACTGGCGAGACTGCACCGGTGACGGTGGAAGATAAGAGTTTCTCGCTGGTTGAAGACGCCGAACCCGCCGCCGTGCAACCGGCTGAGCCTGCGCCGGCTTTAGAGCCTCAGATAGACGTGAGCGTGCAGGAGTTCGTCCCGCCAGCGGTAGCATTGACGCCGGCTGCAAAGCCTTCGCTTTTAGACAGCGTCAAGGGCCTCTTTCGCAGCTAGGCGCTAGGCTGCGCTGCAGTTAGCGCGCTCTTGAGCAAGCACCCGCTTCACGGTGATCCACGAGATGACCGCCGTCACTGCATTGGCGCACACCGCGCCAATAAAGAACCCTTCGACGGCCATTAGCCTGCTCCCGATCCAGGCGAAGGGGACGTAGAGGCCGAAGAAGCGGACAACGCTTAGCATGAGGGCCGACAGGGGCCGATGCATCGCATTAAGTGATGAATTGCTTAGGATGATGACGCCCTGCAAGCCGTAACCCGCTGGCAAAATCCAGAGGAAGAGGCGGATGGTCGCCAGCACCTCCGCATCGGTGCTAAACAAGCCGGCAATCCACGGCGCGATCAGCGCCAGCAGCGCATACACAGCTCCCTGCCACAACAACACGAAACGCAGACTCATCGCGTAGGCTTCGCTTATCCTGTCGAGTCGCGACGCGCCATAGTTTTGGCTTATCAGCGGCGGCAACGTCGAAGACATGGCGAGCACCACGAGGGTTGCCATCGGTTCCAAACGTGCGCCTACACCAAATGCAGCGACCACGCTGGTGCCAAATCCCGCAGCGATCGCCGTCATCGTGCCCATCGCTAGGGGCGTCATCATATTCGCGCCAGCTGCGGGCAGTCCGATGCGCAACATCTCGCGTGCGGAGCTAAATAGGATTTTGCGGCTTGGCATCTGCAAGCTAATAAATTGGTGGCGCAGGGCGAGGTGGTAGAACAAGTAGCCATAGCCGACGACCCACGCCGCGAGGGTGGCGAATGCCGCGCCTTGTATACCCATTGCGGGCACGGGGCCGTAGCCAAAGATGAGCAGGGGATCGAGCACGGCGTTGATGAGGCCGGAGCCCGCCATAATCATGCTGGGGGTCTTGGAATCACCGTGTGCGCGCAAAATGCTGTTGGCAGTCATTAGGCCAACAAGCAACACGCTGCCGGGAAACCACACCGCCATGTAATCGCCAATGAGTGTCAGCAGTGCGTCGTCCGCACCCATGGCGCGGAACAGTGGACCCATGAAAAACCAGCACAGGGCGATAAGCGCTGCAGCAAAGAGGAGCGCTACGTAGTTGATAACGGTAGAGCTCTCTTTGGCGCGTTCGAGATCGTCACGCCCGAGATACTTTGCCACCACGGCAGAGGCGCCGATGCCTAGCCCGATCGCGAGGCTCGTGATGGTAAAGGTAACGGGGAAGGTAAAACTGATTGCGGTAAGTTCTGCGGTGCCGAGCAGGCTGACGAAGAAGGTGTCGACGAGGCTGAAAGTGAACATCATGAGCATGCCGAGACACATCGGGATGGTCATGCGCACGAGTGACGCGCGTATCGAGCCTTGTGTGAGGCTGTGTTTTCTCGCAGGCGTGTCTGCGGTTGTGAGGTCGGGTGAGGCCATGGGCTGCTTAGTTAACAAGGCAGCCCCTACCTTAACGCAGAATGCGCGCGGTGTACTAAAAATCTCTAGCGAGGAGCCTCGCTGTCAGCTTTCGCCTGCCTAAGCTTCACCAGTTGCTTGAAGATTTTCGGATTAGAGAAAAGCAGTTCGCGTGCGTCGCCGATGTCAGGGCTTGCAAGTTCCGAGCCGATCAAACCGCCAGCCTCTTTCAGGATCAAAGCGGCGGCTTTCACCGAATGATTGGTGCCGCCTTCGTTGGGCGACCAGCCGCCCTGCAATCTGTCCGCAGCGGTGCTGACGATGTCTAAAGCAGTGCAACCGGAAATGCGAGGACGTGCGCCAATAGCGAAGACTGCGCGTTGCATCGCTAGCAACGTGTCGGCCTCTTCGGCCTCGCCATTGAGTCCCACCAGTGATCCTGCAACCAGCTCGGTCTCCCGACCGACACGCAAGCGTCGCGAATTCAGTTGCGCGCCGCCGCCACGGCTCGCGACAAACTCTTCGTTGGTCATCGGGCACACTACGACGGCGTGTTGGATGACGCCGTCGATTTGACAGGCTAGAGAGACGGCGAATTGGGTGTAACCGCGCGCGAAATTGCGGTTGCCAATGAGGGGATCGATAAGCCAGACCACGTCTTTACGTGTGCCTTGTTTGAGGCCAGTCGCGCGGGAATCGATGCTGTGATCGGGATAGGCCTTGAGCAGGTGATACTGCAGGGTCTTATCTGAGTCAAAATCCATCGAAGTGAGGAAAGAGCTAGGGCTGTCTTCGACGATCTTAATACGATCGAGCCTGTCGCTGCTGTGGGCGATCGCCTCTGCGGCGTCGCGCGCTGCCTTCAGTGCAATATTAATCATTGGATGCATCGAATCATTCCTCGAGTTGGGTGTCCGCATGCGGTCAATTGAGTGACCCGCGCAGCATGGGTGTGGCTGCTACGGGGCTATTGGCGAAGGCGGAGGTGATAAAGAGCTTAGGCGGTCGACTCTTTAGAGCGCCCCTGAGGATCGGCATCATAACAGAATTTAGCGTCGTGCTTACCTACTTTTCTTGCTTATCACAGATCATGCTCACGGCTTGCGCGCATACTGCTATAATCGCGCGCTTTGATGCTAAGCCCTTAAGTCCGAGGAAGCCGAGTTGACCGAAGAGAAGAAACTAACCGCACGTGAGTGGATGCCTGCTATCGATCCGAGTCAGATTGCCATCGTGCTGGTGAATACCTCGCATCCCGGCAATATTGGCGCTGCGGCGCGGGCGATGAAGAACATGGGTCTTAATCAGCTCATCCTCGTTGACCCAGAAGACTTTCCCAGTGGCGCCGCAACAGCGCGCGCGGCTTGGGCTGTCGACGTGCTAGAGAATGCGCGTGTGGTCAGCACGCTGGAAGAGGCCGTGGCCGACTGCGGCCTGATCATCGGCACCAGCGCACGTTCGCGCAAGCTGCCGTGGCCGATGCTAGACCCTGAAAGCTGTGCGGAGCGAGTGCTAGGCGAGCATAAGACGAATAAGGTCGCGATCGTGTTCGGTCGCGAAGACTCGGGGCTTAACAATGAAGAGCTGCAGCTGTGTCACTATCACGTGCAGGTGCCGACTTCGCCCGAATGTCCGTCGCTGAATCTCTCTGCTGCGGTCATGGTTATTAGCTATGAGCTCTCTCGTCGGGCGCGCTTCGTTGCCGACGCGGTAAAAGCCCCCGAAGACGAGTTCTGGGATCAAGAACGAGCCACGGCGGAGGAGAACGAGCGCTTCTTCACTCACCTGGAACGGGTAATGATCGCCATTCGCTTCCACGATCCGGACAACCCGCGACAACTCATGCAGCGCATGCGCCGCTTATTCGGCCGCATCCGCATTGATGTGATGGAGATGAATATCCTGCGCGGCGTGCTGAGCAACATAGAATGGCATATCAAACACCGAGACGAGAGGCGTGAGCCGCCGCGAGGGGCATCGATCGAGGAGATCGAAGAGGCTCTCGACGACAGTCTCGACCACGGCAGCGAAGCGAGCGCTGATCAGCAGTAAAGCCGTCAGCGCCGCTTGCGTGCGGGTTTTGCAGCAGCCCGAGGTTTGCTGCGGGCTGCGCTGCTTCTCGGTTTGTTTTTGCTAACCTCGTGGGGCACGAGGTGTTTCTCTTCATTGCCGATCAAATCGGTGCGACCGAGTTTAGTTAACGCGGTGCGTAGCATCGGCCAATTCTTTTCGTCGTGATACCTCAAGAACGCCTTCTGCAGGCGTCGTTGTTCGAGGTTTTTCGATACGCTCACCTTGTCGCTCTTGTAACGCACTTTCTCCAGCGGATTGCGTTCGGAGTAATACATCGCAGTAGCAAGCGCCATAGGGGAGGGGTAGAAGGTCTGCACCTGGTCTGGTTTGAACTTACGTTCTTTGAGCCACAAACTGAGGTTTAGCATATCCTCATCGTCGCTGCCTGGGTGTGCGGCGATAAAATAGGGAATGAGATACTGCTCTTTCCCGGCCTTCTTGGAAAACTTGTCGAAGAGTTTCTTGAATTCGTCGTAAGCCGAAATAGTCGGCTTCATCATCTTCGCGAGTGTCTTGTCTTCACTGTGCTCCGGCGCAATCTTCAAATAGCCGCCGACATGATGCGTCACCAGTTCCTCGACATACTCGGGGTCTTTCAAGGCGAGGTCATAGCGTAATCCGCTGGCAATGGCGACGCGCTTCACACCCGGTATCGCCCGAGCCTTGCGATACAGTTGGGTGGTGGGGCTGTGATCGGTCTCGAGGTGTTTGCAGATACTCGGGTAAACACAGGACAGGCGCTTGCAAGTGCGCTGGATAGCCGGCGACTTGCAGTTGAGCTTATACATATTAGCGGTCGGGCCGCCAAGGTCTGAGATCGTGCCGGTAAACCCAGGCACGAGGTCGCGAATCTTCTCGATCTCGCTGAGGATGGACTCCTCTGAACGACTCTGAATGATGCGGCCTTCGTGTTCGGTAATGGAACAGAAAGTACAGCCACCGAAGCAGCCTCGCATGATGTTGACCGAGGTCTTGATCATGTCATAGGCGGGGATGCGGGCGTCGCCGTAGCTAGGGTGTGGACGCCGTTGGTAGGCGAGGTCGAACACCCAATCCATCTCCTCGGTCTCGAGCGGGATCGGCGGCGGATTCACCCACACCTCGAGAGTGTCATGCCGTTGCACAAGGGTTTTGGCGTTATACGGATTGGCCTCTTGATGCAGGACGCGCGAGGCGTGAGCATAGAGGGCAGGATCATTTACGACTTTGCTGTGAGAGGGCAGGCGAATGTACGCTGTCTTGCTGTCGTATTTTTCCTTGCGCTGCAGCGGCATCGGGATGATTTTAATGGGCTGTGCAATGTCGGCCGCCGCGGTGCCTATAGTCTCGTCTCCGAACTCGTTCTCTGCCTGATCGGCGCTCGGTTCGCGGTCGTGGAAATCATAGGGGTTGGGGATTGTGTCGATCTTCGACGGCCAATCGATGCGCGTCGAGTCGATTTCGGTCCATCCCTCGGGCAGGCTTTTCAACACCACGGCCGCTCCCCGCATTTGCCACAGGTCCTTCACCTCGCGACCGTTAGCGATTTCGTGGGCCACATCGACGAGCGCGCGTTCGGAGTTACCGTAGAGCAAGATATCGGCGTTGGAGTCGATGAGCACAGAGCGGCGCACGGAGTCTGTCCAGTAGTCGTATTGTGCGATGCGGCGAAGGCTTGCCTCGATGCCGCCGATGACGATGGGTGTATCGTAATACGCCTCACGGCAGCGTTGGCTGTAGACGATGACGGAGCGATCGGGGCGTTTGCCCGCCTCGGCATTGGGGGTGTAGGCGTCGTCGCTGCGCATGCGCAGATCGGCCGTGTAGCGGTTGATCAGCGAGTCCATATTGCCGCCGGTGACGCCGAAAAACAGGTTCGGCTTGCCGAGTTTCTTGAATGGCTCGGCACTGTCCCATTCGGGCTGCGCGATAATGCCCACCCTAAAGCCCTGTGCCTCAAGGAGGCGGCCAACGACAGCCATGCCGAAGCTGGGGTGATCCACGTAAGCATCGGCTGTCACGATAATAATGTCGCAGCTGTCCCAGCCTAGCTCATCCATTTCGGCGCGCGACATGGGTAGATAGGGCGCTGTTCCAAAACATTCCGCCCAGTACTTGGGGTAGGAAAAGAGTTTGCGAGGACTGAATTCATCCGTGGCTTGTGTGGAGTGCTTCTTCGCCATGTGGGGGTCGCTTGGGCTTAATGGGTGGTTTTGCTAAAGGTTTACAGCGGCTAAGTATAGCGCGTCTACGCGCTCGCTTCGTGATTAGTTTTTGGCGTGCCGCTGCGTTGTATGCGGTAGGCGCAGCGCCGCGCACCCGCTAGCACGTGATCGCTGCGCTCAATCTGAGCATGGGGGGCGAGCAGATGGGTGAAAAGCTGCAGTTCGGCGCCACAGAATGCGTTGCAGCGACTCGCTGCGGAGAAAATGGGGCAGTGATTCTCGATTAATAGCCAGCCGCTAGGAGTGAAACGCAGCTCCGCCATAAACCCCTCGTCGCTGCGTTGCTGGCAGAGCGCGGCTAGGGTCAGATTGAGGTCCTCTGCGGGGTCGGGCAGCAAGGCACGATACTCGGCGAGGGTGGCAGCAGCTTGGGTGTCTGCCAATTGTCCCACGACCGCTTCGCCGAAGGTTTCGCTAACCCCCTCGATAAGCGTGACGGCGAGGCGCGCATGGGTATCCCCAAATAGGCGATGACCCGCCTCTGTGAGCTTCCAAAGAGTTACCGGTCTGCCACGAGTCTGGCGGTTTGTTTGCGCGTGTTTCGCGTAACCCTTGTCCTGTAACTGCACGAGATGCTGGCGGACGCCCATGGTTGTGAGTTGCAGCTGGGCGGCGAGTATCTTTATAGACTGTGCGCCGCGCACCTTGAGGCGCTGGGTGAGTTGGGCTTGAGTCTTGGGAAGGTGGGCTAGTGCGTCCATGACAGTCTCACAAGGGATCTGCTCGCTATGTCGGCAACAATAACAAATCTTTTACTTTGTTTAACTAAGCTTTGGCATTTGGCGCTCGTACAGGTGCCGTGGTACGGTGTTGCACTATGAATCAGCTCCCTTTGCTCGTTACTTTTGTGGTGTACCTCATCGGCATCCTCGCCCTAGGGCTTCGCGCCTACGGCCAAACCGAGGACCTGAGTGACTACCTACTCGGTGGTCGACGGCTCGGCTCTGTTGTGACGGCGTTAAGCGTCGGCGCCTCAGACATGAGCGGCTGGCTTCTGCTGGGCCTGCCCGGCGCCGTATATTTGTCGGGTCTACAGGAGAGCTGGATCGGCATAGGGCTCATCGTTGGCGCTTATTTGAATTGGCTTTTGGTTGCGCGACGACTTCGCGTATTCAGTTTTCATGCCAGCAACTCCCTCACTTTGCCGGACTATCTGGAGAACCGCTTCGGCGAGTCGACGCGCAAGCTGCGCCTATTATCGGCGGCAGTAATCCTCTTGTTCTTCACGTTCTACACCGCCTCGGGTTTGGTAAGCGGAGCGATCTTGTTTGAAAGCAGTTTCGGCTTGAGCTACAGCGCTGCATTGATCATCGGTGCAGTGGTCATCGTCTCTTATACCTTCGTAGGGGGCTTCCTCGCGGTGGCATGGACCGACGCGATTCAGGCTGCGCTGATGGCGGCGGCATTGGTGATGACGCCAATTGCGGTGTTCACGACCTTGGGCGGTGCTGGCGAGGTTGCCGCGCAGGTTGCAGAGATCAATCCTCAGGCGCTCGATCTGTTTGGCGATCTAAGCGCTTTGGGGCTGCTGTCTTTAGTGGCGTGGGGATTGGGATACGCAGGGCAGCCGCACATCCTCACACGCTTCATGGCAATACAAGATCCGGCGCAATTGGTCTCGGCGCGGCGCTTAGCGATGGGCTGGATGGTGCTCATGCTCGTCGGTTCGGTGGTCACGGGTTTTGCTGGGCTGGCTTATTTCGCGGCGAACCCCCTCGAGAATCCCGAGACGGTCTTCATCAGTTTAAGTCAGGCGCTATTCAATCCATGGGTGGCGGGCGTGATCACCGCGGCGATCCTATCGGCGATTATGTCGACAATCGATTCCCAGCTCTTAGTGTGCTCCTCTGTTATCAGCGAGGATTTCTATCGAACCTTTTTCCGGCCGCAGGCAGGCAGCGCTGAGCTACTGCGCGTGAGTCGGCTCGCGGTGGTGGGTGTTGCGCTGGTTGCGCTTCTCATCGCCACCGATAGGGACAGCAGAGTTTTGGACCTTGTGAGCTATGCCTGGGCAGGGTTTGGTGCGGCGTTCGGCCCGGTTATCTTGCTTTCGCTTTTCATGCGGAGCATGACTGCGCACGCGGCAATTGCCGGACTGCTTGGTGGCGCTGTAACCGTCGTGGTTTGGTCGTCCCTCAGCGGAGGCCTCTTCGATCTTTACGAGCTCGTGCCGGGCTTCTTCGTGTCTTTGGTTCTCATCTTGGGCGTGTCGCGGTGGTTGCCTGAGACCAACTCCGCTGTGTTACAGCAGTTCGATGAGGCGCGAACACTTTCTCAGGCAGTGCCGTAAACGCTGGCGCTACCTATACTCTTAATAACCGCCTAAGGCTCAGTGCGAGTCGGGCGGGTCATCTCGATGTGCAGAATGTCATCCTCAAGGTAGGGCGCAGAGCGCGTCTCGAAATCGAATTCCGCATAGAATTTTTCGAGGTGTTGCTGAGCGGAAATTGTTATGTCGTTGCCAGGAAATAGCTTCACGCAGGCCTCAATAGCCTTGGCGACCAGTATACGACCCTGTCCTGTGCCGCGCAGTGTTCTCGCTGTGACTATGCGGCCTATCGACGCCTCGGAATATTTAATGCCCGGTGCGATCAGGCGGGCGCAGGCCAAGATCGAGTCAGGCGCCCCCTCTGCTTGCGCGATCACATGGTGAGCGTGGTTATCGTGACCGTCTAGGTCTTGATAGACGCAATCTTGCTCAACCACGAACACGTCGCTGCGCAGCTGCAATAGGGCATAGAGCTGCGAGTTGCTGAGTGCGTCGAAGGCGAGTGTGCGCCAGATGAGCGTGTGG
>JAHEGE010000002.1:134579-299534 GCA_024639905.1 Gammaproteobacteria bacterium | reverse complement strand
CTATGAAAAAGACCATTGCTGCGCCCCCAGCATTTTTTGACACTTTAGAACACATGCGCAATCCGTTTAAGAATCGCGTGAGCCCGACTAGCTTCTTAGCGGGCTCTGTGTCGGTATCGAAGAGCACGATTGAGGACTATCAGTTAGCCAGCGAATTTATCTACAGCTATCGCGGCAGCCCTGACACGTTTAACACCTACCGCCGAGAAATTGAGCACTTTTTACACTGGTGCTGGCTTGTTCGGAGTCTTTCTCTGCCTGAGATCGGACGCGAACATATCGAGGAATTTATAGAATTCTCGGCGTCTCCTCCGCGCAGCTGGATCTCGCACGTTGTCGTACCCAGGTTCGTTGTTAAAGATGGTCAGCGACAGCCCAACCCTGACTGGCGGCCCTACTTCAGCTCAGCAGGCTCCGAAGACGAGGGATACACGCCCTCCTCTTCATCCACTCAGTCTTTGCTGGGCGTATTAAGTAGCTTCTTTAACTACCTGATTCAAGAGAGCTATTTAAGATCAAATCCAGTCTCTCAGCTCCGCCAAAAGAGTAAATTTATACGTAAAACCCAGTCACAGGCTCAGATACGCCGTTTGTCACCGCTGCAATGGGATTTTGTAGTCGAAGCGGCTGAAAAAATGGCTGCTCAGGATCCTGGGGCGCATGAACGGACTCTATTCATTATGCAGGCTCTTTTTGCGATGTACCTGCGCATCTCTGAGCTTGTAGTGACTCCGAGATGGACGCCTCAAATGGGGCACTTTCGACAGGACATAGAAGGCAACTGGTGGTTCTTGACCGTGGGCAAAGGCAATAAGGAGCGCGAAGTTTCGGTTAGCGACGCCATGCTAGAAGCCCTGAGGCGCTATCGTCGGTCCCGCGGCCTCTCTGCCCTCCCGGCTATTGGAGACACATCGCCGCTTATCCACAAAACTCGGGGCAAAGGCGGGATCACTAGCACGCGCCAGATTCGGCTTATTGTGCAGCAATGCTTCAATGAAGCAGCACACAGGCTGCGTGCAGAAGGTTTCCAGGACGATGCCGACCGATTAGAGGAAGCCACGGTACACTGGCTACGCCACACCGGCATCTCTGAGGATGTGAAGCACAGGCCGCGAGAGCACGTGCGCGACGATGCCGGCCACGGATCTAGCGCAATTACCGATCGCTATATCGATGTCGAGCGCGCAGAGCGCCACGCTTCAGCACGAGCCAAACCCATCAAGTGACAAGCCTGTTCCTGCTTTGCCAATCTAGCACCGGGCCTGCGACGTATCACCAATACAGTCAAAAATAAGGTAAGTCACGCTAGCGACTTCCTAAGCGGCGCGATATCTACTAATCTAGGTCATCGCCAAAAAATGGCCTCACTTGCTAGACGCAGTTAAGCATTGGAGAGACATGAACTATTTTACTCAATCCCGCAAAGGCTTCGGCCTGTTCTCTGCCCTCATTCCTGCAACCATCAGTTCAATCATAATTTCCACGCCGCTGTGGGCAGCCGAAGGCGTTGCCGAATTAAACTCTGTGCTCGACATAGACGAGCTCTACTCGCCTATAAACAGCGAGGAGATCTACGGCGAAACGGCGCTCGAACTGCTCGAACAACTCGAATCCAAGCACTACGCTTCAATAGAGATCGATGACAATTTTTCGTCAGTCATTTTCGACAAATACCTAGATGCGCTCGACGGCTCGAAGCTCTATCTGCTCGCCGACGATGTGCAGCAAATTGCGCGTTATCGCTACACTCTGGACAATAGCCTCGCACAAGGCAACGTTGAGCCCGGGTTCGAGATTTACAATCTCTATCATCGCCGTGTGATAGAGCGACTCATTTATGCGATCGAGCGCATAGAGAGCGCAGTGCCTACAATGGACTTCACGCTAGATGAATACCTGCAACTAGACCGCGAGGATGCGCCCTTCGCATCGACGACCGCGGAGCTTGACGAAATTTGGCGCAAGCGGCTTAAAAACAGCGTATTGAGTTTGCGCCTCACGGGCGACACTGAGGAAGAGATAGTAGAAAAACTCAGCAAGCGATACCGCAACCAGCTCAGTCAAGTTCTGAAGACCAATGGTAAAGATATCTTCCAGGCTTATTTGTCGACGGTAGCGGCAACTGTCGACCCTCACACGTCGTATTTTTCTCCGCGGGACTCTGAAAATTTCAATATGGGGTTATCGCTCTCGCTGCAAGGCATCGGCGCCCAGCTGACGACAGAAGATGAATACACGAAAGTGGTTGAATTAATAAAAGGCGGTCCTGCTGAGCGCGCCGCCGAATTGCAAGAAGGCGACAAAATCATTGGCATTGGCCAGGGTGTGGACGGCGAAATTCAAGATGTAGTGGGCATGCGTCTGGACGATGTTGTTGCGCAGATCCGTGGCGAGAAAGACACGGTTGTCCGCCTCAGCGTGATCCCCGTAGACGCCGTTACAGAGAGCAGCGCGCGCACTATCAGCATTACGCGCGATACCGTTAAGCTTGAGGATCAGTCTGCCAAAAAAGAAGTGCTAGAGCTGAGCTACGCAGATCAAGATTACAAAATCGGTGTAATTAACCTGCCTACGTTTTACTTTGATTTCGAGGCTGCCGCGCGCGGTGATGAAGACTTCAAGAGTTCAACTCGAGACGTGCGAAGACTGCTCGAAGAATTAATCGAGGAAGGCGTGGATGCGGTCGTTATGGATCTGCGCAATGACGGCGGTGGTAGCTTGAGTGAAGCTAACCAACTCGTAGGCTTGTTTATCGAAACGGGCCCTACCGTCCAAATTCGTTATTCCGGTCTTCGTAATGGGTTTACGCGCTCCTTCGGCGACAACGATCCAGAAGTCGTCTACGACGGCCCACTCGCGGTGCTGGTTAATCGGACGAGCGCGTCAGCCTCGGAAATTTTCGCCGGCGCTATCCAAGATTACCAGCGTGGGCTCGTGCTTGGCGGCCAAACCTTTGGCAAGGGCACGGTACAAGAAATCATTCCGATGACCTATGGTCAGGTGAAGCTAACCCGATCGAAATTTTACAGAATATCCGGTGAGAGCACCCAGCACAGGGGCGTAATTCCTGACATCACTTTCCCTGACTTCTATGAAGCCTACGACGATATCGGTGAAAGCAGCCTCGATGGTGCTCTCCCCTGGGACACCGTGCGCCCAGTCGAGTTCAGAGCTTATTATCCGGTGCAGGCCTATCTGCCAAAACTCCAGGAACTACACGCGAAACGTGCTGCCGAATCGCCTGACTTCAATTTCATTAAGGAGCAGATCGACAGGACCCGGGTCTTGCGAGAACGTGAGCGAATCTCACTTAACGAGGCCATAGTGAAGGCCGAGCGTGAGGAGTTAAAACGGTCAGAGTTTGAGGCCGAAAATCTGCGCCGGCAGCTCAAAGGCCTGCCTTTGAAGGAATGGATCGATGAGGATGCTGAGGCAGAGCTCGCGCTTTCTGAATCGAGTGAAAACTCGGACGAGAGCTCGAATGAAAGTTCGAATGACAGCTCAAAGACCAGTGCCGCTCTCGCCAGCACCACATCTTCTGATGACGAATCCGAAGAACCTGAAGAACCTGAAGAGCTAGACCCGCTTCTTCTCGAGAGCGGGCGTATTCTTGCCGACTTTATCAATCTCAGCAGCGGCAGTTTGAGCGCCCGCTAGGCGCAATATAGCTGCTAGCCGCCCTTCGACAAAAGAGCGCCCTTCGAAAAGGCAGTAGGCAGTAGCAAGAAAGCTAAGAGGGCAAAGAGGGCAAAGAAAGGCGGTGCGAAGTGAGAGCAAGGAAAAGAGTGGCGGAGGAGGAGAGATTCGAACTCTCGGAAGGCTTTCACCTTCGCTGGTTTTCAAGACCAGTGCATTCAACCACTCTGCCACCCCTCCGCAACAGGATCGAAATATTACACCAAAACGGCAGTCAGTCAAACCACGAAATCGCGTTGAGACGAATATTGTCCCCTCTTGAATTCTGCTAAACTACCCTCAGTTCCACCGTAAGACTCCATAATCCAATTAAACTAGTTAGGAAGACAGACTATGAACGAGATCAACGCCAACGTCGCCAGCGGCATCCAGGCGACCTCCGTCAATAAGGTTGTTCGGAACACCTATGCCCTCCTCTCTATGACCCTAGTCTTCAGCGCGCTTTGCGCCGTCGCCGCGATGGCGCTCCAGCTAGGTTCAGGCGCCGGTCTGCTGCTCATCATTGGCGGCTTCATCATGTCATTCGTCGTGCGAGCAACAGCAAATTCAAGCAAGGGCCTCGTAGCCGTGTTTGTTTTCGCAGGACTCATGGGTGGCGGCTTAGGCCCCATGCTCTCAACGTATTTAGCGGTTTACGCGAACGGTGGCGCGATTATCGCGCAGGCGCTTGGCGGAACTGGACTCATCTTTTTGACTCTGTCTGGCTACGCACTCACCTCGGGCAAGAACTTCAACTTTCTCGGCGGCTTCCTCGCCACAGGCATGATGGTCTTGGTGGTCGCGATGCTCGCGAACCTTTTTTTCCAAGTGCCAGCCGTAAGCCTCGCGATATCCGCTGCTGTCATTATGCTGATGTCTGGGCTTATCTTGTTCGACACAAGCCGCATCGTGAATGGCGGCGAACGCAACTACATCATGGCGACAATTAGCCTCTACCTGAGCATATTCAACCTCTTCATTCACCTGCTCAACCTCATCGCAGCGTTTACCGGTCGCGAGTAATGGCCGACTCTGCGCAGCCTGCGCTGCGCTATCTGGTCATCGTCAACGCCGCTCCGCAGTCCAGCGAAGCGGCGCTCAGCGCCTACCGCTTCGCCACGGCCTTGCTCGACCAAGGCCATAGCATTGAGCAACTCTTCTTCTATGGCGATGGCGCTCACAACGCGTCAGCCGTCACTGTCATGCCCCAGGATGAACCGAACCTCCCTGCTTTATGGCATGCGCTTATCGAAGAGCACGCTATAACCTCAACCGCCTGCGTCTCATCCGCCATCCGCCGGGGGATAGTCGACGAAACCGAGTCGAATCGGCATGAGCTCAACGCAATAACTTGTTATCCAAGCAGCGAAATTGGCGGTCTTGGGCAACTTATCGCCGCACTCGATTCTGCCGAGCGGGTGATCAGTTTTGGCTAAGCGTCCTCTGACACTGATCGCGAGGCGCGCACCCTACGGTGGCGATGGCGCCAGGCAAACCCTCGATATCGCTTTCGCCGCAGCGGTATTCGAGCGCGACGTACGCTACCTGTTTATCGGCGATGGTGTGTACCAGCTTTTGCGCGGCCAGGACACTGCGGGGATCGCCGCGAAACCCCATGTCGCTGCTCTTGAGACGCTTGAGCTCTACGGCATTGAAACCGTCTATGTGCTTAAGAGTGCGTTGAACGAGCGCGGCATCGAGCCTAGTGAGCTAGCCCTCGCAGCCACCCTCGTAGACGAAGCTCAGTTACAGACCCTCATTGAGGGTGGCGGCCCAATAATCAACTTATAAATACAGCGACGACGACTAATATCATGAGCAAGCCACCGAACACACTCCACCTAGTCCCAACAAGCCCTGCGGCAATGCGGCTGGACGAGTTGCGCGCGTTGCTTGCAGACGGCGATATCATAATGTTCATCGAAGATGGTGTTTATTTCGCGCGTCAGTCGGAAATTTTCAGTGAATTTTCTAAGCAACAAATCGTTTTCCTAACCGAAGACGCAGCCGCGCGTGGCGTACAATTAAGTCCGCTGCACGCCAGCACAGATTACGCTGGCTTCGTTGACCTTACCGCCGAATGCGGCCGCAGCGTAAGCTGGTACTAGCGATGAACGACACTTTCACCACGGCGACGCCTGCGCTCCCTAAGCTAGACCCAGAAGGCTTTCTGCTCCACCTGAACGACTGGACGCCGGCTGCTGCCGAGCAACTCGCCATCCGCGAGGACATAGCGCTGAAGGATGAACATTGGGAGGTTCTCTCACTACTTCGCCGCTTCTATGAAGCGCATCAAGTGGCACCAGCGAACCGTGCGCTGGTGGCCTTAGTGAAACGTGAGTTAGGCAGTGACAAAGGTCAGAGCCGTTACTTGATGGGCCTTTTTGGCGGCAGCCCAGCCAAACTTGCGGCAAAAATCGGCGGCTTGCCCAAGCCCGAGAACTGCCTTTAATCCGCTAGCCAAACCAATTGAGTTTGTCGCGTAAAGCAACGACGCGGCCTACGATGATTAAGGTAGGCGGCTGAATACCTTCGGCTGCAACGCGCGTCACGATGTCTTCAAGGCTCGCAACACAGACCTTCTGCTCACGAGTCGTGCCCTGCTCGATGACGGCCACCGGCATAGAGGAATCCATACTGTGCTCGAGCAGCTGTCTTGCAATGACTTCTAAGCCGCTTAAGCCCATATAAAACGCGAGAGTCTGCTGTTCGCGCACGAGCAGCTCCCAATTAAGCGGCACGCCTCCTTCGCGAATGTGTCCTGTCAAGAAACGCACAGACTGCGAATAGTCTCGATGCGTGAGCGGGATGCCGGCATACGTCGCGCAGCCCGAGGCCGCGGTAATCCCAGGTACAACTTGAAAGGAAATGCCTGCGGCGGCCAGAGTTTCGATCTCCTCGCCGCCACGGCCGAAAATGAACGGGTCGCCACCCTTAAGCCTCAACACACGCTTACCTTCGCGCGCTAGTCGCACCAGCATCTCGTTGATCCCCTCTTGGGGTACCGCATGATCGGCGCGTGCCTTGCCCACGAAAACCTTGTCCGCATCGGGACGCAACTTGAGCAGGATCGCCTCGCTCACGAGGCGGTCATAGAGAACGACATCGGCTTTGTGCATAAGGCGCAGCGCCTTTAGCGTAAGCAACTCTGGGTCGCCCGGCCCTGCGCCGACGAGGTAAACCTCGCCCTTTGCCCTTGGCGGTCGCCGCGCCTCTTCTTCTATTCTCTCGCGCGCTTGCTGCTCTTTTCCTGAATACACGAGCTCGGGGATATCACCTTCGAGTATTTTTTCCCAAAACCGTGTGCGCTGTTCGAAACGAGGAATCTTGGCCTTAATGCTATCTCGCAGCTCCCGCAGCAAGGCGGCCAAGCGATCGACTCGAGCCGGCAGGAGCGAGTCTATTAACCCTTTTATAGAGCGCGCGAGGATTGGCGACGCGCCGCCACTGGAAATGGCGACGACGATCGGGCTTCGGTCAACGATAGCGGGAACGATAAATGTACATAACTCAGGCTGGTCGACGACATTGACTGGAATTCCACGAGCTCGGGCTGCCAGACTCACTGCCGTGTTGACCTCTAGCGAGTCGGTTGCCGCGATCGCCAGTGTCGCACCCTGCAGGCAGCATTCGTGGAATTCAGTGCGGCAGAGCAGCGCATCAGACTCTTCGCATAATGATGCCATTTCGTCGCAAAGTTCAGGGGCAACGACATGGAGCCTCGCTCCTGCCCGCACTAAGAGCGTCGCCTTGCGCAGCGCTACCTCTCCGCCTCCGATCACGACGCAGCGCTGTGCTTGCACATCGAGGAAGAGCGGGAGTCGCTCCACTAGATCAGACTCTCTACACCTGGCAGGTAGCTAGCCAATGCGGAAGGCACAAGAACGCTGCCATCCGCTTGCTGGTAGTTTTCGAGTATGGCGACAAGCGTGCGCCCGACCGCAAGGCCAGAACCGTTGACGGTATGCACAAGCTCCGGTTTACCGGTAGCCGGGTTACGCCAACGCGCCTGCATGCGCCGCGCTTGGTAATCCGTGAAACTCGAGCACGAGGAAATCTCGCGGTAGGTATTTTGCGAAGGCAGCCACACTTCAAGGTCGTAAGTCTTCGCGGCGGAAAAGCCCAGATCGCCACCACAGAGTAAAACCTTACGATACGGTAATTCGAGCGCCTGCAGTATAGCCTCGGCGTGACCGGTCAGCGCTTCGAGCGCGGCATCCGACTCTTCCGGCGCGACGATCTGCACGAGCTCAACCTTTTCGAATTGATGCTGACGAATCATGCCCTTGGTGTCGCGCCCGTAGCTTCCCGCTTCGGAACGGAAACACGGAGTATGGCAGGCAAACTTGAGCGGCAGCTGTGACGCGTCAACGATCGAATCGCGGACGATATTGGTCACGGGGACCTCTGCCGTGGGGATGAGGTAGTAGCCCTGATCACCATTCAGCTTGAACAAGTCTTCCTCAAACTTCGGCAATTGCCCGGTGCCCTGCAGAGAGTCTGCGTTAACGATGAAGGGTACATTCACCTCTTCATAGCCATTCACCAATGTATGCTGATCAAGCATAAACTGTGCGAGTGCGCGGTGCAGGCGCGCAGTACGGCCGCGCATCACGACGAAGCGTGAGCCGGTGAGTTTTGCGCCCGTTTCAAACTCTAGTCCTTGCTCCAGCGCCTCGCCGAGGTCGGCGTGGTCGCGCGGCTCGAAATCAAATTCTCGCGGCGTTCCCCAGCGGCTCAGTTCAACATTCGCGTCTTCGTCGAGCCCCTCTGGCACCGACTCATCCGGCACATTAGGTATACTCATCGCGTAGGCGTTAAATTCATCTTGCAAGGCATTCAAAGCGGTCTTCTTCGCTTCTAAGTCCGCGTTTATAGCCTCCATAGACGCCAATATTTCGCTGGCGTCTTCGCCCTTCGCCTTTGCCTGGCCAATAAGCTTCGAGCGCGACTTACGCTCATTCTGCAACGATTCTGTCTCGAGCTGCAGTTGCTTGCGCTCGCTATCAACGGCTTCAAGCTTGGCCGCGTCGAGGACGAATTTCTTCTTGGCTAGTTGCGGCAACAGGTGTTCGGCTTCGGACCGCAATCGCTTTGGGTCTAACATGATTATCCCTATGGAGTTGTTTGTTTGCGCTTACAAGAGCGCCTTGGCGAGCTGCATGCCGGCCAAAGTCGCAGCGAGGCATGCTCCGACGCTGACGGCGATGTAGCCGAAAGCGCTATTGTAATGGCCTTGCTGGAGTAACAACAGGGTGTCTAGCGAAAATGACGAGAACGTCGTGAAAGCTCCGAGAAATCCTACGACCAATAGCGGCCGCCAAAGCTCGCTGACAACTGCCCTGTCCCCGATCGCTACAACCACCACGCCGATGAGGAAAGAGCCAAGGAGATTAACCCCGAGCGTAGCCCAAGGCAGGCGCGACCCCATGATGCTTACCACGGCGAGGCCTAGTGAATAGCGCGATACGGCGCCTAACGCTCCTCCCACAGCAACAGCGATAACACTGTTCATCAGCGTCCTCCCATCGTGTTAGGGCGCAGCATAATTATTCCGAATCACTTCAACTCCGGCTGGCGGTACGAAGTCGAACTGGGCGGCATCGATCGCCTCGTTGACAACGACGTTCTCGAAACGCCACAGCGTACGCTGGCCACTGCGCGCCTCTAACACGATAGAATCGAGTGTCGCCGCACTAAAGCTGAGGGTGATGCGGCGATTCACATTGCTACTCTCACGCGGGGTAAGAGTAAACTCTGCGATCCCGGTTGCTGCGTCAACGACAGCACTAATCCTGTACTCCTCTGCAAGCCCGCGCGTCTCTCCGCTATCGCCATTGTCGCCGTTGCCTCTGACGCTATCTCCGCTTAACAGCTGAGCGGCAAACTCGGACTCGTCGCGGCGCCAGGGCTCAATCACTACCTGCTCTAAGTCAGGCTGATAATTCCAAAGCCATTCGCCATTGGTCACCAGCGTTTCGGGGAAAGGTTCGAGTGTCTGCCAAAGGAAACCATCAGGCTTTTTCAGCAGCATAAGGATGCTCGACTCTTCGAGGACGCCGCCGTCGGCTTCGATGATGAATTGATCAACATCCGCACGCAGGGTCTTCATTGTCGTCAGCAGGCTATCAAGGGCAGTTTCTGAAGCGGCCTCATCCATCGCGCTCTCGGCTGCTGCGAATGCTATTACTGGTGCGAAGGCGAGCACATAACAGATAAGGGCAAGGGTGCGCATAACAAGGTTCTCAACTACGAGGCGGGGGTGGCGCAAGGACTTCGCGTTGGCCATTGCCGCCCATAGGGGAAACCACGCCAGACGCTTCCATAGTCTCGATCATCCTTGCCGCACGATTATAGCCGATGCGCAGCCTGCGCTGCACCGAAGAGATCGACGCCTTGCGGGTCTCGGTAACGAAGGCGACTGCTTCATCGTAGAGCGCGTCGTCTTCCTCGGCTCCCGAGTCACCCTCGCCGCCGCCCATCGCGCCCATATCCAATTCGTCGCCACCCGCTGTGATCGAATCGATATACACCGGTGCGGCGCGAGATTTCCAATCCGCCACCACGCGATGCACCTCCTCATCACTCACAAAGGCGCCATGCACCCGTGTTGGCACACCACCGCCGGGGGGGAGGTAAAGCATGTCACCATGTCCTAGCAGCTGCTCTGCCCCGCCCTCGCCTAGAATGGTGCGCGAGTCGACTTTAGACTGGACCATGAAAGACAGACGCGTGGGGATATTTGCCTTGATAAGCCCGGTGAGTACATCAACAGACGGTCGCTGCGTTGCCAAAACCAAATGAATTCCCGCGGCGCGCGCCTTTTGCGCGATTCTCGCAATCAGTTCTTCGACCTTCTTACCGACGACCATCATCATGTCGGCGAGCTCGTCGACGATGACGACGATACTCGGTAGCTCGGTAAGCTCGCTTGCCGCCTGCTCCTCTTCGAGCAGCATCGGGTCCGGTTTCCAAAGCGGATCGAGTATCGGTGCTCCCGCCTTTTTAGCATCAGCTACTTTCTTGTTATAGCCAGCGAGATTCCGCACGCCGAGCGCCGACATTAACTTGTAGCGCCGCTCCATTTCCGCCACGCTCCAGCGCAGGCCGTTCGCGGCGTCCTTCATGTCTGTGATAACCGGCGTCAGCAGATGCGGGATGCCGTCATAGACTGACAGTTCAAGCATCTTCGGGTCGATCATAATCAATCGCACCTGATCTGGTGTCGATTTAAACAACAGGCTCAGAATCATGGCGTTGATGCCCACAGACTTGCCCGAGCCCGTGGTGCCCGCGACGAGTAGGTGCGGCATTTTAGCCAGGTCGACGATAACGGGTTTGCCAACGATGTCATGACCTAGCGCCATGCTCACCGGAGACGCAGCCTTATCGAAATCTGGCGTAGACAAAACTTGGCTGAACTGGATGATCTCGCGTTTTTCGTTAGGAATTTCGATCCCGATAACCGTTTTTCCGGGTATGACCTCGACGATGCGTACTGAGACGATGGCAAGCGAACGCGCGAGGTCTTTCGCAAGATTACTAATGCGGCTGACTTTAACCCCAGGCGCAGGTTGAACCTCAAAGCGCGTGATCACCGGACCAGGATTCACGGCAGTGACTTCTATGTCGATACCGAAGTCTTTGAGTTTGATCTCGAGCAGTCGCGACATCGCCTCTAGCGACTCTTTCGAGAAACCTGAATCATTAGTTTCTTGCCAAGCATCGAGCAAACCGATTTGTGGTAACTCACCGACGCCCGACTCAGCAAATAGCGTGCCTTGCCGCTCCTGCTCAACGCGTTTGCTGCGCTCGACTTTCTTCGGTGGTTCGAGCTTAATCATTGGGGGCACGCGCTTCTTCTGCTTCTCGACATGAATGTCGATCGCCTTCTTACGTACCGTCAAGCGCTCCTTCGTTGCTGCACGTTCCCTGCGCTCTTTTAGCCAAGCAGCCCCCTTTACGGTGATTCCCTCATAGGCGATAAGCGCCCAATTCCCGAGCGTATCGATAACGCCCAGCCACGAGATATCAGCGGACACGGTAAGCCCCAACAAGAAAACTGCGAATAGCAGAAGAGTCGTCCCCAAGCTAGCAAGGAGAGGAATACAAAGATCCAAAACTAGCGTGCCAAGGATTCCGCCCGCCGAGGCCAACGACTCGCCGGCTTTAATGTGCAGCGCGGCGAGACCGCAGGCTGAGATCAGTAATAGCATAAAACCGAAGAAGCGGAACGCCATCAGCTGCCATATCAGCGGGGCAGGCTCCTCCTCTTTCGGGCCACGCAGTGCGCTAACCACCTTGTACAGAAGGAACAGCGGCAGCGTATACGCGAGCCCGCCGCAGACCTGCAATAGCACGTCGGCAAGCCAAGCTCCCCACGCGCCGATCGCATTCTCGACCTGCGCAGTGCCGCCACCACCCGTGGTCCAGCTCGGATCGTTAGGTGAATAACTCGCCAAAGCGATCATGAGAATGAGCGCTGCCAGGAGATAGGCGATGAGTAGGCCCTCGCGGACGAGTCTATCGAGCACGCTCGCAACGGCGGGGTGCGCCTGATCGGGGCTGGCGATGTTACTAGTTTTTTTCACAAATAATTAGCTTTATTAATTGGTTACACGGGATATTTCAATTCGATTAGCATGAGGCAGGCGACACGAATGCAGACGAACGCTAACGCCTGTAAGGTTTAACGGTATTCTGAGGCTAAAATTGAGTAGAATATTGCCTCGCAATCATGCTCAAAACCCACTCTTTTGACACAGGTAGTCCCATGACAGACGCAGTTCACCACGGCCTCATCATCCTCGGCTCTGGCCCCGCCGGCTACACCGCCGCAATCTACGCGGCACGCGCCAACCTCAAGCCGGTAGTCATAACAGGCATGGTACAAGGCGGCCAACTCACGACCACAACCGAGGTCGACAACTGGCCAGGAGACGTCGAAGGCTTGCAGGGACCCGCGCTCATGGAACGCATGCTCGCGCACGCACAGCGCTTTGATACCGAAGTCATCTTCGACCACATCAATGCGGCCGACCTGAGCAAGCGTCCATTCACTTTAACCGGTGATACGGGCACGTTTACCTGCGACGCACTCATCATCGCCACCGGTGCCTCGGCGCAGTATTTAGGCCTGCCGTCCGAAGAGGCATTCATGGGCCGCGGCGTTAGTGCCTGCGCAACTTGCGACGGTTTCTTTTATCGCGACAAACCGGTCGCTGTTATTGGCGGCGGCAACACCGCGGTCGAGGAAGCACTCTACCTCGCCAACATCTGCTCACACGTCACCCTAGTCCACCGCCGCGATTCACTGCGCGCCGAGAAAATCTTGCAGAGCAAGTTGTTCGAGCGTGAGGCCGAGGGCAAGATTACGATCGAGTGGAACACCACACTTGAAGAAGTATTGGGCGACGACAGCGGCGTCACGGGCCTGCGCCTAAAACCCACTGCCGGCGGTGAGACCCGCGATATTTCTGTCGATGGCGTGTTTATCGCGATTGGTCATATACCGAACTCGGAGATATTCACGGGCCAATTAGAGATGCGCAATGGCTATGTTGTGGTGAACACAGGCATCACCGGCAACGCGACTCAGACAAGCGTTGCAGGCGTTTTCGCCGCGGGCGATATCGCGGATCAAGTCTATCGGCAAGCGGTAACGAGTGCCGGCTTCGGCTGTATGGCCGCACTTGACGCCGAACGCTTTCTCGACGCGTAGCCGCCAACGGCAGACATGCGACTCCCCTGGCTAGAGGACCTCGAAGGCGTATTCCCACCCGTCGCCGCCGCGAGCAGCGAGCCAAATGGCTTGCTGTGCGCGGGTGGCGATCTCAGCCCTCACACACTGCTAGCCGCCTATCGGCACGGCGTCTTCCCTTGGTTCGAAGACGATCAGCCGATTCTCTGGTGGTCGCCCGATCCGCGCATGATCATCGAACTTGCGGGTTTCAAACCCTCACGCAGCCTCAATAAGCTGCTGCGCAGGGGCGTTTTCCACGTCAGCGTCGACACTTGTTTCAGCGACGTGATCGAAGCCTGCGCCGCACCGCGCGGCGCCGATACAGGCACCTGGATTACTGCAGAGATGCAAGCTGCTTACTGCGACCTCTGGGCGATGGGCCACGCCCATTCGATCGAAGTCTGGGAAGGCGACGCCCTCGTGGGCGGCCTCTACGGTATCGCTATCGGCCATCAATTTTTCGGCGAGTCGATGTTCTCGCGAGCGAGCAATGCGTCTAAGGTTGGACTCGCCACCCTCGCCACGCAACTTTGCCGCTGGGGTTTCGAATTCATCGACTGCCAGGTTGCGAACCCGCATCTCGAATCACTAGGCGCCATAGAGATTCCGCGGGCGGCGTTTATCGCGCGTATCGCATCAACCTGCGAGCGCGCGAGAACACCAGGCCACTGGGCCCTCGACGCAGACCTCAGCGGAGGCGAAAAGCCATGAGCGATGCCCCCAAACAGCCAGATGCTCGGCTTGCGCTGCGCCTCTTCCGTACGGCGCCACATGCTTGCAGCTACCTATCAGGCAAAAGCGCTTCAACCGTATTCGTCGATCCGGAGATCATCCCAACCACAGACCTGTTAAGCCAGCTCAGCGAACAAGGCTATCGCCGCAGCGGCCCCCACCTGTATCGCCCCGATTGCGAAGACTGCGCGGCCTGCCGGTCGGTCCGTATACCCGTCGCGGAATTCCTGCCAAGCCGGCGTTATCGCCGCGTAATCAACCGTAATCGCGACATCGTGGTGAAAATCGTGGAATCTCTCGAAGGGAATATTGAGGCATTGGCGCTCTATCAGCGTTACATCAATACACGCCACGACGATGGCGACATGTATCCTGCCACCCGCGAACAATTCGACGCCTTCATCCTCAACTCGAGCGAATCCACACGTTTTTATTGCTTCTATCTTGGCGAGCGGCTCGTCGCAGTGACTGTGTGCGATGTGCTGCTTCAGGGCTTATCTGCTGTTTACACATTCTTCGATCCCGATGAGGGACGCCGTTCGCTTGGCAGCCTCGCAATCCTCTTACTCATCGAGCACGCACGCCAACTCGACCTTGCGTCGGTCTTCTTGGGCTACTGGGTCAAGGGCTGCGCGAAGATGGAATACAAGCTGGAGTTCCGCCCTCTCGACATCCTGCAAGACAAGCGTTGGGTAAGGATAAAATAGTGCCGCAATTTACACGCAGTGAAGGGTATCGCGCTCAGCTAGCGTTTACAGGCGTTTTCGGGCACAATGCGCCGCTGTTTACCTAGAGAGGTTTGCCAATGGCAAAGGAAGACCAGATTGAAATGGAGGGGGAAGTTGTCGACACCCTCCCAAACACGATGTTCCGCGTTAAGCTCGAGAACGGCCACATTGTGACCGCCCACATTTCCGGCAAGATGCGCAAGAACTACATCCGCATCCTCACCGGCGACCAGGTGCGCGTCGAGCTAACTCCTTACGACCTAACCAAAGGCCGCATCACCTACCGCGCCCGCTAGCCCACTTTGGCCGGCGAGCGCTTTCCCGCCTTAGCAGAAACCCGCTCTCTTGTATCGATTACGATTTCACCGTCTTCTGCGCGCACGATAACCTCGCCGCCCGAGGCGAGCTTTCCGAACAAGATATCTTCTGCAATTGCCTTCTTAAGCTTGTCCTGAATAAGTCGAGCCATAGGGCGAGCGCCCATCGCCTCGCTATAACCGTGAGCGACAAACCAGTCAACAGCACTCTCCTCGAGATGTAGCTGAACGTTCTTCTGATCCAGTTGCACCTGCAATTCGACGATGAACTTATCGACAACAGTCTTAATCGTCTCCGGCGTTAAGTTGCCAAATTGAATGATGCTATCGAGGCGATTACGGAATTCTGGACTAAAGCCCTTTTTGATTATCTCCATACCATCACTCGAATGGTCTTGTTCGGTGAAGCCAATCGATGCTCGCGCCATTTCTTGCGCGCCCGCGTTAGTCGTCATAATGAGTATCACGTTGCGGAAGTCCGCATGGCGACCGTTATTGTCGGTGAGCGTGCCGTGATCCATCACTTGTAATAGTAGGTTGAACACGTCTGGATGCGCCTTCTCGATCTCATCAAGCAGCACGACGCAGTGCGGGTTCTTGCTTACCGCCTCGGTCAGCAGACCCCCTTGGTCGAAACCTACATAGCCGGGGGGCGCACCGATGAGGCGAGATACAGTGTGCCGCTCCATGTATTCCGACATATCAAAGCGCAGTAATTCGATGCCCATTATCTTGGCCAGCTGTTTACTGACCTCTGTCTTGCCCACACCGGTCGGCCCGGCAAACAGGAACGAGCCAATAGGCTTGCCCTCGGCACCGAGTCCGGCGCGCGCGAGTTTGATCGCTGTCGACAGTGCGGAAATCGCCGTGTCTTGACCGAAGACCACCATTTTGAGGTTGCTCTCCAGCGTTCGCAGCGCCTCCATGTCCGTGGTCGATACTTGCTTCGGCGGGATCTTCGCGATCGCCGCAACCACCCTCTCCATATCTACCGGCTGCAGCAGCTTCTTACGCTTACTAGGTGGCTGGAGGCGCTGGTAAGCGCCCGCCTCGTCGATAACGTCGATGGCCTTATCTGGCATGAAGCGATCGTTAATGTATTTACTGGCGAGCTCAGACGCGGCCAACAATGACTTATCGCTGTAGCGCAAATCGTGGTGCTGTTCGAATCGACTCTTAAGCCCTTTGAGGATTTTATAAGTCGTCTCAACATCCGGCTCGTCGACATCTATTTTTTGAAAGCGTCGTGACAAGGCTCGGTCTTTCTCGAAGATGCCCCGATACTCTTGATAAGTCGTGGAACCCACGCAGCGCATCTGGCCGCTGGTGAGCGCGGGCTTCAGCAAATTAGAGGCATCCATGACACCTCCCGACGCCGCGCCAGCGCCGATAATCATGTGAATCTCGTCAATGAAAAGGACGGCGTTCTCGTCTTTACGCAGCTCCCCGAGTAAAGCCTTAAAGCGCTTCTCGAAATCACCCCGGTACTTCGTGCCGGCAAGCAACGCGCCCAGGTCTAGCGAGTAGATCACGCTTTCGAGGAGCACATCTGGCACGTCACCATCGACGATCTTCTTCGCTAAGCCTTCGGCAACGGCGGTCTTGCCCACACCGGATTCACCCACGAGCAGAGGATTATTCTTGCGTCGACGCGAGAGCACCTGCACGACACGGATCACCTCTTCCTCGCGGCCGATCAATGGATCGATACGTCCCGCCTCGGCCTCAGCGTTAAGATTGGTCGCGTAGGTTGCGAGCGCACCCTTGCCGGATTCGCCCCCCTCTGCGGCCTGCCCATCGGCCCCATCCGCCTGCGCTTCGGACTGCTCTTGATCGATTTTAGAAATGCCGTGAGTGATGAAATTGACGACGTTGATACGCGCAATGTCTTGAGACTCTAAGGCATAGGCCGCCTGACTCTGCTGTTCACTAAAAATCGCGACGAGCACATTGGCTCCGCAGACTTCACGCTTGCCAGAGGATTGGACATGGAAGACGGCGCGCTGCAATAACCGCTGAAAACCTAGCGTAGGCTGCGTTTCTCTCTCTTCGTCGCCTTCTGGAATTTGCGGCGTATTCTCATCAATATAGTCTCTGAGTTCGCGCGCTAATCGCTCGAAATCACAGCCACAGGCGGTAAGCACTTCGCGCGCCGACTCGTTATCGATTAGCGCGAGGAGCAGATGCTCTACGGTCATAAACTCATGCCGCCTCTCTCGCGCGCTGCGAAACGCTAGGTTGAGGGTGGATTCGAGATCTTTACTCAGCATTGTCTGTATTCCTGTTTACGCTTCGTCTTCTTCGACGGCACACAGCAGGGGCTGCTCGCATTCCATCGAATAGTGGTTCACTTGCTCGGCCTTGGTCTCGGCTACGTCTTTACTGAACACCCCACACACCCCTTTGCCTTCAGTATGCACCTTCAGCATTACGCGGGTTGCCGTCTCAGGGTTCATGCCAAAAAAAGCCCGGAGCACCTCAACAACGAATTCCATGGGCGTGTAATCGTCATTCAGCAAGACGACTTTGTAGAGCGGTGGACGCTTAAGGGCCGGGTCCCGAGTTGAGACGGCGATACCCAGATCATCATCGCCTTCCTCTTGCGGCGGCCCGCTGCGGACGGCATGAAGCATCATCTCTCCCACCAATCGCTGACTCCTGCCCTGCTTTACTTCAACCATCGACTTGCCAATCCTCTCTTATCCTAACGGGTAATTACGCCCATCCGGCGCCAGTTCGTTCAGTTTAGCACTTATTGGTGCAGCTATTACTGCGCGACGCGGCGAATTTTTGGCCCAGTAGTAGGTGATACGTTAAGGATAATGCGGTGTTGAAATTTGTCGTGATTCAAGGGATTATGACCCTAAGTCACATCTAGTGACAAAAAATAACAAGTCGAAGCCCTGCTAGGGACTGTGAACAATAACAATAAATAATAAGAAGTGCGGAGCGGTAATGATGAGCAACGGCCAAGTAAAGTGGTTTAATAATGCGAAAGGATTTGGCTTTATCCTGCCCGAAGACGGCAGCGCCGACCTTTTCGCACACTACTCCTCAATCGGCATGGAAGGTTACAAAACACTCAAGGCAGGACAGCAAGTGACTTTTGACCTAGTCACTGGACCCAAAGGCCCCCACGCAGCTAACATTATGCTCGCAGAGGGAGAAGTCGCAGAGGCTCCTGAGCCTCCTGCCGACGACCATCAAACAGACTAAACGACAGTTTGGAGAGCACGCCTAACCGCCACAGCTAAACTCCATACAAGGATTCGCTTGGCCAGTATTCTCCTCTTCAACAAGCCCTTCGGGGTCCTGTCTCAATTTAGCGGTGAAGACCCAAGCTGCACACTCGCCGGCTTTATCGATGCCCCAGGTTTCTACCCTGCCGGCAGGCTTGATCGTGACAGCGAAGGCTTGCTGCTGCTCACAGACGACGGCGCCCTTCAACACCACATCAGTGACCCCCGCTACGACAAGGCTAAATGCTACTGGGCCCAAGTTGAGGGCGAGATCAGCAGAGAGGCGATCGCCTCGCTCGAGATTGGCGTGATGCTCAAGGATGGCCTTACGAAACCCGCTCGCGCGCGACGCATCGAGGCGCCCTCTTTGTGGGAGCGCGACCCGCCCATAAGAGAGAGGAAAAACATTCCTACCTCGTGGCTTGAGCTCACCCTTGGCGAAGGACGCAATAGGCAAGTCCGGCGGATGACAGCCGCAGTAGGGTTTCCTACCTTAAGGCTTGTGCGCGCGAGTATTTCGCAGTGGTGTTTAGGCGATATCCAGCCTGGGGAATATCGTCGTGTGGAAGGCGTCGAGCTAGCCCCTACCAACGCTGTAGAGACTGCGCGTCAGACTCGCGGCTATCGATCCAGATCGAGCCATTCGCGCTCGACTGCTTCTTCCAAAAGGGCGCGCGGCTCTTCAAAAAATCCATCATAAATTCGGCCGCTTCGAACGCCGCATGGCGATGTGGACTCGCAGCCAGCACTAACACGATCTGATCCTTTGCCGACAATTCGCCGACGCGGTGTACGATGCGCGTAGCCAACAGTGGCCAGCGTGTGCAGGCTTGGGCTTCAATCTCCGCGAGCGCCTTTTCGGTCATCCCCGGATAATGTTCTAGCGTCAGAGTGGCCACCGCAGCGCAGTCGGCCGAGGACTCTGAGCCGTCATACAGTTCACGTACCAATCCGCAAAATAGCACCACAGCCCCAGCGTCCCCGGCCTCGCTTACCACCTCGTCGTATTCTCGCTGCACACAAAAGTCTTCGGTCTGCACTCGCACGCTCACGGCTAGCCTCCTGTCATCGGGGGAAACAACGCAACCTCGTCGCCCTCGGCCACCACCTGGTCACTGCCAGCAACGGTCTGGTTTACCGCGACTAACACGCGTGTGAAAAGAGCTTCATCGATTTCTGACAAAGGACCAGCGCGCAACGCAGCCAAGAGTTCGGCAACGTGAACCGGTGCAGAGAGCTCGACGACATCGCTCGCGGCGCCCCGCGCCTCCCGCAGGCTGGCAAAATAGAGGACATGCAGCTTCATCCTTCTGCCTCCTGCCGGCGGTAGTGGCCACTGCGACCACCGAGTTTCTCGAGCAAGCGAATCTCGCCAATCTGCATGTCTTTATCCACCGCCTTACACATATCGTAGATCGTGAGACAGGCAATCGAGACAGCCGTCAGCGCCTCCATTTCTATGCCAGTCTGTCCGTTCACCTTGCAGCGCGCTGTTACCAGCACCGAGTCAGACTCCACCTCGAGGTCGAGACTCACGGATGTCAGCATCAGCGGATGGCAAAGAGGGATTAGCTGCGAGGTCTGCTTGGCCCCCTGAATGCCGGCGATGCGCGCGATGGCGATGACATCGCCTTTCTTATGCCCCCCTGCGCTAATTAGCTGCGCGGTGCTGGCCGCCATCGTAATGCGGCCCTGTGCAACCGCGACGCGATGGGTCGAAGGCTTGTCGCCGACGTCGACCATGCGCGCGTTACCCTGCGCATCGAGGTGTGTAAGTGGATTATCAGACTGTGCCATGCGGAGAATGCCCTTTCTTGATCGTCTACATCACGCGATAATAGCGAGGAATACTCGCCATAGCCAACGAGACACCGTCATGACAGGCGCAATAACTCATTCACTGGACGCCGATAGAGGCGCCTTACCGCACCTGACCGTCGCCGTTGTCGCCAAACGCGGTGACCGCTATTTGATGATCGAAGAGTTCGCCGAAGGCAGAGCCGTGTTCAATCAGCCCGCCGGTCACGTCGAATGCGACGAAACCGTAATGCAGGCAGCCGTTCGCGAAACCGTTGAGGAGACCGCGTGGCAGGTCAGCCTAAAATCACTCATTGGCATTTATCACTACACCGCTTCGACTAATGGGGTTCGCTATGTCCGAGTCTGTTTCGCTGCGCACCCAGAGCACGAAGTCGACTCGGCGCTGGACCCCGCGATAAAAGCCGCGCACTGGCTTAGCCTTGAGCAACTGCGCGCGCTTCCGCTGCGCAGCCCATTGGTGCTCAAGGTTATCGAGGACTTTGAGCGCGGCGCCTCTTACCCACTCACGCTTTTCGCTCGTGAAGCCGTAGACGACTAACTACAGCTACTAGCACAACACAGGATTACCATGCATAAAGCCCAACACATGCCCCGCAACGCCCGAGTCATCGTCGGTATGTCTGGGGGAGTAGATTCTTCGGTAGCAGCCCACCTCCTTATCGAGGCAGGCTACGCCGTGGAAGGCTTGTTTATGAAAAACTGGGACGAAGACGATGGCACGGAGTACTGCACAGCAAAGGAAGACCTGGCCGATGCGCAATCTGTGTGCGATAAGCTCGGTATAAAGCTGCACACCGCTAATTTCGCAGCCGAGTATTGGGACAACGTGTTCGAACACTTCCTGCACGAATACGGCGCCGGCCGCACCCCTAATCCTGACGTCCTGTGCAATCGCGAGATCAAGTTCAAGGCGTTTCTGGACTATGCCACCGACCTTGGCGCCGACCTCATTGCCACTGGCCATTACGTTCGCACCGCTTCCAAAGACGGTGCGACACAGCTGTTAAAAGGATTGGATGACAACAAAGATCAGAGCTATTTCCTCTGCGAGGTTAACGAGCCAAGCCTGTCGCGCTCTTTGTTTCCCGTGGGCGAGCTCACCAAACCTGAAGTCCGCGCGGTGGCTGCCGAACTTGGCCTTAGCACTCAGGCAAAAAAAGACAGCACCGGCATTTGCTTTATCGGCGAGCGCAAATTCAAAGACTTCCTAGAGCAATATCTGCCAGCACAGCCCGGCGCGATTCACACCCAAGACGGTGTCGAGATTGGCCGTCACGCAGGGCTCATGTACTACACTATTGGTCAGCGCCAGGGCTTACATATCGGCGGGCTCAAAGACTTCGACGAAGCGCCTTGGTTTGTGATTGGCAAAGACCTCGTTAACAATGTGTTGTTTGCCGCGCAGGGCCAAGACAATCCCTTACTCTTCGCGCAGCGCTTAAAGACTGCACCCGCAAGCTGGATTAACAACGAGCCATCGCTGCCACTGCGCTGCCACGGCAAGATTCGCTACAGACAACAAGACCAAGCGTGCACCGTGTACCGCGACGACGCCGGGCTCATTGTGGAATTCGACGAGCCGCAACGCGCGATTACACCAGGGCAATACTTGGTGATGTACGACGGCGAGCAATGCTTAGGCGCCGCCATTATCGAGCAGGCGATGAGCCCTGGAGAGAAAGAATGACCGCGCGAAATTCAAGCCGTTGGCAAACGGAAGAATGGCGCGTACTCGCCATTGCTAGCGTGTTGCAATGCGCACAGTACATCGACAAATTGGCGCGCAGCGGGACCATCGACGACGCGGAGCTTGGCAAGTTGCAAGAGCCCCTATTCGTGCTGAACCCAACGTCCAATGCAGAGGTCTATCCTTTCCCCTCGCTCTTTCTCCCTGGACTGACGTTAGTGGAATCTCTCGGCGCAGGCGGTTCGCTGCGCCGGGTGCAACTAGTCGTCCAATACGCACTTGGCATGTTGCGGCTCGCCGACGCCGTGCGCGCCGACGCTGCACTCGCTACCGCGCTACGTACCCAGATCGCCTCGCTGCAGCCCCCTCGCGCGCTCACCTCGAGTCAAGAACAAGACGGCGATGAGCAGACATCTACTACCCGCCAGCTTGCTCAAGTCTATAAGGCAACGCTGAGTCGACTCCCGAAACCTATTCAGGTGCAAGGCAGTGCAGCCGTGCTAAGCAACGAAGAGCATGCTGCCGCTATACGCTCTCTACTGCTCGCTGGCGTGCGGTCAGCCCTGTTCTGGAGACAGTTGGGCGGCACACGCTGGCAGTTGCTGTTGGCGAGGGGCAAGCTCGGCGCTACCGCGTCACAACTCAAGAAATCGATAGCCCGCTCTTTTCATTGAAGGCGGCCACTGGTCGCGAAATCCATACGAATTTTGTGCGATAATTGCGCCAACAAAGAATCATCGCAGCTCGCTCGCGCGCGCCCTTAGGGATCTAGACTCATGACAGCTCAGGCCATCAGCCAACTCACCGCAGTATCTCCTCTCGACGGTCGCTACGCGGCAAAGTGCGATGCACTGTCACCGTACTTCAGCGAGTACGGCCTGATGAAACACCGAGTCTTAGTGGAGATCCGTTGGCTGCAGGCGCTCGCCGCTCATTCCCAGATCACCGAGCTTGCGCCGCTGAGCCCCAATGCAAGCCAATTTCTCGACGCCATCGCGGACGATTTCTCCCTCGACGATGCAGCGCGTGTCAAAGCCATAGAGGCGACCACTAATCACGACGTCAAGGCGATCGAATACTTCATCAAAGAGAAGCTCGAGGGCCACTCAGAGCTAATCGAACATTCCGAGTTCGTTCATTTCGCCTGCACTTCAGAGGACATCAACAACCTCGCCTATGCACTGATGTTAAAGGCGGGCTTAAATGAGGTAGTGCTGCCCGAGATGCGCCTCGTCGCGGCAAAGGTGCGCGACCTTGCGCTCACTTACGCCGATCAGCCCCTACTCTCTCGCACTCATGGCCAGCCCGCATCACCGACGACGCTGGGCAAGGAATTCGCAAATGTGTGCTACCGCATGCAGCGTCAGATTAGCGCGTTAGAGGGCTGTGAGATCTTAGGCAAGATCAACGGCGCGGTTGGCAACTACAACGCCCACCTCTCAGCCTACCCTGACATAGACTGGAGCAGTTTCGCTAAGAATTTCGTTACCGAGCTTGGCCTTAGCTGGAACCCCTACACGACGCAAATAGAACCACACGACTACGTTGCCGAGGTGTTTGGCGCCTGCGCGCGATTCAACACGATTCTCATCGACCTTGACCGCGATGTCTGGTCGTATATATCCATCGGGTATTTTAAGCAGCGAACTATAGCCGGCGAAATCGGTTCGTCCACCATGCCACACAAAGTAAACCCGATAGACTTCGAAAATTCGGAAGGCAACCTTGGACTTGCGAACGCCATGCTTAACCACCTCGCGGAAAAGCTACCCATCTCTCGTTGGCAGCGTGACCTCACCGACTCGACAGTGCTGCGTAACATCGGCGTAGGCCTCGCCTATGGCATGATCGCCTACAGCTCAGCGCTTAAAGGGCTTAACAAACTCGAAGTCAATGCGGCTGCTATCGACGCCGATATCGATACCTGTTGGGAAATACTGGCGGAACCCATACAGACGGTGATGCGCCGTTATCGTATCGAGCAGCCCTACGAGAAACTCAAAGAACTGACTCGCGGCAAGCAGATCACTCAGCAATCTATGCAAGAGTTCATTGCGACGCTCGAGATGCCGGATTCGGCAAAGGCCGAGCTCTTAAAGCTAACCCCGCGCAACTACCTCGGCAATGCCGCTCAGCAGGCACATAACATTTGAAGATCAATGAGCTCGCAGCCGATTTCGACAAAGCCGAATTCCTCGCCAACTACTGGCAGAAGAAACCCGTACTCATCCGGCAATTAGTCCCCGGCTTTGTCGACCCCTTAACACCCGAAGAGCTGGCAGGCTGCGCCTTGGAAGACCAAGTTGAAAGCCGGCTGATTACTGAGTTCGAGCCCGATCGCTTCGAGCTGCGCAACGGCCCCTTCGTTGAGTCCGACTTTACGAGCCTACCCACGAGCCACTACACGCTCCTCGTGCAAGCGATGGATCAGTGGTTTGACGAGGTAGCTGAGTTGCGCCGTCGTTTCGACTTTGTTCCTAGTTGGCGAGTCGATGACGTGATGATCTCTTACGCCTGTGAAGGGGGCGGCGTGGGTCCGCATTTCGACAACTACGATGTCTTCTTGCTGCAGGGGCAAGGCCAGAGACGTTGGCGTATTGGTCAGAACTGTGACGCAGATACGCCACTGCGCGAAGGCGCGCCCCTGCGCTTGCTAGAGGCGTTCGACACCGCAGAGGATTTCATACTAAACGCGGGCGACGCACTCTATGTGCCGCCCAAAGTGGCTCATTGGGGCGTGTCGCTCGATGAGAGCCTGTGCTATTCGATCGGCTTTAGAGCGCCGTCAGAGGGCGAGATGATCGAAGGCTTTAGCGATTTCCTGATACGCAGCGACTCGGGAGATACACGCTATACAGACCCCCGACCTGCCGTCCCCACAGATGTTAACGAGCTCTTGGGCGCGTCACTAGCTCCAAGCTTCGAGGCGCTACGTGCGAAACTCGACAATCCTAGCCTCTTTCGTCGCTGGTTTGGCTGTCATGTTACCCAGCCTAAATACCCCGAGCTCATAGAGCCATTGGATGCCGCCTCAGTACAAATCATCGAGGCCGCCATGGAAGATGCGTCCAGCTTAAGCCACCACCCCGCCTCGCGCTTTGTCTTCATGCGCGAGCCGAACGAGGCGTGGCTTTTCGTCGACGGCAACGCCGTAGCGTTCGCCAGCGATCTCAGTGAATCTCTCAGCAGGCTATCCAATTCGACACCCCTGCGCGGCGAAGAACTCGATCTGCTCCTCAAAAAACCTGAAATGCGTGAACTCTTACTCGAGCTCCTCAAGCAGGGCAGCCTGCAAATCGATTAGGCAGCGTTTCGCGCTGGCCTACTATGGCGACAACTCACGCAGGCTGGCCTTGCAAAATTCACGGCGTAGATCCGCGTATTCACTGACCGCAGGGTACTGGGGGAATTCTTGCTGAACCTTCTCTGGTGACCGAAACAATATTCCGGCATCAGCCTCGGCCAGCATACTGACGTCATTGTAGGAATCGCCGGACGCGATGACGCGAAAATTGAGGCTATGAAGGGCCTGCACCGAGGCGCGCTTAGGGTCTTTTTGCCTGAGCTTATAATCGACGATCTTGCCCTTCTCATCGGCTACCAAGCGATGACAGAACAGCGTCGGGAATTCAAGTTGTCTCATTAGTGGGTGGGAAAATTCGTAGAACGTATCCGACAAGATAATGAGTTGAAAATTGGATTTCAGCCATTGCACGAACTCAAGCGCACCGGGCATTGGTGACATCGTCGCGATGACTTCCTGAATATCCGGCAAGCCGAGGCCATGTTCGTCGAGAATTCGTAAGCGCTGCTGCATCAACTCGTCATAGTCTGGGACCTCCCTCGTGGTCGCACGAAGCGCTTCAATACCCGTCTTCTCGGCGAATCCAATCCAAATTTCGGGGACTAACACCCCTTCTAGGTCTAGGCAGGCTATTTCCATTGTGATCTCTCAAACGCAAAAAAATCGAACCGAGAATTTAGCAGATACGAGCCGCGCCGAATAGCCGCGCTTTACCGCGCGGTTCATATCACGCAGAATAGTGCCTCCTAAGCGCCGCTGCGCATTTCAGAGAACACCATCCATGGACGACAACAGCATAGCGGCACTCAACGAATCGCTGCACCACGCAGATCCCCGCGACATACTCGCCACGCTCCTGCCCCTGCTCGGGCATACCGCCCTTTCGTTCAGCGGGGCCGAGGACGTCGTGCTTATCGAGCTGACGAGCAAGACTCTGAAAAAACTCGAGCCGGCGCTAGCGATGCCCCGCGTCTTCACTCTCGATACTGGCCGCCTGCCTGCGGCTACCGTTCGCTACCTCGAGGTTGTGCGTAAACACTATGCGTTAAGCCTCGATACGCTGACGCCCGATCCTGATGAGGTGCGCAGCCTCGTAGCCGCCAAAGGCCTTTTTAGCTTTTACGAGGACGGTCACAAAGAATGTTGCGCAATCAGGAAGGTTGCGCCCCTGCGTAAACACCTCGCGCAATTCGATGCGTGGATAACCGGACAGAGGAAAGATCAAAGCCCGACCCGTGCCGAGGTACCGATCATCGAGCTCGACAGCAGCATGGCTGCGGTAGGACGCAGGTTGATTAAGGTGAATCCACTAGCCAACACGAGTTCGGCCGAGGTCTGGGACACCATTAGGCTTTTCGATGTGCCTTACAATCCCCTGCACGACCAAGGCTTCGTCAGTCTAGGCTGCGAGCCCTGCACCAAGCCTATTGGCCCTAACCAGCACGAACGCGAAGGTCGCTGGTGGTGGGAAGAGGCCACGCAGAAAGAATGCGGGTTGCATTATAAATCCGGCAACGCGACCTCGGAATAGCTCGCCTCCAAATCTGCCTTAGACTCATCCATCAGTCGTTGTTGAAGGGTGCGGGCGTCTATATGGGGCGCGAACATCTCGATGAACCCCGCCATATAGCCACGTAAATGAGTGCCATGGCGGAACGCGATCTTGGTGACACTGGGCTCGAACAGATGCGACGCATCGATCGCCACGAGATCGTCGTCCACGCCCTTCTCGATCGCCATGCGAGCGACAATACCAACCCCAAGCTCGAGGCGCACATAGGTCTTTATCACATCCGCATCGGCAGCCGTGAACACAACGTCGGCCTTGTAGCCTTCGCGCTCGAACGCATCGTCAAGTTTAGAGCGCCCGGTGAATCCGAAATTATAAGTGACGAGCGGGTATTCACTGAGCCGCTTAATACTCAGGCGCTTTACCGAGGCTAAGGGGTGACCTTTTGGCACGATTACCGCACGGTTCCAGCGATAGCAAGGCAACATGGTGAGCTCGCTGAACAACTCAAGAGCTTCGGTGGCGATCGCGAAATCGGCTGTCCCATCCGCGGCCGCCTTGGCAATCTGCAGAGGCGTTCCTTGATGCATATGCAGTGACACATTGGGATAACGACTACGAAAGCGCTGGATAACCTGCGGCAGGACATAGCGACATTGCGTGTGCGTGGTCGCAATTGACAGCGCCCCCTTGCCTTCATCACGCAAGTCGTCCGCTAACGCCTTAATACCCTTCACGCGGTTTAACACCTGACCACTTGCTTCTAGAATTTGCTTGCCTGCTGGCGTCACGGCAACGAGCTGTTTTCCCCGCCTCTCGAAAATCTGTACTCCTAACTCATCTTCTAAGGCGCGAATCTGTTTGCTAACCCCAGGTTGAGAAGTAAACAGCGCGTGCGCCGCCTCCGACACATTCAAACCCTGCCTGTTCACCTCCCAAATATAGCGTAGCTGTTGCAGCTTCACTGCGCGCCCTCCCCCTCAATAATCACTGTAATTTGCTAGACCTCGATAGAATATAACTATAACAATAAATTCCTTTATGGAATATCACTCCTCCGCCATACTCCTGCGCTCTTTCAGGACGGATATGATCCATGGATTTTGGTGCTAGCGCAGAGCTCATCACAAACGGCGCCCAGGCGCTGGACTCAAGCCCGCTCCTCTTCGCCGGGTTCGGCTTACAACTCAGCCATGTCGTGGCAGGCGCCGCAGTGGGTCTCGCGATCGGCGTGACGGGCGTCGGCGGCGGCTCGCTGATGACGCCGCTACTGCTCTTGTTCGGCTACACACCCGCCGTCGCCATAGGCACGGACCTCCTTTACGCCGCGCTAACAAAGACCGGCGGTGTTATTGCACACCATGCCCGCGGTTCTATCGACTGGCGCGTCACAGGCCTGCTCGCTTCGGGCAGCTTGCCTAGCGCACTGCTAACTCACGCCGCACTGGCCCGAGGTTGGCTCGGCGGCGCGGTCGCCAACGAAGCCCTGCTGACGATGAGCCTTGGGGTCATGCTCCTGCTCACGGCAGCTTTACTGCTCGCGCGAAGCCGCCTACAGTCGAATGCCATACAAGGGCGACCCAGCGCCATTATAGGCACTCTTCAGGCGAATAAGCCTGCAGCTACGGTGATAATGGGAGGCGTATTGGGCGTCTGTGTGACGCTATCTTCGGTCGGTGCCGGCGCTTTTGCCGCGGCCATTCTGATGACAATCTATGCTGACTCGCCGAGCGCGCGCATAGTCGGCACTGATATTGCGCATGCAGTCCCTCTCACGTTACTCGCCGGTGTAGGTTATGCGGCTGCGGGGCAGGTCGACTATGAGCTTCTGCTGGGGCTACTTGTCGGCTCGCTGCCGGCGATTCAATTGGGCTCGCGCATTGCCTACCGTATCAACGAGAGGGTGCTACGCGGCATTCTGACGTTACTGCTAGGGTGTTTGGGCGCGGGGTATTTACTCAGCGGCGCCCTCTAAGCGCTTAGCACTACAAAAATGCGGCGCTAGCCATCGTTCGCGACTCCGGAGGGCACGTGTCCGGTTGCCACGTGGTTGCGCGCCGAATCGCAGTGTCCCTGCTGATCATCGAAAAAGACGTCGGCATCGAAGGCACGCAGGAACTCCCCTTTGTCCAGGCCGCCAAGGAAGAGCGACTCATCGATGCGGATATTCCAGTGACGGAGCGTCTTTACGACCCTCTCGTGTGCGGGCGCCGCTCTCGCAGTCACAAGGCAAGTGCGCAGGGGGGATTCACCGATCGGGAACGCCATCTGAATTTGCTGCAACGCCGCCAAAACAGGTTTAAACGGACCGCCACTCAGCGGCTCGTCGACCGACGCGACTTCGTTGCGCGTGAACGCCTCAAGCCCGGCGGTTTTATAGATTCTTTCAGAGTCGTCCGAAAATAGGACCGCGTCCCCATCGAAGGCTATCTTTAGCGTCGCCGACTCGGCAGCAGCTTTGTGTGAAGGAAGAATCGTCGCTGCGGCAACACCAGATTCCAGGGCCTGCCTGACATCGGCTCCATCGGTAGACAAGAATAAATGGCTATTAAAAGCGGAGACATACCGATACGGACTCTCGCCTCCACTAAACGCCGCCCGAGTTATGTCCAAGCCATAGTGTTTAATCGAATTGAAAATACGCAGCCCCGTGTCGGCGCTATTCCGCGACAGCAGGATGACCTGTACCGGCGACTCTTCGAGCGAGTCATTGAGCCGCAGCAATTTCTGCACTAATGAGAACGCATCCCCTGGCTCAAGCGGCTCACTCTCGCGGGCGATCTGATACTGCTGATAAGCGGACAGCCCCTCCTCCTCATAGACCTGATGGCTCTCTGCTAAATCGAACAGGGCGCGCGAAGAAATACCAATAACGAGCGGGTCTATTGAGGGCTGTTTGGGTTGGGTCATAGGAGTCACCTAAACTGATGGCAATGGCCAGAGAGCAGTAAGCTCACGGCGCTTCGGAATCGGGTAGATAACACGTGCCGGTCCCAGCGAGACCGCAATAGCCGTTGGGATTCTTAGCAAGATACTGCTGATGATAATCGTCGGCATAGTAAAACGTCTTTAGCGGCTCGATGTCTGTAGTAATCGCTGCATACCCGGCAGCAGCCAGCGCTTGCTGGTAGCGTTCGGCGGAGTCCGCGGCTTGTTGAAGTTGGGCCTCATCGAACGCATAAATCGCCGAGCGATACTGGGTGCCCAAATCATTGCCTTGGCGCATACCCTGAGTAGGATCATGCGCTTCCCAGAAGGCTGCCAGCAACTCTTCATAACTGATTAGCGCCGGGTCGTAGTTCACTAGCACCACTTCGGTGTGCCCGGTCATTCCGCTGCACACATCCTCGTAACTCGGGTGCGCTGTTATACCACCGGCGTAACCTGCGGCCGTGCTATACACGCCGTCGAGTTGCCAAAAGAGTCTTTCCGCCCCCCAAAAGCACCCGAGGCCAAATACCGCGCTCACCACCTGGCTTGGCAAGGGTGCGACGAGCCGATTACCGTTCACTAGATGAACTGGATTAAACATCGCCGGCTGGGCTCTATCCGGTAACGCCTGTTCTGGACTAGGTAAAGTATTAGGGCGTGATTGATAGCCAAAAACCATGGTCGGGACTCTTTGTCATGTGCGTGAGTAGGGGCATGAGTCTAAAGGGCGACGGGGCGCGCCAATGCTCGGATTCGATGATACACTTTCCTTCACTTTGATTCACACAATACACTAGGACACACTGATGAATTCCGTCGCCATTCCACCCAGCGCTCTCATGGACAACTACGGCTCGCCGACGCTGGAGTTTGTGCGCGGACGCGGCTCGGAATTGTTTACGGCGAACGACGAGCGGTATCTCGATTTCGCGATGGGAATCGCAGTGAATTGCCTCGGCCACTGTCACCCGCGCCTCGTCGCGGCACTAACAGAGCAGGCCAATACGCTCTGGCACACCTCGAACCTCTACCGAATCAATCAGGCTGAAAAGCTCGGCCAGCGATTGGTCGAGCACACCTTTGCCGACAGGGTGTTTTTCTGCAACTCGGGGGCCGAGGCGGTTGAGGCAGGCTACAAGATCATTCGCCGCTTCTTCTATGCGAAGGGCGAGGCGCATAAGAACCGAATTATCTCTCTGAGTAGTTCATTTCATGGCCGCACGCTAGGCGCTATCGCTTCGGCGTTTAACCCTGTTCACACTGCAGGTTTCGTGGTGGGCGATGCGGGCTTCGACCAAGTAGAATTTGGCGATATCGAAGCGCTGCGCGCCGCTGTGAGCGAGGCAACAGCGGGAATCGTTTTAGAACCAGTGCAGGGAGAAGGTGGCATCCGCCCCGTACCCAACGACTATATAGCCGCGGTCAGACAGCTTTGCGATGAGCACGGCATTCTATTGATGTTCGACGAAGTCCAAAGCGGAATGGGCCGAACCGGTTCGCTGTACGCCTATCAGCAGCTCGGCGTTACGCCTGATTTACTAGCCAGCGCTAAAGGCTTAGGCGGCGGCTTCCCCATTGGTGCCTGTCTCGCAAGCGAAGCAGTCGCCGCGCCGATGACAGCGGGCAGTCATGGCAGTACCTTCGGCGGCAATCCACTCGCCACCGCGGTCGGCAATGCAGTGCTCGATGAGCTGCTCAGTGAGAACTTCCTGATCGACGTGCAGCACGCAGGCTTCCATCTGCGCAGCGGGCTCGAGGATTTGATCGTGCGCTACCCCTCCCTTCTCAACAGCGTGACCGGCATGGGACTGATGCTTGGCTTACGCTGCAAAACCGATGCCGCGCTCCTTATCGCCAAAGCACTAAACAGCAATCTACTGCTCGTTAAGGCCGGCGGGAACTGCATACGCTTCTTGCCAGCATTGAATGTGACACACGAAGAAATCGCTGAAGCCTTAGCCATACTTGATAAGGTGCTAAGCGCATACCCCGAAGACTAAAGTGCACAAGTTAGGACTAGGCCATGAGACTATTAAGACCTGCAGCGCTACTGAGCGCCATGTTACTTACCATAATGAACACCCTCAGCACTCCACTTACAGCGCAGGAGGCCACTGTGACCCCTTTTAAGATCGCCATTAGTGACGCACAGCTTACCGACCTTCAAAGCCGCCTAACCCGGACGCGTCTGCCCGATCAGATAGACGGCAGTAGTTGGGAATACGGTACGGACAAAGCAGTGCTTGCCGATCTCCTCGCCTATTGGCGCGACGACTACGACTGGCGCGCGCAGGAAGCGGCGCTCAATCGTTTCGATCAGTCCCTCGTGCAAGTGGACGGGCGCGCCCTACACACGATCCATCAGCGCTCCACGAATCCCGAAGCAATCCCTCTGCTTCTCGTCCATGGGTGGCCAGGCTCCTTTGCTGAATTTCACAAACTCATTGGGCCGCTAACCGATCCCGAAGCCCATGGCGGCAACGCGAAGGACAGCTACCATGTGATCGCCCCCTCCCTCCCCGGCTTCGCGTTTTCAGAGGCGCCTTCGACCCCTGGCTACGGATCCGAGCGCATCGCCTTGGTGCTAGCCGAGCTTATGCAGACCCTCGGATATGAGCGCTATGCCATTGCCGGCGGCGACTGGGGCGCGGTAATAAACAGCCACCACGCTAACCATTTTCCGGAGCGGCTCATTGGCCTGCATTCGAATATGATTCTCGCCGCGCCACCCGCTGACGAAGCACAGCGACTGCAGGTGAGTGACGCCGAAGCCGCGCTACGCGAAGCGCGTATCGCCTATATGCAGGGCGAGCTTGCCTATCAGCAAATACAAGGCAGCAAGCCCCAGAGCCTAGGCTACGGCCTGAATGACTCACCCGCCGGGCTCGCCGCCTGGATTCTCGAGAAGTTTCACGGCTGGACCGACATGCCGCAAGGGGCAGACGGCGACGTCTGGGCGCATTTCTCTAAGGATGAAATCCTTACTAACATCTCGCTGTATTGGTTTACTGAGTCCATCACCTCGTCGATGCGCATCTATTACGAGAATCGCACGACACCCCAGAGTAAACCCACAGGGTATATCGATGTACCAACCGGTGTGGCGTTATTCCCCGCCGAAATCTACATCACCCCGCGAGCGTGGGCAGAAGCAGCCTACGATATCCGCCATTGGACACAGCTAGAGCGCGGCGGTCATTTCGCCGCATTGGAGCAGACCGAGACCTATCTTGGGGAGCTGAACGCCTTCTTCAGCCCACTGCGCTAAACCCGAATCTATTAAAGATACGAACAACACCTCAGGAGTAAGTATGAACAATAAGAGCGCAGCGAGCGCCGCAGGCATCCTTGGCTGGATAGAACGATCAGGCAATAAACTTCCTGACCCAGTTTTTATATTCGTCTACTGCATACTCGGCGTTGTCGCCATCAGCGTCATTGCCGCGCTGCTCGGCCTCTCTGCGGCGCATCCTGTTAACCTCGCCGCGGACGGCAGCCCCGTGATCATCTATGCGGAATCATTGCTCTCTGGAGACAACATTCGGCGTCTACTCGTTAGCATGCCGGCGACTTTCACCGATTTCCATCCGCTCGGCTATGTGCTTGTCGTCATGCTAGGCGCAGGCGTCGCCGAACGCTCGGGCTTCTTCGCTGCGGCGATGAGCGGCGCGATGTCCAAGGCACCTAGATTTTTACTCACCCCTGCCGTCGCTCTCGTTGGCATGCTCGGCAATCTTGCTACCGATGCAGCGTATGTCGTACTCATTCCCTTGGCAGGCGTCATATTTGCCGCCGCAGGACGGCACCCAATCGCAGGCATCGCCGCGGCATTCGCAGGCGTTTCCGGCGGCTTTTCAGCCAACTTACTCCCCGGCCAGTTAGACGCCCTCCTATTCGGCATTACCGAGTCGGCAGCGGAGACGCTGCAACCGAGTTGGGATGCAAACATTGCGGGCAATGCTTGGTTCATTATCGCGATGACCTTCGTCTTTCTGCCGGTGATTTGGTTTGTCACCGACACTATCGTCGAGCGCAGACTGGCAGCGATCGTGCCAGGCGGAGGCACCCTCGCTCAAGACATCAAGGATCCCAACACGCAGCTTTCCGCCGACGAACGACGCGGGCTCGCCAGCGCCGGTTTCGCTGCCTTAGCGGTGGTAGTGATCTGGGTTTTTCTCGCCATTGGGCCCGGGACACCGCTCATCGACGAGACCGCGAGAGCAGAAGCGCAGCTTAATCCATTCTTCCAATCTCTAGTCGCAGGGTTCTTCATACTGTTCTTAGCCACCGGCTGGGCCTACGGCAAAGCCGCCGGCAGTATCAAAGATCATCGCGACGTCGTGAAGATGATGAGTGAGGCTATGGCCGACCTCGGCTATTACCTCGTCCTCGCCTTCGCAGCCGCGCATTTCGTCGCGCTATTTAACTGGTCAAACCTCGGACTGATCTTCGCCATCAACGGCGCAGGCTTTTTAAACAGTGCCAGTCTGCCAGACTCCATGCTGCTAACACTGATCATCGTGTTCTGCGCATTCATCAATCTGTTCGTCGGCTCCGCGAGCGCCAAATGGGCATTACTCGCACCGGTGGTGGTGCCGATGCTCATGCTAACCGGCATTAGTCCCGAGATGAGCACGGCGGCTTATCGTGTCGGAGACGGCGCCACCAATATCATCACGCCACTCATGCCCTATTTCCCGCTCATCTTGATTTTTTGCCAGCGTTGGCAGCGCGAGTTTGGCTTAGGCAGTCTGGCGGCGACGATGCTCCCCTATTCGGCGCTGTTACTCCTGTCAGGCATCCTCCTCACCGTCGCTTGGGTTGTGCTGGGCCTGCCTTTAGGGCCGGGGGCCGCGGTCGAATTTTCGCTGAATTAGCTCGGCGCTCGCGCAACATGAGCGCTCGACGATCTAGATCAAGACGACTTGCTCGGCAGGCAACTACACTGCCATGGGACACTCAAAATACACCAACGCGCACCAAAGAGGCGCTGGAGAGAAGACAAAGATGGAACTGAACTCGATGAAGACAGCCGTTGCCCAGCGTCGGGGCAGTAGAAATAGAGCGCTCGCTACAGCAGCCATCGCCTGCGGACTCACGTTGTCAGCAGGCGCACAGACCATCACCTACCCAGATGAATTCGCGACGCCGATACCGCTACTCGGCGAAGTACTAGGCGACTTCCACTTTCCGATATCGTCTACCTCGCCTGTTGCACAACAGTATTTCGATCAGGGTATGCAAATGATGTATGCCTTCGCCAAACCTGAAGCATCGCGCTCCTTCCGCGAGGCACAAGTCGCCGACCCAGATTGCGCGGTCTGCTATTGGGGTGAAGCCTGGAGCTGGGGCTCTTATTTGAACGGCGCGATGACGACTGCTGAGGCGCCTAGGGCCTATGCAGCAATGCAAAAGGCACTGGCATTAGTCGATACTGCCAGTCCGCTAGAAGCAGATCTCATCCATTCTTTGGAGGCACGTTATGTGCCGGACTACGACCCCGAATCGCGCCGCGACCAAGACCAAGACTATGCCGACGCTCTCGCCGAGCTAACGCGCAAATACCCCAACGATTTAAATGTCGCCACCTTCTACGCCGACGCGCTGTTCCTGCTTGAAGAGCGCCGCGGCTACCGACGACTAGAAGACCCAAATGTTATTCGCCTGCATGGCGTCCTAGAGAGTGTGCTGGCACGCGATATCACCCACCCGGGCGCATGCCATCTGTACGTGCACGCGACAGAATCCACGCCGACGCCAGAGCTCGCAGCCCCCTGTGCCGAGTTCCTCGGCTCGTCCATTCCCGGGGCAAGTCACATTAATCACATGCCGAGCCACACCTGGAACGAAATGGGGCTATGGGAAGAAGCCGTGCGCGCCAACACCCTAGCGTGGCATTCCGACCAGAAGGCGGCGATCGGCGCAGGCGTGGCGATCTATCCCACGCACAATCTCACCATGCTCTACTACGCAGCGAGCATGGGCGGCGCCAGCGCAGCCTCGATACAGGCTGCCAAAGACCTCGCCAAGCTTAACGGCAACAGCGCCATGCACGCGATGTCACTCGTGCGCTTTGGCCGCTTCGACGAAGCCTTAGCGCTGGACTCCTTACCAAACGGCGACGTCAATCGCAGCATGTATCAGTTCGCAAAAGGCTATTCGGCGTTAAAAGAGGGTGACCGAGATCAAGCCGCTAGCGTGCTCGCGGAACTACTAGAGCTCACGGAGACGACGACGGCCCGCTTCCGATTTCACGAGGGTAAGAACATCATCGGTGCACTCGCCGGCATTTTAGACGGCGAAATGAAATGGCAGGCTGGCAACGTAGAAGCGGCAGCCGAGGCTTTTAGGCGAGCCACCCGATACTACGACAGCCTAAACTACGACGAGCCGGAACCTCTCCCCTTCTCTCCGAGGCACTGGCTCGGCGCCGCCTATTTAGAACTCGGCGCCTACGATGCGGCACTCGCTGAGTACACACTGGACATGGACGACCATCCGCATAACGTCTGGTCGTTATTCGGGGCCAATGCTGCGCTCGAAGGCCTCGGACAAGACGCTAGCGCTTACACCGCAGAGCTTGATGCGGCGCTAGAGTTCGCCGACATCTGGCTGCCAAGCTCAAAGCTCTAAGCGGAATTTCGCGACGCGTTCACGTTGCCGAATAGGCTGCGCATGATCATTTTTTCATACTGATCGCTGAACGCGTCGGCACTGCCCACTGCCTCCGCCTCCTGCACGCGCATAAGCGCGTATTGCTGAATAATCAGCAGCGGCAGCACCAGCTTTTGACGCAGGGCAATGCTTAGCCTACTAGTAGGATTCTCCTCGAGTAATACCGTCGTGCCTGAAATCTTCAGTGCCATTTCTATACTTAACTCGAATTCGGCATGTACCTGCTTCCAGAATTCACCGAAACGAGGATGCTTGCCCATATAGGCGGTAAGCTCAAAATTCGACTTGCTCATGCTCTGCATGCTGTTATCAACTAGCGCCTTGAAAAACTTCGATTGGCGATACAGCGCCTTGCACTCATCAAGCCGACCTTCCTCTTCGAGCTTGCGCAGGGCCGTGCCGAGGCCGTAATAGCCCGGTACGTTTTGTTTTAACTGTGCCCACGCGCCGACGAAGGGGATTGCCCGCAGATCTTCGAATTTCAATCCTTCACCACCGCCCCTCTTGGTAGGCCGGCTGCCAATATTCGTAAGACCGTAGTATTTAAGCGTACTCATCTCTTCTAAATAGGGAATGAAAAGTGGGTGGGCTTTGAATGCCTTGTAGCTTTCATAGCTAATCACCGACAGTTCTTGCATCAGCGCGCGCTGCTCAGCGTTGAGTTCGCGTTCGGGCCTGTCATAGAGATTGTTCTCCAAGCCCGCTGCGAGTAGTTGCCGCAGATTATGAGTCGCCGCCTCGGCATTGCCGTAATAGGAGCTGACCGTCTGACCTTGGACAGTCAGTTGGATCTGATTGCTTTCGATCTGCTTACCCAGTGCAGCATAAAACTCATAAGTACTGCCCCCACCGCGCGCAGGCGGCCCGCCGCGGCCATCGAAGAAGGCGACCTCAACACCGACCGACCGGGAAACGCGAGTGAGATCTTCTTTAGCGCAGTAAATAGCCCAGTTCGCCATGAGGTAACCGCCGTCTTTGGTGCCGTCGGAAAAACCGAGCATGACTGTTTGCTTCTGACTGCGACGCGCAAGATGCGCTCGATAGTCGTCAAAGCCATAGAGGGCAGTCATGCTGTCGCCGGCGCCCGCCAAGTCGTCGATAGTCTCGAATAGCGGCACGATGTCGACAGTCAGCTCATCTGTTTGCCAGCCGGCGAAGCGAGCCAAAGCGACAACACGTGCGATGTCAATCGCACCACGGCAGTTGCTGATAATGTAGCGATGACACCCCTTCTCTCCATTGATCGCTTGGATGCTAGCAATCGCGCGGAGGGATTCTATGGTATCCAGCTCTAGCGGGTCTTGAATGAGTTCGGAATCGAATGCGAGAGGCTGCTCGGGAGGACAGAGTGCAAGCATGGCGGCGATCTGATCGGCATCTGACAGTGCATCGAAATCGACTGGCAACAAGTCGGGGTATAGCCTCCGCACCGTATCGAATGTGCGGTGAATGACCCGCGAGTCTTGACGAATATCTAAATTGGCGAAATGAAAGCCGAAGGCATTCACTTTGTTCTTGAACGATAGCAGCGACTCAAGATACAGCCCCTGATAAGACTCCGCCACCTCGTCCTCGATGAGCGAAAGCTGCTCGTTAAGGCTACGAAGACTTAGCGAGGTTTTGCCCGGCTTATTGATCTCTTTGTAAAGCTTGTTCTCGAGCTTTTCGAGCCGAGCGTAGACACCCCTAAAACTGAGCCTACGCTTGAGTTCGCGCACATCGCGGTGATAACAAGTCATGATAAGCGACCGCAGCTTCTCGGCTACCCGCAGGGTTACCTCTACGCTTACGAAGGGGTTGCCATCCCGATCACCACCCGGCCAAAAACCGACGCTAAGCAGGTGGTTGTTTGCGCTGCCGCTATCACCGAGATGCTCACCTAGGCTGTCCATGATCGAGCCAATAGCGTCATAGAAGATATTCGACAGATACCAACTAAGATTCGTCGCTTCGTCGAAGGGAGTGGGTTTCTCCTGATTAAAGAACGGCGTATTGCCTAACTGTTGCAGGAGATCACGGGATTGCGCGATATCTTGCGTACGAATAGCTTCAACGAGGTCGGTGATTATCGCGAGCACTTGACCAGGATAGAACTGGGTGGGATGCGCAGTGAGGATCACCTTGCTGCCAAAATTCTCAAGAGTTTTTGTAAAGCGCTCCTCGAGGCCATCAGCCTTCACTCGCTCGCAAAGTAGGCGCAGTACATTATTGCTTTCAGTTTTGTGGACCAGTGGATACGCTGCATCTTCTAATGCATCAACAAGCACGACTTGCCGTTCAACGTATTGGATAACTCGAAACAAGAACTGGATCTTATCGGACTCAGAAAAATGCGGCCGCTGGGTGCTAAAGAAATCCTGCAGGATCTCTGCGGGATCCTCTCCTCGTTCTAGACCCTTCTGTGCACGCGATTCTAGCAACGGCAATAACATGCCAGTTTGCTCGATCGCGTCCAATGGCAAGGTTAAAAACAGGCCGTTATAAAGCTGATAGTTAAGCTCAACGAGGTTTTCATACTCCAGATTGCTAGGTATTGCCGATCCAGCTTTGCTCGTCCTGACGCCTCTCATAATACTCCTGTAAATTGCTCGTTAACTACTACGTGAATGTTAAGTGCTGTGACCGCGGCGGCATACGCAAACTTTGCGTTGCATGACCTTGCTAGGTTACGCTTCGCGCATGAAAAAAAACCTCTCTCTAACACTCCTTGCCGGCGCCGTGTTAAGCGCGCCTGTTCACACTATCCTCGCGGCTAACAACCAAGCTGAGGCCATCCCCCTGTGGGATACCGTTATGCTCGTCATTGTTTTCCTCACCCTCTCGTCGAGCGCCGCTCTGACGGTTGCCGCCTGGCGTCAGTGGCAACGCGGTTGGCGTCTTGTCGCCGCTTTACCACTGGCAATTCTCGTGCTGTGGAGCGGTTGGATTGTTGGCGCTCGCAGTATAGACCCCGCCGCGCACGCCCTTTGGTCTTTCGAACTGTTCGGCTGGGCTCTGCTTAATCTGCTCTATATGGTAACCGCGCTAACTGCCAAACGCGCCTTTGAAAAGGCCGACAACGGCGCCTAACAAGCCCTACCATCCTGCCTCGCGGTAAGCTTCGAAGCCTCCATCGATACTGTAAGTTGTCTCAAAGCCCTGCTCCGCAAGATACGCCGCGGCGCCTTGGCTCATGTTGCCATGATAGCAATACACTAAGACCGGCTTTGCGCCATCGGCCTCTGCGATAAATTCGGCGACTGCCGGTCCTGCCAAATGAATCGCCGATTCGACATGTCCAGCATCGAAACTGCGCTCGTCGCGCACGTCAACGAGATGCACGCCTTCGAGCCCGTGCTCGTCGATAATCGCCTGCGCGGAATGCCAATCTATGCGTGAGTAATTCATTATTTCAAATCCCGTCCTGTATGGCCGCTCACTGGCTAAAGCCTTAGAGCATGACTAGGCCCGCGCCAAAAAACGCGAGCGTGGCTATCGCAGCGCTCACGAGCGCATAAGGCAACTGCGTACGCACGTGGTCGATATGATCCGTCGCCGCCGCCATCGATGCCACCACCGTCGTATCGCTTATCGGCGAGGCGTGATCGCCAAATACCGAACCCGACAACACTGCCGCCAAGAACAGCGAGGCATTCATATCCAGAGCCCCGACGAGCTGCATCGCCAGCGGTATCATGATAGCGAAAGTGCCCCAGCTAGAGCCAATAGAGAACGCGATAAATGCTGATAACAAAAACAGCAGCGGCAAGAGAAATGCAGTGGGTATGGCTTCTTGCGCCAACTGCGCCACATACACCCCGGTGCCAAGCGCATTCGCGATATCGCCCAGGGCGAGTGAGAAGAGCAAGATCATCGCAACCGGTAACAACCCACCCGCGCCCTTCAAGAACAGTTGCATCAACGTCTCCAGCGAGGCAAGCCTCGCACTCAACGCGAACGCCCAGGCGACGCCTAGCGCGACGAGCACTGCCCACAGCACCGAAGTAGAACCCGAACCTGCGCTCAGGTCGCCATCGCCGGTGATAAACAAGCCGAGTGGCATACTGACCACCAAAGCGAGAACAGGGAGCAGCATCAGACGCGCAGAATCCTTTGGCTGGCGTTCTTGCTGCACATCGAGGAGGCTGGGATCGACCATAGGCGTGGCATTGGGCCAGAGGAACTCACCCGCCTGAGTGCGCGCCTGCGCCGCCCGCATAGGGCCAATATCGATATCCCGGGCGATCACTACCGCACAAACGGCGACAGCGGCCAGCGCATAGAAATTGAACGCGATAGCGCCGACGAAAACATCGATTGGGTTCTCTATGCCGCTTGATGCTAGCAGGCTCACGATTACCGCTCCCCAAGCGTTTAAAGGGATAAGAACGCAGATTGGCGCCGACGTAGCATCGATAATGTATGCCAGTTTCTCGCGTGAAACGCGAAAGCGATCGAACAACGGCCGCGATATCGCTCCGGCGATTAATAGCGTGATGTTGGATTCGATGAAGACGACAACGCCGGTGCCAAACGCAAGCCACTGCGCTCTGCGTGACCCTGTAATCCATTCGCGGTCTTGCAGCAGATGAATGAAACCGCGCACGCCACCAAGCTTTTCGATAGTCGCTATCAGCCCGCCTATGACTAGGGTAAACACCAATACCCGCGTATCGCCTACGTCACTAAAGACCGAAATAACCGCATCTACAGCCCCTGCTGCCGCCGCAACCGGATTGCTCGAACCTAACAGCCAAACACCCATCCAGATACCGATGCTAAGTGACAGAATCACTTGGCGCGTGGCAATCGCAAGGCCGATTGCCAGCAAGGGGGGAATGACCGAAGTCCAGACGGGATCATGCATTGGAGACACCTCTAATTTGGCGCCTAAGATAGCATAGCTAGCGCCGCGAAATAGCCCTTAAGAGGTAGCTTGGTCAATGCGTCTGCTTGTGTGATACTCGAGCCACTCGCATTAAAACGATAAAAAGCCGAGGGTAGCCGTATGAACGACGCAGTTCGATCCAACGTTACGCCACATAACGACTCTTCTTCTAATAGCCCGGAAAACGACGCGCGAAGTAAGACAGTCGCCGCTTATGCAAACCCCACCTACCGCTACCTAGTGCTCGGCATCCTGACCGTCGTCTACATCTCCAATTTTGTCGATCGCCAAGTGATCAACGTGCTCGCCTCTTACATTATCGAAGACCTGCAGCTCACCGACGGCCAGTTCGGCATGCTCTCGGGTCTCGCCTTCGCAGTTATCTATACCGTGCTTGGCATCCCTATTGCGCGGCTTGCTGACCTCAGTAATCGCCGCAACGTCATCGCTGCGTCTGTAGCCATCTGGAGCGTGATGACCGCGGCTTGCGGCTTCGCTCAGAATTTCGGGCAGTTGTTCGCTGCACGCTTCGGTGTCGGCATTGGCGAAGCCGGCGGTTCGCCACCCGCACACTCCATAGTGTCCGACATCTTCCCTGCAAAACAACGCGCGACCGCCCTGTCTATTTATTCTTTAGGGGTCTATGGCGGCATCTTGATTGGCACTGTCGGCGGCGCCTATTTAGTTCAGTATTTCGATTGGCGGACGGCATTCATCGTCGTTGGCATCCCGGGAGTTTTTCTCTCCTTACTCGTGCGCTTCGTCATCAAAGAACCGCCTCGCGGTATGGCCGAGGGTCGTCGGGACGTGGCTCCTCCAGGATTCTTCCACGTAATGCGCATCCTTGCCTCGCGCCGCTCGTTTATCCATCTGAGCTTCGCCTGCGCACTGCACGCGTTCGTGACTTATGGAATGGGAAATTTTCTGCCGCTATTTCTCGGTCGTGTGCATAGCATGCCGATACTCGACGTCGGCCTATACTACGGTCTTATCGCTGGTGTCGGCGGACTCTTGGGCACCTTCGCAGGCGGCTGGCTCTCCGACCGCATGGCGGACAAGCGCGACGACAAGGCGTGGTATGTTTGGGTGCCGTTTATCTCCACACTGGCGGCAATTCCCTTCGCTCTTATTTCGTTCTTACTCATGCCTGATGGCTACAGCGCGGCGTTCTCGTATTTCATTCCCGTGTTTTTTGGCGGCCTCTATCTCGCCCCCTGCATCGCGGCGACGCACTTTTTAGTGGGCATCCGCATGCGTGCCATGGCCTCTGCTATTCTGTTATTCGTGCTCAACCTAATCGGTTTGGGCCTTGGCCCTATGATGACCGGACTGGTGAGCGATTGGCTCACGCCAGCTTATGGCGTAGACGCGCTGCGCTATGCAATGTCGCTTACCGTACTAGTGAATCTCTGGTGCGCCTTTCACTACTACCGTGCCACCAAAACAATCCACGAAGATATTGCATTGGCAGCGGAATAGCACCACTGCGACAAGTTAAGACAACGACAAAAAAGGAGAGACTTAAAATCATGCGATCACCTCAACTCCCAGGACGACTCGGCGATTCCACCATGAGCCTAGGCACTGACCCTAGAACCGATCCAAGGCTCGCAGCGGCGCTTGCAGCTCTTGGCCTAGATGGCCAAGCCGCCGAGCCCCCGGTTAACGCAGACAGCGATCTAGCCACTTGCCTCGCCTACGCCGCAGCCGCCGAAGAAGGCTGGCGTGCGATGTTTGGCATGCTCGCAGGCGCGGCTGCCGGCCCCAATAATGTAGAGGTGAGCGAGCGCGTGATCAGAGGCCGCGATGGTAACGAGATTACGCTTTATATTCACACACCAAGTGGGCACAACGCGCAGAACGCACCACTCCCCTGCGTCGTGCACACCCATGGCGGCGGCATGGTGATTCTCACCGCCGCTGATGCCAATTACGCACGCTGGCGTAGCGAGCTCGCCGCTACCGGCATGGTTGTCGTCGGCGTTGAATTTCGCAATGGCGCGGGCGCATTAGGCAATCACCCCTTCCCCGCCGCACTTCACGACTGCGCCGACGCGGCGCGTTGGGTAGCAACAAACAAGGCCGAGCTAGGCATCTCTCACCTCATCATGAGCGGCGAGTCCGGTGGCGGCAATTTGTCTATCGCCACAACACTGCTTGCTAAACAAGAAGGCTGGTTAGGCGAGATTCGCGGCGTCTATGCACAGTGCCCTTATATTTCAGGCCTTTATGGCAGCCAGCCCGCAGAGCTGCCCTCGCTAGTTGAGAACGATGCGTACTTCCTCGACATGAAGACGATGAGCGCATTGGTGAAACCCTACGACCCCAGCGGCGCCAACGCAACCAATCCCCTCACCTGGCCCTATCACGCGACGAGAGAGGACCTCGCGGGCCTACCTCCACACGTGGTGTCGGTCAATGAACTCGATCCACTGCGCGACGAAGGACTCGCCTACTACCGCAAATTACTCGCGGCGGGCGTCTCCGCCGTTGGCAGGACGGTGCATGGCACTTGCCATGCCGCCGACTGCTCTTTCGTCGGCGCAATACCCGACGTCTATCACGCCACCGTACGCGATATTAGCGGCTTCGCTGCCTCTTTAGCGCCATAGCGTAGCGCGCCTTTAAAGGACTTCACCATGCGATTATTGCCAGAAACGAGAACACAAAAACCTCTATCACTCGGCGCCGAGATTTTGCTGTGGGTCGGATTAGCGATTTTCACGACTGGCGTCAGCGCCCAGTCGCTTCCACGCACCAGTCCCGAACGAGTTGGTCTGTCGAGCGAAAGACTCGAGCGACTCCCCGCCGCCATGCAACGCTATATCGATGCCAACCAGCTCGCGGGGACGGTGACCCTAGTCGCTCGCGACGGTAAGGTCGCGCATTTCGGCACCCAGGGCTGGCAGGACAAAGAAGCCGATAAACCGATGCAGCAGGACACGATCTTCTTCATCATGTCCATGACCAAACCTATAGTCTCTACCGCACTTATGATGCTTTACGAAGAAGGCCGCTTCCTGCTTACCGACCCGGTGAGCAAATGGATACCGGAGATCGCAGACAAGCAGGTGTTAATCGAGGACGACGCGGGCGTCCACCGCATGACTCCCCGGCAACCGATTACCGTCCGTGATGTATTAGCTCACACCACTGGGCTGGACCCTAGCCGCGACTTGCTCACCGAAGACGAGCAGACGCTACTGCAACGAGAAAGCAGCCTCGAGGCGACACTCATTAAGCGCGCCCCTTTGCCACTCGCCTTTCACCCAAGCGAGGATTGGCAGTACGGCAGCTCTACGGACTACGTTGCGCTGCTCGTCGAGCGCATCGCAGGTGAGCCGTTAAAAGACTTTTTGCAGAAGAGGATCCTCGATCCGCTTGAGATGAGCGACACATCCTATGTCGTGCCCGAAGAAAAGCGCGCGCGCGTAGCTACCGTATACTCACCCACGGGCCCTGGTCAGACTATTGAAGTGTATCGTACGCCTGAATACAGCGCGGTCCCGTTCTTCGGCAGCGACTACTACGGAGGCGTCGCAGGGCTTTTCTCCACCGCAGCCGATTACTGGCGCTTTAGCCAGATGCTACTAAACGGCGGCGAGCTCGATGGCGTGCGCCTGCTGAGCCCTAAAACGGTCAACCTCATGATCTCCAATCACAGTGGCGATCACGATATTTATATAAGGGGACCCGGCTACAATTTTGGCTTGGGCTTCGGCATCCTCAACGACCCTGGCACCGCGCGGGACCCCATAACGCCGGGCTCATTTACCTGGGGCGGCGCATGGGGCACGATTTTCTGGGTAGATCCCGTGGAGAATATGGTCGGCATAATGATGACGCAAATCAGCTCCTACTCACACCTAAACGTAAGACAAGACGTGGGAGTGACCGCGGTGCAAGCGATCGTCGACAGCTACAGTAACAAGCCCCAATCGGTGCGCGGCTATTCGGTGTTGAATCCATAAAGGGCACAGCCGGCATTAGGGTTTAATTAATCGATCGGTTTTAGCCCCGCCTTAAACCGCTTGGCGTTCTCGACATAGTGTGTCGCCGAATCGATGAGTGCCTGCTTGCGGGCCTCATCGAGCTGACCGCGCACTTTCCCGGGCGACCCCATCACCACAGAGCCATCAGGCACCATCATGCCTTCGGTGATGAGTGCGTTAGCCGCTATTAAGCAACCCTTGCCAATAACCGCGCCGTTAAGCACTACCGCATTAATACCGATGAGGCTGCCTGCGCCAATAGTGCAACCGTGCAGCATTACTTTGTGACCTATAGTCACGTCGCTTTCGATAACGAGAGGAAAGCCTTTATCCGCATGCAACACCGACAGATCTTGCACATTACTGCGCTCGCCTATGGTGATTGTCTCAGTGTCGCCACGGACCACCGCGCCAAACCACACGCTTGCGTCCCTTTCCAGGACGACATTACCCAATACGGTTGCAGTCTCGGCGACGTAGAAAGCATCGCCCTCGGTTTTCGGCGAATCGTCGCCTAGGCTGTATATCATGTCGCTTATCCTTTTTAAAATTTATCTCGTAACCAGTGTAGCTAAGCCGCAGACCCTAGACAATCGTACGCAAAGCGATTAGTTTTCATACTCTTAATCTTAGACATTAACGGCTGAGCGAGCCGCTATCCACTCACGATAAAATCACCTATCCAGTTAATCATTCACAGAGCCGCCCATGAATCAGAAACGCGAATTCCTCAAGTTCTTAGCCGCAAGCCCCCTGCTCACTAGCTATTCTGCATTCGCACAGGAGGTCGAGGAAACACTGGGCGAGCGGCTTAAAGACCCAACAGAGGTTATCAATGTGTTTGAGATGGAGGCGATTGCGCGCGAAAAAATGCCTCCCGCACACTTTGGCTATCTCAATACGGGTGTCGACAGCGACGCCACCCTGCGCGCTAATCGTGCTGGGTTCACTCGCTTCCAGATTCGTCCACGCCGTCTCGTCGACGTTAGCAACCCAGACCTGAGTATCGATCTGCTCGGCACTCAGGCGAAATCGCCAATCGTCATCTGCCCGGTAGGGAGTCAAGGGGCGTACCACGCCGACGCTGAACTCGGCACAGCGCGCGCCGCGTCGGCGGTCGGCCACCACATGATCCTCTCCACTCAATCATCGACGCCCATCGAAGCGGTGATCGAGGCGCGTGACGCGCCGGTCTGGTTCCAGCTCTATCCCACAAACCGCTGGGAGTACACTGTAGCCATGCTGCAACGTGCGGAAGCCGCGGGAGCGACCGCCGTCGCCCTCACAATAGATCTGCCGGGCGGACGCAACACTGAAACTCAGTCATTGCTTATGCGTGAGGACGACCGCGACTGCAGCGTCTGCCACACGGGGCAATCGAAGCCTGCGTTCCGCGGCCTAGATATGAGCGGCGTCATGCTTAACGACTCCTCGCTTACCTGGAGCGTGATTGGTCGCATGAAAGAAGTGACGAACATGAAGGTGTTGATCAAAGGTATCGAAACCGGCGCGGACGCTGCGCTTGCCGTGAAACACGGAGCCGACGGCATCGTCGTATCGAACCACGGTGGCCGCGCGGTGGAAACAGAGCGCGCGACAATCGAGTGTCTGCCTGAGGTTATTGCGGCGGTCAACGGGCGCATCCCCGTCATCGTCGATGGCGGCTTTCGCCGCGGTACCGACATCTACAAGGCGCTCGCACTCGGTGCTACGGCCGCCGGTATCGGCCGCCCTTATTGCTGGGGCCTTGGCGCCTTCGGCCAAGCCGGAGTCGAGCGCGTGCTCAACTTACTGAACCGAGAACTGACCATTGCCATGATGGGCAGCGGCACGCCGACAATCGCCTCAATAGGCCCAGACTACGTGAATGACGTAGGCCATCGAGTCGAGCGTGGTCGTATGGGATTTGGGTTGCTGGACTAAAACTAAGCGATGGTGCCCGGGGCCGGAATCGAACCGGCACGCCCTTTCAGGCGAGGGATTTTAAGTCCCTTGCGTCTACCAATTTCGCCACCCGGGCTTGGGGGCTTGCTGCGGCTGCAACGTGCGCGGAGAGCGCGCCGCGAAGGGCATCCTTTACCCGAACAACCCAACTTAGGAGAAGTTCGGTAAAAGGCTAAATCGAAATGGAGGCTGGGGTCGGAATCGAACCGGCGTTAACGGAGTTGCAGTCCGCTGCATGACCACTCTGCCACCCAGCCCTATCGCGATTTAGTGCGAGGGCGAACTATATCAAAGGTTGCTCGCCGAGGCATACTTTTTCTTCTCACAAGCCTGCCACTCCGCTACAACGAAAGCTATAGCAAGCGAGCGCTACACTCGAGACAAGCTTAGAGGTTTGTTCAGTAGATTTGAATAGCAGATTTACATAAGAAGAGATGGAGCGGGAAACGAGATTCGAACTCGCGACCCCGACCTTGGCAAGGTCGTGCTCTACCAGCTGAGCTATTCCCGCTTTATCTGGTGACTCCGGCATGTGCCTGAGTTTTTCTCTGTGAACTCCCAGAATAAAGGAGGTCTGACGGCTGGGGTCTGTTGCCATCCAGAGAGAGCGCTATTTTAAAGCCAAACAGGTTTAAGTCAAGCGCTTAAAGACAGAATGTTAGCGTTTACTCCCTACTTCACATCCAACAGCGTGTCTTTCGCGGCTCGCAGATAAGAGCCTAGCGACCATAGACCGAGCAGCGCAGCAAGCCATAGAAGACCAAGACCTAAATGGAACAGAATCGGTAACGTTGTTGGGCTGGTGCCAAGCAGCAATCCCAGTGCGATCATTTGCAGCGTCGTCTTTACCTTCCCTACCCATGCCACAGCGACAAGATCGCGCACACCCCGTGTCGCCATCCACTCGCGCAGCGCCGAAATGGTTATTTCACGTGCGACTATTAATAACGCAGGGACAAGAAGGCCAGGATAGTCAGCCAATAGGAGAATGAGTACCGCCGTCACGAAAAGCTTGTCAGCCACGGGATCAAGGAAAGCACCGAATGCCGAACCCAGATTTAATCTACGGGCCAGATACCCATCGAGCCAATCCGTGATGCTGCCGATAATAAACAGTCCCGCGGCGGCGAGCTCGGCATAGACGAAGTCGGCTTCGTAGCAAAGGACGATAATAGGGATAAGCGCAATACGGCTTAATGAGGCGAGATTTGCCCAGTTTGTCATAGTCAGTTTTCTCGCTAGTAGCGCTCGCAATGCGCCTCGCGGGCGCACACTTCTCGAGGCTTTATTCTACACAAGCCTGTACGGCAATGCTTGCCTCTGATCGCCTACTCACTAGTCAACATGGAAGTGCTCGTAAATCGCCTCGGCAAGTTTGCTGCTAATGCCGTTAACTTTGGCGAGCTCGCTTTGCGACGCCCTTTTGAGCCCCTGCTGGCCACCGAAATGTTTGAGCAACTCACGGCGGCGCTTTGGTCCGAGGCCGGGCAAATCTTCGAGCTGAGAGCGCTTGCGGGTATTGCCGCGCCGCTGTCGGTGCGCCGTTATCGCGAAGCGATGGGCCTCATCGCGCACCTGCTGCAATAAATGCAATGCTGGGGACTCGGTGGCGATAGCGACTTCTTTGAAGCGCTCACCCTCTTTGAGAAACAGCGTCTCTTGCCCCGCTCGACGGCTAATACCCTTGGCAATACCGAGGAGCAGGAGCGAATCGAGTTCAAAGCGTGCGAGCACATTCGCAGCCTGAGTCAGCTGCCCTTTGCCGCCATCGATGAGCAGTATATCGGGCAGCTTGCCTTCGCCCTTGGTGAGTCTCTCGAACCGCCGCGTAAGGACCTGTTCCATCGCCGCGTAGTCATCCCCTGCCGTAATGCCTTCGATATTAAAACGCCGATAGTCGTTCTTTACTGCACCTTCGGCATCAAACACCACGCAGGATCCCACCGTCCCTTCGCCGCCCGTATGACTAATATCGAAGCATTCTATACGCTCTGGTAGCGACTCAAGACCGAGCGCATCACGGAGCAACGCGATGCGCTTCTTGCTGTTCTGCTTGCTCGCGAGGTGCGCACCGAGCGCCTCGTTCGCGTTGGTCGCTGCCAGCGTAAGCCACTTCGCCCGGTGACCGCGCACACGATTAACCAGACGCACCTTACGACCAGCGACGAAAGTCATAGCCTCGGCGAGAGCCTCGACGTCGTCTAACGCATGCGACACGATAAGTTCGGCAGGTAACGCGCCACCACCCTGATCTGACAAATAGCTCTGCGAAATAAAATCGCTCAGTAGCTCATCGGCAGTAGAGGCAAGCCGATGCCTAGGGAAATAATTCTTGCTACCAAGAATGCGGCCGGCGCGCACGGTAATGACATGCACGCATACCCCGGCATTTTGCATCGCCACTGCCAATACATCAGCGTCCTCGCCCTGATTCGCGACGACCTGGTCTTCTTGAATGCGGCGTAGCATCGCAACCTGATCGCGAATCTTTGCCGCGCGTTCAAACTCGAGCGCCTCTGAGGCAGCCTCCATGTTGCGCCCAAGCTCGGTAGTCAGCTCCGTGTTCTTACCCTGCAAGAAGAGCGATGAGTAACGCACGTCGCGTGCGTAATCTTCCGGAGAAATCAACCCCACGCAGGGCGCGGTACAGCGCTCTATCTGGTATTGCAAACAAGGCCGCGTACGATTCTTAAAGTAGCTCTCCTGACACTGCCTTACTTTGAAGACTTTCTGCATAAGTTGCAGCGTGTCGCGAGTCGCATGAGCACTGGGATAAGGACCAAAATAACGCCCCTTGCGCGCCTTGCTGCCACGATAAAACATCAAGCGCGGATACTCGGCATGGTCGGTAAGCAAAATATAGGGATAGGATTTGTCGTCGCGCAGCTGAATATTATACGGCGGCTTGAGGTCTTTAATGAGACTCTGTTCGAGCAGCAAGGCTTCGGTCTCGCTGTGGGTAATGCTGATCTCGATGCGCGCGATCTTCGCCACCATCGCCATCGTCTTAGTGGTGAGCCCCGAGGCGCGGAAGTAGCTACCTACGCGCTTCTTTAGGTTGCGCGCTTTGCCGACATAGAGCACACGTTCGCCCACATCCATCATGCGGTAAACTCCCGGGCGACTGCTCAGATTCGCGACAAAATCCTTGTGGTCGAAGGCGTCGACGACCGCGGCGTGGGATACAGCTTCGCTCACACTAACAACACCTCGGTTTGCAATGCTATGCCAAAGCGTTGCAACACACTGCTCGCCATCTCTTGGGCGAGCAGATAAATTTCTTCGCCACTCGCATCACCTAGATTCACCAACACGAGGGAGTGCGCGTCGTATACAGCGGCGCGGCCGCGTACCTTACCCTTCCAGCCGGCGGCCTCTAGCAACCAAGCAGCTGGCACTTTGAACAGACCCTCTTCGTCGGTGGCATAGGCAGGCACATCGCTACCCTGACCCCGCAGGCTTTCAACTTTAGAGGCCGAGACAATTGGATTCTTAAAAAAACTGCCCGCATTGCCTACTAACCGAGGATCAGGCAGCTTGCTTCGTCGAATCTCGCAAACCGCATCAAATACCTGCCGTGGCGTTGCGTCCGCGGCGCCGAATCGCTCGGCGAGAGGCACATAGCTAAGCACGGGTGATGCGCGAGTAAGCAGCTCGAACTCAACTTCAATGATGAGATAGCGGCCGCGACGCGCTCGCTTGAACACACTATCGCGGTAAGCGAAAGCGCAGTCGGTTTTATCGAATATGACTTCTTGTGCGAGCTCGGTGTCAAAAACCACGACGCGCTTAATAAAGCGTTCAACCTCGACGCCGTAGGCGCCAATATTCTGAATCGGCGCAGCGCCCACCGTGCCTGGTATTAACGCAAGGTTTTCCAGCCCGTAAAGCCCTTCCGATAGACTCCATTCGACCAAGGCATGCCAACTTTCGCCTGCCGCCACCCGTAACGTGGACTCGCCTTCGAGAACAATGCCTTTAAGACGATTAGCCAACACCAATCCGGGGTAGTCGTTGACGAACAGCACGTTGCTGCCCTCCCCCAACACCAATAAGCCAAGACGGTTATCTCGGGCAAATTCGACACCGGCACGCAGCTGTTCGACACTATGACATTCCAATAAGTAGCGCGCCCGGGCTTCGACGCCAAAGGTATTAAACCTCGTGAGATCTGCGTCTTCTTGCAGGGCTTCTAAGGCCGAGGGATTAGGCTGAGTCATGCAAGAAACGTCCGCACAGCTTCTAGGTCGGCCGGGGTGTCAACTCCGGCAGGAATTTTAACCGGCGACAACGAGACATGAATTGGAATCCCGTTGTACAGCGCACGAAGCTGCTCTAATCGTTCAACCGCTTCGATTGGGGCAACATCCCAGCCAACAAATTGTCGAAGCACACCCACGCGGTAGGCGTAGATTCCTATATGACGAAAACATTCAGCGGGCAATGCGGTGCCGGCGGGAATGGGGGCGCGGCTGAAATACAATGCGCGGCCGAATTTATCCATCACCACTTTTACTGCGCTTGGCTGTATATACTCAGCCTCGTCATTGATAGCTTCGCACAAAGTAGCGATGCCGAATTGCGTATTTACCACTAATCTCTGCGCCACCGCGTCGATAGCCTCAGACGGCAGTAGCGGCTCGTCCGCTTGAACATTGATCACAATGTCGGAGTCTAACAGAGCTAACGCATCGGCCACCTCGCAAATACGATCGCTGCCAGACTCATGCGTCGCCGCCGTCATCACCGCCTCCGCGCCAAAGCCCTTCGCTGCGTCGAGAATCCGCTCGTCGTCCGTTGCAATCACCACCCTCGCAGCGCCGCTTGTCTTCGCACGTTCCCAGGTGTGTTGCAGCATGGGCTTACCGGCAATATCAAGTAGCGGTTTACCAGGGAGCCGAGTCGAGGCGTAGCGTGCAGGAATCACGACAGTGAAGCTCATCGCTGCGCCTCAACTTCGGCAAGGCTCATCTCGCGAGCCTCGTTAATCAGCATCACTGGCACACCGTCTCGCACCGGAAAAGCGAGCGCATCTGCGAGGCACATCAGCTCGCCAAGTGTTTCCGCCGCAGGGGCTGCAGCCTTGTCATACTTAAGCTCGCCATGACACTGCGGACAGGCAAGGATTGTCAGTAGTTTTTTATCCAGCATAGTTTCTAGCCTCAACTCTCATTTTTAGTATTAGCGCGCAGCGCAGGCTCGTGCTTTTTGCGCCGCGGCGAGACGCTTATCGAAGGCCGCGAGGAAACGCGTCGGCAGCTTCATACGAATAGTCAGAAACCAGTAATTTTCCTGCGCAAAATCACCAACCTTCACCGCGTCCTTTTCTGTCATCACTATCGGCTGATTCGCCTCTAACCCGAGACGCGAAAAGTCTTCCTGTGTGAAGCGATGATGATCAGGAAAGCTGTGCTTCGTCACCTTGTGACCGAGCTCTTCGAGCAGAGCATAGAAGCGCTGGGGATTGCCCAAGCCAGAGACGGCGTGCAGGTGACTGCCCATTTTGAATGGCGCCCCTTGGTAAGGCCTCTTCTCGCCACTGACGACGTTAACGAAGCAGTTAGGCTCGACGCGTATACCGAAGCCCTCTACAGGCTCGACTCCTGACTGCGTCGCAGGCGCCTGCTCGGAACTCGCCCAGTGCACACCGTTAGCAGTGAGTACCTCGCGCGTCTTCGCACTCTCCGTGCGCCCGCCGTTTACAACCACGAGCGAGGCGTCAGCGAGTCGGGCCGCGGGTTCTCTTAAGGGGCCGGCTGGCAAGCACAAACCGTTGCCAAAGCGACGTTCGCCATCTACCACGACGACTTCAATATCCCGGCTCATCGCATAATGCTGTAGCCCATCATCGCTAAGAATGACGTCGATATCGCCCATGGCGAACAGTCTATTTACGGCGCGCACGCGATCTGGATCAACCACGACAGGACACCCGCACTGTCGTGCAATGATAAGCGCCTCGTCACCCGATTCATCCACCGCAGTAGACGCCGTTACCGATACAGGAAAACTAGTCGCCTTACTGCCGTAGCCGCGCGACACGACCCCCGGTCGCAGCCCCTTCGCTTGCAGGTGTTTCACCAGGGCGATCAGCAGCGGCGTCTTACCGGTTCCCCCTACGCTAATGTTGCCGACTATGACGACAGGCACTGGATAGGGCTCAGCTACCGCAGTTAGACGCCGCCGACGCCAAGCGGCGAGCGCGACGAAAACGGCGTGCAGAGGCCAGAGGACAATCAGCCAAGGGGCATTGGCATACCACGCACGCTCTAACCATTTCATCGAAGAGTCACCGCATCCTATTACTGAAAACCACTAGCAGGCACTGGAAAGCCCTAGCAGGCCAACCTAACAATCCTGCGCGCTTTCGCGCGTGGCTATGCTCAAATTCTTAAAGCCCGAGCGCCCTATCGCCTCCATCGCCGTCACCACAGACTGATGCCTGACCTCCGCATCCGCCACTAATACCACGCTGCGCGACGTGTCCCCACCCGACTCTAATTCGAGTCCGCGTACCAAGCTGTCGCCGCGCTGGTCGATAAGTTGCCGCCCATTGATCGCATAATCGCCGTCGCGGGTCACTAAGACCTCGATTGCCTCTGCAGGACTCTGAGGCACACCGGTGGCTTCGGGCAGACTCACAAGCAGCCGTGTCTCGCGACTAAAACTCGTCGTCACCATAAAAAAGATCAGGAGCAAGAAAACGATGTCGATTAACGGCGTCAAATTCAAGGCAGGCGACTCGCGCCGTGCGCGCTTAAACTTCACGTGCCTGCGCCCCGCAACTCGACGCTCTTGTCGCTGTGCAGTGCGTCAACCAATTTCAGCGACTCTTGTTCAAGGCCGATCACTAACGCATCGACGCGTCGCAGGAAAAAGCGGTGTGCGGCATACGCCGGTATCGCAACACAAAGGCCAGCCGCAGTGGAGACGAGCGCTTCGGAAATCCCGCCCGCGAGCGCACCAGCGTCGCCGGTGCCTACAAGCATAATCTGTCCAAAAACTCTTATCATGCCGACTACCGTTCCAAGCAGACCAAGCAGCGGCGCGATGGCTGCTATCGTCCCTAGTGTCTCGAGGTAGCGCTCGAGCTCATGCACGACTTGAGCGGCGGCGAGCTCGATGGCCTCGACCATCGCCGCACGACCAAATTTGCTATTACTCAGCCCTACGGCCAATAAACGCCCCAAAGGCGACGACCGCCTGACCTCTCGTAACCGCTGCGCATCGAGCTGATCGTTCTTTAGCCAAGTCCACACCTGAGCAAGCGCGTATTTAGGCATCACACGCGCGGTGCTCAGCGACCACGCACGCTCGATGATGACAGCGATGGCTAGGACAGAACAAAACAGGATAGGCAGCATAAGGATACCGCCAGAATTAACTACGTCGAACAAATCAGCACTCCTTGACACGAGTTAGCCGCGCATTTGACCCGGCGGACCCTCAGAGTTTATCACAGGACACGCGCGCGGGGACGCCAGTACCTTGGCTCAGCTAGGCGGTATTCGATGACTCCTGTCATACCGCCGCCGGCGTCTACTTCGAGGCTCAACATGCCACCCAATGCCGTGGTGGCATATCTTGCGTCAAGCTGTTCATAGCGCGCCAAAACTGCCTCGTGAGGATGACCGAAGGAATTTTTGTAGCCTGCGGGGACTAAGATTAGCTGTGGCAGAACCCGTTTGAGTAGCGCATAACTCGACGAACTCTTACTGCCGTGGTGAGGCGCGATCAGCACGTCCGCTTTTAGGGACGCAGAGGTGCGCGAGACCAACGCGAGTTCAGCATTGGCCTCAATATCGCCGGGCAGTAAGAAGGAACGTCCCGCGAAGCTCACACTCAAAATACAAGACCGCGCATTGCGCGCAGACTGCTTGTCGCGCAGCATCGGGCCTAGAATCTCGAAGTCAGCTCCATCCCAGCGCCACGATTGGCCGGCTCGACAAGCACGCGTCATCGCGCGAGCCTCATCACTGAGCTGCTCATACTCCTCTCGACGCCCGCCAAGCAATAATTCCGTGACAGTCAGTGCAGACATCAACCCCATCGCCCCGCCCGCATGATCGTTATCTGCGTGGCTCAGGATCACGCGATCGAGGCGCGCAACACCTAGCGTACGTAAAGTAGGCGCAATAACGGCGCCACCCATCTCGAACTCAGGCCCGAGTCGCGCACCGGCATCGAACAGGAGCGCGTGGCAGCGCGTGCGGACCAGTGCTGACAAGCCTTGCCCTACATCGAGCAAATCTAGGCGCAAAGAGGCCGGACTTCGCGTGCAATGCGCAGTCTCGCTCGACAGCAGCAAGCAGAGCGACAACCAGCCGCCAATCAAGAGACGGGCGTTCGAAGCTAGCGGAATGAGCAGAATCGCCGTTGCAAGCGCGAGGCCGAGACCATCAAGCGTGCTCAGCGCAACCTGAGGCTCCCACGCCTCGCCTAGGCCCGCGACGGACTCTAATAACCTGACAAGTAAGGCGCTCAGGTCATTCGCGATTCGCAGCATCGCCGGCGCACCGACATTCACGCTGACCGCCAGCAGCAGCACTAGCACACAGGGCAAAAGCACGAAGCTGAGCAGCGGAATCGCCATCAGGTTAATCGCTGGCGCCAACCACGCAACACCGCCGTTAAGAATCAGTAGAGGCAGTGCGAGACCTATTCCTATAGACAGCTGAGGCCCTATTAGCCGACGGAGACTAGAGGGTCTGCCCGCGATACCCGCCGCATGAGACGTCGTTGACATCAAGACGCTGACGGCAGCGAAACTCAGCCAAAAGCCACTGCTGGTTGCTGCGAGTGGGCATAGCGTTAAGACTAGGGCGAGCGCGACCAACAACCCCGTTGTGGCACCGAATCGGCGTCGCAGACAAACGCCTGCGACAACGACTGACAGCATGACTACCGCACGCCGCGTGGGAAGCCCCCAACCTGCTAGCAAGGCGTAGCACATCGCAGCCGAAAAAGACCACAAAGCTACCCACCGGCGGCGACTTACACGGACGCCGAAGCGCGGCGCCAGAGTCACAAGCAAATGCCAGAGCAGCGTCGCCGGCAGCCACATAAGAAAGGCGAATAAGGCAACATGCAGTCCCGATACGACAAACAGGTGCACCGTTCCGGTGTCTCGAAATAGCTGCCACAAACGATTGCTTATTGCGCTTGAGTCGCCCAAGCCTAAGGCGAGAATCATAGCGAGTCCGTCAGCCGATTCGGCGAGCGCGGGTGAATTTACATTCAGTATTTTAGTGCGCAGCTCAAAGCGCAGAGCCTCAGCAGCAATCAGTAGCGCATTCCACGGCGTAGGTCGCGGCAGTGACTCTTGTTCGGCATAGAGAGCGAGCTCGCCTCTCACGTAGCCTTTGGCCGTAATTTCTCGACGAAAAAGAAACGCCTCGTAGTCGAAGCCGCCGGCATTGGCGAAGCCGTGCGGCCGATTGAGCTTCACCGTGAACTGCAATTCAGAACCCGGCTTGAGCACTTGGGGAAACTGTGAATCCTCCAGCCGTGGCGCTTGCGACTCGTTGCGTGGACGCGCCTGTGGATAGTAACTTAGTAGCACCCTGCCTGAGGCACTGCCGGGGACTTCCCAATTCTGACTAGCGCCAAGGGGTGCCAACGGCACCGAATCCAACACAATGAATTCAAACTGCAGCGCCGTCGCAGTCGCCTTCGCCATAGTCGCCACTCGACCACGCACCAGCAGTTCTCGACCTTCTAGCCGCGTATCGAGTTGAGCATCAAGATGATTAAGCGCCCAGCTGCTATGCAAAGCGGCCCCGGCAGCCAGCGCACAGAGCCTCAACGCGAAGCTTCGTCGAATCCAAAGCGCGTTCGCTGCAATAGCCAACCCGGCTGTTATCAGACACGCTGCCTGCGCATGCGCGAAGATAAGCTCAAGCGCTGAGAAAGGCGTCACGGCCAAGATTCCGAGGCAGTAACACACCAGAAGTGATCGCATGATTCGCCCGTCCAGTAGCCCTTACACTAGGTTAGCTCTGACGAGTCGGCGAGATTCTGTCGAATTTAGTCCCCGCGCAGTACCACCGCGGGTTTAAGCGCAGCGGCTTGCCGTGCAGGGTAGACGGCAGCCAACACTGCTAGGACCAAGACGCCCGAGGCGACAACAAGCAGATCGCTCAAAAGGATCTGCGAGGGGAGAAAATCGATGGGGTAAACGTCGGGGTTTAGCAGCACAACACCGGTCGCACGCTCGAAGGCGCTAGCCAGTTCGCCGATCCACAGGGCGGCGACCACACCGAGCCCCGTGCCCAAGGCGACACCGATAAAAGCAATCGCAACACCCTGCCACAGGAAGATCCCCCCAATGGTTCGGGCGCTCGCCCCCAGAGTAATAAGTATAGCCACATCTCCGCGCTTATCTCGCACCATCATGACCAGGCTAACGACGAGATTGAAGGCTGCGATGGCGATAAGTAGCCACAACATAAACCCGATGATACTGCGCGAAAATTGGATATTGCGGTACATGGCACCTAGGGTGGCAGTCCAGCTTTCGGTCGTAAATCCGGGCCCAAGCGCTTGCCGAACAGCGTAACCCGCACTATCGGCGAGCAATACATCGCGTGTTTGAATGTGTAATGCGTTGAGCGGCGAGCGCTCTCGCAGCAATGCGCGCGCATCGGGCAAGGCGAGCGTGACAAGTTTAGCGTCGACTTCAGCGCTGCCTACGCGGGTAATCGCAACCACCTGAAACGCCTTAAACGTTGGGACAGTAGCCAGCGGGTTGGGCGTTAGCTTAGGCGAAAACACATCGACAGTGTCCCCGACGTCGACCCCGAGTTCTCTAGCAAGCGAGGCCCCGAGGATGGCCCCCCAACGCTGAGCTCCCAGCTCGGCAACCTGGCCAGCGACTGCGAAGCGGCCTAGTCGAGCCAAGGCCTCTCCTTCGGTGTCGAGGCCATTAATGACGACCGCCCTGCTCGTCGCGGCATTTGCCACAAGGCCAACGCTAGCTAAGACAGGTTCCACCTCGCTTATCTCAGCGACGCGAGCTAAGCGCGCCTCTACGTCACTCCAGCCAGCTGTATTTAACGGCTCACTGCTAGTCACCACGAGATGCGGCACGAGAGCGAGCACATTTTCGCGCACCTCGCGCTCGAAACCATTGACTACCGAGAGCACCAAGATCAACAAAGCGACGCTAAAGGCGAGTCCGGCGATGGATAGTGCAGACATGAAGGCTGCCAAGCTACTCGAAGAACCGGCCCGCACGTAGCGCAGTCCGATGCGACGCGCGAGCGCAAAACTACGGCCAGAGCGAATCTCTTCAGGCTTGCTCATGTAAAGACCCAGAGCGGAGAGAGAGCCGACGATCCATCGCAGAAGCGAGCGCTTCATCGTGGGTGACCACAACGAAGCTGGTAGCCAGTGTCTCGCTAAGCTCACGCATCAGTTCATGTATTTCGAGCGCCGTTTGCCGATCGAGATTACCGGTAGGCTCGTCCATCAAGACACAGCTAGGATCATTAACCAGAGCGCGCGCGATAGCGACACGCTGCCGCTCTCCACCGGACAGCGCGGAGGGCTTATGCGCGAGCCGCTCACCTAGCCCAACTCTCGCAAGGAGAGCCTGCGCCTTAGCCTCTGCCTGAACGTCATCCATACCTGCTATGTAGAGCGGCATGCAGACATTCTCAAGCGCGGAGAATTCCGCCAGCAAATGATGAAATTGATAGACGAAGCCGAGGAAACGATTACGCAGCACACCTCGCTGCGCCTCTGTGATACCGGCTAACTCATTGCCGGCCACGACAACGCTACCTGCACTGGGTTCGTCCAAACCACCAAGCAAATTCAGCAAAGTGGTTTTGCCCGAGCCCGAACTCCCCACAATAGCGACGCGCTCCCCCGCTTTGACTTGGAAACTCAAGTCATCCAACACCACGATGTCCCGAGGCCCCTGACGGTAGCGCTTTCCCAGTCCCTCTGCGCGAAGCACGACGGACTCTTGGCCCTGCACGGGTTTATTCATAGCGAAGGACCTCAGCGGGCTCTATTTTGCTCGCGCGGTACGCTGGATAGAGCGTAGCTAATAAACTAATGAGTAATGCGATCACACAAACACTCGCGACTTCCTGCCAGATGAGCTGGGTCTGCAGATGGGATAGGAGTACAAGGTTATCGTTACTGGTGAGGACGCCCAAGACGCGCTCTAGCGCCAGGCCTATCGTCGCAAGTTGGGTCGCCAACACAGACCCAAGCAGCGCTCCTAGCAGCGTCCCAACGAGCCCGCTCACGCCACCCTGTACGATAAAAACCCGCAAGATAGCACCGCGCGACGCGCCCATCGTACGCAAGATTGCGACGTCAGGCCCCTTCTCAGACACTGCCATGACGAGCGTGGATACGATGTTCACCGCCCCCACAGCGACGATCATCATGAGCATCAGACCGGTAAGGAATTTCTCCATCGCCAGCGCGCCGAAAAGCCCGGATTGGGCCTCCCGCCAGGTTTCACTACTGAGATCGTCGAGGGACGCCGCAATCTCGAGATCGAGTACCTCGGCTTGCAGCCTATCGGCCGCGAAAACGTCGGCGAGCCGCAACCGCAGCTCGGCCTGAAACTGCTTTCCAGCAAGCGATTGTACGGCAATTCGGTTCGTCAGAGCGATGTTACCGCCCCCGTAAGCGCCGAAGTCTGCGTAGCCAAGCACAACGAAGGACTGAGCTGGAACTTTGGAGCGACGCAGCATTCGATCGAGGCCGGCGATGCTGACCTCATCACCCAACCGCGCGCCCAACTGGGAGGCAAGGCGCGCGCTGAGTACGACACCATCTGGGCGCTGGGCTAATTCCGCGAGCAGCTCGAGCGCACGCTCACCGCTGTTACCCGCAATCTCCGTTGCCGCCTCTACGCCTTGCAACTCGATAAATTCTGTCGCGCCTCGCAGCGTCAGGACGGCTTCGATCTCTGACACGGGATAGGCGGCTAGCACCCCTTCTACCCCTTCGAAGGCTTCGGCGTAGCTTTGCCAGTCACGCTCAAACGCCGCGCTCGACAGCGTTAGATGAGGCACAGATTTCAGTGCCTCACCGCGCAAAAAATTGATTGATCCATTCATCACAGCCAAGGCCACGACAAGCACTGCAACACCCAGCATAACCCCCAGCATGGCGATCATCGATACAAACGAGAGAAGCCCGTTGGGCTTGCGCGCGCGGCTGAATCGTAGGCCTACTCGAAGCGATAAAGGTTGCGACATGTTAGTCCCGCGGGGAAATCGCTGCACGGAAACACATTGGCTAACCCGTTAGGCGACTGTCAAGCTGATGGGCCACCCGTGTCGGCGCAGGGATGGCAGTAGAGCGGTATTCTAGGCATACGCCTGCGGCCTTATCAAGCACAGGCAAAGGGCTGAAATGGCAGCCCGCAGCGGAACCTTGCCAGGAACAAGCCCTAGGCTGGCAACTGGCTCAAGAAAAGCATTGTAAGTGTTTGAGTAAACGCAACTTTGCTGTTATATTCGACCCCGATCGGCTGCGAAATCGCCTCCGATAAAGAATTGACGACTTGGAATGAGGGAAGAGTCCCGCGGTGGCAACACGATAATGGCCATCGCCTGAGAAGACAGTGTAACAGACACAAGACCAATGGAAGCCAAACCGCAGCGAAATACTGGAGCCCAAAGCTCCGAGCTGCCAGACAACCAGAGAGCTCCAGGAAACCAGATTCATCGCCAGAAGTGCGCTTCGCCCCCCAAACCGCCGCAAGGCGATGCAATAGTGGCGAGACAGCCTTCAAGCGTAACCAATACACGACAAGATTCGCTTCATTTATCAATCAACGAGACCCTAGCAAGACGATGTCACTCTCAGCACACACTGAAGAACAGACGAACTCGAATGGCTGTCCCACCGCGGCACGCCTTACTTGCAAGCAGTCAGATAACTAAGAAGCAGCAGAGACGCTAGCCTCGCGGAGATCTATGCCGCATACAGCTAACGTCGCTCGACGCTCGTCGCCCGTAGTGGCCACCGTGACCTCTTAGCCGAGGCCGGCAGATGCAACCCTCTAGCTTTAGTAGGCTAGTAGGCGCGCAACTTGTGAATCCCTTCCTGGTTTACTCCTTGGTATTTTAAGGAAAGTGAACCAATGAAAAGAATGCTTATCAATGCGACACAGGAAGAAGAACTCCGTGTTGCCCTCGTCGACGGTCAACGACTTTACGACCTCGATATAGAAAATCGTACCCGCATCCAGAAAAAGGCCAACATCTACAAGGGCAAAATTACCCGCGTAGAGCCTAGCCTCGAAGCTGCGTTCGTCGACTTCGGCGCCGAGCGTCACGGCTTCCTTCCGCTCAAGGAAATATCAAGCGAGTATTACGCTCGCGATGTGAAGACAAACGGCGAGCGCACCAACCTGAAGGAGCTTATTCCTGAAGGCACTCAGGTGATCGTTCAAGTCGAAAAGGAAGAGCGCGGTAACAAGGGCGCTGCCCTCACGACCTATATCAGTCTTGCTGGACGCTATTTGGTGTTGATGCCAAACAACCCCAAGGCCGGCGGCATTTCGCGCCGCATCGAAGGCGACGAGCGCAACGAGCTTCGCGAAGCTCTGCGCGGGCTAGAGATACCCAACGGCATGGGCATAATTGTGCGCACCGCAGGCATTGGCAAAGGCCAAGAAGAGCTGCAGTGGGACTTAGACTATCTACTCGCCTTATGGCAAGCGATCGGCGAAGCATCAGAAGGCAAACGTGCGCCGTTCCTGATCTACCAAGAGAGCAACGTCATCATCCGCATGATCCGCGACTACCTTCGCAAAGACATCGGCGAGGTGTTATTCGACACCCAAGAGGCTTTCGATGAGGCCATGACCTTCGTCAAGCAGGTTATGCCGCAGTACGAAAGCCGCATCAAGCTGTACTCTGATCCCCTTCCCCTCTTTAATCGCTACCAGATCGAGAGCCAGATCGAGAGCGCCTTCGAGCGCGAAGTAAAGCTCCCGTCTGGCGGCTCTGTTGTTATCGATCCAACCGAAGCACTGATCTCAATCGACATTAACTCGGCGCGGGCCACGCGTGGCGCAGATATCGAAGAGACAGCAGTGACGACTAACCTCGAAGCGGCTGACGAGATCGCACGCCAATTACGCCTGCGCGACATGGGCGGGCTCGTGGTTATCGATTTCATCGACATGAGCTCGAACCGCAATCAGCGCGACGTCGAAAACCGAATGCGCGATGCGCTAGAAGCCGACCGCGCTCGCGTGCAAGTCGGACGCATCTCGCGCTTCGGCTTGCTCGAAATGTCGCGTCAGCGCCTGCGCCCCTCTTTGGGCGAGACCAGCGCGATCACGTGCCCTCGCTGCAGCGGACAAGGCACTATACGCGACGTCGAATCACTCTCATTGTCCATTCTGCGAATCATTCAGGAAGAGGCGAACAAACCGAAATGCAACGAAGTACGGGCCGACGTCCCACTCGTCGTTTCGTCATACCTTTTGAACGAGAAACGCGTTGCTCTCGCGGGCATTGAGACCCAAAGCGGCACTAAGGTTCAGGTCAGCGGGCACCCAGAGTTACTCACGCCACACTACAAGATCATTGGTGTTAACCAAGCAGGCGAAGAGTATGAAGTTGATATCACCGTGACTCCCGAGCCAATCAATAGCGCGAAAAACTCAGCGCCAGTTGCCGCTGTACAACGCCCCTCGGTCGAAGGCGTTCCCATGCCTAAGGCACGAACGCCTAAGGAGACGAAGGAGAAGAAAAGCAGCGAATCGAAGACCGGTCTCATTGCCAGTCTTATCGCAGCCATCGCCGGCCTATTCGGCTCCTCCAAAAAGAAAGAAGCAGAGAAGCCTAAGCGTAGCGGCAACCGTGGTGGACGCGGCAGGTCGTCTTCACGTGGCGGCCGCGGTCAAAACAACCGCGGCGAGCGCAACGCGAAGGCTGAGCGCAGTGCAGAAGGCGGACGCGAGCCTCGCGCAAAGAACGAAGAGCGCGGCGACGACGACCAAGCGAAATCGGAGCGTGGCGAACGCCGTTCGCGCGGTGGACGCCGCGGCGGCCGTAATCGCGATGGCAATAGGGACGCCAATCGTGACAACAACCGAGACAGCAGTCGCGGTGACAACGTCGACAGCACACATAGTCGCGACCAGGCGGACGACGCTGGCAACAGAGCGGAGAACGAGAGCGAACGTAGCTCAAGCGAAGGCAACCGCCGCCGTCGATCACGCTCTCGCAGCGGCGAAAAGCGAGACAATGACCAGTCTGAAACGCAAAACGTCGAACAAGTCGAGAATGAGGAAACTCACTCGGAGTTCTCACGTCGTCCAGCAAGTCAGCGTCCGAAGAACACAACTCCGCGTAAGCGTGGGCCGCGCCCAGAATTAGAGGCCACCGAAGTCGCAGAACCGGTCGCTGAGGATACCTCTCCGATCGAGACAGTTGTTGAGGCTGCTGTAGAGGCAGTCGTCGAAGCGAAGGTTGAATCGGTTGTCGCAGAAGAGGCCGTGCCAGCCATCGAGGCAGCTGAAGTCGAGACCGCCTCGGACGACGCAGATCCAGAACGCGAGCGCAAAGTACGTGAGCGTCGACCACGTCGACCACGCAAGCGCGCGAAGTCTGAAGAGGCAAGCGAATCCTCCGCAGACGGCGTCAATGCACCGGATGCTGAGACTACTGAGACAGCTGAGATAACTGAGACAGTCCAAGCCCTCGCGATTTCAGAAAGCCTAGACCAAGGCCTGGAAGAAGTCGTCGCCGAACCGGCAGCTGAACCCATAGCAGAACCGGTTACTGAGGCAGCAGCCACAGCAGAGCCCGAGATTGAGGCGCCAGCCCCAGTAGAGGCCGAAGTCTCTGCAGAAGCCGCCGTAGATGCACCCACACAGGCCCCTGAAGAGGCCGCACCGGTGGCAAGCATCGAGGAAAAACCTGCTCGCCGCAGGGCGCCGAATGACCCGCGTCACAAGCGCGGCTAAGCTCGCCAGCTAGCGCCGCCCCGAGGCTTAAGGCCGCTCGGGCGCGCGCGACTAGCGAGAAGATCAGCCTCCTAAATTCGAGGCAAAAAAAAAAGCCGAGACAGTTAATGTCTCGGCTTTTTTTTGTGCCGTGTGACTACGGAATCACACGCCAATAATTGGCCGCGGGCTATTTTGCCACTGCTATAGAGCCGCTTCGAGCTCAGGCAATGCGCTGAACAAATCAGCCACAAGACCGTAGTCTGCAACCTGGAAGATCGGCGCTTCTTCATCTTTGTTGATGGCAACGATAACCTTGCTGTCTTTCATGCCCGCGAGGTGCTGAATCGCTCCAGAAATACCCACGGCGATATAGAGGTCTGGTGCAACGATCTTACCCGTCTGACCCACTTGGTAATCGTTAGGGACGAAACCGGCATCTACCGCAGCGCGCGACGCGCCGATTGCTGCGCCCAATTTGTCAGCGACTTTCTCCAGCAACACGAAATTGTCGCCGCTCTGCATACCACGACCACCTGAAACAATAATCGATGCTGCGGTTAGGCTAGGACGCTCGGATACTGCGAGCGCCTCTGAAACGAAGCTAGCGATATCTTGCTCAATAACCGTATCGACGGCCTCGACTGCTGCGGCGCCGCCCTCACTGGCAGCCTCTGGATAGGCAGTAGAGCGTACGGTAACAACTTTTATGGCATCGCCGCTCTGCACCGTAGCCAGTGCATTGCCCGCATAAATAGGACGCACGAAAGTATCTGCCGATTTTATCGAGATGATGTCAGACACTTGCGCAACATCAAGAAGTGCAGCGACGCGAGGCATAAGATTCTTGCCAGTAGTGGTGGCTGGCGCGAAGACGTGGCTATAACCCGCCGCTAGCTGCGCGATAAGAGGCGCAACGTTTTCTGGTAACTGGTGTTCATAGGCTGCAGCATCCGCAACGAGAACCTTAGCAACGCCTGCGACGGCTGCCGCTTCGGTCGCTGCCGCTTGGCATCCCATTCCGACGACTAAGACTGTTAGGTCGCTGTCGATCTCGAGCGCTGCTGTCACGGTGTTACGGGTTGCGGGCTTAATGCTCGCGTTATCGTGTTCGGCAATAACTAAAATTGACATGAGTGGCTCCTAGATGACTTTCGCTTCGGTCTTGAGCTTGTTGACGAGCTCCTCGATAGACTCGACCTTAATACCCGCAGAGCGTTCTGCCGGCGCCTCGACGCTGAGCGTCTTCAGATTAGAAGACACATCGACACCGAGTTCGGCTGGTGTCGTGGTGTCGATGGGCTTCTTCTTAGCCTTCATAATATTCGGGAGCGACGCGTAACGCGGCTCGTTGAGACGCAGGTCGGTAGTCACAACCGCTGGCATGTTGAGCAGAACCGTCTGTTCGCCGCCATCGACTTCGCGCGTGACCTGAATCTTTCCGTCCTGAATCTCGGCGTTGCAGGCGAATGTGCCCTGCGGCCAGTTACACAGCGCAGCCAGCATTTGACCCGTCTGATTGTTGTCGGTGTCGATAGACTGCTTACCGAGGATTACCAAGTCGATGCCTTCTTTATCAACAACCGCCTTCAACAATTTAGCGATGGCCAGAGGCTCTAGCGCCTCGTCATTCTCAACGAGAATGCCGCGGTCTGCACCCAAAGCAAGCGCAGTACGAAGCTGTTCTTGGCATTGAGTTGCACCAATTGAGACTGCGATTATCTCCTCTGCCGCGCCCGCCTCTTTCAATCGGATGGCCTCTTCGACGGCAATTTCGCAAAACGGATTAATCGCCATCTTCGCGTTGGCAAGATCGACGCCCGTGCCATCAGATTTCACACGGACTTTGACATAGGCGTCGACGACGCGCTTTATAGCTACAAGAACCTTCATGGATTCTCCCAATAGGAAGTACGCGAGACGCGCAGCTTCGATCTAGTTAATGAGGCGGTATACGTAAGGGTATACAGATTGACCCACGGCTCTGCGTGGGCACTAAGGCAACGTCCTTGCTACCTCGAAGGCCGCCAATAATGCCGTCTTTGGCTTCTTAGGTCAAACCAAACACAGGAAAACGACAAGGTGTTGACGAAAATAAAACAAGAAGATTGAGCGCTACAGCAACGCGAAAAACTGACCGCCACTCCATACGCCGAGCGCGGCGTCATCCGCGTCGCTTTCGGCCTGGGCAAGCTCGGCTAGGCGATAATAAACCGCGCGAGAGAGCAGAGCGGTTAATCCCGAGCGAATGACCACGGTGGGATGCGGCTCCGTCTTCGCCTCGCAGCATAGGGGGTGTTCCGGATCGATGGTGACCACCTCCCCAAGACTCGTGTGCAGTGTGATCGCCTGTGTCGAAGGCTCCCCCTTCTGTTCAACGTCCATGTCGGTAACCAAAAACGGGCAATCTTCAACGCGGATGCGCACCTTCTCCGCGGGCGTCACCAGAAAATATTCGCCGCCCTCGTACAGCAGGATCGAGGCAAAGAGCTGAGCCATACCCGCCCGCCGAATCGGCCGCCCCTCGTGCCACCAGCTGCCATCGCGGCGTATCTCGATATCGATATCACCACAAAACGGTGGATTCCACAGGTGAACGGGGGCAGGACCCCGCGCACCTCCGGCCTTAGCGCCCGCCATAATCGTAGCGAGTGGATTCGTGTCTTTGGGTGCTGTGATTGTCATAGCCTCGTCTGAAGAGCATAAAACACGCAGGAGCCGCGTGGTGAGCCCACAGGTTTACTCAAGGGCAGTATAGCGATGATACACTACTGATAAAACGAGTCGCGATAGGCGTGACTGGGAGATGTAGTGACAGCCTCAACCCTAAGTAGTGATTCGCGCGCACAGCGCGCCGCCTCCCTCACTGGCACGGCGCTAAGTAGTGAATCGTTCGATCAACTGCTCTTGAGCCAGACCCCGCTAATTGACGTGAGAGCCGAATCTGAGTTCGCCGCAGGCCACATCCCCGGCTCTATCAATCTTCCGATTCTGAACGACGAAGAACGCAGCCTCGTCGGCACCTGCTATAAGCAGCGCGGCCAAGATGCCGCCATCGAGTTAGGCAACGAGTTGGTAAATGGGGCTAGCAGAACCCAGCGCATCGCCGCGTGGCAGCATTGTATCGATGCGCATGATGGCGCATTAATCACCTGTTTTCGTGGAGGGCTCCGCTCCAAGACTGCACAGGCCTGGCTAGCAGACGCAGGTGTCGACATTGTGCGGGTAGACGGAGGCTTCAAGGCGCTGCGCACTCACTTACTTAACGCCACGCAGCGCATCGCTGCAAACAAGTCTCTCATTATCGTTGGCGGCAAAACCGGGTCAGGTAAAACACACCTCATCAATGCCCTCACAGAGTCGGTTGATCTCGAAGGTCTCGCTAATCACCGCGGCTCCGCATTCGGACGCCGAGCAAGCCTGCAGCCGGCACAAGTGGTCTTCGAAAACCGCCTTGGCATCGCCCTGCTGCAGCGCGAACAAAATCCTAGCCCCACCCTATTCCTCGAGGATGAAAGCAGAGCCATCGGCTCGATATCGCTGCCACTCGAGCTGCACCGCGCCATGACGCAGGCACCCATAGTGAGTATCGAAGAATCACTAGAATTTCGCGTCGAGACAATACTTAACGATTACATCGTGGGCAATCTCCACGACTTCATCAATGATGACCAAACCACTGCAGCCCAGCGTTTCGAAGACTCTTTACTCGGCAGTCTCGACAGAATAAGAAAGCGTCTAGGCAATGAGCGCCACGCCGCGGTCAGCCGCATCATGCACAGCGCCATATCGCACGACAACGATTTAGACCAGCACCGCGAGTGGATCACGCTGCTGCTGACAGACTACTATGACCCGATGTACGCCTATCAAATGGAAAAGAAAGCCAGCCGAGTCGTCTTTCGCGGCAACAGCGACGCCTTCCTTAGCTGGGCGAAAGCAATAGATAACTGATGACCAACCGCTCGATGCAGAGACTCATTAACGGCCCATCAACGCAGATGGCAGGGTAAGTATGGCGATCACCCGTTTCCGACTCAGCGATTCACTGAGACAAGCGCTTGCCGCAGGCGTCACCGCTGTGACGCCGAGCTACCGACTCGCCGCGTCGGTATTAGAGGCCTACGGCAGCGCCGCGGGCACACAGAGCTGGCGGGAGCCAAACGTGCAACCCGTGGACGTGTGGATTAGCGACTGCTGGAACGCACTTGCCACGCGCGGGCTCGCCCCGTTCGTCGAACTGGAAATACTTGAATCAGCCCTAGAGAAAGCGTTGTGGCTCGAAGCGATCGAGGCGACGCGAAACCAACACCCGTTAATCGACGCCTCAGCGATGGCACAAATAGCGGCGCGCGCATTCCAAGACCTTAACCGCTGGTCGCAAGACCCCACTGTGCAGAGTCTTGAAGACTATCGGCATTTAGAAGATATTAGCCTTTTTCGACAGTGGCGAGAGCACTTCCTCGCGCGCTGCGAGGAGTTGGGTAGGATCACGCTCGTCGAGGCGACCACGCTACTCGCCGCGCATACCGATGAGGCCATAGCCGAACTCATTGGTCCAGTCCTACTGCTGAATTTCTACCAACCGCCACCCAACTACCAACAACTTTTCGATGCGCTTGATGCCTACAGATCGTTGACACGTCATGACACCCTGCCGCTAGACTCCCTGCCGGAGAATCTAGCCGCCGCATTCTATAGACAAAGCGGCGAGAAAACGCCTCCTACCCGTTTCGAATTCGTCGACCAACAACAAGAAATTAATAGCGTCGTCGCTTGGGCAATGGACTTGCAGGCTCGCGAGCCCGACGCTCACATCGGATTGCTGACGCCGACACCGAGCGCCGTGCAACCGTTGATCGAACGCGCCCTACTGCAGGCAAGCGATGCTAACGCCTCCCTCAATTTGATCGACAGGCCGCATCTTATTAACTCGAGTGACAGCGGCATTGCACTCGCCGACACCGCGCTTGCGCAAGACGCACTCCTCGTCCTCGAACTGAACAGAGAACAAGTCGCGCTAGTCGATTTCTGTCGCCTATTACGCTCTCCTTTTCTCGGCCACGCTGACGACGAAGGAGAACAACGCATCCGCTGCGAACGCCAACTGCGACGTCATTTACAGGCACAAACGACGCGGTCAGCGATAGCACGCTACACCGGCGCCCATGAGAAAGACTACGCCTGCCCTCTGCTACATGAGGCGCTGCTAGCTGGGCGCACACGCGCGCGCGAAGGCGCGAGTGCCCGACTGCCGCGAGAGTGGGGCAACCTCTTCCGTTTCCAGCTTGCCCTCGTCGGCTGGCCCGGACGCCTGAACACTGCAGCCACTGCTGAAGATGCCTCGGAGACAGGTGAGCTTGGCGAGTATGCTGCACTCGACGCCTGGGAGTCGGCCTTACTTGAGTTTGAGGCAAGCAGCGAGTTCAGCGCGTCGCTTAGCCTCAACGAGGCTTTGAATAGACTACGTCGAGGCGTCGTCGAGCACAGGGGGCGCAATCGTTATCGTCAGCAGTGCAGTCTATCGCTCTACTCGCCTGCAGAAGCCGCGGGACTCAGTTTTACCCATCTTTGGCTACTAGGTTTCGACGATCAGAGTTGGCCGCCTGCCGCGCATCCCAACCCCTTGATCCCGAACGAGCTGCAACGCGAATTAGGTATCCCGGGCAGCCATGCCGCAGCCCAATATCAAGCAGCGAAGCGCGACCTAGCCGTCGTGTGTAGCGACGTTAGCGACACGCTCATCGCAAGCCACTTCCGCCACGGCAATGAAGCAGAGTTTCGATTCAGCAACCTCATCGCTGAATTCCCGCTGATGACCAATGCAGAGCACAGTGGCAATCACGAGATCATTCAAGCTCCAGACGCATTCGAGATCGTGTTGGACGCACGCCGCAGCCCTCTCTTAGCGGGAACAAAGATCCGCGGCGGCCATGCCGTCATCACGCAACAATCCCAGTGTCCTTTCCAAGCATTCATTAAATCGCGCGTAAGTCCGGCGCAGCTCGAGCCCATTAGTAGCGGCCTCGATTCGCGCGACCGCGGCAGCGCGGTCCACTGGGCGCTCGAGGCCTTCTACACAGAGCATGGCAGCAGTGAGGCCGTTGCTCAGCTATTCGACGATAGCGCGGCTCTCCATACTGCGATCAACGAGGCCACCTCCAGCGCAATCGACAAACTTAAGCGCCGGCAGCCTGAACTCATGGGCTCTCTATTCACCGAAATCGAAAGCGAACGACTGACGACACTCCTCAATCGCTTTCTGCTACGCGATTTGCACCGCGGGGAATTCACCACCCACAAGCCAGAAACCCCGTTCGAGCTCACGCGCGGCGCGCTCAAACTAGACCTTCGTATCGACCGTATCGACACCCTCAACGACGGCAGCGTGGCGCTGATCGATTATAAGACCGGTAAAACGATTCAAGCGATTAGCGCGCTGCGCAGTGAACGTCCGGAAGAGATGCAACTGCCCGTCTATTACACCGCCGTAAATGGCGAGCGCGAGTTCGAGGTGGCTGCGCTCGCGATCGGCCAGGTGCACATCGAAGACTGCGATTACCACGCGCTTAGCCGCGGCGCGAACTTCGACAGCGCCATAGAGCCACTCACTGGCAAGAAACTCACGACCCGCTACCGCGGCGCTAACCCCAGCCCCGAGGAGGCGGCAGCCCAGTGGGACATGATGACTCAAAAGTGGGAGCAACAAGTCGCCCTATTTGCACGAGAGTTCGAATCGGGAGAATCACGCGTGACACCTATTAAGTCGAAAACGGTGTGCGACTACTGCCGCCTAAGTAGCGTCTGCCGCATCAAAGAGCTGCGGCGTGACGACGGCTTCGAAGACGACGAGACGGAAGCCGAGGGAGGGCCAACCGAATGAGCCGCCCCGCCAATGACCAAACGCAGCGCGACGAGGCGCTCGACCCAACGCGCAGTTTTATCGTGCAAGCGCCTGCTGGCTCCGGCAAGACCGAACTGCTCACCCTACGCTATATGCGCCTGCTCGCACTCTGTAGCGAGCCCGAAGAAGTACTCGCGATTACGTTTACGCGAAAAGCCGCTTCAGAAATGCGTGACCGAATTATCAAATCCTTGCAGCAGGCACATGAAAATCTAGAGTCCCATGATCTAGCCACACTGCTCGCCCACAGCGACAAGAACCCTCTAAAAAGCGAGCTCAAGCGGCAGAATTTTAGGATCGCTAACGCCGTCATAGAAGCAGACAAAACCCACGGCTGGAATCTCGAACGCCATCCCGGCAGGCTTCGTATCCAGACTATCGACAGTTTTAATATATACCTCGCCAATCAGCTACCGATTGCCTCACGCGTCGGTGGCAATCTTAATGTCACGACGGAGGTAGAGCCCCTCTTCCGCGCGGCTATTCGTCAGACTCTCACCCTGCTCGAGCAGTCTTCAAAGGACTCAGCGCTGGTGCGCACGCTCTTTGCGCACCTCGACAATAACGTCGAGTCTATCGAGTCCCTGCTACTCAGCATGCTCTATAAGCGCGACCAATGGTTCGACCATCTGCCGTCTCTGCTGCAAGACCCCGATAGTGCGAAGCGAACCCTAATGGCGCACATCGACGAACTCGCCGAAGAGTCACTTGCCATTGTGCGCACAGCGCTACTGCCCTATGCAGCCACCCTTGTCGAGCTCAACAATTACAGCGCAGACAACTGGCCCCAAGACAAGAGCCCAGCACCTACTTTGCTGACTGCGCTACCCGCCGCCAATGCCGACGCGCTTAGCGAATGGCGCAACATCGCACGCCTTTTACTCACGGCCGACGGCAACTGGCGCAAGACGATCAACAAGACCCAAGGATTCCCTGCCAAAAGTAGCGTGCCCGCCGACCGCCAAGCGCACGCGGTAGACATGATCGCGCGCTTTAAGGCGCTGATGACGGAACTAGAAGAAGCCGCGGGTGTAGAAGCGCCTGCGCTTGCCCAACTCACCACATTGCCGTCGCGTGAGTCGGTAGTACAGCAATGGCCTTTACTGTCGTCGTTAGCGCAAACCCTACGACTTTTACACCGAAACCTTATTCTGGAATTTACGCGTCAGGGCGTGATCGATCATACCCATGCGGGCAGCGCAGCACTCAGCGCACTGGAAACAGTCGATGGACCTACCGACCTCGCATTGGCACTGGATAACAGGCTCTCACACATCCTCATCGATGAGTTTCAAGACACCTCTGAGCGGCAATTAAAGTTGCTCGAAAAACTCACCGAAGGCTGGACACCAGGCGACGGTCGCACTCTATTCGTCGTCGGCGACGCCATGCAGTCGTGCTACAACTTCCGCAACGCCAACGTGGGCATTTACCTCAAGGTGCGTGCTGAAGGTGTCGGTGACTTATCACTCGAACCGCTTACGCTCAGTATGAACTTTCGCTCCCAAGAACCCTTGGTTGAGACCATTAACCGCGTGTTTGAACCCGCCTTTCCTAAACGCGAGCATATCTCGCGTGGTGCAGTGCCCTATTCCCACTCCAAAGCAGGCTGTGAGTCGAGCGGGGACACACCCTTAGACGCCACCTGGATTACCTACGCTGATTCGTCACAGAAATCTGACGCACAAGCACAAGAGGCCACTCTCATCGCACAGCGTGTACAGGCAATACGCGGCGAGCAACCCGCCGCAAGTATTGCGGTGCTCGCTCGGAATCGAAACCACTTCCGCGCCGTAGTCCCCGCGTTCAGAAGTGCCGGCATCGACTGGATTGCCACCGACATTGACCGCCTAGGGACTCTCGCTATCGTCGGCGATCTCATGACCCTATTACGAGCCCTGTCTAATCCCGCTGACAGCATTGCGTGGCTTGCGCTGCTAAGAGCACCTTGGTGCGGACTCGACAGCGTCGACCTCCTCTCTGTCGCCTCCTACAACAGGCAAGAGAGTATTTGGGCAAATATGCGCGCGCTAACCGCAAGCAGTGAAACACTTGAGCCTACGCCGAATGCAACCTTGTCTTCAGAGGGGCAACTCCGCCTCTCCGGCCTCACCGCCGCTCTGCATTACGTCATGCGGGCACGGGGCCTGTGCACGCTGCGCCACCTTATGGAGTGTGCGTGGAGCCTATTAGAAGGAGAGCTGCTTATCTCTAGCGCGGCCGAGGACGCCTCTGTCGCCTATTTCTTCAGCCAAGTAGGCGACAATGAGCGCCACTGCACGATAGACGATCTCGACGCCTTCGAGGCGAAAATTATGGCGAGCTTCGTGCCCAACCTACCCCTCGCCGAACAAGATTCGAGCATGCAGCCAGCAGCAGAAAACGCGGGGTCGGTGCACCTACTTACCATGCATAAGTCAAAGGGATTGCAATACGATTACGTGATCATCCCTCAGCTCGGCGGTCAGGGTGCTAACGACGAGAAGGCACTCATTACCCTTCATGAACGCCTGAACACGCAGAACGAACTGCGACTTCTAATCGCCGCGGTGAAGCGTAAAGGCGAACAGCCAACCCCCGAGTCGCAGGCCAACGAAACGCTTTACGACTACATTCAGGGTGAGAACAAGCAAAAGGATCTGTTCGAACAGACGCGACTCGTTTACATCGCGATGACACGAGCTAAACGCAGCGTCAGTCTTTTCGCTACACTCAACCAAAAAGAAAAGGACGATGGAGAGCTGACACAACTCAAGCCGAATTCACGCAGCCTACTGGCACGCATCTGGGAGCCTTTGCAGGCCGCAGGTATCGAAGGCGAGATAGTGATAACCCCTACCTCAACCACACAGGCCGAAAACCACGACGAGTTACCTCGCGTGACGCCTATTAAACGCCTGAAGCACCCTCTCGCAATTGCGCAGAACAGAGCAGACATTCTCCAGGCACAGTTCGACTCAACCACGACAGCCACCGACGCTCAAATCGACGGCGCTGCGGAACTGCAGCGGAGGCTAAGCCAGCAGTTAGGCACACTTAGCCACGCCTTCCTTGAAGCCTATTGCCTCAAACCTTTCGACATAACCGCGGCACTGAGCGCAGTGACTCCGCGCTGGCAACGCCAGCTGCAGCGTCAAGGCGCAAGCGCAGCCCTTGCCAAAAGCCTGTGTGCTCGAGCCGGCGAAGATCTCATCCACTGCCTAAAAGGCGAGCACGCGTGGCTATTCGCCTCCCAAGAGGACGCTGCGACGGAGCTCAAACTGGCAAGCAGTGAACGACGAGGCAATGAGGAATATCACGCGCACTCGGTAGTTGATAGGACTCTTGTGAAGGACGGCGTGCGCTGGATTATCGACTTCAAGACATCGCAGCAAACTGAGGGACAATCGCGCGAAGAATTTATCGCTGCGCAGTCGCTGGAATATCAGCCGCAGCTTGATCGCTACGCGGCGTTATTCAAGGGATTCGAATCTCTCCCTCAGCAGCGAGCGCTGTTTCTGGTCTCTATTAACGAGCTAGTCTGCCTCTAAGGCGACAATTCCGCTTCGTCAATCGCAAAGATACCGGGGGCGTTACGCAGATAGCCTTTATAATCCAACCCACAGCCGAAGACGAAGCGGTCTTCGATCTTAAGGCCCACGCAGTCGGCTTTTATTCCGTCAATGCGACGCCCATGGATTTTCTCGACCAGCACTGCGCTATAGACGCGCGAAGCACCCTGCGCCTCGCAGTATTCAGCAACCGCTTTCAGCGTATTGCCCTCATCGAGGATGTCGTCAATCAATAGCACCGGACGACCCGCTAGCCGCTCGCGCGGATAGCTAATCCAATTTAACTCCGCACCGCGCACCTCGCCGCGGTAGCGCGTGGCATGCAGATAGTCTATCTGCAGAGGAAAATCCAAAAGCGTGGCGAGCCTACCGCTTAAGACCAAACCGCCATTCATAATACAAAGCAGCAGCGGATCTGTACCCGCTAATTCACCTGAGATCTGCGTCGCCATCGACTCGATTGCAGCGTCTACCGCCGCCTTGTCGTGGAGGCAGTGGGCGCTGCGGCGCAAGCGCGTAATCTCTTCAGTGTCGGCACTCAAGGCCTCGAGTGTCATGCGTCCGGCCCCGCCGCCATACGTAGTTGCTCGAGGCCGTCGAGAGTGCGCGTGGGGAACGCAAAATCGGCGCCGTGAGCGTGGACGATGCCAATGATCTTTAACATGACGTCCTGCTTGATCTCATGAAACTCGATCCAGTTCGTGGTCTTAGTGAACGTGTAAATAAAGAAATCCAAGGACGATGCCGAGTACGCAACGAAATTGACTATCAGCGTCTGGGTCGTATCGATATCCTCATGGGCTTTCAGCATTGTCTTAACATCGGCAACAATAGCGCCCATCTTCGCGGCATCTTTATAGCGAATTCCTATGGTTTCTTTGATACGACGATTCGTCATGCGTGACGGGTTTTCTAGCGCGAGTTTGTTAAACACCGAATTCGGGATATACAGCGGGCGCTTATCGAAGGTCCGCACAACGGTGAGACGCCAGCCAATGGTCTCGACCGTGCCTTCGATCTCTCTATCGGGCGAACGAATCCAATCGCCAATGGCGAAAGGACGATCGAGATAGATCATGAAGCCGCCAAAAAAATTCGCGAGTAGATCTTGAGCCGCAAAGCCCACGGCGATACCGCCTACGCCGCCGAAGGCGAGTAGCGCAGTGATCTGGATGCCCAGCGTCGGCAATAGCACGAGCACTGCAGACACAACAACAGAGAGGCGCAGCAGTTTCGCGAGAGCGACGAGCGTCGTAGGATCTAGCGACGACTGTGAAGACTGTTCAGCCCCGCCGGACAGGATGCGCTGTCGCACCCTCTCTTCCGCCAAAGAAATGAAGCGGACTAAGAACCAAGCGATAAGAACGACGAGCGATACCTGCCGCGCGAGCGTAATGTTTGTGACCGAGAACAGCTCGTCGTCGATATAGCCCTCGCTAATGCTGATCGCAGCCAATAAGCCGAAGATAAGAATAAGCCAGCTTAGCGGACGCCGCGCGGCCTCCAGCAAAGCGTCGTCCCACACATTAGTCGTGCGGGCAAAATGCCTGCCGAGCGAGGTCAATAACCGCAGTGCAATGAAGCGGGCGACAAAGGTCAGGGTAACGATCAGCAGAAGCTCAGGCCCCCAATCAAGATCGCGTAGCGCGTCCAATGAAAATGTGTCTTGCATAGTGAGTCCCGCGGGAAGTCAAGTGTCTGTAGATTTTCGCTAGGTTGGTAGCGAAGCGATAATGTCCTGGGCTTCGTGCCAACGCGACGAGCTCGCATAATCCGCGTCGTGTCTAGCGAACTGCGCAGCCATGCGAGGCAAGCGCGAAGCCGATGGTGGAACGCCGCTGTCGGCTCGTGCGTCAATATGATCCGCGACCCGGCGCGCCGCCTCGCCATCGTTGCAGACGAGCACCATATCGCAGCCAGCCTCCAACGCGAGATCGGCGCGCACCTCGACCGACCCTGCGCTGTGCGCCGCATCCATCGTCAGGTCGTCGCTAAAGATAACGCCGTCGAAACCGAATCGTTTGCGCAGAATATCTTGCAGCCAAAACCGAGAAAAGCCGGCGCAGTGCGGATCGACCGCTGAATAAATTACGTGTGCGGGCATTACGCCGCCGAGGGATGAGGCAAGTGCCTCGAAGGGTTTTAGGTCATGGGCAAGCAGCGCATCGAGTGGCCGCGTATCAATGGGCAGCTCAACGTGTGAGTCGGCCGCAACCGTCCCATGGCCTGGGAAGTGCTTGCCAGTCGCCGCCATGCCAGCCGCGTTCATTCCAGCGACGTAGCGTAGCGCGAGGGCAGACAACACCTCTGGATCAGCGGCAAATGCCCTGTCGGCTATCACCCGACTAGCGGCGTTGTAGACGTCGAGCACCGGAGCAAAACTAAAGTCGATCCCTACGTCGACCTGCTCTACCGCCATTGCCCAACCACAGGCTTCTGCTGCTGCCAGCCCTGCCTTTTGGTCAGCGGCATACAGCGCACCTAAGCGCGATAACGCAGGTAGCGATAAAAAGCCCTCGCGGAACCGCTGCACCCGCCCGCCCTCTTGGTCGACAGCAATAAGGATAGCGGGATTCATCGCCCTCAGGCTCGCCACGAGATCACGAAGCTGCGCTTTATCTGCGTAATTTCGACTGAAGAGGATGACGCCACCTACACAGGATCTAGCGATGAGCTCCTGTTCCTCGAGCGTTGGCGAAAGGCCCTCGATGCTAATCATTAGCGGGCCGATGAGGCCCGTGGACGGATGATTCACTGCTGGAGCAGTGCTTGCGGCTTGCTCGATGATGCCTTACTCCTCCGCCGCTTCGACGACTGGGACGCGACTCGGCTAGTGTGATGCCCTGAATTGGGCTGCGGACTCGCGAATTATCCCATAGGCTAGCCCCAAGGAAAATGCCGGGCAAGGACGAGGCAGCGCCTGTCTAAACTCGCCCGCGAACACGAGGAAAAAAAGGCTTGCACAGACCTTATTACTGTATAAAATAACAGCTGTTGATAAACACAGGGATTGCACAGGAGCGCCTCATGCTTAAGCTCACTTTACGGCAACAGCAGATTCTCAACTACATTAAAGACTACCTCTCGGAGACGGGCTATCCGCCAACGCGTTCTGAGATCGCTAAGAAAATGGGCTTTCGGTCGCCCAATGCGGCCGAAGATCATTTGCGGGCACTTGCACGCAAGGGTGCGATAGAAATACAGCCCGGCGCCTCGCGGGGGCTGCGTCTACCGATAAACGAACAGCTAGGCCTGCCTATCATCGGCCAAGTCGCTGCGGGCAGCCCCATTCTCGCGCAAGAATCCATCTCGGAATACTGTGACATACCGCCTACCCTGTTTACGCCAGCCGCAGATTATCTGCTCACGGTAAAAGGGACGAGTATGATCGACGTGGGTATATTCGAGGATGATCTGCTAGCTGTGCACAAGACCGACCGCGCAAATGACGGGGACATCATCGTCGCGCGTATCGATGAAGAGGTCACGGTGAAGCGCCTCAAGAAGGGCAAAACGCCTTATACGCTCAGCCTCATCGCAGAGAACCCCGAGTTCTCGCCGATAGAAGTCGACGTGCGTTTAAATGATTTCGCGATCGAGGGAATCAGTGTCGGCGTGATTCGCAGGCACTAGACGGACTGTCCCGCAACAGCGCTTTTCGGCATCTGCCGACAAGCGCTTGAGGATTACTCTTCCGTGGTCTTAGCTTCTGCCTTTTTCGGTGCAGCCTTCTTAGCAACCTTCTTCACGACTTTCTTTGCGACCTTTTTAGCCGCCGGCTTTTTGGCTGCGGTTTTCTTTACTACCTTCGCGCTACCTTCGGCCTGCCATTGGCTACCCGAATAGAATGCTTTCCAACCTGTCGCCTTTTTGTCATGTTCACTCTGCACATAGATCTCGGCGGTCTTGCGACTGTAACGCACCACCGTTGGATTGCCGGCGTCGTCCATAGCAGGTGCCTGCAGCAAATAGTCGTACTTGGGGTCGATCTCCGCGGCGTGTGGCAACAACTCCGAAACCAGAGGTGCCCGCGTCTCGCGATTTCGCGGAAACTGGCTCGCAGCAAGGAATAGTCCAGCAGCACCATCGCGCAAAATATAGTGATCGTCGACGGTCTCGCATTGCAGTTCGGGCATGGGAACCGGATCCATCTTCGGCGGTGCCGCCTGGCCGTTGCGCAGCAATTTTCGCGTGTTCTTACAGGAGTCGTTGCTGCAACCGAAATATTTTCCGAAACGGCCGGTTTTAAGTTGCATGTCAGCGGCGCATTTGTCGCATTCGATAATCGGCCCGTCATAACCGCGAATCTTAAACTCGCCGCCTTCGACTTCGAAGCCACTGCAATCGGGATTGTTGCCACACACGTGCAGCTTGCGCCCCTCGTCTATGAGGTAACTATCCATCGCCGTATTACACAGCGTGCACCGGTGCTTATTTCGCAGCTGAACGTTCTCTGCAGCTTCGGCCTCCTCGGCCGTATCGGTGCGAATCGCATCTTCACCGGGCGTCAGATTGATCGTCTGCTTGCAGCGTTCTTTAGGGGGTAGCGCATAGCCCGAACAGCCGAGGAACACGCCGGTAGATGCCGTGCGGATTTGCATATTACGTCCACAATTCGGGCATTCGATATCGGTTTCCGTTGGATCGTTGGTGCGCATGCCTCCGTCGCCAGCCTCGGCGATAGCAAGCTCGAGCGTAAAGCGCTCATAGAACTCGTTTAACAGCACCTTCCAATTCTTACCACCCGCGGCGACCTCGTCCAGAGACTCTTCCATCTTGGCGGTAAAATCGTAGTCCATAAGATCTGCGAAGCTTTCGATTAATCGTTCTGCGACGATATCGCCCATCTTCAATGCGTAGAAGCGTTTATTCTCAACCCGCGCGTAGCCGCGATCTTGAATCGTCGAGATGATGGCAGCATAAGTCGACGGCCGCCCAATCGCCTTCTTCTCCAACTCTTTGACCAAACTTGCCTCGGTGAAACGCGGCGGCGGCTTAGTAAAGTTTTGCTGGGGGTTCAACGCGCTCAAACTAAGAAGCTCGCCCTCGCTAAGCGCAGGCAAGACTACGTCTTCGTCTTTCGAAGGCATCGCACGCAGATATCCATCAAACTGCATGATGCGGCCTTTAATCTTAAGCTCGAAATCTGCGGCGCCAATGCTAATACTGGAGCTGAGATAGCGCGCTGGCGGCATCTGACAGGCGACAAAAAATTGCCAGATTAGCGTGTACAGACGCACCGCATCTGGCTCCATCTGGTTAAGCAGAGTAGAGGTCATGCGCACATCGGTAGGGCGAATAGCTTCGTGGGCTTCTTGGGCACCTTCTTTAGAGCTGTAAAACAGAGGCTTCTCCGGCAGATACTCAGCACCGAATTTGCTCTTAATATAGTCCCGCGCCATGGCGATAGCATCGCCGCTCAAATGTGTTGAGTCAGTACGCATATAAGTAATGTAACCGGCCTCATAGAGGCGCTGCGCCATCATCATAGTCTTCTTCACACCGAAGCCCAGGCGCGTGCTTGCCGCCTGTTGCAGAGTGGAGGTAATCAGTGGCGCCTTGGGCTTCGAGGACGTGGGCTTATCATCGCGCTTGAGTACGCGATAGTCGCTAGACTCCAGCACGGCAAGTGCCGTATCGGTCTCCTGCTTGCTTGTGGGGCGGAAGTTCGCCCCCCCCTGCTTAACGACCTGGCATTTTAGCGTTTCTTGTTTTCCGGTCTCGAGGTCTGCGAACACCTCCCAATACTCGTCTGGTATGAACGCCCGAATCTCGCGCTCACGCTCAACCACCAAGCGCACAGCAACCGATTGCACGCGCCCCGCAGAGAGCCCACGTGCTACCTTCGCCCAGAGCAAAGGCGACACCATGAAGCCCACAACTCGATCGAGGAAGCGCCGCGCCTGCTGTGCCTCTACATAGCGCATATCCAGTTCGCCAGGCTCGGCGAACGCGTCTTGGATAGCGCGCTTGGTAATCTCATTGAAGACGACGCGCTTATAACGGCTTTCGTCACCGCCTATGGCCTCTTTTAAGTGCCAGGCTATCGCCTCTCCCTCGCGGTCTAAATCCGTTGCGAGATAGATAGTGTCGGCGCCCTTCGCGAGCTTTTGCAGTTCTGAGACGACCTTCTCCTTGCCTGGCAACACTTCGTATTGTGCCGCCCAGTCGTGTTCAGGATCGATGCCCATGCGCTTAACCAGCGCCTCTTTCGCCTTCTTCTTTTTATAGACGAGCTTTTCGTCTGGCGCGAGTTTGCGTGTCTTGGCCGCTGCAGCAGCGCGCGCTTTGGGGTCTACAGGCTTGGCTGAGCCCGAAGTGGGCAGATCTCGAATATGACCCACACTCGATTTGACGATGAAGTCAGAACCGAGGTACTTGTTAATAGTTTTCGCCTTAGCTGGCGACTCGACTATTACTAGTGATTTGGGCATAAACGCAACTCTTTGGACTTGAGGCCGGGGGCCGGAAGTGCGCGAGTATATAAGGAAGGGTCGTGGGTCGGTCAAGCTTTAACGCAAATTAGCCCTCACGATGCGGACATCGTATGGGCTAATAGTGCTCGCGAAGGCGCGTGGATTGGGACTTCTTTGCGATATCTGGCCTACGCAGTCTAGTCTACTGCGACAGTCCAACCGAATTCGTCTGCGAGCTCGCCCTTTTGAATGCCGACGAGCAAATCATAGAGTTTGTGCATCACGGGGCCCGCAACATCGCCTTCCCCGACCTGATGCCATGCGTCATCGAACCAAATTCGGCCAACGGGCGAGAGCACGGCAGCCGTGCCGCACGCTGCGGCTTCAGCGAAATCGCCGATCTCCTTGCGCAGCTCAATTTGACGCTCGACCGTCGTCAGGCCCAATTTCTTCTCGGCGAGAGTCATAATGCTGCGCCGCGTAATGCTTGGGAGGATCGCTTCTGACTTCGGGGTGGCAACAGAGCCGTCCTTCATCACGATCACAATATTCGCGGACCCCGCCTCATCGATAAAGCGCTCTTCGCGCGAATCGAGATACAGGGCCTCGTTTGCACCCAGCGCCTGCGCTTGCTTGGTGGCCAGCAAGCCACCCGCGTAATTTGCTCCCGCCTTATAGCTACCCGTGCCGCGCGGTGCTGCTCGATCCATCTCCGACACTGCAAGGCTAATGGTGCCCAGCCCCGCCTGCTTATAATAGGGCCCAACCGGCGAGACGAATACCCGGAACTCATAGGACTGCGCGGGCTTCAGGCCCAGGTTTTCACCAACCCCGATGAGCATTGGCCGGATGTAGAGCGAAGCGCCTGAGCCGTAGGGGGGAACCCACGACGCATTCGCGCTAACCACGCGTTTGACCGCATCGACGAACATTTCAACAGGGACATCGGGCATTAGAAGCCTTTGCGCCGTGCGCCGCATGCGCTCTGCATTGAGCTCGGGGCGAAACAACAGGATGCGACCGTCGGGAGCAGTCTGAGCCTTCATCCCCTCGAAACACTGCTGGGCGTAATGAATGGACGGCGCGCCTTCGTGAATGGCGATGTTCTCCTCGCCAATGAGCTCGCCGAGCGACCACGCCCCGTCGCGCCATACAGCGCGGTAGCGAGTGTCGGTCTTAATGTATTGAAACCCGAGCTCAGACCAGTTGAGCGGCTGTTTTGTTACCTGTGCATCCACGCTGAAATCCTTGTACTGCCTAAATCGAATCGTCAAGTTCTCAGATCATTATCGGCTATCGCCAAGTTAAACGCTAGATAGCCACCTAGCCGTTTTATACCAGCCGTGCCCTGCGTTACACTCCCGCCGCGGCTTCGTCCGTCATCGTCCGCAGCCAAGAAACAAGAGGAACCCGCATGACACGCGTATCAATCCCCCCGCTCGTCGACATCGGTGCGAACCTCACCCACGAGTCGTTTGCAGCAGACTTTGCAGACGTGATCGCGCGCGCTCGCAGCGCTGGGGTCGAGCGGATTATGCTCACTGGCACCGACCTTCCGACTTCTCACGAAGCCGCGTTACTCAGCACCCAACAACCGGACCTGTTTGCCGCGACTGCCGGCTTCCACCCACATGTTGCCAGCACCTTCACGGCAGAAGCTGCAACCGCTATCGCCGAACTCGCAACGCGCTCAGAAGTGGTGGCGGTTGGCGAGTGCGGGCTGGACTATAACCGTGATTTTTCACCACGCGAAGCTCAGATCTCCGCCTTTGAGGCGCACCTCGAAATCGCAGCCGCAACGCACAAGCCGCTTTTTCTCCATCAGCGCGAGGCGCATGAGGATTTCTACAAAATACTTAGCGCGAGGCGCGCAGATTTGGTCGGCGGCGTCGTTCACTGCTTTACCGATACACGTGCAGCACTCGAAGCCTATCTAGACTTAGACATGTATATAGGCATCACCGGCTGGGTATGTGACGAACGCCGAGGAAAGGACTTGCAAGAAATCGTGCGCCACATCCCTCTGGATCGACTCTTAGTCGAGACCGACGCGCCCTATCTGCTGCCGCGCACGCTCAAGCCGCGGCCCAAGACGCGTCGCAATGAACCTTGTTATCTGCCTGAGGTAGTGACGAGAATTGCTGAATGTTACGGCTGCGAATTCGATGACATCGCCAGGCACTCGACGCTAAATGCCCACAGGCTATTTACACTCGGCATGGGCCACGCGGAGAAACGGCGCTAACGCGTCAGCGTCGAACGGCCAGTCGAGTTCTGCGTTATCGACGTTACGCCTAAGCACGGGAATACGCACACCGTAACGCTCGACTAGCTCTGTCGCTTCCGCGATATCGATCGCCTCAACCTCGAGCTCGAAAGCCAAGCCGCCGGCTACAGCGATGAGTAACTGCTCGGCTTCCTCACACAAGTGACAAGCCGAGGTCGTAAAGAAAATGAGGTCCGTCATAGTGTTAGGCCGTAGCGCGCAAGCAATCGCTGATTAGCGGTGGTCCGGCGTAGATAAACCCAGAATAGACCTGCACGAGATCTGCACCGGCCTCGATGCGTGCCTGAGCATCGCCGCCAGTCATAATGCCTCCCACGCCGATAATCGCCATACGGTCTCCAACTAGCGCCTTAATGTGGCTGAGCGTTGCGCAGGCCTTTTCAGTCAAAGGCGCACCACTCAGCCCTCCGGTCTCCGCTGCGTGTTCACTTTCGGCTACCCGTTCACGATCGAACGTGGTGTTCGTGGCGATCACCCCCTCCACCCCATGGGCGACGAGTTTGCCACAGCACAGCGTGAGTTCTTCGATAGTCATATCAGGCGCTAATTTCACCGCGATAGGCACAACCCGACCCAGTGCGGCGGCGAGGGTGCGTCTCTCCGCCATCAAGGCGCCAAGTAGGCTGTCGAGCTCTTCGCCATACTGCAAAGAGCGCAAGCCGGGGGTGTTGGGTGAAGAAATATTAATTGCGATGTAGTCGGCGACGGGATACGCCTTGCGCAGCCCGATGAGATAGTCTTCATTCGCCTCCTCGAGAGGCGTATCGGCATTTTTGCCGATATTGATGCCAACAATGCCTTTGCGCCTGCGTGTAGACAGCTTTGTGAGCGCGTAGTCTATCCCTTTATTATTAAAACCAAGACGATTAATGATCGCGTGCTGTTGAGCAAGGCGAAACATGCGCGGTTTAGGATTTCCCGGCTGTGGTCTTGGCGTGAGAGTACCCAGCTCTAACCACGCAAAGCCAAGCCCTTGCAGCGCGTCAGCGTGATCCGCATTTTTATCTAACCCTGCGGCGAGGCCTACTCGATGCGGAAATCGGATACCCATTACCGTTATCTCGCGGGCGAGGCCTCGCGTTCGGGCTGCAATCAGACCCGTGAGGCCTAAACGTTCTACGAGGCTCATCGCCTTGAGCGCGAGATCATGCGAAGCCTCGGCAGGCAGCAAGAACAATGCCGCTCTTAGTAATCTATACAAGTGCTACTCCTTTCCAACTAGTCATCGATTTCCAAACTAGGACAGTTTCTTCAACTCGCGCATCGCGACGGTCACCATCGCCAAATCCGGTACCGGCTCCGCCTGCAATGCGCTAAGCACGGCACGAGAGCGTGACAACTCTGATTCGTTCTTCGCGAACCATGCATCAACACGCTTCTGTACACCACGCACGCCCTCGGTTTCGCGCAACAAACGCCGTGCAAGGACGCGCTGCCGCCAAGTCAGGTCTTCAAGCGCCGTTGTTCGCACCTGGCTTTCCCACACGCTGTTCGGAGCGATGCCTGCAATCAACTCCTCGAGCCAATCGAGCTGCAATGCGGCGCCCATAAAATGATAAGCCGCGGTCATCGTCTCTAAGCTCTCGCCGCATGCATTTGCCGTCTCGATGAGACTAAGCGCCGGCGACAAGAAACCGTGCTGCGCGTAGGCCGAGGCAATCGCTGCCGGGACGCTCTCCGCCCGGACTTGCTGCACCTCTTGCTCGAACCTTGTAGCGAGATGTTCGGTCAACACGGCAGGCATCAAGCTGCGTAGCTCACGTATTCCTGGCGCATAGTCGGCCGCCTCGGCGGCGAGACTTGGGCCGGGTTTACGATTGCGTAACAACCAACGGGTCGCTTCGCGAACTAGTCTGATCAAACGTAGCATCATGTCATTTTGGCGCTCGACCGACACTTTAAAATCTAAGGACTCGATGGCCCGCCACTGAGGCTCCGCCTCTAATACTGAACAGGCAAGCAACGCCGCTCGCACAACGTCAGAAACTGACTTACCAGACGCCTCCACGAGCTCGAAAATGAAACAGCCACCCACGCGATTCAGAAGCGTATTAGCGATCTGAGTAGCCATGAGTTCGGCGCGCAGCGGGTGCTGATTAATCGCGTCCGGATAGCGCTCGACGAGGGTTGCGGGAAATGCTTTATGCAGCGTCGTGTCGAGCATGGGATCATGCAAATACGATGCAGTCACAAGTTCTTCTTTCAAATGCATTTTCATATAAGACGTGACTACCGCCAACTCCGGGCGCGTAGGCATCCCACCGGCGGCGCCCCTACGTTCCAGCGCTTCAGCGTTCGGCAAATACTCGATGGCGCGATCGAGACCGGCGCGTGCCTCCAGCCAAACAACGAGATCATTGAACTGTTTGCAGTCGAGGCTTCGATCAGCGAAAGTTAGCGCGAGTGTCTGAACCTGCTTGTAATTATTGTCCAGCACCAGCTCGGCAACCGCCTCTGTCATGCTCTCAAGCAGCTCGCTGCGCTCACGCTCAGCCTGCAGCTTCGCAGTCGACGTCCGCGCAGGAGATTGGGTCGCTACCTCGTTGAGCAGAATCTTAATATTGACCTCGTGGTCTGAACAGTCGACGCCGGCGGAATTATCGATAAAATCAGTGAACGAGACGCCTTGGCGTAGCCCGTACTCGATGCGGGCTAATTGCGTCATCCCGAGATTACCGCCCTCGCCGATGGCTACACAGCGCAGCTGCGAGGCATCTACACGGAGTGCATCGTTTGCCTTATCGCCCACTTGCGCATGCGTTTCGTTCTCGCTCTTCACATACGTGCCGATGCCGCCATTCCACAGCAAATCCACTGGCGCTTTTAGCATCGCCGAAATGAGTTCATCGGGAGTCAGCGTCGCCGCGTCGACGCCAAAGACCTGACGCATCGCGGCGCTCAATGTGATCGATTTGGCACTGCGATCGAACACCCCGCCGCCGGCGGATATGAGCTCTTTCTTGTAGTCACCCCAAGTCGAGCCGGCTAGTCGGAACAGACGCTTGCGCTCCTTAAAGCTGGCTTTAGAATCGGGCGTGGGGTCGACAAAAATATGCAGGTGATTGAACGCACCTATTAAAGCTATTTTCTGCGACAGCAGCATGCCATTGCCAAATACATCACCAGACATATCGCCAATGCCGATCACGGAAATCTCGTCTTTCTGAATGTCGATACCGCGCTCGCGGAAATGTCTCTGCACCGAGACCCACGCGCCTTTAGCCGTGATCCCCATCGCCTTATGGTCGTAGCCATTGCTGCCGCCGGAGGCGAAACCATCGCCGAGCCAAAACTCATAGCTCGCCGCAATGCCGTTAGCGATATCAGAGAACGTCGCAGTCCCTTTATCCGCAGCAACAACCAAGTAGGGATCGTCTTCATCGAGGCGCACCACATCCGGCGGCGGCACCAGAACGCTCTGATTGAGGTTATCGGTGATATCGAGGAGGCCAGCAATGAAGGTCTTATACGCATTGATGCCACGCGCCTGATTCTCGGCACGATCGGCCGCTGGAGTTGCTGCCTTAACGACAAAGCCACCTTTCGCCCCTACTGGCACGATCACCGAATTCTTGACTTGCTGAGCTTTGACCAAGCCTAGCACTTCGGTGCGGTAATCCTCTCGTCGATCGGACCAGCGTAATCCGCCTCTGGCCACCTTGCCGCCACGTAAGTGCACGCCTTCAACCTTAGCTGAGAAGACAAAAATCTCGAATAGCGGCACAGGCTTAGGTATGCCTTTGATTAGCCGAGGCTCAAACTTAAACGAGAAGTAATCTTTTGTCTCACCGGCTGTATCGCGCTGAAAGAAATTAGTGCGGCGCATCGCCTTTAGTAATCCTAGAAAGCCTCTCAGCACACTGTCCTCTGACAGATTGGTCACGCTATCGATACCGCGCTCTATGCGCTGCAGGGTGCGCGCAGCCTTAGTCTTATTCGGCTCTGAGCCGGGCGTAAATGTCAGCGTAAATAGCGTCAGCAAATCGCTAGTTACGGCCGCATGCTTGCTCAAAGTTTCTGCAAGGAATAGCTGCGAGTAGCCAAAGCGAATCTGCTTGAGGTACGCACCCAATGCTCGCAACAGCGCCGCTTGGCGCCAATCTAGCCGCGCGCTCAATACCAGACTATTGTAGGCATCGTCGTCTGCACGCCCCTCCCACACCGCATAGAATGCTTGCTCGAAGAGAGACCGGCCCGCCTCACTGAGGGGTGAGCTCGGCTCACGCCTGTAGACCAAAAAATCATGCAGCCAGATTCGCGGTGCCGAGTCTCCGGCGTCTGAGCAGTGACCGCGCAGGGAAAATGTTCGCTCGCTAATAATTCGAAGTCCCAAATTTTCCAAAATAGGGTCGACATCAGACAGCATTAACTGCGACTCGAGACTAAAGAGCTTAAAACTGAACTCGGCTCGCTCGACCCTAGACTCATTGAGCACCACGCAAAGACGACCGGTCTGCGCAACCTCATTGATGAACCGCACATCACGCACCGCCTCTTCGGCAGTGTAGGTTTCTTGATACGCTGGCGAGAAACACTCAGCAAACTGCTTGTACTGCGCTTGCGCCTCGGCCTCGTCGTTATCAGCGCGCAGACTCTCCATAAATTCGTCTTCCCAGGGACGAATGAGAGCAATCATCGCAGCCTCCAATTCGGCACGATCTATTTTTAGAGCGCGAATTTTCGGCACACGGAACACCAAATGGATTCGCGCCTGCGAAGACTCCGTAAGGTAGGTGTTGAAATCAACATCCTCGGCCTCGAACCGACGTTCGAGCAGCGACTGGATCGCAAGCCTCGACTTTGTATTGAACAGTTCGCGCGGGATATACACTAAGCAATTGACGAAGCGCCCATAGAAATCTTTGCGCACGAACAACTTGCATGCGCCGGTATCACGAATCTTAGTCACCTCGATCGCAGTCTCTAACAGCGCAGAACTGCTAATCTGAAAAAGCTCATCGCGTGGGAACGTATTAATGACCTGCAACAAGTCCTTCATGTTGTGGCCATTCTTGGTGTACCCGGATTTCTCGAGCGCGCGGCTTACTTTCTTACGCAGCAAGGGAATGGCGAGCGCCTCACGAAAATAGACTGACGAGGTATAGAGGCCCAAGAAGCGGTGCATATGCGTCACTTTTCCCGCTTTGTCGAATTCTTTAACAAGCACATAGTCGTAGTACACAGGGCGGTGTACTTTTGAGCGCTGAGAGGACTTGGCGAAGCTGAGGAGCTTAGGCCTGCGAACAAAATCCGCTGCGGCGCCAGGCAGCGAGCTGAGCTTTGTTTGCGCTTTAAGTTCAGACTTAAAACGCGACACGCCTAAAGTGGAATCGGATTCGAGCTGAATGATGCTCTCTGCGCCCTTGCTGTGGATACTGTACTTTTCGTAGCCGAGGAACGTGAAATGGTTGTCGACCAGCCATCCGATGAATTCGATCGATTCGGCGACGTTCTCTTCGGAGACCGGCAGGAATTCGGCATTGGTGAGAAGATTTCGGCGTAGCCCTGCGGCTGCGGCCGTCATGTCTTTGTAGCCTCCGACTGCTGCGATCACATGGTTTAGCGTGTCGCGTAGCTCGGCCTCGACGCTTTTAAGCTCGTCATCCCCTAAACGAGCACAGGCAATACTACAGAAGGACTCGGCACTAAAATCATCGTCACTGGACACGGCAAGATCGACGAGACGACCGAAGCGCCCCAGTCCGTCTTTACTTGCACCCGACTTTCGGCGACCACTAAACAATACCGCGTTGCGGACGTCCTTAATCGTCACCCCACAACGCAGAAGTGCCTGGCGCAGGGAATCGACGATAAACGGCTTATCGTCGAGCAAGACTCTCACCACGGTGGTAGGCAACACTCTACCCTGTTCGGTAGTCGAGCCCTCTTCGAAGGCGATGAGTGGGCGACTTGATTTACGCTCCTGAACGAATTCCCACGCTTGCTGAACGTCTGCGGCAATCGAGGAAACCGGCACCTCGGAGAGTTCTACGCTGCTAATATTGGCCAGATAGCGCTTACTAAATCGTCGATAGAGATCGCGTTTGTCTGCTGATTTGAGAGTCGATTCAGCGACAATGGCCGCCACAATTGTGTCACTCTGTAACTCTCTTGCACGCAAATCCTTACTCATTACTCGCCATCTCCACGACTCATCTCACTTTTAGGCGCTTACCGCGCGACTCGCTACTCAATTTGTCTATTGCCCGCTCGTGGCGCGCCTAGACATCCAGTCGAAAACCGTTAGAATCGACGGCTTCACTATACCCTTGGCCGAGCCTGTTCGGCCTGGCCTCGACAACACGCCGCACTCTGATCCAGCGGTAGCTACGACTAAACTTACGATTGAACTTACGATTGAACTTACGACTGACATTGAGACCCACACTATGAGCCACCACGGAATAATAACAGAACTCAGGGACTGGTTATCGCAGCAGATTATAGGGCAAGAGCGCCTCATAGATCGCCTACTAATCGCCCTTCTCGCCGACGGCCACCTGCTCGTAGAAGGGGCCCCTGGCCTCGCCAAAACCAAGGCCATTAAAGACCTTTCGCGCGCCGTCGAAGGCGACTTTCACCGCATCCAGTTTACGCCAGACCTTCTGCCTAGCGACATTACGGGCACGGAGGTGTTCCGCCCCGAAGACGGCTCGTTCCGCTTCCAGAAAGGCCCAATCTTCCACAACCTCGTACTTGCCGACGAGATCAACCGCGCGCCAGCGAAGGTGCAATCGGCACTGCTCGAGGCGATGGCAGAGCACCAGGTGAGCGTTGGCCGTGAGTCCTTTACCTTGCCTCCACTCTTCCTCGTGATGGCTACACAGAATCCCATCGAGCAAGAAGGCACCTATCCGCTGCCGGAAGCCCAGCTCGACCGCTTCCTGATGCATGTCGCCATCGGCTATCCAGTAGCAGAAGCCGAACGCTCTATCCTCAAACTCGTGCGCGACGAGGCTGCGAACGTTGCAACCACGGTGCCTAAGGAAATATCGCAAGACGACCTGTTTGCCGCGCGCCAAGAAATTCTCGCGATGCACATGGCCCCAGAGGTGGAGGAATACCTGATTCAACTCATCATGGCGACGCGCGAGCCCGCACAATATGGCGATGACCTTGCCGGCTGGCTGGAATACGGCGCGAGCCCCCGCGGCACGATTTCGTTAGACCGCTGTGCGCGCGCCCATGCGTGGATTCAAGGTCGCGATTTCGTCAGCCCAGACGACGTGCAAGAGGTGATGTTCGACGTCTTGCGTCACCGCATCCTACTCAGCTTCGAAGCCGAAGCCAGTGGCGTGACGCCTGACCAAGTCCTAGAGGCAATACGCCAGCGCGTGCCCTCAGCCTAAAGAGCGGCTAAGAAGACCAAGAACAGAAGGCCCCTGTTATTCACGGCAGTAGATCATGGCAGTAAATTCTAGGCTCGACCCTCAGCACGAGCGCTACCAGAGTCGTGGTGCGCTCATCTCGCTGGCGCAGTTACTCATTCAGCGCCAAGCCGCGAAGACGCTCGCCTACCTCTCGCAGGCGCGCTCTATCGCGGGCATCTCAGGCCTGCACCTGTCAAAGATTCGGGGCCGCGGTATCGACTTCGAAGAGTTCAGGCCGTACCAGGCGGGCGATGACATACGCCTAATCGACTGGCGCGCGACAGCACGCACCGGTCGCGCCGTCACCAAGGTTTTCCGCGAAGAACGGGAGCGCCCGGTGATTATCGCCGTCGATCAATGTGCGAGTATGTATTTCGGCAGCCAAGTCGCCTTCAAATCAGTCATCGCGGCACAGGCAGCGGCACTATTTTGCTGGCTCGCTGTCGACAATGGGGATCGCGTCGGCGGCCTCGTGTTCTCCGACACGCAGTCAAGCCTCGTGCGCCCTAAGCGATCGCGGCGGTCGGCGCTGCATCTCCTCAACCAGGTGTTTACGTTTAACAACAAGCTGAGAGACCGAGCGCCACAGGAGCCCCAAGAAGACTTCGAGCCGGGTCTCGCCCATGCGCTCGGGCAGATACGCAGGATTAGCAAACCCGGCAGCACCCTTTATGTCATCTCCGATTTCGCAACGCTAGACGGAAAGGCGCTGCAATACCTTAACCAGCTCTCACGGCATAATAACGTGATTTGCTGCATGGTCTATGATGCGCTCGAAGAGAGCCTGCCTATTCCCGGCGTTTACAGCATCACGGATGGCAGCAGTAAAGGCTCGATCAACACCCACAGCGGCAAGGCGCGGGCCAAATATAAAGCCCAGTTTGAGGAACGCGTCGCAGGCATAGAGGGCGAACTCGAACGATTGAAAATCCGCCTCATCAAATTACGCACCAATCAACTAGTCGTGGAGCAAGTCCGAGAATGGATAGCGAAGAACTCTTAGCCCAGCTGGCCGATATCCGGCTGCCGGAGCCGATCGGCTGGTGGCCGCTCGCGCCAGGCTGGTGGGTAGTCATCGTTCTGCTATTGATCGCGTCTGGCTTTGCGCTGCGGAGTTACAAACAGAGTCGCGATAGGAGGAGACTGCTGAGCTTCGCGCTCGCCGAACTCGATCGCGGCCTAGACGAAGGCAGCGATCAAGAGAACGTCCTCACACTGGTTAACCGCGTCAATACGGTGTTACGCCGCGTCGCGCTCTATCACTTCCCGCACGCCTCGGTGGCGAGCCTCAGCGGCGCGCAATGGGCCGAATTCTTGCGCGATAATTCGACGCAGCCGCTAGAACCAGCACTTTTCGACGGACTCGCAAGCGGCCGCTTTCAACGCACGGCAAGTATCGACACAGCAGCGCTCGAACAATTCGCCCGCGCGTGGATAACAGAACAATACTCGCGCCCTAGCGTCGCACCCATTAGCGAGGTACGAGCCTAATGTTAGAACTCACTTGGCCATGGGTACTGGCATTACTCCCCTTGCCCTATCTCGTTTACCGCCTCGCCGCGCGCGCGCCACGCCAAGATGCTGCGCTGTTTGTACCCTTCTTCAGCATGCTCTCGCGCCTGCAATCCGACAGTGACAACATCGCCAACGGCCGACTGCTGTCGCTCATCTTGTGCTCGCTGATATGGGTGCTGCTGGTGTTAGCGGGATCGCGACCACAATGGCTCGGAGACCCCGTGCAATTGCCCTCGACTGGACGCGACTTAATGCTGTCGGTCGATATTTCCGGGTCGATGGAGGCTCAGGATATGGTCATCGGCAATCGCCAGGTATCTCGCATCGCAGTGGTAAAAGAAGTCATTAGTGACTTTGTCGAGCGCCGTGAAGGAGATCGCCTCGGCCTCATTTTATTCGCCGCGCACGCCTATATTCAGGCGCCGCTCACATTCGACAGAGCAACAGTCGGCACACTACTCGAGGAAGCCGATATCGGCATCATCGAAGAGTCCGCCACTGCCATCGGCGAATCTATTGGACTCGGCGTCAAGCATTTGCGCACCCGCCCCGAGAATAGTCGCGTTCTCATTCTACTTACTGACGGCGTCAATAATTCTGGAGAAATAGACCCAGAACAGGCTGGAAGGCTAGCGGCAACCGAGGGCATCAAAATCTATACGATAGGCATCGGTGCCGATCAAGTCATCCAGCGCTCCTTCTTCGGCGCGCGTGCCATCAACCCTTCCGCGGAACTCGATGAAGCGGTATTAACGCAGATCGCAGAGGCGACCGGTGGACGCTATTTCCGCGCTCGCGATGTTAACGACCTGGTCGAAATTTATGAGGAGCTAGACCGGCTCGAGGCCATAGAACAGGACGAACAAACCTACCGCCCAACGAAAGTATTATTCTACTATCCTCTCGGCTCAGCCCTGGTATTGAGTTTTCTCTTGGCCTTGCTCCTCATCCCTTGGCGACTTTTGTTCGGTATAACGCCCCGCGAACAAGCCGATGAGTTAGATGGCGCTATCACTGGCGAGGAGGCACGATAATGGATGTATTAATCCCAACAAGCCTCATCGAGAATTTCCAATTCCTTCGACCACTGTGGCTGCTCGCTCTCGTGCCTGCAATCCTCCTCATCGCCGCGCTATGGCGTCTCAATAGCAGCGTCACTGCATGGGACCGCGCGATAGACCATGAGTTGCTCCCCTTCCTCCTCGATCGCAGTAAGAACGCTTCACAGCGCACGCCGCTTGTCTTACTCCTCGTAGTCTGGACCCTCAGCAGCCTCGCGCTCGCGGGGCCAGTGTGGGAGAAACTGCCGCAGCCCGTACAAAAGCGCGAAGATGCGTTAGTCATCGTACTAGACCTGTCGCTCTCCATGTTTGCACCAGACCACAACCCGAGCCGCGTAGACTTGGCCAAACGCAAATTGCGCGATGTGCTTGCACTGCGCGACGAAGGCCAAACTGCACTCGTCGTTTATGCGGGCGACGCTCATACCGTTACGCCGCTTACCGACGACGTGGTGACTATCGAGGCCCTCGTACCGTCGCTAAACCCAAACATTATGCCGCTCTTTGGCAGCGACCCCATCGCCGCCCTCAGCCTCGCGATAGAGCTATTGAAGAACACCGACGGGGCGAGTGGAAAAATCCTGCTGATGACAGATGGCATAGCCGGTTTCGACGAAGAACAACTTATTGCAGACCTTCTAGAAGGCACGGGCAACGAGCTACTAGTGATGGGTATCGGCACCGAAGAAGGCGCACCGATACGCACCAACGATGGCAACCTGCTGACAGACGAGCGTGGCACGATCATCGTCCCTAAACTCAACCGCAACCTACTCACCTCCCTCGCCAATCGCGTCGGCGGTCGCTACCATGACATCCAACTCGCCGACTCCGATCTCGCGTATCTACTGAGCGAGATTAATCCGCTCGACAATGAAGCTCTGTCCGACGTCGAAGAAGAGTTCGACGTGTGGTACGAAGCGGGTCCTTGGCTTTTGCTACTCGTCCTGCCGCTTGCAGCCTTCAGCTTCCGCCGCGGCTGGTTGTTCGTTATACCCCTGACCTTCGCTTTCTCTCTCGGCGCACCCAGCCAGCGACTCTATGCCGCAGACTTCGGCCCGACCGTCGACATTCAGATTAATGAAGAAGGCAATCCGATGACTCTTGGCGCCGAAGAAGCGCCGAGGTTTAGCCTCAGCGAAGCGTGGAAAGGCTTGTGGAAGACCCCCAATCAACGTGGCGCTGACGCCTTAAACGCGGGAGAGCCTGGCATCGCTTCTACGCTGTTCGAAGATGGCGATTGGCGCGGCGCCGCTGCGTATCGCGGCGAGAACTACGAAGCCGCGGTCGCAGCGTTTGCGGCGAACCCCAGCGCCGACGGGCATTACAATCGCGGCAACGCGCTCGCACAGAGCGGCAACTACGCAGAAGCCATTACCGCCTACGAGATCGCCATCGGCCTAGATGCCAGTCACGAAGACGCGATAAAGAATAAAGAAATCGTCGAGCAACTGTTGCAACAACAAGAAGCGGAGCAAGGCGAACAGGAAGAAGGCGATAGCGAAGACAGCGACTCGCAGCAGAACTCCGAGAGCGAATCAGATCAACAAGAAGAAAGTAGCGAACAGCAAGACCAAGAGAGCCAAGAAGGCAATCAGGAGCAGCAAGAGCAGGAACAACAGCAGCAGCAAGCGCCTGAGGAACAAGACAGTTCCGAGTCCAACAGCGAACAGAACACGGCGAACGAAACCGAGAACGAAGACTTCGAAGAGCAGCAGGCTCTCGAGCAGTGGCTGCGACGGATCGACGATGACCCAGGCGAGCTTCTACGACGGAAATTCCGCTATCAATACCGTCAGCGACAACTTAACGGCACGGCGAACCAGACGGGTGGCCAAATATGGTAAGGACTCTCCTCAAGGCAACGAGCTTAGTGCTCCTACTGCTTCTGAGCCTAGGTTCGGCGCAGGCGCAGCAGATCGAGCTGAGTGTCGACCGCACCGAGCTTGCGCGTGGCGAGACACTCACGCTAACTATACGCGTCTTCGACCAACGCCAAGGCATGCAGCTAGACCTCACACCTCTCACGCAAGACTTCGACGTACTCGGCACGCGAACCTCGAGCCAGATTCGCTCGATCAATGGCGTCACTGAGTCCTGGACCGACTACGTCATCACCCTCTTCCCTGAGGAAGAAGGCGATCTCGTGATCCCGCCATTGACCATTATGGAGCAAACAACGGACGCGATCGCAATCACGGTAGTGAACGCCGGGCCACGCTCGAATCAAGGCAATGACGAACTGTATCTCGAGATCGAGACCAACAAAGACAGCGTCTATGTACAAGAGCAGCTGCTGTTCACAGTACGCCTGTTCTACACCATTAACGGCATTCGCAACCCCGTCTTTACCGAGCTAGAAATGGAAGACACGGTGACTCAGCTCATCGGCTCTCCGAACCAATACGAGCGCCTCATCGACGGCGAACGCTACGGAGTCTATGAGAAGCGCTATGTCATCTTCCCCCAGCGCAGCGGCCCGCTAGAAATCCCCGACATCTTATTTCGTGGGGAGGTCACCGACGGATCGAGTAATTTCGTCTTCCGTAACATGAACACGCGACGCGTCACGGCGTTTATTGAAGGGGTCACGATAGACATCAAGGAACGCCCCGCGAGCGCACCTGTTGGCGAGGGGTGGCTGCCTGTCACCGGACTTAGCCTGGAAGAGTCTTGGAACGGCGACATCGAAGCATTGAAAGTCGGCGAGAGCGTCGTGCGTACGCTGACGCTGCGTGCGGAAGGCCTCGACGGCGCCCTCCTTCCCCCATTTTCACCGACATTAATCGATGGCCTAAACCTCTACCCCGACCCCGCGGATATTTCGCGCACTTTCGTTGATGGCAGTATCGTAGGCACACGCATCGAACAATCGACCTATGTCGCGTTACGGGCAGGTGAGATCAGCATCCCTGCTCTCGAGATTCCTTGGTGGGATGTCAACAGCGACACGGCGCAGCTGGCCGTTCTACCCGCGATGCAAATAGAAGTGGCCACCGTCGACGGCATACTCCCCTCGGAGCAAGCGGTAGCCAGTACAGAAGATATTAGGCAGCTGCTAAGCCCAGAACCTGTAGTCGATCAGGCAATGATCGATGCGCAAGCCGAAGCAGAATTCATCGAAATAGACAGCGAGCTCGTCCGTCTTGGACAATGGGCCTTCGCCGCGTTAGTAGCGCTAGCTTTCGCACGTCTCGCCTACAGCCGCCTCGGTGGCGTTGCGTTCAAACGAGCTGGCGAATGGCGAGATCAGCGGCAGGCGGTAAACTATGAACCGGCCGCCTATGCCCAGCTCGCGCAGGCTTGCAAAAAGGCAGACAAACTCCTTATCCGCGATGCGCTGATCCTGTGGTCGAATCACTTCTTAGGAGCTGGCAGCACCCGCAGCATGGACGACATCTTGCGCAATCACCGAGCAGGAGAGCTCAGCCGCTGGGCGGCTGCACTGCAGAGCGCCCTGTTCGACCCCAAAAGTGACGGCGTATTCGATGCGCAAGGTCTATTGGCTACGATAAAGGCATTACGCAGCAAACAGCGAGCGGACACGACTCGCGCAAGGCGCGAAGCGGCCTATCAATTACCGCCGCTTTATCGCCACTAGCCTATGCCAGAATCACGCTTAGTCTACTCGACCGCAAATGCTAACCAGAGCTGCCCGCGCTGCGGCAAAACCCTGCGCAAATGCCAATGCCAAGAACAGAAACCACGCCTGCCTAGTGATGGGGTGGTGCGCATTAGCCGTGAAACCAAAGGGCGTAAGGGCAAAGGTGTTTGCTTGATAAGCGGTCTACCGCTCGAGGGCGCGGAACTTACCCGCCTCGCTAAAGAGCTGAAAGCCCTGTGCGGCACCGGTGGCACGATTAAAGACGGGATTATCGAGATCCAGGGCGATCATCGGACCGCCCTGCTAGCGGCGCTGGAGAAGCGCTTTGAGAAGGTTAAACTCGCTGGCGCTTAGGTGTCGTTCGTCATGCCAACGCTTTGCTCTTCGGAGGGTTCGTTATCACGAATCGATTCCGCACTCGCTTTAGCGGCCTTCCTCTCAGCTTTAGAGTCCTTAGCCTGATCGTTTCGCTTGTTTTCAAGACGGCGTAAATATACTTCGTCGACATCACCAGTCACATACTCGCCATTGAAAACCGAGCACTCGAATCGTCCAATACTTGGATTGCCTTCAGTTGCGGCAGAGATGAGGTCTTCGAGGTTCTGGTAAATAAGCCAATCTGCACCTATCGCTTCTTGTACCTCGAGCTCGGTCTTACCGGAGGCGATGAGTTCGGCTGCGGCAGGCATATCGATCCCATATACATTTGGATAACGAATAGCCGGCGCCGCAGAGGCGAAATACACCTTGTTAGCGCCCGCGTCGCGCGCCATCTGGATAATCTGCTTACAGGTCGTGCCGCGGACTATCGAGTCGTCGACGAGCAGGACGTTCTTGCCCCTAAACTCCAAGTCGATCGCGTTCAGCTTTTGTCTAACGCTTTTCTTACGCTGGCTCTGGCCTGGCATAATAAACGTCCGCCCGATGTAGCGATTCTTAACGAAGCCTTCTCGGTATTTCACGCCCAATTTATTCGCGAGCTCTAAGGCTGATGTACGACTGGTGTCGGGTATCGGAATCACAACATCGATATCATGCTCTGGACGCTCGCTAATCAGCTTCTCTGCGAGCTTCTCGCCCATACGAAGCCTCGCCTTGTACACTGAAATACCGTCCATTAATGAATCCGGACGGGCGAAATATACATGCTCGAAAATGCAGGGGGTATGCTCGCCCGCATCTGTGCAGACCTGAGTATGGAGCTGTCCTTTGGCATCGACGAAGACGGCTTCCCCGGGCGCGACATCACGCTCAATGGTAAAACCTTGGGAGTCTAACGCGACACTTTCCGAGGCAATCATATACTCACGACCCTTGCCGTCCGGTTTTTTCCGTGAACCGTATACCAACGGGCGGATGCCATTGCGGTCACGAAAACCAACGATACCGTAGCCGGTAATCATCACCAGCGCAGCGAACCCACCGCGACAACGATTATGCACTCCGGCCACTGCCGCGAAGATGTCCTCGGGTTGCGGCTTCATCTTATTGCGACGCTGTAATTCATGCGCAAAGATGTTCAACAATACCTCAGAGTCTGAGTCTGTATTGATATGCCTGAGATCTTCCTTAAAGAGGTCGCGGCTGAGTTCTTTAGTATTTGTGAGATTGCCATTGTGGGCGAGCGCGAGGCCGTAAGGGCTATTTACATAGAACGGTTGGGCGAGCGCGGGACTGGAAGAGCCCGCGGTTGGGTAGCGCACATGGCCGATACCCATTTGGCCTGTGAGCCTGCGCATATGACGTGTACGGAATACGTCTTTGACGAGGCCGTTATCCTTGCGCAGGTTTAATTTGCCGTTGTCGCTAGTCATGATGCCCGCGGCATCTTGGCCTCGGTGCTGCAGGACGGTCAGGGTGTCATAAAGACACACGCCGATATCATGATCAGACACCACACCTACTAATCCGCACATAACTACTCCCAAGAAGCCTTTCGGCATTGTATTTCATGCTAGACGCTTCTGCGTCGCCCAGCGTGCTAAATGATGCGTCTCGCAGCGGGTGCCGTGATCTGCGTTGGCGTTACCGGTTGCAGATAAGCCGCCCCCCAAGTCAGCGCCTCTTGCGCTTTACGCACGCCCAGAGAGGTATTCCAAAAACTGTTATTCGCGGCGAATGGGCCGACGAAATGCACAATAACTAGGACTATGAGAGCGCCCCGCGCCACACCAAACCCTGCGCCTGCTAGCCGATCTATTACCCGCAAGCCCGTGAAGGTCACGATTTTTTGCAGCAAGGCGATCAACCATGTCCCGAGCACCATCACGGTGATGAAGAGTAACGCCGACACGACGGCAAACCTCACCATCTCATTGTCGATGAAGCCTGCGAGTTGTGCTGCGCCTACTTGGCTATAAAGTCTTACAACAACGATCGCTATGACTAATGAGGCCAATGACAACACCTCCTTGATGAGACCGCGCCAGAGTCCGACACAGCCCGAGAGAAACACGAGCGCGATAATGGCAACGTCGAGATGACTGACGCCCTCTGGCAAACTGGCTGGCACTAATCGAGTCCCTCGATTTCATATTGCTTCACGAGGCCGTTAAGCGCGAAGGCGTCGAGCAGCCTCGCCTTCAGCGCGTCCGCTTCGCTACGACTCAATACCGGTCCCACTAGGACGCTCGACAGATCACGCCCCTCTCGCTGCACGCGGCGCTCGTAGGCTTTGTAGCCACTCGCCTGTAATTCCTCGCGCAGTTTGCTGGCATTGGCTAAGTCGCCGAAGGTGCCTACCTGTACGACCCATCCCTCTGGCAGCCCAGCTGCATTGAGCGTAGGCCTCGACTCTTCCGGCGCCACCGTTTCTTCGTCTTGTCTCTGCGGCGTGAGGTCAATTAGCCGCGCTACTGCTTCAGGCTCCTCAGCTGTCGGTTCATTGCCTGTTTGTTCGTTGCCTGCCTGTTCGTTGCCTGCCTGTTCGTTGTCTATCGGCAGGTCAGCTGTCATTACCGGACGCGTCTGCTGCGGCTCGGGAATCAGTGTGATTATGGGGCGTTCTGGAATACGGCTTTCGACCTGAGGCAGGTAGTCGCCACCGCCGTCAAAGAGCTGGGGCAGAATGATAAGCGCGAGGGCAAGCAGGACAATAGTGCCGACAATTCGGCGCTTCTTGCCGGAGCTCACTTCGTCTGTATCAAGTCGTGATGTCAACGCGACGTCTCGCTGTGTGCTCGCCTTAGTCGGCGACGCTTTTAATGCCCCGGTGGGGGGCGAAGCAGGCTCGGTAAAGCCGTTATTTCAGCAAGCGTGTGGAAGGAGCCGGTGACGACAACAAGCGGTGCTGCTGCCGACTCGTCTGAGCTACTCACACACCTCGCATAATCGATGCTCGCTGCGGCGTCTTCACAGGCCGCGCAGAACGCCCTCTCGACGCTCTCGAAGCGCCTAACGATCGCTGCCGGCGCGGCATCAAGAATTCGCGCCTCGAGCCCTTGAGCCGATTGCGCGCGCTCGCCATCAAAGTGCGCAATATACCAGATATCGACGAGGGATTCTAAGCTTCGCACTATATCTTCGACCGCCTTATCTGCCATCACGGCAAACACCATATGCAGCCTTGCATTGCCTTCCTCACTGCGCAGCCGCTGAGCAAGCGCCTCCGCGGCGCCAGGATTATGTGCGACGTCTAATACCACGCCGCAGCCCGAATCCGCGACAATCCGCCGTTCGAAGCGTCCTGCAAGCGACAACGTGCTCAGGACTTCATTAATCACGCTCGCAGGGGGAAGCACGCCAAGACTCGCCAGCGCCTGCAGGGCGACCACGACGTTATCGAGCATCAGGTGGGGACGCCGCAAAGGCGTCAGGTTCATGCCCCCCGATGCCGACACAAGTCTCGCAGACCACTGCTCGGCGGCCTCGAATGCAGCAAAATCTTGGCCTATTCGCAGCGGCTCAATGCCCAGCGCCTGCGCGGCGTTTAGCACGCTCGCAGGTGGGTCTCGATCGCCGAGCAGGAAAGGCACTCCGCGTCGCAAGATACCCGCCTTCTCCGCGCCGATATTCTCACGCCCCTTCCCCAGCCAGTCCTCGTGGTCGAGGCTAATATTGGTTATCACACACAAATCGGGGTCAATGAGGTTGACGGCGTCTAGCCGCCCACCCAGACCGACTTCCAGCAACGCGAAGTCGAGCCCCGAGTCCGCGAACAAGAGCAGTGCAGCAAGCGTGGTGAATTCGAAGTAGCTGAGGGAATCTGCGCCACGCGCAGCCTCGATACGGGCGAAAGACGCGACGATCTGAGCGTCTGAGGCATCCTCAGCCCGCAGTCGGATGCGCTCGTTAAAACGCAGAATATGCGGCGACGTATAAGCGCCTGTTGAGAAACCTGCGGCTTCGAGCATCGCCTCGAGCGTCTTAACCGTCGAGCCCTTGCCGTTAGTGCCAGCCACCGTAATCACAGTGGTTGCGGGCTTTGCAAGAGCGAGTCGGCTCGCCACGCGCCCAACACGACCGAGCCCCATCTCTATTTCGCGCGGATGGATCCTGGCGATATAGTCGAGCCAAGGATCGAGGCCCGCGCTGGTTGGCGGCGCTTGCTGGTCTACAGCGATGCCTGGGTCGCTCACGCTGACTTTAGGCCTCCTGCTCGGGCTGGTCCGACTGGTCGGATTGAGCGGTGTCTCCTGCGTCGACAGTCTCGGAAACGACGGCCGTGGGGCGTTCGGAATGCATGAGTTTATCGAGTAACGAGGCGACTTTTTCTGGCAGCTGACCGCGCGGAACAATCATATCGATCGCACCGTGCTCGAGCAGAAACTCGCTACGCTGGAAGCCTTCGGGCAGCTTCACGCGCACGGTCTGACGGATAACGTCGGGACCTGTGAATCCGACGAGCGCGTTGGGCTCGGCGATATTAATATCGCCCAGCATCGCCAAACTCGCTGATACGCCGCCATAAACGGGATCTACGAGGATAGAAATATAGGGCAAGCCTTCCGCTTTGAGTTTCTCAAGCGCCGCAGCCGTCTTCGCCATCTGCATTAGGGAGATCAATGCCTCCTGCATGCGCGCGCCACCACTGGTGGAAAAACAAACAAGCGGCAGGCGTTTCTCTATGCAGGTATTCACCGCTTGCACGAACTTCTCGCCAACGACCGCCCCCATTGAACCGCCGATGAAGTTGAATTCGAAGGCCACAGCGATAAGCGGCTGCCCTTTCAAGTTGCCGCTCACCGCGATTAGGGCGTCTTTCTCGCCCGTGCTCTTCTGCGCTGCACTAAGCCGGTCTTTGTAACGCTTAAGGTCTTTAAACTTGAGCAGGTCGACGGGAGCTAGATCGGCAAACAATTCCTGTTGGCTGCCCGCATCGAGGAATAGATCGAGCCGCCTGCGTGCAGTAATACGCAGATGATGATCACACTTCGGACACACGTCGGCATTATCGCTTAGCGACTTTTCATAGAGCATCGCGTCGCAGCGCGGGCATTTCTTCCAGACACCTTCCGGCACCCCGCTTTTCTTAGCCTCTCGCGTTCCGTTCGCAATCGAGGGGAGTATTTTGTCTATCCAACTCATGTCTTCGTCCCTAATTTATTCCCTGCCAAGCCGCCAAGCCGCCAAGCCAAAAAAACTGACGCGAATCAGCGCTCGTCGAGCGCGCCGCGGGCTAGGCGAATGACCTCGCTGACAGCGCGAAGTCGCTCTACTGTGTGTGGTGTCTCGCCGTTCAACTCGGCGATCTTCTCAACCAAGGCACTACCGATGATAACACCGTCCGCGATCGATCCCATGGCCTTCGCGCTAGCGGCATCTTTAATGCCGAAGCCGATGACGATAGGCAGGTCGCTCAGCCTTCGCAGCTTCTCTATGCTCTGCCTAACCGATTCGGTATCGATGAGCGCAGCGCCGGTCACGCCCTTCAGTGATACATAGTAAAGGTAGCCCGTGCAGTTAGCGGCGATCTGGGCCGCCCTCGCGTCGGTTGTGGTTGGTGCGACGAGGAAGATCGTGTCTATTCCCTTAGTGTCCATTAAGGGCTTAATAGCGGATGCCTCGCTGGGCGGGAGATCGACGATAAGAACGCCATCCACACCCGCGCTGCTCGCGCCCTCGACAAAATGCGCATACCCCATCCGTTCGACGGGATTAAGGTATCCCATCAAAACAATCGCCGTGTGCTTATTGGTGGTACGGAAATCAGCGACAAGCGCCAATACCTCTACCAGCGTCGTCCCCCGTGACAGCGCCCTTTCGACACCCTTTTGAATGACAGGGCCATCGGAACTAGGATCGCTAAACGGAACGCCTAGCTCGATAATGTCGGCACCATCGTCGACGAGTTGATGCATTAACTTAAGCGTCGTCTCGAGATCGGGGTCGCCGGCGACGAGATAGGGAATAAGTAGCTTGCGTCCCTGCTGCGCAGCGGTGCTGCTGACTTCACTAATTCGACTCATAATTCTGTGTTCTCGCTATGCTGATCGCTGACGCCGCGGTAAAGCGGTCAGTCTCCTGACCTTGCAAACCTAAAGCGTTAGCCCTTCGAGCTTGGCTACGGTTTGAATGTCCTTATCGCCGCGGCCCGAGAGGTTAATCACAATCGACTGCTCTGGTGCCATCGTAGCCGCGAGTTTCATCGCATAGGCCACGGCATGGGCTGATTCGAGCGCCGGAATTATACCCTCTAAGCGCGTCAGTTGGTGGAATGCCTGCATGGCCTCGGCATCTGTAGCAGCGACATAGTTGACCCTTTTCAGGTCTTTCAACCAGGCATGCTCAGGACCGACGCCGGGATAGTCTAGCCCCGCCGACACGGAGTGAGTCTCCATGATTTGCCCGCCCGCATCGGTCATCAAATAGGTGCGGTTACCATGCAGTACGCCTGGCACACCTGAACTCAAGGGAGCCGCGTGACGGCCTGTCTCGATCCCATCGCCGCCCGCCTCGACGCCATACATCGCGACGCTTGTGTCGTTAAGGAAGGGGTGAAAAAGACCGATGGCATTGGAGCCACCGCCTACACAGGCGACTAGCGCATCCGGAAGTTGGTCTAGCTGTTCCAGCGATTGCTCCCGAGTCTCTCTGCCAATGATGCATTGAAAATCTCGCACGAGTTGCGGATAGGGATGTGGTCCTGCAACGGTGCCGATAATGTAGTACGTCGAGTCAACATTCGTCGCCCAATCTCGCAGCGCCTCGTTCATTGCATCCTTTAAGGTGCGTGAACCCGACTCTACGCTGACGACCGTCGCGCCCAGCAATTTCATGCGGTACACATTCGGCGCCTGCCTCTGGATGTCTTCTGCCCCCATATACACGAAGCACTCGAGGCCGAGTCGTGCCGCTACCGTAGCGCTTGCCACGCCATGCTGGCCTGCACCGGTCTCAGCAATGATGCGGGTCTTGCCCATGCGCTTGGCAAGAAGCGCCTGGCCGATCGTATTATTAACCTTATGCGCGCCGGTGTGATTGAGGTCTTCGCGCTTAAGATAAATCTTTGCACCACCCGCCTTTGCAGTTAACCGCTCTGCGAGATAGAGAGGCGAAGGCCTGCCAACATAGTATTTTAAATCATGGTCATACTCGGCCCAGAACTCAGGGTCTTTGGAGACCTCCTCGTAGACCGCCGCGAGTTCTTCTACCGCTGCGACCAAGGTCTCTCCCACGAACGTGCCGCCGTAGGGCCCAAAATGACCGAGCCTATCAGGACCCGCAAAACCTACCGATTGCTGTTGTGTATCAGGCACTTCGTACTCCTTGCGTAAAACGATGCATTAATTCGATGTCTTTAACGCCCTTCTCTCCCTCGATGCCCGAGCTGACGTCGACCCCGAAGGGCTGTACTCGATGGATCGCGTCGGAGACGTTATCCGGTGTTAAGCCGCCGGCGAGAACAAGCCGGCGTTTGGCGCTGTCCGATAAGGCCGCCGCCTGCGTCCAGTCGAAGCGTCGGCCAGTGCCACCGTGCTCACGCGCGTCGAAGGCGTCGAGAAGGATAAGCCGAGCACTGGCATAGTGATCAAACTGCGCCTCGATATCGATTGGCGCGGCATCGGTGCCGTCCGGGATACCGATGGCCTTCAAATAAGGTACGCCGAAACTGGCGCAAAACGCTTCCGATTCTTGTCCGTGAAATTGCAGCATAGTGATATGCCTACTCGCCAGCGCTGCGTCGACCTGCGCGCGGCTAGGGTTTACGAACAGCCCAACCACCTGCGTCTCTCCCATGTCACTGGGAACCAGGCCTTCTAACTCTTCGACCGTGATTGCGCGACTACTCGGCGGGTAAAACACGACGCCAACAGCGTCGATGCCAAGCGTTTTAGCCGCATTAAACTCTTCCGCGCGCTTTAGGCCACAAAGCTTAATCCATGTCTGCGCCACACTTAGCTCCCCAACGTCGTCAGCATGAATGGTGGGGGAACCACCCCTTCAGTCAAACCTGTTGAATCAGGATAACTAACGCCTACTAGATAGAGACCGTCTGCCGGCGCCGTCATCGCTGCACGCGACCTGTCCCGCATCTCAAGAAGCTCAGCAAGCCATCGCTGATCCTGCTGTCCCCTTCCGATCGCCAACAAGCTTCCGGTGATGTTTCTCACCATGTGCTGCAAAAAAGCATTAGCTTGAATATCGATAACGACGAAGTCGCCGATCGCGCGAACACTCACGTAATGTACGTTGCGATTGGGCGTCTTGGATTGGCAGCCAGCCGCCCGAAAGCTGGTGAAGTCTTGTTCGCCAAGCAAGGCCTGTGCGGCGCCATCCATCGCTTCTACATCGAGCGCGTAAGGATAGTGTGTAACGCGCCTATCGAGTATCGCGCTCGCCTGTTTTCGTCTGTAAAGCACGTAGTGGTAGCGCCGCGATAACGCGCTAAAGCGCGCATTAAACTCGGCGTCAACCGGTCGTGCCCACTGCACGCGAACACTGCGCGGCAAAAGACTATTCACCCCCTGCGTCCAAGCCTTCTCGCCACGATCGACAGGACAGGTAAAATTGATGGTCTGGCTCGTCGCGTGGACACCCGCATCGGTGCGACCCGCACAGGTCACTCTTACCTCGTGCGCAGCCACTTGACTCAGTGCACGCTCTAATTCTTGCTGTACCGTAGGCACCGCATCGAGGGTCGACGAACCCGCTGCCGATTGGCGCTGCCATCCGCAAAAGCCAGAACCATCGTATTCAACGCCCAGCGCGATATGGCTTGCACCGACGGAGTCGATCAAGGCAACTCGCCCCGAATGACCGCTAATAACTTCGCCGCCTCACGTCCATAAGCCTCATCACCCTCGGCGACGACCTCGGCGAGAATTTCCACGGCACCCGCGTCATCTCCCATTTTGTGATAGGCATACGCCAACTCAAGCTTGGTAGCAGATTCTTCTTCCCCAGACTCAGTTGGCCCAGATCTCGCTGTATTTGCCTCTCGCGCGCCGAATGCTAATTCATCAGGATCAAAGGCGGGCTTCGCAGCAATGGCCGCCTGGTTTTCTGCCTGACTCTTGGCATCGATGGCATCGGTGGCGTCGCGTGCCGCTATTTGGGTGTCGAGCGCGCCCAGCTCGCCTGAGCCGATAGGATCGCCAGCAGATTCCTCGGACAAAGATTTATCGGTGGCGGTTGTTAAAGTGATGACAGTGGCCTGGGCGTCGGCATCAACCTCGTCCTCGGTGCGCGCTCGTCGCAGCAGCGCCCCAACGAGTAACAAGATGGCCGCCAACAAGCCACCACCTACGAGGAGGGGCTGCGCGGCGAGCGTTGCGACCCAGCCGGTGCGCGGCGCAGATGTTCTCTGAGTCCCCAGACCCGCCGACTCGCTAGCCAGCACCGCCGCAGCTTCCAATGCCTGCTCCAGCTCAACGATGCGTGCGTTCTGGACACGAATGATTTCTTGCGCTGAATTAAACTGACCTTCGATCGCTGCGAGTCGAGAGAGAAACTCTTCACGCTCGCGCGATGCCCGCGCAAGCTCTTCCTGACTCAGTGCAAGCTGATCACCGAGGTCTTCGAGCCGCTGGCTCATCGCGAGACGTTCCACACCGGCAGCGCTATCTGGTGCTGCCGCTCGTGTCCCCGCGCTCGAATCTTGCGCGTCTGCCTCAGCGGCCTTGACCACCACGCTGAGTTGATCGCTGGCCGCAGGTGTCGTGCTTGTGACTCCCAAGCGTGACTGTTGGCGTTGTTCGTTCAGCGCGTTCTGCTCGCGCACGATCGCCAGTGCCTGCGTCGCGCTAAGCACCTCTATCTGCGCCCTGTTTGGCAACCTTAGGATCTCACCCGCATATAGGCGATTTATATTCTCGGCCCCGAAGGCTTTCGGATTGAGACGCTGAATCGCCAGCATGGTTTGCTGAACAGTGACGCTTGCGTCGGGACGTGCCGCCATTGCAATGCTGTACAGCGTGCTCGTGCGATCGGTGAGCACTGTCGTAATCACGCCTTGATCGGCAGTGGCAGTGGTTGCCGAGCCGGATTGGGGCGCCGCAACCATGTCGTTTAAGGCTGCGTCATTAAAAACAGGAGGGTCTAGTAACACCGTATGCGCTGTGAGAATGCGTCCAGCGGGCCAGCGAGTGTCGAGCACGAAATCGAAGAATGCGGCACCGACAACGGCAGACGAGGTCACGCGAATGTGGGCGCCCTCTCCATCGCGAGCGATGCTCAAACTTAATGCAGGCAAGGCTGCGTTAGGCTTGACCCCGAGGCGCGCAAAATCTTCTGCAGTGGCGAGTTGGACCGTGATCTCTTCTAGCGCTGTGGTGCCAAGATCGAGCAATTCCACTCGCACATTGAGTGGCTGGTTAATCGCCGACTCGGCAGACAATTGTCCCAAACCCACGGCGCTCACAGGACGAATCAGCAGCGTTGACGCCACTAAGATCACACACTGTGCTGCAACCATTCGTCTCATGATGCCTACTCTCGAGTGTGGAACGCGTGTCCTTAGATGACTAGTCACACTTACGTGTTCAAATATGTGCGAATCAGCTCTTCAGCAATCTGTACGGAATTCAGTGCCGCACCTTTACGCACATTGTCAGACACGACCCATAGGTTCATGCCATTAGCCATGGAGATATCCTTGCGGATTCGTCCGACGTAAACCGGGTCTTTGCCCGCAGAGTGTTTTACCGCAGTCGGATAGCCGCCGTCGACGCGCTCGTCGATCACCTCTACGCCCGGTGCTGCGCTCAACAATTCGCGCACTGTCTCTTCGGATATCTCGGAATGGGTTTCGATCTGCACCGCTTCCGAATGCCCAAAGAAAACTGGAACGCGCACACACGTGGCGCTTACGGCTACAGACTCATCACCGAAAATTTTCTGCGTCTCCCACACCATTTTCATTTCTTCTTTGGTGTAGCCGTTTTCTAAGAACACATCGATCTGTGGCAGCACGTTAAAGGCTATCTGCTGCGGATAAACCTCGCAGGTTACCTCGCGCCCATTGAGCAGTTGCGCGGTCTGGCCGGCGAGCTCCTCGATCGCGGGCTTGCCGGTGCCAGAGACAGCCTGGTAGGTCGCAACGCTGATACGCTTGATACCCACCGCGTCATGGATGGGCTTCAGAGCGACCAACATCTGAATCGTTGAGCAATTCGGATTAGCAATAATGTTGCGCGTTTTATAGCCTGCGATAGCTTCGGGGTTTACCTCAGGCACGACGAGCGGGATGTCGTCGTCGTAACGAAATTGTGACGTGTTATCGATCACCACACAGCCCGCGGCCGCGGCCTTAGGCGCATAAACCTCAGAGATGCTGCCACCCGCCGAAAACAAACCAATCTGCGCCTTGGAGAAATCAAACTCGGCGAGGTCCGTGACCATAATCGACTTATTGTTAAACATAAGCCTCGAGCCTGCGGAGCGCTCACTCGCGAGTAAGTACAACTCGCCCACTGGGAATTTTCTCTGCTCCAAAATTTCGATAAGCGCCTCGCCTACCGCACCGGTGGCACCCACGATCGCAACGTTATACTTCTCACTCATTTTCGTTTCTCATTAAACTAGCTGGTGCGTGTTCTTAGTTTGACAGGGTGAAATACCAGGGGCTCTTTTCACGCCACGTTGTCTCGAAAGCAGAGATAGCTGCCGAATCTTCGAGCGTAAGACCGATGTCATCGAGCCCGTGAAGTAGGCAATGCTTGCGGAACTGATCCACCTCGAAGGCAATCGTCTCGCCGTTCGGCTTGCGAACTTCCTGAGCCGCGAGGTCTACCGACAGCTCGTAGCCTGGCGTAGCCTCCACTTCGTTGAAGAGCGCGTCGATCACCGCCTTGTCGAGCACAATAGGTAAAAGCCCATTCTTGAAACAGTTGTTAAAGAAAATATCGGCGAAGCTCGGCGCGAGAATGGCCCGAAAACCATAATCGTCTAGCGCCCATGGTGCGTGCTCGCGGCTCGAGCCGCAGCCGAAATTGTCGCGCGCGAGCAACACCCGTGCGCCTGCATAGCGCGGCTGATTCATCACAAAGTCAGGGTTCAGCGGTCGGCCGCTGTTGTCCGCATCAGGCTCGCCCTTATCTAAGTAGCGATGCTCATCGAACAAGTTAACCCCGAAGCCTGTCCGCTTAATCGATTTAAGGAACTGTTTGGGAATGATGAAGTCGGTATCGACGTTGGCGCGATTCAGTGGCAACACCACGCCAGCTTCTTGAGTAAATTTTTTCATTGGAGCGTCCTTAATTTGGGTTAGCGATTACAGATCACGCACGTCTACGAAACGGCCATGAATCGCCGCCGCAGCAGCCATGGCTGGGCTCACGAGGTGAGTCCTACCGCCGAACCCTTGTCTGCCTTCAAAGTTGCGATTCGAAGTCGAGGCACAGTGCTTACCATCGCCGAGTTGGTCTGCATTCATCGCCAGACACATGGAACACCCTGGCTCGCGCCATTCCAGCCCCGCCTCGATAAACACCTTATCGAGTCCTTCTGCTTCGGCTTGTTGCTTCACCAATCCCGAACCGGGCACGACCATCGCAAGCTCGATAGTCGACGCAACCTTTTGCCCAGCTACGACCTTCGCCGCCTCGCGCAGATCTTCGATGCGCGAATTAGTACAAGACCCAATAAAAATGCAATCGAGCTGAATATCTTTGATCGCTGTACCGCCAGCGAGGCCCATGTAGCTGAGCGATTGGGTAATGCTCTCGCGACGCGACTCGTCTTGCTCTTGCTGCGGATCTGGAATGAAACCATTCACCGAGACGACCATTTCCGGCGACGTACCCCAAGTGACTTGCGGCTCGATAGTCGCCGCATCGAGGGTAACTGTCTTGTCGAACACGGCGCCTTCGTCAGTGTGCAGATCACGCCACGCCTCTACCGCGCGCTCCCACACTTCGCCCTTAGGCGCGAACGGACGGCCTTCGATATAGTCGATAGTCGCCTGGTCCACCGCGATAAGGCCCGCACGCGCGCCCGCCTCTATCGCCATATTGCATACCGTCATACGCCCCTCGACACTGAGCGCCATGATCGCGTCACCACCGAATTCGATGGTGTAACCAGTGCCACCCGCGGTGCCGATCTCACCGATAATCGCGAGAACGATATCCTTTGCGGTCACGCCACGTTGCAGCGTTCCGTCTACTCGCACCAGCATGTTTTTCGCTTTCTTCGCCATCAACGTCTGTGTCGCGAGGACGTGCTCGACCTCGGAGGTGCCTATGCCGTGTGCGAGCGCACCGAGCGCGCCGTGTGTCGAGGTGTGCGAATCGCCACAGACGATTGTCATGCCCGGCAGCGTCGCGCCCTGCTCAGGGCCTACGACGTGGACGATGCCCTGACGAATATCATCCATGCTCATCTCGAGGATGCCAAACTCGCGACAGTTATCGTCGAGTGTCGTTACCTGAATTTTGGATATCGGGTCTTTAATGCCATCGATACCTGCGTCACGCTCCGCCTTCGTGGTCGGAATATTGTGATCGGGCGTGGCGAAGTTCGCATCCGCACGCCATGGCGCACGGCCCGCTAAGCGCAGTCCTTCGAACGCCTGAGGCGACGTGACCTCGTGGATCAAATGGCGGTCGATGTAGATCAGCGCGGTACCGTCCTCACGCTGTGTGACCAAGTGGGCGTCCCAAATCTTGTCGTAAAGGGTCTTGCTGCTCATGCTTATCACCATGCTAAATTGCAGTAAAAAGTATTCTTAGTGTATTGATATTGCTAAATTAAAGTTTCTTTCTTGATTCTATGAAGTCCCATCTGGCCACGGTCACGTAGCAGGTGGTCGATTAACACAAGCGCGACCATAGCTTCGGCGATTGGGGTGGCACGGATGCCGACACAGGGGTCATGACGCCCGGTCGTGATGACCTCGGCGGGATTGCCGTCTTTGTCGATCGAGCGACCTGGCAGGCGAATGCTCGAGGTCGGTTTGAGCGCGATACTGGCGAGGATGTCTTGGCCGCTAGAGATCCCACCCAAGATGCCGCCAGCGTTATTGCTCAGGAAGCCTGTTGGCGTGATCTCGTCGCGGTGCTCGCTTCCCTTTTGTGTGATAGCGCCGAAGCCGGCTCCGATCTCAACGCCTTTTACCGCATTGATTCCCATGAGTGCGTGCGCAAGATCAGCGTCTAACCTATCGAAAATCGGCTCACCCAATCCCGCCGGCACGTTAGTCGCGCAGACATCGATACGCGCACCGATGGAGTTGCCCTCTTTGCTTAGCGCCGCCATATACTCTTCCATGGCAGCAACCTTGCTCGCGTCGGGGCAGAAAAAGGGATTGTTCTCGATTTCGCTACGATCTACCGAATCGATGCCGATAGGCCCTAGCTCGCTCAAATACCCGTACACTTCGATACCACACTCGCTGGCGAGGTATTTTTTCGCAACGGCCCCGGCCGCGACCCGCATCGCAGTCTCACGTGCAGAGGAGCGCCCGCCGCCACGGTAGTCGCGCGCGCCGTATTTGACCTGATACGTGTAATCGGCGTGTGCAGGGCGAAACTGATCCTTGATCTTGCCGTAGTCTTTAGATCGCTGATCGGTATTGTGGATGAGCAGGCCAATTGGCGTCCCTGTCGTCTTGCCTTCGAACACGCCTGAGAGTATCTGCACCTCATCGTCTTCCCGACGCTGAGTGGTAAAACGCGACTGCCCCGGCTTGCGACGATCCAAATCATGCTGCAGGTCCGCGCTGCTCAGCTCAATGCCGGGCGGGCAGCCGTCGATGATACAACCGAGTGCGGGGCCGTGACTCTCGCCGAAGCTGGTCACTGTAAATAGCTTACCAAAGGTATTTCCCGACATGCCTAGATCCAATTTAGCTTGTGAGTTTGCTCGCGTGCTTCTTAGTGTGGCTATTTCCGTATTAACGCCCGCCAGAGGCGCGATTCGGCGCTGCAATAAAGCCGCACAGTATACACTAGATAAAGTGCTCTCTGTAGCGGCACAAGTCCGCCCTGGTGATGGCAAACACACCCTCGCCACCCTGGTCAAACTCCAGCCACACCAGCGGGACGCCTGTTAAGCGAGCGCTCAACTGCGGGTGACTGTAACCAACCTCCATGACCAAGACCCCGCCGGGATTAAGATGCTCTGCGGCGTCACGCAGGATGCGGAGCGGTAGCCCAAGGCCGTCGTCGTCGCAAACCAAGCCCATCTCCGGTTCGTGACGATACTCGTCAGGGATATCGGTCATCTCCTCGGCGGCGACATACGGCGGATTGGTCAAGATCAGGTCATACGCTGCGGGAATCGATTCAAACAAGTCCGATTGCAGCAAAGACACGCGCCCATCCATTTGATGCAACGCGACATTCTCCGCTGCAAGCGCCAACGCTTCCGACGACAGGTCGGCGAGATCCACCCGCGCCTCAGGGAACTCATGCGCCGCTGTGATTCCAATGCTTCCGCCGCCACAGCACAAGTCTAGGAGTGCAGCCGGCGCGTGGTCTAGGAAGGGAATACCCCCGCCATTCAGCAGCTCCGCGATAGGGGAACGCGGCACTAACGCCCGCTTATCGGCGAGAAAGCGACGGCCTGCGAACCAGGCTTCGCCAACGAGATAGGCGACAGGAATACGCTGATCGCTGCGAGCAGCAAGCCGCGCCTCTAACAGCCTGAGCTCCTCTGGCGCAATCAGACGCTCAGCGGCGGAAGGATCGTCATGCTCAAGCCCCAGCGTGACCAGTGTTAAAAACACGGCGTCATCCCACGCATTGTCGGTGCCATGACCGTAGAATGCCCCCGCGTCATCGAGCCGCACACTGGCCTGCTCAATAAACTGCCTTACCGTGATCTGTGCACTTGGCGAATCCGACACGTATCCCCCGCTCCAATGAGCCCAAAATAGCTATTATCCGCGTTTCGCTCGAGCCTGTCGCCCGCATTCGCCCTGCGGCAGCCTTCACATGAGTTTGCGGCGGTCATGTGAGCGATCGTGTGCGATAATCGCGCCAATGCTGCCCCATGAGGCGGGCTAAGAAGGAGAAAATCGTGAGCGACAACAAGACAGCCAGAAGCGAGACAGCCGTTGAGGTTATGCGTGATTCCTATCGCACCCTACTTGAACAGGTTGGCGAGAACCCAGACCGCGACGGCCTGATCGACACGCCGCTGCGCGCCGCGAAGGCGCTAGAGTTCTTGACCCAAGGCTATGGCATGGACGTGGACGCGGTAATCAATGGCGCGATGTTCGAATCCGAAAACGACGAAATGGTCATCGTGAAAGATATCGAGCTGTACTCGATGTGCGAACACCACATGCTGCCCTTCATCGGCAAGTGTCACGTCGCCTACCTGCCTCAAGGCAAGGTCATCGGTCTATCCAAAATCGCTCGCATCGTTGACATGTTTGCTCGACGACTACAAATCCAAGAGAATCTGACGAATCAGATCGCCACGACGATAGTTGAGCAGACCGGGGCGAGCGGCGCCGCGGTGATCATCGAGGCTAAACACATGTGCATGATGATGCGCGGCGTAGAGAAACAGAATTCGACCATGACGACCTCGTGCATGCTCGGCTCTTTCCGCAAGAGTCAAACAACACGCGCCGAATTCCTTTCCCTCATAAGCAGATAATGGCAGAGGCGCTGTAAAGAGAGTTTGCAGCCTCAGCCTCCGCGCGAGGCGATCACCAACTCTAGTCGTTCCGCACAGTCGCTCAGCGGACATGCTGGCGCGAGCGGACCAACCCCCTCCGCCACCACCCTCACACCGTCTATCCCCTGCACCACCAAAGTCGCGCGCACACTCTTCGCGCGCGTTAACGAGCGCTCCCGCGCTGCGTTTAACCCGTCAGCGCCCAGCGCAGTGTGGCTAACAATGAATACGCTCAGCGAAGGATTCTGCTGCAATAGCCGGACGAGATAGGCGATGGCCTCGGGGGACTCCACCTCGCCATCGGGTGTAAACGCAACAGGTGGCAGAATAACGCTGCCCTCGGTGAGGAGCGCCTGCGCTAACAGGCCTTCGTTGATGAGTATTTGCGGATCTGAGGCGACCACTGTCTCGACTACTTCCAAATAGGCGTAAAGACGGCGATTCGCGCGAGTGATCAGGTAGAGTGAAAGATAGGGATCTTCTTCTAGCGCGGTTTTCGCGCGCGCCGCGATATAGTACTGATTCCTCTCAGGGCCATAGAGGATGCGTCGCTTGAAAATATCGTTCGCCCAATAATTGCTGCTCCCACAAGCGCGCCCCTCGCAGTCGAACAAAACCTCGTAGCCGCGCTCTTTCAGCTGCGCATCAAAATACTCTTTAACCTCGCCACCTTCGAAGTCTTCGGGCAGCGCGTACACAATCTGAGTCACTCTCCCACGCAGTTTCTCGGCTGCCGCAGGCACCACTTCTCCGCGAGTACGCTGCAGATTGCCGAGTACGAACACATGATTTGTAGCCTCGACGACGTCGTATTCGACGATCGCCGAACCGGGAAAAGAAGCGATGAGAGGATGATCTCGCGGCTGCTCCGCGGCGCCAAACACCCCTCCTGCACAGAAGCCAAAAGCCAGCACACAGGCCCAATTGATCCTTAAATTTAGAAACCCCTCGGCGGTTTTCGTTGGCATATCACCCCCTAAATTCGATAACCGGCTATCGAATGACACTCGGAAATTCGCAGAGACCTCCCTCTACGCGCGATACTCAACACTAGCACAGCCAATCGCCAGCGGCTCACAGTCTAATTCAACCAGTTCGGCGGTGGAAAGCGAGGGCTGAGAGTAACGGTCGGCATCAACCAACAGACCTAAAAGCTCAGACAGAAGTGGGTTGTGCGCGACGAGCCAGAGCTCCTCTACCCCCGCCTCTTCCAGACCCGCGAGCTCTTGCAAGCAGTCCAGCGGCGGCGTGCTAGGAGTCAACCAGTGTTTGGCGACAGGATCCACTGAGACCGCTGGCCCAAAGAGGGCCCAGCCGACTTCCGTCGCACCCGCTGCAAACGTTGAGGGCGCCTTTTTGAGAGCCGGTTGGAGGGTGTTTTTGAGAGACGGCTGGAGAGGCGGTTGGTGAGCAGCTTGAAGTGTCTCCTCAGTGATATTCAGACTCTGCTGTGCGCGCAAGAAAGGGCTCGCCAGAAGGGTTGCTGGACCGCGCGCAGGAACCGCCATACGCGAACGCCACGCGAGGTAGCGCTCGAGGGCTGCGACAACACCTTCTCGACCATTGGGGGTTAGCGGACGCAGCGCGTCTGATTCGGCAACCTGGCTCGCCTCGCCGTGACGCAGGAGCAAAAGCCGCACCGTCTACTAATCCTTCGGATCGTCGCCTGATTCAGGCGCTGCAGGCTGATCGTAACCACGGTCGGGCGTCACCGCAGAATCCGCCTCCTCTGAGGCCATCTCAGGAAAATCATTAAACGGAAACGGCTTGTGCTCCGAAACGAATAAGACAAAGGCGAGCACCTCATGCATATAGGCGATGAATTTAGCGCTCAATGCAGCAATATTGTCGTTCTTAGCACCGGCGAACAACGAGAACACAATCTGGACCAGCAGTGTGAGCAGCGTTAACGGTACGAGTACGACATTAAACAGCAGCCCGAAGCCTATAACGAAGAACACCCGCTGCCAGGCTGACGTCTGTTTCAAATTCTCAACGACTTCCTCGATCTGATCTGACATGCCTCTTCTCCTTCGATTCGATTTATCAGCGACTATCCTACTGTACGCGGCCCTACTGACCTCAGAGCGCAGCCCGCTCAATTTGTTTTTCATCCTGAGCGGCAAACTCAACATCCAACGCCTGTTCGCCGAGCATAAGCGAAGACACTATAGATTCGAGGCTCGCACCTTCGAATAGCACCCGATAGAGCCCGCTAGCCAGCGGCATATACACGCTAAGCTCTTCAGCGCGGAGCTTCACTAGACGCACGGTATTCACGCCCTCGACAACTTGACCAATCTCCTTGGTCGCGTCATCCAAGGCCTTGCCAGAGCCTAGCGCAAATCCCATGCGGTAATTCCTACTCAGCGGCGACGAACAGGTAACGACGAGGTCGCCGACGCCAGACAGGCCGAGGAACGTCATCGGGTCGGCGCCAAGCTCTCGCCCGAAGCGCGCCATTTCTATCAGGCCCCTCGTCACCAACATGCTGTTGGTGTTGTGGCCCATACCCAGTGCCGCGGCCATGCCAGCGATGATCGCATAAATATTTTTCAGCGAACCACCTAGCTCGACACCGAACATATCGTCGTTAGTGTAGACGCGAAAATAGCGCGACTTCAATGCATCTTGCACCGCCTCGCGCACCCCAGCATCCGCACTCGCAATTACCGTGCCGGTCAGCTGCCTGTCGGCTATTTCCTTCGCGAGATTCGGCCCGCTTAGCACGCCAATAGGCGCATTCGGCGCGAGCTCACGGAGTACCTGGCTCATCAATAGAAAGCTGCCGGCCTCGATGCCCTTCGTCGTACTCACCAACATCGCCTCTGGCGCAGCCGCCTTAACCAGCTCGGTGACGACGCTACGCAAGGAACCACTAGGCACAGCGACGAAGATAAGGGCCGCACCACTCACCGCCTCAGTCATGTCATGAGTCGCCACGACGAGTTCACTCAGCGGGTAATCGGGTAAGTAGTTGGTATTGACGTGATGCGAGTTTATGGATTGGGCTAACGCTTCACTGCGCATCCAGAAGCTCACTGGGAAGCCGTTTCCGGCCGCGATGTTCGCGATTACGGTGCCAAAACTCCCCCCGCCAATTACCGCGACTTTGACTAATTCTGCCAATACAGCTCTCCATTACGCGATCGATCTCGCGCTGTGGGGGCTAGTGTAACGGGTTTAGGATATGAGAGCTAAGGGTGTAGAACAGCGCGCTCACGCCCAAGAGACACGTAGGGAGACACGCTCATCCGAATAGCGCTGCTATAAGCACCAAAAGCGGCTCCGGTAGGATTCCGGCCCAGAGTACAAACAGAACGACTAACGTAATCGTGATCACGCTGCCGACGCTCTCGAGCCCTAAGTCTCGAAGGGTACGACCCTCCTCCCCTGCGGGCTGGAGCATCTGGTAAATGACGCGAAGGTAATAGAATAGACCGATTGCGCTGCCAAGGACGAGCGCAGCGAGCAGCCCCCATTGAGAGGATTCCACTGCCGCGAAGAACACTTGGAATTTAGCGATAAAACCAGCAGTCAGAGGGATGCCAGCGAGGCCGAACATCATCACAGACAAGGCCAGCGCAAGCCACGGTGAGCGCCAAAACAAACCGCGGTAGTCACTCAGCACGCCCGCTTCAGACTCGCTAGATGAGGCTATACTCAGGCAAGCGAACGCACCGAGTGACAGCGCAGCATAGGTAAGCAGATAAAAGGCGGCGGCACTCGCAGCCATGTTTTGGCTGCCTAAGCCAACTCCGGAAAGCAGCGCAACAACCCAATACCCCATGTGCGCAATCGAAGAATACGCGAGCAGTCGCTTGAGATTTGTTTGTCGCAGGGCAAGCACATTGCCCGCAAGAATGGAGGCCACGGCCAAGAGCGCGAGCACAAGAGTCACCGACTCGTTAAGCAGTAAATGGCTATGAATCAGAAACCTTAAGAAGAATGCTCCAACCGCGACCTTGCCTAGAGTCGCGAGCAAGGCGACAGACGGCAATGGCGCACCCTCATAGACATCGGGCGTCCACAGATGAAAGGGGAATAGCGAGAGCTTAAACGCGATGCCAACGAACACTAGCATGACACCGACTAGCGCGAGTGGAGACGCGTATCCCAGCATCGAATTCGCCGAACCAACCACTTCCAAAGCGCCAGTCTGCGAGTAGATAAGCGCCATACCAAACAACATTGTCGCCGACGCGACCGCCGATAGGACGAGATACTTAAACGCCGCCTCGAGACTATGCTCGGCGCCAACCTTGCTGTGAATCGGGTACGCAATCATTCCGTATAGCGCCATGCTTAACATCTCTAAGCCGATCACCACACTGACAAAATGAGCGCTACTCGCAAGCGTCACCGCACCTAGGGTGGCAAGTAGCAAGAGCAACTGAAACTCTTCACGCGCGTCATCGAGGCGGGCGAAATAACCAAAGCCGAGTATGGCGAGCGCGAGTGCGCCGAGACAGAGAACAATGACGAAAAAAACCGCGAAGGCATCGATTAAGAAAAGAGGCGTAACGAGTGCCGACGGTGCACCCTGCACTAAGTGAGAAAACTGCATACTCGCGGCCAGCGCAGCCGCTATCAAGCCCAAAGTAGTTATTACTGTAGTGACGAAGAAATGGCGGCGCACTGCGATAGCGAGCATCGCGAAGACGATCGTAGCGCCGAGAATTTCATGGGGCAAAAGCCACAGCAGTTCTTCCCAACTCACCGATGGCGCGAAGGCATTTATCGTGTCGCGAGCAGCGTTATCGTAGTCCATTAGCGTCCCCCAAATCCGTCTGACAACGACCCACTTATCGAGACAACTCTCTCAATCGCAGCGCTGGAATAATCCAAAAATACAGTCGGAAACATGCCCATCACCACTAATCCTGCCATCATTAATCCGTAAATGACTAACTCACGCGCATCGAGATCACTCAGAGGCGTGGCACCCTCCTCATCTGACTGCGAAATCTCCTCTCCCTGGAACACGCGCTGCATGACCCATAGTGAGTAGACAGCCGACAAGATCATGCCCAGAGCCGCGAGCGCGGTGGCGACGATGCTGACAGAAAAAGCCCCAAGCAGAGAGAGAAACTCACCGACAAAATTGCCAAGTCCCGGCATACCTAATGCGGCCACGGAAAAGAACAAGGCGACCACCGCCATATTCGGCGCCGACCGCCACAAGCCGCCCATCTTATCAAGCTCTCTAGTATGCAAACGCTCCTGCAGGCCTCCGGCTAGCGAGAACAGCGCCGCTGCACTAAGCCCGTGCGCGAGCATGGTCATCACCGCCCCTTGCATACCGATGAGATTCCAAGCGTAAATACCCAGCAGAACAAACCCCATGTGACTGACGCTCGTGTAGGCGATGAGACGTTTTATGTCGGTCTGTGCAAGGGCGACCTTGGCGCAGTAAAGGATGCTCACCACGGCGAGAGTGAGTGCCACCGGCGCGAAGGCTGCAGAGGCCTCAGGAAACAGTGGCAACGTGAAACGCAGCAGGCCGTAAGCCCCAGTTTTCAACAGAACGCCTGCGAGCAAAACGCTGCCCGCGGTCGGTGCTTGGGAATGCGCATCGGGCAGCCAAGAATGTAGAGGCACACTGGGCAGCTTGGTGGCGAAGGCGACGAAAAAGCCTAGCATCAGCCACCACTCCACCCCTGCGCTCATTTCAACACTCAACAGATCGTCGTAGGCAAAGCTCAGGCTGCCGCTCTGCAAGCTGTAGCTGTAGACCAAGCCCAGAATGGAAATGAGCAACAACATGCCGCTCAGCTGGGTAAACAGGAAAAACTTCGTAGCGGCATAGCGCCTATTCTCATGCCCCCAGATTGCGATGATAAAATACATGGGAATGAGCATGACTTCCCAGAAGAAAAAGAAGAGAAAGAGGTCCACCGCGGTGAAAACACCAACCACCCCAGCAAGAGTCCACAACAGATTGAAATAGAAGAAGCCTACACGCTCGTCTATTCCATTCCACGCCGCGCTGATCGCGACAATACCTAAGAAGCCGGTAAGGGCAACAAGCAACGCACTTAAGCCATCCAAGGCGAGCGAGAATCGAATACCGAGAGAGGGAATCCAATTCAGGTTGTACTCAATTAGCCAGCCCCCATCGCTTACGGCTGGATCTCCCAGCGCCGTAACTAGCGGTAGCATCGCGCCAACCACACTAAGCAAAGCAATCCAGCGAGGGAGTCTAGGATGCAGCAGACTCGACGCCCAGGCTGCAGCGCCGCCTAAGAAAAGAATCAGGAGAATCGCGAGCAGACTCATAGCAAGCCCCCCAAATCTGTTGCCAACAACACGACCACCATGCCGCCGACAACGCTTAGCACATACCAACGAAGAGAGCCGGTCTGGCTCCGCGCGAGCAACTCGTTTGCCGTTTCAGTAAGCCTCACTAGCAGTGACACCACGCTATCGAAAATATCGTGTTTATTCAGGCGAGCAAGCCACAGGAAGGGCGCGACGAAGACTCGCTGATACACCCAATCGAAGCCCCAGCCGCTAAACCAAAATGTATGGAGACCACGCGCGACACCGGAACGCAAAATGGTGTCAGGCGCGATGAGGCCAATGCCGTAAACGAGGTAGCTGGCCAACATGCCGAGCAGTGGCGCGGCGATCATCACCGCATGTAGCGCGGCCGACACCGTGTGCTCCCCTGCCTGTCCATGAGCACCGAAAACGGCCGCGGTAGGCTGGGTGAGGAAGCCACCAACCAAAGCGAGCAACATCAACACAAAAAGCGGCGCGGCCATTGAAAAACCCGTAACTTCACGCGCGTCGTGATGCCCATTACTCCCACCAAAAAATACGACAAACACCAGACGAAAACTATAAAACCCAGTGAGCACCGCACCTATCACACCGCCTAACCAGAGCCACGTCCCGTAGGTTTCGAATTCCAATGCCGCCAACAGGATTTCGTCCTTACTAAAGTAACCGGAGGTAAACGGAAAAGCAGCCAGCGCAAGGCTACCAATGAGGAACGATGCGAAAGCGATCGGTAATTGACGTCGTTTACCACCCATTTTGAAAATGTCGTGTTCATGATGAAGACTCAGGATTACCGTACCTGCGGCCAAGAAAAGCAGCGCCTTAAAAAAAGCGTGCGTCATGAGGTGGAATACCGAGGCAGACCACGCACCGACGCCTAGGCCGAGGAACATATAGCCGATTTGGCTAATCGTCGAATAGGCTAAAATGCGCTTGATGTCATGCTGCGTCATCGCCGTGAAGCCCGCGAGCAGAAGTGTCGCCAAGCCGATACAAGCCACTAACAGCTGCACGCTAGGTGCGAGTTCGAACAGCACATGGGTCCGCGCGACAAGATAGACGCCCGCAGTCACCATTGTCGCCGCGTGAATAAGGGCACTAATCGGGGTCGGACCCGCCATCGCGTCAGGCAGCCAGGTCTGCAGTGGCAGCTGTGCCGACTTGCCTACTGCGCCGCCAAGCAATAGCAGCGTCGCAGCTATCGCAAGACCAGAACCGACCGACCAGTTCGCAACAGCGGCCTGCATAAGCTCTTGAATGTCGAGACTGCCCAACTGCGTGAAGAGCAACAGCAGGCCGAGCGCCATCGACGTGTCGCCCACTCGAGTGGTGACGAAGGCCTTACGCGCCGCATAACCGTTCTTAGGGTCCACGTACCAGAACCCGATAAGCAAATAACTGCAGAGGCCTACGCCCTCCCAGCCCAAATACAAAAGTAGGAGATTGTCTGCCAACACGAGTATGAGCATCGACGCGACGAACAGATTCATAATGGCAAAGAATCGACTGTAGCTAGGATCGTCCGCCATGAAACCGGTGGAATAGAGATGTATGAGGAAACCGACGCCCGTGATGACCAGAATCATGACTGTACTGAGGCCATCGAGAGTCAAGCCGAACTGGGCTTCGAAGCTGCCAACCGCCATCCAGGTATAAAGCGTTTCACGCACAATGAGAGAGTCGTCTGCGATGATCGGCAAGGCTAAATTGAGTGCGACAAGAAAAGCGAGCCCGATGCTGCCTGCGCCTACCAAGGCGACTACAGTCTTAGGCAGCTTGCCGCCACTCAGCGCCAGGATCAAAAACCCTAGCAGCGGAAGTGCCGGTAATAACCCTAATGATTCAGACACAGAGGCCTCCTTAGCCGACTCTTATTCTTCTCTTAACCTGCTCGATTCTTATTCACTTGTAGTGCAAACTTGTTAGCCCTTTAGCGCGCTGAGGACTTCGATATCTGTCGTCTTAAAGCGTCGATACAATTGAATAATCAATCCTAGGCCGACGGCCACCTCGGCGGCAGCAAGTGTCAATATCATCAAGAACATGACCTGACCCTCGGCGCTAGCGTGATGTGCTCCCGCAACCACGAATGCGAGCCCTGCAGAGTTAAGCATGATCTCTAATGACATAAGCACAAACACAATATTACGCCGTGTCATAACGCCAACAAGACCGATGGCGAAGAGCAAGCCTGCTAGGGCGATACCATGTTCCAAAGGAATAAGACTCATCGACGTCTCCTCAGCGCTTCGCTATGTGATAGGCGGAGATCAGCCCAGCGAGTAGCAGAAATGATCCTAGCTCTACCGCTAAGACATACGGTCCAAATAATTCTGCACTCACAGCCTTCACCCCCACTTCGACAAACGGCGAGTTGGTCACGGCGGCGATTTCAAAAATCTGTGGTAACAGCATCCCGAGCAAGACCAGCACTAAGGTACACGGGACTATCCATACTCGCGGCGGCAGCCATGCACGCTCTTGATCGCGGCTCGCTTGGCCTAAGTTCAGCATCATAACCACGAACAAGAACAGCACCATGATCGCCCCGGCATAGACAATAGCTTCCAATAAGGCGACAAAGGGCGCGCCTAGACTGAAGAACACCACCGCAACCGCCAGCAGCGAAAGCACCAGATAGATTAGCGCATGGACAACATTGCTCTGCACTATTACTAGAAGAGTCGAGACGATCGCAATCAAGCCGCCGGCATAAAACAGTTCACTCATGGCAGTAAACTCCGAACGTCTACAGGCTGTGCTTCATTACGTGCCTCGCCTTTGTCTTTGCCTGCAACAGCCTTGCCAGCGACTCGATAGAAATTCGTGTCATGGTATTTACCGGTTCCACTGATCAAAAGGTCTTCTTTCTCCCACACCATGTCCTGTCTTTTGTATTCGGCCATCTCAAAATCGGGCGTCAGTTGTATGGCATTCGTCGGACAAGCTTCTTCGCAGAAACCACACATAATGCAGCGTGAGAAATTGATACGGAAAAATTCGGGCTTCCATCTGCCGCTCTCGTCTTCAGTTTTCTGCAGGGCTATACAGTCTACGGGACAGGCCACCGCACAGAGATTGCATGCCACGCAGCGTTCCTCACCATCGGGGTCCCGCGTAAGCACGATACGGCCACGCCACCGGGATGCCATCGCAGGCTGCTGCTCTGGATATTGCACCGTGTCGGTTGGCACCCAAAGGTGACGGAACACCTTCCACAGCGTGACAACTTGGCTAGTCAAGGTGTCACGCACGAGCACTGCCAAGGTTGTCAGCGCCGAATTTTTTCTTGCTGTACTCATTTTCACCTCCTGCAGCTTAGTTGGCCGCGAGGATGACCACTCCGGTCACCAGCAGATTGATGAGCGAGAGCGGCAATAGAAATAGCCAACCATAGCTCATGAGTTGATCGTAGCGAGGGCGCGGTATTGCGGCTCGCAGCAAAATGAAGAAGGCGATGAATGCCGATGCTTTAAGCGCAAACCATACCAAGGGTGGTAGCAAGCCTATGCCGAAAGGCCCGTGCCAGCCGCCAAAGAACAGCACAGTGATAAGGGAAGAAATTAGCACCAATCCGAGGTATTCCCCGACGAAGAACATGCCGAACTTCATGCCGGAGTATTCCGTATGGTAACCGGCGCAAATCTCTTGTTCGGCCTCGGGTATATCGAATGGAAGTCGATGGCTTTCAGCGACACCTGCGATGAGAAAGATCAAAAAACCGACGAACTGCGGCACAACAAACCAGCCATTTTCCTGAACCTCAACGATCTCGCGCAGGTTAAAGGTCCCTGCGAGGGCAACGACACCAAGCAGGGAAATACCCATGAACACTTCGTAACTTACCATCTGGGCAGCGGCCCGCAGGCTACCCAGCAACGCGTACTTATTATCCGAAGAAAGGCCACCTAACATGACCGAATAAGCACCGAGAGACGCCATCGCAAGCACGAACAAGACCCCAACATTTGAGTCGACCACGCCGACGCCAGGAGCGAATGGCACCACGGAGAAGCTCAATAGGATAACGATCATGATAATTGTTGGTGCGAGCACGAAACTGAATCGGTCCGCGAAAGGTGGCACCCAGTCTTCCTTGGTGAAGATCTTTATCATGTCCGCAACGACTTGGAGAAGGCCGAAAGGGCCTACTCGATTAGGCCCGAGCCTATCCTGCCAAAACCCCAACAGCCGCCTTTCTACCCAGATGAGCATCGCTGCCACAACGATCACGACGAGAAGAATGCTCGCAATATTGAGACCCGATCCTACTTGCCATTCAATCCATCCCATCGGCCTACTCCTCTGCCGCTCGCGCATGGCTGAAAACGGCATCGCCGACTATTAATGCCGCCAACCCCAAAGAGGCGGCGCCCGCTTCTTGGTCTGGTGCGCGCGTGAGTGTGATCCTATGCGGTAAATCCAAAGCATTGATACTCTCCCCCGCCGCGCTAGTGCCCGGATAAATCATCGCCACGGTGTCTGGCGTTTGCGTGCGCACGACAAGGCTTAGCTCTGTAGTAGTTCCTGAAATAACAAGGCGATCTCCTGTCGTTGCACCAAGGCTCGCTGCTTGTGGCGGGCTCAGTGCGACATAGGCATCGCACAAGCGCTCACGTATCGCCGGCGAGTGGGCGCTCAACTCGTCACTGCCGAAAATTTGCTGAACAAAATGCACGCCGAGTTCGCCCTTCGTCGCAGGGTCTGTGGCGCCTGAAACGACATGGCTATCTGGCTCAACCACAGCAGACTGAACACTGCGCGTGAGCAAATGTACGCCCTTCTGCTCTTGCTTTAGCTCGCCACCCACCTCCGCCTGAAACTTAGTGATCGATTGATTAGAACTCCAACGCGGCGCCCAAGGTGAAGCCAGAACGCTCGCGTCCTGCTGCAGCAAGGCTCCTTCCATCGAGAACGCCATCACCGAGTTCTCATCGACAGCTTGCTTGCCCTCGTTTACCGCTACGTTCGCATTCATCGCAGTGCGACCACTGTAACGATGGGATTGACGAGGCACCTTGAGCCCAGCCACGCGTGTCAGCGCATCAGGTAGAATTTTCGGCAAGCTCGCGAACCCTGCCGCTTCTGCGCTACAGCGTGCAATGAGTGATGCCGAATGAAGAGCACCGTCAACACCTAGCCAGTGCTCAACGGGCTTGGTGCCGCTTGGGTATTGGCTTACTTGGAAGCTGAGTTGCGCGCGCCCTTCGTAATTGACGCGGCTAGACTCGTACTCATTAAAGCTCGTGGATGGTAAGGCAAGGGTCGCTGCACGCGTCGTCGCGGTGTTCAGGTGGTCAACAACAACGACCTGCTCAGCGGCTTGCAGCGCCGCGGTGACGGCTGCGCTCGGTGCGCGGCGCGTCAGATCATTCTCGATGATGATGACAGCAGAGGCAGCGCCGTCACTCAGCTTCGTCAGCGCGGCTGCGAGAGTGTTCTGCGGCCTTACTAACATCGCGTGCCCCACGCTATTGTCTTCGGCGGGTAGCAAGGCGAGAGCGCACGGGGCTGACTTGAGTGCCGAGAGCGTGCGCGCAATGCTAGCAGCGACTCTCATTAGCTCTACACCGGCATGACTTCCGCAGACGATAAGGGGTTCTTGCGCGGCGATGAGCGCAGCACACACAGACTCAACAGCCTGCATCGTCTCGCCTTTGGATGCTCCGCTCGATGCCTCGGGTATGAGCGCGTCGTAGTCTGGCGATCCGCCGGCGAGCCGCACATCTACAGCCTTTGCGGCGGCAAGCAGGCTTGCTGGATCTGCGTTCAACGTCGTGCTCGCCACGTCGTCAAGGCGTGTCGCCCCAGTTGAAAACAACGCCAGCGGGCTTTGAGCCTCTTGCGCAAGTTCCCGCACGGCCGCATCCTGCCAGCTTGGAATACGCGCCTTAGCAGCGAGTCGAGTAGCCTCACTGCGGACACTTTGCCGGAGCGCAAGCGCTACCCGCGGCGCAGTATTAGTCACGTCCTCGCCGAGCACTAGGACGGCATCGGCGCCTTCCATCTCCTTGATCGTCGGACAGCTAAACGCCTCATCTTCTAGGCATGACAAGAGCCACTGCAGCGCTTCGTGGTTTTGTGCAGACTCGCCCGAGTAATAGTTATCCTCACCAACGAGGCAACGCAATGCGAAATTGGCCTCAACCGAAGCACGCGGCGAGCCAATACCAATGGCGCCCTGAGCACATACAGCAGCGAGCTTCTCCTCGGCCTCCTCGGTGCTCAGCGTCATGCCAGCGGCGTCTTTCGCACTGCGTAGTCGGTTATCGGTGTTTACGTAATGTGCGCCAAACCGACCACGGTCGCAGAGAAAATATCCGTTTATTTCGCTATTGTATCGATTAACCACGCGTCGCAAGCTTCCGTAACGCTCTCCCGGCGTCGTGTTACACCCGACCGCGCATCCTGTGCAAACGGACGGTGCGACCTGCAAGTCCCATTTTCGCGTGTAGTGCTCGCTAAACGGCTTATCGGTAAATACGCCAGTCGGACAGACCTCCGCAAGATTCCCGCTAAACTCACTTTCCAATGTGCCGTCTTCGAAACGCCCAAAATACGTATGATGATGAGAGGCCTGCGCCGCCAGGTCGGTGCCACCCGCGTAATCATCATAGAATCGCACACAGCGGTAACAGGTAATGCAGCGATTCATCTCATGATTCAGGAAGGGGCCGAGGTCTTGATTTCGGTGGGTGACCTTAAGTTTGTCGTAGCGGCGATAGTTATGGCCGGACATCTGCGTCATGTCCTGCAGGTGGCACTCACCGCCCTCTTCGCACACAGGGCAATCGTGAGGATGGCTAGTCATCAGGCTCTCGATAACGCCTGCGCGAAACGCGCTCGCCTGCTCGTCTTCGATCGAGACTATGGCGCCATCGCTCGCCGGCGTCATACAGGCCATGACTAGCGTTCCGTTCTTATCCTCTGCATCTCGATAGGTTTTCACCGCACACTGGCGGCAAGCACCGACAGACCCCATACAGGGATGCCAGCAAAAATAAGGCAGATCTAAACCCTGCGAGAGGCACTCTTGCAGTAGATTATTGTCTGGATTGACCTCATAGCTCAGTCCATCGACGGTGATCTTTGCCATGTACTCACTCTCCTAATGCTTCCCGACTTGCCCGCGGCGAATTTAAAGATGACGCTCGCCGCTAATGGTAAGGACACCCGCTGTTTGCATGCGTCTCGAATTCATCGGCAAATAGTTTCAGGCCGCTGCCCAGTGGCGCGGTCGCCCCGGGGGCCAGTGCACAGAATGTTTTGCCCGGGCCCAAATAGCCGACGTGATCTTGCAGAATAGCGATGTCCTTGTGCGCACCTTTGCCTTCTTCGAGATCGCGGAAAATGGCATCTACCCAAGGTAGGCCGTCACGACAAGGGGTGCAGAATCCGCAGGATTCGTGCGCGAAGAATTTCATGAGGTTACCGATCATGCCAACGGGGCAAGTCTGGTCATCGAGCAAGATCATGGTGCCGGTAGCGAGGCGACTACCGAGTTCGCCGATGGCGCCGTAAGTCAGTGGCGTATCGAGGTGGTCCGGAGTGAGAAAATCTGTTGAGCCGCCGCCCGGCAGGAACGCCTTTAGTCTGTAGCCTTCTTGCATGCCGCCGCCGTAACCTTCGATCACTTCACGAATGCTAACGCCGAAGGGAAGCTCCCAACAGCCCGGGGTTTTCACCCGGCCGCTTACGCCAAACAGCTTGGTACCGAAATCACCTCCGCTGCCTAAACTCTGATACCACTCGACCCCATTCGCAATTATCCCCGGCAGATTACACAGGGTTTCAACGTTATTGACGATTGTCGGCTTACCCCAGAGACCACTCACCTGCGGGAACGGCGGCTTCGCCCTAGGGTTAGCTCGTTTGCCTTCAAGCGCGTTAAGCAACGCCGTCTCCTCGCCGCAAATATAGCGACCCGCGCTCGTGTGCAACACGATGTCGAAAGCAAAGCCGGTGCCGAAAACATTCTCGCCGAGATGACCAGCGGCACGAGCCTCCGCGATCGCCTGTGCAAGCCGTTTCTCAGCGAGAAGGTATTCGCCGCGCAGGAAGATAAAAGCGCGGCTAGCTTGAATGGTGTACGCCGCGATAATCATGCCTTCGATAAGAAGATGCGGGTCACCCTCCATCAATAAGCGGTCTTTAAAGGTGCCTGGCTCCATCTCATCGGCATTCACAACAAGGTATTTTTGCTGTTCCGAATCAGGCCCCTGAGGCACAAAACTCCATTTAAGGCCGGTCGGAAAACCTGCACCGCCGCGCCCTTTCAGACCAGACTCTTTGATCCGTTCTAAGACCTCATTTGGTTGTAGGCCTGCCGCGATTGCACGCGGCCCGGCATAGCCTCCCGCCGCCTCGTACTCTTTGAGCGCAAGGGGCCCACGCTTGAGATCGATATTCTTTGTCAGCGGCCTCTGCTCAGCATGAGCGCTCATTCGTCACCTCCGACCTTATCTACAGTAAACGCCTTATTCCCAGGCCCTTCCACGAGCGCGTCGATGGAGGCAGGATCGACTTGGCGATGCATGGTGTCGCCGACCATCATCACCGGCGCTTTGTCACAGTCTCCCAAACAGGGCACGGGAATAAGGGTAAATTCACCGTCGGCGCTAGTCTCGCCATAGCCAATACCCAGCCGCTCGGCGAGACGAGCCTTGTTTTTTTCGCAGCCCATAATCCAGCAACTCACGCTGTCGCAGAACAGAATCACGCGCTTGCCAACCGGACGCCGATAGATGAGATTGAAGAACGTCGCAACCCCTTCGAGCTCGGCTAGGGGCAGCTCTAGATAATTAGCAATCGCGTGCATGCTTTCATCAGAAACCCAGCCTTGATGGCGCTGCACGATCTTCAACGCTTCGAGGCCGACCGACTGTTTAGTTGGGTACAGCGTCAGTTCGTGATCGATCTCTTCGAGTTCCGCGGCGCTTAATACTCGCGATGAAGAACTGCTGATTAGCTTATGCTGCATCGTGCACTGTCTCTCTTAAGCTGGTTTATTCGACCTGTTTCTTGAGTTCACCTAAATCAGCGATCCACATCCGCCATGACAAAATCGATACTGGCAATAATCGCGATAAGGTCCGACACCATGAATCCGCGCGATATGGCTGGAATCATCTGCAAGTGCGCGAAGGATGGAGTCCGGATACGGGTACGATAGGACGTCGTGTTGCCATCACTCACCAAGTAATACGAATTAATTCCCTTAGTCGCCTCTACTGCCATAGAGACCTCATTGGGCGGGATGACCGGGCCCCAACTCACGCTAAGGAAATGGTTAATTAGCGTCTCGATATCCTGCATCGTCTTTTCTTTGCGCGGCGGTGTCGTCAAGGGATGAGAAGACTTGTAGTCACCCGACGGCATATTGTCGACGCACTGTTTGATAATACGCAGGCTTTGGCGCATCTCTTCCACACGCACGGCACAGCGATCATAGCAATCACCGTTAGCTGCGATGGGCACATCGAAATCGAAATTTTCATAGCCGCTATAGGGTCGCTGTTTACGCATATCCCATTCGAAACCGGTTGCACGCAACCCAGCGCCAGTCACTCCCCAATCGAACGCGTCTTGCGTGGTATACGCGCCTACGCCCTGTGTACGGCGCTTGAGAATGCCATTATTGAGAACCATCGCGTCGTATTCATCGAGACGGGGTGGCATGAATTCCAGAAGCTCACGGATTTGCTTGTCCCAACCCTGCGGCAGATCTTGTGCCACACCACCGATACGAAACCATCCGGGATGCATTCGAGCTCCACAAATCGATTCGATGATGTTGAAGATTCGTTCGCGCTCGACAAACATGTAAAAGATCGGAGAGAGCTGCCCTACATCCTGCGCGAAGGTACCGTAGAAAAGCAGATGGCTGCAGATGCGAAACATCTCGGAGAGCATAATGCGAATCGTCTTCACACGATCGGGTACTTGGATGCCCGCCATTTTCTCCACCGCCATCACATACGGCAGGTTATTCATTACGCCACCGAGATAATCGATGCGATCGGTGTACGGGATGAAGGTGTGCCAAGACTGACGCTCGCCCATCTTTTCGGCGCCGCGATGGTGATACCCGATGTCTGGAACAGCATCGACGAGTATCTCTCCGTCTAACTGCACTGCGATGCGAAACGCGCCATGCACACTCGGATGGTTGGGGCCGAGGTTGAGAAACATGAACTCGGAATCATCTGAGGCGCGCTTCATGCCCCACTCTTCTGGCTTAAACTTTAGTGCTTCTTGCTCGATATCGGTTTGCGCATCATCAAGCGAAAAGGGCTCCATCTCGGTCGCACGCGCCGGATGCTCTTTTCGTAACGCATGCCCCTCCCAGGTTGGAGGCAAGACAAGTCGGTAGAGATTGGGGTGGCCGTCGAAACGAATGCCAAACATGTCCCACACTTCGCGCTCATACCAATTCGCGTTGGGCCAGAGGTGGGTTACCGTAGGTAAACAAAGGTCCGCATCTTGCAGCGGGACTTTTAAACGCAGATCGACATTGCCGCTAAAGGACATGAGTTGGTAGACGACAGTGAAATCGCTCGCCGGCTGCCCTTGCCTGTTTACCCTCAAACGCTCATCGATCGCTGTTAAATCGAATAGCATTTCGAACTTAGCACCAGCGAACATCTCATCACGCAGAATAGTCAACACCTGCACGATCGTGTCACGCGCAAACCAGAGCGTCGGAATGTCATCGACGGTCACTTGCTGCGCTAGCACCCTCTCGCCGAAGAGGCTCACTAAGTGCTCGGCGGCGGCGCGAGAAGCGCTTGCCGTGTGAGTCGCTGACTGTGCGCCCGTTTTCATCGCGACCTTATACCTCGTCCGGCGAGCGTAGCTCGGTAGCGGCTATTCGTTCGGGGCCGCGCAGCAACCGCTGAACCTTATTTTCTTCCTTCTGAATAATCCCCTGCTCGTTAATCACCCAGCTCAACGGCCGGCGCTGATTGCCAATCGATTCCTGCAACAGCATAAGCCCCTGCAACAGTGCCTCCGGCCTCGGCGGGCAACCAGACACATACACATCGACTGGCAGAAATTTATCGACACCTTGAACGACGGAATAAATATCGTACATGCCTCCTGAATTCGCGCAGGATCCCATCGAGATCACCCATTTGGGTTCGAGCAGCTGGTCGTACAGCTGTTTAACTACCGGCGCCATCTTGCGAAACACGGTACCGGCGATCACGATCATGTCTGCCTGACGCGGAGTGCCTCTAATCACCTCCGCACCAAAACGCGCGAGATCGTGGCGGCTAGTGAACGCAGTGGCCATTTCCACATAGCAGCAGGAGAGACCAAAATTGAAGGGCCAAATGGAATTCTTGCGCCCCCAGGCCACCATGTCCTCGAGGGTCACCATCATCACATTTCGACGAATAAGCTCGTCCATTTCGCTACTGCCTGGGCTCGGTGCAGTGCTGGTCTCAGCCGATTCAAGGCTCCAGTTCATAGTCGAAACTCCTTCCTATTGGTCACACCGCCGGGGCCGACGAGGGTTTTCAGTTCGCGCTTTTGAATCTGAGTACGCCAGTCGAGCGCGCCGATCCGCCATAAATAGAACAAGGCCACAAGCAGCACGACGATGAAAACGCTTATCTCAATAAAGCCGGCCCAGCCGGCTTCGCGCACGACGACGGCCCACGAGAACAAGAACACGACCTCGAGGTCGAAGATAATGAAGAGGATAGCTGGGAGATAGAAATGGATAGTCGTATGAAATTGGGCACTGCCAACCGACACGATACCGGATTCAAAAGGGAGATTCTTCGAGTGCGCAGACTTACGCTGACCCAATACAAAGGACAGGCCGAGCATTGTGCCGACGACGGCAACCACTGCAGCGGCATAAATCACGAACGAGGTGAGGTCTTGAGCAGAACTCACAGCCTGTGCGCCTTCCATCATCGCTACTCCCTACTCTCAGCCAACTACTTGATGCGCGAGCCTTCAGCAAGACACCATTTAACAGAGTACTCGTGGGGAAAAACCGGAGCGATGACGAACAAGGAAAGTGACGCGACCAGTGAACACCGGCACGATTCGGGGAGTGAAATATTCTGCAACTACCCTTCGAATCGTCTAACACTTTTCTAAGGGAGCCCATTTAGCTGAGCACTTCCCTCATTCTGGCGAGGGAATTCAAGTGGCTTATCAGTTAAAGAAATCGGCTCTTATTCTCGTCATGACTTGTATTTAGACCTTAATATTCAAAGATCTAGAACACAAACCTGCTCTACCGTCTTTCTTGACCTATCTAGCACTTCTATTGCGTTACTGCTTAGCGTGAATCAACTTAATGAAAAACTTACCACGGGCGGAGAAGCCCGCGCAAGTTATTGTGATAATCATCACAGAAAAAGGCCTAGCGCTCCGCCTGCACTTGCTTCCAATTCTCGTAGTATTCGAGGCTTACTTTATGGTTTAGCGAGGCAAGCTCTTCCGCCTTCTGTTGCAGATTCGCCTTCATCACATCGCCCACCGAAATAAGGCCGATAAACTCACCGCCGTCTTCGATCAGAAGATGGCGAATGCGCTTTCCGAGGAACTTATCAAACAATTGATCCACAACCTCATCGGCATTAGCGGAGATGAGATTCTCGGAAATGCGATCTTTAAGCGAGGCAGTTCGCGCATCGAAGCCGTCTTCTAGGGCGCGAAACATTAAGTCTCTTTCCGTCCAAATGCCCTTAATCTTGTCGCCATCGACAACGATGATAGAGCCGACCCTGTGCTGGGTCATCAAAGTAAGGGCTTGGTGAATGGTTGCATCGAACGCGACGGTGACCATGTGGCCCCCTTTGTCGTTCAGGATATCTCTTGCGGTTCGCATCATAGTTTTTCCCCCGATGGCGTAAAGACCGTCGATTTAGGACGGTGAACTAACTCCCTAGTTAGATCCACGCTTGCCCCTTATTATTACTGACGCTGCATGGAAGCCCTACAGATGAGGGCGGCCATGGGTTGAAATTAACCCTGTCGCCGCGTCTTGGCAAGCCTGATTATTACTGGGGGATTTTTGAGCAAAGAGGCGCGCTTTACGCCCGCGGGAGAGCGGGCGATGCACAATCGAATCAGAAGACGCGATTAAGACCGTCTAGCGCGGCGGTGCGATAGGCTTCCGCCATGGTGGGGTAGTTGAACGTCGTATTGATAAAATACTTCATTGTATTCGCCGGCGCGGGCTGGCTCATGATGGCCTGTCCGATATGCACGATCTCCGACGCCTGGTCGCCGAAACAATGAATGCCCAGCAACTCGAGTGTTTCGAAGTGGAAGATCAACTTGAGCATCCCCACCTGTTCACCCGTAATCTGAGCGCGAGCGGTGTTCTTGAAGAACGCCTTACCAATCTCATAAGGTATTTTCGCGGCAGACAACTCCGCTTCAGTGGCTCCGACGGTCGAGATTTCAGGGATCGTATAGATTCCCGTTGCGACTTCATCTACATGATTACAGTCTTCGGGGGCCACGATCGCGTTGCTTGCAGCACGCCCTTGGTCATACGCCGCACCCGCTAGCGCTGGCCAACCGATCACATCGCCCGCCGCGTAGATATTATCAGCCTCAGTCTTATAAGCACGATCCACAGAGATTTGACCACGGCTATTGGCTTCGATGCCTACGGCCTCAAGACCCATCCCAGTCGTATTTCCTGTGCGGCCGTTAGCCCACAGCACGATGTCGCTCTTAATCTTCTTTCCCGACTTCAAGTAAGTCACTACACAGTCGTCATGGTACTCGAGCTTTTCATATTCCTCGTTATGACGACTGCGCACGCCCAAATCTCTGAGGTGATAGCTAAGCGCACCCGAAATCTCAAAATCGAGGAAACTTAGCAGCGAGGAAGCCGGGTTAATTAACTCCACCTTCGCACCCAACCCGCCGAAGATAGAGGCATACTCACAGCCAATCACGCCGGCACCGATGATCGTCACCTTACGCGGCGAGAAATCCAGTGAGAGTATAGTGTCGCTGTCAAACATACGTGGGTGGTCGAAATCGACGCCAGGCGGCCGGTAGGGGCGCGAGCCTGTGGCGATAATGAAATAGTCTGCGGTGAGCCGCGTGCGCTTGCCCTCCAGTTTGAGCGTGTGGGCATCGACGAACGAACCGCGGCCACTTATTACCGGAATATGGTTACGGTCATAGAAGTCAGTGCGCATCGCAACTTGTGCCGACACTACGCGCTCGGCTTGCTTAAGAATTTGCTGAAAACTTAGCTTGCGCGCATGACCAACATCGCGAAACATCGGGTTCGCATTGAACTGCATGACTTGATTGACGGTATGCCTAAGCGCCTTAGAGGGAATCGTCGCCCAGTGGGTACAGTTTCCGCCGACGTGTTTTAGGTCATTAACCACCGCAACCGAACGCCCAGCTTTCTTTGCATTCATCGCCGCCGCCTCGCCAGCGGGCCCAGCACCGATGACGATAATGTCATAGTGATTCTTGCCGCGCGTGCTGGAGATCGCTTTGCTGTCTTTGGCTGATTTGGCTGCTTTGCTTGCTTTCATTGCTACTCCGTTTCCTCTCTGGGCGCGGTGTCATTGCTTGTCGCCATCGCATCGACTACCTGAGCACTCGGTGCGGACTGCGCGCTAATCTCGTCGCATTTTTGTGGACTGCCGCCGCACAATTCGCACTTGTCCATGCCGGAGATCGCGTTAAGCCCACCGCAGGATCCCTGTATGGGTTTGCGGCCTAAAAATACGCCGACGGACATGAACACGAAGAACGCCGCCATCGCTACAAATGTGATTAGCCATACCGTCATGTGCTTACTCTCCTCGCCCAGTCAGAATTGGCATGAGTTTACCCTTCCTGTAAAAAGCGTGCGAATGCGGGCGTGAGTCGATTGCTAAACTCGTAAACCCCGGCCTCACCCACACCGCTGCGAACAATAAAATACGCCGCCTGACCGGCAGCGAGCGCCGTCTCGAAGGCCTCCTCCGGCCCCAGAATCATATACGCAGTCGCAAGTGCATCGGCGGTCATCGCACTCGCGTGGATGACATAAACCGCCGCGAGCGTGTGGGCTATCGGTTGGCCGCTACGCGGGTCGATCTCGTGTGAATAGCGCAGACCATCAGACTCGAAGTAATTTCTATAATCCCCTGAGCCAGCAACGGCTAAGGACTCGCCACGGCTAAAGAACTTGTCGTAGATTTGTGAATCACCGTCAGTTGGCGCTTCGATAGCAGGGATCCAGCCGCTCTTCGAGGAATCCTTATGCCCGGCTATCCTCAGTTCACCGCCCACTTCTATGAAATAGTCTGTTACGCCCTCGTCTTCGAGCAAGGTGGCCACAGCGTCGACACCATAGCCTTTAGCGATTGCGCTTAGATCAATAGCCACCCCCACGGGCCGCGTGATAACACCCGCTTCAGCATCTAGGACAAGCTGTTGAAATCCTACGCGCTCACGCGCGGCGATGATGTCGGCCTCACGCGGCACTTGTGCATTGAGCGCATGCCGCCCTGGCCCGAATCCCCAAAGGTCGACCAAGGGCGCGACGGTGACATCGAACGCCCCTTCGGTCGCAACCGCCAATCTCTGAGCCTCACTTAACACGCTAAACAACGGAGCCGACAGCGAGACAGTCGTCTCCGAAGACGCATTAAGACGGGACAGCTCAGAATCAGGAGCGTAGGTTGAAAAGATGTCTTTATCGAGCTCAGCGAGAAGGCTAGCCACCGCGCTCTCAATCGCCGCGCTAGCATCTGGTGTCAGGTCACCTGCGTACTGCACGCTGTAAGTCGTGCCCATCGTGTAACCACCGAAGCGCGTCGGCGTGTCAGGGAGGGCCGGCTCGCGAAGAGCGAAGGCACCAATCGCGAGCAACGTGAAAAGGAGTGGTAAAGAGTAGCGGCGCAAGTTGCCGATCACGAGAACTCGTCGAGGGCGATATTGTCGTCTTCGACGCCGAGATCTTTCAGCATCTTAATGACCGCTGCGTTCATCATCGGTGGGCCACACATATAGAATTCACAATCTTCTGGCGCCGGATGGTTCTGCAGGTAGTTTTCTAACACCACGTTATGAATAAATCCGGTCATACCATTCCAATTGTCTTCCGGCTGCGGATCAGACAGCGCTACATGCCAGTCGAAATTGTCGTTTTCGGCGGCTAGCGTGTTGTAATCGTCTTCATAGAACATCTCTCGCAGGCTACGTGCCCCATACCAAAAGCTTATCTTGCGCTTGCTGTTTAGGCGCCTGAGCTGATCGAAGATATGCGAGCGCATCGGTGCCATACCGGCGCCTCCGCCAATAAAGACCATTTCAGCCTCCGTGTCTTTGGCAAAAAACTCACCATAGGGACCGAAAACCTTAACTTTGTCGCCTGGCTTGAGACTAAATACATAGGACGACATTTTCCCCGGCGGAAGATCCGTGCCAGGGGGCGGTGTTGCGATACGGATATTGAACTTAATGACGCCTTTCTCTTCGGGGTAGTTAGCCATCGAGTAAGCGCGAATCGTCGTGTCTTTCACCTTCGACACGTGTTTAAACAAGCCGAAATGATTCCAGTCGCCGCGGTACATCTCGTCGATATCGAAATCGGCGTATTTGACTTCGTGCGGGGGCACTTCGAGTTGCACATAGCCACCGGCACGGAAATCGACACTCTCTCCCGCTGGAATTTCGAGTACCAGTTCCTTAATAAAAGTCGCCACGTTGTCGTTCGAGAGCACTGTGCACTCCCATTGTTTGACGCCAAAAAACTCCGGCGCCACTTCGATTTTCATATCTTGCTTAACAGCAACTTGGCACGACAGACGCCAATTATCGCGGCGTTGACCGCGAGTAAAATGTCCTTCTTCGGTAGGCAGCATGGAGCCACCACCGTCGGTGATTTGGCACTTGCATTGCGCGCACGTACCCCCGCCGCCACAAGCCGACGATAGGTAGATGCCAGCATCGGCCAGGGTGTTTAAAAGCTTGCCGCCCGCAGGAACAGTGAGCGTTTTATCCGGATCGCCATTGATCTCGATCTGCACGTCTCCGCTGCTGACAAGACGCGCACGAGCAAGCAAAATAAGCGACACTAGGAGCATCACCATCACGGTGAACAGTGCCACCCCACCAACTATCGTTCCGAAATCAATCATCATAGTTTCGCTTTAAATACCTTTGTCAAAACACCCGCGGCCAGCGAGACCGACGTTACAGCGACACGCCGCTGAGCGACATGAATCCGAGAGACATGAGCCCTACGGTGATAAATGTAATACCCAATCCGCGTAATCCTTCAGGCACATCGCTGTACTTGAGTTTTTCGCGTATGCCGGCCAGCGCCACGATGGCAAGCGCCCAGCCGAAGCCCGAGCCCAAGCCAAAGGCGACGCTCTCGGGGAAGGTGTAGTCGCGCTCAACCATAAACAACGTGGCTCCGAGAATCGCGCAGTTCACCGTAATTAAGGGCAGGAACACGCCTAGCGCGCTGTAAAGCGCAGGCACGTATTTATCGAGGAACATTTCTAGCATTTGCACCATCGCCGCGATGACGCCGATGTAGCAAAGGAAACCCAGGAAGGCGAGCGAGAGGTCTGGCAACCCCATCCAACCTAAAGCGCCCTCGCGCAGTAAGAGATTAAAGATGAGGTTATTAACCGGCACGGTAATAACCTGTACCACCACAACCGCAACACCGAGTCCGATCGCGGTCTCGACCTTTTTCGACACCGCAAGGAACGTACACATCCCAAGGAACATCTGCAGCGCCATATTCTCGATGAACACGGCTTTCACGAATAGGCTGATCAGGGCTTCCATTTAAAAGGCTCCCTCTTTTGCAGGCGCGGCGTGCGGCGCGATGCGGAATTCTGCACTTTCAACCTGCTCCGACTTCACGCTTCTCAGCACCCACACGAACAGGCCGATGATGAAGAAAGCGCTCGGGGCGAGCAGCATGAGGCCATTGCCCTGATACCACCCTCCGTTCCCCACCAAAGGTAAAATTTCTATGCCTAACAGAGAACCTGAGCCGAGTAGCTCGCGGAATACTGCAACCGTGACCAAGACAACACTGTAGCCAAGGCCATTGCCGATACCATCGAGGAAACTCAAGATCGGCGGGTTCTTCATGGCAAATGCCTCGGCACGACCCATGACGATGCAGTTGGTGATGATAAGCCCTACGAAGACGCTCAGGCTTTTGCTGATTTCATAAGCGTAGGCTTGTAGAAACTGGTCCACAGCGATAACTAGCGACGCAATGATCGTCATCTGAATGATGATACGAATGCTCGAGGGCATGTAATTTCGAATCATCGAGATGAACAGATTCGAGAACGCCGTGACGCTCGTCAGTGCGATACACATTACCAGCGTGACGCTGAGCTGTGTCGTCACCGCCAACGCAGAACAAACCCCGAGGATCTGCAGTGCGATGGGGTTGTTATCGAATAAGGGATTTAAGACGACTTCTTTGGCGCTCGCCATAGATTGATCCTTTCCTGTTTCTTAATCAGCGTTAAATGCTAAAAACGGTCCTTTAAGACCCTTTCGCTATCGTGTAGCGACCCTCGACTCGGTAGCCAGTTGCTTCAACAAGGGCCCGAAGGCGGATTCACCCAGCCAATACTGAACAAGGTTAGCCACTCCGCGACTCGTCAGTGTCGCACCCGACAGCCCATCGACCTCGTAGTCACCGCCACCGGCTCCCTTCACAACGGTCAGGCCAACATCGCCACTCGCGGTAAAGACTTTCTTGCCAGGCCACAAAGCCTGCCAGCGTGGATTGCGCACTTCTGCGCCGAGCCCGGGAGTCTCTTTCAACTCGTAGAACGACAGCCCTTTCACCGTATTCGCATCGCCTTCTAGCGCCATAAATCCGTAGAGAATGCCCCACAGACCATAGCCGCTCACGGGCAATACGATGGTCTCCAGGTCCCCAGCCTCGTCCTGCACTAAATAGACCATTTGATACAGTGCGCGGCGCTTTACGTCGGCGAGGTCTTCCGCACTGCTGAGCGCTTCTGACAGCGCGGGGTCAGTAACCACCTTCCGCTGATCATAGCTGGCGATATCGATACCAAGTTCGGCGATCTCTTCGGCCTCGAGGAAGCGCCCCGCTTTAATATCGACCAAGCGCGGCGTGAAGCGGCTAAACAATTCCGCCACTTCGCTGTTGGCAGTCGACTTCGCATCGTAAAGCCCTGCTGCGCTAAGAATGTTCTTGTTGCGATCGAGTACGCGGTTCTCGTCTTGCATCGGCTTGAGCACGACCGCGGTACCAGACACGAGGATCGAACACACTACGCACAAGAAAAAGGCGACGACGAGGGTTCGTGAAACTGAATCTTTAGATGACACCGCGGGCGCGCCTCCTGCTGATATTCGCCCGCACTACGCTAAAGTCGATCAGCGGCGCGAACAGGTTTGCAAATAGAATCGCGAGCATGATGCCCTCGGGATAAGCCGGATTAACGACACGAATGATAATAGTCATGAAGCCAATGAGTGCACCGTAGAACCACTTTCCCGAATTAGTCATAGAAGAAGAAACCGGGTCGGTCGCCATATACACCATGCCAAAGGCGAATCCACCGACCACCGCATGCCAATACCATGGCGTAGCGAAATGAGGGTTCGTGTCTGAGCCAATTAGGTTAAATAGCGTCGCCGTCGCCGCCATGCCGAGGAAGACTCCCAACATGGTGCGCCACGATGCAATCCGGGTGATGAGGAGGAGCGCGCCACCGAGCAGAATTGCAAATGTCGAAGTCTCACCGATCGAGCCCTGCATCTGGCCGAAAAACGCGTTGAGCCACGTCAGTTGCTCCCCAGTTGCCGCAGCGACCACAGGCAGCCCGTTGGTCGCCATTTGGCTAAGCGCAGTCGCACCGCTGAAGCCGTCGACGGCTGTCCACACTGCATCACCTGACATCTGTGGCGCGTAGGCAAAGTAGAGAAACGCACGCGCCGTAAGCGCAGGATTGAGGAAGTTTTTCCCCGTACCGCCAAACACTTCCTTACCAATTACGATACCGAAGCTAATCCCTAGCGCCGCCTGCCAAAGCGGGATATCCGGTGGCAAGATTAGCGTGAGGAGGATCGAGGTGACGAAAAAGCCCTCGTTGATCTCGTGCCTACGCTTGATCGCGAACAAGACCTCCCAGAAACCACCGACGGCGAAAACCGTGGCGTAAATCGGCAAGTAGTGCGCGGCCCCGTAGATCATGTTGTCCCATAGGCTCTCGGGATTATGGCCAGCGAGAAGGGAGATGATGACCTCATGCCAGTCGCCCGTGCCGGCAAGCCCTAGATTCATGATCGCCGAATTCGCCTGGTAGCCGAGGTTCGCCATGCCATAGAACATGGGGAAAAAGGCGGCGATCCATACGGTTATCATCACCCGCTTCAGATCGATTCCATCGCGCACATGCGGCTGCGCGACGGTGATTTTACTGGGGCTGTAGAAAATAGTGTCTACTGCCTCGTAAAGCGCATAGAACTTACCGAAGCGCCCTCCTTCTTCGAAGTGAGGCTCGAGGTCGTCTAGTATTCGTCGTAATCCCATCTGGCTTCCAATTAAGGCCGTTAGTCGAGGCCTGCTGCCAACTTAGCAGTATTAGCTGTGTTCGCGTTCGCCGGAGCTACGCTTCTTTCTCGATACGCGCGAGGTTGTCGCGCAGCAGCGTTCCGTATTCGTATTTTCCCGGGCACACATAGCTGCAGAGCGCGAGGTCTTCCTCGTCCAACTCCAGCGCGCCGAGATTAATCGCAGATTCAATGTCACCGACTATCAGGGCTCGCAGCAGCTGTGTCGGCAAGATGTCTAGCGGCATGATCTTCTCGTAGGCGCCGATCGGCACCATCGCCCTATCGCTGCCTTGCGCGCTCGTGCTGAGGGGGAGCGGTTCGCCCTTAAAGAAGCTACTGAGATAGATACCCATCACCGAATGCCTGTCACGGCCCGGGGATAAATAGCCGAATAGCGGACGATCGCGCCCTTCGCGTAACACGCTAACTTGCAGATGATAACGCCCGAGAAAGGCTTCCACGCCGTCGGCTTTACGTCCGCCGAGCACCGAACCGGTGATGAGTCGATTGTCGTTACCCATGAGCTCGCCTGCGCACAATTCGTCGAGGCTAGCGCCCAAACGCGAGCGCACTAGCCGAGGCGCGGTGACTTGCGGACCGGCTAGCGAAATTACACGACTAGCCTCGAGCACGCCTGTGGCGAATAATTTGCCGATTGCTGCAACATCTTGGTAGTTGATGTAAGCGATCTGCCGCGCAAGCCCAGCTGGCGCGAGCGTATGGATGTGCGTGCCACTGAGCCCAGCAGGATGCGGGCCAGAAAACTCTTCTACGCGAACGCTCGAGTCAAGTTGGCAATTAGACAATAGCGACTTTACCGCGCCATCGACGCAAAGAAACGTGCCCGACTTGGGTAGCCGAGAGAGAAGATTTACGCCACGAGCGAAGTCGTCCATCCGATCGGCTAGGACGACCGCCGGATTCGCCGCGAGGGGGTTCGTGTCCATGCCGTTAATAAATAGCGCCAGCGGTTGCACGGCAGGTTCCGGCACTTTACTAAAGGGGCGCACCCTGAGCGCGGTCCACAGGCCCGAAGTCACGAGGTCTTGGACAATCTGCTCACGGGTCAGCGAGTGCAGAGCAGCGGGCTCATAAGCAGCGAGCTCTACTTGTTCGTCGCCATCGAGCTCGACGACGACCGACAGGAGGCGGCGCTGATAGCCGCGATTAATTGCACTCACCACACCGCAACCGGGCGAGGTGTAGAAGACGTCGGGGTTTTTCTTGTCGCTAAACAGAGGCTGGCCGAGCTTCACGCGGTCGCCTTCGGCGACCAGCATAGTCGGCTTCATTCCTACGTAGTCGCTCCCAACCAGCGCGACAGAACGCGGCGCCTGTGCGCTCCCAATGATCTGCTCCGGCGCGCCGGAGATCGGTAGCTGCATGCCACGCTTAATTCTATTCATTGCCTAAGTCTATCGCCTTCTGACTGGAGTGGGGCTAGCCGTCATACGCTACCAGCGGGCTAATTAGATGCGTTACCACCGCGTCAAATTTGCCAACTGTGTGCTCGGATTTGCTTATCACCCGCGGCGCTTTGAAGTCCATCGTCACGGCGCTAGACTAGCGATTTCGGGCGCGGCAAATTATAGACCCTACGCGCCAGGATTTCCAGTGTCAAAAACTCAAAACCCTCAACGAATCAGTGTGCTTAGGCTTCTTCGGGATAGTACTGGTATTTGACCCCAGCCATCTTGTACACCATGCGTCCGACCTGACAGCAGTAGCCGAATTCATTGTCGTACCACAGGTACAGCACAACATTGTTACCGCTAACGATAGTGGCATTCGAATCAACAACACCCGCCTCCCGCGTCCCAACGAAATCACTGGATACAGCATCGGGCGATTCGGTGTAACTGATCTGATTTTGCAGCTTCGAGTGCAGCGCAATATCGCGGAGGAATTCGTTAATCTCTTCTTTACTCGTCGCATTCTCGAGGGTCAGGTTGAGAATAGCCATGGAGACGTTAGGAATAGGCACACGAATCGCGTTGCCAGTGAGCTTACCCTCGAGCTCAGGCACCGCTTTGACCACCGCTTTCGCCGCACCAGTCTCCGTAAGCACCATATTCAGCGCAGCGCTGCGTCCGCGACGACTTCCCTTGTGGTAGTTGTCGATGAGGTTCTGGTCGTTAGTGTAAGCATGCACGGTCTCGACGTGGCCGTGACTGATGCCGAAGCGGTCGTTAACCACTTTAAGCACTGGGGCTATGGCATTGGTCGTGCACGACGCCGCGGTAATGATCTTGTCGTCCGGCGTAATCTGGTCATCATTAATACCGTAGACGATATTCTTGATATCACCCTTGCCTGGGGCCGTGAGGATTACCTTAGCGGCACCCTTGGCCGCCAAGTGTCGCGAAAGACCAGCTTCATCGCGGAACATCCCCGTATTGTCGATGATCAATGCATCGTCTATGCCGTAGTCGCGGTAATCGATTTCTTCCGGTGCGCTTGCGTAAATCACGCGAATCTCATTGCCGTTGGCGATGAGCATATTGCGCTCGTGATCGACGCGCAGCGTGCCCTGGAACGTGCCATGCACCGAATCATTGGTGAATAAGTTCGCCCGCTTATCCAGGTCGCCCTCGCCCCCGGGGCGAACAACGATCGCTTTTAGCCTCATTACTTCGCCATTGCTCGTGCGCTCGATTAGCAGGCGCGCCATGAGGCGACCGATTCGGCCGAAGCCGTAGAGCACTACGTCTTGCGATTTTTCGACCGGCTTTTCGTTCACCCCGTCCATGTGCCCGAGCTCCGCCCGCACAAAATCGGCGACGCTGGTTGGGCTATCACCCGCAGTCTCGAGATGTTGCATATAGGCAACAGTCAGCTTGCCGAGGTCGATCTGCGCATTCCAAAGGTCGAGCTTAGCGAGCTCCATGAGCATGGGATGCGACTCGAACTCAGACATCTCGTTGCGCTCGACCTGACGCACAAACCGATGCGATTTCATGATGAAGGTCACAGAGCGATTGTGCAGCGGACGTCCGTAGATAAACATACCGACATTACGCTGACTAAAGAGACGCCCGATAACCGGAATCATCTCCTGCACTAACGTTTCACGTTGTTTCCAATCACCAAAAAAGTCATCTACGCTTGGACGGACCACGAAATCCCCTTCTCTCTATAGACCCACAGGCTCGATGTCCTGTGCGCGTTGGCTCGCCGAGTGCGACGAATACTTGGCCCCACCGCTGCGCTGCTGCGCAAGAAGACCCTAAATTAAGCCGCGCATTATCCGAGTTATGGCTGGCAGGTGCAACAAACACGGCCAGAACTGGGCTATACTCGCGGTCAGCGAACCACCAGCCTAAATCGCACCGACATCGCCTATGAACCCGTTCTCCCCTCCTATTCCTCAAGACAGCTATCAGACCCAGTTTTGGAGCGATGCGCACGGCAGCGCCCGCAGCCTCGCTATAGCCGAAGCGGCAACCAAAGCCGCGGGACCGGTTCTGGTCATCTGCGAGAGCAACGAGGGCATGGAGGAGCTGCGCCGCGAGCTGCGCTATTTCATCGCCAATGACCCGGCGTTAAAACTCTTCAGCTTGCCTGATTGGGAGACGCTGCCCTACGACAATTTCTCGCCGCATCAGGATATCGTTTCCGACCGCTTGAGCGCGCTATACCACTTGCCCAACCTCGAGCGCGGCATCTTAGTCGTCTCAATCACCAGCCTCATGCACAAACTGCCGCCCAAGGCCTATGTGCTGGCCAACACCCTGAAACTCAAGGTAGGCCAGAAGCTCGTCATCAATGAACTGCGCGCTCAGCTGGTAGCCGCGGGTTATCAAAGCGTGGATGCAGTTTACGAACACGGCGAGTTCGCCGTTCGCGGCTCGATCATCGACCTGTTCCCTATGGGTAGCCGCCAGCCCTTCCGCATCGACCTGTGGGATGACGAAATCGAGACCTTGCGGCTTTTCAATCCCGAAACCCAACTGTCCGAGGGCAAAATCCCCGAGGTGCGACTCTTGCCAGGCCGCGAATACCCGCTCGATGAGGCTGGCGTTACCCGCTTCCGCAGCGCCTTTCGCGACCGCTTCGATGTCGACCTAAGACAGGCGCCGCTTTACCAAGATGTCAGCGACGGACTCGCCTCGCCAGGCCTTGAATATTATTTGAGTCTGTTTTTCGATGGACTCAACACCGTCTTCGACTATCTGCCCGAGACGACGACACTCTGCAGGCTGGGCCGGCTAAAAGACGCAGGCGATAGCTTTTGGCACGATATCGAAGCACGCTTCGAAGACCGCCAATTCGATCGCCAACGACCAATACTAGAGCCCACCGAGATTTTCCTGCCGATAGACGACCTGCTGCGCGAGTTCAAACGCTTCCGCCAGATCGAATTCCGCCAAGACCCCTCCGCCTATAGCCTCGGTAGCTCTCCCCTACCGCCGCTATCCAGCGACACCTCGCTCAAGATGCCCTTCGCGGCTCTGCTGCAATTCCTCGCGGAGCGGCCAGAACAGCGTATTTTATTTTGCGCCGAGACGGCGGGACGGCGCGAGACGCTCATCGAAGTGCTGAAGCAGATCGGCCTGCGTCCTAGACAATTTGAGCATTGGCAGGACTTCGTCGAGAGCGATGAGAATCTCGGCATCGCCATCGCCCCGCTAGATCACGGCCTGTGGCTTGAAGACGAACAGCTATTGCTAGTTACCGAAGCGCAGCTGTTTGGCAATCGCGTCGCCCAGCGTCGCCGACGTCGCGCTACGCAGAGCAATACTGACTTCATCATTAAGAGCCTCACCGAGCTGCGGCTTAACGATGCCGTCGTGCATATCGACCATGGCATCGGACGCTACCGCGGCCTCGAAACGATCGTCACCGATGGCCAGGCAACCGAATTCCTCATGCTCGAATACGCGAACGAGGCCAAGCTCTACGTACCGGTTGCCTCGCTTGAGCTTATTAGCCGCTACAGCGGCGGAGAAGAGGATGGCGCGCCACTCAATACCCTAGGCACGGATAGCTGGGCAAAGGCGAAGCGCAAGGCCGCGGAGAAGATTCGCGACGTCGCCGCCGAGCTGCTCGATATTTATGCGCAGCGCGAGGCGAAGAAGGGTTTCAATTATGAGACCCAGGCCATTGACTACGATAAATTTGCCGCCAGCTTCCCGTTCGAGGAAACCGCCGACCAGGAGACCGCCATCGCCGCCGTGCTCGACGACATGGCGATGCCGCGGGCGATGGACCGGCTCGTGTGCGGCGATGTCGGCTTCGGCAAGACCGAGGTCGCCATGCGCGCGGCCTTCGTCGCCGTGCAGAATAATAAGCAGGTAGCCTTGCTGGTGCCAACCACCCTCCTCGCCCAGCAACATTACGAAAGCCTGCGTGACCGTTTCGCCGATTGGCCGGTTGAGGTGGACGTGATTAGCCGTTTCAAAACTACCGCGGAGCAGAACGCGGTGCTAGAGCGCGTCGCCGCCGGCAAAGTCGACATCCTTGTGGGCACGCATCGCCTACTCAATAACGAAATAAAATACGCAGACCTAGGCCTTCTCATCATCGACGAAGAGCATCGCTTCGGCGTGCGCCAGAAAGAGAAGCTCAAGGCGCTACGAGCCGATGTGGACATATTGACTCTCACCGCCACACCGATTCCCCGCACGCTCAACATGAGCCTCGCGGGTATCCGCGATCTGTCGCTTATCGTGACGCCACCCTCTAAGCGCCTGTCGGTAAAAACCTTCGTCCGCGAGACTCAAGACGGACTCATTAAGGAAGCCGTGTCACGCGAACTGCTGCGCGGCGGCCAGGTATTCTACCTGCACAACGAAGTGAAGAGCATCGAGCGCACCGCCTCACACCTGCAAGAGATCGTCCCGCAGGCGCGCATCGGCATCGCGCATGGCCAGATGGCAGAGCGCGAACTCGAAAAGGTGATGACCGACTTTTACCACAAGCGCTTTAACATCCTGCTGTGCACGACAATCATCGAAACCGGCATCGACATTCCTAGCGCCAACACGATCGTGATCGACCGTGCAGACAAATTCGGCCTCGCTCAGCTACACCAGCTGCGTGGCCGCGTGGGCCGCTCGCACCACCAAGCCTACGCATACCTGCTATTGCCGACGCAAACCAAGCTCACGCCAGATGCACAAAAACGCATAGACGCGATCCAGTCGGCCTCAGATCTCGGCGCAGGCTTTACCCTGGCAAGCCACGACCTGGAAATTCGTGGCGCCGGCGAACTCTTGGGCGATGAACAAAGCGGACATATGCAGAAAATTGGCTTTACGCTTTTCACCGAGATGCTTGAAGAAGCCGTTGCTGCGATTAAGGACGGACGCGCGCCTAGCGTCGATCTCGAGCCTGCGAAGGCGGTTGACATCAACCTGCGAATCCCGGCATTGATTCCCGACGACTACTTGCCCGACGTCCACATTCGCCTAATTATGTACAAGCGCATATCGGCGTGTAAGGATGCAGACGAGTTACGCGACCTGCAGGTTGAGATGATCGACCGCTTCGGGATGCTGCCTAAACCGCTGCAGTTGCTGTTTAGGGTGACGCATATCAAGCTCGCCGCCCAAGGCTTCGGGATCAATAAGATCGATGCGAATGCGTCCACGGGTAGGCTAGAATTCAAGCAAGAGACGAAGGTCGATGGCCTGTCACTCATTGAACTCGTACAAGAGCAGCCGCAGTTATTTAAATTTAGCGGCCCAAGCCAGCTTAATTTCACCCACAACGCGGAGGTGCCTGATGACAAACTCGACTTTATCGAAGCGCTCCTCGCGCGGCTTCGGCTCAATGCTTAATACCGCCCAACAGTTGGCGCTATTCGCGAAAGGCGCTGCTAGTGTCGTCCTATTCAGCGCCAGCGTCTTCAGCACCAGCGTCGCCTCTGCGCAGGCGCCGCGTTGGTTCACCTATGAGCTCTCGGTGTTTAGCAACGAAAACGTCGTCGACCGCAGCCAAGAGCCGCCCGTCTCTGTCGACGTTACCGAGCTAGGCATGGCTCGCGCGCGGCGTCTTACCCAGTTAAGTGAGCTGCTCGCGATTCCCGAACAATACTTCGTCCGCGACACCGAGCCGGCAGTGCTGCCGACGCCTTTGCAGCCCGGCGAGTCTAGCTACCGCTTCGCTGACCTACAGCGAGACCCCAATATCGCACTGCCTGCCAGTGCAAGCGACTTCCAGCAGACGAATCGCGCTCTGGAAAGGTCTGCCGACTACCGGCTGCTGTATCACGCTGTCTGGCGAGCCCCGCTCGAAGATGAGGGAGAATCGACGCCACTACGAATAGAAGGCGGCTTAAGAGTAGAGGAGGCAAAAACAGATGGCTCACAGAGGGGAGAACGCGAGCTGGCCGGTACGATAGACCTTCACTTTAATGCCCGACGAGATCGCATCGTTCTCGACACGCAATTGAGCTTAGACGCAGGCAATGGGCAGCGCTTCCTCAACAGACAGTCGCGGGAGATGCGCAGCACAGAGTTCCACTACCTCGACAGTCCAGCGCTAGGCGTCATTTTCCTCGCGCAGCCCTTTGAGGTGCCCGCAGAGGTAAACACAGCCAGCGAGTCGCCCTAACGGCCCGATGCAGCACACAACTCACGTAGCGTCTCCTGCAACATCGGCGCGGCGGCAGCGACGACCGCGTAAATTTCTTCCAGCGTGATCGGCGCAGCCTCTAGTCCCGCTGCCCAATTCACCGATAACGCGATACTCGCGTAATCCAAGCCCGCCTCGCGCGCCAGCGCAGCCTCCGGCATGCCTGTCATACCCACCATTGTGCAACCGTCAGCGCGCAGCCGCCGAATCTCCGCCGCAGTTTCTAGACGCGGCCCCTGCGTACACCCGTACACTCCGCCCGCGACAACAGCGTGACCCAACTTGTCGGCGACTGCGTCCGTCGCACGCGCAGCAGCGGCCAGCACCTGCTCGCGCAATGCCTGCGAATAAGGCTCACCGAAGTCGATGTGCACAACACCCTCGTCACCGCTTTCTCCCTCGAAAAACGTCGCCACGCGGCCCCAGGTGTAGTCAATAAGTTGATCAGGTACGGCCAGTGCACCTGGCGGTAGATTGTCGGCGATGCCGCCGACCGCATTCATTGCCACAATGCGGGTAGCGCCAAGCATGCGCAGCGCCTCAATGTTCGCGCGATAGTTGATCCGGTGTGGGGGCACAACGTGCCCGGCGCCATGCCGGGGGGTAAACAGGAGAGTCTGTTCGCCGCACTCGACCACATCGACTACGACAGGTTCCGCGCCGTATCGAGTGGCTACACGCTCGCTACGAACTCTAACGAATCCGTCTATCGCGTCTAGCGTGTTTAGCCCTGTGCCTCCGATTACCGCGAGCATTGCGCCCTCCTCTTACCGACAGTGTATTGCGTAACAAAGATGCGTTAGCTAATGCGTTTTACGAATTGGGATTTTAGCTTCATCGCACCGATACCCTCGATCTTGCAATCGATGTCGTGATCGCCTCCAACAAGGCGAATATTCTTCACCTTGGTGCCGACCTTGACCACCGCGGAACTGCCCTTAACCTTGAGGTCTTTGATCACGCTTACCGAGTCACCGTCGCTTAAAAGCGCGCCGTTGGCATCACGCACCTCACCCTCGTCTTCGCCCACGCCTTCGGCCGGCGAAGCCGACCATTCGTGTGCGCATTCAGGGCACACAAAGTTAAGCCCATCGGCATAAGTATATTCACCGCCACAGGCAGGACAATTCGGTAACGTGGACATCGGCAGACTCTCAAGAATCAAGGGTGTTTATTGGATAAACAAGCTAGCGGCAGCGAAGGCCGAAAATCGAGGTCAAAGGCGGTTTTATCAGTCGCCCTTTATTCTTTACTAGCCTTTAAATCCGAGCTTCTGCCACAATCCACTACGCTAGAGCGTCTCGATCCTTGAACTTGAGCGCAAACAACACCCAATCGCGGTTAGTAGACTACCTCGGAGTCATTCATGAAACGCATCGTCCTCTTCCTACTCACCAACTTCGCCGTGCTGCTCGTGCTCGGAGTCGTGCTGAGCATTCTTATGCCAGCGCTAGGGCTCGACTCTTCAAGCAACGCAGGCTTGCTCGTTATCAGCGCCGTGTTCGGCATGGGCGGCTCTTTCATCTCTCTGGCTATGTCGAAGTGGATCGCCAAACGTAGCGTCGGCGCGCATGTCATAGAACAGCCGCGCAACGACAGCGAACGCTGGTTGGTCAGCACAGTCGATGCTCAGGCGCGCAAGGCGGGTATAGGCATGCCCGAGGTCGCCATCTACGACTCCCCCGAGATCAACGCCTTCGCGACCGGCATGAGCCGCAACAACGCCCTCGTCGCCGTAAGCACCGGGCTGCTGCGCAGCATGAGCCAGGACGAAGCCGAAGCCGTTTTAGGTCACGAGATAAGCCACATCGCCAATGGCGATATGGTCACACTGACCCTTATCCAGGGCGTGCTCAATACCTTCGTCTTCTTTTTTGCACGCATCGCGGCTAACGCCATTAACCGCGGCAGCAACAATCATTTCGTGTATTTCATGACGGTCATGGCCTTCCAAGCCGTATTCGGCATGCTCGCGAGCGTTATCGTCATGTGGTTCTCACGCCAGCGCGAATACCGTGCGGACAGTGGCGGCGCTACTCTCGCCGGCAAGCAGAAGATGATCGCCGCGCTGCAGAAGCTGCAGGGCAATCAGATGGAGAGCCAACTCGACGGCCAGCTCACTGCCTTCGGCATTAGCGGCAAGCGCGGCATGAGCGAAATGTTCATGAGCCACCCGCCGCTCGAGAAACGCATCGCCGCGCTGCGCGGCCGCACGGTCTAGTGCCTGCCACGATAATCGCCATTGCCGGACCTTCGGGTTCCGGCAAGAGCCTGCTTACCGAGCACCTAAAACACGCGCTCTCCCAACACGAAGCAACCCATTCGCGCTCGCTTGCGGTGGTTTGCGAAGACGCCTACTACCACAGCCAGGCACATCTCTCGCTAGCGGACCGCGCCGCTCTCAACTTCGACCACCCCGATGCGCTCGATCACGATCAGTTAGAGCGGGACTTACTCGCGCTGCGCGACGGCCATCCGGTAAACCTTCCTGTTTATGACTATGCCAGCCACACCCGCACGTCAGAGCCTATCGCACTGGCGGCTGCGGACATCGTGTTGGTCGAAGGCTGCCTCTTATTAAGCCAAGAACGTATCCGAGAGGTCGTGGATTTTAGTGTGTTCGTCGCCACCGATCTCGAGACCTGCCTTACCCGGCGCATAGCCCGCGACACGGTGGAGCGCGGCCGCACCAAAGACTCTGTCGTCGAGCAGTTCGAGTCTAGCGTCAGACCCATGTATCATGCGTTCCTCGCGCCTAGCGCACGCTATGCCGACCTCACCGTGAGCGGAGAAACCGCGACCGATGTGGCACTGCGGAGCATAATAGAGAGAGTCTTGCCGCTTCTACGCCAGACACCTTAGCAGAGCCTAAGAGGCCAAAAGACAACAGAGACCACAAGTTATGAGCGCATTTATAAGCCTTGCAGGCATCGCAGTCCTGTTTTTCGTCGCCTTCGCAAGCTCAACAGCGCGCGGTGCAATCAATTGGCGCACAGTGTGTCTTGCCCTACTCTTACAGTTCTCGCTGGGCGGCATCGTGCTGTATCTGCCCGCTGGCGTGGCTATGCTCAGTGCAGTGTCCGGCGCAGTAACCAGCGTACTTGGCAATGCGCAGGACGGCATCGCGTTCGTCTTCGGTCCGATTGGCGCATTCGAGATGGGCTTTATATTCGCCTTCCACGTGCTGCCGGTTATCGTATTCTTCTCCGCTCTCGTGTCGGTCCTCTATTACCTCGGCATTATGGGCTGGATCATTCGCGTCATCGGCGGCGCACTACAACGTGTGCTCGCCACCAGCAAAGCCGAATCGATGTCGGCGACGGCAAACATTTTCGTGGGCCAAACCGAGGCTCCACTAGTCGTTAAACCCTATATCCCCAGCATGACGCGCTCTGAATTGTTTGCCGTCATGGTCGGCGGAATGGCCACGGTGGCGGGCTCCGTTCTCGCCGGCTACGTCCTGCTAGGCGTTGAGCTTCGCTACCTATTAGCCGCCAGTTTCATGGCGGCACCCGGCGGATTCCTGATGGCGAAGATGATGTTGCCTGAGACCGAAACACTGCGCGAAGACGACGACACGATAGACCTAGAGTTCGACAACCACGTGAACGTGATCGATGCCGCGGCCGCAGGGGCAAGCAGCGGCATGGGTCTCGCGCTCAATGTCGGCGCGATGGTACTCGCCTTCGTAGGACTCATAGCCCTGATCAATGCCATTCTCGCGTGGGCCGGCGGGATGGTCGGATTCGATTCTCTCTCGCTGCAGCTACTTATGGGCTACGCCTTCCAACCGCTCGCGTTCATGCTCGGCATTCCGTGGGAAGAAACGAATCTGGCCGGCAGCCTGATTGGACAGAAACTGGTGTTCAACGAATTCGTTGCGTTCGTCGCGTTCACCGAACAGATCGACTCGCTCAGCGCGCATTCACAAGCAGTCGTCACCTTCGCCCTGTGCGGTTTTGCGAATTTCTCGTCGATTGGGATTATGCTTGGCGGCTTGGGCACGATGGCGCCGACGCGAAGGGCAGAAATTGCCGAGCTTGGCGTGCGCGCTGTCTTCGCAGGGTTCTTAGCGAACCTAATGTCCGGCGCGATCGCGAGCTTTTTCCTCTCGTTAGGTTAGCGTCTTCTTTGAGCAGCCACGGCACCGGTCTAGTCTTTAATCAAGCCGATTTCTTTCAGTCGTTGCTGCAGAAACTCTCCGGCGGTGATAGGCGGGTATTTAGCGCCCGTTTCACCCTCGCACTGGGGTAAACAGGCAAGACTCGCCGCGCTGTGAGGATGCAGGAAGAACGGCATCGAGTAGCGCGAGGTCTCTTGGTTGCCCGGGTTGACGACGCGGTGCACCGTCGAAGGGAAGACATCGTTGGTAAGGCGCGACATCATATCGCCGGTGTCTAAGACAATTTCATCGCTTGTGCTCTGCACCGGAATCCACTCGCCCTCTTTGCCACGAATCTCGAGTCCCGAGTCGGTAGCGCCGAGTAGCAGCGTCAACAGATTGATGTCGGCATGAGGCGCAGCGCGCATCGACTGTGCGGTGTCATAGCCCTTAACCGCAGGATAGTGCAATAGCCGATACACCGAATTGCCATCGCTTACCATCTCGTCAAAGAAACTCGCGGGCAGCCCTAGCGGCTGCGCGAGCGCACCGAGCATAGCCTTGCCTAAGGCCTCGAGCTGCGCATACAGACGCAGCATGCACGGCTTGAATTCGGGCAGCTCCGCAGGCCACACGTTGGGCTCGTAAACACCGTGATAGCGACTGTCGGGAGAGAGCTCTTGACCCACATGCCAGAACTCCTTGAGGTCGGAATGGGCGTTGCCCGCGGCGTTCTCGCGCCCGAATGCTGTATACCCGCGCGCGCCACCGCGGCCGCTGTCGTAGCCTAGCTTGGTGTCGGTTGGCAGAGCGAAGAACGCTTCAATGAGCTCATAAGCAAGCTTCAAATCGGCCTGATCTATGCCGTGATCCCTTAGCACTACGAAGCCGCAATCGGTTAGGCCTTCGAACAGAGAGTGAGTAAACGCCTCGCGGTCGTCTGCTAATTGTTTGACGCTGAGGTGTTTGATCAAAGTAGCCATGCTAGGGAAAACCTTGCTCGCGATAATTCTGTATTTTAGCGCTTAGCGTGCAAAACATCGACCGTCGTATCGTCTAAGGAACTACTGCGCTGGTGCGACCTCTCCCCATAGCACTTCTTGATTCATGCTAATCGCAAAGTAATTTGCGAGAGCCACCTGATGATTGAGTTCGGCCTGCCAGCGCCGCAGCTGCGCCTCACCTAGGCTGCGCTCGCGGACGTTTAGGAGAAAATAGTCGCTCGTGCCCGCCTCGAACTGCCGCTGCTCAGCTTCTGCTAAGCGCTGGGCGACCTGTAATTCGCGGAGCGCGACATCCTTTAGCTGCGCGGTTGCCCGCAGATTAACCAACGACAACCGCAGGTCCCGCGTCGCCTCGTCTACGAGTAAGCGCAACTCGTGGACAACCGACACCAAGCGCGCATCGGCTGCGGCAGCTCTTCCGCGAGCGGTGCGGGTGGCAAGAGGAACGCTGAAGGTAATGTCGGCAACCGCGTCGGTACCCTGCCGCCTCCGGACACCCTCGCCGAAGTCGCGGGCAGAATACACGCGCAAGTCCAATTGTGGTTTGGCGAGGTTTTCAGCGAGACGGCGCTCCAGGCGGAACTGCTCTTTGAGAGTGTTCGCGATAGCGATATCGGGCCTGTTACGCAGCGCTTGATCGACAAGGCTTTGCTCGGGTGCGTTGACGAAACTCTCGTCGAACTCGGGAATAGACAGACTCGAATCGAACGCGGGCAACAATACCACTCCGTCCTCGTCGCGGAGATAAAGTGACAGTCGCTCCCCTGCTAACCGCACCTGACGCTGCGCCTCTACAACCAAACCTTCGCGTTGCAGGAGCGCTTGCTCGTTTTCTACTAATACAATTTCTGCCACATCCCCCGCTTCTACCTGACGAGTCAATGCGATAGCGCGCACCCGCGCTATAGAGAGCAGCTCTTCATAAGCCGACAAAATCTCGGCTGAGATTAGCCAGCGCGAATACGCGATAAACGCGTCTTGCAGTACGCCAATTTGCTCAGCGAGCAGCGCCGACTCGGCTATTTGTTCGGCGAGTGCGGCCTTGGCGACACCGAACCGGCGATCATCGATGTCGCGATCGCGCAGCAATGACAAGGCGATACCAACGCGCGCTTGACCAAAATCAGTGGTGACCAGCTGGTCTTCATAAATAGGGAAATCGCCACTCGAGAGAGAATAGTCGGCGAAGACCTCCGCGCCGAGCATGGGCATGCTTTGATAGAAGCCTACATCTGCGGCACTACCATCGTAGTAACCGCCGAGTCGCGAGTACACGCCGCCATCTACGCGCGGATCGAACACCCCGTTAGCTGCAAGACTCTCTGCGCGTTTCTCGTCGATAGCCGCACGCGCCGCAAGAACACTGGGGAAATTTTTCGCAGTGCTGCGCAGAACATCACCCAGCAATGTCGGCGTGGGACTCAGTGCACGCAGTTCTATACCCGTATCCGGCACAGGGCTCGCTTGAGCCTGTGCACGCGCGAGCGAAGCCGTCAGGCTAGCAATGACAAACGACAAAAAGAGCAGCACGTAGCGCCTAGTGTTCACCCACTAATCCCCTGCGCCCGACACGCCGACTGACGCGGTATTGATCGGCGGGAAGCTATTCAGCCGGCGCCATATTTCGAATCCTAGAGGCACAGTTTCGAGTAGAACCCAACCGCGGACGCTGGCGCCGAGACGCACAAAACTCTCTGGGGGCCAGCCACATTCCCCCATCCGCGGCAGGCCATTGACCACGGCGGATTGCAGACAGTCTTCTGAGCTTTCCGGCGGTTTCACTAGCACGCGAAACCGCCCGTCTAGGCGCGCCGAAGGCTCAACGAACACGACCTCTCCCTTAAACGTGCCGACTGCTAGATCCGGTCGTCCGCTAAACTGGAAGGCAGGCCAGCCTTCAAACTGCAAGCGCACTTGCCGGCCAGGATAGACGAGGCCGATATCGCGTCCGTCGATAGTAATCTCCACGGCGCGCTCGGTATCGGCGGGCATAAAGGTCGCGAGTGGCTGGCCTGCGCTGACTATAGTCGCCGTGTCGCCCGCCTCTACGTGAATGATAGTCCCGTCGCGAGGCGCAACCACGAGCTGGCTGCCCTGTCGCGAGAGCGCCGTCTCGGCTTGATTAAATTCGCTTTTAGCTTCTTCTAATGACACCGTGAGCTGCTGTACCTTTATGCGTGCCTGCTCGAATGCTAGCTGCGACGCGAGCCCTTCTGCGAGCAGCTCGCGCTGCCTGCCATAGTCAATCTCGGCTGTGGTAACCGCCTCCTGTGCCGCGTCAATTTTGCGCTGCGCATCATCGAGCTGCGATTGCAAACGCACGACAAGCTGATCGTCGATGTCTTGAATACGGATGATAGGATCGCCCGCGCGCACAAAATCAGCATCTTGCACATACCACTCGGCAATTCGGCCCGTGACCAAGGCACTAATGCTTTGCACGCGGTCCGACGGGTTTAGCGTTGTCACCTGTCCGCTGCCTGAGGTGGTTTGCACCCAGGGCAACCATAAGCCCGCTACTGACACCGCAAGAGCAAAGAGAATAATCCAGCAGCTAACCCGCAATACACTCGGAATGCCGATCGCGTGCAGCGCTTGCAGACTATCGAGTTGGTCGCTCTGGTAAGGCTTACCAAAGGAGAACTGAGTCGATCGTTTCATTATTTCTCCTCCTGTGCATACGTGATGAGTGACTGCACTTCGGAATCAATTTCGAGAGCATGGGTGAAGCCCTGAACGTCCTGCCTTTTGCTGTAATAAAGCACCGTCGTTCCTAACTTCTTCAGACGTTCAAGGGTCGCCTGTAGAGTACTCACATCCACTGAATCTACGATATCTCCGAGCACCAGTATTTTCGGCTGCGCAAGCAGTGCGCTCGCGAGCTTTAGTCGGATTGCCTGAGGCTGCGTCAGTGGCCAGCCACTGCGGCTCAACTTTGCTTTCAAGCCGCCATGCAGCCTGGCAATATCTTCATCCAAGCCCAGCGCTGTGAGTGCTTGCTGCTTCGAATAACTTTCACCCCCTAACTTGCTGGCCTCGATAAAAAGATCGAGGTAATCGCTTATCGTCATGGGCAGCAGGGTCACACGGTCGATGACTTTAATCGCAACTCGCAGCGCCTGCCGGTCGATCTCCAAATTATCAATATCCCCTATCGTAATCAGGCCCTCACTGGGCTGATAGTTGCCCCGCAACAGCTCCGCCAACCATTTCAAACTGATGGGGTTGCCGCTGACCCTGACCATGGCGTTTGCGGGTAACACGAAATCGAACGCTTTCGTGCGGCCAAAGCGTGAGAACGCGACCTGCTTAAACACCACACGGGTATCTGCTGGCATCGCTACCGCTGATGGCTTTGTGGGTAATTGGGTCTCGACGCCGCGAAAGCGAGAGATCTCCTCCACTGCAGCGCAGGCATCATAGAAACTATCGAGATAACCGGCGAGCTGCGGTAAGCCAACGAGAATAGACAGCATGATGAGCTCTGCCGCGACTAGCTGCCCAAGGGTTAGTTCACCTGCGATCACCAAATAACCGCCTACTCCCAGCAAAACTCCGCTGGCAGAGGCGTACAGGAATAAGAAGCTAAGAAGCTGAGAGAAGGTGTGGCGGAAATGCCTTTTCTGACAGTCGATGTGATTATCGATAAGCCGATTCGTCTCTTCTATCGCGTAGGCTGGATTATGGGTAGTACGGTATGACTCGTTAGTCACCGCAAGCGATTGCAACCAAGACGCCGTATCGTATTTGGCCTGAGACAAGCGGAAGCCTGTATTGATCGCCGCCCAGCCCCAAATTAGCCAGATCAGCCAGATCAGCGCAATGAGCGCGAGGCAATAAATAAACAGATAGAAGTGGTAAAACGACACAACAGTGAACCCGATGATCGCCTGAAGCAGCAGCGTAAAACCGTTGGTGAGAATCGAAGGCAGCGTCTTCTTTAGCGTGACGATATCGAAGTAGCGGTTGAAAAGATCAGCCTGCTGATGCTCTTCAAAATAGTCAGATTCGGCGAGCATAGCGGTCATCGCTATCTCACTGGAGATCCGGGCATAGAGCCTGCGTGAGAACAACTCCATGGCATACGTGCGCAAGGCGTACATGACGCCAGAAAAGAACAACAGCGCAAAGAGTAGTCCGGCGATCAGGAAAACCGCTCGCGGCAGAGCGATGTTCGCCACCGTGTCTACGAGAAGCTGCACTGACAGCGGCACCGCGAGGGTTAGGAGGCTAATCGCGAGGCTATACACCAGCACGACCTTATAAAAAGCGCTTTCAGGCTTTAACAGTGTTACGAACTGCTGCTTGAACTCTTTCCAGTCAGGAAAATGGTCCGACATCCCGTCTAATCCCTAAGTTAATGAGAGACGATAACTAGGCGAGCGCTATTTCAGCGTTTCGCCTGCCTGTTTCATGCCTAGTGTACGTCAAATTGTCTTCTGATAGATTTTACCTTATGACATTTAGCACTTTGTCATCAAAAACTTATCACAGACCCTTTGACCGATCTTGCACGAGGCATCAATGGGAGATTCTAGGAATATGGCGCGCCCGGCACGGGTCTAACTACCTAGAGCACTAAAACGGAGCAGAATTCTCTTCCTTTTCGTTCGCGTAAATTACTATATATAACATTTAATATCAATAACTTATGATTCCTAATTTAAGCCTTACATACGCGCAGGCTTTTGTTGGCGATCATTAAAGCCGCTATCACAAACGTGGTTATGTATACGGTCATGTATACGGTTTAACCAAGGGGTGGGCTTCATAACAAGGGCGGGGGTCTGTTTTGCCCGCTAGAAATAGTTGTAGTAGCGGCGCAGACACTTAAAAGGCCGATTTGCCCTCTCTACCATCGAAGCGCCCCAATCAGATACGGGCTGCCCACCGCTGTTTACTTTAAATACAAGCAAAGCTACTTTTGAGTCTAATCAAAACGACTGAATGGGAAGATCCTATGACTACACATACCGGAAGCTGCCTGTGTGGCGCTATATCCTACGAACTAGAGCAGGACGCTGTGGTCACTGCGATGCACTGCCATTGCTTAGACTGCCAGAAGTCGACAGGCTCAGGCAAAGCGACAATCATCGCTATTCCGGAATCGAGCCTAAAGTTCAAAGGAACGCTTAAATACTATTCAGTTATTGGCACTGATGGTGCAACAGTAGAAAGAGGATTCTGCGAAAACTGCGGCTCACCAGTCATGAGCGCTGTAGTTGGTGTTGAAGGATGGGAGACTATCAAGCTGATCAAAGCAGGGAGTCTCGACGACTCATCATGGGTAACGGTCAACGCCAACATTTGGAAATCCTCGGCAAGGCACTGGGATACTGCGCGGGAAGAGTTGCCAACTTTTGAACGCAACTTTCAAAATTAGCGGTTAGCAAATCGAGTAAATAATAGAATGTCGGGAGAAGTAATCAATGAAGAAAAGTATGAGAAAAGTGTTAATGCTCGCAAGTGGATTTTGCATGATTCTAGCCGAGGCTGTTGCCGCAGCTGAAGTCTCTTACATAAGTGATGTCATCTATGGGCGAAAAGATGGCATGGCATTAACTTATGATGTTTTACAGCCAGAAAATGCTAACGGTGCAGCAATAGTTTTTATGATGAGTGGCGGATGGTATTCCTCGTGGGGTGAACCAGAAACAAGAGCAAATCAATTCGCCGATATGTTGGAAGCAGGTTTTACAATGATTCCTGTCTATCACGGAAGTGCCCCTCTGTATAAAGTCCCCGACGCATATTCGGATGTCGATATGGCCGTAAGGCATATCAAGGCAAATGCCGACACCTATCAAATAGACAGCAATCGAATCGGTTTAACTGGAGGCAGTGCAGGCGGTCATCTGTCTCTTATGGTTGGTCTAAACTCAGACAGCGGAAAGTCTGACGCGCGCGATCCGGTAATGCAGCAGGATAATACGGTCGCTACGATAGTGGCGTATTTCCCGCCAGTGGATTTCAGATCGGACCAAGCAGAGGCACAGGGAATAATTAACGAAGTCGAGCAGGACGAATTAATGCAGAGATTCCCGGCTCTGGATTACGACGAAGCGATGATTCCGATGATGTCGCCAATTACGCATGTTGATAGCAATGATCCACCGGTATTGCTAATCCACGGAGATGCTGATCCGCTAGTACATGTGACACATTCGCATGCAATGTTAGCTTCGCTAAAGAAGTTTGAAGTACCTTCGGAGCTGATTGTTATCAGTGGCGGTAAACACGGTTTCGGTGGCGATAATGCTAAGATTGCTAACGCAGCGCGACTCGCGTGGTTTGAGAAGTATCTAAGCCAGTAGACTTTGTAACGCCCTTGCCAGAAGCATTGGGGTAAAGATTCTCTAACTCGTTCCGCGCTATCTTGCGTGACCGCTACAGCGTCATGAACAGGTAAGGCTACGATGCCCTAGTCCACTGCTAACTAGCAAGGGGCGGGCTTCATAACAAGGGCGGGGGTGCTTGGGTGGCGTTGGAGATTGTTGTTGCAGCGGCGCAGGTACTTAATAGGCCTGTTTTATTTATATCTTGCGAGAGAGCGATGAATAACACAGTGCTGCGCTTAACAAGTCTGCTCGAGCGATCTTAAGATAAATGGCGGCCTACTCTAGGTTCGATAAAGGTTAAGTTATGGCGTTTCAAGCATCTAAGCTGAGTATTTTGCTCATTATTCTAACGATGCAATCAACTTCGTTCGCTCAAAGCACGATAAACAAAGAAGCGAGAAAGGTATATACCGCTGCTGGCATGTCAGGACTCAGAAAAAGCATTGCTTTCGACGCGCCAATAGGTGATTTACTCTCTAGAACCGGAACCCATCGCGTCGCTGCCCTATCAAATTCAAGCCAAAAAGATTCGCAGAATTATTCTTCTTCGACCGTCCTTGGTCAGTTAAATTCGATGTTCAATATCACGAATCAAGGTAACACTTCATACTTCCTCAAAACAACAGCTAGGCATGTGGATTTTGAAGAGGCAGATCTTTTACAAGCAAGTTCTAAGAGATTGGATGTCGGCGTGATTGGTATGCAGCTATCAAGGTCAAATTTATTGCGTTATTTGGGAGTCAGCTACATATCAGAAGAGAATATAGGCAGACCGCAATTTGTAGATGCATATCGCATAGGTGATGGTAGTGGTTTTAGAATCGAAGGAGGTGCTCAATTAAACAACAAATGGGCATTCTCTTTTAGATCAGACTATCTAAATTGGGGTGGCGATAATGTGGCGAACATTCCTGCTCTGCCTTTGCCTATCTCAAACTCTGTAGATCAAGTAAGAAAATATCACAATGTTGACCTAATACGAGTAATGCCGTCTGTAGGTGGAATTGGACAATGGAGGAGCGGCATACATTTTCTTAATAGTAGTTATGGAGAACAGTTGAATAATTTTGGTCGACTTGTGGAGGAGCCGTTTGGCAACCGAGAAAAAATTGGTACGCTAAGAACTGGTTTTAATCAGACATGGCCGATTCAAGCTCTGAGTAAGACAACACTTTTCATTGAAGGGCACGTTGATTATGAGTTCAAAAACAACATGACGGCATCATTCGATGACAAGACAACCGTGGCCTTTAAGATCGGCGCAACTTGGACTCCTTCGCCAACACATAGGATTCAACTCGAGTGGCAAGAATTCCACGGAACTCGTGATATTCGTTCAAGAAGCGGTCCGGCTCTGGTTATTCTTTTTGATGGACTTTAAAATTTTCTACGAGTTAATCTAGTAACTTTCGGCGTGCAATGAGCCATTGGAGTTTGGAAGCACTCGTGCAAGTTTGCGAGACCCTTCCCATCCTTATTGGCGTGTGAGCTAATCTAAATTAATTACTTATAAAAACTATAGGTGCCCTATGTCGCAAAAACCTTCACATAGTAGACGTGATTTCCTCAAAGGCGCGGCGGCGATAGGTGGAACTGCGGCAATTGGAGTGAGCACTCCCACGCCCGCGAATGCTGCAGATGCGCCTGCTGCAATCGCCACGCACAAATACACACCTAATTTTTCTCCCAAGCACAACGAGCGCACGAAAGGCTGGTTGAAATACCTTTGGGAAAAATCGACTTTTCAAGATGACTGGGGATATCGCGAGGATCAGGAACGCCCCTGGGGAATTCAACTCGCCCGGGGTGAGATCAATTGGAACTACGAAGGCAAGGGCCCTCATCCAATGTGGGATCAATATACTTCAGCTCCGTTACTAAGCTACCCACGTTTTGATCTTGCCGACTCAAGCTATGCCGTAATGTTAATGGCAGACCAAACTCCAGCTTGGCGCGAGGTCTACACGCGCATAATGGATGAGCTTGCGACTCGTCACACCTCCTATTGGGCGGCAATCGACTGGAACACGTTTATAGGGCCAAGCCCTGATCGCAAAAATTATCCTGAGGCAGCCATGCGGCAGTGGCCAGAGCGGGTTCGTGGTGACTATGACGCTCCGGGTTGGACAGCGAATGGAGTCGATCCATGGGGCCTACAGCCGGATCCGATCGGTGCAGACGGTAATCTCTTTTTCCGTGGTTGGCTGAACCTAGTTCTTTCAATCTCCAAATATGTCTCTGGTGATGATAAGTGGGAACGGCCTTGGCAAATCGCTGGCTACGAAAATGCGAAGTTTGAATGGACTCAGCCAAAAATTGTGGAGCGGCTGCATCAACAATATATTGATCATCCTGAAGGCCCTCAATGTGAGAACACTAAGATTTGGCCGTTCTGCAATTCTGCTGCGGGTCTCGGTATCTATTTGTCTGATCAACTCGGTGTCACAAACGCACACGGTGCATTTGAGAATTGGATTGAATTCATGAAAGACAACTACATGGGCATTAACAATCAAAATGAGATTGAATGGATGACCATGTTCTATGACCCAATCGCAGATTTCAAAGTCAATGTTCCTGGAACCTTGGGAACTGGCGGAGGAACGGCTTTCTACTTATTGCCTCAGTCCACAGAAATTGCCACGCAGATCTATGACGCCACTGCGAATGCGCAAGGTTGGCGTGATCCTCGCCGGCAGATTGCGCCTAACAACTTAGGCTTGGTTATGGCGAAGGCATTAGGTGATCACACTGTAACCGCAAGGTTAAGTGCCGCTGCTGAGCGCGCTTCAGAGCCGCGTTGGTTCGGGGATGACATGGATAAGTTTGGGTGGTGGTTCAACAACGGTGAACCCTTTCCTCGCGGTCAAGGGTCAGGTCAAATGATGATTTCGGAAATAGCGGAGGGCAATTGGATAGACGCATTCAAGGTAAGGCATATGGATAAGTATCGTGCTCCGACTCTAGAAGGCGTGAACTTTCCTAGTCTCGGCGTTGAAACTGCATGGAATGACAAAGCCAGTGGCGTTTTGCATATCGGCACCTATGCAGCGGATCGCAATCGCGCGGGTCAGGCTACTAGCTGGCGAATAACGAATCTACCGAACGCTAGCGATGCAGTGGTCATTTGTGATGGGGCAACCGTCACTAATATTGAAGTCGTGGATGCGAATACCATTCGCGTGCCAAGCGATATAGGCCAGCATCTTTACCAAATCTACACGGGATATTTCGGTCAGGAAGTTGCACTGTCAAAGCCTAATGCTCCTGTTATTGATACGGTCTCCGCTGCGGCCACGCGGCGCTCAGCAGAGCAGAATATAAAGGCAGCTGAAGTAGTAGTCGCTACTGGGGCCGTAGGGTGTCCCTGCTGCGCGAATGTGGCCTAATGGGGCAGAACAAGTCCAAAGGGGAGAAAATTGAAAATTACTTTTCTAGATGGAGTAGGTGCTCTTGGCACCTTCATGACAGCGTTGGCTTGTCCTGTTTGTTGGCCCTTATTCGCATCTCTCGGGAGTGCACTTGGCTTAGGTTTCTTACTACCTTACGAGGGCGCCATGATGAATATCGTGTTCCCAGGGTTTGTAACTATTGCATTAATTGGCTGCATTCTTAGCTTCCTGCACCACAAAGACTTTTTGCCCCTGGCCGTAGGCGTGGCGTCTGCATTATTAATATTCTATGGCTTCTATGGCGGATGGTATCGATTGCCAATGTACATCGGCATCTTCGGATTGCCAATTTCTGCCGCACTTAGTTTTCTCTCTATTAGAAGAAAGAGCTTGGTTTGCGAAGGTTTAGCAATGGATGGATTGAAATAATGCTTAGCACTAAGAAATTTGCGATTTTGTTTACGATTATTTTTTGCATGAACCCTGCGTATGCTCTTCAATCGTGAAGGTCTGCAGTTCGACGTTGACGACCCTTACGGCATCGAAGGCTTTGATAGAGACGCTGTAAAGGTAGCGTTCAACATAATGCTCAATAAAGAAGCTGTTGGAGCTAACAAGTCTGCAGCAAAGACTATTAGCAAGGCAGTGGACTGTGACATCGACACAGCAGAGGCTCTAGAGGCTGCCATACAGGCTCTACACAGCCCTATAGCTCATCACTTCAACACTGGCGTTGGTTTAACCCTGCAGCGCAGAGACAGTGATATAGCCCTGTTAGTGATCAACACATTCGTTAACGAACTAAGAAGACCCATTATCTGCGTGCACGATAGCTTTATTGTCTCTGTTAGAGACACAGAGTCATTGATATTGGCAATGGACGATAGCTACAAAGTTGTACACAACGATGAACAAGGCATGAAGGGCATAAAAGGTGTGTGTTTAGAGTTTAGTGATGCTCTAGCTACAGCAATAACACTATGTTTTGAACAAGACACAGAAGCTCTAACGGACAGTTATTGGGACACATTGTTAGCAGCTGAAGAAGTGCAAGAATGCGACAGTGTCGGTGTTGTTGAAGAAGCGGAAGAGCTTTAGCGTTGCTTTAGGCTCTATAGCCCCTACTACTATTGTAAGACAACTAAGGACAACCACCACGCACCACTACAGCCCACCACTTACAACCCCTGCCAAGTCACACTTAATTGCCTGTTATTACTGCCTTTTCTGGCAAATTGTGCTAAATTAACTGTACAGTTTAGCGCATAAGCATCACTACCCTGCCTCCGCCACTTCCACACTCAAACTAACTTAACGCGTCAGCACTTCTAACACACGGATTAGCTCTGTGGGTTTTGCGCTGTCTGCGTTTTAGCTCAGGAGAACGCCATGAGGGAATACATTCTTGTTAAGGACTACGTTAAGAATAGGCCTGTCGCACTTGTAAGGTCAGAGTACGGCAGAGCCACAGTCATTGCAGGCGAAAAGTCCGCCGAGAAAGTCTTCATAGACGGTGAGCCGCACAACCTGAACAGGAACTATGGTTTTACTCTGTTAGGCCACAGCAGCTGTCATCCAGACATTGGCTACTACATAGACACGCTAGGGCCAGTAATGGACAAAGACGAGAAGTGGAAGCGAGCTGAGGAGAGAGCTGCTAAAGCCAAGGCCGCTAAGAAGCTAAGTGAAGATGATCTTGAGAGGATAGCTGAGATGCTCAGCAACGGTGTTAGTCAGCGTAAGGTGGCGGAGGTAATGGGGGTTAGTCAGTCGTTTATTTCACGCTATAAAGCCGCAGAATCAGTACCCCTGTAGGGTAGCCTAAGTAGCTGATTCAAGCATAGCTGCAGCCCAGTGAATACGCGGG
>JAHEGE010000002.1:0-134479 GCA_024639905.1 Gammaproteobacteria bacterium | reverse complement strand
AATAGGGTTAATAGGGTGCTGCATTGGCACACACTTTGGGTATTTAGAATCCTAAACAGTTGCCAAAGCTAACACCAATCGACACCACTAGGCGCATCAATACTCTGTGACTTAAATACAGTAGATTATTGCTTTAGCTTCTCGACTTCTCCTAGAATTTCTATTCTTTGTCTATTTTCAACTACCCAATCGTTTAATGATACTCCGTGATAGAGAAGCGCAATAAGTGTTAAACCGAAGATGATATTGATAGCCGTTTGTTTTCTCATGCCCGCTCCTACATATTACTCGTATAATTTTTCCCGACTTAATACAACCGAGCCTTATCTTCTCGAAATGATTGTCATATCTGATTTGCTGTTTACTTAAACCCAATCAACACCACTAGGCGCATCAATACTCTGCAACAAATAACGCTGCTTAATTTTTATATCGGCAGGCGAGCCATATCTGTCTGACACACTGCTTGCCCAACCGCCTAGCTCGTCTCTTATGTCTTTGGGACACTCTACATTTCTTAGTCTAGAGTTAAAAGAGTGCCTAAAGCTATGACAAGTAGGTGCGTCTTTGCCTAAAACTGCTCTTATGCGTTTGTTAATCGCTGCTGATGCCGAGGTGTTCTTAGTAGTCTGCGCTGCTTCGTCAATGTAGGACGGGAATAACCAGTCATTTGACCCTTTCCCTTTACACTCGAGAGTCATAGCAGCCAAAGCCACACCGACAAGCGGTATGTATCTGCGACTGCTTGATGTCTTTAATCTTCTAAAAGGATTCTTCTGAATAATGATATAGGGCGTTTCTGCATCGAGTATTACGTCGTCGACTTTAAGTCCGCAGCATTCGTTGACTCTCAAGCCAGTCTCGAGCATCAAATGCGCAAGAGACTGTATTTGCTGCTTCCTCCGTGCAATGGCCTGCCTAAGTATGGCTAGCTCTCCAGTGCTAAAATCTTGTCTCTCTTTTGCGTCCTCACGCAAGCGAGGCACAGTAAAATCATTAAAGGGGTGAAGTATGTCAGCTTTCAGCTCATGTTCTTTCGCGACCTTGTTGAACATTGCCCTCAGAATGGTAATCCGTCTATGCAATGTAGCTGTCTTCACAGCGCCTTTATCTATGTGGCAGCTAATTAACCGCCTAACTTCTGCTCTTGTGTAATCTCCGGGCGGCTTATCTGGCAGAAACTCAAGCAAACACTGCATTGCTCGTTTCGCGCCGTCGGTAAACTTCTTATCTTCTGTGCGGCCTCGCAGGCTGATATAGCTTTCTACATAGAACGAGGCTCTAGGCCTGTATCTCCCCTGCACTAACTCCAAAGCTGCTACGTCAACGGCTTCCATCAGAGCTTCTGGTATAGCCTCACCTTTGTACCAAATAGCTTCGAACTGCGCCTTTGGTACAACAGCTCTCAGCTTGTCTTCCATGTGGTCAAGAAAATCTGTAGCAGTGTCGGCGGGCGCGCTCTGATCATTTACAGCATTGCGGTAAAGCCCAAAGGTATTTAGCTTCTCTAACGCTAAATCATATATTGGCTGCGCAGGAGTCTTGGGTAACCCGCGTTTCAGGCGACTAAATTCTTCATCGTAATGTCTGGACAGCTCTGTTGCTAATTTAGCGGCTTCAACATCATCTTCGGTCTGTAGGGACTTGAGGATGTGGGGCTGATCATAGTGAGCTTTTACACTTGAGGGGACGTGTCGGCGATAATGCCAAGTTCGGCGGCCTTTGGGTTTCCACAGGTATTTAACTGACACGTTGAATGCACCTAGAGCAAGTAGAACCATATCTTACCTCAATTACAAATATGTATACGCTTATGTATACGGTGGAGGAAGATTTTCTGCTTAGGTTGTTGTTTTATAACAACATTAACTCTATTTATGGCGCGCCCGGCAGGACTCGAACCTGCAACCCCCGGCTTAGAAGGCCGGTGCTCTATCCGGTTGAGCTACGGGCGCGTTGCGGAGCGAGATTCTACACGAAAAACGAGTGGCGCAGGCGAATGGATTTTGGGAAATATTATTGTGCTTTGGAGGAAATATTACTTGAAGAAAAAATGGGGTGACTGACGGGGTTCGAACCCGCGACCACCGGAGTCACAGTCCAGGGCTCTACCAGCTGAGCTACAGTCACCACTATTCGTGATGGGGAGGGCTATGGCGTAGTGCCAAAGCCGCTTCACCCGCTGCCCAGGCAGACGCCTCGGCGGTGACGATCGATAGCGGCTGATGGCCATCGAAACGTCGAATTGGTCGGGGTAGAGAGATTTGAACTCCCGACATCTTGCTCCCAAAGCAAGCGCGCTACCAGACTGCGCTATACCCCGATTGGGTTCGAACTGAGGGGCGCATGATACTGATCTCGCCCTAACTCGTCAATCTATTGAGCCTTCAATTAAACAGCTTTCGTAAACACACGGCGCAAGACTGACAGAACCCGCTTACGGCTGCTCTATACGCCAGCCACTGCCACCGCGGGCACCGTCTTCAACGACCACATGCAGGGCAGCGAGCTCATCGCGAATGCGATCGGCCTCAGCCCAGTTCTTGTCTGCACGCGCCTGCTCTCGCGCGGCGATGAGGGCCTCGATATGCTCGGCATCGACGCCTGCGTCCATGCCCCGACGCAGGAAGTCTTCCGGCGCTCTCTGCAGGATGCCCAGTATGGCACCAAGGCGGACGAGCAAAGCGCCGAGCTGGCCTGCCAGTTCGGTGTTAGCCTCGCTCGGCTCAGCCTTGAGCTGGTTGACCTCCTTGACCACATCCATCAATACACCGAACGCCTCGGCGGTATTGAAATCGTCGTCCATGGCGGCAACGAACGCTTTCTCGTAGCGGCTATTCGCGAGCGTCTTAGCATTCTCGATATCCAGACCCTTGAGCGCGTTGTAGAAACGCTCGAGAGTGCTCTCAGACTGCTTGAGCCCCTGATCCGAATAATTGATTGCGCTGCGATAGTGGCTGGCAATGAGCAGGTGGCGCAGCACCTCTGCGTCGTAGACTTTCAGTACCTCGCGCACGGTAAAGAAGTTGCCAAGCGACTTCGACATCTTTTCGTTGTCGATGCGCAGCGGGCCGTTATGCATCCACAGGTTAGCGAATTTAACGCCGTTGGCGGCCTCGCTCTGCGCAATCTCGTTCTCGTGGTGCGGGAATAGCAGGTCTGAGCCACCGCCGTGGATGTCGAAGTTGTCTCCTAAGCAGCAGCTCGACATCGCGGAGCACTCGATATGCCAACCCGGTCGACCATAGCCCCAAGGCGAATCCCAACCTACCGCGCCCTCTTCCGCCCGCTTCCACAAAACGAAGTCGCGCGGATCGCGTTTCAACTCGCCGATTTCTATACGCGCGCCGTCGAGTAGCTCATCCATCTTCTTTTTCGACAAGCGCCCATAGTCGGCAAAACTAGTCACGGAAAAATACACGTCGCCGTTACTGGCTGGATACGCGTGATCCTTGTCGACAAGCGTTTGGATTAGCGCAACGATTTCGCCGATATGGCCAGTCGCTCGTGGCTCTTGATCCGGTGGCAACACGCCTAGCGCTGCTTCGTCTTCATGCATCGCGCTGATAAAGCGTGCTGTGAGTTCGGAGAACAGCTCGCCATTCTCCTTAGCGCGGTTAATGATTTTGTCGTCGATGTCGGTGATGTTACGCACGTAGTCCACTTCTAAACCGCGCGAACGCAGATAGCGAGTCACGATATCGAACGCCACGAGCATCCGCGCATGGCCCAAATGCAGATAATCGTAAGTGGTAATTCCACACACGTAGATGCCCACCTTACCGGCCTCGCGTGGCACGAACTCTTCTTTACGTTGGGTGAAGCTGTTGTAAATCTGCATAGGGCCTGCTTGAGTCTTTTAGTCGATGAGTCTTAGGCTAAGTAAACGCTAGAACGAGGCTCGTAAACCAATCGTCTGGTTAAATACCAGCGCGTCGTCGCGCGAATCCACGCTGTCGCGAGTAAAATACCCCTCGCGTTCAAACTGAAAGCTCGGCGCCGAGTCAGCCTGCGCCGCCGCAGGCTCAACGAGACAGCCTTCTAGCACGGTGAGCGAATCGGGGTTGAGTAGCGTGGTGAAATCCTCGACGTCTTTCGACTCGGGATTCTCTACCGTAAACAGCCTGTCGTATAAGCGCACAGTTGCTGACACGCCCGCAGAGGCGGATACCCAGTGGATGACGCCCTTGACCTTACGGCCTTCGGGGTTCTTGCCGAGCGTGTTGAGATCTGCACTGCACAGCAGCTCAACTATCTCGCCGCTGGTGTCGCGCACGACGTCGTCGCAGCGAATCACATAGGCGCCACGTAGGCGCACCTCGCCGCCGTTCACTAGGCGCTTAAATCCTGGCTCGGCTTGTTCGCGGAAATCGTCTTTGTCGATCACAATGTCGGCCGTCAGCGGCACGTCGCGGCGGCCCATCTCGTCGTTCTTGGGATGGTTCTGCAACGACAGTGTTAGCGGCTCTGGCAAGTTCGTTAGGGTGACTTTTAACGGACGTAGCACACACATCGCGCGCGGCGCGTTGGCGTCGAGGTCTTCGCGCAGGGCGTGTTCGAGCATACCGATATCGACCTGGCTTTCGCTACGCGCGACGCCCACGCTCTCGCAGAAATTGCGCAGCGCGGTGGCAGTGTAACCGCGACGGCGCAGGCCGGCGAGCGTCGACAGCCGCGGATCATCCCAGCCAGACACCAAGCCTTCGTTTACCAGCTGCTTGAGCTTACGTTTACCCACCACCGTGTAGTTGATCTTGAGCTTAGCGAACTCAGTCTGCTGTGGCAGCACATAAGGAGTAGCCGAATCCGCGAGATCGCTCACACTTTTAATCGTGTCGATATCAAGGCTATTGAGGATCCAATCATACAGCGGGCGATGGTCTTCGAACTCGAGCGTACACAGCGAGTGGGTAATACCCTCGATCGCGTCGCTAATGCAGTGCGTGTAATCATAGGTTGGATAGATACACCACGCGTCGCCGGTCTGGTGATGATGAACGTGGCGAATGCGATACAGAACCGGGTCGCGCATATTGATATTCGGCGAGCTCATGTCGATTTTTGCGCGCAGGCTGCAAGTGCCGTCGACGAATTCGCCGGCGCGCATGCGCGCGAAGAGATCGCGGTTCTCCGCTACGCTGCGTTCGCGCTGCGGGCTATTGCGACCAGGCTCGGTGAGCGTACCGCGATACTCCCGCGCCTCGTCCGCGCTTAACTCGCAGACATAGGCTAGCCCCTTGTCGATTAGCTGCACGCCAAAGCCGTAAAGCGCCTCGAAATAAGACGAGGAATAGCGCACCTCGCCAGACCATTCGAAACCCAGCCACTTGATGTTCTCTTTAATGGCATCGACGAACTCGAGGCTTTCGGCCGCGGGGTTGGTGTCATCGAAACGCAGATTGCACTGCCCACCGTTCTCAGCAGCCACACCAAAATTGAGACAGATGGATTTGGCGTGGCCGATGTGCAAGTAGCCGTTAGGCTCAGGGGGGAAGCGCGTCTGAACCCGGCCCGCATGACGCTGCGAGGCAAGGTCTTCGGCTATCATCTGCCGAATGAAGTTCGAGGTCGGTGTGTCGCTGTTGTTTTTGGTGTCTTTGTTAACAGACATGGCAGAAAATTCCCTGAAGGCCATTGAGAGCTATCGAGCACTATCGTTAGCAGCAAATAGCTAACGACGCTTAGTCTACAAAGCGCGGCGCAAAACCCGTATTATAGCCGATTACCAAACCGACGCGCGACGACCAAACGCGCCGAATCTGAATCCATGCTGCTTTAGTCCGCGCAGCACCCACACAAGCGAGCCCCCTTATGATCGTACTCAACACCAACCACGGCGCCATCACCCTAGAACTCGACTTCGACAAAGCGCCTATTTCGGCTGCCAATTTCCTCGACTACGCCAAGAGCGGCTTCTATGACGGCACGATCTTTCACCGCGTCATCGATAATTTCATGATCCAAGGCGGCGGCTTCGAGCCGGGCCTCAACCAAAAGGACAACGGCGAATCGATTAAGAACGAGGCTGATAACGGTCTGCCAAATGTCATCGGCTCAATCGCGATGGCGCGCACCTCGGACCCGCATTCGGCGACTTCTCAGTTCTTCATCAATGTAGGCGACAACGGCTTTTTGAACCATAGCTCCCCTACTCCACAGGGCTGGGGCTACGCTGTCTTCGGCAAAGTAGCAGACGGCATGGACGTCGTGAATAAAATCAAAGGCTGCAAGACAGGGTCGATGGGCGGACACCAGGATGTGCCTGTCGAAGACGTCGTGATCGAGTCTGTGGTTGTCAGCTACGAGTAAACCCGCATGAGTCTGCCGACGCTGCTAATCTCAGACCTGCACCTTGAGGCTTCGCGCCCCGAACTCACGGCCGCCTTAGGGCGGCTGCTCGAGCAGTATCGAGGCCGCTGCGCTCGCCTTTTCATCTTGGGCGACCTGTTCGAGGCGTGGATAGGTGACGACGACACGTCGGCGTTAGCAGACGAGGTGGCGCGCGAGCTTAGCGCCTTCGCCGCAGCGGGTGCCGAGATTGGACTCATGCACGGCAATCGCGACTTCCTCATAGGCGCGGACTACGCGCGCCGCTGCTCCGCGCGGCTCATGCCAGAGTCCGAAATCATAAGCAGCGGCAACCAGCGCTTCTTACTCTTACACGGCGACTCGCTGTGTACCGACGACACCGGTTATCAAGCGTTTCGCCAACTCGTGCGCCAACCTGAATGGCAGGCACAGTTCCTTGGCCAAAGCTTGGACGCCCGCCGCTCCTTCGCCGCGCAGGCCCGCACCGAGAGCAAGGCCGCAACCGCGGACAAGGCGAACGAGATCATGGACGTGAACGCTGCCGCAGTAAGAGATGCACTGAGTGAGGCCTGCGTGAGTCAGATGGTTCACGGCCACACCCACCGCCCGAAGGCGCACAGTGTAGACACGGGCAGCACTCGCACCGTGTTAGGGGATTGGCATGACGGAGCGTGGATTGGGCTGCTTCAAGATGGAGCGCTTGAGTTGAGTTATTTCGATTTTAAATCAATAAATTAAATTGGTTTTATTACCTAAATTGTTATTTTTATTTTAGGCCACACGGTAGCGCTCGGCATGCGCCTGAGTCAGCGCCAGAATCTCTTCTTCTACCTGCTTCTCCAGCTCCCCCAAACTCATTTGTGAAAATTCCGGCCGCACACTGACCCCAAAGCCATCAAGCGACTCGATACGATGGTGCGCCTTCTTCAGAAGATTATGGAGCCAACAGAATGGCGATAGAGCCGCGTCGAAAGGGACGCTGAGGCGGCGCATACCTGCCTTAAGCTCCTCTTCCGAGTCGATGCTGAATTTGCCTTCTAAAATCTGCGTATTGAGCTTATCGATGCGCCGCATTACCGCAGCCTTCTCAGCTTCGTCGAAGGAAATCCAGCCGATGACTTCCGTGGAATAGCGCTTACAACCCCGGCATACCCAGTCCCCTACCGAGGTAGTAGAGCAAATTCCAATGCAGGGCGTTCTTACGGGTGCGGCTGTCATGCGATTTCCTAGTGGCTGGTGAAACGTCTATGCTCAGGCTGAAAGAGAGCAAGCTTGTGAAAAGCTAGTGAAAAAGAGACGAGTGTACGCTCCCTGTCAGGGCGGTGCAAAAACCTAAAAACCGGCTAGCGCCTTGGCGACGTCTTACTGGTTTTAAGGATAAACGACAAACCGCTCCATCTGGATTTAAGCCACTAAAAGCTGTAAACTCGCCACCCGAAATTCGCTTACTACTCAAGGGGTTTGAAGGTTCTCAAGGCTCTCTCGCCCGACACCAACCCCGCAAGCTACCCAAAGGAATTGTTATGTTAGAAGCTTACAGAGCCCACGTCGCCGAACGCGCCGCCGAAGGCATCGTGCCCAAGCCGCTCTCAGCCGAGCAAGTCGCCGAGCTGATCGAGCTGTTAAAAAACCCACCGGCGGGTGAAGAAGAGTTTATCGTTGATTTACTGTCTAACCGCGTACCAGCGGGGGTTGACGAGGCAGCTTATGTCAAAGCAGGCTTCCTCTCCGCGGTCGCCAAGGGCGAGACAACGTCTCCTCTGGTTGATCGTGCGCTCGCGGTGAAGCTTTTGGGCACCATGCTTGGCGGCTATAACATCGCGACGCTTGTCGAGATGCTCGACGACGCCGAGCTCGGCGCCAATGCTGCCGATCAACTCAGCCACACCCTGCTGATGTTCGACGCGTTCCACGACGTCGCCGGTAAGGCTAAATCAGGCAACGACAATGCCAAGCGCGTCATGCAATCTTGGGCCGATGCAGAATGGTTTACCAGCAAGCCTGAATTGCCCGCCAAACTCACCGTCGCAGTCTTCAAGGTGCCGGGCGAGACCAATACCGACGACCTGTCGCCTGCACAAGACGCGTGGTCACGGCCAGATATTCCCCTGCACGCCAAAGCGATGTACAAAAATCCGCGCGAAGGCGTGACCGACGCTGCCAAGCAAATCGAAGAGCTCGAAGCCACTGGCCACCCGGTCGCCATTGTTGGCGACGTCATGGGCACAGGCTCCTCACGCAAATCCGCCACCAACTCGGTGCTGTGGTATATCGGCGACGACATCCCGTACATCCCAAACAAGCGTGACGGCGGCGTATGCATCGGCGGCAAAATCGCCCCTATCTTTTTCAACACCATGGAAGACGCCGGCGCCCTTCCCTTCGAATGCGATGTTGACGACCTCAATACCGGCGACATCATCGACATCGATGTGTACGCCGGCAAGATCACACGCAACGGCAGCGGTGAACTCGTTACCGAGTTCGAACTCAAAACCGAAGTCCTTCTGGACGAAGTCCGCGCAGGCGGCCGCATCCCACTGATTATCGGCCGCGGTCTCACTCAGCGTGCGCGCGAAGAGCTCGGCCTCGAAGCCTCTACCGCGTTCCGCTCAATGGTCCCAGTCGCCGCCTCCAGCAAAGGCTTCACGCTAGCGCAGAAGATGGTTGGCAAGGCCTGTAACGTCCCAGGCGTGCGCCCAGGCGACTACTGCGAACCGCGCATGACCACGGTAGGCAGCCAAGACACCACCGGCCCCATGACCCGCGACGAACTCAAAGACCTCGCCTGCCTCGGCTTCTCAGCCGATCTGGTTATGCAGTCGTTTTGTCACACCGCAGCCTATCCAAAGCCAGTCGACATCGAGACCCAGCACACGCTGCCAGACTTTATTCATACGCGCGGCGGCGTTTCTTTGCGGCCCGGCGACGGCATTATCCACTCGTGGCTTAACCGAATGCTGCTGCCTGACACGGTGGGTACCGGCGGCGACTCACACACCCGCTTCCCCATCGGTATCTCCTTCCCTGCCGGCTCTGGCCTCGTTGCCTTCGCCGCTGCTACGGGCGTTATGCCATTGGACATGCCGGAATCTGTGCTCGTGCGATTTAAGGGCGAGATGCAACCGGGCATCACCCTGCGCGATCTGGTTAACGCCATTCCTTATGCGGCGCTGCAGAGCGGCGATCTGACTCTTGAGAAGAAAGGCAAGAAAAACATCTTTTCAGGCCGCATCCTCGAGATCGAAGGCTTGCCTGACCTCAAGGTGGAACAGGCATTTGAAATTTCAGACGCCTCTGCTGAACGCTCTGCCGGCGGCTGTACCATTCGCCTCGGTCGCGCACCGATCGAAGAGTATTTCCGCTCCAACATCACTATGCTGCGCTGGATGATCGAACAGGGCTACCAAGATGCGCGAACATTAGAGCGTCGCGCTCAAGCCATGGAAGCTTGGCTGGCTAACCCGGAGCTCATGGAGCCAGACGCCGACGCAGAATACCACAAGATCATCGAGATCGATCTCAACGAGATCAAAGAGCCGCTGCTCGCCTGTCCGAACGATCCAGACGACGTGAAGCCACTGTCTGAGGTTCAGAACACTAAGATCGACGAAGTGTTCATCGGTTCGTGCATGACCAACATCGGCCATTTCCGCGCCGCAAGCGAAGTGCTCAAGCAAGTGGACGGCGCGCTACCCACCAAGCTGTGGATCGCCCCACCTACCAAGATGGACGAGCATCAGCTCACAGAGGAAGGCATTTACAACGTGTTCGGTGTCTCCGGCGCACGCACCGAGATGCCGGGCTGCTCGCTATGCATGGGCAACCAGGCACGCGTAGCACCGAACTCGACGGTTGTGTCGACCTCCACGCGCAACTTCCCGAATCGTCTCGGTCAAGGCGCGAACGTGTACCTCGCCTCGTCAGAGCTTGCCGCTGTTAGCGCCGCGCTGGGCAAGATCCCCACGATGGAGGAGTATCTCTCGTTTATGGGCAACATCGACACGATGGCAGACAGCATTTACCGCTACCTGAACTTCAATGAGATTGAGTCGTATATGAAGGCAGCAGATCGCGCCAAGTCGATTCCGCTGACGAGCATTCAGGATGTTGCTGTTTAACACTAAAACTCGATTTTAGTTACAACAATGCCCCAGTAGCTTAGGTTGCTGGGGCATTTTTTTTAACCCTATGCTGTGCTCTTCTCCACGACCTCAAACACATCCCGCGACAGCCCCTCCGCAGCCTTAAGACGCGCAAGCTCCGCCTGCATCATCGCCCGCTTTTCGGGCGCGAACTTGCCGAAACGGGTGAGCGGCGTTAGTAAGCGCGAGGCAATCTGAGGATTGAGTTTGTCCAGCTCGAGCACGCGATCGGCGAGGAAGCGGTAGCCGCTGCCGTCGGCAGCGTGGAAACCGACGTGGTTCTGCCCGCAGAAGGCACCAATAAGCGAGCGCACCTTGTTGGGATTTTTAATATCGAAATCGGCGTGCTGCATTAGCGCCTCCACACGCGCTAACGCACCAGTCGCCGTGCTAGTGGCCTGAATGGCGAACCACTGATCCACCACAAGCGCCTCGTGCTGCCACTGGCTGTGGAATGAGGCCAGCGCCGTTTCGCATGCGTCGCGGCCGGCTGCGGTCGTGCTGTTAACGAGGCAGCGCAGCGCGGCGGCCTGATCGGTCATGTTGCTCGCGTCCTCGAACTGCGCCGTGCACGCAGCGAGCCATTCGGGCTTGCCCGTGCGGACTAAATAACTAAGCGCGAGATTGGCGATAGCGCGCCGCGCCATGGCATCGGCATTGGCACTGAATTCAGCGTCCGCTTGAGTCGCATTCGCTGCGTAGATCGCCGCGAACTGCAGCTCTAGTGCGAGCGCGAGCTGGTCAGCCAAAGCTTCGCGAACGGCGTGGATACCTTCGACATCGGCGGTTTCCGCGCGCTCGATGAGGAATGCGGTTGTCGGCAGCACGAGCATATGCGCGGCCATGGCTTTGTCGAACGTGGGATCTTGCTTCACTATTGCAAGCACACCGGCGAAGGCGTCCCTTAATAGCCCTGGCAGCTGCACCTCAGCGCCTGCGGCACGCGCAGCCAGACCCGCGTCAATCACGCCGATGGCCAACTGCTGCGCTGCGTTCCAGCGATTGAAGCCGTCGCTATCATGCACCGCGAGGGTTTGCAGCTGAGCAGGTGTATAGGCGAATTCCAAGCGCACTGGGGCGCTGAAGCCGCGCAGCAGCGACGGAGTTGGCGCCTCGCAAATGCCTTCGAAGACGAAGCGCTGCTCGGCGCTTGTCACGGAAAGCGTACGTGAGGTGGCGCCCACTTCGCTGCTCTCGCCCTCGCCTTCGCCTGCGAGTGTGAGTTCAAACTCAGAGCCGTCGTCGGCGAGCAGGCCTAGGCTGAACGGCAGATGGAAAGGCTGTTTATCGGGCTGTCCGGGAGTTGCCGGGCAGCTCTGCTTAACCGTCAAAGTGTAAGTTTTTGCAGACGCATCGTAGTCGCCCGCAACGCTGAGGCGCGGCGTACCGGCCTGAGAATACCACCGGCGGAACTGGGTAAGGTCGACGCCGCTTGCGTCTTCCATCGCTTTGACAAAATCTTCGGTGGTGACGGCCTGACCGTCGTGGCGCTCGAAATAAAGATCCGAGCCGGCTCGGAATTTATCATCACCGAGCAACAGATTGATCATGCGCACGACCTCAGCGCCCTTCTCGTAGATCGTTACGGTGTAAAAATTCGAGATTTCCATGAACGATTCGGGGCGTATCGAGTGTGCCATCGGGCCCGCATCTTCTGCGAACTGAACAGTTTGCAAGAAAGCGGCGTCTTCCACACGCTTCACCGTGCGCGATCCCATGTCGGCGGAGAACTCCGCATCACGATAAACCGTGAAACCCTCTTTTAGGCTTAGCTGAAACCAATCTCGACACGTTACACGGTTGCCCGACCAGTTATGGAAGTACTCATGTGCGACCACGGCCTCGACACGCTGAAAGGCCGCATCTGTTGTCGTTTTAGGATTCGCCAATACGCAAGAGGTGTTGAAAATATTGAGCCCCTTGTTTTCCATCGCACCCATATTGAAGTCGTCGACGGCGACGATCATGAAGATGTCGAGGTCGTATTCCCGACCGTAGACCTCTTCGTCCCAGCGCATGGAGCGCTTGAGGGAATCCATCGCGTGGTCGCATTTATCCAAGTCCTTGTTCTCGACAAAAATGCGTAATGCAACGTCACGTCCGCTCGCTGTCACAAAGCTGTCGTCAATACTCGAAAGATCTCCCGCAACCAGAGCGAAGAGATAGCTCGGCTTCTTAAATGGGTCTTCCCACTGCACCCAGTGTCTCTCGCCATTGCTGCCCTCAACCTCGCCCTCAGCAATGTTATTGCCATTGGACAAAAGAACCGGATAGCGCGCCTTATTGGCTGCGATGCGCGTGGTAAAACTCGACATCACATCGGGGCGATCATAGTAATAGGTAATGCGCCGGAAACCCTCGGCCTCACATTGGGTGCAGAACATCTTCTTCGATTTATACAAGCCCTCGAGCGCCGTATTGTTCTGCGGCTCAATGCGAGTGTGGCAGCGTAGCTCGAAGGCCTGGGTGGCCTCGCCTAGAAGCGCCGACAGCGAATGCAACACGAGAGACTCTCCGTCCACCGTATACTGGTCTTCGGGAACGAGACGCAGAGCGCCCGTCTCGCCGATCTCGAGCTTACACAGAGTGAGATCTTGACCATGCAGTTCGATGCGGTCACTCGGCGCTGCTGCAGGGTTGACGACGAAACGCAGGACCGAATAGACGTCGGCATGCTCTTCGTACAAGTCGAAACTCAGCTCAGTGGTCTCTATTAAATAGGGTGTGGGCGCATAGTCTTTAAGATAAATGGTCTTCGCGGCGGCGTCTTTCATGAATGTGGTCCCTTGCAAAAGTGAGTAGGCGCTGCGGAGAGTCGCTATGCGCGGTCGTCAGTGTGCCAATTAGGCTGGCTGCTAAAAGCTTGCGGCGACTTCATAGCCTGAGAATCGGCGTAGATTAATCACGCCGGTATCGAAGATGAGGTACTGCCCTTTTATGCCGAGTAGCTCACCTTCGACGACTGGGTTCTTGTCGAAATTATGTGAGGCAATCTTGTCGAGATAGCGCGCTACCGGATAGCGGATTTCAGTAGGTTCTACGCCGTTTATCGCGCTCACGGCGAAGTCACCGAAATTCTCCCGCAATGAAGCTAAGTCCTCTTCGCATAGCGCGACCAATCGATCGCGTTCCGCAGTCAATTCTAGCGAATCTGCAGCGCCTTTGAGCATGTCGCGCCAATTAGTCTTGTCAGCGACATGCTGCTTGAACGCAACTTCTACCGCGCCTGATTGAAGACGCGAACGTACACGAAGGATAGGTAGCGCCTGTGTCGCGCCTTGGTCTATCCATCGTGTGGGCACTTGCGTCGCGCGGGTAATGCCAACCTTGAGCCCCGATGAATTGGCCAAGTAAACGATGTGATCTTGCAGGCAGAACTGCTCACCCCAAGCTGGTTCACGACAGGTGCCTTGATCGAAATGACAGCGCTCGGGATGGATTATGCAGCTGTCGCAGGCAGCGAGTTTCTGAAAACACGGGTAGCAGAAGCCCTGGTTAAAACTCTTATTAGTTTTTCGAGCACACTCGACACAATAGATATCACCGCTGAATTCGAGCTTGAGCGGCGCGCCAATTAAGCCATTGGCTGGCAACTTAGCGTCGCCCAAACGCAGCGAATAGGCCACGGTTTCTTCGAGCCTGCTACTCATCTTACGGACGATGCCCCGAGCCTGTTCCTGCATAGTGAATTCTCTTACCTTGAAGGGTTTTGATCTGAATCTGGAGTGGTCTTAGTCGCGCTTCACACACTCTAGGAATCTTTGGAGCAGCCGGTTGGCAGTGTGGCTTCGATCCGCGCTTCTGCCTCTACATGCTTCGCTTCATACAAAATAATGGTTTGCAGGCATGACTCAACCTGCTCTGCGCTTAGTCGAGTGCCGTCGCCCCACTTGCCAAGCTCAATTGCCGTTTTGAGGTTCTCGTAAATCGTCGGCGTCATAGCCTCGATAAGCGCCTCGACGCTGTCGGGCCGGTCGAAAGGAATCTGAGGAATCGGATTTTCCATACTTATCTCACTATTTGTTTTGAGAGCAGCACATTCTAAGAGAATTAACCTTAAACGCGCCGGAGTGTATATCCCAACTTTACGATCGCAGCGCAGGCCAAACCGGCGACCAGCCCACCAAGGTGAGCGCCTGAGGCGATGCTATCGCTTGCGAAGATAGCCATGGCAAGCAAGGCGATGACGAAGACAGCGAAGGTGCTAGTGCGAAGCTGTACACCACTATTGGGAGCCATAACGCCGAGCAGCCAAGTATAGCCCACAAGGCCATAGATTAACCCAGACAACCCACCGAAGGCGGCAGATCCGCCCGTGTAATACTGCACAAAGTTACCAGCGAAGGCTGTCAGCACATACACCAGAAACACGAGCACTGCTGGCTGCACTCGTTCGAGCTGGCGGCCAAAATAGAGAAGCCAAAGCAAGTTAAACACCAGGTGCAACTCGCCGAAGTGTAGCAATGCCGGCGTAACGCTACGCAGGAGCAGCCACGGCGACAGGAGTTGGAGAAACAGGTCTGTAGCGCTTACGAAAGGCAGCGCAGGGAAAAACAGCATAGCCACGCCCGCAACGTCCCGTCCGTTACGACTGAGCAAGGCCACGATCAATGTCGCGAGCACAAGTGAGGCCGTAAGGGGGCAACGGCGTGAGAAGCGTGCAAGGCGCCACACAATCCCCGCTGCTTGATTAACGAGAGGAGCACTGTTTGGCCCTTCGAGCGTGTCGCCGAGCCCTCTTCTTGCCTGCGCAGCACCTTCTGCTGCGCGAGCAATCTCGCCCCTCTCCAGCGCTACAAGTGCCTGTGCTACCGCTTCAACGTCGCGCTCATCGCGCGCCCATACCACCTGCTCGCCAGCCTCTTCGCTGACGCGAACCTGAACACCCTGCACGCGCAGCACAGCGAGCAGTGACCGCAAATCGGTTGTTAGGGGAACGCTCGCCGCCCGCAGCACGGCTAGTCTTCTTTCTCTAGCCGGTTGCCCCAGCCAAGTTTAGATCGGCAAGCGCCATAGAAAGAATGCTCGAGCGGATGAATGAGTTTCAGCGAACTTGCAGACTTGCGAATAACAATCTCGTCGCCAGCCTTTGCAGAAAACACCTCCTGACCATCGCAGCTGATCTGCGGGCGCAGGTCTTCTGTTGCCGACACAACGAGTCTTATCTCACTGTCCCCGTCGACGACGATCGGGCGGCTGTTGAGGCTATGGGGATACATCGGCACCAACACGATCGCGTTAAGCGTGGGATGCATAATAGGCCCACCCGCCGAGAGAGAATACGCGGTGGAACCGGTAGGGGTGGCTACGATCAGGCCATCTGAGGCGAGGCTATAGACAAACCTGCCATCGACGAAGAGTTCGAACTCAATCATCTGGGCTGCGTTGCCGGGATGCAACACCACGTCGTTAAGCGCAGCGCCGAGCGCGCGCAGGCTGCCGTCGCTCTCGCGCTTGTTCGCCTCGAGCAGAAAACGCCGATCGACACTGAAGTTGCCACTTAAGACCTCTTCGAGCCCCGCCTCGATCTTGCTCGGTGGGATGTCCGTAAGGAAACCCAGCTTGCCACGATTAATCCCGATAACCGGCAGCTGTGCGGCGGTAATCGCCTTAGCGACATGCAGCATGCTACCGTCGCCGCCCACGACCACAACGAGATCGCAGCGCTCACCTAATTCCGAGCCGTCACAATGAATATCGCCTCGGCCATCAACCAGACCCGCCGTCTGGGTATCGAGCACAGCAACCAGATCTCGGCGTTGCAGGAAATCGAGCACTCGCTCTAAGGAGTCGACGACGCCTGCATGCCCAGGACGGCCGACGAGGCCGATATGTTTAAATGGGGTCATGGCGGGGCCGTCCTCACGATACGCAATAAATCCGATGGGGAAAGTATAGCATGCAGGGAGGAGTTTCCGAGTTCGCTAGGGCGCGACACTCAGCCAGAAAGGATCGTTGGGATACACGATCTCGTCCGTGTCTCCGCGCGCTGACTCTACCTGATAGGCGATAAACACACCCAGTTTTGCGCCCGGGAGAATGTCGCCAAGCCGCAGGCGATTGAGGATAGTGAGATGCTCAACGGCGCGCAGCGACGACGTGCCGCCAAAACTTTGTAATCCCGTAAGCGAGCCATCCCACATCACCACTCTGCCTTCGGTATCGAGCTGGTAAATCTCGCTAGCACCTTCCAGCGCGAGCAGAACAATCACGCCCCCCTTGCGCCCAATATGAACAGGATCAACCTGCACTTCTGCAGCCACGCTGACCAAATCCGTGCCTGATACCTGGGTGGTTAGACTGCGGTAACCGTCACTACTCGCACCTACTGCTATCTTCGCCTTGCTGCTTGCACCAGTCAGCGTAGCGACTGACACAGTGTTTAACTGTACCGTTATCGCTTCGGAGTAGCGGCCAATTTGATGGCGCACAAGATTCAAGGTGGCGACCGCATCCGCGGCGTTAGGCGCACCTTCGGCGATACCGCAGGGTAAATCGCCGCAGCGCAATAACGGCGATGAAAAAACACTGGCACGTTCCGCGCTGCCAAAGGCATTGGGCAGTGCCATCAATGTGGCGAACTGATTAGTCACGCCATGGCCGGTGGAGAATTCAAATGTGCCGCCCTCGCCCTCCTCACGCAGAGAGTGCGTTAACCCCAAAAGATGCCCTACTTCGTGCGCGACAACGATATCTAATGGGCAGTCTATTGCGACGACGGCTGTCGCATTAAAGCGTTCACCGGGATCGCTGAAATCACCCTCAGACGCATAGCCTCCAACAGGCGCAAGACCGCAGCGCGAGGCTGCAAATTCAAGCGGCCTAAAATAGAGGACAATATCCCCCCCGAACTCGGAACGCAGCGTCTCAATTGAACCAAACGCACCTTCCCGCTCCAGCATCGACTCCAAGGTAGCACCCATGTCATCCGCGCCTGCCAAGCCCGCAGCGCCGTGATAAACCACACGCAGACGGACATCTGCCCCACTGTCGATGAAGACTTGATTGGCGACCGCTACTAGCTGATTAATCCGCGTCTCCGCGCCGAACGGATACAGGCTAGCTGACTCTTGCGAGTGCAGCGCAATAATATCGATGACAGTAGGCGCAAGGTCGACCGACTGCGCATCGTCCGCAGCAGTGCCCAAGAGCGCCTCATTAAAGTCGCTGAGACCGTCGCCATCGGTGTCGCTGCGCACATCGCTTACGACGCGCAAGACCGCGTCGGCGCGATCCTCTCCATTCACCAGCACTGTGCTCTGAACAAGTCGCGGAGAGGAAGACGTCGCTACAAAGGTAAGTGGCACGGTGATCGACGACCTAGCGTCGAGAACACCGACATTGCAACGCACCACCTGCTGCGCAGAATCGCTGATGACACTATTGCAATCGGCAGCACCCCAACTAAGCTCACCAGACTCGGCAAGAAAATAGATATCAAACACCTGAGCCCTGCGCGTCTGCGAAGTCGTATTCGAAAGGCGCACGCTGACAGCGACACTTTCGCCGCGGCGCACGGCGCGGCGCCCAAAGGTATGCGCGACTGTGATGCCGAGCCCTGCCTTGTCTGTCGACCTCGTCTCATCCAGACGCGCCGCAGAGCTAAGAGATAACGGCGCCAGCGATAACGGCGTGGGGCGCGTCACTTGCCCAGCCTGCGGCAGGATAACCGAGTCATTCTGCAGCCGCGCCGCGTCGAAACCCTGAGCACGGTAGAACCAACCTTCATAGCGCGAAGCATCAGGCCCACCGGCTGCGCTAAGCTGATAAACAACCCCCGAAGCCTGCAAGTAGCCATACACACTGGCCTCGCTGAACGTCATAGTGAAACCAACCTCATCGCCACCTACCAAGCCCCTCGCTGCGATGACGCTGTCGCCATTAGCCAGAGTATCCACGCGATCAATGCGCAGTTGGACCGTTGTGTCGGACGAGAGTGCGAAGGCTATCTGCGCCCCTACTCTGGCGTTCGTCAGGGAGTCGAAATCGAGCGACACCGCGTGGGCGATGTCGACGTGGTCAGGCCTAGCGACCGCTGCTGGCGGCGCATCGAGAAGGGAAAACAAGAACGGAGTAGGCGCCTGCTCGATCGCAGCGGCAGGCGGGGCCACTGAGAGCGCAGAGACTACAGAGAGTGTCGTGACAACCACGCCAGCAAACAGGGATCGACCCCATGCCGCGCAGGCACCACGAGGGGAGGAAATCAGGCGATGTCGCAGCGCACTGGCGGTTGTCATACGCCGAGTTTACTTAGGCGTGGGAAAATATTCCACCAGTGTGTAGCGCGACAATCTGCGTGCCCCGAGGGTATTCGCCAGCAAGAATTTGCTGGTGAAGCGCAAAGAAGAGCTTGCCGGTGTAAACCGGCTCTACAGCCATGCCAGTCTCGATACCGAAAAGCTGAACAAAGCGCATTAGCGAGGGCGTAACCTTGGCGTAACCGCCACAGTGAAATCTCTCGTCTATTGCCCAATCGATACGAGTTGCGGCAGTGTCTGCCTTGGGCCCCGCTTCGATCCATCGATTCGCCTCGGCAACCAGATAGCCTTCGCCCTTTAACGCGGCTATGCCTAGCACTCGGGGGGACTTAACACGAGGCGCTTCATTGCTGCGAGCAAGCTGCAAGCCGCACACTATCCCAGCAAGGGTTGTTGCCGTGCCGCAGGCCAACGCAACGACCCGCTCGGTGGCGACATGCGCGTCGAACACGGACCAATCGATAGAGTCGACGATCTCCGCACACCCTGCGACAGCGCGAAAATTCGCGCCCCCTTCTGGCAGAAAGGCGAAATCGCCCAGCCTCGTGCGCAGTGAATTCAGGGTCGGGTCGTTATCGATGGGATCGATAGACTCCCGCAGCTCTCGATAGGCCTTACGGGAAAGCGGTATAAGGGTCATGCCCTGTTCCCGAGCAAAGTGCAGCACAGGATTCAGCGGCTCGATGATCTCGCCGCGGACAATGCCAACCGTCTTAAACCCCTGCGCAGCGCCCGCTGCAGCCAGAGCCGCAAGGTGATTCGAATACGCGCCACCCACACTGACCACCTGACTCAGGCCCCGAGACTGAAACTCCGCCAGATTGTATTTCAGCTTAAACCATTTGTTGCCATGAATAGTTGGATGCATAGCATCTAGCCTAAGCACCGCCACCGAGACGCCGCGCGCGGCATAGGAATTTACATCCAGCAATTGGAGCTGTGGTGCGGCGATCTCGATCATTTCGTGCGCGTCGTTTCTACGCGAATGTGGCAGGTCGCCCTCTCGCTAGCGTTTGGACTATGGAAAGACTCTTTGAGCCAGTGTAGTGATCCACTGGTTTCGGCACAACCCAGCTTATACCTGAAATCTGAAAATCACTTACATAGACAAATTAGAGGCTGTTACACTCACTAATGAATAAGCGCATTCAACGTGCGACTGTCTTTGGCTAACGATCTCCTGCCCTGAGTAAATCCTATGAAACGACACCTTTTATTCCGCCTTTTATTGTCCGTAGCCGCATCCGCGATGCTTAGCGCCTGCGAACCGGCGGACAACGCCGCACAGACTCCGGCTGCGAAAGACGCTGCCGCCTCTGTCCCGACCCCAATAGCGTCCTCTGAATCGGCAGGTGACGCCCTGGACGAGAGCGCCCGCCTCAACGCCTGGTTCGAAGAGCAATTTGAGGAAGAGTTGGCGTTCAGCCCGATCCAGCAAACTTTCCTCGGGGTTACCGAAAATAACGACCAGATTGACGACTTTTCACTCGAGGCGCAGCGTGAGCAGTTGAACTGGAAGCGCGACAGCGTTGCTGAGATGAGGACCAGTTTCGACTACGACCAGCTTAACGCGGACGCAAAAATTTCCTACGACCTCTGGGAATATCAGCTGGCCGCTGCCGAAGCGACCGAGCAGTTCCGTACTAACGACTACATTTTTGAGCAGATGAACGCCGTCCACTCGTTTTTTCCGCAGCTGTTAATCGCCTTTCATACCGTTGAAGATGCCGACGATATGCAGGCCTATATCTCTCGTATTGAAGCGACCGAGGTGGCACTTGATCAGCTAATTACGCTTTCGCAGGAAGCCGCCGCCGCGGGCGTGCGGCCACCGCGCTTTGCTTTCGACAGTGTTATCGATAGCGCTGGCCAGATAATTACCGGTGCGCCTTTCACCCAAGGTGAGGACAGCGCGATCTGGGCGGATACCCAGCAAAAAATCGAAACGCTTAAGGAAAGTGAAACGATCAATCAGGCGCAGGCCGACGCATTAGCCAATGCCGCCCGTACGGCGCTGGTCGACCACTGGCAACCTGCCTACGAGCGCCTGATCGCATGGCAACAAGAAGACATCCTCAATACCAGCGAGACCTCCCAAGGGGTCGGCACGCTGCCTGAGGGTGAGGCATACTACAATGAGCGCCTTGCCAACCAGACCACCACAGATCTGACCGCGGATGAGATTCACCAGATTGGCCTTGATGAAGTCTCTCGACTGAAGGCCGAGATGGAGGCGATTAAGAATAGCGTTGGTTTTGAAGGCGATCTGCAGGCGTTCTTTTCCATGCTGCGCGACAGCAAAGACGACCGCCTCCACTACTATCCAGATACTGACGAGGGTCGCCAGGCCTATATCGATGATGCCACCGCGGCGATCGAGAATATCAAAACCGAACTTCCAGCCTATTTTGGCATTCTGCCCAAGGCCGATCTGGAGGTTAGACGCGTAGAGCCATTTCGTGAGCAGCCCGGCGCGGCTCAGCATTATTTCCCCGGCACGCCAAATGGCAGTCGCCCTGGAATCTACTATGCACACCTCTCTGATATGACAGCGATGCCGAAAGGCGAGCTAGAAGTGATCGCCTACCATGAGGGTCTGCCAGGCCATCACATGCAGATCGCTATCCAGCAAGAGCTGGAGAGTGTACCCACCTTTCGCACCCAAGCCGGGTTTACTGCCTACTCAGAAGGCTGGGGGCTTTACTCCGAGTTGTTAGCGAAGGAAATGGAGGGCACGTATACCGATTCCTACTCAGACTTTGGTCGACTTGGCTCAGAAATTTGGCGCGCTATCCGCCTGGTGTTAGACACCGGCTTGCACGCAAAGGGCTGGACTGAGGAACAGGCGGTTCAATACTTCCTCGCCAATTCCGCCATCACCGAAGCGCAGGCCCGCTCGGAAGTGCAGCGCTACCTAGTGCTGCCTGGGCAGGCTACAAGCTACAAAATTGGCATGCTGAAAATCTTGGAATTACGCGCGAAAGCTGAACAGGCTCTAGGCGATCAGTTCGATATTCGCGGCTTTCATGATGCCGTGCTGGGCGGCGGTGCGGTGCCACTCGGCGTGCTTGAGACTATGGTTGACGAGTGGATTGCTCGAGTACAGGCGGGATAACACGGGACCTGCAATCATTCTCCGACAACGCGAATAAGCCGACATTGCTGAAATGAGCAAAATAGTCGGCTATTTGCTTGCAGGGCTTTGACTGTTTCGAGGTAAGTTTAGAGATAGGTTTACTGCTTGAAGTAAATGGCGGACCGGACGGGACTCGAACCCGCGACCCCCGGCGTGACAGGCCGGTATTCTAACCAGCTGAACTACCGGTCCGCATAACTTGCAATGCCTTGCGTAGCCTGTGGGTGAAAGCGAGTTGTTCGGCTCGTTTCCGGCTACTGCTTGGCTCCGATTCTTTAGGCGAGGCCCGTAGGACTTCTCTAAAAAATTGGTGGGTGATGAGGGATTTGAACCCCCGACATTCGCCTTGTAAGGGCGACGCTCTCCCAACTGAGCTAATCACCCGTGTCACAGAGAGAGGCGCATTTTACCGACAATGAGGGGTATGTCAATAGAGCTCTGACGATAGTTGCGCACAAACATGAGACGGACGGCCGATGATATACAGGCAGAGGGCAAGCCGGTAAAATGAAACTCGTTATTACACTACCTTGAGTTCCGCATGCGCTTGTTCAAAGAGTTCACCTTCGAAGCCGCCCACCGGCTGCCCAACGTGCCCGAAGGGCACAAATGCGCGCGCCTCCACGGGCATTCGTTTGTAGTTCGCCTCAGCGTCGATGGCCCCGTAGGCGACGAGAGTGGTTGGGTGATGGATTTTGGGGATATTAAGGCCGCATTCAAGCCTCTCTATAACCGACTGGATCATTTCTATCTCAACGAAATACCCGGCCTCGAGAACCCTACTAGCGAGAATCTCGCGCGCTGGATCTGGCGCGAACTGGCGCCATCACTACCCGAGCTCAGCGTGGTAGAGATTCGCGAGACCTGCACAAGCGGCTGCGTGTATTACGGCGACTAGGCTATGAGTGCCGCCGCCTCGACAGACTCGTCGGCTAAGCGATCGACAGCGACCGCTACGCGCTGGCCGACCAGCTTCTTCGCCACCATAAATTCCTTCGGTCGGCCCACACAGTCTGCTGCGATGACAACGCCCTCTTTAAGATAGAACACGGCGAAACCGCCCTCTGCCCCCACCTCAGGATTTCCACGCACGGCAAGCTCGTCGAAGCCTTCGCTTATGCCTACCATCTGCAACTTGATCTCATATTGATCAGACCAAAACCAAGGCACGGCATCATAGGCTGTGGGCTTGCCGCAGATATTGGCGGCAGCAACTCGCGACTGGTCAGTGGCATTCTGCACCGACTCTAATAGTAGCGGACGCTTATACAAAGCACTGGGATGTCGAGTACAATCGCCTGCAGCATAGATGTCCGCGTCCGTAGACTGGGCATTTTCGTCAACCAGAATACCTCTCTCTGTCGCCAAACCCGCCTGTTCCGCCAATCGCGTATTGGGAATAACGCCGATGCCGGCAATCACGAAGTCTGCAGGGTATTCGCTGCCATCCGCACACACTACGAGCTCTACCGAGCTTTCGCCACGCAGCTCTTGCACGAGCGTGTCAGTGACGATTTCCACCCCTTTGCTGCCGTGTAACTGAGTCATATAGGCGGACAATACTTCGCTGGTCACACGCTCGAGCACGCGTGAAGCCGCCTCGATCACGGTCACATGCAAACCCATTTTGCGCAGCACAGCGGCAGCCTCGAGGCCGATATAGCCGCCACCGACGATAACCACCCTGCTTCCCTCTCGCGCTAGCGGACGAAACGCTTCGATGTCAGCAGCATTGCGAATGGTGAAGACATTATCGAAACGCTCGCTGCCGGGCAGTAGGCGAACGCTGGCACCTGTGCACAGCGCTAACTTGGCATAGGGCAGTATGGCGCCATCGGCCAGCTGCACTGTCTTGTTGCTGCGGTCGATAGACTCGACACGCGTATTGAGCCTAAGCTCGACATTATTGTCATCGAACAATTTCGCGGGGCGCAGGCGAATCTCGTCGAGCGTCTTAGCACCTGCGAGCAACTCCTTGGATAGAGGCGGCCTATGATAAGGCAGCTCGCTCTCTTCACTGATCAGTATGATCGGGCCTTCCCAGCCTTCTCGACGCAGCTGCAGCGCGAGGGTCGTGCCTGCGTGGCTTGCGCCTACGACGATACAAGTGTGGTTACTCATGGTGTTCATCCTCGAATCCGGTGTGGTTGAGAGAGCTGCGTCTACAAAGACCAGTCTATACTCGCGCGCTGCTTGTTTTGCAGAAACACATTGCAGCGTGAAAAGGGCCTACTACCAAAGAAGCCTCGATAAGCCGAGAGCGGCGAAGGATGCGCGCCCTCGATGATTAAATGTCGTGTCGTGTCGATCAGTGGCGACTTGCTCGCGGCATAGCGCCCCCAAAGGAAAAAGACGCAGGCTTGTTGCTGCGCCGCGACCGCGCTAATTACTAGGTCGGAGAAAGCCTGCCAGCCTATGGCCGCGTGCGAACCGGCCTCGCCTGCTCGCACACTGAGCGCACTGTTCAATAGCAACACCCCACGCTGCGCCCACAGGCTTAAATTACTTGTGTCCTGCGCAACGGCGATCCCGCAATCGGATTCTAGCTCGGCGAGTATATTGCGCAGCGAAGGCGGCCGCTTAACGCCGTCCTGAACAGAAAAACTCAGGCCGTGCGCCTGCCCGCCGTGGTACGGGTCTTGACCGAGTATGACCGCTCTTACCTGCGCCGGCGCAGTTAGTTCAAACGCGCGAAACATCTCTACGCGCGCTGGAAAGACCGTTGCCCCAGCTCGCTCCTCTGCGCCAAGGGCGCGCTCGATTTCTGCGAGAAGGCCCAGGACACTGCCCTCGTCTTGCGCCGGCAACTGGGCGAGGCATTGAAGCCATTTGACAGGCAAGAGCTGAGCTAACGCCGTCACGGTGCGTGCCTAGTCGTGCAGTGGGCGCATATGCGGGAACAACAGCACGTCTTTTATCGACGCACTGTCTGTGAACAGCATGACGAGCCGGTCTATGCCAATGCCCTCGCCTGCCGTTGGCGGCATGCCGTATTCCAGGGCCCGAATATAGTCTTCGTCGAAATGCATCGCCTCATTGTCGCCTGACTCTTTCTGCTCAACCTGAGCACGGAAGCGCTCCGCTTGGTCTTCGGGGTCGTTAAGCTCGGAGAAGCCGTTTGCGAGTTCGCGCCTGCCGATGATGAGCTCAAACCGATCGGTAATATCAGGATTGTTTTCGTTGCGGCGTGCAAGGGGCGATACCTCGATAGGGTATTCGGTAATAAACGTCGGCTGATCCAGCTCATGTTCAACCTTCTCGTCGAAGATCTCCATGAGGATCTTGCCCTTGCCCCAGGCCTTGTCATACTGAATCCCAAGACTGTCTGCGAAGGCCATGAGAGAGTCTTTGCTCTCGAAAACCGCATCGCCAGCGCCGCAATATTTTTTGATCGAGTCGACAACCGAGAGCCTTTCGAAAGGCTTGGAAAAATCGTATTCAGAGCCCTGATAACTTACCTTGGTCGTACCCAACACGTTCTGTGCGATGGTTTTGAAAAGGTCTTCGGTAAGATCGATAAGGTCGGTATAGCGTGCGTAGGCCTGATAAAATTCGAGCATCGTAAACTCTGGATTGTGCCGCGTAGACAAACCCTCGTTACGGAAATTACGGTTAAGCTCGAACACGCGATCGAAGCCACCGACAACCAAACGCTTAAGATAGAGCTCTGGCGCGACGCGCAGATACATATCCTGGTCGAGCGCATTGTGATGGGTAATAAACGGCCGCGCTGTGGCGCCGCCTGGGATTACCTGCATCATCGGCGTTTCCACTTCCATAAATTGATGCGCCTCGAAATAGTCGCGTATGCAGCGCACTATCTTCGAGCGCATGGCGAAGATGCGGCGCGAGTCTTCGTTGACGATCAGGTCGACATAGCGCTGGCGATAGCGCATCTCAGTATCAGTTAGCCCTTTGAATTTATCGGGCAGCGGTCGCAACGATTTGGTGAGCAGCGTAAAGTCCGCAACCCTTACCGTAAGCTCATTCTTCCCCGTTTTAAACAACTCGCCGCGGACGCCGATGATGTCCCCCAGGTCGAGCCCTTTAAACTCTTCTGCCAACGCTTCACCAAAAGACTTATTGTTCATGTACAGCTGCATCTGCACCGCGCCATCCTGAATTACTGTGAACGGTCCACGCATACGCACGATGCGCCCGGCCAGCGCGACATTCACAGCAGCCTCTTCTAACGCCTCTTTATCCAATGAATCGTAGTCATTGATCAGATTCGACGAGTCTGCATCCGGACTAAAGTCATTGGGAAACGCAACACGCTTACCGCGGATCGCCGTGAGCTTCTCGCGACGCGCAGCGATCAGCTTATTTTCATCGGCGAGGTCGATAGTGTCGTTGTTGTCTTTAGTCATTGTTGGCTCGGCAATTAAGTAATGGTTCTAAGTGGTATGAAAGTGCGGGCTGGCTATGCTGCCTTTACAAGCCCATTTTTAGGCTGGCCTCAATAAATTTATCGAGGTCGCCATCCAACACCGCTCCGGTGTTGCTCGATTCGATATTGGTGCGCAGGTCCTTAATACGCGACTGATCAAGCACGTAAGAGCGGATCTGGCTGCCCCATCCGATGTCCGCCTTATTGTCCTCGGTTTCCTGCGCCGCATCCTTGCGCTTAAGCTCTTCCATCTCGTAGAGCTTGGCTTTGAGCTGCTTAATCGCCGCATCCTTGTTCTTGTGCTGCGATCGCTGGCTCTGGCACTGCACCACGATGCCGCTAGGCTCGTGCGTGAGCCGCACCGCCGAATCAGTCTTGTTCACGTGCTGACCACCGGCCCCGCTCGAGCGGTAAGTATCTACCCTCACCTTCGACATATCTAATTCGACTTCGATATCGTCATCAATTTCTGGAGACAGAAACACAGAGGCGAAGGATGTGTGTCGGCGACTGCCTGAGTCGAACGGCGATTTACGCACTAAGCGATGCACACCGGTCTCGGTGCGAAGCCAGCCGAAGGCGAACTCGCCCTTGATGTGCAGAGAGGCACTCTTGATCCCTGCTACGTCACCGCCAGACACCTCGAGCACCTCGGCGTCGAAATCTTTCGCCTCCGCCCAGCGCAGGTACATCCGTAGCAGCATTTCGGCCCAGTCTTGCGCCTCGGTGCCACCAGAGCCCGCCTGAATTTCAAGGAAGGCATTGTTCGCATCCATTGCTCCCGAGAACATACGCCTAAACTCCAGCGCCTCGAGGCTCTTGGTACGAAGGCTTAAATCGCTCTTGGCTTCCTCGAAGAGCTCCGTGTCGTCCTCTTCGCTGGCAAGGTTTAGTAAGTCTTCGATATCGTTAAGGCTGCCCTCCAACCCTTCGATCGTCTTCACGACCAGTTCAAGCGCAGCCCGTTCTTTGCCCAACGCCTGAGCGTATTCAGGCTTATCCCACACCGCCGACTCGCCTAGCTCGAGCTCTACTTCGGTGAGTCGTTCACGTTTAGTATCGTAGTCAAAGATACCCCCTAAGCGACGCAGAACGTGCTCGCAGGTCGCGGAGCTGAGTGAGGTGGGCGTTGATCTCTAGCATGCTTGGCAATCCGATATCGGGTTACGCCCAGGCCGAAGCCAAGCGCAGGAAAGCTCGGTATTTTACTCGAAACCGGCTCAGGATACGAACCTGTGACCGCAGCAGATAAAGTCCCTTAGGTGTGGGCCATGATAGACTTTGCAGTGAAAGCCCCAAACTACACAGGCACTCGTATGCACTCAGAGCCCCCAGCCGCTCTCAACCAAGCAGAAAGCATTTTGCGTGTGACGAATGCGCGCTTACGCTGGCTGGAATCCGGCCTGCCCTACTCCCTCGATTTTGAAGACACCTATCACTCGGCTGCAGGAGCGCAGGCAGAATCGCGCTTTATCTTCCTCGACGGTAGCGACTTGGCTGCACGCTTGGCTCTGCAGTCTCAGGCTGATGCCTTCGTCATCGGCGAACTGGGTTTCGGCTGCGGGCTCAATTTTCTCGAGACTTGGCGTCTGTGGCAGCAGAGCACGCATCGTCCGCGCCGCCTCCATTACATCGCATTCGAGAAACACCCCCTGCGGCACAGCGATCTACGCCGCGTGCTGGAACAATGGCCTGACCTAGAACCCCTTAGTGCCCGCTTACTCGCCAACTATCCAGAATACGGGGCAGGCTGCCATCGCCTGCATTTGGATTCCGGCGTCGTGCTCGACCTCTATTACGGAGACGCCTTAGACAGCCTCAGATCGATGTCTGAAGAGACGCGTGTGCACGCTTGGTATCTCGACGGCTTCAGCCCGGCACTCAATCCCCAGCTTTGGGATATCGATATCGCCAAGGCAATCGCCTCTCGCAGCAAGCCACGCGCAAGTGCTGTGAGCTACAGCGTGGCCGGCAGTGCCCGCCGCGCACTCACCGAGGCCGGTTTCTCTGTCGAAAAACGCGCCGGATTCGGCACCAAGCGTCACTGTCTACGAGCACGCCTCAACACTCAAGAGCGGCAAAGTGACATTGAACACAGGCAATCCGAACTCACTCTAATCGTGGGCGCAGGTCTTGCGGGCTTCATGACGGCCCTTGCCTTGCTCCGGCAAGACCAGCGCGTGCTACTGGTTGATTCTGCTTCCAAAATTTTCCAAGGCGCCTCTGGCATAGGACAGCTCGCCCTTCGACCCCGCCTATTCCGCAGCGCTAGCAGCGCCGCAACGTTCTTCGCAAAGGCCTTCGCCTACGCACACAGGCAGCTGACAGAAGGAAGTCACACGAATGGCTGGCATCCGAGCGGTGTCATTCAGGGCGCCGATGCGATGAACAGTAAACACGCCCAGTTGCCCGAGGCTTTCTCCGCATTCGAAGCGCTCTACGATGAACGCTTATTGCGCAGCCTAAGCAAGGCGGAAGCAGAAACAGTATGCGGCCTGCCACTCGCCGCCGGCGGACTCTTTTTCGCCGAGGGCGGCTGGTTAGACACTCAGCGTTTCGGCGCCTCGTTGCAGTCACTCGCCTCCCCAACCGACGAGCCCGACTCGCTTTTCCAGCTAAGCCTAGGCACCCAAATCGCTGCACTGCGCGCACCAGAATCTTCGACCTCGAGCCTGTGGACGGCGATCACCGCGGAGGGCACCGAGCTCCACGCTAACAACATCGTGCTCTGCAATTCCCATGCGCTCGATGCCTTACTACCAGACTCGGGAGTGCGCTTGCAGTCGGCACGTGGACAGGTCAGCGCAGTGGGCAGCAATGGGGCGAGCTGCGCACTACGCAGCGTCGTCTGTGCACAGCGAAGTCTATTCCCCGCCCTCGAAGGCCAGCATACGATTGCCGCGAGCTACCGCAGAGAATCTACCTCGCTAGCGCCGCAGGCCGAGGATGACTCGGCGAACCTTGCAGGGATAGAGGGTATGTTAGCTGGAGACGTGGGGCTAACTGAATTGACGCAGAGGCAACACTCACCGCAGGTTGCGATTCGTAGCGCGGGGGAGGACTTTTTACCGGTGGTTGGCGCGGCGCCGGCTGTCGCTGATATCGTTAACGACTTTGCCGCCTTACGGCGTAATGCGCAGACCGATATTCAGGGCGAGGCCAAAGGCATTGCTGGGCTTTACATCAACGTGGGGCATGGCTCCAACGGACTGGCAACGACGCCGCTGTGCGGCGAATACATCGCCAGTCTCATCTGCGCGGCTCCCTCGCCACTCACGCAGGCCGAAAGCACACTGATTCAGCCCGCACGCTTTTTGCTACGTGATTTAAAGAAGCAGCGCGTCTAACGCGAAAAGAACGCGCTGACAGCCTTCGCCATTGACTGCGCGTCATCGCTTCCTGCCAATTCGCGAATCGAATGCATACCGAAGGTTGGCACGCCCACATCAACGGTCTCGATGCCGAGAGACGCCGACGTAATTGGGCCGATAGTGCTGCCACACGCCATGTCGGCACGCATTGCAAAGGACTGCGTCTCAACGCCTGCCTTTGCGCAGTAGTGTTTAAACTGAGCGACAGAGTGAGAATTACTCGCGTAGCGTTGATTTGCATTAATTTTAATCACGGGACCCGCGTTGAGCTGCGGGCCGTGAGAATCATCATGGCGATCGACGAAACTCGGATGCACGCCGTGGGCATTATCGATAGACAGCATCGCTGAATGGCTGGCGAGGCGATCGAATCCGTCTGCCGATGCGCCTTCGGCAAGCAGCAGGCGTTCGATAACCGCTTTGAGGAAAGGCCCCTGTGCACCGCTTGTCGACACACTCCCCACCTCTTCGTGATCATTGCAGACCACAATCGAGGTGTACTCGTCCTCGCAACCGATCAGCGATTCGGCACAGAGGAAACAGCTCAATAAATTATCAAGCCGCCCCGAGACAAGAAACTCCTGGTGCAAACCAACCAAAGCCGCCGGCTGCGTGTCATAAAACATCAGTTCATGGGAAAGCAGTGTCGTCGGTTCTACGCCAGCGTCCTCGACTAACCCGAGGATGAACGCATCGAAATCGAATTTCTCACCCTCAGCCCCCAACTGCACGATCGGCGCCATCTCTGTCTGAGGATTGATCTTACGCCCCTCGTTAGCGAGCCTGTCTAAATGAATCGCCAGACTTGGGATAAAGGCGATAGGCGTCCGCGCATCGACAAGCGCCGAATGCAGCTGCCCGTCTGCACAGGCGAAATCCACGCGGCCGGCAAGCGACAAGTCTCTATCGAACCACGGATAGAGTAGCGCTCCGCCGTAAACCTCGACGCCAAGCTGCACATAGCCTTTTTTTGCGATAACTGGCGCCGGCTTGAGCTTCAAACAGGGGCTGTCGGTGTGCGCACCAGCAACGCGCACACCGTGATCAACTAGCGACTGATTGCCGTAGTGAAAGGCGACAATTGCTGAGTCATTGCGCGTCACGAAATAGCTCACGCCCTTCTGCAAAGACCAACTCTCGCCGTCTTCAAGACGCGTAAAACCCGCAGCAACGAAGCGCTCTACTAGCGACGAAACCGCATGAAAAGGCGTGGGGCTGTTATCCAAAAATTGTAAGAGGCTCGCATTAAAGTCACTACTCATAGTCGATTATTTCTCATTCAAAAAAAGACGTGTCTCACAACGCAATAGGGCTCCGTTAGCGGGAGCCCTATCTACTATCCTAAGCCCGCGAGCTAAGGCTCCTGCGAAACGCTAGCGGATCTCGAGCAGCTCGACATCAAAGATCAACGCAGAGTTGGGGGGAATGGCAGGCGTCGGAGACTGTTCGCCATAGGCCAGGTTGGGTGGCAAGAACAGGCGCCACTTGTCGCCAACTTTCATCAACTGCAGCGCCTCTGTCCAACCGCTGATAACCTGCGACAAACCGAACTCGGCCGGCTCACCACGGTCGACAGAGCTGTCGAAAACCGTGCCGTCGATTAATGTACCGTGGTAATGAGCGAGCACCGAATCGCTTGTTGTTGGTGACGCACCACCCTCTTCTCCACTGTTCAGCACAGTGTATTGCAGGCCAGACGCGGTCGTAATGACACCGTCTTTAGCGCCATTGTCCAACAGAAACGCTTGCGTCGAGGCTGCATTAGCCTCCATCTCAGCCTGTGCAGCAGCCGCCATACGATCCTGAAAGAGCTGGATGGCCGCGAACAATTCGTCATTGCTCAGCTGGACCGCGTCGCCCGCCGCATCACGCATGCCAGCAACGAAGCTGTCCATATCAATGTCGGAGATAATGCCCTGAGCGACCAGGTTCTGCCCGATGTTCACGCCGATAGAATAGCCGATGCGATTGTCTTCAACGCTAAGGTCGATATCCGCCTGTGCTGACGCGTAGGAGGCGATACTGGCCAGGGCGAGGCCACCCAGTACAGAGCGAATCGGGCGTATGACGACGCGATTGTATTGAAACTTCGACATGAATAAGTCCTTTGAATATGCTACTTAATGCATTGGTTTGATTGTATTTTATTTGAAAAATTGAGCGACGCGCACTCCTATTCAAAGCGTAGCGCAGTCTAGCTAGGATTGACGTGAAATGCCAGCCACTCGCTGTGCCGTAGTGATACACTGAGCCGTAACGAAAGAACACCTAACTTCGGGAGGAACGCCGTGCACGCCCCACGCATTCGCCATTACGCACAAACGATCTCGCTGTTGCTGTTTGTCGCAGGCCTAAGCGCCTGCTCTACCCCATATAGCGTCTCGGTGAACAACAACGCCGTGTTCGACCCACAAGACAGGCTCTATACCGGGGAGGTGCGCAATGCAGACCTTCAAGGCTGCATCAATTTTGCGCTCCGCCAACAGGAAGTCGAATCGCCCGACGCACTGCAGATACTCGCGTGCGCAAACTCCGAGGTGACCGAGCTGACCAACATCTCGACGCTGGGCAACCTGCGCTTCCTCGACCTGGGCAACAACCGCATAGCCAACCTCTCTCCGCTGGAGCTACTCACCAAGCTCAGCGGGCTCAACCTTAATAACAATGAGATAGAGGACGTCTCACCACTGCTGCGCATCAAAACCTTGAGCTCGCTCAGCCTCGAAGGCAATAACTCGATACCCTGCGCTGACATTGAGGCGCTGAAGAATAGGTTAGGTGCTAATTTTACAGCCCCGCTACGCTGCGCTCCGTAACACGAAAAGACCTTTCAACGCCTGCTAATGCGCAGCAGCGCTCGGGTCGCCGGAATGGAACCGGAACTGATCGTCGCCGCCTTGAACAAGCAGCGTTTCGCCAGCCAGCAGCTCACTCAGGCGAGCATCAAGATCAACGCCCGCGTCCGGGGCATACGTGGCAGCGAGGCTAAGGTAATCCTCGTAGTGGCGCGCCTCGGATTTCAGGAGACTACGATAAAACTTCGCCAACTCCGCATCTAGCCGTGGTGCGAGAACTGCAAAGCGTTCACAGGACCTCGCCTCGATAATTGCACCTATCAGCAAGGTGTCGACTAGCTGGGCTTCGCCTTTGGCTGTCGAAAGCGCCCTAAGCGAAGACGCATAGCGGGAGGCGCTCACCCCCTCGTAAGCGATACCGCGAGCCTGCATGATCTCGACTACCTGCTGAAAATGCAGCAGCTCTTCGCGTGCGAGCTGTGACATTTTTTTGAGCAGCTCCGGGCGATCGGTGAACTTGTACATGAGATTCATCGCGGTCGACGCAGCCTTCTTCTCGCAGTTGGCGTGGTCGATCAGCAATAGAGTCTGGTTCTCACAGGCCGCTCGCAGCCAGCTCTCGGGCGTAGCGCATTGCAGAAAGGCCCTAATCGGCGCGAGGAGATTGGTTAGCGCATCAGACATCATCTCTGCTCGCGTCATCGAGGCCAATGCTTTGGGTGTCGGAATCCGTAGCGATTTCGTCTGCGAGCGCTTCCTGCAGCACCTCTTGCTTGTGCTGTTTCGCCGTTTTCGCGCCAAGCAGACGCAGCTTCTCGGTGCGTGAAATCAGATTTCCACGACCACTCTTGAGCTTGTTATGCGCTTTGTCGTAACTCTCGTTCGTCGCTTTGATTTTCTTTCCAAGGTCTTCGATGTCTTCGCTAAAAGCGACAAATTTGTCGTACAGCTTGCCCGCAGTCTCGGCAATCTGCTTGGCGTTCTGATTCTGCTGCTCGAAACGCCAGAGGTTTTGTACCGTCTTCAGAGTAGTGAGCAAGGTGGTTGGGCCGACGAAGATGACGTTCTTCTCAAAGGCATCGTGATTGATGTCGGGATCTTCCTGTATCGCAATCGAATAGGCGGCCTCGATTGGCATGAAAAGGAAGACATAGTCCAGCGTGTTGACGCCGATTAAGTTCTGATAATTTTTTGATGACAGACCGCGCACATGCGCACGCACAGACTGCACATGCGCCTTAATATGGGCCGCCTTGTCTTCGGGCGACTCGGCGCTCGTATAGGCCTCCCACGCCTTGAGGGAGACCTTAGAATCGATGATGAGCTCACGCGCCTCAGGTAAATGCACGACAACATCTGGCTGCAGGCGACTACCGTCCTCTGCATTCAAGCTCATTTGCACTTCGTATTCTTTGCCCTTCGTCAGACCCGAACGCTCGAGCAGCTTAGTCAGAATCATCTCGCCCCAGTTGCCCTGGGATTTGTTATCGCCTTTCAAGGCCTGAACGAGATTTGCCGCCTCAACCCCGAGCCGATCATTGAGTTCGTGCAGCTTCTTAATTTCATTACCCAGAGAGTGGCGCTCCCGGGCCTCTGAGTTATAGCTCTCTTCGACGCGTTTCTCGAAAGTCTTAATCTTGTCTTGCAGAGGGTTAAGCAGAGCCGAGAGGCTTTGTTGGTTTTTTTCCTCGAAGCGTTTGCTCTTGTCATCGAAGATCTCATTCGCGAGATTCTTGAACTGTAGGCTTAGCTCCTGCTTAGACTCTTTCAATAAAGCGATCTTCTCGTCGAACTGCCCTCTTTCAAGCTGCAGCGTATTCTCAGCGACAACGAGGCGCTCGCGTAAGGAAGAGACTTCCGCTTTGGCGGCGTTGAGAGTATTTGCGGAGGTTGCGGCGTCCTGGGCGGCAAGGCGCGCGGCCGTCTCAGCAGACACCAGGTTCGCCTTGGCTGCAGCTGACTCGAGCCGGCTTGCCTGCAGTCGAAAAGCGAGCATCGCCGCACTGGCCGTGGCGACGATGCTAAGCAGAAGAATCCCAATGAATGCTGGGTCGTTCATCGATGCCCCTATCGGGAAAATTACGGTTCGGAAAATCTCGACCGAGAAAGACTCAGCCTAGCCGGCTCATCCTAGGTCAAATTGTCGTTAATCACGCTCAAAAGCTGTGAGTCTAAATCGCCGTCCTCATCGCCCCCGCTGGCCTCACCGAGACGCTCGATCGACACCTCAACGGTATCGCCTTGTTCAGAGAGACGCACGGCAAAATCTTTGAGCTCTGCTGCGCCAGCACCCCGCCCTCGCCCGAGCATTCTGCCGAAGAAACCGGGCTCATCAAGCTCTTCTTGTATGCCAGCAAAACGTACGCTGATTACCGCCTGATCGCGATTAGCTTCTACGATCTCAACTTCGGAGCGCTCTATCGACTGCCGCACCTGTACCCAAGCACGGCCGTAATTAATACGCAGTTCAAGCAACTCTTGTCCGCTCGCGCTCTCGATAAGGTTGGCTTTGCGGGCAGACTGAATACTGCCGGCAAGTAAGCTGGACGCAGACGCCTGATAAACATCGTTGCGATCCGCTAGGTATTGCGACAAGGCGTCTAGGATTTGACGCTCACGATCCTCGGAGTCCGACATCTCGGGCCACGTGACAACAATAGGAATCGGCTCAGAACGCAGGTCAGACAAATGGGTGACGTAGATTTCGGAATAGCCCGAATGCAGGCCAGGCTCGATGCTTATACGGTATTTGTGTCGCAGCGTAGGCTCTGCATTCACCTCCACCCAAGCGGTTTCGGCTATGCCGCTGCTGGGATTTTCATAGTCCAGCGCCACATTCAGGCGCGACCAGAAGTCGCGTACCAGCGGCCAAACCTGCGCAGGCGTCGCATCGAGCAAGATCCAACGGCTGTCTCCAAGGTTCTGAATAATGACGCCCTCGCGTCTAGCCGTCTCCATGGGCTTAGGCATCGGCACGCTGTCGAACACCTCGGCATCGCTAGCGGACGCCACGGCCTCAGGTATGACATAAAGTGCATCAATCGTGTAGCTATCCAATTCAGAGGGCACTGACATCGCCGGCAGGACCGGTGAGTCACGGTAGTCTCCGACGCGATCTCGAATAATCCCCTCCTCACCTGTCAGCCCGATCTTGTCCAACCCAGGAATACCACAGGCCCCGAGAACGGGAAGGAGTGATACGAGCGCGACGGACGTTCGTGCTTGGCGCAGCCGGTGAAAAACCATTGCTAATTCCCTAACCAATTTCAGTGTTGCCAACCGAGATTCCGGCGGCGAGAAGTGCTTCTAGGACTTTGACGTGATATTGCCCGTCGAGTTCCATTAAGGGCAGGCGAATACCGCTTCCAATGCGTCCCATCTGGTGTAGCGCCCATTTAATCGGCACCGGATTCGCCTCGAGGAAGAGGTCTCTGTGCAAATCTCTCAGCCCTTGGTCGATACTCCGTGCCTCCTGCGCATCGCCCGCAAGCGCCGCGGTACACAGCGCAGCCATCTGCGCCGGCGCCGCATTGGCAGTAACAGAGATTGCGCCGCGTGCACCGGCGAGCATGAGTTCGCAGTTTAGAGCATCCTCGCCAGAATACACGGCGAGCCTATCGCTACATCGAGCGATGAGCGCGAGGCCTCGCTCTTTATCACCAGTCGCATCTTTAATGCCGACGATGTTCTCGAGATCTGCCAATTTATCTACGGTCTCAAGCTCAAGGTCGCACATCGTGCGCCCAGGGACATTGTAGAGAATTTGCGGAATATCGACGCCTTCAGCGAGTGTCTTAAAGTGAGCGTAGAGCCCGCGTTGCGACGGTTTAGTGTAGTAAGGCGTGACCAATAGACAAGCATCTGCACCGCGCGCCTTGGCCTCACGGGTAAACATCAACGCCTCTGCCGTATTGTTTGACCCGGTCCCCGCGATGACAGGAATCTTGCCCGCGATCCGCTTTACACAGTGCTCTATGAGCCCAATATGCTCTTCCGAACTCAGCGTAGCAGACTCACCCGTCGTGCCAACGACCACGATGCCGTGGGTGCCCTGCTCCACATGCCAATCGAGCAGCGCATCGAAAGCAAGAAGATCCAATCCGCCTGCCGAATCCATTGGCGTCACTACGGCGACGAGACTGCCCTTAGGGGCACTGGCTAATTTAGTTGAAGTCGTCATCTAAGACTCTTATCCCTCTTGAGTATGTTGCAGCTCGCCGTGAGCAACCTTGCTGGGCCAAGAATTAATGACCGCCTTAACCAAAGTCGCAAGTGGGATGGCGAAGAAGACACCGCCGAGCCCCCAGATGCCGCCGAAGACTAACACGGAAGCGATGATCGCGACCGGATGCAAGTTTACTGCCTCCGAGAAGATGATCGGTACTAGCACGTTGCCGTCTATGAGCTGCAGGATGCCGTAGGCGATAATCGCCGTGTAAAACTCACCCCCCATACCCCACTGTACATAAGCTATTGCTGCAACTGGCACCGTAACGACGGTGGCGCCTATGTAAGGCACAACCACCGACAAGCCGACGAGAACTGAGAGTAATAGCGCGTAGTTAAGGCCCAAGACTTCGAATAGGAAGAAACTCGCCAGCCCAAGAATAAGGATTTCGAGACCTTTACCACGCACGTAGTTCGCAATCTGATGATCCATTTCCACCCAAATTTTACTCATCAAGGGCCTATTGCGCGGCAGAAAATTGCCGGCCCACTCGATCAACTGCGACTTATCCTTCATGACGAAGAAGACGAGGATAGGCACCAAGATGATAAAAATGATCCAGTTGATTATTCCGGGAATACTGGCGAGTGAATACTCCAAGATAAACTGACCGTAGCTGCCTAGTTCACCTCGCACGCCTAGGATAAATTCTTGTATCTGCTCTTCAGAAAACAGGCTGGGGTATCGCTCCGGCAGCAGCATGAGAGAGGCTTGCCACTCGCTAAGGAGATTTGGCAATTCGCCTACGAGGCGCCGCAGCTGATCCCACGCCCGCGGCAAAAGGTAAAAAAGGCCTATGAGGAAGAGTCCGAAAAATAGCGCGTAGACTAGGCCGAACGCGGCGCGTGCCGAGAGACCGTATTTGAGGACCACGTTGACCAGGCCCTGCATCAAGTAGGCGACGACGATTGCAGTGAGAAGTGGCGCGAGAACGTTTCCCAGACTCAAGAGTACGAGCAGGGCCACCGACAGCAGCAACACGAGAATAATGGACTCTTCATCATGAAAATACCGATCGAAGAAGTCATGCACGAGCTTTTTCATTGTTTGGCCCTCCATCGGGCCGGCTACTACGCCTTGCGGATCCAGTAGAAATAGGCCGCAGCGTTCTTCTCGAAGCCAACGATCTCGTTATTGCTTTGGGTCGCGAACAGCTTGAAGTCTTTCTCCGAGGCCGGGTCGGTCGCGATGACCTTCAATATCTGGTCGGATTGCAGGGCATTCAGGGCTAACTTCGCCTTTAGCAATGGCATGGGGCATTGCAAGCCGCTAAGATCGATTTCTGTGTCACACTCAATGGTCATTGCGTTATTTTATCAAGCATTGCGCTAGATTGCCTATGATCTAAGGCTTTAATTGTTGGTGCTTTTGAGTAAACTGACGTTAAAGCGCTGTTTGCCGCGCCATCAGGAAATTCGAGCCATACTATGCGCCACCTCGACCGGTTCGCCCAAGCCCTTGCCACCCCCTTCTCCGCGCGCCACTTATGGCTGCTGATTAGCCTCAGTATAGCGCCGCTGGCACTTTCGCAGGAGGCACTACCAACGCTTGGAGACCGTATTTCTGGCACGGTCTCTATCGATCAGGAATACCAAATAGGCCAGCAATTCCTCGCCAGCATTAGGCGTGGTGCTCCGACGATTCCAGACCCACTGCTTAATAGTTATCTCGAAGGCGTGACCTATAAGCTCGCCTCCCGCAGTCAACTTCAAGATCACCGCTTATCTTTCGTGATCATAGACAGCGAAGAGCTTAACGCGTTCGCGGCGCCCGGCGGCATAATCGGCGTCAATACCGGCCTCTTCCTCAACGCGCGCACTGAAGCCGAGTTCGCCTCGGTGATGGCCCATGAGATTTCCCACGTGAGTCAACGCCATTTCGCCCGCGGCATCGACGAGGCACAATCAGGCCGCATACCTCAGATGGCAGCGATACTCGCGAGTGTCGCCGTGATGGCAACCTCAGACTCAGGACATGGTGCGGCAGCACTGGCGGCGGCGCAGGGCCGAGCGCTGGAGAACCAACTCCGCTTCAGTCGCAGCAACGAAGCCGAGGCAGACCGCATCGGACAAGACACCATGTTTAACGCCGGCTTCGACCCGCAAGGCATGTCTTCGTTGTTCGAGCGCCTCATCGCCATCAACCGCTTCGGCCGACGCCCTCCCGAATTTCTCCTGTCGCATCCGATAACCGAATCACGGATTTCCGACGCGCGCAGCAGAGAATTTCGTTACCCCGATCGCAGCTACGATAATAATCTCGATTATCAGATCGCCCGTGCTCGGGTGGTCGGACATTACGCGGAAGACAAACAAGCACTCGTGGCGGAAACTCGACGCGCCTTGAGCAACAGTGTGACTTCTTTTGACCGAGACGCTAACCGCTATGCGTTAGCGATTGCCTACTGGGAGGCTGAAAACTATGCCAACGCCAGCGCAGCACTCGCGCCCCTACTCGCCAAAGACCCCAATCGAATAAGCTTCGTCGTCACGCAGGCGGAAATACTCACCAAGCAGAATGAACCCGGACAGGCCCGCGACTTCCTTACTCGCCACCTACAAATCAATCCCGGCAATCATGCGCTGACCATCGCCTACGCGGACGCGCTTATCGAAGCCCGGAACTACACCGAGGCGGCGGACGTCCTGCAGCGCCATACGGCGACTCGAGCAGACGACCATCATCTGTGGGCGATGTTGGCGGAAACTCAGGGACAGGCAGGTAATATCAGTGAGGTCCATCAGGCGCGAGCGGAATACTTCCGCCTTTTAGGCGACTTTCGCAACGCGCGTCAGCAATTGCAATTCGCGCTGCGCATAGAGGTCGACAACGGCAGCGGTGGCGCTGTAGAGGCGCGGTTAAGAGAGCGTATCAACACGCTTGAGGACGAGCAGCGCGAATTTCAGGGCTAAGCCTTGCCGCGCACCTTGAGCTGATTCTCTGCCGCAAAATCGAGCATGCGCTGCAAAGGTATCATCGCCTTCGCTGCCACATCAGGCGCGACCTCTACCTCGTTCAACACGGCGCCAGGTGCCGCTTCCAAGGCGTCAAGCAGCCTTGGCAGCGTGTTCATTCCCATCCACGGACAGCTCGCACAGCTGCGGCAAGTCGCCTCCGTGCCGCCGGTAGGCGCGACGATAAACTCTTTGTCCGGCGAAAGCTGTTGTAGCTTGTGGAAGATCCCCTGGTCAGTTGCCACTATAAACTGGCTGTGAGGCAACGATTGGGATGCCTTGATAATCTGCGTGGTCGAGCCGACAACATCAGCAATCTCTAACACGTCGCTCGGCGATTCTGGATGCGCAAGAATTGCCGCGTCGGGATAAAGTGCCCGCATGTCTCGTAGCCCACGCGCCTTGAATTCTTCGTGTACGATACACGCCGAGTCCCATAGCAGCATGTCTGCGCCAGTGGTGCGCTGAATGTAATTGCCCAGATGGCGGTCTGGCGCCCAGAGGATTTTCTCGCCCTTGTCGATCAGGTGTTCGACGATATCCAGGGCAATACTCGAGGTGACGACCCAGTCGGCACGCGCCTTCACCGCGGCAGACGTGTTCGCATAAACCACTACAGTGCGATCGGGGTGCGCGTCGCAAAATGCGGAGAATTCTTCAATCGGGCAAGCGATATCCAGAGAACATGTTGCCTCTAGTGTCGGCATAATGACCCGCTTGGCAGGGCTTAAAATCTTCGCCGATTCGCCCATAAAGCGCACACCCGCAACGACCAAGGTCTGCTCGTCGCATTCACGCCCAAACCGCGCCATCTCGAGGCTATCGCCAACGAAGCCCCCACTCTCCTCAGCGAGGTCTTGCAACAGGGGGTCGGTATAGTAGTGAGCAACGAGAGCAGCGCCTCTCGCCTTCAGCGCATCGAGGATACGCAGCTTATAATCGCGCTCAACTGCTGCGCTCATTGCCTGCGTTTCTCGGCTGTCGATCTTATCGAGATAGGCGCGCACTATCTGAGTGTCTGCAGCGAGGCGCTGCGTTGTATCGTGGCTAGCAGGAGGTTGTGCAGATGACGGCATGTCGAGCTCTCTGGAAGGCGTTGGGACGATTCTACCAAGAGTAAGCTGTGGGGTCAGCAATTCGCCGCCGAGCAAGATTGCTCAGGGCGCTTACGGGTCACGGGGAAAATGGTGGGCCGTGTGCGACTCGAACGCACGACCAATTGGTTAAAAGCCAACTGCTCTACCGACTGAGCTAACGGCCCGTGAAGGTGCGGTATACTACTATCAAATGAAAAAAAGACAAGCCCGAATCGCCACTTTTTCCGTCATTGAAGCGAAGACTATTCACGGTAACGCGTAGGATCTTCGCCGCCGGCATCTGCGAAGCCCTTCTTGCGCAGCCTACAGCTGTCGCAAAGCCCGCAAGCCCGTCCCTGCTCATCTGCCTGGTAGCACGAAACCGTTGCGGAGTAGTCGACACCCAGCTGTAGCCCGACCTCGATGATTTCAGCCTTGGTGAGGTCTATCAGCGGGGTGCGCAGCTCGATAGTGTCGCCCTCGACCCCGGCTTTCGTCGCGAGGTCCATCAATGCCTGAAACGCGTTAATGTATTCTGGACGGCAATCAGGATACCCAGAATAGTCGAGCGCATTGACCCCGATGAAAATCGCATCGGCTTCAACGACCTCGGCCCAAGCCAGCGCATAACTCAGAAACACTGTATTGCGCGCGGGAACGTAAGTTACCGGAATCCCCTCGGTCTCCTCCTCAGGCACGGCGATCGCGCGATCCGTGAGCGCAGAGCCGCCGATTGCGCCCATATCGATGGGCAACGTCCTATGCTCCGCGACTCCCGCGGCCTCTGCCAAACGCTCGGCGGCGCGCAACTCACTGACCGAGCGCTGGCCGTAATCGAAACTCAGCGCGTAACACGCATAGCCTTCGGCCTGCGCGATTGCCAGGCAAGTTGCGGAATCCAGCCCCCCAGACACGAGGACGATTGCACGCTTTTCATGATCCATGACCAAAACCTTTCTTCTCGCCGAGTGGACTAACGCCCTTTCTCTTCGCCCCAAATTTGTTTGTGTAGCTGCATTTGCATACGTACACGCAGCCTATCCTCGAGAACCCACTCGGCGAGCGTCGCCGCAGGCAATTGCTCGAACGAAGGCGAGAACAGAACATCATCGACGCAGGCGACGAGATCGTGCATCTGCACCATAGACTTAGACCACTCATAATCGCCCCGATCGCAGATCACGAATTTAACCTGATCCTTGCCCCGCAAGAGCGGCAAATTAGAGTACAAATTCCTGTCGCATTCGCCGGACGCGGGCGTCTTAAGGTCGAGCACTATGGAGACACGCTCGTCGACCTCGGCAATGGACATTGCACCACTCGTCTCTATCGATACGCGGTAGCCTTTGTCGCATAACGCTTGCATAAGCGGCAGCGCGGCCGGCTGCGCAAGCGGCTCGCCTCCGGTCACGCAGACGTATTCCGCGCCGTATTCAGCGACCTGAGCCAAAATAGAGTCAAGTGAATGCTGCTGGCCCCCTTCGAAGGCATAGGCAGTGTCGCAGTAAAGGCAGCGCAGTGGGCAGCCGGTAAGACGGATAAACACCGTGGGCCTGCCGACGCTGCGCGCCTCGCCCTGCAGAGAATGGAATATCTCCGTAAGGCGGAGGCTCACCGACGCGGTCATAGCGACAGGAGTCGAGTATCAGCTAAGTTTGCGACCCCCGTATTAGGGAAGCGGCGCTTGATGTCAGTCAGCAGTTGGCGCGCGCGCTGGACGTTCCCCATGCCCTGATAGGCAAGCCCGAGGCCGTACATCGCATCGGGCAGCTTGTTCGAGTCAGGGTACTGATCGAGGATAATGTCGTAAGCCGCGCGAGCCTCCTCAAAGCGATCTAAGTAGAGGTAGGCTTGCCCTTTCCAATAATGCGCGTTGGCGACGAAGCGACCATTCGCGTAGAGACTTAGGTACTGATCGAACTCTGCGATCGATCGCTCGAACTGGCTATTAATCACCGAGTCATAAGCCATCTGATAAAGTTGCTGTTCGCTTAACACTGCCGGCTCTAGCGTCCCACGCGCACGCGGTGATGCAGCGGCCGGTTCCTGCGTCTGAGCCTGCCTAGCTGACTTTGGCGCAGCCGGCGTAGCCGTAACCGCAGGCGCTCCTGACTCTAGGTCACTGAGCCGTTGATCGACATCCGTGTACCGATTCAGTGAGTCACGCTGTAGCTTCTTCAATTCGAAGCCTTGCTCATCGAGTTGGCGACGCAGCGCCTGAATTTCCGCTTGCAGCTGCTGATTCTGCTCGAGCAACAGCGCAAGACCGTCACTGGATTGGGCCGCCACGGCAGAGCTCGCGATAATAAGAGCGATAGTTAACGCGGCTGCGACAAAGCGCTGCGCGGCAGAGGTATCAAGCAGGCGGGGCATTGCCAAGAGACTCATCCTTTCGTGAATGTGATTGCTTGCGTCTCGCCACAATTACCTTGCAACGACTTCGACACGACGATTGCGATTGTACACAGTCTCGGACTGTCCCGTCATCGCCGGACGCTCTTCACCGTAGCTGACCACTTCTATCTGCGAGCGTGCAGCGCCATTGACGATAAGATAGTTGAGGATGCTATTGGCGCGACGCTCGCCGAGCGCGAGATTGTATTCCCGCGTGCCGCGCTCGTCGGCATGCCCTTCGAGGCGCAGGCGCTTGCTTGGGTTCGCAGCGAGATCACGGGCGTGATACATCAGCGTTTCACGGTCGGCACCGCGGAATTCTGCAATATCGAAGTCAAAGTAAAAGACTGTCTGGCGTAGCGCATTCTCAGCCTGGATCTGCTCTTGCGTGAGGCGGCCACTAGTTCCCGCACCGCTCGCCTGTGCAGATGACGCTGAAGATGCGCTCGATTCCGTGCCCATACCGGCGTCGACCACGTCCGATTCGGCGTCGCTCGAAGACTTACATGCCGCTAGGCTCATCAGGGCAAAGCCCAGGACTGCGCCCTTCACTACTTGTTTGCTGACTCGCATATCGATTAATCCTGTGATGTTTGTCTCACTTCGCTTAGTGGACTTGGTTGTATGAAACGAGTTGTGTGTAATTAGTGATGCGGACCGCAAGGGGTAAGCGCCTAGCTCACCCTCAAAATCCTCAACCTCTAAATCTTTAAGATCGGCGGTCATGCCGAAAACTTTCTCTCTTATTCCCCAGCCATGGCCCGAGAGCCACATTCTGCCTAATTAAGAAAAGGCGACCATGCTGGCTCACGGACATCACCCTGCGATGACGGCAGTCTAAACTTAACCCTACCGTCGATCGAGACCGCATCGAGCACGCCGCGACCATTGTATTTAGTGCCGTACATAATCATGCTGCCATTGGGCGCGACACTTGGCGACTCATCCAGTGAGGTCGAGGTTAGCGAGATAACCCGAAGGGTCTCGGTATTCATGATGGCAATCTGATACTGCGGGCTCTGCCGCGTCTCGCGTCGCACATGAACGAGGTTGACTCCATCTGGCAAGAACTGCCCCTTCGCACAATGGAAACAGTCATAGGTCAGACGCTCGACCTCGTAGGTGCTGGCGCCTATCTCAATCTGATAGATCTGCGGCTGGCCGGTGCGGTCGGACATAAACACCAATGAACGGCCATCGCGCGACCAAGCCGGCTCGGTGTCGATCGCCGGATGATCGGTGATGCGTGTAAGCTGATTATTCAGAAGGTCGTGCACATAGATGTCAGGGCTACCGTCTTTGGATAAGACCATCGCTAACTTTGTGCCATCGGGCGACCATACTGGCGAGCTGTTGATGTTGGGGTAATTGGTGATCTGGCGACGCTGACCGGTAGCGATATTCTGCGTGTATATGCGTGGCAGGTCGGTCTCGAACGACACATAAGCGATGTCTTGGCCGTTAGGTGACCAACTTGGCGACATAATCGGCTCACGCGACTCGAGCAGCACTTGCGCTCGTCGGCCATCGTAGTCCGATTTTTCGAGGCGAAAATAGCTCAACTCGGGGCTGATGTAATCGCTCACCACATACAATATTTCGGTAGTGAACGCACCGCGCATCCCGGTGACGAGTTCGAAGACGACGTTGCTGATTTCATGCCCTATGTCGCGGAGCTGCGACGCATCCCCTGTCAGCACCTCACCGGCTAGTTTAATTTCGCGATTAATATCAAAGAATTCATATTGCACCTGCACCAAGGCGCTACCCGGTGAGCGTTGAATCTTACCGACAAGCAGGTAGTCCTGCGCCAGCACGTTCCAGTCACGGAAATAAACCTCCCTCTCCTCCCGCGGCATCGCTAACATATTCGAGGGTGACAGCGCCCGGAATTCACCGACCTGCTGCAGGTCGCTGGTGACGATTTCGGCAATATCCTCACTCAATACACCGCTGCCTTCCCATGAAAAGGGAACGATCGCTATGGGAATCGGATTGTCGATGCCCTGCGTGATTTGGATGCTCAACTCTGCGCGTGCGGACAGGCTTAGTAGCGCGGCTACGAGAAAAAAAGCGGAGAGAAGGGCTTGGGGCATGCGCTTAGGGTTCATTAGTTGAGTAAATCCTCTGGCTGGAAAATGAGTGAGAGGGTGCGAAAATTCTGATTGAATACGCGGATAGGTAACGCAGTTAACTCGCTAAATGGCGCCGCACGATACACGGCGTTTTCCGCCGAGCGATCGAAAGCGGGGTCGCCGCTTGATTGGGTAATGGTGGCATCGATGAGTTCGCCCGTAGGCAGCATCCGAATCTGAATGACCGCCCGCATCCCGTTGCGAGCACTCGGTGGACGCGACCAATTTTCAGTCACCAGTTGCTGAATCAGCCCTGTCGCGCTTTGAATTAGCTCGAATTCGCTGCTCGCCGCCTCGGCCGCTGCAGCGTCAGCTGTCGCTTCACGCTCTCTACGCGCTTGCTCCTCGCGGCGCTCTCGTGCCTCCTCGGCGAGCTTATCCTGCCGCAGAGCCTCTGCTCGGGCAGCGTCTTCTCGCTCTCGCGTTTCACGCTCTGTTCGGGCTTTCGCATCCGCGACGCGCTGACGCTCCTCTGTCGCTTTCTTTTGTGCCGCCGCCTCATCGCGGCGCTTCTGCGCAGCAGCGTCTTCACGTCGTTTTTGCGCCGCCGCAGCCTGCTCGTTCTTGCGGCGCTGATCCTCGACCCGGCGCCGCTCTTGATTGCGCTGATTAGTAACCTGTGGGTTCTCGTCGATCAACAATGCTTTAATCACCGTTGGTTGCACCAACTCGAGGGCTTGGGATTGGCTGCTAGTTTGCAAATAAAGCAGCCCGGCGAGAAGGACAATGTGCAGCGTCACCGCCGTCACCACGGCGATCGGGTAGCCATTGAGGATGACGAGTTTGGGAGTAAGCTCCCCCTCGCCGAATCCTAATTGCTCACGCAGTGATCGCATTGACTTTGTTCCTAAAATTACAGCGACTCGAGGGGCTTTGTGATGAAATTCGGGTTCGCGACACCCGCAGCCTGCAATGTGGTGAGCAGCTGGATCATCGCGCCCCAATCGGCAGACGTATCGCCTTCAACCAGCACTTGAATCTCCGGATTGGCACTAACGATCTTGGCCACCTGCTCCCCTACTCCTTCGAGGCTAGTCGACTGACGATCATCGCCGGTTGCTCCGAGGCTTAAGTAATATTCCCCAGCGGCGGTAATCGATACCACGAGAGTCGCCTGATTCTCATCGATACTCAGAGGCTCATTGTTCGCTTGTGGCAACTCCACATCGATGCCTTGATTCAGCAGCGGCGCCGTCACCATGAAGACGATGAGCAGCACAAGCATGACGTCGATGTAAGGGACGACATTGATGTCGCCCATCGGTTTTCGCTTCTTGCGTTGAATAATGTCCATGTCGCGCTCGTTATTCGCTGTGAACCTGACGGTGCAGGATGCTGGAGAACTCATCGGTAAACGTAATGTAGCTGCCGGTGATGGTTTCCACTGAAGAAGCGTAGCGGTTATATGCCACGACCGCGGGAATTGCCGCGAAGAGCCCCATCGCAGTGGCAATAAGCGCCTCCGCGATGCCTGGTGCGACAACCTGAAGGGTCGCTTGGTTTTGGCTTGCGAGCCCGATAAAGGAGTTCATGATGCCGATAACCGTGCCAAACAGGCCGACATAAGGCGACACCGAGCCTACCGAGGCGAGAAACGCGAGATGACGCTCAAGCTTCTCTTCCTCGCGCGAATACGCCACTCGCATCGCACGCTGTGCGCCTTCCATGATCGCCTCTCGGTCCACTGACGACTGCTGGCGCAGCCGCATGAATTCCTTAAATCCTGCTCGGAAGATATTCTCGAGGCCGACGATGGGGATCTCATCGCGCTGCATCTGCGTGCCTTCTTTGTAGAGCTGGCTCAGATCCATCCCACTCCAAAAGCGCTCCTCGAAACTCAGCACGCCACGGCTGGCCGCATTGAGCACCATCGCGCGCTGCACGATCATGACCCAAGAAAGTATCGAAAGCCCTAAAAGCGACAGCATCACCAGCTGAACAGGAAGGGTCGCCTCGAGTATGAGGGTAATAGGACTAATCGCTTCGTTCACACCATTTTCTCCGAGTTCTCATGCTGTTCGAGGGGAAGCCGCACACTAAGGAGTGCATTTTAGACACCGCGATGTCCGCGGCTATCCGCAGCTTCACAAGAAGATGTCGGCAGAGCCGAAAAATAGTTTGATGAATTTAGCGATAGATCGCGAGAGCGCGACCCGCAGGGCGGCCTGTTTAGGCGCCAGGCTCAGTGCAAAAGAGATCCGCAGCGGCCACGCTAGGCGCCATACCAAAATGGCGGTAGGCGTGTTGGGTGACCACCCTGCCCCGCGGCGTGCGCATGATGAAACCCTGTTGGATCAAATAGGGCTCGAGCACATCTTCGATGGTGTCGCGCTCCTCGCTAATCGCTGCCGCAAGACTGTCGATGCCGACTGGCCCTCCGTCGAATTTTTCGATCATCGTCATAAGCAGCCGTCGATCCATGTGATCAAAGCCATTGTCATCGATGCTCAGCATATCTAGAGCGCCGGCTGCCTCTGACGCACCAATCGCACCATCTGATTTAACCTGAGAATAGTCTCTAACCCTGCGCAGTAAACGGTTAGCGATACGGGGAGTGCCGCGCGAGCGACGCGCGATCTCGGAGGCGCCGTCTGGACTGATTACACAGCCAAGAATGCGCGCAGAACGGGTGACGATTGTGGTGAGCTCTCCCAGCGAATAAAACTCCAATCGCTGAATTATCCCGAAACGATCACGCAGCGGCGACGTGAGAAGCCCCGCGCGAGTTGTCGCTCCTACCAAGGTGAATGGTGGCAGGTCGAGTTTAATTGAACGCGCAGCGGGCCCCTCGCCGATCATGATATCGAGCTGATAATCCTCCATCGCCGGATACAGAATCTCTTCGATGGCGGGGCTCATGCGGTGGATCTCATCGATAAACAAGACGTCACCTGCCTCGAGATTCGTCAGCATCGCCGCGAGATCCCCTGCCTTCTCGAGCACGGGACCCGAGGTCGTCTTAATCGACGCGTTTAACTCATTCGCGATAATGTTGGCTAACGTCGTCTTGCCAAGACCCGGAGGCCCAAACACGAGAGTATGATCCAGAGGCTCGCCGCGACCGCGGGCCGCCTGGATGAAGATTTCCATCTGCTGCTTAACCTCAGCCTGCCCGATGTAGTCATACAGAGAGAGGGGACGAATAGCGCGATCGTGCGATTCTTCGCTCTGGATGCTATCAGCAGAGATCAACCTATCTTCTATCATGTGTCATTCTGCCTATTGGTGCTAAACCATGTTCTTAAGCGCATGACGGATAAGCTCGTCACTACGGATTAACTCGGGCTGCTCCTTAAGCGCAGTGGCAATCGCCCGCGCGGCCTGAGCAGGCTTATAGCCAAGGCTAATGAGCGCTGTTTCGGCCTCAAGCGCTGCGGCCTTGTCGGCACCCGCTTTGCTTGCCGCGCTCGTTGCAGCGCCCACAGCGCCGCCCGTATCCCAATCCTTAATGCGGTCACGCAGCTCGATAACCAAGCGCTCTGCCGTCTTCTTGCCTATTCCTGGCATGGCAACCAGCGCAGCGATGTCGTTGTTGAGCACCAGCGCGACCAACTCGTCGGATTCGACACTGGAGAGGATGCCCAAGGCCATCTTCGGGCCAACTCCATTGACCTTGATCAGCGTGCGGAACAGCGCCTTGTCTTTGGCATCAATGAAGCCGAATAGCTGCTGGGCATCTTCCCGCACCACGAAATGAGTATGAAGGGTTACCGCCTCGCCGAGTTCGGGCAATTTGAAGAGTGTGCTCATCGGCACTTGCAGCTCGTAGGCAAGGCCGCCAGTTTCTACCTGAATATCGGGCGGAGATTTTTCTATTAACGTGCCGCGAATGCGTCCTATCACCTTAGCTCTTACCTCAGCCTTTTCCTGCTATAGCGTGTGGCGCCGGCGAGCTTAATGAGACTGGCCTGCGTGTTGGCGTGACAGATGGCAATTGCCAGTCCGTCAGCCGCATCTTCAGCGAGTGTATCATCGATGCGTAACAGCGACTTCACCATGTGCTGAACCTGATCTTTACCTGCAGCGCCCGAGCCCACCACGGCAAGCTTCACCGCACGCGCCGAGTACTCATCAACCGACAGGTCATGGTGCAAGCACGCCACCATGGCACTGCCGCGTGCCTGCCCGAGCTTCAGTGCAGAGGCGGCGTTTCTGCCCATAAACACCTCTTCGATAGCGGCATACTGAGGAGAGAACTCCTCGATGATCTGGCAGACACCCTCGAAAATCATCTTCAACCGTTCGGGCTGGGAATCACCCTCGGTCTTTATGCGACCACAGCCGACAAACTCGAGCCGATTGGCTACCGAGTTCACCAAGCCATAACCGGTAATGCGCGAACCCGGATCGATACCCAAAAAAATAGCCATAGCTTATGCCGTTCGTTGACAACCCGGGAGCCAGCCTCATCGCGCTCTGCTTAGAGCTGTGCGGCGATCTCGTCGGAGATATTGCCGTTGTGATAGACATTTTGCACGTCGTCGAGATCTTCCATGTGATCGATCATCTTCAGCAGAGATTCGGCGCCGCCGAGATCGAGATCAGCGTGGGTTGAGGCGAGCATGGTCATCTCGGCGTTTACCCACTCCAACCCAGCTGTCTTAAGTGCGTCCTGCACCGCGCCGAAGGTCTCGAGGGTAGTTAGCACATCGATACTCGTGTCTTCGTTAGTCGTGATGTCATGCGCGCCCGCTTCAAGTGCGATCTCCATGATCTGCTCTTCGTCAGCACCCTCTGCGAAGCTGATAATACCCGTACGCTCGAAGAGGTAGGCGACCGAGCCGTTGGTGCCGAGACTGCCGCCGTATTTGCTAAAGCAATGACGCACCTCGGCGACAGTCCGGTTCTTGTTGTCTGTGAGGGTTTCGACGAGGATCGCGACGCCGCCAGGCCCGTAACCTTCGTAATCGAGCTCTTCGAGATTTTCGTTCTCTGCAGTGCCGGCACCGCGCGCCACCGCACGGTCGATAGTATCCCGCGTCATATTGGCGGCTAGCGCCTTATCGACGATCGCGCGAAGGCGCGGATTGTCGGCTACATTGCCTCCGCCCATCTTCGCCGCGATTGTCAGCTCACGGATGATTTTAGTGAACACCTTGCCCCGCTTCGCATCTTGTCCTGCTTTGCGGTGCTTAATATTCGCCCATTTACTGTGACCTGCCATGCTCGTCTCCCTGCTTTAATACTCTCTTCTTCGATACCCTTACTGATTCACTCTCGTGTCATCGACTCACGAAACTCACTCGGCATCTGGCTTGGGCTGTTCACGCAGGCGGATGTTGAGCTCACGCAGCTGCTTGGCAGACACCTCGCCTGGCGCCTCGGTAAGCGGACACGCTGCCGACTGCGTCTTGGGGAAGGCGATCACGTCACGGATAGAGGTCGCACCAGTCATTAACATGATCAGGCGGTCTAGGCCGAAGGCGATGCCGCCGTGGGGAGGACAGCCGAAACTTAGAGCGTCGAGCAGGAAGCCAAACTTCTCCTGCGCCTCTTCCTCGCCGATGCCAAGCACCTCGAAGACCGACTGCTGCATATCGGGCTTGTTGATACGAATCGAGCCTCCGCCAAGCTCAGTGCCGTTAAGCACCATATCGTAGGCACGCGACAGCGCCTCGGCCGGCTTATTCTTCAGCTCTTCTACGGAGCAGGCTGGCGCGGTAAAGGGGTGATGCAATGACGTCAGATTACCCTCACCGTTGGTTTCGAACATGGGAAAGTCCACAACCCACAGCGGAGCCCACACGTCTTTAACCTGCCCGAGGTCTTCTGCCACCTTTATGCGCAGGGCGCCGAGCGCTTCGTTCACGATCTTAGCTTTGTCGGCGCCGAAGAAGATGATGTCTCCGGTCTGTGCACCAAGCTTGGCCAGGAGCGCGTCGACGGCAGCGTCGGGCATAAACTTAAGAATTGGCGATTGGAGCCCTTCCAGGCCCGCAGCCAGGTCGTTCACCTTCACCCAAGCCAGCCCCTTGGCGCCGAAGATCGAAACATACTTGGTGTATTCATCGATGACCTTGCGGCTGATCTCAACACCGTTGGGCACGCGCAGCGCCACCACGCGGCTCGCCGGATCGTTGGCCGGGCCACTGAACACCTTGAAATCGACCTCTTTCATCAGATCGGCAATATCAACCAGCTCGAGGTCAATGCGCAGATCCGGCTTATCGGAGCCGTAACGATTCATCGCCTCAGAGAATGGCATACGCGGGAACTCACCGAGATCTACGTCCAAATGCTTCTTAAATACGCCCTTAATCATGCCTTCCATGGTCGACATGATCTGTTCTTCGTCCATGAAAGACGTCTCGACGTCTATCTGTGTGAACTCGGGCTGACGATCGGCGCGCAAATCTTCATCGCGGAAGCACTTAGCGATTTGATAATAGCGATCCATACCCGCGGCCATGAGGATCTGTTTAAACAGCTGCGGCGATTGAGGTAGCGCGAAGAAACGGTTCGGGTGAGTGCGGCTCGGAACGAGGTAATCGCGCGCACCCTCGGGCGTGGCCTTGGTAAGCAGTGGCGTTTCCACATCGATGAACCCATTATCATCAAAGAAATTGCGCACAGTATTCGTGACCTTCGAACGGAACCGCAGACGCTCAGTCATCTCTGGGCGACGCAAATCCACATAGCGATACCGCAGTCGCACGTCCTCTCCCACCGCCGCGTGTTCATCTAGCTGGAACGGAGGCGTGGCGGCCGCATTAAGGATCTCGAGCTGCTTACCCAGCACCTCAATAGCGCCGGTGCCGAGGCCGCTGTTTGATGTGCCTTCCGGACGTGGACGCACAAGACCCGTCACCTTAACCACAAACTCATTGCGCACCGTCTCGGCTAGGGCGAAGGCCTCTACCGTATCGGGGTCAAACACTACCTGTGCCAAGCCCTCACGATCGCGCACGTCTAGGAAGATAACGCCTCCGTGGTCACGGCGGCGATGCACCCAGCCGCAGATCTCTACTTGTTGGCCGACGAAGGTCTCGTTTAGTTCTCCGCAATAGTTGCTGCGCATAGTGCTTCCTTATCTCCACCCCACCGAGGGGCGTGTTACTAAATTGAATAGGGGCTAGGTGATCTAGCTGTATTAGCCACCTCGAAGCGGCTAAGAGGCCGCCTTGGTCGGCGAGTCTTTAGGGGCGGACGTGCCCTTGGCAGGCGATCCCGAATCAGAATCTGCTAATTGCTTCTTTTTGCCCGTCTTAAAATCGGTCTCGTACCAGCCGCCACCTTTGAGGCGGAAACTCGCCGCGGAGATCTGCTTGCTCAGCTGCTCCTTGCCGCACGCGGGACACAGCGTCAGTGGCGCATCACTCATGCGCTGCAATGCCTCTAAAGCATGCCCGCAGCCATCACATCGATATTCGTAAATTGGCATAAAAAAATGTTCCTAATAAATAGTCCACGCCATGACCAACAGAGGAGTATAACCTAGATACCAAAACCGCAGCACCCATGAATGGCTCGGATTAGCAAAATGACAGGACGACCCTTCCCGGCCTAAATGTCGTTAAGCCCTAAGCAGCCGCCGACTAAGGGTTACCAAATTACTCGTTTACGACTCTATTTTGTAAGCATTGGAAAGAAAATTGACTAAGCCGCAAATTGGTCGAAAAACTTAGGCGTTTGCGCTTGCTAGCACTTGCCGAATGTTCTATAAAGGCGACGTTGCGAGTCTTAAACCCTCGGTGAGAGCCGCACTAGTAAAACAACCTTTACCAATGACTGACAAAGAAGAGACTGGGCATGGCTGTAAAAAAATCTCCTAAGAAAGCTGCGGCAAAAGTAAAAGCAGCGCCTGCTGTTCGCAAGGCACCTGCTATTTCTAAAAAATACACGAAAACCGAAATCCTTAACGAGATCGCCGGTAACACCGAACTCAGCAAGAAAGATGTAGCTGCGGTAATCGACGAGCTCTCAGTTTTGATCGAGCGTCACATTAAGAAACGTGCCGTTGGCGAGTTCACACTCCCAGGCCTGCTTAAGATCAAGTCTGTCGTTCGTCCTGCGCGCCCTGCACGCAAGAATGTCCCCAACCCTTTCAAGCCAGGCGAACTTATGGATATCCCTAAGAAGCCAGCGACTACGCGCGTCAAAGTGCTTCCTTTGAAGAAGCTCAAAGACTACGCGATTTAGAGTCTTAGCGGCGCTGCAGGCGGGTCAAGCCCTCCACTTGCGCCTATGATTAAGCACTCTTGTGCGACTCTCGCGTAATCTCGCGGAGTTTCGCGTAAAAAGGCAGCCCACGGGCTGCCTTTTTGGCTTATTATGCGGCCTGTTTCCGCAAACCCACTTTATTAGACGCCGACGCCTCGTTAGCAGCACACGATTAAGGATGCACTTTCCATGCGCGCAAGCCACTACCTCCTTGCCACCGTCAAAGAGACGCCCTCAGACGCCGAGACCACAAGCCACCAACTCATGGTCCGCGCTGGGCTCATCCGCAAGCTCGCAACAGGCCTCTATACTTGGCTGCCGATGGGACTCAGGGTCCTGCGTAAGGTGACCGATGTGGTGCGCGATGAGATGGACAAGGCCGGCGCATTAGAAGTGTCTATGCCCGTCGTACAGCCCGCAGAACTCTGGCTCGAGACTGGACGCTGGCAAGCGATGGGTCCCGAGCTACTGCGCTTCACCGATCGTCATGAACGTGATTTCTGCCTCGGCCCGACCCACGAAGAGGTCATCACGGATCTAGTGCGCAATGAAATCAACAGCTACCGGCAGCTACCCATCAACCTCTATCAGATTCAAACCAAATTCCGCGACGAGCGTCGCCCGCGTTTCGGCGTCATGCGCGCTCGCGAGTTCACCATGAAGGATGCCTACTCTTTCCACATGGACCAGGCCTCTCTCGACGCGACCTACGCCCTCATGCACAGCACCTACAGCGCCATCTTCACCCGCCTGGGACTCGACTTTAGGCCTGTTGCGGCGGATACCGGCGCCATTGGTGGCAGTGCCTCACACGAATTCCATGTCCTCGCCGAATCAGGCGAAGATGAAATCGTCTTTAGCAGCGACAGTGACTACGCCGCCAACATGGAAATGGCGACAGGCACCCTGCCCGCGCTCACTCAAGACGCCGAAAAGAAATCCGCAAGCGAAGTCGATACCGGCGACGCGCATAGCATCGACGCACTCTGCGAGCGACTTAGCGTAAGCCCTCAGCGCTGCGTTAAGACGCTCGTTGTGCGCGCCTGCGACGCAGAGGGTGAGATGACCGATGACCTCATAGCCCTGCTTCTGCGCGGCGACCAAACCCTGAACGAGGTTAAGGCACAAAAACTCGCTCGCGTGGCTAGCCCGCTCGTCTTCGCCTCCGACGAGCAGATAGAAGCGGTGTTCGGCTGCAAACCGGGTACGATTGGTCCGGTTAGCAGGCCGCCAACAGCCGAAACGGCCGGCATTTACACCTATGCCGACCTCAGCGTGACCGAGTTGATCAATTTCGTCTGTGGCGCGAACAAAGACTCCCTGCATCGAATCGATGTTAACTGGGACGCCGAGACTCGCTTCGACGAGGCGGTCGATATTCGCTGCGTGCAGGAAGGCGACCTCAGCCCCGATGGCAAAGGGACGCTCGCGATCAAGCGCGGCATCGAAGTGGGTCATATATTCCAGCTTGGTGACAAGTACAGCGCCGCCCTCAAGGCCACCGCGCTAGACGAAGGCGGCAAAAGCGTCACCATGACGATGGGCTGCTACGGTATCGGCGTAACCCGCGTTGTGGCGTCATGCATTGAACAAAACCATGACCAACACGGCATTATCTGGCCGGAAAACATCGCGCCGTTTAGGCTAGTCATTGTGCAGGTAGATGCCCACAAATCTGAACTCGTGCGCGACACGTCAGAGGCGCTTTATCAACTCGCCCTCGACTCCGGCATAGAAGTCTTACTAGATGACCGTGACAAAAAGACCAGCCCCGGCGTCAAATTCGCCGAGTCTGAACTTATAGGCATCCCCCATCGCCTCGTCGTCTCTCCGCGCTCGCTCGCCGACGGCGTGATCGAATATAAGCGACGTGGCGAGCCTGAAAAGGAGCTCTTGGCACCAGACGAAGCATCGAGCTTCGTCACGAGGCTAGCTGCAACCGCACCGTAGTCTTGCGCCTAGCGCCGACAGGCAGAAAACCGAGGATAAGGCAGTGACCGAAGAATCGATAGAAGAACAGCGCTCAGCCAGCCAGGCTCCTTACCTGCTCGTGCTTTTTTACAGCCGCTATGGCGCAACCGAAGCTATGGCGAAGGCGATCGCACGCGGGGTCGAGTTGGCGCGAGTCGCGGGCACGGGCATTGAGGCTCGCATCCGCACCGTGCCGGCGGTGTCGCCGACAACCGAAGCCACAGAACCCAGCACACCCTCGTCTGGCGCGGCATACTGCAGCGAAGAGGATCTCCGACAGTGCAGCGGCCTCCTCATGGGAAGCCCGACTCGCTTCGGCAACATGGCCGGAGCCCTCAAGCATTTTCTCGATGGCACCGGAGCACTGTGGAGTAGCGGCGCTTTAATAGACAAGCCTTTCGCCACTTTTACCTCGACCTCCTCGCTGCATGGCGGCCAGGAAACCACCCAGCTCAGCATGGCCCTGCCTTTGCTACACCACGGCATGATCCATTGCGGCATCCCCTACTCGGAGGCAGAGCTGAGCACCACCTCGACAGGCGGCACGCCCTATGGCGCAAGCCATGTCGCCGGCGCCGAGGGCAATAAGCCGCTCAGTAGCGACGAGACTGCGCTGTGCGTAGCACTCGGCAAACGGGTCGCGCGAATCGCGTTACAGCTACAACGAGGGGCGGAATAGTGAACGGGATAGTAAACGGGACAGAAGCGCTGCCTGACACTATCGCGCGTTACAGGCTCTGCGTGCTCGTCACGTATTATGGGCTAATCGGCTTCTTCTTTATCTCTACGCCGATGATGTTAGGCAATCTGAGTGTCGGCACGATGGCGATCAGCCTCGTTCAGACGCTCCCACTGCTGCTATTCGCATCCGGTTTACAACGCACCAGGCTGCGGACTTACGGCTGGATGAGCTTCGTTGTATTGCTGTACTTTGTGCACGCCGTATTGGTGGCGTTTCGAGGCGGGCAACTTCTACAGGGCCTTGTTGAGATCACGCTGTGTACCGGCTTGTTCTGCGCGCTAATCCTATTTATTCGTAGCTACCGCGAACATTACAAGACACCGCTCTGACGATAAGCCTTTCGCCTCATCTCGATACGCTGCGATAACTTACCTCAGGATTATCACCAGCCAAGAGTCTGTTTAACCAGCGGCACCGTTAGCTGACGTTGCTGCTGCAGCGTACTCGCATCGAGCCTGTCCAACACGTCGATCAGTGCCGGCAAGCCGCGTTCAGAGCGCAGCATAATGTAGTCTGCTACGGCGTCGCTCATCTGCATCCCGCGTTGCCGAGCGCGCAGAATCAGCGCCTCGCGTTTCTGCCGATCATCCAACGCGTGAACCTGCAACGTCAGGCCAGACTGCAATCGCGACTTCAGATCCGCCAGCGCGACAGGCAAATTGAGCGGGGTCGAGCGCGACGCGGCGACCAGTGCGCCGCCAGACTCCTTAAGGCGATTGAACACAGAGAATAGCGCGAACTCCCAAGCCCCCAGCCCCGCAATCACCTCCAACCCGTCGAGGCAGACTAGGTCTAGCTCGTCTAGGCCTTCGATTATTGCAGGCCCATGCTCTACGAGCTCGGCTAAAGGCAAGTACACCGCGCTACGACCGCATGCCGTTGCTTCATGGCAACTCGCTTGCAGTAGATGGGTAAGGCCCGGGGAGCCTTCACCCCAGAGATACACGAAGCGCTCGGACGAGTCGCCCAGGCCCACTCCCTTGAGCGAGGCGATGGCGAGCGCATTGTCGTCTGCGACGAGGAAATTGGAGAATAAAGCAGAGTCATCTAACGCCAAGCCCAGTGGCAACTGCCCCATGCCCGCTGCATCCCCCTCGACTGACCCAGAGCGACTCATCTCTAGCGGGTCCACCGGTAATGCAGGAGGCTAGGCGCATCGACCTCGCCTCGGTTTAGAGTGTCGATGGGCAACAGATCCCTGTCGAGCGCGATGAGCTCGCTTAGCTTTGTCCCCTCGCCCTTAACGATCAGGTCGAGTTCGAGACGTTCCGCATCCAAACTTGCCAGAGAAAAATCAGCCACCACCCCAATTGCAGTGACATAAGCAAGCAGGGCAGCGTAATCACCTAGGCTGCGAATGCCATCCACCCGCAGCCTAATGAATTGCTCAGTGGCTAGCGCTGAGGGAAGCGCAAAATAGCGACTCAACTGCTCGGCAACCGAGGCCAGCGGCGCTTCGAGATAGTCGGCAAGCTCGGTCGCCAAGCCTTCAAACAACCGCACCTCGCCCTGGAACTGAAACTGCCACAGGCCGACGAGTTCGCCACTCGGCGTCGATAACAGTCTGCCCGACAAAATGCTGTCGGCGCCATAACGTTGACTGGCAACCGCGATCTGATCGGCCCTAAGGTCCCATAGATCGGATTCACTCAGATTTTGCCGATCCTCGAAATCGAGAAGTGGAAAGAGTAAAGGCAGGCCGCGGGTGCGAGCGAACGCCTCGAGTAGGCGAACTGCCTCGAGGTCGCGTTCGGGATCTAGGTGTCTTCTCTGCCCATCCGCGTCTTGTTGTGCCATCCATACCAGCACACTCGGCCGGTTACTATTCCAGATGGGTATTCCGAGGCGTCCCAACAGGGCGTCGACTAATCCGCGAGAGAAGTCGACGGTAATAGAGCGCTGATTCGACTCAGGCCCGTTAGCGCCGGCCGCAGACGGCGTGCTTGCATAGCTTACTCCCTCCACGAAATCGCTCGCTTGATCGAGCGCGTCGTCAACGCCCGGCAGTTCGAGAGCAACGACACCGCCCGTGAGTTTCACAATCACCGCCGCGAGCGCAGCGGAATAGGCTTCATTGCGCGCGACATCGGACTCATCAACGATGCTCAGGCTATGGCTATAAAGCCCCTCAACTTGCACCGCGCTGGCGCTAGGTGCACAAACCATTAATAGCGAGGCAACCAACAGGCACTGTGGGAGCGCGCGCAAAGGCTGCAGCAGCCAGCGCTTTAGAGAGAGAACAGTCATGCCGCGCATGATACTGCAAACTCAAAGCCCAACCTAGCGACTCACCACAGGCGAGCCTCTAAATGCCTGACTGCGGGGCGACTTCTTGCTACCATTCACCCCCTACTTAGAACCCTCGCCAAGGAAGACCCGCATGACTCGCTCTAACGACACCGACAAGCCCGCCCTGAGCTATCGCGACGCGGGCGTCGATATCGATGCAGGCAACGCGCTTGTAGAAAACATCAAGGCTGTCACGCGCCGCACTCATCGCCCTGAGGTCATGTCTCAGATTGGCGGTTTCGGCGCACTGTGTGAGATCCCCGAAGGGTATAAACAGCCCGTTCTAGTCTCTGCCACCGACGGCGTAGGCACCAAGCTCAAGCTTGCCATGCAGATGGGAAAGCACGACACAATCGGCATAGATCTCGTCGCCATGTGCGTCAATGATTTAATCGTCTGTGGCGCAGAGCCCCTCTTTTTCCTCGACTATTATGCCACCGGTGGCCTCAACATAGAGACCGCGACCGATGTCGTGACTGGCATAGGCGCGGGCTGCGAGCTCGCGGGCTGCGCGCTAATCGGCGGCGAGACCGCAGAGATGCCGGGCATGTACGATGGCGACGATTACGACCTCGCTGGTTTTTCAGTGGGGGTTGTCGAGAAATCGAAGATCATAGACCCAAGCAAGGTGCGCAGTGGCGATGTATTAATTGGACTCGCCTCGTCAGGCCCACACTCCAACGGTTACTCGCTTATCCGCAAGGTATTGCAGCGCAGCGGCGCCAGCCTAGATTCCGCTTTCGGCGACTCCACCCTTGGCGAGACGCTGCTCGCGCCGACAGAAATCTACGTCAAGACGATCGCAGCGCTGCCGCAGGAGATCGACTTGCATGCCCTCGCCCACATTACCGGCGGCGGCTTCACCGAGAACATCCCCCGCGTGTTGCCAGACAACACTCAGGCCATCGTCAACTTAAGCGCCTGGCGACGACCTGAAATTTTCAACTGGTTGCAAACAGAGGGCAACATCAGCGACAGCGAGATGCTGCGAACATTTAACTGCGGCGTCGGCATGATTCTGTGTCTAAGCGCCGACCAAGCCGACGCCGCACTCGCCAGCCTAGCGCTAGGCAGCATCAAAGCCTTCCGTCTCGGCGAGGTCGCCGACAAGGCGGACGGAGACGACTCAGTGGTTTTCATCGGCGAATCGTGAGCCTTCAGCCCCACTCTACGCGCACTTGCGCAGTCGTTGTCCTAATCTCGGGAAGCGGCAGCAATCTTCAGGCGCTAATCGATGATGCCGCCTCTGGTGGCTACCGCATAGCCGCGGTCATCTCTAACAAACCCGACGCGCTCGGGCTGCAACGCGCTCAACAAGCGGGGATAGCGACCGCTTCGCTGTCTCACTTAGGTTTCGACAGTCGCGAAGCCTTCGATGGCGAACTCGCACAAATCATCGACAACTATGAACCAGACCTGCTTGTCCTCGCAGGCTTCATGCGCATCCTTACGGCAGGATTCGTGAACCGCTATGCGGGACGACTACTCAATATTCACCCCTCCCTGCTCCCCGATTTCCCCGGCATTAATACCCATCAGCGCGCCTTAGACGCGGGAGTTTCTAGACACGGTGCGAGCGTGCATTTCGTGACGGAGGAGCTCGATGGAGGGCCGGTAATCGCGAGGCAGAGCATCGCGGTCAACGGGGAGGACGATGCGGCAAGCCTCGCAGCGCGGGTACTCGTCGAGGAACATCGACTGTATCCACGCGTAGTGCGCTGGTTTGCCACGGGTTGTCTGCGACTCGAAGAAGGGCGCGCAGTGCACTCAGAGCTGGATCTTCCGACGACGACGCACAGCGACGAGTAGCGCTACTGGAGGCGACTCGCTGGATCACTGAACCTAGCGTGTTCGCTGTCCCCGTCTTTATCCTCGTCCTGCCCTTGTTGCTCGTGGCTCTCATCCCCTAAGCGGGGCAGTTTGTACTTCCGCATCTTTTCAACCAGGGTTGTCCGCCCTATGCCCAGCCTATCGGCGGCACGCGTGACTACGCCGCGGCTATCGTCGAGCGCTTTTTCAATGAGATCGCGCTCCAAACCCGCCAGATACTCCTTCAAGTCCAAGCCGGTGAGAGAGAGTGCACGGGATGAAGGAGCGGTCGCAGGCATCGACGGCGGCGCCGCTTCGAGCGGCAGGTCTTCTGGCAAACTGTGCGACTGCGTCTCTGCGAGCATCCTCAACTTCTGCGGCAAGTCTTTCAAACCAACGATGCCATGTGGGTGCAGGATCGCCATGCGCTCCACGAGGTTCGCCAGCTCGCGGACGTTGCCGGGCCAGGAATGGAGCGTCAGCGCAGCGATCGCAGCCGAGTTGAAGCGCACCGAACCACGCCCTTCCTGCTCTAAGGACGCAATGAGTTCATTCAGTAGCAGCGGTATGTCATTCGGACGCTCACGCAGTGCAGGCATCTCGATGGGGAACACGTTCAGTCGATAATAGAGATCCTGCCTAAATTCGCCCGACTCAATCATTTTTTCTAAGTCACGGTGTGTCGCGGCAACGATGCGCACGTCCGCAGTGAGCGTCTCCACCCCTCCGACGCGCTCGAAGCTCCGTTCCTGTAGCACGCGCAGCAGTTTCACCTGCATATCAAGCGGCATATCGCCGATCTCATCGAGAAACAGCGTGCCACCGTCGGCGATCTCGAAACGCCCACTACGTGCGGCAACGGCCCCGGTAAAGGCGCCCTTTTCATGCCCAAACAGCTCGCTCTCTAAGAGCTCACGAGGAATCGCGCCGCAGTTAATGGGCACGAACGCCCCAGCTGCTCGCGCAGAATTATTATGGAGATTGCGCGCGACCACTTCCTTGCCCGTGCCCGACTCGCCGGTAATCAACACGCTCACCTCGGTGTTCGCTACCTGCCCCATCATCTTGCGCACGCGCTCGATCTCATCGCTTCTGCCAACCAGGCTGCGAAACATGTTGTAGTCCCGCACCGCCGAACTGCCACGCAATCTCTGGGAGTGCTGGTTGTAGAGTCGCGACTTATGAATGGCGTCGAGCAGGGGTTGAAAACCGCAGTCGTGTGCCAGCTGCGCGACAACCTTGGCAGCGAGCATAGGATGAGCGGCAAGCATGCCCTCTGCCTGTGAGCCGATGAGCAGGAACGGCAAGGTCGAATCGCATTCAGACAGTGTATTCAGCGTCTGGATAAGGTTGGGCACACTCGAGCCGACGATCGCCAGCCCTACTCGGTCGCTGGCCTCAGATCGCGCGCTCATGGACGCCTCAGCCTCTTCGCTGGTCACTGCGAGCGCCCTTTCGCCGAGGAATTTCAGCGCGGTCATGAGGTCGCGGCGGGTCTCCGCACAGTCCTCTATCAGCAGAATAGACTCAGAATACCTGGCGTTAGTGTCCGCGCTGTGCGGCAACGAGGCGCTGAGTGTGCTGTCGCTGGGGGTCGGAGAAGTCATGAGGGTATTTGCGTATCAGTGTGCGTAGGATTAGACATCGCACGCGTGCATGAGTCAATCGCTGCGGCCTCGCGAGCGTGAGCGAACACTCTTGTCGCGCAAAGCCTTAAAGATATCCTGCTGGACGACGCTATAAATTAGGCTCGAGGCGTCGTTTGATGACGTGTTCGGAGCGATAAGACCCTACGCGTGGTCGGCACTCACCGGCACCGCACTCGACTCAACTCGTTATGACTTAGTGGGCAGCGCTTGTGGACAACGTCGAAAACTCATTGAGCAGCGCAAGCTCAGAGCTACAGAGCGTACTCGCTAAGGTGCGTGACGCGCGCGCGAGCCGCGCCGATTCGGCACGCAGTGCAGAGGATCTGGCAGCAGGACTACGCAAGCTCGAGCGGCTTACCGCAGAGCTAAAAACAGCAATCGAAGGACTCCCAAGCATGGACATGGCACGAGTAGTCGAACTGAATAACAGACTCGAAAAAGGCAATTTCACGATCGACAGTTCAAAACTCGCAGACAAGATGCTCGATTTCGACCGCAAGGATGCAGGCAAGAGCCACGACGAAGACTCTCTCTAGACGAAGACCCTCTCTAGAAGATCCTCTCTAGAAGACCCTCTCTAAAAGCTGAGCGGCGGTTCCAGGCCCTCTAGGCGTACCAAGTCGTCCTCAGTATCCACATCCCATAGCGGCGCCAGACAGGTGGCCTCTATACCAACGCCACGCAGACGCTCAAGACTCTGCGCTAAGACCACAGGCGTTCCCCAGGCGATATTGTCGAACAGCTCGGGGACAAATCGAGTCATACCCAGAAGCACATAACCCCCGTCCACTGCAGGCACGAAGACTACCTCAGCGCCTTGGGTTAGTGAGGCCAGCGCCTGCTCTAAGACCTCCGCCGTGAGCGCGGGACAGTCTGCGCCCAAGAGCACCACGGCGCCAACCGCCCCCTCATCGAGGTTGGCTTCTCCGGGATCCACTTCATCGAGGCCAGCTAGACTGTTTCGCGCAGCCAGCGCCATGCGTTCGCCGAGATCTGACCCACGCTGCGGCACCGCGGCTAGGCTAGCGCCGCGCCCGCTAAAAAGCTTATGAGTCTGATCGCCGGCGACGGAAAACCCCCAAGGCGCAAGCGACGACCCGCTGAGCATCCCAGCTATCCGCCCTACCATGGCACAATGCAGCGCCATGGCTTGCTCGGCACCAAGGGCAGTAATGAGCCGAGTCTTTACTTGGCCGGCGACAGGCTCTTTGGCGAAGACGCGCACGCGCGCTTGGGGGTACTTCAACACCTGCGGACGGCTCGCTGGATAATAGCGTCGGTGCAGAGACACGGGCGATTCGCCAAAGAAGTAGCGCAGCCGCAGTTCCCACATAAGCAAGACTGTTCGCAGAACCCCTTTCTTCTGCCAGCGCCTGCTCGAGGTGATCCCTGGCGTCGAGATGACACCTGCAGCGGCGACGGCGCGTAAGCGCTTGCTAAATGCGACGTCTTCCATGAGCGGATAACGAGGAAAGCCTCCTAGTCGAGAGTACAGTTCGCGGCGCACGAAAAGCGCTTGGTCGCCAGTGCACACACGAGTTAGCCGCGCACGCGCATTCATCGCCGCACCAATAATCCTAAACGCGAGCCCCGGCGCGTCGAGTGTGACGTCGAACCAGCCCCAATCCGCTCCATGCTCCAGTGCGCCTTCGATAAGCTCGGGCGCGTTGAGAGGTAAGTCGGTATCCGCATGGAGAAACAAGAGTAGATCACCGCTAGCGAGTGCAGCCCCTACTCGCATCTGGCCTGCCCTGCTGGGGGGGGCGATCTTCACACTATCGGCCAAGGGAATAGCCGACGCCGCGCTGTCGTCCTCGCTCTTCCCGTCGACGACAATCAGCTCATGGCCGGCCTCTCGCCACGGTTGCAAGCGTGTCAAAAAACGCGTCAGCGACGGCGCTTCATTGAGAACTGGAATCACGACTGAGAGGCGCGGCCGAGGACTGCGCATTGGGGTATTCATTGAGGACAAGCCACACTCTCCTAGCCGCTCTGAGGACTCGCCGGAAATCGCCACGAAAATGCTAGCGCAGGGCATTTAGGAAGCGTTAGAATCTCGTCCGCCGGCGCTTGAGCAACAGGTTATGCGGCCGATAGTTACTCTAGTTGGGCGCACTCTTACCTGTCTAACCAGTCGCCGAGTAGGGTAAAAGCAATGTTCTAATGTTCTACAGCGCCAGAGTGCTAAGAACAGAGAGAGTTCAGTGAACGCGAAAAACTTCTACATCGTCGCCTCTGCCCCGCAAGATAAGTCGTTGCAGGTTCGTATCTCCGGCCCCTATCTAACACGTCAAGCCGCGCAGGCCGACCTCACCGCCGCTATCGATGAAGCGCTCGATATAGACCCCTGCGCCGCCAACTACGAATACAAGATCTCGAAGGTGGAGAGCCGCAAACCTGGCGTCATCCAACACATGGCATCCCACGCCTAAGCCCGACACCTCTACTCCTCGTTCGACCCTGCTCCCCACAGATTGCCCGTCTCCAACAAGTGGCTGTAAACGAGCTTCGCATCGAAATTCATTCGGTCTATTCCATACACTTCATACAACGCCTCAAGGCTTGCCAGCGCCTCATGGGTATCATTATCGATTGATACCAACAACTCGTCTAAGGATTCTGTCTCCGACAGCGCCTGCGCCATGTGCATAAGCCCAGCGTCACGCATGCCAGCAACTAAAATGACCTGAGTGTCTCGGCTTGCAGGAAAACTCGAGAAAAACCCGTAATCGCGAAACGGCTCACCCTGCTCTGGCAGGCCTGCATCACTGGTAAAATAGCGCTGTGTCTCGAGTTCAATGAGCTCGTCGTAGCTGCGCCCGATGGTAAGCCCGGATCCTGCGAACGCCAAATTCGCGAGGCGCTCCAGTGCGCTGATGTAGCCGATATAGACCAGGTGGTTAGCGCGTATGTCTGCCGTGGTAAGGTCTGACATCATCGTCATATTAATCACCTTACCGCTCTGCTGAAGAAGCGGAACGATTCTGGCAAGAGCAAACGCACTCCCTTCTGGCATGTAACTGAGATCGAGGTCGAGGTAATTCTCGGTGTGTTCGATGTCGCTAAAGCGCAGCTCTTCGAGATCGGTGCTCGAATTCACATTGAACTCGCGCACCATACGCGCCACGTTTCCGTTCGCACTAAGCTCGCCGAAAATGTAGTAATCACCCATCACAATAAGCAGCGGCTTGTCGTCTGCAAGCACGCTCGCCCAGAGAGGATGTCCGGCAATGCTTGCCACTGCGTTTACGCGCTGTATCTCAGGCGCGCCACTGCGGAGCAAATTACCTACTAGCAAGACGATAGCGATCACTAATAGCGCTGTGTTAAGGCTTAAGCTATTCCAAGTAAATAGGCTTGCCAGCCGCGCGGGCGAGCGATTCTCGCCCGGCATGGCGGCGTTAGGGAGGGCGTTAGGGAGAGCGTTAGTGGTGAGCGAATCGTCAATCGCGGCGCGAGGCTTGGCCTCGGCGTAAAGACTATGCCTCCCCTTGGGCAGCACCAGACATAACTCGGCTGCCGGCTCGTGCTCGGCATAATACGCTGATAGCTTCTTACGCAGCTGATGGATGGCGACGCGCACTGCCGAATCGGCAGTCACGTCGAAACTGTCATCGCGCCCCAGCGCACCGAGCGCGATGTCTAACTCGCGTGGAGTCTCGCCGTTAATACTCGCATCGATGAGGTAATTCAGCAGGCGCTCGTAAGTTTGCGAACGCCCCAAAGCTCCGCTCGCGACGATGCGCTCGCCAAGTGCACGCAGCGGGCCTGACCCGAAGCCGTCAGCGGCGAGCGACGGGGTAGCCACCGCGCCTAACTCATCGCTAGCCTTCGAAGCGTTACGCCCGTGTCGTTCGGCAGACTGATCGCCGCTTTGCATCTGTGCCATGAAAACCCTAAAAACATCCAACATCACGACGTCCAAGCCGCCCAGCTGCGGCAGTATATCACCCGCTGGACTCTGAAGCAGCGCAGGGCTAGCCGAAGGCGGCATCCGCAAGCTGCATCGCCACTCGCCTTATATCTGCACACCACGACACACTCGCCACCTCGAATCCCGCTCGATCGCCCGCATAGAGCGCGCGCGTGGCGTCTTCGAAACCCGCTAGGTCACCCGCCATGGCCGAGAGGAAGTGATTAGTGCGGTCTTGGCTTAAGCGCTGCTCATCCTGTGTCACCGTTGCCTTGCGCTCGGCATCGACCAGTCTGCGCAGCGTTGCCGATGCCCCCCCGCGCTGCCGGTCGAGCCACTCCCAATGACGTGGCAGCAAGGTGATTTCGCGGCCTACCACGCCAAGCCTGGGCCTTCCTCTCCCTCGTTTGGGTGGATCCGTGTCTATAGCCCCCGCAACACCCTCAGGCGCGGCGACTAACTCGTCAGTAACGGCCAAGCGAACGCGCAGGTCAGCATCCGCCTCGCTACCCACCAAATGCAGGTCAATCTGGCGTCCGTCACTGCCGCTGAAGACGAGAATCTCGCCGCGTCGCAGACGCTCTTCTCCTTGCTCGGCTTTTAGCTGCAGTGCTACTTGCGAGGGCGCGCCCTCTGCCACGAGCCGATCGCCCTTGAAAGCGAAATACGGCGTCTCATTACTTGTTGTCATCGGTCTGCTCCTGTTACGTGATGAACATTAAACCATGGCAATAATATAATTACCATGGTTTAAATAATAATACCTTGGCCTTAATCTTCTCAGCCAGCAAACCTAGACAAGCGGACGCTCGGCGTCCTATTCTCGGAAAAGTTCTTTGCACACAGCCCAAATCACCCATCCCCTCCCACGAACAGAGAATCGACTATGAGTGCCACTTCGTACCACACCCCAACTCCCAGCAACACCCAACCACTCTGGCGCAAAGCCTCGCTGCTCGTGGCGGCAACTGCGCTGCTCGCCGCCTGCGCCAGCCAGCCCAGCAGCCTGCGCACGCTTACAGGCCTAGACTACGCGAGCCCTGAATCAGTCGGCATCGACTCGGCACGCCTCGAGCGTGTGACACAGGCCATGCAAGGATTTGTCGACGAAGGCAAACTCGCAGGCGTTGTGACAGCCGCTGCCCGCGACGGCAAGATCTTTCATTTTGAATCCGTCGGCCAACGCGACATAGCCGCGGGCGACGCGATGGAGAACGACGACCTGTTCCGCATCTATTCGATGACTAAGCCAATCACCGGCGTAGCGATGATGATGCTCTATGAAGAAGGCAAATTTAGACTCTCAGACCCCGTCGCCAAGTACATCCCCGAATTCGAGAACCTTCAGGTCTACGCCGGCACAGACGCAAGCGGCGCCATGCTGACCGAGCCTGCAGACCATCCCATGACGATACGAGAGCTGATGAACCATACGGGAGGCCTGACTTACGGCCTGTTCTCGCAATCTGCTGTCGACGATCTCTACAATCAAGCCCAAGTCTTAGCTCCCGACTCAACTCTGCAGGATATGATCGATAAGCTTGCGAAGATCCCTCTGCGTCAGCAGCCTGGCTCTCTGTGGCATTACAGCGTCTCTGTCGACGTGCAAGGCTATCTCGTCGAAAAACTCTCAGGACAGCGTTTCTCCGATTTCCTCGAACAGCGAATCTTCCAGCCCCTAGGTATGGTAGACACCGATTTCTTCGTGCCAGCGGATAAGGCTGATCGCCTCGCCGAGGTTTATGCCTACGGTCCCGACGGCAAGCTTTTTGCGAGCGAAGGCTTCACCGGCGGCCCGAGCTACTTAGTCGAGCACCAGTTTGAAGGCGGTGGCGGCGGCCTCGTCGGTTCGGCAATGGACTATTTACGCTTTAGCCAGATGCTACTCAATGGAGGCGAGCTCGATGGCGCGCGCATTCTCGCTCCACTCACCGTCGAGCTAATGCATCGTAACCAGCTTCCTAAAGGGCTTGGCGATACTATCCTCGGCGCACGCGGCACGACTTTCGGCCTCGACTTCGCAATTGTCGAAGACCCTGTCGAAGCCGAAGGCTACTCCAAAGGCGAATACTACTGGGGAGGCGCAGCTGGCACTTGGTTCTGGGTTGACCCTGTTGAGAACATCGTCTTCGTTGGCATGATTCAGCAGTTCGGCAACGGCATCCCCGATGTGCGTGGCACGTCGCGCCGCCTGCTCTATCAGGCCATTATGGAGCCAAACGGCATCTAACCCCGCCTGACATAAAGGCTATGCTATTAAGGGCGCTCCGGCGCCCTTAATTTTGCTTCAGTTTTGTCATGCCCCCTTAATAACCTTGTCACGCTCAGCGGGTATCTTTTTCTGCTTTAAAGTGCAGAGATCGAGACATGGATATCACCGTATTTGGAACCGGTTACGTCGGCCTTGTTACTGGTGCCTGCCTTGCCGATGTCGGCCATAACGTCCTTTGCATGGACGTGGATTCTCTGAAAATTTCACGCCTGAAACTCGCAGAAGTCACTATTTTTGAACCTGGCTTGGATGAAGTCGTGCGGCGCAACCTTGCTTCTGGCAATCTCTCGTTCACCGATGATGTCGCTGAGGCAATAAAATTCAGTTCCCTGTTCATTATCGCTGTGGGCACACCTTCTCTAGAGAGCGGTGAACCCGACCTTTCTGACGTAGACGCTGTCGCACAAGACATCGGCCGTCTTGCCTCTACCCCCCTAACCTTGGTTACGAAATCCACAGTTCCGGTAGGTACTTCTGAGCGAATCGGTGCCATCGTTACTCGAGAAGTTCAAGCCCGCGGCAAGACGCTAGAAATTCAGCTTGTGTCCAATCCAGAATTTCTGAAGGAAGGGGCTGCCGTAGCTGACTTCATGAAACCCGACCGCATCGTCATCGGTGCACATTCTGAGACGGCGAAGGCGACCATGCGCAAAATCTACGCTCCCTTCAACCGCAATCACGACCGCATTCTGTGCATGGACTTGAGGGCAGCCGAGCTCACGAAATACGCAGCCAATGCGATGCTCGCAACTAAAATAAGTTTCATCAATGAAATCGCTAATTTGGCAGAAAAAGCGGGCGCCGACATTGAGCAGGTACGACAAGGAATAGGCTCAGACCCTCGCATAGGCTATCAGTTTATTTATGCGGGCTGCGGTTATCGCGGCTCCTGCTTTCCCAAGGACGTACGAGCCCTCAGCACCACGGCAAAAGAGTACGGGGTCGAACTCGGTGTTATCAGTGCCGTAGAGGCCGCCAACGAGCGACAAAAGAACCGCCTATTCGACATGCTAACCGCTTACTTTGGTACAGAACTCCACGGCAAAACGATCGCGCTATGGGGGCTCGCATTTAAGCCGAAAACTGATGACCTACGTGAAGCCCCGTCGCGCGTACTCATGGAAGCACTCTGGCGGGCCGGTGCAACAATGCAGGCGTATGACCCGGAGGCGATGCATGCCGTGGAGGCGCTTTATCCAGATAACCCACAACTGATTCTTGCAGGAACAATGGATCAGGCGTTGGTTGGCGCAGATGCCTTGGTAATTTGTACCGAATGGCAACACTTCAAGGCCCCTAACCTCGACAAATTCAAGAAAGCGCTGAGCCAGCCAGTGATATTTGACGGACGTAATTTATATGACCCAGCCGAGCTTAGGGAGCGTGGGATTCACTACTTTGGGATCGGTCGCGGCGAATCACTAAATCGAACATAAATCCGCTCAGTAACGCCTGCACATTGTAGACAATAATCTTGATATTTAGTGAATAAAGCGGAATAATGGCCGCCGATGTCAATTATTGTTAACAATATCCCGCTGACTGGCACCCGCGCCGACTCCGTATTCGACCAGATACGCACGGCAATAGTGCGCGGCGACCTCGCGCCCGGCTCGAAAATCAACGAACCCCAGCTTAGCAAGCACTTTGGCATTAGCCGCGGTCCGCTGCGTGAAGCGATAAGGCGCCTCGAGGGCTGCAAGCTGGTCGAGATCACGCCTAATGTCGGCGCCCGCGTCGTCTCGCTCGATGCCCGCCAAGCCGTTGAGATCTACGAGATTCGCGAGGTACTGGAAGGCCTAGCCTGCGGCCTCGCCGCACAGCAGGCAACGGCGCAAGACTGTGAGCAGCTGCGCGCCCTGCTCGCGAAGCACGAGCGCGAGATCGAGTCCGAAGATGGCAAGGTGTATTACCAAAAGGAAGGCGATCTCGACTTCCATTACTTGATCGTTGCGCTCAGCGGCAATGCACGACTGTTTAAACTGCTCTGTGACGAGCTCTACCATCTGCTGCGTTTATACCGTGTTCAGACCAGCAGCCAACCCTCTCGACCCGCGCAAGCCTTTCGCGAACACCACCGCATCGTCGATGCAATAGAGGACGGAGATGCCGAACTTGCCGACCTATTGATGCGTCGTCATATCGCCAGCGCGAAAGCGACATTAATGCAGCAAATCGACGAAGCAAGCGCGGAGTAGCCGCAGCGCCAACCTAACCCATACTGCAAGAACCGACAGAATAGAAACCGAGGAGAGACGACATGAAGCAATCCCAAGGCGCCAAATTTCGCCAGGCACTGAAAGACAACAATCCACTCCAAGTCGTGGGCGCGATCAACGCCTACTGCGCTATGCTTGCAGAGAATGCAGGTCACAAGGCAATTTATCTTTCCGGCGGCGGTGTCGCCAATGCCTCCTACGGCCTGCCCGACTTAGGCATTACTAGCCTCAATGACGTTATCGCCGACGTCGAACGCATAAGCAATGCCAGCAGCCTTCCCTTGCTGGTCGACATCGATACTGGCTGGGGCGGCGCATTCAACATCGCCCGCACGATTCAGGCGATGGAGAAGGCAGGCGCCGCCGCTGTCCATCTGGAAGATCAGGTCGCACAGAAACGCTGCGGCCACAGGCCGAACAAAGCGATTGTGTCCCAGGCCGAAATGGTCGATCGCGTCAAGGCGGCTGTAGATGCGCGAGTCGATGAAGATTTCGTGATTATGGCGCGCACCGATGCCTTGGCCGTTGAAGGCATGGAATCAGCGATAGAGCGTGCCATTGCCTGCGTAGAAGCCGGCGCAGATGCTATTTTCCCCGAAGCGATTAACGAGCTCGCACAATACAAACAGTTTGCCGATGCTGTTAACGTGCCTATCCTCGCCAACATTACCGAGTTCGGCCAGACTCCACTGTTCAACTGCAAAGAGCTTGGCGAGCAAGGCGTCGGCATGGTGTTGTATCCGCTCAGCGCCTTCCGCGCCATGAGCAAGGCGGCGTTAGACGTCTACCAAACCATTGCAATCAACGGAGACCAAACCGCCGCCGTGGAGAAAATGCAGACACGTATGGAGCTCTATGAAGTGCTGGGCTACCACGCTTATGAGAACAAGCTGGACGCCCTGTTCGATGCGGAAGCCAAGTAAGTCGCAGAAATAACGCATGGCACTAGCGAGCAATCCCACGAGATAGAAAAACAGAAGGAGAAACACCATGGCAGAGAAAAAACTGAGCGGCGCAGGCTTGCGCGGCCAAGTCGCAGGCGAAACTGCCCTGTGCACCGTAGGCAAAACCGGCACAGGCCTAACCTACAGAGGCTACGACATTAGCGAGCTGGCTCAGAAAGCTCAGTTCGAAGAAGTCGCGTTCCTGCTATTAAAAGGCCACTTGCCGACACAGACTGAATTCGATACTTACGTCGCGAAATTAAAATCTCTACGCAACTTGCCCGACGCACTAAAAGAAGTGCTTGAGCGTATCCCAGCCGACGCCCATCCGATGGACGTCATGCGTACGGGATGCTCCATGCTCGGCAACCTCGAAACCGAAACCGATTTCGCCCAGCAGGACGACGCGATCGATCGCTTACTCGCGACGCTGCCGGCAATAATTTGCTACTGGTATCGCTTCTCCCACGACGGCGTCCGCATCGACACCGCATTAGAGGACGAGTCGATAGGCGCACATTTCTTACACATGCTCGGCGGCGACCCGCCGAGTGCGCTATTCACGCAGGTCATGAATGTTTCGCTCATTCTTTACGCAGAACACGAGTTTAATGCGTCGACATTCACCGCGCGCGTCTGCGCGTCGACGCTATCAGACATGCATTCGTGCATCACAGCAGCGATCGGCTCATTACGCGGCCCACTGCACGGCGGCGCCAACGAAGCCGCCATGGAAATGATCGAAAACTGGACGAGCGCAGATCAGGCCGAAGCCGAGATCATGGGCATGCTCGCGCGCAAGGACAAGATCATGGGTTTCGGTCACGCGATTTATAGCGAGTCGGATCCGCGCAACGTCATTATTAAGCAGTGGAGCGAAAAGCTCGCAGCCGAGGTTGGCGATACCACGCTCTACCCAGTGTCCGTCCGCTGTGAAGAGGTTATGTGGCGCGAGAAGAAACTGTTCTGCAATGCCGATTTTTTCCACGCCTCGGCTTATCATTTCATGAATATCCCAACGAAATTATTCACGCCGATCTTCGTGATGTCGCGCCTAACAGGATGGGCAGCGCACGTAAAAGAGCAGCGCGCGAATAACCGCATCATCCGACCTAGCGCCGACTACACAGGCCCCGAGACGTCCACCTGGGTCGACATCGCCGATCGCTAGCCAGCTCCGAGCGAGAACAGCACAACAGCACAGCGCGAACGCGCGCTGGGCTGAAAGACCAAACCGATCGTTAATCAAAAAGGAATACTTCAGTGTCAGCCAATGTAGAACTCAATAACCGCCCCGCTCCCGATCAGGTACTCGTTGATATCGCCAACTATGTTTGCGATTACGAGATAGACTCCACCGAAGCTTACGACACCGCGCGTAACTGCCTCATGGATACGCTGGGTTGCGGCCTACTTGCCCTACGTTTCCCGGAATGCACCAAGCTACTCGGCCCTCTCGCCGAAGGCACTATCGTGCCCAATGGCGCACGCGTGCCCGGCACACAGTTCCGTCTAGACCCAGTGAAAGCCGCGTGGGATATCGGCTGTATCGTGCGATGGCTCGACTATAACGACACCTGGCTCGCCGCCGAGTGGGGACACCCCTCAGACAATCTCGGCGCGATCCTCGCTATCGCCGATTACCTTTCGCAGCAGAATGTTGCCGCCGGGAAAGATCCGCTAACCATGCGTGATGTGCTCACAGCCATGATTAAGGCGCACGAAATTCAGGGCATTATCGCGCTAGAGAACAGCTTCAACCGCGTAGGCCTTTGCCACGTATTGCTAGTTCGCGTCGCGTCTACCGCAGTCGCGACCAAGATGCTAGGCGGCTCGCGCGAGCAGATCATCGACGCGCTATCACAAGCCTGGCTCGACGGTTCTAGCCTACGCACTTATCGTCATTCGCCGAATGCTGGACCACGCAAGTCATGGGCCGCCGGCGATGCAACCTCGCGCGCCGTGCGTCTCGCCGACTTCACCCTGCGTGGCGAGATCGGCTACCCAAGCGTGCTGACAGCACCTACCTGGGGCTTTTATGACGTCTCGTTCAAAGGCAAGGAATTTGAATTCACGCGCCCTTACGGCAACTACGTAATGGAGAACATCTTGTTCAAGATTTCCTTCCCTGCCGAATTCCATTCACAGACTGCCGCAGAAGCAGCGGTACGCCTGCATCCCAAGGTAAAAGACCGCCTGGACGACATCGAGAAGATCGTCATTCACACACACGAGTCGGCAATCCGCATCATCAGCAAGTCTGGCCCACTCAATAACCCCGCCGACCGCGACCACTGCCTACAATATATGACAGCGGTGCCTTTGGCCTTCGGCAATCTCGTTGCCGAGCATTACGAAGACAGCTTCCACGAGGCGAATCCGATTATCGACGTGCTACGCGAGAAGATGGAGATTCACGAGAATCCTACTTACACCAAAGAATACCTTGAGCCCGAAAAGCGCTCGATCGCCAACGCCCTGCAGGTCTATTTCAAGGATGGCAGCTGCTCTGACAAGATCGAGATCAACTACCCAGTCGGCCATCGCCGCCGCCGCGAAGAAGGCATTCCACTGCTGGAAGAAAAGTTCAAGGCTAACCTCGCTACTCGCTTCCCCGCCAAGCGCAGCAAGGCTATTTTTGATCTGTGCAAAGATCAGGCAAAGCTCGAGGCCACGCCGGTTAACGAGTTCATGGATCTTCTTGTAATCTAAGCACCCTGTCGCCGAGCTAGTCGGCTGAGTCAATCGAATGGCCTAGGCAATAGTGTCTAGGCCATTTTTTATAGAACACATAAAAGAGTCGCGACCGGGCTTGAAAACGGATCAAGGCGCACTATATAGACAGTAGGCGGGGCTCATAAGAGGTCGCCACAGCCTGGTCCCACTGCGTTCGCGCAAGGAGAGGCTGCCACTTAAAGACTATATTGCTTAATCTGAGGATATATTATGCGTAACTTCGACTTTTCACCCCTTTACCGTTCCACTATCGGCTTCGACCATTTGTCAAACATGCTCGATGCGGTTAATCGCAACGACGCCAATCAGCCGAGCTACCCCCCTTATAACATTGAGGCGGTGGGTTCAGATAAATACCAAATCACTATGGCCGTTGCAGGCTTCGTTGAAGACGAGTTAGCACTGCAGTCGGAAAAGCAGACCCTGACCGTCACTGGCAAAAAAGCCGCACAGGATGAGACACGAAACTTCCTGTATCAGGGCATCGCTGCGCGCAATTTCGAACGCCGCTTCCAGCTTGCCGACCACGTGGAAGTTACCGGCGCCAAACTCGCCAACGGGCTGTTACACATCGACCTCGTTAAGGTTATCCCCGAGGCCATGCGCCCGCGGCAGATTCCCATCAATGCTGAACGCCCGAAGCTCGTAGACGTGGCTAAACGGTCTGCCGGCTAGAAGCCAGGCAAAAAAAACCTCTGGGTGAGTGGTGTCGCCCAGAGGTTTCTTGTTTTCAATTTCCTAGCTGTTCAGCGAGTGCACCACCAAGCCGCTCTTGAGCTTAGGCTCGAACCAAGTCGATTTTGGCGGCATAACCTCGCCCGCATCCGCGATCAGCATCAGACTCTCGATAGATGTCGGATATAGCGCGAATGCAGCCTGCCAGTCTGCGCCAGCCGTGCGACGCTCAAGCTCGCCGAGGCCTCGAATTCCTCCCACAAAATCCACGCGGCTATCAGTGCGCTGATCGAGAATATTCAATAGCGGCCCGAAGACGTAGTCTTGCAGGATACTCACGTCGAGGCTCGCGACAGGATCAGTGTCATCGATGATGCCCAACAACTCAGTGTTTGCAGTCAGTCGGTACCACTGCTTATCGGCATAGAATCCAAACTCACGCGCAGCACTAGGTCGCGCCTCACCGTCTACTAACTCGATATCGAAATGCGGGGCGAGTGCTGCGAGGAAATCGTTAACCGAATGCCCGTTGAGGTCGGCGACTAGACGATTGTAATCGAGGATCTGCATCTGATTGTGCGGAAACAAAACGGTAAGGAAGAAATTATAGGCTTCGTCGCCGGTATGCGCGGGGTTAGCCGCCTCACGCAGCTTCTTAACTCGTGACGCTGCCGCCGAACGGTGATGACCGTCGGCCACGTAGAGACAGTCTAGCGCATTGATCTCGCCTTCGATTGCACGCACAAGCGCCTCGTCGCGAATCACCCAGAACACGTGGCGGGTGTCATCGTCAGCTTCGAAATCATAATCGGGGGCATTTGCCGTAACCGTCGCGATCTTGGCGTCGATAGACGCCAGAGCCTTGTACGTCAAAAACACAGGACCCACTTGAGCATCGAGTGCATCCATGTGGTTAACGCGATCGTCCTCTTTCACTGGACGAGTAAATTCATGCTTCTTGATGAGGTCGTTGTCGTAAGCCTCTACCGACGCCGCGGCGACAATACCCACTTGCGCGTGTTCGCCCATCACCTGCTTATAGACGTAAAGCGTCGCAACCGCATCTTGCTTTAGCGTCCCCTCTGCGATAAATCGATCGAGATTCTCGCGTCCTTTGGCATAGACGCTAGGATCATAGACACTCACGTCTGTCGGCATGTCGACTTCGGGCTTATTGATGTGGAGGAAGCTCAGAGGATTGTCTTTGGCTAGCTCGTAAGCCTCTTCTCGGTTGAGCACATCGTAAGGATGTGAGGCGACTTTAGCTGCCAGCTCGGCAACCGGACGAATACCACGAAAAGAGCGTATGAGAGGTAAGAGAGACATGAGGGATCCTGATAAGAAATAAAGGTCAGACGCGCTCATTATCGCACTATGCGGACGCAACTTAAATGAGCAGACCCTGCGCCAGCGAACCTAAGCCCGCGCTAGCGAAGAAATTTGGCGTCGAGAACCCGACGTATCGTCGCCTGAGTAAATCCTCGCGATTCCAGAAAGCGTGTCAGCTTAAGATGCGCCTTGCCCCCGAAGCGGCGATCGTCATCCGAGCGAAGCCTCTTCTCGACAAGCGATTCGGCCATAGCAAGCCAATCCTCATCGTCTTCGAATAGATACGCCTCGATGAGAGCTTCGCTCACACCGCGCCCTAGGAGGTCTGCCCGTATATGCAGATAGCTAAACCCGCGCGTCTTACGATAGCGGACATAGGCCTCAGCAAATCGGGTATCGGACTGAAGACCTTGATCGCGTAGGCGCGACAGTTGCTCATCGATAGACTCGCGATCGACGTCAGGGTTGTCTGCAAATTTGGTGAGTAGCTTACGCGCGAGCTCAGCGTAAGAATGTTCGCGACGCGCCAAAGAGTCCATTGCCGCGCGGCGAATCTTGATGGGAGCAGGCTCTTGAGAGCGCTGAGCCTTCTTCGAAAGCGAAGGCCTGTCGCCCTCGCCTTCGAGGTTTTCTCTAGCCGTTCGACGCATCCGCCTCGACAGCCTCGTCGTTCGCCGATGCACGAGCTTCTGCGCGAGCAGCCGCTTCCGCCGCAGCCTGAGCCTTGGGGTCCGCCAGCAACTTCTGGCGAATCTGCGCCTCAATTTCAGCAGCGATCTTCGGATTTTCTTCTAAGTACGCGGACGCATTCTTCTTGCCTTGGCCAATCTTGTCGCCCTGGTACGCATACCAAGCACCCGATTTTTCGACCAGGTCGAGTTTCACGCCGAGGTCGATCACCTCGCCCAAGCGATGAATGCCCTTGCCGTACATGATTTGGAATTCAGTCTGACGGAACGGCGGCGCAACCTTGTTCTTCACAACCTTCACGCGAGTCTCATTACCCACCACCTCGTCGCCCTCTTTTATAGAGCCGATGCGGCGGATGTCGAGGCGCACAGAGGAATAGAATTTGAGCGCATTGCCGCCCGTGGTAGTCTCGGGAGAACCAAACATCACACCAATCTTCATTCGAATCTGGTTAATGAAGATGACTAGAGTATTCGAATTCTTAATATTGCCCGTCATCTTACGCAGCGCCTGCGACATGAGTCGCGCCTGCAAACCCATATGGCTGTCGCCCATGTCGCCCTCGATCTCTGCCTTGGGCGTGAGCGCCGCTACGGAGTCGATAACTACAACATCCAGCGCACCCGAGCGCACGACCATGTCGCAGATCTCGAGCGCCTGCTCTCCGGTGTCGGGCTGGCTTACGAGGAGATTGTCGACGTCGACGCCCAACGCCTCGGCATACACCGGATCCAGCGCATGCTCGGCATCGATAAACGCACAGCTGCCACCCGCCTTTTGTGCCTCAGCGATCACTTGCAGCGTCAGGGTTGTCTTGCCGGAAGACTCAGGGCCGTAAATCTCGACGATACGACCTCGCGGCAAACCCCCTATGCCCAACGCGATATCGAGGCCGAGGGAGCCAGTAGAAATAGACGGAATAGCCTCGCGCTCGCTGTCGCCGAGGCGCATCATCGATCCCTTGCCGAATTGACGCTCAATCTGTGAGAGCGCCGCCGCTAGTGCCTTATCCTTGCTTTCGTCAACCATGTCATTGCTTCCTATTGTTTATTGGTTTCATTGGTAACCGCATGAAAAAAATGCTGTTAATGGCACAACCGAAGCCTTGTTCCGTGAGTATTCGTTTGTCGGATGAGGCGCATCGAATGGTCCGTCTCATCTACTAGAATAGCCTGTCCTAGGCGATTCGCTAATTTGGGCAGATATTCAGCTCCCTGCCGCCTACCGTGCCAACTTGGCTTTTACTGTATGCTTGAACAGTGCTGATTAAATCAAACTTTTACTGTACAGACAACCAGTATATTGGCTTACAGGACAATTCCTTTAGCCGAATCTTGCGCGCTCGAAAGTTAGAGGCGAGCGAGCAGCCCATCCAAGGCGGCCAGTATTGTCGCGTCGCGTATCGCCTGCCTGTCACCTTCGAACAGAAAGCGCTCTGCGCTGGCCACGCCGTCGACACACCAACCTATCCATACAGTACCTACGGGCTTTTCAGCGCTACCGCCCGTGGGACCAGCAACGCCACTGACCGCCATAGACACGTCTGCCGCACTTCGTGCCACCGCGCCGAGACTCATCTCGAGCACCACCTCTTCGCTCACCGCCCCCGGCCCAGTCTCGCGAAAATGCTCAGGGTTCACCCCCAGCATGCGCTGCTTGGCCCCGTTGGAGTAGGTCACGAAACCCGAATCGAACCATTGGGAACTGCCTGGCAACGCAGTGAGCGCAGCAGCTATGCCACCACCGGTGCATGACTCTGCCGTTGCCGCGATGAATCCGCGGCGAATTAACGCCGTGGCAAGGCTGTGCGTCGCGGCGTCTACTAAACTGTCGGATATGGGCATTGGCTGCTAACTCACTGTGCTTTCTTGAGTCGATTATACAGCCGCAAACTCCCCGCACAACGCAGCGAGGGTGCCCCTAGTGCAGAATCATCACTACCCTTCGCATGACCACCTAGATAGAATGCGGAGCAACGATTACTCCACTGCCCATGACAAAAAGATTCTCGATGTCCCAACCCCCTCACACCCCGATGATGCAGCAGTATCTGAGCATCAAAGCGCAGCATCCCGATGGCCTCTTGTTCTATCGCATGGGCGATTTTTACGAGCTTTTCTATGAGGACGCGAAGGTCGCGGCGCGAATTCTGGACATCACGCTGACTGCGCGCGGCAAGTCGGGCGGACAGCCCATTCCCATGTGCGGCATCCCCTACCATGCTGCCGACCGCTACCTCGCAAAACTCGTGGCCGCCGGGGTCTCGGTGGCGATTGGCGAACAGATCGGAGACCCGGCAACTAGCAAGGGTCCAGTAGAGCGCAAGGTGGTGCGGGTCATCACCCCGGGCACAGTGAGTGACGAGGCGCTGCTCGACGAGGGGCGCGACAACTCGTTGCTCTGCCTGTCTGTTCAGGCGAACGCGCGCGAGCTCGATGCCAGCACCGCGTTCGGACTCGCATCGATGAATATCAGCAGCGGCCGCTTCGTGCTCAGCGAAGTGTATGGCTTGGAGGCGATGCGCGCCGAAATTGAGCGCCTGCGACCTGCGGAGATCCTTTTTCAGGAGGAGCTTGAGCCGGCCATGGAATCGGTACGCCACCCCGCCAAACGGAAGCGGCCGGTGTGGGAATTCGAACTGGACAATGCGCAGCGCACCTTAACGACGCATTTCAAAACCCGCGACTTGAGCGCATTCGGCTGCGAAGAACTCCACACGGCGCTGCAGGCAGCGGGCTGCTTGCTGCAATACGCGCGCGACACCCAGCGCACGGAGTTGCCTCATATTCAGGGGCTTAGCGTCGAGCAACTCGAAGACAGCGTGATCCTCGACGCGGCGAGTCGCCGCAATCTGGAACTCGATATCAACCTCTCGGGCAGGCGCGATAACACTCTCCTGTCCGTGCTCGACACCACCTCTACGGCGATGGGCGGCCGCCTGCTGGCACGCTGGATCAATCGCCCTCTACGTGACACCTCGGTACTCGTTAGGCGGCAGGATCGTGTGGCGGCTTTGATGCACAACTACCACTTCGAGCCTATCGCCGAGGTCCTCGGCGGCATCGGTGATGTCGAACGCATCCTCGCCCGTCTTGGCCTGCGCTCAGCACGACCGCGCGACCTCGCGAAACTGCGCGACAGCCTCGGACAGCTTCCACTGCTGCAATCGAAGCTCGCAGCGACCCAGCGCGACTCACTCGCTGAGGGTGATTTTGCCCTCGGCGTCTTAGCGGCACAGATCGCCGAATTCCCCGCGCCGCACGCGCTGCTTTGCCAAGCGCTTGAAGCGGACCCACCGGTTGTCATCCGCGAAGGCGGCGTGATCGCCACCGGCTTCGACGCCGAACTCGACGAACTGCGCAACCTTAGCAGCAACGCTGGCCAGTTCCTCATCGATCTGGAGGTAAAGGAGAAGGCTCGCACTGGCATCGCGACGCTGAAGGTTGGCTACAACCGCGTGCACGGTTATTACATCGAAATCAGCAAAGGCCAGGCAGGCGCAGAGATGCCCGCCGAATATATCCGCAGGCAGACATTGAAGAACGCAGAGCGTTTTATCACCCCCGAGCTCAAAGAATTCGAAGACAAGGTGCTCAGCGCCCGCAGTAAGTCGCTCGCGCGGGAGAAAGCCCTATACGACGAGCTGCTGGAAACACTTGCCGCCGACCTCGCGTCGTTACAGCGCAGCGCCGAGGCGCTAGCCGAGCTCGATGTGCTCACCTGTTTTGCCGAACGCGCGGTCAATGGTGACTACTGCCGCCCCACGCTAGATACAGAGCCAGGAATCGACATCGAAGCGGGCCGCCATCCCGTTGTGGAAGCCGTAAGCGATGCAGCCTTCGTCGCTAACGATGCGCTGCTCGATCGGCGACGCAAGATGCTGATCATCACCGGCCCTAACATGGGCGGTAAGTCGACCTATATGCGCCAGACCGCGCTAATCACATTGCTCGCCCTTTGCGGCAGCTTCGTGCCCGCTAAGCGCGTGCGACTCGGCCCAATCGATCGCATCTTTACCCGCATCGGCTCTGCGGACGACCTCGCCGGAGGGCGTTCGACCTTCATGGTAGAGATGACAGAGACCGCGAATATCTTACACAACGCGACCGAGAACAGCCTCGTACTCATGGATGAAGTGGGCCGCGGCACCAGCACCTTCGACGGCCTCTCGCTCGCCTGGGCAGCTGCGGTGTATATCGCCCAGCGGCTCAACGCCTACACACTGTTCGCAACTCACTATTTCGAACTCACGAGCCTGCCTGACGATTTCGACAGCATCGCCAATGTTCACCTCGACGCGGTCGAACACGACAGCGGCATCGTGTTCATGCACGCAGTCAAACCCGGACCTGCCAACCAGAGTTACGGACTGCAGGTCGCTCAGCTGGCTGGCATTCCCGCCGCGGTGATCGACAGCGCGCGGAGCAAGCTCGCGCAGCTCGAGGCTGAGAGCCATGCGGCGCAGGTCAGCGGACACCCGGCTGGCCAGGCGGTAGCGAGTGACAGCCTACGGACGGCGCAAACGAGAGGTGAACAGCGGCAAGACAGCCAGGTGCCCATGCAGAGCGAACTGTTCGCCGCAGCGCCTCATCCTGTCGTCGAGGCACTCGCCAAACTCGATCCGGACGAGCTCAGCGCCAAGCAGGCATTGGCGTTGCTGTACACATTCAAGGGTCAGCTTTAACCGAGCTCGCATCAACCTAGAGAAAGCTAGATAAAAAGCTGATAGAATCCCGCCGCATCATTTGCCGCGCCGCCCCTTTGGCAGCGCAGGCGGTAACCTGTAACGCGCCACCTTGCGGTATTCGCGGAGAGATCATGACATTTGTAGTTGGTGATAACTGTATTAAGTGTAAGCACACAGACTGTGTTGAAGTGTGTCCGGTAGACTGTTTCTACGAGGGCCCGAACTTCCTCGTCATCCATCCTGATGAGTGCATCGATTGCGCGCTATGCGAGCCAGAGTGCCCGGTGGATGCGATCTTCGCCGAAGATGAACTACCTGAAGATCAGCAGGAATTTCTCGCGCTGAATGCGGAATTGGCCGAGGTGTGGCCGAATATTACCGAGAAGAAGGACGCGCTTCCTGAGGCTGAAGAGTTCACCGACGTAGAAAACAAACTGCAATATCTGGAGCGCTAACCCGCGCTCCCGCCTCGCGTCACCTTAAGCCTGAACGCCTTCACTGCAACTTCAAGGTGACGGGAGGCCGCTAGCGTCTGGGCAGCAGCCCGACTGGATCGATTGATTTTCCCTCTTCCCTGATTTCAAAGTGCAGCAGCGGGTCTCCAGCGAGATTAGTGCCCGCCTCGGCGATCTTATCGCCAGCCCTGACACGCGCTCCTTCTTCTACCAGCATAACCCTGTTGTGCGCATAGGCACTCAAATAGCGATCGTTATGCCTCAGTATGATGAGGTCGCCGGTGCCCTGTACTCCGCGTCCCGAATACACCACCTCACCGTCGGCGGCGGCCATTACCGCATCGCCATCGCGTACAGCAATATCGATGCCGCGCGCCTCACCACTGCCGAAGCCTCGTAGCAAGCGCGTGCTTTCAGTAGGCCAGCGCCAATCGGGCGCACTGCTATTGGAGCCACCGATCGAACGACGCATAACACCGCCGCGGCCGAGAGTGCCCGCCTGCGCCTGAGCAACGCCATTATTGCGGACCGCGGTGCCCACGTTAGCCGTTACGTTAGACGCAGCCGGGGCACCCGCGCCGAGGGCAAGACTCAGTTCTTGGCCGACAAAGATCGTATACGGGGCGCGCAAGGCATTCGCCAAAGCCAGTGTGCGGAAGTCGAGGTCGTACTGAAAGGCGATGGAGTAAAGTGACTCACCATCGCGCACCCGATGACTACGCGGGGCTTCAGCTCGAGGCTGTGATGTCGCGGGCGAACCGCTGCGCCGCACCGGCTCGCTTACGCTGACCTCTGCGGATCTTCGCGGACGGCTAACCTGGGTGCTACCATCCGACGCCACGATGACCGCCGCGTTCTGCGGAAGGCGCAGCTCGCTATCGGGGGTCGAGTCAGTGACGACCAACGGCGGGGTCACGACCTGACGATCGCCCTGCTCCGCGATCGGAGCCTCGTAGCTGCGGCAAGCAGCTAGCGTCATTATTCCTACTACCAGCGCGAAGCGGTATCTGCGCATCGAACCCTTACTCCTATTCTCACTAACCTAGCGATCAATTCTGTTGCTTAGCCGCAGTCTTCTGCGACTCGAAAAATTGCTGCAGCCCGACGACGAGCGCAAGACCGAAAAGCCCACAAAGCACTGCCGCGCCCAGTTGCGCCTCCAGACCAGCCGCCGCGTAGTCGGTGGGCCACACAGGTGTCGGACTGGTCGAAAACCGCCAAGGCCAAATCACCAACAAAGAGCCAAGCAGCAAGCCACCGATGAGGCTATACGCCTGCGCGCGAAAGTGGCTTAGCAACCAAGCAAGCGCGCGCGAAAAGGCAAGAATGCCCACCGCGCAGCCTGCGGCGAAACTCACCAGAGGCGCAAGATCGAAGGCGACAAGCGCCGCCAACATCGGCTCGTAGACGCCCATGAGCAAGAGCAAAAACGCACCCGACAGACCCGGTAACAGCATCGCGCTAATCGCAACGGCGCCGGCGAGGAACAGCCTGCCATTCGATGCCTCCCCACTCACGGGTTCCAGCCAAGCCAACCCACCGACAACGACCGCTCCAACCCCGAAGAGCACCATGCCAGCAGGCGTTGCGAGCGCGTATTCCGCTCGCAGCAAGAACAGCGCACCAAGCACCAGTCCCATGAAGAATGCACCAAGCAACACCGGATAGTGCTCGAGCGCGAAGAGTACAGTGTTCGCGGACAACAACAGGCCACAGAGCATGCCGCCAGCTAGGGGCGATAAGAAGCTCGCATCAACATGACGCCATGCCGCGCTGAACTCGCGCTGCGAGAGCAATCTCAACGCCTGTAAATCAAACGCGCTAATAGCAGTGATCAGACGCGCATAAGTTCCTGTGAGCACAGCGATGGTACCCCCCGAAACCCCAGGCACCGAGTCGCTCATGCCGATGAGCGCTCCCTTTAGAAGCAGCATGAGCAGCGACCCGGCGCCAGCCTGGGGCGGCTTGTCGCGAGTCCCGTTCATCGATCTTGCACCCGACCCACTAGCAGCGGCACGAAGCGCACCTCTTCGAGCTTTTCTCGCTGAAAATCCTCGCCCTGGCGAGTGATCAGCTGCAGCTGCTGCTGCGCCTCACCGCCGACGGGAATGATCAGCCTGCCGCCGTCGTTGAGTTGAAATAGCAACTCATGCGGAATCGTCTGTGGCGCCGCGGTGGTGATGATGGCGTCGAACGGCCCCATGCTTTCCCAGCCCAGACTTCCGTCGTCATGTTTGAGGGAGACGTTGCGCAACCCCAGAAGGCGAAGATTCTTACGCGCCTTATCGAGCAGCGGCTTGATGCGCTCGACACTGGCGACGCGCTTAGCTAGCCGCGCGAGAATAGACGTCTGGTAGCCACAGCCGGTGCCTATCTCCAAGACGTTATTTAAAGGACCGCTGCGGTAGGCGATTTCGGTCATGCGCGCGACGATATAGGGCTGCGAAATAGTTTGATTAAAGCCGATCGGTAGAGCGACATCTTCGTAGGCGCGATGAGAAAGCGCTTCATCGAGGAAGATGTGGCGCGGGGTTGAGCGAATCACATCGAGCACTTCCATGCTGGTAATACCCTGATCCATGAGCCTGCCAAGCAGCCGCTCGCGCGTACGCTGCGATGTCATACCTATGCCGCTGAGGTTGGGGCTCGATTCGCTTCTAAAACTCATGTTGTTGGTCTCGAGCCCTCAGGCTCCCATAACGCGTCATCTCACGATGTACCGCTAAACGTCTCGCAACAAGCACAGCTCCCGGAGCAGGCTCGTCGCATAGGCACCACGTGGTAGGGTGAATTCGAGGCACAAGTCGGGCAGCTCGCCAGTCGCGCCCTGTTCCCAGCGCCACGCGAGATCGGCTGCGCGGAATCGCAGCGGGCGGCGGGCGGCTTCGAGGCCGAACGCCTGCAAACCCTCTACCATCCATCGCGACTCGGCCAGTGTCTCCTCTTCAATATCGGCCGCTTCGGCTGCGCTTACATACTTATCTTTAGGGGAAATTTTCCCCGGCAAAGGGCCGGTAGGATGGATGTCGAAGTCGACTAAGCGTTGTTGCAAGACCTCATCCCACTCAGAGGGAACGAAGCAGCGTCCGCTGCCGTCTAGGCTCATCACGTCGCCCGTGACATAGCGATCCCATGTGCCTCGCTCGATACGGATCGCCAGCACCTGATTAAAAAGATAGGAACGTGCCGCTGAGTACAACATCCCGCGCCTAAATCGCGGGAGCCGACGAGGGTCAGCCTGCCCCGCTAAGACCTGCCGCATTAGCTCAGCAACCTGCTGCAAATTACTCATCTGCGCGCCGAAGCGCTGTGTGCCGAAATAATTCGGTACGCCTCCTACGCGCACACCTTCCAACCTGCGCTCAAATTCCGCCAGCGGACCTTCACAGTCGCGCAGCCTCAAGCGAAAGCGGTTACGTGCATGACTGCCTATCTTAAGTTTGCGCTCGTTGCGCTGCGAGTCGAGGAGACGCAGGCGATCGTCAGCGAGATTTTCGAGACGCCCTTCATGTTCGCGAGGCAACTTGAGACTGAACCACTGGCTAGTTTCGCCGCGCCGGTCCTTCATCCCAGAATAGCCAACATCTGCCGACCCTATACCTGCCAGACTCCCCAAATGCTTTGCGACTTCGGTGGTTGAGGCATCGACCTTCATGACCTGCAAAAAGACGTGGTCACCGTCGCCGCTAGGCTGGAATGCAAGCTCTTCGTCGACGCGGAAATCAGCAAATTCGCGCTTAATCACGGCGCTCACATAAGGCGCGCCTTGCGCGTAGGCGAGAGATTCCAGAGGCTTAAGTGCGGTGTGCCCAGGCTCGCTCATAGACACGGCAGCAGTAACACGACAGCGTGGCAGGCGATGCCTTCACCACGCCCTATCGCCCCGAGCTGCTCTGTCGTCGTCGCCTTAATATTCACCGACGAGGGGTCGACACCGAGCACCGCCGCGATGCGCTCGCGCATGAGCGCACGATGAGCAGAGAGCTTGGGCTTCTGCGCCACTACCGTGAGGTCGAGATTCGCAAGGACCAGGCCGCGCGCAGCGACCAGCGCCCAAACCTCCTCGAGGAGGCCCACGCTAGACGCGCCTGCAAAATTCGCATCGGTGTCTGGGAAATGTTCGCCGATATCGCCCTCGCCTATTGCGCCAAGTAGCGCGTCACAGAGCGCGTGCAACACCACATCACCATCGGAATGCGCCTCGAGGCTTAACGCCTCAGGCAATGTGACGCCACCAAGAATAAGGGGCTTGTCGTCTATCACTGCAGCGGTAAACCGGTGCACGTCAAAGCCGTGGCCTATGCGCGGGGTCGTGAGTTGTTCTCGGCTTGCTGACATCGGCTGATCCCTTATGACCTTTCTGATCGAGTGCTACGCGCGGCGAGAATCGCCTCCGCCAGCAGCAGATCGCTCGCGTGAGTGATCTTAATGTTCGCCTTGTCGCCACCAACGATTAACGGCGCATGACCGAGGCGCTCGAGTGCAGACGCCTCATCGGTAGTTTGCGCGCCGCTGCGCTGAGCATCACTGAGCGCAGCATGGAGCATACCAACGCGAAACATCTGTGGGGTGAGCGCATTCCATAGCGCGCCTCGATCGAGGGTCGACGCGACACGCCGATGTTGCCCCTCTTCACCTGTCGCCGCTTCCTGCTGCTTCACCGTATTGTCCATCGCAGCGGCGAGAAGGCCGCCTACTGCATCTTCACCCACGGCGTCGATCAGGGCCTCGATCTCGCTCGGCAAGACGCAGGGGCGCACAGCGTCGTGCACTAGCACCCAATCATCGGGCTGCGCCTGTTGCGCGAGCAGCTGATCTAGCGCATTGAGCACCGATTCTTGCCGCTCAGCGCCACCACTGGCAACCGTGATACGTGAATCGCTAGCACAGGCTAGGTCATGCCAGGTCTCGTCTTGCGCACCAATTGCCACCACGATTTTGGCAATCGACGGTACTGCGAGAAGTTGGGCGAGGGTTTGTTCGATTACCGTGCTGTCGGCCAAAGGGAGGTATTGTTTCGCTACGGCAGCGCCAAAGCGACGCCCAACCCCTGCCGCTGGCACGATCGCCCAGACGGTCATTGGACGTGGCCTTGCGCAAGAGGATGGGAAAGGAACACGGCGGGCCTAGCGATTTGGCACGATCATATAGAAGGTCTCACCCTTCTCGATCATGCCAAGTTCGGAGCGTGCGCGCTCCTCCACCGCTTCGAGGCCGGTCTTGAGGTCGAGCACCTCGACCTCAAGCGCCTCATTCCGGCTCGCCAGCTCCGCGTTAATCGACTCTTGAGCCACGACATCGGCCACGACCTCATTCAGCTCGCGGCGACTGTTATCGCCAAACCAGAGCTTGTACTGGAGCACGCAGAGGCTTAGCGCTAACGCGCCGATCAGAGTTTTCATCTCGCCTCCCCTCTCCAGTTAAGCCGCCCTTATCGATTAGCGCCCGAAACGCCCGAACTCGCCGAGACCGCGATAAAGTGAGGCAGCGCCGAGTTGTTCTTCGATCCTTAGCAGGCGGTTGTATTTCGCGACGCGGTCCGAACGGCATAGCGAACCGGTCTTAATCTGCCCTGCCGCAGTCGCCACCGCGAGGTCTGCGATGGTCGTATCTTCGGTCTCACCCGAACGGTGAGAAATGACAACCGTGTAGCCCGCCTTCTTAGCCATATTGATCGCAGCGAGTGTTTCGGTCAGCGAACCAATCTGATTAAACTTAATCAGAATTGAGTTCGCGATGCCCTCGTTAATGCCACGCTGCAATATTTTGGTGTTGGTGACGAACAAATCGTCGCCTACTAACTGAACTTTATCGCCTAATTGACCGGATAATTTAGCCCAGCCGTCCCAATCGCTCTCATCCATGCCGTCTTCGATAGAGAGGATCGGGTACTTAGCAGCGAGTCCGGCGAGGTAATCAGCAAACTCAGCCGGCGCAAAGGCCTTGCCTTCACCCTTGAGGTCATAGACGCCGTCTGCGTAGAACTCAGAGGCGGCGCAGTCCAGTGCAAGGTGGATGTCTTTACCGGCCTTCAAGCCGGTGAGGTCAATAGCGGTGAGGATCGCGTCTAACGCCGCCGCATTCGATGGCAGGTTAGGGGCGAATCCGCCCTCGTCGCCAACCGCCGTGCTAAGTCCCTGCTTCGCGAGCACAGACTTAAGCGAGTGGAATATTTCGGCTCCGTAGCGCAGCGCCTCGGAGAAGTTAGGCGCGCCAGTAGGCTGAACCATAAACTCTTGAATATCGACATTGTTGTCAGCGTGCTCGCCACCATTAACGATATTCATCATCGGCACTGGCAGGCTGTATTGACCTTCGGTGCCATTGAGGCGGGCAATGTGTGCATACAGCGGGATTTGCGCAGCCTGGGCGGCGGCTTTCGCCGCGGCGAGCGAGACGGCGAGGATCGCGTTGGCGCCGAGCTTCTCCTTATTCTCGGTGCCGTCGAGGTCGATCATTATCTGATCGAGGCCCGCCTGATCCATCGCATCGCTGCCCACGAGCGCGTCTTTGATCGCGCCATTGACGTTGGCAACCGCGGTCAGCACGCCCTTACCGAGATAGCGAGCGGGATCCTTATCGCGCAGTTCCAGCGCTTCGCGCGAGCCGGTTGAGGCTCCTGAAGGCGCGCAGGCAGAACCAACAATGCCACTGTCCAGAATAACATCGGCTTCGATTGTGGGGTTGCCGCGCGAGTCCATGACTTCGCGAGCGACGATATGCTTAATGACTGACATGAGATTCCTTTTGAGTATCGATTCCAGAATGGAGCTAGTCTAGGCCGTGTCTAACGGCTCGAAGCTTTTAACGACCGCGTCTAATGCCTGCATCTGCTCTAAATAGGGCTTGAGCTTATCCAGCCGCAGCGCACACGGGCCATCGCATTTCGCCGACGCGGGGTCTGGGTGCGCCTCGATAAAGAGCCCGGCGATGCCCTGTGAGAGGCCCGCGAGGGATAGCGTGGTCACGTCGGCGCGGCGTCCGCCGGCGGCGTCGGGCAAGCCCCCGGGCTGCTGCAGCGCATGCGTGGCATCGAACAGCAGCGGGTAGCCAAATTGCTTCATAACAGAGAAGCCAAGCATGTCGACCACCAGATTGTTGTAGCCGAAGCTCGAGCCACGCTCGCATAACATTAGCCGCTCATTGCCGGCGTCTTCGAATTTTTTCAGTATGTGGCGCATCTCTTGCGGAGCGAGGAACTGCGCTTTTTTGATATTGATCGCCGCGCCAGTCTGCGCCATCGCGAGCACCAAGTCGGTCTGCCGTGACAAGAATGCCGGGAGCTGGATGACATCGGCCACCTCAGCGGCGACCGCCGCCTGCTCGGGCGTGTGGATGTCGGTGATAATCGGCACGCCGAACTGCGCCTTTACCTCGGCAAGCCAATTTAAGCCTTCGTCCAGCCCAGGGCCACGGAAGGAATTAATGGACGAGCGGTTGGCCTTGTCGAACGAGGCCTTAAACACAAAGGGAATGCCGAGCGCATCGGTTGCCACTTTGAACTGTTCAGCGATAATCATCGCGAGGTCGCGCGACTCCAACACGTTCATGCCGCCAAATAGCGTAAACGGACGCTCGTTCGAGACCGTGAGTCCAGCGAGGGTGAGCGACTTCGCCGCCTGCGCGCTCGCCATTAGTCAGTCGTCGCCGCGCACAGTTCGTGCTGCGCGATAGCCGCTTTAATAAAGCCCGTGAACAGCGGATGTCCATCGCGCGGCGTCGAGGTGAACTCTGGATGGAATTGACAGCCTACAAACCAGGGATGGTCCGGCGCCTCGACTACTTCCACGAGCATGCCGTCGGCGGATTTCCCCGCGAGGCGTAGCCCAGCCTTTTGCAGCACGTCGAGATAATCGTTGTTGAATTCGTAGCGATGGCGATGACGCTCACGTATTTCGCTGCTGCCGTAGCACTGATAAGTCGTCGAGTCTTCGTCGAGCACACAAGTCTGTGCGCCGAGGCGCATCGTGCCGCCCAAGTCTGAGTCTTCGTCGCGGAATTCCGTCTTACCTTGCGAGGTCGTCCACTCGCTGATTAGCGCAATAACTGGATTGTCGCAGCTGGGCGCAAATTCGGTGCTGTGCGCATCCTTAAGCCCGGCTACATTGCGCGCATACTCAATGACCGCGACCTGCAGCCCTAGGCAGATGCCAAGGTAAGGAATCTTATTCTCGCGCGCGTATTGCACCGTCATGATCTTGCCTTCGACGCCGCGCTCGCCGAAACCGCCGGGGACGAGGATCGCATCCATACCTTCGAGGATGCTGGTGCCCTTGTCGAGCACATCGGCGGAGTCGATATAAGTCACTTTCACCTTGGTGCGAGTCTTAATGCCGGCGTGGGTGATCGCCTCATTGAGCGACTTATAGGCGTCAAGCAACTCCATATACTTTCCGACCATCGCAAGCTTAACCTCACGCTCGGGGTGCAGGTCTGCATCGACCACCGCGTCCCATTCAGAAAGATCCGCCGGCGGGCAGTCGAGTTGGAATTTCTTCACCACGATGTCATCGAGGCCTGCCTTGCCTAATACCGACGGGATGCGATAGATCGAGTCAGAGTCTGGCAGCGACACGACAGCGGGCAGCTCTACATTGGTAAACAATGCGATCTTCTGCCGTGCCGATTCGTCGATCTCGAGGTCCGAGCGGCAGATCAGGATATCGGGCTGGATGCCGATCGAGCGCAGCTCTTTCACCGAGTGCTGCGTGGGCTTGGTTTTAGTCTCGCCCGCCGTGCTGATATAGGGCACCAGAGTGAGGTGCATAAAGAGCGCACGCTCCGAACCGAGCTCCACGCGCATCTGCCGCACCGCCTCGAGGAATGGCTGCGACTCTATATCGCCGACCGTACCGCCAATTTCTACCAGCGCGACGTCGGCATCGCCGGCCCCAAGCACAACCCGGCGCTTAATCTCATCAGTGATATGAGGGATAACCTGAATCGTTGCCCCAAGGTAGTCGCCACGACGCTCACGCTTGAGCACCTCCTCATAGACCTTGCCCGTGGTGAAGTTATTCTTCTTCAGCATGGTGGTGCGGATGAAGCGCTCGTAGTGGCCAAGATCGAGATCGGTTTCAGCACCATCGTCTGTCACAAACACTTCGCCGTGCTGGAACGGACTCATGGTGCCCGGGTCGACATTGATGTAGGGATCGAGCTTCAACATGGTGATGTTGAGACCGCGCGCCTCGAGGACGGCGGCGAGCGAGGCGGCAGTAATGCCTTTACCCAGTGATGAAACAACACCACCGGTTATGAAGATATATTTAGTCATTGGAGCCCCATCGAGTGACGTCGGAGTATGCCTTCGGCGAGGCATTCAGGTTTCCGAGTAGATGGACGGATATCATACTAGGAGCCGTCTGCTTCTTCAATCTGCAATGCCTCTAAGCGCAAGACGAGATGCGTTATTCCGGGGCCTAATCAAGCCCGAGCTCTAAGGCAGGCGGCTGCCAGGCGAAGCCGCCGCCCTCCTCGTCTTCTGCGCCGTCGCTCTCACGCTCAGCTGCGCCCAAACCTGCAACCCAAGCGAGCCTCTCACCGCGGAAAACCAGGGGCGTTCGGTCGCGCAGCCAGGGTGGCACGCGTGCCTCATTCAGCGCCTTTTTGAGTAATTTCGTGGGCCGGCCTCGCAATTGAATCTTCTCGCCACCACGCCGGTAAGCCACGTGAAAAGCGGCCAGCTCAGTAGTCGACTTACCGAAGGCTTGCAACGTGCCGTTATGAGGAAGAGGCAGGCAAGCGCCGTCCCTCGCACTCCAAAGAAGAGGCGTTTGCGTGACTTCGAAAGAATCACTGCGCACCGCCACGAGCTCGTCACGATAGCGATACAGCGTAAAGCCGTCACCCTGCCACTGCCCACCGTCTCCCGCCTCACAAGCGAGTTCGCCATCGAGCCTCGCCAGCAAATGCCAACTCGGGGCAGACGCGCCGAGCGCCAGAAGCCAATGCCGCAGCAGATTCCGCCGCCGCGCAGGCGCAAGCTTCGTCACCTCAGCCAAACCGAGCCTGCCGCTGCCCGCGATGCGGCAGTGGGCCAGATCTATAGCGCCAAGTTCTGCGGTCAATTCTGCAGACTCAGCAATCAGCTGTAGCGATTTACCCCAGCTCTGGCGATACTGAGGCCAGCGCGCCTCGATCGCCGGCAGCACTTCATTGCGCAGCAAATTGCGGTCGTAATCGGGGCAGACATTCGACGGATCGGTGATGAACGCGGCACCCAATTCGGCGGCACAGGCTTCGAGCTCTGCTCGGCGAAACGCAAGCCAAGGACGGAGCAGAAGCCCGCTTCCGAGGCTCCGTTGCATCGGCATACCCGCCAAGCCATCGACGCCCGCCCCACGGTTTAACCGCAGCAGAACAGTCTCCAATTGATCATCGAGATGATGTCCCAACAAGAGACACTCGTTGGGGGCAAGAACCTGCTCAAACAGACTGTAGCGCGCCGTACGTGCCGCTTGTTCGCTGATTTTTCCGCCGGCCCCGTCGCCGGCTGCAGTGCCGCCGAGCTGTGCAAGGCGGACCACCAAATCTATCCCTAAACGCCGGCACAGCGCCTCACAGTGCGCTCGCCACGCATCGGAGTCGGCGTGGATGCCATGGTCGATGTGCAGCGCTCGCAGAGGCTGCACGAGCTCCCCGCGATCACGGAGCTCGCAGACCAAGGTTAGGAGGAGAGAGGAGTCGAGGCCGCCGCTGAGACCAACGGCGATGCAACCGCACTGCGCCGCGAGCGCCTCGCTGAGACGCGAACGCAGCCGGAGTCGAATCTCGCTAGGCGCTGAGGCCATAGCTCATGAGGCGCTTGTAGCGACGTTCGATGAGCGCATCAGAGTCGGTAGCGGTGAGCCGATCCAACTGTTCGATTAGCGATGCCTTGATGTTCGCAGCAGTCGCCGCCACGTCGCGGTGCGCGCCGCCGAGGGGCTCGGCGATAGTATTGTCGACTATGCCGAGCTCTTCCAGGCGCTTCGAGGTTACCCCCATCGCCTCTGCTGCCGCCGAGGCGTATTCGGAAGATTTCCACAGAATAGTCGCGCAGCCCTCTGGCGTGATGACGGTATAGGTAGAGTATTGCAGCATGTTAAGTTGATCTGACACGCCAATAGCGATCGCGCCGCCTGAATTCGCCTCGCCCGTTACCGTGGCGATGAGAGGCGTCTTAACGCGCGACATTATCGCCATGTTGACCGCGATTGCCTCATTGATGCCTCGCTCCTCAGCGTCGATGCCAGGGTAAGCGCCGGGGGTATCGATGAAACTAAGGACAGGCAGCTTATAGCGCTCGCCTAATTCGACGAGCCTGCGGGCCTTGCGGTAACCCTCTGGGCGCGGCATGCCAAAATTATGGCGCACCTTGGCTTTGGTACCGCGGCCTTTTTGGTGGCCAATCACCACACAGGGCCGGCCATCAATTTTCGCCAAGCCACCAATCAACGCTTGGTCGTCTGCAAACAGGCGGTCGCCGTGCAGTTCGTCGAAGTCAGTGAAGATGTGATCGATGTAATCCAGCGTGTAGGGTCGCTGCGGATGGCGTGCGACCTGCGAGATCTGCCAAGAGCTGAGGTTCGAGTAAATCTTCTCGGTAAGCTTGGTGCTCTTGTTGCGGAGGTTTTGGATCTCCTCACCGATATTCAGGTCAATATCGCTGCCAACGAGCCTCAGTTCGCTTATCTTGGCTTCTAACTCCGCGATCGGCTGTTCGAAATCTAGGTAGTTGGGATCCATATCCAGTCCATTCTGTTGTCGGCTTAATGTCGAGTTGCTGCTTAGTAGTCGACGACCACGTTCCGGCGTCCGTATTCACTGCGCAGGCGCTGTACCAGCTCGGTTGTAGGCGTCACTCGCCACTCTTGGCCAAGCATTATACACCCCTTGCTCGCCTCGCGCTGATAGCTGATCGCTATACTGCAGCCGGAACCTTCCGAATCGCCCCCGCCTCCCGGCACAGGCAGCGGGATACCGGTGCCGGATACAGCGCTCGGCCTATTCGCACGATGCGCGTCGAGGAGTTCCTCCAAGCGAGCGGTGAAGCCCTGCGCTACCGCACCCTGCGCGAGGCTGAGGGTTATGCGCCGCGCACGCGCACGTCGCGCCTGTTCGAGCGTCATAATCTCCTTCGCTCGCCCCTGCATGGCTGAGTTGCCATTGTATTCGTCGATGCTCACCGTGCACTCCACCACTAGGATCTGATCCTTGGCTAGGAGGTCGCGGAAGCGCTCATACTCCTTGGCAAATAATCGAATTTCTAGTCGGCCGCTGCGATCGTCAAGTGTCAGGAAGGCGATCGTGTCGCCCGCCTTATTGCGCATCGTCCGCATGTCGATTACCAGCCCAGCAACAGGCTGGGGCGCCCGCTCTGGGCGCAATTTCGCAAGTCTGTCGCGAGTAAGATGCGACAACTCTTCGAGGTATTCGTCGATGGGGTGGCCAGACAGGTATAAGCCGAGCGTCTCTTTCTCCGCACGCAGCCTGTCCTGCTCAGCCCACGGTTTGATGTTGAGGGCATCAACCTGCGAGGCGGCTGTGGTCGTGCCTTCTGGCTCGATCTCCCCGAACATATCGGCGACACCTGCCGCGGCATTCTTACTCGCCTGCTCTGCCGCCTTCATCGCCTGAGGCAGCAGTTCCGACAATCGCGCTCGGGCGAGGTCGGGACCGCCATCGACGAGGCTATCGAGCGCCCCGGCCTTCACCATAGCCTCGAGCGTGCGACGATTCAGCTGCTGGGAATCTACGCGCTGACAAAGGTCGAGCATACTGTCGAAGGCACCCTGCTCGCGTGCGGCAAGGATCCCGCCAACCGGCCCCTCACCCAGACCCTTAATCGCACCGAGGCCGTAGACGATCTCACCGTCGTCGTTCACCGTGAAATTAAACTGCCCAACATTGATGTCCGGCGGGAGCACTTTTAGCCCCATAGAGCGGCATTCGTCGATGAAGGTTACGACTTTGTCGGTGTTCTGCATATCCGCCGACATCACAGCGGCCATGAAATACGCTGGATAGTGTGTCTTCAACCACGCAGTCTGATAAGACACCAGCGCGTAGGCCGCGGAATGTGATTTGTTAAATCCGTAACCGGCGAACTTCTCCATCAGGTCGAAGATTGACTCTGCTAATGCCCCGTCGATATCACGGGCAATCGCCCCATCGGTAAACAAAGATCGCTGCTTCTCCATCACCGCAGGGTCTTTCTTTCCCATCGCCTTGCGGAGGATGTCCGCGCCGCCCAGCGTGTAATTGCCTAGCACTTGCGCGATCTGCATCACCTGCTCTTGGTAGAGGATGACGCCGTAGGTGTTCGATAAAACCGGCTCGAGCTCGGGGTGCGGGTAAACTACCTTGGTGCGCCCGTGCTTACGGTCGATGAAGTCGTCGACCATTCCCGACTGCAGTGGGCCTGGGCGAAACAGGGCGACGAGGGCGATAATGTCTTCGAAACAGTTCGGCACCTGCCGCTTAATCAATTCTTTCATGCCGCGGGATTCGAGCTGGAAGATCGCTGTCGTCTCGCCGCTTTGCAGCAGCCTAAATACGCGCTCGTCGTCCAGCTCGAGTTTATCGATATTGAGTTCTGGAGCCCCTTCCTCTCGGCGCTCATTGATCATCTTGACCGCCCAGTCGATAATCGTCAGCGTGCGCAGGCCCAAGAAGTCGAATTTGACTAAGCCCGCCGTCTCAACGTCATTCTTGTCGTACTGGGTAACCAAGCCCTGACCCGCTTCGTCTGCATAGAGCGGCGTGAAGTCGGTGAGCTTAGTTGGTGCAATAACGACGCCGCCGGCATGCTTACCGACGTTGCGGGTAATGCCCTCGAGCTTGAAGGCCATCTCAATAATTTCTTGCGCCTCCTCGTCAGAATCAACGAAGGCGCCCAGCTCAGGCTCCTCTTCGAAGGCTTTGGTGAGGGTCATCCCAGGCTCGAAGGGAATAAGTTTCGATAACTTGTCGGCCAGCGAATAAGGTTTGCCCTGTGCACGCGCCACGTCGCGAACGACCGCCTTTGCCGCCAAGGTTCCGAAGGTCACAATCTGCGACACCGCCTCTTTGCCGTATAACTCTGCGACGTGCTGAATGACGCGGTCGCGCCCCTCCATACAGAAATCGACATCGAAATCCGGCATCGAGACACGCTCAGGATTAAGGAAGCGTTCGAACAGCAGGTCGTATTTAAGCGGGTCGAGATCGGTGATCTTAAGCGCATAGGCGACGATCGAGCCGGCGCCCGAACCCCGCCCCGGACCTACCGGAATACCGTTATCTTTCGACCACTGGATAAACTCCATCACGATGAGGAAGTAGCCTGCGAACCCCATCTGATTGATGATCTGCAGTTCGAACGCGAGCCTGTCCCAATAGGTCTGAATGTCCTCACGAGCGGCATAGTCCTCGCCGTATAAATTGAGCAGGCGCGCTTTTAGGCCGTCGGTGCTGATCTCAGAGAAAAACTCCTCCATCGTCTTCCCTGCGGGCACTGGGTAGTTAGGCAGTCGTGGGGTACCCAAATCGAGACTGAGGCTGCAACGCTTGGCTATCTCGACGCTGTTCTCAAGCGCCGCAGGCAGGTCAGCGAAAAGTTCAGCCATCTCGGCTTGGCTCTTTAGGTATTGCTGAGCACTGTATTCCTTCGAGCGCCTCGGGTCGTCGAGCGTGCGTCTCTCATTGATGCACACGCGCACCTCATGCGCCTCGAAGTCTTCGGAGGTCAGGAAGCGCACGTCATTGGTCGCGACAACTGGGGTTTGAGTCGCCGCGGCGAGATCCACAACCGCGTCGATATAGTCTTCCTCACCCTCGCGGCCCAAGCGCTGTAGCTCGAGGTAAAAACTGTCTGGAAAGAGTGCCCGCCAACGCGACAAATTTTCGGCCGCGAGAGCCTGATCGCCAGCGAGGAGCGCCGCGCCAATATCACTAAACTGAGCTCCGGAAAGCGCGATAACGCCCTCGGTATGAGTCGCCAACTGATCGAAGCGCAGACTCGCATCGGTGCGCTGTGTACTGTCGGTGTAAATTTTGGAAATGAGCCGCGAAAGGTTCAGATAGCCCTCGCGGTCTTTCGCAAGGAGCAGCAGCCGTGTGTCTGCCCTGCCTTCATCGCCTTTCACCACAACATCGCAGCCGCAAACGGGCTTGATGCCTGCCGCCATCGCGCCGCTATAGAACTTGATGAGCCCGAACATGTTTGCCAAGTCGGTGACGGCAATGGCGGGCATATTCAGCTCGCGAGTCCGCGCGATCAGCGGCTTCATTCGCAAGAGACCGTCGACAATCGAGAACTCGGTGTGCAAGCGCAGGTGAACGAAGCTCGCGGGAGCCGCTTCGATGTTTAGCGTGTGGGATGCAGGGTCAACCATCGTTGCAGGAAATCTCTCAATACGGCGCGGGGTGCACTGTTAGGAGTTTAGCGCGGCGGGCGGGCTCGCGCCACCGGAGCAAAACTTTGCCGATGCACCGCGCTCGCTCCCAGACGCGCCAAAGCGTCCAGATGTGCAGCGGTGGGATAGCCCTTATGCTGAGCAAAACCGTATCCTGGGTAGCGCGCATCGAGTTCAAGTAATTCACGGTCTCGCACTACCTTCGCCACAATCGAGGCAGCCGAAACACAAGCGATCTTGCCGTCTCCCTTCACTACCGCCAGGCTTTCCACATTCCAAGTCGGGAGCCGATTGCCGTCGACGAAGACGAAGTGCGGCACAAGCGACAGACCTCCTACAGCACGCCGCATAGCGAGCAAACTCGCCTGCAGGATATTGATGTCATCGATCTCCGCGGGCGAGGCGCGCCCGACACTCACCGCGAGCGCCTCGTTTTGGATCTGATCAAAGAGGCGCTCACGCGCTTTCTCGCTGAGCTTCTTAGAATCATTAAGGCCGTGAATCGGGTGATTTGGGTCCAGTATCACTGCCGCTGCGACGACATTCCCGGCTAGTGGTCCCCGTCCTGCCTCATCACAGCCCGCGATCAGTCGGCCCTGCGTCGGCACGCTTTGCCAGGGCTCTTGCTCTGCCAAATCCGCCCTATACTCGCCTTGTGCACCCTTGCTCATTCCAAAGTGCCGCGTTCAATGAGAAGCGCAATCGCCTCTGCCGCTTGTCTCGAGGCATCGAGCTTCAGCGACTGATGAATCGACTCGAAACGCTCGAGCAGACCCGAAGTCTCACGCTCCCCTGCAAAAAAAGCCTGCATCTCAGCGAGCAGATGCTCTTCGGTTAATTCATCCTGCAGTAATTCGGGTACCAGGCCTTCGCGCGCAAGGAGGTTCGGCAGCGCGACATAGGGAATACTGACCAGCCGCGAGGCGATAAAATGTGTGAGCGCCGCGAGTTTGTAACCAACGATCATTGGCCTGCGAAGAAGGAGCGCCTCAAGCGTTGCCGTGCCGGAGGCAAGCACGACGAGGTCGGCAGCAGTCATCGCTGCATGGGAATCGTCGACGAGTAAGAAGGGGTCGCCCGAAACCAAACCCGCGCCACGCAGCAGCGACTCGATGCGTGCGCGCGATTCAGCCCCGCTGGCGGGAATCAAGAATCTGAGGGACGCGTCGTCTTCCAGCGCCGCGATAGCGCTAGCCAAAAACACCGGTCCGAGACGTGAAATTTCGCCTCCACGACTGCCTGGCATCAGGGCAACGACATTGACGTCCTGCGCGATACCAAAGCGCTCACGAGCTGCGACCTTGGCCGCGGCATCTGCGGGGACCAGTTGGTCAGCAAGCGGATGGCCAACACAGCGCACGGGCACCGAATGCTCCCGATAGATGTCCACCTCGAAGGGAAACAGAGTCAGCATAAGATCGACCGCGGCGGCGATCTTGAAGATGCGCTTCCGTCGATAGGCCCACACACTCGGACTGACATAGTGGACAGTTTTAATGCCAAGTGAGCGCAGCTCGCTTTCTAGGCGCAAGTTGAAATCAGGGGAATCGATGCCGATAAAGGCATCTACGCTGCGCGCCAACAAGAGCTCACGCAGCGCCCGCTTAAGCCTGAACAGTTCGGGCAAGCGCCCTAAGGGCTCGACGAAGCCCATTACGGCAAGCCTGTCCATCGTGGTAATCGACTCACAGCCTAATGCGAGCATCTCAGGGCCGCCAACCCCGACGAATTGCGCGTCTGGATAGCGTATTTTGAGCGCGCGCATCAAACTCGCACCAAGAATATCGCCGGATTTTTCACCCGCTACGATGCCGAAACATTTAGGCATGGCGCCCCCGTTGAGCTAGCGCTGAATTCCCTTCGTCGCGGACTCGACCGACGCGATGAGCAAGAGTACCTCTGGACAGGTCTCTGCCAGCGCCCTCAGCTGCTCTACGGCGTCAGAGAGCGTGAGGCCGCGCTTGTAGAGTATTTTAAACGCGGTACGCAGGTGCTTGATGGCGTCCGCGCTGAATCCGCGCCGCTCTAAGCCTACGCTATTAATACTGCGCACGGCGGCGGGCTGCCCGCTCACTAGCATATAAGCCGGCACGTCTTGATTGATGTGTGTTACACCGCCGATCATCGCGTGAGCGCCAATCTTTATGAACTGATTCACGCCCGCATAGCCACCTAATATTGCCCAATCGGCCACTTCTACATGACCCGAAATACCGGCGTTATTTGCGAACACAGTGTTATCGCCGACGATGCAATCATGGGCAATATGCACGTAGGGCATGAGCAGATTGTCGCTGCCGATTCTGGTCACGCCACCGCCGACCGCAGTACCTCGATGTAACGTCACACCCTCACGAAAAACATTGCGATCGCCGATCTCGAGCCAAACCTCTTCACCTTCAAATTTTTTATCGGAAGGGTCTTCGCCGATGGAGGAGAATTGGAAGAATCGATTGTTCTCACCGATACGCGTATGGCTGCGAATCACAACGTGGGATTCGACCACGGTGCCCGCGCCGATAGTGACGTGAGGACCAATGATGCACCAAGGACCAATCGTGACGCCTTTGGCGATAGTTGCGCTCGGATCGATTCGCGAGCTCGAATCAATCGACATTCACTTTCCTCTCGGCGCACATGATGGTCATCGACGCGACGAGCTCGTCGCCGACAGAAGCGGTACCCGTAAACTTATAGATGCCACGACGATTAGTAATCACATCGGCTCGGAGCGTTAACTGATCGCCCGGGACTACGGGCCGACGCAGACGGACATCATCGGCACCGACAAAATAGTAAAGAAACCCATCGGCGGGCTTCTTCTCTTGCGTCTTAAAACCAAGGATGCCTGCAGCCTGTGCGAGCGCTTCGATAATTAACACGCCCGGCATGATGGGATTATCAGGGAAATGACCTTCGAAGAAGGGCTCGTTGTTCGTTACGTTCTTGTACGCAATGATCCACTTACCTAACTCCATCTCCACAACCCGATCGACTAGCAGGAACGGATAACGCTGGGGGAGATAGTCCTTAATCTCATTAATATCTAGCAGCATAAGGCTCTCTTTTTCTTAGTACAAAGTGATGAAGTTAATCGACCTTGCGCTCTAGGTCTTTAAGTCTTTTTGTTAGGCTGTCGAGCTGTTGAAAACGCAGCGCGTTGCGCTTCCATTCTGCCGTGGGTGCAGCCAGAGTACCCGAAGAGACCATGCCCGCCTCGGTAACCGACTTGTGAAGCAACGCCATAGCGCTGACCTGCACGCGGTCTGCCACCGTGATATGGCCAACCGCACCGGAACCGCCGCCAAAGATGCAGTACTCGCCTACGGTGACGCTGCCCGCCAGAGCGGCACAGCCGCAGATGATCGTGTGATTACCGATGACACAGTTGTGGCCGATCTGCACCTGATTATCGATCTTCACGCCGTCGCCAATAACCGTATCTTGCAGCGCCCCGCGGTCGATCGTTGTGGCCGCACCGATCTCGACATCGTTGCCGATGCGCACGCCTCCGAGTTGAACGATCTTAATCGACTTTTCTCCGTCGAAGGCGAATCCAAAACCGTCGGCGCCAATAACACTGCCACTGTGCACGACAACGCGATCGCCAAGGCTAACGCTATGGTAAAGCACGACATTGGGGTAAAGCCTCACGCCTTCGCCTAATTGACTGCCGCGCCCGATGACAACGCCCGCCGCCAACCGACAGCCAGCGCCAATAACGGCGTCGTCTTCAACAACAGCATGAGGCCCAATAGACACGTCTGCCGCAACGCGGGCAGACGCAGCGATGAAGGCTGTGGGGTGGATGCCGGCGGCGTGATCGGCGGTCGAATCGAAGAGCTGGGTTGCCCGTGCGAACGTCACATAGGGATTGGTGGAGATCAGACGATTGCCTGCAAAGGCGGCACCTGCCTTCTCAGTGAGAATGACAGCGCTCGCTTTGCAGCTCTTGAGCTGTTGGGTGTAGGCTGGATTGCTTAGGAAGCTGATCTGCCCCTCCCCCGCCTCGCTCAAGGTAGCGAGTCCGGTGACGAGACAGTCAGCGTCCCCTTCCAGCGTGACGTCGAGGAGGCCGGCTAGTTCGCCAAGGGTGTAGCGATTCGACTGCGACACGGCCTGATACCTCGAGAGAATGGAGAGCTCGATGGCTAACCCAGCGGCGCGGCGCAATCGCGCCTCGCCAGAGCTAGCCGAGCGGTAAGCTAGCGCTAGTTGGCGGCTTGAGTATTTTGATTAAGCTTAGCCGTTACTTTGGCCGTAATATCTAAGACTGGCGCAAAGTATGGGGCGCTGTCCACGTTAAGTATCAGATCGTAGCCGCCTTCAGCTACTACGTCAGACACCGCCGTTGCGAGTTCGGCTTGCATGCTCTGCAAGAACTGCTGGTTCTTCTCTTGAAGGGCTTTCTGCACACGCTCTTGAATCAGCTGCAACTGCACCTGCAGGTCTTGCGCATTCGAATTCATGCGACGAATCTCGTCTTGCGTCATCACCGCTTCGTCCTGCTGAAACTTAGCCTGCAGGTCTTGCAGCTGAGTTGAGAGCTCTTGTGCGCGAGTCTCGTCGGCACTGAATTCTTGCTCGAGTTCTTCTTGCACAACTCGAGCTGCATCAGAATTAAACAGCGCCTGCAGTGCATTCAGCACGCCGATCTTCGTGTCTTGCGCGAACGCACCTTGAGAGGCGGCTAACAGGCACAGTCCGGCGACGAGGGTCTTCAATGTCTTCACGTATATTCTCCAAATCCTACCAATATAATAGATGAGGCTAACCTATTGATCGCCTCGTTTAATGCCTTTCAATTTCGACTAGAAGCCTTGGCCTACAGTAAAGTCGAAAGTCTTCGTATCGTCGCCATTCTTACCAAACGGTTGAGCCACATAGAACGTCAGTGGTCCGAACGGTGACAAGTACGTCACGCTTACGCCCGCAGAATAACGGATTTCGGAGACGTCGAAATTAGAGCAATTCTTCACCAGCCGCCTTCTCTCAGTACAGTTAGAGGAGAAGACGTTTCCGGCATCGATAAAGAACGCCGACCTCACCCTGCTCCTGTCGTCGATAAACGGTAGCGGAAACATAAGCTCTAGGGTGGTCGCGACCAATATGTTACCACCAAAGCTATCGAAATCCCTATCGAGGAAGAAGTTTTCCACGGCAAGAGCAACCTCAGGGTTACCATTTGCGTCTACCGCCTGATTGCCACTGGCATCAAGCACCGGCACGGTGCTGTAGCCGAACTCATTGCTCAGTCCTACGGCAGATCCGTCCTCGCCCTTGATGATATTGCCGTCTTCGTCTTTGAGCAGGCTGATACCGCCTTGTGTGAGGTAGCGAGCCCCCGGCGTACTCTCTGGCCCGAGACTGTTTTCCTCGAACCCACGCACCACGCCTGCCGCGCTCAATCCACCCGCGAAGAAATTATTAAAAAATGGCAGCTCATCCGTATCGCCGTATCCGGTGCCGTAGCCAAGATTGGTGCGCAATGAAATTACCCATTCTCTATTCTGAGAGATCGGCCAATAAAACTGCCCGTTGTAGCTCAATCGCGCGTATTCGAGATCCGAGCCTGGCAGCGTGACTTCGAGCCCTAGGCTGTGGAGGAAACCTGCATTTGGCAGCTGCCCTCGATTCAGCGTATTGCGGAAGTAATTACCGGTGAGCGTGAAGTTATCGAATGTATCGCCGTAGCGATCGACGAAACCCTTCTCCGGGTTTGCCTGCAGCTGTGCGCTAGTCAGATCAGCAACATTGCCTAGAACCGAGTCTACAACCGGTCCATCGAACGCATTGCCATTAGCGGGAGTGATAATGTATTTGTCGACGCCCTCGTAAGGCACTGGACTGGCAATAATCTCTTGCACAGACCCAATACCTGCACTCAACTCGGTGTGGGTAAAACCGAGGTCGAAGCCGAGGCTTTCGATCTCGCTTAAGGGGTAGCTGAAACTCGCTGAGGTGCCGTAAGAGCTAGTATTGAAGTTCGAGACGTTAAACGGCGAATCGATCTTCTGATAGAACAGATTAAAACCACGGCTCACGCCATCGGGAGTGAAATACGGGTCTAAATATTGGAAGTTGAGCCCTTCTTGGAATCTACTCTTGTTGATGCCAACGCCGATCGTGCGGCCGGTGCCGAGAAAATTTTGCGCTTGTAGGCTGGAGCTGATGAAGAAGTTGCCGCCACCACCGGTGCCTACCTGGAAGCTGACAGCGCCAAAATTCTGCTCAAGCACGTCGTAGTTGATGTCGATCTGGTCTTCGACGCCGGCAACCTCGACAGTATCGACCTCTACTGACTCGAAATAACCCAAACGCTCCAACCGCACCTTAGATTGCTCTATCTGCAGGCTCGAGGCTGGTGCGCTCTCAAGCTGGCGCATTTCTCTGCGCAGCACGTCGTCTGCGGTAGACACATTGCCGGCGAAGTTGATGCGATTTACATACGTGCGCTTACCCGGTTCGATGAAGAAAGTAACATCTACCGTCTGCTCATCGTCGTTAATCTCCGGCACGCCCGTCGCCTCTGCGAAGGCATACCCTAGATTGCCGAGAAACTGCACCATAATCTCTTCGGTGCCGGTAACAAGGCCCTGCGAGTAGATCTGACCTGAGCGCACGAACAGGGCTGCGCGTAGCAAATCCTCTGCATCGACGAGATCGCCAGCAAGTTCGACATTGCGCACAGCATACTGTTTGCCCTCGGTAATATTAACCGTGATATAGACTTCTTTTTTGTCCGGCGTAATCGCAATAGGCGTGGAATCAATATTGAACTCTACGTAACCGTTATCGAGGTAGAAGGACTCTAGGCGCTCTAAATCTCCCGAGAACTGTTCGCGCGAATAGCGATCGCGTTTGCTCATGATCAAATAGAAGGGTTTTGTGCCGAGTTCGAAAAGCTGCAACAAATCCTCTTCAGGGTAAGAGTCATTGCCTACGATATTAATATGGCGGATGCGCGACTCTTCACCCTCGTTAATATCCAGCTTAATGCTCACGCGATTACGCGGTAGATCCTCGACCTCGATTTCAACCGCGGCGCCGTAGCGGCCACGCGAAGAGTACACGTCTTGAATGCCTTGACGAATAACCTCTAACGCGGCCCGAGTAAAGATTTGACCCTCGGCGATATCTGCGGTGCCCATATTCTCGATAATGTCTTCGGTCTTCAGGACGCTATTGCCCTCGATTGTAATCTCGGCGACCGAAGGACGTTCGAACACAGTTATCACGAGAATGTTGCCCTCGCGAGCAACCTCTATTTCGTCGAAATATTCGGAGGCAGAGAGTTCGCGAATAATCTGGGCGGAAGTTAATGCGTTCACCTCATCGCCAATACCTACTGGCAGCAGGTTGTAGATTATTCCGGGCGAGATACGCTGGTAACCGTCGACGATAATGTCAGCGATTGTGAAATTCTGCGCATGCAGTGGGCCGGCCAAGCCCGTGGCTAGCAGGAAACAAAAAAGCAGTTTCTTCATTCGTAATGCGTTCTCGGATAATTCATGACAGGAGCGCCGCCAACGCCCCTTGCTGAGGCCGATGAAGTCGACCCGCGAGGTCTTTGTGTGATTACAGCAATCGGTTTACATCGTTAAATACGGCGAGCATCATAATTCCCGAAATTAACAGCAGTCCGATCTGCAGACCAAAGGCCTGCACCCTATCGGGCACCGGTCGCCGCGTAACAATTTCGATGAGGTTGTACAGTATGTGGCCGCCGTCCAACACGGGTATCGGCAGCAAATTCATCACCCCCAGCGAAATACTCAATAACGCCAAAAAGCCCAGATACACACTGAGGCCGTAGGACGCCGTTTCGCCCGCGACTTGCGCAATCGTTATTGGGCCATTGATATTCTTCACAGAAATCAGGCCGACGATCATTTTCTTGATAGAGACTAGGACGAAAACCGATTTATCCCAGGTTTCGGTAATCGCCGGCACTATCGCGTTGAGCGCATTGTACTTTACTTCGCGCCGCATCTCTTGTGGCACGAGGTCATCGTAACTCATTGGCTGCACATAGGCACCGATGCTGCCGATTGCTACACCCTCCTCGCTCATGCCCTCGAGCGGGGTGATTTGCAGCCGTACTGGGCTGCCTGTTCGTTCGACCTCGACTTCGAGCAGGAGTTCCGGGCTCATACGGATGATTTCGACCCAATGACTCCAGCCGCGAATGCGCTGACCATTGACCGCCAGAATACGGTCCCCGGCGAGTAGGCCGCCGCTCTCTGCCGCGCCTCCCTCGACAACTCCGGCGATGATCGCGGGGATATCCAGCTGAGTAATGCCTAAGTCGCTTAGTGGCCTTGGCTGCGTCGAGTCCGCGAGCCAGCCCCTAATAGGGACATTCAATTCACGAGCAGTGCCGCCATTTTCGACAGAAAAAGCCACAGCTCCAGTCTCACCCATGCGCGCTAACAACTGCACCGAGACCTGTTGCCAAATCAGAGTGGGTTCACCGTCGATCGCGGTAATTTCGTCTCCCGCCCGCAAGCCTGCGCGTTCGGCTACCGAACCCTCGACCACGGAACTGATGACCGGTGCGACGCCAGAGATGCCATAGGACACGTTTATGAGCCAAAAAACGAAAATCGCGAGGAGGAAGTTGGCCGCCGGCCCCGCGGCGGAAATAGCCATCCGCTGCCACACAGACTTAGCCGCAAACGAGCGCGACGCATCCTCCGCCGGAATTGCATCGACGTCGGCGAGCGAAGTGTCCTCTTGGCCCAGCATGCGCACATAGCCGCCGAGTGGGATCGGAGCAATGACATACTCGACCCCGTCCTTGCCGACCCATGTTTTCACCGCCTTGCCAAAGCCTATGGAGAACTTAAGCACCTTCACGCCGCAGCGCCGCGCTACCCAAAAGTGACCAAACTCGTGCACCGTGACCAATATTCCGAGGGTAACGAGCAGCGCGAGCACATTGGTGCCGATGTCGAGTAAAGCGGCGATCATTTAGGGGCCCCAGATACGGAACACTTGTTCGTAAAATTCATAGAATTCTCTTTTTAATCAGAGCACTAGCGAGATCCCTCGCCCGCGCATCCGCTTCGTGAATGATAGCGAGACTCGTCGCCGCTTCACAAGGCATTTGTGCCATCACCTCCGCATTCACCGCGGCGATGCCTAGGTAGTCGAGCGCCCCGCTAAGGAAGGAGGCTACCGCGACCTCGTTAGCCGCATTCAGTAGAGCCGGCGCGGTGCCGCTCACCTTGGCCGCCTCCATACCCAGCGCTAAACAGGGAAACCGATCGATGTCGGGGGCGTAGAACTCGAGCGCCGCCTGCTGCGTAAGGTCTAAGCGCGGAGCCTGAGTCTTGATACGCTGAGGCCACGCGAGACAGTGTGCAATAGGCACGCGCATATCCGGGCTCGCCATCTGCGCGAGGACCGAGCCGTCGTCGTAATGCACCATCGAGTGCACCACCGATTGCGGATGGATGACCACCTCGACCTTCGCGCTGGGCAATCCGAACAAGTAGCAGGCTTCAATATACTCGAGCCCCTTATTCATCATAGTCGCTGAGTCGATCGAAATCTTGTCGCCCATAGACCACACTGGGTGAGCGCAGGCCTGAGCCGGTGTAATCGCGGCAAACTGATCGAGCGGCGTACGCAGGAAAGGCCCTCCCGATGCGGTTAATACGATTTTTTCGACGAAGGTAAGCTGCGAAGAATCCACACCCTCGGGGACTGTCGGCAAACACTGAAAAATCGCATTATGCTCGCTATCGATGGGGAGCAATGTCGCCCCGCTCTGGCGCGCGGCGTCGAGCAAGATATCGCCAGTCATGACTAGCGCCTCTTTGTTTGCCAAGAGTAGCCGCTTACCCGCTTTCGCCGCAGCGAGGGTCGAGGCCAAGCCCGCAGCGCCTACGATTGCTGCCATCACCATATCGACTTCGGCAGCCGAGGCGACCTCTTCTAGCGCCCCAGCCCCTAGCAAGAGCTCGGTCTTACAGCCTCGCTCATGCAGCGCGCGAGAGAACTCATCGCGGCGCTCGTGGGGAAGACTCGGATCGCAAAGCACTGCATAACGTGGCGAAAATTCGAGGCATTGTGCGAGCAGCTTGTCGACATTTCGGTTAGCGGACAGCGCAAAGATGGATAGGTTGTCGACCTCGCGCACCACCGCAAGCGTGCTCTCTCCTATCGAGCCGGTAGACCCCAATAGGGTGAGCGTCGCGGCCTGCTTTAGCTCGGTACGCATCATGCCGTTCCTACCCCGAGAAGTAGAATGAGGATCGCGACACAGATTGGCGTCGCCGCCATCAGACCATCTATTCGGTCGAGCAGGCCGCCATGACCGGGAAGAATAGCTCCACTGTCTTTTAATTCACTGTTGCGCTTTAACATGCTTTCTACGAGATCCCCGATGACGCTAAAAAAGGCGACAAGTAACGCAAGCGCGCCGAAAACAGCAAAATCGATTGGCGCGAAGGGTCTGAGATAGTGGTCTAGGAGAAGCGCGAAGCCAAGAGAAATGGCAAGGTTGAGCGCGACGCCGCCCCACACACCTTCCCACGTCTTATTCGGGCTCAAGGCCGGCGCCAGCTTGCGCCTGCCGAGCCACTTGCCGGTAAAGAATGCGCCCACGTCTACCGCCGCAACCATAATGATGACCATGATAACGAGCGCGCCATTAGCTAGCATAGCTTTGAGGGTGACTAAGCCTACCCACGTACAAAGCAGCGAAATCATTCCCATCACGGAGATACGCGACTTGTCATTCCAGCTCTCGGTAGCGCGCGGATAGAGCGCGATGGCAGCCACCATGAGCCCCCAAAACAAGGTGCCTAGCAGGGATATGCCGAGTGCGAAATCGGTATCGAAACGCAGTTCGGGCCCTACCCCCAGGGCGAGAGCTAACAGCAGCAGTGACAGCGCGAGCGAGGCGACAAACGCGAGCCTGGATTTCGTGCCGAGGGCTGCGAACGCCCCCCACTCCCACGCGCCAATGAGCACTAAAACACCGGTAATCAACGCGAAGACGCCGAGACCCGCCGTAGTCGTCAGTGCAATCAGGGCTAATAGCAAAATAATCGCGGTAATAATTCGCTGCTTAAGCACGCATGACTCCCGTTTTTTCTCTGATAGAGACGCCATTATCGGTCTCGTCGGGCTCCGCGTCCTTGCCCCCAAAGCGGCGCTCGCGCAGCGCGTAATCGTCGAGCGCAAGACGCAAGTCGGTTTCAGTAAAGTCGGGCCAGTATGTGTCGCAAAAATAGAGCTCAGTATAGGCAAATTGCCACAAGAGGAAGTTGCTCAGTCGCTTCTCTCCCCCCGTGCGGATGCACAGATCAGGATCAGCGATGCCTGCAAGGCTTAGGTGGTCTGAGAGCGCCTCGGGCGTAATAGCCTCGCCGAGGTCGCTGCCAGCAGGCAGGCTAGCAACCAATTTAGCCGTCGCCTGCGCGATGTCCCAGCGCCCCCCGTAGTCCATGGCAACAAACACGGTGCAGGCTGTATTGCCGGCGGTCTTGCGCTCAATCTCCGCCATACCACGCTGCAGCGTTGCCGAAAAACTAAGCCTGTTACCTATAAAGCGAATCTTTACGCCCTCTGCCTGCAGCTGAGCGAGCTCATCGCGGCGCAAAACCGTGAGAAACAATGCCATGAGCGAGCGCACTTCGGTCTGCGGGCGCAGCCAATTCTCGCTGCTAAAAGCAAACAGTGTGAGGTAAGGGATTTTGAGTCTAACGCAGGCGCTGACGATAGTGCGCGCCACCTCTGAACCCCGGCTGTGTCCGTCTTGCGACCGCAGCCCTCGCTGCCGCGCCCAGCGGTTATTGCCGTCCATGACAATAGCGACGTGATTCGGCAGGACGCCGGGGACTGGGCTCGAGTTCGGATTCATCAAGAGATCGATTTGCTTAAGCGGCTTTGTTGTTTAGACAACAGTATACCCACTTTAACTCCCAATCGAGCAGCGGTTTGCACCTGACAACTGCTGCGCCGGACAAGGAGAGTTCGCAAATCGTAGCAGCCGACTAGATCGACAGCAGGTCCGCTTCTTTGACCTGATACGCAGCCTCGATGGCCGCTGTGGTCTTATCGGTCAATTTTTGGACGAGGTCCTCTGCGCGGCGCTGGTCGTCCTCGCTAATCTCTTTCTCTTTCTCGAGGTCTTTGAAGTCGGAGTTAGCGTCGCGGCGAATATTACGCACGGCGATGCGTGCGTTCTCTGCTTCATTCTTCGCCTGCTTGGTGTACTCGCGGCGAGTCTCTTCGGTTAGAGCAGGCATAGGAACGCGGATAGTGTCACCATTATTCGATGGATTGAGGCCGAGATCCGACTTCATGATCGCCTTCTCGATGTCGCCGATTATCGGCTTTTCCCAAGGCGACACGATGAGGGTTCTGCCCTCTTCCACGTTCACGTTGGCGAGTTGGTTAAGCGGTGTATCCGAGCCGTAATAGGACACCATCACTGTATCGAGAATGCTGGGATGCGCCCGTCCTGTGCGAATACGCTTGAAGGCTTCATCCAGCGCTGCGAGGCTCTTTTGCATGCGCTCTTCGGCGTCGGCAATGATTTCATCGATCATAATAAGTCCCGTTTTTTGTAGTAGTTAACCCGTGGGCTAGTCGATAAGGGTGCCATCGGCATCGCCCATCACGTTGGCGAGCAATGCGCCGGGGCGGTGCATATTGAATACCTTGATCGGCACGCCGTGGTCTCGGCTTAAAAGAATGGCCGTAAGATCCATAACGCCGAGCTTCTGCTCGATAACGTCATCGAATGTAAGGTGGTCGAATTTGACTGCTGCCGGATCTTTCTCAGGGTCGGCCGAGTAAACGCCGTCGACTTTCGTCGCCTTGAGGATCAAGTCGGCATCAATCTCGATTCCTCGCAGACAAGCCGCGGAATCAGTAGTAAAGAAGGGGTTGCCGGTGCCGGCAGAGAAGATAACGACATCCGAGGCATTGAGATGACGAATGGCAGTGCGACGATCGTAGTGCTCGACTACCCCGCTCATAGGGATCGCCGACATCACGCGCGTCGGGATACCCGCTCTCTCTAATGCATCGCGCATGGCGAGGCCATTCATCACTGTGGCGAGCATGCCCATGTGATCGCCGGTGACCCTCTCCATGCCTGCAGCGCTGAGCGCCGCACCACGAAACAGATTGCCGCCACCGATCACGAGGCCAATCTGAACACCGAGCCCAACAAGCTGGCCTATCTCAACCGCCATCCTGTCGAGCACCTTCGGGTCGATCCCGAACTCGGCGTCTCCCGTGAGTGCCTCACCGCTCAGTTTTATGAGGATGCGCTTGTACTTTCTATCGTGTTTCGACATAGCTTATTCCTCTGCTAAACGGCTTGGCGTCCGGGTGGTTGAGCGCTTAGTTTGAACCTGCGAGCTGAGCTGCAACTTCGGCTGCGAAATCGACTTCTTCCTTCTCGATGCCCTCGCCTACTTCGTAGCGTACAAAGCTAACGACGTCCGCGCCGGCTGCCTTAAGCAGCTGCGAGATGGTCGTGTCGGGATCTTTGACGAATTGCTGCTCGAGCAAGCTGATTTCCGCGACGTATTTCTTTAAGCGGCCGCTGATCATCTTCTCGATAATCTCTTCTGGCTTGCCGCTTTCGCGTGCCTGCGCAGAGTAAATTTCTGACTCTTTCGCGAGCGTCTCTTCTGGCACATCTTCGGCGCGTACAACCATCGGATTTACCGCCGCAACATGCATGGCGATGTCTTTCGCTAACGCAGAGTCGCCACCGCGAAGCGAGATCAAAACCGCGATACGGTTATTGCTGTGCACATAGCTCTCAACGATGCCTTCGTTCGCATCGCTAAACTCGAGGCGATCGGTGCGGCGAATGTTGATGTTCTCACCGATTTTTTGCACGAGTTTCTCGCGCGCATCTTCGAGACCGCCTACCAAGATCGCGGCTACGTCAGCGTCCTTATTGTCGAATGCTGCAGTGATGGCGTCGTTAGCGAAACCTAGGAAGCTGCTGTCACGCGCAACGAAGTCTGTCTCGCTATTCACTTCCATGATCACGCCGTAGTTGCCATCGGAAGAGACCTTAGTGAGGACGATACCGTCCGCCGCAACGCGACTCGCTTTCTTCGCCGCCTTCATGCCACTCGCTTTTCGCAGGTCGTCGATCGCCTTTTCGATATCGCCATCAGCCTCCGACAGCGCTTTCTTGCAATCCATCATGCCTAGGCCAGTGCGCTCACGCAGGTCCTTTACCATTGCCGCAGTTATGTTCGCCATGTTCTTTGCCTCTGTAAAAATAATCGCGAGTCGGGCTATCGCCGACTCTTGGGGTGTCTGAATTTAACCCAGCTCAGCGTGACACAGTCACAAGCTGGTCTTACAAGCTGGTCTTACAAAAAGGGGGCTCGCGCCCCCTCTCTTCTTCGTCTGCCGGCAGTGCCGGCAGGAGCAACAATCGGAGAGCCTAGCTTGCAGCTGGGGCCTCTTCAGCAGCAGGCGCTTGTTCCGCCGCTGGTGCTTCTTCTGCTACTGGTGCAGGCGCTGCTTCGGCAACAGCCTCGACAGCCGCTACCGTTTCTTCTGCGGGCGCTGCAGTTTCTTCTTCGACTTCAACGAACTCGCTAGTCGAGCCAGCACCGCCGTTACGCTTTTTACCTTCGATACAGGCATTCGCCACAGCCGAGGCGTAAAGCTGAATCGCGCGCTGTGCATCGTCATTACCTGGAATCACGATGTCGATGCCGTCAGGGTTGCTGTTGGTATCTACTACACCAATGACGGGAATGCGCAGGTTGTTCGCCTCGGTTACCGCGATGCGCTCGTGCTCGACGTCGATCACGAACAGCGCGTCAGGCAGGCCGCCCATATCCTTAATACCGCCGATGCTACGAATAAGCTTCTCTTTCGCACGCGTGCGCATGAGCGCTTCTTTCTTCGTCAAGCGGTTGAACGTACCGTCGGCTTCTTGAGTCTCGAGCTCTTTCAAGCGCTTGATCGAACCGCGGATTGTCTTGTAGTTGGTCAGCATGCCGCCGAGCCAACGGTGGTTCACGAACGGCATACCAGCACGTTCTGCTTCGAGGCCAACGATCTTTGACGCGGCACGCTTGGTACCGACGAAGAGGATCTTGCGATTCTTCTCAGCCATATTGCTGATTTCGTCTAGGGCCTTGTTCATCGCCGGGAGCGTATGCTCGAGGTTGATGATGTGAATCTTGTTACGGGCACCAAAGATGAACTGATCCATCTTGGGGTTCCAGTAGCGGCTCTGGTGGCCGAAGTGCACGCCCGCGCGGAGCATTTCTTTCATTGTTACTGACATAGTCATTCCTTTGTATTGGGTTAGGCCTCCACTTATCCCATCGATCAACCGCGCTCTTCTCCTCTTCTCGCCAAGTGCACTCGGAGAGTACAAACAGCGGTGTGCTATGCCGGCGAGCGGCAGATCACAGAAGGAGTGCGCGGCACCCAGATCAGACGTGACGATAAGTGTGCGACATTAGTTTATGATATTTATACAATTTTAAGATTTTCTCGTAGAAATCTGCGACCCCAAATAGCGCCATAGAAACTCTACGATCCTCAAATCGCCGCGCTTTATACCATACAGAGCCTTTCGATTAAAGATTTAAGCGCCGGAAAGCTGCAAACTCACGGCAACTTTGGACAGGTTAAACGCGCGCCTGCCCCCGCAGAGCCTCGTATTGCGCCTCGTCGTGCTTTACAATTCCGTTCTAACGACACACCGCTCGAGTAATGCCAGGCCATGACAGTTCAACTCAAAACCGCTGATGAAATAGTAAAGATGCGCGTCGCCGGCAAGCTCGCCGCCGAAGTCCTTGAAATGATCGCCCCCTACGTCGTGCCCGGCGTTACTACGGGGGAACTCGATAGGCTCTGTCACAACTACATCGTCGACGTGCAGCACGCTATTCCGGCACCGCTCAACTACAACGGCTTCCCCAAATCCGTCTGCACATCGGTCAACCACGTCATCTGCCATGGCATCCCCAGCGACGACAAGGTGCTTAAGGTCGGCGATATCATCAATATCGATGTCACCGTCATCAAAGACGAATACCACGGCGATACCTCGCGCATGTTTTGTGTGGGCGAGGTGCCCGAGCACGCCCAGAGGCTCATTCGCGTGACCCAAGAGGCGATGTATAAAGGTATCGAGATCGTGCGCCCTGGCACCACGCTAGGCGACATCGGCGCGATCATCCAAGCGCACGGTGAAGGCAACAACTATTCTGTCGTGCGGGAATACTGCGGTCACGGCATCGGCCGCGTGTTCCATGAAGAGCCGCAGGTCTTGCATTACGGCCGCGCAGGAACCGGGCTGGTGCTCGAAGAAGGCATGACGTTCACCATTGAGCCGATGTTTAATGCCGGCACGCGCCACAACAAACTGTCGCGCGCCGACGGCTGGACAGTCACCACCAAGGACAGACGCCTCTCTGCTCAGTGGGAGCATACCCTCGCGGTCACCGCCAACGGCTTCGAAGTCTTTACCCTGCGCGCAGACGACACGCTGTGAGCACGCCCGAACCACTCGATGTCACCACCGTCACGCTAAGCAAACCTAGCCCAGACGCAAGCCTATTAGACATCAGCGCGTTGCGCGGCACTCTCGACGCCGGAGCCCCCCCTGTAAATTGTCTTAAGCAGGCGTTAGAGCACGCTGGCGCTAAACTCGATGACCGCTTTAAAGACAACGACGATATTGAAGCGATCGTCCGCGGCCGGGCATGGGTCGTTGACCAGATCCTTATCCTCGCCTGGCAACGGCAAGCGTGGCCCCAGGGTGACATTGCGCTGGTGGCAGTCGGCGGTTTTGGCCGCGGAGAGCTCGCGCCCCACTCGGATATCGACATCCTCCTCCTGACGAAAAAGACGCCAGACAAGGCCATCAAGGCCGCAGTAAGCGGATTTCTCACCCTACTTTGGGACATCGGGCTAGAAATTGGCCAGAGCGTCCGCTCTATCAAACAGTGTGTGCAGGAGGCGAGTAATGACATCACTGTGGCCACCGCCCTCATGGAGTCGCGCACGCTTATTGGCCCGGACGCGCTACAGGAAGAAATGTACCGCGCCACCACCACCAAGCGCGTATGGCCAATCAAGAAATTCATGCGTGCCAAGTGGGACGAACAGCTCGCACGCCATGACAAATACCATGACATCGATTATGCGCTGCAGCCCAATGTAAAGACCTCGCCAGGAGGCCTGAGGGATATTCAAACCATCGCCTGGGTCGCGAAGCGCCATTTCAATGCCTCGTCCTTCCGCGACTTGCAGGACTTGGGCTTTCTTACCGAGGTCGAAAGAGCGCTTATCGACAAGGGGCAGAAATTCCTCTGGCGCGTACGTTACGGCCTCCATCTTTTAGAAGGACGCCGCGAAGACAGACTCCTTTTCGACAAGCAACGAGAGCTGGCGAAAATATTTGGCTACGAGGACGACGAACTAAGTCTGGGAGTCGAAAAGCTCATGCAGCGCTACTACCGCACCGTCGGCACAGTGCGCGGGCTAAACGACCTACTACTGCAACACTTCGACGAGGTCATACTGCGCGCAGATGAGCGCGAGCGCATCACGCCACTGAACAATCGTTTCCAGATTCATAACGACAGCCTCGAGGTCGTCGACAATCGCGTATTCAAGCGCTCGCCCTTCGCGCTTTTGGAAGTGTTCGTGCTGTGTGCACAGCATCCAGAGATTCAAGGCGTACGCGCCTCTACTATTCGCCTAATCCGCGATAGCCGCCACCTGATCGATGACGAGTTCCGCGCAGACATCCGCTGTGTCACGCTGTTTATGGAACTCCTACGCTCGCCTAACAAGGTGACCTTCCAGCTCAGGCGCATGGCTCGCTACGGCATCCTCGGCCGCTATTTGCCAGAATTCGGCAAAATTATGGGCAAGATGCAGCACGACCTCTTCCATATTTATACGGTCGATGCCCACACGCTTCAGGTCGTGGAAAATATGCGCCGGCTCTGGCTTCCTGAGACTGCTCATGAGTTCCCTGGGGTTTCGAGTGTCGTTAAAAACCTACCGAAGATCGAACTACTCTACATAGCCGGCCTGTATCACGACATTGCGAAAGGCCGCGGCGGCGATCACTCAAAACTCGGCATGGTAGATGCCGTCAATTTTTGTGAGCGCCACCACCTCAGCAGCTGGGATGCGAAGCTCGTCTCATGGCTTGTAGACAAGCACTTGTTAATGTCGATGACCGCGCAGCGCAAAGACATTTCCGACCCCGAGGTTATCCATGAATTCGCCTCGATCATGGGCGATAAGCTCCACCTGGACTATCTCTATTCGATGACTGTGGCCGACATTCGCGCAACGAATCCAGAACTGTGGAATAGCTGGCGCGCCTCGCTCATGTCACAGCTCTACACCAACGCGAAACAGGCGCTGCGCGCCGGTCTTGAGAACCCGCAGAATCGGGAAGAGCGCATCGCTGACAAGAAAGAATCTGCGATGCGGGCGCTTATACAACGCGCCGTCGAGCCGCAGCAGATCGACGCGCTGTGGGACAATCTGGACGATGAGTATTTTGTGCGGGAATCTGCAGTAAACATCGCCTGGCATACCGAACTCATCGTCAAGGGCGGAGACCAAGGCCCCATCGTCGCACTGCAAGAGCTCACCAAGATTGATGGCGAAGGCGCGACTCAAGTGTTTATCTACACCAAGGACGGCGACTTTCTTTTCGCCAACACGACCGCTGCGCTCGAACGGCTACACCTTAATGTTCAAGGTGCGCGCATTTTTACCTCGAGCCATGGCTATTGCCTCGACACGTTCACCGTCTTGGAAGATTCTGGCCAGCCCGTCGGAGAGGTGCGAACACGTATCGATGAAATCAAACAGGCACTCACCGAAAGCCTCGCGAATAAGCATTTACCCGCGCGGCCTCCGCAATATCGCCAGAGTCGCAAAGAGCGGTATTTTGCCACCAAGGTAATCGTCAGACTAAGCAACTTACCGGGGCGCGCACACTCGACTTTAGAAATTAACTGCCCCGACCATTCCGGCATTCTCGCCACCGTCGGGAAAATCTTCGTCGAAGAATCTATCAACATCAAAGACGCGCGCATCACGACCCTCGGCGAGCGTGTGGAAGACTTATTCTATATTAGTAATAGCGACGACCTTCCCATTACCGACGAAGACGAGGCGGACGCGCTAATCAGCACAATTGAAGAAGCCCTCGAAAAACGCATTAGTGGCTAAACAGCGGCCTACGGAATCAGTATTTATGCTTATCGTCTACGGAATCGCGAATTGCGACACAGTTAAGAAGGCCCGCAAATGGCTTGACGCCAAGGGAGTCGAGTACTCTTTCCACGACTACAAGAAACTCGGCTGTGATGCCAAACTAGCGGCAGAGTTACTCGCTAACATTCCCCTCGAACGCCTCATCAATACGCGAGGCACAACCTGGCGCAAACTGCCCGACTCGGAAAAAGACCGGCTCGACGAAACAAGCGCGCTGGCACTGATCCAACGAGAAACGTCGGTGATCAAGAGACCTATCCTACGCGCCGGGCAGGCTTGGGTCGTGGGTTACGACGAAGCCGCTTTTAGCGCGCTAGTTAACTAGGCAAGCACACAGAATTAGCATTAACGGAGAAACCGAGTATGAGTCACATCCACAGTTACGGCTTCGGCCTCGCCACAGAAAATAGCGCCGGTGAAATAATCGAAGTCTTTTACACAAAGTTCGGGCTAGGCGATGACACACAGTTCAGCGCTAAGGCACTGACGGTCTGTGGGCTGGAGGCGGGTCAAAGTGGTTACGTAGAACTGGACGACGCCGCTAAAGCACAGTTTGCCGCACAGATCGGCAACTTAGCCGCTAGCGAAAAGCCACTGATACTGTGCGTTTTGGGCAGCGACAGCGCGCCAAGCTCGGTCGCCGAGGCGTTCCTCAAACTACACTTGCTCTCGGCTCGACTCGTGCGCCCGCATGAGGTCAACCTCAATGGCATGTTCGGCGTATTGCACAACCTAGCGTGGACCAGCGACGGCCCTATTGACCTTAACGAGCTGCCCGAACGGCAACTGGCTGCCCGCCTGCAAGGAAAACAGCTCAGCGTTTTCTCCGTCGATAAATTCCCTAAAATGACAGACTATGTTGTGCCGCGGGGCGTGCGCATCGCGGACACTTCACGCGTTCGCTTAGGCGCCTACCTGGGCGAAGGCACGACAGTGATGCATGAAGGCTTCATCAATTTTAACGCAGGCACCGAAGGGCCAGCCATGATCGAAGGGCGCATCTCAGCTGGCGTTATGGTCGGCGCAAACAGCGATCTCGGCGGCGGTTGCAGCACGATGGGAACTCTGTCAGGCGGCGGCAAACAAGTAATTGCGGTGGGAGAGAACTGCCTCATCGGCGCGAATGCCGGTATTGGCATTCCTCTAGCCAATGGCTGTGTCGTTGAGGCTGGGCTGTATGTCACCGCCGGCACTAAAGTGAATTTGCTCGACGCTAAAGGCGCACCGCGCACTAGCTGCAAGGCGATGGACCTTATCGGCCAAGAAGGCCTGTTGTTCCGACGCAATTCGCTTAGCGGCTCCGTAGAATGCCTGCCGCTGCAAAGCGAAGTCGAGCTCAACGACGAACTACACGCGCACAACTAACACGACGAGTCACACTATGAGCACAACGATCGAACTCGCGCGGCAGCTAATCCGCCTCCCGTCGGTAACTCCCGAAGATGGAGGCTGCCAGCGACTTATGCGCGAGCGCTTAGAACCCCTTGGATTCCACTGCGAAAGCCTGCGCTCACATGACGTAGACAACCTGTGGGCGGTCCGCGGCACCGTCGGGCCCCTCTTCGTCTTTGCCGGGCATACCGATGTTGTGCCCTGTGGCGATGAAGCGCGTTGGACTCACCCGCCCTATGCGGCAATCCTAGAGGACGGCATACTGCACGGCCGCGGCGCGGCGGACATGAAAGGAAGCCTCGCTGCGATGATTACGGCCTGCGAAGAGGCGCTTTCGAGTGACCCCGAACTATTCGGTAGATTGCGTCTCGGATTCCTCATCACGAGCGACGAGGAAGGTATTGCGAAGCATGGCACGCGCGAAGTGATAGACGTATTGAAGGCGCGCGGCGAGCGCATCGATTACTGTCTTGTTGGCGAGCCCAGCAGCACCCAAAAGCTCGGCGACACGATCAAAGTTGGACGCCGTGGCTCGCTCAGCGCGACACTCGAAGTCCGCGGCGTTCAAGGACATGTCGCCTACCCTCACCTCGCAGTGAACCCCATCCATAATGCGCTGCCTGCACTCGCGGAACTCACAGCCCGCAGTTGGGACGCCGGCAACGAGTCCTTCCCCCCTACGACCCTGCAGATCTCCAATATCGCCGCCGGCACTGGCGCCAACAACGTCATTCCAGCGGCCTGCAAGGTCGAATTCAATTTCCGCTATTCCACGCAATCCACCCATGAGGCATTGCGAGAGGCGACGGAAGCCGTATTCGCCGCTCATGGGCTAGACTACGCAATCGCGTGGCATCTCTCCGGCGAGCCTTTCCTCACGCAGCCAGGACTCTTACGTGCAGCCGTCGCCGATAGCATCAGCGCTATTACCGGACTGGTCACCGATCAATCGACAGCAGGTGGCACTTCAGACGGTCGTTTCATTGCACCGACAGGTGCCGAGGTCGTGGAACTGGGGCCCTGCAATGCAACAATCCATCAAGTCGACGAGAGGATTCGTGCCGAAGACCTCGACACGCTATCAGCGGTCTACGCAGACCTCTTAAAGCGCATCGCTCTAGCCGCCGTTTAAGCCCAATGACTCATTGGGCTACTTCGGCGTAAGATAAACGTCGAAGCGGCTGCTCGTTCCCTTGTATTGAATATCGGGCTTCGCGGCGCTGATCAATGGCGCTGATTTACTGCGCTTTACCACCACGCGCTTGCAGGCCACCTCGCAAGCCCGCAGCCACATTTGCTCGCCATCGTCGGCCGCCCCGAGGTGTTCCTGCAAGGCGAACATGTCTTTCTTCACCCGTGCCGATTTCTTACTCTCAGGGAACATGGGGTCAAGATAGACGACATCCCATTCGCCATCGGCACTATGGGACAAGAAATCCCCCTCGATGAGCGCCATTCTTGCCAGCGTCTCAGCCAGCGATGGGTCGCTCGTCCCGCGCGCACGGGCGATGCCGTCACGCAGGAGTGCGCAGACCAGTGGGTCTCTTTCGAAGAGGGTTACTCGGCACCCTTGGCTTGCCAGTAAATACGCATCCTTGCCAAAACCGGCAGTCGCGTCCAGAACGCGAGGGCGCAACGCTCCCTTGATTCCCACCGCCTTACTTAAGCCCTGCTGCTTAACGGCGCTGGTGGCACGATAGCTTAGCGCGGGGGCGCAGAAATCAACGAACACCGCGTCGCTATCCTCTGCATCGCGTCTCTTCAAGCCCACCGCGTCATTTATGGTCACCAGCACAAACTGGCTCGTATCGGCGACTAACTTAGCCATAGCAAAAGCGCAGCACCGAATAGGAGTCGATAGATGACGAATGGCAAAACACCTACGCGCGGCAGTAAGCGCATGAAAAAATGAATGCTAGCAAAAGCAACCAAAGCAGACGCAATCGCCGCATACGCAAGCAGGCCCCAATCGAAACTAGACTCGTCGACAGACGCATCGACTGCCAGCAGCAACCCGCTTGCGAGAATAATCGGTATGGATAACAAGAAAGAGAATTTGGCCGCGCTCTCTCGGCGTAAACCAAGAATGCGGGCTGCGGTGAGCGTAACCCCAGAGCGCGACGTGCCTGGGATGAGTGCCAATGCCTGTGCGCAGCCGATAAACAGCGCCCCTGCGAAACCAAGCGTCTCGAGGCCTTGGGCATCGCCGCGGCGTTGTGCACGCGCATCCGCAGCCCAGAGCAGCAGAGCGAAGACGATAGAGGTTACTGCGACGATGCCGAGCGCGCGCACATCGCCCTGAATCAGATCTTTGAGGAGAATGCCCATCAGGCCCGCTGGCAGCGTCGCCAGTATAAGCTGCAGAGCTAGGCGCGATTGAGTCGTTTCGCTCCCTCCTGTTAGCCGCCTGAACAGCGCGACACAAAGAGCTAAGACATCAGCGCGCAGATAGGTGATCACCGCAATGAGTGTGCCCACGTGCACCGCAATATCAAACGCAAGCCCTTGATCCGGCCAACCAAACACAACCGATGGCAGCAGGAGATGGCCTGAGGAAGACACGGGTAAAAATTCTGTCAGCCCCTGCACCAACGCAAGCACTGTAATCTGTAGCAACTCGATAGCTGCGCCTCTCCACATATCGCCTAACATTTAGCGAGGAAACTACCCCACTTGCCCTATCCTGCTCCGCGGTCTAAACGCGTCCGCCGCCGACTTAGTACTCTAATTGTTCCTTAACGTAGTTCGGTCTGAGCAATGCCGACTCGCAGGTCTGGCCCTGCGCAAACAGCTTCTGAGTAAGTATAGCCATGGTCTCTAATGTCGGCGTGGCCTCGATAAAATCGGCGCCCGTCCCCAAAGCCTCTCGGAGCGATGAGTCGCCTTGCCACCCTTCTCCTACCAGCACGTGGCTGCCGGACGGCTTAACCCAATCGAGCGCGCTAGGAACAGCGACTTGCTCCTTGCCTAGCAGCGCCACGCCAGCCTGCTGATCTCGCGCATAGACAGCGAAATAGAATTCGCCTTCCCGCGCTGGCATAGCCGTCCAAAAAACATCAGCATCACACTGAAGGGAAGCTGCGAACGCTAGCGCGGCGAGATTAGATACCCGTATCCCCGGCGTCGAGTTCGCCATCGAAAGCGCCTGAGCGACACCAACGCCTATGCGTAGCCCGGTAAACGATCCGGGCCCTGCCATGACGGCTATCGCGGCAAGGTCGCTAAGTGGGGTTGCTGTATCGGTAACCAGCTCCGCGATGAGAGGCAGGATATTCTGTGCGGATTGGCGCTCACTTGACCCGTAGCGACAATGAAGCGCATCCGCCAGCATACCCACCTGACAGCGAGAAGATGACGTATCGAGCAAAAGGATTCGAGGAGCATTCATAAGTCACCGTTGGGGGAGCTTCCAAGAGTAGTGCCATTTTACACACAAAAAAATCCTGCCTAGCAGGCTAGACAGGACTTTTATCACCTCCTCCCTGGCCTTTTGAATCGGCGCAGCGATAAGGTTAGCGGCGAAGGAAGCTTATTTACGCTTCTTCGCTACCGCTTTCTTCTTAGCAGGTGCTTTTTTGGCGACTGCTTTCTTCTTGGCAGGTGCTTTCTTAGCAGGTGCTTTCTTAGCTACTGCCTTCTTCTTAGCTGGCGCCTTTTTAGCTACAGCTTTCTTAGCTACAGCTTTCTTCTTCGCTGGCGCTTTCTTAGCTACCGCCTTCTTCTTAGCAGGCGCTTTAGCCTTGGCAGTTGCTTTCTTGGCTGCCGCCTTGGCTTTTGCTGCTTCACGCTTAGCAGCTTTAGCTGCTTTTGCCTTCGCAGCTTTAGCTGCTGCTTTCGCTTTTACTGCAGCCTTCTTGTCAGCTACTTTCTTCTTGGCAGCGGCTTTTTTCGCTGCAGCCTTAGCCTTAGCTGCAGCCTTCTTGGCAGCCTTAGCAGCCTTAGCAGCAGCTGCCTTCGCTTGCTTCTTCTTGAAGTTAGCCGCGAATGCCTTCACAGCCTTATCTAGCGCTGCTTGATTCTTCGCCTCATCGGCAGCCTTCTTAGCAGCTGCAGACGCCACTGCTTGCGCAGCTTTAACCTTAGCGGCAGCAGTACGTGTCTTAGCGGCAGCAGAAGCAGCCTTTGCAGCGGCCTTCTTAGCAGCCGCGTTTGCAGCAGTTGCTGCCTTCTTTGCTGTCGCCGTTTTAGACTTCGCAGCGGCCTTCGTCGCCGCAGCTGCTTTTTTACGCGCAGCTGTCACGACTTTCGCCGCAGCTGCTGAATCTTTCTGAAGCTTATCCAAAGCTGCCTTTGCTTTGTCTAATGCAGGGTTCGACGCTTTAGCCGCCGGCTTCTTTTTTGCCACTGGGCTGCGCTTTGCTTTCGCTTTAACTTTAGCCATGCTCGATTTTCTCCTAGGTTATGAATCTTGCCCGCTGCTGTTTCTATGTTCCCTGACTTACGTTCAAACTCAGAGTCCATCAAGCTTGTTTTCACAGCCGCAGTTTTTAGCTGTAGCCTGCTGCAGATTCGAGGCCGCGAAGTGCGGTGTTAACGAGACTGCCTCAGTTATCTTGCCATGAATTAAATAAAAGCGCGCCTCTAAATAACCCACGTCCTAAACACCATGAAAGATGGTGTTAGGCTCTATTTCGATAGTAACAGAAAAAACTTTAAGAAAAGGTGGATAAATTTTAATCGATTCGACTTACACCTAACCCAGGTGTTAGGCCAAAAGCGATTCTATTTGATCTCGAATATCGTTCACGGCAGCAATGCCGTTTACTTTAACGACCGACACTTTCGCGCCGTTCTTAGCGCAGTCCTGATAAAAGCCAACCAGGGGCTCAGTCTGTTCATGATAAACCTGTAGGCGCTTACGGATAGTTGCTTCCTGATCGTCCTCTCGCTGCACTAATTCTTCGCCAGTTTCATCGTCAACACCTTCTACACTAGGTGGATTAAACTCAACGTGATAGACGCGTCCAGAGCCCGGATGCACGCGCCTTCCGCTCAAACGCTTCACTATCTCATCGTCAGCAACGTCGATCTCCAAGACGCAGTCAATTTCCACACCTGCCTCGACCATCGCCTGAGCCTGTGGAATAGTTCGTGGAAAGCCATCAAACAAAAAGCCATTTTCGCAATCAGACTGAGCGAGGCGTTCCTTCACCAGAGCGATAATGATTTCGTCAGTCACTAATCCGCCTGAGGCCATAACTTGTTCGACCTGAAGGCCTAACGCAGATTTAGCAGCTACCGCAGCACGAAGCATGTCGCCAGTTGAAATCTGCGGTATCCCGAGCTTCTCCGTCACGAATTGTGCCTGCGTTCCCTTCCCCGCCCCAGGCGCACCCAATAGGATCAATCTCATCTTTTACTCCTTAATAAATTATTTGCTTACAGCCAAGCGACAACTATAACCCAGATCGCTTCGCTAAATCCCACAGCGCGTCGAGTTCTTCCAAGCTCTTCTCCTGCATCGCCTCTCCATTCGCGGCTAATTCGCCCTCGATGAAGCGAAACCTCGCCTCAAAGCGCGCATTACAGCCACGCAATGCGATCTCAGGTTCGATCTCTGCGTGTCTAGCGAGATTGATTGCGGAGAACAACACATCGCCGAGCTCATGCTGTACTCCTTGCTGATCTCCCTTCGCGACAGCCTTCTCTAACTCATCAACCTCTTCTTTCAGCTTGGCGATTACCGGGCCAATCTCTTGCCAGTCGAATCCTACACCCGCGACACGTTTTTGTAGTTTGCGTGCACGCTCCATCGCGGGAAGCGCACGCGGGACATCATCAAGCAGGCTGACCGCCTCCTCCTTGCTCTCGACCCCTGCAAGACTTAATCTCCCACGCTTCTCAGCGCGCTCTATCTCCTTTATCGCGTTCCAGTTCTGCAAGACTTGGTCAGGCGTCAGATTCTGAGATTGCCCAAAGCTTGCCAGAGTGCCGTCGGGGAACACATGGGGATGCCTGCGCAGCAGCTTCCTGGTTATTCCGGCGGCCACGTCGCCGAAACCGAACCCCCCTTCCTCTTGAGCCAGCTGCGCGTAGAAGACGACTTGAAACAAGAGGTCGCCCAATTCATCTTCTAGCTCTACTCTGCTGCCATTCTCTATGGCATCGGCGACCTCATAAACCTCTTCTAGAGTATGCGGAAGCAGGGATGTGATAGTCTGCTTTAGGTCCCATGGACAGCCGTGCTGCGGATCGCGCAACTTACTCATCAGCTCTAGCAGTGCTTCTACTTCTTTCATAACGCTCCCTCGGGCTTTCGAGTCACTCTTTCGACTCTCTTAACGTTGCTCTACTTAGCCTCTAGCCGGTCAAAAACCGCCATTGATTCGACATGCGTGGTATTCGGGAACATATCCATTACGCCGGCCGATCTCAGCACATAGCCTGCCTTGATTAATTCCGCAGTATCGCGTGCGAGCGTAGCCGGATTACAAGAAATATAGACGATCCTGCTTGCACCGAGAGCCGCGACCTCGGGAATAATCTCGAGGGCTCCTGATCGCGGCGGATCTAGCAAGATCTTGTTATACTTGCGTTGCCCCCACGACTCATCGGCGAAGGGCTTGGCGAGGTTTGCAGCGAAGAACTCGGTATTGCTTAGTCCATTCTTAGTAGCGTTCTCACCACCCCGCTGCACCATTTCCTCGCTGCCTTCGACGCCCACTACCGACCCTGCGAGCGTCGCGGCGGCAAGGGTGAAGTTACCAAGCCCACAGAACAAGTCTAAGACGCTGTCGTCTCGCGTCAGTGCTAACAGGTCGATTGCACGGCGCACGATCCTGCGGTTTATACCGGCATTGACCTGCGTGAAATCCATAGGGTGGAAGCCAAGCTCTAGGCCGAAATCAGGCAGGAAATAACGCAGACGATCGCTGTCAGCCTGAGGCCACAGCCGCGCCACTGTCTCATTGCCACCCGGCTGCAAATACAATTCAACCCCGTGTTGCTGCGCGAATCGTGTGAACGCCTCACTGTCAGCGGCACTCAGTTCGGCGAGATGCCTAACCACAAGCGCGACTACCTTAGGCGCCGACTCCTCAGGGGCACTCTCTCCAACAGCAACCTCGATCTGTGGAATCTCCATCTTACCGTCGAGGTCGCTGAATAATTCCCTCAGGGGCGCGATCAGACAGGCCACCTCGTCTACGAGTATCTCGCAATCGTCCATTTCGGCGATGAAACTGCTGTATTTCTCACGGAAGCCGACGAGCGCCCCGCCCTTTTTCGACACGAAGCGTGCAGCGAGGCGTGCCTTGCGGCGATAGTGGAAGTCTTGATCGCGCAACGTGGGTAAAATATCAACACCAACAAGCTCGCCGCCAGTCGCTTGTTGCATCTGCTCGAGTAAGACCGACTGCTTGAACTCGATCTGCGCGGTCGAATCCATATGCTGTAAAGAACAGCCGCCACACACACCGGCGAAGCGACAGGCGGGCTCTACGCGCAAGGGCGAGGCCACGAGCACAGACGCGCTCCGCAGCTCGTCGAAACTGCTGCGACGGCGCACATAATTAGCACTCACCTTCTCGCCTGGTAATGCACCATCGACGAACACTACCTTGCCATCGACGTGCGCAATACCCCGACCCTCGTGGCTCATCGAGGAAATGTCGAGCTCAATCGGCTCTAAGGGAAGTTTCTGCCGACGAAATCTGCGTTTACTCATGATTGCTCTGTTCTCTTATCGCGAAAAGGTGATGCGCTGCGCTTCACGGCGCGCAGCCCGATGGTCGTGGTTTGGTGTTGTGTACTTGGTGTTAGGAGGCGGTGTTAGGGGTCGGTGCAAAGGGCAACCCTCGCACCGACCGCGCCCGTTTTATGAATTCGCAGCAAAGACTCCGGTGGAGAGGTAGCGATCGCCTCGATCGCAAACGATGGCGACGATCGTCGCATTGTTAACCTGGGCACTCAGCTGCAGGGCCGCGTGCACCGAGCCGCCGGACGACACGCCGCAAAATATGCCTTCGTCACGAGCTAATGCGCGCATAGTCTTCTCCGCCTCCAGCTGGTCGACGTCGATGACCCTATCGACCCGCGAGCGGTCGAATATCTTGGGCATATAGGCCTCTGGCCAGCGCCTTATGCCGGGAATTTTGGACCCCTCTTGAGGCTGTAAGCCAACAATCTCGATCTCAGGGTTCTGCTCTTTGAGATAGCGCGACACGCCCATGATCGTGCCTGTCGTGCCCATTGAGCACACGAAATGACTGACCTCGCCTTGGGTGTCGCGCCAAATCTCCGGCCCCGTGCCTTGATAATGCGCATCAGGATTGTCTTGATTCGCAAATTGATCCAGCACCAAGCCCCTGCCTTCGCTTTGCAGGCGCACGGCGAGGTCACGCGCGCCCTCCATACCCTCCTCTGCCGATACGAGGATAAGCTCGGCGCCGTAAGCGCTCATCGCCGCCTTGCGCTCTTCGCTCATATTGTCAGGCATAATCAGAATCATCTTATAGCCCTTGGCGGCGGCCACCATGGCAAGTGCGATACCCGTGTTGCCACTCGTCGCCTCTATCAGCGCATCGCCCTCGCGAATAGCGCCGCGCCGCTCCGCCTGCAACAGCATATTCAGTGCCGGCCGGTCCTTAACTGAGCCTCCGGGGTTATTTCCCTCGAGCTTAACTAGAACCCGATTGCTGGTATTGCCGGGCAATTTCCGTAGCTGTACTAGCGGCGTATTACCGATCAGAGAATCTAATGTTGCTACACGCATGAGGAATCCAGTATCGAGGGAAAAGCCCTATTCAGAAGGTGAATTGTGCCACGGTTAGCCGCTTGCGCCAAAATTCAGTAAAGGTTTTTCACTGCGGCGAGCCGCTGTGGCGAGGCTTTCCGAAAAGACTGCGACTGCTTAAAGGCTTAGAGCCCAGATGATCGGCAAGCGCCATACGCAACAGCCTTTTCGCTGCTCGAGCGCCGGAGAGATCTTCTAAGTTGCCGTCGCGCAAAGCGATCACCTCGGCGCCGAGAAACGCGTCCTCACAAGCCGAGCAAGGCGAAAAACCCTGTTTCGGATCGAACCGGTAGTAAGAGGAGGACTCGAGACTCTGCGGAGGATCGCCCAACACCTCGAAGCTGATGCCATATCCTAACTGCGCCAGCAGGCTAAGCTCGAAATACCTCAGGGTATGGTCCAGCGGCGAGTCCCCTTGCAGAGCCACCAATGTGTCCTGATAAATGCCGTAGAGGGCTTCGTGCACGGCGTGGTTGGGCAGCAGCCGCGAAAGCAGCTCATTAACGTAGAGGCCGCTGAATAGTCGTGTGGAGTCTAGCCGCAGCGACTGGTGCATCGCCTCTACTCCGGTAAGTGTCTTTAACTCGCTGCGGCCTGTTAGACTCACCAACAAAGGCTGAAAGGGTTGCAGCAAAGCGCGTGAGCGAGACTTGGCTCCGCGTGCGCCCTTCGCTACTGCGCGCACCCTACCGTAATCGCGAGTAAAAAGGTCGACGATAAGACTCGAGTTCTGAAACGGAATTCGGTGCAGAAGGTAGGCGGGTTGCAGCGTTATCCTCGATTCCATGCCCCGAACCTCGAGTACTAGCGGTCGCTATAGCCAAGACTCTGCAACGCCCGCTCGTCGTCTGCCCAGCCTGACTTCACCTTGACCCAAAGATTGAGCATCACTTTACAGTCGAAACTGACTTCCATATCTTCTCGCGCCGCGATGCCAATCTGCTTCAGACGGTCACCTTCCGCGCCCACGATAATGCGCTTCTGACCGCGCCTATCGACCAATATTAGGCCGTGGATATGCAGCGTCGGCCCCTGCTGCTCAAACTTTTCTATTTCTACCGTCACATCATAAGGCAACTCGTCTCCGAGCTGTCTCGTCACCTTCTCGCGAATCAATTCCGCCGCGAGAAACCGAGAACTCCTATCAGTCACTTGATCTTCCGGAAACAGGAAGGGTGATTGCGGCAGATAGTTTCGAATGAGCGCCTCGAGCGGTTCGAGGTTGTGCCCACCTAGGGCCGAGACAGGCACAATCTCCGCGAATTCGCGCTTTTCTGAGAGCATGGCGATATGCGGCAGCAATTGCGCTTTGTCTTTAACCAGATCGATTTTGTTGATGATCAGCAGTATCGGAACCGCGCTCGCCTGCAACGCCTCTAACACTCTCTCATCTGCCTCATTCCAGGCGAATCTCTCAACCACGAAGAGAACGACGTCGACATCCTTGATCACGCTGTGCACTGTGTCGTTCATCACGCGATTAAGCGCTTTGCCAGTCGGCGCATGCAAGCCTGGGGTGTCGACGAACAGGCATTGCGTCGTCGCATCGCTACTAATACCGAGGATTCGGTGTCGGGTGGTCTGAGGCTTGCGTGAGGTAATGCTAATCTTTTGCTTGAGCATGTGGTTAAGCAGCGTCGACTTGCCGACATTCGGACGGCCCACGATCGCAACAAATCCGCAGCGCGTATCGCCTACGTCGCTGGTTAGTTCTTGTTCGCTCAAAAGGCTTCTCCTAGTGTATTTAAGGCGTGCTCTGCTGCTGCTTGCTCGGCTTCTTTCTTGCTTTCACCGATCCCAGAGAAGACTCTGCCAGCCTCTGGCAATCTGCATTCAACATGGAAGGTCTGCTCGTGTGCGGCCCCGTCGATGGACACGATGGCGTACTCAGGTAGGCTCGCCTTACGCGCCTGCAGCAGCTCTTGCAGAGCGGTTTTGCTGTCTTTTTTCGCCGACGGTTTGTTGCCCGACGAGGCTTCGCGGGCGATGAGGCGATGCACAAACTCCGAGGCAGCTTGCATCCCCCCATCCAGATAGGTCGCGGCTATTAGCGCTTCGACAGCGTCGGCGAGGATCGAGTCCCTATCACGCCCTCCGCCTTTCGCCTCGCCGCTACCCAATACTAAATGCATGCCGAGATTAAGCCGCCGAGCGCATAGCGCGAGCGCGGGCTTGCTCACCAAACTCGCGCGCAAACGACTGAGGTCGCCCTCCGCTTCCTGCCGATGCCGCGAATACAGCATATCCGCAACGACGAACCCAAGGATTGCATCGCCTAGAAATTCGAGCCGTTCATTGTGGCTGGCGCTCGCGCTACGATGAGTCAATGCCAGTCGTAGCAGGGACTCATCCTTAAAATGATAGCCCATACTCTCGCAAAGCTGACTCGTCTCAGGCTTCAAGATAGTCACTCCGGCTGCGGAAAGAACGCGTTATTCTCGAACGTAGGCAGGTTAAACCCAGGGTCTTTATGCAGCCAGACAGCGACAGCCTTGCCGACAATATTGTCTTCTGAAACGGGCCCCCAGACACGACTGTCTGCGCTGTTCTCTCGGTTATCACCGATCATAAAGTAGTGGCCCGGCGGCACTACCCAGCTACTCCGTCCCCGCGATGAATTCACGCTAGGGATATGCTGCACGGCATGAGTCACTCCATTGTAATTCGCCGAGTTGAGAACGCCCTCTAGGGGACCGATTCCGGTATCGACAAGAATGTTTTCAACGAATTCTTCAGGAATCACCTCGCCGTTAACCGACAAACTCTGGTTCTCATAGCGTATCGTGTCCCCAGGTAGGCCAATAACACGTTTGATGTAGTACTGATCGACGTGGGGCGGAATGAACACCATAATCTCGCCACGCTGAGGTTCCGCCACATCGAGAATCTTCGTGCCGATTACCGGCAGGCGCAGGCCATAGGCGAATTTGTTCACCAGAATAAAGTCGCCAATCTTAATCGTCGGGATCATAGAACCCGTAGGGACTTGATAGGGCTCAAACAGAAACGAGCGCAGCGCGAGCACGAACAACAACACCGGGAAGAATGACTTCGCATACTCAGTGACCCAAGGCTCTTGAAGCAGCCGCTGAGTCTCCTCTTCGACTTGCTCAACACTCAGGCGCGTGTCTTGGCCTGCCCGCGCCTCGAAGTCCTGTGCAGCCTTTACCCGCCCACCTTTAACCAGCAGCGAATCGAGCAGCCATACGGCACCGCAAGCTGCCACGAGGCACACAAGAACGAGTGAAAAATCGATATCCATAGCGAGGCGTTCCTTATTTCGAACTTAACTGTCGACCTTCAGCACGGCGAGGAATGCCTCTTGTGGCACCTCAACATTACCCACTTGCTTCATGCGCTTCTTACCCGCCTTCTGCTTCTCTAGAAGCTTCTTCTTACGAGTAATATCGCCACCGTAGCATTTAGCCGTCACGTTTTTACGCAGCGCCTTTACCGTTTGCCGCGAGATTATCTGGCCGCCTATCGCCGCCTGAATCGCCACATCGTAGAGCTGACGTGGAATGAGTTCCTTCATTTTTTCGACCAGCGCGCGGCCCTTGCCTAGGGCATGATCACGATGAACGATGAGCGCCAGCGCATCGACCCTGTCGCCATTAATCATCACGTCGAGACGCACCAGCGAGGCCTTGTCGAAACGGAGGAATTGATAATCTAGGGACGCATAACCGCGACTAACTGATTTCAGCCTATCGAAGAAGTCTAGCACCACTTCGTTCATCGGCAATTCGTAACTTAAAGACACCTGCTTGCCGACAAACTGCATATCGCGCTGTACACCGCGCTTTTGTACACACAGCGTAATCACCGAGCCCAGATGCTCATGTGGCACGAGGATATTCGCGAGGACTATCGGTTCGCGCATCTCCTCGATGGAGGCGACAGGCGGCAGGCGCGAAGGGCTGTCTACCAAGACGATATCGCCGTTGCTCATGAGCACTTCGTAGACCACGGTCGGGGCCGTGGTGATCAGGGATAAATCGTACTCGCGCTCGAGTCTCTCTTGAATGATTTCCATGTGTAACATACCAAGGAAACCACAGCGAAAACCGAAGCCGAGCGCGTCGGAGTTCTCAGGCTCGTATTGCAATGAGGAGTCGTTGAGTGTGAGCTTGGACAACGCGTCGCGGAAGGCTTCGAAATCGTCAGATGACACAGGGAATAATCCCGCATACACCTGCGGCTTGATGCGCTTGAAGCCCGCGAGAGCCTCCACCTCAGGTGTAGACGCAAGGGTCAGAGTATCACCCACTGGCGCACCGAGGATTTCCTTAATACCGGCCACGATAAAGCCCACCTCACCTGCGGCGAGGCTCTGCGTCTCTGTGCGCTTTGGCGTGAACACGCCGACGCTGTCGACGACATGCGCCTTGCCAAGCGACTTGGCGATAATCTTGTCGCCCTTCTTCAGTCTGCCTGCCACCACTCGCACAAGTGAGACGACTCCAAGGTAGTTATCGAACCAGGAGTCGATGATAAGCGCCTGCAGCTTCGCATCGCGATCGCCAACGGGCGCAGGGACTTTAGCCACAATCTCTTCGAGGATGTCTTCGATACCGAGTCCGGACTTCGCGCTTGCACATACGGCATCGGTTGCATCGATACCTATAATCTCTTCGATCTCAGTCTTTACCCGCTCCGGCTCTGCCTGCGGCAGATCCATCTTGTTCAACACAGGCAAGACTTCAAGACCCTGCTCGATAGCGGTATAGCAGGTCGCCACCGATTGCGCCTCCACACCCTGCCCTGCATCAACGACCAATAGCGCGCCTTCGCAAGCGGCGAGAGAGCGCGATACTTCATAGGTAAAGTCGACGTGTCCGGGTGTATCGATAAAGTTCAGCTGATAGCGACGGCCATCTTTGGAATCGAAATACAGTGTGACGCTCTGCGCCTTGATGGTGATGCCACGCTCACGCTCGATATCCAAATTATCGAGTATCTGCTCCGCCATCTCGCGCTGGGTCAGACCCCCGCAGTGTTGAATGAACCGATCGGCAAGCGTGGACTTGCCGTGGTCGATGTGGGCGATGATAGAGAAGTTTCTAATATGGCTAAGGTCGGTCACAGAATCGGCGTCGCAGAAATGGATCGGTGAGGGATAGAGGGCTATCCGAGAGCCGGCAAGTCTACAGTATCTCGCGTTTCCTGTCAGGAAGTTTGCATGCGCCGCCCCACGCTTCTAGGGCTTCAACTCCAATGTGAGCGTCGTACCCTGCCCTTGCCTGATTAGGCGTATCTGCACGAATCCCTCATCGGGGAGCGACTCGGCCGCCGCCTCGAAGGTGGCCACAGAGTCCACAGGCAGACGATTGAGGGAGACGATAACATCGCCTTCCCTTAGACCGGCCTCGCGGCCAGGGCCCGCTTCAACGCCGACTACGCGAACGCCTTCGATGCCTGCAACCTGACGCGTTTCTTCGCTTAGCTCCCCAACCTCGAAACCGAGGGGATTACTCACCTCAACCTCCGCCGTCGCAAGCTCTGTTGCGGCTTCATTAGTGGGCGAGCTGCCCAACTCTACAGTCACTCGCTGAGTATCGCCTCGGCGAATAAGCTGCACCTCCGCTCGGGTTCCCGGCTGATACTGACCGACATAAAACGGCAGGTCGGTATAGTATTCGATCTCATGACCATTGAATTCAACGATAATATCCTCGTCTTCTATTCCAGCCTCGCCCGCAGGGCTTTCCGGCATCACCGAATCGACGAATGCGCCGCGCGGCCTGTCCATCTCGAACACTTCGGCCAGCGCATAGTCGACCTCACGCATCCTGACTCCTAATAAACCCCGCGCCACAGCGCCAGACTCTTTAAGCTGAGCAACAACGTTCATCGCCACGTTACTGGGAATCGAAAACGAGATGCCATTCGAGCCGCCAGTGCTGCTGAGTATCTGCGAATTGATACCGATAACATCGCCGTCGAGATTGAACAGCGGACCACCCGAATTGCCCTGGTTAATGGCGACATCGGTCTGAATAAATGCCATGTAATTGTAAGCTGAGTTGCCAGGCACCGACCGGCCCTTCGCACTCACGATGCCTGCCGCCGCCGAGAATTCGAGCCCAAACGGGGAGCCAATCGCAAGCACCCAATCACCGACGCGCACCGCCTCCGAATCCCCGAACTCGACGAATGGCAGACGTGTGGATTCGATTTTAAGCAGCGCGATATCAGACGGCTCGTCTAGACCAATGACCGCAGCGTCGAAGACGCGGCGATCATTCAGGGTCACTTGAATTTGATCCGCACCTGCAACGACATGATTATTGGTAATTACATAGCCGTCGTTGGAGATGAGAAATCCAGAGCCGACCGCGCCTCGTTGCTGTGGCTGACGATCTTCTAACTGCAAGTCTGGCAGGTCTTCTGGGCGCATTCGACGCAGCAGCTCTTCGAGGTTTTCATCACTGATTTGCGGCCTAGAAGGCATGCTGCGACGCGCAGAAATTTCGACGATAGCACTCGCATTCTCTTCAACGAGATCGGCGAAATTAGGTAACGACGCGGCCTCCGCGCGCCCAGAAAACGCCAGTAAAAACGCGAGCAACGTGAACACGAGCGCGCTAGTGACTCTAAAGTCGAACGCTCCGTTCCCCGCGCTTATCGCACGGGCCTGAGAATGAAAGGGTGCCTGCATAATCGTCTTACTCCTTTGGAGACTCCTTCGCTGCGAACAATATTCTTGTCGCGTTAGCAGCTTATTTTGATTTAGTGCCCGGATTAGCGCCCGTTTTCTTGTCCGTGCAAACGCAGGCGCTTTCGCCGATGTGCCTTTCTAGTACGCCCCGCGTCCTAACGCAGTTTCGTAGGTGCCGCCAGCTCATTTCAATTACCCGCTAAGGGCTTTGCGCAAATGAAAACGCCCCTATCTTCGCTGCCAATAAGCGATAAGATAGAGGCGTTTTTCGCGTGTTCAAGGGTGAACCGCTAATTGATCAGGTTAACGCGATGCCGCGGGTTCCAGTGTTTCGCTCACGAGTCTGTAAAGGGGCGAGTCTTGAATATGCTCAACCCGCACAGGCGTATCGCCACCGAAGGACATGCGCCCAATATACTCTCTCAGGCGCTGCTGCGCTTCCTGCTCTGCGGCCTGCATGTCTGCCGCGACGAGCATTGGTTCAGCGGCGATAGGCGCGGTAGCAACAGGCGCTATGACTGAGGGCGTCGTTGTCGCCAGAAGCTCGCTATTGGTCGCAGGCCCGGCGGTCGGCAACGCCATCTGCAAAGCAACCACACAGGCCACCGCGACACTCGCGGCGACGGCGAGCTTGGCGACACCTCCAACCCATGAACCCGCCGCAGCACTCGCGCCTGAGAAGACTGGCTCCGGAACGAGATCGGGAACAACGCCCTTATCGCCATCGACCGCCGGGGCCTCAAGCGCTGCGTTCACGCGAGCGGCGAAGTTCGAGCTTACCGGCCGCAACTCCGAGCCCTCTCCGTGAATGAGGGTTTGTACCGTGTTCAGCCTAGACCAAGTAGCGGCCAATTGAGGATCAGTGCTGGCTAGCAGGCGCCTCAGCTCGAGCGGGTCGGCCACGCCATCGAGCAGCGCAGACAGCGCCTCGTTATTTGCGGCAACGGCATCGTTCTCGTTTGTGCTCGTGTTGTTACTGGCGTTATCGCTCATCGAAGAGTCCTGTGTTCTGGCTGCTTAGGTTATAGGTACTGGGTTATAAGTGCTTGCGCACAGCCTTGTCTATCGCCTCACGTGCGCGGAAAATTCGCGAACGCACTGTTCCTACCGGGCAGTTCATCACCTCAGTGATGTCCTCGTAACTCAGCCCTGAGAATTCCCGTAGCGTGAACGCGGTACGTAAATCCTCGGGCAAATCTTCTATCGCCTGCTCTATCGCCGCTTTCAATGCGGCAGTCGCGAGACTGCGCTCCGGCGATTCGTTATCCCTAAGCGGCGAACCAATCTCAGTCAGCTCCGCCTCTTCCGCCTC
>JAHEGE010000018.1 GCA_024639905.1 Gammaproteobacteria bacterium | reverse complement strand
GAGCCCCGAAGGCGACAGCCAAGGTAAGGGCGAGCTCCTCGATCGTGTAGAAAGTGAGGGAGTTCGGCACTCTATGAGACAGTTGGTTCGCAACCAATGTGGTGAAGCGGGCTCGCGGGGGAACCTTGTGAAGGATACGCTGTCCTTCCCGGCTGCCCGGCGTAAGCAGTCTGGTCTGCGCCCGGGCCAGGCCTTCGAGGCGGTTGATGCGAAACTGCTGCCTGCGCTCCTTTTTGACCTCAGACTCCGCCTGCGAGATAAGTGCCGAGAGGCGAGAGCGGAGGCGAGAGATTCCAGCGGGGCTATGGTCGTCCAGGTCTGCCTGCTGCCAGTTGGGCTCCGGAGGAGAGGCTCCCGTCCGAAGCCACTTGAGAAATTGCCACCGGCACGACCGGGGGTCAATATGGCGAGGGGGCGGGAAAGTTGCACCCCGAGCGTCCATAATGTTACGCAAGTTGGCAGGCAGGAATGGCCAGGCCGCTGGTGCAAGATTGGCCCGCTGGTAGCCGCCGATGGCAAGCTTGGCCGCCCGGCAGGTCGCTGCCATGCGGGACAGTGTGCGTTGCTGCTTACTGCAGTAGGGTGCGTGCCTGTGAGAATGCGGCGTGGTTGTTTTCTGGGGGGCGGCCGCCCACATGATCTCGCTCAAGATTTTGAGGCGGTGCCCCGATTCCATCGGCCAGTCGGGGGCGGCAGCCCGCTCTGCCAAAGCTGATTCGACCTGGGCCCCCCAAGCCGCCGTGTCCCAAGCCGCCGTGTCGAGGCGAGTAACCGGGACTTCCGACCATTCAGCCACATTATGGGCGGGGAGAAAAGCCCGTGGAAGCAGGGCCTCGACTGGCGCGTGGTCGTTCTTGAGAATGCGAGGGAGGACCCGGACGCGAGCAGGGCGGTCCAACGAGCGGACTTGTCCGGCGCCTTTAAAGCAGAGGAATTGATCGAGGCTAGCGGCGTGAAGGCCTTGATGGTCCATATAGGAGTAACCCTCGGTAACCGTGTGCCGCCAGAAACGGGGCTCGTTAGGCGGGCCAATCGGTGAGCTCAGCCAGTCAGCAAAGAGGCGGTCCTGCCGAGGGGCGCCCTCCCGGTACCCACACCGACGGTTGCCGGGTGTGACCGCGTTCCAATCGCCCCCCACCAGAATGTTCGCCTTGTGGGCAATGGCATATTCGGCCAACTGCGTAAGGAGCGCGTAAATCTGATCACGCTCTGCGGTACGGCCGCCCACTGGGAAATAGACATTGGTGAGAAGTGTCTCCCCGCGGATGCCCGGCACAGCGGGTAGTTGAACCACCAAGACTCTGCCGTCCGGCAGGCCCCACTGGAGGCCGAGAGCGGCTGCCGTGGCCCGGTTGGGGGCCGGGCAAAGCGTCTTCAAAACCAATGTGATAAGCAAAAATGGGTAAGGGTGTGTTGGAGAGGGCGTGTCCGTGCCCCCCAAGAAGACGCTATAAGCGGGGCAGGCCCGTTCCAGCTGCTTGATCGTGGTAGTGCGAGCAATCTGTGGTCGATGAGCATCCTGGAGAAAAATAACGGCCGGGGACGCCGACTGAGCGAGAGTTCGCACTTCGTCGATCGTCTCCTGCGTAAGGTGCGTTGGGCCGACATTCCACGAAATAGCCGTGGCCATTGGAGCGCGAGTGAGTTCAGTGTACCATCCTCGCTGAGCGGGCGGTTCTCCGGGATGTGCGGTGAGCCGATGGAACTCCGTCGACGCCAGGGGCCTAGGCGAAGTCGGTTCAAGGGCAGGCCGGAACGTGGTTGGGAGAGTCCGTTGAAGCCGCCGGCTCCGGCGCTCGACATGGCCGGGCCAGAGGTGGTGGCCGGGTGGGGCGTGAGTCGCCCAGCTGCGAAGGATGTAGGCCAACTCGGCCATGCGGCCCGGGTAAGAGGGGTCCTCTTCGTCCCAGGGCCGCGGGTGGCGGAGAGCGCGAGCGAGCTCCAGCGTGCAGCACGCGCCAAGGTGGCCATGGAGGATCATGAGCAGGTTGAAGGTTACCCCAACCTTCGACAGAGGGGAGGCCGGGGCAGGGCCCCATGGGTCGTCAGGTTGATAGCTCCAGTCCCGCCATGGCGGGGCCCCAGCGTCACTCCATGTAAGCATGGCCCAATCCAGGAGCGCCTTTTGAAGGTCGGCGTGAACCCGGCCCCCGTTGTCAAGATATGTACAGTTCCGGTTGGAACTGTCAATAAAAGCCACCAACGTCGTGCCCTCCGGTAATATGGTGCAGAAAAGAAGCCGATCCACCGCGGCAATTGTGGGTCCCGGGAGGGCGTCGAGCCAGTCGGTAAGCTGAGTCTGCAGGGGGCGCCCTTGTTGAAGGCGTAGGGCTGGACGAATCAGCCAGCCTCGCGACTTCTCGGCCATCGGTTGGGGCCGGTCGCCCGTAAGCCAGCCGAGGTGAGAGGCGGCTTGTTCGGCGAGGCTGTGGAAAGCGTCCTGGCCTCGAGGTGGGCCGTGAGGACCGTTGGCGGCGCTAGTGAGCCTTGGGCCGATAGCGGACGCCGGGAGAACGTCCAGCGAGTCGGCAAGGAGTTCCTGGGCGCGAAGGTCACTGATCTGCCACAGTCGACGGGAGCAAGATGACAAGAGACGCGGCTGCCCCAGTGGCACTGGTTCAAGCATAGAGGCTTGAGGTTGGTGGGCGTGCCAGGCTCGACCTAGCTCGAGTATGAGTCCACAGCCCGTGGTGCGAGACGGTCGGTTTTCCCACCACGCCAGGGCGTGGTGGAGGTCGCCGCCCAAAGGCACTGAGCACCATGCGTCCGGGATCCCCTGGACGAGCTGGCCCGCATTGAAGAGGGCGTGGGCGGCCGAATGTATCGCCGGCGGGCCTCGGCCAGCTGGAAGGGCGTACGTCTGCCACCAAGTGTCCGGGGCGAGATCCCAAAAGGTCGTGAGCCACGCGGTAACCGCCCCCGCCAGGCGATGTTGAGGTCGACGAAGCGAGTCGATGATGACGACCGAGCGTTGGCGCTTGTGTGCCTTGAGAACCAGCCAAGACGGGACAGAGTCGCGGAATGCCCATATAAGGCTCGGGGCCCGTTGGGCCTGGGCCTGCACATGTCGGTCCAGAGTAGTACTCCAGTTGGAAATGGCAGGTCCGCTGTCCCCGCGCGGTAGCGTAAAGTTGGAAGGAAGAACGACAAGCCCATCGCCCGGAGCAGCATCCCGCATGATCGTCAGGCCAGTATGCATTCGGTCTGCGCACATCACAGTGGGCCCCGAGCCGCACTGGCGAAGAGCCCCAAGGATAGGCGCTAGCGTGCGGCCGCTGACCGAGGGTGCTGCAACGGGCTGGTCCAGTAACCAGTGCTCGAGGTGGTCCCACAGCTCGTCGTCCGAGCCCTCGGCAAGAGACGGAAAGCGCGGAGCAAGCAGAATTGCTGGGAACCATTGAGTGCGCAGAGAGTGAGCAATGTGATCATTGCAAGTGAATCCCTCCGGCGGGGCGTCGGAGTGGCAGGAGATCTGCCAAACCCGGATGATCATAGTGGCTACGGTATGGATGAGGCAGTCGTTGGAACGTGGACGTTGCTGGTGGCTAGGAGCGTTGTGCGTGGTCCATGCCCCCGAATACCACCCGAGTGTAGAAGCGGCCGACCGAACTCGTTCTTCTACGAAAGCAAGAAGGTGGTGGTGTCGGCCAGAAAGCGAGACATCGCTGTCAAAGAGCGTGAGAGTGCCCCGCGCCATGTCAGCTTCCCCCAATAGCCAATGCTCGTTACAGAGGTTAATGGGAATGAGTACCCGGGTGCCCGGTGCACAGCTGCGAAGAGCCTCAAAGTCAAACAGGCCTGTCGGAAGGCGGTAGTGAGAGTTCAACGCGAGGGGGGGGGCAAGCCAGCATGAGTTGGCGCCCATAGCTGGGAAGTCACTGAAGCCCACACCCCACCGTTTCACAATGGCTGCTTGTAGGGCACGAAGATGCACAGAGGTGAGCGGAAGTCCGTCTGAGAGGGCCCGAAGGCCTATTTGCTGTGTGCCCCGTCGTGTGCAGCAGTGCTCCGATAGCCGGAGATCGAAAGGCCCGTCTGAGAAAATTGACGTGCCAGGAGCTAAGGAACGAAGCGCTCGCATTACCGGCGCAGGGGCAGGCCGGACGGGAAGAGAGGCCCTCGAGTGAGAGGTCGCGGCGGCAGGTTGATAGCAAAGATCGTCGCCGCAGCAGCAGCCATGCCAATAGGCGAAGGTCTTGTCACGGCAGCGGGCATCTGCAGTGCCAGGAACATTTGAATCCGCGCCAAAATAATTGAATCGAATAGGTTCGCCAATAGTGATGTCCCGGGTGGCGCGGAAGGCCATGACGCGGCGGTGATGGTATTGGAGGGCCTCAAGAGCGCAGTTGGCAGAGGCGCCGCACGCGTGATTGATGAAGCGGCCTAGGCTTCCGCGAGACCGAGCGTCGACCACGTATAGAGGTTCCATGCTGCCCGGTTCTTTATACTGCATCGCGTACGTTTGGCTGCCGAAGCCCAGGGTAGCCTCACGGGCTGCGCGCCGAGTCTCGGAGATAACCTCTCCCCGATAGGAGGTGATGAGCGTGCCTGCTGGAATGAGCTCGGCCGCGTAGAGCATCTGGCCTTGTTGTGGGCTCTGGCGTACCTCAACGGCTGGGAAATCATCAAGTGCAAGTGCCCTGTTTGCACATTGATTGTACCCGCAGGTGTCCGGAGAGCATACCACGCGGCCGTAGTTCGCGCATCGAGGCGTACCACAGCGGTGCGGGGGAGATTCCGCTGGCTGCTGTTCCCAGCAGTCACATCGGCCCGGAGGCGGCAGCGGGGGAGGCGGGTCATTGTCAAAGACGTCGTGTGTCATTTGGAAGCGAGCCTCAACCCCCGCCAATAGCTGTCGGCGCGGTCCAAACGCACGGAAGTGGGCTTGGTCTGGGGGGAGTGCCGGTTCGCGAGATGGCCGGGTGCGCTTAGCAGCCCGTGCTAGACTTGGTCGCGTAGTAGGTTCGCAATCCCCGCCGCCGAACAGGAGCGGGGGGGTAACGGGCCGAAGTGTGGCCAGCACAGTGCCGGCTATCGCTACGCACATGGCGACGCGTAGGCGGGCGCGAGGTGTGGTCGTGCGCCACGCCTGGCGGCTCATGTGGTAAGCGAACCGCAGTCTTGCGGCCACCCCGGTAGGCAAAGCAAACGCCCGACGTCTAGCGTTGTCGAGAAGCCATTCGGGCAGAGTGCAAGCGGCCACGGTCACTCCAACCGACATCAGCAGGACCACTGGAAGCGAGAAAGGGCCATAGTGCGCCAACGTGCGAGCGCCGGCTAGC
>JAHEGE010000001.1 GCA_024639905.1 Gammaproteobacteria bacterium | reverse complement strand
TCTATCTATAACTTTTGGATTACAGACAGTACCTCGGCAAGCACCCACCTCTATTACTTAATCTACATTTTTAAAGAACTTTGCCTTGAGACGTCGTCTCAGGGAGGACGCATTATACGTATCCGAAGCCGCGTGACAAGGGGTTTGTGACAAGAATTGTAAAATAAATTCGTCGTCCTTGGCCGCCCCGTGTGTGCGGACACCCCGATTTCAAATCCAAGGGTTTTTGAACGCCGCACTGGCGCGCCTTTCAGCATGTGAAGCGATAAACCCCACCCCACAGCCTCAGGGACGGCAATCTAGACCTAAGCCAACCGCCGGAAGATCGCACCCCGATTGAAATAGACCCGCCACGCCAACAAACCAAGCAAAACGCTGCCGTAGGCCACCGCTTCCACCAAGTCAGTGCGCACTATCCACACCAAATGGGCTATAGCTAACACTCCCGCAGCATAGACTAAGCGGTGCAGGCGACGCCAATTCCTACCTAGACGCCTCACCATCACCCTCGGCGAGGTTACCCCTAGGGCAAATAAGATCACGTAGGCCGCGAAGCCAAGGGTGATGTAGGGCCTTTCGACCAACTCCTCTGCAATCGCGCCCCAGCGAAAACCTAGCAGGAAGGCCATCCAGACTAGCAGATGTACGCTGGAATAGAACAGAGCGAAAAGGCCAATCATGCGCCGACGCTGAGCGAACTCAAGCCGCCCGGTGAGGACGCGCAAAGGGGTCATCGCGAGAGCAAGAAGTAGGAATCGTAGCGCCCACTCCCCCGTCGCAAGCGATAACTCTTTCGCAGGATCCGGCCCGAGGTCATTTTGCACTACCCGCAGGCACAGTGCACCAAAGGGGACGAGGGCCAGCACGAAGACCCCACTCCTGACACCCCTCATAGGCTCTCCCTAGGCTAGTCGCCAAAAACTAGTAATAGCGACTTAAGTCCATACCCTTATAGAGATCAGCCACCTGCTCGCCATAGCCGTTAAACGGCAGCGTAGGAATCACCTTGCGGTCGAAAAGAGTCTGTGGCAATCGGCGTTCCATGTCCTGCCGCCACCGGGGATGATGAACCGCCGGATTCACATTGGCATAGAAGCCATACTCGCGCGCCTGCAGGTCTACCCATGTGGTGTTAGGCATGGTCTCGCGAAAATTGATCTTAACGATAGACTTGATGCTCTTAAACCCGTATTTCCACGGCACGACAAGCCGCATCGGCGCGCCGTTCTGAGCCGGCAGCGTTTGTCCATAGAGACCCACAGCCATAAAAGTCAGCGGATTCATCGCCTCATCCATCCGCAGCCCCTCGCGATAGGGCCAGCGCACGATCGCGAAGCGCGAACGAATGCCGGGCATGGAGTCGTCGTCGACCAGCGTCTCAAACTCGACGAATTTCGCCTTAGACGTGGGCTCGAAGCGCTTGATTAGGTCCGCGAGCGGGAAGCCTACCCAAGGAATGACCATCGACCAGGCCTCCACACAGCGCAGCCGGTAGACCCGCTCTTCCAGATCGTGGGGCTTAAGCATATCCTCGAGCGTGTAATTGCCTGGCTTGGCCACCTCACCCGCTATCTCCACAGACCACGGGTCAGTCTTGAACTCGCCCGAATTCGAAGAAGGGTCGGACTTGTCCATGCCGAACTCGTAAAAGTTGTTGTAACGAGTCACGTCGTCATAAGGCGTGAGGGCCTCTTCCGTGAAAAACGGCTCAGCATCCGGCGCGGGTGAAACAGACGTAAACTTTTCCCGCAGCCAAGGTGCAGCGGGCGAAGCTTGGAGCCCAGCAGGTGCAGGGGCTTTTAAGCCTGCGCCGACTTGAGCTGTGGCAATGCCGGGAAGCAGCGAGGCGCCCGCGACGATTCCCGCCCCTTTGAGGAATTCCCGACGCCCTTCGTAAATACTCTGAGGGGTAATCTCTGAGCTTTTAATGTCGTCTGGCTTCTTGATTAACATGGCGTTCTCCTAGGAATCTGATAAGTCGCGCTTCACCCGCAAGCCCTGCTGTTTGCGGTAGAGCCACATGAGGGGCCCAGTAATCGCGTAGCTGACGCTCATGAACAGCAGCGTCTCGTGGGGGTTCTGGGCAATCACAACGAGCAGCACCACGGCCGCTACGAAGAAGAGGTAGGGCACCGTCCCCTTAAAATCGATCTCTTTGAAACTGACATAGCGATAGTTGGAAATCATCAGCAGCCCTATGAATACGGTAATCGCCGCTAATCCGATCGCCATAGCGGGTGTAATCTCTAACCCGTAGCGATAGCCCACCCAGGGCAAAAAGGTAATCACGCCTGCAGCAAGAGGCGACTGCAGCCCCACGAAGAAACGCTTGTCAGTTGTTCCGAGCTGCACATTGAAACGTGCGAGACGCAGCGCAGCGCAGGACATATAGATGAAGCTGGCGGCCCACCCAAAACGACCAATGTCTTCGAAAGCCCAGCTAAACATGATTAAAGAGGGCGCGACGCCAAAAGAAACCATGTCGGATAGGCTGTCGAACTGCGCACCGAAGGCGCTCTGCGTATTCGTGAGTCGCGCGATGCGACCATCGAGGCCATCTAATATGCCGGCGATAAAGATCGCCCAGCCGGCCTCATTAAAGTTGCCCGCCATTCCTGCGATGATCGCGTAGAAGCCAGCAAATAAGGCACCCAGGGTGAGCAGGTTGGGTAACAGGAAAATACCCCGGCGGCGGACAGTCTTGCCTCCTTCGGACACGATCTCCTCATGCTCGTCGATCGGCAGCAGCGTATCGTAATTTTCCTGGTCTTCCGCGTCCCGAAGCTCCTGTTCGCCGTTCTCGGTTTCATTCGTCATACGCATCACACCCTAAAATCTAACACTTTCAATAAGCAGCGGCGTCACGCCTCTACCCCACACCCCGCAGCACACAGCCCACACCCCATGCACACGCTAAACCCCAGCCTGGCATCGACGCAGTCGATACGGCCGGGCGGCGCAAGAGTATACAGCCTGCGTGCTCCTACAAAAATCGCTGAATCGCGCCCAGCGCCCAGAATCATCGTTTTACGAGCAGTATCAGATGCTATATTATCCGCCCTCACCTCAGCGAGCATCGCATTTATCGCTTAGACAAAGAAGCGACAATGCGCGCCCGCTAATCAAGTCCTATGTAAAGAACAGTGAATACCGGAGTGTAATCCATGAACTACTTTAACACGCTGCCCCTACGCCTGCAGTTGGACCAACTCGGCAAATGCCGCTTTATGGATGCGAGCGAATTCGGCGACGGCGTGACCAAGTTACTCGGGAAGAAAGTCGTGATCGTTGGCTGTGGTGCACAGGGTCTCAACCAGGGCCTCAACATGCGTGACAGCGGCCTCGATGTGGCCTACACACTGCGCGCTGCGGCCATCGCCGAGAAACGCGATTCGTGGAAGAACGCCACAGAAAACGGCTTTACTGTAGGCACTTACGAAGAACTCATTCCCAGCGCCGACCTCGTACTCAACCTGACTCCCGACAAGCAGCACACCCAGGTTGTCGAGCAGGTAATGCCATTAATGAAGCAAGGCGCCTGCCTCGCCTATTCTCACGGCTTTAACATCGTCGAAGAAGGCATGCAGGTCCGCGAAGACTTGACCGTGGTAATGGTAGCCCCTAAGTCTCCGGGTTCAGAAGTGCGCGAAGAATATAAGCGCGGCTTCGGCGTACCGACTCTTATCGCAGTACACGCGGAAAACGATCCGAATGGCGATGGCATGGCGATAGCCAAGGCTTACGCCGCTGCAACTGGCGGTGACCGTGCCGGCGTCTTGCAGTCGTCTTTCATTGCCGAGGTCAAATCCGATCTCATGGGAGAGCAGACAATCCTCTGCGGCATGCTTCAGACAGGCTCTATTCTCTGCTTCGAGAAGATGGTCGAGAAAGGCATCGATGCGGGTTACGCCTCTAAGCTCCTCCAGCACGGCTGGGAAGTGATCGCCGAGGGTTTGAAGCATGGCGGCATCACCACGATGATGGATCGCCTCAGCAACCCGGCGAAACTCGCAGCCAACGAACTCGCAGTCGAACTCAAAGACATCATGCGCCCTCTGTTCGAGAAGCATATGGATGACATCATCACCGGCGCTTTCTCGGCTGGCATGATGGAAGATTGGGCTAACGATGACATCAAGCTGCTCACTTGGCGCGAAGCAACCACTGAGACCGCCTTCGAGAAGTGCCCAGCGGGCGACATGGACATCGCCGAGCAAGAATATTACGAGAACGGTATCGTCATGGTTGCCATGGTTAAAGCCGGCGTCGAACTCGCTTTCGAGACGATGACCGCAAGCGGCATTATCGAGGAATCAGCCTACTACGAGTCGCTGCATGAGGTTCCCCTCATCGCCAACCTAATCGGCCGCAAGAAGTTGTATGAGATGAACAAAGTCATCAGCGATACGGCTGAATATGGCTGCTACCTGTTCTCACACGCCTGCGTGCCAATGCTCACTGACTTCATGAGCAAAATCGACGTCGACGTGATTGGTCGAGGCCTGAATGCTGCCGACAACGGTGTCGATAACGCCGCACTGATCGAGGTCAACGACAGCATCCGCAGCCACCCTATCGAAGTGGTTGGCAAGCGCCTACGTCGCTATATGACCGCCATGAAGCGAGCCATCTAGGTAACGCAATTAGGCAATAAAAAAGGCTCGGATGGTGCAAACCATCCGAGCCTTTTTTATTGTCGCTCACGACTTAGAGCGAGAGTACTTTTTCACCTCGGGCAATGCCGCAAACTCCCGTACGAGCCACTTCCATTACCGTGTTTTCAGCCTGCGCCGCGATAAATGCATCGAGTTTTTCGCTCGTGCCTGTGAGTTGGATGCTGTACGCGCTTGGCGTGATATCAACGATCTGTGCGCGAAATATATCGGCCATGCGCTGAATTTCAGCGCGCTGAGCACCCACCGCCTTCACCTTAATCAACAAGAGTTCGCGCTCGATATGCGCGCCCTCCGAAAGGTCGACGAGTTTCACGACGTCGACGACCTTATTAAGGTGTTTGGTGATCTGTTCAATCTTGCGCTCGTCTCCATTGGTCACAACAGTGAGCCGCGACAAGGAATTGTCCTCGGTGGGCGCCACTGTCAACGAATCGATGTTGTAGCTGCGCTGAGAGAAAAGGCCAACGACGCGTGAGAGAGCGCCGGGCTCATTTTCCATAAGCAGTGATATGATTCGGCGCATATTAAGTCCTCTCCGTCTTGCTCAATATCATGTCCTTCATCGCCCCACCTTTGATCGCCATGGGGTACACGTGTTCTTCTGGATCCACCCTCACATCCACGAAGACGAGCTTGTCCTTATAAGCGAAAGCTTCTTCGAGCTTCGCGTCCAAGTCATCGAGCTTTTCAATCCGAATGCCGACATGACCGTAGGCCTCGGCAAGCTTGACGAAGTCGGGCAGCGATTCGGCGTAAGTGCTATGCGAATAACGTCCGCCGTACTGCATGTCCTGCCACTGCCTTACCATGCCAAGCGATTGATTGTTGAGACAGATAATCTTAACCGGCAAGTTGTACTGCATGCAGGTAGCAAACTCCTGCAAATTCATTTGGAAACTACCTTCGCCAGTTACACATACAGACACCGCGTCGCGGAACGCGAGCTGCACGCCCATCGCCGCAGGCAGGCCGAAGCCCATCGTGCCTAAGCCGCCAGAGTTGATCCAACGTCGTGGTTTATCAAACCCATAATACTGCGCCGCGAACATCTGATGCTGACCTACGTCTGTAGAGACATAGGCGTCACCCTTGGTAATCCTGTGCAGCGCCTGAACCACCTGCTGCGGTTTGATCACGCCGTTAGTGTGTGCCGTGACCCCCAGGGAGTCCTTCTCGCGCCATTTGCCGATTTGATCCCACCAGCTAGACAGCGCGTCTTCGTCAACCTTCTGTTCGGCTTGATCGAGACACTCGATCATCTCCTCGAGCACCGCAGTCACCGAGCCTACTATCGGCACGTCTGCTGCCACCGTTTTCGAAATCGACGCAGGGTCAATATCGACATGGAGTATGGTCGCGTCCGGGCAGAATTTGCTCGTATCTGAATTTGTTACGCGGTCATCAAAACGCACACCTATACCCAATAGAACGTCGCAGTAATGCATCGCCATATTGGCCTCGTAAGTGCCGTGCATGCCCAGCATGCCCAGAAACTGCTTATCTGAGGCAGGGTAAGCGCCCAATCCCATGAGGGTGTTCGTGATCGGATAACCGAGCTTACGCGTGAGCTCGGTAAGCAAGGCAGCTCCCTCACCCTGAATAACACCACCGCCGGCATAGATCATTGGTCGCTTGGCACCCAGTAGCGCATCGACCGCCTTCTTGATTTGACCGCTGTGCCCTTTACCCGGCACCGCATAAGAGCGCATCTTGATGTCGGCGGGATACTCATAGGGCAGCTTGAGCTTGGGATCGGTGACATCTTTCGGGATATCGATTACCACGGGCCCGGGACGCCCAGTGGTCGCAATATGAAACGCCTTCTTCACCATCATCGGAATCTCAGACGCGTGCTGCACCATGAAACTGTGCTTCACGATCGGGCGCGAGATACCCACCATGTCTGTCTCTTGGAAGCCATCGGTGCCGATCAACCTGCTTTCGACCTGACCCGAAATGACGACCATCGGAATAGAGTCCATATACGCCGTCGCGATGCCGGTGATCGCATTCGTCGCTCCCGGACCTGAGGTCACGAGCACAACGCCGGGTTTGCCAGTGGCGCGCGCATAGCCGTCTGCGGCATGTGTCGCCGCCTGCTCATGACGCACCAAAATGTGCTCGATTCGGTCTTGCCGAAAAATCGCGTCGTAAATATGCAGCACTGCGCCGCCCGGATAGCCGAAAATTAAATCGACGCCCTCGTCGTGCAGCGCACGGATCAGCATGTCGCCGCCTGATAATTGTTCCACTTTCTTTGCCTCTCTTTGGCTGAATAGCTTAGTCGTTCCTACCCTGATTCCCTCGCGTCTGCTGCCAGCACAGAGGCGAAGGTGAGCCGGCCGCGTTGAGCCGCTCAACCTCTGGATTCAGTTAATATGATGTAGAGCATGAGCATCTGCCTGGCGATAACGCACGCACAGACCACTCGTTAACTCATCGGCCCCGTACGCGATAACGTGATGGAGGCCTTAGGTGGATGTTTTTAACACCTAGGGATCGACCTGCAGCATGGCCGGGTGCGGCGGGCGGGTCGGGGCTTCGAAAGCGGAGTTTCACCCGTCACGAAGCTTTATTGATGCGAATTCTGACACTACAAGGCGTAAAGTCAAGCGCCACGGGCACTTCGGCCTCGGCGCGCAGGAATTCCTGCGCTCCAAAGTGCTGTTCGACTAATGCACGGGCGCTGCGTCGAACACCAAGCCACCGTTCGGCCCCGCATCAACCCGAATCACGGTGCCAGGCGCATAGCTACCCTTAAGGACTTCCTGCGCCAGTGGATTCTCCAGATGCGTCTGGATGGCTCGCTTAAGCGGGCGGGCGCCATAGACTGGGTCATAGCCTACTCGCGCCAAGCTCTCGAGCGCGGCATTCGTCAATTCCAGGTGCAGCTCGCGCTCTCGCAGGCGCGCATTGAGCAGCTGCAGCTGAATGTCGGCAATCGATCGAATCTGTGCCGCTTGCAGAGGATGAAACACGACAGTCTCGTCGATACGATTAACGAATTCTGGGGAAAAGTGTCGCACAACCACGCCCAACACCGAGTCTCGCACGGACTCGTAACCCGCCTCGTCCATTAGCTTGCCCTGCAGCATCGCCTCCTGGATTCGGTCGGAGCCAAGATTCGACGTCATCACGATCACCGTATTGCGGAAGTCGACCGTGCGCCCGTGCCCGTCGGTCAGTCGACCATCGTCCATGACCTGCAGAAGTATATTGAACACGTCTGGATGCGCCTTCTCAACCTCGTCGAGTAATAGCACAGAATAGGGCCGACGACGAACAGCCTCGGTAAGATAGCCGCCCTCTTCGTAGCCTATATATCCCGGCGGCGCGCCGATGAGGCGTGCAACCGAATGCTGCTCCATAAATTCGGACATATCGATACGCACCATCGCCTCTTCGGTATCGAATAGGAATTCGGCGAGCGCCTTACACAGCTCAGTCTTACCCACCCCTGTCGGCCCGAGGAAAAGGAATGAGCCGTTTGGTCTATTGGGATCTGACAGGCCCGAGCGCGAGCGACGGACCGCGTTGGCGACGGCAGTAACCGCCTCGTCCTGCCCAATGACTCGCTGATGCAGCCCCTCTTCCATCTTCAATAATTTTTCGCGGTCGCCTTCGAGCATCTTGCTGACCGGAATCCCCGTAGCACGAGCAACGACCTCGGCTATCTCTTCGTCGGTGACGCGGCTACGCAAAAGTTGTTTGTCTTGCGACTCTGCGCTGGCCGCTGTCGCGAGCTTGCCCTCTAAGTCAGGGATAATGCCGTACTGAATCTCAGACATACGCGCGAGGTCTCCTGCTCGGCGCGCCTGTTCCATGTCCGCACGCGCTTGCTCTAGGGCGCTCTTTATATGCTGTACACCCTGCACAGACGATTTCTCAGCCTTCCAGATTTCTTCGAGGTCGGAGAAATCCCGTTCCAACGCCTCAATATCTTGCATGAGCTTTTCTTTTCGCTTCTGAGTCGCAGGATCGGTGTCTTTCTTCAGCGCCTCGCGCTCAATCTTCAACTGGATAAGCCTCCGCTCCAACCTATCCATCTCCTCAGGTTTAGAGTCGATCTCCATGCGTATCAGGCTCGCCGCTTCATCGATGAGGTCTATCGCCTTGTCGGGCAATTGTCGATCGGTGATGTAGCGCTGCGAGAGTTTCGTCGCAGCGATAATCGCTCCATCGGAGATGTCGACGCCATGATGAACCTCATAGCGTTCCTTAAGCCCTCGCAGGATGGCAATCGTGTCCTCTTCGCTAGGCTCATCGACCAACACCTTTTGAAAGCGGCGCTCAAGAGCCGCATCCTTTTCAATGTACTGGCGGTACTCGTCTAGCGTCGTCGCGCCGACACAGTGCAACTCACCACGCGCGAGTGCTGGCTTGAGCATATTGCCCGCATCCATCGCACCCTCGCCTTTGCCCGCCCCCACCATCGTATGCAGCTCATCGATGAAGAGGATGACATTACCCTCAAGCTTCGCTATCGAGGCCAGAACAGACTTAAGCCGTTCCTCGAACTCACCACGGAACTTCGCACCAGCGATGAGCGCACCCATGTCCAAGGACAATATTTTCTTGTCCCGCAGCCCCTCCGGCACTTCGCCGTTGACGATACGCTGGGCCAAACCCTCGATAATTGCCGTCTTACCTACGCCCGGCTCACCGATTAATACTGGATTGTTTTTCGTCCGCCTCTGCAGCACTTGGATAGTGCGCCTGATTTCCGCGTCGCGACCAATCACTGGGTCTAGTTTCGATTCCGCTGCACGCGCGGTCAGGTCGAGGCAAAATTTTTCCAATGCCTGCCAGCTTTCTTCCGCACTGGCGTCGCCCGCACTCGCGCCTCCACGCAGATTATTCGCCGCGGTTTCCAGCGCCTGTTGAGAGACGCCGAAGCTATTAAGAAATTTCCCCAGCGCGCCCGAATCGCCCATCGCGGCCAGCAAAATTAATTCGCTAGAGACGAAGCTGTCGCCCTTGTTCTGCGCAAGCTTGTCGGCTTGATTGAAAAGGCGTGACAGCTCCGGCGACACAGTCACCTCGCCGCCGTTGTCTTGCACGCGCGGCAAGTCGTCGACCAATTTTGTCAAACCAAGCTGCAGCGCTCCAAGGTCGAAGCCGGTTTGCGCCATAAGCGGGCGCACAGATCCATCGCGCTGCTCTACTAGTGCAGACAACAGGTGTGCCGGAGCGATCATATTGTTTTCTTTGCCGAGCGCTAACGACTGCGCGTCGGCCAATGCCGCCTGCAGCTTACTCGTGAGCTTATCCATTCGCATGGTCAATACCTCAAATTCGTTGCCGCGGCGCTTGGCCGCGATTCATTACCTATTGAGTAATAAGTTGGGGCTCTTTACTAGAAACAAAGGGGACCACTAAGAAAAGAGTACTGCCCGCCTCGATGCATAAAGGCAAAGCGCGTGCATGCCAACAGATGAGGAGAGAGTTTGGGGGATTCTAAGGCGATCTATTTGATGTAAATCAAACTCAGCATGCGCCCGCATACGGAGTCACGTCTATAGGAATAAAAACGCTGCGGTTCACAGAACGTGCACAAATCTCCACCTTCGATATCGATGACACCTAATGCCTGAAGACGGTCTCGTGCGAGAGCGTAGAGATCTGCCTGAGCTTTTCCGGGCTTTGAGTTGTGCTCGAAGGCAGCAGAAATCTTAGTTTTCAACTCATCGGTTTTTGCAGCGTTAAGAAAGGCTAGCTCCACCTCTTCGCCGACCTCAAAATGACAACGCCCAATCGCCGGACCGAACCACACCCGCACATCACTCGAGCGCGACTTGAACGACGCAAGCGTCGCCTCGAGCACGCCTTGAGACAGCCCACGCCACCCTGCATGGGCTACTGCTACTCGCCCTTCATTAGGACTGTAAAAGAATACCGGTAAACAGTCGGCGGTTAGGACTGCGCACACTTGTGAGTGCGACGCAGTAGTCGCCGCGTCTGCGATGGGTTCTTGTGTGCTCGCATCGACATCGTACACTCGGGTGCCGTGCACTTGATCAAGCCAGTGCCACGTCAGCCCACCCCCAAGAAAAGCCTGAAGCGCCTCACGATTCTCGGCAACCGCTTCAACCGAATCGCCAACATGGCACGCGAAATTGGCGCCAGCATAGCTAGCGTTTGCCTCGCCATTAGAAAGAGAGCGCAGGGTGACTGCTGCGAACACGTCCCCTTCGCGATTCCAAGGGGATTCGAGTAGCTCTATCGATCGAGGCTTAGACAACTCGATCCTCGCCCTTCACATCGCGCGCGAGCACAGCCAGCAACGCATCGAAATCCGCAGGCAATGGAGCCTCCCAGCACATCGCTTCGCCGCTTACCGGATGTTGCAGGCTCAGGCGTCGCGCGTGCAGCGCCTGACGCTTAAAATTCTTCAGGCTCTGGGCAAGCTCGGGCGAGCAGGCCGCTGGCAATTGCAGTCTACCCGCGTAAAGGGGATCGCCCACGAGAGGAATGTTGACGTGGGAAAGGTGTGCACGAATCTGATGCGTGCGACCGGTTTCGAGTTGCACGTGGATGTGCGTGTGCGAGCGATAGCGCTTTATCACGCGATAATGCGTCACCGCTTCTTGCCCATCCTCGACCACCGCCCGTCGCTTACGATTCACAGGATGCCTCCCAAGCGGCGCGTCGACGGTGCCGCCGCCGGTTAAGAGGCCTTGTGCCACTGCCTCGTACTCGCGTTTTACCTCCCTTAGACGCAGCTGCTCCACTAAGGCCGCATGCGCATCGAGCGTCTTCGCAACCATCATCAGGCCCGTCGTGTCTTTGTCCAGACGATGCACGATGCCCGCACGCGGCACCTCTTGCAGTGCGGGGCAGTAAGCAAGCAAACCATTAAGCAGGGTACCGTCCCTATGCCCCGCCGCCGGATGCACGACCACGTCAGTCGCCTTGTTCAGCACTAGAAGGCTTTCGTCCTCGAAAACGATGTCCAGCTCCATAGGCTGGGCTTCCCATTCCCTCTCGGCTTGCAAGACTACATCCACATGCAGGTTATCTCCCTCGAAAACGACATCACGAGGCCGCGCGGGAGCCGAATTAACAGTAAGCACCCCGTCTTTAATCCATGTTTGCAATCGTGCGCGAGAATAGTCGGGAAACAATTGCGCCGCGACGCGGTCTAAGCGTTGGTTAGCGCAGTCGTTAGGGACCTGTGCGTTAAGGGTTATTTGGGTCATGGATACCAGCTTGTCGTTTTGAGTGGGTGTCGCAGGCGTGCATAATACTCGATAATGCGCTCCGGCACAGGCGTAAGCCGTGCAAAGCCTCGCCGCGACAGGCTAGCTGTGGTTAAATGTCGCGCAATCTCAAGCGTCCCAATGCATCCTAAGTAGGCCTCTCCATGACACAACGCCGCATCGCCCTGCTCGTCTCCTTTCTGCTAATGAGCCTTACGCTCACTGGCTGCGGATTATTCGGTGGAGATGAGGAGCGTGACGAGTTTTCGGGGCTTACCAATGAAGAGCAGTTCTATCGCCGCGCGCTTGACCAGCTCAATTCACAGAATTTCTCCGGCTCCATCGCAACCTACCAGGCCCTAGAATCTCGCTTCCCCTTCGGCCGCTTCGCCGAACAATCGCAGATTGAAATCGTTTATGCCTATTATCGGAATAGCGACTTAGAAGCAGCTCGGGCGGCTGCCGATCGATTTATCCGCCTGCACCCTGATAGCGAAAACATCGATTACGCGTATTATATGAAAGGCCTCTCTTCGTTTACGCAAGACTCGGGCTTCCTCAATCGCTTCTTGCCTATCGACCAAACCAAGCGCGATCCAGGCCGTGCGCGCGAATCCTTCGGCGATTTCGCGCAGCTCGTCGCCCTCTACCCAGACAGCTTGTATGCAGCCGATGCCCGCGCACGCATGATCTACTTGCGCAATAACCTAGCCGCTTATGAGATCCACGTCGCCAACTACTATCTCGAGAGGCGAGCCTATATCGCGGCGCTGCGTCGTGGTCAGTATGTGGTCGAAAACTTCCAAGAAACACCAGCTGTTGCCGATGGCGTAGCGATTATGGCCGAGTGTTATCTACGCTTGGGATTGGACGATCTTGCCAACACCTCGCTTGCCTTATTGCGTGACAATTACCCGCAACACGCCTCGCTAGACAGCAGTGGCGAGTTCCAAGTACGCACAGAAATAACCAACCCCTCTGTGCTGTACACGGTGAGTTTTGGCCTACTGGGAGACAATCGCATCGAGCCTCCGCTGGCGCCCACTCAGCGCCCCTTCAACTCGGGCAGCAAACAAATCATCGACGACCAGGGCCAGCCACCTGAAGAAGAACGCCGCTCTTGGCTAAGCATACTGACGCTCGGCGTGCTGTGATTCAGCTTCCCTAATCGCTCAGTAATTCACTAGTCGTTGGCGATTTTCTAGTTGCCTCTTCATTCATCGCCGATCGAGTCATTGGCTGCCGACCTAGCTAGTTGCCTATCTTCCAGCCGTTAGTGATTGGGTAGCGGCGATCACGCCCGAACCCGCGACGGGTAAGGCGCACACCGACCGGGCTCTGACGCCGCTTATATTCATTCAGGTCGACCAAACGCAGGACCCTGTGGACCACGCCGGCGTCGAATCCAGCCGCAACGATCGCCTCAGCGCTGGCATCACACTCAATATACAGTTCGAGGATGCGGTCGAGGTCCTCGTAAGGGGGTAGGTTGTCCTGATCGACCTGCCCGGGTGCGAGCTCGGCCGAAGGCGGGCGTTCGATTACCGCAACGGGTATCGCCTCGCCAGGAAGACCCTCCTCGTTTGTACGAACGCTGTTGCGGTGACGCGAGAGAGCATAGACCAGCCCTTTGGACACATCCTTCAAGACATCGAAGCCGCCGGCCATATCCCCATACAAGGTTGAGTAGCCCACCGCTATCTCGCTCTTATTGCCCGTTGTCAGAACCAGATATCCCTTCTTGTTTGAAATCGCCATGAGCAATACGCCGCGGCAGCGCGCTTGTAAATTTTGCTCTGTGACATCCGTATCGAGTCCTTCGAACTCCGGCGCTAGAGTCGTCATGAACTGCTCGTAAATCGGTTTGATCGAGAGCGACCGGTAGGACACGCCGAGGGTTTTCGCCTGCAGCGCCGCGGCGTCGCGGCTGAGCTGCGAGGTATAGTCGAACGGCATCATCACCGCGTGGACTGCTTCGGGCCCGAGGGCATCCACGGCGATTGCTAGCGTTAATGCCGAATCGATGCCACCGGATAAACCTAACACTACCCCTTTGAAACCGTTCTTAGTGACGTAGTCTCGCACGCCGCTGACCAGCGCTGCGTAAGATTGCGCGAGGTCGTTGATATCGGGCACACGAACGCCGGCTTGAGGCCGCCAAAGACCCTCAGCGTTTTTCTCGAACACGACCGGATAGAGGCCCTCGACGAACTGCGGCGCCTGCACACTGACCTCACCCATCGCATTCATGGCGAAGGAGCCGCCATCGAAGACGAGCTCGTCCTGACCCCCAACTAAATTGAGGTAGACGACGGGCGCGCCGAGGCTCTGGGCACGCCTGCAAACGAGTTCGCGGCGCTCATCGAGCTTGCCGCGATGAAACGGCGAGGCGTTGATATTAACTAACAGGTCGAGCTCACCTTTCGCATAGCGCGCGACGGGGCCTTCCTGCCACAGGTCTTCGCAAATAGTAAAACCGACACGCACACCGTCTAACTCAACCAGCCCCCTGTCTTCGCCCGCTTCGAAATAGCGGCGCTCGTCAAAAACCTGATAGTTAGGCAGACACTGCTTGCGGTAATTGCCTACCCGCTCGCCGTCTTTAATCACGACGAGCGAATTGTAAAGCAGGCCATCGTGGGTCTCTGCGTAACCAACGACGAGGGTAGTTGCGAGTCGAGCCTCGCACAGCTGGGCTATCGCTTCGTCGCTGCGGCGCGCCAAGCTAGGGCGCAGCAGCAAATCCTCGGGAGGGTAGCCTGTGAGCGTAAGCTCAGGGAAAACCACGATATCGGCAGAGTGCTCATCGATGGCGCGCTTGGCGGCCTCGATGACCGCGTGAGTGTTAGCGTCTAAAGCTCCGACGAGGAGATTTAGCTGCGCCATGACGACGATGAACTGAGTTGGCATGAGTGTCCTGCTACTAAGCCCCAAGGGCAATGACGAGTGCCGGCGGCCCTCTTAGTGAAGTCCGCTCGAGAGGCCAATTGTAGCGAACTTTCTAGCCTTAGTCCGACCCCTGCACTACAACTATTTGCAGAGCGAGGCAGCGAAGAGTGCCCCACATGCTAAAAACAACCGGGCGAGCAATGGACCGACTTAGTGGACAACGCGCCACCTCCAGAGGCACCACGCTGGTAGAGCTACTACTGGTGACCACGCTGATTGCACTCACGCTGCGCATCGCCACGCCGAGTCTCGTCGCCTTGCGCGCCGAGATTGACACTCAAGTGGCCGTGTCACGTGTAAGCCACTCTCTCGCCAACGCAAAAATAACGGCGCTCAACTCCGCCGCTATCGTAACCCTGTGCGGATCGCTCGATGGCATCCAGTGTGGCAGACACTGGAGCGATGGCCTCCTCACGTTCATCGATTCCGATGGCGATCGGCGCATCGGTGGCGACGACGAGCTCATTCATTGGCAACCAATGGATGATTTACTGGGCGCGCTAAGCTGGCGCGCATTCGGAAGCCGACACTATTTACTGCTGGACTCACGTGGGGGCTTGCAGACAAACAACGGCAGTTTTACCTACTGTCCACCGCCACCAGCCCGGTCACCTGTGGCGAAAATCGTTATCAATCGCTCAGCGCGTTCGCGGATAGAATGGCGATCAAGCACCGCTCAGTGCGATTAGCGCAGCCAGCAGCCTTGCTCATCTCCCTGTTTAACAGTGGCGGCTTTCCTCCCCCAGCTATCGAGACTAAGACTCGTACAGACATCGGCCTGCTGCGCCGCATTCGGCGTCGCCGTCGCGACGAAGCAATGACTTAACTCACCGTCCGCGCAGGCAGTAACCGAGAGTGTGTAGCGCGCCCCAGCACTACTCCGCTGACGCCCAGGCTGTGCGGGAGACTCAAGCGGCGTCGCGTCATCGAGATAGGTGGCAAACCGGGAAAAATAGCGCTCCTGATCGGACGCCATTGCTAGCAGTTCGCGCTTAGCTTCGGCCCGGCCTGAGAGGAGAACCAGCGCCCTATAGCTGGGTAAAGCCAGCGATCCAAGAATCGCCGTAATAAACAGCACGATGAGCAATTCGATCAACGACATGCCACTCGTCCTTTGCCTTATGCTAGTCAAGCTGCCTCCACGAGAGTCTTCCCTTAATCTCAGCACCGTTTCCGTCCGCAGCCTCGACATCGCCCTGTGACACGCTAGGAACAAACTCGCGCAAGAACGTCGACTGCAATCGCACTCGGCTCGATGCGCTGCGGCCTACGCCAAGTGCCGTAAGCCGATAAAGCACCGTCGCCCGCTGAGACTTGGCGACCTCATGGTCACTCGCGCTTAGGCCCGATTCGGCTTGGCTTGCGTGTAGGTGGATAGCGAGCTGTTCGATAATGAAGGCTGCCGGCTGAGCAAGCTCGCTCCCAGTCGCTACGCCTATCCCGTTTTCGGCCCACCACTCTAAATCGGTATCCCGATGCTGCCACCACACCCCTGCTCCGATATGACTCAATCCCTCTACCGACCAGACTCCCAGAGCCCCGCTCTCTGTTGCTGCCGGAGGGAGCGATTGCCGTCTAAGCCATGACTCTCCGCTGACGATGGCCATCTCGGCTGCATGAAATGCCCGACTCCGATCCTCCGTATTTGACGCCATCTTCTCGCCAAGCACAGCGGACTCCATCGCCGACGCTCCCAGGAGTAGAAGCGGGACAAGCAAGACTAGACACATCAGCAACGCGGCACCGTCAATCGAACTGCGCGGGAAGGGTATCCGCTGAGCGCTGCACCTTGTTCTGACCGTGACTTTGTCCCTCATCCTTTTACCTGCTGCGTGTCGGATTACGTAGCGTAAACGTCGCCTCATAGACAGAGCGCAGACGGCCATCTCGCGGCAAACGCGCGGCTGCTGAATTGACAGAGTAGCTGACCCCATGAAACGCCAATACTCCGCCGTCACCCGGAGCCGAATAGCCAACCGAGTGCATCAGAAGCTCAACTCGAACGCTGGTCACTAAGGAAAAATCGGTAACACTCGCCGCATCCCGAAAAACCGTCGCCCCCTCAGCATCGAGCATTCCGAACAAGAGCTGCATATTCTCAACCCCCTCAACTAGCTCTTCGGAGACCGATTTTTCGCCTTCATCACTAGGCCTCAAGACATAGAGTGAGGGTGGGCTCGCCGCGGCACCACCCCGCTTCGACAAGAAGAACACGCTGCTCTGCACATTCCCTCCCGCAGCCAATTGATCGCTCGTTGCAGCGCCGCTGACAACTTCTAAGCCGTCAACATTGCAGGTCCCAGGCTCGGCGTTCCACGTGCGGAAAATATCGCTACCACTCAGCGCCACGACAGACGGCGGGACAGCCATTGCCTCGTCGATATGCCAGCCTTTTTGGGTGACAGCAATTGGCGCTCCCTCGGCTGCGAGCTCTAGTACTTGGCCGTAGGCGGACCCCCCCGCCTCCCAAGCTTGAAGAGCAAACTGACGAAAATCGCCGCCGCCCCCTAACGAGCCCATGCAGCCCCAGTACCCCGCCAGACGCAGCCTCTCGCCAACGATGCTCAGCGCTAACCGAGCCCCCTCTTGGATAGCCTGCTGAGCACTGAGTTCGTTCCGCAAGGTGCGTGCGCCGATATAGACCTGTATGGCAGCACCGCTCATAAACAGAGATAACACCGTCGCAATCAAGAACTCGACGAGAGACAAGCCTCGCAAACGATGACGCCTTCTCTGCCCGCAAGCAGTCACCCCGGAGGCGCCCACATCATGACAACACGCGCCTCGGCCGCGCCATCGAAATCGTCATCCCACCAGACCTTCACCACTCGCTGAAGAGACGAGTCATCGCACGCTGGCACCTTCGGGCTGCCATCGTTTGGCGTGGCATCCCGGCAAATGCGCGACTGACCCGACGGCAGTATGGCGAGGGTTCGGGCGAGGAACTCATCGACATCAGCGGCGGCAGCGTTGGCCCTTTCTCGCTCGACAACCTCTTCCGCGATCGACACGGCGACGCTGCGATAATAGGTGCTACGGTTCGCCTTCAGGCTCATCGTCTGCAGGCCTAGGAATCCCAATAGACCAATACTAAAAATCAATAGCGCGACGACAACGTCTATCAAGCTAGATCCCCACGGGCGCGGATGCGGGGCAATAAGGACGTCTGTCTCAGGAAAAAACCGTTCTCGCATCACCCTCTTCCGTTTTCAACGCGCAGCAGCGCGCCGGCCCGACGCGAGAAAGGCGATTCATTACTCGCGTCTAAATCAAGCTTAGTGCGCGCTAGGCGCCAAAGCGATTTCCGGACATTATTTGTCCCACCCGCGATGTCGGGAACAGAGCCCCACGCCATTACTGCCGCTGGGAGAGAGTGCGGATTTCATCATCGGACTGTGTGATAATTTGACCTAACGGGCATTTCGCGGCCCTCCCTGTAGACGCAGCCCTACCGCCACAAGAGGCCTCACAATGGACATCACGGTCTCAACCTTCGCGCTGCTGTGCGTGACTGGTTTTTTTGCAGGTGCAATCAACACGGTGGCAGGAGGAGGCTCCAACCTTACTCTGCCCGTATTGATGATGCTTGGACTCCCCGCAGACGTCGCCAACGGCAGCAATCGGGTGGCGGTCATGCTGCAGTGTTTAGTAGGCGTTCGCGGTTACGACAAACACAAGACCCTCGATCGCAAGGCCATAGTCCCCATATTAATACCCACCCTACTCGGTGGAGTTCTCGGGGCTCTGCTGGCGGCGCTTTTACCGAATCTCTACCTAAAGCCACTTTTGCTCGGCACAATCTTGTGCATGACACTCGTCATACTCGTCAGGCCTGCGATGATTGCCTATCCACCAGACACTGTGGCACTCACACCGTCGCAGAGCCGCTCCGCATGGTGGGGGCTTTTCGTTGCCGGGATCTACGGGGGATTCGTGCAGGCAGGAGTAGGCTTCATGTTACTCGCCGCGCTGGCGGGGGGGCTGCACTATGATTTACTGCGCGCTAATGCCTTAAAAACGGTCTGCGCTCTGGCCTTTACGAGCGTTGCGTTGGCTGTCTTTATCGCCTTCGATCTTGTCTCTTGGGCACCAGGCCTGATCCTCGCGTTAGGTTCGATGACAGGTGCACAGATCGCGGTCAAGGTTGCGGTGAAAGCCTCACCGAAAGCAATCAAATGGTTTCTATTCTGCATGACCCTTGCTGCTGTTATAGGCGGCTCGCTCTCTTAAGCCTCTCCTTAGGCTGCAGGTCAGAGCTCGGATACCGCCTGCGTAAAGCGAAGACTAAAACGAGCGCCGCCCAATTCGCTCTCAGCTATTTGCACCTCCCCATCATAACTGGCCACGATGTCGCTAACGACAGCGAGCCCAATACCCTGCCCTTTCGCCAGTGTATCGGCGCGTGCTCCGCGCTGCAGGACAAAGGCCCGTTTGCTCAGCGGGATACCCGGACCGTCATCATCAACAACGATCTCTATAGCCGAACGAGAGAGTCGTCGAGTCGTTATCAGCACCGCGGTGTGGGAGTATTTGAACGCGTTATCGAGGACATTGCCGAGAACCTCCAGCAAATCACGTTCGTCGCCACGGAAAACCAACCCCGCTTCGAGTCGAGTAGTGACGACGATAGCGCGCTCGGCGTAAACCTTGGATAGCGCAGCGAGTAAATTTTGAATCGCGTCACTGATCTCTACTCTCGCCGCAAGCGATGATTCTCTGCGCGAAGCAACCGCCCTCTGCAGCTGATAGGCGACGATTTGGTCCATTCTGTTCAGCGCCGCATTAATCTCCTCGACACGCTCAGGAAGACGGGCCTGCCTCTGCGGCGCCTGAGAATCGGCCAACTCACGCAGGGCTCCGGTAGCTACAGAAAGAGGCGTTTTCAAACTATGGGCTAGGTCCGCTAACGTCGTGCGATAGCGCTCGCGTTGCCGGCGCTCGGACTCGATTAGACGATTGAGGTTGGTTGTCAGACCAGCGAGCTCGGCTGGGTAGTCGCCATCCAGGCGCTCGGCAGTGCCGGCCTCAATGCGCTGCAATTGCCGAGAAAGCTGACTTAGGGGTCGAAGCCCCCAGCCTAACAAGGCGACCAGCGCAAGTAACAACAGCACGGCAGCCCCACCTAACCACTGGCCAAGGCTGCGCCTAAAGTCACGAATCTGGGCAAAGTAAGGCGCTCCGAGCTCGAGCACGCTAACCACATACGGCGTCGCCTCACCCTCCCAAAGAATGCCGTAACGAAATTGGAAAAGCGCCGCACCGGACGCATCTTCCACGGTTTCAAAACGCGACTCGCCCACCCCCGGCGCACTAGCCTCACCCGCTGTTTCACTCAGATTTAGCGCTCTCGCTGAATCGCTGCGCCAGAGCTCCACGTCCCGTGCATCCTGCACGAAGCCATAAAGGCCCGAGTTCAATAGTGCGTAGCGCGGCTCCTGAATCGTCTCAATGACAAAGAACTCGCCGCCCTCCTGTTCGAGCGCTGCGAGAAGGAGATACACCTGCACTTGCAGACGTTCAGCCGCGCCGGCCTCAACACTATTGCGGTAGGCTCGATCGAGGGCAAGACCTGAGAGGCCGAAGAATAAAACGAGGACGCAACTCAACACCAAGAGCATGCGTGCTCGCAGCGAGTAGCGCCTGCTGCGAAAAAGCGGCGGCATTGACGGTGTAGTTGCGATACTAGCTATCCACCTTTAGCTCGAAGCGGTATCCCTGCCCCCGCACCGTTTCAATAGGGTTGAGTGTCTCCTCCGGGTCGAGTTTCTGACGAAGACGACGAACAAACACCTCCAACACGTTACTGTCACGATCATGATCCTGAGCATAGAGGTGTTCCGTGAGCTCGGCTTTCGACACGACCTTGCCCGCGTGAATGATCAAGTATTCAATAAGCTTGTACTCGTAGGCGGTGAGCTCAATGGGTTTGCCGGACAACGTAAGGCGTTTGGCGCTGAAATCTACATGCAGCGGGCCGAAGCGCAGCGCCGACTTTGCCAGACCTGCGGCGCGCCGAACCAACGCATTGATCCGCGCGACCACCTCTTCCAACTGATAGGGTTTCACAACGTAATCGTCGGCGCCGGCGTTAAGCGCTTTGACCTTTTCGTGCCAGTCACCGCGGGCGGTTAAGACGAGCACAGGAAATACGCGCTCCTCGGAGCGCAGCCGTTGTATTAATTCGATACCATCCATCTCTGGAAGGCCGAGGTCTATAATCGCTGCGTCGTAGTCGAATTCTCGCCCGAAATAGAGGCCAGTTTGTGCATCAGCTGCGGAATCAACGACGAAGCCGTTATTCAGCAAGCCTTCTTGTAACTGCTCTCGCAGCTGCGTGTCATCTTCAATCAACAAAAGCCGCATATCCGTCTCCGCTTTACTCGTCCCGACCGGCGCTCGAACACCCGCAGGCTCTAACCGCCACGGGTAATCTTGCCTGTGCGCGCATGAACGAACACGGTAAAGACCTTGCCTTCTTTCTCCATGCGAATCTGATATCGCCGATTATTGCCGTCTCCGACCAGGCTAATACGCAAGACATTGCCTGAGAACTGCGACCGCGCCCGTGAGACTGCCTGGCGCTCACTCAAGAGTACCTGCCCTTCCTGCAGCGCCGTGGGCGCACGCTGTCCTCGGCGGCCAGGCTCCAGCTGCGTTTGTAAGTCTTGAGTGGATTGTCCCAACGCTGACGCAGCGAAGACACTAACAAGTGCCGTAGAGGCAACCACCTTGAAGAGCTGAGTCAGCACTGCTTATTTATCCTCCAAATCCGTCGGGCGACGACAAGTCTTATCGCTAAAATACGGGTTGCACATCGATTTTCAATTCCAGCTCGGCACCAGGATCAGACTGCGTCCTCACCGTATACTGCTGGCCACGGTAATTGTAGACGACATCGTAACCGATTAGCCGCTCCTCGTCGTGAGCCACAAACACGGTCTCGCAGCGCTCCGCGACCTCGTAATACCCGCCTTCCTCGCCACGCTTCTGACGCGCGATATCACGCCCTACGCTGTTCCCCAAAACGGCACCCAGCACAGCCCCCACGCGCTTGTTACTTTTGTTGTGGCCCACCGCATTGCCGATCGCACCACCAAGTATCGTACTCACAATAACCGGGGTCTGTGACGATGATCCCCGCCTCTCTACGTAGACGCGCTCTTCCGCGCAGCGCTGTTGCGGGCTCTCCACCCGCGTGCGTTGGTAGACGGGCTGGCTGGAAACCACCGCTACAGTCTCATAACTGATCTGCGCGACAGCGGCGCTGCTGGCGGCGAGACCCACGACACCCGACAAAGCAGCAAGCGCCCCGAGGGATAGCGCGTTCAATCGGCCGCTTCGCCGAGTCGGCATAGCGGCTCTGTGCTGTAAACCCGATCTTATTGACTGTCTCATGGCTATTCTCCTGTGTGTTAACGCATTTGTTGAACACAAGTTAGCGCAGGCAAACTGAATCGAAGCTGAAGTGATCATGACCTGAAGGGGCAATAACAAGACAGCGGCGCAGGCCCTGATCACTTATCAGCACCCCTAGAACTTGCTGCAAACATGAATTAAACTAATCCAATAAGCTTTTGTAAAAAATGACAATAATAAGCTCACAGGGACCCCGCTCAGCATGCAAAAGAATCCGTACCTCATCGCCGTTTTTTTCACCCTACTCCTCAGCTACCCCGTTTTTTACCTCAGTAGCAATCCAAGCGTTACCGGGGCTAACGTCGAACCCCTAGAGACGAGCATCGCTCTCCTTGCGTGCATCGCGCTGCTGTCTTTCCTGTCGGCCGTCCTCGCGCGCCCAGTCACACGCAGCGCTAAGAAAAAACCCAAGAAAAAAACTAGCAACGCGAAACGCCAACGCTCAAGCGCTTCCGATCGCTCACCCAAGCAATACAGTGCGGCTCGAGAATGCGGTAACGTGAAGTGGTTCAATGCAACCAAGGGATTCGGCTTCATTACTCGCGACAGCGGCGAGGATGTGTTTGTTCATTTCCGCTCTATCCGCGGAGAGGGGCACCGCAGCCTGCGCGACGGCGCGAGGGTCGAATATTCCGTGAGTGACGGCGACAAGGGACCGCAGGCGGATGACGTGGTCGCCGTCGACTAGACGCGAGTTCGGCAGCCTCACGCCCGGCCGCCTTAGCCCTAGCCGTTTGAGCCTCAATAGTGAGGCGGCCTCTCATCGATAGCCGCCTCACCCTCTCCCGTGCCGCGCTCGCGCAGCCCTTCGAGTTGCTCTTTGCAACTCTTGAGTTGGGCGGCGAGCTCGAGTATCTGCAAACCCTGTCTGGCAACGACGTCGTTCAGTTGCTGCAACGTGTCTTCTTGAAAGCTGTATTTCTCTTCTAAGCCAATCACCCTGTTAAAGAGCGCTTCGTCCCGTTCAGTTACCATCGTCTATCGCCTCTGTGTGTTGCCCGACAGGACGCTCTCAGGCTTTACATGATGTGTTTTGAAACATCGTAGCAATCCTAGCCCCCGCCTTTCATGATACAGTTTAGCATTGACCGAACCAGACAGGACCGCTAGATGCATTCCGACACCACAGATACGCTGACCACAACTGAGCACGCGCCGATTAACTGGACCAATATGATCCTGTTTACGGTGACCCCCGCACTCGCCATTACTCTAGTGCCCGCCTACGGCTGGCTCGTGGGTTATGACGCCTTTGAATGGATTATGTTCGTGCTCCTCATGGGTGTGAGCGGCATGTCGATTACCGCCGGCTATCACCGCCTGTGGTCACACAAGACCTACGAGGCACATCCCGCTATCCGTTTTCTCTTCGCTCTCGGCGGTGCGTTCGCGCTGCAAAACGACGTGCTAAATTGGGCATCGGATCACCGCCGCCACCATCAATATGTCGATGATAACGACAACGATCCCTATTCCGCCGGTCGTGGTTTCTGGTTCTCACATATCGGTTGGATAGTGCGCACCTACCCTAGTGCGCGAAATGATTTCTCCAACGTGAAAGACTTGCAACGCGACCCGATAGTCATGTGGCAACACCGACATTATCTGGCCTTGGTTCTACTCACTAACATTGGCCTGCCTGCGCTGATCGGCTACCTGCATGGCGACGTTATCGCCGGCCTGCTACTCGGGGGCCTATTGAGGCTCGTGCTAAGCCAGCACTTCACCTACTTCATTAACTCGCTTGCGCATATGTGGGGACGCCGCCCCTATAGTGACAAAAGCACCGCCCGCGACAACACCTTGCTCGCGCTGATCACCTATGGCGAGGGATACCACAACTACCACCACACGTTTCAATGGGATTACCGTAACGGCATTCGCTGGTGGCATTTCGATCCGACCAAATGGCTAATTCACACGCTGTCGCGCCTCGGCCTCGCCAGCGGCCTCAAGCGCTGCGACCCCGACAAGATCGAATGCGCCAAACTCGAACGACAGTACCAGCTGGCTGCAGATCGCTGCGAGAAGCTCCAGATAGAGGGTGACTGGCAGGATCGCTTAGAGCAGGAATACCAAGCCCTACTCCACACCGTGCAACTCTGGGCAGAACATCGCCACGCGTGGTACGAGGCCAAGGGCAAGCAGCTGCAGGAGCTCTCTCATCTCGAACTCCTGCAGATCAAAGCGCACTATTTAGAGATGCGTTTAAAACTAAAATTACAGAAGAAGCGTTGGCAAGAGGTACTGCGCTCAGTCGCATCCCCCCAGCAGCAGCTCGCCTAGTGAAAGCGCTGCTACACACTTCGTCTTTTGGGAGTAAGATCATGCAAGGACACGGATTGCTAAACAGGATTGCCCTCGGCGCAGGCTTGATGCTCGCCGCTGCGGGCGCCTTCGCCGCCGCCGAAGGCGAGCTCGCTCCCAACTTTACGCTCCCTTCGATCTATGAAGACAAGCCGGCAATCGATCTCGCCGCCCTGCGCGGAAAGACCGTCTATGTGGACTTTTGGGCCTCATGGTGTGCGCCCTGCCTACGCTCTATGCCCGCCTACAACGCGCTCTATTCACGTTACAAGGATCAGGATTTCGAGTTCGTCGCGATTAATGTCGACAACCCCATCGAAGAGGGGCTCGACTTCCTGCTCGACACGCCTCTCGACTTCCTCATTCCTTCCGACCCCGACGGCGAGATCGCCGAGCTGTTCGGCGTCATCGGCATGCCTACGTCCTACCTCATCGACCCCGAGGGCAAGATTCGCCTCGTGCACACGGGATTTCGAGACGGAGACATGGAAGAGATCGAGGCAGAGATTCAAGCCCTGCTCGCCGAGTAGCGCCCTAGCTCGTCGAGACTCGCGCTCAACCCGTTTTGCTGTGTTAGAGCAGCTTTAAGACGGGCTCGTCGAGTACAGACAGCTGCTCACGCAGTTCTTGAACGTGTTCGGACCAATAGCGCGGCGTATTGAACCACGGAAAACTAAGGGGAAACGCGGGGTCGCTCCAGCGCCGCGCGAGCCATGCGCTGTAATGCAGGAGTCTCAAGCTACGCAGACTCTCGATTAGCGCCAATTCTGCGGGCCGAAAATCGTAAAACTCGTTATATCCTTCCACCAGTTCGAGCAACTGCCCCTGCTGCTGATCACGATCGCCCGACAACATCATCCACAAATCTTGGATCGCAGGCCCCCGCATCGTGTCATCGAAGTCGACGAAATGTGGCGTATCATCGCGCCACAACACGTTGCCCATGTGACAGTCACCGTGCAATCTCAGCATCTGAAGATTGTCTTGCGCCGCGAAGCGGTCTTCAATCTTGGCGAGCAAATCAGCAGTCACCGTTTCGTAGGCGCGACGCAAGTCGGCGTCGAGAAAGCCGCTCGCTAGCAGATACTCGCGGCTCTGCCGTCCCAGTCGCTCGACACTCAGACTCTCCCGAACATCAAAATCGCGACGCGCACCCACCGCATGGATGCGCGCGACGAAGCGCCCCATAGAGACCAGGTTGTCGGGGTTCTCCAGATTAACCGCGCGTCCCGCGAGGCGCTCGAAAACCGCCACGCGGAATCCGTGAAAGGAAATGAGGGTCTCACCCTCGAATGCGATCGGGGCACCCACAGGAATATCGAGATCGCGCAGCTCGCTCGTGAACGCGTGCTCCTCGCGAATCTGCGCATCGCTCCAGCGTCCAGGTCGATAGAACTTAACGATCAGGCTATCACCGCCCTCGATGCCCACTTGATAAACCCGATTCTCGTAGCTGTTCAGCGCGAAGATGCGTGCATCACTGGCGTAGCCAAGCGACTCGACGGCATCGATGACGAGATCGGGGCTCAGCGCCGCATAAGGATGCTTCTCTGGCGAGACTGCAATCGCAGACTCAGCTTCTTCCGGCAGCGCTACATTGCCGTTGGCATCGCCTTGCCCGTGGGGCAGCCCGCCGTCATCGAAGCCGTTAATGCTAAGAGCCTTTCGGGGTGGGTGACGGCTTGCCGCCTACTAGAGAAAACGGGAAAGGTGAGACATTGTCGCCACTGCTAATCTTGCTCACACCTGTCTTCTCAACCTCATCGATGCGAATCACCGCTTGCATAGGAATAAAGCTGCGACGGACATCTGTGAACTCGGTTTTTAGGCGCTCTTCTGAGGGATCGACAACGACTTGGCTGCGCTCGTTAAAGACATAGTCCTCGATTTCGATAAATCCATACAGATCGCTCTGATAGACCTGTTTAACGAAAACCTCATAGACCTTGCCTTGGTTGAGGAAGGTCACCTTGTAGATTTCAGAGGGGTTTTCCATTTAATTCATACTCTTAACGTCATTATCTAAGACAAAAAATCGGCCTCGCTCGCGCGCAAACCGGAACCTCGAATACACGGCTCTCTGTATGCTGTCTATTCTCCGACTTTTCAACACATTAAGCGAGGAATCGCTGCTAAGGGCTGTCGATTTTTACTGCTATACTAGCGCCCTCTGAATTTTAGACACTGACTAGACACCAACACACCGCGCCTTCCTTGGTGAGCGCACCGTGGACGGTAGGAGCAAGCATGAGCGTAGAGAGTTACACCCCGCAGCCGGCGGCCGAAACCGCCCTTTCAGGGGCCGCAGCTGAATCGAAGGTCGCTGCGACAGGTCGCAAAGTCTTTATCAAGACCCACGGTTGTCAGATGAACGAGTACGATTCTGCGCGCATGCTCGACCTGCTGAAAGACAACGAAGGCGCAGTGCTGGTCGACAGCGCTGAGCAGGCCGACGTCTTGCTGCTTAATACCTGCTCGATCCGCGAGAAAGCTCAGGAAAAGGTCTTCCATCAGCTCGGCCGCTGGCGGCTGTTGAAAGAAAAGAATCCCGCGCTGAAAATCGCCGTCGGCGGCTGTGTAGCCAGTCAAGAAGGGGCCGCTATCGGCAAGCGCGCGCCCTATGTCGACGTGGTGTTCGGCCCACAGACTCTGCATAAGCTCCCTGACATGCTGCAGCGCGCCATCCCGGGTGCACCGCTGGTTGATATCAGCTTCCCCGAAATCGAAAAATTCGACCACCTGCCTCAACCCGAGGCACATTCCTGCCAGGCTTTCCTGTCCATTATGGAAGGCTGCAGTAAATACTGCAGCTTCTGCGTCGTCCCCTATACCCGTGGCGAAGAGGTCAGTCGACCACTCGACGATGTGCTCGCCGAGGCGGTACACCTCGCGGAGCAAGGCGTACGCGAAATCAACCTGTTAGGGCAGAATGTAAACGCCTACCGCGGACTCAGCGATGACGGCGGCATCGCCGATCTAGGCCTGCTAATCAATTACATAGCCAGTATCGACGGCATCGACCGCATACGCTTTACCACCTCGCACCCCATCGAGTTCGGCGACAGCCTCATTCAAACCTATGCTCAGGTGCCGGAGCTGGTCGACCATCTCCACCTGCCTGTGCAGAGTGGCTCGGACCGTATCCTTGCGGCAATGAAACGCGGCCACACGGCGCTAGAATACAAATCGATAATTCGCAAGATTCGCGCACTGCGCCCTAACATAAGCCTGTCTTCGGACTTTATCGTCGGCTTCCCTGGCGAGACCAACCGCGACTTCGAAGACACGATGAAGCTCATCATCGATGTCGGTTTCGACACCTCATATAGCTTCATCTACAGCGCTCGACCTGGCACCCCGGCTGCAGATCTTCCGGATACCACGCCTGAGATAGAGAAGAAACATCGTCTCGCGACGCTGCAGTCACAAATCCTCCAACAAGCGAATGCGATCAGTGCCGCCATGGTGGGCAGCGAGCAGCGCATCTTGGTCACCGGACGCTCGAAGAAGGATCCGGCAGACTTACAGGGGCGTACCGAGAATAACCGCGTAGTGAACTTCCGCTGCGACGACGCCGCACTTATTGGCGATTTCGCAACGGCCAAGATCACCGACGCCCTACCTAATTCACTACTCGGCACGCTCGTTTGACGCCGACAGGGCCGCGCTCTACGCAGACCCAGAACAAGGAACGCATGACAACGACTACGCCCTCGACACAACAGCTGCGCCTCGAACCCGACAGCACCGCACGACTCGCTAATCTCTGCGGTCGGCTAGACGAGCACCTGCGGCAAATTGAGCAACACCTCGCCATCAAGATTCAGCATCGTGGCAACCAGTTTCAGCTCGTCGGTGCCGAGACGGCTATTGGCGCCGGCGCGGACGCGCTGCAGGCGCTTTATGCCGCCACAGCCCAGGGCGAGCAGCTGAGCCCGAATGCCGTGCACCTCGCACTGAGTGAGCACAGTGCCGCTGCAGACTCCGGTGCGTCGGAAGTTTCAGACGCCTCGTTCATTCGCACGCCCAAATCCTCTGTCAAGCCGCGCAGCCCGCATCAGCGCGACTATGTTGAGAGCATCCGCCGCCACGACATCAACTTCGGCATAGGGCCCGCCGGCACCGGCAAGACCTATCTCGCGGTCGCTTGCGCCGTCGAGGCGCTGGTTAGCGAGCGCGTTAATCGCCTGTTGCTCGTGCGCCCTGCCGTCGAGGCAGGTGAGAAGCTCGGCTTCCTGCCCGGCGATCTCGCACAGAAGATAGACCCCTATCTGCGGCCACTCTACGATGCACTCTATGAGATGCTCGGCTTCGAGCGCGTGGGGAGGCTTATCGAGAAGAGCGTCATCGAGGTTGCACCACTCGCGTATATGCGTGGCCGCACACTCAACAACTCATTCATTATCTTAGACGAGAGCCAGAACACGACCACCGCGCAGATGAAGATGTTTCTCACGCGCATTGGCTTCGGCTCTACCGCCGTCATCACCGGCGATGCCACACAGATCGATCTGCCTAAGGGCGAGCGCTCGGGGCTCATTCAAGCCACACAGATACTCGAAGGCATCGAGGGTATTAGCTTTAGTCACTTCAACGCCAAAGACGTCGTGCGTCATCGCTTGGTACAGAAGATCGTCGAAGCCTATGATGACTTTGACCGCAGCAATGTCACCTCGCTGCCGCATCAGGAACAGCGCCATGACCGTGACAGCTAACCCGTCATCCGCTCGCGCTATTGACGTCGAGCTGAGCTCTGCGTGGGACGAAGAGGAAGGCGACAGGCCTAGTTGGCTGCCCGATTCAGCCCAGTGTGAGGGGTGGCTGAACGCGGCGCTTGGCCTGCTAGAGCAACAGCAGCCTTATTCAATCAGCCTGCGCTTGACGACTGCGATCGAGTCGGCCCGCCTGAATGCAGCCTACCGAGGTAAGGACAAGCCGACTAATGTGCTGTCCTTTCCGGTTATCGACTCTCAAGCCGCCGACGTCTGGCAACCGCCCACGTGTCCTGAGGATGAGTCAGGAAACAGCACCTTCCTCGGCGACCTGGTCCTGTGCCCTGAGATCGTTGAAGCCGAGGCCACTGAACAGGGCAAGCGCCTCGACGCCCATTGGGCACATCTCGTCATTCATGGACTGCTCCATCTGCTAGGCTACGATCACGTTGCCCCGCTCGAGGCCCAAGAGATGGAATCGCTCGAGATCGATGCACTTAACAGCCTTGGAATCGCCGACCCGTATTTGTTAGATTCAAGCTCACAGCGGTAATAAACCGCAACTCGACTTACACGAGACACATTAGGAGTGCTAATTAGTAATGTCTGAAGACCAATCACCCCTCGATCCTAGGCCTCGGTCTTGGATCGATAAAATTGCGCAAGTCTTCTCCGACGAGCCAACAGACACCAAGAGCCTGCTCGAACTGATCCGCAACGCGGAACAAGACAAGGTGCTCGATGCCGATGCCCTCAGCATCATCGAAGGCGCGCTCCAGGTCTCGAGTATGCAGGTAAGAGACATCATGATTCCCCGCACACAGGTAGTCACAGTCTCCTCCGATCTTGCACTAAACGACATTATCGAGCTCATCACCCAAGCTTCCCACTCGCGCTTCCCCGTCATCGGCGAGAACATCGATAACGTGGTCGGCATCCTCCTTGCCAAAGATCTACTGCCCGCCATGCTGAATGCCGGCAGCTCGCGCTTCGATATTAAGGACGTAGTTCGGCCCGCCACCTTCGTGCCAGAGAGCAAACGCCTTAATGTGCTGCTGAAAGAGTTCCGCGAAACACGCCAACATATGGCTGTGGTTATCGATGAATACGGCAGCGTGGGAGGCGTCGTGACAATCGAGGACGTGCTCGAGCAGATCGTTGGAGAAATCGAAGACGAGCACGACGTAGACGATGACAGCTTCATCAAGAAATTCGATGAGCATAATCATATCGTCAAGGCGCTTACGCCTATCGACGAGTTCAATGAGTACTTTGGCAGCGACTTTAGCGACCAAGAAGCCGCAACTATTGGCGGGCTCGTACTGCAACGCTTCGGTCACATCCCTGAACGCGACGAAAGCGCTCGCATTGGCCCCTTTAGCGTCACGGTGCTTAATGCCGACAGCCGGCAGATTAAACTCCTAAAAGTGACTACAGACGCAGGCTAATCCGTCCCACGCCCTACCTGCCTCGCGGCCGCTAGGGTATCCTTGACGCCTATCGCTGCGAGCAGCGTCAGCTATTTACCCCAACACCCGATTAAGTACAGAGAGCGCATGACACACTTAGATGAAAACTACCCCGCCCAAAACGTTGAGGCGGCGGCACAGGCCTATTGGAATCAGAACGACAGCTTCCGTGTGGGCGAAGACTCAAGCAAAGAGAAGTTCTACTGCCTCTCTATGCTGCCCTACCCTAGCGGCCACCTCCACATGGGCCACGTGCGCAACTACACCATCGGCGATCTGATCTCGCGCTTCCAACGCATGCAGGGTAAAAATGTGCTCCAACCCATGGGCTGGGACGCCTTTGGACTGCCGGCTGAAAATGCCGCGATGAAGCATCAGGCTGCGCCATCCACTTGGACCTATGACAACATCGACTATATGCGCGAGCAACTCCAGCGCCTCGGTTACGCCTATGATTGGAGCCGCGAGGTCGCCACTTGCCACCCCGACTACTATCGCTGGGAGCAGTGGTTCTTCACCCGCCTGTTCGAACAAGGCCTAGCCTACAAGAAAGAAGCCGAGGTGAATTGGGATCCGGTAGACCAAACAGTCCTCGCCAATGAACAGGTCGTTGACGGCCGCGGTTGGCGTTCGGGCGCCTTGGTCGAGCGGCGAAAGATCCCCCAGTGGTTCATCAAGATCACCGATTTCGGCGACGAACTCCTCGCCGACCTCGACAAGCTCGGCGGCTGGCCCGAGCAGGTTAAGACCATGCAGGCCAACTGGATTGGTCGTTCCGAAGGCGTCGAACTCGATTTCACCGTCGCAGACGAAACAGACCCTGCTCTGCGCACGCTCTCCGTTTACACCACGCGTCCGGATACGTTAATGGGCGTGAGCTATGTGGCGGTCGCCGCACAGCATCCGCTTGCCCTGAAAGCCGGAGCTAGCGATGCCGCGCTCCAGCAATTCATCGACGAGCAGGCGAACGTCAAAGTGGCCGAAGCAGACATGGCCACCATGGAAAAGCTAGGAATGGATACGGGACTGCGCGCCGTGCACCCTCTAAGCGGCGACAGCGTTCCCATCTTTGTAGCCAACTTCGTGCTCATGAACTACGGATCCGGCGCGGTGATGGCAGTCCCCGCACACGACCAGCGTGACTGGGAGTTCGCTCAGAAATACAACCTGCCACTCAAGCAGGTCATCGCCCCTGCTGCCGACGAAGAGTGCGACCTCGCTGTCGCCGCCTACACAGCGAAGGGAAGTCTCATCAACTCGGGCGAATTCGATGGCCTAGACTTCGAAGCCGCGTTTACCGCTATCGAGGAGAAACTCGCTGGTCTCGGCAAAGGCAAGAAGACGGTCAACTTTCGCCTCCGCGATTGGGGAGTCTCGCGCCAGCGTTACTGGGGCGCCCCTATCCCCATCATTCACTGCGACGATTGCGGCGCAGTCGCCGTGCCCGACGACCAACTGCCGGTGCGCCTGCCGGAAGACATCGTCATCGATGAGACCGGTTCGCCACTCGGCAAGCTCGCGGAATTCGTCGACACGACATGCCCGAAATGCAGCAAGCCTGCAAAGCGCGAGACCGACACCTTCGATACCTTTATGGAGTCGTCATGGTATTACGCACGCTACACCTGTCGCGACCAAGACAGCGCGATGCTCGACGAGCGCGCTGATTACTGGCTTCCCGTAGACCAATACATCGGCGGTATCGAACACGCCATCCTTCACCTCTTGTACGCACGCTTCTTCCATAAGCTCATGCGTAACGCAGGCCTCGTCACCAGCGACGAACCCTTCGCTCACTTGCTCACTCAAGGCATGGTGTTAAAAGACGGCAGCAAGATGTCGAAGTCGAAAGGCAACACCGTCGACCCAATGTCGTTGATCGAAAAATACGGCGCCGATACCGTGCGCATGTTCACTATGTTCGCCGCTCCCCCCGAGCAATCACTCGAATGGTCTGACAGCGGCGTCGAAGGCAGCTACCGCTTTCTCAAGCGCCTGTGGCGCATCGTGGCGAATCACCAGCCAGTTGCGAGACAGGATTTCGCCACTCTACCCCTGAATGCGGAACAAAAGGCGCTGCGTCTTAAAACGCATCAAACTCTCGAGAAAGTCACCGACGACTACGCGCGTCGCCACACGTTCAACACGGCGATCGCGGCGACGATGGAGCTGCTCAATGCGGTGTCTAAGTTCACCGAAGCGCATAAGGGCGACACCGACGCGCTAGTGGCACAGGAAGCTCTCGAAATCTCCGTCGCCATGCTCGCACCGGTGGTGCCGCATTTCAGTCATGTGCTGTGGGAATATTTGGGCGGTGAAGGCGCAGTCATCGACGCGAGCTGGCCTACAGTCGATGCGAGCGCCTTGGTCCAGGACAGCATTACCCTAGTAGTCCAGGTAAACGGCAAGTTACGCAGCAAACTAGAAGTCGCTAAAGACACGCCAAAAGAGCAACTCGAAGCGCTTGCCTTAGAAGACGAGACGGTACAAAAGTTCACCAGCGAAGGCACCGTGCGTAAGGTGATCGTAGTTCCTGGCAAACTGGTCAACATTGTCGTCGCGTAAGCGCGCGGGCAATAGGCAATAAGAGGCTGTGTTAATGCAAACACCACAGAGAAAAGTGCTGCAGCAATGGCGCAGAACGACTTGGCTTCTTGTGGGCACGGCTGCACTACTGTTACTCGCAGGATGCGGCTACAGCCTTCGCGGCTCAGCCCCCTTGAGTGTCGACCTCAGCCGCCTCGTCGTGCAGTACCCTAACGCAGCCGATCCACTCGCAACCGACCTTGTTAGCGCGCTGAAGGCAGCCGGCGTAGAAATTATCGATAGCCAGTCCGCTGGCGCTAATGACGACGTTTTGGTCTTGTCGATCGCCTCGGAACAGCTTGAGCGACGCCCTGTCTCTGTCAATGCGCGTGCACGCGCAGCGCAGTATGAGCTGACCTTGGTCAGCGTAGTCAGCCTAAGCGTCGGAAACACGCTGTTACTCGACGCTGAAGACATCAGCGAGAGCAGCGAGTATTTCGAAGAGATTGAAAATCTCGCGGGCACCCAAGACGAGACGCTCCTGCTTACGCAGGAGATGCGCAGTCGCCTCGTGCAACAAATCATCCGCCGCGTTAGCGCGGCGCTCCCTTAGGGCTAGCCGGTGCAAATCTACGCACGCGACCTGAAGAGACAGCTTACCTCACCGGCAAAGCCGCTTTACTGGGTTGCGGGTGACGATCCCTTCCTCGCACAGGAAGCGGGCGACGCCATCAGAGACTTCCTACGCAAAGACGGTTTCACCGAGCGCGAGGTCTTTAGCGTCGAGACGAGTTTCAACTGGGACAACTTCTCGCAGCTCGCCAATAGTCTGTCCCTGTTCGCCGAACGCCGTATTATCGAGCTGCGTTTCAAAAACGCAAAACCCGACGAAGCCGGCAAGAAGGCACTAGAGCGTTTCCTCGAAGACCCCGGCAGCGACACCGTCGTGCTCATCATGGCACCGAAGCTCGACAAGGCCGCCACCTCGACCAAATGGTTTACGCGCTTAGTTGCAGAGGGGCTATTCGTCCAAGTCTGGCCGCTCAAGCGCGAAGAACTCGACGGCTGGCTCGCTGCACGCCTCAAGCAGGCGGGCATTCGCGCCAACGGCGACGCAGTGACTGCGCTGGCAGAGCGCGTCGAGGGCAATCTGCTGGCCGCGGTTCAGGATATCGAACGCCTGCGGCTTTTAGCCGGAGACGGAGAGCCACAAAAGACACTCGATGCCGCCACTGTGCTCGACTTGGTTGCAGACAGCTCCCGCATAGACCAGTACAGCCTCGTCGACGCCGCGCTCGCCGGCGACGCCGCGAGAGCACAGAAAATTCTCTCTGGCCTGCGCGCCGAAGGCGTGCATCCCCTGCCTGTATTAGGCGCACTCGCGCGCGAGCTAGACAGCTTACTGCCGATGCTAGCGGCCAAGGAAAAGGGTCAGAACGTGGCGGCGATCACTAAAAGTGCGCGCGTATGGGGCAATCGGATAAAGCCCGTGTCGGCAGCACTCCAGCGGCTTTCTCGCGCGCAAGTCTGGCAACTCTTGCACCAAGCGCGCCGCATAGACGGCGCGGTGAAAGGCTTGAGCGACGCCAACCCTTGGGATGAACTCAGTCTGCTCCTGCTACGCCTCAGCGGCGTAGGACTAAGGCGCATTGCGCGCCCTACTCCAGCCCGCGCCTAATCAGCAGCGGCTCGATCTCAGCATCGCGGCCGCGGAATTCTCTGAACAGCTGCATCGCCTCGCGGCTTCCACCTTTCGACAACAGCGTCTCGCGAAAGTGATCGCCATTCGCGCGCATCAAACCACCGTTCTCCTTAAACCATTCCACGCTATCGGCATCGAGCACTTCGCTCCAGATATACGAGTAATAACCTGCCGAGTAACCGCCCATGATGTGCGAGAAGTAGGCGCTGCGGTAACGCGGAGGGACCTCCGCCAGGTCGATGCCCGCGGCCGCGAGAGCACGTGCCTCAAACGCCGGGATGTCGGAGCCGCTAGGCACCTCATCCTGACCTAGCTGATGCAGTGCTTGATCCAATATTGAGGCCGCCAAGTATTCGGTCGTCGCGAACCCTTGGTTGAATTTCTGCGTCGCGAGCACCTTGTCGAGTAGCGCCTGGGGCATCGGCTCGCCAGTCTCGAAGTGAACGGCATAGTTTGCGAGCACTTCGGGCCAAGTCGCCCACATCTCATTCACCTGAGAGGGATACTCAACAAAGTCACGTGGCACGCGAGTGCCTGCAAAATACGGATATTCGACGTTGGAGAACAGGCCGTGCAAGGCGTGGCCGAACTCGTGGAACATCGTCGTCACCTCGTCGAAGGTTAACAAAGTTTCGACTCCGGTCGCGGGCTTAGTAATATTCAAGTGATTCGCGACCACCGGCTGAGTCTGCATCATATGGCTCTGAGAGACATAGGCATTCATCCATGCGCCGCCGCGCTTCGATGGCCGTGCATAGAAATCACCGATGAAAATGCCTAGCGTCGTCCCCGCAGCATCAAACACATCGAAGACGCGCACGTCCTCTTGATAGACAGGTAGATCGAACCGCTCGGTAAAGGTGATGCCGTAGAGCTTTTCGGCGGCGAAGAAAACGCCGCGCTGTAAGACATTATCGAGCTCGAAATAGGGCCTCAATTGCGCTTCGTCGAAGGCGTAGCGCTGTTGGCGCAGCTGTTCGCTGTAATATTGCCAATCCCAAGCGGCGAGCGTGAAGTCCGCCCCACTCGCCTCAACCATGGCTTGTAAATCGGCCGCTTCTCGGCGCGCGTTTGCCGCAGCCGGTGGCGCGAGTGAAGCGAGGCGCTCGTTAACGGCGGCGACAGTTTGCGCCGTCGCCTCTTCTAACACGTAGTCTGCATGGGTCGCGTAACCGAGCAGATTCGCGCGCTCGGCGCGGAGTTTAAGCACCATGGATAACACGCCCGTGTTATCGAATTCGCCGCCACGAGTACCACGGGAGACGGAGGCCTCGAATAGGCGCTCGCGCACGCCGCGATTCTGCAGACTACTCAATGCCGGTTGTCCGCTGGTGTTAAGTAAAGGGATTACAAATTTCCCAGGCAGGTCTCGTGACTGCGCCTCGGCCCCCGCGGCGTCGATGAGCGCCGAGTCTAATCCGGTGAGCTCCTCGCGACTGTCGACGACGAGTGCCATCGCGTTCACCTCATTCAATACATTCTGACTGAACTGGGTTTGCAGCATAGCAAGCTCGCCATTGATCTCTTTAAGTCGCGTCTGTTCTGCAGAATCTAACGCCGCACCCGCACGGATGAAATCCGTGTGGTATTGCTCGATCAGGCGCACGCCTTCCGCCTCAAGACCGAGCGACTCCCGCGCGGCATAAAGCGCCTGAACGCGGGCAAAAAGGGCTGGGTTCAAGACGATCGCATCGTCGTGCGCAGCAAGTTCGGGGGCGACCTGCTGCTGGATTGCTTGCAGCTCATCATTCGTGTGTGCGCTAGACAGCGCGAAGAAAACGCTGCTGACGCGATTGAGAAGCTGACCTGAGACTTCCATAGCGAGTATCGTATTATCGAAAGTCGGCGCCGCAGTCTGGTTGGCTATCGCCTCGGCTTCGGCGAGCTGCTGCGCCATGCCTGCACGGAACGCTGGCAGGTAGTGAATACTCTGAACGCGATCGAAAGGCGGATACTGCAGAGGCAGGTCGCTCTCTACAGCGAAAGGATTACCCTCTAGCGATTCCGTCTGCGCGGTCAGCGGAAGCCCTGCGAAACAGAGCGTCATCACGGCACTCGCCGCCAACGCACCCTTAATTGATGATTTTTTCATGCCATCTCCTTAAAGAGTCTAGTCAATCAGTTTTGTTCAGCGGCCTGCCTACGTTGTCGTGCCGTGCTGGCAAGTTCTATTGGGAAGTCTTACTGGAGATAAACTGCAAGGATCGCCAGCGGACAGACGAAACGTATATAGGTCGGCCATATTTTCCAGAAGAAGCCACTCGCCGCGTCGGGAGAGCCCTGTTGGATTTCTTTCAGAATCGCCGCTCGGTTCCAGATCCAACCGGCGAAAACACAGAAGAAAAGCCCCAGCAGCGGTTGGCTCCATTCAGTCGTTGCCGTGACCACCCAATCGAACAACGCATCAAAGTTCCAGACGATGATCAGAGAGATTAGCCCAATCGCAGCCCCGAGCCATGCTGCGGCGATTGGGCGGCGCACCTCGCGGCGCTCGACCACGAACGCCACCGGCACTTCAAGCATCGAAATCGACGAGGTGAGCGAAGCTATTGTCATCAGCGCGAAGAAGGCGAAGGCTACCACGCCGCCGATTGCACCCATGTTATCGAATAACGCGGGCAACACCGAAATGATAAGCCCCGGGCCTGCAATCAGTCCGCCATCCGCATCGAATATCTCCACTCCGCTAGCAAGCGCGACATACATGGCAGGCAGAATCAGCAGCCCAGCCAACACGGCAATGCCGACGTCGAGCAGCGCGACGAGACTACCGATTAACGGCAAGTTCTCGCTCTTGCTGATATAAGAGCCGTACACAAGCATCGTCCCGACGCCCAGCGAGAGTGAGAAAAAAGCCTGTCCCATCGCACTAAGCAGTAGGCCTGGCTGTGTCAGCGCTGAGAAATCCGGCACCAAATAGGCGCGCAGTCCCTCCATGGCGCCCGGCAGAGTCATCACATAGCCAATGAGTAGAATCAGAATGAGAACCAGAGATGGCATTAGACGCGTCGCCCACTTCTCTATGCCCTCCCGTACCCCGGCGCTGATGATGAGCACTGTGAGCAGCATAAAGACGACGACAGAAAGCGCATTACGCACGACGCTGTCTGTAGTCAGCCATGCAGTCGCGCCTGCCATGCCGAACAATTGAGTGACCGGCGCCAACAGGAACGACAGCATCCAGCCGCTCACTATGGCGTAAAAGCTCAAAATAAAACTGACGGTGAGCATGCCTAAACTGCCAACGACAAAAGCGAACCCACGGCCCTTATCTCCCGTCGCGATAGACTGCAAGGCAGTGACGCCGTTCGCTCGCGCATGGCGACCAATGATGAGCTCAGCCATCAACGCCGGGTAGGCGAGCGCGAAGGCGAGGAGCAGATAAGCGAAGAGGAAAGCGGCACCGCCATTGCTTGCGGCGTTAGTAGGAAATCCCCAGATGTTGCCGAGACCGACTGCAGAACCCGCCGCCGCCATGAGAAAGCCAAACCTCGATGAAAATTCGCCGCGCGGACTCGCCATGTTTAATTCCCTAGAGCGATGTAAATAACTGATTTTTTAGGCTTCGCCTACTGCGTGTAAGACTCGAGTAGGAAGAGCAAATTGGAGGCGTCGATTAACGTAAACACCACGTCGCTAAGCTGCGTGATGGATCCACTCAAGTTCACTTCGAGTTCAGGAATAGTCAGCTTACCCGTAGCGCTATCGAAGCTGGCGATCCCGTCAAAGCTCGACTGTCGCGGAATAACGCTATCGCTGTTCACCTGCACCACGAAGCCAAGGTCAGATGCGACTGAGCTGAAATTCAAGCTGAAAGTCTCGACTCCGTCGATACTCACGCTAGAAATGAGCAACCCACTCCCCTCTTCATAAACATGCGCCGCCGTGCTGAATCGCTCAGTGACCTCCGCGTTAATGTAAACAAAGGTACTTGGGTTCGAATAAAACTCAGAAAAATACGGTGCATTGGGGGCCTTCGCTCCGAGGCTCACGAAGGGCAGCGCATCGATCGCGTCGAGCACTGCCATGCCTTCGCCGAGTACGGTGCCGAATACGGTGAAGCCGCCATTACTATTATCGAGGTTCCCACTGTTGTCGGCGAGGTTCACGAACCATTGGTTAGTGGCGCTATCGGGGTCTCCGTCTATCTTCGCCATGGCTACCGTGCCGCGGACATTCGACGCACCGAATTCGTTGACCACGGGGTCACCGACTGGCGTATCGATCGGTCCCTCAAAGAGCTTGAAGCGATAGGCACCGCCCTGCACGACGAAATTATCGACCACCCGATGCAAATACGTTGCGTTGTAATCTCCGCGTGAGACATAGCCGAGGAAATTTGCCACCGTCAGCGGCGCCGACTCGTCCAGTAATTCGATGGAGTAATCCCCCACGCTGGTACTGACACGCACAATGGTGCCCGCGCTGCTCATACTACTCGCGAGGACGATACAGGCGATTATCAGGCTACGCGATAGCCTAGAAGACAGGCCATATGGCAGACCACATGGCAGACCATATGATAGACGAGTGGTGAGGAAACTGGGCAAGAGGCGGAACATAGTAGATCTCTAATTAGGAATGGAGCGTTTCGATAAGCTACTCCGCATTGTAACTGTGCGTCATGATTGACGCTACATTAGACACTAGGGGCTATGCCCTTCGTCCTAGAGCCTTTCTCCCTAGAGCCCTAGGCCGGTGCTGTGCTATGGTCTCGCCCCTCCGCGACACCAGATTTTGCAAGGACATTTACGCAGTGAGCAGCAAAAACACACTACGCCACTCTGCCTCAGGCGGCCGCCTCGGCATTGGCGTCGACTATGGCACGAGCAATAGCGCCGCCGCGGTATTCGACGGCCAGCGCGTCACCGTCATCGCCCTCGAAAAGACTGCGAAGGTCATGCCAAGCGCGACCTACGTGAATCGCGATTTCCAGATAGTCACCGGCCAAGAGGCCATCGAAGAATACGTTCGCAGCAATACCGGCCGCACGGTTGAGCTAAGTGCCGAAATTCTGGGCGAGGGGCGCTCCTCTACCGGCCAAATAGGTGACCACGGCCTCCCCGAAGAAGCGTCTACGTCGCTCATCTATGGCCAGTCCCTTGTTGACGGCGGGCAGCGGGGTCGACTTTTTCGCGGCATTAAGCGCCTCTTAGGCGGCAACGATTCGCAGCGCCTCATGGTATTCGACAAACCGTTCCGCCTCGTCGCACTCATCACCCCGCTGCTGATTCGCATCCGACGCACCATAGAGGCCCAACTGCCCAGCGCGCTTACACCCAAGCCTGCTGTCGATCATGCGTGCATCGGCCATCCAGTCAACTTTGAAGGCTCCGAGCGCGACCGCAACAACGCCGCGCTCAACGCGCTGTCCGAAAGCTATGGCTACGCCGAATTCACCCACCAGAGCTTCTATCCCGAGCCCAATGCGGCAGCGCTGAGCTATCTACATGCGCATCCGGGACTCTCCACCCGCACCCTCCTCGCGGTCGATTTCGGCGGCGGCACCTTGGACTTGTGCGTCATAAAGCACACACACGATGACTTCGAGGTAGTGGCGACTCACGGCATCGGCTTAGGTGGCGATCACATCGACCAGCTTTTATTCCGGGAGCTGATTTTTCCTCTGCTTGGCAAGGGCGAACGCTGGCGACGCAAGGGCGAGGATCGCGAGATCGAGACCGCATTTCCCTTCGAGGAGTATGAAGACCTGCTTCTCAACTGGGCGGTGAGCTATATGCTCAACCAGAACAAATACACGACCCCGCTGCATCAGCGCATTCAGGATGGCGACGCCGCGTCACACAAATTTCAGCGTCTCTATGATCTTATCAAGAACAATCACAGCTATTTGGTGTTTCAGTTGCTGAAAGACCTCAAGGCGGAACTGTCCCACGCCGAATCGGCGAAACTCGACATACCGGAACTCGACATCGAACTCACTCTCACTCGCGAGCGGTTTGAGCAGTTAATTGCGGGATTGATGCAGAAAATGGAATTGGCGGTCGATGAAACTCTCGCGCGCGCAGGCATCGCCAACGACGATATTGAACTCGTTATCCGTACCGGAGGCTCTTCCCTCATTCCTGCGGTAAAACGAATCCTTGAGGCGCGCTTCCCTGGCAAAGTCGTCGAACACGACCCGTTCACTAGTGTCGCAGCAGGCCTCGCGATTGCCGAATATTTAGGCGCAGCAGACACCCGCGAGGCTTTAGACTAGTTCAGAGTCTAGTCCTAAGGCAGTTCTATGAGAAGCGAGTCGGCGCCCTGATCAAAGGTGATGCTCGCGATACGCCCAGCCCGCTCAACATTGACCAGATTGGCTTGTTCGGGCCACACATCGCGCAGTACGCTGTTCACTAAGAACAGCGCCGAGGGTCTCTCTTCACCGTTTACTGAGGAACCGTCTACTAAGGAGCCCGTGCGCTGCTCTGCGAAATCCTCGATAAAGCCCACCGCTTCCTGATAGACCCAGAGGTATTGACCGTCGATCTCCTCTCCGAGATAGCGCAATTCGACGGGCGTCGAAGCCTCGTCCGCAAGCGCGATGGCGAAGCGATTCACGACATAGCTGCCAAACAGTGCGCGCGAATCCGCCGATTCGATGAGGTCCTGCTTCTCACCGAACACCACGCTGGCCGCATGTTCTGCGTCGTGCAGAAAAAAGCGATGCATGACCTCGAGGTTACCGCTGTTGGCATTAAACAAAAGGCGCGTCACCGCCGTCTTCTGCTGATGCGCAAAACTCGGCGCCGCAACGAGCAACGCCGCCACGCAGAGTAGGCCTACGCCTAACCTGCGCGTGCGGTGCTGACTAGCACTCGTCGCCATCGTCTTCGCTCTTCAGCTCGGTCTTAATATCCTGCATGATATCGCGCGAGACGCGGCTCGAACTGCTTGAGGCCTTAAAACTCTCGATACGCGAAGGCACTATGCGACGCGGATAGAAATTGTTCTCAATATCGGCATCGGCGGTTTCCATGTTCGGATCGAGAGTCAAGCCGACGACCTCCCTCTCGCTCACTAGCAGCTTCTTCACCGCCTTGGGCGAACGACGCCAGATCTCTGCAGGGTAGCGCCGCTGCTCACTCGTGCCATCGGCGTACTCGATGTCGAGAATAATCGGCATGACAAGGCCACCCTTATTGGCGAATTCAACCAAGTAGTAGTGACGATCCTCGCTGACTGCTTTATCGAGCGTCTCGCGTTCCCAGTCGTCTAGGCCCTCGAGGAACGAGTTATACGCATTACGCTCTTTATTGGTGACGGTAAACTCGTCATTTTCGTCATAGAAATCGCGTACGTCTCCGTTACGCTCGACCCAGGTCTGCATGCCTGCTGCACGATTGCGATCGGAGAAAAGCGACGGAGTGAAGGCCTTGTCGTCGGCGCGCTCACGCGCGAAATCGATATCGGGGTCTTCGGTATTCATGCGCATCTGATACACGCGCTCGAGTGAGATATCGACGTGGTCGGTGGTGTAAAACCAGCCGCGCCAGAACCAATCGAGGTCGATACCCGAGGCCTCTTCCATAGTGCGGAAAAAGTCCGACGGCGTGGGACGCTTAAACTCCCAGCGACGTGAATATTCTTTAAAGGCGAAATCGAAGAGCTCACGCCCCATGATCGTCTCACGCAAAATGTTTAACGCCGTCGCAGGCTTCGAATACGCATTCGGCCCCAGTCGCAGCACGCTGTCCGACTGCGTCATCACCGGCACCTGATTGCTCGACACCATGTAGTCGACAATGTAACGAGGCTCAACACCCCAGGGTATTTCGGCATCCCACTCGCGACCGGCAACGCCGTCGAGGTAGCTGTTAATGCCTTCGTCCATCCACGTCCATTGGCGCTCGTCGGAATTCACGATCATCGGGAAGTAGAAATGGCCGACCTCGTGAATCACCACCCCGATAAGGAAGCGCTTCTCGGCGAGCGTATATGTGCGGCTGCCATCGTCTTGCAGGGTCGCGCGCGGCCCGTTGAATGTAATCATCGGGTATTCCATGCCACCGACGAAGCCTATGTTGACCGACTGTGCCGTCGGATACGGATAATCGAACGAGAAACGGCTGTAGACTTCGAGCGTGTGGATGACCGACTCGGTGGAATATTTTGCCCACAGGTCACCGCCCTCTTTCGGCCAGAACGACATCGCTAATACGAGTTCCTGCTCGGCACCTTCTTGTCGATAGCCTTTAGCATCCCAGATGTATTTACGCGACGACGACCAGGCGAAATCGCGCACGTTCTCGGCACTAAATCGCCAGGTCTTCGTCTCGTCGGTGCCTTCGGCTTCATTCGCCAATGCCTCTTCTGGCGTGACGATAAGCACTGGGCGCTCCGCAGTTTCGGCCTCACGCAGGCGCTGACGCTGTTCACTCGTGAGGACCTGATTCGCGTTCTGCAATTCTCCCGTGGCCGCGACGATATGGTCTGCGGGCACAGTCATCGCCACCTCGTAGTCGCCAAACTCGAGGGTGAATTCGCCCGAGCCAAGGAATTCCTTGTTCGTCCAACCTTCATAGTCGGTATACGCAACGAGTCGCGGGAACCACTGGGCTAGGGCATAAATCGTATTGCCACCCTCGCCTTCGACGCCTTCGTCGGCGAAGTGTTCGTAACCGGCGCGCGGGCCGATAACATCGCCATTAACGATGTTGTAGGCGTAGTCGATAGTAAACTCGGTGTCGGCGCCAGGGCGCAGCGGTCGCGCGAGGTCTACCCGCATCAAGGTACCGACCACCGTATGCGCAAGTGTGTTGCCGGCTGAGTCGGTGACAGTCTGGATATCGTAGCCAAGTTCCGCCTCCTCCATGTACTGGATCTCGCGCAGTTGACCGAGGCTTACACGCGCAGGCGAGCCAGGCTCTGGGCTGGCGCGGTTATAGGTCTCGCTAAGCTGAGCGATGGAATCATTGCGGAATCGATTCTGATCGAGCTGCAGCCAGAGATAAATCAGCGTGTCGGGAGAATTGTTCTGGTAGCTAATCGTTTCAGTGCCCTGAATACGGTGCGCGTCTTCGTCTAGCGTGACGTCGATGTCGTAATCCACTTTCTGTTGCCAATACTGGTGTCCCGGCTGACCCGCAGCGTTGCGGTAGACGTTGGGCGTTGGCAGCACTTCGTCGAGCTGGCGGAATTTGTCTTGATAGTCGCCCTTGGTTTGCTGCACACCCTGTGCCGCGGCCTGTGAGGCGGCAAGGCTTAGCAAGCTAACGAAACCGAGTAGGCTGGTCACGCTCACTAGGCGCGAGGCGCGAAAGGCATTGGTCAATGTCTGACGCGTGCTTGTGAGTGCGGTGTATTGACGGTGGTTCATGGGGCTACTTCCCTATTCCTGAAAACGTTGCCGGCATGATACCCTTTTTGTCCAAATTAGGCAGCCGAGCCCCCCGTATGGACCTGATAGCCATTGCCGTTCCTTTCTTCATTTTGCTCATCCTCGCCGAGTTCCTATTCGGGCTGGCCCGTGGACGCAATACCTATCGTCTCAACGACACCATTAACAGTTTGTCGATGGGCACCTTAAGCTCGCTCAGCGGGCTTGTCGTGGTGGGTTTTTCGGCACTGATCTATGAGTTCATCGTCGCGCGCTTCCAGCTCTCGCAGCTACCGGCCGATTCGACACTCGTCTGGGTTACAACCTTCGTTCTCTATGACCTCGCCTATTACTGGAAGCACCGACTCGGCCACGAGGTCGCGCTCTTCTGGGGATCCCATGTCTCCCACCATCAAAGTGAGGACTACAACCTAGGCACCGCACTGCGGCAGACCAGCATCGATTTCCATGGCTTCGCCTTCCTCATCCCGTTCTTCATCGTCGGCGTGCCAGGTGAGGTGTTAGTCGCTACCGTCAGCCTTAACCTAATCTATCAGTTTTGGGTGCACACCCAGCACGTACCTAAGCTAGGGTTTATCGAGTGGTTTATGGTGACGCCCTCAAACCACCGCGTACACCACGCCCGCAACGATCAATATGTCGACAAGAATTACGGCGGTGTGTTCATCCTCTGGGATCGTCTATTCGGCACCTTCCAAGACGAACTCGCCGAGGATCCCCCGGTCTTTGGACTGCGCAAGCCGCTAAATAGCTGGAACCCGCTGTGGGCGAACACCCATGTATATTGGCGTCTTCTTGTCGACTTCGTGCGCATGCCAGGTCTCGCTAATAAACTGCGGCTTTTAGTCAAACCACCCGGCTGGCTCCCGGCCGACCAGGCCTCCAGCTGCACCGCACGCAGGCCAGTAGACCTCAGCGCCAAATACGATCCGCCTGTGGCAGGCCTGACTGCTGCGTATCTGTTCGCTCAGTTCGTCGTTACCGTGCTGGTGAGTTTAAACCTCGCCGACTTGGCCTTGAGCGCCACGCGCCTAGAGCTCTGGTTTGCTGCCGCGTATATCGTCTTATCGTTGTTCACGCTCGGCTATCTGCTCGAACGACGCGGCGCAGGCACGCAGCTTGAGTGTGTGCGCTTGATCGCCGCAATAGGCCTCGCAACGGGGCTGCCTATAGGTGAACCTCTGGCCGGAATCGTGCTGATGACGAGTCTCGGCTCTTTGGTTCTGCTCGGGGTCTGTGCCGCGCTGGGGCGCAGCCTATTCGTGGCACAGGTTGCGGCACCGATTGCGGCACAGGAGACGAACGGCTTGGTTGCTGCGCAAAAAGCCAACGCCGACCCCGCCCTCTGAGCGCCGACAAGCCTAGCGGAAAAATCCTTGCTAGAGCGCGATTAGGGGGAAGGCGTCGACGAGCGTGCCGCTGCCGGGCTCGCGCAATTCGAACTGCGCGTCCTTAGCCTGTTTGAGGGTTTGCGAGAACGATCTACCATCGTCGATATCACTGATCACGAAGACGACGCGCCCACGCCGCGTGGACAGCGGAGCGACGCGCACTGGATTGAAAAGGTATGCGTCGTTCTCACTCAACAGCCCCTTCACCGACGCTTCGACGCTTAATGCCGAACCCGGAATTTCGTCGCGTATCGCGCGATACAATGAGACTTCGTCGTTGGTGTTCGTGAGCCGCAAAAAGAGTTCGACCTCGCGAGTAAACAACTCGGCGTTCTCGAATTCGATGGTTGGCGTATAGATTGGGTTGCTAAAGCCTATCTCTACGAACCCGTTACTCGAGGCATCGGTGATCAGCGCACTCAGCAGCTGCTCACCCCTGACGCCCTCGCCTGCACGCTGTGGTAACAGCATGAAATAATACAGCGCCACAAAGAACACCACAGGGATAACGAAAAAGCCGGCGAAGACGCTGCGGCCGCGAAGGAATGCCGGCAGCAACGGACGCACTGCCAGCAAAGAAAAGACGAACAGCGGCGCCACGATAAGCGCTCTTACGGGCAGCGCCAAGGTGCCGAATAGCAGAGCATAGGAGCGCAGCCACCACAGCAGCACGGCGGCGAGCAGCAGGCTCGCGAACGGCAGTAAGCGGGACATATTAAGCCTTTGCCGCGAGCGCTTCGCCGTGCGCCTGTTTGTCGGCGTGGTAAGACGAGCGCACTAGAGGCCCGCTCGCGACGTGCTTAAAGCCCAGCGCCTCACCGTATTCACGTAGCTCTTCGAATTCGTCAGGGTGCACAAAACGCTCAACCTTGAGGTGGTCTTTACTCGGCTGAAGGTACTGCCCCAACGTGACCATGTCGACGTCGTGGGCGTAGAGGTCACGCATCACTTCCTTGACCTCGTCGAGTGTTTCACCCAGGCCGAGCATTAATCCAGATTTTGTGACCACCTCCGGACGCAGCGCTTTGTAGCCTTTCAGCAAATCGAGCGACCACTGATAGTCTGCCCCCGGACGCGCCTTCTTATATAGCCGCGGCACAGTCTCGAGGTTGTGATTAAACACATCCGGTGGCGTCTGCTTGAGAATATCCAGCGCTATTTGCATGCGCCCGCGGAAATCCGGCACCAGTACTTCAACCTGAATCTCTGGGTTGAAGCGGCGCGTCTCGCTAATGCAATTCGCAAAATGCTGCGCACCGCTGTCTTTCAAATCGTCGCGGTCTACTGAGGTGATCACAACATAGCTAAGCCCCATCTCGCCGATCGCTCGCGCCAGTTCAGTAGGCTCGTTCTCGTCTAAGGGTTTTGGCTTACCATGGGCCACATCGCAGAACGGACAGCGCCGCGTGCAGATCTCGCCCATAATCATGAAGGTTGCGGTGCCGTTGCTGAAGCATTCGCCAAGGTTTGGGCACGACGCCTCCTCACACACCGAGGCAAGCTTGTGCTCACGCAGCTTCTGCTTGATATGGTTAATCTTCGGCGAGGCGGGAATCTTTACCCGAATCCAATCTGGCTTAGTAGGCAATTCATCCGTGGGGATGACTTTAAGTGGGATGCGCCGCACCTTCTCCGCGCCACGAAGCTTCTCACCTTCGACCAATACGTTACGCCGTTTTCTTTCAGTCATGCCAATAAACTCTTTGCCAGCTATGCCGGTGGATGAAGTGTTGATTTAGGGCAGATAGCCCAGCCGCACGCGCAGCGACGACGCCACTGCAGAGCCGACCTCATGCATGAGATTACGCTCAGGATCGACGGCACCGATTAGGTCTGCGATCTGCGTCACCGCGAGGTCTTCGAACCCGCAGGGGTTAATTCTAGCAAACGGTGACTGGTCCATCGCGACATTTAAGCTAAGACCGTGATAACTCAACCCATTTTTAATGCGCAGCCCCAGTGCGGCGATCTTTGCACCGTCGACATAAACGCCTGGGGCATCGGCCCGCCGCTCGCCATGGATCGAGAATGTGGCGAGCGCCTCGACGAGCGCCTCTTCAATGAGGTCTACGAGTTCGCGCACGCCTATCTTGCGTCGTTTCACATCGATCAGTACGTAGGCAACCAACTGGCCTGGGCCGTGATAGGTTACCTGTCCACCGCGATCGATCTGCACCACCGGTATCGAACCGGCATCCAAGATATGCTCTGCCCTGCCCGCCTGACCCTGAGTAAACACAGGCTTGTGGCTCAAAAGCCAAATTTCGTCGTCACGACCCGCACGTGGATGTTCTGCCAGGTAGCGCATCGCATGCCAGATAGGCTCGTAGTCTTGCAGTCCCAAGCGCCGGATTTTAAGGCCTATAGCATCTTTCGATGCGAGCGGCAGATTAGGGGTAGGAACGGCTTGTTCCCATTTATAGGCGTCTAGGCGCATGACTTTCGGTGGCTCGTTCGGCGATTGAAGCAGGCGCGCATCATAGCACCATCTTCACGTGCTCGATGAGTTTGAGCTCCGCAAAAATGTTTTCTAGCTGATCGTGGCCAGTCGCCGCGATGGTGACGCGGACAGAGATATAACTCCCCTTCTTGCTGGGATTGAGCTCAATCAGCTTTTCATCGATCTTGCCCGTATGGCGCTCAACAGCTTCGATAGCGCGCGCCTCGAATCCCGGCGCAGCCACCCCGATAACTTTGATGGGGTAGAGACAAGGAAACTCGATCTTAGGCGCCTCTTGGTCGGTGCCCAACGGCGTCTCGGTAAACGTGATATCTCGCGTCATCGTTTGGCCCCGGCGCTAAGAGAACAGATTACTGAAGAACAGGGTAAGCCAATCTATGAAGCGCTTGAACACGCTGCCCTGCTGTATTTCCTGCATCGCGATGACATCGCCGCGATAGATTAGATCGCTGTCTAGGGTCACGTTGACGATACCCATGACCTGGCCATTCGCCAAAGGTGCAGTGACCGCCTCCTCGACATCCAGCGCGGCGCTGAGGTTATCACCCTGCCCACGAGGGATCGTAACGAAAACGTCTTCGGTCACGCCGAGATCCACCGCCGACTGTTCACCCGACCACACCGGCACATTAGCCAGCACTTGGCCTTCGCTGTAGAGCTGATGGGTCTCGAAGTAGCGGAATCCATAGGTAAACAGCTTTTGCGTTTCGATGGCTCGCGCCTCGGTGCTCGCTGTGCCCATGACAACCGAGATGAGACGCATGCCATCGCGCTCAGCGGAGGCGACGAGGCAGAAGCCGGCAGCATCGGTCCAGCCCGTCTTCAGGCCATCGACGTTACGATCTCGGAACAGTAAGGAATTACGATTAGACTGAGTGATGCCGTTGTAAGTGAACTCACGCTCCGCGTAAATCGGATAGTAATCTTTGTGTTTGATCACCGTCTCGCGCGCGATAATGGACAGGTCGCGCGCCGACATCGTGTTGTAATAGAGCTCGGTATCCAAGCCACTCGAATTCATAAAAAAGCTCTGCTGCATGCCCATGACTTCGGCGTACTGGTTCATCATGTCGGCAAACGCCTCTTCGCTGCCGGCGATGTGCTCGGCAATGGCGACGCTCGCGTCGTTGCCCGACTGGATGATTATCCCTCGCAGCAGGTCTTCCGCTCGCACCATCGTGTCGACACCGACGAAGGTCTTAGACCCCTCCATACGCCAGGCCTTCTCGCTGATGTGCACGGGCGTGTCGAGGCTAAGGTGGCCGTTGATGATCTCTTCGATGGCAATATACGAGGTCATAATCTTAGTCAGACTTGCTGGGGGCAACGCCTCATCGGCGTTTTCCTCTATCAATACCTGACCCGTCTTGGCATCGATGAGGATATAGCTCGTTGCGGCGATATCGGGGGCGCGCGGAATGATCGCGGCGGCTGCCGAGGCGCGCAAGGCAGGGAGCAGGCCAAGGCTTAACGCAAGGGCGAAGCTGGCAATTCTAAGGCTCGTTTGGGCTCTCACTATCATGGGAATGACTCTTCTCTTCTTTGGGCTAGTTGAGTTGCTCGACTTTTTCGCGCTTAAGCGCGCATTCTAAAGCTTACGGTACGCTATGCCTATGCAATGTCACCAATCGGTAGCACGCAGAGGCTCACTATCAGCGTTATGTCCCTTTTCGGCCGACTCAAGGGCGCTTTCGCGCCGCGAAGGGTCAGCGTCTTCGGTATTTTGGGCTACTCGCTGACCGTATAAGGGTTTCCGAGGCTTGCCTCTGCCACCCTCTGTTTCAGCAGGGCGATTTCACTCGGGTCGCTCAAGGGGCCTATCCTCACTCTGTGCAATAGACGCCCTTCTTGCGTGCGTACCTCTTCGATTTTAACGGGCCTGCGCGTTAAGCTATTGAGCGTGTCCGCGACACTCCTCGCAGTCGAAGGCTCGGAATAGGCGCCAATTTGCAGATACTGTGCGGCGACGCTGCCCCCGCCCACCCGAGCCAGGCTCGTCGGCTGCTCCCTCTGCGCTCGCGCATCAGCCTTTACGACTATCGCCTCGAGCTCTACGCGCGCGGTCCCTCTATCCGCATAACCAAGTTTGACGGCAGCCGCATAGGAGAGGTCGATAAGCCGATCTCCGTGAAAGGGACCTCGGTCGTTCACCCGCACCACGATGCTGCGGTTGTTATCGAGATTGGTCACCCGCAAGAAACTGGGGATGGGCAAGGATTTATGCGCAGCAGACACCGCATACATATCGAATATCTCGCCGTTGGAGGTCTTATGTCCGTGGAACTTCTCACCGTACCAAGACGCCACGCCGCGCTCAAAATACCCTTCTTCCGTTGCCAAGACCTTGTAGCGTTTGCCCAACACTTCATAGGGGCTGCGATTCCCGGCGCCGGTGCGGGTAATCGCCGTTGGTGTCACCTCGGGAATAGCAGACAAATCGAGGCTACGCGTGGGTGCTCGGTCTTGCGAGATGGAATACCGGCCCGCATTCGGCGAAGGCGCAGGAGCCGGCGCCTTACTGGCACAGCCAACGAGTCCGGCAAGCAAACACAGAGCCAGCACCCTGCTGGCGCACGACTGCCTAGGCTGCGCGCGGGCAAGAATCAAGGGAGACGAGAGGATGAACGCTGGCATCGAGAGTATCCTGACTGAATGAAAGATGGCCGGGCTATCCCTTAGATAGCGGTCGTTGTGGCGAAAATCTTAGGGCTCTAGCGAGAATTGCCGCCGCGCTTATGCGTCTGGATAGACATGAGCAAGCCAAAGCCGATAAACAGCGTGCCTACCGCCGTTCCCCCGCGAGAGATAAGCGGCAACGGCAGTCCGATGACCGGCAGCAGGCCAGTCACCATGCCCATATTGACGAAGAGGTAGAGGAAGAATGTCAGCGTAAGACTGCCGGCGAGTAAACGCCCAAACATATCTGTGGCATTGAGAGCGATGACAGCACCGCGAGCGATGACGAAGAGGTAGAGCGCAATCAGCAGCAAGACGCCCAATAGGCCAAACTCCTCTGCGAGCACGGCGAGAATAAAATCAGTGTGACTCTCGGGAATAAAGTCCAGGTGAGACTGCGCCCCGTTACCATACCCCTTGCCATAAAGGCCGCCAGAACCGATCGCAATCTGCGACTGAATGATGTTGTAGCCGGCACCAGTGGGATCGAGATAGGGATCAAAAAAAGTCAGGATACGATTTTTCTGATGCGGTTGCGCAAGGAAGAGATACCACGCCGGCGACGCCACCACCGCGGCGAGCACGCCTGTGAAAACGAGGCGCCAACGCAGCCCGGCAAGCAACAAGACGAAAATGCCCGACATGGTGACCATGAGCGCCGTCCCCATATCATTCTGCAAGACGATAAGCGCTGCCGGTACTAGGGTAATCAACCCAGCCCAGAAAATATGCTTAAAGCGCGGAGGCATAGGCCTGCTGGCGAGATACCAGGCGACGAGCATAGGGACGATAAATTTCAGCAGCTCTGAGGGTTGAAAACTAGGCAGTCCCGGCAAGTCTAACCAACTACGCGCGCCGTTTTTCTCGACGCCGACCAGCAGCACAAGCCCCAATACGGCCACTGCACACCCATAGGCCGTTGGCGCCCAGCGCCGATAGAATTGGATATCAAACTGTGCAAGCACAACCATCAACGCAAATCCGCCTCCCATGATCGCGGCTTGCCGCCTTACAATCGCAAAGTCTCCCCCCGTAGCGCTATTGAGGACGAAGAGGCCAAAACCACACAGCAGCAGTAAACCGACGAATAAAACCGGATCGATATGCACGACCTGCCAGACACTCCGCAGCCGCCGTGGCTGCGCAAGATCGAGCTGCGATTGCCGCACAAAATCCCTGCCCGCTGCTGCACTCAAGCGTCCTCACCCCCTTTAATCATGGCGATGACCTAGATGCTCCGTGCTCGAGGAAAGCCTATTAGTCGCCGCAGCGAACTCAGTTGCACCTGCATCGCTCAGCAGCGCATCGGGGTCGACCTCAAGCGCTGCAAAATCGATTTGCAAAATGTCGAGGAGGTAGGCGTCGATAACCGCCTTTGCCACGGGGCCGGCAACGCTGCTTCCATGCTGACCATTCTCTACGAAAACAGCCACGGCGATCTGCGGCGCGATGGAGGGATGCTGCGCTGGGCCGTAGGCAACGAACAGCGCGTGGTCTTTATTTAAATCTGAAATATCGATATCACTACTCTGCAGTATATCTTGGGCGATACTGACCACCTGAGCAGAGCCCGATTTGCCCGCCATCTTGTAAGACATCTGTCGATCGGCGCGCGCGATTGCCTCATAGGCCGTGCCGTAGTCCCTAAACACATCAGAATAAGGGCGATGCACCACCATCGTCATAGATTCTTCGATATAGCGCCAGTGATCGGAATCGGCTACCTGCACCGTGGCCGACACGCCGTCGTCGGGCAACGCGGGCTCATAGGGCTCACCATCGATGGCCGCCAACATCCGCGGCCTAACCACCTTGCCCTTGTTCGCGGCTATCGCCGTCGCAGTGGCGAGCTGCAGTGGGGTTGCCCACATGTAGCCCTGACCAATCGAGGAGTTAATGGTGTCGCCAGGGTACCAAGGCTCATTGCGGGTGCGCTGCTTCCACTCGCGCGAGGGCAGCACACCGGTGCGTGCATAGGCTATGTCTAACGCGAAATTTTGCCCGAAACCAAACTGGCTAAGGAAATCATGGATGTTATCGATGCCCATGCGATAACCCAGGTCATAGAAGAAGGTGTCACAGGATTGGAAGATCGCACGTTGCAGATTCGTCTCGCCGTGCCCTCCCCCTATTGCGGTGCGCAGGGTGTAATCACCCCAGCGGTATCTGACTCCCGGTAAGCGAAAATAACCGGGGTCCTGAATCACCGTCTCTTGATCGGTAAAGCCCAGCTGCAGTCCGCCGAGACCGATAAACGGCTTCACGGTCGACGCGGGAGGATAAGGATTTACCGTGCGATCGAACAAGGGCGTGTTCACGTTATCGGTGACTAAGCGAGAGTAGTCGGCGTTACTAATCCCCGTGACGAAGAGGTTCGGGTCGAAACCTGGCTTACTCACCATCGCGAGGATACCGCCGGTACTCGGCTCGATGGCGACCACCGCTCCGCGGAAGTCGCCCAGCGCCTCGTGCGCGACTGCCTGCAACCGGCTCTCGAGATACAGCGTGAGGTTGCGGCCGGCGACGGGGTCGGTGCGCTCTAAACGTCGCATCACCTGACCACGATTGTTCTTCTCTACCACCTCGTAGCCGACCTGCCCGTGCAGCAGATCCTCGTAAGTTCTCTCTACCCCGGTCTTGCCAATGTGGTTCGTACCACCATAGTTTTCTCGGGTTTGGTCATCGAAACCATCGAGCTCATCGCGGTTTATTTCTGACACATAGCCCAGAGCATGAGCGTTGAGTGCCGCGGAGGGATAACTGCGCACGAACTGTGGCTCTATGCTCACACCAGGCAGGCGGTAGGCATTGACCGAGAGGCGTGCCTTCTCATCTTCGCTGAGCACGAAGCGCAGCGGTACCGACGAGAAAGGAACTCTGCGCCGCTGCAACCGCTGAGCGAACTGTTCGCGCTCCTCCGCACTTAGGGCAATGAGCGTGCTGATGAGATCAAGCGTCTGGTCTAAGTCCTCGACGCGTTCGCGGACGATGTTGAGGTTGAAGATCGGTTGGTTGTCGGCGAGCAACGAGCCGCTGCGGTCATAGATAAGCCCACGAGCGGGAGGAACAAACTGAGAATGCAGGCGATTGCCGTCGGCGCGAGAGGCGAAATAATCGTATTGTGTGACCTGGAGATCGATGAGCTTCAGCAAGAGCGCCGCAAAAAGAAACACAACAACGCCACTAGCGACGAAGAGCCTATTGGCGAACAACGCGCGCTCTTTCTCGTGATCTTTAAGCTGCCACTTCCCCGCCACTTCAATCCCTCACTCGTCTTGCTATGACACCGCGATCTAGATAAAGTTTTCTCTGAGCACCCACTAAGCCCTGTGGTACGGGTGGCCCTTATTCAAGCTGGACGCGCGGTAAAGCTGCTCGGTTAATAACACCCTCACTAGGGGATGAGGCAGCGTGAGCGCCGATAGCGACCAGCTTTCATCCGCACGGGCGGCACAGGCGCCAGACAAGCCGTCTGGGCCGCCGACGAGCAGGCAGACGTTACGCCCCTCGCGCTTAAAATGCTCCAACCGCTTGGCAAGACCCGGCGTGTCGAGCGGTTTACCCAAAACCTCGAGGCTTACCACATAGTCGGCCTGATTCAGCGCAGCTAGAATCGCCTCGCCCTCTTTTTCCCGACAGACCTCTGCCGACTGCGTCTTGGTTCGCTTCGCCATCGGCAATTCCAGGAGGCTAAAACCCAAATCGCCGACTATACGCTTGCTGTATTCAGCCACGCCTTCCTGTACCCAGCGCGGCATTTTCGTACCGATGCTGATAAGCCTAAGCTTCACAGATCAGCCTAAGCCTCAGGCTGCGGGTCGGCTGCAGCTGTAGCAAAGCTCCACAGTTCTTCGAGGTTGTACAGCGCGCGCATAGGCGCAACCATGATGTGGACGACAACATCTCCGAGGTCGACCAATACCCACTCAGCTTGCATCTTGCCCTCGATGCTTTTCACGCGCTGGCCGGCCTCTTTCGCAGCCTTGTCGACCGAGTCGGCTAACGCCTTCACGTGAGTGCTCGACGTACCCGTGACAATGACCATGTAGTCGGTTATCGAGGTGAGGTTAGCGACGTTGATGCTGCGTATTGCCTGACCCTTCATGTCTTCGAGCGCTGTGACTGCCAATTGCGACAGCTGTTCGCTGTTTAATGCTTTCGATTTCGACAACTAAGTATTTCCTTGTATATCATTTTATTAAAGAACTATCTGAACTAAATTTCTTGATTAAACCCGTAGAGCCGCTCGGCGCGGATAAAACCCTGAACTGCTGCGGGCAGCGCCTCGCCAGCCCCCTTTCCGCGTGCCAGCTCGCCGCGTACGGCACTCGATGACAACGAATTGGCCAAGCCATCGAGCAATATGAGCCTCCCGCGGCGCGCAGCAAACAAGGCCTCGGGGGACTCCGCCAACCGATCGGCAAGCCGAAGAGTCTGCGCCACGTCGTTTGCGACGACCGCATCTGGGCGCGAGACCACGGCGGTGAGCCCCTCGTCGAGCAATGTCTCCCAACGCTCCCAACGCGGCAGCGAGGCTAGCGCATCGCGTCCCATCAAAAAGACGAGGTCCTCGTGCTCGCTGCGCAGCTCGGCAAGGGTATCGACACTATAGGACACGCCGTCGCGCTCCAGCTCCACGGCACTTGGCTCGAAGCCCGGCTCGCCCTCGCAGGCCAGGCGCAACATCGCTAACCGCTGGCTGCCGCTCGCATGCGCCGCCTCACGGTGATTCGGTAACTTGCACGGCACGAATAGCACTTTATCTAGATTGAGGGCTTGCTGTGCGTAGCGTGCGAGCGCGAGATGCCCTTTATGCACCGGGTCGAACATGCCGCCATAGACGCCGACCCGTTGCCTCACGTGCGGATATGTCCGTCGCCGAGAACGATGTACTTCTGCGAGGTAAGCCCCTCGAGCCCAACTGGGCCACGTGCGTGCAGCTTGTCGGTCGAGATACCGATCTCGGCACCGAGGCCGTATTCGAACCCATCGGCGAAACGCGTCGAGGCGTTAATCATCACCGAACTCGAATCGACTTCCCTCAAGAAACGCTGAGCCTTGGTGTAGTCTTCGGTGACAATAGATTCTGTATGCCCCGAACTGTAACGATTAATGTGGGCTATCGCCTCGTCCAGGTCCGCAACAATTTTCACCGACAGGATAGGCGCGAGGTATTCCTCGCCCCAGTCGGCGTCCGTGGCCGGCACGGCAGCAGCAACCAGCGCGAGTGTCGCGGGACAGCCGCGCAGCTCTACGCCATGCTCAGCGAATTCGGCAGCGAGCCGCGGCAGCGTCTGCGCCGCAATCGCCTCGTCGACTAACAGCGATTCGAGAGTGCAACACGTGCCGACCCGCTGCGTCTTCGCGTTAATCGCAACTCGCTGTGCTTTATCCAAATCCGCCGCGCTTTCGATGTACAGATGGCAGTTGCCGTCTAAATGCTTGATTACTGGCACGCGAGCATCGCGACTGATGCGCTCGATAAGCCCCTTACCCCCTCGAGGGACAATCACGTCGACGAATTCAGGCATGGTGATGAGCTCCCCTACCGCCTCGCGATCGCGCCTGTCGAGCACCTGCACCACATCGCTTGGCAGTCCAGCATCGGCAAGCCCTGCCGTAATACAGGCGGCGATTGCTTGGTTCGAGTGCAGCGCCTCAGACCCACCGCGCAAAATAGTCGCGTTGCCAGACTTTAAGCACAGGCTTGCAGCCTCACAGGTCACATTAGGACGCGACTCGTAGATGATACCGATGACGCCAAGGGGCACACGCATGCGGCCCACTTGAATGCCGCTGGGACGCGGTTTTAGTTCGCTAATGGCGCCGACCGGGTCGTCGAGTGTCGCGACTTGACGAAGCCCTTCCAACATACCGTCGATGCGCCCGGCAGTGAGTTCGAGGCGGTCGAGCAACGCTGCATCGAGTCCCTTCTCTCGCCCTGCGGCCATATCCAGCGCATTGCCCGCGAGCAAAGCGTCTCGGCTTGCCTCTATCTGCGCAGCGATCGCCAGCAGCGCCGCATTCTTCTGGCCACTGCTTGCCTTAGCGATAGTCGCGGAGGCGGCGCGCGCGCGCGCACCGATGTCTTGCATGTACTGCTTAATGTCTGTCATGGGCTTGGTCTTTTATCGCGCTACAAATGCAGGCAAGTATACCCTAGCCGCTGATTGCGGTCTGCCAAATGCACGTGCGGACTCGGTTTTCTGCGCCAGGATGTGTCATGCATTGGACAGAGGCTGCGTTTGCGGCTTATTCTCGGGCCTCGTTCGCGCCGCCGCCGCGCCGCCGCCCATCTAGCGAGACAGCATGATTGACAGTAAAGACAACAAAGAACCTAGCCTTGCCCAGGCCCTAATCCCCGTCGCCGGGCTCGTCGCCCTGCTCTCTTTTTCGGTTTATCTCTTTGGCGAAGATGCCAGTTATGGCCCCAACCAAATCGCCCTCTGTGTCGGCGCCGCATTAGCTGCCGCCATCGGCTGGCGCAACGGCCTGACCTGGCCCGCGATCGAAGACGCGATCGTCGCTGGCATCACTATTTCCTTAAGACCCATTCTTATCCTTTTTAGCGTCGGCGTATTAATCGGCACGTGGATACTCTCGGGCACCGTGCCGACGATGATCTACTACAGCCTGCTTATCCTCGATCCGTCTATTTTCTATGCCGCCAGCTGCATCATCTGCGGACTCATCGCGCTCAGTATTGGCAGCTCATGGACCGTCGCCGGCACCGTGGGTATCGCGCTTATCGGTGCCGCAGCGGGACTCGGCCTATCGCTCGACATCACCGCCGGTGCGATTATCTCCGGCGCCTATTTCGGCGACAAAATGTCGCCCCTGTCCGAGACGACCAACCTCGCACCAGCCGTGGCCGGCACGGATTTGTTTAGCCACATCGGCCATATGGTGTGGACGACGATACCCAGCATCCTTATTGCCATCGTCTTGTATGTCATCCTCGGCCTCAACATCGACACCAGTGCGAGCGCCGACGACCTCGCCATCACGATGCGGCTGATCCAGGAAAACTTCACGATCAATCCCTTTATGCTGCTGCCGGTAGCGGCACTCTTGTTCATGGCGAACAAGCGCCTCCCGCCCATCCCTACGATCCTTGCCGGCGCAGCTCTCGCCGTCGTACTCGCTTTGGTGTTCCAGGGAAAGGCACTTAACGCCATGGCGGGCGATGCGCCGAGTCTCGCGCTCGGCATCTTCAAAGGCATTTGGCAGACGCTGTTCGACGGCTTCGTGCTCGAAAGCGGCAACGCCACCCTCGACGATCTCATGAGCCGGGGCGGAATGAGCTCGATGCTCAATACGGTGTGGTTGATTTTGTGCGCGATGGTGTTCGGCGCGGCAATGGACTACACCGGCTTGTTGCAACGCTTGGTGCAGACGACGCTATCGTTCGTCCACAGCACTGGCAGCCTCATCGCGACGACTATCGGCACTTGCATCGGCGCGAATATCATCACGTCAGATCAGTACATCGCCATCGTCTTGCCCGGCAGAATGTATAAAGAAGAGTACGCAAATCGCCATTTAGACCCAAAGAATCTTTCACGCACTCTCGAAGATGCAGCCACCATGACCTCGCCGCTTATCCCGTGGAACACCTGCGGCGCTTACATGGCCGGCACACTAGGCGTGGCGACATTCGCCTATCTTCCCTACTGCTTTTTTAACCTCATCTGCCCTGTCGTCGCGGTAATCTATGGCTTCTTGAACTTCAAGATCTCGCCGCTAGCACCCGAGGGAGCCGGTCTTGAAGCCAGCGCTTAGCGCTATGGAGTAGATTCCGCCAACTCCAACAGCCTAAGCAGAGTCGGCAATTCGGGCTGCGCCGTGACTAAGGCCTCTTTTTCTTGTTTACTCAGCCGCTTAGCGCGGTACTCGGCCCGTGTCGCTAGCGAACGCGACCCGATTAGTCGGCTGTAGTCAATACCAAGCAAAGCCTTACCCCGTAATGACCGCGCGCCCTTGCCGCTCGCATGCTGCTCAAAGCGTCTCGCCACGTCGGTGCTGATGCCAGTATAGAGGCCGCCGTCTGCACGGCGCAGTAGGTACAAATACCAAGTCTGTGGTTGCGCAACCTCTCCTGTCATCGTTAGCGCACCGCTTTCCACAGCGGCGCGTCGAACAGCGCAAGACCGTCTTGCTCAAGTTTGATCAAGTGAGCACTCATCGTCTTCTTCGCCCACACGAGCAAATGACTGCCGACATCGTCATAGGCCTTTTGCACCAAGTCGTCATCGCTACATTCCCCTAGCTCTCGCAGAGCCCCGAGGATTTTCGCCTCGCGTTTCAGCCGATGGGCAATGAGCTTTTCGATCTCGGTAAACGGCGCAAGCATCATTTCACCATGGGCAGGAGCGAGGCTTACCAACGGCAATTCAAGCAGGCGTGTTAGGGAGTTGAGGTAATCACTCATATTCCCATCGGGCGGCAGAATCACTGGCGTCGTCCCTTGCAGCACATGGTCGCCGGTAAACAGCATGCCTTCTTCGCGCAGCAGGACACACAGGTGGTTCGATACGTGTCCGGGAGTGTGAACGAGCTGCAAGGAATAGTGGCTCGCGCCATCTTGGCAAGCGATAACATCGCCGTCTGTACAAACCCTGTCCGAGACGAAGCTGTGGTCTTGCCCAGCCGCATCGGGCGCATTAAGCCCGATCAGGCGTGCGCCGGTGAGCGCAGCGAGCCCCTTGGCGGCAGGAGAGTGATCGCCGTGCGTGTGAGTGACCACGATGTTGGTAAGCGTCGCATCGCCGATGGCGTCGAGAAAATTTTGCTGCTGAGCAGCGTCGATGGGGCCCGGATCAATCAACGTGAGCGACTGCGTCCCTAGCAAATAGCTATTGGTGCCGGGACCGGTCATAGGGCCTGGATTTAGGCCAAGCAGACGGCGGACTCGCACCGCGCCGGTGGCTAAGTCGACCGGCGCGCCGGGCACGAGCCCCGCCTGAGCCAGACCCGCTGGGGAGTCATCGTGTGATATCGACATGAGTCGCTCCTCTAACAGTGACAGGATTTGCATCATAACGCAGATTAACGCTCGACGAATAAGCGCCGTCTGGAGTTTAAGGGCGTTTCACTCCATAATTGAGCCACACTGTCGCCGGCCTCCACTAGCCCCAAGCCTAAGCCTCTCCACGCTAGCTGCTTATCCGCCTAGCAGGACTACCGAACAGGCCCCTTATAGAGAGGCCTGCCCCGCTGGTTTTGGACATCCAGAGCGCGCAGCGACAAGCCATGCTGAAAGGACAGGACACCATGCCAACGATCAAGACCTACAATGCTATCTCCCCGCTCGGCCTCAATCGCTTCCCCGCAGGATACACCGTGTCTGCGGACGCCCCTGACGCCGACGCCATACTCCTGCGCAGCCATAAACTGTCAGTAGATGAGCTGCAGGGCGCAAGCGCCATCGCTCGCGCCGGCGCAGGAACCAATAACGTGCCGGTGGATGCTTGCACCGAACAGGGCATCGTGGTGTTCAACACGCCGGGCGCCAACGCCAACGCAGTAAAAGAGCTCGTGCTATGCGGCCTTCTGCTCGCCTCGCGAGGTATTGTGCCAGGCATTGCCTTCGCGCAATCGCAAGCTCACCTCAGTGATCACGCCGAACTCTCGAAGCTCATGGAGGCAGAAAAGAAACGCTTCGCCGGTGGCGAAATAGCAGGCAAGACTCTCGGTGTCGTCGGTCTAGGTGCGATCGGGTCGTTAGTCGCCGAGATGGCATTGAGCCTCGGCATGCGCGTGCAGGGCTACGACCCCGCGCTGTCTGTGGAAGCTGCCTGGCGCCTGCCGAGTAGCGTCAAACGCATCGAAAACCTCGCGGCGCTCGTCGCCAGCTCAGACTTCATTACTCTCCATCTGCCGGCGATAGACGCCACACGCGGATTAATCAACGATGAGCTCTTCGCGGCGATGCGCCCCGGAACGAGTCTGATCAATTTCGCCCGCGATGAGATCGTCGACCCCGACGCCCTGCTGCGCGCGCTCGAGGCGAAGACACTCGGCCGCTATGTGTGCGACTTCCCTCGCCACGAGCTGATGGGCCGCGACGACGTCATTGCCATGCCCCATATCGGCGCGAGCACACGCGAAGCCGAAGAAAACTGCGCGGTGATGGCGGCCGACCAGCTCATGGACTTCCTCGACAACGGTCATATTCGTAACTCAGTTAATTTCCCTGCACTCAGCCTCGACCGCGCCGGCGATGCAGCTCCCGGTACGCGACTCGCCATTAGCAATCGCAACGTGCCGAAGATGCTCGGTCAAATTCTAGCCGTGTTGTCCGACCAGAACATCAACGTGCTCGACATGATTAACAAAAGCCGTAACGATATCGCCTATAACCTCATCGACCTTGAGAGCACACCTTCGCAGGAGTCGCTCACCGCGATCGCCGCGATCGATAACGTCATCAAGGTAACGCTGATCTAATCGCGCTTAAGCAACGCTAACGCACGTTCACACTAGGAAGACGACAATGACACAGGTTTACAATTTTGGCGCGGGCCCAGCCATGCTGCCAGCCGAAGTAATGCAAAAAGCGCAACGCGAGTTCCTCGACTACCAGGGCATGGGCACCGGCTTGATCGAGATCAGTCATCGCTCGCCCGAGTTCGAAGCCGTGCTCAATCGCTGCGATGAACTCCTGATAGAGCTTGCGAATATTCCCAGCAACTACAAGATCCTCTACGTGCACGGCGGCGCGCAGATGCAATTCTCAGCCGTGCCCCTCAACCTACTCGGCCGCAGCCCGAGCAAATCGGCGAGCTATATAGAGACAGGCACTTGGGGTGTGAAGGCACGCAAAGAGGCGGCCCGCTTTGGCAACGCAACCACCGCAGCGAGCAGCGCAGATTCAGGCTTCGACCGCATCCCAGCCTTCGATCCTGCAAGCCTACCGGCAGATACTGCCTACCTCCACATCACCAGCAACAACACGCTCTATGGAACGCGCTGGCATAGCTTTCCACAAACCGGTGACGTGCCACTCGTCGCTGACATGACTTCGGAATTTTTGTCGCGGGAGCTCGACATCAGCCAGTTCGGCGTCATATTCGCGGGCCTACAGAAAAACCTCGGCCCAGCCGGTCTGGCTGTAGTCATCATCCGCGAAGATCTACTCGGCCATGCCTTAGAGCAGACCCCAGCGTTACTCGATTACAGCGTCTATGCAGGCAGCCATTCACTGTCGAATACCAACAACACTTTCGCCATCTATATGATGGGCCTTGTGCTCGAATGGGTTAAGGAGCAAGGCGGCGTTGCCACACTTGAGGCGCAGAATGAAGCCAAGGCGCAACTGCTTTATGACGTCATTGATGCCAGCGAATTCTACTTGGGCGTTGCCGACCCAGCGCATCGTTCAATTATGAACGTGACGTTCAACTTAGCGAAGCCCGAACTTTTGGATGCGTTTGTTAATCAAGCACTAGAGCACGGCCTCTACGCGCTCAAGGGCCACCGCGACGTAGGTGGCGCCCGCGCCTCGATCTACAATGCCATGCCGGTCGCAGGCTGCGAAGCACTCGCCGCCTTTATGCGCGATTTCGAGCGCGACAACGCCTAGGCAAGCAATCCATGGAGGCAGGGCTCGCCACAGCGACGGAGAATGGCCAGACGCGTCAACGCAAGATCATACATTGCGACTGCGACTGCTTTTACGCCTCTATCGAAATGCGCGACAACCCTGCCTTGGTCGGCAAGCCTATCGCCGTCGGCGGCTCTCCCGAGCGCCGCGGCGTCGTTGCTACTTGCAATTACGAGGCGCGCGAATTCGGCATCCACTCGGCGATGGCATCCGCAACCGCCCGCAGGCTCTGCCCCGATCTCATCATCATCCGACCCGACATGGAAAAATACCGTGTCGCATCGCAGCAAATTCACACGGTGTTCAACCGCTATACAGAACTCATCGAGCCGCTCTCGCTAGACGAGGCCTACCTCGACGTCAGCGATTGCGCCGCCTTCGAAGGCAGCGCCACGCGCATAGCCTCGGCGATACGTGAGGAGGTGCGCGAGCTTGTTGGCATTACGCTCTCTGCGGGTATCGCGCCCAACAAATTTTTAGCGAAGATCGCCAGTGACTGGAATAAGCCCGATGGACAATTCGTTGTCCTGCCCTCTGAGATCGCCGATTTCGTCGATAAACTGCCGGTTAAAAAACTCCACGGAGTCGGCAAAGTGACCGCAAAAAAAATGCAGCGACTTAAGCTCCATACCTGCGCAGACCTGCGACGCCTGACTCCGCAGCAGCTTAGCGAACACTTCGGCAGCTTTGGCGAGCGCTTGTATGAGCTTAGCCGCGGCAATGACAACCGGCCGGTTTCTACCGAGCGCATCCGCAAATCTGTAAGCGTAGAAAACACCTACGATACGGATTTACCCGACATCGATACCTGCCGTGCAGCGCTCATCGAATTGCTACCTAAGCTCGCCAAACGCCTCGAGAAAGTAGAGGCGGAGAGCGTAATCAGAAAGCAGTTCGTCAAACTCAAATTTCACGATTTCGTTACCACCACCGTCGAGATGCTCTCGCGCGACACAAATCCCGACAATTTCCTCACGCTATGCGAGCAAGGCTTCGCGCGCGGCGAGCGCGCGGTGCGCCTGTTAGGTGTTGGTGTACGCGTCGAACCCAGCAGCCCGAACGCCCTATCTGACCCTACCTACGATAGCGACAAACAGCTTCCGCTTGCGCTCTCGCAGTGCGACACGGAGGCGCCATGAGCCGCTACCGACCTCCCACAGCGCCGAGTTCCAACTACATTACCGTAGAGGGCCGTAAGGCGCTTAAAGATGAGGTAACCCAGCTTTGGAAGGTGGAGCGGCCGATCGTCACCCAAGCCGTGTCGGAGGCTGCCGCCCAGGGAGATCGCTCCGAAAATGCCGACTACATCTACGGCAAGCGCAGACTGCGCGAGATCGATCGGCGGGTGCGCTATCTGAGTAAGCGTCTAGAAAATTTCATCGTCGCGGATCGACTGCCGGAAGATCGCTCCCGCGTGTTTTTTGCCGCCTACGTCAGCGTAGAATTCCCAAGCACTGAGGGGGATTGGCAGGAGAAGACTTACCGCATCGTCGGCGCAGATGAAATTGATCCGACTCGCGGCTATATTAGTGTCGACTCGCCGTTGGCTCGCGCCCTGCTCGGCAAGCGTGTTGACGACGAGGTTAGCGTCGCGACGCCGACCGGCACCGTCGATTACACCCTCATCGCTATCGAGTATCGGCAAGAATAAGGAGTGGAGGCATGTTACGGGTAACTCTCATCGCAGTACCCGGCGCGCTAGGCTCAACCCTAAGCATCCCAATGGAAATGTTACGCGCCGCAGCCGATGTGGCACGCGCTCGACGGCACAGCGCTGCTAAACTTACCATGAGCATCGCCAGCGCCGACGGTAAACCGGTGCGTTTGATGGGCGGACTCACCCTCAACGTCGACGTGGCGCTTGAGCAATCTGAACCTGCCGATCTGGTTTTCGTTGCAGGCTTCTGGGGCAATCCACGCGCTGTTTTACACGCAAACCCTGGCATAACCCAGTGGCTGAGAACACAGCGACCCGCGCCTGTTTGTGCAATGACCACCGGCTCTTATTTTCTGGCAGAAGCAGGCCTACTCGATGGCTGCGATGCCACCACGCACTGGCGCTTCTTCGATGATTTTGCCGCACGCTACCCGAAGCTTCACCTGCAGCGCCGCCGCTTCATTACCCGTTCGGCTAATCGCTACTGTACCGGCAGCGTGGACGCCGTGCGCGATGTCATGCTGCACCTTGTCGCCCACTTTTACAGTGCCGACATCGCTCGCGAGATCGCCCGCCAGTTTACCCACGAAGTGGGGCCGTCTCTCCAATCCGCCCTACTCGCAGCCTCGCCTCACGACAGCCACCACGACGAGGCCATCGCCAATCTGCAATCGCGCCTGCATGCAGACTATGCCTCGGAGTTGAGCGTTGTCGACATGGCCAAGCTGGCGCGAATAAACCCTCGCAGCCTTACCCGCAGGTTCAAGAAGGCGACCGGCACGACCCCTGCCGCCTACCTCCGCAACATTCGGCTAGAAGAGGCGCGTGCGCTACTTAGAGACAGCAATCTAGGCATTATCGAGGTGTGTGGATTAGTGGGTTATAAAGATACGAGTCATTTTATAGCACTATTTAAGGCGCACACTGGATCAACTCCGGGCGACTATCGCCGCCTAGTTCGCGCCAAGCTTTTCTCTCCAAGTCCGGAGACTGAGTTCGACGAGACAGAGACAAGCGTGAAGGAGGGCTAACTGCTTCGCGCGTCGAGTGCAGCCAGTTGTTCGGGGGTGGCTGGCTTCTGATAATGCTCCTTCCACTGCGCATACGGCATTGAGTAGATCGCCTCACGCGCTTGCTCTGCAGTCATTGCAACGCCCAGCTCTTCCGCCGCCGAGTGATACCACTTGCCTAGGCAGTTTCTACAGAAATTTGCGAGAATCATCAGATCGATATTCTGCACGTCTTTGTTATCATCGAGATGTTTAAGTAAACGCCTGAAGGCGGCGGCCTCGACCTCGGTTTTTTGTTGCTGATCCATTTTTTTCTCCTCGCTGTTGTCGATTACCTATTCCCTCAATTGTAAGCTACCGTGCAACTTGAGGCACACCTGAGACAATCCTAAGGTAAAAAAAAACGCGCTGGGCATTACCTCCCAGCGCGCTTCTATTTGCATATTGAGCGAGTAAAGGATGAAACAGCGCTAAGCTGCGACATACTCCTCACCTTCCGAGGAAACTGAGGCGTAGTGCTCGTCATTCGGCTCACCGCGCACCTCATTCACGCTAAGCTCATGCATCGGCGTGGCACGATGCTTCTTGTCTATTGAGCGTAATTGACGCTCGGCCACATTAAAGGCATCGCGGATCGAGACATAGAGATCTTCGTGGGCCTGCTTGTCGTGCTGATCTTGATTGACTCGTACTTCGAGCTGCGGCGTGTGAAGCTCGATACTCACCGAGTACACCTTGCCCTTATGGTGATGGTTGTGGGGGGAATCTAGGACGATTCGGCCGCTGATGATCTGATCACAGTAACGCTCGAGTTTTTCGAGCCGCTTACTTACCGCCTCGGTTAGGGCGTCGGTTTGATCGATGTTGTGAAAAACAATTTGGATATCATTAGTCATTAAGTAACTACTCCTAGCTGTTTATAGAGAACGCAGAGCGCTCTTAGCTTCGTACGTGATCCCCGTTTTTTCGCCCGCACCAATGGCGACCACAAACACGCTGCGCGCAACGCAGTGAGCGAATGAGTATAAGCTGTAGGGAGGGATAAAAATTGAGATCCGGCGTAGCGAAGCCATGCGCCGTCGTGCTGCGTTGCTCAGAATTAGGGGTGAGACGATTGCCTATAACAGTAAGAATCTTACTCTTTATAGAGACTCTGCATCGTGAATGACGCATCGCTGCCAAGGCCTTAGTTCTACCTTGGAGAGTTGATACTGATCGTCGCATTCCCCCTCCTATCTGAACTATTTCAGACTAGCGCAGCCGGGAGGCGTTGTCTAAGGTTTCTGAGCTGTTAATGCCTGTTTATCACACCGAAGGGAGATTCCCGTCACAAACCTTGCGCTGAATCAAACACCTCACGCCATCGCCGCGCCGCGAAAACACCAGTGCCATGGCTCATAGGCTATGCCAAAGGGGTTTCCCTGGGGATAAGACAGCACGAAACCCAGCTCGCCCGCATTCTGGCTTAGCCATCGAAAGCACGCAGTGCGCTCAAAATCGACTTCAAGGGCCGGAGCGCCCTCGGTCGTCACATCGACGGCGCAGCCGCCATGATGCTCACTAAAGCCAGGCGCCGCGCTGACTTTTAATATGTCATCGAGCGCCTGCCCCGTAGCGAGCTTGCGAGCGATGAGGTCTGTTTGATACTCGAAACCCCGATAGGCTGAGACCAATTGCAGGCTTACACCAGCCGCCTCTGCCGCGGCCACTAGTCGACGCCAGGCCTGCGCTGCTGGGGGCGCTAGGCGTTGCGGCCGTCCGAATACGTCACAACCTACGTCCTCGAGGGAAGTAGCCTCTTGGCAGAGCGGCTGTTGTGACTCCCCGCGCAGCGCTTGCTCAAGCAGTGCAGTGCCGATGCCAAGCCGAGCATGGCAGGCGGCGAGTCTTACTTGGGACTCTTTGTTATCTATCTTGGCCTTCATGTCGAATTCTTGCACCCTGTTCGCCTACCTTGTCTAAAGCTCCTTTTCAGTCACTTTAGAGGCCCTTTAGAGGCTCTTTAGAGCCCCTATGGAGCCCCTGCAGAAAGCCCCTCTACAGGACGTCAATGCTAGAGGCCGAACCGATAGCTTACAAGGCGAATAAGCTGCATTAGGCAGTAGCGGCAGCGCGCATTCGTCACTACCAGTCATAATAATCTTATTTAGTGGCAGTAATGCCATATTACCGCCCACGCTCAGGCCACATACTAGCACCCTCAGCACACGCTACTTTTACTCACTTGCAGCAAAGAACCGCGCGTAAGCGAATGGTTCTAGGAGGACATCGATGACCCCTTTACCCGTCATCACCGGCTTTGGTGGCATTAGCCCTGCCGGCCGCAGTTCTGCTCACCGCGGCTATTCGCGCTTAGTAGAGAGCGCTTTAGCCGAAACCGAGAGACTCGCGTTGATTGCCAGCTTGAAGGGGTTGTCCGGGACGACCACGCCTGACGAGCACCTATTATCCAACACCCTGGTCCGCTCGCTAGAATCGAGTCTATTCGATCCGCAAGCACAGCGTGTGCACCGAGAGACGGTTCTCAGCCAAGCTAATGGGCCCGACCTCGCGGTACTGGTTCCCGAAACGCTCGCTGCAAAAGTGACTAGCGCGGGACAACTGCCGAGTGCCTTCGACCCCGCCGCGCTTTACGCGTCACGCAATCATCCACGCGCGCTGCAGATGACGGTGTATGGCGCCTCGGACGCGATCAACTCGCTTGGCATTGATTGGCGCGCCATTCGTGCGACCGTCGCTCCTGATGCCATAAGCGTTTACGCGGGCAATTGCATGGGCCAACTCGATCAGGGCGGCTTCGGCGGCATGCTGCAGGCGCGCCTGCTGGGACGCAAAATCACCTCCAAGCAGCTACCGCTCGGGCTTACTGAAATGCCCGCGGATTTCATTAATGCCTACCTGCTCGGCAATCTCGGCACCACCGGCACCAGCGCCGCGGCCTGCGCGACATTCCTCTACAATCTGCGGCAGGGCATTCTGGACATCCGCAGCGGTTCGGCGCGCGTCGCCATCGTTGGCACCAGCGAGGCGCCATTGGTGCCGGAAGTGTTCGAAGGTTTCAACGTGATGGGCGCTCTTGGCGCAGACGCGAAACTGCGTGCGCTCGACGGCCTCGCCGCCGACGCCGAATTCGATTCGCGCCGTGCCTGCCGCCCCTTCGGCGACAACTGCGGGTTCACGCTGGCCGAGTCATCGCAGTTCGTTGTGCTGATGGATGACAGCCTCGCTATGGAGCTTGGCGCGAACATCCTCGGCAGTGTAAGCGATGTGTTTATCAATGCTGATGGCTTTAAGAAATCCATCGCCAGTCCAGGCGTTGGCAACTACCTAACCATGGCCAAGGCTGTCGCCTCTGCTCGGGCTATTGTTGGCGAGCGCAGTCTGGGCACCCGCTGCCTCGTGCAGGCCCATGGCACGGGCACGCCACAAAACCGCGTGAGTGAGTCGGCCATACTCGATCGAATCGCTGCTGAGTTTGGTATCGACAATTGGCAAGTGAGTGCGGTGAAGGCCTTCGTCGGCCATTCCCTCGCGAGTTCGGGTGGCGATCAGCTCATGGCAACCCTAGGCCTGTGGCAGCACGGCATAATCCCGGGAATAGAAACGGTGACCGCCCTCGCCGATGACGTCTGCAAGCAGCACCTCGACTTCGTGCTGCGCCATCGTCACGTGGGCACGGAAGGAATCGATGTTGCCCTGCTCAACTCTAAGGGATTCGGGGGCAATAACGCGACAGCCACAGTGCTTGCCCCGCACATAACCCGGCGGCTGCTCGCTGCGCGACACGGCGCTAAGGCAATGGATTACCATCAGCAGCGGAACGAGTCTGCGCAGGAAGCGGCAGCCGACTACGACCGCGCGGCCTCCACCGGCGATCACCGCATTCTCTATCATTTCGACAACAATGTGATGGACGAAGCGGCTCTCAGCTTTAGTTATGCGCAGGACCACTCGCCCCTCGCGGTAAGCGTGGGACGCGATCGTCCGAGCGTGCCGCTTAATCTATCGAGCCCCTATGCAGGGCTCCTCGGAGAAGCTTAATAACGCAGTATGTTCGCGACCTACTTCACCTCCAGGCCATGCGCCTCGATGATGTGCTGGCGCCAGATTGCAGGGCCCGTGTTGTGGACCGAAGTGCCTTGCGAATCGACCGCTACAGTCACCGGCATCTCGTCGACCACGAACTCATGGATCGCCTCCATACCCAAGTCTTCGAAGGCGACAACCTTCGATTGCTTGATCGCCTTAGATACGAGATAGGCGGCACCGCCCACGGCCATGAGGTAGACCGCCTTGTGTTTCTTGATCGCCTCGATGCCAGCGGGGCCTCGCTCGGCCTTACCAATCATGCCGATAAGCCCGGTCTTGGCGAGCATGTCGTCGGTAAACTTATCCATACGCGTCGCCGTCGTAGGACCCGCCGGACCGATCACCTCGTCGCGTACGGCATCGACCGGCCCTACGTAATAGATAAACTTATTCTTGAAATCAACGCCCGCGGGGAGAGGCTCACCGTTGGCAAGTTGCGTGAGCAGACGCTTGTGCGCCGCGTCACGGCCAGTAAGCATGGTGCCGGAGAGCAGCAGGGTCTCGCCCGGCTGCCACTGCGCCACTTCTTCCGCCGTCACCTCATCGAGATTCACGCGTCGTGCCCGCGGGCCCACATCCCAGGCGATTTCTGGCCATTCGGACAGACTCGGCGGCGTCAGTAGCGCCGCGCCGCTGCCATCTAGATGAAAGTGGGCATGGCGCGTGGCTGCGCAATTAGGAATCATCGCCACTGGCAGCGACGCTGCGTGGGTCGGGTAGTCATTAATCTTCACGTCGAGCACCGTCGTCAGCCCCCCCAAACCCTGTGCGCCTATACCCAGATTATTCACGCGCTCCATGATTTCCAAGCGCAGCTCTTCGACGCGGGAATTGGGTCCGCGCTGCTTCAACTCGTGAATGGTGATGGGATCCATTAGCGACTCTTTCGCCAACAACATGGCTTTCTCGGCGGTGCCGCCGATACCAATGCCCAACATGCCCGGCGGGCACCATCCAGCGCCCATGGTTGGCACCGTGCGCTCTACCCAGTCTACGATGCTGTCGCTAGGGTTGAGCATGGCGAGTTTCGACTTATTCTCAGAACCGCCACCTTTAGCGGCGAGTTTGACCTCGACGGTATTGCCCGGCACTAATTCCATATGGATTACCGCAGGCGTATTGTCCCCCGAGTTCTTGCGCAGCCCCGCGGGATCCAAGAGTATAGAGGCCCGCAGCACGTTATCCGGATGCTTGTAGGCGCGACGGACTCCCTCGTTCACCATGTCGGCAACCGACATCGAGCCCTCCCATTGCACCTGCATGCCCACCTTGAGAAAGACGCAGACTATGCCGGTGTCTTGGCAGATAGGGCGCTTGCCCTCCGCGCACAGACGCGAATTAATCAGGATCTGCGCCATCGCGTCCTTCGCCGCGGGGGATTCTTCGCGTTCATAGGCGGCGTGTACGGCTTGAATAAAATCGATGGGATGGTAATAAGAAATATACTGTAGCGCGTCGGCGACACTCTGAATAAGGTCTTCGTTGCGGATGAGAGTTGGCGCTGTTGTCGACACTTTGTGGGTCCCCTTGCATTGGATGAGGCGCTGGAATATGGTTCTGAGCCTCGAAGTTTGCGATAGTGCACTCGCTCTCTTATGACGTCGTTTTAGAGCGGCGCTTTAACCTAAGTTTAGCACTGAATACGGAAGCCTTTCCCTATGCTCGAATCCTCTAGCCCATTTATTGAATACCACCTCGATGCAGGCGTCTTCTGCCTCATGATTAACCGCCCCGAGAAGAAGAACGCCCTCTTGCCCGAGATGTACGCCGCCCTCGCCGCAGGCCTTCGCTGGGCTGATGAAAGCGCCGACGTGCGCGTCGTGCTCATCAAGGGCACCGAAGACTGCTTCACCAGCGGCAATGACGTGAACGGCTTCGTACAGAATGACGACGATAAAGGCGGCGGACGGCCCTCACAAGACCTCATGCATGCGCTCAACGAGAGTCGCAAGCCGCTAATCGCGGCGATTAGCGGACTCGCTATCGGCATCGGCACCACACTGCTATTCCATTGCGATCTAGTTTACGCCTCGCGTGAGTGTTTCTTGCAAATGCCATTCACGCGTCTAGGCCTCTGCCCCGAGGCGGGGTCTAGCTACCTGCTGCCGCGCCAAATTGGCCATCAGCGAGCCTCGGAAATGCTGCTTCTAGGGGAGCGCATGAGCGCAGAGCAAGCGCGCGACTACGGGGTCGTCAATGCGGTCTTCGAACAAGCCGACTTCGCCGCCAGCGCGCTGGAGAAAGCGCGTCAGCTGGCGAGCCTACCAGCAGACTCGGTACAGACGAGCAAGCGTTTAATCAAACGCGGCTCGCCCGAGGCGACGCGCGAGGTGATTGGGCAAGAACTTGTTGAATTTCAACGCCTACTCGAAACCCCTGAGGCGCAGGCTATCGTCCAAGCCTTCCTCGCGAAATCTGCGGCCAAATCGGCGGCCGGCTAGCGCACGAGAATCACTCGAGCAGAAAGTCTTTCGCCGCATTGACCTTCTGCGCGAGGTAGTCGTTGCCGCCGCGATCGGGATGCAATTTGCGCATGAGGTCACGGTGCGCGGCGACGATTTCAGCGCGTTCGGCTCCCTCTTCAAGCCCCAGTATGTCTAGTGCATGATCGCGTGTCATCGTGTCGTCCTGGCCTCCTCCTGCACTGCCTGAAGGCCCCTCAGCCTGAGAGCTGAATCTCCATTCAGGGTGCTCACGCGCGAGAAACGCCTGCAGCAATTGAAGAGAATCTTCGTCGCCGCGGCACTCATCGAGCAGCGTCTGAAAGTCCTCGTGGGCAAGACTACTCAGCTCACGTCCTACGAAGCGCCCTTCTAAGACTTCTCCATGCATCCGCGCAGCCTCATGATCGAGAACCATCGCCAGGAAGCGCGTGCGCAGAGTGGACTCTTGCCCCTTGCTACGCGGCTGTGCGGCGCTCGCCCTGCCCTTGAGCATACGCAGCATTGGCAAGAATCGGAGCATCGCAGGCAGCAAGCGAAACAGCGCGGTCGCCACCAAACCGAGCGGCGCGAGAATAAACTGCAACGGCAATCGCCCCAGAACGATGAGCACCGCGACGACAAGTAGCGCCGCGAAGCTGATAAACAACCAACGTCTCTGGCCTTGTGAGAACGCGAAGCGTTGAGTAAGCTGCTGCGCGAGCCAGTAGGCGATGAGCGGCAGCAGCAACAGCAGTAGTAGGCGGATTATCATAGTGGCAACCAATGCGCTGTGAGGCGAACAGTGTTCAATCTAGACCTTCGGGAGCTGATTCTCGAGCAGTGCAACAATTTTCGACGAAGAGGCATCGCGAGCGCCTAGCGCAAGCAATCCTTTCCTCCCTCCCGCCGCATAGGCCGCGACGGCCCGCAGCAACGCCCGCAGCTGATCGGCGCTATCGGCATCAAAGCGGCCATAGGCGCCTCCCGAGAGCCGGCATAATTCTTTAAACCCTGCTGCCGCGACTGAATCGCCGCCTTCTTGAAAAGCAAATAATGGAAGCGAACGCAGCCCCATCTGTCCAGCAAGCTCAGCGAGTGAGTCCAGCCTTTCTTCGAGACAGTCGCCGATATAGACGACGCAGGCTATGGGTTTGGTTTTATGCTCAATCAGGGCATGGGCTAGCAATCGCCCTATCTGTGTCGCGCCGGCTTGGCATCGAAGGCCCTGCATAGTATCTAGGACAGGCGCTGCATTGTCATGCCACGGCGTTGCTCGAAATTCTCCAAAACCGCGAAAATAACACAGCTGCACGGCGAGACCACCGAGCTTGTGCGCCTCACTAAACATGTGCGCTTGCAGCTGGCTTGCACTGTCCCAAGTAGGCTGTCGACTCGCCGTCGCATCAAGCCCGAACAACAAGCGAGCGTCTGCCTGAGTCGCGGGTAAGGCATCGACTCGCGCGAGGAAGTCGGCGACTTCGCTGCGTGTGGACACCGCGCGGGCCGCGCTATCGTCCAGCGCTTTATCGGCGACTGTCGACTTGCTTAGCCATTTAGAGAAAAGCCCCTTTGCCATGCTGCAACGATCCTTTCCTGATTGCGTCAAAAAGAAAGCTTAGCAGCCGAGCGGGGAGAAGAATATATAACAGAGGAAATCTACAAAGGAAATTAGAGTGTGGTGCGGACGGGGAGACTTGAACTCCCACACCTTTCGATACTAGAACCTAAATCTAGCGCGTCTACCAATTCCGCCACGTCCGCAGCAACCGTCTCGAGCACTGGGCTTTACACGGGAGGCGCATTATACCCGATATGCGCGCGTTGCCAAGCGGCCCTCACTGCGGGTATCGTCAGTTCTACTAGCAAGCACTTTCTACCAAGAATAAGGACGACCAGTATGGCCCACCTAGATCTCTCCATCGCAGACGGCATAGCGACACTCACCATGAACCGCCCCGAGGCGCGTAACGCGCTCAGCATGGAAATGCGCGCCCAGCTTAACGAGGCGCTGCACGATATCGAACACGACGACGAGGTCCGCTGCGTCGTCCTCACCGGCGCCGGCGAGCACTTCATGGCAGGCGGGGACGTCAAAGGAATGAGCGAGTCGATCAAGAAAGACCCAGCCGAAGTTCGCAAAGAATTTCTGCTGCGGATCCATGACCTGCACCCGATCATGTTCGCTATGCGGCGCATGCCTAAACCCATTATCGCAAGCTGTCGCGGTGCGGCGGCTGGCGCCGGCGTCAGCATGGCCTTGGCGTGCGACCTGGTCATCGCGGCAGACGATGCTTTTTTCACCCTCGCCTACTGCAAAATAGGCACAAGCCCAGACGGCTCATCCTCATTCCACCTGCCGCGCGCGGTTGGCATTAAGAAGGCGATGGAGATTGCGTTATTGGGAGACCGATTTAGCGCACAGGAGGCGAAAGACAGCGGCATGATTAATTTCGTAGTGCCCTCTGTAGAGCTGGCCACCGAGACTCAAGCTCTCGCACAGCGCCTCGCTGCTGGCCCAACTCACGTCTATGGCAATACCAAGGCGTTGTTTTACCGGTCACTCGAGAGCGAGTTCGAGTCGCAACTACAGGCTGAGGCGGAGTATTTCGCCGACTGCGCGTCGCGTGCCGATTTCCGCGAAGGGGTGAGCGCGTTCGTAGAAAAGCGAAGCCCACAGTTCACCGGCAAATAGGCTAGCAGCTTGCGTTCACTGTCCCGGGCGTAAGCCCGACTGCAGTGTTTCAACGTTTTGCTGCAGCCTGAACAGGCTGTCGTTAACCTGCAGGCGGAATGCGTTCACCGACTCCATAGATTGCTCGATATACTCTAATCGTCCTGCGAGACCCAGCACGGTGCTATCGCCGCTGTTAAGCTCGGCGCGAATCGCTTGCAAGTCGCCGCGCAGACCATCCAGCTGCCCGATGTCTGCATCCAGCTGCGACAGCGACGTTGTTGCCGCCGCAAGCTCGTTCGCCAAGCTGTTGACCTTAGCCGTCACGCCGACGACGCCTTCGGCCGCTTTGTTCGCATTGATTGCGTTTGCGGCTATCCCTTCCGCCTGATCGTCATTGACCAATTTGAGGCGCGCATCTGCACTCTTCAGCTCTTCGATTGAGCCATTGAGCACGCGCCTTGCAGCCCACAGCTTGTCGATTTCAGAGAAGTTAAAGTCCATACGCTCGATCATCTTAAGCGTCGACTCTTCCGCGCTATCACCCACCAGACTCAGGCGGCGCTCGAGATCGGCGATACGAAGCTCCGCCGACCGCGCTTCTGCATTGGCTTGTTCAATATAGGTGTACGCGAACCCTGCGCCGCCAAGAGCGGCAACGATTAGCAAGCCCACCGCGACTTTTAGCCCTGCGGGACCGCTCTGCGGCCGCGCGCCTCGCGCTGGGATCACGATGTCTTGGCTCTGTGCTCGACGATTGCTGGCGTGGCTGTCTACATCATCACGCTCTGGCACCATCGGTGGTAGCCTGCCGAGGTCATCGTTGTCTCTCATGTCTAATCGCTCTCGCGTTACTGGAATTAGCCTCGCATTATCAACAAATCGTCGCGCTGTTGCCATCCCCGGCGTGATCACCTGAGTACAACAATCGTGGCGGCCACAGACTCTGCGGTGCTACACTGACAAAGAAAATAACAACAGGAGCACGTCTCATGGAACTCGACAATCTAGTCCCCTTCCTCGTTCGCTGGATGCACGTTTTTGCTGGCGTCATCTGGATCGGCATTCTCTACTACTTCAACTTCGTGCAGACCGAGTATTTCAAGGTCGCCGACCCTGCTGCGAAGGCCTCAGCAGTGTCTAAACTACTACCTAACGCCCTCAAGTGGTTCCGTTACGGCGCCTTGGCCACGTTTATCACGGGTCTCGGGCTCGCTGGCTACCTCGGCGCGGCGACGAACTTTTATATTACGCTCGGCATGCTCATGGGCACCCTGATGTTCCTCAACGTCTGGCTCATCATCTGGCCCAACCAACAGGTTGTCATGGCCTCTAACGAGAAGGTATTGGGCGGTGGCGAAGCGCTTCCAGAGGCGGCTGGCGCCGCTGCTAAAGCTGGTTTGGCTTCGCGCACGAATACACTATTCTCCCTGCCCATGCTGCTTTTCATGGTGGCTTCGGGACACCTAAACGGCATAGGCAGCCTACCAATGGGCAATGCGTCAGGCGCGAGCACCACGGCGATGGCTATTACCGTGATAATTATTCTCGCCATTGAGGCCAATGCGATTAAGGGCAAGATGGGGCCGATGGCGAGCGTCGTCGGCGTCGTGCATCTGGGCGTCGCTTTGGCAGCGGTTTTGCTGGCAGTCGTACAACTCCTCTAGCCTTTTCTAGCGCCCCTGCGCTAGATCTTAAGCAAAGACCGAAGGGTCGATTTGAGTCCTGCCGCAAGCAGGTCTAAAATCGACCCTTCGTCGTTTAATCCAAGCAACGACCCACCCTGCCTCACAAGGAGATTAACACCCGCTATGAGCCTACAACTTCCTGAATTGCCCTTCGCCAAAGACGCACTGGCACCACATATGTCAGCCGAAACGCTCGACTTCCACCATGGCAAACACCACAACGCTTATGTTGTAAAAGGTAACGAACTACTCGCTGATGCAGGCATAGAGGGCGCCGACCTCGAGCAACTCGTGCACGACACGGCGAAAATCGGCGGCGCGCTCTTTAACAACGTCGGCCAACATTACAACCACAGTTTTTTCTGGAATAGCCTCAGCCCGAACGGCGGCGGCGCACCCACCGGAGACATCGCTGCACGCATCGACGCAGACTTCGGCAGCTTCGAGGAATTCAAAGCACAGTTCGTCGCCGGCGGCATGGGCCAGTTCGGCAGCGGCTGGGTGTGGCTAGTCGAGCAAGACGGCAAGCTTGCCATCGCGAAATCGGCAAACGCAGAGACGCCTCTGACTTCCGGTGCGAAGCCGATCCTCGTCGCAGACGTTTGGGAGCACGCCTACTACCTCGACTTCCAGAACCGTCGCCCAGATTTCCTTGCGTCTTTCCTGGATAACTTAGTGAACTGGGATTTTGCGAACGCGAACCTGGCGAGTTAGTAGCGAATAAACCCAGAAACAAAAAAGGCCGCGACAATTATTGCCGCGGCCTTTTTTTTGAACCTTTTTTGGGTGCAGACTTACATCATACCGCCCATGCCGCCCATTCCGCCCATGCCGCCCATGTCAGGCATTGCAGGTGCACCCTTCTCTTCCGGGGCGTCGGTGACCATAGCCTCAGTAGTAATCATGAGTCCAGCCACGGAACCTGCGGCTTGGATCGCGGTGCGAGTGACTTTGGCAGGATCGAGAATACCCATTTCGATCATATCGCCGTATTCACCCGTCGCAGCGTTAAAGCCGAAGTTACCTTTTCCGGCAGCCACTTTATCCAAGACAACTGAACCTTCGCCACCCGCATTGCTAACGATCTGACGCAGCGGTGCAGTCACGGCCTTGAGCAGCAAGCCAATACCCACATTCTGGTCTTCGTTGTCGCCCTTAAGGCCGGTTACTGCCTGCAGTGCGCGCACGAGAGCAACACCACCGCCAGGAACAACACCCTCTTCAACTGCTGCACGAGTTGAGTGCAGCGCGTCTTCTACGCGAGCCTTCTTCTCTTTCATCTCGATCTCAGTGCCGGCACCCACCTTAATTACGGCAACGCCACCTGCGAGCTTCGCAACACGCTCTTGCAGCTTCTCGCGATCATAGTCTGATGACGTGTCTTCGATCTGGGCACGAATCTGGATGACGCGACCTTCGATAGCCTTGGCATCGCCTGTGCCATCGATGATCGTGGTATTTTCCTTGGTGATTTGAACGCGCTTCGCGCTGCCCAGATCGTCAACAGTCGCGCCTTCGAGATTAAGGCCAACCTCTTCGGAAATTACCGTGCCGCCAGTTAAGACTGCGATATCTTCAAGCATCGCCTTGCGACGGTCTCCGAATCCAGGCGCCTTCACCGCAGCGACTTTAACGATTCCGCGCATATTGTTGACTACGAGAGTCGCGAGCGCTTCGCCTTCAACGTCTTCTGCGATCACGAGCAGCGGACGGCCTGCCTTCGCCACGCCTTCGAGAAGGGGCAGCATGTCGCGAATATTCGTCACTTTCTTATCGACCAACAGGATCAGCGGGCTTTCGAGGTCCACCATCATGCTCTCTTGGTTGTTGATGAAGTACGCCGACAGATAGCCGCGGTCGAACTGCATGCCTTCAACGATATCTAGCTCGTTCTCGAGGCCGGAACCGTCTTCGACTGTGATCACGCCTTCTTTGCCTACCTTGTCCATCGCCTCGGCGATGATCTTGCCCACTTCCTCATCGGAGTTAGCAGAGATCGTGCCGACCTGAGCGATCGCTTTCGAGTCTGTACACGGAGTCGACAGCTTGCCTACCTCTTCAACCAGAGCCGCCACCGCCTTGTCGACGCCGCGCTTCAGGTCCATAGGGTTCATGCCGGCGGCTACCGACTTCAGGCCTTCGTTGAGAATAGACTGGGCAAGTACCGTAGCGGTGGTCGTGCCGTCACCGGCGACGTCAGAAGTCTGCGAGGCAACTTCCTTCACCATTTGCGCGCCCATATTCTCGAAGCGGTCTGCCAGTTCGATCTCTTTAGCTACCGATACGCCATCTTTAGTGACCGTCGGAGCACCGAAAGACTTATCGAGGATCACGTTGCGACCCTTAGGACCGAGCGTGACTTTTACCGCGTCGGCGAGGATGTTGACCCCTGCGAGGAGCCGTTGGCGAGCCGAGTCGCCGAATTTTACTTCTTTAGCCATGTTGAAATGTCCTTCTATCGAATTCTGTTTAGGTTAGTGGTGCTTAACTCTCGATAACACCGTAGATCTCGCTTTCGCCGAGGATCAGCAGCTCTTCGTCGCCGATTTTTACGGTATTGCTGGCGTATTTGCCGAAGACCACGGTGTCGCCAACCTTGACGTCTACCGGCTGTGTGTCGCCACTCTCAAGGCGCTTACCAGGACCTACCGCGAGCACTTCACCCTGCGCCGGCTTCTCTGTTGCCGAACCGGGCAATACGATGCCCCCTGCGCTCGTTGTTTCTTCTTCGGTGCGTCGTACCACGACGCGGTCCTGCAATGGACGGATGTTCATCTTTCCTCACTCCTAGATCAAAAGGTTTGATTACCAGAATTAGTCCCAGTCGCTACCGGTTTAGGCGTTAACGGCTGGTCTTGTCGTACCATTTACCCAGCCATAGCGGCTAGGCTTAGTCGATGGAGAGAATGTGGGGTTAGACCCCGAATATTCAATGCTTGGGAGGAAAATAGTTTGCGTCTTGCTAACGCGAACGGCATGCCGGCAGTTACGCCAAAAAGGAGTCTAGTTTTTATCAATAAGATAGATGAGATCTCTACTGTATTTTGTTGTTTTTGTTATTTAAATCCGACTTCTCTTCGACCACCTCTCCCTCAATGATTTGTCCTTCAGCCTCGTGCCCGAAGCCGCGAGTGTCGCCGCGAAAACCCTGTGCACTGCCGCGAGTAAAAGTCGCACCGAAGCCGAAACCCCCGGGGCCGGCCGCGCGCACTACGCCACTGCGCAGCAGCCTCGCAGCGATAGGCCTGCGGAGAGGGCCTGCTAGGAAGACGAAACCAAGCGTGTCAGTGATAAAGCCCGGCGTGAGGAGCAAGGCCCCTGCGGCGGCAAGCAGCATTCCCTCAATGATCTCCTGCGCCGGCAGTTCGCCAGAATTCAAGCGTGCGCTGGCGCGCGTCAATGTCGCGACGCCCTGCTGCTTGAGCACTTGAACCCCGATGACTGCCGTCGCCACAACCAAACCCAATGTAGGCAGGCCGCCGATGCGGTCACTGACCTCGAAAAGCAGGAGCATTTCGGTCAGGGGGACGGCTATGAAGAAAAGAAACAGAAAACGCACGCAAACTCCTTGCAGCAATACATCGCTAACTAGACTTAACGTCCATTCTACGCGATCTTGTCAGCACTGTACGTTCGGAGGCTAGATTACCGTAGAGAGCACCGCCATGGCGTCTGAGAAAGACCAAACCAGCAACGATCCCCTTGAGCCACGTGAGCGCATCTGGCAGGTGGTCTATCAGATTCCTGCGGGGCGCGTGGCCAGTTACGGCCAGGTCGCGGCGCTCGCTGGCTTGCCTGGCAGGGCAAGACTCGTGGGCCACACGCTGAAGAATCTGCCTAACCCAACCAGCCTCCCCTGGCACCGCGTATGCAACGCACAAGGCAGACTGTCATTACCGCAGACTAGCGGAAGCTACGCCCAACAGAAGCAGCGGCTCGAGGACGAGGGGATCGTTTTCGTTAACGGGCGCATCGCCCTCTCTCGATTCGGTTGGCTCTAAACAGTGCAGCACTGAGCTCAGCCCCCCGGAGCTCGCTTCTCAGAATAAGCCGGCAACAACCGGCCCACCCAAACTAGCAGCCCCAAACCCGGCAGCACCATAAACGTGGTGAGAATGAAAAAAGTCGCCCAGTCTCCGCCAAGCGCATCAATCACGAAGCCGCTGCCCGCAGCGAGTGTTGTGCGCCCGAAATTCGAAATCGAGGCAAGCAACGCGTACTGAGTCCCCGTGTAGGTGCGGCTGGTGAAATAGGAAATAAACGACACGAACGCCACCGTGGCGAAGGCTTGAAAGAAGTTATCAACGAAAAGCGCGAGCATCAGCAAATTGACGTTGGGCCCTACCACTGCGATAAGCGCGAACATAAGGTTCGCGCTCGCCATCGCAACGCCTGCGACAAATAACCCACGGATCACGCCGAACCGGGTGTTAATCATCGCCCCGAGTATTGAAAATCCAACCGTCACCAAGCCGCCGAAGAACTGTTGGTATAGGCTGATCTCGTCGCGACTGAAGCCCACCTCTACATAAAACACGAGAGACATGCGCCCGAGCATCGCCTCTCCAAGCCTGAACAGCAGGAGAAAAAGCAAGATGGATAGCGCGAGCTGAAAGCCGCAGCGGCGGAAGAACTCGGCAAACGGTGCGATCAGCGTCGTTTGCAGCCAGTTGCCCACACTCGTCGCCTCGGTGCGCGCTGCGAGGGCAGTCGCCGCCTCTTCATCCTCGCTGACCGGACGCGGCGTTAATGGCACGAGGAGGATAAGTCCACCTATAACACCGCCGAGCACGAGATAGACACGATCCCAGCTCATGCCGATCGTCTCACCGCCTAAGGCGATAGCGAACGCGCCACCGATAAAGCCGTAGCCCGCCCACCAACCTGCGGTACTCATCGCCGCTGCATAAGGCATTTTCGCGTCCATCTCGGCGCGCGAGAACAGCGTGATGCGGTAGGCATCGACACTAATATCAAGTGTTGCAGAGAGCACAGCGATAGCCAGCGCGAACAGACTCACTCGCACGAGATTGTCGCTCGGATCGCTCGTCGCCAGACCCAGTACACACAGCGCCATCAGCATCAGGCACAGCATAATCCACGAGCGTCTCTGGCCAAGACGGCGAGTAAAAAACGGCAGAGGGAGGCGATCAACAAAGGGTGCCCACATCCAATTCAGCGCATACACCGTGGCGATAGCGCCGAAGAAGCCGATGGCAGAGCGCGACAGGCCAGACTCCTGCAACCACAGGGTGAGAACTGACCCATGCAAGACCCATGGAAACCCACTACAAAAACCGAACAGCAGGATGGCGAGAAAGCGAGAGTCGCGCAGCTGTCCGAGGGTTTGCCTAAACGTGAGAGCAGGCTGTGAAGACGCCAGCAAGGCTAATCCCTAAAATTATTGAATTGGAGTGGGATGTCGAGGGGCAAGTCGCGCAAAAAGGCGATCACCTCTTGCAGGTCGTCACGCTTCTTGCCGCTTACGCGCAGCTTGTCGCCCTGAATGGCCGTCTGCACTTTGAGCTTCTTGTCTTTGATTTCTTTAACGAGTTTACGCGCGATATCAGACTCGATGCCCTGTTGAATTTTTACCGCCAGCGTTGCGCGCTGGCCACTGATCTTCACGTCGCCTTCGCTTAGACTCTTAACGTCGACGCCGCGCTTCACAAGCTTGCCCCGCAGAATTTCGAGCATCTGCTGCAACTGAAAGTCGACCTCGGCCGTCAGGGTGATCTCGGTATCGCTGGCGAGCGCAAAGGTGGCGTCGATGCCTTTAAAATCGAAGCGCGTGCCGACTTCTTTATTGGATTGCTCCATGGCGTTGCGCACTTCATGCACATCGACTTCCGAGACGATATCAAACGTTGGCATAGGTCTGTCTCCTCTGGGCCAAAGCCCTGCTCTCTATTCTCCACACCTGCTTCGCTGCATAGTGCTAGTTACTGCAGGATGTTACCATCATCGGAAACCGCAAACCTCCCCTGAACCTATTAGAGCCGCCCGTGATTGACACCCATCCTCGCCGCCTATTTGCCGTAGCTGCTCTCGCCGCCACTCTTGCCGCGACCCTCGCAGGACTTACCTCCCTGCTCAGCGGCAGCGTAGCGATTGATGCGAGCGACTTACTAGCCTACCTCGACGGCAGCCTGCCCGCCCTCGAGACCCAGGTCTTAGCCGATATTCGCATTCCGCGAACGCTCGCCGCGTTCGTCACCGGGGCCGCGCTCGCGCTCGCCGGCGTGCTAATGCAGGTCTTGCTGCGTAACCCACTCGCCGACCCCTACATTCTCGGACTGTCTGGCGGCGCCGCCGTTGGCGCGCTCGTGAGCATTACTTTAGGCGTCGGCGGTTGGTGGCTTTCGGGTTCAGCTTTCTCTGGAGCGCTCATCTCGGTGGCGCTCGTATTTGGCATCGCAAGCCGTGCTGGCGGCTGGTCTACCACCCACCTGCTCCTGACCGGCGTAGTGGTTTCTGCCGGCTGGGGCGCGCTCATCAACCTGCTGCTCGCCACGAGCGCGAGCACGAGCGTACAAGGCATGCTGTTTTGGCTCATGGGCGACCTTAGCCAGAGCCACGTCGGCGGACCACATGTCGCCCTATTGCTGCTCGGGGCCTTGCTCTCCCTGCGCGGCGCCCGCACGCTGAATGTGCTGGTGCGAGGCGACCTGCTCGCAGCAAGCCTCGGTGTATCGGTGCCCCACGTGCGCCTCGCCTTGTTCTTCGGCGCCTCAGCGCTTACCGCCATGGCGGTGACCACCGCGGGCAGCATCGGCTTTGTTGGCTTGGTTGTCCCACACATGCTGCGCCTTCTCGGCGCTCGCGATCATCGCCTGCTTATCCCGTTTTCCTTGCTCGTTGGCGGCACGCTGCTAGTCATCGCCGACACCCTCGCCCGCACATTACTTGCGCCGCAGCAGCTACCGGTAGGCGTCATTACCGCCTTAATCGGCGTGCCTAGCTTCATCGCGATACTCAGGAGCTCGCCCCAACGATGAGCGACTTACTCACCCTAGATGCGCTGACGCTGCGGGCAGGCGAGCGAACGCTCTGCGACGACCTAAGCCTGAAAATAGAACAAGGACAGCGTTGGGGAGTATTGGGGCGAAATGGCGCTGGCAAGACCACGCTGCTGCATGCGCTAGCCGGGCTCTCACCGCCAGCTCAGGGATGCGTCGCGCTCGATGGCAACGATCTCGCGGCACTGACGCCTAGAATAATCGCGCAGCACATCGGCTTACTGCTGCAAGACACCAGCGACGCATTGCCATCAAGCGTTCTAGAGACGGCGTTACTTGGCAGGCACCCCCACGCCCGCGGGCGCCTATTCGACAATGCTGAAGACTTAGGCACGGCACGAGGCGCATTGGCCAGACTCGGCATCGAACACCTTGCAGATCGCGCCGTCGCTTCTCTCTCTGGAGGCGAGCGCCAACGCCTCGCACTGGCTACCTTGCTGGTGCAGGCTCCACGCCTGTTGCTGCTAGACGAACCCAGCAACCATCTTGACGTCGGCTTTCAGTCGCCGCTTGTCGCACTGCTGCGCAGCGCGAGCGAGGAAGGTAAATCCGCGGCCTTGGTCATGGCGACTCACGATATTAATCTCGCCGCGCGGCTGTGCGACTTCATCGTACTCATGGTGCGCGACGGCGAAACGCTAATAGGCGGGGCAGAACAGATTCTGACCAGCGAGAACCTAAGCCGGGCCTACGACTGCAACATCGCAGTCGTTGAACACAATGGGCGCAAGCTGTTCTACCCTTGCTAGGAACGCACTACCCTTAGCGCTAGAGAACGAGGTTGCGAATATCGCTTAACACTTTCTCGAGGTAGGTAACGAACAGACCACCGTCAACGCCGTTAACCGCCTTGTGATCGTAAGACAAGGTAATGGGCAACATCTGCCGCGGCACAAACTCCCCCCCGATAAACTGCGGTTTGATCTGCGTCTTCGCCACACCGAGTATCGCCACCTCAGGTGCGTTGACGATAGGAATAAACCCGGTGCCGCCTAGCGCACCTAGACTCGAGATAGAGAAACACGCGCCCTGCATATCCTGCGGCGAGAGCTTGCGCGCCTTGGCCTTATCCGAAACCTCGATGACCTCCGCGGCGAGCTGCCACAGGCTCTTCTTGTCGACGTCACGAATCACCGGCACCATCAAGCCCGCCTCGGTAGCTACCGCAACACCAATGTGGATATATTTTTTCTGAATAAGGTATTCGCCCGATGAGTGCAGCGAGACATTGAACTGAGGATACTCACTCAATGCCTTAGCGCAGGCTTTGAGCAGGAACGGCAGGAATGTCATCTTCACGCCCTTACGCTCAGCCTCGCCTTTGAGGCTTGCCCTAAAGTCTTCGAGATCACTGATGTCGATCTCGTTGAACTGCGCGACATGAGGCACCGCATTCCAGTTGCGCTGCATATTCGTCGCCGTGAGGCGATGCAGCTTGCTGCGCTGTACCTCTTCCACCTCGCCAAACTGGCTGAAATCGATGTCAGGCACTGGCGCGATGCCGATGCCGCCTTGGGCGTTTGCCGGCGCATTCAGGCGCGACTTCACAAAGCCATGTATATCGTCTTTAACGATACGGGATTTCATTCCGCTGCCTTCAACCTGCGTGAGGTCGACACCCAGTTCACGCGCGAGCTTGCGCACGGCGGGGCCCGCATACACCTTCGCAGAGGCAGAGCCGGGCACTGGATTCTGCACCGGCGACGGGTCAGCTTGTGGCGCGGCAGTTGGCTGCGGTGTCGGCGCACTTTGCGCGGGCGATGCGGGCTGCTCTTCAGCCTTTGCTGCAGGCTCGAGAGCCGCTGCTGGCGCCTCTGCGGCAGCGAGTAGGCGCACAATAGCGGCACCGGTTTTCACCTTGTCGCCCACTTTAACCAGAACTTCTAGCACTTCTCCGGCACGGTTAGCGGGCACATCCATCGCCGCTTTATCCGACTCGAGCGTCATTAATGTGTCGTCTACGGCAACTCTGTCGCCCACTGCAATCGCGATCTCGATGACCTCAACCTCGTCGCCGGTGCCGAGGTCAGGGACTAGAACATCGACCGGTGTCGGCTCTGTTGGTGGTGGTGTCTTGGCCGCGCTTGCCGGGGGGGCTTCGTCCGCTGAGGGCGCTTTATCCGCTAACGGCTCTTTATCCGCTGAAGACTCTTTATCCGCTAAGGGCTCTTCAACATTCGCGGGTTCCACCGCATTCGAGGCCGCGACTTCGAGCGTGAGGATGAGGCTGCCGCTTCGAACCTTGTCACCCAGATTAACCTCGAGGCTCTTCACTACACCGCCCCTCGGCGCAGGAATTTCCATCGCCGCCTTGTCGCTCTCGAGCACAAGTAGGGAGTCCTCTTCAGCCACGGTATCACCAACCGCGACGAGTAGCTCGATCACCTCGACATCGTCTGCATCGCCCAAGTCTGGAACGAGAATCTTTTCTAGTGCCACCGCTTCGATACTCCCACAATAATTCGACTCATTTCTAAAACTCCTCGCTATCTGGACACAGCCCTCAGGCCCGCATCCCTATCGACACTAATGCGTCAGCGGATTGGGTTTGTTTTGGTCGATGCCTTCTTTCTTCATGAAGGCGGTGATTTGTTTAACATCCACGAGACCTCTCGCACGCAGCTCTGTCAGCGTTGCGAGGACGATGAATTTCGCATCCACCTCGAAGAAGTGTCTTAGCTTCTCGCGGCTGTCGCTGCGGCCGAAACCATCAGTGCCCAATACCCGATAAGTGTCTGGGACGAACTCTCGTATCTGGTCCGCATACGACATCATGTAGTCCGTCGTAGCGATTACCGGGCCGCTGTGTTCTTCAAGCTGCTCAGTCACAAACGGCTTATTGGGAATATTCGCAGGACTCAACATGTTCTGACGCGACACAGCGAGCGCTTCTCTACGCAACTCGTTAAAGCTGGTTACGCTCCAGACATCCACGACGACACCATAGTCGTCACGCAGGATCCCTGCCGCCTTGCGTACTTCTCGCAATATCGTGCCGCTACCAAGTAGACGAACGCGCAAATCTGCTACGTCCTTCTTGGGCTTGGCTGTCTTGTAGTCGGCGCTTCCGCCATCCTCTAACAAATACATGCCGCGGATAATGCCTTCCTCCACGCCCTCTGGCATAGCAGGCTGGACATAATTTTCATTCATCGTCGTGATGTAATAGAACACTGATTCCATTTCATCATACATGCGCCTTAGGCCATCCTGAACGATAACCGCGAGCTCATACGCGTAGGTAGGATCGTAGGTGACGCAGTTAGGAATAGTCCCGGCGAGTATGTGCGAATGGCCGTCCTGATGCTGTAGACCTTCTCCATTCAGCGTCGTACGACCCGCAGTCGCGCCGATCAGGAAACCGCGCGCTTGGGAATCGCCCGCCGCCCAACAGAGATCTCCCACTCGCTGGAACCCGAACATTGAATAGTAGATATAGAACGGAATCAGAGGATAGTTGCTGACACTGTATGATGTTGCAGCGGCAAGCCACGCAGAGAAAGCACCGGATTCGCTGATTCCCTCTTCGAGCATCTGCCCCTGCTTATCTTCCCGGTAAAACATAACCTGATTCGAATCGGCGGGATCGTAGAGCTGACCGACGGAGGAGTAGATTCCCATCTGCCTGAACATGCCTTCCATGCCAAAGGTTCGCGCCTCATCGGGAACGATAGGCACGACGCGCTGACCGATCTCTTTGTCTTTGCTCAGCGTCGACAGCATGCGCACGAACGCCATGGTGGTCGATACTTCGCGCTCGCCGCTGGTTTTCAATTGCGCATCGAAACTGCTCAAACTTGGGATCGATAAGGGCGTGGTTACGCTGCGACGCTGGGGTACCGGTTTGCCGAGTGGCTCGCGTACTTTGCGCATGTATTTGAGTTCGAGGCTGTCTTCCGCCGGGCGGTAGTAAGGCACCTCTTCTAATTTGGAGTCGTCAATGGGGATGCCGAACCGGTCGCGAAATTTTTTCAACGCTTCGATATCGAGCTTTTTCACCGAGTGCGCGTTGTTCTGCGCCTCCGCCGTGTCGCCGAAGGCGTAGCCCTTTACCGTCTTCGCAAGGATTACGGTAGGCTTGCCATTCGCCTTCGCGGCCTCAGCATAGGCTGCATACACCTTATAGGGGTCATGGCCGCCGCGGTTCAGTGCCATGATGTCATCATCCGACAAGTGCTCGACCATCTTCAGCAGCTCGGGGCTTTTGCCGAAGAAATTCTCGCGGGTATAAGCTCCGCCACGAGCCACGTAGTTCTGGTATTCGCCGTCTACGACCTCGTTCATCCTAGCCTGCAGGATGCCGTCTTTATCGGCCTGTAGGAGAGGGTCCCAGTGTCGGCCCCACACCACTTTGATGACATTCCAGCCAGCGCCGCGGAACACGCCTTCGAGCTCTTGGATGATTTTGCCGTTTCCGCGCACTGGGCCATCGAGGCGCTGCAGGTTGCAGTTGATCACGAAAATCAAGTTATCGAGCTTCTCGCGTCCCGCCTTGCTAATCGCACCGAGGGATTCCGGCTCATCGGTCTCACCGTCGCCCAGGAACGCCCAGATTTTGCGGCGCGAGTTATCGAGCAAACCGCGGCTTGTCTGGTATTTCAGCAAATGCGCCTGATAGATCGCCTGGATCGGGCCTAAGCCCATCGACACGGTAGGGAACTGCCAGTAGTCAGGCATCAACCAAGGATGCGGGTAAGACGAGAGGCCATTGCCGTCGACTTCTTGGCGGAAATTATCGAGTTGCTTCTCGCTGATGCGCCCTTCTAGAAAAGAGCGCGCATAGACGCCCGGCGACGAATGTCCCTGGAAGTAAATGAGGTCGCCTTCGTCGTGCTCGTTCGGACCCCGGAAGAAGTAATTGAAGCCCACATCATAGAGCGTCGCTGCAGACGAGAACGTAGAGATGTGCCCCCCTATGCTCGAATTACGCATGTTGGCGCGCATGACCATGGCCATCGCGTTCCAGCGCACGATGCCGCGGATCTCGCGCTCCATAAACATGTCACCCGGCATCCGCTCCTCGCTAGTAGGCGCAATAGTATTGCGGTAAGCGGTGTAGACAGCGGTTGAGTCCTCGCGCGGGTCTACAATCGAGGTGCGCGCAGAGAGGGTGTTAAGTAGGTAGTGAGCGCGATCGGCACCCTCCTCGTCGATGACGGAATTAAGGGCATCTAGCCACTCTTTGGTTTCTTCCGGGTTATTGTCCTGATGTTCGCTCATCCGTCTCATCCTACCCTTTCGATTTTTAATAAAGTTATTTATATATTAAATAACTGTAACAGAATTACATATGCTACGGATTCTAGCCACTCTCAAGCGACTCATCCACAGTGAAATCAAAATAAATGTAGTTAAACTACATTTTTTACAACCAAGCGTTTCTACGTCTACGCCTATCAGGGGAGCTAGATGCCTATAAGAGTGAGTAGCGCCACACTTACCAGCCAGACTAACTGACTGCGTTCAACGAGCCCTTGCAGCTCGCGCACCTCGAGAACCATAGCAGCGTTGTCAAAACCTGCTGCGCGATCGGCGCCGACCAAGGGCGCGTCGGCGTTACACGGCGCCTCCGCCTCGGACAGCGCACAGGAGGCCCAACCGGCGAGGAGCTCAGAATTACTAAGCTGCGCATTGCCAAGCCAGGCTTGGCGCCGCAGCTGTGCGAAGCAGCGGCTGAAATCGCCCACCAAGGAGAACGTTAGCGCGAGGAGCCGCAACGGGATCCATTCGAGCAGGGAAATCAACCACCCCACAGAATCCGCGCACTCACGATCGCCCTCCTCCCGCAAATCCGTTCGCAACTGGTAGCTCACGTAGCCAATCACGACCCCGCTTGGGCCCAAAACTAGGTAGAGCGTGTACATCATGAACATGCGCTCGAAGCTTCGATACACTAGCAGTCGCTTGAATTGCTTCACTATCGCCGCGCCATGGAGCGCAGAGGGCGGAGAATCAAGATTGAGCTCGTGTTTGAGGTAGTCGACACAGCCCTCGCGGTCTCCGGCATTCCACGAGCGAAGGAACTCAAGAACAAGACGGCCCGGCTGCGTCCGATCCATTGCAACCAGCAACAGCAGCAGATGCAGGGCCATCGTCGCCAGCCCATAGAGCCGTCCCGCAACAAACCATTCCAACATCAAGACGACGATAAGCAGCCCACCGTAAACCGCAACCAAGCCCGCTAAATTCTGCGCCTTCGCCGACTCTAGATTGCGCGCAGCGAGCGAGCGCAGGGCGCGCTGATAGCGGCTAAACCACGCATCATCGAAACGATCGACGTCCTTCAGCCAGGTGGCGGTGACGATAAGTCCAAGTAAGATAACGAGAAAAGACACGCAAGCCTCCGCAGTATTTTAGAAAGTCGTGAAACTACTCAGCTGCGCCCGCAGCCGCGACCAGTCGAATCCCTTGCCAGGGTCCGTTTTTCTTCCCGGCGCCACATCACTGTGCCCGGCAATCCTATCTGTGGTAAAGCGAGGGTAGTAAGCCTCGAGTGCCCTGATCACAGCCGCTAGCGCAACATACTGCTGTGGCTCGAATGCGTCCTCATCGGTGCCTTCTAATTCGATACCGATCGAGTAGTCATTGCACTCTTCACGCCCCTCATAGCTCGAGCGCCCCGCATGCCATGCACGCTCGTCGAAATTGACGAACTGATTAACTTCGCCTGTGCGCCGAATGAACAGGTGAGCAGAGACCTGCAGGTCGGCGATCTGCTGGTAATAAGGGTGCTCGTCGCTGCGTAGCTCGTTGCAGAAAAAACGCGCAACCGCGTCGCCCGCATACTCGCCCGGCGGCAAGCTGATGCTATGCACCACGACAAGATCGACAGCGCTGTCATCGGGCCTACGCCCACGATTTGGCGAACAGTGCTGGATAGCCTCGCGCAGCAGGCCCGCCTCGATAGTTAATTTCATACCATGTTAACTGCCTTTTCCCCGTTAACTGGAGTTAGCGAAGAGCTCTCAGGTTCCTATTCCTAACGTCGTGCGCCATAATTTGGATATCACCGTTGCTTGGGCGATAGATTCAAGCATAAGACTAACTCGGACATCATGATGCAGCCACCACTACCTGACCACGATACCATTGCGCGAGTCGTCGCGAACGCCCTCGCCGAAGACCTCGGCGGCGGCGATATGACCGCCCAGCTGATACCCGCGGGACGCTCCGCAAACGCCCGCATCCTTAGCCGTGAGGCAGGCGTCGTTTGCGGCAGAGCTTGGGTCGACGAGGTGTTTAGCCAACTCGCCCCACACTCCGGCGATGTCGAGCTGAGCTGGCACGTAGCCGACGGCGATGAGGTGAGCGATGGCACCACTCTGGTCACTCTATCGGGCGCCGCGCGCAGCATCCTCACCGGAGAACGCTGCGCACTGAATATCCTGCAGACGCTGTCGTCTACGGCAACTACAAGCCGCCGCTACGCGCAGCTCGTCGAACACACTCCTGTGAAAGTACTCGATACCCGTAAGACCTTACCTGGACTGCGACTCGCGCAGAAATACGCGGTCCGTGTTGGCGGCTGTCATAATCACCGCGTCGGCCTTTTTGATGCTTTTCTTATTAAGGAGAATCACATCGCCGCCTGCGGCAGTATCGCTGCGGCAATCCGGCGCGCTCGCACCTTAAACGCGGACTTGCCGGTTGAGGTTGAGGTGCAAAGCCTCGCAGAGCTTAACGAGGCGATCGAGGCCCAGGCCGATACGGTCATGCTCGACAACTTCGATCTGGAGCAAACCGCACACGCCGTGCGGCACACAGCTGGCCGCGTGAAGCTCGAAGCCTCAGGCAGTATCGATGACTCCCGCCTCGTCCGTATCGCCGAAACAGGCGTAGATTATATTTCTATCGGCGCGCTCACCAAACATTGCCGCGCGCTCGACTTGTCGCTTTTGCTCGACTAAACCCAAGCGAAATGCTCTTAGCTCAAAAGGAGTGTGCGTTATGCTCACGCGAGACCAGCGAATCGATGGACATACGACGACGCCAAAGCGTTATTTAAGCGCCTTGGTGCTTGTTCTCGTCGGGTGCGCAATAAGTTATGCCCCGCAACGCGCGGACGCCCACGCGGGCTCGATTGACGCGAATGGAGGGCACTACTTCGGCAACACCTACCATTGCCACATGGGCGGCTGCGAGATGCCGGATACCTTTTCCCGCGTAGGCCGCGACAGCGCCCTATTCGATCGCCGCAGCAGAGAGAAATTTTTCAACCCAGACGACTGGTCTTACGAAGAAGACTTCGATAACGACTGCCAATCGACACGCCAAGAGATGCTGATACTCACCAGCCGCGAGCAGCCGCGCTTCACCAACCCGCGCAACTGCGTCGTGCGCCTAGGAGACTGGCTCGACGAATACACGGGCAAGACGTTCAAGGTCGCCACACAGATGGATCTCGATCACGTTATCCCCTTGATGTATGCCCACATCTACGGCGGCGACCGCTGGAGCGCCCAGAAGAAGCTGCAGTTCGCCAACGATCCGATGAATCTACTCTTGGTGGACAGAAAGGAATTGCGCAAAAAACGCAATCGCGGCCCTTCGAGCTACCTGCCAAGGGACGCCTTCCAATGCGAATACGCCAATCTATGGCGTGGGCTAGCGACGAAATATGAGCTCAGGATAGATAATCGCGACGAACGCGCGCTAGATAAACTGGGAGAAAAGTGCGGGACTGAGTAGGCTAAAAGAGCAGGCTCAGCCCCGCGCAGGAATCACGGGGCGACGATGTTGATATCGGCCATATTGGTATCTGGGTCGAGCGCTGTGTCACCAACGGGGAAACCGTTCTCGGACAGAATGTACGCAACCACGTCGGTGTATTCTTCGAGCATTAGCGAGCCGGGATTATCTGCTGGCATAGTGCCTAATATGGTTTCCCACATCCACAAAACTGGTTGGCCATCCCAAGACTTGAGCGTGTCGCGGTAAAAGCGCATGTCGTGACAGGCTTTGCAGGCATTGTCGTAAATCTGTGCGCCGGCATCTACTTGCGCCTGCGTAAAGACGCCGTCTTTAATCGTTTTCGCATCGGCGAACACACTTGGCGCTGCAGAGAGTACTGTGGCGCATAGCGCAGCCTTGGCTAGCGCACGTATCGAGTTCTTCATCGTACTGCTCATCACGTCTGAAACAACGTCGATCTTCAACTTCTTCATCACTCAGTTCCTCTCGGTCGATCTTAGGTCTAGCACGGGGTAGTGCTCTCTCGGGCTGCGCATTGCATTTCGCCCGCGGAAAAGCTTGAGAAACATAAACCAGTCTCAGTCTGCAATCAAGCGGAGCGGGCGTTTGGCTAAACTCTGTTACGCATTAATTCGCGTATTTGCACTAACAGCTCTACGCTACTTATAGAGAATTAGCTTAGTTCTCGCTGCATTAACGGACGCTGAATCGGGCCAAGACGATACAGCGCTCACCCTACTTCAAGGATGGAGATTCAGTATGCTTACAAACCCGAGAACCGCCTTACCCAATCACGCTGTAAGCGCGGGCTTCACCCTCATCGAGTTACTCGTGGTATTGGCAATCATCGGCATACTCGCCGTCATCGCAGTGCCGCAGTATTTAGAGTTTACCCGCAGGGCGCGCTTTACCGAGATTGTGTCTGCTGCCGCCCCCTTGCGGCTTGCTGTCGATTCGGCAGTGCAGACCCAGCTACTCGCAAGCGCAGAAGATTTAGACAGTGGGGCTGCGGGCTTGCCGGCTGCTATCGCAGCAGATGCGACGACCCATGGCGCAAGCGTAACTGATGGAGTCCTGAGCCTGACGTGGATGGCGGACGGCAGCAATCTCGCCGGGATCACCTATACCCTCACTCCAAGCGGTATCGTCCCACCCGTTCGTTGGACCGCAGGCGGGAGCTGTGTTGCACAGAACCTTTGTTAGGTACACCTGGCAAGGGATAGATAGCCTTGGCATTCGCCGCTCTGGGGAGATACCTGCGCCTAGCCGGCAGCTCGCGCGGCTCGAGCTATCGAATAGAGGGCTGAGGCGTCTGCGGATCAAGAAGCTGACCCAGCGCCCTCCGCCGGCCTCCTTGGCGCGCCCGCGCGCCGCCGACATCACCCTGTTTAGCCGCCAGCTCGCCACGATGCTCAAGGCAGGTATCCCACTTGTGCAAGCGTTCGATATCGTCATCGAGGGACTCGCGCAGGCTAGGATCGTTACCCTAGCTCAGGCACTGAGGGCAGAAGTCGATGCGGGTCACAGCCTCTCCCAAAGCCTGCGCCAGCATCCTCGCGCCTTTGACGCACTTTACTGCAGCCTCGTCGAAGCCGGAGAAGCCTCAGGCACACTAGATTGCATGCTAGAGCGTCTCGCCAGCTTCGGTGAAAAATCGGCCCTTCTAAAGGCGAAACTACGCAAGGCCACTAACTACCCCTGCGCTGTGCTTATCGTCGCGATCATCGTTACCGGCATATTGCTAATCAAATTCGTCCCCACGCTCGCGACAACGTTCGCAGACTATGGCGCCGAGCTGCCCGCGTTTACGCGCCTTGTGTTGGCGCTATCCGACTGGGTTATTGCGTATTGGTGGCTTATCCCTCTCGTCGGCGCGCTCGGGCTCTTTGTCACGCAGGCAACGCTCGCACGCTCGGAATCGGCGCGTCTTATTGCCGATCGAATCCTACTCAGGCTTCCGGTGATTGGATCGATCGCTAGCGCCTCGTGTCATGCTCGCTTCTGTCGCACGCTTGCGACCACTTATGCCGCAGGCGTTCCGCTTCTCGACGCACTCGCGACCGTAGCGCCTAGCACAGGCAACCGGCACTATGCGGCGGCGACTCAGGAGATTTGTCATCAGGTCGCGAATGGCGAGGCACTCTATGCCGCTATCGAAAACACCAAGGCGTTCCCGCGAATGGTTCATCAGATGACGAGGGTGGGTGAAGAATCCGGCACACTAGAGCCCATGTTAGAGCGCTGTGCGGCGTTTTTTGAAAACGAAGTCGATGTCGCAGTCGACAACCTGACTTCTCTACTAGAACCTGCCATCATAGTGATCATTGGCACGCTAGTTGGCAGCCTAGTCATCGCGATGTATCTTCCCATATTCGAACTAGGCTCGATAATTTAGCGTCGCTACCTGCTACAGGCCATAACCGTGCTCACAGTTTCCTCCGTGTTCCTTACCCACCCAGACCTCTTTGTTGCCGTTGTCGGCCTGTTTGGCCTGATGGTCGGCAGCTTCCTGAACGTTGTCGTTCATCGGCTACCACTGATGCTCGAACGCGCGTGGCAGGCACAAGAGCTCGCAGCCAACCCGCAACACGAAGAGGGTAGCGGCGCCGCGCAAACCGGCGAGGCGTTCAATCTGGCCGTGCCACGCTCCCATTGCCCTCAATGCCTACACACGCTGAGCGCCTGGGAGAATATCCCCGTACTCAGCTACCTGCTGCTACGAGGTCGCTGCCACGGCTGCTCCACTCATATCTCCGTTCGCTACCCACTCGTCGAAATAGCCTCCGGATTGCTCGCGATATTCGTGGCTGCCAAATTCGGCTACTCTCTAACGACCTTAGTGACTCTTCTATTCTCATGGGCCCTGCTGTGTGTCAGCCTCATCGACTTCGACCATCAGATTATCCCCGACGATATTAGCCTCCCCCTGCTTTGGCTCGGCCTAGTAGCGACTGCGCTTGGCTACGGAGTACCCGGCGTGACGCTTTACGAAGCCGTTATTGGCGCGAGCGCAGGCTACCTGAGCCTATGGGGACTGTATTGGGCTTTCCTGCTTGCGACCGGCAAGCACGGCCTCGGTTACGGCGATTTTAAGCTCCTTGCAGCACTGGGCGCGTGGCTAGGCTGGCAGGCTCTCCTCGCAATCGTGCTACTCGCCTCGTTAGCAGGCGCCGTCTGTGGAGTGCTACTCATTACCTTAGGCAACCGCGACAAGTCACAGCCGATGCCGTTTGGCCCCTTTCTCGCCGGAGCTGGTTTCCTCATGTTAATCTGGGGACCTCAGCTGATCGCGGGCTATGCCGCACTGTTTATAGCCTAGCGCCTAATTTATAGCCTAGCGCCTAATCCCCTGCAGGAAATTCACCCATGACACGACGCATCATCGGCCTCACCGGCGGCATTGGAAGCGGCAAGAGCGCAGCGGCGGATCGCTTTGCCGAAAAAGGGATAGACCTTGTCGATGCAGACCTATTAGCTCGAGAAGTGGTAGAGCCCGGCACGGAAGGCCTGCTCGCGATCGAGGCGCATTTCGGATCCTCGATCCTAACCGCCGAAGGCACATTAGATCGGGCCCAGCTGCGCAGCCTAATTTTTGCGGCGCCGGATGAAAAAGCCTGGCTAGAAAACTTGCTTCACCCGCTTATCAATCGACTCATGCGCGCCCGCCTCAGCGCGGGCACGAGCCCTTATTGCCTCCTGGTCTCTCCCTTATTATTAGAGACAGAACAAGCGCAACTGGTCGACAGGGTTCTGGTAATCGACGCGCTGCCAGAGACCCAACTTTCACGCACGCTAAGCCGCGATGGCAGCAGTCGTGAGACCATCGAGGCCATCATCGCCAGTCAGATTGACCGCGAGACTCGGCTTGCCCGTGCGGACGATGTGATTAGCAACGAGGACAGCATCGAAGCACTCCATCGTGCGGTCGATTCTCAACATGAAGAATATTTGCAGTGGAGTCGAGGTCAACAATGAAAACAGTAGCCTGCCCAAATTGCCAGACTCCGGTTGAATGGACCGAAAAGAATGAGGCGCGCCCCTTTTGCAGCGAGCGTTGCAGACTGATCGATTTTGGCGCGTGGGCGAACGAACGTCACAGCATTCCCGGCTCACCAGATTACTCCGATGAGTTTGATGAGAGTTTGTTGAATGAGCTCCAGCAGAACTAAGCAGCTCTGCTACTCAGCCGGTCGCCTTGCCTGCGCCCGTAATCTGTCGATGATGGCGCGATTGGCGACGGGGAAATCGGTGGCGTCGAGCGCATCTAGCGTCCGCCATTCGAGCGGTTGACCTTCCCGCGGCTGGGGTTGTCCACGAAATTCATCCACACACCAGACGTCTAACTGCACCCATAAGTCAGCGTAACGATGCTCTAGCAGCATGAGTGGTACTGCCGCGACCACCTCGATGCCAAGCTCTTCCCATAATTCCCTTGAAAGCGCGTCGGCTGCACTCTCGCCAAGCTCGACCTTGCCGCCAGGAAATTCCCAATGCCCACCTTGATGCTGATCGTGGCGCCGCCGAGCGACTAATACGCGCCCATCACTGCCGCGAATCACCCCGACGGCGACATGTAGTGGAGAGTCTTGAAGCACTCGCTCCATCACTTAGACCTAGCTGCGGTAGTCCGCATTGATACTGACGTAATCGTGAGACAAATCGGCGGTAAATAGCGTCTCTGCACACTCGCCGCGTGCCAGGCTAATCGCGATAGTGATATCGCGCTTATCCATTTCCGCTTGCCCCGCCGCCTCAGTGTAGGTCTCGGCTCGGCAGCCATTCGCTACGATCAAGGTGTCACCGAGCCGTACCTGCACAGAATCAATGTCTAGCTCCTGCAAGCCCGCCCTGCCGATAGCCGCGAGGATGCGTCCCCAGTTCGGATCGGAGGCGAATAGCGCTGTCTTTACCAGCGGTGACTCCGCTACCGCATAGCCAACGTGTAGGCACTCGTCGCTCGTCGCGCCCCCACTGACCTCGACGGTGACGAATTTGGTTGCACCCTCGGCGTCGCGGATGACTTCAATGGCAAGCTCACGCAGCACCTCCTCGAGAGCCGCTTCGAACGCCGGATCACAAACCCCGGCCTCGTCTTCGACAGATGCCGCAGACTGTCCCGTGGCAGTGAGCAGACAGCAATCGTTAGTCGACGTATCGCCGTCGACGGTAATACGATTGAAGCTTTGATTAACCCCAGAGCGCAGCAAACGATCGAGAGTCGGCGCACTCAGGGTCGCATCGGTAAAGACATACGCGAGCATGGTCGCCATATTCGGCTTGATCATCCCCGCGCCCTTCGCTATGCCGGCGATTGTGACCTTCTCGCCGCCCACTAAGAGCGAACGCGACACCAGTTTCGGCCGCGTGTCGGTCGTCATGATTCCTGCCGCCGCCTCGGCGAATGTGTCGTTGGCGAGCGCCGCATGCGCGCTAGGAATGCCCGCTACGATCGTGTCAACTGGCAACGGCTCGCCAATCACCCCAGTCGAAAACGGCAGCACTTGCTCAGGCTCAACGCCACACTCACGCGCGACGGCGTCACAGCAAGTTCGCGCGTCCGCAAGGCCGCGCGCGCCGGTTCCAGCATTGGCATTGCCCGTATTAATGAGCAGGTAGCGCGGAGAAGCTTTTCGCAGGTGTTGTCGTGCGAGCGTTACTGGCGCGGCGCAGAAAGCATTGAGCGTGAACACACCCGCAGTCTGCGCCCCTTGGACAAGCTCTATCAGCACGAGGTCGCGGCGATTTTGATAACGCACTCCCGCTTCTATCGCCGCCAAGCGGACGCCCGCCACACTCACCTGATCCATTGTTTGTTGCCTCAGTTTTTACTCGTTAGACGTCATGCCCTTAGGCGATCTTGCCGTGGCAAGCTTTGTATTTCTTACCAGAACCGCAAGGGCAAGGCTCGTTGCGTCCTACCTTGGGCATTTCGCGAACGAACGGCGCCGCGTCGCGTGGTCTGCCGCCGACCGGAACCGTAGCGCTCTGCGCCTCCGTCGATGCCGGACGAGGCTCAGCCATCGCGCTGGCCTGTTGATGCTGAAGACTCAACTTCTGAGCCGCGAGCTCCTGCGCGCGCTGTTTCTCAATTTGATCGGCTTCGTCTTCCTGACGAATTCGCACATGGCTTAGCACCTTAATGACTTCCTGTTGCAGGTTGGTCATGAGGTCTTGGAACAAAGCAAACGCCTCGCGCTTGTATTCCTGCTTAGGGTTCTTGCCACCGTAGCTACGCAGAAAAATCCCCTGCCGCAGGTGGTCCATAGTGGCGAGATGCTCCTTCCATAGGCCGTCCAGAATTTGCAAAGTGATTTGCTTCTCGAAGGCGCGCATCTTGTCGCCCACGGTCGCACTCTTCTCTTCGTATTCTTTAGTCAGAGTCTCCAGTACGCGCGCCTTAATCTCTTCTTCGTAAAGCTTCTCGTCGGCATCCAGCCAAGCCTGTATCGGTTGCTCACTGGCAAACTCGACTTTAAGCGCCTGCTCGAGCCCTTCTATGTCCCACTGTTCGGGTACGCTCTGCGGCGGGATATACGTGTCGACTAGTTGCTCGACGACTTCGCCGCGCATGTCTACCAGCAAATCAGACACATCATCGCTCGCCATCAACTCATTACGCTGACGATAAACGATGGTGCGCTGATCATTAGCCACGTTATCGTATTCCAATAGCTGCTTACGTATATCGAAGTTGCGGCCTTCGACCTTGCGTTGCGCCTTTTCGATCGCCCGCGTCACCATGCCATGCTCGATGGCCTCGCCCCGTTCCATTCCGAGTTTCTGCATGAAGTTTTTCACCGCATCAGTGGCGAAAATACGCAACAGATTGTCTTCCATCGACAAATAGAATCGCGAATAGCCTGGGTCGCCCTGACGCCCTGCACGGCCGCGCAACTGATTATCGATACGCCTCGACTCATGGCGCTCGGTGCCGATAATGTGTAAGCCACCCGCGGCTAACACCTGCTCGTGGCGTAACTGCCAGGCCGCCTTAATCTCTTCGATCTGCTCGGCGCTTGGGTTATTCAGCTCTTCAACTTCGACCTCCCAGTTACCGCCTAACACGATGTCGGTGCCACGCCCCGCCATATTTGTCGCGATAGTCACCACGCCTGGGCGCCCCGCCTGCGCGATAATTTGTGCCTCTCGCTCATGGAACTTCGCATTGAGCACTTCGTGCTTAATGTTGTTCTTGGTGAGGAAGCTTGAGATCGCCTCTGACGTCTCGATCGAAGCTGTACCCACAAGCACTGGCGCACCCGCCTCGCTAACCTCGGTAATATCCGCGACGATCGCTTCTAACTTTTCTTCCATACTAAGGAAGATGAGGTCATTCGCATCTACCCGCACCATCGGATTGTTAGTGGGGATGACGACTACATCGAGCCCGTAGATCTGGCTGAACTCGAAGGCTTCGGTGTCCGCCGTGCCGGTCATACCCGCGAGCTTATTGTAGAGTCGGAAATAATTCTGGAAGGTTGTCGACGCGAGCGTCTGACTCTCGCTCTGAATCTCGACGCCCTCTTTTGCTTCCAGAGCCTGATGCAAGCCCTCGGAAAGCCTACGCCCCTCCATCGTGCGACCGGTATGTTCATCGATTAACACGATGCGCTTGTCTTGCACGATGTACTCTACATCACGGTTAAACAGGTGATGGGCCTTGAGCGCCGAGTGCACGTGGTGAAGCAGGGAGAGGTTCGTCGCGGAGTAGAGCGAATCGCCTTCTTCCAATAATTTCTGCTCGATAAGCAAGCCTTCGACGAACTCGTGTCCCGCCTCGGTCAACTCAACCTGGCGGCTCTTCTCGTCGACGCTAAAGTGTCCTTCCTCCTCGGCCACATAGCTCTTGTCCATCTGCTCCATCTTCGTCTTTTCGACTTTCTCGCCTCGCTCTAAGCGCGGCACGAGGGCATTGATCGCGAGATAAAGCTGCGAGCTGTTCTCAGCGGCGCCGGAAATGATAAGCGGTGTACGCGCCTCGTCGATAAGGATCGAGTCCACCTCGTCGACGACTGCGAAATTAAGCTCGCGTTGCATCTTGTCGCTCACCCGAAACGCCATATTGTCGCGCAGGTAGTCGAAGCCAAATTCGTTATTGGTGCCGTAGGTAATCGAACACTCATAAGCCGCCTTCTTCTCGGCTGGATGTTGCCCAGACTTGATCACGCCTACGCTAAGCCCTAAGAATTCATACAGAGGGCGCATCCAGTTAGCATCGCGCTCCGCAAGGTACTCGTTCACTGTGACGATGTGCACGCCCTTGCCCGACAGCGCATTTAAATAGGCCGGCAGTGTGGCCATGAGGGTCTTGCCCTCGCCCGTACGCATTTCGGCGATACTGCCTTCATTGAGCACCATGCCGCCGATGAACTGCACATCGAAGTGGCGCATCCCGAGCACGCGAATGCTGGCCTCGCGCGCGACAGCGAAGGCTTCAGGCAGGAGTGTCTCTAGCGTTTCGCCGGCTTCGATCCGCGCCATAAATTCGCCTGTCTTGGCCTGCAGTTCGGCGTCGGATAGGGGCTTAACTTGCTCTTCCAGCGCGTTAATCTTGCCTACGCTGCGCCCGAGCTTCTTCAGCTTACGGGAATTACTGCTGCCAAAAATTTTGCTGAATAATTTCATAATAATATCTTGTTCGAATCGTGGTTAATTGCGGGGCCGTGGATTTGCAGCGGAGCAAACCGCTCTCCTTCACCAACGCGTTGCGCCGAACACCGGGTCGCGCAATCTGCAAGGGAAGAGTCCTCATTGACGAGGCTGGGGCTGGTGTTAACTAGCGGAGAGTTCGCCGGATATAGGCTGCGGGATCAACAACCCGTCCGTTCTTGTACACCTCGAAGTGTACATGGGGGCCTGTTGAGCGGCCGGTCGAACCGACGAGAGCGAGCGTGTCGCCGCGCTCGATGAGATCGCCGACTTCGACGAAGAGTTCCTGCGAATGCGCATAGCGTGTCACATAGCCGTTGCCGTGATTGACCTCGACCATCAGGCCGTAACCCGAGCGCGGGCCAGCCCAGGTGACGACGCCTGCGGCGACACTACTGATCTGCGCTCCAGCCTTTCCTGTGGTGAGGTCTATGCCACTGTGGAAACTGAGCTTTCCGGTTATCGGATCGGGTCGCTTGCCGAAGGGCGAGGCTATCCATGCATCCTCGATTGGGCGACCGGCAAGCCTCCCCTCCTCCTCAAAGCGCTTGTCAATCAAGACGCCTTCGATCGCGCTAAGCTGTTGTTGACGGTCGTTGATGAGCCGCTCTAACTGCGCAATCGATGCGTGCATATCCTGTGGCGACGCGTCTGCCCCCTCAGCGGCGAGCGCGATCTCTGGCCCTCCAGCTGCGAATGCCAGAGCCCCATCTTGCGCCGTGGGTAGATTTGCGAGCGTAGACACCCGCGCGCCGAGCGCGTCGAGCCGTGCTAAACGGGCCTGCAGCTTTGCAAGTTTAAGAGTTAGAGCATCGAGTTCTTGGGAAGAATCTGTGCGCAACTGCTCTAGCTGCAAGGCCTGTAGTTCGAGTTCGCGCTGCCAGTTGTCTGCAGACTGCTGGTTAAAGACCAACGTCCCCTGGCCCTGGCCCGCCGCCAGATGGTAGCCAAAGTAGCCCAGCCCAACTGGTGTTCCAATAAGGCAAAGAGAGACGAATGCGCGCAGCCATCCCTTTAACTCGAGGGTACGACTATTGCCGTGGCGTGGGTCGATGAATAGGAGTTTCATGGTCAGCTTTCAGAAAGCCTTGAGTACCGCTAGGGCAGGAGCAAAGAGAATAGTAGAGCCGGGGCCGCGTTGCAAGCAGGGTGCTAAGCGGCGAGGACAGGCTTCATGTAGGAAATGGGGACATTAGTGTCCTCTTCAAAACTCACGATTTCCCAAGCATCTTCGTTTTCTTCTAGCATACGCAGCAGGGCATTGTTGAGTGCATGGCCCGATTTGTGGCCTTTGAATTCGCCGATGAGGCTATTGCCCAGGAGATAGAGATCGCCGATTGAGTCTAGAATCTTATGCTTCACGAATTCGTCTTCGTAGCGCAGCCCATCTTCGTTAAGCACCTTGTAGTCACCCACCGCGATTGCATTATCCATGCTCGCGCCCAAGGCAAGGTTGCGATTCCGCAATTCCTCGAATTCGTGCATAAAGCCAAATGTCCGCGCTCGGCTGACTTCTTTCACGAAAGAGGTGCTGCTGAAATCGATTGTCGCCTGCTTGGTGTACTGCTTATAAACAGGGTGGTCATAAAGCAGCGTATAGCTCACCTTAAAGCCGTCGAAAGGCTCGAGGCTGACGGTCTTATCACCCTGCTCTAAGCGCAGCGGCTTCAGGATCTTGATGAAGCGCTTAGGCTCTGACTGCTCTTCGATTCCGGCGGACTGGATGAGGAAGACGAAGGGGCCCGCGCTGCCATCCATGATCGGCACTTCTGGTGCGCTCACATCAATGTAGGCGTTATCGATGCCGAGACCTGAGAGTGCGGACATAAGATGTTCGACGGTAGAAATTTTAATGCCATCTTGAACCAGCGTGGTAGAAAGAGTTGTCTCACCCACATTAGTCGCACTAGCTTTGATCTGCACGACGGGATCGAGGTCTACGCGGCAGAAGACAATACCCGTATTTACCGGCGCTGGCCTGAGGGTGAGATACACCTTTTCACCGGTGTGGAGGCCGACGCCGGTGGCGCGGATAATATTCTTTAAGGTTCGTTGACGCAGCATGTTGCGGCCCTGCCCTAGTAGAGAGGCTTAGGATTATTGGTATGGCCGTGACAGAAGCTGACACTGCTGTCTCGTGCGTGGCGAAAGTGTAACAAACGCAGCCCCCATACCCAAGCCTAGAATCTGGCTTATCACGTGAAGGGGGCGCCTGCTCTGTCTCGGGACTTTGAAGAAGCGGTGCCTCTTCAGGAAAGTCAGCACCGAGCCGAAAGTGACTCTAGTCTGCCTGATTACGTAAAAAGGCAGGGATGTCGAGATAGTCGAGGTCGGCATCCGCGTCCAACAGGGGATCAAGCTTCACCGCTGCGTTGCCCATGCCGCGATCTGACCGGGGCACGGGGCGACGAATAGCATCGTACTTCGACGTGTTATCTACAACCTTTGTAGGACGAGCATTGACCGAGCCCAAACCTGTCGCGACAACCGTAACGTGTATTTCGTCTTTGAGGGTGGGATCAATCACCGTACCAATCACCACTGTTGCATCGTCGGAGGCGAACTCTTCAATCGTATCGCCCACCTCGGAGAACTCGCCCAAGGAGAGATTCTCACCGGCGGTGATGTTGACTAAGATGCCGCGCGCGCCTTCCAGGTTAACGTCTTCAAGCAGTGGGCTGCGAATCGCGGCCTCAGCCGCCTCACGCGCCCTGTCCGGGCCAGATGCAAAGCCGGTGCCCATCATAGCCATGCCCATCTCAGACATAACCGTCTTCACATCGGCGAAGTCGACGTTAATCATGCCAGGATTCATGATGAGGTCTGCAATGCCCTTCACCGCACCCAAGAGCACATCGTTGGCAGCCTTGAACGCATCGAGCAAGGAGGCATCTTTGCCCAGCACGTCGAGGAGTTTTTCGTTGGGGATGGTAATCAGTGAATCCACGTGCTCGGAGAGCGCCTCGATACCCTGCTGCGCGATAAGTGATCGCTTGCGGCCTTCGAAGGGGAAGGGGCGCGTCACCACAGCCACCGTAAGGATGCCCAATTCACGCGCGACCTCGGCGACGATTGGCGCCGCACCGGTACCCGTGCCACCACCCATGCCCGCAGTAATGAAGACCATGTCGGCGCCCGCCAGGATTGCTGCGATCTCGTCACGATCCTCGAGCGCGGCCTGACGACCCACTTCGGGGTTGGCGCCTGCACCGAGGCCCTTGGTTAATCCAGAGCCCATCTGGAGGACAGTCTTCGCGTCGATATTGTTGAGTGCCTGCGAATCGGTATTAGCGCAGATAAATTCGACGCCCTCTACCTGATTGCTGATCATGTGGTGCACGGCGTTGCCGCCTCCACCGCCGACACCGATGACTTTAATCTCAGCTGTCTGCGCAACGTTTTCGACGAGTTCGAACATAATGCCCCCTAAAATAAGATTCTTGTGCGCTTCGTGCGCTAATTATTACCCTGAAACCAGCTTTTAACGCGGCCAACCAGATTGATCTGCGGTTCACCTTTAGCCACGATGCCTCCACGCTCTTGAAACTGCTTGAGGCCGTATAGAAGAAGCCCGACTCCAGTCGAGTAGACAGGGTTTCGAACTATATCGGCTAATCCCGCCACATTATGAGGAGCTCCGATGCGGACCGGCGCATGAAAAATTTCCTCAGCGAGATCTACCACTCCCTCCATCTTGCTGGTGCCACCGGTAAGGACGATACCCGCTGCCAGAAGATGCTCGAAGCCGCTACGCTTCAACTCCTGCTGTATCAGTGTGAAAAGTTCTACGTAGCGAGGTTCAACCACCTCAGCAAGGGCTTGTCGAGACAATTCCCGTGGCGGACGATCACCCACACTAGGTACCTTTATGCTGTCGGCACCTGTCGCCAACTGCGTGAGGGCGCAGGCGTACTTTTTTTTGATTTCGTCGGCGTCATCAGTTGGCGTACGCAAAGCCATCGCAATGTCGTTAGTGACCTGATCACCCGCGATGGGTATTACGCCGGTATGACGGATAGACCCCTCGGTGAAGATAGCGATGTCGCTGGTGCCGCCGCCGATATCAACCAGGCAGACGCCGAGTTCTTTCTCGTCTTCAGTTAACACTGAATACGCAGAGGCCAGCTGCTCTAGTATGATTTCATCGACCTCGAGATTGCAGCGCCTGATGCATTTCTCGATGTTCTGCGCCGCGTTAATCGCGCAGGTCACCAGATGCACCTTCGCCTCCAACCTAACACCGGACATACCGAGAGGCTCTTTGACGCCTTCCTGAGCATCGATAAGGTATTCCTGCGGGAGGATATGCAGCACCTTTTGGTCTGCGGGGATCGCCACCGCTTGCGCCGCATCGATGACCCGCTCGATATCGGCGCGCTCGACTTCTCCATCGCGTATCGCAACGATGCCATGGGAGTTCATGCTGCGAATATGACTGCCTGCGATGCCCGCGTAGACGGAGTGGATCTGGCAACCCGCCATCATCTCAGCCTCGGCTATCGCGTGCTGAATCGACTCTACTGTTGATTCAATATTGACGACCGTGCCCTTCTTGAGTCCACGCGATCTATGACTGCCGATGCCGACGATATTGAGACTGCCGTCATCAATGATCTCGCCGACTATGGCGACGACTTTAGACGTGCCAATATCCAGACCTACGATCATGTTGTCGCTCGCCGCCGCATTCATACTTTCAGATCCTTCACGCGCCACGCCTCTTCAGACGGGCTATCAATTTATCGCTGTGCGACATCGCTCAATGGAGCGAGAATCAGCGCCTTCTTCTTCACTGCTATACCGTTGCCGTAACGCAGGTCTACCGATTCGAACTGCGCAGTTTCGGCGCTGTCCTGCTGCACATAGAAGCGCGCGAAGCGCTGCGTCTTATTGAGGACGTCTCCGCGCCCCGCCTCAACTCGCATGGTATTAATCACCATGCTCCAACTGCCGCGTTGATTGAGCTCCAACGCATTCAGCCGCAGCCCTGCAGGCATAAGCACCTGACTTAGCTGTTTATATTGCTGCATGACCTGATCTTGGCTTGCGTCGGGACCTTGCAGTCGAGGCAGGTCAGTGAAATCGGCAGCGTTGCTTGGGCTAAATAGCTGCCCATACTGATTCAATAAGTGACCTTGCCCCCACTGAGCTATCGGCACCTCTTCCTTGAGATGTAGGGCAAGCGTGTCGGGCCATACTCGACGCAGCTCGACGCTTGCCACCCAAGGCAAAGCCTCGAGATCGCGACTGACGCCGTCGAGATCGAATTCAAAGAAGCCGCTGCCTACATAGCGCCGCAAAATAGCCATCACCTCGGCTTCGTTCACGCGCTGCCATTGGTCCTCGATTTGCAGCTTGGAGATGGGCTTGCTCACCGCGCTCACGAGCTGAGCTCGCTGCCCACTTAATTGCGGCGCGAATAACGCGACGCAGGCAGCCAACGCAGCTATCGCAAGTGCCGTGCGGAGCAAGACACGCTTAACGCCAGACTCAGGCTTCGCAGGCAGCGGCTGCGTGTTGCGGACCGCATGTGCGCCTCGGCGCCTGGCGGGCTGTTCTCGTCGCTCTGCTCTCATCTAGCTACTCTCATGGATTGACTCGCCTAACTGCACCTGTGGTAGCGCCTGGTCGATGATGCGCAGCACTAACTCATCGAAGCCGATGCCAATAACCGACGCAGACAAGGGCACGAAGCTATGCTCGGTCATGCCCGGCAACGTGTTCAGTTCGAGCAGGAGGAAACGCCCATCACGATCGCGCATCGCATCTACGCGGGCCGTACCGCGGCAACCCAGCGCCGCGTAGGCATGCAAGGCCATCTGCGAAAGCTCCGCGGCCTCTTCCGCGCCGAGACGGGCGGGGCATATGGGGTCGGCGTTGTGGGTAATATATTTGGCGTCGTAGTCGTAGATCTTTCCACCTGACTGCAATTCAATGATCGGCAAAACCACACCGTTGAGTACCGTAACGGTATACTCGCCGCCTTCAATGCAGGTCTCAGCCATCACCTTCGCATCGAGTTTGAGTGCCTCTAGATAGGCCTCGCGCAGCGCCTCTGCACTCTCGGCTTTCGTGATGCCGAGACTCGAGCCGCCGTTGACCGGCTTGACCACGCTAGTGCCCAAGCGCGCGAATACTGCCTGCCAATCGGTAGCGCCTGTTAGCAGCTCGAAATCGGCGCTTGCCAGGCCTTCCTGTAACCAAATTTGCTTAGCGCGAATCTTGTCCATCGCGAGCGCCGAGGCGAGAACACCAGAGCCACTGTAAGGCACATCGAGTAATTCCAGCAGCCCTTGAATGACCCCATCCTCGCCTCGTTCTCCGTGCAGCATATTGAGGACGAAATCTGGATTTAACGCGGCGAGCTCAGAAACGACCCGAGCGCCTACATCCAGCGCAGTAACCTGCACGCCGCAGCGCTGCAGGCTCGCCACCGTGGCCTTGCCGCTCAAGAGTGAAATTTCGCGCTCGGCCGAGGTGCCGCCCATTAGCACGACGACGTGCCCTGCGGTGTCGATCACTCTCTGGCTGTCAAACTGTTCTTTCATTTCTCCGCCTCTAGGCGTGTGTTATCGGTAGCTGGGCCTGTGACTCAATGACTTTCTCGCGCCTCAAGCGCCGCTGACAGCTGTTTAGCCAGCGCACCAACGCTGCCCGCACCCTGCGTAATCACGATGTCGTCTGCCTGCACGACGCCATCTAGTATGTCGGCGATATCGCCTTCGTCTTGCACGAAAATCGGATCGACTTTGCCACGCAGACGAATACTGCGGCTTAGGCTGCGCGAATCGGCACCTGGAATCCTCTTCTCACCAGCAGAATACACTTCTAGCAAAAGCAAGACGTCGACCTCGCTCAGCACATCCACGAAATCCTCATAGAGATCGCTAGTTCGACTGAAGCGGTGCGGTTGGAAAATCATTACCACGCGGCGCTCAGGCCATCCCTCGCGCAGCGCCTTAAGCGTCGCTGACACCTCGGCGGGGTGGTGGCCGTAGTCATCGACCAGCATGGCTTTGTTTCTACGCGCGGCGGGGTCCATGCCGAACATGAAATCGCCCTGCACATCGAAGCGCCGCCCTACTCCCGTAAACCCTTCTATTCCGTGAGATATAGCCTCGAAGTCGAGCCCTTCATCCACCGCGACGGCCAGCGCAGCAGTCGCATTCAAGGCGTTATGCCGACCCGGCATATTTAGCGCTAAGCCGTATCGCACCCCAGTCTCTCGGCGCAGCACGTCGAAGCATGTGCGCGCCCCAGACTGCTCCAGATTGTCGATGCGGAAGTCCGCGTCCTCGGAAAAGCCGTAGGTTAATTTTGGACGCGACACCTGCGGCATGATCTCGCGCACCGCGTCGTCATCAATACAAAGCACAGCCAGGCCATAGAACGGCAGATTGTGTAGGAAATTGATGAAAGTCTGTTTCAGGCGATCGAAGTCTCCGCCATACGTGCTCATGTGGTCCGCCTCGATATTGGTGACCACCGCAACCATGGGCTGAAGGTGCATAAACGACGCATCGCTTTCGTCGGCTTCTGCGACTAAATAGCGGCTCTCGCCCAGTCTCGCGTTTGTGCCGGCGCTGTTGAGCAAACCACCGATAATAAACGTCGGGTCAGCGCCGCTAGCCGCTAGCACCGACGCGAGCAAGCTCGTCGTCGTCGTTTTTCCATGAGTGCCGGCGATCGCGATCGCGTGCCGATAGCGCATCAATTCCGCGAGCATTTCGGCGCGCGCGATTAAGGGCAGGTTGGCCTCCACGGCCGCTCGCATCTCCGGATTTTTTTCGGTTACCGCGCTCGAATACACAACGACATCAGCCGCCTCAATATTGCTCTCTTCATGACCGATGAAGACCGTCGCGCCCAGCATCGTCAACCGGTTTGTGTTTGCCGATTCAGCAATATCAGACCCGGTCACTGCGTAACCTTGGTTTAGCAACACTTCGGCGATGCCGCACATGCCGGCCCCGCCAATACCGATGAAATGCAGCGTCTTAATCCTGCGCATCTCAGGCACGCTATGTTGTGCTCGCTTAGCGGGCATCGCCCTTCCCCCTTAATAGCGCCGCAATGCGGACATCCACACCGCGCTGCGCGCGTGCGTGTGCCGCAAGAGCCATCGCATGCAAAGCCTCACGACCTGTGTCCAAAGCGAGCAGCTGCGCCGCCAATTGCGCGCTCTCTAGCGCGGCTTGCTCGATCACTATCGCGCCACCCACGGCACTCAGCCAACGGGCATTGTGGTGCTGTTGCTGGTCTTTATGATACGGGTAAGGCACGAGTAGTGATGGCCTCCCCGCCACGGCAAGCTCGCTCACCGTGCTGGCGCCCGATCGACATAACACCAAGTCTGCCCAGGCATACGCCGCCGCCATATCATCGATGAACGCCGAAACGGACAGGTTCGCACCGATCTCCACTCCTGCATCGCTGTACGCTGCCAAGGCGTCGTCCAACTGCGCAGCGCCGGTCTGATGACGCACCTCGGGCATGGAACCCGCCTGCTGCTGCATTCTACTGAGTGCCGCCGGCAATACCCGATTGATCGCCTGCGCGCCCTGACTCCCCCCTAGCACGAGCAAGCGAAGCGGGCGCGAAGCCGGGGCTAACGCCGGCAAGGTGTCGCCCAATGCCTCGATGTCTGCTCGAACGGGGTTGCCGACGGCAAGGACTCTAGGGCCGGCCTTAAAGGTATCGGGGAACGCCTCCAGAACATCATCAGCGAGCAGTGCCAAGGCGCGATTGCTCAAGCCGGCCACGGCATTTTGCTCGTGCAAGACCAGTCTGCGCCCTAACAGTTTCGCTGCAAGCCCGCCGGGGCCTGAGACGTATCCGCCCATCCCAAGCACGCAATCGGGTTGGACAGCGCGCAGGATCGCCAGGCTCTGCCAAAGCGAGCGCATCAGCATCCAGGGCGCGCCAAGCAGACGAGAGAGCCCCTTCCCTTTCAAACCCTTGGCATCGATGGTGTGGACAGGAATGCCCGAGCCTTCCAGAAGTCGGTTCTCCATACCATTTGGCGTGCCTAACCAGTCAACCTTGACGCCGTGCGCTTCGAGTTGGCGCGCAATAGCCAGCGCGGGGAATACATGCCCGCCCGTGCCTGCCGCCATAATCAATACCCGCTCGACGCTCATCCTCGCAGCCCTGAAGGTTTGTCGGCTGCTGGCGCGGCCAGCGATTCGGTCTCGTATTGAATTCGTATGAGCATCGCCGCCATGACGCAGCTCATGATTAGGCTCGCGCCACCGTAGCTAAGGAATGGCAGAGTCAGGCCCTTCGTTGGCAGAAGCCCGATATTCACCCCAACATTGATTAGCGTTTGACCGGCAAATAACAAACCAAGACCGTAGGCGAAGAAGGCCGCGAATAAACTCTGCTTCCTTTCAGCCATGCGCCCGATAGCAAAGGCACGCACAACGAGCACACAGAAAAGGCCGATGACGATCGCGACGCCGAGCAGACCGAACTCCTCGCCAATAATCGCTAACACGAAATCCGTGTGGGCCTCGGGCAGGAAATAGAGCTTCTGAATACTCTGCCCTAGCCCCGTACCGAACCACTCACCACGGCCGAAGGCGATGAGTGATTGGGCGAGCTGATAGCCGTCGCCATACACGTTTTCCTCGGCCCACGGATCCATGAACGAGGTAAAGCGCGCGATGACATGCGCCTTATTGTAGGCAATCCAACTGAAGCCAGCGCCTGCAACAACGACCAAGGATAAAACGCGTAGGATTTTAGCGCCGGCGAGAAACAGCAGGCAGAAGGTGGTGGCGAAGAGGATGACTAACGCCCCGTGATCGGGCTCCATCTGCAGCAGGATAGATGCTGCTGAGGCGATGATTAATGGGATGAAGAATTCCCGCCAGTTCTCTCTCACCTCGACATAATTGCGTTGTAGAAAATCCGCAAGGAACATTACGATAAAGAGCTTCGCAGGTTCAGAGGGCTGAAGGTCGAAGAGGCCTAGGTCGATCCAGCGCGTGCTGCCGTTAACCGTCTTACCGATACCGGGTACGAGCACTGCGATTAACAAGACGAAAGAGCCAAGCATGAACAGAAGCGAGAATCGACGCCAGAGCGCGAGCGGCAGCGCGAGCGTAACCCCTCCTGCACATAACCCGATACAGGCGAAAATAGCCTGTCGTTTAAAATAATAAAAGGCGTCACCGGTCGCCGAGCTCGCTATTTCGACCGAGGCGGAAGTCATCATCAAAATACCGATACAGAGCAAACCCAAGGTTGCGAGGAGCACCGTGTTAAGCGGCCGCGCAGGCGCTCGCACAAAGGTCTCAGTCGGCGCCAGCGGCTTCGCTCTTGTCATGGTTACCATGTGCCTAGGTTCTCCTTGCCGACGCTCTGTCAGTTTTCGCTCTGCGCGACTGCCGCGCTAACACAGGCGATAAACTCATCGCCGCGATGCTGAAAATTATCGAACATATCGAAACTCGCACAGGCCGGTGACAAAAGCACCGCATCGCCGGCTTGCGCGGCGTCGACTGCCGCGGAGACCGCCGCCGCCATATCAGCGGCGAAAATGGCCTCGCAGCTTCCTCGCGCTTGCGCCGTGTCTGCCTCGATCCGGTCGGCATCTCTGCCGATAAGCACTACGTACCTCGCAAATTGCGCGAGAGCCGGCGCCAACGGCGAAAAGTTAGCGCCCTTGCCCTCGCCGCCAGCGATCACGACGAGGCGCGCGCTAGACTTCGCCGCCACTACTCGCTCGCCTATGCCCACAATAGCGGCGAGCGACGCGCCGACGTTCGTGCCCTTAGAGTCGTTATAAAACTCGACACCATGCGCCTCGCACACCCACTGCGAACGATGGGGAAGCCCGCGAAAGCTGGTTGCACCGGCAGCGATAGCCGTTAGGGGCACGCCCAGCGCAATAGCGAGCCCCGCGGCAGCCATGAGGTTGCTTCGATTGTGACTCCCTCTCAAACCACAGGCCTCTAAATCGAGAAACGGCTCGCCTTGCCAACACAGAGAGCGGTTTCCTGCGCCGCCGATACCGAGACCGTCTGAGCACTCTCCGCTGGGCTTGTAGGCGAGGCTAGACGCCATCGGTTGTGGCGGCCGAGTCAACGGATCGTCTACGTTGACCACGGCGCACTGCGCGCCATTAAAAATCGCCTGCTTAGCACTGAGATAGGCCGTCGAATCGGCGTATCTGTCCATGTGGTCTTCGCTTAAATTCAATAGAGCAACGGCGGTGGCATTCAGCTCGCGAGTCGTCTCGAGTTGGAAGCTCGACAGCTCCAGTACAAATAAATCGCTGCGTCGAGCGCCCTCTCGTTCTGCGATGAGCAACTCTAAGGCCGGCTTAAAATTCTCACCATCGAGGTTGCCGCCGAGACCGAATGCGCTGCCGTTTTTCCGCAGGATCGCTGCGAGTAGCGCCACCACAGTGCTCTTGCCGTTCGATCCGGTGACCGCAACAATCGGCGCTTGCGCCGCACGCGCGAACAACGCGATATCACCCAGGATTTCCACCCCAGCAGCAGCCGCCGCGGCAATCGCGGGCGTCGACACGGCGATACCGGGGCTCACGATGAGACGACTCGCCCTGCACAATTGCTCAACCTTAAACTCTCCAAGCTCGACCTGCGCATCGGGGAACTCTTGCAAATAGGACGCCAGCAACGGTGGCGCTGCGCGACTGTCTAACACCGCAAATTCCACGCCCAATCCATGCAAGTAGCGCGCACAGGAATAGCCGGTTGCGCCAAGACCGAGAACCAGCGAGAGACCGGCTAAATCGCCGCCCTCATCGCTATCGCCTGCTTCGCGTTGACTCAACCCCACTCCTCGTCTCTATCGCAGCTTAAGTGTCGCGAGGCCGACCAACACCAGCATGACCGTCACAATCCAGAAGCGGACGATCACGCGCGGCTCTGGCCAGCCCATGAGTTCGAAATGATGATGAATCGGCGCCATCTTGAAGATACGCTTGCCGCGCAGTTTGAACGAGCCAACCTGCAACATGACCGAAAGCGTCTCGACGACGAACACGCCACCCATAATGACTAGCACGAGCTCGTGCCGCACGATGATCGCCATCGTGCCTAATGCTGCACCGAGGGCGAGCGCGCCCACGTCACCCATAAATATTTGCGCAGGGTAGGTATTGAACCAAAGGAATCCAAGGCCAGCACCAACCAACGCGCCTGCGAAGATCACCACCTCACCCGAACCCGCTACGTAGGGAATCTGGAGATAGGCTGAGAACTCTGTGTGGCCGGCAAGATAGGCGATAGCGCCTAATGCGCCCCCTACTAGCACAGACGGCAAGATGGCGAGGCCGTCGAGGCCATCCGTTAGATTCACCGCGTTACTGAATCCCACGATGAAGAAATAGCTGATAACGATATAGAACAGACCGAGGTTAATCGCCACCGACTTGAAGAACGGGATGATGTACTCAATCTCGTTAGGCCCCAGCGCCGACTGATAAAGCACCACGGCCGCAACCAGACCGATAAGCGATTGCCACAAATACTTCCAGCGCGCAGGCAGGCCAACGGGATTCTTGCGGAAAATTTTCCGGTAATCGTCAACCCAGCCCACGGCGCCAAAGGCGAGCGTCACGAGCAAGAGGACCCACACGTAATGATTGCTAAGGTCTGACCACAGCAGCGTGCTGACTGTGATACCAACGAGGATTAGGGCGCCACCCATGGTGGGTGTTCCCGCTTTGCTCAGGTGGCTTTGGGGGCCGTCGTCGCGAACCACTTGCCCGATTTGATTCTCGCGCAGCTTCCGAATAAGCACGGGACCCACGAGCAGGGAGACGCCGAGCGCTGTGAGCAGTGAGAAGATGCCTCGAATAGTAATGTACTGCAGCACGGAGAACGCGCTGTGCAGCTGCATGAGAGTGTCTGATAACCATACCAGCATTGGGTTTCTGTCCTTGTCCTAGTGACGATTATCTTCAGTAGTTGACGCTGCAGCAGACTCATCGTCCGCAGCTAGCGCCGCGACTATTTTCTCCATCCTTGCTCCGCGCGATCCTTTAATAAGGAATACCCTACCGTCGTGCGCGCGCTCTAAACAGGCATTCGCCAAAGCCTCATGACTTGCGAAAAGCTGCGCATGCCTGCCACCTGCTGCCGTGTACGCATCGACCATAGCGCCGCACTGCTCACCAAGCGCCAGAAGCTGCGGCACATGACAGGCCGCAGCAAATTCTCCTACATCGCGGTGAGCATCCTCCGCCTCGTCGCCGAGCTCAAACATTTCGCCGGCAACCAACACTTGACTGCCCTCGGCTGCCATCAGCACTTCGATGCCGGCGCGGAAGGAATCGGGGCTCGCATTATAGGTATCATCTAATAGTCGGCACCCTGCCCGACCTATTGAGGGAAATAGTCGACCTGGCACCGGTTGCGCCTGCGCCAGACCCAATCTTACAGAGGCGAGTGACGCGCCGGCCTCTAGTGCGCACGCCGCCGCCGCCAGTGCGTTCTCAACATTGTGGTTGCCAATCAGTGCCGACTCAATCGCGACTTCGCCTTGCGGCGTGATTAGCGTATAGGCCAGGCGTCCGTCTGCCAGCAGATGGGACGCGGTACTGCGATAGTCAGCGCTACTGACTCTACCTCCTAAACTGAACAGTCGAATGGGGCGACCACCTGCGCGTGCGATCCACTGGCCACAATTGGGATCGTTCGCATTCAACACGGCGACTCCGGTGGCGGCGAGACCATCGATGATCTCACCCTTGGCCTCGACGATGCCCTGCAAAGAGCCGAAGCCTTCGATGTGGGCCGCACTGGCTTTGGTGATTAACGCAACGTCAGGCTCTGCCGCGGCCACGCTAAAGGCGATCTCGCCTGCGCCATTGGCGCCCATCTCGATCACCGCATAGCGATGCGTGGCCTCTAATCCGAGGAGAGTTTGCGGCACTCCGACCGTGTTGTTTAGATTCGCCGAGGTAATTAGCGTGCTGTCTTCGACAGCAAGGATACTGCCAAGCATCTCCTTCACAGACGTCTTGCCTTGGCTGCCCGTTAACGCGATGAGTGTAGCCGCACCGCGCCGTCGATTGAGGCGCGAGATCGCCGCAAAGGCCGCTAGGGTGTCTGGCACCGTGAGACAGGGGCACCGAACGGAAGCGCAAGCGCGCGTCGTAACAACGCCCGCCGCACCACGCTCGATTGCGGCATCGATGAACGCATTGCCATCGAAATGCGTCCCACTTAGCGCCACATACAAGTCGCCAGCTTCGAGTGTGCGGGTGTCGGTTGAGACGCGGCGAAAAGCCACATCGACTGCCGGGGCTTCTAGCCCTAGCTGCTGCGCAAGCTCAACTAACGTGAATTCACCGATCACAGCGGCACCTTCAGCGCACGGCGTTGTAGCGACTCAAGCGCACACGCGACGTCATCGAAAGGCACACGCTCGCCCCGAATCTCTTGATAAGGTTCGTGCCCCTTGCCGGCTAGCAATACGATGTCGCCGGGCTGCGCCCCGAGTATGGCTCGTTCAATGGCAAGCCGGCGATCGCGCTCGCGCATTACCGCCGCTGAGTCATCGAAGCCCGACGCGATCTGGGCGATTATCGCGTCGCCGTCTTCAAACCGTGGGTTGTCATCCGTCAGGACAACGACATCGGCATGGCGCTGCGCGATCTCGCCCATTAACGGCCTCTTGCCGACATCCCGATTGCCGCCAGCGCCGAAAACACAGCGCAGCTTGCCACTGAAATGATGTCGCAGCCCGACCAAGGCGCTGCGCAGCGCATCGGGAGTGTGCGCATAGTCGACGACCACAGTGATATCAGCTGCGGCTTCAACGATTTGCATCCGTCCGGCAACCGGACGCAACGCATTCAGCGCACGCTGCAACGAATCCGCGTCCAGCAAAGCCCCCGAAGGCAATGCGCGATCGGCACAGAATGCGATCACACTCGCGGCGACCGCGAGAATATTACTGGCGTTAAAATCGCCCATGAGACCAACGCTGATCTCTATATCGCCCACCGGGGTCGCAAGGCCTAGGCTAAGCCCAGCAGGATGTAAATTCAGTTCGCGCGCGAACACATCGGCCTTCGCGTTAACGAGGCTGTAAGTCAGACAATCCACACCTTCAGCGACACCGTCGATGATCGATAAGCCATAATCGTCGTCGAGGTTTATCACCGCATGACGCAGCCCAGGCATCGCGAAGAGCTTCTTTTTATTTGCGCCGTAAGCTTCCATGCTGCCGTGATAATCAAGATGATCGCGACTGAGATTGGTAAACAAGGCAGTATCGAAGCTCACGTCTTGCACGCGGCGCTGATGCAGGCCGACCGATGACACCTCCATGACAATGGCGTCTACTCCGGAGTCGACGAGTTCAGCCATTGCGCGCTGAGTGAAGACAGCGTCCGGCGTAGTTAACACAGTAGTACTGAGAGCTCCGGGGCGACCGTAGCCGAGAGTGCCTATCGTTGCAGGGTCTAAACCCAGAGACGCGAGCGCTTGCGCACAGAACGCGGCGCAGCTCGTCTTGCCATTGGTCCCGGTAATGCCGATGACACCACAGCGCGCGCTTGGATTGTCATAGAAACGCCCGGCGAGGGCACTGGTGTGTTTCGACAGGGCGTCGATTGCGAGAACGGGGGTGCCATCTACCCACCTAAGCCCGCTCCATTCTCCGCCTGCTTCAACGAGCACGGCGGCGGCGCCTGCGCGAATGACTTGAGGCACGAATTCACGGGCATCGACGTTGCGCCCGAATAGGGCGATAAAGACGTCCCCGCCTGTGACGAGTCGACTATCGAGCTGTATACCGGTGATGCGGGTACTCTGCAGTGACTCGAGGATTTCTGACGAACGAACGAACCCAGCGACAAGCTCGCGAAGGTCTTTAGCTGCTGGAGGCTGTGTTAGTGTGGAGTCGCTCGCTACGCTCATCGCGCTATTCATCTCCTCCGCTTGAGAGAATTGACTGGCTTACTGGCAAGTCGTCCGGTGGAATATTAAGTAGCCGCATCGCACCTGAGGCGACTCGCGAGAACACTGGCGCCGCTACCTGACCACCGTAATGCTCGTCACCCTTCGGCTCGTTAATCACGATAACTACGACGATTTTAGGGTCACTAGCTGGAATCATGCCGGCGAAGAGTGAGTTGTGTAGATTCGCTTCATAGCCGCGTTCGCCGACCACGTGCGCCGTGCCGGTTTTTCCTGCGACCTTAAAGAACGGCACTCTCGCCTCTCGTGCTGAGCCACCGCGCCGAGGATCGACGACCGTCTCCAACATCTCTTTCACCTGCGCCGAAATCGACGCCGACAACACACGGTCTCGCGGCAGCGCCGCAACCTCGTCGTCGCTAAGCTTAAGCAGCGATACGGGCTTGCGTATGCCGCCATCGGCGATCACCGAATAGGCCTGAGCGAGCTGCAACGCAGTAACGGATAATCCGTAACCGTAGGAGAGCGTCGCGGTCTCGATTGCACTCCAACGCCGCGGACTCGGCAACAAACCGCCGCGCTCACCCGGGAATCCGGTGCCCGTGACTTGTCCTAGTCCCACCCGCTCGAGCACATCTCGAATCGGCTCTGGGCCTATTTCTAATGCGATTTTGCTGGTGCCTACGTTACTCGACTTGGTGATAACCTTGCCAACATTTAGCGTGCCATAATTATGGATATCTTGGATCGTATGCCCGCGCACCATCATCCAGCCCGGACTGGTTTCGATGATCGTATCCGCCTCGAACACGCCGCTTTCTAGCGCGGCTGCGATCGTAAACGCCTTAACCGTTGAACCTGGTTCGAAAACGTCGGTGACGGCGCGGTTACGCAGCACACCGAAATCGCTGATATTGCTTTTGTTGTTCGGGTTATACGACGGCTGGTTGGCCATCGCGAGCACCTCGCCAGTCTCGACGTCTAGCATAACGAGGGTGGCAGACTTTGCGCGGCGCTTAGTAAACTCAGCCTTCAGCTCTTTGTAAGCGAGATTCTGCAGGCGGAAGTCGATGCTCAGATCTATGTTTCCGCCATCCGATGCGGTCTCGATCGTCCTGATTTCTTCGATGATATTTTCGCGCCGATCCTGAATGATTTGACGTCTTCCTGGCGTGCCCTGCAGATGCTCTTCGTAGGTGAGCTCGATACCCTCCTGGCCGACATTGTCGATATTACTAAATCCGACGATGTGTGCAGCAACCTCTCCCTGCGGGTAGAAGCGCTGGTATTCATCTTCAAACGTCACATGCGGGATGCGCATCGCTTGCAGTGGCGCGACCTCGGCTGGCGACAGCCGCCGCTTAACCAGCAGGTGCGGGTCATTGCGTTGACCCTGAATCTTTGTCACTAGCGCCTCGGGATTGAGGTCGAGGGCGTTAGCGAGGCGTCGAATATTGTCGGGGCTGTCTGCGAGCTTCGAAGGGTTAACGCTAACTGAGACGACAGGAGTGCTCACCGCCAAAGGTTCGCCATTGCGATCGAAAATAAGGCCACGATTCGCCGCGATAGGTTTCGTGCGAATCGCACGCGAGTCGCCCTGCCCCTGCAAGAAATCGCGCTCTGCAAGTTGCAACGTGCTGACCTTCCAGCCCACTGCTGCCACACAGACACATAAGCCGAAGCCGATCGCGCCAAGGCGCCACGTGGTCCTCACCACGTCGTAGAGTCGCGCGAAGCGCGTCATTGCCACGCCTCCCCTTGCCGCTGGTTTCGCAGTTGGCTGCTGCCTCCTCGTCGCAGTCATGCGCTATGTCTCCCTTGAATGGTCATGCTACTGTGCCACCATAACGATCTGATCAAAGCTAGGCAGGCGCATCGCGAGCTGCTCCACCGCCTTTTGCTCGATACGCCCCTCAACCCCGAAAGTGCTTTGCTCGATCAACAGCTGGCCCCACTCGACGCCGTAAGCGTTGGCCTCGCTTTTCAATTCCTGCAAACGATTAAACTCGTAGCGATTCTCATGAGTGGTTTTCACGACTCCGAGGCCCGTACAAAGCAGAGCCAACATCAACACCAAGACCAGCGCCGACCCGCGCTCGCTCAGCCCGAGCCAGTTCCACATTGAGTTGCTGCTCATCGACAAGTCTCCGCTCGTTTTCATCGTCCACTTCTCACAATCGGCGTCTCACTAGCTCCGCCAGTCTTACCGCTAATTACAGTTTTACCGCGACACGCATGACCGCGCTGCGCGCCCGCGGATTGCTCTCAATTTCGCTCCGGCTTGGCTTCTGCGCCTTGCCCTTAGGAGTCAGTCGCGGGTTGAGCTGTGAGTGCGCCACTGGCAGCCCGCGAGGAAAATCATCGCCCTTCGCGTGTTTAGCTATAAACCGTTTAGCGATGCGATCCTCTAGCGAATGAAAACTAATCACCACCAATCTGCCGCCTGGGCGCAAGACTTCCAACGCCTGATCTAACCCGGCTTCGAGCTGTTCCAGCTCGCCGTTAATAAACAGCCTAATTCCTTGGAACGCCCGCGTAGCCGGATGCTTGTCGCGCTCCCAGGAGGGATTCGCCTCTTTAATCATTTCAGCCAACGGGCCAGTGCGCGTTATTGGACTCAGCGTGCGTTCTGCAACAATGCGCCTTGCCATGCGCCGCGAATGACGCTCTTCTCCATAGCGGTATAAGACATCGGCGATCTCCGTCTCGCTCGCCGAATTAATCCACTGCGCCGCGCTCGTTCCTGAGGTGGTATCCATGCGCATATCTAAGGGACCATCGCGCATAAAACTAAAGCCGCGCTCCGCGTCGTCTAGTTGCGGCGACGAGACGCCAAGATCCAATAGAATCCCATCTACTTTGCCAATCATGCCCAGGCCGTCTAGCACCGAGGCGAGCTGCGCGAAGGCGCTATGCTGCGGCAGAAGTCGTGCATCTTCTTGTTGCATCTGCAACGCGACGGCTATCGCCTCGGGATCCCTATCGAAGGCGATCAGGGTCGCATCCGATGGCGCAGCGGCGAGCAGCGCTCGACTGTGGCCACCGCGGCCGAAAGTCGCATCGACATAGACAGAACCCTCGCAAGCACTATCTTGTCCGTCAGCGAGTAACGCCTCGACGGCCTCGTGCAGTAACACGGTCTGATGCAGCGACTCGCTCGCCATCTAAGCCTTCCTGGTCGTTGTTCCTGAATACTATTTATAGCGCGAGAGAGCGCAGCTTCTCTGGCAGCTCGCTTGCATCAGACGCCTCGTTAAACCACTGCTCGCGTTGAGCGTTCCACGCCTCTTGATCCCAGATTTCCAGCTTCTTGCCCTGGCCTACCAGGCAAATATGCTTACTCAGATCGGCGTACTGCCGCAGCTCCGCCGGCAACAGTATTCGGCCATTGCCGTCCAAATCGAGGTCGGTCGCGTGGCCTATGAGAAGGTGTTTGACGCGCTGCGACATCGGATCGAAGCTCGAAAGCCCCTCTATTTCACGCTCGATCTGCTCCCATTCGGGCAATGGGTAAAGCAGCAAGCACCGGTGATTGGTATCGATAGTGACGACCAGATGCCCCGCACAAGCAGCCACGAGCTGCTCACGGTAGCGTGACGGCATCGCCATACGCCCTTTCGCATCTAGGTTTATCGAATTGATCCCGCGAAACACCGGAACCTCCAAAGACTCATTAAGCTATTGATTAGTAGTGGATTTTATTCTGCTGCCGAAACCTTGCTTCCCACAAAGCTCCACAATACTACAAATATACCCACTTTTTTCCACAGATTGCCACTATAAGCACAGGTTTCGCCCCATGCAAGCGAAAAATGTGGCAAATGACGGCCACGACACACGCCGCAGAAAACGCAGTCACAGGAGAGTATTAGCCGAAAGGCTGGAGAGGATGGGGCGAGCTCGCTGGGCAGCAGCAGAGAGAGCGCGTTCTCAACGAGGATGCGCGCCCATCACGAGCCTAGGCGCGGGTATAAGTAAGTGGTGTGAGTAAATAATATGAGGAGAGAAAAATTGAGTCAGCCTATAAGCCGGGTTCTGTCGGGGACAATCATTCATCTGCAGCCTGTGTCACCACAGGCTTGTAGCGGCCTACCCGAATCCAATGCGAGCAGCATCGACGGATTCCTATTTGGCCTTGCTCCGAGTGGGGTTTACACTGCCACGAACTGTTACCAGTCGCGCGGTGCGCTCTTACCGCACCTTTTCACCCTTACCGAATCGACGACTCTCGGAGAAACTCCGAGGACTACTCGCCGATCAGGCGGTTTGTTTTCTGCTGCACTAGCCGTAGGCTCGCGCCTCCCAGGCGTTACCTGGCACCCTGCTCTGTGGAGCCCGGACTTTCCTCTGAATTCGCCCTCGAACACCGCGAGGCGGTGAAAGAAGGGATGAAAACAGCGATTGCCCAGCTGACTCGCGCGCAGCTTAGTCGAGAACCGCTGTGCTTACAAGCGAGTTTACATCGGGATTTACCGAGGACTTAGTCTGCCTCTTGCAGCATCAACGCGTAGAGCGCGTTCTTGCGCACGCCGGCAATTTCCGCCGCAAGCGCAACCGCTCGCTTAAGCGAAAGATCGGCCCGCAGCAGTCTCGCGATCTCCTGCGCTCTCTGCATCCCCGCCTCTTGCTCTGCAGCGTCTTGCACGCTCGCGCCGCTGAGCACCAAGACGAACTCGCCGCGAGTATTGTTCGTGTCGCCCTCAGCCCAATCGGCGACCTGCGCGACACTCCCAAGACAGTGGGATTCGAACTTTTTCGTAAGCTCCCGTGCGACGAAGAGCTGTCTCTGCTCGTCTGCGCCGAAGACGCTCACAAAGTCGGCAAGACTGGCCGCAATACGATGAGGTGACTCATAAAAGACGAGGGTTGCCGACTCGGCAGCTAGCGCCTGAAGACGCTTCAGTCGCTGCGTACTCTTTGCGGGCAAGAAGCCTTCGAAGCGAAACCTATCGCAGGCAATTCCGGCAACGCTTAGCGCTGCGATGACTGCGCTAGGACCGGGAATCGGCAACACCTCAACACCTAAACTGCGAGCAGCCGAGACCAGCTGATAGCCTGGGTCTGAGATTAGCGGAGTCCCCGCATCCGAAATGAGCGCCAGCGACTTGCCAGAGGCGAGATGATCTAGCAGCTTCTGCACCTCGGCCGCACTGCTGAAATCATGGTGTGACGTCAGCTGAGTGTTTACCGCGAAATGTTGCAGGAGCCGTTTGCTGTGACGAGTGTCTTCCGCGGCGATCAAATCCACTCGCTTCAACACCTCGATGGCACGTGCGCTCATGTCATCGAGGTTACCGATCGGGGTCGCCACGATATAGAGCACGACGCCCTCATTGCTGTCTTGCATTGGAATATGGCCCCTTGGTTGGCGTGGGCCTTACGGCCGGTTTGTCCTTGCCAAGGGCAGGGCAAAATCACGCGAAAAATTGCGACTCTCAGGCTCTTAGTTTACTCTATTTAGTATTCCTCCTGTTGCCTCTCTGCGAGATTCGCCCCATGGCCGCGCACACCCCAATCCGCTCAGTCCTTCGCAGACTTGTGACGCGTCCTATCCGCTGTCCCCGCTTGCTACGTGCAGCGCTCTTTACCGCACTGGCCACCCTCGCTCTCGCAGGCTGCCAGACGGCTGGGCCTAGAAGCGGTGCCGCAAACAGTGAAGCGGTCGACTCCGCCTCCATAGAAGCCCTGTTAAGTGCCGCCCAGGCGGCTGGATTAGAACAAGGCACGCTCCTGCGCTTGCGTGCCATCGAACTCCTCATTGCAGCCGGCGACTACCCGCAGGCGCAGGCGCAGCTCACACAGCTTCCCGATCCTCAAACACTCCCTCGGGCGTTCGTCGACCAAATCACTCTCTCCCGTGCGCACTATGCACTCGCCACTGGCGCCATGCGACAGACGCTAGACTTGCTTCAGTCCCTAGACTTGAGCGCAGCCGCAAATCTGACGCCCGAGCAAAGGAGCGATGCCCTTATCACTAAGGCGGACGCCCTAATAGGCCTCGGCAGGCCACAAGCAGGCGCAAGCGATTTGCTCGCAGGCATCGACTCACCGCTGCCCGCGCCAGCAGCGCAACGCCTAGCCGACGCCACATGGTCAGTGCTTAATCAATTGACTGTGCGACAGATAGAAGACCTCGTTAATCAAAGCAGCAGCTACACTGCGCGCGGCTGGCTAGAACTAAGCCGCTCTATCCGTCGCGAAGACTTTAGCCTTCGCGGGCAACTCGATGCCGTTGCGCGCTGGCAGCGCGTCTGGGCTCAACACCCTGCGTCGGCGCATCTCCCCAAGGCGCTCGCGGCGCTGGCCTCAGAATGGGATCAGAGACCACGGCATATAGCTCTAGCCCTCCCCTTACGCGAACCCGCCGGGCGCGCGCTGCAAGAAGGTTTCGTCGCCGCCTATTATCAGTCTCTGGCAATTTCACGCGAAGTTCCCCGCATCAGCGTCATAGACAGCAGCGAAACAAAGGAGGCTCTGGACCTGGTTGAGGCCGCGATCGCGCTCGGCGCGGACCTGCTTGTTGGCCCTCTCGACAAAGGCTTGGTCAATCAGTTAGCACAGCTTCCACAGCTGCCGATTTCCACACTCGCCCTCAATTACACGGACATCGAAGAGTCTTTCGCGTTGAATCAGTTCGGCTTGGCACCGGAGGACGAGATCGAACGCCTCGTCAGCGCGGCAAGTAGCCGCGGCTTTACGCGTGCGGCCATCGTCACCCCGGCTGGCGACAACTACTCACGCCTCAGCAACGAGTTCAGCAGCCGCTGGGAAGCCCGGGGCGGCGCAGTTGTCGCTCAGCGGAATTTCGTTACAGAGGAAGACTACTCCGATGTGGTCAAAGGGCTTTTGGCGGTCGATGCGAGCGAGGATCGCGCACGCAGACTTCGCGCGACGCTCCCGCGAAACAACATCGAATTTACGCCGCAGCGCCGCAGCGATATCGACTTCATCTTCCTCGCGGCAAACCCCCGCCAAGGTCGTCAGCTGGTCCCCACCCTCGCCTTCTATTATGCGCAAGACCTACCCCTCTTCGCCCTCCCCTCGATCTACGACGGAGATCCTAAGGCGATAGCGCGCGATCTCGACGGATTACTCTTCGCCGACGGCCCTTGGATGGTTGAAGAAAACGCCTTACGCGGCGAGGCCGACACACAGCTGTCCGTCACACTTGGATCGAATCAGAGGCTGCGTGGCATGGGCGTCGACAGCTTCTATCTCGCGATGCAACTAAAGCAACTCAAGCAAGATGCGAGCCGAACGCTGCGGGGAGTAACGGGTATGTTAACGCTAGAATCGAGTGGACGGGTGAGCAGAGAGCTCATGTTAGTGCGCTTCGAAAACGGCATACCTAAGCCCATAGAGTCCGCGCCCTAGGTTCGTCGACCCGCTTTTCAAGGCGCAGGATGCGCATAAAGCACCAGGGGTACACGCGCATGGATGAGCGCACCACTAGCGTCGCCATTGGCAGATACTATGAAGACCTCGCTGCTCGCCACGTCGAGCGGCATGACCTGCGCATAGTCGACAAGAACTTCCGCTGCAAACTAGGCGAGATTGACCTAATAGCACTCGACCCTCGCGCGCGACTTGTTTTTATCGAAGTGCGTTATCGCACCTCTCATCGCTTCGGCGGCGCGCTCGCGTCCGTTACACCGAGAAAACAATTACGACTCCGCCGCGCTGCACAGGTTTACCTTAAAACCCACCGCGAGTACCAACATCATTATTGCCGTTTCGATGTCGTGGGCATCGAGAAAGCCAGCGCACAGGCGAGCGAGGTCACAATCAACTGGATAAAATCGGCGTTCTACTGAGCAGTGGCGCGAATAAATCCTCATAGACTTAGCCTTCGTGGCCGATAACATCGGCACTGAGTTCGGAGAATGAGATGATGGATTTACACCATAGAGTCGCGGCGCATTTCGCCGAGAGTATCGAGACGAAAAGGCAGGCCGCAGACGTGATTGGGCCCTCGATCCATGATGCTGCCGAGTCGATGCTAGAGTGCCTGCTCGCGGGTGGCAAAATATTGAGCTGCGGTAACGGCGGTTCGGCAGGTGATGCCCAGCATTTCTCTGCAGAGCTCCTCAATCGCTTTGAGAAGGAGCGCCCAGGCTTACCGGCGATAGCCATAAGCACCGACACATCAACCCTAACCGCGATCGCCAACGACTACGACTACAACGAAATTTTTTCGAAGCAAGTTAGCGCCCTCGGTAATGCCAGCGATATCCTTTTAGCCATCTCTACTAGCGGCAATTCAAAGAACGTGATCGCCGCCATAGAGGCCGCTCATTTGCGGGGCATGCGAGTCGTCGCGATGACAGGCAAGGACGGTGGCGCCATCGCCAAAACGCTCGCGCCGGGCGATGTCGAAATTCGAGTTCCTTCTAGTCGCACTGCTCGCATTCAAGAGGTGCACCTAGTCGTGATTCACTGCCTATGTGATCTGATTGATACCCACTTATTCGGAGGAGAAGACGCATGATTCCCGCTACTACCCTTAAGATTACTCGCCTATTCATGCTGGCCTTGGTCCTGTTTAGCGCTAGCTGCACAACAGTGCTGGTTCAAACCACCGGCGAAGAAGGCATGGTTGAAGATCCGACCGAGCGCACAGCCGGCGCCGTAGTCGAAGACCAGTCGATTGAAACGAAGGTCGCTGTCAACCTCAAGAAACTCGAACCCGAACTCAAGAAGGCAAACATTGCCATCACAAGCCATAACGGCGTAGTCCTTCTCGTAGGACAAGTTGGCAGCGAGGCCTTAAAGTCGAGCGCGACGCGCATCACCAGCGAATCAAGCACGAAGATTAAACGCATCCATAACGAACTCGAAGTAGCAGGCAAGACAAGCCTGTTGTCACGCAGCAACGATAATTGGATCGCCACCAAGGTGCGAACACTCATGCTCGCGAATAGCAGTGTGCCGTCAGGCCAGATCCGCGTGATCACCGAAAACGGTGCGGTCTATCTTATGGGGATTGTTACCCAAGAGGATGCCCAGCGCGCAGTCGATTTGACGCGCAATGTGTCGGGTGTCACGCGGGTAGTGAAGGTATTCGAATATCTAGATTAGGCTCGCCGAGTCTGTGCCTGACGCCTATTTCACCAGGCGCAGCGCAGGTTTCTTAGACGGTGCTGCAGCGCCGTCAGACGTCGACGCTTCGGTACCCGAAGGCTCAGGCGGGGGATCTATCGTTTCAGCCTCGAACATCATGCCTTGGCCATTCTCCCGCGCGTAGACACCTAACAACGCCCCGATCGGCACCATCACGCGTCGAGGCACGCCTGCGAAGCGCCCACTGAAGCTGAGGAAATGATCGTCGATGGCGAAGTCTTGCACGGCGACAGGGGAAACATTCAGTACGATTTGACCGTCTTTGACATGCTCTTGGGGGACATCAACACCCTCTAATAGAGCATCTACTACGACGTGCGGAGTGCATCCGTTATCGAGGATCCACTCGTAGAGTCCGCGTACGAGGTAGGGTCTGCTAGAAGTCATCGATTTAGACACTCGCCACTCTCTCCTAGCGACCCCGGGCTCTCAGCACCCCAAGGGGCCGCAGATCAACCGGGGCTATCGCCCGCTAGATCATTTCCTTTTCTTGTTCTGAGAGACTCAGCTGCACAGACTCGCGCTCGAAGAGACGCGCACGGTAGTCGTGCAGCGGCTTCAAGCCCTTGGTCTTCGGCAGCTCGATGCCGAGTGCAGGTAAGCGCCAAAGAATAGGCAACACACAGCAATCGACTATCGTGAACTCATCGCTCATGAAATAGGGCTTCTCAGCAAAGATTGGCGCAATCGAGACAAGACTGTCACGCAGCTCTTTACGCGCCTTTTCTAACTGTGACGGGGTGCCATCCTTAGCCATAATCTTATCGACTAAAGGACACCAGTCCTGCTTGATACGGTAGATCCAGAGCCTGCTCATCGCTCGCGCGACGGGATATACCGGGAACAAGGGTGGGTGCGGGAAGCGCTCATCCAAGTATTCCATCATAATATCCGCCTCGTAGAGGACGAGGTCGCGGTCTACCAAGGTCGGCAGTGAATTGTAAGGATTGAGGCTAGCGAGATCCTCGGGCTTATTATCCGGATCAACATCAACCGTCTCTACGGTTACACCCTTCTCCGCGAGCACAATGCGCACACGGTGGCTGTAGTGACTCGTTCCGTCCGAGTAGAAGGTCATCGACGACCGCTTAGCAACCACACCCATAGTCATTCCTCTCAATCCTTAGAATATCAATCCACGCCTCTGGGCTAGGAATTAATGGTAGTCCTTGCTGAATTCGCGGCTCATGAAGAAGACGAGCACATAGAGCAAACCTAGAAACAGTAACACCCAAACACCGATCGATTGACGCTTCGCACGCACAGGCTCACCGATGTAGTACAGGAAGTTCACCAAGTCTGCGACTGTCTGATCGAATTCTTCAGCACTTAAGCTGCCAGTGCCATCGATATGCGTCAGCTCGCACTGGGTTGGATCGTTGCTTCCATGGTCGTCGCACACGACATCACCCTGCAGCCCGTGCAAGACGTTGGGCATACCCACGTTGGCGAAAAGCGAGTTGTTCGCGCCGAGTGGCCGTGAGGGGTCGTTGTAGAAAGACTTCATGTAGGTGTAAAGCCAGTCGGGCTTGCGAACTCGCCCGATGAGCGTCAGGTCTGGTGGAGCAGCGCCGAACCAGACTTTAGAATCGTCGTCGCTCATCGCATTGGTCATGAGATCACCAATCGATGCGTCGTCGAAAATCATATTTGCTTCCACAAGCTGGGTGTCGAGCTCGAGGTCTTCGGCGGTACGCGCGTAGCGCGCGTAGCCGAGCTCGTGGCAACCCGCGCAGTAATTCATGTAAGTACCCCAACCGCGCTGCAGAGAGCCCTTGTCCTCGAAGCTCGTCTCAACATGCTCTAGCGCGACATTGCTAGATTCAGAGGCATGCGCCGTGTTGGTCAGCATCAGAGGGATGACGACTAAGGCAGCAATAAGCAACAGCGTTCCGAGGAGCTGGGGAATGGTGATGAATCGCCCCGTCACCCTCTCTGGTGGAGTTGCAGTCGTCTCAGCGCGCGTGTACCACGGCATCGCGAAGAAGTAACCGAAGTAAACCAGTGTCATCAGCTGCGCAAGCAAGGTCTTCGCCGGGCTCACCGACTGAGTGCCGAGCACGCCTAGAATCAGGAACGCAACAACGAAAGCGAGAAGTGCGAATCGGCTAAATTTACCCTTGTAACGAATCGATTTTACCGGGCTCTTATCGAGCCATGGCAAAACAAAGAGGATGGCGATAGCGCCGAACATGACAAGCATACCCCAGAACTTCGCATCGATTCCGAATAGCGGATAAGTCACCGCGCGCAGCATCGAATAGAACGGCGTGTAATACCACACCGGTGGCACGTGTTCAGGCGTCTTCAGTGAATCGGCTTCTTGGAAGTTAGCGATTTCAAGGAAGTAACCGCCCATTTCAGGCGCAAAGAATACGATCGCACAGAACACGAAGAGGAACAGGACTATTCCAGCGAGATCGTGATACAGCGTGTAGTAAGGGTGGAACGGGACGCCATCAAGAGGCACGCCGTCTGGGCCCTTATTCTTCTTGATGTCGACACCGTCGGGGTTGTTCGAACCCACTTCATGCAGCGCCAAGATATGCAATACCACCAGTGCAATCAACACGATGGGCAATGCTACGACATGCAGCGCGAAGAAGCGGTTGAGCGTCGCGCCGGAGATGAGGTAGTCACCACGTACCCACACGAGCAGGTCGTCGCCGATAACCGGGATGGCGCCTGCAAGTGACACGATCACGTTCGCGCCCCAGTAAGACATCTGTCCCCATGGTAGGACGTAACCGAGGAAACCTTCCATCATCAGCACGAGGTAAATGGCCATGCCGAATACCCAGATGAGCTCACGTGGCTTTTGGTACGAGCCGTACATCATGCCGCGGAACATGTGCAGGTAAACTACGGCGAAGAACGCCGAGGCGCCTGTCGAATGGATGTAACGCAGAATCCACCCGTAGTCGACGTCGCGCATGATGTATTCGACGGAGGCGAATGCCGCTTCGGCACTAGCGGTATAGTTCATGGTGAGCCAGATGCCCGAGAGCAGCTGAATCACGAGTACCACCATCGATAGAATGCCGAAGTAGTACCAGAAATTGAAGTTCTTAGGAGCGTAGTATTCGCTCATGTGCTTCTTCCAGGCTGTCATTATAGGCAGTCTGGCGTCGGTCCAATCGCGGACTCCGATGAGTGCTCCGATCAGGAGACCTGGCTTGTTGGCTTCACTCATGCTGCTGTCTCCTCGTCGATACCAATGACTAGAACATTATCGTCTTCGTAAGAATAAGGGGGTACTTCCATGTTGCGCGACGAAGGCGATCCGCTGTAAACGCGGCCAGCCAAGTCGAAGCGCGAACCGTGACACGGGCAGAAGAAGCCTCCGCGCCATTCTTCATCGAAGGGCTGCGGCTTGAGCTCGATGTGCGGAGTCGGCGAACAGAAAAGGTGCGGACAGAGGCCGACCAAGACCATGAGGTCGGGACGGCGCGAACGAAATTCGTTTTGGGCGTAACCCGGCTGCTCAGGCTCCTGCGAATCGGGATCCGTGAGGCGATCGGGGTCTTCGTTGAGTGCCGAGAGCAGGGCTTCGCTGCGCTTGACTATAAATATAGGACGGCCGCGCCAGGCGGGGATCGGGCCAAGCATCTCGCCTTCTTGAAGGCGGCTCACATCGATGCGCACTGGCGCACCTGCTGCACGCGCCTTCGCGCTGGGATTCCATGAACCTACGAATGGCACCGCTGCGCCTACCACACCAACGGCACCAACCGCTGAAGTCGAACCTACTAAGAACCGTCTACGGCCAACATTCGCGCTGTTGTCAGTCACCGTTTTTCTCCTCGAGAGCTAGCTTAAATAGAATGTATTCGCGCTCGCCTCGAGCTCTTCTGCGGCGCAGTCGAAGCGAGCTCCGACTCAGCACCAGCATAGAAATGGGGCGAGTAATCTGTCGATTTGGATGCAGCGTCCATTGCGGGTTAGCAAACCGCGGCAATCATAGTCAAAGTCTGCCATTTTATCAAGCAGACCTCTCGCTATTTTGCGACTAGCTGATTGAAATCAAAGCATAAAATAGATCAAAAAATATTTTCCAAAAAAAACGCCGCGCTCGAGAATCGAGGGCGGCGTTGCTTTTGTCGCAGGCTCCGGAGGAGCGCCGACTTAACGCTTGGAGAACTGCGGCTTCTTACGCGCTTTGCGTAGGCCAACCTTCTTACGCTCAACTTCACGCGCATCACGCGTTACGAACCCTGCTTTACGCAGCGTAGGCTTGAGCTCTTGATCGTATTCCATGAGCGCGCGCGTGATACCGTGACGAATCGCGCCGGCTTGACCGAAGCTACCACCACCACGAACGGTAACGTTGATATCGAATTTCTCGATCATCTCAACTAGCTCAAGTGGCTGGCGCACGATCATGCGTGCAACTTCGCGGCCAAAATAACCATCGAGAGGACGCTTGTTTACGGTGATAGCACCGCTGCCACTCTTGAGGTAGACCCTCGCAGTCGAGGTCTTACGACGACCCGTTCCGTAGTATTGCGTAGTAGTCATATAGCTAAGCTAACCTCTTAAAATTGAACGGCTTGCGGCTGCTGGGCACCGTGAGGATGCTCGCCACCGGCATAGACCTTGAGCTTCTTGAACATCGCACGACCTAGCGCATTCTTCGGCAGCATACCCTTCACTGCGTTCTGAATCACTCGCTCGGGAGCTCGCTCAATGAGCTTCTCGAAAGAGATCGACTTCAGACCACCGGGATAACCCGAGTGAGCATGGTAAATCTTATCTTTCGCCTTGTTGCCAGTTACCTGCACTTTTTCGGCATTAACGACGACTATGAAGTCGCCCGTGTCGATGTGTGCGGTGAATTCCGGCTTGTGCTTGCCGCGGAGGCGTAGGGCTATTTCAGCCGCCATCCTGCCTAGTGTTTGGCCTTCGGCATCGACCAGGAGCCAAGCCTGATCTACTTCGTTTGTTTTCGCGCTGTAAGTCTTCATCGATTAGTCATCGGTCTTTACTTTGAGGAGGGCGAATACTACCGGAGCATTTTCGATCTTTCAAGCGAATTTAGAATGATTTACTGGAGTCAGGCACGGTGTGCGGCTCCTAGGTACTCAGTGGACTGCATCTCGAGCAACCTTGAGGCCGTGCGCTCGAACTCAAAGCGCAGACTCGTCCCCTGATAGAGGCCCAATATCGGCTCAGCGCCACTGGCAATGAGCTTCACTCGGCGGTCGTATAATTCGTCTATCAAATTGATAAATCGCCGCGCCTGGTCATTATTTGCCTCGTCGAAGCGCGGAATCCCACTAAGGAGCACGGTGTGAAAGAGCCGCGCGAGCTCTACATAGTCGAAGGCGCTGCGGGGGCCATCACAGAGCGCCCCGAAGTCGAACCACACGACACCCTCTCCCTCTTTACGGATGGCGAGTTCGCGCCCGAGGAGCTCTATCGAGCCGCCAGCACGCAAATGCGACTCTCTCGCCACCAGGTCGCTCAGGCTTGCGGCCATAGCGGATTCGGCCACGGCGTCGGCTGGGCTGTGATACAGCGTCGCCTGTTCGAGGTTACGCAATCGGTAATCGGCACCCACACGGATTTCCACGACCTCAGTCTTCTGCTCCAAGAGGGCGATCGCTGGCAGAAAGCGTGCGCGCTGCAGGCCATTGCGATAAAGCCCGGAGGGCTCGATATTCGATGTGGTCACGAGCACAACCCCTGCACCGAACAAGGCCTCCAACAGCCCAGCGAGAATCATCGCATCGGCGATATCCTGAACGAAGAACTCATCGAAACATAACACCCGAGTCTCTGCGGCTATTTCGGCAGCGATGATTTCCAAGGGGTTTTTCTCCCCTTGCAAGCTAGTGAGGCGAGCATGAATGCCTTGCATGAAGCGATGAAAATGCGTTCGTCTCGATGGTATGCCTTCGAGAGAATCGAAAAACAAGTCCATGAGGTAGGTTTTACCCCGCCCAACACCGCCCCACAGGTAGACACCCAACGGCACGGCCGCCGCTCGACTAACGAACAGGCCTTGCATGCGCGCGAACCAGCCGCGCCGATCCTCGCATGCGCTATGCAGGTCAGCGGCTAGGCGCTCAAGAATGGTGATAACACGCCGCTGCTCATCGTCCGCTGCGACTCTTCCAGACTGCACATCTGCGGAATAACGAGCAGAGAGACTGGCATGCGCGGCGCCGCGCTTTGTTTCCGACACTTGAAAAATCCTTATTACCCAACGCTTCGCTGTAACCCCGACGAAACCTGATCCACAGCGCAGTTAGAATGATTGCGCATTAGCTTATTACCATGCCGCGCAAACCCGCGTCAGATTGTACGGCAGCTCTCAGCCGGCATCTACGCCAACCTTCAAACTACGTGGTTGAGTGCGCTATACTCGTCGCCTCTTTACGAGGAACTTCCTATGACTTGGATTATCGTGGCAAGCAGCCTACTCGCAGGCGTTATCATCGGACTCTTGATAGGTGGTCGTCTCAGCGCGCAACCCACACGCGTGCGCGAGCTCGAGGCTGAGCTTCGCGAAGCCGCCGACGCGGAGCGGCGCTACCGCGACAATGTCAGCGATCATTTCAGCATGACGGCGGACCTCGTCCATCACATGACAGAAAGCTACAGAGAGGTCTATGAACACCTCGCTAGCGGCGCGCAGGATCTATGCCCCGAAGAAGTCGCGGGCAAGCTTCTCCCTTCCAAGACCGACGCCGGCTTCGATGCGGCGAAGGGCGAAGACACCGATGACGAATTAGGCGCACTTATTCCGCCCAAGGATTACGCCGCCAAGGCAAGCCCCGAGCAGAAAGGGGCCTTGGCAGAGGGTTTCGGCTTAGAAAAGCCTGCACCGAAAGACGACTAGCACTCACCAGATCCCGCGGGCTCGTCAGAAACACCTCAACCTCTTCCTAGCACCTCATCTAGGCTCCTTGCTATGCACGATTACAACCTCACTCACCTCAAACAGCTTGAGGCGGAGAGCATCCACATAATCCGCGAAGTTGTCGCCGAATTCGACAATCCCGTAATGCTCTATTCGGTAGGCAAAGACTCCGCCGTCATGCTCCACCTGGCGCTTAAAGCCTTTTACCCCGGCAAACCGCCCTTCCCGCTTCTGCATGTCGACACCACGTGGAAATTCCGCGACATGATCGAATTCCGCGATCGGCACGTGAAGAACCTAGGCCTCGACTTGCTCGTGCACACCAACGCCGAAGGCATCGCTGCTGGTGTTGGACCTTTCACCCACGGCAGCGAAAAGCACACTGACATCATGAAGACGCAGGCGCTCAAACAGGCGCTGAATAAATACCGATTTGACGCAGCCTTCGGTGGTGCGCGTCGCGACGAAGAGAAATCTCGAGCGAAGGAACGCGTGTTTAGCTTCCGCGATCAAAATCACAGTTGGGACCCAAAGAACCAGCGTCCCGAACTGTGGAATATATACAACAGTAAGATTAATAAAGGCGAGAGCATCCGCGTATTTCCACTGTCGAACTGGACCGAACTGGACATCTGGCAGTACATCCACCTGAATAAGATCGAGATCGTCCCACTCTACTTCGCAGCCCCTCGGCCTGTCGTCAACATCGGCGGAATCGACATCATGGTAGACGACGATCGTATGCCGATTGCCGACGACCAGAAAGTTGAAATAAAGACTGTTCGATTTAGAACCCTAGGCTGCTACCCCCTGACCGGCGCCGTAGAATCAAAGGCCACCACACTGCCAGAAATCATCCAAGAGATGCTGCTCACTACCAGTTCCGAGCGGCAAGGCAGGCTGATCGATAGCGACAAGGCGGGTTCGATGGAAGAGAAGAAGCGCAAAGGTTACTTCTAAAGCATTGCACGCTGCGCGCGGCCAACTGCTGCGCCTATGACAACCGTATTCAGGACCTAGCATGTCTCACCAATCAGAACTGATCAGCACCGACATAGACGCCTATCTCGCACAGCACGAGCGCAAGGAACTGCTGCGTCTACTTACCTGTGGCAGCGTCGACGACGGCAAGAGCACGCTGATAGGCCGTTTATTGCACGACTCGAAGATGATCTACGAAGACCAACTCGCAGCGATCGAGAAGGACAGCGTCAAGTCGGGTACGACAGGCGGCCGAATTGACCTCGCGCTACTCGTCGATGGACTTCAGGCCGAGCGCGAACAAGGCATAACCATCGATGTCGCCTACCGCTATTTCTCTACAGCAAAGCGCAAGTTCATCATTGCTGACACGCCGGGGCATGAACAATATACCCGCAACATGGCAACGGGCGCGTCCTCCTGCGACCTCGCGATAATCCTCATCGATGCGCGCCATGGCGTGCAGACGCAAACGCGGCGGCATAGCTATATCGCCTCTCTTCTGGGCATCAAACAGCTCATCGTTGCGATCAATAAAATGGACTTGGTGGACTATAGCGAAGCGCGGTTCGAAGAGATCAAAGCCGACTACCAAGCCTTTAGCGCAAGCCTGCCGCGCGCAGAGTTTCATTTCCTGCCTCTGTCCGCGTTAGAGGGCGATAATGTCGTAACGCAGAGTACGCAGATGCCGTGGTTTGAGGGCGCGCCACTGATGAGCTTGCTCGAACAAATTCCGATCAATGCAAGCCGCAATCTCAGCGACTTCCGCTTCCCCGTGCAACTGGTCAACCGTCCGAATCTCAATTTCCGCGGCTACTGCGGCACCATCGCCTCTGGCGTAGTGCGCAAGGGCGACCTCGTCACCGCCCTGCCCTCGGGTCGGCATAGCCGCATCAAATCGATAGTGACCTACGACGAAGAGATCGAACAGGCCTTCGCGCCGATGGCAGTCACTCTTACGCTTGAGGACGAGATCGATGTGAGCCGCGGCGATATGTTAGCGCACAGCGATAACTTACCAACCCTTGCTAATCAGTTTGAAGCCGACCTCGTCTGGATGGCCGACGCCACAATGCGCCCCGGCACAGATTACGACATTAAGATGGGGGCGAAGACAGTAAACGGTCGCATCAAGACTCTGCGTAGTCGCGTCGATATCAACACACTACAGCAACATCCGGCACCCAGCCTCGCCCTTAACGAGATCGGCAGGGTCGAGCTGCAAGTTGATCACGCCCTGTGCTTCGACGACTATCAGAGCAATCGCGGCGCGGGTAATTTCATCGTTATCGACAAATTGACGAATGTCACTGTCGGCGCAGGCATGGTTTCCTCCTCGGAAAGCGGGGTGAACTCAAGCGAGCTCGCGACTGACCACGACCTGCCCGCAAAAGGGTCCCACTCACACAGCACGTATGTCACCCAAGACGAACGCGCAGCACGCTTCGGCCAGCGCCCCGTTACCCTACTCTTCATCGGTGTATCTGGCTCTGGCAAATCGACGCTTGCCCACGCGGTCGAACGCGAATTGTTTGAGAAAGGCCACGCAAGCACGGTGCTTGACGGCAAGACGATGCGCCAAGGCATTAGCAGCGACCTCGACCATAGCGCCGCTGGCCGCGCAGAAAACCTACGGCGCAGCGCCAATATCGCGCGCTTCGTGAATGATTCGGGTCTAATCTGCTGTGCTGCGTTCGTGGCGCCAACAGAGCACTCGCGCAGCCAAGCGCGCGCTATTATCGGCGCAGCTGATTGCTATGTAATCTATCTCAACCCGCCGCTAGAAGTGTGCCAGGCACGCGACCCTAGCGGGCTCTATTCCGCCTACACCGCGGCGCAAGAGCAAGGCCGCAGCGCGGCAGCAGATCCGGCTACGATTACAGACGTACCAGGCGTCTCTTTCCCCTACGAGCCGCCGACCGACGTCGCCTTAGAACTCGACACCGAAGCCCTCTCTCAGGCCGACTGCGTGCGCCAGATATGGCAACTATTGCGAGCGGAAGCTGTCATCTAATCGGCTAAGCCAGATCCCGCGGGGGCGCTGCCTAGACTGGATTATCGATATCGATGAATTGGTGTTCGAACTCGAAGAGAGATTGTAGGTGTTCGGCGAGTGCCTGAACGCCGTAGCGTTCGGTCGCATGGTGTCCTGCCGAGAAAAAATGCACTCCGGACTCGCGCGCGATATGCACTGTGGGCTCCGATGCTTCACCAGTGAGATAAGCATCTACACCGCTCGCTACAGCCTTGTCGATAAATCCTTGGGCAGCGCCGGTGCACCACGCCAGAGTCTCTATTTTTTCGACGCCGCCGGCCTCTAAATCCGCTTGGATAACGAGCGGGTCGCGCCCTAGACGAGTCGCGATATGTCGCGCGAAGTCGCCACAGCAAAGCGGCGTCGGCAGCTTCCCAATCAAGCCTATCGGATGGTTATTCTGTCTCCTGAGCTCGCCAGTCGTCTCCAGGCCGAGGTGCTGACCAAGCTGCACATTATTGCCAAATTCCGCATGTGCATCTAACGGCAGGTGGTAAGCGAGCAGGCTAATATTGTGTTGCAATAGCAGCTCAATGCGTCGGCGCTTGATGCCTACAATGGCAGCCTCCTCTCCATGCCAGAAATAGCCATGGTGGACGAGAATCGCATCGGCGTCCGCCGCGATAGCCGCCTCTATGAGCGCTCGACTCGCCGTGACGCCACTGACGACTTTGCGCACTTGCGCCTTGCCTTCGACCTGCAAACCATTCGGCGCGTAGTCTTTAAACTGCTCAATTCTAAGCAGAGAGTTGATCTTGGAATGGAATTCGGTAAGGCTTACCGCCATCGGCTTGTCCTCTGGTAGACTGTGGTCAAACGCCCGCAAGCACTACCGGCGGACACTAAGAGTCATGTTACCACCTTTGCAGACGAGCTCACGCCTTGACGCCACACGACCCAAGCAACACGCATCGCCCAAAGCCAAGCGCCTTCGTGTCTGGCTTGCGGTTTCTTGCCTGGCCGGTCACCTGTGGTGTGTTGATCGCACTCGTCATCGTGCAATTTAGGCAGCTGTCCTCACTCAGCAACATCCTGTCGTCATCTCAGCTACACGTCGCCTCACAGCAGAGCCCACCTGCGGTGAGCTTTGCGGATATCATCGCACTCGCAGCGCCGGCGGTAGTGAGTATCAATGCAACTAGCGTGAACGTCGGCTCGGTTGAGCGCGCAGCGGCAGACAAGGTTAATTTTTATCTAGAGGAACGCGCGAGTCTCGGCTCCGGCGTCATCATTAGCGATGACGGCTACATACTGACCAATCTGCATGTCGTCGACACGCTTTTCGATGCCTTTAATGCGCAGGTGACTCTTGCAGACGGTCGCCAAACTCCTGCCACGGTCATCGCATGGGAAGAACAAACAGACCTCGCGGTACTGCACATCAATATGGACGGGCTCACGCCGATTGCACGTGCCTCGGGCGGGGACTTGCGGGTAGGCGATGTCGTCTTCGCGATTGGCTATCCGCGTAATGTCGGCCAGTCTGTGTCCCAAGGCATCATAAGCGCACTGCGCCGCGATGAAAACAGCGAACTCGAAAGCATTCAGACCGATGCAGCAATCAATCCTGGCAACTCCGGTGGCGCGCTTATCAATAATCGAGGGGAACTGGTTGGACTAAATTCGTCTATCCTCTCCGAGTCGGGCAACTTCGAGGGAATCGGCTTCGCGACACCGGCCTCTCTCGCCGTTTCTGCACTCGACGAAATGGTCGCGCAAGCGATAGAGGCGAATGCGGGCTATCTAGGCGTCATTACTGGCGAGGCGCTAGACGCTCGCTCAAGCGAGCTGTTCTTCGGCATAGACTCAGTGAGGGGCATGCTAGTCGAGAACGTCGACGACGGTGGCGCGGCCATGCGAGCAGGCATATTGCCTGGCGATGTGATCACCCGCGTTCAAGGCACCAAGGTCATAGACGGCGGCAACATAATGGCCGAGGTACGTAATAAAAAGCCCGGGGACACGATCGAGGTCGAGGTCTATCGCGACGGCAAGACCCTCAACCTGCCTACGACTCTAGGTTTCGGCCAAGCCATCATCATCGAACCCTGAACGGGCCTCGCTTACGCCTCGCGTTTGCGGTATTCCGCAGACAACGCGTGAGCTTGCAAGCGCTCGTTACGGGCTAATTCCGCGGCCGACTCAGCCAAACTCGATGCCCCCTCGGGCGAACAATAGATAATCGAACTCCGCTTCTGAAAATCGTAGACGCCTAAGGCAGAAAAGAAACGCGCAGAACCCGAGGTGGGTAGCACGTGACTAGGGCCCGCACAGTAGTCGCCTAACGCCTCCGCGCTGTGGCGCCCCATAAAAATCGCGCCCGCGTGATTGATGCTCTCCAAAAGACTCTGCGGATCGGCAACTGAAAGCTCCAAGTGTTCGGGCGCAATCGCGTCGCTCACTCTAGCGGCCTGGGCAAGATCGCTAACCAAGACGAACAGACCCCGCTGGGTCAGTGACGCCTCGATGATTGCGCGGCGCTCCATCTGTGGCAGTAAGCGGTCAATACTCCGCTGAACCGCATCGATAAACTCTACGCTCGTCGCAATCAGGATAGACTGCGCCTGCTCATCGTGTTCCGCCTGCGAAAACAGATCCATGGCGATCCAATCTGGATCGGTCTCGCCATCACAAATTACGGTCAGCTCAGACGGCCCAGCGATCATATCGATGCCGACTTCACCAAACACTAGACGCTTAGCGACCGTCACAAAAATATTGCCCGGACCGCTAATTTTATCGACTTTAGGAATAGTCTGCGTGCCGAAGGCGAGGGCCGCGACCGCCTGCGCCCCACCAATAGTGTAAAGCTCGGTCACGCCCGCCAGCGCGGCGGCGGCGAAGACCAGCTTACCCTCCTCACCATACGCGGTAGGGACGGTCGCGATAATCTCTCTCACGCCCGCAACCCGCGCGGGAATCGCGAGCATTAATATCGAGGAAGGGTAATTGGCTTTGCCGCCAGGGGCATAGATGCCGACTCGTTCGAGTGGGCTGATCTTCTGACCTAACACAGAGCCATCGGCCTCCTGGTACTGCCAAGAGTCTTGCTTCTGCTTCTCGTGATAACTACGGATACGTTCCGCGGCGACTTCTAACGCGGCGCGCTGCGCGGGTTCGAGACTCTCTAACGACGCAAGCATCTGCTCTCGAGAAACTCGAAGGCTGTCCATGCTCTGAGCATCGAGTCCATCGAAACGCCGGGTGTACTCGAGCACAGCCTCGTCGCCGCGTGAGCGCACTTGCGCAAGAATATCTGTCACTGTCGCGGTCACGTCGCTCGCAACGATCATCTCGCGCTGCAAATGCCTGTTTAACGCCTCTTTGAAATTCGGCGCCGCGGCCTCGAGTCGTTTGATCGCGATCGTGTCGGATTGCATGGTTTGTTTCCTAGTTATTGCGCGCCACTGCCTCACCAAGCTGGGCGAGGACCTCGCGAATGGCCGCGTTCTTGATTTTCATCGACGCCTTGTTGACGATAATGCGTGAGCTCACGTTTGCGATCAGCTCCTTTGCTTCGAGCCCGTTCGCAGTCAATGTCTTGCCGGTATCGACGATGTCCACGATGGCGTCGGCTAGCCCCATCGAGGGCGCAAGCTCCAGAGCACCATTGAGTTTAATCAGCTCAATTTGTGTTCCGCGTTCAGCAAAATAGCGCTTGGCGATGTTGACGAATTTCGTCGCAACGCGAAGTCGGCCTGTGGGAGCCGGTCGGTCAATCGGCTCGGCAGTCATTAAACGGCAGCGAGCGATGCCTAGATCAAGTGGCTCATAAAAAGCCTCGTCGCCGTATTCCAGCAAAAGATCTTTACCTACGACACCAATGTCAGCACTGCCGAACTCCACGTAGGTGGGCACGTCAGAGCCACGAATCACCATCAGTCGCACATGCGGCAGGTTGGTGTCGAAAATCAGCTTGCGACTTTTCTCGATGTCTTCGGATGGCACGATGTTCGCCTGCGCTAAAAGCGGGAGAACCTCGTCGAGGATTCTCCCTTTGGTGAGCGCGATAACGAGGCTTGGCGTTGTCATGATTATCTCTCTACTTGCTTGGTCTAACTGACGACGGTTAAGAAAGGACAGTGATGCAAGGATGGCTCTCTGCGCCCTTCCACTCTACGAAGGGATACGTCGAATCTTGGCGCCGAGTAACTGCAGCTTTTCTTCGATGCACTCATAGCCGCGGTCGATGTGATAAATGCGGTCGACAATCGTCTCGCTGTCGGCAACGAGACCCGCGATGATAAGACTTGCCGACGCTCGCAGATCAGTCGCCATGACCGGCGCGCCTTTCAATCGCTCAACCCCATCAACGATGACAGTATTGCCCTCGACTCGAATCTCGGCACCCATGCGATTCATCTCATGCACGTGCATAAAGCGATTCTCAAATACCGTCTCCGTAATTGAACCAGACCCGCTTGCTACCGAATTGAGCGCGGTAAACTGCGCCTGCATATCTGTCGGGAACGCCGGATAAGGCGCTGTTCGCAATGAGACGGCCTTCGGTTGCTTGCCATGCATGTCGAGCGAGATCCAGTCATCGCCGACACTAATGTCCGCGCCCGCTTGCTCCAGCTTGAGCAGTACCGCCTCAAGAATATCGGGGCGTGTATCCTTAACCTTAATCTTGCCCCGAGTCGCTGCGGCAGCAATCAAATAGGTGCCGGTTTCGATCCGATCTGGCATCACCGCATAGGTGCAACCGTGCAATTCGGGTACGCCGCGAATCACTACTGTATCGGTGCCGTGCCCGCTGATGTCTGCGCCCATAGCGATGAGACACAATGCAAGATCCACGACTTCGGGCTCGCGTGCGGCGTTTTCGATAATAGTTTCGCCGTCAGCGAGGCAAGCCGCCATCATCACGTTCTCAGTGCCGGTTACCGTCACCATGTCCATGAAAATATGCGCACCCTTAAGGCGCCCCTCTACAGAGGCCTTGATATAACCGTCTTCGACGACAATGTTCGCACCCATCGCTTCCAGTGCCGTAATGTGCAAGTTCACGGGACGACTACCGATAGCACATCCGCCGGGCAGCGCCACCTCGGCGTGTTTGTGCTTAGCGAGTAGCGGGCCGAGCACGAGAATAGACGCGCGCATCGTCTTGACCAGCTCATAAGGCGCGTTCAGCTGAGTGATGGTGCTGCTGTCGACTTCGACATTGAGTTTTTCGTCGATGACAGGCTGCACACCCATGCAGCCGAGCAGCTCCAGCATCGTCGTAATATCGAAAAGGTGTGGCAAATTGCACACAGTGACTTTATCCGAGGTCAACAGTGTCGCGGCGAGGATCGGCAATGCCGAGTTTTTCGCGCCGGCTATACGAATCTCGCCTTCGAGGCGGACACCGCCTTCGATGATCAACTTATCCATGAATTATTCTCAGCTGGGCCCTTCTTGGGCGGTGTCAATCTGGAGAGACTTACGCCTCGCTGGGCGCCTGCAGACGCATAGTGACCGCGTGGATCGCGCCACTGGCTATGTGCTCGTTCAGTACTTTATAAACCGTTTGCTGGCGTTTCACCGCGTTCAGCCCTTCGAAGATACTTCCTGTCGCTGCAACGAGGTATTTGCCCCCCTCGCCTTGCACTTCTATTTCGGTGTCGGGCAATGCCGCACTAAGCAGTGCCTGAATGTGTTCTGCTTCCACTTGATTCTCCTTGCGTCATTCGCAGCTCGACTTGCATGAGCAACGGCTCTTACTTCCAGTTGTCTAGTACCGCATCGATATCGTTGTCGTGTGTCGTCATCAGTGCAGCGAACTGCGAGTAGTATTGCCGTCCGAGGTTGATGCCGGCGAGACTCAAGTTCTTTAACTTCCACACGTCGTCGTCGTTAATGAACATCTGATAGCGCAGCTGTAGATTAATATCGCCGCGCAGCTCCATGCTCACCACTGTATCGGCACGGGGATCATCCTCAGGATCGGGGTTAGGTAGGAAAATGAGCTCTTCGCCGTTGTAGGAGACGAGCGACGCGCCGTAGAAACGTGTCAGCGTCGATTTTAGAATATCAGCGAAGCGTTCGGTCTGGGCAGCTGAGGCGCTGCTGGCATAGCGCGCCATCACTACCCGCGCCACCGCGGGGAAATCAACGAAGCTCTCGAGGTCGGCCTCGATCGCCGCGAAGTACGCATTGCGATCGCTTAAGAACAAGGCTTTAGACTCCAACGCCGTCGCCAGCAGCGTGTTCACGCCAAGCTCGGCCGTCTCTACCGCCGACAAACCCTGTGCATGGAGGACGCGTTGGGCCGGCGCAAGCACCATCGCCAGCATTAAGAGCAGCGCGAAGGCGAACGAGGCGATCTTGTGCATTAGGGCGTGATCAGGTGCGGCTGGCACGCTTATCGCCTGCCCAGGGTTGCTGTGTACTCGGGTGCTCGCTTGCATGACTGCCCTCCTGAGGGTGTCTATTTTGACTCACAGATTTGGTGACGAGAGTCTACCTTAATTGGCGTTTGCGTTAAATTACTACTTGCAAAGGGGCTCTATCCCCCTTCTAATTACGCGTCAATTCTTCCGCAATAGAACCCTTTTTATGCTCGTAAATTCAGTGGTTATCGCCCTCGGCTTCGTCGGCCTTATTTGGGGAGCCGATAAATTCGTGTACGGCGCATCCGCTTTGGCGCGCAGCGCGGGCATCTCGCCCCTACTTATCGGCCTGACCATTGTCGCCTTTGGTACCTCTGCCCCGGAAATCTTCTCCTCTGCCGTCTCGGCATTGGAGAACAAACCCGAGCTCGCTATTGGCAACGCCATCGGCTCCAACCTGTTCAACATCGGCGTCGCGCTGGGCGTGGCCGCCATCCTCAGGCCGCTCACACCGCCTAAATCACTCGTCAAGAAAGAGATCCCTGCCCTCCTGCTCGTCACCTTCGTGACTGGGGCTTTGCTCTTCGACCTGTTCGTAGGCTTCTTCGACGCGATGGTGCTTATCGCGCTAACAGCGTTCCTCGGTTATAAAATACTTAGCAATAAAGCCGCCAGGCTCGAGCTAATAGCTGAGGCGGGCGACGCGGGGGCGACTGACCAAGGGGATGACGAGGCTATCGCCGCGTCGGACGAGACCGAACCGGTGAAGGCTTGGCAAGCAATCGCGTACCTCATCCTCGGTTTGATCCTGTTAATCGTTAGCGCAGAAGCACTGGTCGCAGCCGCGAGCGCTATCGCCGAGACGCTGGGGGTTTCAGAAGCGGTCATCGGCCTCACGATCGTCGCCCTCGGAACTAGCCTCCCGGAGCTTGCTGCCTCGATCACTTGCGTGCTCAAAGGCCACTATGATCTTGCTATCGGTAATATCGTAGGCTCAAACATCATCAACCTGCTGGCCGTCCTGCCCTTCCCGGGCTTACTGAGCCCCGGGGTGATTCAAGCCCCTTTGCTGTTCCGCGATTACGCTGCGGTCACGCTACTGACACTCGTCCTCTCGGCGTTCTGTTACTATGCGGTAACCCGCGGCAAACAGCTGGGGCGACTGAGCGGCGTCCTCTTCCTATCGGTCTACTGCGGCTGGTTCGCGATAATGCTAATGGATGTGTGACGCTTATGACTTCTCCCTGGGTGAACTCCCCCACCTCGCGCGCGGCCCTAATAGAGTCTGCACGTAAGACACTGCATATCGAACTCGCCGCTGTCGCGGCACTCGATGCACGTCTCGACGAAGCCTTTGCAAGAGCCTGCGAGATCATCCTCAATAGCAGCGGCAGGGTCGTGGTCATCGGTATGGGCAAATCCGGCCATATAGGCCGAAAGATTGCAGCAACACTCGCGAGCACCGGCACCACGGCGATGTTTGTCCACCCGGCAGAGGCGAGCCATGGCGACATCGGTATGATCGCCAAAAACGACGTTGTCCTCGCACTGTCGAATTCCGGCTCCACCGAGGAGATAGTCGGCCTACTGCCCGTGCTCAAGCGCCAAGCCATCCCGCTTATCAGCCTCACCGGCAACCCGCACTCCGAGCTCGCCTTGGCGGCAGAGGCTAATCTCGACGCTCAAGTGGCAGAAGAGGCCTGCCCTCTCGGACTCGCACCTACTTCGAGCACTACCGCCGCGCTAGTTCTCGGCGACGCATTGGCTATGGCACTATTAGAGGCGCGTGGCTTCACCCGAGAGGATTTTGCTTTCTCGCATCCTGGCGGCAACCTGGGCCGGCGACTGTTGGTGCGCGTGCGCGACGTCATGCACGAAGGCACGGAGCTGCCAAGGGTTGCAACCGGCACTCCGCTATCCGACGCATTGCTCGAGATGACCTCAAAGGGTTTCGGACTCACCACCGTGACAGACTCTGCCGGAGCACTGCTCGGCGTCTTTAGCGACGGCGACCTCAGACGCGCCCTCGATGCCGGCGTCGACATTCGCAGCACCCGCGTCGACGAACTGATGTCTAGCGACTACCGCTTTATAGCCTCCTCGGCACTCGCGGCGGAGGCTGCCGCGAAGATGCAAGACGCCAGCGTGTATGTGCTAATCGTCTCCGACAGCCCTGGACAACTCTCAGGCTTGATCAAGATGCACGACCTGCTGCGCGCAAACGTGGTGTAAACTGCGCTCGATTAAGACTAAAGCACAAATCGCGAGTGACAAGCATGCAAGCCAACCCACTAAAACAGCCGACTCAGACACCCGAAGCGCTTCTCGAGCGCGCGCGCAAAGTGCGCATGGTATTGCTCGACGTAGATGGCGTACTGACGGACGGACGGCTTTACTTTTCGAATTCCGGCGAGGAGATGAAAACCTTTCATACTCTCGACGGCCAAGGCATACGCTTTGCCATCGATGCAGGCATCGATGTCGGGATTATTACCGGCAGAGAATCTGCCTTGGTTACTCGACGCGCACAAGATCTCGGTATCTCCGTACTCTTTCAAGGGGTCAAAGACAAAGCCGCGGCACTGGATGCGATTTGTGCGACACACAATCTGCACGATGACGAGATCGCCTATGCTGGCGACGACGCCCCGGATGTCCCTGTGCTTGAACGCGCAGGGCTCGCCGTGAGTGTGCCACTGGGTCACGCCTGCGCTCATGCCGCCTCTCACGCCATTACCCGCACGCAAGGTGGCAGCGGCGCAGTTCGCGAACTGATCGACTTCATCCTCGCAAGCCAAGGCAAGCAACCCTTCTAATGGCAGGCAAGCTGACGTCAGTGCCGCCCCAGCTTCGCCGAGGCTTAGCGCTCGCTATACCGGCTTTGACCGCCATTGCGCTGTACTTAGCCATCGATTTGGTCGGCCGACCGTCTGCGCGAGAGGAGTCATTTCTCGATTCGGAGAGCGCAGGCGACAGCGCGCCCAATGCCTCACCACAGTCCCAAGCGCTCGAAGCCTTTACGCCACTGCTTACTTCGCGCGACGTTGTGCTTGAAGCCTATTCGACAAAGGTACGTTCCCAGCGCTTCGATACAACAGGGCTGCTGCAGTATTCGATTGCAACCGACTCTCAAATCCAACTTGCCGACCAGTCAGCACTCTTAGAAATGCCGCGCGTCGTCTTATACGAGACTGGCACAGAGGAATGGCGAGTTGGCGCCCAGTTCGGCAGGGTCGAACAGCGCGCTAACAGCGCGGATACCGCGATGGAGAATAATCTGCTTCGCTTCCTTGGAGATGCTCGCCTCCACGCAGCCGAAGACAATCCGTCCCAGCTCATTGTGCAATCACCAAGCCTGCTATTCGATGCCCGCAATGAGACACTCTCAAGCGAAGATTCTGTGAGAGTGACGGAGCGTGGGCTTACGCAAGATTCTCAAGGCTTCGATGCCGACTTGCAAACTGATACGATGCATTTCCATTCTTCTGTGCGAGGCACCTATGACTCACCGCAATAGATTCGCCATCGCCGCCAGCGTCATCATCGGCCTGACGAGCACTCTCGGCCACGCGCTCGAGGCGGACAAACTCGCGCAGGTTGAGTGGGAGGCAAAGGGCAACTCGACGATGGTGCAAGAAGGCGATACTCGCACGCTCAGCATGGAGAACGAGGTTGTCATCACTCAGGGTAGTCTGCGCATCGAAGGTGACAGTGCGCAATTCGACTACGCAGTGGCGAGCAACGAACTAAGGCTGATCACCGTTACTGGCAACCCCGTACGCTATAGCCAGACACTATCGGAGGCGGGCGATCGCGTTGAAGCAACCAGCAATTCCCTCAGACTCTTCACCGAGGCGAAACTCGATAGCGAGGCCAACGGCAGCACCTCGCCCGGCTCGGAGCAAAGTATTGTCGAGCTTATCGGCGAGGCGACGATCGATTCGCCCGATTCTTCGATGCGCTGTGCGGCGATCGTATACCTTGTCGATGCCGATTTGATCAGAGAAGCCACCGGTCCCTGCTCAGGCAGCCTCGCCAACTCACCGACGAACTGACCCGGCCCGCGACAACGAATTCAGAGAATCCCATGCTGCAAGCTAAACACCTCGCCAAGTCTTACAAGAAGCGCCAAGTCGTCCGCGACGTCTCCTTGGAGATCGAGCGCGGTCAGATTGTCGGCCTTCTAGGGCCTAATGGCGCGGGCAAAACCACCTGCTTCTACATGGTCGTGGGGCTCGTGGCTGCCGATTCAGGAAGCGTGCGCATCGATGACAGCGACGTGACCAAGCTGCCTATTCATCGTCGTGCGCAGCATGGTCTTGCTTACCTGCCGCAAGACTCATCGATTTTCCAGACGCTCAGCGTCGCGGATAACATCAAAGCCATCCTGCAGACACGCAGCGACCTGGGTCCGTCAGCACAGGACACGAAGCTCGAGGCGTTACTAGACGAGTTTTCGCTGCAACCCATCCGCGACAGCCTAGGCAGGAGTCTGTCGGGAGGCGAAAGAAGGCGTACCGAGATCGCCCGCACGCTCGCCACGGATCCCTCCTACATCTTGCTCGACGAACCGTTCGCAGGAGTCGACCCGATTTCGGTCAACGATATCAAGCGCATCATAGAGCACTTGCGTGCCCGCAACATCGGCATCTTGCTCACCGATCACAATGTGCGCGAGACACTCGACATCTGCGAAAAAGCGTATATCGTCAGCGAAGGCCACATCATCGCCGAAGGCGGTGCGACCGAGATCCTGGAGAACAAGACTGTCCGCGAGGTGTATCTCGGGGAAAATTTCCGCCTCTAAAAATCCGCTCCAAGCCAGCGAAATTCACTTCTCCTTCCGCTATGCGAAATGGGCATAGAACTTGCTATACTCGCGACACATCTCTCTCACTCAGGTCGCAATGCTAGCCGCATGAAGCTCTCTCTCCAGCTCAAGATGGGCCAAAATCTCAGCATGACGCCACAGCTGCAGCAGGCGATCAAGCTGCTTCAGCTGTCGACGCTGGATTTACAAGACGAGATTGCCGAAGCGTTAGAATCCAACCCCATGCTCGAGCGCATAGAGGGCGATGAGCTCTCGGCGGGCGAGCGCGAACACACCGACTCAAACACGCAGCAACAAGAGCAGGCCAGCGAAGCCGACGCTCGACAAGAGAGCGAGCATGATCCGGGCAACTCGAGCACCGACGACAACGAGTGGGGCGAGAATATACCGAACGAGCTGACCACCGACTCGCAGTGGGAAGACATCTATCCCGGCTCAGGTGGCGGCAGCTACGAAGGCGACAATAGCGATTTCGAATCGCGCAATTCAGCTGTGGAGACATTGCAAGATCATCTACTCTGGCAACTAAATCTGAGCCATCTCTCGGAGAAAGACCAGCGCATCGGCGAGGCAATCATCGACTCGATCGACCCCAGCGGAAGGCTCACAACGGCGATAGAAGAATTACTCGAAGGATTCTCTGCAGAAGAGGATATCGAGGCCGACGAGGTCCTGGCCGTGCTGCACCGCATCCAGCACTTCGATCCGGTAGGCGTAGGCTATCGCTCTCTGTCCGAATGCCTGCTGATTCAACTCGAGCTCCTTAACGAGGATGATTTTCCCGCCCTATGCGCGGCAAAACTTATTGTCAGCGAGCACATAGAGCTGCTCGGCGTGCGCGACTACAGCCAGCTACTCCGCAAGGCTCGCCTGAAAGAGCCCGAGCTACGCGCAGCAATCGAGCTCATTGAGAATCTCAATCCCCAGCCTGGTTCCGACATTGCGCCGCCGTCTACTAGCTACGTCATTCCCGATGTCTTAGTTAGCAAAGACGTCGAGACCGGCTCCTGGCGCGTAGAACTCAACCCCGAGGTCGCTCCTAAACTACGTATCAATGCTGACTATGCGGCACTCGTAAAGCGCGGAGACTCGAGCAGCGATAACAACTTCCTCAAAGACAATTTGCAAGAGGCACGCTGGTTCCTCAAGAGCTTACAAAGCCGCAACGATACGCTAATGAAAGTCTCTATGCGCATCGTCGAACATCAGATCGGCTTTCTCGAACACGGCGAAGAAGCTATGAAGCCGCTGGTCCTTCACGATATCGCTGAGGCGGTCGAAATGCATGAGTCGACGATTTCTCGTGTGACCACGCAGAAATACATGCACACGCCCCGTGGCATCTTCGAGCTTAAGTATTTTTTCTCCAGCCATGTGTCGACAGCAGGCGGCGGCGAGTGCTCTTCGACGGCGATTCGCGCGATAATTCGCAAATTAGTCGCCGCTGAGAATACCCGTAAGCCGCTAAGTGATAGTAAAATTGCAGAGTTGCTGCAAGACCAAGGCATTAATGTGGCGCGCAGAACAATAGCCAAATACAGAGAGTCGCTGAATATTCCGCCCTCGAATGAGCGTAAGCGACTCACCGGCGACTGAGCCGGACGAATCGACGATACGAAAAAGAGTTTAAAATTTCATGCATCTAGAAGAACTCCTCACCCTAGACAGTTGCCGAAGCAAGGTCGAGGGGGTGAGTAAGAAACGCGTCATCAATACCGTGAGCGACCTCATCGCACAGCAACTCGACGACGTAGAGAGCGACGAAGTTTTCGCCGCACTGATGGGACGCGAGCAACTCGGCACAACGGGGCTTGGCAAAGGCATCGCCATCCCTCATTGCCGTCTCGCCCAGTGTACTAAAGCCATTGGGGCGCTCATCTCCCTCGACAGCCCTGTCGACTACGATTCGCTCGACGGCGAGCCAGTAGATTTGGTGTTCGCCCTCATCGTGCCTGAGGACGGAGACGACGAGCACGTTAAGGCACTTGGGGAGATTGCGTCGCTGTTCTTAGACGAGGATCTCTGCTTCACTCTGCGTCATACCTTCGATGACGAAGACCTCTACAATGTGGCGATCATGACCTAGCGCGCAACAGGAGCCTGATCGACAGCATGAAGTTAACAATCATCAGCGGCCGTTCTGGCTCGGGCAAGAGTACGGTTTTACACATACTCGAAGACCATGACTACTACTGCATCGACAACCTCCCAGCAAGCCTCTTGCCCTCACTGGCTGCTCGCCTTACGGCGAAACAGCTCGATATCACCAACGTCGCCGTCAGCATCGACGCTCGCAACGTACCGGCAGACCTAGAGCAAGTTCCCCAACTCATCGACGAACTAAGCAATGCAGACTTCGCGACCGAGATCGTGTTTCTCGATGCGAATCCTCAGACCCTCTTGCGTCGATTCAGCGAGAGTCGCCGTAAACACCCCTTAAGCACTAAAGAGACAGGACTGCGCGAGGCGATCGACCGCGAATCTGCGCTACTCGAGCCGCTGTCGCTACGAGCAAGCCTGTCGATAGACACCAGCGAGATGTCGCAGCATAAGCTGCGTGACATCGTCATCAACCGCCTGCTCGACGGCACAGCAAAAAGCATGACGCTGCAGTTTCAATCATTCGGCTTTAAGAACGGCATCGCAACCGACGCCGACCTCGTATTCGATGTCCGTTGCCTGCCCAATCCCTATTGGGAAGCAAGCCTACGCACCCTCACAGGGCTGAGCGACGAGGTCGCTACATTCCTCGATGCACAACCCGAGGTACAGGAGATGAGTGACCAGCTCGAGGCCTACCTCGATCGCTGGCTACCGAGTTTCGAGCGTAATAACCGCAGCTACATGACTGTCGCAATAGGCTGTACCGGTGGCCAGCATCGGTCGGTCTACCTTGCCCGCAAGCTCGGCGCGATGTTCGCCAACCGCTTCGAGCGCGTGCAGGTGCGTCATCGAGATTTAGATGAGGAGAAAGCGACGTGATCGAAGAGCGCTGCGTCCTCGTCAACCGCGCCGGCCTGCATGCGCGCTCGTCGTCTAAGCTCGCTGAACTCGCAAGCCGCTTCGATTGCGCCGTGCAAGTAGGCATCGGCACCAAAGTCGTCGACGGCAAAAGCATCCTAGCCCTCATGATGCTGGCGGCAACACAGGGCACCGAGATTACGCTCACAATCCAAGGCGCCGAGGAAGAAGAGGCGATGACTGCCCTACTCGATCTCATCGCAGAAGGCTTCGGCGAACCTCGCTAAAACACTACCAATTTCTCAAGCCAAGCGATTAGCGGTAGAATGCTGCATCGCAGGAGCATCAGCCCCAGCGTCGCCCGCGCAGTCACGAAGGACGACCGCCCGCATGTCACAAGCTTCAGAGCTACAGCCTACGACTGACCACGCCCTCGAATTGCATCAAGCAATCGACAGCGGGTCGTTGTACCAAGTTCGACAGATGATAAAGACTCTGCCGACTGCGGGCATCGCTCACCTCCTAGAATCGTCACCGCCGAGAACTCGCGGCGTGCTCTGGCAGCTTATCGACAAAGACGCCGAAGGTGAGGTACTCCAATACCTCAACGAAGACATTCAGGGGCAAATACTCAGCGAGCTCAACGCCCAGCAAGTAGCCGAACTGACCTTCGGGCTAGAGACAGACGATCTCGCCGACATCCTGCAGCAGTTGCCGCAACAGGTCGCGAGCCAAGTGCTCGAGGCGATGGACGAGCAAGATCGTCACCGCGTTGAAACGATCCTGTCTTACGACGAAGACACCGCCGGCGGCTTGATGAACACCGACACCATCACGGTGCGTCCAAGCCATACGCTCGAGCTGGTACTCCGTTACTTGCGCAGACACGAGTCTCTGCCGGAGATGACCGACACTATTTATGTGGTTAATCGCAACGACGAACTGCTGGGCCGCATGCCACTGCGCACGTTGCTGGTGTCTGATCCACAAACGACCGTCAACGACATCATGCTCGAAGACCATGAAGGCATTTCTGTTGATATGGATGCCACCAAAGTCGCTCAGCTATTCGAACAGCACGACTGGGTGTCAGCGCCGGTAATCGACAACTCGGGCAAACTGCTAGGCCGTATTACGATCGATGACGTGGTGGATGTGATTCGCGACTCAACCGAACACTCTTTAATGAGTATGGCGGGCCTAGACGAGGAAGACGACACCTTCGCCCCAGTCACGAAGACGGCTCGTCGACGCGCGTTATGGCTCGGGGTAAACCTGATGACCGCAGTGTTCGCCTCACTGGTCATTTACCTGTTTCAAGATACGCTAGATGCCGTGGTCGCGCTCGCCATACTCATGCCCATCGTCGCCAATATGGGCGGCGTCGCCGGCTCGCAAACGCTGACGCTCGTTGTACGCGGCTTGGCACTCGGACACATCGGCCCCGCCAACAGCCGCTGGCTGCTTATTCGTGAACTCGGCGTGGCCGCGCTCAACGGCCTGGTGTGGGCCGTCGTGATTGGTACGATTACCCTTGTGTGGTACCAAGACCTCGCGCTCAGCGCGATTATCGCGACCGCGATGATGATTAACTTAATCACCGCCGCGCTTGCCGGTGCGTATTTGCCGCTACTACTTAATCGAGTCAATATAGACCCAGCTCTCGCGGGCTCTGTCGCACTCACGACGGTAACCGACTCCGTTGGCTTTCTGTCTTTCTTGGGCCTCGCCCAGCTGTTTTACCTTTAACGCGCGCCTCACTCTATCGCGCATTTTCCAGCGCATTCTTCGGACAAACACCCATGCAAGGCGACTCTCACTCAAGCGATACCGATGATTTGTTCGACAGACCTAGCAAGTCTCAACTCAAGCGCGATGCCACCCGACTCCAAGATCTCGGCATACGTCTCGCCGGCTTGCGGCCTAAACAGCTCGACACCCTAGACCTCGATGACCCGCTCCTTAAGGCGATCGAGGACCATAAAGTGCTGCCGAACAGCTATAGCGCACGCAAACGCCATGCCCAATACATTGGCAAGCTCATGCGTGGGCGCGACTATCCCACGCTACTTGCCGCCGTCGAAGAACTGGAAAACCCGCGCTCGACGACACGCCCTGGTGTCGCGCCTAAGGCGCTGAACCCAACAGCTCAGGCTTGCCAAGACCTACTCGCCGATGCCGACGCCTGTGAGGGCGTGATCACCCGCTTGCTAGAGTCGCATCCCCGCCTCGAACGACAAACCCTACGCCAGCTCACCCGCGCCTGCTTTTCAGCACTGAAGAAACCCGACGAAACAGGCGTTAAGAAATCCCGCAACAAGCTGTCGCACTACGTGAGTCAGAATCTGAACTGGCCCTAGCCAGTAGCCACTCGCCTAGCCCTCTCTGGAATTTCAGTGCTACTATCGAGGCACGCGAACTCCTTGTGAATAACAACAATAAGAGGGACTTATGTCTAGCAAGAGCGCTAATTCCTATTGGAAGGCAAACCTTAAAATCGTCGCCTCACTCCTGTGCGTGTGGTTCGCCGTCTCCTTCGGTGCCGGTATCCTTTTCGTCGACGCACTAGACACGATTCGCTTCGGCGGCTTCAAGCTTGGCTTCTGGATGGCTCAACAAGGCTCGATCCTTGTCTTCGTCGTTCTCATCCTCCTGTATATCCGCCTCATGGACAAACTCGACGCCCAATACGGCGAAAACGCCAAAGGCGAAACGCCGAGCGCATCCGGCGCAAGCTTAGAGGAGAAGGAAGCATGAGCGTACAACTCTGGACCTACCTCTTCGTCTTCTTGTCCTTCAGCCTCTACATCGGCATCGCGATAAAGACGCGCGCCTCATCGACCCAGGAGTTCTATGTCGCCGGTGGTGGCGTACCCCCGCTCGCTAACGGCATGGCAACGGCCGCCGACTGGATGTCCGCGGCGTCGTTCATTTCGATGGCTGGACTCATCTCCTTCCTCGGCCGCGACGGCACTTTCTATCTAATGGGCTGGACCGGCGGCTACGTGCTTCTCGCCCTGCTGCTCGCGCCCTACCTCAGAAAATTTGGCAAGTTCACCGTGCCCGACTTCATCGGCGACCGCTACTACTCGCAGTCGGCACGCCTCATCGCGGTGTTCTGCGCGATCGTGATCTCGTTCGTGTATGTTTGCGGCCAGATGCAGGGAGCAGGCATCGTCTTCTCGCGCTTCCTCGAGGTCGATATCGAGACTGGCGTGATTATAGGCATGGCCATTGTGTTCTTTTACGCCGTGCTCGGCGGTATGAAGGGCATCACCTACACACAAGTAGCCCAATACTGCGTATTGATTTTTGCCTTCACCGTTCCCGCTATCTTCATCTCGCTGCTGATGACCGGCCAGCCTATTCCGCAAATCGGCTTCGGCTCCGAGCTCACCGAGGCGTATGGCGGAGGCTATCTGCTCGATCGTCTCGACGGCATGAGCGCCGCGCTCGGCTTTCCGATTTACACCGAGGGCCAGCGCAGCACGCAAGATGTGTTCTTTATCACCGCCGCATTGATGTTTGGCACCGCAGGTCTGCCGCATGTCATCATTCGTTTCTTCACCGTGCCTAACGTGCGCGACGCGCGGCGTTCGGCTGGCTATGCGCTGATCTTCATCGCCATCCTCTACACCACCGCCCCCGCCGTATCAGCGTTCGCGCGCACCAATCTGATTAATACGGTAAGCAACGCCGAATACACACTGATGCCAGAATGGTTTAAGAAGTGGGAGACCACGCAGCTCATCAAATTCGATGACAAGAACGGCGACGGCAGGATTCAGTATGTAGGAGACCCCGAGGTTAACGAGCTCGAGGTCAATCGCGACATTATGGTACTCGCCAACCCAGAGATCGCTGAATTGCCAAGCTGGGTCGTGGCGCTCGTGGTTGCCGGCGCACTCGCCGCGGCGCTGTCTACAGCTGCAGGTTTATTGCTGGTCATCTCAACCTCGGTCGCCCACGACATGATGAAGCGCAGCTTCAAACCGGATCTCACCGATAAGCAGGAACTCCTTTATGCCCGCGTGGCGATCTTTATCGCCGTGCTAGTCGCGGGATACTTCGGTATGTATCCGCCCGCCTATGTAGCACAGGTCGTGGCGTTCGCGTTTGGACTCGCCGCCGCCTCGTTCTTCCCTGCTATCGTGTTAGGCATTTTCTGGAAGAAGATGAACAAGGAAGGAGCCATCGCTGGGATGATTGCAGGTTTCGGTTTCACCGCTACCTACATCATCTACTTCCGATTCATGAATGCGGGAATCGACAACGCTGAGGGCTGGTTGTTTGGCATCTCGCCAGAGGGCATCGGTACGCTCGGAACCCTGATCAATGCGGTAGTCGCTATCAGCGTCGCCAATTTGACCCCTCCTCCGCCTGCCGACGTTATCGAGATCGTTGAACGTATTCGCCTGCCGGGCGAATAGCAGGCAAAAAAAGAGCCGCTTGCCAGCGGCTCTTTTTTAATCTCGTGTTTCAGCGCTTCTGACAGCACTTCTTACAGCACTCCTTACAGCACTTCTCACAACGCTCCCCCCCCAACGCTTCCAACAAAACTTCCAACAACGCTTGGCGAACAGGCCCGGTCAGGCCTTGTGCTTGCCGTGATCAGTCTTATTCCAGTAGTCCTTCACTGTCTGCTTCATTTCTTTATGCATATACAGCAAACCGATTAGGTTTGGTGCGGTCATCAGCACGATCGTAATCAGCGCGAGATTCCAAACGATCGTAGTATCGGCAAACGCGGCGTAGAAGAAACCCGCGACATACACAACCCGATATGGCATCACAGACTTAGGACCCAGCAAATAGGTCATCGCGCGGTCGCCATAATACGACCAGGCGATCGCTGTGGAAAAGGCGAAAAGCATAAGACCGATGGAGACTACATACTGACCGTATTCACCGAATAGGCCACGCGTGAAAGCTACCGTCGTCAACGGCACCGAGTGGATGAGGGACTTGCCCGAGACACCCACTGAATCGTCGTCTAGGCGACCGTCCGTTACGGTAAGCGTGCCAGAGAGTGGCTCGTCATCGCGCGCGAATACAACGTCTTCGGCGAACGAACGTGATGCCATCAAGGTAAAGTCTTGCTCATTGGTCACCCGACCGTTGCTAACGACGATCTCTCCAGAATAGAGACTCGCCTCTGTCGCATCGCCGTTGAGCAAGTTGAACATCTGCTCAACGTCGGCTGCGTCCTGCTCCACGTAGTTACCGGCGACGAAGCGCATGTCGGCACGCTGAAATTCGTTATCGAATTTTTCCTTCCAGGCGCCTGAGGACAAGATCACGAGACCGGTGATCGTGCAGATGACGATGGTATCGATGAACGGTTCGAGAATAGACACCATGCCTTCGTCTGCGGGCTCGTCAGTCCGTGCCGCGGCATGGGCGATGGGAGCGGAGCCTTGACCCGCCTCGTTGGAATACAGTCCACGATTCACACCGCGGTCGAAGACGTAAGCAAAGGTTGCGCCGAGGAAGCCGCCGGTTGCGGCAGAGCCGGTGAAGGCATCGCTGAAGATGGCGACGAAAGATGGTCCGATATTGGCGAGATTCGGAAGGATTACCGCGAAGGCGCCAATCAGATAAAACACCGCCATTGAGGGCACGATCGCCGCGGCGACTTTCGCGATACGCTTAATGCCGCCGATAATCACCAGCGCCAGCAGCACAGACAATACGGCTCCAGTTACGATGGGCTCGATATCAAACGTGCTCTGCAAGCCCGCGGCGATGCTATTAATCTGCGGCAGGCTGCCCGTACCGAAAGAACTCAGCACCGTCGCCATGGCGAACAACACTGCGAGCCACTTAGCGTTCATGCCCTTTTCCATGTAGTACATGGGACCACCGGCCATGGTGCCGTCGGCGGTCTGCTCGCGGTATTTATGCGACAGCGTCACCTCGACGAACTTACTGGTCATGCCGAAAAATGCCGTCACCCACATCCAGAAAAGTGCAGCAGGACCACCCAGGTGCAGCGCAAGCGCGACGCCACCGATGTTACCCGTGCCTACAGTCCCCGACAGCGCGGTAGCTAGCGCCTGAAAGTGTGACGTGTCGCCCTTTGCCCCTTCTTTGTCGAAGCGTCCCGTGGTGATGCCAATCGCATGTTTGAAATAGCGAATCTGGGGAAAACCGAGATAGAGCGTGAAGAAAATACCAACAGAGAGGAGCAGGAAGGGAAACCAAACGGCACTTCCGAGATAGCTGTCGATGAGAATAAGAAAATCGTTAACTGCGTCCACAAAGGTTCCCCGCGTTAGGTGTTCTTGTTGTATTGGCTCGCTGCCACTAGTCGAGCCTTAGCCGCTAATCGTCCGTCACCGAGATCGTCGGCGCCTCGGACTGCGCTGCCTGTGCGAGAGCATGCGCATGCACTGCTCGCGCCAAACCGGCATAGGCATCGCGAATCGCGGCGCTAGCGTCTGATGCTACCACAGGTACGCCGCTATCGGTTTGCTCGCGAATGGCGATGTCGAGCGGCAAGCGCCCTATGACTTCAACACCATAATCCTGTGCCAGTCGCTCGCCGCCGCCGCTGCCAAATATCGCCTCCGAATGACCGCATTCGCTGCACACGTGCACGCTCATGTTCTCGACCACTCCGAGTATAGGCACCCCTACTTTGGTGAACATTTCGATGCCCTTACGCGCATCAGACAAGGCAATATCCTGCGGCGTGGTGACGATCACCGCGCCCGTCACCGCCACGTTCTGCGCAAGACTCAGCTGGATATCGCCGGTACCCGGCGGCATGTCTATTATTAGATAATCCAGCGCCGACCACTCGGTGTCGTTCAGTATTTGAGTGAAGGCAGACACGACCATCGGTGCACGCCAGACCATGGCCGTCTTCTCGTCTACGAGAAACCCCATGGAGTTGCACTCGACGCCGTGGGCCTGCAAAGGCACCATGAGTCGCTTGTCTTTAATCTGCGGGCGAGTGCCCGCGGGAATGCCCATCACCAGCGGCAGACTCGGGCCGTAGATATCGGCATCTAACAGACCAACAGAGAACCCCTGCTGTTGAAGCGCAACGGCGAGATTGGCGGCGGTAGTGGACTTACCCACACCGCCTTTGCCGGAGGCGACGCAGATTATGTGATTGATGGAATCTAGCTTACTCACTCGCTCTTACTCTTTTCGCAGTTGCTGAGGCAGGGATTGTAACAAAGTCCCGGCGCGGAGTAGATTCTCACTTACGCCCTGCTCACATTTTTAGCTGACACCTTGGTCACCAAGCCCTAGAATCCCCGTATGTATTGGAACCTGCCACAGCGCGCCTGCGCCCACCCCCACCGCGCGCTGGCGCTACCCATCGCCCTAGCCACAGTAATAGCCACAGCCCCTTTCGCAGCCATCGCTCAACCTAGCGATGCCACTGAGTCGATAAAGTTCGCGCTCTTCTCCGCCGCCTGGGGCGAGAATACCGACGATGGTGTGCGCGTCGTGGCGCAGAACCAGACAGAGCAAGCAGTCACGCTTGAAAGAATTCGATTTCTAGACCTTCCCGAGGAAGGATCCCACGTCGATCTTGCGTTAACCCTTGATCTCGACTCAGGCAAATACGCACAGACGAATCTACCGCCCATCGACCTGCTTAGCGGCGATGAGTGCGTGACACGCACGATGGCGGATAACTGGAAGCTCGTCGAAATCTCCAACTACACGCTGAATCCTTCAGTGCGCAACCTCATCATCGAAGACACTAATTCTTTCCGCATTTATCAATGCGTGCGCTCGGTGGAGCTTGTGTGGCGCGATGCAAGCAACGCGGCCGTCAGCGCCGAGGGCTGGGTGCTTTATCACTTCGAAAGCCGCAGCAACGGTTAAACAGCCGCACACGCACTGCCCGCCTCCACTTCACAAACGGCATTAGCAAACACCACTCAAAAGAACGCCGCTAACAGAGAATCGCTGGGCACAAAAAAGGAGGCCGAAGCCTCCTTTTTTGTGCCCGACCTAACGGGAGCCAGTCTCGCTGTGCCTTAGCCCAGAAGGATACCGCCGTACTGTACGAAGAACGGCGCGAACACAACGCTCAAGATCGCTGACAGCTTGATCAGGATGTTGAGTGAAGGACCAGAGGTGTCCTTGAGGGGATCACCAACCGTGTCGCCAACAACCGCCGCTTTGTGCTCTTCTGAGCCCTTGCCGCCGAGGTTGCCCGCTTCGATGTATTTCTTGGCGTTGTCCCAAGCGCCACCGCTGTTAGAAGAAGAGATCGCCAACACGCCGCCGCACACGAGTGACCCTGCTAGGACGCCCGCTACTGCCTCAACACCAAACAGATAGCCAACAACTAGCGGCGTGCCCATGATGAGGATGCCCGGTGCAATCATTTCCTTCAGTGCAGCCTGAGTCGAGATAGCTACGCACTTTGCGTAGTCAGGCTTGCCAGTACCTTCCATGATGCCCGGAATGTTGCGGAACTGGAGACGCACTTCCTCGATCATTGCGAACGCCGCTTTACCTACCGACTTCATAGTCATAGCAGTGAAGAGGAACGGCAGAACCGCACCGATGAACACGCTAGTGAAGACCATTGGGTCTAGCAGGCTCATAGTGATAGGCGCGCCCATCAGCTTCTCAGAGATCGTAATGAAGGCTGCAAACAGCGCGAGAGAGGTGAGGATTGCCGCGCCAATAGCGAAGCCCTTACCAATCGCCGCCGTTGTGTTACCAGCTGAGTCGAGGATATCGGTACGACGACGCACTTCAGACTCTAGGCCAACCATTTCGGCGATGCCGCCGGCGTTGTCGGCTACTGGGCCGTAGGCGTCGATCATGAGCGCGATAACCAGAGTACCGAGCATGCCTAGTGAGGCAATTGCTACACCGTACATGCCGGCCAGCTCCCACGAAATGAAGATGCTGATCGCGATGCAGATGTAAGGCAGAACCGTGCTCTTGTAACCGAGCGCGAGGCCGTAAATGATGTTCGTGGCGACACCCGTCTCACAGGACTTAGCGACTTCTTGAACAGGCGAATACTTGTCCGACGTGTAGTAGCCGGTCAGTAGGCCAACAGCCAGACCAGACACCAAACCAGAGAGGAAGCACAGGTAAACACCCATGTTAGTGAACGTATCGCCGCCCAGCTCGAAGCTCGCAGGGATAAGTTGCAGCGTGAGCGGGTACATAACAACCGCCATCAGCACACTGGAAATCACCAGCAGCTTCATCAGTGCAGGTGCCACGTCGTCTTCGGTCTTAACCGACACAACCAGCTTAGTGAGCAGGCTGATGGGGATACCCACTGCTGAAATAAGGATTGGGTAGAGGAGTGCGTTCGGGTCAGCTGCGAAAACGACCGCGCTGATAACCATGGCCGCACAGGTGCTCTCTGCGCAAGAACCGAAGAGGTCGGCACCCATGCCGGCTACGTCGCCTACGTTGTCGCCGACATTGTCAGCGATTACCGCTGGGTTGCGGGGGTCGTCTTCAGGGATGCCCTGTTCAACTTTACCCACGAGGTCAGCGCCCACGTCGGCCGCCTTGGTGAAGATACCGCCGCCAACGCGCGCAAACAGCGCGATAGTCGAGCCGCCAAGACCGAAGCCTGCGATCACTTCCATCAGAATGTGGTTGTTCTCTTGGCCGAGGTCAGACATCAGCGCAGACATCACCGCGTAGATCACAACCAAGCCGAGAGTCGCGAGGCCTACGAGCGCGAAGCCCATGACCGCGCCTGAGTTGATTGCTACGTCGAACGCTTTCGAGATGCTCTGCTTGGCAGATACGGTAGTGCGCGCGTTGCCCTGCGTCGCTACCTTCATACCGATGTAACCAGAAGCCACGGAAATGGCACCGCCGAAGAGGAACGCAAGCGCCGTGTAGATACCTTCGTGGTAGTTAGGCGTGTGCGTATCATCGATAGCAACGGCGATTAAGGCGCCGAACGCGATCATGAAGATAGTGAGGAATTTGTATTCCTGCTTAAGGAAGGCCATCGCGCCATCTGCGATAGCAGAGTGGATGAATTTCAGGCGTTCGGAGTCTTTCTCTTCCAAACCCATGTCGACAGGGATGTCGGTTACGCGCTTCATATAGAAGACGGCAATCGCCAATCCGAGCAGCGACAGCGCTACCGTTAAACCTATTGTACTTATCACTAAAGTATCCCCCTAGCAGGACTGGTTATTTAAAGGCGCGGACTTTAGCACAAACCCCCATGCAATCAAAGCTGAACGGGGCATCTCAGAGACACTCTCAAGCTTATTACCCGCCCGCCAGCGGTGCGACGATGCACTCTCAACAGTCTCTCAATACCTCGCACTTGAGCGCAAAGGTGACACGGACGCGGAAAGCCGTGACAATGTGTGAGAATTCTTGAATCGCCGACCGTGACGGCGCTGGGCCCGCGACCATGCAGCGACATACTCAGATATCGGCGCCAGCCGCAGAGCCTCGGCTAACGGGGTCGATGCGCTCTATAGCCGTCTTCTGCCTGCTAGTCATCGTCGGACTCTGCGCGGCAGTTGTTCAGCCTTGGCCACCGATTCCACTTAAGACCGCGCCCAACCTGAATCCCTCAAGCCTAGGCGAATTGTTCGCAAGCTCGCTTGGCTCTGCCGCGCCCACCAGCTCTGCCGCCCCCGCGACAAGCGAGACCGGAGGCTCAACACCGGATACCGGGCGCACGCAGCGCGTGGTGCTGAGTGCCGAGCAGATTGACACCGCTGTCGCTGCTACCTTGAAGCTTCTGTTACCCCAGCAAGGATGGCGTAGCGCGGCACAGCTGACATCCGGACAGCTCGCGGTCCAAGCTAGCCTTCCTCTGCGCGACTCATCCCTTCTTGGTCTGCAGCCTTCAATCACCCTCGCGTTCACGATTGCCGACGCAAGCGATGGCAGGCTGCCAATCCCCAGTTCGATACGCCTGGGCTACCTGCCGGTCCCGTTTCCCCTCGCTAATTGGGCGTCCAGACGCCTGCTGACCCGTGGCTCCCAGCGACGTACGAACACACTGCTCGACGCCCAGACTGAGCTCGAGCGCGCTTTTCAAGGCCTGACTATTACTCCGGAGGCCTTAGTCGCCGGCTTCGCATGGCAAAGCGAGGCCCTCGACAGGCTGAGCTGGGATCTTCAGCGGGGACTTGTGGACGAGCGCGCAGCCGCTGCCGCGCCGCACTATGATTTAGCGTTAAGAGACTACCTCGACGCCCTACCCCAGTCTCAACGCGCTGTCGCGCTGAGCGCCCTACTCCCCCTCCTTGCCCAGCAAGCACAAGACAGGACGCAGGCAGGTGCGAATCCAATCACTGAAAATACTGCCGCACTGTTTGCCCTTTCCTCTTATCTCGCCGAAGCAACAGGCGTTGTCGAAGGGAAAAAGACTCAGCAACAACAGGCGGAAATACGCTTAAGAAGGCGCCAAGACCTCGCGCAACATGTCGTCAACTCCGCCGCCATCGCCGCCATCGCCAGCGTCGAGATCGCTGAGATTATTTCTACAGGCAAGGAAGCGTTTGACGCGCGTTACCGCTCCGGATTTAGCTTTTCCGACCTCACTGCAAATCGCGTGGGGATACAGCTTGCCGAGCTCGCAGTGACCAGCGAAGACTCGGCGCGCGAGTTTCAACGACGCCTACAAGACCTGCAAAGCGACACGGAATTAATCCCGCTGGTGGGCGGCAATCGCGATGGCTTGAGCCAACGCGAATTTGAGAGGCAGTATCAAAGCCGGATGAGCGATGAATACCGCGAGCGCATAGAAGACATCGACAAAGAGGTTGCCCAACTTGCCCTGTTCGCAGAGTACCCTGAACCCTAAAATACGTAAGGCTGCGAGGGCGCGCTTTAAACGCCGGCAAGGCTAGTGTATAAATCGCGGCCGTTGGATACACCGCTACACGAGAGTCGTTCAAAGACAGTGACAAAGAGATCAACAGACGCCATGAACAAAAAAGGCTTTACCACGACCAACTTGCACTCGGATCGCCTCGACAAACCCGAGCACGGGGTATTGCATAAGGCGATTCACACCTCGGTTGCTTACGGCTACGAAGACGCGCGCAAACTCGCCGAGGTCTTCCAAGGCAAACGCGCCGGTTATAATTACGGTCGCCAGCTTAACCCGACGGTTACGGCGCTGCAGAATCGCATTACTGCCATGGAAGACGGTATCGCCACCGCAGCCTTTGCTACCGGTATGGCTGCCATAGCAGGCGCGATGCTTGCGCTGCTGCGCACTGGCGATCACATCGTCTCCAGCGCCTTCTTGTTCGGGAATACCAACAGCTTCTTCGGGACTTTGCAGGCGCTCGGCATTGAGGTCAGTTTCGTCGACGCCACCGACGTCGCAGCTGTTGAGGCTGCACTTCAACCCAACACGCGTCTCGTGTTCGTCGAGACAATCGCGAATCCGGCGACTCAAATCGCCGATCTCGCCGCAATAGGCAAGCTGTGTGCGCAGCGCGGCCTGGTTTACTGCGTAGACAACACCATGACCTCGCCGCATTTGTTCAAGCCCAAAGCGGTGGCAGCATCACTCGTGGTGAACTCGCTCACCAAGACTATTGGCGGGCACGGCAATGCGCTGGGCGGCGCGATTACCGATACTGGCCTTTACGACTGGTCTGCGTTTCCCAATATTTATGACAGCTACAAAGGCGCCGACACTCGCCTATGGGGCATCACCCAGATCAAGAAGAAAGGCCTGCGGGACATGGGTGGTTCACTGGGGCCCGAGGCAGCGCACCACCTCGCCGTAGGTTCGGAAACCCTGCCCCTGCGGCTAGATCGCGCCTGCGCCAACGCGTTAGCTATCGCGCGCCTGTGCGAGGGCCACGCGGCGGTGAATCGCGTGTTCTATCCAGGTCTCGAGAGCCACGCCCAGCATCAGCGCGCGGCCAACCTCTTTCATAATTTTGGCGCGATCGTCAGTATCGACCTTGTTCAGGGCATCGATTGCTTTGAGGTGCTTAACGCGATGGAGACGGTGATCTCCTCGAGCAACCTCGGTGACACGCGCACGCTGGCAATCCCCGTAGCGCACACCATTTTTTATGAGATGGGCGCAGCGCGCCGAGCGAGCATGGGCATTTCCGACTCGATGATTCGCTTCTCGGTGGGCATCGAAGACACCCAAGACTTGCTCGATGACTTCAGCCGCGCGTTGGACCAAGCGCTCACGCTTAAAAGCGCCTAAACAGGACCCTAGTGACAATGATGATCCCGCTATTCAAGACGCACGAATTGAAAGACGATGCCTCGAAGGGCATCGAGGTTAGCGGCAAGAGCCTGTTCGCCGTGCGTAAGAATGGCGAGATCTACCTGTATTGGAATCGCTGCCCGCACATCGGCACGCCACTCGACTGGGAAGAGGATAAATTTCTCGACGCAGACAACGCGCTCATTCAGTGCGCTACCCACGGTGCGCTGTTCGAGATCGACAGCGGGCGCTGCCTCGTCGGCCCGTGCCGCGGCAAACACTTGCAGCCGGTAGCCTTCGAGCTCGCCGACGGTGTGGTGTCGGTTGCCGAGGCGTCGCTGAGAAGAGCTTAAGGCGGATTTAGGCGGCTAAACCAAGCTTGGCAGGGCCTCGACGAGGCGAATCTCGCTTCCCTCTGGATCGATCGCCGCAGAATACGCCAACAGCTCGACCCCCTTGCTTAAGGCTAAGTCTAAAAGCCGCGCGTAGTCGGGATCGATGTGACGCGCCACATCCACGCGTGTGACCCCGGTATGCTGAACACAGAACAAGAGCACTGCGCGCGCGCCTTGCTCACGCACCCACATCAGTTCCTGCAAATGCTTTTGCCCACGGGTCGTGACCGCGTCGGGGAAAACGCCGAGGCCTCCCTCTAAGCCCAACGTGAGACTTTTGACCTCAACATAGCACTGTGTCTCTTCGCGAGGATTCGATGGGCTGGGCGTTGCTAGCAAAAAATCAACTCGACTGCCATGCTCCCCGTATGCCACCTCGCTGCGTAGCGACTGATAACCCGCAAGCTCTGCGATCGTGCCGTTTTCAATCGCCTCACGCGCAAGCGTATTCGCAAGCCCAGAGTTGATACCGATCAGCTCGCCGACTTCGTTCTCAACCACTTGCCAGGTACAGGGGTATTTACGTTTAGGGTTCGCCGAATCGGTAAACCAAACGCGCCATCCCTCGCCCTGACAACGCGTCATCGCGCCAGTATTAGGGCAGTGAATTGTGCTCTGCGCGCCGCTGGGATCGCGGATGTCAGCGAGAAAACGCTTGTAGCGTTTTATCAGCACGGCTGGCTGTAGCCCCGGCGCAAAAATCATGTGTCGGCAAGCGCCTCGCGCAGCCGCGCCATGGCCAGCGCTAGCTCCTCCATGCTGGTGGTAAACGAAAGCCGCAGCATAGTTCGCGCTCCCGCCTCGCCGAAATCGGTACCGGGCGTCATTGCCACGCCATGCTCTTCGAGCAGTCGCCGGCAAAACGCTTCGCTATCGTCGGTAAAACGCGAGCAATCTGCGTACACATAGAAGGCGCCAGCGATTTCACGCGGCAAGACGAACCCTATGTCGGCAAGCGCCTGAACAACATAGTCGCGGCGCCTGCGGTACTCGTCCCTGCGCGCAGCCAGTATCGCATCAGTCGCCGGCTCGAAGGCTGCGAGTGCGGCATACTGCGCGAGCGCAGGCGCAGAAATGTACATATTCTGCGCAAGCGTAGTCGCCGTCTCTACGAACGCATCGGGAACGACTATCCATCCCAAACGCCAGCCAGTCATGCCGAAATATTTAGAGAAACTGTTGACGACAAAGGCATCGTTATCGACCTCTAGCACGCTCGGCAGGTCATCGACGAAGTGCAAGCCATGGTAGATCTCGTCAACAAGCAAATGCAGCCCTTCGCTGCGCGTCCAACTCGAGAGGCGCTCAAGACTCTCGCGGTCGAGTATCGTCCCCGTAGGATTATTCGGCGAGGCAAGCCACACGCCGCGGGTTGCTGCGGTGCGATGTCTGGCAAGGTCTTCGACGCTAGGCTGAAAATCCTGCTCGCGGCAAACAGGCACCAGCTGAGGCTGCGCATCGCGCAAGCGGATAAAATTCCGCACACAGGGATAGGCGGGATCAGGGATTAGAACGCCCTCGTCGCGGCCTACTAGCAGATGGGCGAGCAGCAACAAGCCACCACTCGCACCCGGGGTAATCAATATTCTGTGCGGCGCAATGTCCACCCCGTGTTCACGTCGATAGCGCTCACTAATCCTCTCTCGAAGCGCCGCCAACCCTGTCGCAGCGGTGTATTGGGTAAGCCCGGCATCCAGCGCCGCCTTGCCAGCATCAAGGATGGGCTGCGCGGTGGAAAAATCCGGCTCGCCCACCTCAAGATGGACGATATGCCGCCCCTCCTGCTCGAGCTCAGCTGCGCGCTGCATAACGCTCATGACTCTGAATGGTGTGACACTAGACAGCGCCGCTCGCGGCTCCAGCGCTCGCTGCAAGCCTCGTCCCTCTTTCCCCGACATTGTCCTCTTCCCCTCAGCACTCTTATTGACTAGCCTGAATCGGCCATTGGCAAACGCGGATTGTACAGGCTGCGCCTGCCCTGCGTACGAAAAACCGTGCATAGACGCCACCAATCTGCTAGTTTACCGCCCCGCAAAAAGCCCTCGTAGAGGGATGTGTCGGGGCACGCAAATCGTGCCGATGATCTATACTAGTTGTAACAGCGCCCAATAACCGCGCATTATATTCTCACTACGCAGGCTTGAGGCCTGTAGAGGCATAGAGAACACATGTCTAAGACCGCGATAGCAGAATCACAGCCCGTCCTCAAAAACTTCGTCCCTTATAAGCCTAAGCGCGGCGAAGAATACATGAACGAGAAGCAGCGCGAGCACTTCAAGCAGATCCTGCGTGACTGGCGCAATCAGCTCATGCAAGAGGTCGATCGCACGGTGCACCATATGCAGGATGACGCGGCGAACTACCCTGACCCTGCGGACCGCGCGACGCAGGAAGAAGAGTTTAGCCTCGAGCTTCGCACCCGCGACCGCGAACGCAAGCTCATCAAGAAGATCGACAGCACGATTGAGCTCATCGCCCAAGACGATTATGGATTTTGCGATTCCTGTGGCATCGAGATCGGCATACGCAGACTCGAAGCGCGGCCCACAGCCAACAAGTGCATCGACTGCAAGACCCTCGACGAAATCAAAGAGAAGCAGCTGGGCAGCCTCTAGGCTAGCCCACTGAGCATAAGCACACCTATGGCGAACGCGACCTACATCGGCCGGTTCGCCCCTTCACCGACAGGCCCCCTGCATTTCGGCTCTTTGCTTGCAGCCGTGGCAAGCTACCTCGATGCGCGCGCCCAGCAGGGCGCGTGGCTCGTGCGCATGGAAGACCTCGACCCTCCGCGAGAGCCCGCTGGTGCTGCCGCGCTCATACTTGAACAACTCACCGCATACGGATTTGACTGGGATGGCGATGTGCTTTATCAAAGCGATCGCCTACCCGCCTACGCCGCAGCACTCACGAGCCTCGCCAACGAGGGCCTTTGCTTCCGCTGCGCATGTACACGCGCCGACCTGCAAGCCAACGCCGGCGTCTATCCGGGCGCCTGTCGCGCACGCGGCCTCAGCGCGCGCGACCTGCAATACGCCGATGACCCCAAGCAAGTCGACGCCATCCGCCTCCGAGTGAAGAGCAGCCCGATCCATTTTTGCGACCGCATCCAAGGCAAGGTGACTCAAGCCATCGAAGAGGAGGTTGGCGATTTTATCATTCGTCGCAAAGACCGCCTTTTCGCCTATCAGCTAGCCGTGGTCGTCGACGATGCCTTTCAGAACATCAGTGACGTGGTGCGCGGGACCGACCTACTCGACTCGACGCCGCGCCAGATATACCTACAGCAGAGCCTCGGCTTACCCACGCCGCGCTACGCTCATCTCCCCATCATCGTCGACGCCGCAGGTGACAAACTCAGCAAACAGAGTTTCGCGCCGGCATTGAAGGGCGCGAATGCACGCGCAGACCTCCACGCCTGCCTAAAGCTGCTAGGCCAAGCACCACCCGCAAGCCTTGCGAGTGCCGCACCTGCAGAGATATTGGCCTGGGGTGTCGCACACTGGCAGTTACACGCCGTACCGAAATTGGCTACACTCCAAGACTTAACAAGCGCTTAGCGAGATTCTCCTGCCGTGTACATACCCCGCTCCATGCTGATGCTTTTGGTCATCATCTATCTCTTGTTTCTGCTCTCTGTAGACTGGATTAACGCGGCCGGCGAACTCTGGTACCGGCCTTTTATCGTTGGCTTTATCGTCGTCTTAGTTGCAGTGTGGGCGCATCGCAACCACGAGTCGGACGAAAGCTAATGATGCCGAACGAGAACTGCGATGAATTTTGATCTCACCACGCTAGTCGCGCTCGGCAGCGCCTACCTGTCAATCCTGTTCGGTATCGCTTATATCACCGAGCGCGGCTGGATACCCCAGCGCGTGATTCGTCATCCTGTAGTCTACGTCTTGTCGCTCGGGGTTTTCGCGAGCGTCTGGGCCTATTACACCGCAGTCGGTAACGCCCAACGCGAGGGCTATGGCTATCTCGCGAATTCGATCGGCATTTCGCTGGCTTTCATGCTGTCGCCCTTGTTGCTGCGACCCTTATTAGAGCTCACCAAGACCTATCAATTGAGCTCGCTGGCCGACCTGCTCGCGTTCCGCTATCGCTCTCCGTGGGTTGGTACCGCCACTACGCTGGTCATCCTTATTGGTGTCACGCCGCTTATCGCGCTGCAGATCCGCGCCGTCGCCGACACTGCAGACATCCTCTCGCCAGCAGCTTCCCACGGCTCCGTCGCAGTGGGATTCTGTGTCCTTATCACGCTATTCGCCATTTTATTCGGCACATCTCGACGCCCCGGCCGTACCCAGCATGACGGACTGGTCATGGCCATCGCCTTCGAATCCCTCATTAAGCTCATTGCCTTCTTGGTGGTTGGCGGCTTCGCCATCTACGGAGGCTTTGGCGGCATGGCAGAGATGCAAGCTTGGCTACTGACCCAGCCAGACCTCTTAGGCACCCTCGAGAACACCAACTACTTCAGCTCGTTTCACGTCATGGCTTTGTTGTTTTTCTCTGCGGCAGTTGCCATGCCGCACATGTTTTACGTGACCTTCAACGAGAACAGCGGACGCGGCGCGCTGTCTTTTGCAAGCTGGGGATTGCCACTCTACTTCCTGCTCATTAGCCTGCCGGTTCTCCCCATTTTGTGGGCGGGACTGCATGCCGGCAGCGCCGTGCCCGTGGAATATTTCCCCGTCGCTATCGGCGCCGCGTTCGACTCACCCGCTATCAGCTTGCTCGCCTACCTCGGCGGCCTATCCGCCGCGAGCGGCTTAATCATCGTGATCACTTTGGCACTGTCGAATATGTGCCTCAACCATCTGATACTGCCGATTCAGCAGCCCGCCGCGAGCAAAGACATTTACCGCTGGCTAATGCAGCGCCGCCGCGTGCTTATCGCAGCGCTGATTTGGGGAGGGTTCGCGTTCCACTATTTGCCCGGCGACAGGATCAGCATACAAGTCATCGGCACCGTGGCCTTCGTCGCCTGCTTGCAATTCCTACCCGGCGTGGTCGCCATTCTTTACTGGCCACTCGGAAACAAACGCGGCTTCTTAAGCGGGCTCACCGCCGGGGTGGCGATCTGGTTTGTCCTGCTCATGCTACCGCTCCTATCAGAGGCCAGCAGTTTCAGTGCGATCGCCATTAACTGGCGCGAGATCGCAGCCCTGTCGCTGATCATCAATACGCTGTCCTTCATCGGCGGCTCGCTCTATTTTGGCAGCAGCGACGAAGAGCGGAGTTCGGCCGACCTCTGTACCCTGGACACGATTAAGCGCCGCAAGCGCAGTGGCTTGGTCGCCAAGTCTGCCGCCGATTTCATTAAGAGCCTGAGCAAACCATTGGGCGAGCGCACCGCATCGCGCGAGGTAGGACAGGCACTAAAAGACCTTGGCTTTAAACGCGACGATCGCAGACCCTATGCCATGCGCCTCCTGCGCGGGCGCTTGGAAGCCAATCTCTCGGGCCTACTAGGCCCGTCTATTGCACGAGAAATCATCGACAGCTATCTGCCCTATAGCATCGTGTCGCAACATGGTAGCTCCGATGTCAACGTGATCGAGAACCGCATAGAAGCCTACCGGAGCAACCTGTCAGGCATGGCTGCAGACCTCGACAACCTGCGCCGCTACCATCGCCAGATCTTGCTCGATCTGCCACTAGGTGTCTGCTCGTTGAGTTCAGATCGCGAGATCATTATGTGGAACCGCGCACTGGAGGAGTTCACTGAGATCAGCGCGGCCGATGTGGTCGGCTCGCAGCTCAGCGATCTGCCAGAGCCCTGGCAAGCACTACTCGAAGCCTTTATCGGCGAAGACATCGATCATTCGTATAAGCAGAGCTTCGAACTCGGGGCGCAAAAGCGAACGGTTAATCTGCACAAAGCGCTGATCGAAGAAAGCGGCGATACGGAAACGAGCCATGAAGGACTCATCATCCTGATGGAAGACATGACCGAGACTGAGATTCTTGAAGCCGGACTCACCCACAGCGAACGCCTCGCCTCCATAGGTCGACTCGCGGCCGGTGTTGCGCATGAGATCGGCAATCCCATTACCGGCATCGCCTGCTTGGCCCAGATCATCCGCGACGAGTATAAAGACGACGAGCTTAATGGGCTGGCTCAGCAAATTATCGAGCAAACTGACCGCACCTCGAAAATCCTGCAGTCCCTGGTCAATTTCGCCCATGCTGGCACCAACAAACTTATGCACGAGAATGAGGAAGTCCTCATCCACGAGTGCATCGCGCAGGCGCAGACGCTTGTGTCTCTGGACAAGAAGAACAAAGAGCTGAGCCTCGAGGTCGATTGCGATCCTACAGCAGCGATCTGGGGCGACTCCCAGCGGTTGCTCCAAGTGCTCATTAATCTCATCAATAATGCACGCGACGCCTCCCAGCCGGGCTCCACCATCATTCTCGCCGCCCAAATAATGGGTAGCCAGGTGCACATTACCGTCACCGATTTCGGCATCGGCATCCCCAATGCCATTAAGAGTCGTATCTTCGACCCTTTCTTTACCACCAAGGAGGCTGGCGAGGGCACGGGGCTCGGCCTCTCGCTAGTCTTTAGCATCGTGGAAGATTTGAACGGAAATATTGATATAATCAGCCCCGTCGACCGGGTGCGAGGAAGCGGAACGCAGGTATTGCTGCGCTTTCCCTGCTATGATGCGTCAGCAGCAAATGCCTAGCAGGCACGACACTGGAGCGCTGAGTAAGGCCTAAGAGCCAAGAGCGGTATCGGTCGAAATTTTATGAGTCACCAGACAATCAGAGCAGGCGCATGACAGCAGGACCTCATATTCTCGTCGTCGAGGACGAAGCCATCATTCGGAGCTCGCTACGGCGCCTACTCGAACGCCACGATTATCGCGTTAGCGAGGCAGGCAGCGTACAAGAGGCATTGCAAGAGCACGACATCAATGGTTTCGACGTAATACTCAGCGACCTCAGGCTGCCCGGCGCCCCCGGCACAGATCTGATCAAGGCTACACGCTGCCCTGTTCTCATCATGACCAGCTATTCCAGCATCCGCTCCGCGATCGACTCGATGAAGCTGGGCGCTGTGGATTATATCGCCAAGCCATTTGAACACGCCGAGTTGATCGAATCGGTGGCCAAGGTGCTCCGCGACCACGGTGCTCGCGAAAGCGACGAGGTGGGCGAAGACGAATTCGAACCGCCCGTGCTCGGCATGATTGGTAGCTGCCCACAGATGATGGAGCTATTCCGCCGCATCCGGAAAGTCGCGCTCACCAATTCGACCGTGCTCATCAATGGCGAATCGGGCACAGGTAAAGAACTTGTCGCTCGCGCGCTTCACAACCTCAGCAGCCGCGGCGAGAAGGAAATGATCTCGGTCAACTGCGCAGCAATACCTGAGAACCTTATCGAGTCCGAGCTGTTCGGGCACGAGAAAGGGGCGTTTACTGGCGCCACGGCGACCCGCACGGGTCTTGTCGAAGCAGCCCACGGCAGCACACTTTTCCTCGATGAAATCGGTGAGCTGCCCCTCGAAGCACAGGCGCGACTCCTTCGCGTATTGCAAGAGAGCGAGATTCGCAAAGTAGGCTCAGTGCAGTCTAAGAAAGTCGACGTCCGCCTCGTCGTCGCCACCCATCGCGACCTCAAGCAGCTCGTGGTTGACGGTCTCTTTCGCGAAGATCTGTATTACCGCATCAACGTTATGACTCTCCTACTGCCACCGCTTAGAGACCGCGGCAATGACATCCTCGAACTCGCAGACGCCATCCTGCAACGCACTTGCAAACGATTGAAGACGCCTATGCTTAGCTTTGCTGGTGAGGCTAGTCGCGCGATCGCAAAATACACGTGGCCGGGAAACGTTCGCGAACTTGAAAACGCCATCGAACGGGCCGTAGTCCTCGCAGAAGGGGAGCTGATCGGCGAGGAGTTACTGGCCATAGAGATTGAGCGCGTCGCGCCAGCTGCAGGGTCAGCGGCATCCGAAAGCTCAGAGGGGCCGCAATCGGCGCCGATGGAAGACCTCTCACTCGAAGACTATTTCCAACGCTTCGTCGTTGAGCATGAAGATTCGATGAATGAAACCCAGCTCGCGAAGAAGCTTGGCATTAGTCGCAAATGCCTCTGGGAGCGCCGCCAACGCTTCGGCATCCCCCGAAAGAAGAAGCAAGAAGCCTAGGCAGACTGTTACTGCTACCCATCTACCCACATAATACGAGCCTAATCGTAACAACGTTGCTCTCTAAGCGAACCGCTAATTTGCCAAGAAATCATAAATTATTGATTTTATTAATTTATTTTTTTGTGGCACGCTTAATGCTAAATGTTGGATCACAATAACAATAAATAAAAATAATAAGTTCCAATAAAAACAAAAATGGCACACAGGCTTCACATTTGAGCAACACTAGGTTGGTGCACTGAACGAGATAAAAACAATAGCAATATTTTGAGATTCGCCTGATTAGACACCCAAGATCAAAAACAAGCAGGGGCTATTAGCGCAATCGTTTCGGACCGTCACGCTCAGCTGAGTGAGATTGTTCGACCATTAAGGGGATGCTTCGGTATCCCTTTTTCATTTCTTCTTTACCGGTATTTTCCCGCCAACTCGCATCAAGCCCACGCACAGCGCCTTTTAATTTCGGGGCATCGGTGTATTATGCCGTTTTCGCTCGCAAGGCGAGCAGACCGCGAGATACCCTGCAATTAATGCACACTAACGCACTCCCCCCTGGCCTCGAGAAGGCAACCGTCATTCCCCGCGACGAGCACAGCGTGTCGCGTCGGCATATATCCGAGAACGCATTGAGTGTTTTGCGCAAGCTCGACGACGCTGGATACCAAGGCTATTTGGTGGGCGGCGGTGTGCGCGACTTATTGCTGGGCAAACGCCCGAAAGACTTCGACATCGCGACCGATGCTACCCCCGAAGAGCTGCGCAGCCTGTTCCGTAACTCACGCATTATCGGACGGCGCTTCAAAATTGTGCACCTACGCTATGGCCGCGAGATCATCGAAGCAACGACCTTCCGCGCCCCCCATGACGTGAACGTTGAGCTCGGCGAAAACAGTTCTAGGCGAGGCATTCGTCACCTCGACTCTGCGCACTCAACTGCAGGCATGATCCTGCGCGACAACGTCTACGGCAACGTCGACGAAGACGCCCTGCGCCGCGACTTCACCGTTAACGCGCTGTATTACACGACCACCAATTTCTCGATCCTGGACTTCAGTACAGGTATGCAAGACCTTAAGAATCGTAAGATTCGCATGATCGGCGATCCTGAGGCGCGCTACAAAGAGGACCCGGTGCGCATGCTGCGTGCGCTGCGCTTTAGCGCCAAACTCGATTTCGATATCGAAGAGAAGACCCTCGCACCGATTAACGAACTCGCCTACCTGCTCGAGTCTATCTCCCCTGCGCGGCTCTTCGACGAGACAATAAAGCTGCTAGCCAGCGGCCAGGCTGAGGCTACTTGGGAGCTGCTACGCAAATACCAGCCGGGCAATTATTTGTTTGCGCCCACGCTGCGCGCATTGCTTACGCCATTCCGCGGTCGCGAACAGGCAGCAGAGCTGCTGCAACTGGCACTGCGCAACACCGACAATAGGCTCGCCGACGGCAAGTCCGTGACGCCCGCCTTCCTCTACGCGGCACTGCTTTGGCCGGTTATTCAGTTAAAGCTGGCATTGCATCCGCTGCCTAAACTAAACCCCGGACAGCAGTTGAATGCGGCGGCCAATAGCGCCATCGCAGAGCAGCTAACCTACACTTCTATTCCCAAGCGTTTCACCCAAGTCAGCAAAGAGATTTGGGAGCTGCAAGCGCGGCTCGAACAACGTAATCGCCGAGCGGTTGAAGGTGTATTCGAACACCCTCGCTTTCGCGCCGCCTACGACTTCCTCTTGCTGCGTGAAGAGGGCGGCGAGAATCTTGGCGGCATTGGCGCGTGGTGGACAGAGTTCCAAGAGGCGGGCGAGGATGAGCGGGAAGCGCTACTCGACCAGCTGCCTCGCGAACAGCGACCGCGCCGAAAAACGCGCCGCCGTAAACCTCAAAGCTAAAACCCAACGCCCTCCTTCACACCTGCACGAATAGGAGTACACTCCGCCCCATGAGCACCCAAAGCAAGACCAAAAACGTCACCCTAACCACGTTGCAAGGCATCAAGGCCCGAGGCGAGAAGTTCGCCTGCCTCACCGCTTACGATGCGTGTTTTGCGGGAATCGCCAGCGCCGCCGGCGTCGAGGTGTTATTGGTAGGCGACTCTCTGGGCATGGTTCTGCAAGGCCACGACAGCACGCTGCCCGTTACCATGGATGACATGGTCTATCACATGCAGTGTGTAAAACGCGGCAACCAGGGGGCTCTTTTAGTCGCCGACCTGCCCTTCATGAGCTATGCGTCGGAGACACAGACACTAGAGAATTCCGCAGCGCTCATGCGCGCCGGTGCACACATGGTCAAACTCGAAGGCGGCGCGTGGATAGAAAACACCACCCGCCTACTGTCCGAGCGCGGCATCCCCGTGTGTGCGCACATGGGCTTAACGCCGCAGTCGGTAAATCGTATTGGTGGCTTCCACGTGCAGGGGCGCGACACGGAACAAGCGCAGGCGATTCTCGACGAGGCCAAGCTATTAGAAGCAGCGGGGGCCAGCGTGTTACTCCTTGAATGCGTGCCGCGCGAGCTCGCCAAACTGGTCACCGACAGCCTCGCTATACCCGTCATCGGAATCGGTGCAGGGCCTGATACGACGGGACAAATTATGGTGTTACATGACGTGTTGGGAGTCTCACCCATTACGCCAAAATTCGTGAAGAATTTCCTCGTTGGCTCCGACGACGGCATTCCAGGTGCGCTGCGCAACTACGTTGCCGACGTCAAATCCCAAGCGTTTCCAGCGCCCGAACACTGCTTTAATTAGATCTCCTCCCCCATGCAAGAGTTCTCCTCCATCACTACATTGAGGGCAAGCCTGCGAGAACGCGGCACGCGCACGCTCGGCTTTGTCCCCACGATGGGCAACCTGCACGCCGGACATCTCGCGCTCGTTGCAGAGGCGAAGCGGCGCAATGCACTCGTGGCCGCGAGCATCTTCGTCAACCCGCTCCAGTTCGGCCCGGGTGAAGACCTAGACGCCTATCCGCGCACGCTTGAAGCTGATCGAAAGGCGCTGCAAGCCGCCGGCTGCGACGCCTTATTCTTGCCTTCCGCTGAAGAACTCTATGGCGCCACACCAGACACCTGCACCCGAGTCCACGTCCCCGAACTCGGCACACACTTCTGCGGCGCGAGCCGCCCAGGACACTTCGACGGCGTCGCCACGGTCGTCACGAAGCTGTTTAATATCGTGCAGCCTGACGATGCCTATTTCGGCCTCAAGGACTATCAACAGTATTTGATCATTCGCAAGCTGACCGCCGACCTCGCCCTGCCCATCGAGATCCACGGTATCGCGACGCAGCGAGAGGACAGCGGCCTCGCACTGAGTTCTCGAAACGGCTATTTATCGAGCCAAGAGAAGGCCGTCGCGCCGGTGCTTTATGCGACGCTCAAGCAGCTAGCGCGAAAGCTCGAAGCTGGCGTCAAAGACTTCGCCTCTCTTGAGGAGGAGGCGCGCGCGGCGCTCGAGGCCGCCGGCCTGCGCACCGACTATTTCGGCATCGCCAACGCGCATACCTTGGCCCCAGCTGCTGCGTCGGACCGGGAGCTGGTGCTAGTTGCCGCTGCATTCCTCGGCACCACGCGCCTCATCGATAACCTCCGCGTCTCTCTTTAACTGTCTCATTAGCCGTCTCTTTAGGTCTCGCTAGAGCGCGGGGCCGCGTTGAGACAGCACCGGCTTTGCGGCATACTCAAGACCTCGCCTAGCCTCCCATCCGCTCTGCCCTCGCGGGTGACTAGCAGTGCCGACTTTTGAGTATGGAACGCCACCATGTCCGATAACCTATCTAATGAGATGCCCAATAAGATGTCCAGCAAGCCTACGTCTACAAGCAAGCTCTATCCGGTCACCCCAGCAGCCGCAGCCCGCAGCCACCTCGACAAAGCGCAATACGAAACGCTCTACCGCCAGTCGATAGACAATCCGGACGAGTTTTGGGCGGAGCAAGCCGGTCGCCTGCTGCATTGGCATGAACCCTGGAGGCGAGTGCACGAAGGCGACTTCGCCAAGGCAGAGTCAACTTGGTTCGACGGTGCCCGCCTCAACGTCGCTTACAACTGCATAGACCGGCATCTCGAACATCGCAGCGCACAAACCGCAATCATCTGGGAGGGCGATGAGCCTAGCGACTCTGAGCACATCACCTACAAACAGCTACACGAGGCCGTGTGTCGCCTAGCCAACGCCCTCAAGGCGCGCGGCGTGGGCAAAGGCGATCGCGTGTGCCTTTACCTGCCCATGGTGCCCGAGGCGGCCTACGCGATGCTTGCCTGCGCGCGAATCGGCGCGGTGCACTCGGTGGTCTTCGGTGGCTTTTCACCCGAGTCGATTAAAGACCGCATTCTAGATTCAGACTGCCGCGTGGTGATTACCGCCGACGAAGGCGTTCGCGGTGGTCGCACGATCCCCCTAAAGGCTAATGTCGATGCCGCGCTCGCGGACTGTCCTGACGTCCACTCTGTCTTTGTCGTGCGCCGCACCCACGCCAAAGTCGCGTGGAACGAGGCGCGCGACGTGTGTTATCACCAGAGCACGAGTGCGGCGAGCAGCGACTGCCCCATCGAGCTGATGGCAGCAGAAGACCCGCTATTCATCCTCTACACCTCGGGCTCAACCGGCAAGCCTAAAGGCGTGTTGCACACGAGCGCAGGCTATCTGCTCGGCGCGAGCATGACCCACAAGTATGTATTCGATTACCACGAGGGTGACGTGTACTGGTGTACCGCCGACGTCGGCTGGGTTACCGGCCACAGCTATATCGTCTATGGGCCACTCGCGAACGGGGCGACGACGCTGATGTTCGAAGGCGTGCCCACTTATCCCGATGCCTCGCGCTTTTGGCAGGTAATCGACAAACACCAAGTGAATTTATTCTACACAGCGCCCACGGCGATACGCGCATTGATGGCCTCAGGCGATGCACCGGTCACGAGCACTTCACGCAGCTCCCTGCGCCTGCTCGGTAGCGTCGGCGAACCGATCAATCCCGAGGCATGGGAATGGTATTACCATGTCGTCGGCGAAGGCCGCTGCGCGATCGTCGACACCTGGTGGCAGACCGAAACCGGCGCCATTATGATCACCCCCCTGCCCGGCGTGACCGACCTTAAGCCCGGCTCGGCGACACTGCCGTTTTTCGGCGTAAAGCCTGCACTGCTTGATGCCGAAGGTCGCGAACTCGAAGGCGAGGCGACTGGTAATTTAGTGCTTGCACAGAGCTGGCCGAGTCAACTGCGCACACTGTATGGCGATCATCAGCGCTGCATCGACACCTACTTTGCTGCGTATCCCGGTTACTATTTCACGGGCGACAGCGCGCAACGCGACGCCGACGGCTATTACTGGATTACCGGTCGCGTAGATGACGTGATAAATGTGTCTGGCCACCGCCTCGGCACAGCCGAAATCGAAAGCGCGCTGGTGCTGCATGAGAGCGTGGCAGAAGCCGCCGTGGTCGGCTACCCACACGACATCAAGGGCCAAGGCATCTATGCCTATGTCACGCTGATGGGCGGCGTTAACGCATCCGACGAACTTAACGCGGCGCTACGCAGTTTTGTCGCGAGTGAAATTGGCGCCTTCGCGCGTCCTGAGATTATTCAGTTCGCGCCCGGACTCCCGAAGACGCGCTCGGGGAAAATCATGCGCAGGATTCTCCGCAAGATCGCCGCCAACGAGCTCGACAATTTGGGCGACACGACGACGCTGGCTGACCCCGAGGTTGTTGCGCAGCTAATAGACAACCGAGCGAATCGCTAGCCGTCCCACCTACCAAGGCACTGCGATGAGCGAGGCGATAAACAGAGTCCCACCAACGCCACGCCAGCGAGCCTGGTTGCTGTGGCATTTTATCGTTTCGCATTATCCCCTAACACTTAGCGGCACACTGACCCTTGCCGCTGCAGCGGGTGCCTTACGGGTGTTGGGCTACGGCAGCATGGACCTCGTGGTGTTCGCCCTCTGCCTCTGCACACTCATCATCGTAGTGTGTAGTCTTTTCGCCACAGTCATCGGCGGCTTATTCATTCAGCGTCGCCTGCTGCGAGCGCTCGATCCTGACATCGCCGAGGGAAGACTAGATCTGGAAGCGGGCTATCCGAACGATGCTCACTTCGCTGTGCCCGCGCTAGGCTGGCTGCCTTTGGTTCGTCTCGAGTGGACGGTTATGACACCCGACGGGGTAAGCACGAAAATTCAGCCGCGCAGAATAGGCAGCTCCGCCTGCCTCATCGAATCTATGACCCCTGCATTGCGCGGCAGCGGTGCGCAAGTAACTCGCCGTTTCGAGGTCAGCGATGCGCTGCGGCTATGTCGCTATCGCTGGACAGTGAATACGCCGCGAGCGTTTCGCATACTGCCCAATATCGGCGCCTACCGCCCCTTGTCGCTTCAGCGCGCGCTAGTGACGGAGGACGGGCTCCCCGACGCCACCGGCAAGCCCGAAGGCGACCGCATGGAGATTCGCCCCTACGCACCCGGAGATTCCGTGCGCGACATACTCTGGAAGGGCTATGCCCGCAGCCGTCAGCTGAGCGTGCGGTTGCCAGAACGCAGCGTGGCTTACGACGACAAAACCTGCGCTTATCTCGTGTCCGGCGGCGGCGACGAAGCGGCAGCCGCGCTCGCGCGCATGGCCCTGGAAAGCGGACTCTTCGGAGACGACTGGCGTTTCGGCGCCGACGGTACGGCCCCGCTGGGCATGGCAACCACTGAACGGGAAAGCGCATTAGACGCGATAGCAGGCTCGCGTTTGGCGCACGGCAAGAGTGCAGATCAATCGCGCTGGGGGCTCGATAGCTTTCTTACTACACAGCAGGCGCGCCACTGCCTCGTCTTCGCCGGCACAGAGGACCCGCGCGTCATCGAGCGCCTTGTTGCGAGCGCGAGCTCTGCGACTTGCAGGATCACCCTTATCCTTGGTGTCGAAGGACTCACCGAGACGCTGCCAACCAAGCGCTGGCAGCGATTGCTGTGGCGGGCGCAAGAGTCGACTACGCCTACCCAGCTCGCCCAGCGTTTGACCGGCCTGAGCCAAAGCGTAGAATCGCTCGTTATTGTAGACAGACATAGCGGTCGCGACCTGACAGCCGCTCTAATGGCGCCGCAGCGTAAAGGCCTATGAATACCAACACACCACAGAACTGGACTGAGCCGAGTTCGCGCGGACAACAGGGCGCGAGACTCATGGTCATCGCCTTCGCGGCCTGGCTCATGAGTTTGCCGCTTACTATCGCCAGCGGCTCGGTGGGCGTCATTGTCGGCACTGTCGCAGCCCTCTTTCTTATTGACTCCCCTCGCCTACGCAGGCGTTTGCAGGAACTCCGCGTAGCGGCCACGGTGCTCGCCGCCCTTCTCTGTGCACTGCTCTTAACCTTGGCGGGACAGCTGCTCGCGCGCGCACTGCGTGGCGGCTTCGGATTCGAACTCGTTGGGCAGCAACTTATCAATGCGGGGTTCGATCCGTTAACACCCTACGCGCTAGGCGAATTTATTGCCTACGCCACCCTAGCTGCCGCCACATTAGGATTGCTGCGATTGACAGCCCAACGCAGCAGCGCAGGGCAAATAGGCGAAAGTCTTTTCGTCGCTTGCGCGGTAGTGCTTACTTTTGCCGCACACCGCAATGGCATGATCGATCGGCCGTTCTTGCTCGGCGATTTCGCACTGATTCGCGGTTACGATCCCGCCTACCTGTTAATGGCATTGGGCGTCGCAGGCCTGCTAGTTATCGCGGCGGTGAATTTGCGCGAGGCCAGCCTTGTGCGGCGGCTTTATCACCTGGGTATGCTCAGCGCAGCGTGTCTTCTGCTGGTGGTTTTCGTGCAGCGTGTGGGATTGCCGCTGCCAGAACTCACCAACGACCTTGGACTCACCGCTGCGCGCGGCAGTGAAGCGCCGCCCGACAACCCGTTTCAAGACAGTAGCAACGACCCAAAAGACAAGGCCGCGCCGGTCGCAGTCGTCGTCTTCCATGACGACTACACACCCCCCGACGGCTCCTATTATTTTCGCGAATCTGCCTATTCCCAATTCAACGGCACGCGCATCGACTACGCAACACGCGCCGACATGGATACCGACCTACTGACAGGCTTCGATGCTCAAGCGCGCGCCGAACTTGGCCATGCCACGAACCCCATCGCCGGCGCGCCGCGACAAAGCGTGCGCACCACGATCGGCACGCTGGTGCCCCACCGCTCGCTTTTCGGGCTCGATACTCCAACCGCTTACCGGCCGATTGCGAACCCCAACGCGACCCGTTTCCGCACCACCTACGAGGCTAGCTCGGCGGTGCCGCTGTTCGAGTTGGAGGCACTACTGGGGCGTGAAGCAGGCTCGGCCAATTGGAGCGCCGAGGTGCGCGAAGAATACCTCAAGCTACCTAACGATCCGCGCTACCACACTCTTGCCGACTCACTCACCGGACAGCTCAACCCCGCGTTTAGTGATGACCCTTTCGCCCGCGCGTGGGTGATCAAGCAATACCTCGATGAGAATGGCATCTACAGCCTAAAAAATGCCCATGCCGCCGAACTCGATCCCGCCGCCTCTTTTTTGTTTGGCGACCTCACCGGTTATTGTGTCCACTTTGCCTTTTCTGCGGTGTATCTGTATCGAAGCATCGGCATTCCCGCGCGCGTTGGTGTCGGCTATTCGGTGCCGGCGAGCAACCGCGCGGGCGGCTCCTCGCTGCTTATTCAGGCGATCCATGGCCACGCCTGGCCCGAGGTATATTTCGAGGGGCTAGGCTGGGTCATCATCGATCCTGCACCCCAGCAAACCCTCGTTGACATGAGTACCGATCCCCAGGACAACCTCCAGCAGCTTTTGGGCGACATGCTGCGCGACGACGCCTCCCTCGATGAATTTCTTGCTGCGCGCGCCGAATCGGAATTCGACCTCATGCGGCTTACGCGGCAGGCCCTGAACCTCTTGCTACTAGCCTTCGCCGCCGCACCAATGAGCGGCTATGCGATAAAACTTCAACGCCGTCTCGCGCCGCGACTCGGCTCCAGTCATGCGCGCTACCGTAGTGGTTTCCGCGCCACCCTCGACCGCTTAGCAGACAGCGGCCTCAGCCGAGAGTTCGGCGAATCGCGCGAGGCCTTCGCACAGCGCTGCGGCAACTGTGCACCAACAATGATGACACTCACGCGCGCGCATCTGGGCGCTGCACTAAGCCGAAAAGACAATGCTGCGGCCGCGGCTCGAGCAGATGTCCTCGCGCCAGACTGGCGCAGCTTAGAAAATGCGGTTAACGATGAATTGCGTAAAGCTGTTCCCCTTTGGCGTCGTCTACTCGGCGCACTGAACCCCTTTAGCTGGCTAGCCGCACGCTAGTCCATTGGAGCACCCTATGAGTCTTGCACAAATGCCATCCACCACCGCGGAGGCGATGAGTGACACGCCTACAACGGCCATTGCGCAGTCGCTGCCTTCCGCACGCGCTGTTATGCGCCGGCTTATCGACGCTGTACGCACCGAGGTGATGGGACGCGACGAGGTGATAGAGCTATGCGTTATTGCGCTCGTCGCCGATGGTCATGTGCTGCTCGAGGATTTCCCGGGTTCTGGAAAAACGACGCTGGCGAAGACGCTAGGCGAGGCCATCGTGGATACGCAGACCCCTGAACCTGAGGCCGGCGTTACCTCAATGCCCGAGATTAGCGCCTTTCGCCGCATCCAATTTACGCCCGACTTACTGCCCTCTGATGTCACCGGCGTGCCGATTTTCGACCCCAATGACAATTCCTTTCACTTCCGCCGCGGGCCGCTGTTCGCTCACGTAGTGCTCGCCGATGAAATCAACCGCACCTCACCCAAGGTGCAGTCGGCCATGCTCGAGGCGATGGGCGAGAAGCAAATCACCGTCGACGACACGACCTATCCGCTTGGCGAGCTGTTCTTTGTGATTGCGACGCAGAACCCGCTCGACCTCGCCGGCACTTATCCGTTGCCCATCCCGCAACTCGACCGTTTCCTCTTCAAGCTCAAGATGGACCCTATCGAGCGCGATGCCGAACTGCAGGTACTCAATGCACACAGCCCAAGCAGTGCTAAGACTCGCAAGGCCGTCCCCCGAATAAGCAGGACCGAACTGCTCGAGGCGCGCAGCACGCTCGCAGAAATGGTCGAAATAAGCCCCGCGATCAAGACTGCCCTGGTTGATATTTCCCGCGCTCTGCGCAGCGATCCCCGGGTGCTGCAAGGCAATTCAACGCGCAGCATGGTGCTGCTGTTACCCGCATTGCAAGCTGCCGCAGCACTCGATGATCGCGACTACGTGAGCGCAGCCGACATCGAACGGCTGTTGCCGCGTGTGTTAGGTCATCGCCTGGTACTCGCTCCCGCCGCAGGAGATTGCCACACGATTATTTGCGAAGTCATGGCGCAGCCGATGGAACAACTCGCCCGCTCGACGCTGCGCTAGGCGCAAGACGACCGTGATTCGCCTGCCCGCTATTCTCAAGCAAGCCATTGCTACTCTCCTGCTTTTTGCGCCGGTGCTCGCGGCTGCCCAGGCTGGCGATCGAACCACAGCGCTCGACGCCATCCCCTTACCTACACCGAGCACGTGCTTCGGCCTGCGCACTATTGTCGAACCCGAAGCCCTCGCTGTCTGCGCCGCACTCAACACCTCACAAAATCTGCGCGCCCGCGACCTCGCCGAAAACTGGCTGCGCGCGCAGCCGAATTCAGCCGGCGCAAATTACGCGCTTGCCGAGGTGCTCCTGAGCGTCGAAGGCAATGTGCCGCGCGCGCTTTTCCATTTAAACCGCGCCGAGGCCAACAGCACCGTCACTTCTCTCGACGAGATGCTCGCGCGCGACGCCGACGACGCAAGCTCACCTATGTGGCATTACCTGACACTTAATCAGCTGTCCTCAGTGCATCAACTCGTCGGCAATCAAGAGGAATCCCTGCGCTACCTCGACGCACTCAGCGAGGCCTACGGGGTCGACCTAGAACCCTATAAAGGCTGGCCACTAATCAAGCTCAAGCGCTTCGACCTCGCGCGCCAGAGTGCACTCAGAGTGCTTAACGGCGAAGACACCGATGCTTTTTCCATCGCGCAAGCCTGGAACACGCTATGCGCGGTGGAACTAAGCGAGCCCTTACAAAGCCCCGGTGCGCCGGCCTGCGACCAGGCGCTAAGCCTCGATGAGGCGGGCTTGAACCGCGGAGAGACGCTGAGCACAGTGACCCTGAGCAATGCCGCTGAAGTTGCCCTTAGCCGCATACGCCTCGCTGAGGCCGAAACACTGATCGACCGCGCGACCCGGACACCCAATCCGAGCAGCGTTGCCAACCCTTGGATTCAAAAAGTCTACTTAACGCTCGCCGCGAGTCGTTTTGATGCCGCTCAGCAGGCGCTAACGCAGATGCTCGCTTGGCGCAGCCGCCAAGCCCCCCTCGTGAGCGTGAGCAACCGCGCGGAGCATTACCTTGTCGGCGCGACGCTGCTGCTGCTCGCCGGGTACACGGAAGACGCGGCGCGGCTGGCAGAAACCGCGCTTAACCAGCCAGATCGCAACGGCAATTTCAGCGCCGACGACGCGCAGAAAGAAGCGGTTTCAGCCCTAATTACCGCGCTTGCTTATCGGGCCGACTATGCCTTGCAGCGAGAACGTGCAGCCGCCCATGAGGGCTGGGCGCAAGTGAGCGGCGTTGCGACCGCGCAGGCAGCTCGCTTAAAGGCTTGGCAGGCAAGCCGCAGGGCAGCGTCGCTGTTCGCAGAGACCACCACCCTGCGCGATCGTCTTCGCCCCTATGGCCCGTTGGATGTGCATATTCCCGAATGGATGGAGCCAGAGATAGTAGGCCTGTTGGGCGCGGGTGTTTTTGTGACCTTAATAGACGAGGCGGAGCGCGCCGGCGCATTCCAGGCCGGGCCTGGCTACGCACACAGTTTTCGAGTCGAGGCCGCCGCCCTTAATCGCGATTCGCGACTAGTTATTGATGAGGCCACGCTCGCGCTGCAAACGCTGCCAGCGAGCGAACGCCTGCTGCGCGCGCGGGTCCAATGGCACAGCGCGCAGGCGCATTGGCAGTCCGGCGATCGCGCCACCGCTATACGACACTTCGCGGCGAGCCTGCGCCAAGACCCGAGCCTCGCAAGACGCCTCGGTGCTGCAGTGCCTGTGTCTGTCTCAACCGACGGCTCAGAACAAGCGCAGGTGCTTGCCGACAAACTCGTCGCCTCACCGCGTTTTAGCGCGGCAGACGGGGGGCTCACGCTAGAAGTCTTGAGCGATGGAGCCTGCCTGCTCGACGACTCGGAACAGCCGCTTTCGTGCTACACTGCGGCGCCCTTGGAGACCCGCGATGCAATCGCCAGCGATGCGCTAAGCGAGAGCGGCCTGACCGCCGTCGCTTTTCAGCAGCAACTCTTTGGTATTGGCATCGAGCTCAGCAAGGCGCAGCGCTCTGCGCTCACAGGGGCGAGTGTTGTTTTGCGGGCGGAAAGCTATGGCGCACAACAGCGCCTCCCTGATTTTTAATCAGCAATTCGAGCGTCACTTGAACCCAAGCACAGACCAGACAGAACAGCCCAAGGCAGCCGCAAAGAACACACTCAGCAAGCGCGTTGTCGTCCTACTTGCCGCGACCTCAGCACTGGGGCCGACCGCCATGCAAATCCTGCTGCCCGCGATCCCCGTCATCAAGGAGGAGTTTGAGGTGAGTGCCGAGGTGGCCCAGCTCACCCTCAGCTTGTCTATGCTCGCCATTGCCATCGGCACGCTCGCCTACGGCCCACTCTCCGATCGGTACGGGCGCAAGCCGATAATGCTCGTCGGATTGTGCATTACTTTTCTAGGTTCGCTGTTTTGTTATTTCGCTCACAGCATAGACATGCTGATACTCGGACGCATCATTCAAGCCTTCGGCGGCGCGGTGGGCTTGGTGCTCGCTCGCGCGATCGTGCGTGACGTCTACGGGCCCGATCAGGCGGCACGAGTAATCGCCACACTGGTTATGGTGATGGTTGTCATGCCGATGCTCTCGCCCGCGGTGGGCGGCGAACTCATGCATCGTTTTGGTTGGGAGTCGGTATTCTTAGTGATGTCGGGGCTTAGCCTGATTATTTTCGTCATCTTACAAAACGCTTTGGAAGAGACGCTCGCCGAACCCGCCCCGTTTGACGGCGTTGGTGCGATGCTGCGCAATTTCCTTCACCTCTTTCGCTCCCGCGCCTTCCGCGGCTACGCACTCTGTGTCGCCTTCGTCTCTGTAGTGTTCTTCGCCTTTATTTCTGCGGCGCCAGAAATCATGATCTCGGTGCTTGACAGGCCTGCCACAGAATACGGCTATTATTTCATCATGGTGCCGCTCGGCTTTATGCTCGGCAATTCGATCGCACGCCAGTTCAGTCACTTGGGGATTAACAGGCTCATCACCCTCGGCGCGAGCCTGGGTGTCATCGGCATCGTCTGCGCAATAGGCTTACAACTTATCGGGCTGCGCCACCCACTCGCCTTATTCATGCCTGTCGCGCTCGCCGTACTCGGCAACGGCATCACGCTGCCGAACGCGCAAGCGGCGGCGATTAATGAGTTTCCACAATTCGCAGGCACAGCCTCGGGGCTCACCGGATTTTTACAGATGGCATTCTCCGCAGTAGCCGCTCAGCTCGTTGCCGTCATCTTCAATGGGACTGTATACCCCTTGCTGACGATGATGCTTTTAGCCTCGCTCGCCTCGCTCGGCTTCTTCCTCGCCAGCACCCGAGTGCGCAGTCGCTAGCGCTGCAATCTGCTCACAGAACCCCTGCTCATCGCGCAGGCAGCGTAGATCCAGCAGCATCACGCCGTCTGCAAGACGCCCGACAATCGGCTTGTCTAGCCTACGCAGCCGTGCCGCTAAGCTGGTTAACCCCGAGTCACCCGCCTGCGAGCTAATCGCGAGTGCACAGCTTGGAATCAGCTCCAGTGGCAACGCGCCACTGCCTATTTGACTCTTACACGGCGCGGTATAGACGGAGTACGCAGCACCAAGCGCTGCGCTAAGTTCTGGCCGCATGCGCTCTGCCGCCGCCTCAATTTCAGACAGCGGTCGACATAGATCGATCAGCAAAGGCAGACGCTGAGGCAGGCTTGCCGGATCCCGATACAGCTGTAATACCGCGAGCAACGACGCGAGAATCGTCTTGTCGACGCGCAGGGCACGCTTCAGCGGGTTCGCCTTAATGCGCTTGATCAGGTCGGCGCGGCCAACAATGATCCCGGTCTGGGGGCCACCGAGCAGTTTGTCGCCGCTAAACGTGACGAGGTCGGCGCCTGCTTCAATCGTCGCGCGGACGGTCGGCTCCGGTGGCAATCCGTAGCGGTGCATGTCAACCAATGAACCACTGCCGAGGTCTGAGACGAAGGGAATGCCTGCCGCGCGCGCGATGCGTGCAAGCTCAGTCTCAGGTACCGCGCTGGTAAAGCCGCGAATCTCATAATTGCTCGCATGGACCTTCATAATGAGCGCAGAGGCGTCGCTCAGGCCCGACTCGAAGTCTCGGGGATGGGTGCGGTTCGTCGTCCCTACCTCCTTCAATTTGCAGCCGGCACTCTCCATCACTTCGGGGATGCGGAAGGCGCCACCAATTTCCACTAACTCGCCACGGGAGATTAGTACCTCACGCTCACGCGCCAGACTGTTGAGCAATAGCACCACAGCCGCCGCATTATTATTCACAACGGTCGCCGCCTCGGCACCGGTGAGCTCGCAGATCAGCGCCTCCAAATGCGCATCGCGATCGCCTCGGCTACCCGACTCGAGATCAAATTCCAGATCGACCGCCGAGCCGGCAGCCACAGCCATTGCGGCTATCGCCTCATCGGGCAGACGCGAACGGCCGAGATTGGTATGGATAACCGTACCAGTCAAATTAAACACTGGGCGTAGTAGGGGCCGGTACTCTTGCTTGAGAATTTCCACCGCGGTCGCTGCGACCCGTGCGGAGATCGCGCTGCGGTCAAGCGCGCGCAACTTTTCAAGCTCGCTTGAATGCTCGTCACTCGACTCTGCCGAGCCACTGTCCTCGGCGACCACGATAGACTCTCGCAGACGCTGCAAAGCTGCGCGCACAGCGAGCTTTACCGGCTCGTTACCGAGACGCTGCCTGACATCGGTAAGCAGAGACTCCTGCAGGATGGCATCGACCGGTGGCAGGATGGCGAACAGGGAATTCACACTCATTTGTGGCTACTCTCAGGGCTGTTATTCTATGGAGGTCTTTCACTGCCTAGGTGGCGCGGCGGGATGAAGACAAGCGCCAATGTACGAAATAGTGCCAGATCAATCAATGGAGCCCATCGATGCCTCAACGCGAGACTCTTATTATCGCCAATAATTTCCATCCCCCAACCATCGCTAAGTTGGATGCCGACTATGACACCGTGCACTTATGGAAACTCAACGAGGAAGAGAAGGCGTCTACGCTTGCATCACTCGAGGGGAAATGTAGCGCAGCTGCTAGCGCCTCTTGGGCGACTGATCCCCTGCTCTATACGCTCAACTCACTTTCGCTCATAGCCTGTTTTGGCGTCGGCGTAGACGGCATCGATTTTAAGCAGACCGCAATCCAAGGCATTCGTGTGAGCAATACGCCCGGCGTGTTGGATGACGCGGTGGCAGATATCGCACTCGGCCTCATCCTTGCGGTAACTCGCGGCTTAATCGGCGCCGACGCCCACGCGCGGTCTGGCGCCTGGCGCAGCGGCCCCTTCGCGCTCGGCCAGGGGCTCGCGGGCAAGACCTTAGGAATCGCCGGCCTCGGCAGAATTGGGCTCGAGGTCGCCCGCCGAGCGGAAGCCTTCAAACTCAATATCGCCTATCACAACCGCCGCAGGAAAAACGTCGGCTACACCTACTGCGCCGACCTCAACGCCCTCGCACGCGCAAGCGATATCGTCATCAACGTGCTACCCGGGGGACCTGAAACCACGAATATTCTGAACGCCTCGTTCTTCGAAAGCCTCGGCGCAGGAAATTATTTTATTAATGTCGGACGTGGCCAAAGCGTGGACGAAGAGGCGCTGATTCACGCATTAAGTACGGGCGTGATCGCAGGCGCTGGACTGGACGTGTATGCGAACGAGCCGCATCTTCCACCGGCGCTTACCGCGTTGGACAATGTCGTCTTGCTCCCTCACATAGGCAGCGCAACATTGCAGACTCGCACCGCCATGGGCGACCTGGTGAGGTCTAATCTAGCAGCGCATTTCGCAGGCGAGATTTTGGTCAGCGAATTCCTGCCCTAGCCAGAGCGCTGAGACGCGTACTTATTCGAGGACATGAAAGTACACATAGCGCGCATCCGGATCGACACGCAGCTCATCGAGCGGCATTGAGACCAGATCAACCTCGGAGAAAATATCTCGATAAGCAGGACTCAGGGAGTTATAGACAACCTCTTGGATGATTAACACGTGAAAGTCTGTGAATCCCTGTCTCCTTGCACAGTCTTCGAACACGGCCCAGAGCCCGACCTCCTTGCGCAGCTCTTCGTATTTTGCGGCCTGCACGATCGCGTCCCCAAACAGATCGTAAGAGCGAATACTGCCGCTTTGGAAGGTGCCTTGGATCGAGTTATAGGCGAGGCCAATGGCGGCTTTAATCGGTCGCGAATAGTTAAACTTCGCCACCTCTTTATTAAATACATCGAACATACTAAGGGCCGTTGACACCGCGCTATCGGCGAGAGAGCGAGATTCGGTGGGCAGAAACGGATAGCCCACTGTGCTGATAAAGCCATCGCCCGTCTCTTTCAGCCGAAAGGCCTGTGAACGCAGAGGAGAATGCTCGTATCCGCGCATGCAAATCCCCAGGAAGGCCTCGAAAACCCCTATAAAAAACTCAGGCGTCCTCTCATGTTTGATCTCGCTGGAACGCTGCACATCGAAGACGCTGACGATCGCCTTACCTTCTTTCAACGGCATCGTCGCCTCTAGCTCCTCGCCGCGTTTGATCATCTGTAACTGGTATGGATAGACGAGTTTTGAGAGCTGACTACGCAGGTGCTCGCGCGCGCCGGCATCGGTTGATTTCGAATAAAAACTCGCGCGCATGCCCTTATAGATAAACCAGCTCACGGCAGACCCTAATAGGAAGCCCTGCATTAACTGGAGAATCGATAGGTGGAAGAACGAGCGATCGGCGAGAAACAGCATAGCTGCAAACAGCAGAGCCAGCATAAGGTTCCGCAGGACGGTGAGCTGATAACTTGCGTGATAGGACGGTGCGATAACGATGAGCAGCACGAAGTTCACCTGCCCCACCAGCTGATCACCCACCTCGAGACCGGTTGTCACATCAGAGGACGCGCTTAGCAAAACGGCAGCCAACACCACAAAGCTAAGCAGCGTAGACAGACAGATTACATCGAGAATCAGCGGGCTGTATTTCCTCAGCGGCGAGTACACTGCAACAGCTAAGGGATAGGACATAACCAGCAGCGCTGGAAACGAGCACGCCAGAATCGTAAGCGCGGTGGACAGGATTTCCTCCGTCGTGGCCGCATAGGGGGTTGTCCACAGGGTCAGGGCGATAACCACGACCACGAATACCCGCCCCACCCAACCTCGGATTAACGAGGACGCTTGATCGCACAGCTCAGCAGCAAACTCCTCCTCATGCTCACGACAGTAAGCTGAATACTTCGCTTTGTGTTCGGCGGCCTCAGACACCCCTCCTCCTTACCCTACCTCGAAGGTAGGCTATCGACACCCTGCAGCCACGTTTCGCGCCACTTCGTCCTCGTCCTAACTAAGAACGGATAAGAATGAGAAGTCTTTCATAGCCTGCGTGACACTTTGCTACCGCGTGCGCTCTGGATTTTGCTAGGCCTTTGATTTATCCTACTTCTTTTGAGAGCGGCTCAAGCGCGCTCGCGTTCTAACCACGACATAACTACGACCTAACCACGACCAAAGACGTCGACCCACTAGCTGACCTTTTATCCCATCGATACCCTCCCCGGCCGCGCGTACTCTCGGCTTGAGGTGGATGGTATCCTCTGTGATCGCTAGCTGGACGCGCACTAGGATCGGAGGAGTAGGCGCTCAGTTTCAGGGACAAGTTTTGAGGAACATGCAAAAGCTATGAGCACAAAAACCAAAGCCGCCATTAAAAAACCTGCCAAAGCAAAAAAGGCCAAACCAGCGACTCGAGCGAAACAGCAGTACGTTTATGCCTTCGGCAAGCAGACCGACGGCAATGCCAGCATGCGAGAGCTACTGGGTGGCAAGGGTGCAAACCTCGCCGAGATGGCGTCTATTGGCCTACCGGTACCCCCAGGCTTTACTATCAGCACCGAAGTCTGCACTTATTATTACGACAACGGACGCTCATACCCCGCCTCACTGGCGAAATCTGTCACCGCGTCTATTCGTCAGATCGAGTCTCAGCTAGGCAAAACCTTCGGTGGGCGCAGTAACCCACTACTCGTTTCAGTCCGCTCCGGCGCCCGCGACTCTATGCCGGGTATGATGGACACCATCCTCAATCTCGGCCTCAACGACATCACCGTCGAAGGCCTCGCCGAAATCTCTGGCAATCCCCGTTTCGCTTGGGACTGCTACCGTCGCTTCATCCAGATGTATGGCGACGTGGTCATGGGCGTAGAGGCGCGCACGGAAGAAGAGGAAGACCCCTTCCATGCCATCCTCGAAGCCGCGAAGCGCAAATTCAAGGCAGAGAACGACAGCGACTTAAGCACCGACAATCTCAAAACGGTTGTAGACCAATACAAGGCGCTGATCCGCAAGCGCACGCGCAGCGAGTTCCCACAGGACGTCATGGAGCAATTGTGGGGCGCGACCAGCGCCGTATTCAGCTCATGGCGCAACGACCGCGCCATTCTCTACCGTCAGCAGTACGCGATACCCGCCGAGTGGGGCACTGCGGTAAATATACAGGCCATGGTTTTCGGTAACGCGGGCAACGACAGCGCGACCGGCGTCGCCTTCACCCGCGACCCTGCCAACGGCGAGAAAGTGTTTTACGGTGAATACCTAATTAACGCCCAAGGCGAGGACGTTGTCGCTGGAGTTCGCACCCCTAACGCGATCGCCGAACTCGCAGACGAGTTACCACAAAGCTTCAAAGACCTCGAGAAGGTCCGCAATAAGCTCGAGAAACACTTTAAAGACATGCAGGACTTCGAGTTCACCATCGAGGCCGGCAGGCTGTTTATTCTGCAAACCCGCAACGGCAAACGCACGGGCCTCGCGGCAGTACGTATCGCCGTTGAGATGCAGCGTGAGCGCCTAATGAACCAAGAGACGGCATTGTTGAAGATTCCGGCGGAATCGATCGACTCGTTGCTCGTTCCCGTATTCGACCCTAAGGCGCTGAAAGCCGCGTCGGTTATCGGCAAGGGGCTTCCCGCAGGCCCCGGCGCAGCGACAGGCCGCATCGCCTTCACCGCAGCGACAGCAGAGCTCGAAACACGCAAAGGCAATAAGGTTGTTTTGTGCCGCAACGAGACCTCGCCTGACGACCTAAAAGGCATGCTGCACTCGCAAGGCATCCTCACCTCGCGCGGTGGCGTCTCATCCCACGCGGCCCTCGTTGCACGTCAACTTGGCAAGGTGTGCATTTGTGGCGCGAGCGACATCGTCATCAATTACGAGAAGAAGACCCTAACAGCGGGTAAGACCGTACTCAAGGAAGGCGACTACATCTCGATCGATGGCAGCACTGGCATGATCTATAAAGGCATGATCGAGAGCGCCGACTCGGAAGTGAAGCGCGTGCTTGAAGGCAAGGTTAAGCCTGGCAAGAGCTACACCTACGAGCTGTTTCAAACTGTCATGAGCTGGGCGGACAAATACCGTACCCTGAATATACGCACCAATGCCGACACGCCAGCGATGGCAAAACAGGCCGTGGCCTATGGCGCCGAAGGCATAGGCCTCTGCCGCACGGAGCACATGTTCTTTGACGGCGATCGCATCGACACTATGCGTCAGATGATTCTCGCGGTGGACGAAGTGCAGCGCCGCTCGGCACTCAAGAAGCTCCTGCCTTTCCAGAAGAAAGACTTCGTCGGCCTGTTTAAAGAGATGGCAGGTCGCCCGGTGACCATTCGCCTACTCGACCCGCCTCTGCACGAGTTCCTGCCGCACGACGACGTCGTAAGACGTCAGCTTGCCGAAAAGCTCGGCGTGCCATTCGATTTCGTCATAGACCGCATCAAGGCGCTACACGAAGAGAATCCCATGCTCGGCTGCCGTGGCTGCCGACTAGGCATTATCTACCCCGAGATCACCGAGATGCAGGCGCGCGCGCTGTTCGAAGCTGCGGCCCAGGTGAGCAAGGGTAAGAAGCCGGTTAAAGTGAAAGCAGAAATCATGATTCCTCTCGTGGGCTTCCGCGCAGAGCTCGCGGATCAGCTAGCGATCGTGCATCGTGTCGCCAACGAGGTAATGAAGAAGCACAAGACGAAGATCGACTATTTGGTCGGCACGATGATTGAAGTGCCACGCGCTGCGATCACCGCCGACGAGATCGCCCACGAGGCCGACTTCTTCAGCTTCGGCACCAACGACCTCACCCAGACCACCTTGGGTCTAAGCCGTGACGACATGGGGCTGTTCTACGACCAGTACCAAAGTAAAGAAATCTACAACCAGAATCCGTTCGCCAGCCTAGACCAGACCGGCGTTGGTAAACTGGTCGAGCTGGCCGTAGAACGTGGTCGCCAGACCAAACCGAATATCAAGCTCGGTATCTGCGGCGAGCACGCGGGCGATCCAAACTCGATCGATTTCTGCCACCGTACTGGCCTGAATTACGTGAGCTGTTCGCCTCCCCGCGTCCCCGTCGCGAGACTCGCCGCCGCTCAGGCACAACTGCGCAACAAGTAACCGCCACACCTTACGATCTGGAAGCCGGCGCCAGACCTCGAGTCTGGGCCGGCTTCTTGCTTTGTGCTGCCGTGCGTCGACCTAAGCGCGATAGCGTATCAAAAAGGTTGGCGGCTTTTTGAGTGACTCATATTGCAATTGTACAAAGCCCTCCTTTGCGGTACTTTCGAAAGAAAGACTCGCAGCCTAAGGAGCGTTCATGACCCCTCGATACAAAGCAGCCGGACTTGCCGGCGCACTCTGCACACTATTCACTTGCAGCGCGCTCGCCCAAGACTACAGCGCACCGCGCACCGAATGGGACCAGCCTGACTTACAAGGCGTGTGGAACTTCTCTTCGGACCGCCCGATGATTAGGCCGAGCCAGTTCGGCGAGCGCGAATTTCTTAGCGAAACGGAGATCGCCCAGATCGAAGCGCGCGCTGCGGCGCTCGACGCCAACTCAGACAGCGCCCTACCCATCGCCGGCGTCGACGAATCCTATAACGATTTTTGGATAGAGAACGCGGGTATCGGCGGCCTGCAGCGCACTTCACACATCGTCTACCCCTTAAACGGTCAACTCCCCGCGCTCGCGCCCACGGCCGTTATTCAGGTCGGCAACTACGGCGGCGAAGACACCGGCGAGTCGCGACCCGCACGAGTGCTGGCGGGCGGTATCGGCACCGATGGCCCCGAAGACCGAGGACTGTCGGAACGCTGCATCGTCGGCTTCAACGCCGGCCCGCCGTTCATCCCCAGCCTGTACAACAACAATGTGCAGATCTTTCAGAATCGCGACACGGCGGTGATCCTCACTGAGATGATTCATGACGCCCGCATCGTCCCCCTTGCCGCCTCGGAGGAAGAACACACGCGCCTGCACTCGGACCTGCGCCTATGGTCCGGAGACTCACGGGGCTACTGGGATAACGATACGCTCGTAGTCGTCACGCGCAATTTTAGCGACCTGACATTTAGCTTCAGCGCGCAGGGCACCGCCTTTGATAAAACCCTCACCGAACGCTTCACTCGCACGGCAGCAGACACCGTGGAATACGCCTTTACAGTAGACGACCCTACGACATTCACCGACAAGGTGAGCGCCGTCGTCCCTATGACCAAAGTTGCGGGCCAGCTGTATGAGTACGCCTGCCACGAAGGCAATTACGGCATGGTTAACATCCTGCGCGGGGCGCGGGCACAAGAACGCCGCGAGGAATCCAACGCGGAATAAAACCAGGGTGACACCATGAATAGCAGCATTCTCGCCCTACTCGCCTTCGCGCCGATTCTCGTCGTCGCCGCGCTACTCGTCGGTCTCCGCTGGCCGGCAAGCCGTGCGATGCCTGTCGCCTATCTCGTGGTCGCCGGCTTAACGCTTGGCGTTTGGCAGGTCCCCGGGGTACAAGTGCTCGCCGCTAGCATCAATGGCCTCATCGTCGCCGGCACTCTCATTTACATCATCTTCGGTGCCATACTGCTGCTCAACACCCTGCAACAAAGCGGTGCGATGCGCGCAATTCGCGCGGGCTTTGCAGACATCACCCCCGACCGGCGCATTCAAGTCATCATCATTGCTTGGCTATTCGGCTCGTTTATCGAAGGTTCAGCCGGTTTCGGCACGCCAGCTGCAGTCGCCGTGCCGCTTATGGTCGGCCTAGGCTTTCCAGCCATGGCCGCGGTCGTCGCGGGCATGATTATTCAGAGCACCCCGGTCTCTTTCGGCGCGATGGGCACGCCGATGCTAGTTGGCATTAGCAGCGGCCTCTCTGCGGATCCAGGCATGGCCGACTTTGCCCTCACGCAGGGATTTAGCGATTGGAGTCTGTTCATCGCCGATATCGGTGCCCGTGTCGCGCTCCTGCATGCGATCGCCGGCACTTTTATTCCGCTTCTAGTCGTGGCTACGATGACGCGCTTCTTCGGCGTCAATCGCAGCTTCGCAGAGGGACTTGCAGTATGGCGCTTCGCACTCTTCGCGGCCTTTGCGATGACGCTACCCTATCTGCTCGTAGCCACATTCCTCGGCCCAGAATTTCCCTCGATGTTTGGCGGCATTATCGGCCTCGCTATCGTTGTCCCGGCGGCGAAGCGCGGCTTCCTCATGCCAGACGCCGCTAAGCCTTGGCGTTTCACAGAACCTGCGCAGTGGGAAAAGGAATGGACCGGCGCCACGACCCCCGCACCCGCCGATCAAGACGACTCCCCGACTATGGGCCTTCTGCGCGCCTGGTCGCCCTATCTTCTCATCGCCGCGCTCTTGGTGATGACGCGCCTGCGCGCGCTCGACTTAGAATCCCTGCTGCGCAGCAGCGATCCGTTTATTACTTGGGCCTGGCCGCAAATACTCGGCAGCTCGATCTCGGCGTCCTTCCAACCGCTATGGTCTCCTGGCAGCATATTTATCGCCGCCGCGATAGCGACGATTGGCCTTCATAGATTGCCGTTAGCACACTTTAGGCTAGCCGCAGCCGAATCGGTTAAGACGCTGGTTCCTGCCTCCATGGCGCTCATCTTCACCGTGCCAATGGTGCAGGTGTTCATTAATTCGAGCGGCGGTGGCGCAGGCTACGAACAGATGCCCATCGCACTCGCCGAGGGTGTCGCCGAACTCGCTGGAGCCGCGTGGCCCTTGTTCTCGCCTCTCATTGGCGGGTTAGGCGCCTTCGTCGCGGGTAGCAACACCGTGAGTAATATGATGTTCGCGCTGTTTCAATTCGGCGTAGGAGAACGCGTAGGCTTCGATCCCCTGTGGATTGTGGCACTCCAAGCGGTAGGTGGCGCCGCCGGCAATATCATCTGCGTACACAACGTGGTCGCAGCATCGGCGGTCGTTGGGCTCGTGGGCAAAGAAGGCGCGGTCATCCGCAAAACCCTGCTAGCCTTCGCCTATTACGCGTTATTCACAGGCGCGCTGGGCCTCGGCATCGTGAGCCTCGCCGGCGGGGGCTTGAACATTGGCTTTGCACTCGCCGCGCTCATCGTGGCCAGTTTCGTCGTCGCCATTGCCCGTGCTCGAGTGCTACCCTTGCAAGGATGAATTCCGCTAATACTCTTCCGCATACCCGCTTTCTCGCCGTCGCCACCGCTGGGCATGTTGACCACGGGAAGACCTCACTCGTGCGACACCTCACCGGCACCGACACTGACACCCTCGCCGAGGAAAAAGCGCGGGGGCTGACGATTAACTCCGGTTTCGCCTATCGACACTTCACGCTCGCCGATCGCTCTCGCGCCACGCTCGGATTCGTCGATGTACCCGGCCACAGTGATTTCATTAATAATATGCTGGCCGGCGTCAGCGCTGTTGGCGCCGCGCTGCTGGTCGTGGCGGCCGATGACGGCATCATGCCCCAGACGCGCGAACACCTCGCCATACTCGATCTACTGGGGCTCTCGCGCGGCGTCATTGCTCTCACCAAAATCGATCGAGTCGACGCCGAAGCCCTAGCGGCCGTGCGTGCCGAGCTGCTCGCTCTGCTTGCTGACACCAGCCTCGCCGACGCGAAAATCATAGAGGTGGATAACCTTAGCGGGGACGGAATTGCCGAATTGGCGACACATCTCGAGTCTTGGGTCGACGACCAAAATTCAGCGCAAGCCGCCATGCAGCAGCGACCTCGCTTTCTTATCGACCGCGCTTTCAGCGCCAAGGGCATAGGCACACTGGTCACAGGCACCGTCGTCGCGGGCACGTTCGCAAGCGGCGAAGACTATCTGCATTCCAGTGGCAGTGAGGCAAAGGTTAGGGGTATTCGCGTCGATCACGATGAGCGGACATACGCACTCGCTGGACAGCGCGCAGCGCTTAACGTGAGCTTAAGCCACGAGGCGGTTGAACGCGGCGACTGGTTGGGGGTCGAGGCAGCCCCTGTGCAGCGCATGGATGCCGAGTTGCGACTGCTTGCATTGAGCAGAGGCGATGCTCCGCCGATTAAACCCGGCGTCGACTACCATCTTCATATCGGCGCATCGCATAGACTCGCCCGCTTGCGCCTTTTGCAGAATGCAGGCGCTCGCAGCACTGCCGCTTCGGCCGCGACACCAAGCCCTGCTCAACCACGGGAACACCTCTACCAGTTGAGCCTCGACGCACCGCTGAGTTGTTATTGGGGAGACCGGTTTATTCTGCGTGACCCGTCCGCTAGGCAAACGCTCGGCGGCGGCAGGATAATCGATACGGCCGTTCCACGCAGAGCGCGCGCAAGCGATGAACGGCTTGCGCTACTCAACGCACACTGCGCACCGACAGCGGATGCACTAGAGGGGCTAATCGGACTCAGCCGGTTCGGAGTCTCTGTTACGCAATTCGCGAATGCCCGCAATCTCGCCGACAGCGCCGTGGACGCCTTGCTCGTTGCACTGCGCGCGACCGACACGGCACCGCTAGAATTGGCAACGAAAAACCAGCGCTGGCCCCTGCTCTTTTCTCGAGCACACTTCAACGCACTCACTCACGAAACCAAGGCCGCGATCGCCTCCTTCCATGCGGCAATGCCGAGCGCCACAGGCTGCGATGAACGAGAGGTGTTGAGACGATTCAGCCGCCAGCTCGCGCCAAACCCCAAGCTGCTCAACGCGTTACTCGACGGCCTCGTAATCGATGGCGTGCTGAGGCGAGGCGGCACACTCTATGCGCTGCCCTCGCATAAGGCGCAGATTAGTAAGGAGCGAGAGGAGTTCGACGCGGTTATCGCACCACTTCTTCGTAAAGGCGCCACTACTCCCCCGCGCACGCGCGAGATCGTAGACGCCACAGGAATACCGTTGAAGGCGGTGGAAAGAATATTGCAGCATGTTGCACGCGAAGGCGCCGCGGTTCGCGTCGCAGACAATCGCTACTACTTGCCGGCAACCTTGACGACACTAGCGCAGATTGCCGAGCAACTCATGGGGCGAAGCGAGGCGGAGGGATTCAGTGTGATCGAATTTCGCGATGCGACTCAGATGGGCCGCAACCTTTGCATCGAAGTGCTAGAACACTTCGATGCAGTCGGGTTTACGCTGCGCAAAGACAACCTGCGCATCGTGCGCAGGCCGTGGTAGCGAAGACCTTACGCGGCCTTCTTGGGATGCAGAACGACGTTCATTTTCGCATAGCCCTTCACGAAGCTTGAGTAGATGCGCTCCGGCTCGCCGACCACCTCGATGCGCTCGAAGCGCTGCATGATTTCTTCCCACACAATACGCAGCTGCATCTCGGCAAGGCGATTGCCCATGCAGCGATGCAGGCCGAAACCAAACGACAAGTGCTGCCGCGCGTTAGGACGATCGACGATCATGCGCTCGGGATTTTCGATGACCTCGTCATCCTGGTTGCCTGAGGCATACCACATGATGACCTTTTCGCCCTTTTTGATCTGCTGACCATTCAGGACCGTGTCCACCTTCGCCGTTCGTCGCATATACGCAAGCGGCGTTTGCCAGCGGATGATCTCGGAGACCATGTTCGGAATGAGAGAGTGGTCCGAACGCAGCTTATCGTACTCCTCGGGGAACTGATTGAGCGCGAGGACGCCGCCAGTAATCGAGTTGCGCGTTGTGTCATTACCGCCAACGATAAGCAGGAGGATATTGCCGAGATACTCCATCGGCGGCATGTTCTTCGTCGCCTCGCCGTGGGCTAGCATCGAGATCAAGTCGTTACCGGGCTCGGCATTGATGCGCTCGTTCCACAGCCGCGTGAATGTCGCGAGACAGTCTTCCATCGCTGCCCAGCGCTGTTCGTTATTGTCGATAATGCCACCGCCGGGGATTGCGGTGGCGACATCAGACCAGTAGGTCAGCTTATGTCGATCCTCAAAGGGAAAATCAAATAAGGTGGCGAGCATCTGCGTCGTAAGCTCGATCGATACGCGCTCTACCCAATCGAATTCTTCACCTATGGGCAGGCCATCAAGAATTGTCTGCGCACGCTGGCGGATCAACCCCTCTAAGGCCTTCAGGTTAGTCGGCGCCACGACACCCTGCACCACACGGCGCTGCTCATCATGCTTTGGAGGATCCATGGAAATAAAAGAAGGGATCGTGAATTGCTCATACGCATCGACGATACCGATCGTCGGCTCCGACGAGTAGATGTGCGGCGAGGTATCGACTTCCATGATGTCTTTGTATTTGGTCACCGACCAATAGGGGCCTGTCGCAGACTCCGCGCAGTAATGCACAGGTGCCTCTTCACGGAGGCGCTTCAGAAACGGCAGAAACTCATTTTCTTGCCAGATACCCGGATGCGCGAGATCGATTTTCTCCAGCGGCATGGAGTAGGGGTCTTTACCGACCATGCTCCACTTACTCTCGGGACGGCGGTCGATCTCTTCGTTTACTATTGAATCACTCATTGCGCTCTCCTGTGAGCTCGTTAAAACGAAGCGGTATTAGAATTGGAATTCTGGCGTCGTTACCGCGATACCATCGAGTTCGTCGCGGAGTCGGATCTGACAAGAAAGGCGCGAGTTATCTTGGCGGTCAGTGCTTAGGCCCAGCATTGCATCTTCATCGGGATTCATGGCGTCGAGCTTACCAAGCCATGCCTTATCGACGTACACGTGACAGGTAGCGCAGGAGCACGAACCGCCACAGTCGGCATCGATGCCAGAGATTCCATTAGAGACAGCCGCCTCCATAATCGATACGCCGGTTGCCACCTCGACTGATTGCTCGCTACCTGCGTGGTCTGTGAAAACTACTTTTACCATGTTAAATCCTGCTACTGCGGTGGTTAGAAAGCAGCTAAAGTAACAAAAATCCCCCTCCCGAATAAAGCATTACGGCAATCAATGCGCTGCTCTCGACAAATTCGAGAAACCAGTTACTCTCGGCAGGGCGTTTAGCCAAGAAAAATGGACCGAACCGCGCAACTGCAGCATTAGAAGAAATCAGTAACAGATTAATCGAGCCCCTTATGAGCCCTAAGCATCAAAGTGCAAGCCGTTATATCCCTGTCTTGATCAGCGCCTGTGTGCTGCTGGCGCTCTCGTTTGGCATAAGGTCGGGCTTTGGGCTTTTTATGCAACCAATGAGTGAAGCTAACGGTTGGGGCCGCGACGTCCTAGCCCTCGCGCTGGCGATCCAGAACCTGTCATGGGGGCTCAGCGCGGTGGTCGCGGGCGGACTGGTCAACCGCTTCGGTACCGCGCGCGTGCTCCTCGGTGGCATCCTACTCTACGGCCTCGGCATCCTCGGCATGGCCTCGAGCACCACCGCGCTGAGCGCAAATCTGACCGCCGGCGTGATCATCGGTGCCGGTGTCGCTGGCACCTCATTCGGCATTGTGCTGCCGGCCATCGCCAGTGCCGTTCCCGCCGAGAAGCAAGGCTGGGCGCTAGGCATCGGCACCGCCGCCGGTAGCGTCGGGCAGTTCCTTGTCGTGCCCTTGGCGCAGGTCTTCATCGATTCTCTTGGCTGGCTCGGCGCCTTACAGCTCATGGGTATTCTCGCGTTCGCCATGGCAGCCTGCGTTATTCCCCTCGCAAAATACGGCCAGCAGACGAGCACGGAAGACACTCAATCTCCGCGCCTGAGCCTATGGCAACTCACGAGGCAAGCATTGAGAATACGCTCCTACGTGCTGCTACTTATTGGCTTTTACGTGTGTGGGTATCACCTCGCCTTTATTACCGTGCACATGCCGGGCTATGTCGTCGATCTGGGATTTAGCGCGCAGGTGGGTGCGTGGAGCATTGGCATGATCGGCCTGTGCAACGTGGTGGGGGCCTATTATTCGGGCGTGCTGAGCGGCAAGCGACCCAAGCATACGATGCTGTCGGCGATTTACGTGGCACGGGCGATCGCGATCCTCGCCTTTCTCCTTGCCCCGCCGTCTCTCGTGAGCATTCTCGGCTTTAGCGCAGCTATGGGGTTCCTCTGGCTTTCGACCATTCCGCCTACATCGGGATTGGTCGCCCAGTTCTTTGGCGTAAGAAACATGCCTTATCTGTACGGACTCGTTTTCTTAAGCCATCAGCTTGGCAGCTTCAGCGGCGTCTGGCTTGGCGGCTATCTTTATGAAACCACGGGCAGCTACGATGGCATCTGGCTATCCGGTGTCGCGCTGGGCTTGTTGGCTGCTCTGCTGCACTGGCCAATTAAAGAGCAGAGCTATGAAGCCAGCCTGCAGCCCGCAGCCTAATCTGCAAGGAAGGTTTTGACCCTGTCGACAAAGGCGTCCAACTGGTCGTGATGCACCCAGTGGCCAGCTTTTGCAAAGGCCGTATACTCAACTGGGCAGTTAAAGCAGGCTGTGCGCCCATCGGCGACAGGGTCTGAGGCCCACGACTCCTCACCGCGGATCAGAAGTGTTGGGCAGGTGATTTCGCCATACATCTTCTTCACCTCGTCGTTCGGCAGGCCGCTCATCGAAAACACGCGCACATAGTTATCGAATTTCCAGCTGTAGCTGCCATCTTCGTTCTGGTTCGCGCCGTGCACGGTTAGGTGGCGCGCCTGAGCCTCGGACAAATGGGGGTTCTCATCGCGCATCCGCGTGAACGCGTCATCGAGTGTCGCGTATCGCCGCGGCAGGCGACCCGAGAGCTTACGCATCTCTGCCATCCACTCCCCGACGCGTTCGGTCATCGGCTTTAGTGCCTGTTTTGCCGCGAGAGTCGGTGACGGACCCATGCCCTCGATGGCGACTAGTTTCTTAACCCGGTCGGGGAAAAGCGACGTGAGCATGAGCGCAATGGCACCACCTAAAGAATGCCCAATTATCGTGACCCCTTGCATCTCTTTCTGCTGCAGCAGCGCGGCGATATCGTAAACGTAGCTAATCATGTTGTAGGAGCTGCCCTCTTCCCACTGACTGTCGCCATGGCCGCGCAGGTCAGGCGCGATGATGTGGTAATCGTCAGCAAAATGTTCCGCCACCCAATCCCAGTTGCGGCAGTGATCGCGGCCGCCGTGAATCAGCAACATCGGCGGCGCGTCCGCATTGCCCCAGTCGACATAGTGCAGTCGCAGGCGCTGGGAGAAATAATTGTGGGAGCTGGGGGCGTGAGAGGTTTTTTTCATAGTCAGACGAAGTCGCGTGTGATTTGGATACAAAGCCGTGCTACACCAGAGTCTAGCATGCGACGAACCTCAGCTCATATCAGCAACCCTCGTGGACTCAAACCCTTTTCGTGCGCGGCCTCGGCGTTGCGGGTCCCGGCCTTATCTCGGGAAAAACGCATCGATGAAAGACCTGACCCCGGGTTAGTCGGGCTTTAGGACTAGGACATCGCAGGCTAACTCATCTAGGAGGCGTTCGGCGGTGCTGCCGACTAACACGCGGTCTAGAGTCGAGCGCGAGATCGCGCCCATCACCACCACCGCAGCGTCGAGTTCTTCGACGAGCGCGGGAAGAGAGTCATTGATTAGGGCATCGGTCCAGTGGCAGTGATCGGGCGAAATACCATGGGCGGCGCCTAGGTCGGCGAGCTTTGCTGATTCTTTCGCCGTGTCTATCTGTAGCGCATAGAGGCCTGAGAGAGGCGGAATCCAGTCATAGTGGTAAAGGTGAGCCTCCCCGTTAAAGCGGTCTTTGAGCTCCAACGCGTGCGTGATCAATTTCTTATCGAGACTCTCGGGCTTATCGCGCAGATGATCGGGGTCGACCGCCGCGATAAACACCGGCGGCTCTGCCCAGGGCAAGCCTTTCACCAGCAGCAAGGGTACCGGCGCATGGCGCACGAGCTCCCAATCTTCATTGGCGAGAAACAGGCGCGCGACGCGATTGTGATGCGCGGTGCTCTTGATAAGCAGCGACGGCGTGCTACCTGAGAGGTGTTCGAGGATGGCACGATTTGCCGGGCTACCCCACAGGGCGACGATGTTCACCGTCAGTCCAGCTTCGCGCAGCGTTTGAGCCATTGCTGCCACCTTGTCAGCATTCACCGCGCTATGATCTTCGCGCAGTGTCTTGGCGACTACCGGGTCGTAAAAATACCCGTCCTCTAGATAATGCACGTACTCAGAATAAACGAGCTCGACTTGCGCCCTGCTCACCTTCGCGAGCAGCATCGCCTTGGCTATAACATTGGCGTTATCAACCTCGGGATCCACCACCACTGTAATCTTATTGGCTTCGAACATAAGGCTACACCTCGCTTTTTGTGATCAACATTGAGGATTTCAGTATGCCGCGGCGGCGAAGGGTCAAATTGATCGTGGTCAACTCTCTTGACGATCTTTCCCCTTTCTCGTAACGGCCTCGTGACCGCCTCATGACTGCCTACAACACAGGTTCCGCAAGGACGCAGCGATAGATCTCTCACCGCATTTGCGTCGTTATGACTAAGTATCTCAACCATTTGCATACACCCATGAAAACAGTCCTTCTCACGTCCATCATGCTGACCACACTGACAGCCGCTGCTTCGCCAGCTCTTGCGGAGCAATTCCTTTGCATAAGTAGTGCACAGGTGTCGATCGACAAACATGCCGTAACAAGCAATCAAGAAGCTCCAACTAGCGAGGGGAGCGCGGAACAACAGAGCCTCTCTTGGATTGTCGACACCCGCCGCGGCTGGAGGCGCAGCGATGTCGATTTCTTCGGTGGGTCGTGTGTCGAGGAGCAAGGTTATATCGTGTGCAAAGAGCAGAACCTGACCTTCGGCGAGGCGACGCTGTCGCTGCACCCCGATCATCGCAACTTCTTGCTGGTGTACATGGACTACGGCCTGGATGCGCTCGCGTTTGTCGGTTCCTGCAGCAAATACCCCAATTGAACGCGGCACTGTCGCAGGTTAAGGCGGACGACTAGGTCTTAAGGCCTTTGCGGATGGCGTGGCCGCTGGGTCTGCTCCCAATCCTCTGGCAACGGAATCTCGACCGCCGCAGAGGCACGAATTTTTATGCCCGCGATCAAATCTGCCGCTTTCTCGGCAGCCATAATGACAGGGGCGTTGATATTGCCATTGGGCAAGGTCGGGAAGATCGACGCATCCACGACTCTGATCCCTTCTAATCCGTAAACTCGGCACTCACTGTCTACGACGCTCAATGGGTCTTCTTGCGCCCCCATCTTGCACGTGCCCGCGGGGTGATAAGCACTCTCAACATTGTCTCTCACCCACGCATCGATCTCGTCATCCGACTGAACATCTAGCCCAGGCTGGATCTCGTCACCGCGAAAATCATCCATTGCCTGTTGACGGATAATCTCTCGCGTAAGACGAATACACGCACGCCAGTCCGCTCGATCCTGCGCATGCTCGAGATAATTAAATGCGATGCTCGGCGCCTCGAAAGGGTCAGCCGAGAGGCTTGTTACCTTGCCTCTGCTCTGCGGTTTATTCGGCCCCACGTGTACTTGAAATCCGTGCCCGCTGATCGAGGCAGTGCCGTCATAACGCATTGCTGCAGGTAAAAAATGATACTGAATATCCGGCGCTTTAAGCCCTGCGCGCGAGCGAATAAACGCGCAGGACTCGAAGTGATTCGTCGCGCCAAGTCCCTTGCGAGAGAGCAGCCACTGCGCACCTATAAGCCCTTTGCTAAACCAATTTAGCTTCGAGTTTAGACTTACCGGCTGCGTGCAGTGGAACTGAAAATACACCTCAAGATGGTCCTGAAGATTCCCACCCACGCCGGGCAGGCTGTGCGCGAGCTCTATTCCCGCCGCCGCGAGGTCAGCCTCCGCGCCAACCCCTGAGCGCTGCAACAGTGCCGGCGAGGCAATGGCGCCGGCGGCGAGAATAATCTCACGGCTCGCATATAGAGTGTCGCGCTTGCCCTTTTTTATCACCTCCACTCCGACGGCGCGAGGCCCATCGAACACAACGCGCTCAACCTGTGTATGCGTCCGCAGCGTCAGGTTCGGTCGATTCAACACAGGCTGCAAATACGCCCGCGCAGTTGATTCGCGCACCCCGCCACGGACAGTCATGTGCATGGGGCCAAAGCCTTCTTGCTGGACTGCGTTGTAGTCTGGTGTTTCGTCGTAACCTGCTTGCACGCCCGCATCGATAAACGCGCGGTATAGCGGGTTCAGGCGCATGTCATTGCCCGCGCACACGCCGAGAGGGCCATCGCCACCACGGTAGTCGTCACCGCCTAAATGCCAGCTCTCCGCCTTCTTAAAATACGGCAGACACTCGCGGTAGCCCCAACCGTGGGCACCCGCCCGCTGCCACTCTTCGTAGTCCTGCGGATTGCCTCGCACATACACCATGCCGTTAATCGACGACGAGCCACCCAGTCCTTTGCCGCGCGGACAGCTAATGCGTCGCCCATCGAGGTGAGGCTCAGGATCTGAGTGGTAGCCCCAGTTAAACCGTGTCGAAGCCATGGGGTATGCAAGCGCAGTCGGCATTTTGACAAACAGGCTGTTATCGCCGCCACCTGCTTCTAGCAACAACACCCGTGTGTTGGGGTCTTCAGAAAGCCGGTTTGCGAGCACACAACCTGCCGACCCAGCGCCGACGATGATGAAATCGTAATTTAAGATACGGAAATCTCCTCTCGTTCTGTTGACGTCAAGTGAGGGCTACCAAGCAGGTGTTTGCGACGCGCAATCTGCCAAGCCACCGCACAATAGAGCGCAATCACCACAAGTCCTATCCATTCGATGCGCAGCGGCGTGAACTGATAAAGCAGAATCAAACTGTAAAGCAGCACCCAATGCCCGGCGATATAGCGCAGCGTACCGAGCCGCTTAACCGTGAGATCTAAACTCTCGGTGTAGAGCCGCGTGAGCGAATCGAGGGAATTCACCACGAACACGACGCCGACCAGAATCATAAAGCCGTTCATGAAATTCGATACGCTCTCGCCCTGCGCGTAAACCCCGTACAGCACCGAAAACCAGATCGCGATAGGAATGGATGGCACGACGAGCAACGCGAGAAGCAGCTGCCAAGTAGCGAGACCGCCTACAAACTTGGCGACGAACTGCCCGATCATGATGCTCCACGCAAACCACCAGAATAAGTAAAAGGCGTGGTAGTCCGAAAACGGCACCACGAAGCGATGGATATTGGGGAAATAGTCGCCTAGAGCGAGCAAATTCGCACCGAGCGCGGTAAAACTCACGCCGCCAAACACGCCCATCGCCGCGATAAGCAGCAAGAAAAGTCCCGCAGAGCCGAGGCTGAGAATCTTAATGTAACGAACCTCAGTGCTACAAATAATCGCTGCCAGTAGCACAAGCCCCACCAGGGCAAAACGCGAGAATGGCGTAATACCTTCGATATAATCAGGCAAATACTGCAGAAACAGGAAGCCAGTAAACGAACAGGTTGTAATGATGATGACGTTATTGGTGAACTTAACCCAGGGAATCTCGAAGATACGCAGCTGCGGCTCGAGCAGGCAAAAATAAAAGGTCGTCAGGAAATAGAAAAGCCAGATGTAAAAGCCCCAGAAACCGAACTCGATCGCTAGGGGATTGGTGAAAGCGTACACCGCCTCGGTCTCGTACATCGGAAATTCGGTAAGCGGGAACATGATGAGACCCACGTCCAGCCCCGAGGTGAACAGGATCGCGAAGAACGCGAAGAAGCGCGTGGGGTTGCTGCCATGGAGAATCTGGCGGCCGTAGTAAAACAAAATGCACAGCACGACGAGGAGTATCGTCAACACGGCGACTAGCAAAATCGTGTTCATGACGAGGCAGCCTAACACAGGATGGCTAGGCTCGCTGATAAAATACCGCCGCTGAGTCTCCCGTCTTATTCTTCGAGCTCAGCGCTTAACGACTTGGTTATGACTAATTGATCGCCTTAAGCACTTCACGCGTTAGGTCCCAACGATCGAAACCTTGCCTGCCGTAGTCGAGCCCTCGCCTGACAATGACGAGATCGTGACTCGGCACCACGATGACGAACTGCCCCCGGTTGCCGGCGGTGGAGTACGCATCCTTGGGGACATCGGTACGGCCATCGGGCACTAGCCACCACTGTCCGCCGTACATACTGCCAATCTCTCGCGTTGAAGGCGCTGGGGTTCTCACGAAGTCGATCCATTCCTCTGAGAGCAGCCTCTCGCCACCCCACTCGCCCTCATTCAGGTACAGCAAACCAAAACGCGCGAGGTCGCGTGCGTTCGTATACACCTGACTACTTAAAATAAAGTCGCCAAAGCGATCGGTGCTCACTAACGTATTGCGCATGCCAATGCGATCAAGCAGCGCCCTGCGTGGAAATTCCGCGTATTCCGCGGTGTCCGCCAAAGCAAGCTTCATCGCATAAACCGCCAATAGCGTGTCGTAGTTTTCATAATCGAACCGCTTACCTGGGGTTCTTATTAGCGCCCTGCTGCGAGCACCATCGATAGAACTCGCGCCCGCCCAATAGGACAAACCCGATCCAGTGGCGTATTCAAGCCCTCCATTATCGATGCTCTCCAAGCCGCTAGACATATTGAGAACGTGCCGCAGGGTTATGGCGCTGCGTGGATCGTCTTCCGGCGCACTAACCGGCGGCAGCCAATCGAATCCTAGAGGCTCGTCAAGCGCCATTTTTCCCTGATCGACAAGCATGCCAATTAGCGTGACAGCGATGCTTTTTGCTGTTGACCACGTCCGCGTTCGGGTTTCCTTAGTAAAGCCTTGTGCGTAGCGCTCATGGACGATTTCGCCCTTGTGCAGCACCAACAGGCTGACAGTTTTCTGCTCTGGCGTGGGGCGTTCGAAGGCCCAGTCTGATGCAGCTGCAAGCTTAGACTCATCGATGTTCGCGGACAGGGATGTGTTGCTCAATCGCTCGCCATCAGGCCAAGCGATTTGTTCGGGATCCCCCAGCGGTCCAGCGAGGTTTAGCTCGGGGAGCTCGGCGATGTCTTGCAGAGTTTGATCGGGGGGCAAGCTTACGCAGCCGATACCACGGCGAAATGCAGCACGCATGACAGGCCCCGTCTCTTCAGCGCCTATTTCAACCGCCTGTAGTTCCCAGTCGATTGTGAAATCTCCGTTTTTGAAAGTCTCTTTCGACGCGGGGAGGAACGCTAACTCCTCGGCGAAGACCTGTTCAACATCCCTATTCGACGTGAACAAGCCGTTACAGAGAAAAATGGCCTGCTGACCGCGCGCAATCATCTCGCGCTGCGGCTGCCAGTAATCGAAGGTGTCCTGCTGCTGCGCCGCCGCATTAGGCGCTACCACGCCAAAGGCAAGCAGCGAGAACAGCCGTGTCGCAAAGCCAGAATGCCTGCACAAAAGACGTCCAAGAGTGGGTAGTGGCCGGATCATTGAATCCTCCTAACTAGGAATAATCTGTCGCCGTCTGTTATACCCCGCCTCTGTGGATTGTTTAAGCGAATTCTGGCAAATTCGTTGTCCTCAATCACACGGTTGCACCATTCAATTTTTAAGGAAATGTCTCTGATGTCTTTTCGCACCCTGTTCAAATCGAGATCCACACTGCAATCACTTGCAACCGCGTGCCTTGGCCTCGGCCTTGTCAGCGCACAAATAGGTTTTTCTCAAGACGCAGCCACAGAGTCAGCAGTAAGTGACTGGGTAGCCGCCTCACTGTGTGCGGAGGATAGCCGCGCTGTCGATTTACAACAGGCTCCGTCCTTCACGTTTACTAGCGCCGACGGCAACAACCCGCGCCACCTCGATGCTGCAACGGCGGGCCTCACCACAGACGACATGGCATCGCTAGAACTCGCCTGGGCCATCGCCTTTCCCGACACCTCGAGCATGCGCGCCGCGCCGGTCATCCTCGGCGACACTTTGTTTTACTCCGCCACCGACGCGGGTCGTGTGTTCGCGCTAGACACCCGCAGCGGCTGCGCGAGGTGGGTCTATGAGGCGGGCACGCGCCTGCGCTCCTCACTCGCCTACAGCGTTGTAGATGACCGCGGCACGCTCGTGTTCGGCGATCAACGCGGCATGATTCACTCTCTCAACGCCGCAGACGGCAGCGCCAACTGGGTTGTCAGCGGTCAGGCGACTGACAATCAGGCCATGATTACCGGCACGCCGGTGATTCACGACGACAAGATTATCGTTCCACTGTCCGGTTCTGGCGTGATAACTGGTGGCAACCCCAAATTCGAATGCTGCGACAACCACGGCGCGGTAACCGCATTAAACCTGATCACCGGCGAGAAACTCTGGGAATACCACACGATGCCCACCGCCGAATACAACGGCATGGTGAGCTCTACCGGCGTCAAACAGCGCGGGCCGTCTGGCGCGCCAATCTGGACGACGCCAACCATCGATGCCAAGCGCGGACAAGTCATCGTCACCACTGGCGAGAACACCTCGCATCCCACCACGGGCACGAGCGACGCTATTATCGCAATCGACATCGATACGGGCGCAGAGAAATGGGTCTTTCAAGCGCTTGAAAACGACATGTGGAATTTCTCCTGCAGCGCTGCGGGGCCAAACTGCATCATCTTGCCCGATACCAACTCGGTCGACTTCGACTTTGGCGGCCCCGCTATTTTGGTAGAAGCGAACGGGCAGGAGCTGCTCGTTGCCGGCCAAAAATCCGGCGACCTCTGGGCGATTAATCCGGACACCGGCGCGGTAGTATGGAACCAGCGCGTTGGCGACGGCACCGCCTTGGGCGGCAATCACTGGGGCATCGCAGCAAATGCTGAGCGCGCGTTTATGACAGTGAATGATCCTGCCAACATGGTCGAGAACAACCAGCCGGGTCTCTATACCTATTTCACCGGCACCGGCGAGGCCAGCTGGTCTTATGAGGTGCAGCCAGAGTGTGGTGCCGAGCGCAGCGACAGACTTCGTCGCTGCGAGCTGTTATATGGTTTCTCTGCAACACCCCTCTCGGTAGATGGCGCCGTCATCACCGCAGGGCTAGACGGCCGACTTTTCATCTTCAATTCCGAAACCGGTGAGCAACTCTTCAAATACGATACCGTGAAAGACTATGACACCGTCAACGGTGTCGAAGGCTATGGCGGCTCTATCGACAGCCACTCCATCGCCGCGGGATCGGGCATGGTGTTTGTAGGATCCGGCTACGGGTCTTTCAGTCAAGTGGCAGGCAATGTGCTGTTGGCGTTTAAGCCGGCGGAGTAAGTTGGGGCGAGCCAAGATAGCAACGATGCGCTGACAGGCCCTTCGCAGACACCAAGTTTTTAACTTGAGGGAAGGGCCATTCGGTCTCTTTTTACACTCCTCCCAGGAAAGAAACTGCCGCTGAGCGCGCTTGCCTGCCTACCTCAAGTTGTGGCAAGGCAAACAGAAGCCGGCAAATCGAAGACGAAATCGGGCTTAGGTAGACTGGATGAATCGAGAAGAAGAGAGAAAAATTGGCGGAAGAGGCAGGAGTCGAACCCACCAAGCCTGTCTTTAACACGCTTCACCGGAGTTGAAGTCCGGGCACCCCACCGGGAATGATACTCTTCCGCGAGAGAGCTTAGCATAACGACTCGTGAGTTCGAGACTCTAGTTTGCCGCCTTGGCTTGCCGCCTTAATTAGAGCCCGTTTAGGCTCCAGTCATAACTTAGAAAGCGAATACCCATCTCTCCGGCAGCCAGTGTTCGAGCCTGCGCCTCACTCAAGCCTAATTCGGCTGCGTAGCGGGCGGCGAACTGGCCTAGCGAGTCACTGCCTCCCCAGCCGCTTTCGAAATCCTCACGGTACCATTTAAAGATACTCGAGAGCCTGAGTCTGCGGCCATCGAAAGAGTTTCGGCTGCGATCCGCAAGGAAGCGCCTCGTTGCGTCATCGAGCTGCTGTTCTAGGCGCGCACCCGTATAGGCCTCCGCGCGCAGTGCTGGACAGCCGATAGCGGCACAGTTTACGGCGAAGTGGATGCGCGGCTCCTGGTAACGTCCCGAGCCGCGGATGAGTTCGTGCTCTATGTGATCGAGGGTGACCAGCTCGCCGAAAAGGTCAACACGCGCTATCTCCCATGCCGAGGTAAAGAAGCTGCCGATATCTCGAATCGAGTCGATGTCGACGGGTTGCTCGACGATGAGCGCAACCGTGGCCGCATTATAGAGGTTAATGAGAAGGGCCAGCTGCTCATTAAGAGGCAATGCGTCGAACTCCGCGCGCGACAGCTCAGCGATGCCAGCAAGATAGGCATCGAGTGCAGGTTGGGCCTTGGCCATGCCGGCATAATCGACCCGCGTTGCGGCGCCGCCGTCTGCGCTGACCACGTTTGCCTTAAGCACTCCGTCCCAGCCGCTGTGATCGAATGATGCCTCCTGCGCAGATCCCCGCATAACGGCGAAAATTAAAAAGATTGCTAAAGCCAACGGCGGGAGCGCCCTTCTCGTTAACCCGCTAATACGCGGGGCAAACTGGATAAACATGATTATTACCCTCATCGAATCGCCCATTCTCGGCTAAACACGGAAAAAACTTAAGAAAAGCGCTGCGCGGTCAATATAGAGTAGAAGAATAACGCTCGCCAAGCGCGACCGCCATTGAGGCCTGACAGGGCACGGAGAGAACGAATGAAATTCGCCGAAATTACCGGTTGGGGGAAATGCCTCCCCCCGGCAGTGTTAAGCAATGCCGACCTAACCACCTTTATGGATACTAGTGACGAGTGGATCACTTCGCGCACTGGAATCCAAGAGCGGCGCATACTGCACTGCAATTTCTCCGACATGGCTGTGGTCGCCGCACGCCGCGCGCTTGCAGCCGCGAACCTTGACCCTATGGAGCTCGACCTGATCCTGCTCGGTAGCCTCACGGTCGATTCCATGTGTCCGAACACGGCATCGCTCATAGCTGACGAGCTCGGTGCGCGCAACGCAGCGGCGATTGACCTCAACTCGGCGTGTACTGGCTTCCTTTATGGGCTACACGTGGGTTCTAACCTAATCAAGACCGGCGCCCATAAGAAGGTCTTGGTGCTCGGTGGCGAATTCATTTCGCATTATATGGATTGGAGTAACCGCGACGTCGCAGTCCTGTTTGGCGACGCCTGCGGGGCAGTTGTTATCGAGGCGGCTGACCACGAAGTTGGCCTGCTGTCGGCACGCATTGGCTGCGAGTCGGATGCCAAATACGCGATTCAAATTACTAACATCGGCTCAGCAGAGAGCCGCTTGTCGGAGGAGTTCCTGTTCAACACGTGGAACTTCGAAGGCCAGGAGGTGTTTAAGCGCGCCGTAAAGGCGATGGCGCAGGGCTGCGAAGAAGTGCTTCGTGACACCGGCTTGAGCATCGACGACGTCAGCCTCGTGGTGCCACACCAGGCGAACAAGCGCATTCTTGACGCGCTGGCTAAGCGTGTGGGCATCGACGAAGACCGCGTATTCGTCAATGTGCATAAATACGGCAACACCTCTGCCGGAACGATTCCCGTAGCGCTCGCCGAGGCGGTGGACGAAGGCCGCGTAAAGGCGGGAGACACGCTACTCACCGCCTCGTTTGGCGCGGGCCTTACCTGGGGCGCCGGCGTCATCCGCTGGGGCGAGCGCACCACGCCTCTCGCTGTCAGCGACGCTGAGCTGCCGCCTAACGACAAGACGGCACTGGAATTGCTAGAGCCTCACATCGCTCGCTACGCTGCTCGCGCTGCAGCGCGAGGATAGGAACGAAAAGGGGCCAGACCCCTATTTTCCTGCTGTTCTGAAAAAGGGGCCAGCCTTCTTTTCGTTCCCCTTTTCGTTTCCCTGCCCCCTGCTTAGATTCTTGTTTGTCTACACTCGACAAGCTCACCCGATGGATATACCTTGTATGGGTTCCATAAACCCAGTAAATCGTTGATATCCTGCACGGGAGACTAAGATGTTAAGAATAAAGTCCCGCTTTGCCCTAGCACTCATGACAACCCTCACACTGCTCGCTAGCCCCCTCGTCGCGTTCGCGCAGGCGAGCGAGTCGGCGGAGCCCTTTAAGGTCGGCACCTTCGCTATAAACGATGTGCCAACGGTCGGACTCGTGATGCGAGACGACAGCCTTATTGTCGATCTGGTTGCGGCCAACCGCGCCATGCAACTACTCCCTCAGTACAGCCACCTAGAAATGCCCAGCGACATGATTGGGCTGATCGAGCAGTACGAATACGGCATGAAATACCGTGTCTACGAAGTCGTAAACTGGATGGTTGAAAACAACCTGCTCAGCGGGAGCTCGCGCCGCGACTTCGTCCACGATGTCGGCACGGTAGACATCATGGCGCCGGTGCAATACCCCAGCAAGATTATGAACGCGGCGGTAAACTTTTACACCCACGCTTGCGAAGGCTGTAACGATGACGAGCTCGCGCGGCGCACAAAAGAGCGCCAAGAGAATCGTGGCGTGCCCTACCTCTTCCTCAAGCCGACTCGCGGCGCCGTCATCGGCGACGGTGAAGACATCATCATGCCTTACGGTCGCGACGAGATTGAATACGAAGTCGAGATGGCGATCGTATTCGGCAAGACTGGCAAATACATCTCCGCCGACCGCGCCTACGACCATGTGTTCGGCTACATGGTGGCGATGGACGTATCTGACCGCGGCGGCCGCCCACCCGGCGGTTACGGCGTGCGCTCAGACTGGTTCGTCGGCAAAGGTCATGACACCTTCGCGCCCCACGGCCCATGGATCGTGCCTAAGGAATTCTACGGCGACCCCATGGAGCGTCTCCACCAAATCACCGTTGTCGACGGCGTGACGGTGCAGGAAGCCAAAGCAGGCGACATGATTCACAACATCCCCGAGCTCATCGAGTATGCCTCATCGCTAATCACCGTCTTTCCGGGCGATGTAATGCAGAGCGGCACCTCAGGCGGTACTGGCGCCGGTCGAGTTGAGCGCGCGAGCGGCTCAGGCTATCTGATCGATGGCGAAACCGTCACCGCGACGATCGAGGGCATCGGCACGCTCACCCACACAGTGCGTGCAGAGAAGAGTATCCCCGCTGATTTATCTGGTGCGCAGCTGCCTCCGGTGAGCAGCTACCGCGACAACTAATCCACTCTCGGGGAGAAAAAGGGGTCAGATCCCTTTTTCTCCCCGCATTGAGACATGACCCATGCTTCGATCAACTCTCCTCATTCCGCTGGCTCGCTCAGGTGTCCGGCTCGCTTTATGCTGCCTCTATGCGCCGCTAGTCATGGCAGCGGAGCCACAGCGCTTTGAGACCGAATGGGGCCAGCCCGACCTGCAGGGCGTGTGGAATTTCTCGACCGAGATTCCGTTCGAGCGACCCGCCGAGTTTGGCGAGCGCGAGTTTTTAACCGCGCAAGAAATCGAGGCGATCAAGGCACGGCTTGCCGCCGAGGCAGAAGAAGGCGCCACGCGTGAAGCAAGCGAAGAGCTGGCGAATCGCGGCGCACCGTCTAACGACGAGAGGTTTCTCTACGGCTACGATCACTTCTGGTATGAAATGGCGTCCATCGCCGATACCGTGCGCACTTCGCAAATCGTTTATCCAGCGAACGGCCAGCTGCCGCCTTTGGTAGCCGGCGCGCCACGTGGCCAGAGTGGTTTCTTGCAAGACGCTCAGGGCAGCCGCCCTGTGCGGACCGGCAGCGGCGGTATTGGCAAAGATGGCCCCGAGGACCGAGGCCTTCCTGAGCGATGCCTCATCGGCCTTAACGGATTGCCGCCCTACCGCGCTAGCCGCTATAACAACAACCTGCAGATTGTGCAGAACCGAGACCATGTAGTGATACTCGGCGAGATGATTCATAACGCACGTATGGTGCCGCTGACAGACTTGCCCCCCCTGCCCGACTCAATAGAGCAGTGGACAGGCGATTCCCGCGGCTACTGGGACGGCGACACGTTAGTTGTCGAGACTCGCAATTTCAGCTTCTACACTGCAAGCCTTGCGTCTCTGGGCACGGGTAAAAACAAAACGCTTACCGAACGCTTTACCCGCACCGCCTTCGACGCGCTAGACTATCGATGGACGCTCGACGATCCTGCCACCTTCACCGACAAGATCGAGGCGGTGTTGCCGATGGCGAAAGTCGCGGGCCAGCTGTATGAATATGCTTGCCAGGAAGGCAATTATGGCCTGCTCAACATCCTCCGCGGCGCCCGTGCAGAAGAGGCACGCGCGGCTTCACAGTAAGGGGGCAGTAAAGGGGTCAGACCCCTTTATTGATCTCCCTTTACTTTATCTACGCCCATTAAACCAAGCGAAAACCAATGCACTCCCTCTCATTCTTTTTCTGGTGCGGCCTCATCGCCGCCCTCGTCGGCTTCTGGTGGCAGAGCGACAAGGTGCGCAGCTTCGCCTACGGTCACGCGCTCAAATACTGCCGCGAACAAGGGCTGCAGCTCCTCGATCAGTCGCTAGTCTTAGTTGGCGTTAAACCCGTGCGCGGCGAGTCAGGCGGCCTGCACCTGCGCCGCCACTATCGTTTCGAATTCGCCACCACCGGCGAAACCCGCTACCGCGGCTGGATAGAACTCTATGGCGTGCGCCTGCACCGCTTAGAGGTCGAGCCCCATGTGCTGCCGGGCACCGAAACCGACGAGACGCTGCATTAGCCGCGAGAAAAGGGGTCTGACCCCTCTGACTGCAGCCCACCAAGAAGCGCGGGAAAGTACCGCCACAGCGTCGCCGCACGGGCTATCACATAGATAATCATCGCTCCCCACAGCCCTGCTACACCGTAGGCCGGGGCAAGGAACCACCAGGCGGCGAAATAGATGACGATAGCCTGTAGCGCGGCGTTGCGCATGGGCCGCGTGGCGCCCAAACCGATAAACACCCCATCGAGCTGAAACGCGGCGAAAGACACCGCGATGTAAAGTGCCGCAAGCCCAAGGAACGGCGCAGTCGCGGCGCGCACCTCAGCGATGTCGGTAAGCAGCGACACCAGCCACGCACCGGCGAAAAACAGAAGTATCGCGAGTGCTAAGGCCGTGGCCAGAGCAAGCTTCGTGGTCTGACGCACCGCAAGCTCGAACAGCAGCGCATGCTTGGCACCCTTAGCTTTACCCACGAGAGCCTCGACCACGAAGGCATAGCCGTCTAAAAAGAATGCGGCAAAGGACACGAGCTGCAGCAGGATATGATTGCTCGCCAACACCACTTCGCCGTAGCGCGCGCTCTGGTCGGCGAAGAAGGAAAATGACGCGATTAACACGAGGGTGCGAATCATAATATCGAGGTTAGACGACAGCATGCCGAGCAGCGCCTCTCTCTCGAAGATTCTTGGCCAGACGAAAAACTTAGGCGTCCTGCCGCGGGCATTGAGCGCCCGCACGACCAGCCACAGCCCCAACACCAGGGTAAGCCACTCAGTTATCGCGGTGCCCATCGCCACGCCTGGCGCCCCCATGTCGTAAACCCCCGCAAACAGCAGGTCGAGCGCGATATTAGTGGCGTTCATAAACAGCTGCGCTACCAGCAACTGTTTGCTTAGTCCGAGACCAATAAGCACGCCCATCAGCACAAACAGGCTTAGCGTCGCTGGCGCGCCATAAATACGCAGATCGAAATAGCCCCGCGTGACACGCTCGACTTGATCGCTGGCACTAAATGCTTCCAGAGCCACCCAGGCGATAGGGCCTTGCGCGATAATAATGAGAAAGCCCAAGCCCAATGCGACGCACAGCGCTCTGCCAAGGACGGCGCGCAGCTCTTCATTGTCATCGGCGCCAGCGGCGGCCGCGACGAAACCGGTCGTGCTCATGCGCAAGAAGCCGAAGCTCCAATACACGAAGGAGAATATAAGCGCCCCGAGGGCGATGGCCCCGAGGTCCGCGGTGGTGGCTGTATTGCCAATGATGGCGGTGTCAGCAAGCCCTAGGAGCGGTACCGCGGCATTGGCGAGGATGATTGGCCAAGCTCTACCCAGCAAAGCTGGCAGCGTGGTCTGTGCGCGGGCGCGCGCGTCAGCGACGTCCTCTTGAGAGAGCCTAGGCGGCGGAGATTGGGGAGCAGAAGACTGATCACTCACATTAGAGGACATACAAAATTCTCGAACACAAACAGCGCTCGGTGCCCTGTTTATTGTGATTCTAGCATGCGACACTCACCCCTTATGATGTAACTTTAAGTCGCGCAATGCTTTACTCACTCACAACAATCGAGATCCTTGCCCTATGATCACCCTGCATCACCTGCGTATTGGCCGTTCGCTATTTACCGTTTGGCAGCTCGAAGAGCTAGGCGCCGACTACGACCTGAAGGTCTATCTGCGAGACGCAAACTTCCGTGCTCCGGCCGAGTTAAAGGAGATACACCCCCTCGGCAAGTCGCCGGTGATCGAAGAAGGTGGATTAGTCCTCTCCGAGTCTGGCGCCATCACCAGCTATCTGCTTGAGAAATTCGATGACCAAAACCGCTTTGCACCACCCCGCGGCGACCTCGCCGCCTGGGCCAAGTTCAGCCAGTGGCTGCACTACCCCGAGGGTTCGGTGTTCGCACCGCTGCTGATCAACATGCTACTTGCCCGCGGGGGCGAGCACGAGGGTCTGGCGTCCTTCAGCGCGAAAGAAATCTCACTCCATCTCGGTCATATTGCCAGTCAGCTAGGGGAAAACGACTACATCCTCGGACACGACTTCAGCGCCGCCGATTTCGGCATCGCCTATGTCGTGTCGCTTGCCGACCGCCTCGGACAACTCGAGGCCTACCCAAGCTTGAAGCAGTATCTCGCCCGCTGCACCCAACGCCCTGCCTTCGCCCGTGCGGTTGAAAAGGCGGTGGAATAAGCACTCCCACTAAGGAGAAATCACGGATGACTGAGAATACCTCAGAGCGCAACCGAGCCAAGCGTGTCTGGCCAACACTTATCGACATGTTTACCTCACCGAAAGAGGCATTCGACTCTGTAGCGGCTGCGCCGCGACCGTGGTTTCCGCTGGCATTGACCCTTCTCACGAGCCTGATAGCCACGAGCTATTATTTTTCAATTTTAGACCTGGCGTGGTGGATCGACGATACCCTGCGCCAGTCCAAAGCCACCGGCGAAGACCTCGAAGCGGCCCGCATGGCCATGGGCTCGATGACTCGCACCATGATGCTTAGCTTCGGCGTGGTCTCAACTCTGATAGGCACACTCCTGTTCGTACTCATCGAGGCTGTGTATCTCAGCCTCGCCGGCGCCCTAATGGGTTCCGACTACAAGTTTAGACACTGGTTCGGACTTGCTAGTTGGGCGGGCACCCCTTTTATCGTGAATGCGATAGCCATACTGGTCAATGTCTCGCTCCATCCGGGCGGACAGCTAAGCTCCTTCGACCTCGACCCCACAACCCTCGCCGCAATGGGGCTTACCCTAGGCGAGACTTATGAGCCTATTACGAGCAGCATCAGTTTGCCGATGCTCTGGGCCATGGCGCTCACCGTGATTGGTTTCGGTCAGTGGCAGCGCGCCTCCCTGGCGAAAGCGTCTCTCATTGTGCTTGGACCTTACGTCGCTGTGCTCGCTGCGGTGTTAGCCTTTAGCAATTAGCACACCCTCATCCATCCCCATTTTGTGAGCACGAGAGAGCCATTGAATGAATGCCAGAAAACTTGCAGTAGTCGGCCTTATCCTTGCAGCGGTTATCGCCCTACCCTTTATCAATCGCGCTGTGTTTGGCACCGCGCAAAAGGCAGTATCGGTCGCAGGCATCTCCGAGCGCATCATTAGCCCATCGATACTTGCTTCGGGATTCCTCGCGCACGAAGAAGAAGTCATGCTGAGCTCCGAGGTCATCGGCAAAGTCGACAAACTTTACGTCGAAGAAGGCGACAGTGTGGTCGCAGGGCAACTCGTGTTGCAAGTTGAAGACATCAATTTCATTGCAGGACTCGAACAAGCGCAGGCCGCGGTGCGACTCAATCGGATCGACATCGAACGCCAAGAAATTCGCATCGCCAATCTCGAGAATCAATTCGCACGCTCCAACGCGCTACACGACCGCGAGGTCATCGGCGATGACGAGTTCGAGCTCATGCGCAATCAATTAGACCTCGCCCGAGTCGATTTGAAATCGGCACGCGAACGCCTTACACAATCCGAGGCACAACTCGATCAAATCCAGGACCAGCTTAACAACACCAAAATCGTCTCGCCGATAGACGGTGTGGTCACGAGCCTCGATATCAAGGTCGGAGAAACGGCAATCGCCAGCGCCACCAACATTCCCGGTTCGTCGTTAATGACTATCGCTAATCCCGCAAGCATTTATACCGAGGTCTTGGTCGATGAGGCCGACGTTGCAACCATCGCCGTCGGTCAACGCGTTGAGATCGTCGCCATCGCCTACCCCGACCAACCGATGATCGGCGAGGTACGCTATATCGCCAACACCGCAAAGATCGCGCCCGGGCGTCAGGGACTGAGCTTCACGGTTGAGATCGATATCGTCGATGCGGGCGAGGTCACCCTGCGTCCCGGCATGTCCTGCCGCGCTGAGATCTTCACCCGCCAGGATCAATCAGTGGCGGCTGTGCCGATTCAGGCGATTCTGTTCGAAGAGGACCGTGCGGCGCTCAAGAGTGACTACTTCGTTTTTGTGAACGACAACGGCGTCGCGCGCAAGACGCGCATCGAGGTCGGCATTTCCGATGACGAATACCAAGAGCTATTGACCGGCATTGAGGGCGACGTAGAGATCGTAGTGGGTCCCGACGAGGAGCTTCGCCACTTGCTGGAGGGCGACGCTATCGATGCGACGCGACTGGAACCTTAACTCCGTGGCACTTATCACGCTCGACGCAGTGACCAAGTATTACGAGATGGGCGATCAGGTTGTGCGCGCGCTCGACGGTATCGATATCGCCGTGCAGAAAAACGATTACATGGCATTTATCGGCAGTTCCGGTTCAGGCAAGTCGACGATGCTCAACATCCTAGGTTGCCTCGATAAACCCAGCAGCGGGCAATACCATCTCAACGGTAAAAACGTCGAAACGCTGGATCAGAATCAGCTCTCGGAGATACGCAATCTCGAGATAGGCTTCATCTTTCAAAGTTTTAATCTGCTGCCCCGCGCCAGCGCGCTAGGCAATGTGATGCAGCCACTCATTTACCGCAATGTGCCTTATGGCCAGCGAAAGAAACGCGCGCTAGAGGCGCTGCAGCGCGTCGGGCTCGGCGACCGTGTGGGGCATTTGCCCAATCAGCTCTCTGGCGGCCAACGCCAGCGTGTGGCCATCGCGCGCGCTTTGGTCACCGACCCGTCGATACTGCTCGCCGACGAGCCTACCGGCAATCTGGACTCCAGAACCACAGTGGAGATTATGGCGCTGTTCGACGAGCTCCATCGCGAGGGACAGACGCTGATTGTCGTGACACACGAAGATGAGATCGCGCAGCACTGTCAGCGCGTGGTGGAGATGAAAGACGGCAAGATTGCACACGACAGCGGCAGCCCTGCCCGCAAGACGGAGGCTGGCGCCTAATGCTCTTTTCCTTATTTGAAAGCTCGCGCGCCGCCTTCGCCTCGATCTTCGCGCACGGGCTGCGCAGCTTCCTGACCACACTCGGCATTGTTATCGGAGTCGCGAGCGTTATCGCGGTGGTGTCGGTCACCCAAGGCATGAGTGCGTTCATCGGCGACACCTTTTCCAGCCTGGGTTCAAACAGCCTCACTATCGAGTCCTACACGCCGCTCGAAGATCAGATGAAGGGCATCCGTGCGCGCCTCACTCCTAGCGACCTAGAGCTTGTCGAGCGCCGCGGCGATGGCATTGCCTCGATCACTCCTATCCTCTATGCCAACCGCACCTCGCAGGTCAAAGCCGGCTCGCAAACGGCGTTTAGCCAAATATTCGGCACCACCTATGCTTTCCAAGAAGTCTCGCAGTCTTATATGCGGGTCGGTCGATTTATCGCCGCTAGCGATAACGACACCCGCCGCCGCGTCGTCGTGATTGGCGATTCGGTGCGCGAGAATCTGAGCCTGCCCGAAAACCCAGTGAATGAGTATGTCGAGATCGGCGGCGAGTGGCTGAAAATCGTTGGACTTTTAGAGCCCAAGGGCGACCTCATGGGTTTTAGCCAAGACGATCTGGTCATCATGCCGTTTAATACCATGCGCAGCATCCAAGGCAATCAGGCGCAGACAGATATCCAGATTCAGCTAAGCCTCAGCGAGCAGGCCGACATCGAAACCGTCTCACAGCAGCTCACCACTTTGCTGCGCAATGCCCATGGCTTGGCAAGCGACGAAGACGACGACTTTCGAATCCAAACCTCAGAACAACTTATGGCGACCTTCGATACGATAATTAACACCGTCACGGTGGTTGTCGGCGGCATCGTCAGCATCTCGCTGCTGGTTGGCGGCATCGGCATCATGAACATCATGCTGGTCTCGGTGACCGAACGCACCCGGGAGATAGGCATCTGCAAGGCGATCGGTGCCAAGCGCCACCACATCCTGTTGCAATTCCTCATCGAGGCGCTGCTATTGTCACTCTTAGGAGGGCTTATCGGCCTTGCGATCGGCTACGGTCTTGGCACCCTAATCTCTAGCAGCATTCCTGGCTTCCCCCCCGCCACCATCCCCTTTTGGTCGATTGCGCTTGCGCTCGGCTTTTCGGGTTTCGTTGGGGTGCTGTTCGGCATTCTACCTGCCGCCAAAGCGGCCAATTTGGACCCCATAGACGCGCTGCGCTACGAGTAGGACTCCTTCACAGCCTGTGCTAACCTTCTGCCCGTTCAGTATCGCGGAGCCTTCACGGCAAGCCATCAGCCGCCTTTAACACCAGCCTTAAGAAGTAGACTTATTTTGTTTAAACACTCTGCCGACCGCGTGCCGGTCCTCTGCATTCTCGCGCTTAGCGCACTCGATTTTACCGTGTACGCCCTCGTCGACAGCCTCGCGCTTTTGCTCGGCTATTTTGTGTTAATGGTGCTGCCCAAGGCTCATATTTGCGCATGGAACCATCACCATCAACACACGCCAACCTTTCGCCACAAACTGCCGAACCGCGTCCTCGAATTTTTCTACGCGCTGCATACAGGCGTCACCACGCATCTGTGGCTACTGCATCATGTGTATGGCCACCATCTTAACTTCCTCGACCAAAGTAAGGACGAGAGCCCCTGGGCCCGCGCGGACGGCAGCAAGATGGGGGAGCTAGAATACACAATAGAAGTTGCGGCCACCGCCTACTGGCGCGGCTACAAAGTGGGCGCAAATTACCCAGAGGATCGACGCGCCTTTGTCGCCTACGGCATTCTCACCTTTGCGACCGTGGCTACGCTCCTCGTCTTAGATCCACTTGCCGGCCTGCTGGTGTTCGCGCTGCCTATGGTGGTCGGCTTGCTCATTACCGCGTGGGCGACCTATGAGCATCACTCGGGGCTGAATGTAGAGAACGAATTTGAGGCATCTTTTAACAACCTCAATCGCTGGTATAACCTCTTCACCGGCAATCTCGGCTACCACACCGCCCATCACCATCGCGGCGGCCTGCACTGGTCCAAGCTACCGAAATTGCATGCGCAGATTCAGGACAAAATCCCCGAGACGCTCATCCGCACCTCCTGGGTCAAAACCAGTAGCCTAGGCTAGCCGGGTAGGTCCGATTGCCAGCCCAGGTAAATATCGCCAATCAGCTGCGGTTTCTCCAAGGGCAGCAGATGACCGGTATTCTCAATCTCGTGATAGTGCCCAGCAGGGACGGCCTTCTGCCAGCGACGCCATTCTCGCTCGGCGAGGGTGTTCGATTTAGCTCCCCTGAAACCTAGCAGTGGCACTCCAAGCTTACTTAAGCTCGGCCACACGTTGTGCACAAGCGCGTAGCAGCGTGCCTCCCACTCTTTTGTAAAGCGCAGCGTGACGCCGTTACCAGGCTGCTCGACTGTCGAATGTTCGACTAAATCCCACAGGGCGGCGTCACTAAAGCCTTTGAACACCGCTTTCGGCCGCCAGTGGCCAAACACCGCCTCGCGGTTCTCCCAGCGGTCAACACGATTAAGCGCGCGCTGAATCGGCGGCACCTTACTCGGGAAGAACTTGCCAATCTGCCTCAACCCAAACTGCCAAGCGCTTGGCAGAAGCACAGGCTCCATCAGGGCGAGGCTCTTAAACGCCTCGGGGCGACGCTGCGCCGCGAGCAGGAGCGTCGAGCCGCCCATCGAATGCCCGAATCCATGCACCGGCTCGCCCAGCTCATCGAGCAGTTCGATAACGTCATCGGCGAAGCGCTCCCACGAGTCGAGCTGTTGAGGATCGTCCTGCCAGAGTGGGCGATGCTCAACCGCAAGTACGTGGAACCGCTCGCGTAAGTGGTTCAACAACTGGCTATAGACCCCTGGCGGGTATCCATTCGCGTGAGAAAACAACAATTTAGGGCCGAATCCTCCAAAATCTAATACGGGGAGACGGCTTCTTAGCGGGAGTGGCTGCACGGTCAGTGAATCTCTTCAAAAGCAGGACGGCTCGCCGATCTGTACTGCACGACGAGAAGGTTATACAGTCTAAGCGAAGGGTTGGATTGGTGCGAGCCATGACCTAACACTTAGCGGACAAAAATCGACTGCAAGATATTCCACTCCACTCGGTCTAGTCTATTAACTCGCTGATGAGGAAGCCCCATGGAACTAGCATACTGGCACTGGATTGTACTCGGGCTCGCGCTCATGCTTGCCGAGATTTTCATTGGCTCATTCTTTATCTTTTGGTTTGGCGCAGCAGCCGTAGTAGTAGGTCTCAGCCTAATCATCGCACCAAGCATCAGTGAGGAGACACAGCTTATCGCGTGGACCCTACTGTCACTAAGCTTCGCCGTCGCCTGGTTCCGCTTCTTAAAGCCGCTGTCGAAAGACGTGACTAAGGCTGGACTCTCCCGCGAAGCATTGATGGGCGAGATCGGCCAAGTGTTGTCGGCGCCTAATGGCGACAAGCGTGGCATGGTGCGCTTTCCTGCCCCGCTGCTCGGTTCGGACGAGTGGCTTATCATGTCGCAGGACACACTGGCTATCGGCGACCGCGTTGCCGTAAGAGACGTTTCGGGTAACTCACTGATCGTCGAGCGCGTCTAAGTTATTCCACTGATTTCACTTAAGGAGCACGCTATGGAACCGGCCCTCATTCTCTCGATAGCCTTACTGCTTTTCCTCCTCGTCACCGTCGCCAAGGGCGTTCGCCAAGTTCCCCAAGGCAATAAGTGGGTGGTACAGCGCCTCGGCAAGTACTACACCTCACTGAACCCTGGCCTGAATTTCGTCATACCCTACATCGACAGCATTGCCTACAAGGTCACCACAAAAGACATCGTGCTCGACATCCCCTCACAGGAAGTCATCACCATGGATAACGCGGTGATCATGACGAACGCGGTGGCCTACATCAATATCGTGTCGCCCGAGAAGGCGGTCTATGGCGTGGAAGACTACGAGTTGGCGATCCAGACTTTAGTCCAGACCTCGCTGCGCTCCATCGTCGGCGAGATGGCGCTCGATGCGGCGCTGTCGTCACGAGACCATATAAAGGCCAAGCTTAAGGCGGCAATCAGCGACGACATCGCCGACTGGGGGATTACACTGAAGACCGTCGAGATTCAGGACATCAACCCTTCTGGCACCATGCAGAAGGCGATGGAAGAACAGGCCGCAGCCGAGCGCGCGCGACGTGCGACGGTGACGCGTGCCGACGGTGACAAACAGGCGGCGATTTTACAGGCAGAAGGCAAGCTCGAGGCATCGAGACGCGAGGCTGAGGCGCAGGTCATCTTGGCTGAGGCAAGCAGGAAGGCCATCGACCTCGTCACCTCCGCGGTTGGCGACAAAGAACTCCCCGTCGCCTACCTGCTCGGCGAAAAGTACATCGCTTCACTGCAAAACCTATCGAGCTCCGATAACTCGAAGTTCGTTGTCTTCCCCGCCGATATTCCTGCAGCGATCAAGGGCATGATCGGCAGCCGCTAACACCGCGACTGCCAGCCCTAACCAGCTCTAACCTAATCAGCTCTAAGTGGACGGGTAGATCAGCGCGTTACCCGTTTTCACCGCGCGCAGCACAAAGTACAGTGCCAGCCCAATTGGCCCGAGCAAGAATGTGAGGAGCAAGCACGGAATCACCAGCCAGTGGTTGATTCCCTGCTTGCGCGAATCGTTAACTTCCCAGCAGCCCACGAACAAATCAAAGGCGAGATAGTGAATCCAGCCCACCGTGACCAACGCAGGGTCGGTAAAAAGCACCATCAGCGCAGGGAGCGAGCCGAAACCACCTCCTTCCGGCATGAGGCTGAGCCGACCCGCGAAAAGCCACGCATAGACAAGTGCCAGCACGAAGGGAATGAGCCCCGCCGAAATAAGGCCCAGCGTCCATTTCCAGCGCGGCAGCAAGATAAGCAGTGCCCAGCCCGGCAAGACCAGGATATTACAAAACGTAAAAATGGCTTCGATAGTCATGGCGTCCAACCTGAATGAATCAATACCCTCAAAACCGTACCACCGTCCTAGCCCTCAGTCGAATCAACTCACTGCGCTCTTTGCCAAAGGCTTCATGGTGGAGCGGCACACTGATGCAACAAATTGTCGCCCCAACGAGACTGGGGTAGACTCAGGGGATCGAGCAAACCGACTCAGCCAGAGTCGGTTCAACTTAGCCTAGGCGGCTCCATGTCAGACACCTACGATTCCACTTCTGCGTTTAAATCCGGCGACCTTCGACTCGCCGTGAGCTATTGGCTGCTGTATGTCCTCGGCGCTACCGCCTTCTTCTTCGGTGGCAGCTGGGCGGTCGACAACGATCGCTGGCTGTATTTCCTTCTGATAGTCGCAGCTCAGCTTATCTATACCTTCGCGCTGGTCGTCGGCATCAGAGCCGGCTACAAAGGGCCGCAGATGTGGAAGGTGATGTCGCGAACCTCCTCAGTGTTCATGATTACCAATATCTTAGTCGGCATCTGCACCCTCGGCTTCGTCTATTAACCCATCCAACGGAGCGCCCGGTGACAGACTCAAGCGCAAAATCAACGCCCTCTTATTCCCTTTTCTTAAAGCGCGATTGCCCCACCTGCCAGCTCATCGTGCCGGTGATCGATGAACTGCGCGCCGCAGGCGTCACGCTACAGATCTACTCTCAGGACGACCCAGACTTCCCTGTCGCCAGTGACGTCATCGATGATACACAGCTGGAGCATTCCTACCGAGCGCACATCGAGGTGGTCCCGACCCTGATTCGCGACGACGCCGAACGCGCAGAGGGCTGGGACCGAGGGCAGTGGCGGGTATTAACGCAGCTGCCCTTTCTCGGCGAACCGCTTATTCCTTTCAAGCCCGGCTGTGGCTCCAAGACTCAAGACCCCGGCATGGACGATGTCCTCGCACTCCGCTTTGGCGAGGGCCAGCTACACGCGCGCCACGTAGAACTTGCAGCCTCAGAAGACGAGCTCGAGGCCTGCTACGACCGCGGCTGGAGCGACGGCCTGCCAGTCGTGCCACCCACTGCGCTGCGCGTGCTGCGCATGCTACGCGGGGCACAGCGAGATGCCGCCGAGATTATTGGCAACGTGCCACCAGACAATGTGCCGTGCAGCGTAGAGAAGGTGGCGATTAACGCCGTACTCGCCGGTTGCAAGCCCGAATACTTCCCCGTGGTACTCGCGTCTGTCGAAGCCGCGTTACAAGACAAATTCTGCATGCACGGGCTCCTGTGCACGACTTACTTCTCCTCACCTGTGGTGATCGTCAACGGCGAGGTCGCAAAGCGTATCGGTATGAACTCGGGGATGAACGCGCTTGGCCAAGGCAACCGCGCCAACGCCACCATCGGACGCGCCCTGCAGTTGCTGATCCGAAACGTGGGCGGCGGCGTGCCCGGTGGTATAGATCGCGCGACCATGGGCAACCCCGGCAAGTACAGCTATTGCTTCGCCGAAGACGAAAGTGATGCCGACTGGCCCACGCTGGCGGAGGATCGCGGCTTCGCCCGCGGCGAATCGGTGGTCAGTCTGTTCGCTGGCGAAGGCCTGCAAGGCATCGTCGATCAGCAATCTCGCACGCCCGAATCCCTCGCACTCAGCCTCGCGGCTAGCCTGCGCGCCGTAGCCCACACCAAGCTGTTTGGTATGGCTGACGCGATTCTGCTAGTCTCCCCCGAGCACAGACGCGTATTCCGCGAAGGCGGCTGGAGCAAGGCAGACCTGCGCGCTGCACTCTATAACGCGCTCATGACCCCAGGTACGGAAATCATGCGCGGAGCCAATGGCATCGCCGAGGGCATGCCGGAGAAGCTTAAAGACAAGATACTGAACAAATTTCGCGACGATGGACTGCATATTGTCACGCTCGGCGGCACCGCCGGGATGTTCTCCGCAATCATCGGCGGTTGGGTAGCCTCGGGTGAGCGTGGCAGCCAGCTCGTGTCACAAGCGGTCTACTAGCCACAGCACGGCAGCGTGCTTTTTAACAACGAACCAAGTAAGGAGTGAGTCCATGCACACCACCCTGCTAGACCCTACTGCCGAGCTAAGCCCGGTAGAGCGGCAGATTCTTCCCCGCCTAGCCTCGCTAGCCGGTGCGACCATAGGTCTGCTCGATATCTCCAAACCAAGAGGTAAGGAGTTTCTCGATGAGGTTGAAGCGCAGCTGCTGGCGATAGGCGCGAAGGTAAAGCGCTACGCCAAGCCGACCTTTGCCCGCACCGCGCCGGTGGAGCTCACGCAGCGCATTAGCATCGAATGCGACGCAGTAATCGAAGGACTCGCCGACTGAGGCTCATGTACCTCGTGCAGTTTGCATGACATCATGAGCCTAGAAAGCAGAGGACTACCCGCGGCCTTTATCGCCTCGACAGAATTCGTCGACGCAGCAGCCGCGCAGGGGCGCTCGCTGGGCATTACGCCAGCCAGCCTGTTCGTGCCGCATCCTATTCAGGATCGGAGCGATGAAGAGATGAAGCTATTGGCACGCGATGCCATCGAAAAGATTCTCCTGCTCGTGAGCGAACCGCGCTAAAGATTTATTAAGTATAGTGATTAAGACAGATTTTATTGAAAAGGGAGCAACACCAGCATGACAAGAGAAGCAGTAATCGTATCCACGGCACGAACCCCAATTGGCAAGGCCTACCGCGGCGCATTTAACGACACAGACGCCCCAACGCTAGGCGGCCACGTCATCGCCGCTGCGGTGCAACGCGCGGGTATCGACCCTGCCGAAGTTGACGATGTCGTCATGGGCTGCGCGATGCAGCAGGGTTCTTCGGGTTTTAACATAGGCCGCACAGCGGGCGTGGCGGCTGGTCTGCCGAACACAGTCTCTGGCATGAGCATGGATCGTCAGTGCGCTTCGGGTATGATGGCGATCGCGACTGCCGCGAAACAAGTTATCTCCGACGGCATGCCTATTGTAATCGGTGGCGGACTCGAGTCGATCAGCCTCGTGCAGAATGAGCACCGTAATGGCTATCGCGCGGTAGACCCAAACGTAGTCTCTAAGTCTGAGCACGCCTATATCTCAATGCTGGAAACGGCTGAGATCGTCGCCAAGCGCTACAACATCTCGCGCGACGCACAAGATGAATACTCCTTGCAGAGCCAGCAGCGCACAGCAGCGGCGCAAGCAGCAGGTAAGTTCGACGATGAGATCGTCCCACTCGCCTCCAAAATGTTGTTCATGGACAAGGAAACCAAGCAGCAGAGCGTCCATGACGTACTGCTCGAGAAAGACGAAGGCAATCGTCCAACGACGACACTCGAAGGTCTCGTCGGTCTCCGACCCGTTGTGGAAGGCGGCGTGATCACCGCGGGCAACGCAAGCCAGCTCTCTGATGGCGCATCGGCGTCTGTCATTATGGACAGCAAACTCGCTGAACAGCGCGGTCTCAGCCCACTCGGCGCCTATCGCGGCATGGCGGTCGCTGGTTTGGCCCCTGAAGAAATGGGCATCGGCCCAGTCTTCGCCATTCCTAAGCTGTTAGAGCGCAATGGTCTCAAGATGGACGACATTGGTTTGTGGGAACTTAACGAAGCGTTCGCCGTGCAGGTGATCTATTGCCGCGACCAGCTCGGCATCCCCGATGAGCTATTAAACGTAAACGGCGGCGCGATCTCTATCGGCCACCCTTACGGTATGAGCGGCGCGCGCATGGTTGGGCACGCACTCATCGAAGGCAAGCGCCGCGGCGCGAAATACGTTGTCTGCACCATGTGCGTAGGCGGCGGCATGGGCGCAGCAGGCCTCTTCGAAGTATTCTAAACCTCCAGCAAACCCGGGGTCAGGTCTTTCATCGATGCATTTTTCCTACCGTTTTAACGGCAAGGAAGCCAAATAAAGCCGAAACCCCGGTGGCTTACACACAAAAAAGCAGAGTCGCGTTGCGCACTCTGCTTTTTTTCGAAGCCTCTAACCCAAACCCCTAATCAAACTCCCTCACTGTGCCGCGTCCGGATTTTTTCCCCGCCACGTTGCGCTTACCCTCTAGTCGCCTTTCCTTTGCCCCTCGCGTAGGCTTGGTGGCGATACGCGTTGCCTGCACTGCGGTTGCTTTGGCGAGCAGCCCATTCAGCCGGTCTAACGCATCCTGCTTGTTCTTTTCTTGGCTGCGAAAGCGCTGCGCCTTTATCACAATCTCACCGCCGCTCGTAATACGTGCATCGCGCATAAGCTTAATTTGTTCCCGCTGAGCATGAGTAATGCGCGCGCGCATGAAATCGAAACGCAGTTGAACCGCTGTCGATACCTTGTTGACATTCTGCCCACCTGGGCCGCTGGCACGGATCGCCGAAAAATCAACCTCTGCTTCTAGAATCTGTCGCATAGCGCGCCTGAATGACTGTTTTGTTATCGAGAGCAGGAGTCTATCAACCTTGCGCCGGGCTCGCGACATTTCGCCTGCTGAGGAGTCCTGCTCTGCACAGAAATCGTCAGCGAGGCTTGTTGCAGACCGGGGCGCTGTAGGATAAGGTCATTCGCAATAATTAGTCTAAATACGCTTCTCGATAAGCGCCTCTAGGATGCCCTTTATGCTGCACTCTTTTAGCCGATCGCTTCGCCCCTTGCTCACCGCCAGCCTCCTTGCCAGTGCCGCGCTCACCCCTGTCGCTAACGCACAAGACCCTGTTCGTCTTGGCTTTATGGACCCGCTTTCGGGCACGTTTGCGTCCGTTGGCACCAGCGGGCTCAACCTGCTCGAATTCGCCGTTGACTACCTGTACAACTCCAAAGGCGGAATCTTGGGCGGGCGTATGATTGAGATCGTGCCGCTCGACAACAAGCAGAGCCCAACAGAAACGCAGCTGCAATTCCGCCGCGCGGTGAGCGAGGAGCTGCGCATCCTCTTTCAGGGCAACAGCTCAGCGGTTGCAAACACGCTAAATCAGACGATTACGCGCCACAATCGCCGCAACCCAGGCCAAGAAGTCTTACAAATAAACTACGCAGCAGTAGACCCGATCCTGACCAACGAAGAGTGCAGCTTTTGGCATTTCCGCTTCGACGCCCACGCGGTTATGAAACTCGAGGTGCTCACTGATTTCATCGCCATGAACGAAGACATCAAGAGCGTTTACATCATCGGTCAAGATTATTCCTTTGGCCAAGTCGTCGCCGACAACACCATTCGCCTGCTTAATGAGAAGCGGCCCGACATCGAAATCGTCGGCAACGAATTCCACCCCATTGGCACGGTAAAAGACTTCACACCTTACGTAACGAAAATAGTGTCTTCGGGCGCAGACGCAGTTATCACCGGCAACTTCGGCGCCGACATGGTATCCCTCGCACGATCGATTATCGACTCTGGTATGGACGCGCCGATTTATACGTTCTATGCCGCATACGACGGCATCACGGCGACACTGGGCGAAGATGGCAAAGACCGCATTCGCCTGATCCACACCGATAGTGCAAACCCGATTGCTAGCAAGACGCGACGCGATTTTAATCACACCTACAAAGACGCTCACCCGAATTTCGATGTCACCCAGTCGCGACTCGTGAACGCCTTGATGATGGTTGTCACTGCGATGGAGAAATCACAGAGCACTGACCCGTATGACGTTGCAGTAGCGCTGGAGGACATGCGCTTCACCAACATCGGTGGCGACGAGCTGTGGATGCGCCCAGACGACCACCAGCTCATTCAGCCTCTCTATATTTCGAAGCAAACGGACGAAGGCATTGAGTTCGATGCCGATAATTCGGGTTACGGGCTGCTCACCGAATACGAGGTCACAGCCGACGACACCGCACTCGAGCACAGCTGCCGCATGCGCAGACCGCGACGCTAAGCCATGAATGAAGTCTTTATTTTCGCGACCCTCAATGGGTTAGTGACCGGCTTACTGTTGTTTATGCTCGCCAGCGGCCTCACGCTCATCTTCAGCATGATGGGCGTGCTGAACTTTGCCCACGCCAGCTTCTATATGCTGGGGGCCTATATCGCCTATACCGTTAGCGGTTATATCGGCTTCTGGGGCGGACTGCTTATCGCACCGCTTCTCGTTGGCGCCTTGGGCGCGGGGGTCGAGCGTTACGGCCTGCGCCGGGTGCACTCTTACGGCCATGTTGCTGAGCTCATATTTACCTTTGGTCTTGCGTTTCTCATCGAAGAACTCGTGCAGTTCTTTTGGGGCCGCGATACGAAGAATTACCAGACGCCAGAGCTTTTAGACTTCGCGCTCTTTACTCTGTTCGGGCAGGAATTCTCAGCCTACAGAGGATTCATGATCGCAATCTCGCTCGGCATCTTCGCGGCGCTTTATGTCGTGCTTACCCGCAGCCGCGTCGGCATCATCATTCAAGCGTCTATTAGTCACCCCCATACTGTCGCGAATCTCGGTCATAATGTGCCGTTCATCTTCATGTGCGTGTTTGGTGCGGGCACGGCTCTGGCCGGCGTTGCGGGCGTCATCGCTGGACCCGTACTCACCACATTCCCTGGCATGGCAGTCGTACTCGGCAGTATCGTCTACATCATCGTTGTCATCGGCGGGCTTGGCAGCCTACCCGGCGCCTTCATCGCGTCACTTTTAGTGGGCCTCTTGCAGTCCTACGCGATCGCCGCCGACGCGGGCATGCCCGAACTTCTAGAATGGCTAGGCGTGAGCTTCGAGCGAAGCCATCCGTTAAACGACCTTTGGACGCTGAAGCTGCCACAGATCGCGCCAGTACTGCCTTACTTACTGCTGATACTAGTACTCATCTTTAAACCGACAGGCCTCATGGGCAACCGGGAAGAATAAGCACCAATGAAGAAACACTTACTCCTATGGGCGGCCTACGCGCTTGTCCTAGTATTACTGCCCTCTTTATTCAGCTCTGTGCTTGGTATCTCCATCCTTAATCAGATGACCATTTGGATACTCTTCGCGCTTAGCTACAACATGATGCTTGGACAAGGCGGGATGCTGTCATTCGGCCACGCGGTATACTTCGGCCTCGGCGGCTTTATGAGTGTGCACGCGCTTAATCTTATCGCCGACGAAGTACTGGTATTCTCGATCACCCTAATCCCCCTCGTGGGCGGCGTCTTCGGCCTGCTGGCTGCGTTGTTTATTGGCAGCTTCTCCACACGCAAGGCCGGCACTGTGTTCGCCATGATCTCGCTCGGCATCGGCGAGTTAATCGTTGCCTCATCGCTTATCTTCGTCGATTTCTTCGGAGGCGAGGCCGGCGTGAGCGGCGACAGAACCTATGGCCCGGCGTTCTTCGGCATCGAATTCCTGCAAGATTCCGAGGTCTACTACCTCGGTGCGTTCTGGCTTTTCGTCGCCACCTTACTCATGTATCTATTCACCCAAACTCCGGCTGGGCGCATGGCTAACGCGGTACGTGACAATCCAGAGCGAGCAGAATTTATCGGCTACAGTACGCGCCGCGTTCGTTTTATCACCTTCTGCGCAGCGGGTATGTTTGCAGGCGTAGCCGGCGGCCTGTTTGCGATTAACTACGAATTCATCACCGAGGAAAACCTCAACGCGCTCACCTCGGGTCGCGTGTTGCTCATGGCCTATATCGGTGGCCTCGGTTTCTTTATCGGCCCCATCATCGGCGCGGTAATCCTTACGCTGATGAATTCGCTACTCAGCAATTATTCTGAAATGTGGATGTTGTATCTCGGCATCCTGTTCTTGCTCACCGTCATGTTTCTGCCCAAAGGCTTCGCCGGCTTTATCATGATGCATCGCGCGGCATGGAATAACGGCAAGATGGGTTCGCTCGTGCTGCCCTATTGCCTCACAGCCTTACCTGCTGGCCTATTCCTCACAGCGTTTATCGGCATGGTAGAACTCAGCCATGCCGACGAACTGCTCCACTTCCTTAGCATGGACCTGGCGAACGACTCTGCCTTTAGTTGGTTCGTGCTCGCCATGCTGGCGGCGATCGGTGCCGGTGGCGTCAAACTTGCGCGCCCGCGTCTCGCGGCGGCATGGGAGCACGCTAACGCAGCGGCGCAGGAGGCGAAATCATGAGTATCCTGACCCTTGATTCGGTATGTAAGCGCTTCGGCTCCACCGAAATTATTCGCGACGTGTCACTCGCCATCGAACCAGGTGAGAAGCATGCGATCATCGGACCGAATGGCGCCGGAAAGTCGACGCTGTTTCATCTCATTTCTGGACGCTATAACGTGAGCAGCGGCGCAATCGATTTTAAGGGCGAAGCCATTCAAAATTTGCCCCCCTATGAGATCGCCCGTCGCGGATTGGCGCGCAGCTTTCAAGTCACTAATATTTTCCATCGCATGAGTGTGTTCGAGAATATTCGCTGCGCGCTACTCTGGTCCGAAGGCTACCGCTATTCGTTTTGGCGACTCCTTGGCAAGCAGACAGCTCTCAATGCCCGCGCGCACGACATGTTGGAGCAGATCGGTCTTGCGGACAAAGCAGACCTACCCAGCGGCGAACTCGCCTATGCGCAGCAGCGCGCACTCGAGCTAGGGATTGCCGTCGCCAGTGGCGCAGAACTTATCATGCTCGACGAGCCGGTTGCAGGCATGAGTAATAGCGAGGCTGAAAATGCGGTTGCGCTTATCCGCCGCATTACCGAGGGCAAGACCCTCATCATGGTGGAGCACGACATGAACATCGTCTTCGATATTGCCGACCGCATCAGTGTGCTAGTCTATGGAGAAATCATCGCCACCGACAAACCCGAACACATTCGCAGCAACACGCGCGTGCAAGAAGCCTACCTCGGCGAGGTGCCTAACGATGCTTAAGGTGAAAGACCTGCACGCTTATTACGACAAAAGCCATATCCTGCAAGGCGTCAACTTCGAAGTGGGTGCGGGTGAAATTGTCAGCCTCCTCGGCCGTAATGGTGTGGGGCGCTCCACTACCGTGAAAACCCTAATGGGTGAAGTCACTCCACATGGCTCAATTGAATTCAAAGGCGAGGAGATCGCAGGCCTCAAGGCATTTGAAATAGCACAGCGCGGGCTTGGTTGCGTACCAGAGAACCGCGATATCTTTCCGACACTCACCGTCCGTCAAAACCTGGTGCTCGGACTTAAGGGCAAACACGAAAGTAGCCGCTGGAGCATCGACGATATGTTTCAGATGTTTCCTAATCTCGCGGCGCGTGCAGAAGTCGCAGGTGGTGTGTTAAGTGGCGGCGAACAGCAGATGCTATGCATGTGCCGCACGCTTATGGGTGACCCCGAATTAATTATGATCGACGAGCCTACTGAGGGGCTTGCACCCAAGGTGGTTGAACAGATCGGCGACCTGCTGCAAGAAATTGCCAGCCGCGGCGTCTCGATTCTTTTGGTTGAGCAAAAACTGTCGATAGCCTTAAAGATTTCGCAGCGTCTCTACGTGATGGGCCATGGCAAGATCGTTTACGAAGGCACGCCTGCGAGCCTCATGGAGGCTCAAGACGTGCGCGCCGAATGGCTAGAGGTCTAGCCCTTCTACTCCGATCAATATTCTCGACACACTTTCAAGAGACCGCATCATGTTCCCGCTTCACGCCCAACGACTTTCCCGCGTGCTGTCCAGCGCAGTCTTCGCGCTAGCCTGTATGATCGCCCCCCCTAGCTCCGCTTGGGACTCCACTGGCCATCGACTCTCAGCAAATGTCGCCTTACGCTATCTCGACATCAACTCACAAAGACAGCTGCTTGCAATACTTAAGCAACATCCGCGTTACGAGCTGGATTTTCAGCAGCAGATGCCTCAAGACCTGATCGATGCTCCACCAGAGAGACAGCTCGGGTGGCTTCTCGGACAAGCAGCCTACTGGCCTGATATCGCCCGTGGCTTTAACGACGCCGACCGCGACAAATACAGCCGCCCTGCCTGGCATTATATCGATGGCGCCTGGCTCCGCGGTGCGGCTAGCGAGCAAGGTAATGTCTATGTAAACCGCTCTCCTGCGCCCGACATTTTCGGAACGCCAGGCAACGAGATCACACTCGAGTCCCAGGCCAATAACGTGGTCACGGCACTCGACTACAACACCTATGTGCTCGCCGATAGCAACGCCGATCCTGCCAAGCGCGCTGTCGCTTTGTGCTGGGTATTGCATCTGATGGGCGACATTCATCAGCCCCTGCACTCCGGCTCGCTCTACAGTGCGTCGCTGTTTGAGACAGGCGACCGCGGTGGCAATGCGATTGGCATCGACGACAGCAATTTACATTCGCGCTGGGATCAAGCGCTACGCGGTGCTGATCAACGCGCGCGCGAGCTGCTCTATGACGCAGCCTACGAGGATTTTAGCGGCCAGGGATCAGACTGGACGCTGTGGCTTGCGGAGAGTCGCAGCTATCTCACTCCAGACGTTTACAGCCCTGCGCTGCTCGGTGCGATCACACAGGCTGACACAGGCGGGCTGCGCCGCCTGTCCAATCAAGAGCTCGACGATGACTATGTCAGCGCGATGGTCGAGCTTTCGGCGCAGCGCCTCGGACTCGCAGGCCTCAGGCTCGCCATCTGGTTTCAGAACGCGCTGTCTGCAGACTAAGCGCTATTCCCGACGTGCCAGCGCACCGACAACATTAGCAATGAGCTTGCGCCCCGCTTCGCCCTCCAGCGACAGTATCGATTCTGGGTGAAATTGCACCGCGCAGAATGGCAGTGTCTCATGCTCAACAGCCATTACCTCGCCATCATCGCTACTAGCGATCACGCGCAAAGACGCCGGGACACAGTCTGCTACGAGTGAATGATAACGACCTGCGCGGAAGGGGCTCGGCACACCCTCAAACACCGCACTGTCTTCATGATCAACTAGCGAACCCTTACCATGCATAGGCACAGGTAATTGCCTTAGGCTGCCACCGAAATATTCGACCATGCCCTGCAAACCCAAACAGACGCCGAATACGGGCACGCCAAACTCTTGCGCACAGCTGAGCGTCTCATTCATCTGAAAATCCTCTGGTCGCCCAGGGCCAGGAGAGAGAATAAGCAGATCCGGCTTGTGTTGTCTTAGCTCAGCACGCGCAGCCTCGGGACGCAAAGTAATGAGATCGACACCCGCTTCGCGAAAATAGTGCGCCAAGTTATGCACGAAAGAATCGCGATGGTCGACCATCAACGCGCGCGGACGTGTCCTTTTTTGCGTCGCCGGTTCTACGGTGACCTCCTCAGCGAATAACGGCTTTTCTGCGCGCAGCGCGCCAAGCAAAGCCGACGCTTTGAGATGAGTCTCTGCCTCTTCGTCTTCAGGCACGGAGTCGCTTAGCAGCGTGGCACCCGCCCGCACCTCGCCCACGCCGTCTTTTACCCGCAACGTACGCAGAGTCAAACCGGTATTGATGTTGCCGTCGAATCCGAGCTGCCCCATAGCACCGCCATACCAGTGACGCGGCGACTTCTCTACACGTTCGATGAATTGCATAGCGGCAAGCTTGGGTGCGCCGGTAACTGTGACCGCCCACGTATGAGCGAGGAACGCATCGAGGGCATCCATGCCGTCGCGTAGCGTGCCACACACATGATCGACTGTATGAATTAGGCGTGAATACAGCTCGATCTGACGGCGACCAATCACCTCTATCGAGCCCGGCACACAGACTCTCGCCTTGTCGTTGCGATCGACATCCGTACACATCGACAGCTCTGCCTCGTCTTTCGTAGAATTGAGCAGGGTCTTAATCTGAGCCGCATCCTCGATGGCATTTCGCCCTCGAGCGATGGTGCCGGATATAGGGCACGTCTCTACTCGTCGGCCACGCACGCGCACGAACATTTCCGGCGAAGCGGCAACGAGGTATTCACGCTTGCCTAGATTAATCAGCGCTCCATAGGGCGCAGGGTTGCTCGTCTGTAGCCGGGCAAACACCTCAGAGGGCTTGTCGCGGCAAGGCTCGCTAAACACCTGGCCAGGTACGGCCTCAAAAAGCTCACCGCGAGAGAAGTGCTCCTGTGCGTGGCGCACAGTCGCTGCAAATTCGCCCACAGCATGATCGCTTGTCGCGACCGCTGCCCCGGGGACGTATTCAAGCTGTGGCCCACTGCGAACGAAGCCTCCGGTTGTTTCATCGAACACCCCCGGCTTCGCCTCGCCCCGACAAAGGAATTCGTAGCGGTATAGCGTCGCCGTTCTCACTCGGTGGTCGGCAACTAGAATTTCGTCGGGTAGATAGAGCACAAGATCGCGATCGCTGCCGCTGCGCCTCTGGAGTCTATCGATGTCCTCGAACTGGAACGTCAGGTCGTAGCCAAACGCACCGAACAAACCGAGAAAGCTATCTTCTGAGCTCTTAAAGTGCGAGGTCAGCGCGCGCAGCGCACTAAATACCGTCGGCTGCCGCGACCGTTGTTCTTCGGTGAAATGCCCGCTACTTTCTTTGATCTGAACTTCGAATCCTTCCGCACTCGCCTGTACCGATTCGACTGCATCGCAGCCTCGCAAGGCCCGCTCGATCTCAGGCAATAGCACTCGTCCGCGCTGGTTAAGGGCACTAACTTGAAGGCTACGCCCACGACCTTCAAACATCAGAGGCGGATTGACGAACCCGATGTCCCATCGTCTATACCGACCTGGATACTCGTAGCTCGAGGCGAGCAGCACACCCGGTGCAGAATCAAGCTTCGACGCGAGTGCTGCTACCGCAGTGAGATACTCCTGAGTCTGCGTCGTACGCGTAATACCGACGCCGCTAGCACAGGTGTAGCGAAGATATCGCTGCCCTGTACCAAGATCTGTCATCGTGTCCTTAGTGTGCTCGTTCATCAAAATAGCTCCAGTGTCGACGCTCGCTGAGCGGCGTCAATAATCAATCTATGACTGACCGCACTGGATAAAATGAACGCACGCATAAGACGCGCATCTAGCCGAGTTATTCTAAGGAGGTATACACGGCCGCCATAATCCAGGGCGACCAGAGAGGTAGTGCGCTAAGCTTGACTAGTTTCGACTCAAAGAAAGGAAAGCGTGAGAGTCAGAGTGTAGCGCGCGCAAAATTCCGGCGACCCAAAGAGCGTCGCCAACCTTGCACGAGGCGGAGTGGACTGGCTGCGGCGCTGTTGCCACGTGCCAAGTCGCTATCCCTTGTGATGAGTGCTGAAAAATTCATGGGGGCGAAGATACGCCCTCCGACAATCGCTGTCAATCGAGGCCGCTGTCGGGGCGTTTGCAATACTTAAGATTGAGATCAATAATCGATCATCGTTCACCTTCTTGGAGCTCAACCATGCTGCAGCCTACCGACGCTAAGTTATCCGCACGACATTTCCGGCACCTCGCCCTATGCACCGCCCTGCTCTTTACGCCACTGCTGAGCGCCAGCGAAGTCGTCGTCGCAGAGCGCGTTGGGATGTCTAGCGAGCGACTCGCGCTGCTCGACTCCAACCTAGAACGCTTTATTGGTGAGTCACGCCTCGCAGGTCAAGTGTACTTAGTGATGCGCCATGGTGAAGTTGTGGCGCACGAAGCGAACGGGTTGCAAGACATAAGCCAGAAAACGCCAATGCGCCACGACACACTGTTTCGCATCGCCTCGCAAACCAAAGCCATAACCAGCCTGGGTATCATGATGCTGCAGGAACGTGGGCAGCTCGACATTAACGCACCGCTTTCTCGCTACCTCCCTGAGTGGAGCGACATGCAAGTCGCGATTGCTGACGACAACGGTGGTTACACGCTGGAACCTGCGCGCCGTGAGATTACCCTTCGACATTTGCTCACCCACACCGGCGGCATGAGCTACGGAACTGGACCCGCAGCCAAGGCGTGGGCAGAGGCTAAAATGCAGGGCTGGTATTTCGCCGATCGTGAAGAATCCGTTAGCGACACTATCGCCCGAATGGCAGCGCTACCACTCGATGCTCACCCCGGTGAACAGTGGATCTACGGCTATAACACCGACATCCTGGGCGCGGTAATCGAAGCGGTAAGTGGAGATGACCTCGCTACGTTTTTCAGCGATAACATACTTAACCCGCTGAACATGGTCGACACTCACTTCTATCTGCCCGAATCGAAAAGCGGCCGCCTCGCCACGGTTTACCGCCCGGCCGCAGGCGGTGGCATAGAAGCGAGGCCCGAAAGGAATGGCATGAATAGCCAAGGCCTCTATGACGAGGGGCCGCGCCAAAGCTATTCCGGCGGCGCTGGACTGCTTTCCACCGCGCGCGACTACGCGCGCTTCCTGCAGATGACACTGAATGGTGGCGAACTGGACGGCGTGCGCTTGGTCTCACGCAAGACCATCGAGCTGATGACAACAGACCATTTGGGCGACATTGAATTCCGACCCGGCCAAGGCTTCGGCCTCGGGTTCTCTATCGCAACAGACCTCGGTCTACGTGGCACGCTCGGCTCGGTCGGCGAATACGCGTGGGGCGGCGCCTACCATTCGGTCTATTGGGTCGATCCTGTTGAAGATCTCGTAGTCGTGTACCTGACACAGATTATTCCAGCTCCAGGGCTCGACGATCACATCACACTCCGCAACGGCGTTTATCAGGCGATCATCGATTAAGTTATGCTAAAACTCTCGGTACTCGATCAGTCGCCGGTTCGTGCCGGCAGCACACCCTATGAAGCGCTGCAAGAAACCATCGAGCTCGCTCGACTGACAGACGCGCTCGGCTATCATCGCTATTGGGTCTCAGAACATCACGCCTCCGATGCGCTCGCAGGCTGTTCGCCAGAAGTCTTGCTCAGCAGGCTAGGCGCGGAAACCAAGCGGATTCGCTTAGGCTCAGGCGGCATTATGCTGCCTCACTACAGCCCCTATAAAGTGGCCGAGAATTTCAAGCTCTTGCAAACCCTCTACCCGAACCGAATCGACCTTGGCGTTGGCCGCGCGCCCGGCACCGATCCGTTCACCGCTGCCGCCATTCGCTACGGCTCGCGTGTAGGTCCTGAGCATTTCCCGAATATGATTGCGGATCTGCAGGCGCTGCTCAACGACACGGACCCGCCTACACCAGGCTTGGAGGCGGCGCGCGCGTTCCCCAAGACAGACGTGCCCCCAGACATGTGGATGCTAGGCTCAAGTGAAGACAGTGCGATGCTCGCGGGCTTAGCAGGGCTACCTTACAACTTCGCGTATTTCATCAATCCCAATATCACGCCTGACATCTTCGATCTCTATCGGGAACGCTTCCAGCCAGGGCCCAATCTGGACAGCCCCCACACTTGCCTGACGCTTTTTGCAGTGTGTGCTGAAACAGAGGAAGAGGCGCAGCGCTTAGCAACAAGCCGTGATCTCTGGTATATCCGCCTGCTGCGCGGAAATCCGGGACCCTTTCCAACGCCCGAAGAAGCTCGCGACTATCCGTATGCACAGGGTGAACTCGACCTCATTGCTGCGAATAGACATAAACGGGCTGTGGGCACGCCTGAACAGGTCAAACATAAAGTGGAAGCATTGGCGCAGGAATTCGGCGCCAATGAAATCATGCTAGTGACGATCGTACATGATCATAAAGCGCGCCTAAGGTCTTACGAGTTGCTTGCACAGGAATTCAATTATCGCCAAAGTGCAGCCTAGCGCTTTATTCTTCGCCTGACTTCCTCGAACAATCGCTCTCTCGACAGATCAAGGTTGCGCCTAGCCGCCTCGACTCCTGACCAGTAGCCTACATAGGCGATTAAGAAGCTTACTAAGAGAGAATCGTCCCAGTAGTTAAACCAGAGAAACGCGCTAATCAGATTCCCCAACTGCTCGGTTGCTACGCCGATCAAGAATGCGATGATGCCATCGTCAAACATGCTCAGCGTCAGTAGGTTAATGGCAAGATCAAGTAGGCTAAAAACCTCAATAACGACAAGTGTCCATAACGCAGCGAGCCCATAGAATCCGCTGCCGAAATACATCCATTTATCGAACACATGGTCTGTACTGGATCGCATGGCCAGCGTATCGCCCTCCTTTCCTTCTTTTGGGCGCGCCTTTTTAATCTTGTTATAACTCGTCTTGAACTCTTTGACTTTGCGCTCTATTTCTTTCCGATCTGATGCCCTATCCAACTGACCTCGACTAAAGAAACGCATGAAGAGCAGCCAGCTCAACAGCGCCATAGGAATGCCTAGCTGCAGGGCGACGGTAACCAGGCTGACGATCACAATCTACTTCTCGTACCGCGCTTCGACAGGCATGAGACCCGCCTTAATCGCACGCCCCCAGATCTCGTTGCCCTTGTCATTCAGGTGCAGATTATCCGCAATGAAGATATCGGTCATCACCTCGCCCTGAGCATCCATGAAGGAGCTAACCACGTCGATCGTATAGACCTTCGGATTCGCCGCAGCGATGGCCTCGTAGCGCGCGGTCAAAGCCTGTGCCTTTTCCCACACATTGAGCCGCGCAACGCTAGGCTTAACCGACAACAGATACACGCGCGTCTCTGGCAGTTCTGCATCGATGCGGGCGATGATTTCAGTGAGCTGCGACTCAACAAGATCGAGCTCTAGGCCGAAGGCGGTGTCGTTATCGCCTTCGTAGATAAGAATCGCGCGGGGCTTATATTTAAGCGCCACGCGGTCGAGGTAGTGCAGCACATCGCCCATGACGCTACCACCAAACCCACGCGGAATAACGCTGAGCGGAGCCAAAGCCTCAGCAGCACGATTGTTCCACATAGCAATACTGGAACTGCCGGTTAGCACGATGGCGCCCTCAGGCGGCATCGACTCAGCATCACGTGCCTCGAAGCGTTCAATAGTCGACTCGAAACGAGTAGGATCGAGATTTTGCGCAGCAACCAGTGCTGGGAAAGTGAGAAGCGCCGCGAGCAGGAATTTGTGTGAACGGCTCGCAGCTAACGCGACTAAACTTGTGAAACGGGACATTACTCGAATCCTCTTCTACTGGTTGCTGATTGGCCCGCACGCTCGCGAACGCTACTCTATTATTTTGCAAACAATTGCGTGTCGATATCTTGAAACCCTTTGAACTCAAGCGCGTTCCCACTGGGGTCTGTGAAAAACATCGTTCCCTGTTCGCCCACCTCGCCTGCGAATCTCACATAGGGTTCTATGACAAATTCATCGACGAAGCCGCGGGCGCGTTCGGCGAACACTTCCCAATCGGTGAAAGTGAGGACGACACCGCAGTGTGGCACGGGCACGCCGTGACCGTCGACAGCATTAGCGATGCTGCGCACAGACCCCTTAGGACCAAGGTCGCGATTCAGGTGGACGACGAACTGATGCCCAAACAGATTAAAGTCGATCCAATCGGGCGCGCTCCGCCCCTCGGGCAGGCCCATCTTAACGCCGTAAAATTCCCGCGCCTCAGCGATGTCTCGCACCTGCAATGCAATATGAAAAGGGGTTAAGCTCATGTCGCCAGTCTCTGTAATTAAACCAAAATCAACTACACCCTATCACGCCATGTGGCCTTTAAAGCCGGTCTGCGATCTCTTCTAGCGAGCCACTTAATGCGATCAGCCTGTCACGCGACACGCCGCGCGCCGACTCGGCTTCATCGTTGAAAGTCACTGCGAGCGAGCGGAGTTTGCCTGCGACGCGCGCGTCGCGGCCCACAGCATCTATCAAGCCCTGAGCATCAGCGAGCGCCGCACTAAGCTCTTCGCTACGCGAGGACGACAACACGCCACTGCGTACGAGCTGATCACGGTAAGCGAGCGCGACAACCGGCTCCGCCGGCCACACGTGCTGCTGCTGACGCTGGGCGTTAAACGTACCACCGGTGCTGCGCAGTGAGGCAGCGGCAATTTCGTTCTCGCTCAACTCGTCGCTCGGCAGCAGCTCTAACACGTCGAATCCGCGCGCGATCTCTGTGCCGTAGATTAGCCCTTCAAACCAATAGGCCGACCAGTAGCCGCCGAGAATCAGTTCCTCGGCGTCGACCGGCCCGCGATCGAAGAACGCGATCTCTTTCGGATTAGCCGAATCGGTGAAATCGAACACTGAGATGCCGCCCTGATACCAAGCCTGCACCATGATGTCGCGGCCGGGCACAGGCACCAGCGAGCCATTGTGCGCGACGCAGTTCTCCTGATCGGTCTGTGGCGCTGGCATTTTAAAATAGCCGCGGAACTGCATCTCATTGTCGACGATGTCGTAGATCGCATCGGCGCCCCAGGTGAGCGGATCGGCAGGACGGCAGCGAGGACGTGAACCGCCACCCCATTCATCGGTGAACACGACCTTGCGCCCGTCGTTGCTGAACGTCGCCGAATGCCAGTAGGCGAAACCCGGGTCAATGACCTCTGCCACGCGGATAGGGTTAGCTGGGTCCGAAATATCGATGAGGATGCCGTTACCCGAACAGGCGCCGGCGGCCAGACCCACCTCAGGATAGGCTGTGATGTCGTGACACTGATTGGTCTGGCGCGTGGTTTGGGTACCAGGGCCATGGTCACCGCCCTCCCATAGGCCGGCGATAACGCCAGAATCGGGGTCGGAGAAGATCGTGGGGCGATTCACAACCCGCGCCGAGGCCGGATCGTTTAGCGGAATCTGTATAACATCGATGCGAAACAGAGCCGACTCGGGGTTCTCGAACGGCGACTCGTCGTAACAGCCTTCGAGCTCCTCACCCGGACGCACGGAGCTGGTGCCTGAGCCATACACATACACGTTGCCGGCGTCATCGGGATCGGTCACCACCGTGTGCGTATGCGAACCGCGGCAAGTCTGCACCGCGCCCACCTGGATAGGCATGCGGAAATCGCTGATATCGAACAGGCGGATGCCGCGGAAGCGCTCCGCGCTTTCTGGCTCGGCGACGCCCTGCAAACCGCAGTCTAGACGCCCGCGGGTTTGCTCGACCGACATGATCAGCAGATCGCCGATAATAGACACATCACCCTGCCCGCCGGGACACACGACCGAGCTCAGCAGCTCCGGCGCCCGCGGATCGGAAATGTCGTAAGCGTTAAAGCCGTGGTAATTGCCCGCAACGACAACATCGCCGTCGAACAGCAAGTCGGTGTTGGCGAAATTCATCAGGCTGGGCCGCGGCTCTGCCGTTTCGTCCTCGACGTCCGCAGGCACTACGCCTTCGTCGGCGGCATTGGTCAGAGTCTCAACTACCGACGACTCCGCATCGCCCCCTGTCGATTCGGGAGTGTCGCCGTCCTCGCTCGCTGCAATCGCTTGTGGGCGGGCGCGGCTCATGGGCAGGCCTTCGGGATTAGCGGGATCGAAAAAGCCGTCGGGCTTGGGCAGCGCAGCGAGCAGACGCATGTTCAACGCGGCCTGACCCGCGTCGGCATAGCCCGGCTTAAGGCCAACACGCGGATCCGGCGAGAACCCGGCGAGCATAGCGCTCATCCGCTCTATTTCGCTGGTTTGGTCCGAGGTGACATCTGTGGTGAACGCAAACAGGACCGAATCTTGAGCAGTACCTGGTTGATCTAAGAGGCGTTCGACCATGGTGATCGCGCCTTCGTGGTGTTTGATCATTAGCTGCAAGAAACGTGAATCGAAGTCTTGGAAGCTGAGGCCTTCGAGCTCTGCAAGCTCCGCCTCGGTGAGGATGCCGGGCATCATGTCCGGATTCGCCGCCATCGCCTGCATGTCTGCCATCGGCATCGCAGTCGGCAGGTCCCGCGCCTCTAGCCAGTCCTGCATCATCGCAATCTCGTCTTCCTGTGACAGCGAGATACGCAGCGCCATGAGCTGCAGCGACTCGCGCGAGCTGCGCGCCTCGACCAGCGCCGCCATCTCCAGCGCCTGCGAGTGATGCATGATCATGCCCTGCATGAATTTCACGTCCGCGTCGGTAAAACTCAGACTCGCGAGGTTGGACGCCTCGTCAACACTAATCTGCCTGCTCGGCTGACCGGGCGCGCCGGGCTGAATTATCGGCACCTGCGCGTTGACTGCGCCTGCAAAAAACAAAGCGACCAAACCCAAACTAACGCGCTGAGACATAGCCAGACGGAGAGTTTTACCAAGCATAAAGGGCACTCCTTATTGATTGTTGTATTGCTCGATCGTATCGAGCGCTATGGCAAGGCGCTGCAATCGTCTAATTAAGGTCGACCGCATATCCGCGCAGCACCTCCAACGAAACTGTCTCGAGGGTTTTTTGATGCGTACGCTGTAAGTAAACCCGCGGCGCCATGCCTTGCTCATGCGCCTCTAGCCAGCGGCTGGCACACAAGCACCAACTGTCGCCAGGCTTAAGGCCAGGGAAGCCAAACTGCGGCATGGGCGTGGTGAGGTCGTTGCCGCGAAAACGGGTGTAGGTTAAAAAGTCTTCTGTGACCGCTACGCAGACCGTATGACAGCCGTGATCTAGCTCGCTAGTATTACAGCAGCCATCACGAAAAAAGCCGGTGACCGGATCTGTGCCGCAGGGCACCAAGACCTCGCCGAACACGTTGAGCGACTCGTCCATCGCGAAGCCTTCCTCTTCTCCGTCCACACTAACTTCCTCCGTTTTTACGACTAAGCCTCAGAATCAAAACCCGTTGAGCGTCGCGTAGCGTTCGCGATGAAACAGTGCGTCGCCAAGGAATGCCGAAGCGACGCGCGCCCGCTTCATGTAGAAACCGATATCATATTCGTCGGTCATGCCAATGCCACCGTGCATCTGCACAGCTTCGTTGCTAACCAGCGTTGCCACTTCACTGAGCTTGGCCTTAGCAATGCTGGCGAGAATAGCGATTTCTTTATCGGTCTTTTGCGCATCATCGAGTGCTGACAACGCGCCACGCACGGCGGATTTGCAGAGCTCGATCTCAGAATACATCTCTGCTGCGCGGTGCTGGAGCCCTTGGAAAGAGCCGATAAGCACGCCAAACTGTTCTCGCTGCTTGAGATAGTCGAGCGTGATCTCGAACGCCTGCTGCATACTGCCGAGCATCTCGGCGGCGACGCCGATGCGGCCGATGTCGAGGACACGAGTGAGCCCCGCGTAGGCCTCGCCTTCGCCGCCTAAGAGCGCGTCGGCGCCGACGCGGACGTCATTGAGACTGAGCATCGCCGAATTACGAGTATCGACCATCTGGCTGCGGTTGATGCTTACACCGCTTGCCTGTGCATCAACTAAGAACACACTGATGCCTGCCTCGTCATCTTGCCCACCCGAGGTGCGCGCCACAACGACCAGCTTATGCGCAATGTGGCCATCGAGCACGAAGGTCTTACAGCCATTCAAGACATACCCGTCGCCTTCTTTCTTTGCCGTCGTCTCGAGGCGAGTAGGGTTGTGGTGGGGACGCTCATCAATCGCAAGCGCGAGTAAGAGTTCACCACTAGCGACTGCGGGCAGTAACTCGCCCTTTTGCGCATCGCTTCCAAGTACGTTAATCGCCGTGCCGCCGAGTAAAACGGACGCAATCAGCGGCGAGCTCACCAGCGTGCGGCCGGATTCTTCGAGCACCACGCCGAGCCCACCATAGCCAAACTCGAAGCCGCCGAAGGCTTCGGGAATCGCCATACCTGCCCAGCCCAATTCGAGCATCTGATTCCACAGCGCCTGGTCGTAACCGCGCTCGTCCTTACTGTCGCGCAGGCGGCGTAGGACCGACACCGGCGCGTTCTGATCGACGAATGCCTTCGCCGAGTCCTTCAATAACTGCTGATCTTCGTTCAATACTAAACTCATAACTTTCTCTCTAGCGGACAGTCGTTCGGACCCCGCCTTACCTATTCTTTGTTTGCGCCGTCTACTTCTGCACGAGGCTTAACATGTCCGGCAGACCCAGCACGCGCTTCGCGATCACATTGAGCTGCACCTCGGAGGTGCCGCCTTCGATGGAGTTCGCCTTCGAACGTAACCACTCGCGAGTGACTGCGAGCTCATCGCCCTCGAAGCCCTCGCCTTCCCAGCCGAGTGCCTGACTGCCGAGCGCGCTCAATAACAGTTCATAGCGGCGCTTATTCAATTCACAGCCGTAGTTCTTGAGCATCGACGAAGTCGCATTTGGACCCTGACCCTGTTTCGACTCTTCGACAGAACGCTGCGAGGTCATAGCAAAGGCCGCGCTATCAATTTTAAACTGAGCGATTTGATCACGCAGCGCGGGATCAGAAATCTTGTCAGTATCGCCACGGTAGTGCATCGCTGCGCGTTCGACGCTGTCCATGGTCGACGTCGTGCCACCTTTGTCCGCTTGACTGCCAGTTAGGCCAAAGCCTGAAATCATCGTGCGCTCGTGCTGCAGCAGGCGTTTGGCGATCGCCCAGCCATTGTTAAGTCCGCCGACAAGGTTCGACGCCTTCGCGCGGACGTCATCGAAGAATGTTTCACAGAAAGGCGACATACCGCTGATAAGCTGGATCGGCTTCGTCGTCACGCCGGGCGTCGCCATATCGAACAAGATGAAGCTGATGCCTGCGTGCTTTGGCACCTCGCTGTCGGTCCGTACAAGGCAAAAAATCCAGTCCGCCTTATCGGCATAGGAGGTCCACACCTTCGAGCCATTGATCACGTAATCATCGCCGTCTGGAATAGCCTTCGTATTAAGGCTTGCTAGGTCAGAACCACTACCCGGTTCTGAGTAGCCTTGACACCAGCGAATCTCACCACGCACGATCTTAGGAATATGTTCCATCTTCTGCTCGTGGGTTCCAGACTCAAGAAGTACTGGACCGAGCATGCTGATACCGAAACTATTTAGTGGCTGACGCGCATTAATTCTCGCCATCTCCTGCGCTAGGATGATCGACTCCTCTTTATTTAGCCCACCACCGCCGTATTCGGTTGGCCACGTAGGCGTCGTCCATCCTTTTTCTGCCATGCGCTCGAGCCAGATTTTGCTCTCGGGATTAGCGAAGGTTGCATTGCGACCGCCCCAAACGACCTCGGCATCAACCATCGGAGTCCGCATAGAGGGCGGACAATTTTCTTCTAACCACGCGCGGGTGGATTCTCTAAAATCTTCTAACTGGGCTATCGCCTGCACAGCATTTACTCCTACTCTATTTGTTAACTAAGACCTGACGACCGCGCACCTTGCCCGCCTTCAAGTCGGCAAGCGCCGCTTCGGCCTCGGCGAGTGGTCGCTCGTGGATTTCTATCGGTGCGATCTTACCGGCGCGGACGAGCTCCATGAGCTCGGCCATGTCCTGCAGCGTACCCACGTAGCTGCCTTGGATGATGCGCGCATTCATCGGAATGAACGGCAGCGGGATATTCAGCGAACCGCCATAAAGACCAACGACGATAATCATGCCGCCCTTACGCAGGCAACCTAAGCCGTAATTTACCGAGGCTTCGGCGCCCACGAAATCCAATACGGCATAGGCGCCGCCTGTGGACTTACGCAAATCCTTGCCAGACTGCGGGTCGCCCGAGTTGTACGTGCGTGTTACGCCTATCTCTCGCGCCGCGGCAAGTTTTGCCTCGTCGATGTCGACGACGATAGGGTCGAGACCCTTACCGAGGGCGATCTGAATAGCCATCATGCCAACGCCGCCGGCGCCGATGATCACGACTTCATCTCCCTGTACAAGCTCACCCACTTTGTTCAACGCGCTGAAGGCGGTGAGACCTGAACAAGCATAGGTCGCAGCCAGAGAATCATCTACATCCCCTTTATCGAACAGGTAACGCGAATGCGGCACCATCACGACATCGGCGAAGCCGCCCTTGGCAGCAATGCCGAGCGCGCGACCAGGCGTACACAAGTTTTCGTCGCCTCGCAGACATGCCGCGCATTCGCCGCATCCGATCCAGGGATAAACAACGCGGCGATCGCCGATAGCGGCGTCGGTTACATCGGGCCCAATAGCGATGACTTCGCCGAAAATTTCGTGGCCTAAGACCATGCCCTCGCGGCCAACCTCGAGCTGTTTGCCATGACCGAGATCGAAGACGCCATCGTGCATGTGAATATCAGAATGACAGACGCCGCAGGCAATCATCTTAACGAGGACTTCGCTACCTTGAGGCTGTGGCGTGTCAGATTCGACGGCACTCAGTGGGCCGCCCGGTGTGGTTGTTTGATACGAAAGCATAGGTTTTTCCTAAAAATGAGAATGTGTGAGTAGAAGAATGCAGAGCGGCGCCAAAAGCGCCGCTCCGATACTGCTTTTACTCTTGCTCTGCACCCCATTGCGCGAAAGTCTTGCCTTCTTTGGCAAGCTTCTCGAGCAGTGGTGCTGGCTTCCAGTATTGCTCGCCGTAGCGATCACGGAACTCACAGATCTTATCGTAGACATTCTTCAGGCCAACGTGATCGGCATAGTGCATTGGCCCACCCTTAGGTGCAGGGAACGCGTAGCCAAACACATAAACCACGTCGATATCGCTAGGGCGCTGGGCGATACCTTCTTCCAAAATCAGCGCACCTTCATTGATGAGCGGATATAAACAGCGCTCGAGGATTTCTTGATTCGACACGTCACGCTGTTCGACACCTAGTTTTTGCGCCTCGGATTTAATTAGCGCTTCGATCTCTGGGTCGTTCAGTCGAGCTCGCGTCTCCGGATCGTATTTGTAGAATCCGCCGCCAGTCTTTTGACCGAAGCGATCCATTTCGACGAGCACCGTACCCATGCGGTAAAGCTTGGGGTCGTCAGGTAAATCGGTGCGGCCTTCGCGCGCTTTATAGCCCACATCGAGACCCGCGAGGTCACCCATCGCCAGTGGCCCCATCGCCATACCGAATCCTTCGAGCGCCGCGTCGACCTGTGCTGGAGTACAGCCATCGAGCAACAGCATTTGCGACTCGCGGCCATAGCCGCCGAGCATACGATTGCCGATAAAACCGTAGCAAACCCGTGACAGAGCGCAGACTTTGCCGATCTTCTTGCCTACCGCCATCGCTGTTGCGAGGGCATCGTTAGCAGTTTTCTCGCCGCGCACGACTTCGAGCAGCTTCATCACATTCGCAGGGCTGAAGAAGTGCATGCCAAGCACATCTTGGGGACGTTGGGTCGCAGCGGCAATCGCATCGATGTCTTGGTAGGAGGTATTACTCGCAAGAATCGCGCCGGGCTTACACACGGCGTCGAGCTTCGCGAAAATCTCTTTCTTAAGCTCGAGGTTCTCGAATACCGCCTCGATCACGAGGTCGACATCGGCGAGGTCCGCGTAATCGGTAGTACCGCTTATCGCGCCCATGCACTGCTGCACCTGTGCCTCGGTGAGCTTGCCCTTCTTCATGGTGATCGAGTAATTCTTTTCGATGATACCGAGGCCGCGGGCTAACGCATCGTCGTTTATCTCAACCATCACAGTCTGAATGCCGACGTTGGCGAAACACATTGCGATGCCGCCGCCCATCGTACCGCCGCCAATGACAGCTACCTTCTTAATGTCTCGCAGCGGTGTGTCTTTGGGTAGGTCTTTAATCTTCGCAGCTTGACGCTCGGCGAAGAAAATGTGGCGCATCGCGGTCGATTCTGGCGAGCTTACCAGCTCCATGAACAACTCCCGCTCACGCTCGAGACCTTCGTCCATAGTCTTGCCCACCGCCGCTTCAATGCACGAAACAATACGGTCGGGGGCGATTTGACCGCGGGCACGCGAGGCGAGTTTCTTACGCGCCGCATCGAAGAATCCGGGTGCAACACTGGCGGGGTCGATCGTGATGTCGCGAATACGCTTGAGTGGCGCGCCAGAGGCGACGAGCTCTTTCGCGTAGGCGATGGCACCAGTTCGCACATCGTCGCCTTCGACTACTGCATCGATAAGGTTCATGGCCTTAGCTTTGGCTGCAGCCACAGGGTTGCCGCTAGTGATCATTTCAAGCGCCGCCTCGACGCCTGCAATGCGTGGCACGCGCTGGGTGCCGCCGGCACCGGGCAGCAAGCCCAGTTTTACTTCAGGCAGGCCCACTTTTGCCGAAGCGATAGCGCAGCGATAGTGACAGGCGAGCGAAACTTCGAAGCCACCACCCAATGCCGTGCCGTGAATCGCAGCCACAACAGGCTTACTGGAATTCTCGATAGCACCTAGCACTTCCGGCAGGCCAGGGCCCTGTGGCGGCTTGCCGAATTCTGTGATGTCGGCGCCGGCGATAAAAGTGCGTCCTTCACAGCGCAGAACCAGCGCCTCAGTCGCGTCTCCCTGTGCGGCGGTAACCGCCTCAAGAATGCCCGCACGCACAACCTGTGCAAGCGCGTTAACCGGTGGATTATTGACGCTGATAACGCCGATGTTATCGACGATTTCGTAACTCACTACTGTAGACATTGTGTCTTCCCCTTTTCGATTTGTATTCCGTATTCGTTGAACTGGACTGTAAACAGATAACTGCTAGTCGAGGCGTTCAATAATTGCAGCCACGCCTTGGCCAATGCCAATGCAGAGGCTGATCGCCGCATAGCGGCCCCCAGTGCGCTCGAGTTGGCGCATCGTCGTAAGCGCGATGCGCGCACCCGACGCGCCCAGCGGGTGCCCTACCGCGATGGCGCCGCCATTGGGATTGACGCGAGGGTCGGTGAAATCGACCTCCAGCATCTTGAGGCAGCCCAATACCTGTGTGGCAAACGCTTCATTGATCTCGATGACATCCATATCATTCAAAGTAAGATTTGCTCGCGCCAGTGCTTTTTGGATAGCGAATACAGGACCAAGACCCATTACCCGGGGCTCTACGCCCGCCACCGCACCGGCGATGATGCGTACCCGCGGCTTCATGCCGAACTTTTCGCCAACTTCCCGATTTCCGATAACCAGTGCCGCGGCGCCATCGTTGATGCCCGACGCATTACCTGCGGTCACCACGCCGCCTTCGAACAGCGAACGCAGATTGGCTAACGTGTCGAGATCGGACGAAGGCCGTGGGTGCTCGTCCGCATCGACAGTGATCGCGGGCTTTTTACGGCCTTGGTCGACTTCGATGGGAATGATTTCGTCTTTGAAGAACTCAGCAGCGCGCGCGGCCTCGTATTTAGACTGCGAGGAGGCGGCGAAAATATCGCTGTCCTCGCGGGAAATACCAAGATCGGCGGCGATATTGTCTGCAGTCTGCGGCATCGTGTCGTTACCGAAGACCTTCGCGTAGGCCGGATTGGTGAAGCGCGCGCCGAGCGTGCTGTCGGCGATCTGCTGACCGCGATCGAACGCGCTATTCGCCTTGGATAAGACGAGCGGCGCTCGGCTCATCGACTCTACGCCACCGGCGAGGAATAGGTCGCCCTCGCCCACTTTAACGCCACGCGCAGCATCGAGCGTCGCTGCCAAGCCAGAGCCGCACAGTCGATTGACCGTGATGCCCGCAAGCGCAGTTGGCATGCCCGCACGCAGTGAGGCGAAACGGGCCACGTTGCGGCAATCCTCACCGGCACCGTTAGTATTGCCCATCACCACATCTTCGAAGGTTTCTGGCGTAAAGCCGCTGCTCTCGACAACGGATTTGATCACGTGAGCGAGCAAATCGTCGGGACGAATAGACGACAGGGCGCCGCCGTGACGACCGAAGGCCGAGCGACCGCCTGAGTAGATAAAGGCGTCGTTGAGTTGCTTGTCTGCCATGGGATAAATTCTCTCTGTTCTTTATGAATCTTGGTGATGAATCTTGAAGTGATTGGTGTGGTCTGGGGCGCCTGCGAGTTACGTAGAGTCTTCAGCCTAAGTTAACTTGAGGTCTCCTCGAGCTGACGCCAATCGCTCGATCATAGCATAGGGTTTTAAGCAGAGGTAAGCGTGGGAGAGCGGCATCTGCCGTGCGCTCAGAAGGCCCTCCTAGGAGGTCGCACAGCGCTGTCAACTATGGTATTTTCTCGATCCAAACAAATACGCCATGGGGCGCCCTAGGCTGCCCCAGAGTTGCCGGCCAGCAACGCCGCGCTAGCCGCTCCTTTTCCCATTAAAGTCTCACAGCTGCCTCAGGCTCGAGCCCAAACATTACACAGGAAAACCACATGATCCGTGATCAAGAGACCATCAACCAGCTCGTCGACATCATCGAACGCTTCGTACGCGAACGCCTTATTCCTGCTGAGGAACAAATGGCAGAAGAAGGCAAACTGCCCGACCACCTGCTGCAAGAGATGCGCGAGCTCGGCCTCTTCGGCCTCACGATCCCTGAAGAGTACGGCGGACTAGGATTGACCATGGAGGAAGAAATTCTCGTTTCCATGGCCTTGGGCCACACCTCGCCGGCGTTCCGGTCGATTATGGGCACGAATAACGGCATCGGCTCTGCGGCGATCGTGTTTAACGGCACCGAGGCGCAGAAGCAGAAATACCTGCCCAAATACGCGAGCGGCGAATGGATTAGCTGTTTCTGCCTGACCGAGCCAGAGGCGGGCTCCGATGCCGCCTCGTTACGAACCACCGCACGCCGCGAGGGCGATTTCTATATCATCAACGGCACCAAGCGCTATATCACCAACGCCCCGGTCGCCCACACGTTCAACGTCATGGCGCGTACCAACCCAGACATTAAGGGCGCACGCGGCATCTCGTCCTTCATCGTCGAGCGCGACACACCCGGAATCACACTAGGCTCTATCGATAAGAAGATGGGTCAGTCTGGTTCGATGACCTGTGATGTGATTTTCGAGGACGTCAAAGTGCCTGCTGAGAACATCATTGGCGAGGAAGGCGAAGGCTTCATCACCGCGATGAAGGTGCTGGACCGTGGACGCCTCCATATCTCTGGTGTCTCAATCGGCGTCGCGAAGCGGCTCATAGCCGATGCCCTTGATTACGCCATGCAGCGCAAGCAATTCGGTCAGCCGCTCGCCGAGCAGCAGCTTATCCAAGCCATGCTCGCCGACTCGCAGACCGAAACCTACGCGGCAGAATGCATGACTCTCGAGACGGCAAGGCGCCGCGACCGCAACGAAAACGTGAGCACCGAGTCGTCTGCCTGCAAGTTGTTCTGCACCGAAATGGTAGGCCGTGTCGCCGACCGCGCCGTGCAGATTCACGGCGGCGCTGGTTACATGTCGGAATATGCCGTTGAGCGCTTCTACCGCGACGTGCGCCTCTTTAGACTGTACGAAGGCACCAGCCAGATTCAACAAATCATCATTGCCCGCAACATGATCCGCGCGGCAAGCTAGCCACAGCGAGCGCGCCTTGATAGATTCAGATCAAGGCGCTCTCGAACTCGACCGAGTAGAGTGATCGTCGACGTCACTGCACCCGCACACTGCGAGCGAAGCACACATGACCGACACTCAGTCCCCGCAAGAGGCGCAGCAATCTCCTCTACAGAAAGCCATCTTCGACATCATCTTCGGCTATGACTCGCCCGCCGGTCGCTGGTTTGATCTCGTGCTCATCATCCTCATATTGTCCAGCGTGGCAGCCGTCCTAGCGGACTCTGTCGCTTCCGTGCACGCCGACTATGGCGAACTCCTCTACAGACTAGAATGGGCTTTCACTCTCGTCTTCACCTTCGAGTACGCCTTGCGCATCTACTCAACCACGCGTAAGCGCGCTTATATTTTCAGCTTTTACGGCATTATCGACTTATTCTCGATCTTACCGACCTACCTCGCCTTCTTGTTCCCGGCCGCGGCTTACCTGCTCGTCATTCGTATCCTGCGGGTGCTACGTATCTTCCGCATACTTAAACTGTTTCGCTACATCGGCGAGGCCAACCTGTTGTACGCCGCATTACTCCAAGCGCGTCGCAAAATATTTGTTTTCCTGTTCTCCGTGCTAATTCTCATCGTTGTTTTCGGCGCGCTCATGTTCGTTATAGAGGGCCCAGCAAACGGCTTTAACAATATACCCGTGTCCATTTATTGGGCGATCGTCACCATTACCACCGTGGGCTATGGCGATATCGCGCCACAGACCTCGCTAGGCCAGTTCGTTGCCGCGTTTGCCATGATCTGCGGCTACGCCATCATTGCCGTGCCAACGGGGATTATTGGGGCGGAGCTGATGCAGCAGGTGCAGCGCAGCGGCCAAAGGCAGACTGGCGTGAGTTCGACTTGCGACGGCTGTGAGGCTAGCGGCCACGACCTCGATGCTAAGTTCTGTAAGTACTGCGGCGAACGCGTGCAGCGAAGCTAGATCGATTAACAGCAAGGAGGTGACCACGATGCAGGGAGAGTTCAAGGCGCTCACGCTGAACATGCACAAAGGTTTCTCTGCAAACAATCTACGCTACACGCTGGAGGCACTGCGCGTCGCTCTACGTGACAGTGGCTGCTCTCTTGTCTTCCTGCAAGAGGTTAGCGGCGAAAGCCGGCGCTATCGAAAGCGTTTAAGCGGTTGGCCAAACACCGATCAGCTCGAATTCCTCGCCGATGCCGTGTGGCCACATTTTGCCTACGGTAAAAACGCGGTGACGACCAATGGCCATCACGGCAATGCCATTATGAGCGCAGTGCCAATCGCGCGCTGGCATAACGAAGACTTAAGCCTCCACCGCGTCTCCCAGCGAGGGCTTCTCCACGTCACCTTGGAGTCCGGGTTCGAACTCATCAGCGTTCACCTCGGCCTGTTCGAACGCGAGCGCCACGCGCAGCTGTCTAAACTCATCGATTACATTAAAGAAAAAATAGACCCCGATGCGCCGCTGCTAGTCGCCGGCGACTTTAACGACTGGCGTCAACTGAGCCACCGTCGCCTCAAGCAACAGCTAGGCGTGGAGGAGGCGTTCGAGTACCGCACCGGCAAGCTGGCGAAGAGCTTTCCCGCCACCCTGCCGCTGCTGCAGATGGACAGGCTCTACTTCCGGGGGATTCGAATCGAATCGGTAAGCAGACCGAATGACCCACTCTGGCGACGACTATCCGACCACAGCGCACTCGTCGCAGACTGTAGGAGTAAGCCGCGTGTTTAGCCTTCTTCTCAGCGTTTCACTGTTATTGCTGGCATTCACCGCGGCGACCCACGCGCTACTCACAAAAAGCGATTCACGTTCGGCGCTAGCTTGGGTCAGCTTTTGCCTGCTCATGCCTCTCGTCGGACCGGCTGCTTATTTGCTGTTCGGCATCAATCGGACACGCAGCACCGCGGCTCGCCTCTACGCGAGCCCGCAGCTGTCACGCGCAGAGCTCGAGGCACAGTATTCACGCGCCGGACACACACGTGCGCTTATAGGCCAACGCGCGAGTGGACGCAGCCTGCGCGGGTGTCAAAATCTGCGTTTCTTAGTCAACGGAGATGAGTGCTTTCCCGCGATGCTTGATGACATTCATCAGGCCCGGGATTCGATCTATCTGTGCACCTATCTTTTCCAGCACGATCAGATCGGCCGTCAATTTGTTGCGGCACTCGAAGCAGCGCAGGCGCGCGGCGTAGAAGTCTGCATACTCATCGATGGCCTTGGCGAGCTCGCCTACCCTCCCCGAGTGGGCAGCCATTTGCTGCGCGCCGGCCTCCGTTTCACGCGTTTCGACCCCCTGCGCCTCATTCCACCCTCCCTACACATTAATCTGCGCAATCACCGCAAGACCCTCATCATCGATCGCCGTATCGCCTACACCGGCGGCCACAACATCAGCGCGCGCCACCTCGTCGACGACCCCGCCGTGCGTTCACCCGCGCGCGACCTTCACGTGCGCGTGGAGGGATCCATTGTTGCCGACTTCGGTCGCGCCTTTGCCGACGATTGGCAGCGTAGCAGCGGCGAGAGTCTGCACGCTCGGTGGTCAGCCGAAACAGAGACGCCGCCCGATAGCGATATCCATGCTCGGCTGATACTGGACGGACCGAATGAAGACCTCGACAAACTCAATGACGTGCTACTTGGCGTGTTCTCCAGCGCGCAAGATCGTCTGTGGTTGATGACACCTTATTTCCTGCCCGATAGGGACCTGGTCGGCGCATTGACTGCCGCCCGCCTTCGCGGTGTAGACGTGCGCGTTATCCTGCCGGAGCGCGGCAACGTTCACCTCGCGCACTGGGCTGCGCAACACACATTAAGGCGTCTCGTCAGCGACGGCTTGCCGGTCTATCTCTTGCCAGCGCCTTTCATCCATACGAAGGCGATCCTCATCGATCAGGACTACGCCTTACTGGGCTCTGCGAACATCGACCCGCGCAGCTTAAGACTCAATTTCGAGCTTGGTCTCGAGCTGTTCTCACATTCTTGCAATGCCTGGCTCGGCGCTTATATCGACGACCTATTCGTCCATGCCCGCAAACTTGACCCGCAAGCTCCGGACCCGCGAGCGCGCTGGATGCGCCTGCGCGACGCCATCGCATGGCTATTCTCGCCCTTTCTCTAGCGCCGAGTCGTCTCACAGCAGACGCGTCTTTTTTCACCGCGCGCATTGACCTCGATCAACGCCATCTTGCCTAAAACACGATCAAATCCTATTGAATCCAAGCCACTCAGAGGTATATCTTGAGTGCTCACGGATTAGATCTACACCCCGCAGCCGCAATAGGAGAACGCCATGTATCAGAAAATTCTCGTTGCCATCGATCTCTCAAAAGACACAGATAAGGTGCTCGAGGCCGCACTCGCGCTCGCGAAAGGCGACACTTCGAAGCTGCACCTCGTCCACGTCGTCGAACCTATCTCTGCCGCCTATAGCATGGATATCTATGTGGCGAATGTCAGTGAGTTGCAAACTGAGGCGACGAAATTCGCCGAAGAGCGCCTCGCTGCCTTGGGTCATGAACGCAAGCTGCCCGCCGGCGCCACACACTCGCTACTAGGCTCGCCTGCACCAGAGATTCGCGCGCTCGCTAAAGAGCTCGCGGTCGATGCGATCGTTATAGGCAGCCACGGCCATTCTGGCTGGAAGATTCTGCTCGGCTCCACCGCTAACAGCGTATTGCACGGCGCGCACTGCGATGTGCTGACGGTGTATGTGGGCGACGAATGAGCTCGCCGAAAAGGCAGACCCCACTCTAAAGTTAGGACACAGACTGTCACCCCTGTGCGGCAAGCGAGAATTGTCGCAGTGGGCAATTAGTGGCAAACTCTCCTCATTATCTTGATTTAGCTCAATGATTAGTGAGGAGTCGCAGGGATGCCATCCGTGGAAAGCTCGAACAATTCGATAGCCGTCGACGCCCCCAGCGAGCACGACACCCATCGAGCGAACGCCCCCATCGTTAAGCTTTGCCCGCACAGCACAGGAGTCTCCTGCGGCAGTTGTCGGCTCAATGAACTTTGCCTTCCCATCGCGCTTAACGAGGGCGAAATGGAACAGCTGGACAATATCGTCGAACGCAACCGTCCGCTGAAGAAAGGTGACCACCTATATCGCCAACATGACGGCTTTAAATCGATTTTCGCCGTACGCTCAGGCAGTTTTAAGTCCTATGTTCTCTCGAGCTCTGGCGCCGGCCGAGTAACCGGGTTCTATCTGCCCGGCGAGATAATCGGCATGGACGGTATCGCTGATCGCACCCACGCTAATTCGGCTATCGCGCTCGAACACGCCTCGATCTGTGAGATTCCGTTCAATCAACTCGAGTCGCTGAGTCTCAAGCTGCCGGTGCTGCAACACAACTTCTTCTCTATCATGGGCGCCGAGATCACCAAAGACCAAAAGGTGCACACGATCCTCAGCAGCTACAGCGCAGAACAACGCATCGCCTCGTTCCTGCTAGGCATCTCCAGCCGCTATGCGCGAGTCGGACTGTCACCTACGCGTTTCCACCTGCCTATGACACGCGGCGATATCGGTGAGTATCTGGGACTGACGGTGGAAACGGTGAGCAGACTGCTAACCGCGCTACAAAAGCGCGACTTGATCGAAGTAGATAATCGAGAGATCGCGCTAGTTGACAAGGACAGGCTGAAGGAAATCGTCGGCGCAGACGATCTGTAACACCCTCGGAGCACGGCGCTGCAGCGACGCCTCTCAGGACCTACTGAGTAAGATGCGTTCTATTATCAGCCTACTTAGTTATCCCTAAGAAGGTTAGACGGCGAGTATTGATCGGTCAGCACGCGCCGACTCCTATCCCAATCTATCCGCGTCGAGAGCCGATTCGGATACTCCAACAAGGGCACCCCAAAGCGCTGCACTCGTGCAGAAAGCTCACGCGCCGCGACCATCAGCTCGCCACGCGCTGGCAACGGAGTATCGCGGGCGATAATGATACGATTTCCCGAACTGGGCAGTTTGAAATTGAAGAACTCACCAAACACTTGCTGGTAGGTTTCCGACTCGTGATCGTAAAAGCGGCTAGTCGAAAAAGTATTCGCGACGAGCACCGCCTCGGGCGCCATGATTGCGCGCACCTCCTCGAGGAATTCTTCTGTGAGCAGGTGCTCCGGAATGTAGTCGCCAGTGAAGGCATCCAGAATCACAAAATCGTACCGCTGCTCGAGAAGCCCAGCCCGCTTAACGAAAACACGCGCGTCATTGACGCTTACTTTGACCTTGTCTGTCTCGGCGAAACCAAAATAGTCTTTCGCCACATTCACCACGGCCTGATCGATCTCAATGACATCGATCGTCGCATCGGGATAGAGTGCCGTCAGGGTCAGTGGCAAAGAGCCACCTCCGAGACCGGCGATAAGGATTCGCTGGGGTTCGGGTTTTAGCAACAAGCCGGCGAAAGTCATCTTCGCATACTCGAACACGAGGCGCTCTGGATCGGCTGTGTTCATGCAGGTCTGATTACGATCTCCTCGATGCACATTGAACACCAGGCAGCGCCGCGTCCCCTCCTGTGTCACCGTAATATCCCTGTACAGCGAGCGCTCCTCGTGCAGCGTTTCAGCCGTCAATGGCAGGCTTAGCAGGAGAGCGCTGAGAAGCAACAGTACTTTAGTCCGCATAGCGTTTCTCACTTATCCCCACCGCTGCGAGCATCATGCCTATTAGCGCGAGCACGGCTGCAGTACCAAACACGATCTCATTAACCTCGAACCACAAGACGAAATAGAAAGAAGTGCCGAGCGTTCCCGCGGCGCTGCCGAGCGTCGAGACAAAAAACAGTAAGCCCGCCTTCTGCCCGCTGTGATCGCTGTGTTGCACGAGCAAACGCACCGAATAGGGAGAGATCATGCCGAGGATGGTGGTAGGAATAAAATACAGAAACATCGAGGCCAACAGCGAGCCGTAGCGAGGGTCTTCTATAGCGAGGAATATAGGCCGCATGATTTCATCCGCTAGCAGGATGATAGGCAGGCTAGTAATCGCGGCGCCAAGGAAAAAAGTCGCATAGCTTACGAGGCTTGGCCTGCGCGCTGAAAGCCTACCACCGATAAGATAGCCACAGGCGAGCGCGAGCATGAACACCGTAAGGATGCTGCCCCATACCGACAAGCTGCCGCCGAAATAAGGCGCCATGATGCGGGCGCCAAGCATCTCGATCGTCATAATACAGAACCCGCTGACGAAAGCGGCACCCACGACTAACGCGTTAGGGTATGGCTGAGGCTTTGCCACCGAGTACTCCTTGGCTGAGTGCCTTAGTCTTGTCGCGCGCCGATGTGGCGACCACCGTCTAAGGCGATAACCTGCCCCGTCATGTATTTGGACGCATTCGAGGCAAGGTACACTGCGAGCCCTGCCATGTCCTCGGGAGACCCGATACGGCCAAGCGGATTTTCATCTTCGATCTTGTCCTGAAATTTTTCCAAGGTCGCGTTCATCATATGACTCTGGAAAGCGCCTGGCGCGATTGCGTTCACGGTCACTCCCTTAGGCCCAAGTCGCAGAGCCAAATTCTTCGTCAAGAAATGCACAGCAGCCTTGCTCGCGCCATACGCGAAATTATCCATGGTCGACACGCGCAGCCCATCGATAGAGCCGATGTTGATCACACGGCTTGGATTTTGTGGGCTCGCGTCGTGGGTCAGCAGCGGCATAAGGTCGCGAGTCAGGGTAAAGATCGCCTTAACGTTAATGTCCATGACTTTGTCATAGCCCTCATCGGGATACTCCTCGAACGGAGCACCCCAAGCGGCTCCAGCGTTGTTCACGAGGATATCGATCTTCGACTCGCGCGACTTGATCTCCGCGACGAATGCCTCACGCCCTTCCTTGGTCGACAGGTCTGCCGGAAGCGCGATGCAATGCCCGACCTGCGACAGCTCTGCTGCGGTCTCAGCACAGGCCTCAGCCTTGCGCGCGGTAATGTACGTCTTGACGCCATTGGCAACGAAGCCTGCCGCGATCATCTTGCCAATGCCGCGCGAGCCGCCGGTGACAATGGCCACTTTACCTGCGATGGCGAACAAATCGCCTAATGCTAAATTCATCTTAGTATTCCCTGTTTTAGTTCGCGGCAATTACGAGGTGATCTCGCCGCGCATAATCATTTCGCTCATGCGTTGCAGCACGTCCGTTTTCTTCACCATCATCGCGAAGCGTTCGTCTTTGGTGTGACCGTGATAATAGCGGTAGTAAATCTGCTGCCCAATAACACCCAGACGGAATAGGCCAAACACGAAATAGAACGCGAAATTGTCGACCGGCAACCCGGTCTTTTCGGAGAATCTCGCTACAATTTCAGCACGGGTGGGAGCGCCCGGCACGTCGCTTGGCATCGTGCGATATTGCCGAAAGAAGTCGGGGTCATCCATTTGCGTCCAATAACCCAGCGTGCAGCCGAGATCCATGAGCGGATCGCCGACTGTAGCCATTTCCCAGTCGAGTATGCCGATCACCTGCATCGGGTTGTCTAGCGAAAAGATGACATTGTCTGTCTTGTAGTCATTGTGGATAACGCTGGCCTTACCACTCTCGGCGGGCATGTTGTCTTGCAGCCATTGCATCGTCGCATCGCAATTGACTGTATCGGGAGTCACTGCGTCGACCCAGCGCTTACACCAGCCATCGACTTGACGCTGAACATAGCCCTGGGGACGGCCGAAGGTATCGAGCCCGGCTTCGACAAGATCAACCGAGTGAAGCTCTGAGAGCACGTCGAAAAAATTGAACAATTGTTCACGCACCTGATCCGGCGAAAAGTTCAGCGCGGCGGGATATTCGCGGCGAATAACCAGCCCCTCGATATAACTCATGAGATAAAAATCGCAACCGAGCACCGCCTGATCTTCACAGAAATGAACAGGCTTGGGCCCGTAGGGGAAGACCCCTTGAAGCGCAGACAGGATCTTAAACTCGCGTGACATATCGTGCGCAGACTTTACTTTGCTGCCAAACGGCGGGCGCCTTAGCACCCAACGCTCATCGCCGCTGCTAAGCAGATAGGTGAGATTGGAGAAGCCACCGGGGAATTGCTTTACTTGCAAATTGGACGCCTTCGCACCGAGTATCGGCTCGAGGTACTGGCGTAGCACGTCGAGGTCTAGCTCCTCGCCTTCGCGGATCGTTCCCGCCTGATCGACTAGTTCTTCATTCACGTTCGTCAAGGCTTGCCCTCTTCTTGTTTTTCTACCACGCCATCCAGCACACCAGGGGGGTGCAGGCTAGCGGAAGGTGATTTTATGCTGGTGCTCCGTGTTTTCTAGGTGCGCCAAGTTATTAAACTGGGTGAGCGATAGCTTGCCGTTACCGTAAATAAACCGCGTCACCGCACTATTGCGCACCATCCAGTTGGTTGCAATCACGTGTTCATCGGGGAAATTTAACACTCTCTGCAGCGCCATGGCTATCACGCCACCGGACGTTGCGACTACGACGCGGCTGCCGCGGCTGTGACGCGCCATGACCTCGTCTAAAGCACCGTAGACTCGCGCCTTAAAATCTACCCACTTCTCGAAGCCTTCTATCTCGTCGCGAGGATCAAGATCGTCTTGAATCCATCGCTCGGTCGCCACCTCAAAGATTTTTTGAAACTGACGCTCGTCTTGAATCGGCCAGTCAGTAGGACCGCTATGGTCACCCGCCTCGCGCAAATCCCGAAGATGGGTGCGAATTAGGGGGTCGCCGTTGTATTCATTGAATCCGGCCAGTTCAACGGACGCGGAGGGTGCGCCTGCGATCAGAGGCAGGAGTTCGTGTGCGGTTTCGCGCTGACGCAGGAGATTACCGCTGTAGAGATGGTCGAAACGCTCGCCCAGCGACTGCCAGTGCTGGGCGAGTATTTGCGCCTGTTCGATGCCTTTGTCGCTGAGCTTATCGTAGGACTCAGCGCCAAAGGAAGCTTGCCCGTGACGGACAAGAATAAGCTCGCTCATGGGCGCGAGCTTAAAGCGATGCGAAGCGCTGGAGATGATACTCCGCGTTGCCGAACATGAGATCCAGCGCAGTCACACGCTTGAACAGGTGCCCCACATCGAGCTCGTCGGTTACGCCGATACCGCCGTGAATCTGCACCGCCTCTTGGCCAACAAGGCGAATCGATTTACCCACTCGAGACTTAGCTGAGGAGACAGCCTTCGCCTTCGTAGCTGCGTCGTCATCGCCGTCGAGAATCATCGCCGCGCGCACCACGATCGAACGTGCGAGTTGGCATTGAATGAACATATCAGCCATGCGGTGCTGTAGCGCTTGGAACGTGCCGATAGCAGTACCAAACTGCTTACGCGTCTTGCTGTATTCGACAGTCTTTGCTAGCAGTGAATCCATCGCACCAACCGCTTCCGCGGCCGCGGCGAGGGTTGCACGATCGATTACCGCAGACAGTGCCGCTGCGGCGCCGCCAGCAGCACCGAGGCGCGCACTTGCGGGAACCCGCACGTCGGTCAGCGTCACGTCGCCAGACTTGCGTCCGTCGATGGTTGTGAATGGAGTGATCGCAACGCCCGGGGCAGAAGCTTCGACGAGATAAAGGGAAATACCTTCAGCATCGGTCTGCGCACCGGAGTCGCGAGCACTAACAATAAGGATTTGAGCATTAGGTGCGCCCAACACGGCAACCTTGGCACCGTTAAGTACGACGTCTCCACCCTCAGCCGCGGCGCTCGTCTTCACGTTCAGCGGATTAAAGCGGCTGCCCTGTTCTGCGTAGGCCACAGCGGTAATGAGCCCGCCTTCCATGATCTGTGGTATCAGAGCCGATTTCTGCTCATCATTGCCGAGGTTTGCGACGAGTGTGCCGCCCATGACCGCAGCCGAGAGGTAAGGCTCGACTAGCATGCCTTTGCCAAATTCTTCCATCATGACCATGAGATCGACTGCATTGCCGCCAAAGCCGCCGTCTTCCTCGCTAAAAGGAACGGTCAGCCAACCTAGCTCGGCAAACATCGTCCAGTTTTCTGTGCTGTAGCCAGCTTCTGTCTTGATGATGTCGTCACGCGTGTAGAAGTCGTATTTCTGCATCACGAACTTCTGAACGCTTTCTTGCAGCATTTGCTGCTCTTCGGAATATGAAAAATCCACTTTTGAAACCTCTTACGAATTAGTTGTGATCAATCGCTTTAGCTAGCGGGGGGCTTAGAGCCCCAGCACCGCCTTACTGATGATGTTGCGCTGCACTTCGTTAGAACCGCCAAAGATGGAAAGCTTGCGATTGTTGAAGTAATTAATGGCGGCGGCTGCGGAGCTACCGGGGCCCATCTGCTCGCCTTCGAAACCTTCTTCGAACTGCTCTGGAACAAAAGGCAGACAGTTGTAACCGGCCAATTCCACAGTCATCTCGTCCATCTTCTGCGCAAGCTCGGTGCCGACGATCTTCAAAATTGACGACTCGGGGCCAGGTGCTTTGCCGACACTCAGCGCCGCAAGCGTGCGCAATTCAGCATATTCCAGGGCCTGCAATTCGATCTCTGCCTCGGCAAGTTGCGCCTTGAAATCAGCGTTTTCAGCCATCGTGCCGCCGAAGCCGTCGTCAGTCTCTGCAGCAATGCGCTTGAGAGAAGCAAGACGACGCTTGCCACGTGGTACGCCGGCAATGTTCGTGCGCTCGTGAGTCAGGAGTACCTTTGCGTAGGTCCAACCCTTATTCTCTTCGCCGATAAGATTCTCCACTGGCACGCGGACATCGTCGAAAAAGACTTCGTTAACTTCGGCATGGCCATCGAGCAAGACGATCGGCTTGAGCGTGATGCCCGGAGTCTTCATATCGATAAGCAGGAAGCTGATGCCTTCCTGTTTCTTGACGCTGTTGTCGGTGCGCACCAAGCAGAAAATCCAGTCGGCGTATTGGCCGTAGGTGTTCCAAGTCTTGTTGCCATTCACCACATAGTAATCGCCATCGCGCACGGCCATGGTCTTGAGTGAGGCGAGGTCAGAACCGGCGTTAGGCTCAGAGTAACCCTGACACCACCACACATTGCTCTCGAGAATATCAGGGAGGAAACGCTGCTTCTGCTCCTCAGTGCCGTAGGCCATTATGACCGGAGCAACCATGGTCACGCCAAACGGCGTCGGCTCAGGCGCGCCCATTAGGCCCATCTCGGTGCTAAAAATGTACTTTTGCGTCGGCGTCCAGCCTGTACCACCGTATTCCTGTGGCCAGTTAGGCGCCATCCACCCTTTTTTATGAAGGATTTTCTGCCAGCGGACGATCTCTTCCTTGCTCAGGCGGATGCGGTTGTCGACCTTATGCTTCAATTCGGCCGGAAATTCATTGGCGAGGAACTCACGCACCTCGGACTGGAAGGCTAACTCTTCCGTGGTAAAATCTGCATTCACTGGTTTTCTCCTATTCGACCAGGCTGCGCCGGACGCTGGCCTAGCTCGCTGGCTAATTGATCTTCGTCTCGTTCTGATGGTTCTACGCGGAAATCCTTGATCTGGGTTCTAGATTCCAAGCTCTGGTGCCGAGCACCGTGTCAGCATCCAAGCTGAGGTCTCCGCGAGCGGGTTCTTATTGTTCCTAACTTGCTGCTTGCGGCGTGAAATCCACCCACCCCCGTTAGCGCTAGGACGCCCCCGCTTAGTGATCCCAAGCCTAGCACTATTGCAAAGGGTTGATAAGTAAAAATCGAACGCTTGCTCGATTTTCTCTCTAGGCCTACAGGCCACGGACCACGGCGCTCCAGAGCCGCTGAGCAATACTAATCAAGAAGCGCAGGATGCGTTGATATTTAGTTTGGGGATATAGCATTCACCTAGCAAATGCTATATTCTTTCGACGTTATAACTTTTGATACAACCTCTGGATCATTGCCCACGTCACACATAAGCAGGAGCTGACATGAAGATCACACAACTGGCGAAAATGGCTATTCTGATTCTCTCGCTAACCGGCCTCGCGGCCTGTAGCTCGACCGGCGAAGAAGTGCAGGAACCCGCAGTCGCCGAAACCGAGAGCGGTGTAGATGCGACAACTCGCCGAGCACAAGAACTCGAAGCCGAGGCCCGCGCTCGTGCCGCAGCCGCTGAAGAGCGCATGATGCGCAATGCGCTCAACACCACGGTGTTCTACTTCGATTTCGATGTTGCCGAGTTCCGCCAAGCGGACCGAGACGTGTTGACTTATCACGCTAAGGACCTAGCTGCGAATTCAGGCAAGCGCATCCGTCTCGAAGGACACGCCGATGAGCGCGGCACGCGTGAATACAACCTCGCTCTCGGCGAGCGTCGCGCGAATGGCGTCCTCAACTTCCTCATCGTGAACGGTGCCTCGCGCAGCCAGATCGAAGTCGTGAGCTATGGCGAAGAACGCCCTGCTGACCGTGGCAGCAACGATGCCGCCTACCAGCAGAATCGTCGCGTCGAAATCGTCGGCATGTAAGATCCGCCCGCCCTCGCCCCTGCGCGAGGGCATTCGGCAAACGAAGCCGGCAAGAGGCCTTCCACTGGAGGGTTCCCTTGCCGGCTTTTTGCTGCTTGAATACTCCTAAAACAATAATAAGACGAGGCTTAGCCCTCAAGGGAGCGAAGACCATGAACACGCTGAGCACAAGCGACACGAGAATGAGGCTTGCCCTAATCTCGATAATGGGCGTGCTAGGGACCGCGTTCGTCCTCTACGCGACGGCCTTTGGTCTCCGCGGCCTCAGCCAAGACCTCAGCCAAGAGACTCATCTTTACACGACAGGCGCCAGCCTCGCGAATGGCACAATATTCACCCATATGCTCGCAGGCGCTGTCATCACTCTGCTCGCGCCACTGCAACTGATAGGCCCGCTGCGACGCCGCTATCCCCAGCTTCATCGCGCCTCCGGCTATGTATTCTTTAGCGCAGCGCTGTTTACTGCGCTCGCCGGCCTCAGCTTCATCGTACTCAATCACACGATAGGCGGCCCGGTAATGGATGTGGCGTTCGCACTTTACGGCGCCTGCGTGCTGGTGTGCAGCGTGCAGACGGTGCGCGCAGCGCGCGCAAAGCACTTCGCGCTGCACCGCGAATGGGCGCTGCGCATTTTTGTCTTAGCGATGGGCTCTTGGCTCTATCGGATGCAGTACGGCGTGTGGTTCGCACTCATGGGAGACTGGGGGATTGGGGAGAATTTCAGCGGCCCGTTCGACTACTTCCAAGACTTCGCGTTCTTCGTTCCCTACCTCATTGGCGTCGAGGTGTTTTTGCGATGGGAAAGACAGGGCCAACCTCGCTTGCCGGCGGCTGCGCAACACGCCCTCACCCTGCTTGCAATCGCCGCGCTGATGCTCGGCTCCTACGCCTTCTTCCCCATTTTCTTCGGCCAGTCGTAAGCCGCGACGCGGTTTATCGGCGGCTCTGTAGTGCTAGACCGAGGCAACTAGCCAGAGAAAGCCGCACGCAGCTCCTGCGCGGACTCCTCAAGCGCCTCCATGCCCGCCTCGATACCGCCTGCGAAGGATATAAACGCGTGGATCATATCGGTATAGCAGACGTGCCGCACCGCAACGCCGGCCTGCGCGAGCTTCTGCGCGAAGGCCTCGCCCTCGTCGCGCAGCGGATCGAAACCTGCAGTTAGCACGAAAGCGGGCGCGAGACCGCTTACGTCGGCGAGCATGGGCGACACGCGGGGATCGCTAGCCCGCTCAGGCGACTCGAGGAAATGCCCAGCAAACCACTCCATGCTGCGCTTTGTGAGGAAGTAGTCGTCTGCGAATTCATCCACCGAAGCGAAGCTCATGCTGTAGTCCGTCGCCGGGTAAAGCAGGAGCTGCAAACAGGGCTGCGACACCGAGCGCCGTTTGCAGTCGAGACAGACTGCTATCGATAAATTTCCGCCCGCGCTGTCGCCGCCTACGGCGATGCGACCGGTGTCTATTCCCCACTCTTCGCCGCTTTCAAGAATCCAGCGATAGGCCTCGAAGGCTTCCTCGAAGATTGCTGCCGATTGCGACTCAGGCGCGAGCTTATACTCTACAGACACCACCACGCAGCCAGCTCGTTCCGCTAATTGCTGGGTGAGGGTGTCATACTGCTCGACGTCGCCTAAGACATAGCCACCCCCGTGGTAATAAATAAGCGCGGGGCGCAATGCGCTCGCCTGCCCACCGGGGTAGTAGCGGCGTACGCGCGTACTACGGCCCGGAATCTTATCCTCTATCACCTCCACCGCTACACACGCGGGCGGGGCGAAGGGGTTGCCGCGCTTGGCGCGCATAGCGCGCGCCTCCTCCGGCGTACACTCGTGCAATTGTTTGAGTCGTGCCGAGGACTGGGCGATCTTCGCCGCCATGGCTTCTAATTCTGGGCTGCGCTGCGCGTCAAGCGTGCGATTCTCATTCATGGCCATTCTCCATTAGAGCTACAAAATTATCTCGGCACGGCGCGACGTTTGGCAACCGACGATCCATCCCAGCCACATCAACAACAGAGTCGGTGGCACCAAATAACTCGCCAGGGCGAACGTATCCTGCTGGGCGAAGCCGCTCCAAGCAACAGCACAGTAAACCAGCGCGCAAAGCGTCTTGAGCAAGAGGTAATACGCTACGAAAGGGTTTGAATTATGTGTAAGCATCCAAGGCGAAGCGACTAGCAACCATCGCAAAGCCGCAACCACGACAAGCAGATCGGTGGGCCAAAACACCAAAAGATTGAGATTATGATGAAGATCGGTGTGCCCCGAGGCAAACCAGCTTGCGAGCATCAAAAGACCAAACACCCCACTGAGCAAACCCATGACCACACTGCTCAGGCCCAGCAGACGCAGGCAGAATGCGTTGGCGCGGAACGTCAGTCGGGCGTGTGTCGCGGAATAGGAACGGCGTTGACGCGTCAACATCAGCATGAGGAACAGAGCCAACCCAAGCAGCGCTATGCCGACTACCACAACAAGATCTGGCTGCGCAGCGGGCGCCGGATACTCGAGCAAGATCTGGCTTGCAGCCACCAAGGGAAGACGCACGCCCGCGGACACCACGTCCGACTCCGTCACCCCGAGCAGCGATCTTAGCCGTAGCGGCAAAAACAGAGACTCCCATGCACTCATTTCCCGATCAATATCCCCATTCATCAATACATCGAGAGCAAAACGAATGGGGGCGATAGACGCATAGTGGCTGCGCACCTCGTCACGAAAGCTCAGAGAGGTCGATGAGGACGCGACTTGTGCAAGTTTGCCGTCGAGCGCTTCGTTAAGATAATCGCGAATACGCGTCGTGCAATTATCAAAAAAATAATCGTAATCGTAGTACACATTCTCCGCTGCGCGATTCCACTGCAAGCGTGCGAGCAATCGCTGTTTTTGCGCCGCCGTCAGATTCAATTCGTCTTGCCAGACCGAGCGCCGTTGCGTTCTATAATTAGCGACTTCACGCTCTAGCCTTTGGGTAGCCAAGCGGTACTGAAGGTCATCGATAAAAAAATCGTAGGCGAACGCCACCGGTCCATCGCGTACTTCAAAGACGCCCCAGTTGTACACCGTATCGCTACCATTTAGCTCATCGACCACCCTTAACGCACTGTGGCCAAAGTTATCCCATACGTTGCTACCGACATCGACGGTAATCAAATAGAACCGCAGCGCTACCGGGTTTTGGTGCGCACCACTTTCCGCGCCCTGGGCGTTCGCCTGTCGACTAAAGAGCCCAACTAAGACGAGCAGAAAGACGAGCAGCGAGACGAAAAGGAACGCGGGGATGAAGGTTTTGATCGCGGGACGGGCACAGCTCATGATGTCGGCGCCTAAGTCGCGAGAGAGATTTTAAGCGAATTGGCGAATTCCTCTCGGCCCAATTCCCCTTCGAAAAAGGAGTTAAACGACAAGCTAACACGCTCAACGTCTTCGACGACCTCGCGCACCCCATGGCTAAGATTAGAAGGAAACAAGACGATGTCGCCCGCGTTGACCGGAATGAAATAGCGATACGCGTTATGGTAGGTATCCGCCTCGCGGAGCAACTCGAACCAGGTCGCGTCCTGGTTGCGATAGAAATTAATGCCGTCATCCTTGGCGACGTTGATATACACCACCCCGCTCACCACGCTATTGGGGTGCACGTGAGAATGATGCGACTCACCCTTGCGGCTGAGCGTCAGCCACGACTGTGTGACCCGCAGAGACACCGCATTCGACGGATTGAAGATGGTTTTAAGGTAGTGATCGAGACTCGCCTGCAACTGCGCCTTTAATCCTGCGAGCGCGGGATCGTTGAGCACGTTTTTATCACGGGATGAGAAGTTGGAGATCGCATTCACCGGGCTCTGAAGCTTGTCCTGAAAACAGCGCATCTCTTCATTCGTAAAACCCCTTCCCATCACCGAACGCGTCACGGGGATGGCGAAGAGATTCATTATTTCGGCCTGCATGCAGATTCCTCGCAGTTTACTGCTGTCTGTGATCTAGCAAACGCGCTCTTGGAGCAAGCGTTTCCGCGGCTCTAGTCTAGCCGCTAAAGCACACGCACAAAAGGTTTGTGACAACCCATGCTTCACAGACTCTCTCTCAGGCTTGGCCAGCGGCGCTTCCTCCCACTCTTGAAGCTGCTATGATTAAGAAAAATTGCACACCCTCACAACTATGACAAAAAAGGCCTAGAGACATGTCGCAAGAGAACGAGACAGCCGCAATGAACGGCGCCACAGCACTCATCGAAACACTGGCAGACTGCGGCGTCGAGCTCTGCATCGCCAACCCCGGCACCTCGGAGATGCATCTGGTACAAGCACTAGATCGCGTGCCTAAGATGCGCTCAGTGCTAGCGCTTTTCGAAGGCGTCTGCACCGGCGCAGCCGATGGCTATGCGCGCATGACAGGCAAGCCCGCAGCTACACTGCTTCATCTCGGCCCAGGACTTGCGAATGGTATCGCCAATCTGCATAACGCACGACGTGCTAACTCGCCGATGATTAACATAGTTGGTAATCACCCCAATTACCACGTCGGCTACGATGCGCCACTGACCTCGAACATAGACACGCTCGCGCGTAATTATTCAAGCTGGATAAAATCTGAAAGCACTGAGACTAGCCTCGCGCAAGACGGCGCCGATGCTTACACCGCGACGCTGCGGCAGACGCCTGGCTCACAGGGCCAGATCGCCACGCTCATCATGGGCGCCGATGCGGCCTGGGGCGACAGTAAGGGCCCAGTAACACCGAATGCCCTGCCGCAGCGCAGCAAGGTCGACGCGAGCGTCATCGATGACATCGCGGCGAAGATCAAAGCCGGCGGCAAGGTCGCCTTTTTGCTCGAACATCACGGAGTAGACCCAGCTGCTCTCGCAAGCGCAAGCAAGATCTCAGTAAAAACAGGCAGCAGGCTCTTCACCGGCACCTTCCCCGCGCGCGTTGACGGCGGCCCAGGCAACCCCGAAGTAGAGCGACTCCCCTATTTCCCCGAGCAGATCCTACAAACCCTGCATGGCCTAGACCATCTGGTCTTAGTGGGTGGACAGATTCCCGCGAGCTTCTTCGCTTACCGCGGTATCCCCGGACAACTGATCCCCGAGGGCTGCCAAGTGAGTCGCCTAACACAGGTTGAAGACGACGCGATCGACGCACTCGCTCGCCTCGCCGAACGCCTCGGCGCACAGGACGAGACTATAAAGACCTTCGAGCGCCGCGAGACGCCACGCCCCAGCGGGAAGCTCGAAACCAAGACTATTATCCAGGCGGTTGCCGCTACCATGCCCGAAGGCCTAATCGTCGCGACCGACTCGGGCGGAGGCAACGCCGCGCATGCGTTCTGCCAGAACTCGGCAGCGAATAGCTGGCTTGCCCTCACCGGCGGCGCCATCGGCCAAGGTGGGCCGGTAGCAACCGGCGCAGCACTCGCCTGTCCAGACCGGCCGGTACTCGCCATGCTTGGCGATGGCGGTGCGGCCTATACCAATCAAAGTTTTTGGACACAGGCACGAGAAAACCTCAATGTCACGACGCTGATCTTTGCCAACAGCAGCTATAACATTCTCAATGTGGAATACGCGCGACTAGGTGTGAAAGACGTTGGTGAGATCGCCGCCAGCCTGTTCGATATAGGCAATCCTGAGCTCGACTGGGTTGCTATGGCGAAAGGCTTTGGCGTTCCGGGTGCGCACGCGAAAGATGCGGAAGACCTATGCAGGTTGCTCGAAGAGAGTTACAAGACGCCGGGACCTTTCGTTATCCAGGCTCGCGCCTAAGCCTAAGTCTCAGCACCAGTCCTACGCCCAGCTTACTGGGCGTGGTCTGGCTCGTTGCTACGCCCAGTTAAAATTACGCTGAATGCGGCCTAACTTGGCGTAGAAGGCTTCCTTGCGGTCTTCGTCTTCGTTCTTCTCGGGGAATAGAATCGTCACGATAGGGATGACGATAAGCGGCAGCAATAGCGTCAGGAAAGACGGGTCACGCCATTCTCCCAGGGTCTGACACAGCTCGAACCAAAACTGCGCGAAGCCACCTACATCCGCATTATCTGCACCTGAAAAACTACGGTTAAGGAACCACATTGTGGCGCCTCCAACGAAGCCGGTCAGGATACCCAAAAACACCGCCAACTCGGTCGTGCGCTTCCAGTAAAACACGTAGCCGACGGCGATCGCCGGCGGCACCACCATCGCGAAGCCAAGCAGCAAAAATTGCAGCACAGAACCGAAATTCAAGGAGTAGGCGAGCAAGGCTGCGAGCGAGCCATAAAGTGCAGTGGTGACCTTATACGCCTTGAGCTTCTTGTCGCTCGACCAGGTCTTCGATACAGGAATCCAATCGCTGACTAGCATCGTGGCGCTGGCGAGCAAAATCGGTGCGCCAGAAGAGATCACTGCTGCGAGAACTGCCGCGAGGGCAATGCCGCCCAGCAAGGGACCCGTGTCGATGGCTAGCTGCGCAATATTAAGATACCCCGACAAGCCACTCTCGGCGCCGTATTTCACCATCGTGAGGATGCCGATGCCGCCAGCCACAACCGGCATAATCGCGGCGATAATACCCGCCCAGAAAAAACCAGGTATGAGGTATTCCTGCTTCGCAGCAGAACTGGCGTAGTTCGCATACACCGACGCCGCCGGTGTATGGATAGTCGCCGAAATGAACAGGGCGATGATCGTCGCCCAGCCTATGCCGGTGAAAGACCACCACGCGGGCACGTCTTTTCCGGACGCCGCGAGCATAACCTTAGATTCAGCGATGACCGCATCCCAGCCGCCCAAATTATTCATGGCGACGATACCCACAGCACCTAAGCCGAGGATAATCACCGCGCAATGCACGATATTCGTCACCGCGGTGCCTTTAAGTCCGCCGGTAATCGTGAACAAGACGATGACGAAGGCACCAATGAGGATGCCAACCCAAAAGGGCCAGCCCGTCACCCCACTCACGATCGTCGCGATCACATAGGGCTCGATGATGTTGATGACTAAATACTCCGCCTGCACGCACAGGCTCGAGAGCGACTGGCAGCGCTGGGAGCCGAAACGAAAATCGAAGACCTCACCGACGCTTGCAAGACGCAGCCGACGGTAGGGTATGGCGAAGAAGAGGCCAACGAGAAACAAGGCAGCGAATGAGTTGACGCCATACCAGAGATGGCCAATGCCCTCGCTGATCACGTCGCCCGCAACGCCGTAGGTCCCTGCCCCGCCGATACGCGTGCCGGCTATGCCGGCCGCTAGCATGCCGACACCTAGCGTGCCGCCGCCAATCGCCCAATCGGACGAACTGCGATTGCTGCGGCTGATATAGATGCCCACCAAAACAAAGAACACGAGGTAACACAATATGACGAGGGCTGGCAGATCCATCTATTTCTCCGAGATTTTTATTTTTCGCAGCGAGCTTTAGTCGCTTTCACTGGGTGCTAATTGCAGGCCGTCGAGCATAACCTCCGACCCCCGTGCAGCGCAATTCATGCTTACCCGCCCTAACGCGTCTGACTCAATCGCTGCGGATTTGAGGCGGATCAATCTCTTGCGCAGGTTAAGCGCTTAGGCTTTACTCTCAACACGTAATTCCTGCAGCCGCAACAGAAGACTAGCCCATGACGACAGCCTTTACCCCTAAAGACAATGCCTGGCTCGCGCAAGTCGACGAGCCAATACTCGACCCGGGGCGTGAAATCATCGACCCCCACCACCACCTCTGGCGCAAGCGCTTCGATCAAGACTATTTACTCGAAGAGCTTTGGGGCGATACGCAGTCGGGCCACAACGTGACTAAAACCCTGTTCATGGAATGCCGCGCATTCTATCGGCGTGAGGGGCCAGAGCACCTCCTCCCGCTCGGCGAAACCGAGGCGGTAACCGAGATCGCGCGCCACTCGCAGGCCAATACTGAGGGAAAAGCGCAAATCGCCGGCATCGTCGCCCATGCCGATCTCACCCTCGCAGGCAGCGACCCAGACAAGCTCGAAGAAGTGCTCGCCGCTCATACAGAAATCGCCGGCGCACTATTCAAAGGTATTCGCCATGCAGGCGCCTGCGATAAAGAACCGGAACACCTCGTGATCCCCGGCCGCGCGCCCTCTTATCTTTACGGCAAAGAGTCTTTCCGCAAGGGGCTCCGACAACTCGCCGCGCGCGGACTGAGTTACGATACATGGCATTACCACCATCAGAATCTCGACTACATCGACCTCGCCAACGCGGTGCCGGAGTGTACGATGATCCTCGACCACTTCGGCACGCCTTTAGGTGTTGGCCGATTCCGTGGTAGCCGCGACGAGATATTTCGGGAATGGAAGCAGGAGATGCGAGAACTGGCGAAATGCCCGAACGTCTATGCGAAGATCGGCGGTCTGGCGATGCCCGACAACGGCTTCGAATGGCACACCGCGGAGCGACCTCCCACCTCGGATGAATTTGTCGACGCACAGGCGCGCTACTACCATCACATGATCGAATGCTTTGGGCCCGAGCGCTGTATGTTCGAGAGCAACTTCCCCGTAGATCGCCTGAGCATTAGCTACCCCGTACTCTGGAACGGCCTCAAGAAAATTGCCGCGCGCTACAGCGAAGGGGAAAAGCAGGCGCTGTTCTCCGGCACCGCGAGCAAGGTCTACCGGCTAGATTAGCGCACGAAGCGTTTGACGACGCCGCTGCTGTTGAGTATCGGCTTGTCGTTTACCGACAGCACACAGCGCACGAAGATAAGCGAGCGTCCTTGGCGCAGCACTTCGCAGCGCCCGAGTATGAGGTCGCCTTCTACCGCGGGGGACAGAAATTCGTTGTTACAACTTACTGTGAGCACACTCACCCCCGCCTCGCCCTCGATACCCGCCATGCAGAGCGAATAGTCAGCAAAACTCATGAGGATGCCACCGTGCACGGTGTCGTGGCCGTTGCAATGTTTAGCCTGTGCACGAAAAGCTGTCTCGAAACCCTGCTCTGAACAGCGACCGAAAAAAGGGCCTAGGTTGTCCTCGGCACCGTCGCCTTCGTAGTGCTTGAAGCCTGCGGGAATAGCAAAGTCTTGCGGATCGAACGTCATCTAAGTCATTCCTGTTTTAACGCATTCCTGCTTTTAAAGACTACTCATTTACCATCGGGCAAGACGAGCCCGAGCGTTGCGCCTGCCGCTTTGCCTGCGACCTTCACCGGCACCTTAACCACCGCCACACCAACCCCGACCGCGGTGCTGGCTGCCGCGCCAACGAGGGTGCCAAGGCAGCCGTTAAGCGAGAGGCATAGCGCCGCGAGCATGATAAGCCTTGCCGCGGACTGGACGAACCCAGCGCGCCGGCCGATCGGCTGCTTCGAATGAAAGGAGGGAAATCGCATAGTGCTATCCTATTTCAGGCTCTCGCCAGTTCTCATTTATCTGAAACACTCTATCGGCGGCAAGCCAGCATTCTGACCCCACGCCTGTGGGTTTCTAGCGCTCGCGTGCGGAGAACGGTTTTACACGATCGAGGCCATCTCCCGTCTCGACGAGCGCCGCGAAGTCTGTCGCCATTGCCTCACTCGCCGCGAGCACCTCGCGCCAGTAGCGCACCCGCTGCGCTGTATCGAGTGTCTCGAAGTCTTTACGATCAGGGATTTTACCGAAGGGCAGGCTTGCCACGAACTCTGGCGATGGCGTAACGAGCACGACGCGATCGAAGCGCGCGTCGTGGGCACGGCGCCAGTGTAAGGATTTATCGAACCAGCCCGGTATCACCGCAGAAGAAAAATGCGGGTATAAGACTAGACCCTCGCCGGCGTGGAAATTCATATCGAGGTGGTAGTCGGTTATACCCCCATCCCAATAGAGCCCCCTGCGCGCACCCGGAATATCGCGCACACCTTCGAGAACATAGGGTATGGCCCCCGTTGCCATCATCGCAGGCATCACGTTCTGCTCGGTAAGTTGCACACTCACGGTTCGCAGATCGCTCTCGCCATGCCAAGGAGATTCGGCGCCGAGGGACGAAAACAGGGTCCGCTCAAGGAAGACAGACAAGAGTTTTCGAGACGCAAGATTCGCCAAGGCAGCACAGCCTAAGGCTGCGACCTGCAGACTCCTATTGTGGGACGAACCAAAGCCACGACTGCGATCGGCGATAAGCGTCGTCAGCACTTTGCGATTCGCGGCGATCTCCGCCGCACCGTTGGCGCCCAACGTGCCGCTCAGCATCGCCTCTGCCTTCGCCGTGATCTCGCCAGTGGTGGGCGCCTCAGAGTACTGCTCCTCGCTGTAAAGCCGCGCCAACCTCTCGATTGCCGCAACGGGCTCTGCGGTGGCGAGACAGCACATGCGCCACGCCCCAGCAGACGACCCTAAGGTGCGCAGGGGCTCGCTGCGACGCGGCAGAAACTCACCGAAGAGATAGCGGTCCAGCCCATAGAGGACAAACCATTTGGGGCCTCCGGACGCGCCCGCCATCACCGTAAATTGAGACGGATGTACGCCTTCTTCGCGGAGCTGCTTGAGCGCGGTGGGGCCTGCGTAAATCGAGAGGGAAGACTGCATCGGCTAATGATATAGTCTGGGCTCGGCACAGGCTAGCGCACCTTCCTTGCACAGATTATAAACACCTCTCATGCGCAGGAGTTAAGTCACATGGCAAACACGCTAGGCACACTGCGTGCGGCGCTCATCGCCCGTGATCAAAAGGCGCTACTGTTCCTCCTGGCCATCGGCAATACCCTCGCCTTCGCCGTATGGCAGGTTTTGCTCAATAACTTCGTCGTCGAAGAAGCCGGCTTTACCGGCAGAGAAATCGGCCTTCTGCAGAGCCTCAGAGAAGTGCCAGGCTTCCTCGCCTTTACCGCCATCCTCGTCATGATATTCGTGCGACAGCAAACCTTCGCCCTTCTCTCGCTCGCGGTGCTGGGCATTGGCACGGCGATCACCGCCTTCTACCCTCAAGCGCTGTGGCTCTATTTTGCTACCGTACTCATGTCGATCGGCTTTCACTACCTCGAGACCTTACAAAACTCTCTGTCACTGCAATGGCTTAGCAAGGAGGAGGCACCCGCGATCCTCGGACAGCTCTTGAGCGTGAAGGCACTGTGCAATTTAACCGTGCTCGGCGCGCTGTATTCTTACCTGTATTTCTTTAGCGCTAACTATCTGCTTATCTACGCGCTCGCCGGCTTCGGCGCTGTGGCCATAGCGCTCTATTGCCGAGTGCGCCTGCCACATTTTCCCGATGGCGTAATCCAGCGCAAAGCACTCTTCCTCCGCAAGCGCTACTGGCTCTATTACACCCTGACCTTCCTTGCCGGCGCACGACGGCAAATTTTCGTCGTGTTCGCCGGCTTCTTGCTCGTCGAGAAATTCAATTTCCCAATCCATGACGTCGTCCTGCTCACCCTCGTGAACGCGGGCCTAACCTTCGTCTTGGCACCCAAAATCGGCCGCCTCATCGTCCGTATCGGCGAACGCCGCGCGCTCACATTGGAGTATCTCGGGCTGGTTGTCGTGTTCGTTAGCTACGCCTTTGTCGAGACTCTCGCCGTCGCCATCGCGCTGTACCTTCTAGACCATCTATTCTTCGCCATGGCGATCGCCATCAAGACCTACTTCCAGAAGATTGCCGACCCCGCAGACATCGCCGCGACCTCTAGCATCAGCTTCACCATCAATCACATCGCGGCAGTCGTGTTACCTGCCCTACTGGGCATCGTCTGGCTCTACGACCCCAGCGCCGTGTTCTTCATCGGTGCAGCGATTGCGGCACTATCCCTAAGCCTTTCTCAACTCATTCCCGATGCCCCAAGTGCAGACTATGAGACGCGCCTGCGACCCGCCAGCTAGACCTCACGCGGGGTGTAGCGCTTTTTAACGTTATTTAACGCAGCGCAACTTACACTCAAACGCCCTCGAGGCTATTGTTTTCGGGTTAATCACCCCGCGACACCCTCGAGATCCTGCTATGCCCTTACGTGTTAAATCAAACCTCCGCTCTCGCCTGCCTGCGGGCACGCTTTCTCGCCTCGCGCTGGCACTCACCAGCGCACTCACTGCTTCGCCAGCCGCGCTCGCTCAAGACCAAGCTAGCAATCGCCCCGAGGCCGAAAGCATTGAAGAAGTGGTGGTCTGGGGCCGATCCCTGCAGCTACTCGGCCGAGCGGCCTCATCCTCACAAGGCGTCGTTGGCTACGCCGACTTCTCTACTCGGCCTCTGGCGCGAGTCGGCGAGCTAGTGGAGGTCGTGCCAGGGATGATAGCCACACAGCACAGTGGGCCTGGCAAGGCGAACCAATACTTCTTGCGCGGCTTTAACCTGGATCACGGTTCGGATTTCTCCACCTTCTTCGATGGCATGCCAGTGAATCTGCGGACCCACGCCCACGCCCAGGGCTATATGGATCTTAACTTCATCATCCCCGAAGTCATCGAACGCGTGGATTTCCAGAAGGGCCCGTATTTCGCCGACACTGGTGATTTTTCACTCGCCGGATCGAACGCGATGAAAACCTATGACCGCCTCGAAAGCGGCTTCTTCGAGGTCACTGCAGGCTCCGGGGACGAGGCGCGGGTCGTTGCCGCTAATTCATTCTCGCTCGCCGACGGCGACCTGCTGTTCGCACTCGAACATCAGCAGACCAACGGGATGTTTGTGCTCGACCAAGATGTGCGCAAATACAATGGCTTACTTAAATACACAGGACTTTTGGCTGGCATTCCTAGCCGCGTGACCTTGAGCGGCTACGACTCCCAGTGGATGTCGACGAACCAAGTACCCCGCAGGGCGGTGACGTCGGGCCAGATCGAGCGTTTCGGCTTCATCGATCCCGACCTCGGCGGGCAGTCCTATCGCTACTCACTCACCGGCCAGTTCGAGCTAGGAGGCTGGGAGCTAAGTGCCTACGCGAGCTCTTACTACATGAGCCTCATCAACAACCCCACCTACCTACTCAACGATCCGGTCAATGGCGATGAGTTTGAGCAGGAAGACGAGCGCGTGCTCATGGGTGGCTCCCTCGTACGCGAGGACGAGGTTGAAGTTTTCGGGTTCAGCGCACGCAGCAAGATAGGTTCAAGCCTGCGCTACGATGACGTGCAAGAGCTAAACCTCTTTAACACCAAGGCTCGTCAGCGCTATGCGAGCGTACGCGAAGACGAGGCGCAGGCGCTAAGCCTCGCCGCCTACGGCGAACTGGAAGTGTCGATAAATGAGAGTTTACGGGTCACCGGCGGTCTTCGGGTAGATCATGTGCGCTTCGACGTCAGTGCGCTACAGCCTGAAAACTCCGGCTCGGACAACGACGCCTTAGTCCAGCCCAAAATTGGCGCCGCCTACCGCCTCACAGACTCGCTCGAGGTATATGCCAATTACGGCCATGGCTTCCACTCTAATGACGTGCGCGCCGCGGTGAATCGAATCGATCCGATCACCGGCGATGCCACCGAGGCACAGGATGTGCTCGTCGAGGGACGCGGAGGCGAGGTCGGGTTTCGCTACGACACCCTGCGCGGCTTCAATGTCACCGTCACCGCCTTTGAACTCGCGACTGACTCCGAGCTGGTCTTCGTCGGTGACGCCGGCACTACGGAGCCTAGCGACCCGACTCGGCGCCGCGGCGTCGAGGTCAACGCATTCTATGAATTTGCCGACTTCCTCGTGTTCGATTTCACGGCAGCGCAGGCGCGCGGACATTTCCGCGGGCTTCCTGACGGCGAGAACAGCATAACCGATGCCCACGAGCGAGTCGCCGCGGCTGGGATCACCTACGTTGGAGAACAAGGAATCACCGCAAGTCTGCGGCTGCGCCATTTCGGTGATGCGGCGCTAACAGAGGACGAGAGCGTCATGAAGGAGAGCTCGACGCTGGTGCATGCAGGTGTGTCGTATGATTTCGGCGCGTGGCAAGTCGGCGTGGACATCCTCAACGCCTTCGACGCAGAGGATGACGATATCGCCTATTTCTTCGAATCGCGCCTCGCTGGTGAGCTTGCTGGGGTAGAAGACATCCACTTCCACCCCGCCAACCCGCGCACCGTTAGGGCTATGGTTCGCTATGCGTTCTAAAGCGTGAACAACAGGGAGAAGGTCACTGGCACCGAGCGTCCGATGCTCGGCAATCCAGCAATCTCTCTCAGGCTTTCGACACCTGCCGTGAGCGCGAAAGACTCTGCGCTGACGATCACCGGCGCGAGCGTCGCGACGCGCAATCCTTCTGTGACTCGTGTCACCAAGACAGCAGCGCTCATCGCGCTGCTCTCGCCGTGGAGGCTTAGCGTCAACTCAACATCGATCGCGCGCGTCTCACCTACCGCCATCGCAGCCAGGCTTGCGGCATCGACCTGCGCACTCACCTGCGCACTCGGATAGAGGCCGGTTTCGAAAAGCATCGACTGCATACGCTCGTTGCGAATGGCAATACCCGTCTCCACGCTTGTCAGATCGATGCTAACGCTCGCCGCGCCAGCGGCACTGATGCCGCCCTCGAGGCGCTGAAAAGAATGCACCTCAGCGACGTGTTCGGCCTTCACAGTGATAAACGAGAGCTGGCTTTCCGCAGCCTCGAGCGACCACTGGGCAAACGCCTGTGAAGTAGTGATGAGACCTAGTACGACTACACCTAGTGTTCGCCAAGCCAATACGTTTTTCATGCTTTCTCCTTCCTGTGTTTAGGGTGATTGTCCGCTGCGGCGGTTGGGTGTCTACCTATCTGATTGTACGTCGATGAAAGAGAAAAAGTCTCACCAAGACATCTCTCAACAACAGGATCGCGTGAGTGAGGTAGAATGCAGCCAATGCTTGCGGCTCTGCCACATGCTTAAATGACTCAGCTAACCGCAGAGTTAATCACGGGCCTGGCACCACAACGGAGAAGACCACGACAGTGCAATCCACTCGCATCACCCCCCAGGTCAAACACCTCGTCCTAATCGGCGGCGGCCACAGCCATCTGTTCGTGCTCAAACGACTCGGCATGCGCCCAGTGCCCGGACTCACGGTAACGCTCATTAGCCGCGACATCGACACCCCCTATTCAGGCGCGATGCCCAGCTACTTGAGTGGCTTCTGCAGCGAAGACGCCATGCATATCGATCTGCGCCCTCTCGCACAGTTCGCTGGCGCACGCCTCATCCGCGCTTCGGTGGACGAGATCGACCTCGAGGCGAAGACTATTCAGCTTCCTGGCCGGCCGCTCATCCACTTCGATCTGCTGTCGATAAACACCGGTTCGCAGCCCGACACAGCTCAGATTGATGGCGCCGAAGCCAACGCCTGCCCCGTCAAGCCGATCAGCCACTTCCTCTCGCGTTGGGAGCGAGTGCGCGCCGAGGCGACAAAGCGCGTGAGCCAGCAGACGCCTTACTCGATTGTTATCGTCGGCGGAGGGCCTGCTAGCGTCGAACTCGCCCTCGCCATGCATTACCGCATCCATCGCGACTGCAATTTGCCGCTCGATGAAAAGTCTTCGCTATCACTCACCCTCGTCGGCTCTGCCTCCTCATTGCTTGCACAGCATGGCAGGCGTGTGCAGCAACACGTGCTGAACACGCTCACTGAACGACACATCAACGTGGCACTCGGACAGCGCGTACAGCGCTTCCTGCCAGACTCTGTGCACACTCAGACGGGCGCCGACTATGACAGCGACGCGAGCTTTTTTGCGACCGGCGCGCGCCTCCCCGAATGGCCTGGACGCTGCGGCCTCGCCCTGTCCGACGACGGCTTTATAGACACCCTGCCCACGCTGCAGAGCGCCAATGTCGACTTCGTCTTCGTGGCGGGAGATGCCGCGACGATCCGTGGCGCTGCGCGACCTAAGTCCGGAGTCTACGCCGTAAGAGCGGGCGCCGTGCTCGCTGAAAACCTCGTGCGCTTCGCTACGGGTAAGCGGTTAAAACACTTCACCCCTCAGCAACAGGCACTCGCGCTCATCTCGCTTGGCGATAAAACGGCGATAGCCTCGCGCGGCAGTTTGATGGCCAGTGGCCGCGCCGTGTGGGAAGTGAAACGACACATCGACTCACGCTTCTTGGCTAAATTCACACACTTGCCAAAAATGGCAGTAGACCTCGACTTAACAGCGGGACTCGTAGACTCACAAACCGAGGCGATACTGCGCCAGCATGCGCTGCGCTGCGCTGGCTGCGGGGCAAAAGTAGCTAGCGGCGTGTTGAGTGACGTGCTCGATGAACTCGCCGATGACGGCGCACCGCGCAAACCGATTGAAGACGCCGCGATAATCCCTCTAGCCGACGGTCGAGTCTTACTCCAAAGCATCGACCAGCTCAGCGCCTTTATCAACGACCCGTGGACGTTCGCCCGCGTCGCCACCAATCACTGCCTAAGCGACATTTTCGCCATGGGCGCCCAGCCGCATTCAGCGCTCGCCGTTGTCGGCATGCCGCTGGCGAGCCCAGCGATGACCAGACGCGACCTCGGCGAACTGATGCGCGGCGTCAAGATGACACTGCAAGAGAACGACTGCGAACTCCTCGGCGGCCACACCGCAGAGAACCCCACCCTGCAATTAGGGCTCGCCGTAAACGGTTTCGCCGAGGCGAGCGATGTGTTGTCGAAACACGCGGTGAATCGAGGTGATGTGTTGATCCTGACCAAGCCGCTAGGCAGCGGTGTCTTATTTGCGGCGGATATGCGCGGGCGCTGCCGCAGTGGTTGGGCGGAGGCCGCGATAGGGCAGATGCTGCAATCGAATCGGGTCGCTTCTCAACTCTTTGTCCAGCATGGTGCGACGGCCTGCACCGACGTGACCGGCTTCGGACTGGCTGGACACCTGTTTGAGATGATTGAGCCCACGGCGGCCGAGGTAGAACTCGACCTTAACGCCGTGCCGGCACTGGAGGGCAGCCTGACGCTACTGGCGGAGGGCTTTCAAAGCTCCCTACACGGCGGCAACCGCCGCGTCGCAACCGGGATCTACAACCAAGAAGCCTTCGACAAGAACCCGCGGCTCGAACTCTTGTTCGACCCGCAAACCGCTGGCGGCCTGCTCGCCGCAGTGCCCGAACAGGCCGCCGCAGAATGTCTCGCCGACCTCCAGCAAAGCGGCTTAAGGCAAGCCGCCATCGTCGGCAGGGTCACGAGCCTGACAAGCGGGCTCCCCTCCATCGTCCTGAAAGCGCCTCGAGGCTAACGCTCGATGAGCTCGATCTCGTAAAGCGACGACCAGTATTTGCCTGTGACGAACACTCGATCCTGCTCGGCATCGTAAGCGATGCCATTGAGCACGGCCTCGGCGCCACCGCGGCCAGTGCGCTCAGCGAGGCCGCTGAGATCGACCACTGCAACGACTTCACCATTGGCGGGATCGATGCGAACGATGAAATCCGTTTGCCAGACGTTAGCCCACACCTCGCCGTCGATGTATTCCAACTCGTTGAGGTTGCCGACAGCCTGCCCATTAAGCGTGACATCGACGCGCGCCTCGAACGCGAAGGTTTCTGGATCTATAAAATGCAGCGTCGCCGAGCCGTCGCTGAGGATCAGCCGCTCACCATCGAAGGCCAGACCCCAGCCCTCGGTCGGATTAAAGTGACTCGTCACGCTTTCGAAAGTGTTCTTGTCGTATTCGAAAATAATATTCGACTGCCAGGTTAGCTGGAAGACGCGATCGCCAACGACCTCTATGCCCTCACCGAAATAGAGCCGACTTAGCTCCACCTCCTGCTCAACCTCGCCCGATTCTAGGACGAGTTTACTCAGGCGCGAGGCGCCGCGTTTACCGGTGCCGCGATACAGAGCGCCATCGCGAAATGCGAGACCCTGCGTAAACGCTGTGATATCCGCAGGGTAACTGTTGACGATGCGGTAGCCGTAGCGCTTAAGCGGCGACTCGGCCGCGAGTGCTACCTCAGCGCTGCTAGCCAGCAGCAGTGCGAGGCAACCGGCTACGCCTAGTTTGTTTAGGAAAGATCTCACCCTATTGCATCCCTCTTTGATCCTGCTGTGCTCACGTCCCATCCCAAGACGGTTAGTCCAATGGGTGAAAACCTGAAATAATGACCGCACCTATTCGCTTTAACAGTGAGACCCAAGCATGGCTAACGACTGCCTCTTCTGCAAGATAATCTCTGGTGACATTCCCTCGACCGAAGTGTATTCCGACGACGACATCTACGCGTTTCGCGACATTAACCCTGCGGCCCCCACTCATATCCTCGTCATTCCAAAGAAACACCTCACTGATGTGAAGTCAGCACAGGCGGAAGATGAAGCACTGATGGGCAAGCTCTTGCTTCGCGCGAACGACATCGCACAGGCAGAGGGCCTCGCCGAAGACGGCTTCCGCTATATCATCAACACCGGCAAGCATGGCGGGCAGACCGTCTTTCACTTGCACCTGCATATACTCGGCGGTCGCGCGCTCGGGTGGCCTCCTGGCTAGCCTACCGCCTGCGCGTCTAGCTGGGCGTGCAACGCAGAGAGAGACTCGGCATTCGCCTCAAACAGGCCTCTCTCGGTAATCAGCGCGGTCACGAGGCGCGCTGGAGTGACGTCGAAGCCATAGTTACTCACCCGAGTGGCGTCGGGTGTGAGTTGCACCCTGCATACCCGCCCGTCGTCATCGCGCCCCGTAATGTGACTCACCTCCTCACCCGCCCGCTCTTCAATGGGAATCTCGCTGAGTCCGTCGCGCAGGGTGAAATCGATTGTCGAGATCGGCAGCGCCACATAGAAAGGAATGCCATTATCGAAGGCGGCAAGTGCCTTTAAGTAAGTCCCGATCTTATTGCAGACATCACCGTTAAGCGTCGTTCTGTCGCTGCCCACGACACAGCAATCGACAAGGCCATGCTGCATGAGATGGCCGCCGGCGTTATCGACGATAAGCGTGTGTGCCACGCCGCGCTGACCGAGCTCCCAACACGTCAGCGAGGCACCTTGATTGCGCGGGCGCGTCTCATCGACCCAGACGTGAATCGGCACGCCGCGCGCCTGCGTCTTATAAATCACGGCCAGGGCCGTCCCCCAGTCAACCGTGGCGAGCGCGCCGGCATTGCAATGGGTCAGCACATTGAGCTGTGTAGGCGCAGCCAGCCCTGCGCTTTGCGCCGCAGCACACTTCGCCTCCCACAGCTGTGACAACCGCTCTGCGCCCTGCTCGCCGAGTGCTGCGCAGGTTGCGATATCCTCCGCGTGCAACGCGAGCGCGCAGCCAAGCGCGGACTCGCACAGTATCGAGTCATCAACATCAGCGAGCTGCGCAGCCACCCTATCGAGAGCCCAACGAAGGTTAATCGCAGTGGGACGCGTCGCGGCGAGGCGTTCTATTGCCGAGGCGAGCACAGCGCGTGAAGCGCCCACTTGCGGCTTCAACGCGAGATAAACGCCAAACGCAGCAGTAACGCCTATTAATGGTGCGCCCCGCACCCACATTGCAGCGATAGCCTCACAGGCGTCGTCTAGACTCGCCAGCTCACGTTCAATGAAATCGTGGGGGAGCCGCGTCTGATCGACTATCAGCACGCGCTCGCTTGCCGCGTCATAGCGCAGTGATAAATGGGCAGTTGTCGTCATGTCGTCACTGTTACTCTGAAAGGGAGACGGGTAAAAAAGATTAGATGACCCGGTCGTTGCCACCGTCTACTGGCAGCTGAGCTCCCGTGGTCTTGGCTAAGCGCGAACCCGCTAGGAGGAACACTGCCTCTGCCACATCCGCAGAGCTAACCTCTGCGCGCAGCACGTTCTTTGTTTTGTAGGCCTCGACGCTAAGGCCATAGGCAGCGGCGCGCGTGGCCAGGATGTCATCGCTCCAAAGCGCCGTGTCATACACCGCATCGGGATGCAGGGTATTCACGCGAATGCCATGCTCGCCCAATTCCAGCGCAGCGACGCGTGAGAGCTGCGTAACGGCAGCTTTGGCGGCAGAATAGGCCGCCGCGCCTGGCCCCGGCGCAGGCACGTTCTTCGAGGCGATCATCACCACGGCAGGGTCGAACCCCTGTCGAAGCAAGGGAGTGCAGGCGCGTAGCAGGCGCATGGGCGCACTGAGATTTACCGCGAGCGAAGCGTCCCAGTTCGCATCATCGAGAGACTCGAGAGTCTGCGAGGGCGGGAACAGTCCGGCATTGCTGACGAGAATATCGAGGCCGCCGAAGCGCGCGACAGCGGTATCCAGCGCCGCTTCAACCTCCTGTGTCTGGGTAATGTCGCAGCATAGCGCCAGCGCAGCGGGCTGACCTTGAAACTGGGCGAGCCCGTCCTGCTCCTTATCTAGTGCAATCACTGCGGCGCCCGCGGTGAGCAGCCGCTCGGCGGTCGCGCGCCCGATGCCCGAACCCGCGCCGGTAACCAGCGCAACCTTGCCCTCGAGTTCGCGTGCAGGATCGGCACTCGCCGGTGCGGAATTGAGTTTCGCCTGCTCCAATTCCCAGTATTCGACTTCAAACAGCTCGGCGCGTGAGAGTGCGCGCCAACCACCCAAGGCCTCTCCCGTCAGCATGGCTTGCAGGGTGTGAGTCACGATGTCATCGACGACGCCAAGTCGTTTCACGCTCGCCGCGAAACTCAAAGTGCCTCGCTGCAGCCACACGCCAAATCGCGGCATCGCGTCGAGACAGCGATGATGGGGCTGCGCGTATTGTGCAACATACTGCCGGTAGTCGCCTGCGAACTCCTCGAGGCCCTCGAGAGGGGTCTCGGCGAAGGCCGCGCCGAAGGGCTTCGTGTGAATCGTGTGATCGGGGGTCAGCGGGCCACTGGCGATGAGCTCGGCGGCATCGGCACGCGCCGCGAATCCGCGCGCCAACGCGGAGGTATTAAGGCGTTGAACGATGGGGGCACCGAACACCTCACCCGCGGCCTTGCGCAGGCGTGCTAATTGCTCTCGCTCGATCGAGGGCACGTTGGATACCGGCATAGGCTCGGAAGGCTCGACTGGCAACTCTGCGCCTAGTTCTCTTATCAGGTCTTCGGCCTTTGTCACCAGCTCGATCATCGCGTTGTAACTTGTCTTAGCGTCTTCTGCGAAGGTGAAGAGTCCGTGGTGTAGAAGAACGATGCCACGCAGTGAAGACCAATCCACTCCTCGCGTAGCCTCGGCTACCTGTTTCGCCAAAACGAATCCCGGCATCACATAGGGCAGGATCAGCACTTCGTCCCCATAGAGCTGCGCGAGGCGCTCTGCGCCTCCTACGGAGTTACTCAGCGTGACGACGGCATCGGTGTGGGTGTGATCAACGAAGCGCAGCGGGATAAGCGCGTGGAGTATCGCCTCGACAGACGGCGTCGGAGCTTTGGGATCCAGCAACGCCAAGCGCAGTTCGCTCATCATTTGGGCATCGCTAAGCGATTCTAGGGTGCCGAGGCGTACAAGGTAGTCCATCGAAACCGCCGGAAACCCCGCCGCCTCGATAGTCTTGAGATCCCAGCCAGAGCCTTTTACGAAAAGAGTCTCACTCGTCTCGCCGAAGACGTTGCGCGTCTCTCCCTTAAGCGAGGTGTTACCACCGCCGTGTAGGACGAGATCTGGGTTCTGGCCCAGCAACCGCGAACTATAGACACGCAGCCCGAGCTGACCCTCACGCTCCAGAACTCGCGCGGCTTGCTTATCGTCCCAAAGAGAGTCCATGTGACGCTGCTCCAATTAGCACCTACTTAGCTTATACCTAAACGCAAAACGCACCGCTGTGCGGTGCGTTTTGATTCCTCGCTAACCCAGGTTAGGTAGGTTGAGTCGGCGCCTAGGGCTCGACTATCGAGATGCTTGCCATGCCCGCCTGACGAGCTGCATCCATGATCATGACCAAGGTAGAGACGTCAGAATCGTTGTCCGGCTGAATGATGACAGACGCAGCAGGGTTTTCTGCCTTGAGCTGGTCAATATTAGAGCGGATCTGCGTCGCGATGATCGGCCGCGGGTTACCATTGAGCACGATTTCATTATTCGCGCCGATCTCGAAAAGAATATTTTTCTTATCGTCGTCTTCAGGCGGTGGCTGATTGTTGTTGTTATCGCTGCTCGCCGCGCTAATCGAAGTCTCCGACAGGAATGTCGCGGTGACTACGAAGAAGATGAGGAGGATGAATACCACGTCCAGCATGGGCGTGAGGTCGATCTTTGTATCGTCGGAGGATCTTTTGCCCGAAATTTTCTTCATTATTATGTCCTGAGTACCTAAACCGGCGCACGCTGACGCCCCCTAGAGGCACCGAGTATAGCAACCCTTCGCTTAGATGCAAAAGTCAGAATGATGAAATCTAGACGACAGGGCTGCCAGGAGGCTATTTCTTCAATGAAGCGACGCTGAAATCAAGCAACTCTTTCAATTGCTTGGCATTTTTCCCATCTCGCGCGTTAACCCTTGCGCCATAGAGGGTATTTAGCAAGGAGTCGGTCGCGAACTCTGCACTGAGCCCTTTCTTCACTTTGCCCTCTTTGTGGGCTTGTTTCACGCGGGTAAGCAACGCTTTACGGACGACAGCCTGGGAGTTGCGCACGGCTTTCTTAATCGTCTTGTCGTAATTCACGCTCTCGCAGAGTGAATTCACGAGCAGGCAACCCATGCCTCGGTGTTTACCGCTTACATCGACGAGTGTAGCGTCGAAGTAGGCGACGATGGCATCCCATGCTTTCAGCGCCTCATTACCCAAGGTCAAGTCGAGTTGTTCCGCCGTAAGTGTGTCGTAGTGGGCGACACAGCGCAGGAAGAATGTCTCTTTATCACCAAAAGAGTTGTAGAGAGTGCCGCGATTAATACCTGTGCAATCAAGCAATTTTTGCACTGAGCTAGCTTCGTAGCCCTCTTTCCAAAACTGTTCCATCGCGCTGGTTAAGACTTTTTGCTCATCGAATTCGACTGGTCGTGCCATAACTATTTCTCAAGAAGAGGAGTTGAAATCCGTCCTCGCTCTTGGTGACGAGGCGGCATGGATTCGAGCGGACGCGCATTGTAGTACAAGGAAAAGAGTATTTACAGGGATGTGTTGGAGATAAGTGCTAGAACCTACTCAGCAAACTCACCACCGCGCCTATCACTCCCCCAAAGACAGCTCCCCACACGACCAGCCAGCCGAGATGGGAGCGGATCATCTTCTGCACAACTTGCTTGACGATATCAGGCGTCATCTCATTCAAGCGATTGTCGATGATCACCTCTAACTTCTCGCGAATAGAGCCCTGAGCCGCGCCACCGGAAAGCATCGCCTCCACCTTCGCTTGGAGCTGCTCGGGAGAAAATTGGCTCGCCAAATACGTGCGCATTTCTTCGGCGAACGGCTCTCGCAACCCCGCGAGCGCGTCTCGACCGCCTAACATGCCGAGCATACCGCCGAAGGAAGAGGCGAGGATAACGTCTAACAAGCGCTCAAACGCGAGATCGAGATCGAGCGAATCGAGTGAGCCTTGTATTTCGGCGGCGACGCGCTGGCTCGCGTTCCCGTCACCTCCCCCATCACCACCCAGGAAGGAATCGATATCAACCCTGTCGAAAAATTGCTCCATGATTAATTCGCGAATGCCGCTCTTGAACTCCTCGAAGCGCATGGGGATGACACCCGATCCGTAGAGTCCCGGCACGCGCTCGAACAGCATATGAATAGCGAGCCAGTTCGTGATCGCACCAGATAGCGCGAACAAGCCGGTGCTCAACACCAGAGCACCGACAGTGCCGGGCAGCAGCATGCCTGCCGCAATAAGCAGCGTAGCAGCCGCATTGCTGACAAGACTCTTGTCTAAGGTCATGAGTAGATTCCTGAGGAGTATTGAAGAAAGCGGGTTAATCGAATGAGAGCTTGCGATGTTCGGAAATTGGCATGCGTCTTCGCAATGCCTCGAGAGCGGCGCTATCAATCTCGGCGATCGCCACGCCCTCGCCCTTAGGGCAGCAATCCAAGACCTCACCCCAGGGACTGACAATCATCGAGTGACCCCATGTCTCCCGGGTGGGGCTGTGGCGGCCGCCCTGTCCGGCTGCGAGCACGAAGCACTGATTCTCTATCGCTCGCGCACGCAGCAACGGCTCCCAGTGTGCGGCGCCAGTGACGGCGGTAAAGGCGGAGGGGACGGTGATAAGTGTTGCCCCGAGCCTTACGAGCTGCGCATAGAGCTCGGCAAAACGCAGGTCATAGCACACACTTAAACCTAAATTGATGTCGCCAAGCGGTGTGCAAGTCAGTGTCTCTCCGGCCTCGTAGCTGAGCGACTCCGAATACTGAGACTGCGCGTCGTCGACCTTAACATCGAACAGATGAATCTTGTCGTAGCGAGCCACCCGCACGCCTTTATCATCGTAGACCAGACTACTTGCGCGCACTCGTCCGTCGTCAATAAGCGAGCCATCGGGTCGGGACAGTAGTGGGATAGTACCGCCGATAAGCGTAAGCCCGTGCAGCGCCGCCTGCGCGCTGAGAAAATCCTGCAGCGGAGTTGCAGCGGCGTGGCCGTGAGAGGCGTCGAGCTCCGCGACCTCCGCGAGTGGCGAAAGCCCCTCGAGCGTGGCAAACACTTCGGGCAATAGCGCCAACTGCGCGCCGTCGCTCGCGGCCCGCGCGATGAGACGTGCAGCCGCCTCGAGGTTATCGCTGACGTTGGGAGTACTTACCATTTGTAGGGCGGCGATACGCATGCAGTTAGTTCACAAGATTGCGCACGATCGCTCGCAGGTCGGTCACACCCTGCCTAAATTCTGCCACCGGAATGCGCTCGTCGTTTCCGTGGACGCCGGTCGCCTCGCCTGACCGCGTAATCACGGGGCTAAAGCCGTAACTGACGATGCCTAAATCGCGGGTAAAGTGGCTATCGGTGAAACCCGTGCTCACCGCGGAGAGTACCTGCGAGCCAGGATAAAGCTCGCCGGTGACGTTGACGATCGACTCGAAGAGCTTGGAATTGGTCGACGAGATCGCTGGGGTAAACGCCATGATTACCTCGACCTCCACGCCCGTGTCTTCGATTAGCGCCTCGACCTCGGCAATAAGTTCAGCCGCCGGACGGTCTGGCAGCATGCGACAATCCAACTCCGCCCAGGCTTCGGGCGGAATAGTGTTGATCTTACTCGAACCGCCCATTCGTGTGATCGAACAGATGTCGCGGGTCAATGCGTGGTGGCCGGGACGAAACTCCTGAAAGGCAGGCAGGAATTCGGGATCGCTTATTGCGCGTGCCATGTCTGCATAGGCCGGAGCCCACTCGTCCTGCATATTGACCGACAGCCCCTTAAAATAATTGTCTACCGCAGGAATAATCCGTGCATCAAAGGGATTCTCTTTCAGGCGATTAAGCGCCTCGACGATGCGTAACACCGACGTAGTTGTTCGGGGCGACGAACCATGACCCGGGGTATCTATGGCCGTGAGCCTGAGCCATACGGGAACTTTCTGAGTCACCTCGACGCCGAACACGATGTCGTCACCACTGATGCTGCCCGATCCACCTTCGTTAATCAGCAGACCAATCCCATCGAAAATTTCAGGCCGATTGTCGATTAACCAACCGGCGCCAAAGAAGCCACCAGCCTCTTCATCCGCTGTCGCGAGAAAAACCACGTCGCGATTAAGCGGTCGTCCGCTGCGGTGTAGGCTGAGGAACGTCGCGAGATGAGCGATGCCGGTTCCCTTCATATCGCGCGCACCGCGTCCTAGGATGTAGCCGTCACGTAGCTCACCGGACAGCGGGTCTGTGGTCCAAAATTCTTTGTCCGCCGGCACCACGTCGGTGTGTTGCAAAAGCATAAGCCCGGGCTCATCGCCGCCCTCAAGCCGCGCCCAGATATTGCCACGACCCGGCGCGCTTTCAGCCCACTCATAATCGATACCTTCTGCATCGAAGATCGCACGGTAAAAGTCGACCGCGCGCGTCTCATTACCCGGAGGATTCACCGTGTCTATTTGGATAAATTCCTGAAGCCAAGCAACGGCCTCGTCTTCAATTGTCTGGGCATTGGATACGTTGGCCAACACGAGAAATACTAGCGCAGCGCTCAGTGTCGCCATCCCGTGGATTCGTCGCCTAGTTGAGATCGATTGTTGCAAGGGCTTACTCCTTTTCTATAGGGCCGCTGGGGTTTGCTCGCTAGACGCGAGGCTGCGCAGCCATTCGCGAAACGGCTCGCCGTATTGAATACCGGTATCATAACCCTCGGGGTCTGCGAGCGCGAGACGCTCATAGCCATCGCCGCCGGCGTACATAAAACTGTTCACGAGGACGCGGTACTGTTTGCCTGGCGCGACGCGTTCTCCACTATCGATTTCACTCCATTCCCCGCCACGCTGCATAAGGCCTGCGACCCGAGGCCGCGATCCTTCGGCGAGCACCGCGAGCAGATCTGCCCCACTAATTTCAACGACGACGAGCGTGTTGTCGAACGGCAAAATCGCGACGGTATCGCCCAGCGTCACCTGCCCTGCCAAGAGTGGTGCACGAATGCCGCCAGCGTTGGTGATCGCGACTTGAGCACTAGGGTCCGCTCGCAGCCATGAATCCACAACTAGCTGGTCTAACCGTGGCCCACGCGGCACTTCGGCGGCGACAAATCCCAACACCTCTGATAGCGCTGCTGCAGACTGCTCGCGCCAACGCGACACAATAGCCGCAGTAGTCGCGTCTTCACTCGCCCCGCTGTTCGCGCGCGTCGCGAAACGCGTCTTCATTTCTCCGTTAGCACTGAGCTCGAACCGTGCGCTCGCGTAGCTACCAAAATGGAATCCCCCGCCGAGTAACACCGTGTCGCCGATGCGCTTAGCAACAAGCTCATTACAGTGCCCCGCGCCGACGAGATCGATCCCAAGATCGGCCACCTCATTGATGAGTGGCTCTAACTCATCGAGACAGACGTGGGAGATAACGAACAGAAGATCGACGCCCTGCGCCTCGATGCGCGGCACCAGATTGCGCAAAGTCGATTCATAATCGGCAAATCTCAGAGAAGCCACAGTGACAGGGTTTGTCGTCGTCGCCGTTTCCCGTGTCGTAAGGCCAATGATGCCTATTCGCAGCCCCGCGGCTTGCGCGATTCGGTAATCGTAGATGCCGAGATCTTCCGGCACCCGGCCAGACTCTGCCCACGTGGTATTCGCGCTCAAGTAGGCATAGTCTGCCTCGGCACTGCGGGCGCGGATCGCCTCTAGCCCAAAGTCGAACTCGTGGTTACCCACTGCAGACGCCGTATAGCCCATGGTGTTCATCAACTCGACCATGCTCTCCCCCTGATTCCACGTCGAGATCGCCGGGCCCGTCCAATTATCGCCTCCACTTAGCAGCAGAAAATCGTTGGCGGTTTGCGTGTCATAGCCTTCTTCGCTACGCCAAAGTTGCATCAAGTTAGCTGCACCGTTAGCTTCGCCCATGCCCTCCATCCAACCGTGTTCGTCGTTCGTGTAGAGCACCGTAAGTTGTTTCGCGCTCGGAGCAACCTGGCAGCTCACTAGCAGCGCAGTCGCGCCGACTAACAGCAGACGACGGAGTGGGTGTGGAATCATTTTCTGCATGACATCACCTTCTTGCAGTCTCATTATTTGCTCGCGACGATTTCCCAGCAAGGCGTGTAGTTGGAATAATCAATTTTCATGCGCTTCTGCGCGACAAAAGACGCAAGCAATGACTCCATGCGCTGCATGATCTCGGCGTCGCCATTGATCTGAAACGGGCCGTGCGCACGGATCTGCGCCACGCCTTGCGCCTTCACATTACCCGCCACTATGCCTGAGAACGCCTTGCGCAAGTTCGACGCCAACTCCTGCGAAGGCACCGTTGGATCCAAGCGCAGGCTCGCCATATTCTCGTGAGTAGGCTCGAATGGCGCTTGCAACTCAGAGGGAATATACAGCTCCCAGTTAAAGCCATAGGATGCCCCGAGCGCGAGTCGGTGGCGGCGCTGTTCGTCGACATGCGCCTTAGCCCGCTGCGCAACAGCCACCGGATCGCCCGTAATAATTTCGTAATACTGCGCCGCCTCGTCACCTAAGGTCTCGCGCACGAAGGCGTCGATGTCTTCAAAATAGTCCTTACTCGACTCCGGTGAAGCGAGGATCAGCCCATAGGGGTGGCCAGCATTATGCTCGTGCATAAGGATGCTAAGAATGTAGAGCAGCTCTTCTGCGGTGCCTGCGCCCCCTGGAAAGACGACGATGCAGTGTGCAAGGCGCACAAACGCTTCAAGGCGTTTCTCGATATCCGGCAAAATAACGAGCTCATTAACAATCGCATTAGGCGCCTCTGCGGCGATGATGCCCGGCTCGGTAATGCCTATATAGCGACGCAGAGCTAGCTGCTGCTTCGCATGTCCGATGGCCGCGCCTTTCATAGGGCCTTTCATCGCACCGGGGCCACAGCCTGTCCCAATATTGAGTCCTCGCAAGCCGAGCTGATAGCCGACTTCCTTGGTGAAGTCATACTCATTGCGGCCGATCGAGTGGCCGCCCCAGCAGACAACAAGATCGGGCTTAAGGTTTGGCCTCACAATATTGGCATTACGCAATATGTCGAATACCGCCTCTGTGACGCCACGGCGGCTATCGAGATCGTAGACCCCAGTGAGCGCGTGGTTCACATAGACCACATCGCGCAGAACAGAGAACAAGTGTTCCTGAATGCCGCGAATCATATTGCCATCGACAAACGCGCTCGCGGGTGCATTGCGTACGTCCATTATGGGTCCACGTGACTGCGGCTTCACTTCGATCTCGAAGTCGGGGTAGGACTCGATAAGGCTAGACACGTCATCGGCCTCATTGCCACTATTGAGCACAGCCAGCGCACACAGGGTGAACAGCTTGCGGACCTCGACATTCGCCGACATAAGGTGCTGAATCTCACGATACGAGAGCAGGTTAAGTGTGCGCACGGGACGGAGGTTGTCCCGACTGGTAGTCAAAGGCTGGGGTTGTTGGTAAGGGGTCGTCATAGCGGTCTTCTCAAATTTAGTGTCGAGCATTCTGTGCTTTTACTTTCTTTACTGTATGGGCGGCGGCGGTGCTTCCTGATCGCGTTCCGGCACCGAATCCGGCGAGCCAAATGCCTGCTTAAATTCAGGCTCGAGACCCTCCCACGGGCCGTCTAAAGTGTAGGCGGCACTGGTTAAACTATCCACCTGATCGCCAAATATCTGATCGAACAAGTAAGCGCCCACGGCAATGGGCAGGTTAGCCGTTAGAAGGCCTAACCAGGGGATATTATTACTCACCGGCAAGGTCACATACATTTCGCCGAGTATCGTCTCATCAACAAGGTTCACATCACCGGTAATCTGATAAAGACTCGAAGGGCCGCTGATAACTAACCTGTCCTGGATGGCTACCTGCCCGGACTCCAAGACGAGGTGGCCCGATATCTGATCGAAGGCTAGACCACTGCGAAGCAGGTCATCGCTAAAGCGCAGTCGGCGCATAATCGCGTCGAAGTTAAGGATACTAATGAGTTTGAGCGCACCCGCGCCGCCAGAACCCTGCAGGAAGCGGCCCTCGCGCACGTCGAGTCGAACCACCCCACTCAGTGCTTCGGCAGCAAACAAAGCCGGCGTGCCGGGCCAACTCAAATTAACGTCGAACTCACCAGAATCACTCTCGAGACTCGCCGCGTAGCCGTTGGCGCGCAATACATCAGCGAGGTTAGCCACTCGCAGATTCCCGCCGAAATCACTCCTATGCTGCTGCCCGTCATAGGACCAGAAAAATTCGGGCATCGCCGCAGAGGGTTCTCCTTCGCGGGCCTGTTCGTCGTCAGGCTCCCAACTTTCTATCAGCTCGTCTGCGAGGAGTTCGGGTGCAAGCTGCAGTCCACGAAAGTCGAACGCAAGATCGGTAAAACGCGCGCCGCCAGTTTCGGGCTGCAAATGAAACCGCCAGCTGCCGTAAGGCGTGTCGCCGATAGAAAACTCGCGCGTGCTGAAGCGCAATTCGGGAAAGCTGCGTGGATCAAGCGCAGCGAGACTATCCACTGTCTCTCCATCGCTGACCAGGGCATCGCGGGGCTGCGGCCCGGCTTGATCCTGTTCACCCCCAGCGAGGCGCAAGCGTTGTAAGGCAACGAGCAGTGCGCCACCCTCGAAGGGCACCTCTAAATGCCCTTCCAATTCCGGGCCGGCGAGGTCAACGAGCCAGCGTTGCGCGGACATTTCAGGGCGTAAGCGCAGTGACATATCGGCAAAATTCTCTCCAAAAAATCCGAGCTGTTCGACTTCTACATCGACGAACCCAACGCTTTCGGCGAAAGATTCAACTGCCCTCAGTTGTTCTCTTGCTGTCACGACTCCGCCCCCGGATGCGCTCACGCTCAATGAATTGAGTAAGTCCTCCCAACGCTCGTACTCGAGAGACTCTAACGCGCCCAGCACAACGAGTCCTTGATAAGGGCTCTGGGTCAGCGTCGACAGCTCAGTCGGAGATTCGCCCAGAAACACCAGGCCCTGATCGAGCGTGTCGTCTGCAAATCGCAGATCGAACTCCACCTCTGAGCCTAAATTACCCGTAAACCACTGTGCTGATGGCTTGAAAGCCATGACGAGTTTGAAATCGCGCCGCTCTTCGGCGGTCTTAGCAAACGGGACTGGCGCGTCGAGCGTCATTCCTTCCAATTGGCTGATCACGGTCAGCTGTGTCGGATACTCAGCGTCGGTGTTCTGCGCAATCGTCAGTGCCGCATCGAAATCGAAGAGCCCTTTCGCTTGCCCGAGCATCGCATCAACCGTTACACCCGTTAACGCCAATTGAATAATGTCTTGCGGGGTTGCCGTTCCCTGCGCGCTCACAGATACCCTATCAAGCACCCCCTCAGAGTCGATCCGAGAGCCGAGGGTCAAGGCAACGGGTTTATCGAATAGAGAGCCTTCTAGCCCCTCACTGCTGAGACCGGATCGCGTATCGAAGACAACGCGCCCGCCAAGCGCGTCCACTTGAAGGCCATACTCGGTGAAATCGAGGACATTGTTTTCGACTCGCAGATCGGTGCGCACGTCGACCGCCTCGCCACTGCCTAGCAAGAGTTCGACATCGATCGCCACATCCATGTCGCCGTTCGCTTCCCAGCTCGACACGGTTTCGGTAAGCCCTGAAGGAAGAGGCGAAGCGCCTAAAAAAGCCAGCGCGTCCTGCGTCTCGCCCGCCGCTATGCCACTCATCAAGAGCTTGTTCTTCATGTTCCCCGCGGCGTCACGCTCTGGCCGAACAGAGCCGCTCGCGCCGTCTAAAACCAAACCAAGGCTCCGCCCGGCGCTTACCTCGACATCGATTAAGCTGTCGGCAGTGGTAACGAACGCCTCGGCTTCTGTGACTGCGGGCCAGCCCTCGGCATAGCGGACATTGCCGTCTTTGAGCCTGTAAAAACTTTGAAAAGTCTTTGTCTCGGGAGGCGCGCCCAGCAAGGTAGAGCCCCGATAAATTGCGCCACTGTCGAAGAATGAGCCCGACTGTACGGCCTCTCCAACCCACGCCATAGTCGCCCTCAGGCCGGGTTCAACCGAGGCGCCGTCGGGGAGGTAAGAATAACGATCGATGGCGTCCATAGATTCAACGCCGACCAGCAGATCAAGGTTTGCCGACGGCTCACCGCTGAGCGGTTTGCGCAACGACGAGGTGAATTGCACGCGCCCTCGCGTATTCTCAGATTGCGCCGATACCGTATTGCTTGCCAGCGTCAAATCGAGACCGTCGGCTAGGCTCGCCGCGAAGTCTATCCGCCCATTAACCGAATCGTATTCCCAGACTCTGGTAAAGACATTCGGCAAGCGCATTCGAAGCGCATCGCTGTCGACTTCCGCGAAGCCGCTCGCTCGTTTTTCCACTCCGTCGTAGTCGAGCTGTAAATATCCTGTCACTCCGTCGAGCATAGGCACACCGCCCAGCGACTCTATCGCGATCGCTTCGGTGTTCGCCCGCAGCTCCAAACGACGCACTGGCGAGGCGAGCGCTTCGAGTGGGGAATTGAGTGGAGCGCCCCCCTCAAGCTTCACGCTTAAATTACGCAATCTGCCGCGCGGTGCGAGGGTATTAATCGTATCGAGTGCAGACTCTGAGACCGGCAACAGTCCGACAGTGGCGAACTGTCCTGCGAGTCCCAGCAGGCGCCCCAGATCGAGCGAGTCTGCGCGCAGTTCTACTTCGTCATTCTGCCGAAGTACGAAACCCGCGCGAAAAGGCTCCCATGCCACTCCGTCCCAATTGCCACGCGTTCCCTGTACAACAAACTCGAACTGAGGTCGCTCGCCTCCAGCGAGTGCGTGCTCCTGAGACTGCCGAATGGTTGCAACACCGCGAAAATCAGCGAGCTCGGTGTAGCCATTGGCCGCGCGACCGGGACGCTCTAGCTGCAACGAGTCGAGATTGAGAGTCGTCGTCGCCTCGGCGAGCTGCCCATCGTCGATCTCAATCCATACCTCGCCACCCGCACGCAACTGAATCACGTCGGCGAGGGCTTCGCGAAGTGGCGCCGGCAGCAGAAATCCGAAGGATGAAAAATAGTCACCTGTGGGTACATTGGCGTACGCAAAGGCAGACGCGGTATCAAGTTGATCTCCTCGCCCCTCATAGGACAGCTGCAGGGTTTGGCTAACGCCAGGCAACCGCGCATCGAGCCGCACGACATGCTCATCACCCCGGTTCTGAATGCGGGCATCCACGACGTCGAGCGACACGGGCGCCAAACCCTCGGGCTCTAAGACAAGTTCAACATCAGTCAAGCGGAGATAGGACACACCCAAGAGCGCAGAATAGAGTTCCGCCACATCAACGCGCTGGGGAGTCGATCCCGACAGTCCCCGCAGCTGCCAGTTAGCATTGGTGTCTTCACGCAGCGCCAGGCTTAAGTCGGAGACAACGAACTCTGCAAACACCCAACGTCGTTGCCAAAGGCTAGACGGCACATCGAGCGTAAGGGTCGCCTTGGAGAAGACCAAGCCGGCCGCCTCTCCCTCGGCAGACAGTTGAGCCTCTGTCACGAGCAAACTAAACCCATTGATCTCAACAGTGGGATTAAAGCCTGAGAACGAGCCGGTTAAGGTGGCGATCTCTACGGGCAAGCCCGTGAGTTCGAATAGCTGGGTTTCGACGAATTCTGTGTAGTCAGCAATCGCTGGCATAAACTGCCGTCCGAGGCTCACATACGCGGCGAGCGCGACTGCAGCCACAACGAAAAGTCGACGTAATTGCCTTCCGAGACTGAACAAGACCCTTAACAACATAGGTCGATGTCCGCTCTGGTATGAGAACTACTCTTCATCGCCATCTCGTCTTCGAGCGAAATCAACTCGCTCCATCCTCCCGCAATACTCGCCCCTCACCCGCACAGGTTTCACACGATTTCTGCAACAACCGAGGCAAACTCTCGCGGCTCCGCTTACGCGTCATTTCAACGAGGCCGAACTGGGAAAATTCACCTACGACCGTGCGAGCAGAGTCACTCGCCAACGCCTCAAGCAGGGCCTTCCTCACTTGTTCCCGATGAGCGGCGCTTTCCATGTCGATGAAATCGATAACGATAATCCCACCCAAATTACGCAATTTAAGCTGTCGCGCTATAGCAACCGCCGCCTCTAAATTAGTCGCGAGTATTGTCGCAGACTGATCGCTACGGCCAACGAATGAACCCGTATTCACATCGATCGTCACCATGGATTCAGTCTGTTCGATGACCAGATCACCGCCGCTAGGCAGCGCCACGTCTTTGCACAGCGCCGCGAGAATTTGCTGCTCGATCGTGTTCTCGCCATCGGTCTCACTCTCGAACAATGGCACGTCGCAGCCCACCAACTCCGTCAATGCCGCAGCCTCGGGAATATAGTCCTCGAGAAAACCACACAGGCTTGCGTAGGCCTCAGGATTGTCGATACGGATGCGGGTAACTTTTGCAGACAGCAGGTCGCGGGTGACTCTGACAAAAAGCGATTCTTCCGAATAGATACACCGCACTTCGCTAGGACGTGCCAAGCGTTCTTGAAGCTTCAGCCAGAGCCGATGAAGATGACCTAAATCCTCGACGAGGTCATCCGCCGCGGCGCCAGTCGCCGCGGTGCGGACGATAAATCCACGCCGATCGAGCCAATCGCTCGCCTCCAAGCTGGATTCCAAGAGCGATTGTAACCGCGCACGCTCCTGCGAATCCTGGATCCTCTGCGACACCCCAATATGGCGACTGCGTGGCAACAACACTAAATTACGCCCAGGTAATGTGAGGTGGTTACTTAACCTTGCGCCTTTACCGGCGATACCATCCTTGATCACCTGCACGATGAGAAATTGCCCCTCGCGCAGCAGCTCGCCAATTCTCGATGGCGCTTCGGTTCGCACTTCGATCCCGTCAGAGTCTATCGCGCTGATGTCTGACGCATGAATGAAACCCGCGCGCTCCAATCCGATGTCGACGAATGCGGCTTCCATTCCGGGCATGATGCGCAGCACCTTGCCTTGATAGATGTCGCCCACCAGACTCCGCGAGCTGTCGCGCTCAAGCATCAGCTCGGTAAGCACACCGTCTTCGACGTGAGCGACGCGCGTCTCGGTGGCATTGACGTTGATTAACAGCTCACTCATGCCGACCCCGTATTTTCCACTAGCATTCCTTCAACGCCGGCGAGGCCCAAGAGCGCCGCTGTTTCGAACAGAGGTAATCCCATTACGCCGCTGTAACTGCCTTCGATACTGCGAACGAATTGTGCGCCGAGCCCTTGAATAGCGTAGCCGCCGGCCTTCCCTAATGGCTCGCCGCTCTGCCAATAAAGCGCCATCGCAGCTTCATCGATTAGACAAAAGCGCACACGGGTATGGGCAACGCGCAGCCCCACCTCGCGCACATCACCGTCGCCATCGCTCGCCAACACACACACCGCGCTGCGCACCGAATGCGTCGTATCCGAAAGCTGCGACAAGGTGGCGGCGGCCTCGAGCGCAGTGTCAGGCTTGCCGAACACTTCGTCCCCCAGTGAGACACAGGTGTCTGAGGCAATTAATACTCCGCCGCGGGCGGCTAAGGCCGGTGTAGCGGCTGCCGCCTTCTCCCTAGCCATGCGCTGCACGTAATCAAGTGGCGGCTCGCCCAACCGACGCGATTCATCGATGTCTTGCGGCAAGGCAACGCAGGTAAGGCCCAGCTGCGCCAATAGTTCGGCACGACGCGGCGACGCGGAGGCTAGGAGTATCTGTGGCCGTTTCAATGAAAAACTCCTGCGCAAACTGAGCAGAGAATTCTCGCAAATTGGAGCCACTGCAGACGAAGGGAAATCATTAGTTAGTAATGAACCTGCGGCGCAACCCACGCAATAGTGAGAATAAAGCAGGCCAGATTGCTGCGCTCGTGATGGCAGCGAACAAGTAGCCCGCATCGACGGGGACACTCTCGCCGTTAATCACTCTCAGCCACTGCCCCATGCCGAGCGCGAGCAAACAGGCTAACAACACCACGCCGCTTTGTTGGACCGGCGTATACATGCGCAGACGCTGATGCAGACTCAATGACACATACGCGACGGTCAATAATACCAACGCATTAAGACCGAGCACTGATCCTTCTAGGACATCGAGCAACAGTCCAGCTGTCCAAGAAAGCCCAAGGCCAACGCGATAGGGCAGCGCCATCGTCCAATAAAACACAAACAGTAAGACCCACTGCGGCCGCCAATTTAGGGCCCAGTCCGGCAAAGGGACGATCGCCAGCAGATAGGCGAAGAATAGACTGACGATAACGACCCAGTAGGTCGAGCCGCTAGGTTTCATAACGCGACCTCAGGCTCGGCAACATCGACCTCATCCAAAGCGAGTGAAGGTGCTGGAGGAATAAGCAGCATGACATGGCGCGTACTATTTACCGCGACTCGCGGCCTCGCTCGCACCACGGCGAAATCCTGCCCCGGGTCGTTGCGGACGCTGATCACATCGGCGACCGGATAATTTTTCGGGAAGACCTCCCCCATTCCTGAACTCACGAGAAGGTCTCCCTCGCGGATGTCCTGTGTTTGCGTCACGAACTCCAGTTCGAGCTCATCTGCCGCGCCTCGTGTGCCGCGTGCCAGTGCGCGCTCGCCATTGCGATTCACCTCGACCGGCGTCACGTGAAGCGGGTCTGCGACCAGCAGCACCCAGCTGGTGGTTGGCATGACTTCGACCACCTGCCCCATAAGCCCCTCCGCTGCGAGCAATGCCTGACCCACGAAGACGCCTTGCGCTGCGCCTCTGTTGATTAGCACACGCTTGCTCGCTCGGTTGGGGGCTTGGTTCACAATCTCTGCCGATAGCACGTCGCCTTCCACCGTTTGGGCCGCTTCGTCGAGCGCCCGCAGGCGGCTGTTCTCACTCGCAAGGCTTTCCAACACCTGCAGCTCGCGCTGAGCGAGGAGCAATTGCGTCCTAAGTTCGGCGTTCTCTTCCACCAGGGCGGAATGCGAGACGAAGACATCATCGAAAAGTTCGGAGCCGCGCGCCGGCAGATCGGCAATCCAGTAGACAGGGAGCGCGGTGTAGGCGAGGGCGAAACGTGCGTGTCGCAGGTAGTCGAAGCGATTGTCTGCGACCATAAGGCAGATTGACAGCAACACGAGGGACAGCGCTCGATACTCTAGCGCTACCCCTTTAGTAAACAAGGCCTTATCGATGATCCTTCCCCTATCCAGTGCGCTCGCTATTAACGATCACGAGCTAGACTGACTGTACACTTTACGCTCAGATAATATAGCAAGAGCGGCGACTTAGGTAGGAATCTGGGGTAGGAATCTGGGCGAGGTTTACTCTATTGAAAGCAAGTCGATATCGTGAGCATCCATAAGCTCCATCGCCTTGCCTCCGCCGCGAGCGACACAGGACAACGGATCCTCGGCGACAATGACCGGTAGGCCGGTTTCTTTGCTCAATAGCTTGTCGAGATCGCGCAGCAGGGCGCCGCCACCGGTCAACACCATGCCGCTCTCGGCGATGTCGGATGCCAGTTCTGGGGGAGACTGTTCGAGAGCACTTTTGACCCCTTGCACGATCGCCGACAGCGTCTCTTGCAGGGCCTCGAGGATTTCCTCGCTGTTGAGTGTAAAGCTGCGGGGCACACCTTCTGCCAAGTTGCGACCGCGCACGTCGATCTCACGAATCTCGCCATTCTCACTCGGATAGGCACAGCCTATTTCTTTTTTCACGCGCTCGGCCGTCGCATCGCCTATTAAGCTGCCGTAATTGCGCCTAACATGCGTGATAATCGCCTCATCGAAGCGATCTCCGCCAACCCTGACAGACTCAGAATACACCACACCATTCAATGAAATGATCGCGATCTCCGTAGTACCACCGCCGATATCGACGACCATCGAGCCGCTCGCCTGCTCGACTGGCAAACCCGCACCAATCGCCGCCGCCATGGGCTCTTCGATGAGACGCACATCGCGGGCACCCGCACTCGCTACAGACTCACGAATCGCGCGACGCTCGACCTGCGTCGATTTACACGGCACGCAAACCAAGACGCGCGGACTGGGTGGGAAGAAACTATTCTCATGCACCTTATTAATGAAGTGCTGGAGCATTTTTTCGGTGACCTGGAAATCGGCGATAACGCCGTCTTTCAAGGGCCTAATAGCCATAATGTTGCCCGGCGTTCGCCCGAGCATGCGCTTGGCGTCAGCTCCGACGGCCGCGACACTCTTCTGCCCATTATGCGTGCGGATAGCCACCACGGATGGCTCATTGAGGACGATGCCTTGGTCGCGAACGTAGATCAATGTGTTAGCGGTGCCGAGATCGATTGATAGGTCGTTGGAGAACAAGCCTCTGATTCGTTTGAACATGCGTGGTTTATAACCTCGGTGGTGCGTTCTGCGCAGGCTCACTGCTTCTTAGCGAGCCGCGCGACGGATGACAATCCCTGTAATCAGGCTAGGAACTCTTGTACACTAGACAGGCTAAAATAGCGGCACAAAAGCGGAATAACCGAACTCTAGCAACGGCTAGCAACGAGAGCAAGCGCTAAGCGACAGCCTTGCTCTTTTAGGAGGTTTTGCTCAGATTTCGGCAAGCTCAACGCCTCTTTTTAGACAGGAAGACGGCTTTGCGCCGCATCGATACGACGCACATCAGCGACTCAAGGATTACAACCCATGGCATTCGACAAATCCGAGGTGGAAAAAATCGCCCACCTCGCCCGCCTACACCTCTCATCGAGCGAATCAGAAGAGGTTGCGGCACGAGTGAGCGACATCCTCGGACTCATCGACAAGATGCAGTCGGTGGATACCGACGCTGTCGCCCCCCTCTCCCATCCGTTCGAGGCCGTACAGAAACTCAGGCCCGACGTGGTTACCGAACCTAATAGGCGCGATGAGTTACAGGCCCTCGCTCCACTGTGCCAAGACGGCCTGTTTCTCGTGCCGAAGGTGATCGAATAATGATTAAAAAGACTGTCACCGAACTTTGTGCCGCGCTCGCCTCGGGCGAGACCACGAGCGAGGCACTCACCCGCGCCTATTTGGATCGTATCGCTGAGCACAATGGCGCGCTAAATGCGTATATCACCGTTTGTGAAGACAGCGCCATGGCGCAGGCACGCGAAGCGGATGCTCAGCGCGCCGCGGGATCGACCGCACCGCTTCTAGGCATTCCAATCGCTCACAAGGATTTGTTCTGCACCCAAGGGGTGTTAACAACGAGCGGCTCGAAAATACTGCATAATTTCGTGTCGCCCTACGACGCCACAGTCGTTGAGCGCATGCAGGCTGCCGGCGCGGTAATGCTCGGCAAGACCAACATGGATGAATTCGCTATGGGCTCGTCGAACGAGTCTAGCTACTACGGCGCGGCGCGTAACCCTTGGGACTTGAAAAAAGTGCCGGGCGGCTCGTCTGGCGGCTCCGCGGCCGCGGTCGCCGCAGACTTATGCGCCATGGCGACGGGCACCGATACCGGCGGATCGATACGCCAACCTGCGGCGTTCTGCGGTGTTACCGGCCTTAAGCCAAGCTATGGCCGCGTCTCGCGCTGGGGCATGATCGCCTATGCCTCGAGCCTCGATCAGGCTGGGCCTCTGTGCAAGAGCGCCGAAGATGCCGCCCTGCTGCTCAACGTCATGGCAGGCGTGGACAACAAAGACTCCACCAGCATCGACCTGCCCGCGGAAGACTTCAGCGCCAAGCTTAACGACTCGCTCGACGGCCTGCGAGTTGGCCTGCCAAAGCAATACTTTACTTCAGAGCTGAATCCCTCCATCGCCGCGATTATCAAAACCGCTGTGGGCGAACTCGAGGCGCTTGGCGCGACGGTTGTAGAAATAGACCTGCCCAATAGCGAGCTCGCCTTATCGGCCTATTACGTGATCGCACCGGCCGAGGCTTCAACCAATTTGTCGCGCTTCGACGGCGTTCGCTATGGCTACCGCTGCGAAGGGCCGAAAGACTTAGAAGACCTCTACAAGCGCAGCCGCAGCGAAGGCTTTGGCGAGGAAGTCAAACGCCGCATTATGATTGGCACCTACGCACTGTCGGCAGGCTTTTACGACGCCTACTATCGCAAGGCGCAAAAGATTCGCCGCCTAGTAAAAGACGATTATGCCCGCGCTTTCGAGCAGGTCGATGTCATTATCGGCCCCACCACACCCAGTCCCGCGTTCGGCCTCGCGTCGATAAAAGACTCGGTCACGATGTACCTTGAAGACATCTATACCATCGCACTCAACCTCGCGGGGCTGCCGGGCATGTCGGTCCCTGCGGGCTATGTCGACGGATTACCGATAGGCATGCAGATCGTCGCAAGCGATTTTGCCGAGGCGAAGCTGCTTAACGTTGCCCATCAGTTTCAACGGGTCACCGACTGGCACACACACAAACCGGCACTAACAGCGAACAAGGAGGCCTAATATGGAATTCGAAACCGTAATCGGCCTCGAGGTTCACTGCCAACTCGCCACGGAGTCCAAACTGTTCTCCGGCAGCGCCACCCAGTTTGGCGCCGAGCCTAATACTCAGGCGAATATTTTTGATCTCGCCCTACCCGGAACGCTGCCGGTGCTGAACGAAAAAGCCGTCGCCATGGCCGTCAAATTCGGTCTCGCCATTGGCGCGGAAATAGGCAAACACTCCGTGTTTGACCGTAAGAACTATTTCTATCCCGATCTACCCAAGGGGTATCAGGTGAGTCAACTCGACTACCCGACCGTTGGCAAAGGCACGCTAAGCATCACTCTCGACGACGGTAGCGAAAAAATAATCGGCGTCACTCGCGCGCACATGGAAGAAGATGCAGGCAAGTCGCTTCACGAAGACTATCAGGGCATGAGCGGCATCGACCTCAATCGCGCCGGCACGCCGCTGCTCGAAATTGTTTCCGAGCCAGACCTGCGCAGCGCCAAGGAAGCGGTAGCTTATTTAAAGAAGCTGCATTCCATTATCCGCTATCTGGATATCTCCGATGCCATTATGGCGCAGGGCTCGTTCCGCTGCGACGCCAACGTCTCTATTCGACCCGTCGGACAGACTGAGTTCGGCACACGCACCGAAATCAAAAACATCAACTCGTTTAAGTTTGTCGAGAAGGCAATCAATTACGAGGTGCGGCGCCAGCAGGAACTCATCGAAGACGGAGGCCGCGTCGTGCAAGAGACGCGCCTCTATGACGCAGATAAGGACGAGACTCGCTCGATGCGCAGCAAGGAAGTGGCAAACGACTACCGCTATTTCCCTGAGCCAGACCTTTTACCCATCGTCATAGACGACGAGTTTATCGAAGCAATCAGGGCACAGCTGCCGGAACTTCCCGACGCGCGCGCAGCACGCTTCGTGGGCGACTTTGGCCTTAGCGACTACGACGCTGGGGTATTAGTGGCGAGCCGTGAGATGGCCGATTTTTTCGAGACGGTGGCGCAGCGCAGTGGCGATGCAAAACTCGCTGCCAACTGGGTTAGCCAAGACTTGCAGGCACTGTTAAACAAAAATAACTGGGAGCTAAGCGAATCGCCCATTCAGGCTGAACGACTCGCAGACCTTATCCTTCGTATAAAAGACGACACGGTCTCAGGCAAGATAGCCAAGACCGTGTTCGAGGCAATGCTCAGCGATGAGAGCAGCGTCGACGCGATTATTGAAGCCAAAGGCCTCAAACAGGTAACCGACAGCGGCGCGCTTGAGGGCTTAGTCGACCAGGTGATAGCCGACAACCCTGATCAGGCGCAGCAGTATCGCGACGGCAAAGTCCAAGTGATTGGTTTCCTCGTCGGCCAGTGCATGAAGCTGTCTCAGGGTAAGGCGAATCCCGCACAAATTAACGAAATTTTGCGAAACAAACTATGAACACTAACGACAATCAGGACGGCGTAGCAGCAGAAAAGAAACGAGGGGCAGAACGCACGCAGAAGGCAGTGCGAGACGAAGACTGGTCGGACGAGAGGCTGGCCGGTTTCCTTAACCTGCTGCCCCCCGATGACATTCCTGCCGATTACAACATCCTGCTGCGGGCCTATCGAGGCATGACAGCAGATTTATTCGCGCGCTTCCTCGCCCTGTATGTGGCGAGTGGTCGAGACATCAATATAAGCCTCGCCAATGGTTCAACCTTCCTCGATCATGTCGCAGGCCACCGACGCTCGATTGACTACGCGGCCACCCTAGAGGACCACGGCGCCGAGAAGCGCATGGCGCGCGCTTAGCGGCCTCGAGGCGCGCCGCGACCGCCACCCGAACGAGCGCCGCCACTGCGCGGTGCCTCTTTCGACTTAAACTTACCCTCACGCTCGAACTTTGGCGCTTTTTCTAGCAGCCGCTCTTCGGGGTGTGTGCACTCCAGTTTCATGCCCAGCTGCGCTTCGATATCTGGCAGCAAGAACGAATCTTCTTCGCAGGCGAAGCTAATGGAGGTCCCAACAGCGCCCGCTCGCCCGGTACGACCGATACGATGCACATAATCTTCAGGCTCTTCTGGCAGCGTGTAGTTAATGACGTGAGTGACGTCATCGATGTGCAAGCCACGGCCTGCGACGTCGGTCGCAACCAACACACGCAGCTTACCGTCTTTAAAATTGTCTAGCGTTCGGATGCGCTGATTTTGCGCAACCTCGCCGGATAACATGCCAACGCTAACGCCGTTGCGATGCAGATTGTCCGCCAGTTTACGCACCTGATCACGGCGGTTGCTGAAGACCATAATGCGCTCGGCATTCGGCTCGTTAATCAGGTTGTAGAGCAAATTGTATTTATCGGCCGTGGTAACCAGATAGACGATCTGATCGACGGCATCGGCTGCAACCCGCTCTGGGGCTACCTCTACCATGATCGGATCCATCGCCCATCGATTAGACAGCTCTACGATTTCTGGCGTGTAGGTCGCACTAAACAGCAGCGTCTGGCGACAATCTTTACGCGGCGTGCGCGCGACGATCTGACGCACCTGCGGGATAAAGCCCATGTCGAGCATACGGTCTGCTTCGTCTAAGATCATGAGTTCAATCATGCCTAGGTGCAGGTTGCCATTGCTGACGAAGTCGAGCAGTCGGCCCGGCGTCGCCACCACGATATCGACTGGCTTCGCGTCGAGAGCACGGGTTTGCTTCTGATAGTCTTCGCCGCCGACTAAGGTAACGGTGTGCAGGCCACTGTATTTATTTAACAGGTCGGCATCGCTGGCGATCTGAATGGCTAGCTCGCGCGTCGGCGCGACTATTAATGCGCGCGGCTCAGCGAGGTAGCGCGTCTCTTGTATGGGATTGCTGAGCAGATCATTGATAATCGTAATAAGAAACGCCGCGGTCTTACCCGTGCCGGTCTGCGCCTTGCCGGTCACATCATGGCCCTGCAAAGTATGCACCAGGCTTTGCGCTTGAATTGGCGTGCAAAATTCGAAACCGAGTTTGTCGATTGCCTTGCGCAGCGGCGCTTGTAGATCGAAGGCATCGAAAGAGACTTTCGGCGCCTCTGGCGCAGACGGCTCTGCTGCGACTACGTCTTCCGCAACCTGGTCGGCTTCAGGCGATGCCGTGCTTTCAGTCGTGTCGACCTGAGGCTCTTGCGTCGATTCGTCGTGTTCAGTAGGTGACTGCATAAAATTCCAGTAATTCGCTAAATAAAAATGTTCGCTCAAAGGCTTGGGCGCCTCGAGGGTTTCAAGTCGCGTAACACGAGAGTAACGTCACACCAGAGTCGCTTAACACCCGTGTTATTAACAAGAGGAGGCACTACCAGCCTGTGAAGCGGCTGATTACTTGGGCTCCACGGCGCTCGGCATCATAGCCCTATGTCGGCGTGACTTCAATCGCACAGCAAGCGCCGCACTGCGGGTCCCTTAGCAGCTTCATCTCACGCCAACTCAGGCTGGCCGCATCGAACAACAGCAGCCTGCCCGCGAGCGACTCGCCGACATTGGTGAGGAGTTTCAGTGTTTCTAGCGCCTGCATTGACCCAATAACCCCTACTACGGGGGCTAGTACCCCGTTGTCGGCACAATTGAGGTCGTCTGCCCCGCTAGTTCCTGCGTCGCTGGGCTTATAGAGGCATTCATAGCATGGGCTGCTGGGCTGACGACTATCGAACACCGCGATCTGACCCTCCAAGCGGATGGCGGCGCCAGAGACCAGCGGCACTTGCGCTGCGAGGCAGGCGCGATTAATCGCGAAGCGGGTAGTGAAATTATCGGTGGCATCGACCACAACGTCTACGCCACTAATTAAAGCCTTCAACTCCTCGGCGCCGACACGCCGGTTCAAGGCTATCACCTTCACATCGCGATTAAGCCCTCTCAGCGTCGCCGCCGCGGAGTCGACCTTGCTCTTGCCGATATCGTCCTGCGTGTGCGCAAGTTGCCTCTGCAGATTACTCAACTCAACGGTGTCATCGTCGATGAGGGTGAGTTGGCCAACGCCAGCCGCGGCGAGGTACATCGCCGCCGGCGAACCAAGGCCACCGACGCCGACCACGAGCACGCGTGCAGCGAGCAACGCCTGCTGGCCCGCCACATCTACCTGCGGGAGCATGATCTGGCGACTGTATCTGAGCAGTTGCTCGTCGTTCATCGTAGGCGCTCTTGGTTAACTCAGTGTCAGCATCTGTTTAACACGACGCCTTAATTATAGTGGGCTCTGGTCACGCGGTCCTGTCCCGCCAGGTCTTTTAGGCAGTTGATCTCGGCAAACCCGGCGCGCGTTAGAATAGCAGCAACCGCGTCACGCTGATCGAAGCCATGTTCCAATACCAGCCAACCGCCTTTCTTCAACACCTTGTGGCAATCTTCGACGATGCTCAGTATCGACGCCAGCCCCTGCTCGGCGCAGCTCAGCGCGAGCGCCGGCTCGAAGCGCAGGTCGCCGCGGCCGAGATGCGCATCGCCCGGGGCAATATAGGGCGGATTAGAAGCTATTAAGTCGACAGCCCCGCCGAGCGCTGTGCAGACGCTAGCGTCCAGCCACGAACCCTGCACGAACCGCAGAGTGTCACCCGCGAGTCGCTCCGCATTCGTCTGCGCTATCGCTAGCGCCTCCGCACTAAGCTCAACCCCTACCACTTCAAAGCGAACATCGGCGCGGGCAAGGGCAATAGCGATAGCGCCACTCCCAGTCCCCAGATCGACGACCCGCTGCGCGCCTGCTCGCGCAGACAGTAGCTCGAGACAAGTTTCGACCAAGAGTTCGGTCTCGGGACGCGGAATCAAAACCGCGGGCGATACCGTGAGGGAAAAATCCCAGAACTCTCTCGACTCCACTATATAGGCGATCGGCTCACCGCCACGGCGCCTCGCAATCATTGCATCGAAACGTTGCTGTGCATCGGCGTCGACCTCGCGATCGGGCCAGGTCAGGAGCGTTTCGCGGCGGCACGCTAGCGCCTCCATTAAAAGCAACTCGGTGTCTATGAGCCAGCTGTCACCGCAGGGGGTTGCACGCTCCCGACTGAGAACCTCTGAGATGGTCGCCATTGTCCGTTTAATCGTCGCCCGCCAGACCAGCTAGCTGATCGGCCTGATACTCGTTAATAAGCGGCTGGATGACAGAGCCCAAGTCTCCGTTCATGATTTCGGCAAGGTTATAAAGGGTGAGCTTGATGCGATGATCGGTCACGCGCCCCTGCGGATAGTTGTAGGTGCGAATCTTCTCCGAACGGTCGCCGCTACCCACCAAGGCACGCCGATTATCCGACTCCTCCTGCTGCTGCGCAGAGGTCGCCGCGTCCATAAGCTTGGCTTGTAGCAGCGACATCGCGCGAGCGCGATTCTTATGCTGTGAACGCTCGTCCTGACACTCGACCACCATCCCGCTGGGAATGTGTGTGAGCCTGATTGCCGAGTCTGTCTTGTTGACGTGCTGGCCGCCTGCACCGCTTGCACGGAACGTATCGACCCGCAGGTCTGCCTTATTGATCTCGATCTCCTCGATACCCTCCATCTCTGGCATGATGGCGACGGTACAGGCTGAGGTATGGATGCGGCCTTGGGTCTCGGTTTCGGGGACGCGCTGCACGCGATGCGCGCCGGACTCGAATTTGAGCCGCTCGTAGACGTTCTTGCCTTCGATGCGCACCACCAACTCTTTGTAGCCACCGTGCTCGCCATGGCGCTCAGTAATGACTTCCAAGCGCCAGCCTTGCAACTCGGCATAGCGTGAGTACATGCGGAACAGGTCGCCGGAGAAAATCGCCGCTTCATCGCCGCCAGTGCCAGCGCGAACTTCCAAAAACACGTTACAGCTGTCTTTCTCGTCCTTAGGGAGCAGGAGCGTCTGCAGCGTGAGCTCGAGTTCGTCGATTAGCGCCTCGCTCGCCACCACCTCCTCAACGGCCATCTCTTTGATGTCGGGATCGCTGTCTTTCTGCATCTCCCGCGCCTGCTCCAGATCTCCCTCGGCGCCAACGAAACGATCGAAAGCCTGCACCAACTCTTCGAGCTCCGCATACTCTTTCGAGAGGTCGCGAAAACGATTCTGATCCGCAATCACCTCGGCATCGCTAAGCAGCGCTTCTAGCTCGCCAAAACGGTCTTTGAGGTTGTCGAGCTTGTGGCGTATGGAGTCTTTCATCTTCGGGGATTTTCCTGCGGCTTCGTTTGCCGCGCAGTATCGAGCACTCGAGCGGCGCTCATTTAAGTATTAAGATTCTCGTCGTCTAGAGCATACAGCTCGCGAATAAGCTGCAAGCCCTCGTTGCGGCCTTCCGCGCTCGCTTTCTTCATCTGCACGGTGGGCGAATGGATAAGCTTATTGGTGAGCCCGCGAGCAAGAGTCGCCAACACCTCTGCAGGCGCTTCGCCGGCTTCTAACAGCTTAAGTGCGCGCTGCAGCTCCGCTTCGCGAATCGCATCGGCGCTCGCGCGAAAAGCCTTCAGCGTAGCCACTGCATTCAGCGCGCGCAGCTGTTTTAAATGCTCATCCACACCGAGCTCGATAATCTTTTGCGCCTGCGCCGCTGCCTCCTCGCGAGACTTAACGCCGTCTTCGATCACCTCGGCAATGTCGTCGATACTGTACAGATACGCGTCTGCTATCTCGCCCACTTCCGCTTCGATATCCCGCGGCACCGCGAGGTCGACGAGCAGCATAGGCTTGTGTTTGCGACGCTTGAGCGCGCTCTCCACGGTGCCTTTGCCGAGCAATGGCAGTTGGCTATTCGTTGACGAGACGACGATATCAGCGGCGACGAGTCGCTCAGGAATATCGGAAAGCAAGACGCCCTGCCCGCCAAATTTACCGGCGATCTCCAGTGCGTTATCGAGCGTGCGATTCGCCACTACGATATTGCGCACACCGCGATCAAAGAGGTGGGTAACCACCAGCTCGATCGTCTTTCCCGCGCCGATCAATAGAACGTTGAGGCTCGCGAGATTAGAAAAGATGCGCTCCGACAGCGTTACCGCAGCGTAGGCAACTGAAACAGGATTCTGGCCTATCGCCGTATCGGTACGCACTTGCTTGGCGATGGAGAAGGCGTCCTGAAATGCACGCCCGAGCGCGGGGCCCACGGCATCGAATTCTTTCGACAGGGCGAACGCCGATTTAATCTGCCCGAGAATCTGCGGCTCGCCTAACACCATTGAGTCTAGCCCGCAGGACACCCGCATGAGGTGGCGGACGACTTCGGCGCTTTCGAAGGCATAGCTGCTCTGACTCAATTCGCTGCGTGGCAGCGAGCGGAACTGCGCCAGCCAATCGAGCACCGAATTCACAGCAGTGTGATCGCCGTCGGCATCCGACTCGTTTTCAATATCACAGTCCAGATAAAGCTCGGTGCGGTTGCAGGTAGACACGATAACCGCTTCGTTTACCGCGGCGAGCTGCCGCAGCTGCTCGAGCGCGCGCTCAACCAATTCTGGCGGAAAGGCCACCTTCTCGCGCAGCGCGATAGACGCCGTTGTATGGTTAATGCCTAGGAGTACCAGAGCCATGTTATGCCAATGCCATGAATTTCAGTGTCAGCTCTTCGCCGCGCGCCTCATCGAGGGAATCTGCTATGGTACTAAATCTGTGCCATCCTGCCCATCAGAGAACGGGCTAGCAACGAGGCAAGAGCAGGCGTTATGATGAAAACACGCTCACGCATCCACCCAGCGAGCACGCCGTGCAAGGAATTCCATTGAACGTCACGCCACAAGCCCTCTCCGCCGAGATGACCCACAACCCTACACACGCCGCCTCTCTTAAGGGCAGCAGCGCCCACCCTGCCCTGATCGCAGGCCTGTGCCTAAGTCTGTGCATGGCGTTGGCAGGCTGCGCCTCAGCGCCGAGTACCCTTGATCCGGCAACTGACACCGAAGCCGTGCTGACACAGGTCGAAGGCAGCGACGTGCCCGACAGCAGCGAAGATAGCCCTATCGAATACGGCGCCTTTACCGAAGACGAGCTCTACCGTGCCATTGTCGGCGAACTCGAAGCCAATAGCGGCGACCTCGAGGCCGCCGGCGACAGCTACCTAGACCTCGCCCTTGCCACGAAAGATCTCGGCGTTATACGCCGCGCGGTGCAGTTTGCCTCGATTGCTGGCGATACTAACGCGCTACTTCAGCTGGGTTTGCTATGGAGTGAAGTCGCTCCGCAAGACCCGCAGCCGCAGCTCCTGCTCGCCATCGAATTCCTCGAGGCCGGCGCCTTCGACCGCGCATTGCCGCGCATGGCACGCGTACTCGAACTGGGCGGCGCTATCGATTTCTCCGCACTATCCGCGCGCACCGGCCAGCTTAACCCCCAGTCTCGCGCGCTGTTAATCGACGCCTTAGAGCCCTTGATCGCACAGTTCCCCAACAACGACAGCCTGCTGCTCGCTCGCGTGCAATTGCTTGCCCAGAGCGGCGAATTCGACGCGGCACTCGCTGCCCTCGACGCCGTGCGCGAGAAAGTCACCCCGAGCACCGGCATCGTATTGTTAGAAACACAGATACTGCAAAACATGGACAGATTCGACGATGCCCTGCGAGTCATGCGCACGGGCGTAAAGCGTTTCGATACCGATCCCATGCTGCGCGCAAGCCTCGCGCGCCTCCTTATCGCGCGACAAGACTTTGAGGGCGCGGTAGACGAGTATGCGACGCTTATCGAGCAGGATCCGCGCAACTGGGAGGCCACCTATTCCAAAGCGCTGGTGCACCTCGAACTCGAGCAATATCCCCAGACTCAGGCGCTTCTCCAGCGCCTCATCGACGCCAATGAGCGGGTAGATGAGAGCCGCTACTACCTCGGCGTGAGTTTCGAAGGGCAGCAAGCGCTTGAACGCGCGATCGACAACTACCGCCTCGTGTCTATTGGCACCAACAACTTCCTCGGAGCGCAGCAGCAAGCAACTCGACTGTCCATCCAGCTCGGCGACTTAGATGAGGCACACGACTGGCTGCAGCGACTCTCACGCGGCCAGCCGCGCCTCGAGATTCTCTTCGTCACGCTCGAAGCGCAGCTGTTGCAACAAGTCGGCTTGGGTGAGCGCGCGAAGCGTCTATTGGACACTAGCCTCAATCGATTCCCTGGCGAGGTCGATCTGCTCTTCGCTCGTGTCTTGTATTTCGATTCGCAGAACAACCTCGAAGGCTCGGAGGCCGACTTGCGCACGATCATCAACGTGAAACCTGACGATGCGCGCGCGCTCAACCACCTCGGGTATATGCTCGCCAATCAAACCACACGCTATGAAGAAGCACTGCAATTGCTCGAGCGAGCCATCGCGCTTAACCCCGGCGACCCCGCAACCACCGACAGCCTCGCGTGGGCACAGTATAAACTTGGTCGCTACGACGAGGCGCTAGCGAATATTCGCCGCGCCTTCGCCGTCTTCCCCGACCCCGAGGTCGCCTCACACATGGGCGAGATACTCTGGGCCATGGGGCGCCGCGATGAGGCTATACAGGTGTGGGAAACCGCTCTGAAAGACGCACCCAACGACCCGCTCGTGACCGAGGCCATGCAGCGCCTGCAGGGCGAGGCGGCAAGCAACGACGCCTGATGCACGCCCGCGTACTCGCTCTACTCACCCTCAGCGCGCTGCTGCATGCCTGCACCCTCGCGCCACCTGCGGCGAGCAACCCTAACTGGGCATTACTGCAAGATCAGCTTAGCGCACTCGAATCGTGGCAATTGCGCGGCCGCGTGAATATTCGCTATGACGGTGAATCGCATACGCCGCGCATCGACTGGCGACAACACAGCGACGACTACACGATTCGGCTATGGGGCACTTTTAACGCGGGCAACACGCTCATTACCGGCAACCCAGATGGCGTTAGCCTCGAGACCGATGGCCGCACGCAGCAGGCGCGGACGCCGGAGCGCTTGATTTTACGCGAGCTTGGCTATGAGCTGCCTGTGTCGTCGCTCAACTACTGGATTAAGGGGCTGCCGGCGCCGAGGCCACGCCCTCAGCTCAGCTTCGACGAGGCGAATCGCCTGACCGAAATCCAACAGGATGGCTGGCTAATCCGCTACCCCGATCCGCGCCAGTACGGGGCGTTATCGCTACCGCGGCGCATCGAAGTCAGCCGCAGCGAGCAAGACATACGACTCGTCTTTGTCGGACTCAATTGGATGCTCGACTAGATGAGCAGACAGACGATCACCCGCTTGGCGCCGGCCAAACTCAACCTCTTCCTGCACATTACTGGCAGAAGGGAGGACGGCTACCACGAGCTGCAAACCCTCTTTCAACTGCTCGATTATGGCGACGAGCTAAGTTTCGAGCACCGCGAAGCGGGTCAACTGGCACTCGAGGCCGAGGGACCAACGGCGGCCGGCATGCCGCTGGACGGCAACTTAATCTTGCGTGCCGCAGACCTGCTAAGGAATGCCTGCGGTAAACCTCAGCTCGGCGCGCACATAAAAATCCTCAAACGCCTCCCGGCCGGCGCGGGTCTCGGGGGCGGCAGCTCCGACGCGGCGACGACGCTCGTCGCCCTGAATGAGCTCTGGGGGCTTGGCCTAGACGAGCCACGCCTATGCCAGCTTGGTGTGACGCTGGGCGCCGACGTGCCGGTATTCGTTCGCGGGCACAGCGCTTGGGCCGAGGGAATCGGCGAGGAGCTCACACCCGTCAGTCTCGGCGAGCCTCTCTATCTTGTGGTGACCCCCGACTGCTTCGTGTCGACCCAGCGTGTATTTACCCAAGCTGATTTGACACGCAACACGCGAGCGATCAAAATGCGCGACTTCCTCGAGGGTCGGTCAGGCAACGACTGCGAGGCAGTGACCCGTAAGCTCTACCCGCCGGTAGACGTGGCCCTGAGGTGGCTCGACAACTACGCGCCGGCACGAATGACCGGCACAGGCGCGAGCGTCTTCGCGAGTTTCACAGACGAGGGCCAAGCGCGCAGCGCATTAGCCGATTTGCCAGAGGGCTGCACCGGTTTCGTCGCACGTGGTATGGACAGGCTGATGCCGCGGGCCTACACAAGGATCAATACGAAAGAATAACGCCAAGGCATAGCCCTAAGGCGAAAGACGGTGTAGAATTCGCCGCACGAAAATTAGAGCTAGACGCGAGAATCGCGGCTAGCCGACACAGGTTGTTGGGGTGTCGCCAAGTGGTAAGGCACTAGGTTTTGATCCTAGCATGCGCAGGTTCGAATCCTGCCACCCCAGCCATTTTCCCGTCAGGACAGGTCCTCGAAGAGCAAGCTACCTAGCTGGCCTCTCGATCTCCTCACTGACCCTCGCACCGGCGCCTGAGTGCGGATAGAACTCTCCAACCGTGAAGGAACGCACCCGTGGCAAACAATTTGATGGTCTTTAGCGGTAACGCTAACCCAGCCCTCGCCGACGCCATTGCCAAGAACATTGGCCTCCCCCTCGGCTACGCTAGTATCAGCAAATTCTCCGATGGCGAAATCAGCGTCGAGCTCAACGAGAATGTCCGCGGCAAAGACGTTTTCGTGATTCAGCCCACCTGCGCACCGACTAACGACAGCATCATGGAGCTCTTGCTCATGGCCGACGCGCTTCACCGCGCCTCAGCCAACCGCATTACTGCGGTCATCCCTTATTTCGGCTATGCCCGCCAAGACCGCCGCGTGCGCTCTGCTCGAGTCGCCATCAGCGCAAAAGTCGTGGCAGACATGATTAGCGCCGTCGGCGTCGACCGCGTCCTCACCGTCGACCTGCACGCCGAGCAGATCCAGGGCTTTTTCAGCATCCCAGTAGATAATGTGTATGGCTCGCCGGTCCTGACCGACGACATAGAGCGCCAAAAATACGAAAACCTCACCGTCGTCTCTCCAGACATCGGCGGTGTGGTGCGCGCACGCGCGGTCGCCAAGCGCCTCAATGCAGACCTCGCGATTATCGACAAGCGTCGCCCATCGGCTAACGTCGCCCAAGTGATGCATATCATCGGCGACGTAGCAGATCGCACGTGTTTAATCGTCGACGACATGGTCGATACCGCTGGCACATTGTGCAAAGCCGCTGACGCACTCAAGGAACACGGTGCTACACGCGTTGTTGCCTACAGCACACACCCTGTGCTCTCGGGCCCTGCGATTCAAAATATTATGAATTCGAACCTCGACTCGCTAGTGGTGACCGACACCATCCCCCTAAGCGAAGAGGCGAAGAACTGCCCGCGCATCCGCCAGCTGTCTATGGCGAAGCTGTTAGCTGAGTCGATCCGCAGGGTCAGTAATGAAGAATCCATCAGCGCGATGTTCGACAACACCTAAATCGGTGGCGTCCGTCGTGCGGATACCCGGCTGCGTCAATTCCGACTGCAGCCTTTAAGCAACACCCTAGCTAGCCGGTCGCAAGCGAGCTTGGGTATCCCTTCGGGGAGTTTTGGAGAGACATCATGTCTAAAGATGTATTTGAATTAAATTGCACAGTCCGAACAGACTTAGGGAAAGGTGCGAGCCGCCGCCTACGCCGTTTGGAAAGCAACATTCCTGCCGTGCTTTACGGTGGAGACGCTGAGCCCGTATCACTGACGATTGCCCATAAGGACATCATCAAGGCGACGGAAAACGAAGCGTTTTTCTCTCACGTCATCACGCTGAACGTCGGCAAGAAGAAAGAGAAAGCGGTAATCAAGGCGCTACAGCGTCACCCTGCCAAGCCTTTCATCCTGCATGCTGATTTCCTGCGCATTAATGAGAAAGAAGCGGTCACGGTTAAAGTGCCTCTGCACTTCACCAACGAAGAGAAGTGTGTCGGCGTCAAGATCGGCGGCGGCAGCATTCTCAAGACCCTCAACGAGATCGAAGTCAGCTGTCTGCCAAAAGACCTGCCCGAGTTCATCGAGGTGAATATGCTCGAGGTTGAAGTGGGTTCCAACGTCCACCTGTCAGACATCGCTCTGCCAGCAGGCGTAACTAGCGTCTCGCTAACGCACGAAGACGGCGACCTTGCAGTAGCCACAGTGAAGGCTGCGAAGGGCGAGAAGGCCGACAAAGCTGCCGACGCGGAAGCAGAAGAAGCCGGCGAAGAGTAATCACGCCGACCGGCGCTGCAGCCAAGCAGGCAGCAGCGTCACACGAAAAGGGCTGGGAGCGATACCCGGCCTTTTTTGTGCCTGCGGCTTGCGCAGCGCGCCTACGCGGAATTTACTGCTACAATACGCCCCCTGTGGCGCCGCCTTAACTAAGCCGACGGCCAACCTAACCTTCGCGACCCAGTATCATGCAAACTTCACCCATAAAACTCATCGTCGGCCTCGGCAACCCTGGCCCGAAGTACGACTCCACGCGGCATAACGCGGGTGTCATCTTCCTGCACCACCTTGCCAAATGCTATGGCGGCGAGCTGCGCGGCGAGGCGAAGTTTTTCGGCGAATTCGGTAGCATTAACATCGCGGGCGAAGAGATAAAGCTGCTATTTCCGACTACATTCATGAACGGCAGCGGCAAGTCGGTCGCAGCAGTCTGCAATTTCTACAAAATAGAACCCCAGAATATGCTCGTCGCCTACGACGAGATCGATTTCGAGGTTGGCGTTACTCGACTCAAATACGACGGCGGTCACGGCGGCCATAACGGCATGCGCGATATCATCAATGCGCTCGGCGGCGCGCGCAATTTTTACCGCCTACGCATCGGCGTCGGTCACCCAGGACACAAATCGATGGTGGCCAATTACGTCCTCGGCGACCCATCGAAATCAGAGGCCGAGCTCATTATGCGTGACATTGAAGACTCCATTCGCGTGATACCCAAGGCGGTTGTCGGCGAATGGGAAGAAGCTATGCGGCTTCTCCATACCGAACCCTAAATCATTCAGTAAAGATCAACTCAGAGAGACACACATCATGCCAGTACAATGCGGAATCGTCGGCCTACCCAACGTCGGCAAGTCGACCCTGTTTAACGCGCTTACCAAGGCCGGCATCGCCGCGGAAAATTTCCCGTTCTGCACAATCGAGCCAAATTCCGGCATCGTCTCTATCCCCGATGCGCGCCTCACACAGCTCGCTGACATCGTGAAACCGCAAAAGGTGATTCCGACCACCGTCGAGTTTACCGATATCGCCGGCCTCGTTGCTGGAGCCTCAAAGGGCGAGGGCCTAGGCAATCAGTTCCTCGCTAACATCCGCGAGACCGACGCCATCGCGCATGTTGTGCGCTGCTTCGAAGACAGCAACGTCACCCACGTCGCTGATGCTATCAACCCCGCCGCCGACATCGAGACGATTAACACCGAACTCGCACTCGCCGACCTCGAGTCGGTCGAGAAAGGCATCGATCGTTTTAATCGCCAAGCCAAAAGCGGCGACAAAGACGCGGCGAAGAACATCGCCACGCTGCAGAAGATCAAGGCCCACCTCGACCTCGCCCAACCGGTGCGCAGTTTGGAGCTCAGCGACGACGAGCGAGCCGCCATCTACAGCCTGCATCTGCTAACCATCAAACCGGTGATGTATATCGCCAACGTCGACGAGGAAGGCTTTGAGAACAACCCCCACCTCGATGCCGTGCGTGCTATCGCCGAATCCGAAGGCGCGCAGGTCGTGCCCGTGTGCAACAAACTCGAGGCAGAGATCGCCGAGCTCGAAGACGAAGAGCGCGACGAGTTCTTACAAGAAATGGGCATGGAAGAGCCAGGACTGGACCGCGTTATCCGCGCCGGCTACGCGCTTTTAGGCCTGCAGACCTACTTCACCGCGGGAGTTAAGGAAGTCCGCGCCTGGACAGTCAAGCAGGGGGCCAGCGCCCCCCAGGCCGCCGCCGTGATTCACACTGACTTCGAGAAGGGCTTCATCCGCGCCGAGATCGTCGGCTTCGATGACTATATCGCTAATAAGGGCGAGAACGGCGCGAAGGACGCCGGCAAATGGCGATTAGAAGGTAAGGAATACATTGTGCAGGACGGCGACGTCATCCACTTCCGATTCAACGTCTAATGGCCGTCTAATCTTGACAAACGGCCGCGAAATCGCCAGAATTCGCGTCCTTCGAGCGTTGTACAGTCCCCAGTCTTGGGGAAAAACAGACGCTCGGTGTCGTCTTTAAGGCCGAAGTTCACGCCAGTGAACGCAGGCACGACACGCCCCTTTGTGGCTACGTAGCTCAGCTGGTTAGAGCACAGCATTCATAATGCTGGGGTCGGTGGTTCAAGTCCACCCGTAGCTACCATCTACTTGTTCAAATCAGTTCATCCCCGTCTCTGAAAAACATAAAAACCCTGTTTTTATAGACCCCTACTTGTTCTAAGGCGCTTGAATCTTTAGCATCCATTAGAAATACCTATGTGGGAACAGATGTGGGAACAGTATGCCTAAAGAATCCAAAGCTTGGACTTCCCAGGGTTTGCTAGACCCAATTAGCGTTAGAATCTAACTCTGAGAGAGGTGTTTATGAAGGGCAAACGTTATACAGACGAGTTCAAGAAAGAGGCAGTCAAGCAAGTCACTGAGAGGGGCTATTCCGTTAGTGAGGTCGCTGAGTAGCTTGTATCTCTGGCTGAGAAAGTACGGAGAGTCCAGCCCAAGACAAGCCGATAAAGAGGGTCTCGCCGCTGAGAATGCGCGATTGAAGGCCGATTTGAAAAGAATGACAGAGGAGCGCGACATTCTAAAAAAGGCCGCAAAGTACTTTGCCAACGACCCCGGGTAAAGTACGCCTTCATTCGCGATCACCGACACGAGTTTTCAGTAGGCGCAATGTGTCGCGTATTCATGCTGCATCGAAGAGGGTTTTACGCGTGGCTGTCGAACCCCGTCTCAGTCCGCGCAGCGGAAGATCAGCGGCTGCTAAAGCAGATAAAGGCGTTCTACATCGCCAGCGGTGGAACTTACGGAAGCCCTTGGATTCATAGAGACCTCAGAGACGCGGGCGAGTCCTGCAGCGTGCATCGGGTTGCTCGAATCATGCGCGAGCACCGGCTGAAAGCTCAGATAGGGTACAAACGTCGTTACGTAAAGGGCGGCAAAACAGGCAGCATCGCCAGTAATGTTCTCGAGCGAAACTTTAATCCCGATAAACCTAATCAAGCATGGGTCAGTGATATCACGTACGTGAGAACCCACGAAGGATTCCTCTATGTCGCCACGGTTCTGGATCTGTTCTCCCGCAGGGTGGTGGGCTGGTCTATGGACAAAAATATCGACCGACATTTAGTGATACGAGCGCTGATGACCGCGGTATGGAAGAGACAGCCCAAGGAGCGGGTATTGGTTCATAGTGACCAAGGAAGTCAGTACGGAAGCTCCGATTATGTCGCCTTCCTCAAAGCGAATAATCTTGAGCCATCGATGAGTCGCCGGGGGAATTGCCACGACAACGCGGTCGCTGAAAGCTTCTTTGCGACCTTTAAGAAACGCGTCACTAAAAGAAAGATCTACGCTACCCGAGAACAAGCAAAGTCAGAGATATTTAACTTTATCGAGATGTTTTACAATCCGATCAAGCGTCATAGTCACACAGGCGGGATATCCCCAGCACAATTTGAAAAGGACTATTTTTCGAGGCTAGGAAGTGTCTAGCAAACCCTGGGAAGTCCAGTGTCATTTTCTGGGGGATATTTCCATTTTTAACGAAGCGCAGAGTATAGCTGAAAATGAATATCAACCCCCTAAACTTAACCTAGGGTTCCCTCTCTCTTAGACTAAGGCTTAGACCCAGCCTTAAAAAAGTCGCTTTAATTACCCAAAATGTCACCGGGACCACATACACCATAATCAAACCGATAGATAAGGCGCCATAGCCTTTGGCAATAAGTGAAACAACGCCTATTTTGCCCGCAAGCGCGCCACTCGAGAGTAGAACAAACACAATGATGCTTTTCATCTGAGGTGAGAGTGCTTGGTCCTTCGCATGCTCTAGGCGCTCAATTATGCCTTGCACTAAGCCTAATGCAGTTTCGATGAGGGTTCCTACGAGCGCCACGCTAAAAAAAAGAACCAAGGCATCGCCGCCATAGTTGGTCACAATGTAATAATTTGGCAAACTCGCAAGCAATACATCGCCAGTGTCGCGTTGGTAGCTTAGATGGAAAAGCACGGCAGGCAGACAAATAGCTGCCGAGGTGAGCGCCGCCACCTTAGCGCTTTGCTGCACTGTCTGAAGGCCGCGAACGGCATAGAGTAAGACCGGAAATATAGCCGCGTTATAGCCAGCATAGAGCAGCCCTGAGCCTAGCCAGTCTATTACCGAACTGCTGACGCTCGACTGTAAACTAAGATCGAGATTATCTGGCCACATCACCCAAAGAAAGACCGCAAAGACACAATACATAAACCCAGTCCAAGCGGTTAAAAATCCTTCGATAAAACGCTTACCAATCAGCGTCATTACCAAAACCGCTACCATCAAAAACGTTAGGCTCACGGCAGGGGGAAGAGATAATCTGTCCTGCGATATCTCGACGACTGAGGCGCTTATAACTCCAATGACTAAGACGAAAAGTAGCGGATAGAGAACCTCATAAAGCCACCAGAAACGCCCGAGAATCACTTTGAAGAATGAGCGGTAATCGTGCTGGTTTGTTCTTCTCACGACTTCGAAACTCGAGAAAAGGATAAAAAAGAAGGCAAGAGCAGACGAGGCGATAGCGAGTAAGCCGGGTCCTGCGCCGAATCGACTAAAATACTCGACAACCTCCCGCCCAGTTCCATAGCCACCGCCCATAATGACAGCTGCATAAACAGCAGGGGTAACTAAGTAAAGTTGCTTGGTGCGTGAGAGCATTGAATAACCTATTAAGAAAGGAGTCTGGCAGGAGAAACCCACTGAGGATTAAAATTTTCCTGTTTAAACGCATCAGGTAATGGCTTGCCGGCAACAAGCGAGGCAAGCAGTTGAGCCGCCGCCGGCGCGATCTGTATCCCATGCCCGCCCTGGCCCGCTAGCCAATAAAAGTTCGGTGCTAAGGGATCTTCACCTATTACCGGACTCCCATCCTTTGCAAATGTGCGTAACCCAGCCCAGCTGTGTTCTATTCTTTTTATGCTGAGAGCGAGCGCTTGCTCGACGTTATAGGCAGCAGTGGCAATATCGATCTCTTCGGGCACCGAGTCACAAGGAATTGAAGGAGTTGCATCAACGGGCGACGCAAGCAGTTTTCCTGCATCGGGCTTTAGATAAAAGCTTTCATCTGCTGCAATAATCAAAGGCCAATCTTTGGTCTCGGCTTCAACATTAAAATTAATCGCGGTACGGCGCTTTGGTGTGAGATGACCGCTGCTAGCGCCTGCCATCTGAGCCACGTTGTCGGCCCATGCGCCCGCGCAATTGACCAACTTATCGGCGCGAAATATGGCGGTGCCGCAGGTCACAGCCCAGCTACCGTTTTTGTGTTCTATTCTTTCAATCGTAATGCCAGTAAAGACAACTCCACCGCCTCTCTTTAGCTTTCGAAGATAGGCCTGAAGGAGGGAATCTACGTCTATATCCGTAACACCGGGCTCAAGCCATCCGCGCGTCGCAAACTCAGGCTTAACGGGAATTGAAGGGAACTCCCGCTGGAGATTCTCGACAGCAACTATCCAGGGAAAGTAACTCCGCAATTGCTGTAATTCTTCGGCATAGTTGTCGTTACCGAGCGGGGAAAGGGTGAGTAATCCGCGCGCTTTTAATAATGGGAACTCGCTAAGTCCTTCGAGCTGACTGTCAAAGGCAGGTTTGGACAGCGAGGTAAGAAGACGTAACGAAGGGTCATCGTAACCGTAAGAAGGGATATAGGACGCGGCCGAACGACCGGTCGAATGGACGCCGTGAAAGGATTCTCTTTCAAGCAATATCACCTTGAAAGAGTCGCTTAATTCGGCCGCGGCAGACACACCTGCCATTCCGCCGCCGATTACGATCACCGTTTCACTCATAGTAGTTTCAACCTATCTTCAATTTTCTCGAAGTGTCTCTATAACGTTGCTATAGCCTTGTAGTGAAAGCGACAAAAGTAATTGGGTTTCGCCTCGACCCGCACTGATATAGTGATGACCGATCGACGAATCGAATAGAAGACTGTCGCCTCTCTTTAAGGTAATCGGCTCTCGGTCTTCGGTATGCAAAACAAGTATGCCCTTTAGAACATAAATAAATTCTTTTCCTGGGTGTCGATGCCACGGCAAATTAGGATCAAGTGTTCGGGCTTTAACCGAAAGCTTTGCATACCCCTGATTGCCGCCTTTATAATCGGCGCAGAGAACCTCGTAATCGACGTCTCTTGTCTCGAAAACTACGCCGCCTCCGCCTAACGTCATTGTTGTGTCTTTCGTGTGCGCAAGGCCTGGCGACGTTAAGTTAGTTACAGCAACACCGATCCCCTGGGCGAGTTTATTAACGGTTGTGAAATTAAGTTTTGTTTTGCCGTTCTCGAGCTTCGACAGTGTTGCTACCGAAATACCCGTTTTTTCCGATAAGTCATGCAGCCGCCAGCCGTTCTTTTTTCTTAGTGCTTTTACGCGGCTCGCAATATCGACTGTATCTACGCCCATAGTCGAGACCAGCTCCTGCTATTGTCCAACAGGAGCGAAGCGGATCGGCTTGCCAGCCGTTGTTTGAATAAGAACCTTGTCTTCCTCAAGGACAACAGTCCCACTGACCAGCACTGCCTTAAACCCAGTCGAGGGGAGTGTGCCTTTGCGGTAAGTAGAATTATCGGTGACTGTTCCGGGGTTAAACACAACGAGATCAGCGATTGCGTTCTCTTGGACTTTGCCGCGATCTTGCATTGCATCGAGGCCCATTGCTGCAAGATGGATCGCGGACGTTGTGCTCGCTTGCTTTAATATAGCCATAAGAGACAATTGATTTTCGCGGGCGAGACGAAGCGCTTTAGCATAGGTACCCGCAGTTCGAGGATGCGCGTTTGGCAATTGTGTCAGATCGGAGTCGAGCGGACGTAGAACTAGGTCGGGCAACCCATCACTTGCAATAGATATTCCATCTAAGCCGAGCCACTGAACAATCTCGTCTTCGGGACTTTTAAAAACGACGACTACGCGTGTAGGATCGCTTTCTCTAAGGCTTAAATACTGTCGCTCCGTAAGGAACTCATTGGTGCTTGGATCAAACATCGTTTCTTCGTAACGACGACCAAGGCGATCGCGCCAATTACTTGGGTCAAAAAATACGGCATTGATTGTTGTAGCACCGGCCGCATAGGGGTAAATCTCGCCCCAGACATTATGTCCCTGCGTTTGCATACGTGTGATCAATTCATAAACACGCTGCCAACCAGGGTTGTTAAAGTGATTAATAATAGCGGGTGCATTGAGCGCTGCGGCATTCGCGAGCACTTCTTGTGCGCCATTGATTTCGTCTGTCTCGGTGCCAGGAGTATGACGAAGATGCACTCCTATTTGGCGTCCATAACTTGCGCTCAATGCCTGAACTTCGAAGAGTTCGTTTGCGGACGCGCCAGGCATATAGCCAAGAGTTGAGCCTACGCCAATACCGCCGGCGCTGAGGCCTTCATCGATCATAGCGAGAATCTTTTCTGACTCGCCGGCTGTTGGGACAAGTACGGCCCAGTTAGGATGTACACGGGTTAACGACGCTTCTGACGTATCAATCGCTTCGACGCCGTCGAGCACGCTCGCCCTTGCGAGCTCATGACTTACGCTCGTTCCATAATTTATCAGGCTGGTACCGTCGCGAGCCGAATACCAGTTGTCGATGCGTGTGCCCAAGGCGCCAAATTCAAGATCCATTGCGGTAGTGACACCCATTCGCAAGGCTAATCGGTAGTGCAAAGGTTGAGTGCCATGAAAGTGTGTATCTATGAAACCCGGTGCGATGACATGGCCGGACGCGTCGATGGTCTTGTCTCCGGTAATTGCCTCTTGGGTTATCACTGTGATCCGATCACCGGTTATGCCAACGTTCGCAATCTCATCAAAATCCCTCGCAGGATCCATTACTCTGCCGCCAACAATAGCCACGTCGTAATTTTCCGCACTAAAAGCAGGGGACATCAGAAGACAAAGAATAAACCCGATGGGCTTGTATAAGCTCCGCGACGAATCGACTGGGTTACTACTGTAGTTGACGTAATTAAGGGGATTCATTTTGAATTTTCTATATAAGCAATAACTTCGATTTCAACGAGTGCGCCCGGCAACATTAATTCGCTTCTAACCGTTGATCGGGCTGGATAATGATCGCCAAAGAATTCAGCCCATCCTGCATTGAATCCACCGAAATCCGCATTAGCCGTTAACCAAACGCTCGCTTTGAAGATCTGATTACGATCGACGCCAGCTTCGGCGAGTACTGCGCAGGCGTTAGCCAAACACTGCAGGGTTTGTTCTCTTGTGTCCGCAGTGGGGTCCAGTAAGCCATTTGCGTTAAACGCAAGTTGACCTGAAGTGTAGAGCAGATCGCCAGCGCGGTAGCCTGGCGAGAGAGGCACGGTGACTCCGCTGGGAAGTGTTGGTGGTTTACCGAGTGGATAGAATGATGGGTCGGTCGGCGATGATGCAGGCATTTTTTGCTCCTCGTCTTATAATTTTCGATTTCGAAAATAATCGAATGATCGAGAAAGAGCAAGGGATAAGTCGAAAGGCAGCGTTGAGGCGCTGGGTTTAATGCCCTAAAGGCAACAAGCGTCAGCGCAATCTCCGCTTCGTTAAGCCAGGATCCGTCGAAATACAGCTACCGCTTGCTCCATCTCTTCGCGGCTGCCCGATGTTGAAGTCTATGGATGACAGTACGCCCTCGAGGGAAGAGTTATATTCTTCGATAGCCTCTGTGGCCTTATTCATCTCAGGTCCGATGTCGTGCTTGAGATCTTTGAGGTTCGACCACCTTGCTCGCTCAGAAACAAAGAACGTCTTATCGTATTCGTCTTAATCAGACGCTAATCGTTCGGCGTCAGCTTGAGACTTACCCATATCGAGGTAGGTTTGAATAACTTGCTCTTGCGCCTCTTCAAAGGCGTCAGAGAGGCGCTAATAACTACCCCGCCCCCTAAAATTGTCCCACCCTTGGGAATCTGGCAGCGTGTATTCGGTTGACTAAATGATAGCTAACATGGACTTAGAGTTCGGGTATGGGAAGGGAAAGATATTAGGCGGAGAATAATATTAATGTGGGAATAGATGTGGGAACAATTATTGTATTTATATAACTAATTGATATAATTAATATATAAAGTCCACTCGTAACTACCATTCCCTTGCCCTAAGTCGATGCATCACCAACTCGATTACTCCTAATAACTTCGTGATTATCGAGCGCAGCGGGAGCGACCCAAGAGAGACTGACCTCTAATTCACCCCTTGCAAGCTCGGCGGATCGGCATATACTTCGCCAAACGTTTCACGCAGTGGTAGCCGATTTAAAGACCCATGTTCTTCGCTCACCTGACATCGAGAAAAGCCCAACGCGTTAAACAGACGGCGTCACTCGCCTTCTCGCTATTCTTTCTTCTTCATTCCCTCACGGCATTTTTTGTGCCGGTTGCAAGCGAGCTCGCGTCCGAAAAAGGCGACTCACCGTTTAATTCTGAATATCGCGTCGAGGCTTCTGCGTCTTCGTATGGCGGCTTAACCGATTCGGAAGTCGCCGAAGACAGCGTCGATGACGACGAGGCAGAATTCCTCCTCTCTCTCAGCGCCAGCAGCGCTCAGCCTCATGCTTCGAGCCTTTACACTAGCAACACCGGTGAGCGACGCCTCTTAGCCATTACCAACCACACCCGAGCACCACCACAGGTTTAACGCACTCACTTCGTAGTCAGTCGTTAAATTATTTGCGACGCCAGTGTCGGCGTCGCCTGTGGAGCTCACCGTATGAATTCGTCTACTAAAAGCGGTGGCGGCGTATTAGCCGACATCAAATCAGGTTTTCTCGTCTTTCTCATCGCCCTGCCATTGTGCCTAGGCATCGCTAGCGCGAGCGGCTTTCCACCGATCGCCGGCCTCACTACTGCTATCGTCGGCGGCCTTCTCGTCTCTTGGATGGGCGGCGCAGCGCTTTCCATCAAAGGGCCAGCTGCGGGTCTTATCGTCATTGCCTTAGGCGCCGTAACCGAGCTCGGTGCAGGAGATATGATGCTAGGCTACCAGCGCGCACTCGCGGTGGGTGTAGTCGCCAGTCTCGTGCAGATGCTGTTCGCGCGTTTTAAGATGGCGAATCTAGGCATTGCCATGTCGAAGAGCGTAGTACACGGCATGCTCGCCGCCATCGGCCTTATCATTATTGCCAAGCAGATTCACGTTGGCCTAGGCGTAAAACCACATGGCGGAGAGACTCTCGAGCTTCTCGAGGAAATCCCCCATTCGATCATGCACGCGAACCCCGAGGTGGCACTGATTTGCGCTTTGTCGCTTGTTATCTTGTTCCTTTGGCCCAAGCTGCCTATCGCCGCCCTCCGCAAGACCCCGCCACAACTAGTGGTGCTTGCCGCCGCCATTCCTGCCGCCATAGGCCTCGGCATCACCGAGCCAAGCTACTTCGTTAGCTTGCCCGATGGCCTCGTCGATGGATTCGCTTTCCCTGATTTCTCAGTGGTCACCTCCATGACCTCGATAAAATACATCATCATGTTCGCGCTCGTGGGCAGCATCGAGTCGACACTGAGTGTGGTCGCAGTAGACGGCATGGTGAAGGACAAACCGCGTTCGGATCTCAACCGCGACCTCATGGGCGTCTCGATAGGCAATTTCCTGTCGTCGATGCTAGGTGGCCTGCCGATGATCTCGGAGATAGTCCGCAGCAAGGCAAACATCGATGCCGAGGCCACGAGCCATCGGTCGAACTTCTTCCACGGCTTGTTCTTGCTGTTATTCGTCATCGCGGTGCCCGGCTTACTCAAGATGATTCCTATGGCGGCACTGGCTGCGATGCTAATCCTTACCGGCTCGCGGTTGGCGTCGATCAAGGAATTCATCCATGCGAAACACGTCGGCGTTGATCAATTCCTTCTTTTCCTTAGTACATTCCTCATCACCATTTTCACCGATCTATTGATTGGCGTGGCAGCAGGACTACTCCTGAAAATTCTCTTTCATATCCTGCGCGGCTCGACGCTGAAGTCGCTGTTTGGCGTACAGGTAGAGAAAATTGAACGCGGCGACGATATCGTCTTGGTCGTGCACGGTGATGCCGCCTTCCCTTCCCTCCTGAAGATCAACGCGGAGATCAGCCACATCGCCCCCGAAGATCTATCACGCATCAAGATCGACCTGAGCGAGGCAAGACTCATCGACCACACGTTCCTCAGCAGCCTCGGCACGCTGATTAATAATTACGTGAATCCTAAGGACGCCATCTTCGGCATCGAAGATTTCCGCAGCTTTAGCCAGCATCCCGAAGCGACCCACCTCTCCATTAAGCCACAGTAGGAGGCAGGGTTATGTCGATAAGCCAAGCGCCCACTCTTCAGGAGATGCTAGCGCATGCTGCGGAGGTACTGCCTTCGCAGTCGCCTTTGCACGCATTCGTGCATCACAACACATTGCATGCTTATGAGCACTTACCGTTCAAGGAGGCGTTGAAAGAAGCCTCGCGAGAATACAATGCAGAGCCCTTCATGAGCGAAGAGCAGTTCCTCACCGCAACCGAGAGCGGCCGCATCCAACTCGACGATATTAAGGCCGTACTCGACCGCGAAATCGACGATCTGGACGAGGCGCCTTTCGCTGGCGCGCCAACCAGACGCGCCTTACTGCTCTGGCGTCTAACGACGCTATTCAATGTGCCCACTCCTAATGCGATTAATTGGTGGTTACACGAAAAGGGCTATTTGCGGATCCCGCATAAGCTCGCGGGCTCTGCTGCGGGCTCTGCTGCGAGTTCGTTATTCTTTCAAAGCAAGCGCCAATACCTTCCCAAAGACCTCGCGAGCCTTTGGCAATCGCTTGAGTGCAATGCCGAACCTAAATCGCGATTCGTTCGCAAGATCCGTCCGCGCGACATCCTCTTCGAGGCAACCGATATTGACACCGATGAACAGGTTAAACCTTTCTTAATTCGTCACGCGGCTGCCTATCTCGATCAGGGCGTGGGCACGCTGCCACAACCCGATAAAGACAAAGGCTTCCTCGAAAGCTTCCGCAGAATGCATGCCGGCACAGGGCTCACCCTTCCTAGCTGGTTACATGGACTGAGCCAGGACTGCGCACTACAGCTTAACGAATCGCCCGATGCGCTCGCTGTTATCGCCGAGGTGATTCAGTATTTTGGCGTGCCTGTAAACAATCAACAGGGTTTTCTTGTTGAGTCGCTGAAGATGCTCAAAGGCTGGGCGGGAATGTTTCACCAATTCGAGTTACAGCCAGACAAGGTGCCGGTAAATCCCTTCCCTGCAACACTCGCAGACTTCCTTGCCGTGCAGCTCATGCTCGAAAAGCATGCGTTCATCAATGCCTGCCGAGGCGTAAATTTCTGCCAACTGCAGTATAGCCAGATCCTCTCTCAGCGCGGCGCTGAATACACCGAATATCACAAGCCGGTGCAAGACACCTACGAAGCATTCGTCACGGCGCAGGCATTCGACCTGCCTGCCGCGCTGTTTGCGCTCGCCGACAATGCGCGTAAATGGATCGCTGAAATTGGCTCCTTTAACAGCTTTGAGCGACGCTATCTTCTACAGCTCGCCTATGAGCGTCGGCATCGTCATCACATCCTCGACGGACTGCAGGAACATCAGAAGTTCGTTATCAAGGGCGACCCGAGAGCCGCGAATTCATTTCAGGCAGTGTTCTGCATGGACGAGCGCGAAGAATCGACGCGGCGCCACCTCGAGGAGCTCACACCTAATGCGCGCACTTACGGTTTCGCCGGTTTCTTTGGCGTCGCCATGCAGTATCAAGGTTTCGACGACGTCACCTCGCGCCCGCTGTGCCCAGTGAATCGCAAACCAATCCATCTCGTCCGCGAGATAGCGCTCGATGCACATCAAGCCCAACGCTACCAAGAACACCGACAACGCAAAGGCAGTTATTCTAAGCAGGCCCACAAACACGAATCTCTCGTTACCATCGGCCCGTTCTGGTCTTTGTTGATGGGCGCTGTGAAGGCTCCCTCTCTCATCTTCCGCAGCCTCTCGCCGCGCCTCACCGAGACAACCAAGCGCCGGTTCGCCGCTCTAAGTCCTTCACGCCCCGCCACACGCTTGCAGCTTTTCCGCACAGGAAATGAGAAGGAAGCCGACATGTTTGTCGGTTACTCAATAAGCGAAGCAGCAGACGCGACCTATGGCATGCTCGCTGCGATGGGCATGCGTAGAGGCCTCTCACGCTGCGTCTTCATCGTCGGCCACGGCTCATCGAGCCTGAATAATCCGCACGAAGCCGCGCATGATTGCGGCGCCACTGGAGGAGGACGCGGCGGGCCCAATGCGCGCGCCTTTGCTGCGATGGCGAATCATCCCGACGTCCGTATGTTGCTACTCGAGAAAGGCATCGAGATTACCAGCGACACTTGGTTCGTCGGCGCCTATCACAACACCTGCGACGACAGTATGGACTACTACGACGCGGATTTAGTGCCAGAAACACACAAGCCGGCATTAGCCGAGATCCAGCAACAGTTCGCCGCCGCTTGCAAACTCGATGCGCTCGAACGCTGCAGGAAATTCGAAGAGGTGCCAGTGGATGTCGACAATGAAGAGGCGCTCGGATTCGCTTATCAGCACTCGATAGATCTCGCGCAGCCTCGCCCCGAATACGGCCACGCAACGAATGCTGTTTGCATCATCGGTCGCCGCGAAAAAACGAAGGGATTGTTCCTCGATCGTCGCTCGTTCTTGATCTCCTACGACCCCGCACAGGATCCCGACGCGTCGATTGTGGCAGGAATTCTTGAGACGGCCGGGCCGGTAGGCGCGGGCATTAATCTCGAATATTACTTCAGCTTCATCGATCCCATCGCCTACGGTTGCGGCACGAAACTACCGCATAATATTTCAGGCCTACTAGGCGTCATGGAAGGGCATAGCTCCGATCTTCGCACCGGTCTGCCATGGCAGATGGTGGAAATCCATGAGCCGGTACGCTTGCTCACAATCGTAGAGGCGAGCCCCGAAACTCTTTCCGCAATTGCCGCGAAGAGTGAAGTCGTTGGCACGCTCGTAGGCAATGGTTGGATCCAACTGGTGTCGATGCACCCCGACACAGGGAAGCTGACTGTCTTCGATAGGGGTGAATTCGTCGCGCACCAACCGGAGAGCAGCGGCTTTCCAATCGTGAGCAAATCCGAGACCCACTTCAAGGGCAGCGCAACCTATCTGGGTCTAGCCCACATAGCAACGAACCCAATGGGAGGCGACTATGCCTAATACACTGCTAGTAGAGGTTCTCGCCTACCTCATATTTCTGCCCGTGATCGCAGCCTTCTTGTGGCTCGCAGGGTCGATGCTGCTATCCCGCAGACCGCCTGAGAAGTCGGTTGTTCGCAATTGCCATCTGGCTCTTGGCACCGCGTTCTTTGCATCGCTGCTACTCGCCGTGGCACAGCCCTTCGATATTGGTACCGAGGCGGTACTGGGAAGTTGGTTTGTTATCGGCGGTTACCACTATGACATCGTCATGCAAACGGACCTTATCGCCGTGACTTATGCGCTCTTCTCGACGCTGTTGCTATTTCTCATTTGCAGCTTCTCACAGCGCTACCTGCACAAGGAATCTGGTTTTCACCGTTTCTACCTCGCCTTGCTCATCTTCGCTACAGGCCTACTGTTAGTGAGCTTTGCTGGCACACTTGAGCTGCTTCTCGTGGGCTGGGAAATCGTTGGCCTCAGCTCGATCATGCTCATCGCCTTCTTCACGACTCGCCCGCAACCTGCGCAAAACGGCCTGTGGGTCTTTAGTATCTATCGCCTTACCGACATCGGCCTCTATGCGGCGATCCTCTATCTGCATTCGCATTTGCAAGCCACGCGTCTCACGCCTTTGGACAGTGTGCCGTGGTCGGGAATCGGTTTGCACGAAGGCACGCAGGTGACAGCATTTCTGCTACTGATCGCGGTGCTTGGCAAGTCGGCGCTGTTTCCTTTTAGCAGCTGGCTGCCACGCGCGATGGAAGGCCCGACGCCGTCAAGCGCTGTATTCTACGGCGCGCTTTCCGTGCACTTGGGCCCACTCCTTCTGCTGCGCATGGCTGACCTAATTAGCGCAACGCCTGCACTCAGCGCAACGTTGATCGCGGTCGGTGCGCTAACCGCCCTAGTAGCCAACCTCTCTGTGCGCGTACAAAGCGACATAAAGAGCCGACTTGCCTTTAGCGCCGTCGGACAACTCGGCTTCATTACCATCGAGATCGGGCTAGGCTGGTTCGAACTCGCTCTGCTCCACGTTGTCGCCCATGCCGTGTTCAGGACCCTACAGTTCCTGCGTGCTCCGAGCCTTCTGCACGATCGTCACCAACACGAGGCCTTGCTAGGCCATCACCTCAGCGTCGAGCATCAGGATCACGAGTCCACGGCGCTGCGGCGCTTTGTCTTTCGGCTTAGCCTGGAACGCGCCTTCCTCGACATATTGCTCGTCGATCGCATCGCACGCCCAGTGCTTGCCTTCGCTCGAGCTATAGACAGGGCCGAACGCTCGGCTGCGAATTTCGTCTGTAAAGACTCATAGGACAATCACACAATGAATCAAGATCTGACTCTGATACTCCACGTGATCCTTAGTCTCTGTGGCTTCGTGTTCATTCTCTCTAGCAGGGACATCCGGCGGATGCGGACCGCGGCAATGACAGCACTATCGCTCATGTTCGTCGTCGAAATCGCGCTCCCGCGCTTGGGCGTTAACGTGCGATCAGGCACCGAGTTATTGGCTTTCATCATCCTCGGCAATCTTTTGGCGAGCTTCTTCACTCCAGCGTATTTAGGTTCGCGGCGGACTTTTACCACGATTCTGGCGCTCAACTCCCTCGCTATAGGCACGCAGATTTTCACCGGCAACCTATTTTTGGTTATCGCCGTCCCCGTGTTTTTCTGCATCCTCACCCTCGCAAGCTGGAGACTAGACGGCTCTCACCGCCTGGTTGGCAGCTACGGCCTTATTACCAGCGGCTTGCTCGCGAGTTCCCTACTGGCGCCGAGTTCGGGTAGCGAAGGCAGTTTCTTGCTTGAGCTCGTGGGGCTGGTCTTCCTCATCGGCCTGTTTCCTTTCTCGCCGTGGTTCTCACGTCTCTATGAGAAACTGCCGTCTGGCCTCCTCGCCTCTGCGTTCGTCTGCCAAGTTGCACTCGTCATGTCCCTCGAGCGGCAACAGTCTCTGCCGCGCGATTTCTACCTGGTTGTGCTGCCGGTTTTCGCGCTGCTGTCTTTACTCATGGCGCTTTCGCAGTCGAATGCACGACGCGCACTCAGTGGCCTTGCCGCAAGCCAGCTCGCCTTCCTCATCTACGCTGATAGCGGGCAGCACTTCTCTGATCTCGCCGCGCTGTTGCTTGCACAGGCTCAGATGGCGACGATTCCGGGTCTCATTTTGACAGTGGGCGCACTGGAGATGCGCGTCGGCAAGCTCAATCTATCGCGAGCAATGGGACACTTCGAGTCTTACCCTAAACTTGCTGCGGCGACACTGATTTTTGGGCTAATGGGCGCAGGTTTCCCTCTTTCGCTCGCGTATATAGCCGAAGATCTCATCCTCGAAACCGGTTTCCACGACACACCGCTTTTGGGCGTCGGATGGCTTTTAGTTACGGCGCTCACTGCGATCACCGTCGTGAAACTCTATCTCTTTCTATTCCATGGCGGTCGTGGCCGCGAGCCCGGGTTAGACATATTGCCTTCGAAGCTATTCGCTGCAGTGCTCACCATGATCTTTCTTGTTTTCTCAACGCTCGTGCTGCCGGTATAGCGGCAGCCACGAGCGCTTTTTAATTTGGGTTTTACTCATGACTAAATTTTTATTGACTGCGTTGTTACTTCCTTTCTGTGCATTGAACGCTTCTGCGCAACCAACGAAACCGTCGCAAGACTCCCTCTCCTCGCTGATCAGTGGCGAATTCAGGCTGCGCTATGAAGGCGTCGAGCAAGGAGCCCTTGCGAAAGCTGAAGGGCTCACCCTTGGCAGTAACGTCAGCATCCGTCTACCCGAAAAGAAAGGCTTTAGCGGCCTCTTCGAAATAGAAGACACCGAGATCATCGGCGGCCTAGACCACTTTGCGGTGCCCGCCGCGGGAGCCAACCTAGGCGTATACCCTACAATCAATGACCCCCACGTGAACGAAGTCAATCAGGCCTACATCGATTACGAAACGGGCGTATTTACTACTCGCGTGGGCCGCCAGCGAATTCGGCTAGACAACCAGCGCTTCATAGGCAGCGCCTCTTGGCGCCAAGATGAATTGACTTTTGATGGCATCAAGCTAGGGTTCACACCGACCTCAGTCGATGAGCTTTCCGTCTATGCGATTAACAAGCGCAATCGTGGTGCAGGCCGAATGGCCGATGTCGATTCCCACGACCTCCTAGTCAATCTTAGCCACCGTTTCGCCGGCTCGAAACTCACCGGCTATTACTACCAACTTAAACCCGATGCAGCCGGTGCAGCGCCGATGCAGAACTTATTCTCGACAGGCATACAGTTCACTGGGCAAACCCGTTGGCAAAACATGAAGGTGGACTATCTCTTAGAGGGCGCGAAGCAAGAGGAGCGCCGCGCGGCGACGACGCATAGCGCGAGCTACGCCCAAGCCTGGGCAGGCGTGCATTCCGATTCCAGCGTCGCACGCGTAGGCTATGAGCGCATGGGCTCGGACAATGGCGAGTTTGCTCCGACCTTCCCCGCTGGAGCGCATCATTTGGTGAACGGTTATGCAGATAAGTTTCTCACCACGCCTCGCGAGGGCCTCGTCGACAAGTATGTGTTGCTCACCACTTCGCTGTGGGGCGCAGAACTAGGTCTGGACTATCACGACTTCGATACGGCATTCGCGCGCGACGGAAATTCATCGATAGGCTCTGAGCTCGATGCGCATGTCAGTGTCCAGCTCAGCAAACGCTATCAGCTCGGGCTGAAGCTCGCTGATTTTCACTCAGATAATCTGTCCAATTTCGATGACACGAACAAGAGTTGGCTATGGGTGACGGCTAGCTTCTAGGCGTCGCCTGCGACAATCGCTCGCCGAATATCCTCAGTTATTGGCCGGTTCTTCTTCGGCTTCGTCACGCAGCACGGGTCGCGCGGGCAATTAGCACTGCGGGGGCAAATAATAGTCGCCTCACGCTCTAAACCGCGCCCAACCCATTCGATATTAAGGATGTTTGCCACACTGCGGATGGACTTCGCCGCGCTGGCAGGAACGTTAGCTGAGCCACCCCCTGCTTGGCAGGCAGCGAATATGTCAGCAATGATTTCTTCAGGGTTGACGCCCTGGGCTTCTAACGCCGGGCCCAGATCGATGCCTGCACAAACCACATGATGGTTACTCGCAGCATCGCGGACTCTAACCGACTCGCAGCTGTAAAGCCGCGCATCGTCGCCGTTTTTTAGCACCGACAACTGTGCAGCAGGAGCGTCCGACTTGCTCCCTAGCATGTTGAACACCGACCAATTTTGACACGGGTCATTCATCGCTTTTAGGTTGCCCCACGGCAGCGGAATACCATTGCCTCGATACACGGCGCGCAGCTTTCCCGGTGGGTACGCATCGAAGTAATGCCAGTGCGGGTAAGGCGAAACCGCTGTCATCCGGCGCATTAATACCGCTGTGGTGACATCAAGCAGTTTCGCGCTGCTTAGAGAATAGGCATTACGACTTAGAAACTGACGACTAGGCACCTTGGGGCACAGTAAGGCGCCGGCGAAGAAACTGCATTCGAAATCACGCCATGCGTGCAGAATATCTTTCGAATCGACGGTATGGGACTGATTGCTCCAAGACTTAGCATCGAAGGTATTCCCCCCCACCGCCGACACACTACGCAGGCCATCGCGGCCATGTAAAACCGTGTGGCCAATGTGGGTTGCCAGATCATATTTTAGGCGCGCCGGATGCTCTTTCAACCGCTCGTTCATGTACAGCGTGCCCGGTGCTTCGAAGAAGGAGCGCATCAGCGTCTTGAAACCCGTATCGTCGGGGTCAGCGATAATTTCAGGCGCGCGATCGAACCACTTAATCTTCAGCCCAAGCTGTTTACAGATGGCGAGTAAGTCTTCGACACTGAGTGGCATACGCTTCTTGCCTATCTCCTCGGCCGCCTTCTCGAGGTCAGGGAACCGATTTTGGTGGTGCTCTTGATGCGCGCGAATCAATAGGTGGCCGAATTGCCGGCCGCTGATTCCTCCCTGAGAAAGGAGTTCCGGAATCGCTATTTGGAGGTGATCTTTGGAGAACAGGAAGCTGGGCTCTAGCGCCACGCCCGCGATGCCCCCCGCCTTGCGCTTCGGCGCAACAACCGCGTCTCCTTCGACCTGCTCGTCGTAGAACCAATGCAGCTCTTTCTCGAATACGCTCGCAATCACTTCTAGCATGTCCTCGGACGGCACGCGTTTACCGTTCTCGATCATCGACAAATACGAGACAGAGGGAGCCGACTCGGCATCGCGTTGCACACAGCGAACCGACAGGTCATCCAGCGTCAGGCCGTTATCCTTACGCAGTTTCTTTATCTTCGCGCCCAGGAAGTGGGCCTTGCGCACTAGCGAATGAGTGCCTGCTTTCATTATTGTCGCCTCAGGGTTGTGAAATTTCACAGCTATTTGTGAAATTTACAGTGTGAAATTTTTATTGTCAAGTTCACAGGATTTATCGCCTACACTGCTTCCCGTGCTCGAGGAATCAGGCACGGAATGAAATTAACACTGTTGCTCACATCGCTCACACTGACAGGCGCGAGACGCCACCGGGGCCAATGATGAATCATTTAACACACGCAAGTCACTCCGAGACTATTGACGCCGCCATGACTTCCGAGTCAAACAGCCGCTTTCAAGATTTCCTCGACGCTCAGTTTCCTCTGCACGAAGGTTCGCACCGCGACGTCGCGCAGTACCGTGTTTACTTTGACCGTCTAATTGCACACTTAAGCTCTGGCCGCTGTGTAGGGCTCCACAACCCGAGCAGCTTCGTCGAGTTTGGGGGCGACCGCGAGTGTCCTTCTCTTATTGCGCTGTCGGCGCACGGCCATAACGTTGAGCTGCATTTCGCCTAACGCAATCACACACATTCAATAACAGAACGGAAATAACCATGACAGCTTATAACGACGATATCGCCCGCCTTAACGATCTCAAGCACGCCGCAGGGCAGCCCTGGGCGGCAATTAATCCGGAATACGCCGCGCGCATGCGTGCGCAGAACCAGTTCAAGACCGGCCTCGATATTGCCCGTTACACCGCAGCGATCATGCGTAAAGATATGGATGACTACGACCTCGATGCGGGCAACTACACACAGTCTCTCGGCTGCTGGCACGGTTTTATAGCCCAGCAGAAGATGATCGCCATTAAGAAACACCATGGCACGACAGATAAGCGCTATTTGTACCTTTCGGGCTGGATGATCGCCGCACTGCGCTCGGAATTTGGTCCGCTTCCCGATCAATCGATGCATGAAAAGACGTCGGTTCCCGACCTCATCGAAGAAATCTACACCTTCCTACGACAGGCCGACGCGCGCGAGCTGGGTCATCTGTTCACGCAGCTCGACAGCGCCAGAGAGGCTGGCGACAGCGTCGCCGCCCAGCGCATCCAAAACGAGATCAATAACTACCAGACGCACATCGTCCCGATCATCGCCGATATCGATGCCGGATTCGGCAATGAAGAGGCGACCTACCTACTCGCTAAGCGCATGATCGAAGCCGGCGCCTGCGCAATACAATTGGAAAATCAGGTGTCCGATGCAAAGCAATGCGGCCACCAGGACGGCAAGGTTACCGTCCCCCATGAAGAGTTCCTCGCGAAGATTCGCGCGGTGCGCTACGCGTTCCTCGAGCTGGGCGTAGAAGACGGTGTGATCGTGGCGAGAACAGATTCGCTAGGTGCAGGACTTACGCAGAAAATTGCCACGAGCACGCAGGATGGTGATATCGGCGATCAGTACAATCGCTTCCTTGAACTGGATCCCGTTACCGATGCGACGACACTCGAGCATGGCGATATCGCACTTAAGATCGCAGGCAAGCTACAACGCACCACAACGCTGCCCAATGGTTTGTTTAAGTTCCGCGACAACACCGGCGAAGACCGCTGCGTGCTCGACTGCATCACCTCGCTCGAAAACGGCGCGGACTTGCTATGGATCGAAACGTCGACGCCTAGCGTTGCTCAGATTGGCGGTATGGTCAGCCGTATCCGCGAGCGCGTGCCGAATGCGAAGCTTGTCTATAACAACAGCCCGTCTTTCAACTGGACGCTCAACTTCCGTCAGCAGGTGTTCGACGCCTGGGAAGAGGAAGGTCGAGACTTGACCGCTTATGAGCGCGCCAACCTCATGGCTGCTGGCTATGATGACAGCGAGCTCGCGCAAGCCGCAGACGATCGCGTGCGCAGTTTCCAGCGCGATGCTGCCCGCGAAGCAGGCGTCTTCCATCACCTCATCACGCTGCCGACTTATCACACAGCTGCGCTGAGCACAGACAACCTCGCCAAGGGCTACTTCGGCGACGAAGGCATGCTAGCCTATGTAGCGGGCGTGCAACGCAGGGAAATTCGCGAGCAGCTAGCCTGTGTGAAACACCAAGACATGGCAGGCTCCAACATGGGCGACGACCACAAGAGTTATTTCTCGGGTGAAGCGGCGCTTAAGGCTGGCGGCAAAGACAACACGATGAACCAATTTGGCTAGCAATCCCGTGCAATTCGGATAGCCTTAACATGACGACAAGGAACAAGGATCGACGATGATTCACCCCGATTTGCGCCGCTTTATTGAAGACGATGTTCTGCCGCTGACGGCGCTAAGCGGCGAGACTTTCTTTCGGGAATTCGACTCACTGATCGATACCTTTGCGGCCCCTACAGCCAGTCATCTTGCTAAGCGCGCGCAGCTTCAAGCTCAGATCGATGACTGGTATTTAGGCAACCCCGATTTCGATCAGAGCGCCTACGAATCGTTCCTCCGGGAGATCGGGTATCTCGCACCCGACTGCGACGACTTCGCCATCACCACAGACGGGGTTGATGCCGAAGTCGCAAGCCTCGCTGGCCCCCAGCTCGTTGTACCCTTAAAGAACGCACGGTTTGCGCTCAATGCAGCGAATGCCCGCTGGGGTAGCCTGTTCGATGCGCTTTACGGTAGTGACGTCATTACCGACGACCCTACAAAAGCCCGCCTGCCGGGCTACGACCCAGCACGAGGTGCGAAGGTCATCGCGTACGCTCGCGACTTCCTCGACTCAGCAACGCCTCTAATCGATGCTTCTCACTCGCAGGTTGTCGCCTATCGCGTAGACGAAGGGCTGGTGGCACGGCTAACAAACGGCAATGACACGACGCTCATCACGCCAAGTCAATTTGCAGGATATCGCGGCGAGTCTAACGACCCCAGCGCGCTGTTGCTAAGGCATCACGGACTGCACATCGAACTCGTCATCGACAGGCAAGGCAAGATCGGCCTCGACGATTGCGCGGGCATCGATGACGTCATCCTAGAGGCCGCGCTTACGACGATCATGGACTGTGAAGATTCGGTTGCCGCGGTAGATGCCGAAGACAAACTAGACGTATATCGAAACTGGCTCGGGCTGATGACCGGCACGCTCAGTGCACATTTCGATAAGGCCGGCACACAGCTGACGCGCAGCCTCAATTCGGATCGCGAATACCTCGATCCGCAGGGTCAGGCTTTCTCTCTCTCGGGGCGCTCGTTGCTGTTCAATCGCAACGTAGGCCTGTTGATGACCACTGAACTCGCGCACGACGCCGCGGGTAACGAAGCCCCAGAACACATCCTAGATGCAGTCCTCACCGCGCTCATCGGCTCGATCGATCTCAATAGCTCCAACGGCTATGCAAACAGCTCAACCGGCAGCGTTTATATCGTTAAACCGAAGTTGCATGGCCCCGAGGAAGTTGCCTTCACCTGCGAGCTGTTCGCCTGCGTAGAGCGCTTAACCCATTTACCTGTCAACACGTTAAAGCTCGGCATTATGGACGAAGAGCGCCGCACCTCGGCGAACCTCAAACAGTGTATAAGCGCTGCTCGCGAACGCCTCGTTTTCATTAATACGGGCTTCTTAGATCGCACAGGCGACGAGATTTTTACCAGCATGCGAGCGGGAGCCTTTCCACCCAAGGCCGACATCAAAGAGCGCGAGTGGATCCAAGCCTATGAGAGACGCAACGTGGAAATAGGCTTAGCCTGCGGCCTACGCGGCCGCGCACAAATCGGCAAGGGCATGTGGGCCATGCCCGACGAGATGGCCGCGATGATGACAGCGAAGATCGCTCATCCACGTGCCGGCGCGACCACCGCGTGGGTACCCTCGCCCACTGCCGCCGTGCTGCATGCCTTGCATTACCACGCTGTGAACGTAGATGAGGCGCAAGAGGCGATACTCGCGCGCCCATCTGCACCACTCTCCGACTTGCTCACCATTCCTCTACTGACGCAAAGCACTGCATTGAGCGCCACTGAGATTGAGCGTGAACTGGAAAACAACATTCAGGGAATTCTTGGCTATGTTGTACGCTGGGTCGAGGCGGGCATTGGCTGCTCGAAGGTGCCTGACATCCATGATGTAGGTCTCATGGAAGACAGAGCAACACTAAGGATTTCTGCAGTACACGTGGCGAATTGGCTACGCCACGGTATTACCGATGACTCTCAGGTGCTAAAGATAATGCAGCGCATGGCACGCGTCGTCGATGCGCAGAACGCGGCCGATCCCGTGTATAGCCCCATGGCCGCGAGCTTTGACCAAAGTATTGGGTTCGCCGCCGCCAAGGCCCTCATCTTCGATAACGCCTCACTACCTAACGGCTACACCGAGCCTCTGCTACACTCCTATCGCAAGGAGTATAAGCGTAACTTAACAGGAGAAGGCGATGGCAGATTACACCCCCATGGACCTTCCAGACCGTTCACAGCTCTCTGATGAGGAGAGCTTGAGCCGATGCTACGACTATCTTCGCTTCATCCAACGCCGCCACAGCGTGAGGGATTTCGCCGACACGCCGGTGCCAAAGGAAGTGATCGAAACCGCGATCCGCGCAGCGGGCACGGCTCCAAGTGGCGCCAACCATCAGCCTTGGCATTTCGTCTGTGTGACCGATCCCGATAAGAAGCGACAGATTCGTCTTGCTGCAGAAACTGAAGAGCGCGCCTTCTACGACGGCAAGGCGGGCGCTGAATGGCTAAATGACCTGAAGCCGTTAGGCACCGACGCCAACAAATCCTTCCTCGAAGTGGCACCTTGGCTCATCGCCATTTTCATCGAACGCAAAGGCCAGGATAACGCGGGCAACAAACGCAAGAACTACTACATGCCGGAGTCGGTTGGCATAGCCACCGGCTTCCTCATCAATGCACTGCATGCGGCGGGGCTTGCCACCCTAACCCACACGCCGAGTCCGATGCAGTTCCTCAGCGACATTCTCCAGCGCCCCACTACCGAGCGCCCTTTCCTACTCTTAGTAGTGGGCCACGCCGCCGAGCAGGCGCAGGTGCCGAGCGCGGCAAAAGCGAAGAAAGCGCTGGAGCAGATATCCACATTCTTCTAGCCGTTCCTCGTTTGAACCGGCAATCCGTTCTGCTATTCTCAGAACCGTGAACCGCAAAGCGAAGCAATCAAAGAGAGCACGCGAATGAAAATACTGGTGATGGGTTTACCCGGCGCAGGCAAAACAACACTCGCCGAGCAGCTACATGCGAAATTAACGCACTGCACGTGGCTGAATGCCGACGAAGTGCGCAAGCAGGCCGACGATTGGGATTTTTCTGAGGAAGGCCGCCTACGCCAAGCGCGGCGAATGTCTGAATTCGCCGACGACATAGTGGCTCAGGGACAAATTGCCTTGTGTGACTTTGTCGCCCCAACCACCGTTACGCGCGCGGCGTTCAATGCCGACTTCACTATCTGGCTCGACACCATCGACGAAAGCCGTTTCGAAGACACTAATGCGCTTTTCGAATGGCCCACGAACTTCGACCTGCGCATCGCTGACTGGAACTACGACATCAAGGCCATACTCGAGGCGATTGCAGCCAAGCAGGCCGCTTAAATATCTGTGTGCAACAGGTGCAGGTGGTTCTCGAACTGGGTGAGTATGTCGCTCATCAGCTCTTCTTTTGAATAGCCCGCCACGTCATATTGCTGCGCGCCTTCGAGTAGAGTCACCTCGGCGCGCCAGTAATTTCTCTCTGATTTTTTAGTCGGCAGCTCCGGGAAGGCAACCGAGGGCAGCGAATACTCGCGCAGCTTAATCTCGTAGAGAAAATCGAATTCCTCACCCTGTCCCGCCGTCAGGCGAATGAGGTTTTCATCCTCTTCGATACCCGCCTGCAAAATATTCTGAGTGGTGAGCTGCGCGAGCACCTCTTCCATCGCCTGCCGCGCGGTCGTCGCCAGATAGTCTTGCGCCTCACCTTCGCGGAAGCGCCCGAGCATCGCTTTCAAACGCAGCTGCCATGCCTTCGAACCCGCAGCCGCAACCGGCACGCTAGAGGTCGCTATAGGGCGCACGCCACGCACCGATGGCTCGGCATTCAAGGCTTTCATGAGGCCGTAACAGACCAGCAGCATCACGATGATGAGCGGCAGCGCGCTGGTGATCGCGGCCGTTTGCAAAGCAGCAAGGCCGCCAGCTAACAGTAGCGTCGCTGCAACGGCACCCTCTGACAGCGCCCAGAATATGCGTTGCCAAACCGGCGGATTCTCAGCTCCACCGGAGCTAATGATATCGATGACCAAAGAACCGGAATCCGAGGAGGTGACGAAAAACGTCACGATCAGCATTGTCGCCAATGCCGAGGTGATCGTGGTAAACGGCAGCTGTTCGAGCAGCACGAAGATCGCCGTCGGCATATTGGTCTCTACCGCCGTTGCAAGTCCTATTCCAGCAGCGTGCATCTCCAGCCACAGCCCACTGTTGCCGAACACCGTAAACCAAAGGAACGTGAAGCCAGACGGCACGAGTAATACGCCTAGAATAAATTCTCGTATGGTGCGCCCGCGTGAAATGCGCGCGATGAACATGCCAACGAATGGCGACCACGACACCCACCATGCCCAGTAGAAAAGCGTCCAGTTACCGATCCAGTCGTTTGGCTCGTAGGCATAGAGTCTGAACGTCATATCGACGAAGCCCGAGAGATACATACCGATATTTTGGATGAAGCTGCTGAGCAGCACGACGGTTGGGCCTGCGATGAGTACGAACAGCAGGAGTAAAACAGCGAGCAGCAGATTCAGCTCGCTCAATCGCCGAATGCCCGCATCTAGCCCCGCCACTACCGACACCGTGGCCGCGCAGGTTATTGCACCAATCAAGACGACTTGCACAGTAATCGAAACGGGGAGACCGAACAGATAATTGAGTCCCGCATTCACCTGCATCACGCCAATACCGAGTGAGGTGGCGACGCCGAACATCGTGCCGAGTATGGCGAAGATGTCCACCGCATCACCGAGGCGGCCGTAGATGCGGTCGCCGATGAGCGGATACAGCGCTGAGCGCAGCGTTAGCGGCAAGTCATGACGGAAGGCAAAATAGGCGAGTGAGAGGCCGATGATGATGTAAATAGCCCAGGCATGCAGCCCCCAGTGGAAGAACGTCGCCTGCATCGCATTGCGCGCCGCATCAATCGTGCCGCCATCCCCAACCGGCGGTGACAGAAAATGCGTCATAGGCTCGGACACGCCGAAGAACAGCAGGCCGATGCCCATGCCGGCACTAAAAAGCATTGCGAACCAGCTGCCATAACCGTACTCGGGCTCGGAGTCATCTGCGCCGAGCTTCAAGTGAGCGAAACGACTAAAGGCAAGGTAGAGGACGAGCAGGAAGAAACCCGCAACAGAGCCCATATAGAGCCAGCCCATATTCGTGAGAAGCCAGTTTTGCAGGTCGGAGAAAAGTTGCGAGGCGTGCGCGCTAAATAGCGCGCCATAGAGACAGACGAGGATGATAAGACCGGCGGAGATAAAGAAAACCGGCTTATTTAACGTCGATTCCGGCTCGTCTGACTGAGGCGATTCGTATTTAGTGTTCACCTGATCCAACATAACATGTCTCACTCAATCTAGTCGCCTCTGTGGCGGATTGCGTCCCTGCCCGGAGGCGGTCGCGTTTTAAACTGGATATAAATCGCCTAAGGCGTCGCGCAGCGGCTCGAGATACGGCTCGTAACTGCGCCACTGATCTACACCGCTGCGACTAATCGGCTGTCGCACTTGCTCCGAACTCGGCGTGCGAACGCTGCGGGTATTGCGGTGGAACTCGACACAAGATTGCTCGAAGGGCAGACCGCAGAACGCCAGAAGCTTACGCACCTCACCCTCGAGGTCTTCGATGAGTTTCTCGTTCTCGATGCGATGCACAAAGCCTGGCAAGACCTCATCCCAGTGCGCCATTAGGCTCACGTAATCGCGGTAATACTGACCGATGTCACTAAGTGAATAGCTAAATTCCTGTCCCTCGGCGAAGAGCTGTTTGAAACCACTAAAGCAGCAGGCCATGGGTCCGCGCCGCGCGTCGATGATCTTCGCATTGGGCAGGATGAGTTTAATGAGGCCAATGTGACGGAAATTGTTCGGCATCTTGTCGATGAAGAACGGCGCGCCGCTGCGATGAATGGCAGTCTGTTCGATAAATTCCTCGCCAAATTCCCGCAGCTGCGCCCCATCCAACTGATGCAGGTTGGCGGGATAGTCCGCGTAGTCTTCTCGCGCGCGCGCAAGCTTGCCCGCGCCGCGCCCATGACCCAGCCTGCGCAGGCGCTGGGAGAGCGAGAGGATATTCGGCAACTCCAGCGTGCCATCTACTTGGCTGTGGGACGCCAGAATTTGTTCAACAAGCGTCGAACCCGCGCGCGGCAACCCTAGTACGAAGATGGGATCCGCCGCTGCACAGCCTGCGCTGGCTTGTGCCGCGAACAGCTCCTTGGTGCAAGCGCGCTTCTGCGCCTCGAGATCGTCGGTCATGCCTTGCGCACGATAGCGGCTCTGAGCTTTCTTTAGGGCATTGCCCTGCGCGTAGTAGTTAAAGGAATCGGCGAACTGCTTGCGGTCTTCGAACGCCTTACCGAGTGCGAAATTCATATACACACGGTCATTATGTGGCAGGCGTGCGTTCGCAACCGCCTCGCGCATCGCCGTCACTTCGGACTCGCTAAACTTATAAACCTTAAGGTTAGCTAGCGAATAAAACGCCTCTCCGTGCGTCGGCTGACTCGCCAAGGCGCGGTGATAGGCCGCGACTGAGGCGTCGTAATTTCCGCGCGTCTTCTCGGCATGGCCCACAGACGTCAGCGTAATCGCATCCTCAGGCAACCTCGCAAGCACCTGCTGAAAAAGCGCTAGCGCCTCATCGAAGTCTCCGCTCTGCATCGCTTCGACGGCGGCCAGGGAAATAAACTGAGGATTCTCTGTATTCGTCGCGAGGAGCTTCTGCGACTGCTCCCTCGCTGCCGCGAAGCGCTGGCGCTTGCGCAGCGTTTGTATGTAATCGATATGCACCTGCACATTAGTTGGCGCGAGTTCGTGGGCGCTCTCGAGCAGAGTTTCGGCGTCGTCTAGTACGCCCAGGCGCGCGCCGATATCTGCCAGCAGCCGCATGGCTTCGGGATTATTGGGATTGCTCTGTAGGATTTTCCTGCACAGCTCCTCCGCCTTTAACACCTTTCCCTGCGACAACAGGTCGATAACCGCCACAAGCGGCTTGGGCAGCTGACTAAGATGCGTGAGCTGGGCTTCCACCTGCGCTAAAGCCTGGGGCCTATTGAGCCGCTGCAGCATGAGTAGCTGGCCGCGAAAACTCGCCTCTAATGCGGGGTTGTAGTGACAGGCCCACGCGTAAGCATTAAGCGCAGCGTCACTGTCGCCTAGCGCCTTATGATTGTGGCCCTCTTCCTGATAAGCACGCCCGTGGCTCGGCGCACACTCGTGTAACGCACTCAGCGTATCGAGAGCCTCGGCATGACGCGCGAGATAGCGCTGGGAGACGGCGAGCAGATACAGCGCCTCCTCTTTATACTCTGGGCTCTCCAACTCTCTGGCGATTAGCTGAGGGATTAACGCCAGTAATGTGGCTTCGGCATTCTCGAACGCCTTCGCAGCGATAGCCTCCTTCGCATGCAGCAGAAGATCCGCGAAATCGCGAGTACTCGTGTCTGCTGTTGCCGAGGATGCCGTCATAGTTGTTTGATCATTGTTGGTTAGTAGATGCCTTAATTTTTCGTCGGGAGAGCATACAAATTCGTGAAAGCCGAGAACGAGAACGCCCCTAGACGGGGCGCTCTCGGTCATGCGATTGCTTCGATGCCGAGTTTAGAAGTCGTAAGAGACCCTAACACCCATAGTGCGCGGACGCACGTAGTTCACACGCTGGCGATCGAAGTTATGAGAGCGAGCGACTTCCGCACGCTCGTCGCTGAGGTTTTCGACGAATGCTTCCGCCGTCCACGTATCCGATGTCACACCCGCACTGATTCCGAGTAGCACCCAGCTGTCCAGCTTGTCGCGATTAATCGTGACGATATCGCTGTAAGATTCAGCCGAGTAGGCAATCTGCGGCATCACATGAGCGATCATGCCCGAGCCAACACTCCACTCGTAGCGTGCGCGCAGGTTAGCCTGACGCTCCGGCGCATAGGCCAAAGAATCGCCAAGGATCACATCGTTGGTTGGCGTAATCACTCGCGTGATTTCCGTGTCTAACAACGAGAACGCGCCAGTTACGGTGAGGCCAGAGATGCCCGGCGGCGCCCAGATGAAGTCGCCTTCGATGCCTTTAATCTCTGCGTCGGCTGCGTTATCCGAGAAAAATAAGTTCGTAATCGACGGATCGAATATCGTCGTCTGAAGACGCTCGATCTCTGCGAAGAACACGCTTCCGTTGAGGCGTAGCGTGTAATCCAACAGGTCGGTCTTCCAACCGAACTCATAGTTAGTCATGTCGTCGGTATCAATCGCGTAAGGCACGGTGAAGGTGCCCGCTGGGTTGGTCGCGCCACCCGGACGATTGAGCAGGCCAGGACGATAACCTTCCGAGTAAGTCGCGTAGAGCAACTGATTATCATTCGGTGTATAGGTCAAGCTCGCCTTAGTGATCACGCCGTCGGTCGATGCCGTATCGGGGCGCGGTGCGGCGAACAAGGTGTCGAGATTATTGCCTGCGTTGTTGTCGGTTGTCGCCCCGAAGTTGCCGAATGAGCCTGCTGCGCTGCCGATAAGGTCAACTTCAACATCGTACCAACGCGCGCCGACGGTAACGGCAAATTGATCGTTAAGGCGCACTTTCGCCTCGCCGAACACTCCGGTCTGCTCGTCTGTGCGCAGCACGTCATTGCGGAAAATCACGCCTTCAGGCCATTGTCCCTGATCGCTCGTGGAATTGGCGGCTGAGTAGTTAGGACCGAAACCGGTTTCGCCATTGAAGGCGATAGCCTGAAGCGAACCGAGGTAGGTAAAGTCATTCTTCTCGGCGAGATCGAGCGTGCTGTAGAAGCCGCCGAAAGTGGCGCTGACCATGCGATCAGCATCGGTAGAGAAACGGAGTTCGTGGCTGCTCACCTCAGTTTGCGACGTGCTCTTTACGAACATATTCGGCGCCTGGCAGGTGCCGCTTGGCGCAGCAGAACCAGGATAGGTGACGCTGCCGTCACAGATATAATAAGGCAGGTATTGGCCGACGAAAATGTAATCGGCATAGTCGACGAACTGGTCAGTTTGACGATCAGTAAACGCACCGGTGTAGATCGCGTCCAACTCGCCTATGCGGCCTTCGAGAGTCCAGTTGGTATTGCTGAAGGCGTCCTCAAGCGAATCGTCTTCGAAGCGCTGTATTTCGAGGTCACCGAGATCTGGGTCGGCGAAGAAAACGCCATCGGTCTCGAGCTCTTGCTCAGTATGAGCAACGGTCAACGACCAGTCGTCATTGATGCTCCATAGCGCCGACAGGCGAACACCCGAGTAAGTCGTGTCGTTGAAGTCTTCTTCAACGCGCGTCGCATTGTCGGCATCGATAAAGTTCACGCCCGATAGGTCGGCAGTCGATTGGAAGCCCGCACGCGTGCCGGCTACTGCGAGACCGTTGCTGCGCACGGTGCCCTCAGGACGGAAGCGCGCACTCTCGGTTAGGTTGCGTGTGCCAGCCACGTTATCGATAAAGCCGCCTTGGTTGTCTACGTATACCACACCGCGCACGGTAAGCGAGTCGCTGATAGGCACGTTGACCATCGCTTCGACGTTGTTGCTCATTTCACCCTTGCGAGTGAAGGCAGTGCCGAGATCAACGCTGGCGTAATTTCCAGATGGATCTGGCTTATTGGTGATAAGTCGCACCGTGCCTGCCTGTGAGCTCGCGCCAAACAACGTGCCTTGAGGGCCGGAAAGCACTTCGACGCGCGCGAGGTCGGCTGCATACACATCAAGATTACGGCCTGGCTGTGCCAGCGGCTGTTCGTCTAGATAGAGCGCCACGTTCGGAGCGAGGCCTGCAACACCGGCGACCGTGAGGCCAGGCGTAGTCGAGGCGACACCACGGATGTAGATCGTATTTTGGCCTGGGCCACTGCCGCCCGCGGTCACGTTTGGCAGTTGCAGGAGATAGTCTTCAAAGTTCGAGATGCCAAGTTGATCTAGCGCTTCTTCGCCAAGGGCTGACACGGCGACGGGGATATCCTGCATGCTCTCGGTGCGCTTGGTTGCAGTAACCAGCACCTCTTCGATTTGCGCATGCGCACTAAAGGCAGTGGTCGCCAGGGCAACGGCTAGGCCGAGTTGCTTCTTGGGGAAAAGACTTCTTGGCTGGGTGCTTGTAGACCCTGAACGATTCGAACGTTGTTGATGAAACATACATCTCCTTTTTTCTAGCTCAACGCGGGTCGGCGCTGGAGTATCCAGCACCCTGACAGCCGCGAAATGTGTGCGCCTCGAGTCTCGACGTGGTCGCCGAGCAGCGCGGGACTCTTCAAAATAAAGGCCGTAGTATATCGAATTAAAAGCATTTTTGTAAGTGGGTGCAGGAGAATTAGGGGGCGCTATGACCGATAAAGAGCGAGAGCTTATTTATTTAAATCATAAAAAACATATATTTGTGTGTTATTCAAAGTATTTATTTGCGCGATTTACTAGAAAACACAGAGATTCGCGGAAAATTCTTTAATTCGACTTCTAATCATAAGCAAAAAAGCAACTTCAGCGCGAAATAGAACGGCTTCTTAGACTAGAATACCGAGGTGGCCGTATGAGGCGGCCGCCTCAGGAACGCAGGGACTAGCACGCTAATGAAAGATTACGACGAACTACTGATCGCACTCCGGCGCATTACTCGCGCGATCGACCTCTACTCCAAGAGACTACAAAAAGAGACGAACCTCACTATTTCGCAGCTCCTTGTTATGGAAGCCATCGTCAAGATCGATAAGCCCACGCCTAGCGCGATAGCTAAATCAATCTTGCTCTCGCAAGCTACAGTAACCAATCTCATCGACCGTCTGGAAAAGAACGGCCTCGTGCAACGCAAGAGGCTAGGCACCGACAAACGCACTATTAATGTCGTGCTCACCGAGCTCGGCGAAGAGAAATACAAAGAGGCTCCAGAGCTACTGCAGTCAGGCTTTCTGCGCAAATACCGTAAACTCGATGCCTGGGAGCAGCACATGCTCGTCAGCGCAGTTGGCAGGGTGGCCAGCATGATGGACGCCGAAGACATCGATGCGTCACCGATTCTCACGCTTGGAGAGATTGGGGTGAGTGATCAAGGGACGTAACTAAGCAAGGCACGACTAAAAGCGCGAGGCGCGATATGAATCGATTAACTGACGATTACTTAGCCAGCTGCAGAGTTGAGGACGGCAAAATTCTTCGCGGTGAGAACATGAGCCGCATTGAGACCTTCGTCGATGCCGCCTTCGCCTTTGCCTTTACCATGCTCGTTATCAGCATCGACCAGATACCCACAAACCCCGAAGAGCTCCTGACGCTTTCGCGCGACATCCCAGCCTTCCTCATCAGCGCCCTCACCATCGGCGCCGTGTGGGCTACGCACGCGGGTTGGAGCCGCAACTACGGCATGCAAGACCCCATCACCCTCTACCTCAGTCTAGGCTTGGTCATGCTGGTTTTGATTTTTGTCTACCCGATCAAACTCATGGCGCAGGCTACGGTGCTCTATTCGTCAGGCGGCGCGCTAGGCACTGATATATTTTCCCAAGGCGGGTGGTCGGAGAACCAGGTCGCGATCCTCTTTATTTATTTTGGCCTAGGCTTAATCGCGCTGTCTGCGATTCTGGTAGCACTTTATTGTAACGCACTACGCTATCGAGAACCTCTTCGCCTCAGCACCTTCGAAGTATTCGCTAGCAAAAGGGCCTGCGTCACTTGGCTTATCGTCGCGCTAACCGCCGCGCTCTCCTGCCTCGTCGCTTTCGTATTTATCGACAACCCTAACTTGGTCGTGACGGCCGGCAACATCTATTTTTCGCTTGTCGTGTCGCTACCCTTAAGCAATCGCATTCTAGATAAGCGTTGGCAGGCGAACGCGCAGTCCAGCATCGAAGAGTAGTTTCTTTAGGTTCGGCCGATAGGTATAGAAGCCGCCAAACGAGGACTCTCACCGTGCCCATCCCACTCGCACTCGAAAAAACTGTGAAACGCATTCTCAACGCCGACGTCTACGAAGCCGCCGTCGAGACGCCGCTGGATCGCGCGCCTTTGCTCAGCACGAGGCTCAGCAACAACGTCTACATCAAACGCGAAGACCTGCAGCAAGTGTTCTCATTTAAGATTCGCGGCGCGTATAACAAAATGAGCAGCTTGACTCAGGCTCAGCGCGACGTGGGCGTGCTATGCGCCTCTGCGGGCAATCATGCTCAAGGGCTCGCGCAGGCGGCCAAGCTCATGGGTGTGAAGGCGACGATTGTGATGCCGGTGACCACGCCGGAAATAAAAATCGCTAGTGTACGTTCGCGTGGCGCGAAGGTAGTGCTGTTTGGCGACACTTTTAACGACGCACTTACCCACGCGCTCAAACTCGAGAAAGAACGCGGGCTGCATTTCATCCACCCATTCGATGACCCCGAAATCATCGCCGGCCAAGGTACGGTGGCGGTGGAAATCGTGCACCAGCACAGCGCCAAAATAGACGCCATCTTCGTACCCGTCGGCGGCGGCGGGCTCATCGCAGGCATCGCTGCCTACATGAAATATGTGCGACCCGAGACGCGTATCGTCGGGGTGGAATATGAAGAGAGCGCCTGCCTTGCCGCTGCGATGCGCGCAGGGCGGCGGGTGAAACTTGCACAGGTGGGGATCTTCGCTGACGGCATCGCGGTAGCACAGGTGGGCGAGCATACCTGGCCGATTATTAAAGACACCGTCGATGAGGTAATCACCGTTAGCTCAGATGAAATCTGCGCCGCGGTGAAAGATATTTTCGATGACACACGCGTCATCGCCGAACCCGCAGGCGCGGTTGGCATCGCCGGCATGAAGAAATACGTCGCGTTGCACCAGTGCCGTCAGCAAACGCTGGTTACCATCTCTACCGGTGCTAACGCCAATTTCGATCGCCTGCGCTATGTGACCGAGCGCGCCGAGGTAGGCGAGCAGCGCGAGGCTATTCTCGCGGTGACCATCCCTGAACGCCAAGGCGCGTTCAGGCAGTTTGTGCGCGTGCTCGGCAAGCGGCTAATAACCGAGTTCAACTACCGTCGCGATGACGCCGAACAGGCGCGGATTTTCTTGGGGCTAAAAATAGTCGACGCGGCGGAGCGCCAGCGCATAGTCGAGCACTTACAGGCCTCCGGCTATGGAGTCCTCGACCTTACTGACAATGAACTCGCTAAGACTCACATTCGTCATATGGTTGGCGGCAAGGCTGAGTCAACGGGCAGCGAACGCCTCACACGTTTCGAGTTCCCCGAGCGCCCCGGTGCGCTCGCCGACTTCCTCACCCTGCTGGGTGCGCGCTGGAATATCACGCTGTTCCACTATCGCAACCACGGCGCTGCCTACGGGCGGGTGCTCGCAGGCATGCAAGTGCCGAAATCAGAAACCAAGGCATTCCGCGAGTCGCTGACGCAGCTCAGCTACCGGCATTGGGACGAGACCGACAACGCCGCTTACTCGCTCTTCCTCTCCTAGCGCTCAACTGTTCGTGCTTATAACCGCTTGAGCTCAATACGGCGAAACTCAATCGGCGCGGTCTCCGCTTGAATCGCGATATGCCCTGCATCGAGCCTTAGCGGAGCGCCCGCGGCGATCAGGGGTGTCGCCTCAATTGAATCGGGATCGAGCTGAATACCGCCATAGGCGAACACCTTCTCGCCCTCAATAAAATGCGTCACGCTCTCGGCACCGCGCACTTCGATTTCGAGCTTTATCCAGTCGTCTCCATGAAAAGTGGCAGACTCAGAGTTCGTGCAATGCCTGGTCACGAGCTCGCCTGCTATTTCTATATGCGTGCCCGGCGTGCAGACATTGCCGTTAGGACGCTCGTCCTCGCCATTGCCGCCGAGCATCTGCGCTTCTATCGAGGCTGGAAACTCTTGGTCTAGACCCATACTTTGCGCCGACTGACTGTGCAACATCATGCCGTTATTTCTGTACGCCCATGCTGGCCCATCGGTAACCTGATCGCCAACAAAACGATACTCCACGCGGAGTCGATAGTGGGAATACGCTTCTTTAGTAAATAGGTGACCAAACTCGCCGTCAAAGGTGGGCCATTCGTCATAGGCGACGCGTAGGATACCGTCCTCGACACGGAACGTGTTGCGGTAGTTGTCGCCAAGCTCGAAACCGGTAAATTTGACGTCCCAGTTAGAGAGATCTACGCCGTTGAATAGCGACTCCCACTCCTGCTCTTGTTGCGCAAACACCACCTGCGTTAACAAGGCCGCGCCAACTGATGCACCAAGGAATAATTTCTTCATCGTTACAGCTCCCGAAGCCAAATATTTCGATAGGACACAACCTGTCCGTGGTCTTGGAGCAGCAGCGGCATCGCTCCGGTGCAATCGACCTCCTCCGCATAGGCATACGGCGTACAGCGCGACGCATAGCTTGGCAAGTCGGTGTAAGTGGCGCCCACTATTTCGGTACGCTTCTGAATCAACACGCCGTTGTGCAAGACGGTGACATAGGCCGGTGACAACAACGACTCGTCGGGACCAAAGCGCGGTGCCTCGAACACGATGTCGTAGCTCTGCCACTCCCCCGGCGGTCGCGACGCATTAACGAGCGGCGGCGTTTGCAAGTAGATCGCCCCCGCCTGCCCATTCACGTAGGTCGGATTGTCCCAGCTGTCGAGCACCTGCAATTCGAACTGCGAGTGCAGGAAAATGCCGCTGTTTCCTCGCGCCTGCCCATCGCCATCGATGAGTGGGTTCGGACTCCATTCGATATGTAACTGGAAGTCGCCGAAACGACGCTTGGTCTCGATCGACGTACTTGCGCCGCGTGCACGATCGACTGTCATGGAGTTATTAAGCAACAGCCATGACGCCGGCGCGTCGCTGTTGACCTCTCGCCAAGCGTCCAAGTTGCCGCCATCGAATAGCACCACGGCATCGCTAGGGGGCGGAGTTGTGACCGCCCGCGCATTGACTCGCGCAGGCACAGGCTCAAAGATTTGCTGATTATCTGTGACCTGCCCCAGCGCCGCGGCTGCGCAAAGCGAGCAGGCTGCAAAAAAAGCGAGGAAAGGAGCACCGCGACGTAAGGCGGGAAGATAGGGCATGGCTGCGTTCTCGATATTGGCGTTGACGATAACTACTCACTGCGAAGAACTTACCACAGGCTCGAGTCGTGCGGAACGCTCGCAGATTGCTCTACTCGTCTTCGTTTTTCTCTCGACGCAAATTGCACGCGGTGATTTCCGGCAGCGCGGCCATGTACTTCAGCATAAGGCTCCCGCGTATATCGGACTTCTCCAACAGTGTGGTTTCTTCATCAACAAAGAAGACTCGCGAGGTCGTCGCCACGACATCCTCGTCCATGGGAGTCGCACAGGGATGCATGTCGAGGCCGCGGGGGAAGAGTCTCTCGGCGCCAGGTCTGTACATAAAGGCCTGTTCGGATTCTTCAAAGTATACGTAGTCGACTTCACCGTCTCTGTTCATATCCCGCGCGCACATGCCGTAGACCATGAAGTTGTCGCAGTAGAGTGCGTTTGCCGGCCGTGCGCCCTGTGGCAGGGACTGGCAGCCCATCACCAGCGTGGCAAGAGCAATGAGTAGTGGGCGTAAAAAAATCGTCAATAGCCATTTCACAGGTCAGGTAACTCCGCATGACATTCACTTAAAAAACGCTGCTTTAACGGTTTATTCGGCGCCGCTAATGAGACCAGGAAGCCCAGCAGCAGTGCAAATAGGAAAGAAGGCGGCATAGTCTCAAGCGCCTGGAAAAGAGGCCCCACCCCAGTCAGATCTTGGAGCACGAACTTGCTCAGCATCGTCATGCTGAATCCGCCTAGCATCGAAGCGATCGCCCCGCGTTCGGTAAAGCCGCTCCAAAACAGCGCCAGTATCACCATCGGGCAGAAGGTCGCCGCGATGCCTGACCAGCCAAAGATGGCGAACCAAAAAATCGTTCTTTCTGGAGACAGCAGCGCCACCGCGATAGCGAGGGCCATCGCACCGCAGGCAATGCAAAGTGTCGCATAGCGGCAGAGCAGCGCCGCAAACCGATCGCTCAGCGAACGGGTAGTAAACTGCGCATAGAGATCATGCGTCACAGCACTCGCCGCCATCACTAGCAGCGAAGAGACCGTCGACATGATCGCGGAAAGCACGGCGGCGACGTAAAGCCCCACAATCCATGGCGGGAAGCTCACCTGGACGAGCTGTGACATCACATTCTGGCCACCGTTACCCAGCACCGCCTCAGGGTCCACACCTTCGCTCGTGAACACGTAACGTCCGAGCACGCCGACGCTCACTGCCGCGGCATCAACCAAAAAAGTGAACAACACGGCGACCCACTTACCACGATCGATCTCCGCCTCCGAGCGGATCGAGAGAAGCCGGGCAAACACCTGCGGCGAGCCAAGGAAGCCGAGGCCGATAAGCATCATGCCCAGTACCGTAGCGAGATTCATCCAACTGGCACCACCGCTGCCCCACACAGTCACCAAGCCCGGATCGATGGCCTCGAGCCCCGCGTGGATCACCCCCCAATCGCCGATCGCAAGGAAAGCCACGATGGGCAGCACGACGAGGCAACCCAGCATGACTGCACCTTGAAACATGTCGGTCCACGCAGCGGCGAGAAAGCCGCCGGCAACGCAGTACACAACGACGATACCGAAACCAACCAGCGCGCCCTGCATATAAGGCCAGCCCAAGAAGGCTTCGAAGGCGGAGCCGGTCGCATCGATCTGGGCGGAAATGTAAATCATCACGAACACAATGAGGGACACGGCAGACAAGATACGTAGCGTGTGCGTGGTGCTGCCAAACCGACTTACGAGGAAGTCTGTCATGGTGAGCGAGGCATAACGATCGGTGAGTCGTTTGAAGCGTTTGCCCATGAAGAACCACGCCACAAAAACGCCTAACACCTCGCCGAACACGATCCAGTAGGCGCTAAAGCCTACCATCGCCCCCATGCCGGTCACACCGAGAAGCAGCCATGCCGACTCGCCCGTGGCTTGAGCGGAGAAGGCGGCGACCCAGAAGCTCAGGGATTTATTGCCGGTGACAAACGATTTCATGCCCCTCACCCGCCGCGCGGCGATAAAGCCGAGCAGACAAAGGAACACGAAATACGCGACAAGTACGGCGTACTTTTCAAACATCGTTGCAGGGGTCCTTGGCGGTGGGCGGAGTGAGTGCGATTGGGGCAGGTTGAGACGCGATGATACCTTCTCTGGACACTAAGATCACGAATCGCCAACGCGGCTATAGTCGCCAGGATCGGAACAACGCCTCCCGCTGGCGCTGTGCCGACCGCCCTCCTATAATGGCGCCGGCTAGCCCCCTTTCCCCAACGCGCTTAACGCTTTCACCACTATGGAATACGCCTCTCTAATCGCCTTTGCGCTGTCAAGCTGCATTACCCCCGGCCCCAATAATTCGATGCTGATGGCATCGGGGCTAAACTACGGCACGCGCCGCAGCCTGCCCCACTACCTCGGCATAATCCTTGGGTTTCCGCTAATGATTCTCGCGGTTGGTCTGGGCATTGCTCAGGTCTTCGATGCCTATCCAGCGCTGCACACAGTCCTCAAGGTCGTTGGGGCAGTCTATCTAAGCTATCTTGCCTTCAAGATTGCCACGGCGCCGGTCGGCGTGAGCGCCAGCAAGGCAGGCAAACCCTTTACCTTCCTGCAGGCCGCCGCTTTTCAGTGGGTCAATCCCAAGGCGTGGGTCATGGCGATTGGCGCGATCGTGACCTATACCAGCATTGGCAATGACTACTTAGGCGAAGTGCTCCAGATCACCGGCATCTTTTTCGCTATTGGCGCACCGAGCATCTGGGCTTGGCTCTGGCTTGGCGCGTCCCTGCAAAGGGTACTGCGCAGCCCGCGCGCGGTGCGCCTCTTCAACTGGAGCATGGCGACACTATTGCTAGGCTCTTTGGTGCCCGTCTTCGCAGAGCTCGCGACACAGTTTCTCTAGTCTGGTCGTCGATTATTCATTCAGGCGACGCCCTGTCGACTGGCGAATTTCACCATTGTTTTGCCTCTTTGCACTCCTTGCCGATAAAAAATCGACGCGCACGCCCTCGTCCTCTCCATTTTCCCAATAAAAAACAGCACAGTGCAGTAGTGGCACTACCTTTGCATTACTCCCTACCTAAGAAACAACAATCAATTCAGTCGCAGTTCAGCACTGCAGCCGCATCATTCGGCGCAACGCACGCTGTAACTCTGGGACGAATCGCGCGTCTCACTTAACGACTACGCAAGGGAAGCGGCAATGCAACAGACGATTATCGGCCTTTTCGCCAACCATAAAGTGGCGGCCAACCTCATCATGATCATGATGATTCTGTCTGGCCTGTGGGCTGCAGATCGCATCAACACCCAGCTCGATCCCGCGATTAAAGTCCCCATTATCCGTGTCAGTGCCACCTGGCCCGGGGCGTCAGCGGAAGATATCGAGACGCTGATTATCGCCCCTATCGAACAGCAGCTCGCCAATATGCCCGACCTACAAACACTAGAGTCTTCCTCGCGCATCGGCGGCGGCTTCGTCTGGGCCCACTTCAACTTCGCCGCCGATATTTCAAAATCCCTCGACGATATCGAGAGTCGACTCGCGCAGATACGCAACTTCCCCGCCGATATGGAGCCGTTGATAACGGGCCAGCTCAACGACTGGGAGCCGGTTGCCACGCTGGTGGTGAGCTCGACCGGCGGGCTTGCGGAGCTCACGCCGCTGGTACGCCAGATGGAAGAGCAGCTTTATGCCCGCGGCATCGCGTTCATCGCCTTCGACGGCCTGCCCGAAGAGGAGATCGCGATCCAAGTACCGAGCGCCGCGCTTATCGCACTCGACACCGACCTCAATTCGCTCGCCGACGAGGTGCGACAGCGCTCAAGCGACTCGCCCGCCGGCCTGGTTGGCCGCAATCAGGCGGAGATGCAGCTCAGGAGTCTTGATCAGCGCCGCGCGGCGGACGAGTTCGCGCGCCTCGAGGTTGCCGTTCAAGCCGATGCCGGGCTTGCACGCCTTGGCGATTTCGCGATCGTAGAACGCCGAGCTAAGGTGGGGCAGTCGCGCCTCACCCGTGATGGCAACGTCGCCATCGAGATGGAACTGTTGCGCCCGACTGACTCCGACGCGCTGTTCGCCGCCGAATTGCTCGACGACTGGCTCGGTGAAGTGCGGCCAACCCTGCCCCAAGGAGTCGAGGTTATCAAATACCAAGAGGCATGGAACCTGATCAAAGAGCAGCTTATCGTGATCTTTAGCAACGGCTTCTCCGGACTCATCCTCGTGCTGATCACGCTGTTTCTGTTTCTCAGCGGGCGTGTCGGCTGGTGGGTTATGGTCGGCATTCCGGTAAGCTTCCTGTTCGCCACGCTGCTCTACTACGGCCTATTCGGCGGCAGCATTAATATCCTCTCTCTGATTACCTTCGTGATGGCGCTAGGCATCGTCGTCGACGACGCCATCGTCGTTAGCGAGGACGCCACGACCCTGTTCGAACAGGGCATGGCCCCCGCCGATGCGGCAACGCTGGGCGCCCGGCGCATGTTCTTACCGGTACTTACCTCGTCGCTAACCACCCTCGCCGCGTTTGTGCCGCTGATTCTCGCCGGCGGCGAGATGGGCGCGGTGATAGTGACCCTGCCTACCGTGCTGCTGTGCGTTATCGTCGCCTCGCTTATCGAATGCTTTTTGGTGCTGCCGGGTCACCTGCGCCATAGCTTCTCGCGCATGAACCGCGGCGACACCAGCAGCTTTCGCGCACGCTTCGACGCCGGCTTCGCGCAACTGCGTGAGCGCTATTACAAACCGGTGCTCGAGCGCGCCCTCGCGGCGCCCGGCACCACCCTGTGCGCGGCCATCGCCTGCGTCATACTGTCGTTTAGCTTAATCGCGAGCGGTCGCGTTGGCCTGAATATGGTGACCGGCGTGTCCCTCGAGTCGGTCACCGCTAATGTCCAGTTCGCGCCGCAGGCAACGCCGCGTCAACGCGAGCAGTTTATGACTGGACTCGAATCCTCTCTGCAGCGCATAGACACCGAAAGCGGCGGCGGCAACATTAATGGCTACGTCACCAAATTTGCGAGCGCGATGATCGATCAAGAGCGCAAGACCGGCAGTCAGTTCGCGTCTATCCGCGCCGAATACGGCTGGGACGACGCCCGCAGCATCGCGCCGCAGGCCTTCGTCGACGCCTGGCGCGAGGCGACGCCGCGCCCGCCCTATGTCGAGGAGCTCTTTCTCGAGGTGCGTGGCGGCGAGAACAACGGCATGCCAGACCTCTCGCTGGTGCTGCGCGGCGACAGCGTACCCGAGCTCAAACGCGCCTCGGAAGAGCTGCAGGACGCTCTGCTCGCCTACCCCGGCGTGTCCAATGTCTATGACGACCTGCCCTATGGGCGCGATCAGGTCATATACAGCCTCACGCCCGCGGGCAAGGCCTTGGGACTGTCTAGCGCCAGTCTCGGGCGCCAGCTGCGTGCGGCCTATAATGGCGAACGCGTGCAGATCTTTAACCTCGACGATTCCGAGCTCGAGGTCGTCGTCACGCTGCCCGATAGCGAGCGCGACAATCTCAGCTCGCTTAATCGTTTGCCGGTGCGCACCCCGGCAGGCGAACTCGTCGCCATGGGCCAGGTTGCCGAGTTAAGCAATCGCAGCGGCATCGATCTAATCAACCACACCGATGGCTATCTCTCGGTCACGGTGAACGCCAGCGTCGATTCCGAGCAGAACAACGCCGAACAGATTATCGATCATGTCAGCGCCAATGCGCTCGCCCGCATTAAAAGCGACTACGGCCTCAGTTCGGACCTCGGCGGCGTGTCGCGCGAAACCCAAGAGCTGCTCGAAACCATGCGTAATGGCGCGATACTCACGGCGATCTTCATCTACCTCATTCTGGCCTGGTCGTTCTCGTCCTACCTCTGGCCGCTCGCGGTGATGGTAGCGATTCCGCTCGGACTCACCGGCGCGATTGTCGGCCACTGGGCGATGAACGCCGACATCGGCGCCATGTCCCTACTGGCATTCTTTTCGCTCACCGGCATCGTGGTTAACGACTCGATCATCCTCATCAGCTTCTTCCGCCGCGCGCTCGCCGAGGGAAAAAGCGTGCGCGACGCCATCCACGAAGCCTCGCTGTCGCGTTTCCGTGCGGTGATTCTCACCTCGCTCACAACCATCGCCGGGCTCGGACCGCTTATGTTCGAAACCTTTAGCCTCGCACTGTTCATCGTACCTATCGCTATCACCCTCGTATGGGGTATGGCGTTTGCTACGCTGCTCGTGCTCGTCGTCATTCCCGCACTGATCGTCATGATCGAAAACATCAAACAGGCAACCAGCATACGCCTAGGACTCAACCCCACAGCCCAAGGAGAGCTACCGTGAAAAAGCCCACAGCGCAGAGCCTAAAACCGATAGCGATTCTCGCTGGCATCAAGAGACTGTCGAGGCGTTTCACCGGCTTCGTCCTACTCGTCGTCGCTGTCCTACTCGCACTCTTGATGGTGATCACCGGCCCCACCGCAGAACCGCGCGAACAGGTAGAGCGCGCCTGGCCAGTTACCGCGCTCGAGGCATCTCCCGCAGAACTTGCCCCCATCCTGCTTAGCTATGGTCGAGTGGAAGCACAGCAAACCGCAAGCCTGAACACGAAGTTTTCGGCGCGAGTAAGCCGAGTCTTGGTGCGCGAAGGCGACTGGGTAGCCGAGGGCGATCTGCTGCTCGAACTCGATGCCACCGAGCTGCAGTTTGCAGCCGCTGCCGCGCAGGCTAGGGCTTCTCGCGCCCAGGCAACGCTACTTGCACTGCAGGCTGAATTTAGTCTGGCGGAGGCGATCACTGACTCTAATCGCAGTCTAGCCGCCGTCTCCGATGCGACGCTAAGTCGCGCACTCGACCTTCACTCACAGCGCATGCTTGCCGATGCACAGCTAGACTCGGCCAAGCGTGAGGCCAGTCAAGGCCAGATTGCCCTCGCTCAGCATCTCTCGCTGCTCAACACTTTCCCTGCGCGCATCGCGGGGCAAGAAGCCAGCGTGCAGGAGGCGCGCGCCGAGGCTGCCCGAGCGGAGTTTGATCTCGCGCAGGCACAGCTGCGTGCGCCCTTCGATGGCCGCATCATCAGCAGCGGCCTTGCGGTAGGCGAACGCGTAGCGGCCGGACGCGAACTCGTAGCGATCGCCGATTACTCGTCTCTCGAGATCCGCAGCACATTGCCACTCGACTCTGCTCGCAGGCTAGAACAGGGGTTTCTCAATGGTGAAGCGCTCGCCGCAACGGCCATGCTCGGTGCCCAACAACTCTCCTTCCCCCTATCGAGAATAGGAGGCACGGTAAAAACAGGTCAGGGAGGATTGGATGCGTTCTTTGCAGTCGATGCGCTAAGCGGATTGGATATCGGGGCGGTCGTCGAGCTCGCGCTTGCACTACCGAATGAATCGAATGTACTAGCACTACCCATCTACACCCTCTACGAGGATTCGACGGTCTATCGCATTCGAGAGCAAAGGCTGCAGGCGCTGCGCTATGAGCGCGTCGGCGATCATCTATCGGCCGATGGCGAATATCTGGCCCTAGTGCGCATCCCAGACCTGCAAACGGGAGACCAGCTCCTAGGCTCGCAGCTCTCGCGCGCGATCACCGGGCTTTTGGTGGCACCCATCGAAACCCCGTTATCACCGAGTGAAGAGATCTAGTAACCTCACGCGCCACAGCGCATTAACCTCGCCGACCGGCGACGACGGGTGTATCATTTAGCTTCAATGAAAACACCCAGCGCCTCCGCGACAAAACCCCCTTACTCACGTTACCGTGTTTACGCCTTAGCGCCTTGGAGTCGACGCATCGGCGCGCCAATTCTCCTGCTGCTCACCATCCTGGCTTGGGCTTGTTTACCACGCGCGCGAGCACAGACACCGGACCTCCAAGTCTTGTCGCCTAGTGGCGAGCTGAACGCCAACGTCGCGGCGCATGTTCGCCTACCCTCGCTCCAATGCGATGCCGGCGAGCCGCAACTCGCACGCAGCCTGCGCGCTCAGCGTGCGGCGCTCGACGCATCGGTCCGCGATGCGGCTCAAGCGCTCGGTTATTATCAGACGCTCACCGAATACTCTCTCTCCGCGGCGGACGAGCCTAGCAATACCGATGACTGCTGGACCCTCACGCTGCAAATAGAGCCGGGAATCGCCACCCTGGTCGAGTCAGTCGAGGTGTCGATATTGGCGCAGCCAGAACTCTTCGGGCCGACGCTTGCCACACTGCCACTCGTGGCGCAGACCCAGCTCAATCACGCCAACTACGAATCGAGCAAGGCACTGTTACTCTCTCGAGCCCTAGAGCTAGGTTTCCTCGACGCGCGCTTCGTTGAGTCGATTCTCGCGATCGATCCGAGCCTACACAGCGCAAGTGCGACCCTCGCGCTTGACCCCGGCGAGCGCTACCGCTTCGGGAGCACTCAGTTCGATACCGGCGGCCCGCTTTCACAGGGCTTCGTCCAGCAATTTCAAGGCTTCGAGGAAGGCGATTTCTATTCACCCAATCGACTGCTAGAATTGCGGCGAGCGCTGAACGACTCTCAGTATTTCGCCGGCGTAAGTGTCTCGCCACAGATCGATTCGGCGCAGGACTTTACTGTGCCAATTAACGTCACACTGACTCCGCGACCGCGCCGCATTTACGAATATGGCGCGGGACTCACCACCGACAGCGGCCCGCGTTTAAGCGCAAACTACGAAGACCGCTTCCGTAATCCGAGCGGCCATCGCTTCGACGCTAACGCCCTGCTCTCTCAAGTACAGCAGTCTTTAGATGCCGATTACACTATTCCGCTGGCGAACCCAACGACAGAGAATCTCAGAGTCTCGATGGGCGTCCTGCAAGAGAATACGGCAACCTACGACAGCTTATCTTTTCGCAGCAGCGTCGCTTACACCTTCGTTAATCGCTCGCAATGGCGACAGAGTTTCTTTGCCAATTTCCGCCACGACGAATTCACTCTCAATGGCAACACGGAAACCTCAGACCTGCTCATTCCGGGCTTAAGCCTAACCAAAACCCAGGCAGACGACGCGTTGCTCCCCAGTCGCGGCTGGCATCTCTTCGCGCAAATTCGCGGCGCAGAAAAAACACTGCTTGCGAGTGAGTCGTTCCTGCAACTCAACCTCAGCGGAAAATGGATTGCCCCGCTTGGACGAGCGCGTTTATTGAGCCGTTTTGAATTGGGCACCACGCTGGTCAGCGATATCGGTGAGCTTCCTACCTCGATACAATACTTCACCGGCGGCGACCAGAGCGTTCGCGGCTATGACTACAAGTCTCTCGGCACCGCAACTGCAGACGCACTCATCGTTGGCGGCAAACACCTCACGGTCGCTTCGCTCGAGGTCGACTTCCCCGTCAGTGATAAGTGGCGCCTCGCTGCGTTTGTCGACGCCGGCAGCGCCTTCGATGCCTTCGATGCGCTGAGCCTTAGCCGCAGCGCAGGGCTCGGCTTTCGCTGGGTCTCACCGATAGGCCCCGTGCGCCTCGACTTCGCCCACCCCTTCGATAGCGATGAAAGTTTCCGCTTCCACCTCACCATGGGGCCCGACCTATGAGCGCGAAGGAGATTCGAAGCAATAAGTTACGCCTGATAAAAAGGAGCGCAGCGCTTCTCGGCGGCTTACTCCTGTCTGTATTCCTAAGCGCGTGGTTTCTGTTAGCCACCGAAGTAGGGACTCGCTGGATTGTTGCCACCGCATTATCTCGTGCACAGAGCGAGGCAAGCCCGGGTTCTCCGCGCCTTAGCCTTGCAGCTTCTCAGGTAAGCGGTACCCTCCTGCACGGCGTGCGGGCCAAAGGCTTCACCGGCGACTACGGTGACAGCCGACTCGTCCTGAGCGACATCAACCTTGAGTTGGGACTCGCACAAATTCTCAAAGGCACTCTTTCTGTGCGCCTGCTTGAAGCGACTGTCTCTATCCCTGAGCCTGCAACAGACTCAGAAGGCTTCGTCGTCGCCTCACTCACCGGCGCATTAGATATCGTAGCCCTGAACCGCTTTCTCGCCGCCGAACCCTCCAAGCAGGATGCTGCGGCAGTCGCGCCCATTACACTGACAATCGACTGGCGCGCAGAAAATTTGGCCGCTTTAGAACCACTGCGCGCCAGCCTCGGTCCTGCATCGACTGAGGCAGTGCTCCAAGGCAGCGCAACGATCAGCGGGGGTTTCAGCGAACTTGCTGTCACCCACGACCTGCTCTCGCCGCTGCGCTTGCACAGCACAGGCACTGTCGCCTTGGCCCCGCTCGACTACGCCTTTGTCCATGGCCTCGACAGCCTGACCATCAGCCGAGCAGGACAGCCGCTCGGCTTAGGACCGAGCACCCTTGCCACGCGCGGCAATGCGCAGGAGCTTGTCCTCGAGCTCGCCCTAACCTCGGCGCCAGACGCTGCGAACCGCGAGCCCTCCGAGCTTGCTGGCTCGCTGCGCTTCGACCTTGATACTCTGCGCGCCTCCTATGCATTGACTGTCTCTGATCCTGACGCATTCGTGCCTGAGCTTTCCCCCTTCTCGCTCACCAATTTACGCTTACGAGGAGGAGTTACTTCGGGTGAGGTGACATCGTTCTCGGTCGATGAACTCACGACGCTGATCGAAGCCACACCCCTTAATGCCAGCGCAATCGGCCACTTTTCGGACGGCGAGATCACCCTGCAAGATCTCCAACTCGCGACAGCAGACAATCGGCTGACACTGAGTGGACGCAGCGGTGAGGCGTTACAGCTCAACTTCGATCTCGAAGTCAGCGACTGGAGTGAATTCCTCACTGGTGCGCGCGGGGAGCTGAGCGCGCGCGGCAGCGTCGCCGGCAACGCACACGCGCCAACGGCGAATGTGAGCGTGAGCGCAGCCGGGCTTGGCTATGCAGGTTATGGCTTAGACGCACTGGCAGTCGACCTCATACTGGAGCCCACACAAGACACCGACCAAATCGCTGCGACTTTCACTGCGCTCGATGTCACGCTACCAAACGCCGAGCTGGGACCAATCGACATCAGCGGCAAAGCTGAGGGGACGCTCGGCTCACACGTGGCCTCAATTGTTGTCCTATCGCCGATAGCTCAAGCCGAGGCTACCTTCAACGGAGGCTTTGTTGCTGAAGACTTCACACAGGCTGCAAACTCGCTACTGCAACCTGCCGGCAGCAGTCTGCTATCTGAATGGAATGGCAGCCTCACCACGGCGCGCATAAGTTATGAGCCTGCCGATCTTGTCCTCGTTCAGGAAACTGCGGCGCCGCTGGTCATCCAATCAGCCGAGCGCAGCCTGAACAACAGCTGTTGGCGATTAGATACCGCGCGCGCGTGTCTCGATCTCACTGCATCGAGCAACGCACTCGATGCCTCGCTTGCGATAAATGATCTGACCTGGGAGACACTCGTAAGAATCCCAGAAGTCGCAGCTTTATCAGCGGGACTCGAAGCCGACTCTTTTGTCGGGAAATTGGACGGCTCCGCACGCGCCCACCTGCCGCAAGACGGATCACCGAGAATCGACTTCGAGGCCGCGTTACGCGACACCTATTTCCGCCTCAGCCCCGACTCAGACACGTTCTCTGTGCGCGAGGCAAGTCTCGCAGCCACATTAGACACAGGCGACTGGCGCCTCGACAGCGCCTGGCGAGTAGGCCGCCAAGCAGGCGAAGACGCGCAGGAAGAAGCGATCGCGGATATGGACGCCAGAATAGAACTCACAGGCGATGGTGAGCTTGGCGGCTCGATCACGGCACGCGCGTTGACGCTCGAATGGGGCTCCGCCCTCGTGCCACAGTTAGACACAATGGCAGGCGCCTTCTCCACGCAGCTCGACCTAGGAGGCACACTCACTGCGCCGACTTTTAGCGGCAACGCCGAACTGAGCAATGCCACGGCCACGGCCTCACTCGTTGGCATCACGCTAAACGAGATAAACGCCTCGCTGAGAGTCGACGAGGACGGCGCTCTCGCGCTTACCGCGAATGCGCAGTCTGGTAACGGCAGGCTCGATGCGGCACTCAACGCGGAAGGCCTCTTCGCGCTGCTTAGCCCCGAAGCCCTAGAGCGCAGCGAAACTGCGCCTCGCTTCGAAGCCACGCTAACAGGCAACGATTTCCTCATCTACGACACCGACCAGGCGAAAGTCAGCGTATCGCCTACCCTCTTGGTAACCAGCGCAGAAAGACAACTGACCTACTCTGGCAGCGTGCTCCTACCCACCCTCGAGCTCACACCCTCTTCTCTTCCCGCAGGCGCCATCGATGTCTCCGGCGATGCCGTAATCGTAGGAGACGACACCGCGAGCCTCGTATCAGAACAGTACAGCCTACTCGACGCGTTCAGCGCGGCCGGTAGCGGTGGCGAGCTTGTCATCGAGCTCGGTGATGCTGCGCATCTCGAGGGCTTTGGAATTAACACCGGCCTCGAAGGTGAACTTACATTGCGCGAGACCAATGGTCGCAGCTTGCGCGCGTATGGGGAGCTTGGGCTCACAGACGGAAATTACGAACTCTACGGTCAGAAACTTGCCATTCAACAAGGCAGGTTTAGCTTCCTCGGTGCGATCGACAATCCCGGCATCGACGTTCGTGCTGTCCGTGAAATTGAGTCGCAAACGGTCGGCGTGCAGATGAGTGGCACCCTCAAGAGCATCAACAGCACACTATTTTCATCGCCAAATTTGAGCGAGACTGACATCGTTGCCATGCTCGCCACGGGGCGGCCGTTTGCGGCAATAGGCCAGCGCGACCAGGGCGCCATGCTCGGCACGCTCGCGTCACTGGGACTCGAGCGCAACCAAGCGCTGACAAATCAGATTCGCAGCGGACTTGGGCTAGATGAGTTGAGTCTGGAGACGGAAGATGGGCTAGACAACAGCGTGCTGACGGTGGGCAAATACCTAACGCCCAAACTCTTCGCGCGCTATGGAGTCGGCCTTTTCGACAGCCGCTCAAAGGTGAGCATGGACTACACACTCACCGAGCGCCTAAAACTCAAAGCCGAGTCAGGCGCGCAGCAAAGTGTGGATGTCGTCTACGCGGTGGAGAAATAAGCTCGCGCTATTTGGCGTCGAGCTTCTCGAGTTTAAGACCGACAGCAGAGCCGTCTTCGAAGCCAGGCCAATAGGTATGGTCAGCCGCCGGGTTGCCGTTGGACATCGAATACACGGCGTCGGCGCCGTCTGGTACCACGTTGAGGTAATCAAGCATCGTCTCATCACCTTTCAAGTGATAATCGAAATACGCTGTCACAAAGTGGTCCATGATATTGTTCATGCGCACGTTGTCCCACACCGGATCGGTATAGTGGCTCGCGCCCTCGCCCGTTTCGCTGTCGATAATCTCGTGTGGCACCGGATAAGGCGCACCGGCGTTGTGGCCCGCATTCTTATAGGTGAGCAGATAACGATCGCTGTTAACCGCCGCCTCGTAAATGGCGCGCACGCCGTTCTCATAACCTGCGACAGTGTCGTTGTCGCCCGCCAAGTAGAACGTCGGCACCTCGATACCGGCGAGGTCTTGCTCACGCCAGAAGCCGCGCTCCATACCCCACGGCGCGACGGCAAAGCCTGCCTTGATGCGTGGATCCAAATTAGCGCGATAGTCAGGATTCCCCGTCGCGTGTTGACCAAGCAACTCGTTCGGTGGCGCCATGAAAGAACCCACGATCTCATCGCTGTAACCGCCGCCTAGATTGTTGACCAAACCGTAGCCGCCCATCGAGTAGCCGACGACGCCGGTGTTATCCGCATCTAACATACCGGCAAGAAAGCTCGACTCGTCCGCCGCCATCTGCGCCATGCTTTCGATGACAAAACGCTGGTCTAGCGGCCTGTTGTAGAGCGTGCTGGGGAACGCCTGTGCGTCGTCGTAGGTGCTGTCGGTGTGGTCTATCGACACGGTGACATACCCCTTGCTGGCGAGGTTTTCACCGAGGTGGCTCATCAGATAGCGATTGCCGGGATAGCCGTGGGAAATAACCACAAGAGGAAACGCAGCATCGGCTGTGGCTGGCGCGGCATCACGTACCGCCTGCCCCTGCAGAGTAGCTATGATGGCTGGGTTGCGGGTAATAGCCTGATACTCACCACCGCGCGACTGCCCATTGAGTTCCGCGGGATACCATACCTCAACCGTCAGATTACGGTCATAGGTCGGCGTCTCGCCACCGCGCTGAGTATTGAGCACATCGATGCGCCCAGAGTCAGTAAGCGTTAAGGTCCTGACGCCAATGTCATAGTCACCGAAGGCAGCGAGGCTCGGCGCATCGGGTCGAATAATGTCAATGCGATTCGTCTGCGCGAAGCTAGCGAGAGAGCTCATAGTTAGCGCACCTGCAAGAGAGAGAGTTAAGGCTGTTTTGGCGGCAACACGCGCCGAGCGAAAACGGGTCATGGCGAGATTCCGTAGGATGTGATGAGAGTTTGATTAGTAGGCACACGCCCTAAGACTAGCCTCTCTGGGCGCTGCGATGCAACGCCCGAGACCGCCCATTTCTAGCCTTCGATAACGGGCCGCTGATGCTTATACGCTGCGGCGCGCTGCTCGTCGCTGTCCGTATGTCCCATAAAGTCATGCAAGATGAGATACAGGCAGGGCACGAGGAACAACGTGATCACAGTGGCAAACAAGACACCCCAGGCGAGCGAGATCGCCATCGGCACCACGAAGAAGGTCGCGGGGTTCGCCGTTATCATCAACGGCACGAGGCCGATAAAAGTCGTCAGCGAGGTTAAGAAGATTGGTCGGAAACGCAGCATACCCGCGGTGGATACCGCCTCGACCATGCCCATGCCTTCTTCGCGTAATCGATTAACCGACACCACAAGTACCAGGCTCGCGTTCACCACCACGCCACTCAGCGCGATAATACCTAGCACCGAGAAAAATACGAGATCGGCGCCCATGATGAAGTGACCGAAAATCGCGCCGATAGCACCGAAAGGAATCACGCTCATGATGATAAGCGGTTGAAAATAGGACTTCAGTGGAATAGCCAGCAGCGCAAAAATCACCATCATCGCCAACGGGAACGTCGACAATAGCTCGCCGAAGGACTCGGCCCGCCGCTCACTCTCGCCGCCCACTACGAGCTCCACGCCAAGATCGCGTTGCCACTGCGCTTTAAATTTACGTATTACGTCGCGGCGAATCTCGTCGGGCATCACAAGCGTTCTATCGATATCACCAACCACGGTGATAATACGGCGACCATCGCGACGGTTAATGCTCGAATAACTGTTACCGAGGGTGAAATCCGCGATGCTCAAGAACGGCACTTCTGCGCCATTAGGCGTGCGGATCAACAGATCCTCCAAATTAGCCAGCGACTGCCGCTCGTCTTCTGGATAACGCACCATGACACGAATATCATCGGAGCCGCGTTGAATACGTTGGGATTCGGCGCCGAAGAACGCTTGCCGCACCTGTGTTGCGATGTCATTGAGGGTCAGGCCGAGGGTCTTACCGCGTTCCAATATTTGAATCTGCACCTCTTGCTTGCCTGCGCGGAAAGAGTCGGACACATCGAACACGCCCGGGTAACGACTGAGTTCCGCACGCAGCTCCGCCGCGGCGAGCTTGAGATTGTCTTCGTTGCGACCGGCGAGGCGGTAGTTGATCGCTTCCCCCGCCGAGAAGGCGTCGGAGACAAACGTGAGCTCTAGCGCATCGGGAATGCTACCCACTTTTTCGCGCCAGCGGTCTCTAATTTCAGCCGAGCTGATCTCGCCGCGATCGAAGAAGGGAGCAAGATACATCACCACTTCAGCGACCTCGCTACTGCCAGACCCACCCCTACCAGGAGAGCCTGGACCACCCCGCGGCGCGCGCCCGCCGATAACGGTTAACACACTATCGACCACGCGTTCGGTTGATTCAGGCGCCGCTCCGCTCGCCTTCATGTCAATCAGCTCGCGTTCGAGTTCGGCGGTAAGTTCAATGGCTTTCGCTTCCAGAATATCGATGGCCTCTTCGGTGATATAGCCGGGTACGCCTACTGGCATAACTACCGTGCCCCACACCGTGTCGCCTTCAATAGACGGGAAGAACTGCAGCCCCACCCTGCCACTCAGCATCAATGCTGCTGTGATCATCACCACCCCTGTGGCCGTGGCCCAGGCTGCATAGCGGTGTTTCAGCACGCTCTTGAGCGCACGCTGGTAGCCATGCTCGGCGAAGTGTTCCATGCCTTGTGCAATCCTGCCTTGAAACGCCTGCCAAGATTTGACGAAGCGCGAGCCATCGCCCAAATAGCCCGAGGTTTTGCGATGGGCGATATGGCCCGGCAGAATAAGTTGCGACTCGATCAGACTCGCCACCAAGCAGAACACCACCACGCCGCCGATGGTGTTGAAGAACGCGCCCATTTGCCCGCCCAACAGCAGAATGGGGAGGAACGCTGCGATGGTCGTGAGTACGCCGAAGATGACCGGTACCGAGACTTCGATGGTGCCCTCTATCGCCGCCTCTTCCTGTGAAAAACCTTTAACCTCGAAGGCGTGTATGCGCTCGCCGACGACGATCGCGTCATCGACGATAATGCCCAACACGAGAATAAATCCCATCACCGTCAGCGAGCTGATCGTCAGCCCTACCGTCGGGAATAACGACAGCGCACCCGCGATCGCAATTGGGATACCCGCGGCAACCCAAACGGCGAGCTTGAAGCGCAGGAACAGCGCGAGAATGACAAGGACAAAAATCAGTCCGGTATAGGCATTCTGCGCAACGGTTGCGATGCGATCCTGAGTAGAGATCGCAGAATCAGAAATGATTTTAAGAGTCATTCCTTCCGGCAAATTGAAATCGGTGGAGGCCATCCAGCCCTTGACTTGGTTCGCCGACCGCACGATGTCTTCGTCCCCGACACGGAGAACGTCGATGATTGCCGCATTGACCCCGTTAAGGCGCGCATCGAGATAGCCCTCTTCGAATCCGTCTTTGACCGTGGCAATTTGCCCCAGACGCAGCTGAGTGCCATCGGGGTAGGACTGCACGACGATATCTTGATACTCGTCACCGCTATACACCTGCCCCTTGGTGCGCAGGAGAATCTCACCCGAGGCGGTGCGGATCGTGCCGCCAGGCAGATCTAGCGAGGCGCGATCGATGGCCCGAGAAATTTGATCGAGAGTTAAACCATATTGGCGAAGGGTAGTCTCTGATACTTCGATCGAAATTTCGAAGGGGCGCAAATAGTTGATATTCACCGTCGAAATGCCGTCCAGGTCGAGGATGTCGTTACGCACCTCTTCTGCGATAAGCTTGAGGCCCGCATCGTCAGTGTTGGAAGCTAGCGCCAGCGTCATCACGTTGCCGCTCGAGCTAAATGCGCGGACGATGGGCTTTTCGGCCTCGATCGGGAAGGTGCTTACCGCATCGATCTTGCCTTTGACATCGTTCAACACGCGGTTGAGGTCGGCGCCACTCGTGAGCTCGAGCGTCGCGTCACAGCCGCCTTCGCGGGCCGTGCTTGTGAGGCGGTCTATGTCTTCAGCGCCTTCTAAGGCCTCTTCGATGCGCAAACAGATCGCAGATTCCGCCTCGTCTGGTGTTGCGCCTAGGTAGGACACACTCACCTGCACGATGCCGAAATCGATATCGGGGAATTCCTCTTGATTGAGGTTGAGATAAGAAATAAAACCGCCCGCGAGGAAGATCATCATTAACAGATTCGTCGCGACCGGATTCTTCACAAACCAGGTTATGGAAGTACGCACTTATCATCTCCGCGCGCCTTGGGCGCTTGGGCTGTGTAAACAGCCAGATGGTTTAAAAAGACTTAAACATTCTTCATTAAATGGCGAACTCGCTCGCCTAAATCATTTCCATCACAGGCTGCACCGACATGCCGTCAACGACCGCCTGAATCGGCGAGATACAGATGCGCTCGCCTGCGAGGAGGCCGCCGCTAATCAGTACGCGATCTTCCTCTAGGCGAAAGATATCGACGTCGCGGAAATACATCTTGTTCTCCGCATCGACAACCAATACCTGTGAGTTATTGCGAATCACGGCGCGCGGCAGTGCAATGAGATCGTCAATGCGCTTGCCCGCGATTCTCGCTTCCACGAACAGGCCGATCGGCAAAGGGATCGCTTGGTTTGACGCCTCTGGCTGCTCGACGCGGATGATGGCCTGCACCGTGTTGCTGTTCGGATCTATCGTCGCCTCTGTGCGCAGCAACGTGCCACGCCAGGTGTATTTCTTGCCGCCGTAGTTACCGGTCAGCTCGACCGATGGGGCTAGTCCCGATTCGAACTCTCCGCGAAAACCTGCAGGCACGTCGAGATAGCCCAGCTGACGAATCGCGAGGGGCACTCGCACGTCCACGCTGTCCGCGTCGAACAACACGGCGACACTCTCCGCGCGATTGACGAACTGTCCCAGCTCGACGTCGCGCGAGGCGACGATCGCATTAAAAGGTGCTCTTAGAACCGAGCGCTCCTGGTCGAGCTGCGCCTGGTCTAAGGCCGCCTTGGCGTCGGCTAGGCGCGCCGCCGCAATCGTGGCCTGGCGCTGAGCGTTTTGGAGCTCGGCTTCACTGGCGAGACGTCTGCCCGCCAGTTCTTGGATACGAGAGAGGTCTGCTTGTGAAAATTCGGCTTCAGCGCGCGCTTGGTCGAAGCCTGCTTGGCTGCGAATGACCGCAGTCTCGAAATCGCTTGCCTCGAGGCGCAGTAAAGGCTCTCCCGCCTCGACATAAGCGCCTGCCTCAAGAGAGGGCGACACCCACGCGACTGGCCCCTGAACGTTCGATGAGACGCTCGCCTGTCTGGCTGCCTGCGCCTTGCCTTGGGATTCGACATCGATCTGCACGGACTGCGTTTCGACCGCTGCGACACGCACGCTAATCGGCACGATCTCCGGTGCCGATTCTTCAATCCGAGTTGGGTTGCGAACCAGCGTAACCGCAACGCCGATACTGACTATGAGAATTCCGATGGGTAACAAAACTCGCTTCATGCCTAACTCCTAGACGTACTACTTATTAGCCAACGCCACAGCAACCAGGGCGCGTAATTTCAAAAAATGGTTTTCCAGTGCTTCTGCGAGGAGCGAGCCGTCGCGGAGTTCGACTCCCGCTCGCAATCCAGCTACGAACTCTGCAAGCGCCGTCGCGTCAAGACTCGGACGCGGCTTGGACGCCAGCATCCGATCGACGAACTGCGCTTGCAGGTCATTGCTTATCAAGCGCACGACTAAATTGTTCGCAATGCTGCCAAGATGCATCAAAAATTCATGCATCCGAGGCTGCAGCTCTTCGACAGTGTCGACATGCCGAGCAAGCTCATCGAGCCGAGCTAATAGCTCTTGCTGCTGTGCCTCGGTAGCAAGAGCGATGGCTCGTGACGCTGTGAAACGAGCCAGAACAGAAAACGTATCGAGAAACTGATCGACGAGTCCCGCATCTGGCTTGTCGCCGAGTCCCAACAAGGGCCCAAGCACCGCGATACTGGCGTCCTTGACCTCTTTAATGCGCGCCCCGCCGGGCTGAATATCGATCAGACGCAGCTGTTCGATCTGCGACAACGCCTCGCGTACCGCGCCTCGGCTGGCCTCGAACCGCGCGGCGAGATCGCGCTCGGATGGCAGTCGTTCGCCGGGGCGAAACTGCCCGCGCAGGATCTCATCACGGATGATAGACGCGATTTCGTGACTCCTGGTCACGGTTGGGGGCGCACTAATGGGGCTTAATGAATTCATAGCTAGCCATACGTCTGCTTGGATTTGTTCAGACCACTTTGGTACTACCAATATGGACGGTCCAAATACTGAAATAAGTAAAGGTCCGACCAAAGTGGTCCTACCAATTTCGGCGCCACTATAACCGATTACCACGGCTTCTCAAGGGGTTAAACGCGCAATAGCAGCTAAATAGGCGCTGTTGACACAATCTATAACAAAGTACCCGCAGAATTACTGTGGTAAATACCACTCAAGATCAATCCCCGAACGCCCGGTGTTGGTATACTCACTCCTCACCAAAAACGCTCAACGAGACCAACCCCATGATCCTGACACTGACGAACAAACTCCGCGCCTTCGGCGTACTTGCCCTACTAGTGGGTTTTCTAGCGAGTTGTGCGAGCACACCATCGACTGTGGTGTGGTTAGACGTGCGCACCGACGCCGAGTATGCCGAAGACCATATCGACGGCTCTGCGCACATCCCCCACGACGAGATCGCGGCGCGTGTCGCAGAGCTTGGGCTGGAAAAAGGAGCGGAGATCAGAGTTTACTGTCGCACCGGCGTACGCGCCGGAATCGCTCTGGCGACGCTGCAGGAGCTGGGCTACAGCAACGCCGAGAACGTTGGCGGCATTAGCGACGCCCGCCTATTGCGTGATTAGGCGAGAGCCTACGCGACAAGCGATGCCAACACGCGCCTTTCGCCTACGAAAGGCCGGCGGCCGTGCATCACGAGAAAATTATCGACTAATGCGATGTCGCCCGCCTGCCAGGGCGTGTCGAAGCTAAGCGCGTCTGCGCGTGCGATCGCCACCGCCATGTCGCCGGGATTAATAGGCGAACCATCGCCGAAGCAGATCGACTTTTCGGCACTATTACGCGCATCCTTCCAGCCCCTAAATGCGGCAATAAGCTGATTGAAGAATACCTTGCGGCCATCTCCTAACACGCGAACCGCTGGCAACGCAGGGCTCGTGACTCTTAGTACCTCGCCTGACTGCCACTCCCAGCTGTAACCCAATGCCTGTAGCTTTGCCTCGGCGTCGCTAACGTTATCGACTGACAGCGTGCTGCGCCAGCTGCGGCCCTGACCCGAGGCGAGGTCATCCTCCACTGGCATGGAATTCGAATAGCGCACGCCCTTTTCCTCGCAGGCGGCGACAAATGCCGGCAGCTGCTCGGTTAGCTGAGTGAGCAGAATGTCGGAACGGCATAGGGGCGTCGCGCCGCCTGTCATGTTCGCGTGTTCGCAAAAGAAGAACAGCTTAGCGGGGAACACAGGCGTCTGGGCCATCTCATGGTGCAAGAAAATACTCACCTCAGGCGGCGCCTCATTCGCTGTAAATACGCGCTCCGTGCGATTACGCCGCACCGCATTCGATAGCGAGTCGGCGTAAGTAAAATTAGGCAGATCGAAGGCCTGAATAAAACGATCAAACTCAACATCGGTACTCATGCCAAAGCCGCGAAAAAGGAGCGCGCCATGAGTCGCAAGATCGTCTAGCAGCACCTGGCGATTCGCACTTAGCCATACCAAAGACTCTTCCACAGAAGGATTAGCCGCCACAGCGACAGGTGCGAAAACCAAAGGAAACTGGCCTCCCGCCTGCGGATGGCTCTGTTGCCCTTTCAGCTCAAGCTGTTCAACTTGCATGGTCGTGCTCCACTGCCAAAAACCAAAATATCATCGCACTAGACTGTGTAAACCTTAGTCGTAGATCGCATGGAATGTGCCGAACGCCGCCTCACAGAAAACGCCCGGGTCATTAAAGCGTCGATTCTGATTGAGAGCATCGATCGCCGCCATTTCCTCACCGCTTAGGGCAAAGCCGGTTAGCGCGAGGTTCTCTCGCAGCCTCTCAGGGCGGCTCGTCTTAGGAATCACGGCGGTACCGCGCTGAATACCCCAGCGCAGCACGACCTGCGCAGGACTGACGCCGCAGCGCTGTGCCGCAGCGAGCACCGCAGGCTGGGTGAGGACGCTCTCCGCCGGCGTTGCCATGTCTAACGCGACATAGGAAAGGGCGCCAAGCGGGGAGAATGCGGTGACCGCGATACTGTAATCACGCGCGGTGCGCAACAGCGCCTCTTGGCTGAGGTAAGGATGCGATTCAATTTGCAGCATTGCCGGCTTAATCACCGCGTAGCTCATGAGGTCGTGTAGCAAAGCAGTGGAATAATTGCAGACGCCGATCTGGCGAACCATGCCCTTGCCGACCAACCCCTCCATCGCCGCCCAAGTCGCGGCGAGAGGCACTGCATCGCGCTCCATTCCGGGCTGGTCGGCACTAGGGTCATGCACCCACTCCGGTGGGTAACGCAGGTCAAAATCGACATACTTAAGCGCGATGGGAAAATGAATGAGATAGAGGTCTAGCGCCTCCAGACCTAGATCTTCCAGCGAACGCCGGCAAGCTGCCTCAACATGTTCGGGCCTGTGGAAGGTGTTCCACAACTTGGAGGTAACCCACAATTCTTCGCGCGTGCAGAGACCCGCCGCGATCGCGCGCGCAATGCCTATGCCGACTTCTTTCTCGTTACCGTAGTCTGCCGCGCTGTCCAGATGGCGGTAGCCGGCTTCGATAGCCGCATAGACCGCATCTGCCGTCTCAGCTCGATCGATCTTCCATAAACCGAGCCCTACCGCGGGCATCGCCTGCCCGTCGACGTCGAGTGTGCTGCCCAGATTTTCGTGCTGTGCGCTCGCTCGGGTGTGTGTTGTCTCTGATGTGTGTGGCATAAAATCCTGTCCTTATTCGTCGAATCTGTTGCGCTCACAACCCAAGGCCGAGCTCGCGTTCGTCAATAATACTCATGTGCTGTTACTTAAGTAGCGAATCGAGACCGTTCGCTATGAGAGTGGCGTCTACACTAATCGCCTCGCCCGTGCGGCTAGATTCCTGCGCCGCACTCGCGACGAGCATCGACCACAGACCTTGCTCTGGCGTCGCCGCCGCGCTCGTCTCAACCACGCCTGCGGCGCGAGCCTCTATCCGATCGAGAAATGCGGCGTGCTCATAGTATGTCGCACCGTGATGCCCGCTGGCCTCAATGGCGGACGCATAGGCCAGAGTGGTTTCCCGCGACGCGCCCTGCTCGCCCAGTTGCACATTCACTGTCGCACCCGCCTGTTGTCCGTGATGCTGTTGGAAGCGCTCGCAGGTTGTCAGCCTGCCGCGGTCGCCGACCACGCACAGCTCCTCAGTGAAATCAGGAGCATTCATGTTTAGCGCAAAATTCGCGCGAACGCCGTTCGCGTAATCGATAACAACGAATGCATTGTCATCGATGTCACTGACGACCTGATCCCGAATCACTCCATCGAACACGCCTGAGCGCCCGGCACTCGCATAAACTCGCGTCGGCCGCGCCTCGGCGATTAAATTTATCAGATCGAAATAGTGACAGCATTTCTCAACCAACGTGCCGCCGCTTAGCGCATTAAACTTATTCCACTGCCCCACTTTATCGAGGAAGGGTGGTCGGTATTCGCTCATGCTTATTGTCTGCGTGACACCGAGGCTACCGCGGGCATTGATCTCATGCAGCGCCTCGACATACTGCGCCTTATAACGATACTGCAGCCCGAGCTGAATGAAACTGCTGTAACCGCGAGCGAGCTCGACGATCGCGGCCGCATCGGCAAGTGTGGTCGCTATCGGCTTTTCTAGAAATATCGGCTTGCCCGAAGCCATAGCCGCTTTAATAATATCGAAATGCGTGAAGTTAGGCGTACAAACCATCAGCGCATCGATGGCTGGATCCTGACAGACCTCCTCGAGGCTTTGGTATACCTTGGGAGCGCTCGCTTTCGACAGCGCCGAACCCGTATCAAGTGCTGCGAAGTTCGCCAGCGCGACATCGACACTTAGCGCACTCTGGTCATAGACACCATGGATTGCGGCGCGCCCTAATAATTTCGCCACGCGCATATGCTCCTGACCAATCGTGCCAGTGCCGATGATAGCGAGCTTAGTTTTGGGCGCCTCTATGGCGTAGAGGTATTTATCCTGCTCGGGGATATGCTGTTGGCCGGGCGCGTTTTCGAAAAAGCGTAGGCGGGGCTTACCTCCGCTTACAAGTTTGGTTGTTTCAGCCATCAGACTCTCCGGCTTTCAATAGCAATGGCTCGCCACCAAAGCGTCAGATTGAACAAAGTAATCACTACCAGCACAGGCGTCATCAAAGGACTGCCACCTCCTACCAAACCCAGCGGCGAAAACGTGACATAGAGACAGACGACACAGGACAGCAGCGTCACCGCGCAGGGCGCGGCAAAGCGCCATGGCTGCATGTTCACCTTGCTACTCGTTGTATATTCCCAAGCCTTCACCCGCGGCCGCCAGAGGCCAATCGCTAGCATGAGGCCGACCTCGATAAAGAACAAGATGGCGTAGAGATGCAAAAAATGTATCTGCACCTGCTCCTTAAACACGAACTGCAACAGCCCGTAGGCGACAATATGGAAACCGATTACCAGCTTAGGACCCAACGCGGGAACGCGCTTACTAAACAGACCGACGATCACAATTGCGATAATCGGGATGTTGTAGAAGCCGGTGAAGATGCGAATAACCTGCCACAGCCCTTCGGGTGCGAACTGCAAAAGCGGCGCCACAACGAATGAGAAAAGCGCGATAACCACGCTCGCGCGCTTGGCAACCTTTACCAGCTGTGCATCGCTTGGCTGTCCTAATTCATGCGCGTCTTGCCCGGCTTCTCCCGCGTTTTGATCCTGCGTGAGCAGCGCCTTGCGCCTCACTTTAAAAGGCAAATAAACATCGAGGCAGAAAAGCGTTGCCGCGCTATTGAGCAGCGAATTAAACGAGCTAAACACGGCACCTAACAAAACCGCCAAAAAGAATCCGCTCGCGTAAACAGGTAGCACATCGCGTATGAGCGCAGGGTAGGCGAGGTCTATTGAGGCGAGCTGCGGGCCGTAGAGATGATAGGCGATCACACCCGGCAGCATCATCAGGAACGGCACCAGTACCTTGAAGAAGCCGGAGAACAGGACACCCTTCTGTCCCTCGGCGAGATTCTTCGCGCCCAGCGTGCGCTGAATAACGTATTGATTGGTGCACCAGTAAAACAAATTGGCGAACACCATGCCGGTAAACAGCGTCGCGAAGGGCGTGGGGTCAGAGGCTGACCCTATCGCGTTCAGTTTATGCGTGTCGGTGCTTACGATAATCGCCACGCCGGCACCAACACTGCCGTCGCCTAAGGCGGCGAGCCCGAGCAGAGGCACGGCGATACCCACAAGTAAAAGCCCGATGCCGTTGAGCGTGTCGGAAACAGCCACCGCGCGCAGACCACCGAATACGGCGTAGATACCACCGATGCTGCCTATCGCAACAATGGTCAGAGCGAGCGCCGCAGAGTAATCCAATCCGGTGAGTGCCGGCACATCAAACAGCTGCAACACGGCGATGGAGCCTGAGTACAGCACCGAGGGGATGGTGACGAGCCCGTAGCCCACCATAAACAAAACCACCGATGCGCGCCTCACCCCACCGTCGAAGCGGTCGTTAAGGAACTCAGGCAACGTCGAAAACGCCCCCGCGAGATAGCGCGGCAGAAACAAGAATGCCATCGCGATCGTGGACACCGCGGCGGTAACCTCCCAGCCCATACTGCTGAGATTAAATCCGTAAGCGGAGCCGTTAAGCCCAATAAGCTGCTCGGCCGACAGATTCGTCAGCAGCATCGAACCGGCGATAAACACCGCGCTCAAGCCGCGTCCGGCGAGGAAATAGCCGTCGCGGGTTGCCACCTCGCCACGGGTCTGTCGGTAGGACACCCACGCGACAAGCCCCATAAAAAACAGGCAGCTCGTGAGCGTAAGGAGGAGTTCAGATTGGGTCATCAGTAGGTAATCCTAGTTCAGGGATGCGCGCAAATACGCGACGGCCTCGGCCACCGGCCTGCCATCTACATCGACCATCTTATTTGCTGCGCGCATAGCCTCGTCACTTATCGCGCCGAGAAGCGGCGCGATAGCGGCAGCAACGCGCTCATCCTCTGACGCAGCAGCCGAGGCAAGAAACAGCGCATCGTAAGACAACAACGCCTCGCGCGGATCGTCCAACAACAGCAGATCGTAAGCAGCGACTCGGCCGTCGGTAGAGTAGGCGCTGATAACATCCACCTGCCCCGCCTCAACCGCCGTGTACATCAGCGCAGCATCGAAGGTGAGCTCCTGCGCGAAATCCAGACCGTACAGCCTCTGCAGACGCTGCCACTCGGAACGACCGAAGAATTCGAGATCGCCGCCCGCTTGCAACATCGCCGCTAATGGCTCTAGATCCTGCACGCTACTCACGCCAAGCTGCGCGGCGCGCTCGCGAGACATCGCCAGTGCATAGCGGTTCTGAAAGCCCGCCAGCCCAAGGGGGTTAAGTCCCTGCTCGCTCACGAAACGCTGCGTCACTCGATTGATTTCGTCGCGCCCAGGATTGCCCTCACGGCGCATGTAGCTGCCCCAGATCGTGCCCGAGTATTCGACATACAGATCGACCGTGCCCGCACCGATCGCCTCGAAAATGATATCCGAACCCATGCCGATATTCTGCTCGACTCTCAAGCCCTGCGCTTCTAGCTGCTCGGTGAGCAGGCTCGCGAGAATATACTGCTCGGTAAACGGCTTGCCGCCTACAACGAAATCGGGTTTCGGTTCTGGGCGCAGCGTTAATACTAGCGCCAGACTGAACAGGACAGAAAGCGCTGCCGCGAACGCTGTTGAGCGCTTGAGGTCGCGCATCGCAACACCCACTGCACGCTTCTCGGCAATCCACTGCAAACTGCCAATCAGCGCATCGAGCACGATAGCAAGGCCCGCCGCCGCAAGGCTGCCTACGGTCACCGCCGTGAGGTTGCGCGTTTGAATACCGATAAAAATATAGTTGCCCAAACTGCTGGCGCCGACCAGCGTTGATAGCGTCGCCATGCCTACCGTCCACACCGCCGCGGTGCGAATGCCGGCCACCACAACAGGTAACGCGAGCGGCAATTCGACTTTCCACAGCCGTTGCCGCGGCGACAGGCCAATGCCCCGCGCCGCCTCAACCACATCGCTAGGCACGCCCTCTAGACCCGACACGGTGTTACGCATAATGGGCAGCATTGAGTAGAGCGTTAAGGCGATGAACGCCGGCACGAAACCTATCTGTCCACCGAGCAGTGCGACGACGAGCGCGAGTATCGCAAGCCCAGGCACGGTTTGAATCATGCTTACCACCGCTAACAGCGGATGACGAATACGCGGCGAGCGCGCGGCAATAACCCCAAGCGGGACGCTGAGCGCGATGCCAGCGCCAAGCGCAGCAAAGGTCAACGCCAGATGCCCTTGCAAATAGTCAGGCAGCAGAAGCAACTGTTCGGTGAGGACAGGATTCATACCTTAGCCCTCCTCGCGCATCAGGGCGTCGAGGCGCTCGGCTCTGCGCCGCGGCATTTCCATGAGCTGGGTCACATAGGGGTGCGCTGGCCTGTTCAACAACTCGCTCGCCGTGCCTACTTGCAGCAGCTCACCGCCTAGCATCACCGCAACCCGATCAGCCATCAGCATCGCCTCGGTCATGTCGTGCGTCACCATCACCACCGTAAGCCCAAGCTCCTGCTGTATGCGGCGGAATTCTTCCTGCAGGCCTGCACGGGTGATGGGGTCGAGCGCGCCGAAGGGCTCATCCATTAACAGCACATCCGGCCGCGCCGCCAACGCACGAGCAACGCCTACACGCTGCTGCTGGCCGCCAGAAAGCTCCGAGGGTATGCGCTGGGCATAATCGTCGAATGGGAGCCCGACGAGATCACAGACCTCGCGGCAGCGCGCTTCGATATCTATCCGGCTCCAACCCAGAAGCTCGGGCACCGCCGCCACATTGCGTGCGACGCTGTGATGCGGAAAGAGGCCAACGCCTTGAAACACGTAGCCGATGTTACGGCGCAGTTCCTGCGGGTTTTGGTCGAGAACATCGCGGCCGGCGACGAGGATCTTACCGTCACTGGGGTCTTCGAGACGATTTATCATCTTAAGCGTCGTGGTCTTGCCACTGCCCGATTCGCCTATTAAGGCAAGCAGTTCGCCGCGCGCGATAGACAAGCTCGTGTCGGCGACGGCAAAACTGGCGCCGTCGTCGAAGCTCTTTTTAACGTGGAGTAGTTCGATCATGTTAGCTCGATCATAGGTGGTGCGAGTCTAACAAGTGGGTCGCGTCATGCCAATGACACTCAAGCTACCCCGCATCGATCATTGGCAGTCGCAGCGTGATGCATTGATCACGCAGTCTGGTGGTGCGCCCCTGCGCAACCGCCGGACGAAATTGCCTATCGCGCAGCGCGCGGTTGGCAGCCCTGCGCATACGCGAGTCATCGCTGCTCGCACTGATGACCTCGACACCCGAGGCGCGCCCGCGGCGAGTCACATCGAAGCGCATTACATACTCGGCATAAGGAAGTGTCAGCTGGAGCGACTGGCTCTGCGGGCGCGGCTGAGGCAATGTCGCCAGATCCTCGCTCAGCGCAGTAAACGCAGGCAAACAGGTGTCTCCGCTGTCTGCTTCTGGAAAACTCAGCGTTAATGCTTGCGCAGGGATAAGGCGCGTCCGCGAGAAATAGTCATCGACTCGCTCTTGATCAATGCCAGCATCGAGCAGCAACTCGCGCGCCTGATTATATTCGCGCACACCCGAGCCGCGCATCTGTAGCACCTGAAAATCCCCGCGCGCCAGACGAATCATCGCCAGCGCCTCGCGCATAGTCGATAAGGTCGCCGGATCTGCTGACGAGGGGTCTAGCGCCTTGAGTGAATCGCTCAGAAGTTCGTCGAGGTTTTTGACAGTAAAGTAACCATCACGCAAAAAGCCGATACCAATTGGATCGCCCTTTTCCAGCATGGGAATACGACTAAACGAACCCGACGAGAATCGCGCTCCATACCCTGGCGAGCTCAGCTTAACCATCGCACTACCGCCTTCGCGGCGCGTAAGATAATCGATCGTGTCATAGGAAAAGCCACTCCCCGCATTAAGCAATTGCACCAGGCTATAGTCGATATACGCCTGCCGATAGGCTACGGGCGCCCAGAGTCGAAACCGCCCAAACGTGTCATCGTCGAGAGCGCCCTCTTCAATGTCGTCGAGTCTCTCTTGCGCCCTATCGCTGAGCCGTTCTTCAACATCTCGCGCATCGAAAAACGTGCGCACCGCATCGCGTGTCGGCATGAGCGCTACCTGCTGCACTAACCAGTCCGCGTGCTCAGACAAAGCCGCCACGAGCGCCGTCTCACCGGCGCCATCCGCAGCCTCGTCAGCTTTCTCAGCAGCGGCAACGAAAAGCTGGCTGCGCAGGCTCAGGTAATCTGCCACTTGCCGCCAATCCGCGCTGAGGACTTCCGTCTGAATTAGGGCGTCGAGTATTGGCACAAGGCGAGGGTCTTCGAAGCCATAGGTATTGCGTGCAATCTGCAATTGCCTGCGCAGAAGGGCAGAGGCTGCAGCAGGATTTTGGCGCGCGAGCTCAGTCGCGGCGAGAGAAGCCAGCGGCTCGAGTAGACGGCTGTCGAGAGGGCCGTAGTCTGACTCCAGATCTTCAATTTGCGTAAGGTAACGCGAAGCGGCGGAAGGCTCCGCGTCATCGTTCTGCGCCTTAGCCAGGCCTACTGATAACCCAGCACTCAAGACAAGACAGCTTGCCATGGCGGCGCGAAATACGCGGCTTGAACCAACCTGTCTCATACGCACCTCCTAACGCAGCTCCTCAGGTCCGCCTGCCCATCGCCAAGCAAAACGCGCGACAGGTGAACAGGCCTATTTTTGAGTCGTATTCGTAGTATGCTCCGATTTGCTGACAAGATCACTTGAGCCCAATTACCCTCCTTCAGGAGCAATAACTCACCGATGCTTATCGCCATTCTAATCAATAGCGCGCTTGTTGCGAGCGCCGTCGTTATCCACTACGAAATGCTGAGGCTCCTCTCTGTTGTCATCCCGCGGCTCAAGATAAAGCACAGGTTAAGGGTATTAATAGGCGTGTTCGGCACCATCTGCGCGCATGTCATCGAAGTCTGTCTTTTCGGACTCGCGTTCTTTTTGATGATCCACTACGGTGATTTCGGCAGTCTCGAAGGCAATTTCGACGGCAGCCTCGTCGATAGCATCTACTTTTCTTTCACCAACTACACGACGGTCGGCTATGGCGACATAGAACCGCTTGGTGCCCTGCGCTTCCTCGCCGGTGTCGAAGCCTTGACCGGCCTGTCTCTCATCACATGGTCTGCGTCATTCATGTTTATGGAAATGACGCAGTTCTGGAATGAAGGCTAAGCCGTCCCTACTGGGCCGCCAACGCATCGGCGTCAGCACGGCGTGCGCCGCCCAAAATACCTGGCAAGCCATAGTTGCCTTCGTGGCAGGCGTATTCGTAAAGTTTGTTTTCCGACGCGTTTAGGCTCATCTCCCCGCGCCAGTCAGCCGTGTAATACTCAGGATCGCTGACCTCGAACGTGTAGAGAATTTGCTCATCGGAGTAACGACTGAAGCGTTCGATGATCTTGCCTTTAGAGGACAAAGGCGCCGCATTGCGAAACGCCTGTTGGGGGTGCAGATTAATCGTCTCGACGACGAGCGTATCACCCTCCCAATATCCGATCGAATCGCCCAACCACCGCTGGTGCTCAGCAGGACGGTGAGTGTCGCTTAAAGGAATGATGCGGGCATCATTCACCATTTCGACCAAAATCATCACGTAGTCGTCGGTCTGCACGATCTGGTACATATTATTGTAGAGGACATTGTTCATTGGCGGGCCGCCGGTGCTGCCGAAGCCAATGAGGCAGCGCTCGCCCAATGCCCTACCCTCGGGGCCGTCGTTACCCGAGAACTGAGCATAGCCGGCGCGACGCTGTTGAGTGCCCGCCTCCGAAAAGGGGATCCTGCCGTTCTCGGGCGAGACAATCCATGACGTTCTCGCCTCACCCTTCACGATACCGTAGCGTGTACCGGGGTCTACCCAGAAGGCGTTATACCCTCGCCCCTCTCCCAGATCGGAGCCATCGAGGAGCTCGCCCTGCACCAGGCCATCATCCGTAGCCTGACGCACGTTCTGATGATGATTCCGAGTGAAGTCTTCGATCTCGCTTGGCGGAATAACCAGTTGTGAATAGCCCTCACCCCGTTGTAGCTGGGTGAGTGAGGCGTTGGTCCAATAGCCTTGCAGGTTGGGCCTGCCTGATGCAGTACGCGGCGGCTCGTAATCTTGGCTAAAGCTCGTCTGTGAGACGCAAGCCAAAACAAACATGAGCGCGGAAAGCGCCTTGCGGAAAGTCGTGTGAGGGCGATGCATGCGCGTGTTCAATGTATTCATGAGAGGCTCTCTTGGTTTTACGTAGCCATTTATTGTTGTAGGACAAAAACCTTGTCTCGAAACTAGCCCACCTTCACTCAATAGGCAAGATACGTCGTCGTGGGAACACCTTCACGGCTAAACTATGCGACAGAACAGACAACCTCATAAGGAGCCGCAGCATGAAAGCATCGACAAATCTCAATCGAAGGGTACGCAACATATTGATAGAGAAGGCACCGGCGGTGACCTCAGAGCTCGACGCGATAGAGCAAGGAGAAGGCTATTTCGGCCTACTCGGGGCTAGCATGAAGGGACGCCAAGCATGGGTCACCTATTATCTCTACGTTCTAGGCTTTGCGACGTTCTTCGTCGCGCTGTATTGCTTAAGCGGCTATCTCGATGCAGCCAGGCTGGAGGATAAGCTAGACTGGGCACTGGCCTTAGTGGCATGCCTTTTTGTCTTCTCCCTCGTCAAAATTATTGGTTTTGACCAAATCATGAAGCTCGAAATGCTGCATGAAGTTCGCCGCTTGGAGATGCGTATACTGTCGCTTTCGCTGCGCGAGAAAGACTAGGACTCGACCAATCAGCGACTACCACACGAGCAGAAAATCTCCGCCGGCAAGCGCAGCGGCGGCGGGGAAGCTGTAGTTTGGCAGCACCCTCTCATCCGGCTCGCCGGACAACTGCCATGCGCTCAGCTCCCCTGTGGAGGATTCCAATTGAGCCCGTAGCGTGCCACCCTTGCTGTGGCTAATAGCCTCACCCCACGCCGTAAATAGTTGACCATTCCTGCCCACGGCGAGAGCGGAGTTCTTCTGACGTGTTGGGCTCGAAGGCTCGCGAACGGCACTTGCTTCACCACCAAGGGGCAGTCGTATCACCCGCGCCTCTGTTTCGAAGGTTGCCCAGATCGTGCCCCTCGCGTCTCGCAGCAGATCATTGGTGCTCAAGGGACACGAACTCAATTCCCACTCCTGCAGCGTCTGCAGCGGGGCATAGTCACCGCGAAGATCCAAGCCTGACTCTGCCAAGCTTGCCGCCGAGGAATGCAGCGTGAGCAATTGCATATGACGACCAACGCCTTCTAGCGCCGAACGGTACGCGACCGCGAGCTGCCCGCGCGTATCGAACTCCGCCGCAAGCGAACAGCAGGCACAAGCGCCGATGTCGCGATTACCTACCTGCAACTCTGGGCCGAAGCTCACACCCCCATCGTCTGAGAACCGCGCATAAACGGTGCGCGACTGCTCCGAGCTCAGCGCCCCTGCGCCCCACAGCAAGGCGACCTGATTCCCGACAGCCGCAACGTCGCCTGCCGCATCGACACCTTCAATGAACTGAGTCACCATCGAGCGCTGCGCCTCGAAACGCGAACGCTCCGGATTCGAGCGTGAGTAGAAGAACTGTGCCGCGCGCGGGAGATACCACATCACATGCGCTCGCCCTTCCCCATCGATTGCAAACGAGGCGCGCGCGATGGCGAAGGTTTGTAGGTCGTATGCAGTACTTGAAACTTGCACGGGCAGGCCAAACCGACGCTCTGCCGGGAGATACTCGCGGTAGTAGAGGTTGCCTTCGCGCGCACTCGGTGCGCGTAGTCGCTTCTTAAAATAAAGTAGGTGCACGCCGCCAGCCGCATCTGTCACGAGGCGCGGCTGCAGGCCCTCGTCAGGCGTCCTTAATTCAATCACCTCTGCGTTCACAGCGACGCTGTGCATCAGGAAGACCTGCACCAGGAGGGCTAGGCACGCGGTGTATTTCTTTGCAGTAGACATGCAGCGCCTCTTAATGGTTCGAGTTAAAGGGCCGAGTTAATGGGCCGAGTGACTCACTGGCAAGCGCACGGGATTTAGTGCAGACTTGAAGTGTTGATTGCGGCTTATTTTGCGCGCTAAAACTACCTAATTACACCGTTTAGCCTAGCAGGTACAGAAGATGAATTCATCGCGTTTCCTTCGCACTGTTTGTGCCACCTATCGTGCCACCTATATCAAGCGTGCCACCTATGCCAAGCCCTCGTGCCGAGCACTGTTCAGCCTGATTGCCGGCATGTTCCTGCTGACTCACTGCTCCGCACCGGAGGAGACTGCCGCCACCGACGAGTCTGCAGCAATCTACAACACAACGCTCACCAATAAGGAGATTATGGCATTAGTCTTAGAGCCTGCCTCAGACATCCTCTGGGATTCTGGCGGCTGGGTACTCGATGCCTCGGGCTATGAAGAGCTCTACCCCACCACCGACTCTGGTTGGGACTATGTGCGCGCCCAAGCCGCAATAGTAGTCGAATCGGGCAATCTGCTCGCGCTTCCCGGCCGTGCGGAAGACAACGACGCGTGGATGGTGTATTCGCAAGGGCTTACCGACGCGGGCCTGCGAGCGATGAAAGCCGCCGCAGACCATGACGAAGAAGAGTTCTTTCAAGCGGGCGCCCAGATCTATAGCGTCTGCTCGGCATGCCACCAGGCCTACAATCCCGATATCGTGAATCGTTTCGACAATGGGGATTAAAGCCCGCTTCGCGGCAGGGTTACACGCGATAGGGTTTAACGCAGCCGCCCTAACCTTGGGCCTCTGCGCTTCGGGACTCGCTCTGGGACACTCTATCGAAGGCGGCGACGCGAGCTTCGTCGCCAGCATCGAAGGCCCCGCTGTTGGCCCGTTTATTTACCTAGGCGCCAAGCACATGGTGACCGGATACGATCATCTGTTGTTCTTGGTGGGCGTAATTTTCTTCCTCTACCGCCCCACCGACGTCGTAAAATACGTCACGCTCTTCGCACTAGGACACAGCATCACCCTGCTCACCGGCGTCTTGGCCGGCGTCTCAGTCAATGCCTATCTGATCGATGCCATCATCGGGCTATCGATAGTCTATAAAGCATTTGAAAACCTCGGCGGATTAAAAAAACTGCTGGGTTTCACGTTCAATACGAAGATTGCCGTCTTCGTCTTCGGCCTATTCCACGGCCTCGGTCTGGCCACCAAACTACAAGAGTTCGATTTGTCACCGAATGGCTTAGTCGCGAATATCCTCAGCTTCAACCTCGGCGTTGAGATTGGACAGATACTCGCGCTGTCCGCCGTCTTCATCGCCCTATCGTTGTGGCGCACACAGGCCAGCTATCTCAGACAGGCCTTCGCGACCAACGTCATCCTCATGTCAGCAGGATTCCTGCTCACGGCCTTCCAGCTCAGCGGCTACTTCTTGGCAGCCTAGCAGCCAGCCACAATCAATCGAAGGAGAACTCCATGCTAAGCAACGACTCCCTACCCGACGCAGTGGCGAGCACGTCTGCGCGCCGCCTGATACTCGCGACCCTTGGCGCAGCTGTAGCCGCACTCGCCGTGCTATTCATCGCCGTGCTACCCGCCGAATTTGGCAAAGACCCTCTGGGCACCGGACAGCTTCTAGGACTCAACGCACTAGCCAACGGCGACAATCCCCTAGAAGAGCAATTGGAGGGCTTCCGGCAAGATCGAGTCGAGTTCATCCTCGAGCCTTTCCAGTCAGTGGAATATAAATACCACCTAGACTTTGATGCCCCGCTCGTCTTCGACTGGCACACCGACGGCGTCGTCTATTACGACATGCACGCCGAGCCAGCCGGCCTGGGCGAAGAGGCCGTGCAAAGCTTTAAACAAGCAAATGGCGAAGGACAAACCGGCTCTTTCCACGCGCCCTTCGCAGGCATCCACGGCTGGTTCTGGGAAAACCGCGGCAGCGATACCGTCACAGTCACCCTGAACGCTGCGGGCTACTTCTTCGCCTCAACCGTCTTCCGCGACGGCGGCGACTACGAGCGCGCCATCGCTCCCCTCTCCCCACCCCAGTAACAGCAAACCCGGGGTCAGGTCTTTCATCGATGCATTTCTCCCGGCCAATTCAAGAGTCTCTGACTCCGCAGACGCGAACAATCTAGCTACGAACCAGCTAGAGACTCACGAGCCGAAGGAGCCAGAGGCTCTGCGGAGCGGAATCCCGAAGGGCGAGCGCAGCAGAGTCTGTGGCTTCGCAGGCGCGAAAGATCCAGCTACGGGACCGCCGCAGACTCCCGAGCCGGAGGAGCCAGAGACTCTGTGAAGCGGAATCCCGAAGGGCGAGCGAAGTAGAGTCTGTGGCTTCGCAGGCGCGAAAGATCCAGCTACGGGACCGCCGCAGACTCCCGAGCCGGAGGGGCCAGAGACTCTGTGAAGCGGAATCCCGAAGGGCGAGCGCAGCAGAGTCTGTGGCTCCGCAGGCGCGAACGATCTAGCTACGGCTGGGCGCGAACGATCCAGCTACCGCGCCGCAATTTATACCGCTAAAGGCCAAAACAAAAAAAACCCGCTGCGACCAAGTCGTAGCGGGTTTTTTCGATCAAGATTGACGCTTACTGTTCGGTTTGATCCGAACCATCGCGAGGAGCGCCAGTACCTGAAGAGCCCATGAACAACTTACGGCCGTCTGGGAAAGTGATGTCACGTCCGTTTGCACGGCAAGTAGGCTCGCACAGACGATCTTTAGACTGATAGCCTGTTACAACAATATCAGTACCTAAGACGAGCGAGTTGCGGTTGATGCCACGACGCAGAAGCGTGTTAGGCGTACCGCCTTCAACCATCCACGGGCCCGGATCGCGAGTCGCTTCTGGATCGTTGTTGTCTAGGTGGATCCAAGTGTGCGGATTAATCCACTCGACGCGAGTGATCGGGCCGCCCAGACGCACGGGCAGGTTCGCATCGAATTCAGCCGAAAACGCGTGGTGCGCAACAGCAGGAGTTTTGATCGCAGCAACGCCTACGGCAGTAACAGCGGCAAGAGCCAAAAATTTAAGTTTCATATGCATAACCCTATTTTAGATACTAGGCGCCAGAGACGGATGCCTCTGCGCGCCAAATTCTTTTTAACCTATATCGTTAATCATTCTAAACAAGGCGCAGCGTAAAAGCCACGCCTTAGAGGACTTCTCCTCAATCAACTTAGAAGCCGAGCTCAGACTCGCGACCCTTGCGATACTTGCCGTACATCATCTCTTCGACGAACTCTACGCACTTAAACTGGGGCAGTTCATAACCCGCTTCCAAGCGTCGGTAAATCGGCATTTTAATCGTCCAAGGGCGCTCGAACACCTGCGGGTCTTCCATAGTCGCTTCGTATTCAATCACATTCTCGCTAACCAAGGTGTAACGCTCAGTGACTTTGAGCTCATAGCTATGATAGTTGCCTGCGCGGTCGAACCACGTACGGTCGTCTAGCCCTGAGACCTCAACAACCCATGTGTCGCCATCCCAATAGCCATACGACTGACCCATCCAAGAGTCCAGTGGCGCAGGGCCCGGATCTTCTAAGAAGACATTCCGTACGGCACCAGCGAAGCTGTAGGCGATGAAGAACGCACTCTCACTTTGGAAAATTTGGAATGGATGCGGCATGTAATTGGCGCGCGGCACGCCAGGCATGTAGCACTTAAGCTCGGGATCATTGCCTAGCCAGTTGGCGGCATTCTCATCACGGCGAGCGAGCGCCTCAGGCTTATAGGGGATCGTGCCACCTTCAACTACGCCATAACTTGCAGGTACAGCGCCAACTGCGCCCATCGCCACGATCTCAGGCGCTGGAACAGGAACGAAATCACCAGGAACGAGCTGGTAGGCAGCCTTCGGCGCCGCTGGCTCGAGGTTATCGTTTGCGTTCATCATGACTTGCCAAATGCCGTTGAAATCAGGCTTGCCCGTGGGAGTGCGGGGAATATCATGGCTCGCCGCTGTAGTCATGGACGCATTTGCGCCCGCATCAGACTGAGCTGAATCAGTAGGAGCACAGCCTACCGCGAGCGCGGCGATTGCTGGTAGAAGCCATTGAATCTTCATAAGTCGACCCTTGTTGTTTTAATTGAACTGAGAGCAGAGGCACTGCCCTCTAAAGTTGAGTCGATATAACCATCGACCCCGAAAACTGTCAAGCATACCCAGGGGCGCAAGCACATCAGAGACAGTAGCCGCGCAGACGCACCCCATGCAGCAAGGCAAACTTGGTTAAGCATGACCTGTCTAGGACTGCACAACCTCGATATAGCGGCTACGAATCCGAAGCGCGTCGTCCCAGCGCTGTCAGTCCGAATCGGTGTACTAGCGGCACAAACATAATGAGACTCACCACAGTGAGCACCGCGGCCGCGAGGAAAGGCGCGCCGGGAAGATAAAAGCTGGCTTCGGCGCCTGTATAGCGGGCGAACAGCTGTGTCATAAGCAGGGGGCCGATAATCGAGGTCACGCTGTTCATGCTGCTTAACGCGCCTTGCAACTCCCCTTGGGCATTGGCAGGCACCTGGCTGGTCATGATCGACTGAAACGCTGGCGACACGAATCCCGAGAGCGCCGCCAAGGCGAGCCAAAAGTAGAGCTGTGCCCCATTTGCAGAGAGTGCGTAACCGCTAAACCCAATGGCCATCGCGACCAAGCCGATCAGTCCCGCGCGGTAGGCGCCGAGGGTTGGAATCGCCCAGCGAATCAAGAACGCCTGCACCAGAATCATGAACACGCCCGCGTAGCCCAAAGAGAGACCAACCTGCGCCTCCGACCAAGCGAATTTCTCCATCGTATAATAGGTCCACGTAGACGGCAGAGACAGGTGGCCAAGCATATAGAGGAAATACGCGAAGGCCAGGCCAGACACCACCGGATATTTGCGTAATGCGAGTAAGGCACCTAATGGATTTGCGCGTCGCAGTTCGAATGGCCGCCGACTGGTCTCGGGCAAGGATTCACCGAGCATTATGTAGCCGTAAACCACATTAAGCGCAGCTAACACCGCAGCAACAATAAACGGGACTCGTGGCCCCAGCTCGCCAAGCAGGCCACCGATAACCGGCCCAAGGATAAACCCGCCGCCGAACGCCGCACCCACCATGCCAAAACGCTGGGCACGCTTATCCTCCGGGGTAATGTCGGTGATGTAGGCGTAGGCAAGGGCGAAGGTAGAACTCGCCGCACCCGCGATCAAGCGCGCCGCAAAAAGCCACAGCAACGTGGGCGCCGCCGCCATCATCGCGTAGCCCAAGGCGAGCACTACAAGCGAATACAGAATGATCGGCCGGCGTCCAAAGCGATCGCCGAGGTTTCCAAGTATTGGTGCCGCGAAAAACTGCATTAGCGCGTATGCGAACATCAAGTAGCCACCCAGTTGGGAGGCGTTGGACAGGTCGACGTCGGCGAGCTCAATAATCAGCTTCGGCGTCACCGGCAAAATAATGCCGAAACCGATCGCGTCGAGCAGAACCACAATGATAATGAAGGCGAGCGCGTGTTTATGGGTATTAGGGTCTATTCTCATGCTCGCGAAGATACCCGCTATCCTGAACGAAAGCGAACCGCCTAGGCGCGCGTGATCTCAAACGTCACGCCGTCTCGGTTATCCCCTGAAGCGCCGCGCTGAGAACTAAAATAGAGCCGCGTAAAACTCGGATCGAAAGCCGGGCCTGTGATCTCCGAATCGTCGTGGCCAACGACTTGCAGCAGTGGTACCACGGCGGTGGGCACCGCGCCGTAACCAGGCGTTAGTACCACCACTTGCATGTCGCCGCCGTCTTCCGCGACCAGCACCTCGCCACGAGGCGTCACCGTTAGATTATCGACACCGGCAAGCAGCGGGTCGGCTGCTGTCTCGATATCGTAAAGTATTTCCAGTTCCTGACTCGCCACCTTATAAGCCCAAACTCGGTTATCCCTTTTAGTCGTGAAATAGACCACTCCCTCGTGAAACGCGATACCTTCGCCGCCGTTAAATGCCTGACTCTGTGGGACCTGATGCCGGGTTGCAGCCTCATGGGCTAAGGGGTCCGGAACTTCTATCCAAACGACCCACTGTTTGTCGTCGCGGCTCTCGAGCGCTGCCACTTCTAGAACGCCGCTCGTCAGATCTGGCAACCCGTTTGTCGCTGTGAATCGATAGAGCCTCCCGTCGCGCTCATCTTCAGTGAGATACAATCTATTCTCAGAAAGGTCTACGGCCACAGCCTCGTGCTTAAACTTGCCAAGCACGGGACGCACAATACCCTCGCTGGGTTGCTGGGGATCGCATTCGAATACTCTGCCGTTCGGATGCTCCTCACAAGACAGCCAAGTCCCCCAAGGAGTCGCGCCCCCCGCACAATTTTCAGAGGTATTGTCCAAGATCTTGTAACAGTCGACCACCTTTCCACTTGCGTCAAATTTTAGTGCCCGAACGCCGCCGCCGGTAGTCATCTCGCTGTTCGACACATACACCCAACCACCATCGGGGCTACCGAATACCGCGCCGCCGTCAGGGGCATCATGCCAAAGTTCTCGGGCGTCTCCGCTTGGCCGCGCGCCGCTGCGAGCAACGATACGTGATTGGAACCCTGCGGGTAAGCGCACACCATTGGCATCAGGGGGTAACAGTGGGCCCAGCTCGGACAAGCTATTAATCGCTTGGAGCAGGCTAGATGCTGCCCCTCCTGTTTGCGCAGAAACAAGGCCTCCAGCTGCGAACAGCGCGAAGCCGGCGACACCACGACGCAGGAACGCGCGTCGGCTTAATTCTATGGGCTGAGTAGGGTATTTCATTGTGGTTACCTTGTTTTCTCTTGTGACCACATTAGATGATAGCCGGCGTTTATGACGGCCGTCTTTCAGTAATTGAAAAACTGCGACAGGAATAGCGCCACTTCGCGTAGAGGTCACTGAAGGCGCCCTATCTATTCATTTTTAACCGGGCAGCGAATAAATCTGCCCCTAGGAGCTTACCAGTGAAAAAACAGCATTTAATCAAATCGGCATCACACGCAACCCCTAAGCGATTCCTTGTCGGCTTAGCCCTTGCTGCCGCGCTTGGCGGCTATGCCACGGCCCACGCCGCAGACGACAGGCCCGCGCGTGGCGACAAGGCCTTTGCGATGCTCGATTCCGACAGCGATGGCACTATTACCCTTGCGGAGTTTGGCGCCCTTGAGGCGAAGCGCATGGAACGCATGGACAGCGATGCAAACGGCGTAGTAACTCTAGATGAGTTTCTCAACGCCCTCCCTTCTCGCGGCCCGCGAAGAGAGAGTCACGAACTCACAGCCGAGCAACAGGCTCGCCTCGAAGCGCGAGCAGAGAAGCAGGCTGAGCGCCGTGCTACCATGCAACAACGAGCAGAAACACACTTCGCCACAATAGATAGCAACGGCGATGACATGCTTAGCGTTGAGGAGTTTGTCGAGGCCCGTTTTCTAGAACTCGATGCCGACAACAACGGCGCCCTCACCCAAGAAGAACTCCGAGCCCAAGCTGATCGCGGCCCAGGCGGGGCTGGCAGAAAAGATGGCAAGGACGGCGAGCGACGCGGCGGCAATCGCTAGCACGTTAACGCACAGGGATGTCAGAGTGAAGGCAACACGGCTATGAGTGAGGAAGAGCTGATGGCCGCGGTCATCCGAGGCGATCAGCTTGCCTACCAGACACTCGTGCGCGCTCACCTCCCAGCGATTAACCGCTATACGCAGCGGTTACTCGGCGGGGGACGCGACACCGAAGACATCGCGCAAGAAACCTTCTTGCGCCTGTGGACTACCGCCGCCCGCTGGGACCCCGACAAGGCGAAGCTCAGCACATGGCTCCATCGAATCGCGCACAATTTGTGCATCGATTTTTTAAGGAAACAAAAGCGCGTCGTCCTGACGGCGAGTTTCGATGAAAATAACCCCATTGAAGGGGAGATCACACCGAGCAGCAATGTGGGCGCTCTGCGCAGCGCTATCGTCGAACGCTCGGAACAGCAGCCCACGTCCGCCGACAACATCGAACAGGAAGAAGAGCTCAATGCATTGCACAGCGCGCTAGCGACACTCTCTGAGGCGCAGCGCAGCGCCATACTTCTGTGCCACTTCCAGGGGTTTTCAAACAAGGAGGCGGCTGCCATCATGAACGTGTCGGTGCAGGCACTAGAATCACTTATAGCAAGGGCCAAGCGCGGTTTACGCGTACAACTGGAGGCCACCCGAAATGAAGACACCTAAACAATCCATTGCAGACAGCCCTGAGTCGCACGATTTCGCGCTCGATGCGCTACTCGAGCGCGCTGCGCTCGCCGACCCCATCGATGCACAAGCCTATGCGCGGCTCGAAGCGCGCGTGCTGTCACAATCATTGCCTCCCCAGTCGCGCCCGTTCGTGGATACGCTTATCGACTCGCTCATCGAATGGTTCGCGCCGCATCCCCAGCTTCGCTGGCGCTCGGTTATGGCCGCGACCTGCCCGATCCTACTCGGTATCGTTATTGGTAATTTCTACCACTTTGGCGTAGCCACGCCGGAGCCCTATGACGCACTTGCGAACTCTTGGGATGACGAATTCGCTATGCTCTCCTACACCGAAGTGACGACGCTCGAACTCGACAGCGGAGCCTCGCTATGACTCGCATCGACGCTAGCCGGCGACTCCTCATAGGACTCGCTGTTTCTCTTAGTCTTAATTTGTTTTTTATCGGGGGCATTGCCTCGCGCGCCTACTTAATGCGTAGCGAAGGCGCGACTAGCGATCGCCCCCTGCCTCCTAGTTTGGGTTGGATCATTGCCGACCTTGAGCCCGCTCGCCAGGAGGCTTTGCGTGAAAAAATTCGCGGGCGAACAATGGAAGGCCGAGCCGCGCGTATACGCATGCTAAAGGCGCAGCGCGAGAGCAATCGCCTCATGAGCGCGACCCCCTACGATGCAGCCGCACTCAGCGCAGCGTTCGAAGAACTGCGCGCCGCGGCAGCCGACTACCAACGCCTCTCTCACATGGAAACGGCGCAGGCTCTAGGTGAACTCACGGACGCGGAGCGCAGCGCAGCGCTCGCCTTCTTACAGCGACGTGGGCCGCGCGAGGGCCGCCCACCGCATGAAGGACGAGAAGGCAGAATGGACAGAGAGCCACCACCACGATGAAGCCAAAAAGCGACTCACCCAGTGTTTTGGAAGACCGCGTAGATCCCCTTACGCCGGCTTTCTCACCTGGGCTCTACAAACACTACAAAGGCAATCTATACGAGCTTGTCGACGTCGTTCATCACAGCGAGACACGCGAGGCGCTGGTCCTCTATCGCGCGCTCTACGGGGCACATGGACTCTGGGTCCGGCCCTATGACATGTTCTTCGAAGAAGTAGAGATCGACGGCATTCGGCAACCGCGTTTCGCGTTTCAGGGCGCCAAGCTGACAGAAACTTAGCGATCGAAGGAAGAGGCTATCTGGAGCGCAGCAAGCTCTGCGTCGATAAACTCAAGCCCGCTAAGGAGCTCCTCCCCCGCGAACTGCTTAGCAAGCATGTCACGCGTTTCCCTAAAGGCCTCTTCCTGCACAGCGAAGCGCTCACTCAAAGGCTTGCCACTCAAGCCATGCGGATGTTCTCGACGAAAGCTGTGTTCAAACTGCAGCCTAACCAGAGCCTCCTGCCCCTCGGTGCTTAGCGTTAGATGCGCCTCACTCAAAAAAGCCGTGAGCCGTACTCGGAAACTCTGTTCGAACTTTTCCCACTCGGTGTGTTCCTGCAGCGCCTGAAAATCCGCGCGCTCGGACTCTGTCAGCAGCGGCGCCACTCGCGCTAATAGGTAATTCGGCGAGCGCGCATAGGACTCTTGCCGCTCTGAAAGCACGCCCATACTCTGCGCCAAGCGATAGTCGGTGAGCTCTCGAAAACCCTGCAGCACGAGCTCCGCTACAGACTCCCGGCGTGCATCATCTCCTTCTAGGCCGTCAACGAACGACGCAAACTCCGCCCTCACTTCACCCAGCAGCCTCGCCTCAGCGATGGCCGATTGCTGCGCATCTAAGTTCGCAAACAAGAACTGCTGCGACGCCTGTTCGGGAGTCAGGGGCTCGACCGCCCCCTCTGGTAAGAAGCCGCTAAACGGGAGCCGAGAATAACTTGGTTCAGGCGCAACAATGACAAGGGCAAGCACAACCACGAGCCCAAGCGATGCGCTTGCGAGCAACTTAAGAAAAATCCGCAACTGCTTTAATCCTCGAGCCTTATGCGACTCAAACGTGTCTTCACTGCCATTCAGAGCGATAGCTGAATCTGCATCCAGCGGATACAATATCCACTTTACCTAACAAGGAGCCAACAATGCTGTTCCCCGTAAACGCACACACTACCCTGCTTCGCGCTTCGTCGCTGTGCCTATCGGCATTGGCAACTTTCGCCAGCCCACTCGCGCTTGCAGATTCTCTCGTGCGGGTGGATACCGATGCGGGTAGCTTCGCGTTGCAACTTTTCGATTCCAGCGCGCCCGGCACCGTTGAGAATTTCCTCGGCTATGTCGATGCGGGCAGCTACGACGGCACGCTCATACACCGCTCTGTCTCCAATTTCGTCATCCAAGGAGGTGGCTTCTCTTTCGAGCCAACAACAGGCGGTTTTAACTCTGTCATGACACTTCCTGCCATTCGCAATGAATTTGGCATGTCGAACACACGCGGCACTATCGCCATGGCTAAACTCGGCGGCGATCCTGATAGCGCAACGAGCCAGTGGTTTATTAACCTCGGCAACAACAGCGCGAATCTCGACAATCAGAACGGCGGTTTTACTGTCTTTGGCAAAGTACTTGGCGAAGGCATGGCGGTTGTGGATAGCATCAATGCCCTGCGAACGGTTTCAATCGACGGACTGTCTGTTTTCTCTGAAATTCCCTATTTGAGCCTGACGGGTACTACGACGTCCGACGCAGATTGGGTTGACCTTGAAATGCGATCATTAAGCACGTCGAGCAAGTTTTCAGGAGGCACGCTCGCTGTCGCCTTGGATGCAGGCGACGCCGGCAAAGCGATGGTTGATTTCGTTATCACACAGGACTCGCCGACTATCGTGATCGCGCTTGTCCCCTCTACCGCGCTGTTCATCGATGCTACCGTCGACAAGATGGCCTCTTTCGACACCACAAGCGGCACTATGATAATTCCAGAGCTAGAAATAGAAGGCAGCATTACCTACCGAAACCTCGTTTTTCAATTAGCGGATCCCGCAACCTACTCGTTTACGCTAGAAAGCTTCGAATAGCAGAGTCAAAAAAAAGGCTATGCAATCGCATAGCCCTTTCTGTGTCACCCGCCGCAATTATGCTGCGAGTAGGCTTAAGGTATTAACCGCGGAATAAACTTTGTCATGCCCTGAACGGGGCCGACTTCTCCGGCATACACAACGCCGTCGCGATCCACTGTAACGCCCTCACCCATAGACCCGGTACCACCCATTCCTGAGGCGCGCTCAGACACGTGTTCAGGGATGAAATACATCACCTCACCTGTGCGCGCGCTACCGACGCGCAGACCCTTACGCCAGCCACCTGGGTTGTAGTTGGGATCAGACTCGGAATCGATCGCGTACAGCATGTCTGTCGACTTATCGATAAACAGACCGCTAATGCGGCTGAACTGATACCAAGTGTCTTGATGATTTCCTTCTTGATCGAAGATCTGGATGCGGTTGTTGCCGCGGTCAGCGACAAAGAGACGACCCTGAGAGTCCATTGCTAGCGAGTGGGGAGACCGGAACTGGCCGTCTTTGAATCCCCATTCGCCGAAAGACTTAATAAAGCTGCCGTCTGGCGCGAAGATCGAGATGCGGCTCTTGGAAGTGGGACCAGGCTCGTCTTGGAACTGCGCACCGTGCGTATCCGCAACGTAAATATTGCCGTTTGGTGCGATGAGCACATCGTTAGGCGAATCAAAATGAGTAGGCGGATCGCCGACCTCACCGCCCGTGCCCAGCGTCATTAAAAGCTCGCCTGCGGGGCTGAATTTCAACACCGTGTGACCTTTTCCTGCAGCGTCGGGATTTTCCGCCAATTCGCGATCGTTCGCGGCGCGGGCATCAACCACCCACACATTGCCGTCGGCATCCACGTCCATCCCGTGGGGCCAGATAATCTGGTCGGCGCCGAAACTCTGCACGACATTGCCCTGCGGATCGAGCTTAACAATCGGATCCACGTGGGAGGTTGCACAAGAATTAGAGCCACAGCGATCTCCGGCCCATACGTGTACGCCGTCGATATCGATATTCACAGCACTCACCGAGCCCCACGCGCGGCCATCGGGCAGCATGCCGAAATCGCGCTGCGTCTCATAGGGGTTGGGGAGGTGATTCACAGGTTCTTGGCTGGCATGCTCGGGCGGCTGCACTGCGCCTCGCTGGGCGAGCGCCGCGCCGGAAATAACGCAAAGTGCCACGCTAGCGAGGCCTGCCTGACGAGCGAACTGCAGACCCGAACGGGCCTTCATCGTCATCTTAGTTTTGGATTTCATGTCACACCTCATTTAATTAAAGAATGGAGTACTCTCTTTCAGCCCACTACTGCCTTGAATAGACCTTTATTACGGCTGTCGAAAATGACCTACGCGGATCGGCTTGTCAAGATTGTACGATAGGCGCAAGCCCTGCCCTAGACTCTGCCCCTGCCGGCCTTTATGCTCGGCGACTCAATTCTTGCCAACCGTTCATGCCAACGGGGAGCTGCTCATGGGCCGCCAACTAATCTACGTGATCTTCGCGCTCTGCGCGGCGATGACCCTCACCCTTCTTCTCATCCTCGTGGCAGAACCGGTTGCCGGCGCCGGCGGTGTCGCTCATCTAGTTTTCGAGGGCATGCGCATTGGCGGCGACGGTAGCGCGCGCCTCGAATCTATAGGCTCGCTGGCCTACGGATTCCAAGCGCTGCTGCTAGTCCTCATCGTCGCGCTCGCCACACTCGGCATTAGCGAGCGGCACCGCACCACGCGCCTGCGCGCGTACATGCTCGCGACGCTGATCTTTAGCCTGTTTATTTTCTGGCGCATGGTGGCGAACCATCTGCAATTTCTCGCAACCGGGGAAACCGAGTATTTCATGGGCTTCCCCACGGCCACCGCTTGGGCGGTATACGGTGTCTGGCTTGGCTCGGCACCGCTCATCATCCTTTATGTGGCCGGTTTTCGGCAGTTCATCTACACAGAGGAAGACGAAGCGGCGTTTAACCAGTTGCTCGCAGAAACCACTGCGGCGAACCAGACTGAGGACAAAAACTAGTGGAAGCCTATAGGCAAGAAATCATCCTCGCTGCGGTCGCGCTCTACATGGTGTTCTGTGTCGTCACCGGCCTCTGGGCAATGCGCCGCACCACCAGCTCGAGCGACTTCTTCGTCGCGGGGCGTGGGCTCGGACCGATCGTCGTCTCCCTTGCGCTGTTTTCTTCCACCCTCAGCGGTTTCGGCTTCGTCGGCGGCCCTGGGCTCGTCTATTCCATCGGGGTGAGCTCTTTTTGGATGATTACCATCTCGGCCGCCGGCTACGCACTCGGCTTCTTCATGGTCTCCAAACGCATCCGCATGATCGCCGATCTGCGCAACTGTATTTCGCTGCCCGATGTGCTCGCCGCGCGCTATGGCAGCGAGCTCGTTCGCCTGCTCGTCGCCGTCACCATTGTGCTTGGCGTCATGGGCTATCTGGCGACTCAAATCCTTGCCATGGCGGTTGTCATGCAGGCCATTCTGTCGGGCACCGCCATGTTTGCCGACATCGGGCTGGTTGCCTGTGTGGCAATCTCGTCCACTGTATTGATCTTTTACTGTGTCACAGGCGGCATCATCGCCTCGGTCTACACCGACGTTGTGCAAGGCGGCATCATGATGGTGGCCGGCATCCTTATTCTCCTCACCGCGATGTCCGTATTCGATGGCGGCATCACCGAGGCAACCTCGGTAATACTCAAAGACGATTCCGAGGCAATGATGCCCTGGGGCTCGGCAGGCATAATGGCGTCGCTAGGCTGGTTCTTCGTCTTCGGCCTTGGCCTCGCAGGCCAGCCACATCTCGTCACCAAAATGATGATGAACCGCAATATCGCGGACAATCGCCACATCTTCCCCCTGTCGGTGCTCGGCTACATCCTCGCTGCGCTGCTATGGGTGTCGATCGGCATCATCATGCGCGCTACGGTTATCGACGGGCTGATTCCGCCGCTCGACGCGCCCGATGACGCCGCGTCGGTCTTCCTCACCCTCTTCGCCAGCCCACTGCTTGCCGGCGTCGTGTTCGCGGGCTTGTTCGCCGCGATTATGTCGACTTCGGACGCCTTTCTGAATATCGGTACTGCCGCACTCATCCACGACATCCCGAAGGCGCTGCGTGGCAAGGCAGTGAATAACGAGCTGTTCTGGGCCCGTGTCGTTACCGTCCTGCTAGCGATCGTCGCCGCGCTGTTCGCTCTCTATTCGTATTACGCAGACGCCACCCTCGTCGCGCTATTAGGCGCGTTCGGCTGGGCGACTTTCGCCGCCTCGCTGTTTCCCGTGGTCGCACTCGGGCTTAATTGGAAAGGCGCGACCGTGCCGGGAGCGGTGGCGGCTATCGTGTCGGCGCTAATCATCAACTTCGGTGTGCAGCTCGCCGGCATCGCCCTACCCTATGGCGTCAGCGGCGGCCTGCTCTCTTTCGTCGTCTCCCTTTTCCTCTTCCTCTCCATCTCGCTAATCACCAAGCCGCCGGTGCTCGAAAGCGATATCGATCGCGTAATGGACATATAGGGGCTAGGAGTGGCTATCCTGAGCAGACGTCGCGGAGTGATTTAGGAAAGTAAATACAATCAAAGGCATACATTGCCTTTGTTTTCGCGTAGACTCCGCACTCCATTTTTCGGCCACCCACCCGTGGCAGCAAGGATCCCCATGTCGGAGTCAGAACAGCTTAGCTTTGCGCAACTCGCCCTCTCAGCCCCCGTCCTCAAGGCGCTGACCGACGTGGGGTATGAAACCCCTTCACCCATTCAGGCGGAGACGATCCCGCTGTTGCTGGAGGGCCGCGACGTCCTCGGCCAGGCCCAGACGGGCACCGGTAAAACGGCAGCGTTCGCATTGCCGGCCCTGTCGAATATCGACATCAAACAGCAAGATCCGCAGATCCTCGTGCTCGCTCCAACCCGCGAACTCGCGATTCAGGTTGCCGAGGCATTCCAAAAATATGCCAAGCATATCAAGGGTTTTAATGTACTGCCTATTTACGGCGGACAAGAATACGGCGGTCAGATTCGCTCGCTCAAGCGCGGCGTACACGCCGTGGTCGGCACCCCCGGCCGGGTCATGGATCACATCCGAAAAGGCACTCTCAAGCTCGATGGCCTGAAGACCTTGGTGCTCGACGAAGCCGATGAGATGCTGCGCATGGGTTTCATCGACGACGTCGAATGGATTCTCGAACAGACGCCGAAGACGCGCCAGATCGCGCTGTTCTCGGCCACTATGCCGACTCAGGTACGCCGCATCGCCACCGCGCACCTCAGCAACCCGGCTCAAGTCACCATCAAGATGAAGACGGCAACCGCCGAGAAAATCCGCCAGCGATTCTGGCCGGTGAGCGGCATGCACAAACTGGATGCGCTGACGCGCATACTCGAGGCAGAAACCTTCGACGGCATGATCATCTTCGTACGCACCCGCATCGTGACTGTTGAGCTCGCAGAAAAGCTCTCGGCCCGAGGCTTTGCAGCTACTGCGCTGAATGGCGACATTCCCCAAGCGCAGCGCGAGCGCACCGTCGAGCAGCTCAAGAAAGGCAAGCTCGACATTCTCGTCGCCACCGACGTTGCCGCGCGCGGGCTAGACGTTGAGCGCATCAGCCACGTCGTGAACTACGATATCCCTCACGATACAGAAGCCTATATTCACCGCATCGGCCGCACCGGTCGCGCTGGCCGCGAAGGCGACGCGATACTGTTCGTCGCGCCTCGCGAGCGTCGCATGCTTAATGCGATCGAGCGAGCAACTAACAGCAAGATAGAGCTAATGGAGCTGCCTTCAACGGAGCTCATTAACGACAAGCGCATCGCCCAGTTTAAGCAGGCGATCGCTAACACGCTCGCGACTGAAGACCTCGGGCTGTTTAAACACTTGATTGAGCAGTATCAGAATGAGCACAACGTGCCGGCGATCGAGATCGCCTCCGCGTTAGCCAAACTGGTACAGGGCGATTCGCCGCTGCTACTTCAGCACAAGCCCGTTCCGCGTTCGGATAAGGCATGGGAGTCGCGCGACAACGACAAACCACGTAGCCGCGATCGCGGCGCCGAGCGGCCACCACGCCAACGCAAAGATGCACCACCTGAGAAGGGGCTACAGCGCTTCCGCGTCGAGGTAGGCCATATCCACAAGGTGATGCCTGGCAACTTAGTCGGCGCCATTGCTAACGAAGCGGGGATCGATTCGCAGAACATTGGTCGCATCAATATCTTCGACGACCACAGCACCATCGACCTGCCCGCAGACATGCCCGAAGACATCTTTGCGAGCCTCAAGAAGGTCTGGGTCGCAGGCCAGACTTTGAATATCAGCCGCGAAGGTGAAGCCCCGAAGGCGCCCTCTAAGCGCTCGCCGGCGCGCCGCAATGATGACGACCGTGGCCGCGTATTCGATGAAGACAAGCCTAAGCGTGCCTTCAAAGGAACACGAGACGCGGGCGACAAGCCGGTTAAAAAAGCCAAGCCCGGCGTAAAGGCACGTGAGCGCGAGCGCCAAAAAGCCGCGGCGAAAGCCAAGGCTAAGACCGCTACTGCGAAGGCAAAAAAAGCCAAAGTCGCCGGCAAGGCGAAGAAAAAGTCGAACGGCAAGCCAACGCTATAACCTGCCGGCCTAGCGACGAGCCCACCTCATCGCTAGGCCTCAGCTAACGATCTCAGCAAGGCGATGTTGCGCTCGGGTATCGAGGCCACATCCGGATGCGAAGCCACAGCGCGCTCGACCGACTCCTCCCGCAGAAGGTGTAGCATGGGAAAAGGCGATCGGTTCGTGAGGTTATCTGGCGCATCGGCCGCCGTGTCGGCGAAGCAGTAATCCGGATGAAAGCTCGCGACCTGCAGCTCACCCTCTAAATCGAGACTGCCGAGCAGCGCATCGGCAAGCCCGAGGAATTCATTATAGTCCGCAAAATCCTGTAGCACGTGGGGATGCACCAACACAGTCGTCTCGATATCAGGATTGCTCATTAGCAGCGCGCATTCATCGTGCAACGCGAGCAGCAACGCAGCCTCGTCAGCTGCGTGGGTCTCAACAATGCGCACTCGCTCCGCGCGCAACTCCTTCGCAGCGAACGGGCACAAGTTGTACGCCACCACGAAATCATTAATCCACTCTGCAACGGCAGCACACGCGGTAGGCGTCATCTGAACCCCTTAACGGCTGATAACTCAGCCTAAAAATCTCCGAACGAATCCAGACCCAACAATTCATCATAGCGAGAGTCCGCTATCGCTTGCTTCTCTAACTCGCCATCGAGCAGCCTGCGCACGTCGCTGACCACCAACTCGAAGACTTCGAGCCGTTGCTCGCCCGGTGTGGCGGCTTGCAGCGTCGAGCCCCATAGCGCCAGCAAACGATTATCTATTGCGCGCTCGCTGTTTTCCTTCGCCCATTCTGCGGCGATGAGCATCCCCAGCTCCCGAATGCGCGGCCGTAAAGTTTCCACGTTCGCAGCTGCTGCAGTAGCCAGCACACGCTCCTGCACGTCGAACCAGCCGGTGGGATAGAGGACCGTGCCGTTATAGAAGCTCTTGATCCACCCTAAATACTCGTGCCGAGTTTGCAGCGGCTGATTGCGCACATCTTCGCTATAGGCGAGCTCAAAAAACTCACGTTCGGGTAGCTCATCTGGCCATGCGAGCGGGCGTTGGGACGCACACGCGGCGAGCAGCGTCAGCGCCACACAAAGCATGGCGCGCTGAAAGGCGCGGCGCGGCGAGAACTGTTTATTTATGAGTAGCATCGAGGATTATTCTCTTCATGGCTTTGAAGAATAGGGCATTGTGAGGCCGAGGTCTAAAACCAGACAAGGCGATTACTCCGCCATCACCGCGAGCAGGCGTTCTTCTTCCTTCCAGCGGCCATCCCAGAGCCGCCAGGCGAAGAGAATGGCAATTGAGAAGAGCATTGCGACGAAGGCGATCCATGACGCCCTCGGTCCCCACTCCGCAACGCGGATCAGGTAAAACTGAGCGCACAGGGCGACCCAATGCGTGCTCGTCGAGGCGTACATAAGCCACTGCGTATCGCCCGCCCCGCGTAGCACGCCGCCGGCAACTTGAATGGTGGCATCGGCCATCACGTAGCTAGAGAGGCCGATCATCATGAAACCGGCAAGTGACAAGATGGCGCTAAAGTCACCCTCCGGCGGGGCAAAGACGCCGACTAATGGAAATCGGAAGACGCTGTAAATAATCGCAATGGAGCCCGAATAGGTCAGCGCCATGACAAAGGCTGCGAATATCACCTCGCTCGTACGCTGCATATCGCGCGCGCCAACGAAGCGGCCGATGAGACTCACTACGCCGATATTTAGACCAACCATGGGCACGAAGCAGAGGATGTCCCAATTAAAGACGATTGCCGCAGCCGCAGCCTCGGTGATGCCATAGCCCTGAAACATGAGCAGGAACAGATTAAACGCGGCGACATTGAGGATCAATTCGGTTCCCGCAGGCAAGCCAAGGCGGACAAAGCGCTTCATAATTCCCGCGTGGAAAACCAAGGATTCCGCAACGTGATACACCCGACGATGTTCTTTGGCGAGGTAGCAGCCAACAAACAGCAGCAGGGCAAAGAAGGTGGCGACAATCGTCGACAGCGCGGCACCAATGATGCCGAGCGCGGGGAAGCCTAGATGACCGAACACCATCGCATAGCAAAGCGGCACGTTCAGCAACAATCCACACACATCACAGATCATCACCAAGCGCGTTCGGCCGATGCCCGCGAAATACGATGAGAAGACGACTTTCGCCAACGTGATGGGCGCGCCCCACATCAGCCATAGGTAGTAGGTCTTCTCTAACTCTGCGAACGCCGATTCGTGCCCCATGCGCACGAACACGTCAGCGACGAAGAACGCGATACAGGCCAGGAACGGAATACTGGCGACCACCATGAGCAACCCCTGGGTAACCACCTTGGAGCATTTGTGGAGCTCGCGCGCGCCGAGGTATTGCGCAGTCAATGCGTTGGCATAACCGAACAGGCCAGAGAAGAAGCATATAGAGAAGAACAGAGCCACGCCTCCGCCCAAGGCCGCGGCCATGTGGGTCGGATCGATTTGCGCCATAAATAAGCGGTCGGTGAAAATCATGACCGCGAAAGCGCCCTGGGACACCATCATCGGCGCCGCGATCTTAAACAGCTCGGCGAAGGTTTCACGATTGTAGTAACGCAGCAAACGAGTCATGACAGGCATCAATTGGGTATTTGGCTTTATTTCACCGCGATTTACGCCAGTGAACGAGGCGCGAGTGTACGCCACCGATACCTGCGAGACAAACCTCAACATGGAGTGCTACTCACGCGCGCTTCTCATCTTTTGCCTAGGCAAGTAGACTAGGCCCGTTGAGACCGAGAACAAAAGGAGTCACCCATGCTATTGCCTAAGCGCCTACTGGCGACACTCTCGCTCGCATTCAGCCTGTCTTACTCTGCCTCCGCGGCGGGACAATCGATAGACGACGTGACGCTGAATGTCTTTAAAGACGTAAACTGCGGCTGTTGTGTAGGCTGGATAGACCACATGCAAGAAGCGGGTTTCGTCTCGAAGATTAATCACCCTCGAGACTTGAACGGCGTCAAAGAAGAGTTAGGCGTGCTTCCCAAGTGGCAGTCTTGCCACACGGCGGTGACCCAAGACGGCTTCGTATTTGAGGGCCACATTCCTGCGAAATACATCGAACAGTTTCTGGCGAACCCGCCGGAAGGCGCGCTTGGGCTCGCCGTGCCGGGCATGCCGCTTGGCAGCCCGGGCATGGAGATGGGCAGCCGCTTTACGCCCTACGACATCGTGCTAATGCACAAGGATGGCAGCTCCTCGGTGTTCGCGCATGTCGAAAGCGCAGCGGTACAGAAATAGCGCCGGCCCCTCTAACTAACTCGGGTCAGGAAAGACGATCATAAACGTCGCATTGCAGCGCGCGACGAGCTTTCCCGACGCCGCGTCCCCTGCATCAAGACTTAGCACGCTAACCTCGACGCGGTATAAGCGCTTGCCTCGGTGCAACACCGTGGCGTGTGCCTCGAGTCGGTTCCCCATCGGTGGTCTAATAAACGAGATATTGAGATCGGTGGTCGCCGACGCCGCACCCTCCGGCCGTAGTGTCCTCACGGCAACGCCTGCCACCGTGTCTGCAAGCGAGGTAAGCACCCCGCCGTGAACGCGTCCACCGGCATTATAATGCTGCGGCTTGACGTCGATACTGCAACTCGCAGCCCCCTCGCCGAAGCTGTCCAGCAGGATACCTAGATACGCCCCATAGGGACTCATCACCAGTTTTTGCGGTTCGAGGTCTGCTGTCATGGCCCTTTCTCTTTCGGCTGTTAGGTTAGGTTTGTTTTCTTCGCTCGTATTCGCGCTGCGACTCTTTAAAGCGAAGCTTCTCGGCCTTTCGCTCCTCGATGGTTTGCTCCATCGGATGCCCGATATGTGATTCGCCGCGCCCCCGAGCAAGTTCCATCTGGCGTTCGCGTTCGGCAAGCCCTTTTACTTTTTCGCGGGTCTTATGCGCCGCACAATGGTGACAGCTCACGCCCTTTTGGTATTCGTCGCGCTTCTTATCCGCCTCGCAAATCGGCATACGACACGCGTGACATTGATCGTACTCGCCCTGCTCAAGCTTGTGATTGACGGTCACGCGATTATCGAAGACGAAACACTCGCCGCGCCATTTGGTCTCGGCTTCGGGCACTTCCTCGAGGTATTTCAAGATGCCGCCCTTGAGATGATATACCTCGTCAAAACCTTGTTCGCGCAGATAGGCCGTGGATTTCTCGCAGCGAATACCGCCGGTGCAGAACATAGCGACTTTTTTGTGCTTGGCAGGATCGAGATTCTGTTTCACATAATCGGGAAACTCGCGGAAGGAATCAGTTTCAGGATTCACTGCGGACTCAAAAGTGCCGATCTCGACTTCGTATTTATTGCGGGTATCGAGCAACAGAACGTCTGGATCGCTGATCAAAGCATTCCATTCGGTGGGCTCTACGTAGGTACCGACGATTTTAGTCGGATCGATGTCCTCGACGCCCATAGTCACTATCTCGCGCTTGAGCTTAACCTTCGTCCGATAGAAGGGATTCTCGTCAGCCAACGCCTCTTTAGGCGCGAGATTTGCGAACCGCGCATCGCGCTCGATAAGCGCCAGCACCGCATCGACGCCGGCGCGAGTGCCAGCAATCGTGCCGTTGATACCCTCGGCAGCGAGCAGCAGCGTGCCCCGCACGTCGTTATCGACCATGCATTGTTTGAGCGGTTCGCGGAAACTCTCATACTCGGGAAAGGTGGCGAAGCGGTATAACGCCGCAACCACGAAGCCAGGCGCACTGGCAGCATTGGGTGTGTTCATAACTCGTCCTTTTTGCATTCTGGAGCGTAATTCCAGCGCAAATGATAAATACGATTTCCCGCGGGGATACTGCGGGAAGTCATAGTTTACCAGAATCGTTTCCTTTCCGGGGTGGGGTCGGGGCGACCGTGGCGACATCGCGCTGCCAGTTGGGACGGGACGACCGTAGCGGGATCGCTCGCGTCTGCGGTGCTGGGACGACCGTAGCGGCATCGTTCGCGTCCTCGGCGCCGGGACAGCCGTAGCGGCATCGCTCGAGCCCGCGGCGCCACAGACTCCTCCTCCCTCGCCCTGCGGGATTCCACTCGGAGCAGTCTCTGGCACCACAGGCTCGGGCTTTGGGCGGGCGCCCCGTAGCAGGCTCGGTGGTGGGCGAAGCCAATCTCTGGGGAGGCGCAGTGGTTGCTGCCCGACTCGGCTGTGTGTGCGGGTGTTCGCCCCGCAGTGCCGCAAGGCCGAGGAGCAGACAGCCGTGCGCGATGTTGAGGCGTGAGATCCAGAACGGAGCAGATCTCGAGAGAAGCGCTGCGGCGGCTGCCCGACTCAGCAGCGTGTGCGGGTGTTCGCCCCGCAGTGCCGTTAGGCCGAGGAGCGGACAGCCGTGCGCGATGTTGAGGCGTGAGATCCAGAACGAAGCTGCTCCCGAATAAGCAGCGCTTAACTCTCGACCGGCAGCGAGAGATCCGAACCCCAGTCGGCCCAGGAGCCGTCGTAAACGGAGAGGGAGTCATATCCGGCGACGGCCGCGCCGAGAGTTAGCACGCAGGCGGTGAGACCGGAGCCGCAGCTGGTGACGAGTCTGTCTGTTGCGCTCGCAACAGTCGCAAATTCGTCGACGAGTTCCGCTCGCGGTTTAAGCGTGCCGCCATTGAGTACGCGCGGGAAAGGAAAGCTTATAGCGCCGGGCATGTGGCCGCCGCGGACGCCGGGGCGTGGTTCTGGGGCCTCGGCATTGAAGCGCGCGGTCGAGCGTGCATCGAGAACTCGCGCGTTATTCGCGGTGAGTGCATTCGCCACTTCGGTGCTATCGACAAAGGCGGCGGGCATTGGCCGAGCGGTGTAATCGCCTGCCGCATAGGATTCTGCATTCGCGGTCTTGCCTGCGCGCCAGTCGGCACCTACGGACTCGGTATCCTGGCCGGCGGCTATCCATGCACGCAGACCACCATCGAGAACGGCAACATTGCGGTGCCCCATCGCGCAAAACATCCACCAGGCTCTGGGGCTCGCGTACAGACCAACGTCGTCATAGGTGACGATAATGGAATCATTATTAATACCAAGACTGCGCGCCTCGCGCTCGAACCGTTCCGGCGTTGGCATCATATGCGGAAGGCTCGCGTCGGGATCGCAAACGCGAGTGTCGTAGTCAAAGCGGCGTGCACCAGGGATTATCTGCCAACTCGCGTCTGCTGATGCTGAATTGAGCGATTCATATCCGGGGACGACGGGAGGAACAGAGGCGTCGAGGAGGATAAGTCTAGAGCCATGCGCTGCGCGCAGGGCCACTAATTCGTTTACATCGATTACGGCTCCGGATAGCAGCGCGCTATCGGGACGTGAAAAAGTAGCCATAGAAGTCCTGTGTTTACGCCGCTAATTCTTCTCAACTCCGGGATCGTTTGATCTCTTGATCTTTTAATCCTCTAATCTTTTAACCCCTTGATCTGCTAAAGAGCCTGCTTAAACTCACGCAGCTTTTCTTTTAGCTTAGCGCTGTTCGCCGGCCCTATGCGAATAAGCTGTTTATTGATATTCGCCAAGCCCTCGAGCCGCGTGTCGGCATAGAGATACATCACAGAAGGTTTCACCAACTGGAACGGACCCTCAACCTCGGGCGCCATGAGCACGGCATCGATCGCCTTAATCAAGGCCTGCTCAAATTCTGCGTCGCGGAAACCGATCTCTGCATAGGCCTGCTGGAGAAGCGGCGACAGTAAACGGTAGAGACGCAGGGACTGCTCAGTGTCGAGTGCAACGAAGGCGGCGATCGCAGCATCGAAACGCGAGTAAGACGACTCGTCCATGGTAAACAGCTTGCCATCACTAGTAGTGACCCGCATCTCTTCGGTGATGGGCTTATAAGGCAGCGCGGTTTGCGGGTACTGCCCACGCGAGACATTCTCAACGAGCACCACGGCCTTACGCACCAGTTGCTCGTCGACTAGCAGACTCAAAAGGCGCGAGCCGCTGGCAAACTCGCCGAGCTTATCCTTCACAAAGCTGTCGCTGTCATTGAGGCGAGGCAATTCGATGGCGGGCTGCGCTGGGGTCGGCGGAGCGACCTCAACAACCTCCTCGACCAGCGTCGGCGTCTCTTCGACCGTAGCCACTGCCGCCGGGGCAGAAGGCGTCACTCGCGCAGGCACCGGACGAGGCTCTGGCGCCGCCACTTCGGCAGCAGGGGTGGGCAGAATAACCGTCGTTGTGCCGCTAGGCGGTTCGAAGGCGAGCGCCAGATAGACGAGGTAGAAAAAGGTGAGCACGGCGATCGCCGCGATGGCCCACATTCCCGACTTGGACATGGTGAGACTCCAAATTTGCAAGTGGTTAGCATTGTCACACACCTAGACCCGCCAACAAATAAGTATCATTCGTCTTTAACTGTTAGTCGCTGCAATTGCTATTGAAATGCCCGATTCTTGAGTAGTTTTGCCCGAATTTTTGCGCTGGACGCCTGTAGCGGCATCTCTCGCGTGCGCAGAATCGAGACAGCCGTAGCGGGATCGCTCGAGCCCGCGGCGCCGGGACGGCCGTAGCGGCATCGCTCGAGCCCGCGGCGCCGGGACGGCCGTAGCAGCATCGCTCGAGCCCGCGGCGCCACAGACTCCTCCTCCCTCGCCCTGCGGGATTCCACTCGGAGCAGTCTCTGGCACCACAGGCTCGAACTTTGGGCGGGCGTCCCGTAGCAGGCTCGGTGGCGAGCGAAGCTATCTCTAGGCAGGCGCAGCAGCTGCTGCCCGACTCGGCAGTGTGTGCGGGTGTTCGCCCCGCAGTGCCGTAGGCCGAGGAGCGGACAGCCGTGCGCGATGTTGAGGCGTGAGATCCAGAACGAAGCAGATCTCGAGAGAAGCGCAGCGGCTGCTGCCCGACTCGGCAGTGTGTGCGGGTGTTCGCCCCGCAGTGCCGTGAGGCCGAGGAGCGGACAGCCGTGCGCGATGCTGAGGCGTGAGATGTCGAACTGATCGCGGCAGACTCTCCCGTAGCGGCATCGCTCGAGCCCGCGGCGCCACAGACTCCTCCTCCCTCGCCCTGCGGGATTCCACTCGGAGCAGTCTCTGGCACCACAGGCTCGAACTTTGGGCGGGCGTCCCGTAGCAGGCTCGGTGGCGAGCGAAGCTATCTCTAAGCAGGCGCAGCAGCTGCTGCCCGACTCGGCAGTGTGTGCGGGTGTTCGCCCCGCAGTGCCGCAAGGCCGAGGAGTGGACAGCCGTGCGCGATGTTGAGGCGTGAGATCTCGAACGAAGCAGATTTCAAAAGAAGAGTTGTAGATGCCGCCTCGAGGACTGTGCCTCGAGGCGGCGTGAAGAGACTACAGCTTGGGAAAGCCCAGTTCTTCCATCGTGCGAGTGAGGTCTTTGCCAGCCGTTGCCGGCTTGGTGGCTTTGTCGATCTTCAAGACCTTGCCATCGACTCCGATGTAGTAGGTCCAGCGATTCGCAAAACCGACACCCATAAGGGCTCCATAGGCGTCGACCATAGTTTTCTCGGGGTCGGCTAGAATCGGGAAGCCCGCTTCGTGCTCGGCCGCGAAAGCGGTATTGTCTTCCAATGTGTCTACACTGGCCATGAAGTAGGCAACGTCGAAACTCTTAATTTCTCTAGCACTGTCACGCAGCGCTTTACATTGCATCGTTCAACCGCCGGTGAAGGCTTTCGGAAAAAAGGCAATGACAACGGGTCGCACACCGACAAATTCGGAGAGCGTGTAAGTCTTGCCGTCAGACGCTTGCAGGGCGAAGTCGGGGGCCATATCGCCCTCTTCTATTGCCGCTGCCAGCTGGCTTCCCAAGGCGGCGAATGCGACGGTAGCCGCCATTGCCAACTTGCTGAGCCGGTTAAAGAAAGGTGACATAAGTCCTCCAGTTTTCGCGCAGCGCAGGGCGACTCCCCGCGTGCAGTCATTGAAACCCGTTATACGAAAAAATACTAGGTCGAATCTGCTTCAACTTAGATCGATAACGCGCACCTTAGTTACAACGTTGCGAATGACAACTGGAGATCACCGCAATGCGACTGCTAACGACGGCCAGGGTAGAGGGTGATTAAAACAGGCTGCGCGATCGCGCTCGCCTGAGCAGCTGCTGCGTCTCGACGTCGAGCTGTGCGATGCGTGAAGTGAGCTCTTGTCTCTGCGCCTCATTCAGCTCGTTCTCGCCGTCACGCAGCAAAGTCAGCCGCTCGCTTGTCTCGGTCAGACTGCGCGCTTGACGGCTTACAGCAAGCTGCTTCGCATCGCGCTGCGATTGCCCGTAGCGCGGATTCTGCACCTGAATGTTCGTGCAGCGCTGGGACACCTGGCCATTGGCGTCGCGCACATTGCGGCAACGCGATTGATAGATATACGGGCTCACAGTGCCGGCGAATTCGGTGTAGGGGGTCGTGGCGATGGCGCGCACTAGGGCGAGATCGGTTTCGGTTTTGGAAAACAGGAGCTGCATGACATCAGTCGCGGAGGCGGTGTCTGTCGCCTCAATTTTTAGGATCACTTCGGCGTAATAGTCAGACAATTCCTCCGCCATGAGCACGAGGCCGCGGAAAGAGTGGTCTAAGAGATTTTCTCTGAGTACGCGTAATCGCCAAGCGCCGTAGAGCTGCGCCGAACTTAGGAAGGACTCGTCTTCGGGGACAAAAATGCGACTGCTTATGTGCTGGTGCAATACGTGGAGATCGTCGGCGTCAGGCCATGCCTCTAGCTTGAGATTCGCCTCGATGCCGGCGCGAATCAGTGGGAGCTGCTGGGTGCTGTAAAGGCCGGTATTGATGCGCGCAATCTGCAGTGCTTCTGAATAGGTATCACGCGCGCGCTCGAAATCGCCGACCTCGGCATAGTAGGCCCCAAGGTCATGGTAGGCCTCTTGCAGCTGAGGCGAGTAGACCCCCGCGTTGTAACGCAGCTCCTCTAGAGCGGCCTCACGGCGAGCAATCTCGCGCGCGACCTCCTGCTCACGAGCTTGCTGCGCTTCAGACTCTATGCCTGGCTGCGTGGCCGCGGCAGGGTCTTCCTGGGCAACCAACGCGGTGCACACTAACAGCGCCGCGACAAAACTCAAGGCGCGGGCAATCCCCGCCGCCGAGTAAACAGCGTGGGAGGCATTGGGCTGATGAGGGCTAGAAAGAATCATAGAAGATCGCATGGCCAATACTATCGCAGCTTATAACGCGCCGCGCATTAACCTTCGCTGAAGCGCACCACAATCACCGCTGCCGCAAGGGCTATCAGACCAGTGGCAGCCTAGGAAAAGCGACCAGATGCTCGACGTCAAGACGAATGCCCATTGGCTCGCCTATGGCGTGATCGTGATGGCTAGGGGCCAGCGATAACACGCGCGTACCGCTCGCGAGCTGCAGGGTGTAGAGGAAGACCGCCCCACGAAAGGCCTTCTCGACGATACGCGCCTTGATTGGGCTCGCGTCATCATGGAAGACATCATCGGGGCGCAGCAGCAGGGAAATGTCCTCGCTGTCGGGTAAGTTAAAGTCTTGTATCTGCCGTGTATCGATAATTCCGAGTTCGGTCTCGACCGCGTGATCGCCAACTTTGTGTCCGGCGATCAAGACTCCCTCACCGATGAAATCCGCAACCGCGAGGGAGCTCGGCGTGTGGTAGAGATTAAACGCATTGTCCCATTGCAGAAGACGGCCTCCCTTGATCACGCCAATCTCATCTGCCATCGCGAAGGCTTCGAATTGATTGTGGCTGACCAAGATTGCCGTAATGCCCTCTTGTTTGAGCACCTGTCGAATCTCGCGCGCCAGGGTTTCTCGCAACTCCACATCGAGGCTTGAGAACGGCTCATCTAAGAGCAGCACCTCGGGGCGCGGCGCTAGCGCGCGAGCGATCGCGACGCGTTGCTGCTGACCACCGGAGAGACGATGCGGATAGGCGTTTAGCAAGTCCTCGATTTCGAGCAGCGAGGCGAGTTCCGCGACGCGTGCATTGCGCGCTGCCAGTGCGACACTCTGAATGCCGAAGGCGATATTCTCGGCAACGCTCAGATGAGGAAACAGGGCGTGGTCTTGGAATACCATACCGACGCGGCGCTTCTCGATCGCGAGAGACTGGCCCGGCACGCTGACCTCGGTATCGTCTAATAAAATTTTGCCTGCACTCAGCGCTTCGAAGCCGGCGATCGCGCGCAGTAGCGTTGTCTTTCCGCAGCCGCTAGCGCCGAGCAGACAGCCTATGCCGCCCGCGGGAACATGGAAAGAGATCGAATCAACTATGAGCTGCCCGCCGAGATGTACACTCACGCCCTCAAGTCTTACTGCCTTTGCTGTCACCGTGTCATGTCTCCACCGAATCGCGAGTCGCGCCTGCCTGCCGCAGCGAGCGGCTGAGGAGGATAACAGGAATCAGGCTCGCCAACACGATCGCTAAGGCAGGACCCGCGGCATCGGCGAGGCGCTCTTCGTTAGCGAGTTCAAAGGTACGAATCGCGAGCGTATTAAAATTAAACGGCCGCAGCAGCAGAGTAGCGGGCAGCTCTTTGAGAACGTCGACGAATACCAGAAGCAACGCCGTCACAAGAGAGCCACGTAGCATCGGCAGATGCACCCGCTTTAACAGCGCAAGCGGCCGCATCCCCATGCTCCTGCCTGCCTCATCCATAGAAGGGCGGATTTTTCCAAGCCCCGCATCAACGGTGTTCATCGCAATCGGTAAGAAGCGCACGAGATAAGCAAAAATCAAGATGAAGGCAGAGCCACTGAGTAGCAACCCGGTATTAAAATCAAACCGTGCGATCATGAATTCGCTCAGGCGATTATCAAACCAAGCGAAGGGCATAAGCACTCCGATCGCGACAACGGTACCTGGTAGCGCGTAGCCGAGGCCCAATATTCGCCCTGCAAGCGTAGAGGCAGGCGACGGATACGAGCGTCGACCGTAGGCGATAAAGAGAGCGAGAAATAGCGCGAGTAACGCGGTCGTCGAGGCGAGGAATACGCTGTTAAACAAATACGTTAAAAACTCGGCGGTCAGTATGGAGTCGGCAGTGATGATGGCCCACAACACCAATTGAACGAAGGGCACAGCGAAACCCAAAGTGACGGGAATTCCACAGGCGAGGTAGGCAAGCAACAACCCTCGTCCGCGCAAACTCTGCTTTGAACTCGCACGCGCGCGCCCGCCGGAATTAAAGAATTGCGACTGTCGGCGCGACCATGATTCGAGTGACACGAGCAAGAACACAAAACACAGCAACAATGCTGCGAGCTGTGCGGCACCAACACTGCTGCCGAGACCATTCCATGTGCGGTAAATGCCCGTGGTGAAAGTCGAGAGGCCAAAATACTGCACCGTGCCGTAGTCCGCGAGTGTTTCCATGAGCGCAATACTCAGCCCTACAACTATCGCTGGCCGCGCAAGTGGCAACGCGACGCGCAAAAAGGCTGCTCGCTGCGAACAGCCGAGGCTGCGAGCCGCCTCGAGCACGCGACCAGACTGCTCGGCGAAAGCCGCGCGCGCAAGCAGGTAGACATAGGGGTAAAACACGAGAGACAACAGACAAATCGCGCCACCGAGTGAGCGGATTTCTGGAAACCAGTAATCGCCATAGCGCCACCCGAAGGCTTCACGGAGACCGCTCTGCAGCGGCCCCGCGACATCAAGCATACCCGTGTAGGTGTAGGCGATGATGTACGCAGGAATGGCGAGCGGCAGCAACAGCGCCCACTCGAAAATCTTGCTGCCCGGGAAGCGGTAAGCCGACACTAGCCACGCCGGCAAGATGCCGAGCGCCAACACGCCAACACTGACGCCCAGTAAGAGAGCGAACGAGGTTCGCACGTAACGGCTCAGAACCGTGTCGAGCAGATGCTCCCAGATGTCGCCGGCAGGAAAGAACACAGACGAGGCAATGACGAGTATTGGCAAAGCCAGCACAAGCGAGAGTGCCAGCAACGACAAAGGCCAAGGCTCTATTGAGAAGAGTCTTGGCCTGAGGCTGCGGGGCGTGACGAGCGCGTTCGCGCTCATCGCGTCTGCTTACTGCGCAGGATGTTGTGCACGGGAGTAGGCAAAGGTGCTCGTATTCCTATTGCCAACCAGCTCTATCGGCTAAACGCACGGCAGCGGCGTTATTGCGACCTAAGACTTCGAGGTTTAACGTGTCTGCTTTAAACTCACCGAAGCGCTGCAGTGTGGCACTCACCGGGATATCAGCGCGCACGGAGTATTCGTTATTCACCTCCGCATACCACTGTTGTGCGTAGTCATCACTTAAGAATTCGATTAGCTGACGCGCCTCATTCTGATTCTTCGAGGTCTTAATCATGCCCGCACCACTCACATTCATATGCGCGCCGCGGTCGTCTTGGTTAGGCCATAACACGCCAATCTGCTCAGCCACTTCTACGTCGTCGGCAACGCCCGAGTTAAGCATGCCAGCGAGGTAGTACGTATTGGACACCGCGAGTTTGCACTGTCCCGCCACTGCTGCGCGGATCTGATCGCGGTCACCCCCTTGAGGACGGCGCGCCAGATTAGCTACGAGGCCTTCGGCCCACGCCTCGGTCGCCTCTTCGCCCAAATGTTCGATGAGCGAGGCAAGCAAAGACTGGTTATAGATGTTGCCTGACGAGCGAATGCAGACCTGCCCCTTCCATTTGGGGTCTGCGAGATCTTCGTAGGTCGCAATCTCATCGGCTGAGACCCGCGACTTATCGAACAGGATGACACGTGAACGCAGAGAGAGGCCGAACCACAGGTTGTCCGGGTCGCGGTAGGCGCTTGGGATACGTTCTTGCAATACCGGCGAGTTGACAGGCGCGAGAATGCCCGCCTCTTTCGCTCTAAAAAGCCTTCCCGCATCGACGGTTAACAACACGTCCGCGGGCGAATTAGCCCCCTCGAGTTCGATGCGGCGAATCAGCGCGTCCGCACTTTCCGTGATGAGGTTTACCTCGATGCCGGTCTCCTCGCTGAAGCGATCGAGCGCAGGCTTGATCAACTCCTCTGAACGCGCTGAGTAGACGTTAACCTCGGCGGCTGACATCACGCCCGCTGCGAAGACGCTTAACGCCAGTGCCATTACTTTTTTTGCGAACATAGTTAAATCCTTTTCAAGGCTTCTCTAAAAATTGACGCGCAAACCCGCCGACAGGGTACGCTCCTTATTCGGGCGCGCGCCGTAGGGCTGACGACCCATAATGTCATGTGTATCGCTCAGGTTCTCTGCACGCAGGAACACATTGAGGGCGGCATTAAACTGGTAACTCGCGCTGGCGTCTAGTGTCAGGCTGTCATCGGTGCTCTCGAAGGCACCGCAGGAAGCACGGACACAGACATCGTCGACATAGTTAGCGCTGAGATAGCTTGTCCAGCGCCCTGCCTCGATGCCCACAGCGATACGCAGCTGATTCTCGGGTAAGTACGGCAGAGGATCGCCGGCGTTTACCGTACCGAAAAAGTCGGTGTCGCCTATCGAGGTATCGAACTCGCCATCGATACGCGTGTAGCTCAACGTCAGCGGCACACGGTAGGCTGAATTCGATGACAGGTCCGCGCTTACCAGCGCTTCTAAGCCCGCAACAGTCGCCGCGTCGCCGTTGAATGCGTCACCAATCACGCAGTCGCTGCCCGATGAAGCCGTGCACTGACCCAACAGGTTGTCATAGTCACTCAAGAAGCCAATGACTTCTGCTGACAGGCCGCCGTCTTGGAAGCGCACACCTAACTCATAGTTGATAGCGACTTCTTCCTTCACCCCCGGTGAATTGCTCGGCGCAGTAAAGCCTTTATGAACGCCGGCGATGAGGGTCCAGTTTGCTGTTGCCTCGTAGCTTACGCCTAGACCCGGCAACCAGACCTGCGCGGTGTTCTCGCGCCCATCTACGTAATTACGGGCGGCGCCACCGCTAAAGCGCACTCGGTCTTGCTCGATGTCTTCATAGCGTAGCCCCGGCGACAAAGTCCAATTGCCCACGCGAATCTCGTCGTGGACGAAGAAGGCGAGCGCACGCGCCGATTGCACTTGATTGCCCGCTCCACCGGCCTCGCCGAGATAATCTAAGCCTAATTTTCCCGCAGTCTGCGAGTAGGCGTCGTTACGCTGGAAACGATCCTCTTCGTCTTCGTGCAGACGCAGCCCCGCGCGTAAACTATGAGACAGCCCGCCGAAGTCGCCCTCCCAGTTCGCCCCAAATTGCACACCTCGAGAATAATACTCCCGATTATTAGAGCGCAGCTGGACGCTGCCTGCCGCGGTATCGGTACTGCCATCGAGGATGCCCTGCAGCTCGGCGAAGGAGACGTTGCCGAGGCCAGTGCCGGCGTTTACCGCATTAATGACACTCGCCCAACTGGTGCCGGCATAGTCACTTGCGCTAGCACTACCGCCGAGATCTATACCCTCGGTCTTAAACCAATTGCGCTGATGCGTGTTGTTGTAGGCGGTCGCCGACACGCTGAGATTCGCGCTAACGTCGTAGTTGTAGCGAAGGATCGCCTGCTCGTGTTCCGTGGCAATGTTATCGAGTTCCGAAAGGCCATAGCGGCGCAGCGCATCGCCACCGAAGTCGGCATCGGTGAGTCCGAGGTAACTTTGATTAGAGTCCTGGTCGGCGAGCTGCAGTTTCAGTTCAACCGCATGCGGGGAACCCTGTGGCGCATAGCTCAATTTGGCCATAAAGTCCGTCACATCGAGCCCCGTGTTAGCGCCGCTTCGATCGATAGTCTGAAAGCCGTCTGACTGCCATTGATGCGCCTCGACCAAGAAGCCAAAGCCATTGTCGCTGCGGCCGCCGTATTTCGCGTGCACGCGATAGGTGGCGTCTTGGCCTACTTCGGTCAGCAGTTCACCGCCGGTTTGCAGCGGGATTGGCGTCGATGCCATGTTGAGCGCACCGCCTATTGTATAAGGGCCCTGAGTCACTGCCGCCGGCCCCTTAACGATCTCGACCGCCGCCATGCGACCCATAGTTGGGAAATAATACGCCGAGGGCGCCGAGTAAGGCGCAGGCGCAATCAGGACATTGTCTTCTAACAGCGTGATGCGGCCGCTGCGCTCCGTGGCCACTCCGCGGATCCCGATATTGGGACGCAGGCCATAGCCGTCTTCGATCTGCAGGCTCACACCGGGCACTTCTCGCACGATACGCTGCACGTCAGAATAGGCAAACTGACGCAGCTGCTTCTCACCGATAAAATGCGCGGAGCCGGGAATCTTGCGAGCCGCCTCTTGGCTGCCGAGGATAGTGACCTCTTCTACCGAGCCGGCAGTTGCGGCGCCACTCACTGCCTGAGCGACAAGCGATTGGGCGCCGAAAGGCGCGAGAGCAAGGGTTATAGCCGCGGCAAGCCGAGAGCGAGAACTGCGTGGAGACATCTGGGTTAATCACCTTTAAATGAAAGTCGACGCGACATTGGCGACTCAGTAAACGCATACTAATCTATATGAGAATCATTATCAATTAGATTTGTGTTAATTTCTTTCAGCTAGCCGCTCCTCTTTGATTCTGAGCCCCATCCGTATGACACTTAGCGCTCACGAGTGGCCCTCTCTTATATGCCCACAACTTCGAAGGAATCCCCATGGCCAGCGACTCTTACACCCCGCTCACTTACACACCGTTTAAAAGAAGCGCATCACGCATTCTGCGCAGCCTCACCACGCTAGCCGTCGCAGCCTGCGCAGCAAGCACTAGTTTGCTGCACGCCAATGAGGCTGATCTCCACGCAATAGCTACGGCTCCTTCCGCTGCGCGCATCCAAGCCGACATCGAAACACTCGTCAATTTTGGCACGCGACACACGCTTTCCGACACGCAGTCCGAGACCCGCGGCATCGGTGCCGCGCGGCGCTGGATCGAGGCTGAGTTCAACCGCATCTCCGCCGACTGCGGCGGCTGCCTCGAAGTCTTCACCGTAGGTGACGTGGTCTCCGGCAACCGCATTCCCGAGCCCACCGAAGTTGTCAACGTGGTCGCCGTGCTACGCGGCGAACAAGACCCCAACCGCTTTACCATGATGAGCGGCGACATCGACTCTCGGGTGAGCGATGCACTGGATTCACAGTCCGACTCTCCCGGCGCCAACGACAACGCGTCTGGCATGGCAGGAGTCATCGAAGCTGCGCGGGTGTTAAGCCACTACCGCTTCGCCGGTTCAATCGCCTTCGTTGGGCTTTCTGGGGAAGAGCAGGGCTTGTACGGCGGCGCAATCCTCGCGGCGCACGCGCTCAATGAAGGCTGGTCAATCGAGGCGGTTATCAACAACGACATGATCGGAAATATCACCGGCGTTAACGGCGTCACCAATAACGCAACCGCGCGCGTATTCTCCGAAGGCACGCGCTATGTCGAGACGCCCGAAGAGGCGACACAACGGCGCTTTCAGGGTGGAGAGGTCGATTCCGCCTCGCGCAATATCGCCCGCTACGTCCATCAAATGGGCGAGCGTTATATCCCCAACCTCGATGTAATGATGATTTATCGGCTTGACCGCTTCGGCCGCGGTGGGCATCACCGCCCGTTTAATGAGGCCGGCTTCCCCGCCGTGCGCATCATGGAAACCAATGAAAACTACACACAGCAGCATCAAGACCTGCGCGTCGAAGAAGGCATCGAATACGGCGACACGATCGAGCATGTCAATTTCGCCTACGCCGCCAAGCTGACAGCGCTCAATGCCGTCACACTCGCCTCGATGGCCTGGGCGCCGGCGCCTCCGAGCGCGGTTAGCATTGCGGGCCAGGTAAGCCCCGACACCACATTGAGCTGGGGAAAAGTAACAGGGGCCGCCGGCTACCGGCTGCATTGGCGACTCACCACGTCACCCACGTGGGACTATTCCCGCGACGTCGGCGATGTCGATAACTTCACACTGGAGAACATCGTTATCGACAACTACTTCTTCGGCGTGTCTAGCCTTTCCGCCGATGGCATTCAGAGTCCAGTGGTTTTCCCAGGCCCAGCAGGCGCATTTTAGGCGGCGGCAAATAGGGAGCAGCAGCTCGCCCATAGCGATATTGCTGCGGCTATGTAAGACTTCAAAAATACGCACGACCAACATGACAAGATGAAATAAAAATGGAGATGCAACATGAAAAGCACGAACACACGACACAGCACACTACGTAACCGCCTGTTCGCGGCCTCGACCCTGAGCACTCTCATCGCGTTGGCGAGCTTCAGCACGCTTAACGCTCAAGACGCCGGCGACAACGCCATGAGCTTCTTTATCACAAGCGTCGGTAGTGGTGATGGGGCAAACCTCGGCGGACTCGCCGGTGCAGATGCCCATTGCGCCGACTTGGCGCGCGCAGCCGGCTCCCGCGGTAAAACGTGGCGCGCCTACCTCAGCGCACACGCCACCGAAGAAATGGCCGCGATCGACGCCCGTGACCGCATCGGTTTCGGGCCTTGGTATAACGCGAAAGGCGTCGAGGTCGCGTCTACCCTCAACGCACTGCACAGCGATTTCATGGCGTTAGGTAAAGCGAACTCGCTCGACGAGAACGGCAATGTCGTTAAAGGACGCGGCGATACGCCTAACGAACACGACATACTTACAGGCTCCACGCTGGCTGGTAACACCGTGGACGACGGCGCCGACCATACCTGCAATAACTGGACAAGCAACGATCAAGGCAGCGCGCATGTGGGTCATTTCGATCGTCAAGGTGGCGGCGCCAACCCTAATTCATGGAACAGCGCCCACGGCTCGCGCGGCTGCAGCCAAGCTAATCTGGTCTCCACTGGCGGCGCTGGCTACTTCTACTGCTTCGCAATCGATTAAGCCCAACTATGACGCTAGACGCGACTGAACTGGGCTATTACCTCAATTTGAGTTTTGACGCTCGCGGGGGTTCCCCCCGCTATGCGCTCAATCACCTCGGCATTGAGACAACGCCCTTCGCTGACGGCCATCTCGTCATCGCAGCGCTCGAAGGCTATCCCGCTCACGGCGCTGGCATAGAGCGCGGCGACGTCATCCTAACGCTCAATGGCCGCGCATTCGCCCCTGTATTAAGCCTCAATCCCGAAGCAATGGCGCTGCGCTTCTTTCCGCTTACCGAGGCGGTAGACCTGCTCGTGAGGCGGGACCGCGATACCCAAACGCTTGCCGCCACCCCCGTGTTCGAAAGCCTTTATGACAGCTATCGAACGGCGACCAGCAATAGCGTGCTGAGTTTTGCCGCAGGCAATAAGATCATCGGCTATCTGCGATGTTGGGCGCTGTCTCGCAGCACCGACGATCTCGCGACGTTCAGGCGCTTAGTCGACTCGCTCAGTGAAACCGACGGACTCGTGCTCGACCTGCGCAATAGCCATGGCTATCTAGACCCGCTGCACATAGATCTGTTCCGCGCCACTCGCAGCGATTTACTGACGCTGTCAGAGCCGGCGATAACGAGCCCACTCGGCGACAAAGCTCCCTCCGTTGCAGGCCTACTCCCTCTGCGCGAACGCGACGATTCGCTGCGCGCGTATCGCCGTCCGATCGCGATTCTCATCGACAGCTCCACGCAGGGGCCGGCGGAGCTCCTCGCCTATCAGCTAGGCAAGCTGGCTCGCGTCACGACAGTCGGCACAGCGACGCCCGGCCGCCTCGGCAGGTATACAAGTAGTCGCGAAGATGGATCGAACGGAGAGAGAGTGCTGCACTACGCACCGAATCCTGCGCTGGTCGACGGGAGGAAGTTCGAGGGAGTCGGCATTACACCGAAGCGCGTTATTGCCTATCCCCATGAACAGGTTTCACGCGCCGATCCACAGTTTCAAGCGGCAGTGAATGGGCTCATGGGAGTGGTTTAAAACCCAATGGGCGGCTTCTCGCCTTGCTCTGCACTCTCAGCGATCCCGTCCAATTCCCCCCAGCGGAAGAGCCGATAATCGAAGCCCTGCTCGAGGGTTGGCTTAACAATCCTAAAATACGGCGAGAGGTCGAAGTCCCTTGGCGTGTAGTGCGTGAAATGGCGCCGATAGAACACGGGCACCTCGCCGCCCCTGCCCACGGCCTCTTCCCCTCGTGATGAACTCCTGTCACCCACGCTCAATTTATCGCTGGGCATCGGCAAAATAGGGTAGTCGATTGACTGAAAGGTCTCGGCGATAAGTGTCGAGCAGATCGCCTTGGTCGGCTCACCGCTCCCCAGCCCAATCATCGAGCGCCGCAGGCGGTTAGGGACGACTGGCTTCTGTATGAGGTAACGCATGAGGTCGAACACATTCTTCTTATCGTATTGATGCCCGAGTTTAGAGCACGCGAAGGCGATCAACGCGTCGCGGTCTTCGTCGTTAAGCCCCACAGGACGACAGATCCGCAGATTAAAACCCGCGTAGAAATTAGGCGCCACGAGCCTAACCCCTTCCTCGAGGTCGGCCTCGAGCAGCGTCTCTGCGCTGCTCGATTCGCCACCGCGGCCTACATACAGGCAGGCATGGGACCAAGACGACTGGGTGAGATACTTAATAGCGGTGCTAATGCGCGTATTGCCATCGACAAGCAAGATGTCGCCCGCGCGCAGTGTCGAAGCGGTCTGATCTATAGAGGTCGATTCGAAGCGCGTATAGCTCGGTAATCGTCTACTGAGGAAGCGCGCAAGGCGCTTGCCAACGGCTCGGCTCACTGAATTAGACACGCCGGAATACCACCCCAAATCGACTCAAAAAAACCGTTAAATTCTTAGTCATGTCTTGTACACTCGAAGGGTGATGTAGGGCTCATGCAGTAACGGCCTCTTACAAGCAGACGTTCCACAATGCGATGCACTTGAGCTCGCAGCGGCGCCCCATGCGCTTGTCCAGCCTCAGTGTAAACGAATCATCAGGAGTTAAGAAATGACCACAGCGTACAATAAATTTTATATCAACGGCGAATGGATCGAGCCGGCCGGCCGGCCGACTCTCGACGTCATCAACCCCGCCACTGAAGAGGCCTTCGCCACCATCAGCATGGGCACTGCCGACGACGTCGATGCCGCCGCCCAAGCTGCGCGCGCTGCATTCCCCGCGTGGTCACAGTCTAGCGTCGAAGAGCGCAAGACCGTTATCCAGAAGATTATGGCTGGCATTCAGGCCCGCTCAGCAGAGCTCGCGACCGCCATCTCTAACGAGATGGGCGCACCGATGAGCCTGGCGACTGCCGCGCAGGTGCCGAGCGGCCTCGGCCACTTCGCCGCCATCCTCCCGGTACTCGACAGCTTTCAGTTCCAGGAGACACGAGGCAGCACGCTCATCGTTAAGGAAGCCGCCGGTGTGTGCGGTTTCATCACCCCGTGGAACTGGCCACTGAATCAAATCGCCTGCAAGGTCGCCCCTGCGCTCGCCGCGGGCTGCACCATCGTGCTAAAGCCAAGCGAAGTGGCGCCAATTAATGCCTATATCCTCGCCGAAATCATCGACGAATGCGGCCTACCACCGGGCGTATTCAACCTCGTTAACGGTGATGGCCCCAGCGTCGGAGCCGCGATCTCTTCACACCCCGAGATCGACGTCGTCTCATTCACTGGTTCTACCCGCGCGGGTCGCGAGGTCGCCAAAGCGGCGGCAGACAGCATTAAGCGTGTTACCCAAGAGCTTGGCGGCAAATCGGCCAACATCATTCTGGACGACGCACCCGATTTCGCCAAAGCGGTTGCCGGCGGCGTGATGAATTGCTTCGGCAATAGCGGCCAGTCGTGCAACGCGCCAACCCGCATGCTAGTGCCAAACTCCCGCATGGCGGAGGCGATAGAAGTCGCCAAAGCCGCTGCTGCCAAAGCTACCGTCGGCGACCCGCAAGCGGAGACCACTCGCCTCGGTCCTGTAGTGAGCGAATTGCAATTCACTAAGATTAACGCGCTGATCGAAGCCGGAATCAAAGAAGGCGCCGAACTCATCGCCGGCGGCCCAGGTCGTCCAGCGGGCCTCGACAAGGGCTACTACATTCAGCCTACCGTCTTCGCCAACGTCACCAACGACATGACGATCGCCCGCGAAGAGGTCTTCGGACCGGTGCTTACGATCCTCGGCTATGCCGATGACGCCGAGGCGATCGCGATTGCCAACGATACCGAGTACGGCCTGTCAGGTTACATCACAGGCGAGCCTGCGCACGCAGCGCAAGTCGCGCTCCAGATCCGCACCGGCATGGTGCATATCAACGGCGCGCCTCTCGACATCTCAGCGCCTTTCGGTGGCTATAAGAAGTCGGGCAACGGCCGCGAATGGGGTTTGGAAGGATTCGAGGAATTCCTCGAGACCAAGGCGTTGATGGGTGCTGCGTAGATGAGCTTGGCAATCACTAAAAACGCCATCGACATCGGTATCGTCTGCGACGATATCGATGCGATGATGACATTCTACGGCGAGACTCTGGGCCTGCCTTTAGAAGCGACGATTCCCATGCCAGGCGGCGGCAAGATGAACCGTTTCAAGGTCGGCGACAGTGTCATTAAAGTCATCGAACTCGACCCGAAGCCGAGCACGCCAGCGGCACCAGGTGGGATTCGTGCTGCAACCGGCTATCGCTATTGGACGATCTCCTGCAGCAACCTCGCGGAAACCGTCGACAAAGCCGCGGCCGCCGGGGCGACTATCGTCGTTGCAGCGAAAGAGGTGCGCCCGGGCATCACTATTGCCATCATTCAAGATCCTGATGGCAATTGGGTGGAGCTGCTCGAAGAAAGCGCCTAGAACGCTGCGAGTTACGCGCAATTTGACGCCCAAGAGGTGGGCAGAGAATGGTATCTATTCAATAGCATACCGTCTACACTGCCCTCTCTTGAGCGTTGTCCCCTACGGCAATCCCGTCTTTGATCGGCACTTTTGCCGCGAGTAGCCTTGATTGCAGCTACAATCCACTAGCTGATTCCTCTCTCGAATTTCTACCCGTACGAAACGCGCAGGCGGCATGTGGCTGGCTACGCGCAGTGAACGTCAATTCCCAAAAAGGAACGTAAGAAATGAGCAAAGGTACAGTGAAGTGGTTTAACGCAGACAAGGGCTTCGGCTTTATTACACCAGAAGACGGTGGCAAGGATCTGTTCGTACACCACTCAGAGATTAAAAACGGTGGCGGTTACGCAACCTTAGACGACGGCCAAGCGGTCGAGTTCGAAGTAGGCCAAGGCCAGAAGGGCCCCTGCGCGAACAACGTCGTCGCTGTCTAAATAGCGGCTTCCCATGCCCACCCTGATCCATCAGCGTGTCCGAGAGTGCCAACGGGGACAATACCCGAAAGCTATCGGTCGCGTGAAATCGGGCTGGGTGGTCATGGGAGATGTTCAGTTTTTACCTGGCTACTGCCTCTTGTTGCCAGACCCCGTAGTACCAGACCTCAATGCCTTAAACGAAGCGAATCGCGCAGACTTCCTCCGCGACATGGTCTCGATTGGGGATGCGATTCTCGCCGTCACCGGCGCCGTCCGCATAAATTACGAGATGCTAGGCAACATCGAACCTGCCTTGCACGCCCACCTATTCCCGCGACACCACGACGAACCCGAGGCGCTGCGCCTCAAGCCCGTATGGTTTTACGATTGGGAGGCAGCTCGTGACTTCGATGCCGAAGTCGATAGGCCGATGCAGGCTGCCATTCGCGCTGAACTCGCGACGCGCTCCCTACTTATCGACCCATCAACGAGCTAGTTGCTTACTTCCAGAGGCTACGTGCCTTCAGGTTAATATCGAACTTAGGACCCGCCGCCTGCTCGACGTGGATGATGAACGTCTCAGCATCGGGGTGGCTGTAGCCGAGGGTCTTCATACCACCTTCACCCAAGGCTTCAAACTTCACGCTGTTGTCAGTAATTTCCATGAGGCGCATCTTCTGCGCGCCGTCGGTGCGTGGCGCCATGCCCGGATCCCACTGCTGAACGTTGAGCTCTAGCGAGCCATCTACTTCTTCGATAGTAATCATCTCGAACATGCTGGTCGCGTCGCCGCCAGTCATGCGCACCATCGCCGCCAATGTGCGGCCTTCGATCGCGATCCAGTTCTCTTCGAGCTGATTGGGTCCTAGCGCTCCGGCCCAGTTGCCTGTCATCCACGACAGCTGTTCGATCTTTGCGTCTGGCGCGGCGAACAGCGAAGCCGAGGCGGTAAGAGCGAGTGTCGCGAGTGTGGTGTTTACGATTTTGCTGAATGTCATTCTTATTCTCCGTAACGTTTTAAAGGATGTTACTTCAGTGTTAATGGATATTGTGCGTAACCTAGCTCTGCGACTCTTCGCGCTTATGATAGGCGTCTTCGAATTGATCGTTAAGCCTGCGCATACCGCCGAGCCAGCGATCGTAGTCATCGGTCTTACGGCGCATGTAATTCAATACCTCGGGATGCGGCAGCACCAAGAAGGTTTCCTTGTCGAGCGTCTCGATGACCGTATCGGCGAGCTGCTCTGGCTCTAGCATGCCATCGAGGCCCGCCACACCACCGTCGCCCGCGCCGACCGCCGTCATCGCCGTACGTACCGCCTGTGGACACAGCGCCGAGACCTTAATGCCGCGACGCCCGTAGGTGATCGACAGCCATTCCGCAAAGCCGATAGCGGCATGTTTGGTGACCGAATAGGGCGCCGAGCCCACTTGGCTCAGCAGGCCAGCAGCAGACGAAGTATTGAGCAGATAGCCCTCGCCGCGTTCAAGCATCGAAGGCAACACGGCGCGTGCCGCGAACACGTGAGACATCACGTTAATATCCCAGATCGACTGCCACGCCTCGGTGCTGACGTTCTCGCCACCCGCAGTGAAGATGCCCGCATTGGAGCAGAATAGGTCGATGTGACCGAACTCGGCGAGGGTATCGGCGACGAGCGCGTTAATATCCTCTTCTTTACCGACATTCGCGACATTGCCGCGGGCCTGCGTTAAGGCGGCGATATCTGAAACCGTCGCGTCGACGCCAGCCTGATTAATATCCGACACCACCACTGCGCGCGCGCCTTCGCGAGCGAAGCGCTCACACAAGCTCTTGCCGATACCGCTAGCACCGCCCGTTACTACTACTACCTTGTCTTTCACCTGCATGGTTTCTCTCTCGCTCTTCTCGTTATTTTAGCTTCTCAACTGTTGCGCTTAGGGCTAGCAGAGCCCGTACCTCAAAGCAGTTTACGTGGTTAGAAAGGCCTGTGCAAAGTCACAATCTGCTGCATTTAGCCCCTGCCACCCTGCCCCGCAGCGCCTCGGATGTGCTATCTTTGAGCGATCAGTAAAGGCCCTCACAAAAGAGTCAGCAACAACACCGCTATTAACCTATTTTCGTTTTTTGGGAGAGACACATGCTACGCACGCTTCTGTACACAGGCATCGCCACCAGCCTTTCGCTACTCGCCACAGCCTCCTCAGCTCAGTCGGCCGACGGCATCGAGGAAATTACCGTCACCTCTAACAGCCGTAAGTCCGAAGGGCTCGCCGACATCAATGCTGCCGTCTCCGTGATAGGCGAAGAAGAACTGCGCGCAATCGGCCACACCCATCTGCAAGAGACTCTTAACCGCCTGCCTGGTGTGAGCATCCACCGTAACAATGGCCAAGAGAGCCTCACCGCGATCCGCTCGCCCGTTCTAACCGGCGCCGGCGCCTGTGGCTCATTCTTAATAGCAGAAAATGGCATCCCAGTGCGCTCTAGCGGTTTCTGCAACGTCAACGAGATGTTTGACCTCCACGCCGAAAATGCGGCGAGCGTCGAAGTCGTGCGAGGCCCAGGCAGCGCCTTCTGGGGTTCCAATGCGGTCCATGGGTTAGTGAATGTCGTGCTGCCCAAGGCCGGCGACGCACGTCAGATCACCTTTGAGCAGGGTCCCCGTGGCTCGCAACGCGTTAAGGCACAGCTCGGCCAAGACAAAGGCGATTTCAAGCAGCTGTTCTTGCTCAACGGCACCAGCGAAGAGGGGTACCGTGACGACAGCGGATTCGATCAGCAGAAGCTCACGTATCTCTACAGCTACGCCAGCAACAGCGGCTGGGAACTCGATGGTGGTGTCACTCACATTAACCTCAATCAAGAGACCGCGGGTTTCGTCACCGGCTTCGAGAGCTACAAAGGTGCGACGCGTACCGGCAACCCTAACCCCGAAGCCTATCGTGATAGCAAGAACACACGCGCCTGGACTACGGCGAGCAAGACATTCGGCGACTGGGACGTGGTCATCACGCCTTACCTTCGCGACGCCGACATGACATTTATCCAGCACTTCCTGCCAGGCCAGCCGATCGAAGCGACACAGGTTTCCAGCCTCGGCCTTCAATCCGCAGCCTATACTGAACTGGCCAATGGCGCCGAGCTTGCAGTAGGTTTCGACGCCGAGCGTACCGATGGTGCGCTGCAGCAGACACAGCCTAACCCCACAGAAGGCTCGTTCTTCCTGAGAAACTCCATACCCCAGGGCAAGCACTACGATTACCAAGTCGACGCCGAGCAACTCGCTGCATTCGTCAGCTACGAGCAGAGCTTCCAATCGGGCTGGGATTTATCTTTAGGCCTGCGCGTCGAAGACACCAATTACGACTACGACAACAAAATGATAGACGGTCGTACCGACGAAAATGGCGTCGCGTGCCGCTTCGGTTGCCGCTACAACCGCCCGGCAGATCGCAGCGACAGCTTCACTAATATTTCGCCGAAGCTAGGCCTCAGCTACGCACTGAACGACAACCACAGCCTGCAATTGCGCACCCAAACGGGTTTCCGCGCGCCGCAGGCGAGCGAGATGTATCGCCTGCAGGGTGACCAGAACATCGCCGACCTCGATTCGGTCGAACTCGACAGCTACGAAGTCGAGTTTAAAGGCGGCGCACAAGGCTGGGCGTATTCTGCTAGCTACTATTTTATGGACAAGAAGAACGAAATTGTCACCAACAGTGATCGCGTGAACACCAACAATAACCACACGCAGCACACCGGCTTAGAGTTCTCTCTGGCACTCGATCTCACCGATAGCTTGGCGCTTGCCGCGGTATATAACCTCGCCGATCATACCTACGAATCCTCAGAAATTTCTGGCGGCGTAGACATACTGGGCAACACCGTCGATACGGCACCGCGTCAATTCGGCAACCTGCGCCTGCGCTGGACACCTAGCGACAACCTGTCAAGCGAGATCGAGCTCGTGAATATGGGCGAGTACTACACCAACCCCGAAAACACGGCGAGCTACTCAGGACACAACTTACTCAACCTGCGTACACAATACGTGGTGAATGACACCATCTCGCTGTATGCGAACATCCTCAATCTGGGCGACCGCGAGTATGCGGAACGCGCCGATTGGACGACGTTTACCGACGACCGTTATTTCCCCGGCGAGCCGCGCCGTGCGTTTATCGGTGTCACTATAAACTACTAGCGCCGTGACAACGCGTTTCAACGAACTAGTGGGGCATTTCTCGCAACGAGAAATGCCCCACCACCCCACGCAACACATCGATCCGCGTATCCTCGCGGATATTTCTGAAGACACTGCGCTGCGCGCTGCCGCCGTGTTGATCGCCGTTTCGCGCCCCACATCCTCCGAAGCTAGCCGCGTCGTGCTAACGCTGCGCTCTGAGAAACTCAGCTCCCACGCCGGACAAGTTAGCCTGCCTGGAGGTAGCTGTGATGAGCAGGACTGCGACGCCGTGGCGACCGCGCTCAGAGAAGCAGAAGAAGAGATCGGGCTCGCTCGGGAAGCAGTGGAGGTGATAGGCCAGATGAGCGAGATCGCTCTACCCTCGGGATTTAGAATCACGCCGGTGGTCGGTCTAATCAATTCGGGAATTGCACTGACTCCCTGCCCTCGCGAAGTCGCTGCCATCTTTCACCCGCCACTCGATTTGCTACTCGACCCCGACGCCTATTCGCGATCGACCGCGTATTATCGAGGTGCCGACCGCACTATTCTGGAAATGCCCTACGAGGGCTATCGCATCTGGGGAGCCACCGCGGCGATTCTCTATTCCTTAGCGAAACAGATACGCGCCTAACCTCGCTTAGGTTTCTCTGCGTAGAGTGCCGCGTCCGCTCTCCGTATCAGCTCGTCTCTGCGCTCGTTAAGCGGCATAGCATAGGGCCATGCTAGCGTCGTTGCGCAGCCGATAGACACCTTTACCTGAAGCTGCTGCGAATCGAACACCAGCCCTGCAGAAAGCGCCGCGTGGATGCGTTCGGCGACACGCGCCCCGCCCTCGTCGCCACTTCCTGCGAGGATTACGGCGAACTCATCGCCGCCAATTCGATGCGCCGAGTCGAGTTTACGCATCGTCTTGACCACACTCTGGGCAAGGAATTGAATCGCCGCGTCGCCCGCGGCATGGGAAAAATTATCGTTGAGGGTTTTCAACCCATCGATGTCGAGCAGCAGCAAGCAGCTAGGTTTGCCGCTGCGCGCGGTGCGTTCTAACTCGATGGTAAGGCATTCATCGAAGGCTCGACGATTACCTAGTCCCGTGAGCGCGTCGCATTTGAGCAACGCCTCGAGCGTTGCTACCTTTTCGCGGAGCGAGCCCACTTCGGCGCGCAGTCTTTCGAGTTCAGCTGAATCGTCCTGTTTCATCTGCTAGCCCTCGCCGACACCATTCACACCGCAAAGGCGTCCTCCTAAGGAAGCGCCCAAGCAGGAAAAGCACCCAGCACGCCGAACGCGACATGGCCTAAGGTATACACGAAACCAGTCACGATTATCACCGACAACAAGTCGAGCCAGAGGCCCGCGATAACCATCTTCGTGATGGGCACCCTGCCTGATGCGTAGATGATCGCATTCGGGGGTGTCGAGACTGGCAGCATAAACGCGCACGACGCCGCGAGTGTCGTCGGAATAATCAACAGTAGCGGGTGCACCTCAATTGCTTGCGAGAGTGACGCCATGATTGGCAGCGCCAGTGAGATCGTGGCGACGTTAGACGACACTTCGGTTAACAGAGTGATAAAGCCTACTGTGCTGAGCACGATTGCAAACGGGCTGGCATCGCCCAGCATGACCTGCAGCTGACTCGCCATGTAGGTGCCCAGACCCGAAGTCGAAAAACCTTTAGCGATTGCGAGCCCGCCACCGAAGAGCAGCAAGATACCCCACGGCACTTTCTTAGTGTCTTCCCAGTCCATCAAACGCCCACCCACCTGCTTGCTCGCAGGGATAACAAAGAGCGTTAGCGCCATCGCGATAGACACGGTGCCGTCGTCGATAAGGGAGCTAATCGGCGCTGCACCCAGTTTTACGAACAGCAGGTCTAGGTAATGGCTCCAACCGAAGATATCGACATCGGCGCCGAATAGTCGCTCCTTGCGGGTCATCCAAAGCACAGCCACGGCGATGAACACGCCACGCACGCGTTTCTCTTCGGTCGTTATCGGACCGAGATTTTCGATTTCTGCATTGATAAAAGCTTTTCCACTAAACGGCGTAGAGGCGGGTAAGGGAAAGACGAATCGCGTTAGCAACACCCAGCTAGTGACCAAGAAAACGAAGCTCATCGGCAGCGCAAACGACATCCACGTCATAAAGGCAAACTCAGGCGCGTCAGGGAAAAGCTGCCCCATCTGGGTCACTAGCACGCCATTGGGAGGCGTGCCGATTAACGTGGCGACGCCGCCTATAGAGGCCGAGTAGGCTATGCCGAGAAGCAGGGTCAGCGCGAAATTAGGCGCACGTGCATCGACGCTGCCGCCTGCGAGGCGCGTCTTTTCATTCAGTTCTTCGTAGAGCAAAACTAATGACATGCCCATCGGCATCATCATCATGGCGGTAGCGGTGTTCGACAGCCACATCGACAGGAATGCCGTGGCGACCATGAAACCGAGAACGAGACGATGGGGTTGGCCACCGATAATGCGCAGGATATTCAGCGCGATTCGCTTGTGGAGATTCCATTTCTCCACCGCAGTGGCGATGATAAATCCACCAAGGTAGAGCAGGATGATCCAATCCATGTACTGCGCGGCAACATTCGGGAAGACGATATCCAGATCGCCGAGCGCGATGCCTTCCGGTAGATTCGCTCCCTGCTCATCGATCAAGCCTGCGGCGGACTGAGCGCGCCCGCGCATAATGCCCAGCAGTGGGAACAACACGATGGGCAACAGCGCGGTAGCAGACAGCGGAATCGCCTCGGTAATCCACCAGATCGCCATCCATGCGATCACCGCAGCCATGCGGGTGACCATTGGATTCGTCGGATCTAGATCGACGAAGAACAACATAAACACGAAGGCGGCCGGGCCGAGTACGAGGCCGATCTTCGACCTCAAGGGCGTGACAATCGGCTCGTCGTGACTCACAGCTTGTTCAATCGCCATACCCATCTCTCTTATTGTTCTTAGTTGTTCTTAGTTGGAGTGAGGCTGCGCTTAGAGCTGGGCGAGAAGCGCGTCGGCTGAACTCACTTTAATCTCGCCTGGCTCTTCGACGCCGAGATAGGTCACCGTGCCGTCTTCGACGATCATACCGAAACGCTGGGCGCGCTTACCCATGCCGAAGCCGGACGCGTCCAGTGCAAGGCCTATTGCGTCAGTGAAGTCACCATTGCCGTCAGCCAGCATCACAATCTCTTCGGCATTCTGAGCCTGGCCCCACGCGCCCATCACGAAGGCATCGTTTACCGACATGCAAGCGATGGTGTCGACACCCTTGGCTTTAATCGCATCAGCATTAACGACGAAGCCAGGGAGATGCGTCATCGAACAACCCGGTGTGAACGCGCCTGGCACCGCGAAGAACGCGACTTTCTTGCCGGCAAAAAGCGCATCGCTGCTTAACGGCTTAGGGCCCTCGCTGGTCATTACCGAGAAACCGATGGCTGGGACTTTGTCGCCTACTTTAATTGTCATACTGTGCTCCTGCGCCTTACTGGCGGATGGGGGAAAGGTGAAAACGCACAGATAGTAACAAACATGCCGGCAGTCTTACGAGATGTTAGAGGTGAGTTTTTGCCCTACTGGGGGCTTAACGCGCCTTTAATTCCGTAGATTGCGCAGTCGATCGCCGACCCCGTCAACTGAGATGCCCAAGGCGTCCTCTACCGTCTCGTTCACTCTGTCGCGCATACGCTGCTCGAGCTGGTCAACCTCTTGCCGCGCGCGGTCTTCGACGCCCTCACGGAGCTGATCCAGACTAGGCAAATTAGCCGCGCCGATAGCAGCGAGCAACTCACGGATGACTGCCTCGGCCGCCTGCGCCGCAGAGGCGCCGCCACTGCCGCCGCCGATATCGCTCAGCACGATATCAGGCAGCGTGATCGGTGCAGAGCCGATTGCGGTGACAACAGTGAGCTGAGGGCCGAGAATTTCGATGCGCTTGATCAGCAGGCGCTTGCTAGTCGCATCGCCGCTGCTCGCAGGCTGTGCGCCACTACCCTTCGGCAGGTTCGCAAGCAGCGTGCGAAGGTTATCGGTGCGCAGTGTCGTTTCGTAGCGAATCTGCGGCTGGGCGATGCGCAGTAAGTCGATCTCGATAACATCCTCGAAAACAGAACCGACTAGTAGCTCAAGATCGATAGCGCCCAAGGCGAGCGCTGCGCCCTCACTAAATCCCTCAGGGTTAGCGAGCGTAAGCCCTCGGATACTGCCTTTGCCGTTAAGTGGCGAGAGAGTCACCGACTCGACCAGCACTGTGGTCTTCAAAGCGGCACCGCCAGCGTATTCGATCCCAGCCTTTACTGCCGAACTGAGATACAGATAGCTAAGCCCGCCGACAATGAGGAAGAGTAGGACGATACCGAATAGCAAGCGCTTGATCATGGGGGTCTCCTTGCTGAATGAGTGAAAGCAATTGCTTCTAAAGAGACCCGCTTGCGCACCTTTTCTGCTCGCTCATCGCGCCTTCTTATCGCCAGCTGTAAACACCGCCTCGAACCACTGTCGATGCCTGGCGACATGCTCGTACACCGCAACTGCACCATAGCGCCCTTGGGTCTCCTCGCTAAACGCCGGCCCCATCACCTCTCCAACGGTAATGCCGACCACAACAAGACCCGACTCACCAGCGACGAGCGCGGGCCCTCCGCTGTCGCCAAGGCTGGGCATCCCCTCCAACGCCTCCGGCGTGCTGCCGTCAATTCGAGGATCGTCGAATTCGATTCTAAGCCGCGCGTTCGCGTCGCTGAGCCTGTTGAGTGCACTGCGCAGCCTGCCGTCGTCGCGATCACGCCCCGTGAGTCCCTGCCCGGTATAACCCCAACCGAGGAGCTGGACGCGCTGCCCCTTATAAGAGTCATTGGTCGCCAAACTCAGCGGGCGCGGGTTTACTAGCGGGTGACTGAAATGCAGCAAGGCTAGGTCGACGTCGGTGCTCGCACGCTGATCGTAAAGCGGGTGAACAGTCACCGCATCGATGAACTCAACGGCGCCTGCTACCTCCACTTGAAATGCCTCACCGCCCTCGAGAACGCGCCCAAGTGAGGTTTCTTCCAAGCAATGCGCAGCGGTAAGCGCCCACTGCTCGTGCACGAGGGTCGCCACGCAGACGCGGCGATTGCCTTGGCGCTCGAGAGAAAAAATGGCGGGGTATTCCGCCGCCTTCACCTCATAGGCGGCAGGCGCCACGTCATGGCGAACGATTATCGCCTCGCTCGCGCCCCAGATAAGGCAGGCACTAAGACAAGCGGCAGAGTATACCGATGAAGACTTGAGCGAACACTTGGGACTGTGCGGCATGCTTTACTCTCGCTCATCATCGGACGCCGAGCGGACCCGCGTGCGGCGTAAAGGCCTTAGATTCGGCGCGCGGGTCTTGCGGCGTGACAGCTTAAATACGCGCACCAGTCGCAGCATAACGACGCCGACCGTCACCAAGATAAACACGAGGATGACCGCGGCGAGCCACTCCTGCGAGCTCCAGTCGGCTGTATCTACCCAGCGCGCTAACATGAGTTACCGCAAGAGTTGCTGCGATCACTCTTCACCGGACAACTCCCGCAGCAAAGCACGCAGACTCGCTGCGCGCTCATGAGCATCGTCGAGCTCGAGAAGTGCTTGTTTGGAGCCTTCTCCAAGCGGCACTAGCTCACTAAGATGCCAACCAAGTTGCCACAGGTTTTCATATTCGATATCGAGACTCTTCTCGGCCACCAGCGGGTGGCTCTCGAGGCCGCGCAGCACCTCAACGAGCTCGCCGTACTCCTCGCCGTAGCTAAGCGGTTCCCCTTCGAGCGTATCTACGAGGCTCGGCACCACATTCGCCATCAGCAGATCCGCATCAGACTGCCAGCAGTCCTCGACGCGAAACTTCGTCGTCCCTTCGATGGCAATGCCGAGCAGACCGTTGTCGAGCTGATTCCAATCGATGATCCGCGCGAGCGTGCCGATGCGGCTGACAGTCTGCCTCGCCCCCGCCTCCATTACTTCGGCGCCGGCCTGCAGTGAACAGATGCCAAAGGGAGTGCCGGTCTTGAGGCTTGCGGTCACCATGTCTATATAGCGGCGCTCGAATATTTGCAGCTCGTGTCTGCCTCCTGGAAACAGCACGATACGAAGCGGAAAGAGTGGCACCGTGATAGCGTGCTGGGACTGCGCAAAGGACATGGGGCCTCGCCTCCTGATCGATAAAAACTAACGCGGCTCTATTTGCGCAGGGCGCGCAAAAGTTTGTCGTGGATGCCGCCAAATCCGCCATTGCTCATGACGACGATATGATCGCCCTCGCGCGCGCTCTCAGCAAGATACGCCACGATGTCATCGACCTCATCGAAGCTGCTACTGGGCACCGGATTGCTGGCTTCGAGCGCGACGAAGTCGAGACCAGAATTGGGCGGGCGTCGCCACACGACTTCGTCTGCCGACTCGCAGGCAGCGACTAGCGTCTCTTGATGAACGCCCGCTCGCATAGTGTTCGACGCCGGCTCGATTACGGCGACGAGACGTCGCGGCTTGCCGCCGCGTTCGGAATAAATCTTTGCTGCCATGCCTTCTAGCGTCGTTTCTATCGCTGTCGGGTGGTGCGCGAAATCGTCGTAGACGCGAATGCCTCGACGCTCTCCCCTGAGCTCCATGCGTCTCTTTACGCCACGGAACAGGTTCAACGCCTCTGCGGCGGTCGTCACCTCAACTCCGGCGTGATGCGCGGCGGCGATGGCTGCGACGGCGTTGTTCACGTTATGGCGGCCGGTCATCTGCCATTCGATCTGTACCTGCGCGAGCGGCTCTCCGCCCACGCCCATCTTGGCGAGTGCGAAGCGGCTGCCATCGTCACGAATCAGTTCCGCATCCCAATACACGCCCCCGGACTCGAGAAGCGCCAGAGAGTCAGCTGGCACCGCATCGACGCCGAAGGTCTGCCTCGGCGTCCAACAGCCGCGAGCAAGCACGTCTTCCAGCGCTTCTTCGCCATTGCCCGATAAAATTAGGCCATTGCCTGGCAGCGTGCGCACAAGATGATGAAACTGCCGCTTGATCGCCTCGAGGTCGTCGAAGATATCCGCATGGTCGAATTCGAGATTATTGAGGATGGTCGTGCGCGGGGCGTAATGGATAAACTTGGAGCGCTTATCGAAGAATGCGCTGTCGTACTCATCGGCCTCCACCACGAAAAAAATAGAATCCCCGAGGCTCGCCGACGCAGGCAAGTTATTGGTCACGCCGCCGATCAAATAGCCCGGTTTCATGCCCGCGTATTCCAGGATCCATGTCAGCATCGCGCTTGTCGTGGTTTTCCCATGAGTACCGGCAACGCCCAACACCCAACGGCCATGCAAGACATTCTGTGCGAGCCACTCGGGGCCCGAGGTGTAACGAATACCGCGATCGAGTACGTACTCTACACAGGGATTGCCGCGCGACATCGCGTTACCGATGATGACCAAATCCGGGGCAGGACGCAGATTCTTTGGATCGAAGCCTTCACAAAGGCGGATGCCCTGTTGTTCGAGCTGGGTGCTCATCGGCGGGTAGACGTTCGCGTCGCTGCCGCTGACCTCAAACCCGAGTTGCTTAGCGAGAATGGCAAGGCTACCCATAAAGGTGCCGCAGATGCCGAGGATGTGTATGTGCATAACGCGTAAGCTCGCAGCGGAGCTACCTCTTAGCCTGTAATGGAGTCATTATTAGGCCTGTGTTTATAGCACAATTCTCAGGTAGCATTGCAGCCCGAAACAGCTATTAGAGGTCGATGCCGTGAACCTTTGGGAATTTTCCCTGACCCTTTACCCTAAGCCAGGCGTCGCCGATGCCTGCTTGACGCTGCAGAATCACCACGGCGCAGACGTCAACGTGCTGCTCTATCTGCTGTGGACGGCGAGCGCCGGCAAGGCGCCTAACGTAACGCAGCTCACCGAGATGCTAGCGCTGTCGGCTGAATGGCGACAACGCATAGTGGCGCCCCTGCGCAGCCTGCGCTCGGAAATGAAAGGCTGGCCCTTGGCCGGTACCCTGCCCGAATTTTCCCAACGCGAGGACTTCGAGACACTGCGCGCAGCTGTCAAAGCGGCAGAATTAGAAGCCGAAAAGCGCCAGCAGCGCGTGCTCGAATCGCGCTTCGGGCTCGCGGGCCTCACCGATGATGGCACGCTTGCCGTTTTCGCAGACTCGATTCTCCAGCTATTCTCGAATCCTGAAACCGCGAGCGCCAGTTATCTCGTGCACTCAATAGCGGCAGCACACGACAAAGACTTCGGCGCGCGAGTGTGTCGCGCTCTCAATCTGGAGTAGAGCCTTCATCACGCTTATTGGTCGCTGGCGAGGCCTCAGATGACGCCGCAGCAGACGAGCGCGGCAGGTAAATGCCGGTAAAAAAGAACACAACCGCTCCGGCAATCCACAAAATGCCTGATAGGACTTCGCTTTGCAGTTCGCCTCTTAACAGGAATATGCCAAGGACGAACCAAATAGCTGCTAGCAACCAGCAAAAGGATCTCGAATAGCGCGCGAATCGTGTGTCTCGTGTAATCACAGTGTTTTCCTTTTTTGACGTTCTAACTACCGCGACCGGCAAAGACTCAGAAGACTTTCCATCGAAGGAAAAAATAGTCAAAAAAAAAAGCCCCTTCGCGCGAACGAAAGGGCTTTTTATTGGCACTGGGGTTGCTGGCCTAGCGCGTTGGTCGTACCTTGTCGCGGAGTGTCTGCCACAGCGAGCTCTTCTGCTCGGCCTGCGCCGAGTTGCCCGAACCGCCAGCACCTTGTCCGCCTGAACGGCCACGCGACCGCGAAGGCCTGCCGTTCGCGCCGCCGGCACGCTGCTGTCCCGAACTCATAGGGCCGCTGCGCCCGCGACCGCCCGCTGGCCTTGCCGGTCGACTAGGCTTGTAATCGACACTGTTGCCGTTAAGGTCGCCGTTCGAATCCCGCGGCACGCTAGCGGAGCTTTGAGGCTGGCGCTGGCCTTGGCGCTGGCCCTGACGCGACGCTCTGCCTTCGCCTGAACCTTCTTGTGCGCGGGCTTGGCCTTGGCCACCTGATTGGCGCCGACGAGCTTGGCCGCCTTCATTGCGGCTGTTCTCACTGCGGCTGTTCTCGCTGCGCCCGCCGGCACCGCGTCCGCCGTTACTGCGCGCGCCGTTAGCCGCCCTGCCATTGGCAGAAGCGCCGCGGCCGCCACGTGGCTGGCGTGGTGGGCGTGTCTCTTCCTGATAGTCCTCGCTGCCAGGCACAGGCGTGAGGTCGAACTCGCTCATGTCAGCTTTAGGAATGCTTTGCTTGATTAGGCGCTCTATGTCGCGCAATTGCTTACGCTCATCACTGCTCACCAAGGAAATCGCGAGCCCAGTCGCGCCTGCGCGACCGGTGCGGCCGATGCGATGCACATAGTCTTCGGGCACATGCGGGAGGTCGAAATTAATCACCGACTCGAGCTGGTGAATATCAATACCGCGCGCTGCGATGTCTGTTGCGACTAGCACTTGAATCAGGTCTTGCTTAAAGGAATCCAACGCTTTAGTGCGCTGCGCCTGCGATTTATTGCCGTGGATTGCCGCGGCAGTGATTCCATCTTTAGAGAGCTTCTTCACCAGATTATTGGCGCCGTGTTTGGTACGACTAAAGACCAGCGTTTGGCTGGTATTGGAACGCAGGATAGCGCTAAGTAGCTGGGCTTTTTGCTGCTTTTCTACGTGATAAAGGCGCTGTGTGATGATTTCGACTGTCGAGTTACGCGGCGCCACATCGATCTCAACTGGCTTGTGACAGATCGTCTTCGCTAGCGCGCGGATATCATCGGAGAACGTTGCTGAGAACATAAGGTTCTGCCGCTTCTTGGGCAGCAACGCGAGTATTTTGCGAATATCACGGATGAAGCCCATATCGAGCATGCGGTCGGCTTCGTCGAGGATGAGCACGTCAACCTTATCAAAATGAACCGATTTCTGTTGATGAAGATCGAGCAATCGACCAGGCGTTGCCACGAGGATATCGAGACCCTTGCGCAGCATAGTCTTCTGCGGATTGATATTTACGCCACCGAAAACGACGCCAGAGCGGAGGTTCTCGTTGGTGCCGTAGGTCTCGATACTGTCTTGGATTTGCGCCGCGAGTTCACGCGTCGGTGTTAGCACCAGCGCGCGCATGGTGTCGGGCTTCTTGTTCGCCTCACCACTCAAAATCTGCAACAGCGGCAGAGTAAAGCCGGCAGTCTTGCCGGTGCCTGTCTGCGCAGCGGCCATGACGTCTTGGCCTTCTAGGATAACTGGAATGGCCTTTTGCTGAATAGGCGTGGGCTGGGTATAGCCGGTCTTCTCGACCGCCTTGAGTAAAGATTCGGATAAACCGAGGTCTGCAAATATCATAAAACTCTCAATTGATTAGCGCGCAGTATGATCCGCATTAGCGGAGCACACGAACGCACGGGCGTTAGCGCAGCGGCGACGAGGTCGCGGCCTGCGGCTAGTTACGATTACAAATTGTGAAGTCCTGTCGAGCCGCGACTATTCAGTGATGCGGGTCAAGCGGGAAGCACGGGTGTGCGTTCGAAAGGATGCGGGGGGCGTCAACGCAGAGGAATGTTTGCGTGTGATCGAAAGGCCGCGTCAGTAGAAGCACAGTCGGCGGCGAATCGAGTGCCATTGCCGACTTGCGCGCAAAGTACAGCAATTCAGCGACTTAGTAAAGGAAGAAGCCGCCGTCGATCAGCAGGCTGTCGCCTGTGTGATAGCTGCTCGCATCACTCATGAGGTACACCGCGATGGCTTCGAAGTCTGATCGGTCGCCCCAGCGTCGCGCAGGGATGCGTGGCAGGATTGCATTCGCAAATTTCTCATTCGCGTAATTGTCCTCGGTCATCGCTGTTTCGATATGCCCGGGCAACACCGAATTCGCAGTAATACCGAAACGTGCATATTCCACCGCTAGCGCTTGCATGAATGAGATGACTGCGCCCTTACTCGCACCGTAGGCTTCAACTCGCGCCATGCCCATTAACGCCCCCAACGAGGCGGTGCCAATCAAACGGCCACCGGCATCTCCCGCCTCTGCGCGTTCGCGCATGTGTCGCGCCGCGGCACGCAGAGTGAAGAAGAGCCCATCTAGATTGACGTCTAACACCGCTCGCCAGTCTTCTGTAGAAAACTCATCGAATCGCCCTGAGCGCGCGACGCCGGCATTGCCGAAGCAGGCATCTACACGGCCGAAGAGTTTGAGTGTTTCGGCGAAGCTCGCCTCAACCGAGGCCTCGTCAGCGACATTGCAGACGATAGAGTGAATCTTCTGCTGGCTGCCGCCATTCTCTGCAGCGAGTGCTTCTAGCCGCGCAACGGCAGCTGCATTTTTTTCGGCATTAGTCCCCCACAGGCACACGCTAGCGCCATGCTTCACCACGCCCTCGCCGAAGCCGAGACCAATACCGCTGTTCCCGCCTGTGATTAGCGCGACTTTGCCGCTGAGATCGAACAGATTATTTGTCATGAGGAGCGCCTTTTGTAATGTTTGTAGTTAGCGATTACGCGTTCTTTACGCCCTGCCAGCGCTGTACGAGGCCGGGATCGATGTCGAAGAGGTCGAGCACGCGGCCAACGTGGTGGTTAACCAAATCGTCAATTGTCTGCGGCTTAATGTAATGGGCAGGCATCGGCGGCGCGATGACGGCGCCCAGCTGACTCGCCTTCAGCAGGAGTTCGCAATGGCCTGTGTGCAGCGGAGTCTCGCGTGGCACGAGCACCAATCGGCGGCGCTCTTTCAAGATGACATCTGCCGCTCGGACAATAAGCGAATCGGCGTAAGAATTCGCGATGGCAGACAGGGTTTTGATCGCACACGGGGCTATAACCATACCGTCGGTCTTAAATGAGCCACTGGCAATGCTCGCGCCGATATCTTTATTGGAGTGCACGTGGTCGGCAAGCGCCTCGACCTGCTTCGCACTAAAGTCGGTCTCGACAGCGATATTGAGCTTCGCCGAATCTGACATCACAAGATGAGTCTCGACCTCAGCCACACCCTGCAGCACCTCTAACAGCCGAATCCCATACACCGCGCCGCTAGCGCCCGACATGCCAATAATTAGTTTCACGCGTGATTCCTGCTGCTTTTGATCAGAGCAGCGATGGTGCATGAATCGTTCGGGCTAGGCAAGTTACTGGCTGGGTCAGCGGCATCGCGTTGCCTGATTACTCGGGACGACCGTAGCGGCATCGCTCGAGTCTGCGGCACTGGGACAGCCGTAGCGGCATCGCTCGAGCCTGCGGTGCTGGGACAGCCGTAGCCGAATCGCTCGAGCCCGCGGTACCATAGACTCCTCCTCCCTCGCCCTGCGGGATTCCACTCGGAGCAGTCTCTGGCACCACAGGCTCGGGCTTTGGGCGGGCGCCCCTTAGGCGACTCGGTGGTGGGCGAAGCCAATCTCTGGGGAGGCGCAGCGGTTGTTGTCCGACTCAGCAGTGTGAACGGGTGTTCGCCCCGCAGTGCTTTAAGGCCGAGGAGCGGACAGCCGTGCGCGATGCTGAGGCGTGAGATCCAGAACGAAGCGGATCCTGAAAGAAGCGCCGTGGCCGCCGCTCTCGTAGCAACATCGCTCGAGCCCGCGGCGCCAGAGACTCCTCCTCCCTCGCCCTGCAGGATTCCACTCGGAGCAGTCTCTGGCACCACAGGCTCGAACTTTGGACAGGTGCCCAGTAGCAGGCTCAGTGGCTAACGACGCATAGCCGCTGCGGCTCTCAAATTGCGGGCGGGCGCCGCAGCGCGTAAACTGCGCGCCTCACATCGAAACGCGAGCAGCGACCATGAGCAAAGCCAATCTTTTTTACGCCCAATCTGGCGGCGTTACCGCCGTTATTAATGCCAGCGCCTGCGGCGTTATTGAAACTGCACGCAAGCATAAGGACAGAATCGGCAAAGTCTATGCGGGGCTGAATGGCATCGTTGGCGCGTTGAACGAAGAGCTCATCGACACCAACAAGGAGTCGGCGAAGACGATCGCGGCGCTGCGCTCGACGCCCGCCGGCGCTTTCGGTTCTTGTCGGTACAAATTGAAGTCTTACGCGGAGAACACGCGCGAGTATGAGCGGCTCATCGAGGTGTTTAAAGCGCATAATATTCGCTATTTTCTGTACAACGGCGGCGGCGATTCACAGGATACTGCGAACAAATTCGCGCAGCTGAGCATAGAAAAAGGTTATCCGATCAATTGCATCGGCGTGCCAAAGACGGTCGATAACGATCTCCCCATTACTGATAACTGCCCGGGTTTTGGCTCTGTCGCGAAATACGTTGCCGTGTCGATCCGCGAGGCAGGCCTAGATGTCGCATCGATGTGTGCGAGCTCAACCAAGGTGTTTGTCATGGAGGTGATGGGACGTCACGCAGGTTGGATCGCAGGGGCAGCAGGACTCGCTGCGGAACAAGAAGGCGACTCGCCGCATATCATCCTGTTTCCTGAGATCGCGTTCGACCGAGCGAAGTTTTTGAAAAAGGTCAAAGCCTGTGTGAAGAAGTTTGGCTATTGCGCCATCGTGGTCTCAGAAGGCGTACAAAACCCTGACGGTAGTTTCCTCGCGGAAGCCGGCGGCAAAGATGCTTTCGGGCACGCGCAGCTCGGCGGCGTCGCACCTTTCATCGCAGAAATGATCAGAGCCGAACACGGCTACAAATACCATTGGGCAGTGGCTGACTACCTACAACGCGCGGCGCGGCATATCGCCTCCAAAACCGACGTCGAACAGGCCTACGCGGTTGGCGCTGCCGCAGTCGAATTCGCGCTCGCAGGCAAGACCGCAGTCATGCCGGCCATCGTGCGCGGCAAAGGCAAGAAATACAGCTGGAGTATCGGCGAAGCCAAACTAAACGATGTAGCTAATGTCGAAAAAATGATGCCACGCAGCTATATCACCCGCGACGGCTTCGGTATTACCGACGCCGCGAGAGCGTATTTCGCACCACTAGTCCAAGGCGAAGACTACCCCGAATACAAAAACGGGCTACCCCAGTACGCGCGCCTAAAGCGCATCCTAGAAAAGAAAAAACTCAAGAAATGGTAGCCCGGGGTCAGGTCTTTCATCGATGCATTTTTCCTGCCAGTTCCGTGGGAAAAATGCATCGATGAAAGACCTGACCCCGGGTTTATGGTGCTAGACGGTCGATTTGCCAGGCGTTTTGGGTGTGCGTGTATCTGAAGCGATTGTGGAGCCGGTTGGCGCCGCCTTGCCAGAATTCCATCTGTGATGCTCGAACACGGTAGCCGCCCCACGTCTCTGGGAATGGCACTTCGCTGTCAGCGGTTTGGGCATCTAGCTCAGCGAAAGCCGTTTCGAGGGCTTCCCGTGAGTCGACAACGCTGCTTTGCGGCGACACGGCCGCGGCGAGCTGACTACCGCGTGGCCGGCTGTGAAAATAGCGCTGCGACTCTTCTCGGCTCAGCCTCTCAGCCGTACCCGTAATCCTTATCTGACGCTCTACCGCATGCCAGGGGAAATGCAGGCTGATATTGGGATTAGCATCTAAGTCACTGCCCTTGTGGCTTGAGTAGCTGGTGTAAAAAATGAAACCTTGGCTATCGAAATGCTTGAGCAAGACGATGCGCTGGCTTGGCACGCCAGCTGCATCTACCGTCGCGACAACCATCGCCGGCGGGTCGACGACTTCCATATCGAAGGCTTGCTTCATCCACAGCGCAAACTGCTCGTGGGGATCGTCGTGCAAATCCTTGCGGCGAAGCTCGCCCATCAAGTATTCGCGTCGCATATCATGTAAATCCATTCCTAAAACCCTGCTATCGTATTCAGCTAAAGCCCCAAGGGGCCAATGACTACATTATGAATTTGCCGTATTCCCAAACCTGATTGCGACGGGTGCCTGTGGTGTAGAAAAACGTCCCCGGGCCATGCTTCTTGCTCGCGAAAAAGCGGCCTTCATAGCGCTGGCCGTCGGGCCAGCGGTAAGTGCCCTCGCCTTGGTAATGGTCATTGACGAAATTTCCAGAGTAGTTCTCGGTGTTTTCGCTCAGCCAATATTCTGTGTGCTTGTTCTCTTCCCAGCGCGGCAACCCAAAAAAGTAAGAGCCGTGTCCGTTGCGTTTGTCGTCGCGCCATTCACCGATGTAGAGCTTGCCATCACCATTCCAGTAGGTGCCACGACCGCTGCGAATACCTTCATCCCAATCGCCCACATAAATAGACTTCTCCAAGAAGGAGACAGGAATTTCCAAGCGGCCTTTACCGTGGAATTCCCCGCCGAGAAATTCTCCACGGTAAAAGCCTTTGCCAAACTCTGTTTTCAACTCGAGCGTGCCTTGACCATTCTGGCAATCGCCACGCACACACTCGCGCGCGGTAACCGAATCCAGCGGCAGCGCCTGTAGGGCCATCGCCCATGCGCCGATCAAACCCACTAGCGCCTTCAAACCTATTCTTTTCACGTCAGCCTCCTGTCTTGTCCGTGTTAGAGATGAGTACGAGCTCACTCTAATTCAAGCGCCTCAGCACATTCAACGGGCTGATACTCACCACGCCGCGCGTCGAGTTAACGCCAAGCCCGGCGATGATTAGCATGCCCGCTAACGGTCCGGCCACCCACACCCAATAGTGCAGATTAAATTCCTGCTCGAAGACCTGCTCTTGCAGATAGTACAAACTTGCCTCTGCACCCAGCGTCGCTACTAAACCCGCCATGAGGCCAATGCTCGCAAATTCGATCAATAGGCTGGTCATAATCAGCTTCTTGCCCGCACCGAGCGTGCGCAGAATCGCATTCTCATAAAAGCGTTCATCCAAAGTGGCATTCACACAGGCCAACAAAACCAGTGCCCCGCAAACCAATACCAGCACCGAAATCAGCTCTATCGCTGAGGTGACCTGAGCGATGATATTTTGAATTTGTTCGATCAGCGCATCGATCTCGATAACAACGATTGTGGGGAACCGCTTCACCAGCTCGTTGAGCAACACCTTCTGCTCACTCTCCATCAATGCCGTCGAGAGGAAGGTCGCACCGAGGTGATCGATCGTGCCCGGCGAGAAAATGATGAAAAAATTCGGCTGCATATTGTCCCAGCGCACACTGCGAAAACTGTTCACTTCCGCGCTTACCGTTTGGGCGTTGATCTCGAATTCGACAATATCGCCCAACTCAATATCGAGCCAGTCTGCGTAGTCTTCTTCAATCGACACGAATCCGGGCGCCGCCGCCTCACTCCACCACTCGCCACCAGTCACGCGATTGTCGGCTGGCAGATCTTGCGCCCAAGTCACTTGACGCCTGCTCAGGCGGCCGCGCACCGCGCCCTCATCAGCCTCCTCTGCATTGTCGCTGGACGCCTCTGCTGTTTGGCTATCGGCGGCATCGCCCTGCCCGTAACCGATACCAAGACCGACTCGCGCCGCGCCTTTGGTTTGCTCCTCATCCTCGTCATCGCTTTGCGCGCCGCCGGCCAAAGTGCCGCGTTCCGCATCGGTATCAAGATCATCCTGCGGATCAGGTTCCGCACCATTGATCTTAGTCACGCGCGCACTAATCAGCGGATAGAACGCATTGCCTTGTACACCGTTCTCTTCGAAAAACGATTCGATACCGTCGATCTGAGGCTGCGAGATGTTCATCATGAAATGATTGGGCGTGCCTTCGGGCAACTGCGCCTGCCAATCGGAGATGAGGTCGCTGCGAAGCAAGCCCAAAATAAGCAGAGACATGATGGTGATAGAGAACACCATCACCTGCAGGACGTTTTGCTTGCGACGTCGGCGCGCCGCACTCATCGCCAGTTTCCATGCACTGCCCGCGCGCATGCCTACCGCGCTGCTAGAGCGCAATAGCGCGTAGGACATTCCAGACAGTAAGAGGCCGATACTTGCCACGGCAACCACCAGCACCGCAGTGAGCACAAAATCTTGGCTGTACCACAGCACCAAGCCAATAGTGCCGCCAACACCGAATATATAGGGGACGCTGTCACCGATAGTTTGCTGACTGATGTCTTTACGCAGTACCCGCAGTGGCGGCGTCTCGCGCAGAGCAAGCAGCGGTGGCAATGCAAAAGACAGAAGGCAGATAACCGCTGTAAGCGCACCCACCACAAACGGCTCGAAACCGGCAGCAGGCAAATCGACCGTGATGACCGCCTGCAGCGCACGCAGAATGACATGATGCACAGCCCAACCGAGCAGACTTCCGACCCCGATCGCGACCACCGCCAGCAGTGCTTGAATGCACAGATAAATAAAGCCGATCTGCCGCGAAGTACAGCCGAAGGTTTTGAGGATTGCCACGTAATCGTAGTGGCGCTCGGAGTAACGCTTAGCCGTCAGCGCGATAGCCACGCCCGCCAGCAGCACAGCGAAGAGCGACCCGAGCAGCAGGAATGACTCGGCGCGATTCAACGCCTCGCTCACCTCTTGGCTTTCGTCGCGCACGTCTCGCAGGCGATACTCTCCCTCGAAAGTCTCGCCCACCCATGCCTCGAATGTATCCAGTAAAGGCATCTCATCGGTCGCGAATAAGAACCGGTAACTCACGCGGCTGCCGAGTTGCACGACGTTGGTCTTCTCCACGTCGTCCATGTGAATCATTAAACGCGGGCCGGCATTGTCTAGCATGCCGCCACCGGAACGGTCCGGTTCGGCGATGATAATTTTGCTGACTGTAAAGTCAGCCTCGCCCACGTACACCGTGTCGCCCACTTCTATACCCAAAGCAGGCAGCGCTCGCGATTCGAGCCAGGCCTCGCCAGGCTGAGGCCCGCTGGCGATAGGCGCGCCCCTAATAAACGGCGCATCCGCAACGATCATCTCACCGCGCAGCGGATAGGTGTCGCTCACGGCCTTGGCACTCACCAACATATTGCCCGCGTCCGAGAAGGCCATCGACGTAAACGACAGTGTGCGCGCCGTGCGCAGTCCTTGGGACTGCGCTTCCATGAAAATATCTTCAGGTAAAACTCGGCCGCTGCTCAGCACGCGGTCGGCAGCCAGCATATTCGCTGACTCGAGTAGCAAGGCTTTTTCAAGCCTGTCGGTAAATAGCGCGATGCCACTCACCGAAGTCACCGCCATCACGAGCGCAAGGAAGAGCAGTCGAAGCTCGCCACTACGCCAATCGCGCCACAACAGCCGCGAGGCTAACCCCAGCAGAGTACCCACACTTTTACTGCCATCATCCAACGCGAGCGCGGACTCGCTGCTTTCGCCTTGCCCTAGCACGCTAGACACTCGCATTCTCCACCGCGTCGTCGCGCGAAGTGAGCTTTGCACCGGTGTCGCTCTCGATCTCGCCTGCAATGAGACGCACGATGCGCCCGCAGCGCTGCGCGAGGCGTTCGTCGTGGGTGACCAATACAAGCGTCGTCGCAAACTCTTTGTTGAGATCGAAAATCAATTCAATAATTTTGGAGCCGGTCGCCGTATCGAGGTTGCCAGTGGGCTCGTCGGCGAACAAAATTTTCGCCTCGGTCGCAAATGCACGCGCAATGGCCACTCGCTGCTGCTCGCCGCCGGAGAGCTGATTAGGGTAATGCGTCACGCGCTCACCCAAACCTACACGCTCGAGCAGCGACAGCGCTTTTTCACGAGCCTGGTCATCGCCTTTCAGTTCAATCGGCAGCATCACATTTTCGAGTGCGGTAAGACTGGGTAGCAACTGAAAGGATTGAAAAACGAAGCCGACGATCTGGCCGCGCAACACCGCACGCTGCTCTTCATCCATGGCAGCGAGGCTATGCCCGCCAAGCAACACATCTCCGCTAGTCGCGGCATCGAGGCCCGCCATCAATCCGAGCAGCGTCGACTTGCCAGAACCCGAGGCGCCGACAATGGCCACCGTTTCCGATTCGGCGATTGCTAGACTGACAGCGTTGAGGATTGTTAACGTGCCCTCGCTGGTCGGCACGCTTTTGGTGAGCTTGCGAATCTCAATCATTCTTCTTTACTTCCCTGCTGTCAGTTACGTTGTGGGGCAGTGTAACGAGGCCCTCTCAAGAACACGAGAGACATTACTGTTAGTAACAACTAATAACGCTCAACATCGGGGCTCGGTTCGCTATACTAGCAGCCAACGTGCCTCACTTACGCTGCCGCTCGCGGCGTTAGCGGCAGACCTGAAACTCACTATCACGATGAATTTAATGATATTTCCCAAATGTAGACAGCCTTTACACTTGCCAAGCCTCTCTCTCCTGATCGCACTGCTCTGCCCCCCCGCGTTCGCAGAAGAAGCGCTTGATGCGACCCGCCTGCTAGTCTTCGGCGACAGCCTCAGCGCCGCCTACGGCATAGGCGAAGACGAAGGCTGGGTAACCCTGCTGGATGAGCGGCTTAAGGACGAAGGAATGGCTGTTGAGGTGATCAACGCCAGCGTCAGCGGCGAGACGACGACAGGAGGGCGTGCGCGCCTGCCAAGCCTACTGCGCAGCTATCAGCCAAGCCATGTGCTTATCGAGCTAGGCGGCAACGACGGCCTACGCGGCCTCCCCCTGTCTCTCATGCGCGAAAACCTCACCGCGATGATTACGCTCTCGCTTGACGCCGGCGCCGAGGTAATCCTCGCTGGCATGCAGATTCCGCCCAATTACGGCCCGCGTTACACGGTACCGTTTTTTGAGCAGTATGCTGAGCTCACCGACCAATATGGCCTCTCCCTAATACCTTTCTTGGTCGACGGTATTCCGCAACAGCCCGAGCTGATGCAGGCCGACGGTATTCACCCCAAAGCCGAGGCACAGTCGATGATTCTCGATAATGTGTGGCCGGTGCTCATGACGGCGCTCGCTCTCTAAACGCGACATGAGGAGAGTAGCGCCCGATCTGGTTACCTAGGCAGCCGGTCCTTAATGCGAACCAGCAAGATTGCCGAACCCAGATTACACAGCGCTATGAGGGCGAGCGCGAGGTCGTAATTGCCTACGCGGTCGTAATAGCTGGCGACCAACACAGGACCCAGTGCCGCCATGCCTAGCACGAAGGGTAATGCGGTTGAGCGCACCGAGCCGAGGTAGCGACGGCCAAATGTTGTCGCCCAAATAACTTCCTGAAGCGGCAGCAGGCCACCCCAGCCGAACCCCATCATAATAAAGCCCGTGTACACCCACGCATCCAACGTGTTCGAGGTGCTGTACACGATAACCAGCACCGCGCTGCCGGTAAGCGCAGCGCCAATGGCTGCGAGCTTTTTCGGGCTGTATCGATCGATCAACATACCCCAGACCGGTTTGCTCAAAAAGGCGGGAACCGAGGCAAGGGAAATCATGCTCGAGGCGACAAAACGTGAATAGCCTGCGTCTGTCATCAACGGAATGGTCTGCAGGAGCATCACGGTAATCGAAATCTGAAAGAGGCCGAAGGCAAGAACGAGCGTGTAAAACGTCGAGGTGCGCATCGCCTGTGCGCGAGTCATCGAGTTGGCAAAATCGGCGCTTGCCGCAGCGCCCTGCCCCGCCGAAACTTGGTCGGGAGAAATGCCGTCTGGATACCAACCGAAGTCCTCGGGCGCGCGCCGCACGACGAAGGCCATCGGCAGTGTCATTATGCCTGCGCCCAAGGCAAGCAATTGCCACGACGTGCGCCAACCGTAAAGGTCGACCCAGTAGGTCGCGAGCACCGGCAAGACGATGCCAGACAACGATATTCCCATGCCTGCCAAGGCAACAGCGCGGCCGCGGCGCTCAACAAACCACTTGCCGAGTGTCACGTTAACCACCAGGTTGCCAATCATGGCGGCACCCGCTGTAAGCGCAAGGCCGTTAAGCAGCAACCAATGAGTCAGACTCTGCACCTGACTCAAGCCAAGAAGCGCTGCAACGAGAATCGCACCGCCAATCAATATGAAGCGTCTTCCACCGTATTTATCTATCTGCGCGCCGATTAAAAAGCCGGTAAACGCCATCACCATCTGCCCGATCGAGCGCGAGGCGGAGAACTCCGCGCGCGTCCAGCCAAACTCCTCGGTCATGGGAATCATGAAGGCGCCCACGACATAGTTCGCCATACCCACCGAGACGAATTGGGTGATGAAGCCGGCTAGGATGATGTAATAGCCGTAGTAAAGCTTAGATTCTTGAGAGGATAAGTGACCTGAATTTAGCAAGTGCTAAGCAGCCCCTGCGCAGAGCGCCAAATAACGCTCGACCACCGTGTCTACGCCTGCGAGCAGCGACTCCACCACCAGCGCGTGACCGATGGAGACCTCGAGCATATTCGGTATCGTGAGAAATGTAGCGAGGTTATCGAGGTCGAGGTCGTGGCCGGCGTTGAGGCCCAGCCCGAGCTCAGTGGCGCGGGCGGCGGCAGCGCGATACTTTGCCAGCACCGAGTCTTGCTCCGCCGTGCCGAACGCCTGCGCGTAGGCTTCGGTATAAAGCTCGATTCGATCGGCGCCAACGCTCGGCACCTGCTCAACCAACGCAGGATCGGGATCGAGAAAAAGGCTGGAGCGAATGCCGCCGTCTCGCAGCCGCTTGAGCACGTCAGAGAGCAGCGCTTGATTGCCCGCGACATCCCAGCCGTGATCGGAGGTCAGCTGATTCGGCGCATCCGGCACGAGCGTGCACTGATCGGGTTTTGCGTTTAACACCAGCTCGAGAAATTCGTCGCTAGGATAGCCTTCGATGTTAAATTCGACACCTGGGTAGTCGGCGAGGAAAGCCGTGAGCTCGCGAATATCACGACGCGTCACGTGCCGCTCGTCGGGTCGCGGATGCACGGTAATGCCAGTCACGCCGAGACCGATCACGCGCTTGGAAAAGTCGATGACGCTCGGAAAATCTCGTCCGCGTGAGTTACGCAGCAAGGCGATTTTGTTCACATTTACACTAAGGACTGTCATTTTTTGCCTAACTCTTAACTATTCACTGTCGAGAAAATCGAACACAATCTTTTGAAAAGCCTGTGGCTTATCGGCGTGCACCCAGTGCCCCGCCTCCATCACAATTTTCACTGCCGCCTGCGGGAATAATTCGAGAATTTCTGCCTCGTGTTCCGCGCCAATATAGCCCGATTCGCTGCCCTTGACGAACAGCACGGGCTTATCGAATGGCGTGTCGCCCACCGGCTTTTCGCGCAGACGATCGTACTGCGCTTTAATCGCCGCAACATTGAGTTTCCAGCGCAGGCCGCCTTCAGTCGCTCGGGTCAGGCTCGTCATAATAAACTTCAGCGTCGCCTCGTCTTCGATGTGCTGCGCCAAATGCGCCTCGGCTGCGGCCCGGGTCGTCGCGGTCGCTAAATCCAAGCTCTGCATGCCTTCGATCACTCGGTGGTGCCCAGGCCCCATGCTCTCATACGCCACCGGCGCGATATCCACTACCACCAAGCGCTTGACCAAGTCGGGATAGCTAAGCGCCAACTGCATCGCCACCTTGCCGCCCATCGAATGGCCGAGCACGGTGCATGGCGCGAGGCCGCGGGACTCGATCAGCAGGCGCACGTCTTCCGCCATCGATTGATAGTCGAGCTCCGGCGCGTGCGGAGAGTCGCCATGGTTGCGCAGGTCCACGCCGATGACGTTGAACGTCTCTGCAAAAGCCTTATTGTGAACGCCCCAATTGCCTTGGCTGCCGAACAAGCCGTGTAGCACCAACAGTGTTTCGCCGCTCGCCGCAGCTCCGGCTGAGTAATCGCGTGTGTTTAGGGTGAGTGCAGTCGCCATTAGTCGTTTAACTCCGTCAGCGCTGCGATCACATCGTCGTGATGAGTTTTAGTTTTGAACTTGTCCATGATGCGCACCAGCTTGCCCTCTTTGCTGATGATAAACGTGGTGCGAATCAGGCCCATGAACTCTTTGCCCATGAACTTCTTGAGCCCCCACACGCCGTACTTGTCCGCCACCGCGTGGTCTTCGTCGGACAGCAGTGTGAAATTGAGGTCGTGCTTGTCTTCGAACTTCGCCAACCGCGCGACAGAATCGGGACTCATACCAATCGCGACCGCACCGAGCTTTTCGAGCTCGGCCTTGGTGTCGCGCAGGCCGCAGGCTTGCACGGTACAGCCGGGGGTCATCGCCTTGGGGTAGAAATACAGCACCACAGCAGCCTTACCCTTGTAGTCCTTGAGGCTGACCTTCGCGCCATTCTGGTCTAGCAGGCTAAAGGCAGGCGCGAGCTTGCCTATTTTGGGGTGTTGAGGGGCTTTTGGCGCGGCGGCTGTCGTCATGGCTGTCTCCACTGTGGCGGGTGGCTGCGGCTAATCCGCAGCTCAGAAATGCCGATGGATTATACTCATGCAAGGCAGTTTAACTAGGCATCAATAGGAAATTGAGTGACAGCTTCTGTTCACAACGCGATCCATACGATTCAAGCGCCGCGCTCGGTTGTCGTGCTCACCGGCGCCGGCGTCTCCGCCGAGTCGGGCATTCGCACCTTTCGCGCCAGCGACGGACTGTGGGAAGAGCACCGCATAGAGGACGTCGCCTCACCCGAGGGTTTCGCCCGCAACCCAAGCCTGGTCTACGATTTTTACAATCAGCGCCGGCGTCAGCTGCTCACGCGTGCGATTGCACCGAATCCCGCCCACAGTGCGCTGGCGCGCTTCGAACACGCGCTTACTGAGCGCAGCGGCGAGTTCTTATTAGTCACCCAAAACGTCGACAATTTACACGAGCGCGCCGGCTCAGACGCACTCATTCACATGCATGGGGAGCTGCTTAAGAGCCGCTGCGTGAACAGCGGCCTTACCTTTGACTGCGCAGACGACCTCGGCTTCGACTCGGTGTGCCGCTGCTGCTGCGGCCCCGGCAATCTGCGCCCACACATCGTCTGGTTCGGCGAAATGCCGCTTGCCATGGCCACGATCGAGGCAGCACTCGCGCGCTGCGATCTCTTCGTGGCCATTGGCACCTCGGGTAATGTCTACCCCGCCGCGGGCTTTCATCACCTAGCACGGCAGGCGGGCGCGCACACTGTTGAGCTTAACCTCGAGCAAACAGGCTCGCGCTTCGATGAGCATCGTTACGGCATGGCCTCGCAAACGGTGCCCGAGTTCCTCGCAAGCCTGCTCCAGGCCTAACTTCCGGCGGCGCCACAGCCCTGTGCCGCAGTTTACTCAGACACTCCTTTCGGCGACAATGGCCGGCTATTCTGAACACAAAAAACAATGAGTTAGGTGACCCCATGTTACGCAAAATTGCCCTCACACTCTGCGCGCTCGTCGTCCTCGCCTTTGGCGCGGGCTTGATCACTTACCTGGCCACGGGGCCGCAGGCTCCCGCAGCAGAATCGGTGTCCGCTCAGTGGCTACAACCTGGGCCCTATGCCACCGCTACTCTAGACACGGTGTTCGTTGATCAGAGCCGCGCCACCCCTGCTAATCGCGATTACGCGGGCACCGATGAACGCACGCTGACCACGACCCTGTGGTATCCCACCAATGCAGAAGGCGCCCATCCGCTGGTCATTCACAGCCACGGATTCACCTCGACCCGCACCGATCTCAGCTACGCCGCCGAGCTGCTCGCCAGCCACGGCTATGTGGTCGCAGCGGCCGACTACCCGCTCACTTTTGCCGGCGCGCCCGGCGGCCCGAACTCGGTAGATGTGATCAACCAGCCGGGGGATGTCAGTTTCCTCATCGACTCGATTATCGCGCTCAATGGCGACGCCAAGCCTTTCGCCGGCAGCATAGACACAGCCCGCATAGGACTTATGGGTTACTCACTCGGCGGGCTCACTACCGAGATTGCGACTTATCACCCCACGCTGCGCGACCCGCGCATCGCAGCAGCGGTGTCGATTGCCGGCCCCACGGTGGGCTTTACTGGTACCTTTTTCTCGCACAGCGATGTGCCGTTTTTGATGATCGCCGGCACGCTCGACCACCTCATTAATTTTGACGCCAACGCAGCGCCGATTCCAAGCCTCATCGACAACGGCAGCCTGCTCGCCATCGACGGCGGCACGCACTTGGGTTTCGGCGCAGTCTCCGAGCCCCTGTTCCGTTTCATGAAGCACCCCGACGGCCTCGGCTGCGCTGCGGTACTCGCGAACCTGGACACCGACCCTAACGACACGATACTGCTGCTAGGCGGCGCCGCGGAAGGCATCGTGCCCGACCCCAGCGCCCCGGGCGTGTGCAGCATCACGCCTGACGAACAGGCCCTGCACCCGGGTGAGCAGCAGATGATTACCAGCGTTGGGGTTTTGGCATTTTTTGAGTCGGTGTTCGGTAATGATGACGCGACTCGCGCGTCTGCCAGCCAAGTCATCAGCAGCAGCCTCAGCACCGATTTTGCTGCCGCGAACACTCCGCAGTAGTCTCTACTCGGCAGGGTTCAGCCTAAATAAAATGGACGGGCTTGCGTCATCGCAAGCCCGGTTAATGCCTGGTCAGAACAGGTAACTCACTCCGAGACCTGCCCCAAATTCAGAATCATTTCCAATCGTCAAAGCTGTGCGTTTAGTCAGATTGAAGGCAACGCCGTAACGATGTTCGTTATCGGTATTCCAGCGCCAATCCATCGACACCCTCCGCGTAAGCTGCAACCCAGAGCCCAGTTCTAAACGCGCATCGCCTGCGTCATCGAAGCCCCATTCGCTATCAATAAACAGCGGCAGCATAATTCTTAATCCGGCGAAGATGCGCGCCTCATTATCGGCTCCTTGATGCTCGCGGTATTCGGTACTCACAAACGGTGCGACGAAACGAGTGAGCTGATAGGTGTAGGACGCGCGCACCTCCATCTCGTCCCTGTGAGACTTTAAAGACGAGTCTGCTTCCAACATCAAGCTGTGACGCTCATCCATTAACAGAGCATCAATGCCGAGTACATTGCTCTGCCCGCGCAGCGAATTGCGCGAATACCAGCGGCGCGCGGGCAGAATGGCGGCAGCCATGGGCGTGTCGAAAGTAGAACTATCGACATAGCTTATGACTCGGTTCATGCCAGATTTCATGTGGTATTGATTATGACAGTGAAATAGCCAGTCTTGATTCTCGGTTGCGGAAAACTCGATAGTCACGCTGCCCATCGGCGGCACATCGACGGTGTGTTTGAGCGGACTGCGCGCACCTTGCCCATTAATCACGCGAAAGAAATGTCCGTGCAGATGAATAGGATGATGCATCATCGTCTGATTACTCAGTTCTAACCGGACCCTGTCGCCCGCTTGGACTAACAGTCGCGGATCTTCACGCTGGCTAAGCCCATCGAAACCCCATACATAGCGCTGCATATTTCCCGTTAGCGCGAGAGGTATAGTGCGCAGAGGACGATCCGAGGGCAGCGATGTGTCCTGCAGCGCGGTCAATGCAGCGTAGTCTGTCAGATGCTCAATAACCGCGGCTGGCGCCATATCGTGCATGCCGCCGTGACCCGAGTGATCTTCGGCTTGCGCGCTCATCTCATGCATGCCGCCGTGGCCCGAGTGATCTTCGGCTTGCGCGCTCATCTCATGCGAGGCCATCGAGTGCATGGGCAGTAACAAGTTAGGCCGCGGAAGCGTCGGCGCCGCGACGCGCGTGCCACCGCCAACAAAGGTTCGGCTAAAGCCACTGCCGTCGATGGAGGTCGCGCGCAGCTCAAACGCCTGGCCTTGCACCAGCGGCACAATCACATCGTAGGTTTCGGCGGTTGCCATGCGCAGTCGCGTAACGAGCAGCGGCTCTACCGCTTGACCGTCGGCGGCAACGATTCGCATCGGCCCGCCCGCGTATTCAATATCGAAATAGCTCGACGTAGACCCATTCACGAGGCGGAGTTTCATCTCAGCCGCACTCAGATCCGCAACCGCGACCTCGGCGATCCGCTGCCCGTTGGCGAGGAAGGCGTCATAGGCTACGTCGGCAAGATCCATCGGCCCCATGCGCGTGAACGACTGATTCAGGCGATTGCTAATGGCGGGGGTGCCGGCCGCCAACACTCTGTCCCAACTCTGCACGTTATTCTTCTTAAACGCGTAGTAATCGTCGTCTTTCTTAAGATTGGCGAGCACGGCGCTAGGCGCTTCATTTATCCAGTCAGAGAAAAGCACCACCGCCTCTTGCAGCGCAGCAGAGCTGGGCGATGCAGCCCGATCGACGCTGCCATGACCGCCGTGGCCAGTACTATGGGCCGCGTGACCCTGGTCAGACAGCTCCTGCTCTCTAAAAACGAGAGAGCCATAAACTCCCCGCTGGATCTGCAAATCCGTGTGCGAGTGATACCAGTAAGTGCCACTTTGGATGACTGGAAATTCGAAAGTGAAACTCTGACCCGCGAGAATCGGGGCGGTATTTAGGTACGGCACGCCGTCTTGGTCGCCCGGGAGCAGCAAGCCATGCCAATGAATCGAAGCTGCGACGTCTAGCTGATTAGTAAAGGTCACGCGCATTGTGTCGCCGCGCGTGGCGCTGAGGGTGGGCGCTGGAATCTGCGCATCGATCGCTAACGCCTGCGTAGACACGCCGCCTTCGCTGACGGTGAGCGAGTCTATGGTGAGGTCGTATTCAACCAGCGCAGCGTGTGCAACGCCTGCGGCACAGGATACAAAGATAACGAGACACAGTGCGAGCGAGCGCCTTGCGTAGGAAAAAATGCCCATGGATAACTCCTAAAATTTCTTCGCTGGGCGTGTATAAGCACGTCGAAACAAACGCCTAAGCGAAGCAAATAATGAAAACGGCAGAATGCCGCGTGTCATTTTTATTTAAGAGAAATCGGGCGGTGGGAGAACGAGGTCTAAGGTGATAGAACGGTAGTGGGTTTTGAGAACGCCAAGCTGTGCTTTCGGTATCGAACCCGTGTCTAGGGGGCGAAGTTGAACGAGGTGTGCCGAACTCGGGCAGCAGACTTCTTCGCAAACACAGTCACTCTCGCTTGCCTCGGCTGGCGAGATTGCCGCTGACGCGTCAACCGCCTCGCTGCCGTGGCAGTCTTGTTGCTCGCCAGCCATGGCATGGTCTTCAGCATGCTTGTGGGCGCTGGTCTTGTGGGCGCTGGGCGCCTGCGGGCTATGACTGCGCTCATCCTGAGCATGCCCGCTGTGGGCGTGCTCGTTATGGGCTACGACCTCGGCGAGTGCTGAGACATTGAATAGGACGCACACGATTAAACACAGCACGCCGGCCACTCGCTGGCGCGTCGTTTTTTCTGGCACTGTGATGGTGAGCAAAGACATGCGCGAAGGGTAAACTCCCGCCGCGGCAAAAACAAGCTAAGGCAGTGAATGCGGGCGTTTAGACCAGCAGGCTGCAGCTGCACAGCAAAAGACATTCGGACTCGCTGCAAAGCTGCACGCCGAACTCGAGACGCAGGGTTTGGTCTATCGGTTCTCGAGGGTCTTCGGCCGCGCGTTCTGTAGAGGATTCTGTCGTAGGCTCTTGGGATAGTTCAGGCGCATCAGGTCTCAAGACCAAATGGATACGCTGCGCGCCTTGCAACTGCCCGCCACTCGCATCCGGGTAGGCGATGGACTCGACGGCCCAGCCCGCCTCTTGCACACTTATAGCCAGAGGCAGCGAGGCGCTAGCAGCTGGGTCGATGGAGACATGCCAGCCCTGTGCGAGCTGCAGTTCAATCTCTACCACCCTACTCACCCTACTTTCGACACTCTGCGCTCCAACCTCACCTAGCACCGCTAGTTTGGCGCGGCCTCCGTCTAACAACACCTGCCGCCCACGAGGGGGCTGTTCTATTTCGGCATGCAGCCGCAAGAGGCTCGCGTGACTCAGCGGGTGCTCGTTGAGCTGTCCGCTGACGGCAAGCAAACCCCTACGCAGGAAGTCGCCATAGTCGATAGCGGGGTCAGTGTCCTCGTGGTTTGTTTGAGCATCCGCGGCAATCTCGTGACGCTCAGCGAGCAAATGCAGGCAGCGAAGCGCGGTGGCCACCGGCGACAAGGTGGCGCCATCACTTGCGCTTTTCGAGCGCGTAAGCCGAGGACCAATCTGTTCGGCTGGCCCCAAAAAGAAACCCTGACTCGCCTCATCCCAAAACGCTTCGAGCATTTTGCTGACGACTTTGCGCGCCGTGGTTAGCAGTGCAGGCATCGCATCGCGGGGCTGTGTGTCTGCCAGCGCGATAAGCGCCTCGGCGAGATTCGCGTAGTCTTCTAATTGGCCGTTAATGGACACGGTGCCGTTAAGCGCGATCCGCCGCACGCTGCCGTCACTGCCTACATTCTGCGCCAGCATAATCTGCACGGCACGATGCGCCGCGTCTAGCCAGTTTGCATTGTTCAGTGCGTAACCCGCGCGGGCGAGAGTCGACGCCATTGCACCGCTCCAGGCGACAATCAGCTTGTCATCGCGCAGCGGATGGATGCGCTGCTCGCGCTGTGAATACAGCTCGGCGAGGATTCTGTCGAGGCGCGCGTAGTCGTTCTCGCGGGGTGGCCGCTCCAGGAAGAGGATATTAGAGCCCTCGAAATTCCCCAATAGCGTCGGTCCATAAACCTCGCACACGAAGGCGTAGTCTTCGGCATTTAGCGCAGCTTTTAGCTCATCGAGGCTCCACGTAAAAAACACACCCTCCTCGCCTTCGCTGTCGGCGTCTGTGGCTGAATAGAAACCGCCCTCCGGACGCTGCATGTCACGCAGCACGTAGTCGAGAGTCTGCGTCAGCACACGCAGGAAAAACGGCTTGCGAGTCAGTTGATACGCCTCGAGGTAGGCTGCACCCAACTGCGATTGGTTGTAGAGCATTTTCTCAAAATGCGGAACAAGCCATTCTTCATCCACGCTATAGCGCGCGAAACCGCCTGCGACCTGATCATAGATCCCGCCACGCGCCATCGCCTCAAGCGCACGATCGACGAAGCCCAAGGCGCCGGTCGAGCCCTCTCGCGCGGCTTCCAACAGCAGCAAGAGCAGCGGTTCCTGAGGAAATTTCGGCGCTCCAGCTAAACCGCCACGCTCTTTGTCTTCCCGCTGTAATAGCATGTCTACCGTGCTTTCAAATAAGCCTGCATCTAGCGCCGAGACTTGCTCACGGTCGCCGAGGATTTTTTCGATCGCCTTCTGCACCTGCTGCGCGCTGGTTTCGAGTTCTTCGCGCTTATCGCGCCATGCCACCACCACCTGATTAAGAATGGCAATAAACTGCTGGGCCGGAAAATACGTCGCGCCGAAGAAAGGCTCGCCGCTCGGAAGCAGCAGATTAGACATTGGCCAACCGCCGTGACCGGTCATGATTTGTACGCCGGTCATGTAGGCTTCATCGACATCCGGATACTGCTCTCTATCCATCTTAATGCTGATGAAATGCTCATTCAGCACCGCCGCGACGTCAGGATTGTCGAAACTCTCAACCTCCATCACATGGCACCAATGACAAGTGGAGTAGCCGATGGACAGAAAAATGGGTTTATCTTGCTCGCGCGCCGTGGCGAATGCCTCATCGCCCCAGGCATACCAGTTCACTGGGTTGTGAGCATGTTGCAATAAATAAGGCGAGTCTTCGCGGATAAGGCGGTTGATAAACACGCCGCGACCCTCAGAATCGATGTGCTCTGTGCGCTTGTCGTAGCTGCCGTGCTTAGCGTCCTCTGCGGCGCGTAATGCCCTTTCGAGTGCTAGCTGCTCTGGCGTCGAATTCGTCGTCGGGTTCATTGCTTTTCCTGACCGCTGCCCAGCTTAGGGGCATGAATGTGTGAGTAGGCGAAGTCTATCGACACCGCGGCCCATTAGCTAATTCACTTGATGATCACTGCCGCCGCCTTGGTTTTCCAAAGGCGAATGTGGATTACGCAAGGTGACTTCGCGGGCGGTTTAGGCTAGCTTTGAGCTCTGAACAACAGCCTATCGGAGCACGCATGTCACTCACTAAAGCCATTTCCCATACACTCGTTGCGAGCAGCCTGCTGTTCGCGCTACCCGCGCTCGCCGATCACCACGGTGGTGGCCACGCAAGTCTCGAACAGCTAGCCGCTGGCGATCATCGCAGCGCCACGAACATTGCGCGCAATGGTCAACGCAACCCAGTTGAGACCCTCGAATTTTTCGGCCTTAAGCCGGACATGACTGTTATCGAAATCCTCCCCTCCACAGGGTGGTACACAGAAATCATCGCGCCCTATGTCCGCGACAACGGCAAGTTCTATGCGGCGCATTTTTCACCGAACGCGACTGCGAGCTATATGCCTCCAAACCTGCGCGGGTTCGAGGCCAAAATCACCGCCGAGCCCGAGCTTTATGGCAAGGTGACAGTCCGCCACCTCAACCCTCCACATGAGGTCGTAATCGCACCGGCAGAAAGCGCAGACATGGCGCTCACCTTCCGCAATGTGCACAACTGGATTATGGCGGATCAAGAGCATGAGTATTTCGCGACGTTCTTCGCGGCACTCAAGCCAGGCGGAGTGCTCGGGGTCGTTGAGCATAGAGCAAAACCCGACGCCGGCATGGAAGTCATGCGCACGTCAGGCTATGTCACCGAGGCCTATGTGAAGAAAATCGCCGCTGCAGCGGGCTTCGAATTTGTAGAGAGCAGCGAGATTAATGCTAATCCCATGGACCCTACAGTCCACCCGGGCGGAGTGTGGACACTGCCTCCTAGTTACAGTCAGGGTGATGCAGACCGAGCAAAGTATCAGGCAATAGGCGAAAGCGACAGAATGACGCTCAAGTTTAGGAAGCCTCTCTAACCCCTTTGGGAAGCTCTATGGCACTGCAGCGGCAAACCTGTCTGATCATCGGTGCTGGTGACTACATCGGCGCCGCCATCGCTAAGCGCTTCGCCGCCGGCGGATTTACCGTGTGTCTCGGGCGCAGAGGCGGCGAGAAAAACGCCCCGCTAGTCGCCGAGATAGAAGCGGCCGGCGGCACCGCCTACAGCTTTTCGGTGGACGCGCGCGAAGAAGAACAGGTTGTCAGTTGCCTCGAGACGATAGAAGAAGAGGTTGGTCAACTTGACCTCGTGATCTTCAATGTCGGAGGCAACGTCAGCTTTCCACTCATCGACACAACGGAGCGGGTCTTCCGCAAAGTGTGGATGATGGCCTGCCTCGGCGGCTTCCTCACCGGCCGTGAAGCGGCCAAGCACATGCTGCCACGGGGTAAAGGCTCGATATTTTTTACTGGGGCAACGGCGAGCATGCGCGGCGGCGCAGGCTTTTCTGCATTCGCTTCGGCTAAATTTGGCCTGCGTGCCCTCGCCCAAAGTATGGCGCGAGAATTAGGGCCACAGGGCATTCATGTCGCTCATCTGGTGATCGACTCAGGAGTGGACACCGAGTTCGTGAGAGCGCGCATCACTCAAGCGGGCGGCGATCCGGAGACGCTTCCTCCAGACACCCTAATGCGACCAGAGTCTGTCGCCGATGCCTATTGGCAGCTGCACCACCAAGCGCGCGATGGGTGGACACACGAGTTAGACCTTCGCCCCTTTGCAGAAAAATTCTAGCCACTCAGTTCAACTTTAGGACACTAACTATGACACCTCGCGTCGAATTTCATTACGATTTTGGCAGCCCCAATGCCTATTTATGCCACCGCGTTCTGCCTGCGCTTATGGCGCGCACGGGTGTAGACATTCACTATGTTCCGATATTACTTGGGGGGGTCTTTAAGGCCACGAATAATCGCTCACCAATGGAGCAATTCGCTGACGTGAAGAATAAGCCCGAGTATCAGGCAAAGGAGACACAGCGCTTTCTACTCAAACACGGCATTACCGAGTTGCAGCGCAATCCATTCTTTCCCGTCAATACCATCACCCTGATGCGCGGCGCGATCTACGCGCAGGGCAAGGAATGGGAGGCCGATTATATCGAAGCGATGTTTAAGGCGATGTGGGAACGCGGGCTCAACATGGCGGACCCCGAGCAGATCGGCACGGTGCTCGCCGAGGCGCAGCTCCCCATTAGCGAGATCGTCGCGGCCGTTGCCGACCCAGAGGTGAAGCAAGGACTCATCGACAGCACGGCCAACTCAGTCGCGCGGGGAAATTTCGGCTCCCCGAGTTTCTTCGTCGACGACGAACTCTTCTTTGGCAAAGACAAATTGCGCGATATCGAAGAGGAAATCCTCGCGGGGAGGACGCTCTCTTAAAGTCGCTTTTTTTGACGCTTTAATCGGCTCGGTCGAATACACGCACAAGCTCAATCGCGGCGCCAAAAGAATCCGGTTCTATGCGCATGTCGATACGCAAGCGACGCCCGTCATCGATCAGTGAATAGGTCTCCAGCGTAAAGCCGCCATCGCGCGGCCTTGCTTCAACGATCAGTTCGCCAGCGCTCCAATTGGCAAAAGAGAAATCCTCGCCCCCTTCTTCGTAAAATGAATTTGCCGTGGTGCGCCGCCTGCGCCCGTCGCTGTGAAACACGCGGGTATAGCCGTCGGCATATTCGAAGCGCAGTTCGGGATCATCGATGGCTATCGTGAGCACATCGTCGTAAGAGATGCGGTCGTAGAGCTCTTGCTCTTTGGGTCCGCCGCGATAGTAATCCTCAGGACGTCTACGCAGGAACCAGCTCTTGGTTTTTCCGCCGGCTTCTTTGATTGCAGCCTCTACCGCATCGTCGGTGTTATCGCTCAACTCGTCGTTGATAACCCATGCGCCTTCGAATTTAGCCTGAGTGACGGCAACGGCAGAATCGAGAGCCTGACTATGGGCATTCAGACACACACCGAATAGCAGCAAGGCGCTGACGAACGCCCTGCGTCGTGGCGCCGTGGCGCGCGCGCTGTTTCTAGTTTGTGCCTGCACTCCCATCTTCCTCTGCATTGCCTTCATTCTGAGTCACTCCGCCACCTACGGTGTTAAACGGGGCGCGGTCTTTTACCAACACGAGGCTACCAAGCACGAGCAGCGAGAGCAATGCGATAAAGTAGAGAGGAAACGCGGGCAATGCGCTCGCAAAAACCTCTTCTTCAGATCCCTCCGGCAACTTAAGACGATAGCGCGCAACGAGAGCCGTATAGAAAAGGCTCGCCACGCCTAAACCCAAATTGAGCGCAAGCCCCCTGAAGCTCAACACGGTGGCGCGAATATCCGAGGCAACCATGCGATTGAGATAATAGCTCGATTGAAACTGCACCATGCCGAGCACGGCGAAGGTCGCCAGCGCGAACACCAAACCCACCCAAGGCAGGACTAACGCCGCGCCGCTCAGGCCGCACAAGAGAATGGCGGACAAGGTGAAAAGAGTCGTCATCGGAGTCTTATGGGTAACGAGATAACGCGAGAGGCGCGCGACAAAGATATTGACCAGAGAAATTCCCGCCCCAATGAAGCCGAACAGCGACACGGGAATGTCGATCACTCGGTAATATTCGCTGGCAAGCACCACGAATTGACGCGCGACGCTATCGAGCACGAGCGCCGCGAGGATAACGAAAAGGACAAAGCGGTGATTTAGAGTCCAGCGCCCCGCCGTAGCAATTTGTTTGAAAGGCTCGGCGAGGCGTGCGGCCAACCCAACCTCAGCGGCCTGGTTTTCGCGCTGGGCGCGCAGGCGCACTTTATCGATATCGTAGAATCCAAGAGCGATCGTCAGCACGATTACGGCTGACATCAAGGTCAATATGACCGGTAACCGAATCACCGAAGTCTGCGCGAGGCTCAAGCTCGGATCAAGCGCTCCGAGTGCTCCGTTCACCACCGCGGCATCGTAAACGAGGCCACCGAAAATCATCGACACAAAGAAGCCAACGGACACGACGCGGGTAAGCCGCTCCAAGTAATGCGCCCACTCACCCTCTCTTCCGAGCGCCTTCAATGAATCGTAGGCGAGCGCTTCGTCGGCGCCGCTCGCCGCGGCCTCAGACAAGCCCGAGCACACGCGGTTGCCGAAGAACAACCAAAATAACAGCGATGAATCCGCCTCTGCACCAAATCCGGCTATCGGGGCGAAGGCGATGAGAGTCATCTCGCAAACCATGAGTACGACCGCAAACACGACCAAGCGCTTTCGACCGACAATATCGGCGAGCGCGCCCGAGGGCACTTCGGCGCCGACGATGGTGAGCGCCCAAACGATATTGAGAATGGCGAATTGTTCGAGGGTCAGCCCGTAATCCAAAAACAAAACGGTGAACACCGGGTAGTAGAAGCGCGCAGAATAGAGCAAACGAAAAAAGATAAAGCGCCGAAGATTGCCCTCGAGCTTGATCGTGTCGTGGCTGTCTGGCATGGATTAGGCTCTGGGGATACGGGGCTTGCGCAAGGCTTTGAGCATACTCGCGGCGATTTGAAGTGTCACCCTTTAATCAGCTATGCTCCGAGGCGGAATGGGTCCGCCAGCGGCCCAGAAAACAACAAGGCTCCAGGGGGAGATTCTCGATGACAATGCAACAGACACCACTGCTTTTATCCCGCATTCTTGGCCGCGGCGCTATCCTCGACCCAGACGTCGAGGTAGTCACTGCGCAGCTTAATGGCACGCACCGCCAGACGCTAGGCCAAACGTGGACGCGCGCCAATCAAGTGGCGCATGCGCTTAACAAGCACGGTATAGAAGTCGGCGATCGCGTTGCGAGCTTCATGTGGAATAACCATCGCCACCTCGAGCTTTACCAAGGCGTACCTTCGATGGGCGCCGTGTTACACACACTCAATATTCGCCTCTCGCCCACCGACCTCGAATACATCATCAACCATGCCAACGACCGCGTGATCTTCGCCGACGAAGACTTGCTGCCACTGCTGGAGCCGATTTGGGATAAGGTCCCCTGCGTCGAGCTGCTCGTCATTTGCCGGCACGGCGAGGGCGGCGAGAGCAGCTTTAAAAATCAGATCGATTACGAAGACTTCATTAAAGGCCAGCCAGAAAAATACGATTGGCCACAGATCGATGAAAACTCGCCAATGGGGCTTTGCTACACGTCCGGAACAACCGGCAAGCCTAAGGGCGTAATGTACACGCATCGCTCAACTTACCTGCATACCATGGCCGGCTGTCTTACCGACGCGCTGGGCCTTACGGCGCTAGATTCTCTGCTCGGCATCGTGCCGATGTTCCATGCCATGGGCTGGGGCCTGCCGTTTAACGCCTCTATGTTGGGATGCAAACACGTCATGCCACACCGATTCATGACGCCAGATAATTTCCTCAAGCTTATGCATGAAGAAGATATTACGATCGCAACCGGCGTGCCGACAATTTGGCAGGGCGTGAAAGCGGCTATCGAAGCTGCCGATGGCAAGTTCGACCTTACCAAGCTCGCCCGCCTCACCTGTGGCGGCTCTGCGCCACCGGTCTCGATGATGCGTTGGTATTGGGATGAACTCGGCGTCGAGATGATTCAGGGCTGGGGCATGACCGAGACTAATCCGCTCGGCACGCTGTCGCGCAAATGCGCCAAATACACTCAGCAGACTATGAGTGAGGACCAGCAGTTCGAAAACATCGCCAAAGCCGGCCTCACGATGCCTGGCCTTGAGATCGAAATCTTCGACGAAAATTGGAACCCCCAACCACACGACGGGGAGACTGTCGGCGAGCTGTGTATTCGCGGCCCTTGGATTGCTGCGGAATACTATAACGATCCGCAACCAGAAAAATTCCACGATGGCTGGCTCGTGACCGGCGATGTCGCCAAGATCGACTCCGAGCAGTACCTGATGATCGCCGACCGCTCGAAGGACTTGATTAAGTCTGGCGGCGAATGGATCTCCTCGGTCGATCTCGAAAACCACATCGTCGCACTGCCGTACATCGCGCAGGCGGCCGTTGTGGCGCAGCCGCACCCGAAGTGGGATGAGCGCCCCGTGGCGATGGTTATCGTCGCCGAAGGCCACACTCTCGATCAGCAGGCAGTGTTAGACCACTGCGAGAAAATTTTCGCCAAATGGCAGCTGCCGGATGAAGTCATTCAGACCGATGCGATCCCGCTAACCTCGACCGGCAAGATCGATAAGAAGGTCATCCGCGCGCAACTAGAAGCCGAAGGCTACAAACTCCCCAGCCTAAGATAGCGGTCGTCCGGCTCTCCGTTTATGCACCAAAGGGGTCAGGTCTTTTGTTTATGCACCGAAGGTGCATGAATGAAAGACCTGACCCCGGGTTTTACCGAAGGTGCACAAATGAAAGACCTGACCCCGGGCTTAAGCACACCACCAAACACCTAAGAAAAATGCATCGATGAAAGACCTGACCCCGGGTTACTGAGAGTAGGTTGGGGCGTAGTCTGTGCCGTCTGCTTCGGCGCGGCGGGCGCCGGCGAGGATGCCGGGCAGTGCGTAGTTGCCTTCGTGGCAGGCGTATTCGTAAATCTGCTCGCCGCTCGCGGTCATCGGTAATTCCCCGCTCCACGACTGCGTGTAGTTTTCCGGATCATCCACGGTGAACTGATACTCGATCGTCTCATCGGCTGTGCGAGTGAAGCGCTCTGTAACAACCATCTCCGGCGAGCCATAGAATCGATGATCGAGAGACGAGCGCAGGTTTTGCTGCTTGTGGAAATTTGTCGTTACCACCACGAGCGTCTCATCCTCGTAATACCCAACCGAATCGCCCATCCAGTAATTCATCGGCGGCTGGGCGTGATCGGCATTCATGCGTATAACGCGCGCATCGTGATTCATTTCTGCGAGCAGCACGACATACTCTTCGGTCTGCACGATCTGGGTATTGTTGTTATACAGCACAGGCAGCTTCGGCGGGCCGCCAGTGGAGCCGAAGCCCACTACGCAGCGCTCACCCAACGGCCGCACTTCGGGGCCGTCGTAGCCGGCGCGGCGCGTCATTGCGGCGCGAAAATTCTCCATGCCTTTCTCGCTGTAGGGCAATTTCCCGTCTGCGGGATCGACAATAATTGATGTGCGTATCTCGCCATTCACCATCGCTAGGCGCTGCCCAGGATCCATCCAGAACGTGTTGTAGCCACCGACATTGTCCGATCCCGGCGCCTGACGATTAGGGTCGCTAGGCCTATTGCTAGCCTCAAACCCCGCCCGAACGGCCGCTTCTATCCTCTGCGCCTCGTCTTCACTCAACACCAACTTGCCACCGAAACGCTCCGCGCGCTCAAGATTGGTCTGCGTTGCTATCGACCACGTGCCCTGCAGGTCCGGAGCACCAAATTCGGTGCGCGGGGCAACATAGCCACTGTCCGCAGCTTGCACGAAAAACGACACGCTCAACGACATCATGGCCGCAGCCAACAGCGAAGGCTTTTTAATCACGGTCTTCTCCTTGAATCTTTAGGTGGGACGTTAAATTTCCCGCGCAATCAGCAGCTTCATAATCTCGTTGCTGCCGCCGTAGATCTTGCCGATGCGGCTGTCGGCATACATCTTAGCAATGGGGTATTCCATCATATAACCGTAGCCGCCGAAGAACTGCAGACACTCATCGACAATTTCGCACTGCTTCTGTGTCGTCCACCACTTCGCCATGGCGGCCGTCGTATCGTCGAGCTTACCCTCGGCGAGTTTCATGGCGCAGTCATCAACGAAAATTCGCGCTATCTTCGCCTCGGTGTAACGCTCGGCGAGTTTAAATTGCGTATTCTGAAAATCGAGAATGCGTTTGCCAAACGCCTTACGTTCTTTCACGTAATCGGACGTTAACTTAAGCGCCTTCTCCATAGCAGCACACGCACCGGCGGCGATGATCACGCGCTCCTGCGGCAATTGTTCCATCAGTTGGATGAACCCGCGCCCCTCGGAGGCGCCGAGCAAATTTTCCACGGGGACTTTCACGTCCGAGAAGAAAAGCTCTGAGGTGTCTTGCGCCTTTTGCCCAAGCTTCTCGAGGTTACGCCCACGACTGAAGCCGCCCTCTCCTTCGCACGCAGGCGTCTCAACCATAATCAGCGAGATACCCTTACCCTTAGCCGCGGGGTCGGTCTTGGCAACCACACAAATCAAGTCTGCGGACATGCCGTTAGTGATGAAGGTCTTCTGGCCATTCAGCACGTAGTGATCGCCCTTCTTAATAGCAGTCGTGGCGATAGACTGGAGGTCAGAGCCGGTGCCTGGTTCGGTCATTGCGATCGCGGCAACGATCTCGCCGCGCGCCATCTTCGGCAACCACCGCTGGCGCTGCTCTTCGCTGCCGTAGGAGTGAATGTAGTGCGCAACGATACCGGAATGCACACTGTTACCGAAGCCGCTCACATTGGCGTAGCTCATCTCTTCCACGAGCACCATCTCGTGCTTGAAATTACCACCGCCGCCGCCGTATTCCTCGGGAATAGAGGCACAGAGAATGCCGGCGTCGCCTGCTACATTCCAAGCCTCGCGATCGACAATACCCTGCTTCTCCCAGCGCTCGGCGTGGGGCACGAACTCTTTGGCTAAAAATTTGCGCACCGCATCCCGCATGATGTGCAGCTCTTCATCCATCCATGGGGACTCATAAGCTTCAAACATGATTCATTCCTGTCGCGTGTGTCGCGTGCGAAGGATGCGCACGCGCTGAGTGATGCAAGCCGGGGGCACAGCCGCCGGCTTGGTTTGCTACAACGGCTTAGTGAGTGACCTCACTCATGCGTTCGATGATCATCGCATTCGCGGTGCCGCCGCCTTCACAGATCGCGATAAGACCGTAGCGGCCACCGCGACGCTCGAGCTCGTGAACGAGCGTTGTCATCAACTTGGCACCGGTGCCGCCAAGCGGATGGCCGAGCGCTTGAGCGCCGCCATTCACATTGAGTTTATTCAGATCGGCACCGACAGCCTTTGCCCACGCCAACGGCACCGAACCGAAGGCCTCGTTAACCTCGTAAAGATCGATATCATCGATACTCAGGCCGGCTTTCTCCAACACCTTCTGCGTCGCAGGGATTGGTCCTTCGAGCATGATGACAGGATCGGAACCCACCACCGCCAGCGAGTGAATCTTCGCGCGCACTTGCAATCCGAATTTCTTCACCGCGCCTTCGTTAGCAATCATTACCGCTGCCGAACCGTCAGAAATTTGGCTCGCGCTGCCGGCAGTAATTACACCACCTTCACGCAGGGTGTTGAGGCCTTGCAGGCCTTCAAGGGTCGCCTCGGCGCGAATGCCTTCGTCGACAGTATGCACAGCGGCACTGCCGTCTTCGAGCTTAATATTGAGGGGAACGATTTCTTTGTCGAAATAGCCTTTCTGCGTCGCTTCCCACGCGCGCTGATGGCTAGATAGGGCAAACGCATCGAGCTCGTCGCGAGTGATTTCGTATTTTTCGGCGAGCAGTTCAGCACCATCGAACTGGCTAAACTGAATCCCGGGGTATTGCACCTCTAAACGCTCGCCCTTGGGAATGCCACGACCTTTTTCGAGGCCGTCGCGCACGTTAGAGCCCATTTCCACCGTGCTCATGGCCTCAACGCCGCCGGAAATAATGACATCCTGAGTGCCCGACATGACCGCCTGCGCGCCGAACTGAATAGCCTGCAAGGAGGAACCGCACTGACGATCGACTGTTGTGCCGGGTACGGCGAGATCCAACTTCGATGACAGCGACACATTACGTCCGAGGTTGCTAGCTTGCGCTCCAATCTGCATCACCACGCCGAAGATAACGTCGTCGACGCCGTCGAGTGGGATGCCGGTACGATCGACCAGCTCGTCGACGACAATCGCGCCCATGTCGATCGGATGTAGCGCACTCAAGCGCCCTTTCTTCTTACCGGTTGCCGTGCGCACTGCGCCAACGATGTAGGCATCTGCCATGGTGTTATCCCCTTTTCTTTTCTGTCTGTATTGGATTGTTAATTTTTTAAAGCGGCTTAAAAAGAAAATCTACGCCGGCATGCGAATGCCGGAATCGAGCCGGATCGTCTCGCCATTTAAGTAGCCGCAGTTCACGATATGCGCCACTTCTTCGGCGAACTCTTCTGGGTTGCCGAGGCGCTTTGGAAACTGAGTAATTGCGATCAGCGGATCGCGCACGGCATCCGGTGCAGAAGCAAGGAGAGGCGTCTCGAACACGCCAGGCGCTACGGTCATGACACGCACGCCACGCTTGGACAAGTCGCGTGCAATCGGCAGCGTCATCGATACGATACCTCCTTTGGACGCGGCATAGCCTGCCTGGCCGGTCTGGCCGTCGAATGCGGCGATAGACGCCACGTTGATGATGACACCGCGCTCGCCATCGGCGGTTACCGGCTCGTTCATCTGCATGACCTCGGCGCACAGCCGCAGCACATTGAACGTGCCGATGAGATTAACGCGCACGATGTGTTCGAACTTTGCGAGCGGCATAGGGCCGTCTTTGCCTACTGTGCGGGCCGCCCCGCCGATGCCGGCGGAATTGACGTTGACGTGAATCGTGCCGAATTTTTCCTTAGCGATGGCGATCGCCTCGCTCACGCCGACCTCGTCAGCGACGTCGCCTGCATGCCATGCCGCCTGCGGACCCAGTTCGGCGGCTGCCGCTGCGAGCGCGTCGGCGCGCAAGTCGTATAGCATCACATTGGCGCCTGCAGCGATAAAATTCTTGGCGGTAGCGAGGCCCAGCCCCGACGCGCCACCTGTAATAAAGGCGGTTTTATTCTTAAGATTCATACCCTGCATTCTCTTTTTTAAGTTTTATTCGTCACAAAAGAATAGTGCATCGCCAGCGAAAGTGAAACCACTAACACCGTGCCGCTCTAAGGTGCTTTCGCTATTGATTGTATCGAGGGGTATCAAATTTAGGCGTAGCGGTTCTGTTATTTTGGCGTGCGCTCTGGCAACCTTGCTACCACACAGAATAACTACCAAGCACAAAGAATGAGTCGCACAGCGCAGGAGAGAAGATGGGTCCATTAAAAGGGATACGAGTAGTCGAGATGGCAGGCATCGGACCAGGGCCTTTCTGCGCGATGATGTTGTCCGATATGGGCGCCGAGGTCATTCGTGTCGATCGTCTGGCCCATAAGGGCTCGGGCCATAAGGCGAACGTATTGAATCGCGGCCGACGCTCAATAGCCGTCGACCTCAAGAATCCCGAAGGGGTTAAGGCAGTCCAGCGCCTCATAGACAACGCCGACGTTGTCATCGAAGGTTTCCGCCCGGGCGTCATGGAGCGTCTCGGCCTAGGCCCCGACGAGTGTCTCGACCGCAATCCTAAGCTGGTATTTGGCCGCATGACCGGCTGGGGGCAACACGGCCCCCTCGCCCTCGCCGCAGGGCACGACATAAATTACATCTCCATTGGCGGCGCGCTCGGCGCGATGGGGTATGCCGACAGGCCGCCCGCCCCTCCGCTTAACCTCGTCGGCGATTTCGGCGGTGGCGCCATGTACCTGCTGGCTGGCGTGCTCGCCGCTCTCGTTGAGCGCGGCACCTCGGGCGAGGGACAGGTTATTGATGCGGCTATGACCGACGGCACCGCAAGCCTGCTAAGCCCTTTCTACGGCATGATGGCGATGGGTATGTGGACGAAAGAGCGCATGGACAATCGCCTCGACGGCGGTGCTCACTATTACGGCAGCTACGCCTGCGCCGACGGCAAGTTCATCAGTATCGGCTCCATCGAGCCGCAGTTTTACGCGTTACTACTCGAGCTGTGCGAGATCGCCGATCCCGAGTTCGAGAAGCAGAACGATAAGCAGCATTGGGCAAGCCTACGCGGCAAACTCGAGGCGCTGTTTATCACCCAGTCCCGAGACCACTGGTGTGCGCTTCTAGAGGGTACCGATGTCTGTTTCGCGCCGGTGCTAGATCTTAGCGAGGCGCCGCAGCATCCGCATAACCGTGCCCGCGGCAGCTTCGTCGAAATAGACGGCGTCACCCAACCGGCGCCAGCGCCGCGCTTCAGCCGCACGCAGTCGGCGGTTCAGTCGCCGGCGGCGATGGCTGGCGAGCACAGCGAGCAGATACTGACGGACTGGGGCTTTTCCGATGCTGACATTTCAGCGCTACGCAGCACCGAAGCAATCTAAGCTAACCGAGAGAATCATTATGCAGTTTACTACCCTACTCTGGGAGGTCGATGCCGGCATCCTCACACTCACGCTTAACCGCCCGGAACAGATGAATTCGTTTACCGTCGAGATGGCGAACGAACTCATCGCCGCCTTCGAGGCCGCCAGCAACGATGACGACGTCCGCGCGGTTGTCGTCACCGGCGCGGGCAAGGCGTTCTGCGCAGGCATGGACCTCAGCGCCGAGGGCAATGTGTTCGGTCTCGACGAGACGCTTCAGCCGACGCTGCAAGATATGCACGAGCGCCTCGAAGACCCCGCGATTGAGAGTGGCGTACGCGACACCGGCGGACAAGTCGTGCTCGCGATCTACGAGTGCAAAAAACCCGTGATCGCCGCGATCAACGGCGCCGCCGTCGGCATTGGCGCCACCATGACCTGCGCGATGGACATCCGCGTGGTGTGCGAACGCACCAAAGTGGGTTTCGTCTTTAACAAGATTGGCATCACCCCCGAGGCCTGTTCGTCGTGGTTCCTGCCACGCATCGTCAACATGGGCACGGCGCTAGAGTGGATTTACAGCGGCGATCTAATCGAGGCCGCCGAGTTAAAAGAGCGCGGCTTTGCAAACCATGTAGAAACTAGCGAGACGCTGCTCGAACGCGCCTACACCATCGCCAAACGCATCACTCAACACAGCCCCGTCGCCATCGCGCTTAGCCGGCAGATGATGTATCGCAATGCCGCACAGCCGCATCCTATCGAGGCACACCGTGTGGATTCTCTTGCCATTTTCTATGCGAGCCAGACCAGCGGCAAAGAGGGCGTGGCGGCCTTCTTAGAAAAACGCAAGGCAGACTATATTGACAAGGCGTCCAGCGACATGCCCCCGTTTTATCCTTGGTGGTAAAGAATCGAAACGGGGCATCGAAGCTAGAGTGGTGCAAGTTCTATTAGCAGTCGACTCTGCCTCAAGGCACGACGTAGAGTAGCTGACGATCCCCATTGGGGTAGTAGCTGTAGTAATCGTCTTCGCCGTCGCCATTCGCGTCACCGGCGTTAATGAACACAATAGGCCTGCTCGCGCTCGCAGCCGCCGCGTTCGGCGTCACTCGGTAGTCTGCTAAAACAGAGAAGGTTTCGCGCCCGTATTCCTTAATCGTGATAATCCCCTGCGGGCTTATACTGACACTCGACACGCTTCTTTCTGACTGCACCCGCGCCTTAAACGCAGGCCAATCCGCAGGCGTGGGTACTAGCGCCTGCTCCATTAAAGCGCCAGCCTCGCTCCGCGTTATAAGCGAAGCGGCGCCGACATTGGCAAGCCAAGGTGACGGATAAAAGTAAAGACCCAGCGGGCGTTCCAGCGGGCGCTCAATAATCCTACCTGCCGAAAGCCCCGGCCGACCCACGTAGCGCGGCAGCGTCGCATTCGCACCCGTGTTTTTATCCTTCGTGATCGAGAAGTCAGAGTCGATGCCGTAGGTAATGGCATAGGCTGGATCTTCAGCCTCCACTGCCTCCTCGAGCGCATCTGTATCCGTGAACATCGGATAGAGAATAATCTCTAACGACGCGCTCGTGCGAATACTCAAATACCCATCGCTGTCAGTCCAGAAACCCACTTCACCTGGCGCGGGCTTGCCGGTCTTGTAGGCTCGAATCGGAACCAGTTTCGACGCCGAATCGGGAAACTCCATCACTACCTCACCGTTGGCGCGTTGCTGCATCTGCGCGCCCGGCTGTTCGAACTCCGGCGTGGTCTGAATAATATCCAAATAGCTCGTGCGAGGTTCGCTCGCAGCGCCTGGCAAAACCTCGCCCCGCAGATCGAGTGCCCTCTGGCCTGCTCGGCCCGGCAGCTCTATCGTGCTCAGCGCGCTAGTAATCGCCACGCCAGAAGGCACGTTAAGGAGCGAGGCAAAGCTCACATTGTCGCCGATGATCACGCCCCGAAGCAGAATCACGTCGGCTCCGATGTCGACATTCGACAGCCTCGAGCCTGGCAACACAGTCACGCCGCTGAGTTTCGCAGGCTCCTCAGGATCGCCAGTAATCTCACCGCCAATCGTGCCACCGGTGATAGTCGCCTTGGGGCATAAGGTCACGTCGGTAATCGTACCTGCGCTAACCGCATCGCCACAGACCTCACCGCCGGTGAGCTCGCCGCCCTCGCCCACCTCGGGATCAACTGTGGTCTTACCGGTTTTGTCCACCTTCTCGCGAATCACCGGATCCGGCGGCGGGGGTGGAGGGAGTGGTTCGCGGCTCGTCAGCGCCTCGCTGCGCACCTCGGCAAAAGCACCCGAGTTAGCTGCGAGGAAATACGACTCATCACCTTCGCTGGTCGCCGTGTAAACAGACGACAAGCCGGAGAAGGTCGCAACGCCTGCCACAGCGGGCAGGCTTGCAGTAGTTAGGTCCGCGTCGGTGTCTGCGGCAAAACTCAGCACGACACTGCCCGCCCCGCCAGTCTCTGAAATGACCACGCTGCCCGTGTAATCGGTATCTACTGCGCCTGCGGCATCGACTGCGGCAACAGTAAGCGCCGGTGCAAAGCTTAGCGACTCAGCCGAAAAGGCTGCGCGCGGATTCGGCTGCACACTAAACACGAGGCGTGACGCGGTGACCTCACTGGTCACCGACGCGGAGCTTACCGCAGGAATATCGGGCGCCGTGGCCTCGTCGTCGGCGCGAAGAGTAAACGTCTCTTTGTCGGCACTGGCAGCGTAAGCCACGTCGGTAAACGTCGCCACGCCGGCGACTGCGGCTACGTCTACATCGCCCGATAGCGTGCCGCCCGCGCTAGTAGTGAGGGTAAGGATCTCAGTAAAGTCCGTGTCTCGATTATTCGCCGCGTCTTGCGCTTCTAGGATCGGCTGAGTCGCGAGCGCAGAGCCAGATGCAGAACCCGCGGGCTGCTGAGAGAACACCAGCTTTGTTGCAGTCACGGTGGTGGCAGAACCAGCGCCGTTGGTGACGGCGGTCGTCGTTCCCATCGCCGTGCCGCTGGTCGTCAGATCGGTGTCGCCGTCTACGCTGAGAATGATTGTCGCGTTGTCGGTCACACCCGAGTTGTCGTTGTAGTGGGCGTTCACGGTATACACCTCGCTCGCGCCATCGGCGACGGAGATCGTGAGGCTCGGGAAGGTGAGGGTATCGGCGGCGGCATTGTAGGTGCCGGTTACGTCGCCAGCGTCGGGGCCGCTCAAGCGCCAGGTAATATTGTCACGCTGGGTGTCCGTAGTCGTGCCCGAGACATTGATTACCACTTGAGAGACTTCAAGCGCTAAGCCATCGCCGCTGCCGCCGTCGCTAAGGGTAAAGTCGAAGACATCGACCGCCTCGCCCGCTGTATCCACGGTCGTCGCAATGGCCACTGGCTCAGCGACACCGCCCGCTGCAGCAAGCGTGGCATCCGCATCGCTGGTGCCAAAGATGATACGGGAGTTGGTGCGCAGATTGCCTGTTGGACCACTGACGGTTGTAATGACAGTTCTATTCGAAGTGAATCCGGTTGAGGTATTCGTATTTCGAAATAACACGGAGCGTATCAGAGTAGTGACATCAGCTTCGGTCGCTGCTGAGTTAAGGGTTACCTTTAAAAAACTCGAGGGCAATGTAAAGCCGAGGGTCCCGACTATCGTTCCACCAATGAGCACATTGTCCCCCGCGCTTGTCCCCGCAAGGGTCACTCCAAGATCCGAGGCAAACTCGATAATATCTTCAGCAGCTTTGTATCCAGTATGGAGCTGGAACTGCAGAGCGACTGTGTCGTAGCTCGTTGTATCGTCGCTGAACACCGCATCGCGACCGACATCGATTAATGAGCCAGATGATCCGGGGTAAAAAACCGCTTTGTCGTCGAAGAGATTCGCGATTAGTGGCGAACCCGCGCTGAGCGTGCTGAGTGTGTAGAGTGGCCTACTCGTCGAGAACGCCGTGCTGCCGCCCTTAGTCGTGGCGTCAGCCGTGGCGCCCGCAGTGCCCGATGATTTGTCCCATACGACGAACCGCAGCGACATGAACGTCGTGGTGCTGCCATTGGGATTAAACCGGATGCGGGAGGTCGAAGCACCAGTGCCTGCACCATCGAGCAAGCGCGCCGCCGTCTCGATACTCGTCAGGCCCCGCGCGGTAGCAAAAGCCGTCCAGGATGTGCCGTTGTCGGCCGAGTATTCCCAACTGCCGGTTCCCCCGCTGGGATTACTCACTTCTATGACTGCGACCCCTAAGTCGCCGCCATCGACGTCGTTCGCCTCGGCGAAAACCAAGAGGTCGGCAATGGTGATTCCTTGGTTGTTGCTGTTATCTGTCGCGTCATCATCGCCGTCGGCGCCGTCGCCGTCGTCATCACCCGCCGAGGTCAGAAAGGCATCACCCCAAAACGGCAAATTTTCTCCAGTAGGCGCATCGTTCACCTCCGTGACATTGAGCACCATTGAGTCTGCTGCCGTGGCTGTGCCATCGGTTACGCTGAGGCTGAGTGTGGCATAGGGCGCGCCATTGGCGTTCGCCGGCAACACAAAAGGGACTGCTGCGGCTGAATCGAAATGGGTGGTGAGCGCGCTAGCAGTACCGGTAAGTGTGGCTTTGGTTGCGGAAACAACCGCGGCAGTAATGCCCGTACCTGAGCCCAAGGTACCAAAACTGCCAGCGCTAAACGTTAACGTCAGCGTGAGCGTATCGCCGTCGGGGTCGCTAAACGCGACCGCGCCGAGGTTGAGATTGCCGCTCGTATCTTCCGTGAAGGTCTGGCTCGCCGGCACGCCGCTTAGCACGGGCAGAGTATTGCCTCCGCTCACCGTAACTGCCGCGGTGTCGCTAGTCGCAGAGAAGGCGCTGCTGCCGCCGGTAGTCGAAGCATCACTCGTATCGCCAGCAGTGCCTGCGGATTTGTCCCAGGCGCGGAAGGTGATTGCGGCGCTGCCGTCGTAGTTAATATCCGGCACGAAGCGAATCTTGTGTGTGGTGCCGCCGCTCAGTGTCCCGTCGAGCAGGCGTGCCGCAGTGGTGAGATTCACCGACGCGCCGGTCGTGCCGCTGAAAACGTTCCACGAGCCGCCGTTGTCGAGCGAGTACTGCCACACGCCGTTGGTGTTATCCGCCGCGGTAACGGCGATCGCCTCAATAGCGCTGCCGTCGACATCTGTCACCGAGGCATCGACCACTAAGCTCGCCACGCTCACACCCGGATTATTGGTGTTGTCTAGCGCGTCATCGTCGGGCTCTACGCCGCTGCCGTCATCGTCGCCGGCGTTGCGCAGGATCGTGCCCAGAGTAGGCGTCTCGGTAGCATCGAGAACGGGGGCGTCGTTTACTGCGGTGATGTCTATGCTGACTGTTCCTAGCGTCGTTTCAACGGTATCGTCGTCGGCCTTTAGTGTCACAGTTGCTGCCGCGCTCCCACTGCTATTCACGGCTCCGGTGTACTGCAGATTACTCGCGGTATCGAGGTAAGTATTTAGATTGGCAACACTGCCGCTAAGCGTCAGTTCTGTCGAACTAATGAGGGAGGTTGTTAAGCCTGAGCTGGTAGCCGGTGTTGATAGGGTTCCAGCGGAGACCGTAACGCGAAGCACCAGCGGGTCGTCGTCAGCATCAGACAGAGTCAGAGCGGAAAGATCGAGATTACCCGCTGTGTCTTCGACGAGCGTGAGCGTGCCCGGCAGGCTAAGAGCTGCAGGTTCGGCGTTGGACGATTTAACTGTCAGAGTTGCCGTTGCAGTGTCGCTTGCATAGCTAGTCGCACTCGTTTGAGTCGCCGTAATGGTCGTAGCACCCGAGGCAATGAGAGTGACATTCCCCGTAGACGAGTCGATAGTGGCGACGCCGGTATCGCTGCTCGCATAGGTAATCGCTCCGTCACTCTCCGAGGTCGCGACCATGGCGAAATCAGGCGAGCCCACTGTCTTAACGCGGTCGGCTAACGTGAGCGAGGGGTCATCCCCAACGAAGCCGACGAAGTTAGATTCCGTACCGCTCATCCTGAAATTTACGGGCACCCCGTTCAAGGAAGACTTAGAGTCGATAACCGAGGTCGTGCTCGTGCTGGTTCCGCCGCCTACGCCCTGATCAAGGGTATACCAGGCTCGAAGGTCCGTTTCCGTACCGGTATAACCGGAATTCACGTTGGCGGCGATTTCGGCTGCGCTCAGGGCTTTCTCCCAGACCCTAACATCATAGAGCTGCCCGTTTAAAAAACTTCGACGATCCCGTGTACCGCCAGGATCAACATACATAAAAGTTCCCAGCTCGAGACTCACTGCCGCGTAGGTATCGCCCACTCCAACGATTGAGTCTTGATCGATGAACACTCCATCTACGTACAGGCTCATCTTCACGTTGTGCTCGTACACGAATGCAACATGGTGCCAGTTGCCATCATCGTAGCCCCCCGCAGTGGTCGACACGCTGATAGAGTCATAGCGAGATATTCCAGAATCCCAAGGCTGATGCGATGCAATAATTCGCCCCGCGCTATTGATTGACATTACGTATTTAGCCGCACGCGTTGCTGCGACTTTGGGGTGCACGTCGACGAATGTGCCGGTGCCGCCTGATGCCCTAAACCAAAACTCAACAGTGTTGTTGTTAGCCATAAAGGTGCTGGCAGCGAAAGACTCGACTGTCACGTAGTCATTGCTGCCGTCGAAATCGAGCACATTTTGTCCCGCGGCATGGCCAGCAAGAACATAAAGGAGACTGATCGACAGCACGACGTTAAGCGCGTAGTGTTTGGTCATATCGGGGGTATCTGAATAGCTGATTGGCTTGGCGAGTCGGAGTGTCAACTCGTGCGAGATAATTTTGGCGAGCTATCTAAGAAACTGAATTCTGGTCATACTTGCATCTTACCCCCCATGTGGGTGGTAAACACCCCTTTTCCTGCCATTAAAACGAGCGATCTACCTATGTCTGACATGACTCTCCATCAGCTGACCCAAACCCTCTGCGAAACCACCGGCCGCGTCATGTTAGGTCTGTATTTCCTCCTGCCCGGCGGGCTGATGAAGATCTTCAACCCCAACGGCACAGCTGAGTACATGGCGAGCCACGGCATGGTCTTTATTCCGTTCTTCCTCGTAGTCACTATCATCATACAAACCGGTGGCGGCATCGCCATGATAGTGGGCTATCAAACCAAGCTAACAGCCTTTCTACTTGCGGGGCTGACACTGGTGATCAGTGTCGTGATGCACGATTTTTGGACGCTGCCGGCGGGTGAGCTGCAGACGGCGCACGAGACACAGAACTTCGTGAAGAACCTGGGCATTGTCGCCGGCCTGTTAGTCGCAGCGGGGCTAGGCGCAGGCCGCTGGAGCCTTGATTCTCGCCGTTAAAGCCCCATGTAATCTGCAAGCGCGCGAGTAAAACTCGGCGTGCGCACTTTGTTATTGGCGCCGATAGCGTTTAAAGTAAACCCGTACGATGCCTAGCGATAACTAGAGGGGTAATGTCACATGATTATGGTGCAATCGACTTTCTTTTTGGTGCACGACACTAAAGACGAGGCGTTAGACCTAATGAAGACCATGGTAGGCCAGTCACGCCGCGAGAACGGCTGCGTGAGCTATGAGTATTTCGCCGGCATTACCGAGGCGAATCAAGTGGTGCTGTTGCAGGAATGGACCGATGCCGACAGCCTGCAAGGTCATTACCAGAGTGCCCATATGGAAGAGTTTCTAGGCAAGCTAGGCCTCTACCTAGAGAGCGAGGTCGTCACCCGCACCTACGCCTCACCCGACGAGCCCATCGCTCAGCGCGCGGATGCCCGCGACAAAGCGGAGACCGAGCGCCGCACCCAACCCAAAGCCCCACAAACGATCCATTAAACCCGGGGTCAGGTCTTTCATCGATGCATTTTTGCTAGGTGTTTGACGGAACCCGAGACCTGAGAGACGAAGCCCTTATGTTCTACACTCAATCATCGGGGCTGCGCTCGCCCGTGAGCGCCGAAGAATCAGCGAAGCTCACTCAATGGCGTCTATCCACGTTTTGGGTAATGCTCATTGGCTATATTGGGTATTACATATGCCGAGGCAACTTGTCCGCGGCATTCCCCCTGCTTGAACAAGAATTCGGCTATTCCAACACACAGCTAGGACTCATCGTGTCTCTGTCGGAGATAGCCTACGCCGCTGGCAAATTCATCAATGGCCCCCTCGCCGATCGCATCGGTGGCCGCCGCATCTTCTTAGTCGGCATGGCGGGCGCTATTTTCTGGAATCTCATCTTCGCCTTGTCCGGCAGTCTCACGGCTTTTATCGTGGTGTGGTGTTGCTGCCGCTATTTCCTCTCGATGGGCTGGGGCGGGCTTACCAAGACCATTGGAGCTTGGTATTCCAGTGACAAAAATGGCCGGGTGATGGGGGCGATCAGCGTGAGCTTCCAGTTCGGCGGCGCGATCGCCGCGCTATTCGCCGGATTCCTTGTCGCCAACGGCGTGAGCTGGCAAGGAGTGTTCGTTTACCCCGCCATGGTTTTGAGCGTCATTTGGGTTTATGCCTATTTCGCCTCACGCGAAAAACCGAGCGACGTCGTAGAAGGCGCGATAGCCGTCGAGGGCGATTCAGCGAAGAAACAGCTTGCCGACTATGGTGACGAAGAGACGCCACCGGTAATGGTTATCCTCAAAACACTATTGAAACTGCCCATTTACCGACAGCTTTTAGTGTTTAGCTTTCTCACAACCTTGCTGCGATCCGTGTTTCTAATTTGGACGCCTAAATTTTTGTTCGACATTGGCCAAGGCGCGAGCGCCGCGATCTTGAAGTCGGCGATATTCCCCTTACTCGGCGTCGCCGGCACCTTGTTTATCGGCTGGTATACAGACCACTATGCGAAGAACGGCGACCGTGCTCGCATGATGTGGATGATGCTCGCGCTGCTCGTTGTGTGCACCGCAGCTATCTCAGTACTGAGCGCAGCGGCGTCACCCAACTACAACCTTATCCTGTTCTTCCTCGGCGGCAGCGGCTTCTTTTTACTCGGCCCGTACTCGATGAGCAGCGGCGCGTTGACGCTCGATATCGCCGGCGCGAAAGGCGCAGGATCTTGTACTGGAATTCTCGATGGCTTGGGGTATATCGGCGGCGCGATTGCTGCGTTTGCCGCCGGCGCCATGTCCGACGCCTTAGGCTGGCCTCAGGTCTTCCAAGTGCTCACCGTTTTCGCCGTCGTCTCGACGTTAAGCGCCTATGGCATGAGTCGTGGTTTCCAGGCCCTCGCTCGAAAAGCCTAGCGGCGACAACTAGTCGAATTCTCCGGCTTTCAAGCGCGCGAAGTAGTTGGCCGCCACGCGCTTAACCTTTGGAGCAAGAAGCAACGTCGACACCATCGTCGGTATGGCCATCGTTGCGTAGGCGCCGTCGAGCAGATTAATCACAATCTCTAAAGACACCACAGAGCCTGCGACGATAAGCCCCATATACGCCCACATATAGTATTTTTCCTTCGCGCTACCGAACAGAAACCCCATGCACTTGCTGCCGTAATACCAGTAAGTGAGCACCGTGGTCATGCTCAGCACAAACACCATAACCAACAGCAGGTAAGAACCGAAACCAGGAAACACCTGCTCGTACGCCTGCGCAGCCATAGTCACACCCTGCGCATCGCCCTGCCATACCCCAGTCACTAACAGGGTTAGCGCGGTGCAGGTACAGACGATGAGTGTGTCGGCAATCGGTCCTACCATTGCAACCAACCCCTCGCGTGCCGGCTCATTTGTCTTGGCCGCACCGTGAGCGAGAGACTCAGTGCCAATACCGGCCTCGTTAGAGAACGCGCCACGCTGCACACCAATCAAGATAACCGTACCGATAACTCCACCAGACACCGCCTCGCCGCTAAAGGCGTCGCTCACTATGAGCCAAAGCATCGCTGGAATCTGATCCAAATGACTAATCAGCAGGATCGCAGTGATGACAAAATAAAACAGCACCATCGCTGGCACCATCTTGCCCGCAACAGCAGATACCCGCTTTACATTACCCACAGCGACGGAGAAGACAATCACGGCGAGCACCATGCCGAGCCCAAGATCGAAATTAAAATGCGCCTCGGCACTTGTCAGCCCATTGGGGATCGCGACGGTGTCCCTGATGATCTGCACGAGTTGATTAACCTGGAAAACAGGCAGAGTACCGACCATGCCGGCGAGAGCGAAAAGCCAAGCGAGTGGCAGCCATTTGCGCCCTAAGCCCTCGCGAATGATATACATAGGGCCGCCTTGCAGCCGCCCTGCATCGTCTGTGCCGCGATACAGAATCGCGAGGGTCGCCGTATAGAATTTGGTGCTAATGCCCACGACTGCGGTCATCCACATCCAGAAAATCGCACCAGGACCCCCGACGGTAAGCGCTACCGCAACGCCGGTGATATTACCAAGCCCCATGGTGCCAGCCAGCGCCGTCGCAAGGGCAAGGTAGTGCGAGATGTCGCCACCGACGCTCGCCGAGTCGTCATTGTATTTACCCCGCAGCAGATCGAAGCTGTGGCGAAAATAGAGGAAATGGCGCAGCCGCGAATGCAGCGTGAAGAATAAGCCACCGCCAACCAGAAGGATGACGAGCGGCAGCCCCCACATAAAACTTGCGTAGGCCGAGACAGCCGCTTCTATTCGATCCATTGGCCAGCGGCCCTCGTCTAATGATGTGTTTGCGAGCGATGCGCGCCGGAAAAAAGGCGGGGCTGTTTATTCGCTCGCGTTGCGCGCGTCAGCCTCTTGGCGTCGCTCACCCGCAAGGATAGCACGCATCGCGTAGTTACCCTCGTGGCACGCGTACTCGAACAGCTCCGAGTCACCGTACATCGGCATTTCGCCGGTCCAAGGCTCGGTGTAAAGCTCGGGGTCGTCTATGGTGAAGGAATAATGCAGCTTCTGCCCTTCGACACGCGTGAAGCGTTCGGTAAGGTGGATATTGTCAGAGATCAGCCGCTCAGATTGCACCTGCCATGGATTAAACCCTTTCGTCTCGACAACCAGCGAGTCGCCTTCGTAATATCCAATGGAATCGCCCAACCATTTTTCGTAGGGCAGGTCTTTGAACTCTTGGTCGATTCGCACAATCCGTGCGTTATGCACCATCTCGGCGAGCAGCATCACGTGGGTAGGCGACTGAACTATCTGCATGTTGTTATTGTAAATGCTGCTCAAAAACGGGGCAGTAGAAGAGAAGCTTACCAAACAGCGGTCGGACAGCGTACGCCCCTCGGGGCCATCACTCTCGGCACGACCCATAGGCAGATCTTCCTGCTGTGACGCGCGCAGCGCCTTACCTTCTTCACGCCAAGGAATTTTTCCATCTGCAGGGTGCGTAATCACCGAAGTTCTGTACATGCCGTTCATAAACGACAGCGTATCGCCTGGCGTAATCCAGAAGCCGTTATAGCCGCCGACGTTCTCCGGACCCGGGGCCTCAGCGCCCGTGGCTTCTAAGAAGGCAATATAATCAGGCGTGGAAACCATCGTTGCGAGCATTTCTTCTTCGCTGATCTCCAGTTTGCCTTCGTAATTATCTGGCCTCTCAAGAGAAGAACGCGATTGGTAATTCCAGATTCCCTGCACATCTGGCACACCCCAGCTTAGCTGCGGCGGCTCATATTGTGCCGCGCCAGAATCAGCAGCTTGGGCAGCTGCCGAGCTTTGCACCCCAGCCGTCGTTGCGCTTATCGCAGCGGCTAAAGCAAGGATCTTCCTATCGGAAAACTGAATACGCATGGTGGTCCGCCCTATTTTCCTGTTCAACTTAATTAGACTTGTCTCACAAAAAGCCTTTTCATGGCTTGCCCGAGGCTACCCTAGCCAACGGTTAGCGCGCAAGTGACTCCCCATCAGTTAGGTACACGCTAAGGGATATTGTCTGCAAAGCGGAACTCGGCGACTGGCTCAACGCCTGCGAGATGACGCAAGAAATAGTCCCAGCGCTTCTTCATGAAATAACGCGAATTACCAAAGCCATGGTCGGCGTTTGGCAGCAGTAATAAATCGAAGTCCTTCTCTGCGTCGATAAGCGCCTGCACCACGAGCAAGGTATTCGAAGGATGGACATTGTCATCCATCAAACCATGCGCCAATAGCAGCTTGCCCTGCAGGCGATCAGCCAACAGTTGATTCGCCTGGTTGTCGTAATTTGCGCCCTCTAACAGTCCCTGCCATTTCTCGCCCCAATCGTCTTCGTAGTTGCGGTTATCATGATTACCGGCGCCAGACACGGCAACCTTGTAGAACTCAGGATAGCGAAGAATCGCCGCGGTTGAGGCAAAGCCCCCGCCTGAATGCCCCCAGATGCCGACTCGATCTAAGTCCATCCACGGCCGCGATTGCGCGAGTTCGCGAATACCCGCCACCTGCTCCGGCAGGCCGTTGTCACCCATGTTGCCGTAGTAGGCATCGTGGAACGACTTTGAACGCCCAGGCGTCCCCATCGCATCGAGCTCGACGACCACGAAACCAAGTTCTGCGATTGCCTGCTTATCGCGCCGCGCCGCACTAAACGCCCTGCTGCCAACGCTGCCGGTCTGCGGACCGGGGTAGAGGTAATTCAACACCGGATAGCTGCTGTCAGGATCGAAACGAGAGGGCTTGTAGAGCAGCCCATGAATCGCGGTTTGCCCATCCCGCGCCTTGGTGACGAAAGGCTCGGGCGCGACCCAGCCCGCCGCTCTCAGCCCATCGAGTTGAGGACTCGCCAGCTGCATCACTAGTTCGCCTTCGGCGCTGCGAATAACGCTTACGGGTGCCGTTGTGGGCGTCGAGTACGTATCGAGAAAGTAGCGCTCGCTCTGCGCGAAATCTACGCGGTGGTGCGCGGATTCCGGCGTGAGTAAGACCGGCTCTCCGTCGTCGAGACTCAGACGATAAAGCGACTGAAAATAAGGGTCTCCGGGCTCACGACTGCCCCCCATAAATAACACCTGCCGCGTGCCGCGATCGACCGATAACACCTGCTGCACCGCCCATTCGCCGCTACTGATCTGCCGCTTAATCTTGCCACTGGCAAGATCGCCTAGATACAGATGCCCCCAGTCGCTGCTCTCTGAAAACCACAAAAATTCGTCGGAAGTCTCGAGTAGCGCCCAGTTTTCGGCATCCAAACCGGACTCGTAATAGGTCTTGGATTCCTCGCGATACACGTCGCGCACCAAGCCGGTATCACTGTCCGCTACCCGTAACTGCGCCACTTTGTGATCGCGCGATGAGGAAATAAACGCTAGCGTCTGGCTGTCATCGCTCCAACGCACGTCGAGAAACTCGCCGTTACGACCCGCGATATGATCTGTGGTTGTCGAGCGCTGCGGCTCCGGCGGCAGGTCTAAGCGAACCAGCACAGGCTGCGACGCAGAATCGGACTCGGCATGAACAACCACACGCTCAAGCATAAATACATGCTCATCCCCTGGCAGTGGGTATTTCCACGTATCGACCCTGCCATGCCCCACCGCGGTTTCGGAGAGGGTGAGCGTACCGACGTTGCGCGAGTCTTGACGGAAGGTCGCAATTTTTTTCGAATCAGGCGACCACAGCATCACCGGACCTGGGTCTTGAATCCAGCCTGCGCTGTTAGTCGCATAGCCGTAATGTTCAATCCCGTCGAAGGTCAACTGCGTCTCGGCGTTATCGCGCGTGGAGCGCAGCCACAGGTTGTGCTCCCGGATAAATGCAGCGCGAGTCCCATCAGGAGAAAGCATCTCATGCGCCGGCGGCGCAGGTAGCAAGCGCATCGTCGATAGGTCGTCTAAATCGACTTCGAAGTCATCGCCAGCGAAGCCGAATCTCAGGGTCGTCTCCGCCAGCGCGAGCTCTCTTAAATTGAGGTCATTGCCTGCCGTCTCGCTCGCTTTTTCGTCTGCTTTGAACGCCTGCAGTGCTCCTGCAAATGCCTCACTATCGAACAACGGCGACACGCGCTGCTGCTCGACATTTACTAAGAGGTATTCGCTACCCGCCTCGGCGCGTTGCCGAATAATCAAGCGATCGTCTGCCTGCCAGTAATGCGCCCGGATTTCACCGACGAGTAGCGGCGCCATGTTCTGCGCGAGCATCCGCTCGGCGCGCTGATAATCTTCGAGGGTCACGACGTGCTCCGACAGAGGAATAGACAGAGGAATAGACAGAGGAATAGAGGTTGACTCGGTGACAGGTTCCATCACCGGCTTGCAGGCAGCAAGCGCCCAAGCAGACAAGAATAGGATTAGGCCGCGCATAAATTTCTCCAGTGTCAGTCAGACTCTCCGTTTTACTCCCGCACACCCAGCGTCGTTAGTCAGACAGCCGACCGAACGCTGCGTTTAAAGGAGAGTATCGAGGATCAGGTTAACCGATTCCACCAGCCGTTCGTCACGCGGCCGCAGGTCCGGCACGAAGGCCGTGCCGAGCAAATGCTGCAGACCCTCGATATAGCGCACCGCGATCTCATTCGCCTGCGTCTGGGAGAATTGCTGGTCGCGCTCGGTTACCATGCCGCGTGCGAATTCCTTCGAAAAGGAGACCGGCTCACCGTCGCGCGTGAGCAGCGCACCGTCATCGTCCAGGCGCCAGAAGCGCGAGGAATCCATCGTGTAGAGCTCATCGGCTGCGACAATTTCGCCGTCTCGATTGATACCGTGTTCTGTTTTCGTATCAACAAGCACCATGCCGCGCGCGCGCAAATGTTCGGACACGATGCCGAACGCCATAATCGACGCATTGCGAATCTGGGCGTACTGCCCTGCCGTGCAGACGCCCGTCGCGATCAATTCGTCGGCGTCCATCGTCTCGTCCTCTGCCGCCTTGCTACTCGGCGTATCGAGCAGATACGGCAGCACGCCGTTGGGCGTGAGGCTGCTGACAACTAATTCGTGACCGGCAAAATGCAGCACCCGCGCACCAGACTCTTTCGCCGCCAGCCAATGCTGATACAACGATGTCGAGGTCGAGCTCTTTGCCATGTAGCGGCGCAGCACGTTCTCGAGCATAACCAACTCGAGATTTTCGGCGGGAATGACAGTAGAGGTCGCAGTGAGTCCCGCCACCTCGAATTGAGAAGAGCCCACCGCGCCGCCGACTAAGCGGCGCATGTGATCGTGATTGATCGCGAGCACCTGATCCTTGAACGGGATTGCTCCGCGGTTTACATCATGGGTCGAAATGCGGTTATTGCGAAACATCAATCGTAGGCCGCGACCATCGGTTGTGGTGAGCGTCTCACCGAATACCGAATCTGACACCTTGCCCTTGAGCACGTTGCAGCCTGCCAGGCGCGGCAGTTCGCCATCGGCGATGAGCTCACCAATGGAGCGCCCCAGACTGACGCCCGCGCCATATTCTGTCACGAGCTCATTGATTTCTTGAGTACTTAGCAGGGTCGGCGCAGTCATCGGTATTGGAGTCTCTTCGAGGCGGCAGGCGCAAAACGCTAAGTGTAGTCGAGTGCACAGGTGACGGCAAAGGTCGCAGCGAGGCGGGCGCTGTGCTGGAAGACGGATCTACAAGGCTAATCTAAAGGGGACAAACGGGGGGGAAGAAAAAAGTGGTGCCGCCACCAAGAGTCGAACTCGGGACCTGCTGATTACAAGTCAGCTGCTCTACCACGGCTGAGCTATAGCGGCACAATGAATACAGTCGTCCAGAGAGGACTACTACAAACAAGGCGCGCAGTTTACCCACAATGGGGCATCGGTTCAATAGGTCTAATGACGTTTTTTCATACCGCCGCCCACCCTACTCTGAGCGCCTCCGTGAATGTGGTATCGTAGCCTGCAAAACCCTGCAACGCCCGTAGGCCCCGCATGATGTTCAACCGAGACCCTAGCGCAATAGATGCGATCGAGCACACGCTTGCGAGCGCCGCTGTGGCATTAAAGATCGGCCAAAGGGCTGCCCCGACCGCGCTAGAGGCCCTGTTCAAAGCAGATCCAACGCGCGTGGAAGCGCTCAGCCAAACGATTGGCGACGAGCGGGGACAACTCCATGCCGACTACTCCAAGCACTTAGTAGACGCCGAGACTCTCGAAGCGCTGGCTGAACTCGCCGCGGCCAGCGGCATGCAAGACGCTATCGCTGCGCAATTTAACGGCGCCTGTGTTAATCACACCGAAGGGCGGGCCGCGCTGCACACGGCGCTGCGCAATCCTGAGTCCTCGCTACCAGAGCGCGCGCTCGTTAACGAGGCATTGAACGCCATGGAGACGCTCTGCCGAACCATCCACTCCGGCGAGTGGCGCGGTTTTGATGGCCGGCCCATCGACACGGTGATCAATCTCGGCATTGGCGGCTCCGACCTCGGCCCCGCGATGATCGTCGATGCGCTTGCGGACTTTGCACTAGGGCGTCCACGCGTACATTTTGTCTCCAACGTCGATCCCGCGCACCTCAGCCGCACGCTAAAGGATGCAGATCCCGCAACGACGCTGTTCATCGTTGCTTCTAAAACGTTCAGTACCCAAGAGACGCTTGCCAATGCCAAGGCCGCGCGCCTGTGGCTATTAAAGGCCGCGGGCGAGGCAGCTTCGGATCACGCAATAGCCCAGCATTTCGTCGCTGCTACCGCCAACGTGGAGGCAGCGGCCGCCTTTGGCATTCCAGCCGCTAACACCCTGCCCCTGTGGGACTGGGTAGGCGGGCGCTTCTCGCTGTGGTCGGCTATTGGGCTGCCTATTGCCCTTGCCTTGGGCTTCGACAAATTCCAATCGCTGCTTGCGGGCGCGCGTGCGCTAGACGAGCACTTCAGCGAGGCACCTCTGCAGGAAAACCTTCCTGTCACGCTCGCGTTGTTGAGCTATTGGTATCGCCGCTTCTTCGACAGCGCGAGCACAGCGGTGGTGCCCTATAGCGAAGACCTTGGGCTTTTTCCTGCCTACCTGCAGCAACTTTATATGGAAAGCCTAGGCAAGTCGGTAACCCGCGAGGGCGAACCACTCGCAGGCGGCAGTTCGGAGGTGATCTGGGGCAGTGCCGGCACCAATGGCCAGCATTCGTATTTTCAGCAGCTGCATCAGGGTACCGAGTTTATTCCTGTGGACTTCATCGCCTGCGCGAGCGCAACAGTAGACGGCGCCGACGAGCGCCAGCGCTTACTCTTGGCCAACTGTTTAAGCCAGAGCCTAGCCCTGATGTGCGGAGCACAGAGTGACGATGCTCACAAGCGCGCGAGTGGAGGCAGGCCCAGCACGACTCTATTACTTGACGCGCTCACACCCTTCAGCCTCGGCATGCTTATCGCGCTCTATGAACACAAGGTGTTTGCACTGAGCGTGCTGTGGAACATTAATGCGTTCGACCAATGGGGCGTAGAATTAGGAAAGCGACTCGCCACCGAGGTGCTGAAGGAATTCAAGCGTAAAGAAGGCGCCGATGATGCCAATACAGCGGCGCTAGACGCCTCGACGCGCGCACTGGTTGCGCGCGCCAAGGCTTGGCGAAAGGTCAGAGACTAACTCTGGCTAATTAGTCGTCTAAATAGGCGCAGCAGTAGTCGCTAATCGCGTGCACTTTGACTTGGAATGACGCGTTCGCAGGCACTTCGAAAGACTCGCCGCCTGCAACCTTCACCCACTCGTCGCTGCCGGGAAGCTTGACCTCGAGCTCGCCAGCCATGATCTCCATGATTTCGCGCTTCGCCGTGCCGAACTCGTACTCGCCCACCTGCATGAGGCCGAGGGATTTAGTTGTGCCGTCAGCGAACTGCACCGTACGACTGGAGACCTTGCCATCGAAATAGACGTTGGCGGCTTTGATAACGGTGACATTCTCGAACGTAGACATGCGCGCTTCCTGTAATCAGTGAGTTAAAAACGGGGCGATTCTACGCCATCATCTGCAACAATTCTTCTGTCTTTTCTCGCATCAGCGCCTCGTCATTGCGCGACTCGACATTAAGACGAACTACCGGCTCGGTATTAGACAGCCGCAGATTAAATCGCCACGCCGAAAAGCTGAGACTCAAGCCATCGGTCTCATCGATGGCGAGTGCGGTAGGCGCGTATTTTGCGCGCACAGTCGCGAGCAGCGCTTGCGGGTCGTCGATGGTGCGATTAATTTCGCCACTCGCAGGAAAGGCGGTCATGCACTCGTCCACTAACTGCGACAAGCTCTTGCCGCTAGTCGCGATGAGCGCGGTAACGAGCAACCACGGAATCATTCCGCTGTCGCTGTAGTAAAAATCGCGAAAATAATGATGCGCACTCATCTCGCCGCCGTAGACGGCCTCCTCGGCGCGCATCGCCTCCTTCATAAAGGCGTGGCCTGTCTTACTCTGCACCGCGCTGCCTCCTGCTGCAGCAACAACCTCTTGGGTATTCCATAGCAGGCGCGGATCGTGGACGATGCGCGCACCGGGTTCGCGCTCACAAAACGTCTGAGCCAGCAACCCAACTAGGTAGTAGCCATCGATGAAACGCCCGCTCTCATCGAAGAAAAAGCAGCGATCGAAATCACCATCCCATGCGATGCCGAGATCGGCGCCGTGCTCGATGATTGCCTCAGTCGTGGGCGCCCTATTCTCCTCAAGCATCGGATTCGGCACCCCGTTGGGAAAGGTCCCGTCGGCCTCATGATGGACGCGCACAAACTCGAAAGGCAGCAGCGGCGCGAGCAGGTCTAGCGTAGCGCCTGCGCCGCCATTGCCTGCGTTACAGACGATCTTCAGCGGGCGCAGTGCGCTAACCTCAACGAAGTTCAATAGTTTGCTGATGTAGGCTGCGCGCACGTCGGCAAAATCGATACTGCCGCAGGCGCTTGCCACCCCGAAATCGCTCTGCTCGGCGCGGCGCTTTATTTCAAAAAGCCCTGTGTCGCCACTAATTGGCAACGATCCCGCACCGACGAATTTCATGCCATTATAGTCAGCTGGATTATGACTCGCGGTAACCATAATGCCGCCGTCGCAAGCGAGGTGACTGGTCGCGAAATAAATTTCCTCTGTGCCGCACTGACCTATATTGGTGACGTCCGCGCCGCCCTCGGTTAAGCCTCGGCTCAGTGCCGCGCACAGCTCTTGGCTAGTGAGTCGTATATCGAAACCAACCACAACGCGTTTCGGCGAGAACTGCGCGGCGAAGGCGCGGCCGATGCGATAGACGACGTCTGCATTGATCTGCTCGGGGACGCGACCGCGCACGTCATAGGCTTTAAAACAGGTGAGCTGTTCAGTCATAGCGTTCTCTCTTTTGTTCTGGTGCCGCACCAGCGCGCTCGACCTCAGACCTCTCGCGAGCGCTGATACAAGGCATTCGTCGCCTCGATATAACCGTCGATGCTGCCGCAATCGAAGCGTGTGCCAGTGAATTTATACGCTAGCACCTTGCCTTGTGCCGCGAGTGATTGCAGCGCGTCGGTGAGTTGAACCTCGCCGTTGCGCCCAGGCGGCGTCGCCCGCAGTACATCGAAAATGGCCGGCGTGAGCAGATAGCGGCCGATGATCGCAAGGTTGCTCGGGGCGTCAGCAGGCGCCGGCTTCTCCACCATCGTGTCAACACGATAGAGGCCAGGCGACACTTCTGCGCCCGCGACCACGCCGTAGTTCGACACCTGTTCTGTCGGCACCTCTTCGATAGCAACGATGCAGCATTCATGCTCCTCGTACAGCGCCACCATCTGCGCCAGCACCGAATCGCCCTCAGTGAGGCAGTAGTCGTCGGCCAGCAGCACCGCGAAAGCTTGATTGCCAATTAGCGATTCCCCTACGAGAATCGCATGCCCCAAACCCAGCATCTGATTCTGCCGCGTATAGGAGAAGGTGCAACGCTCGATCAACTCGCGGGTCCCATCCAGCAGGCTTTCTTTTTCTGAACCCGCGATTTGATGCTCGAGCTCATAACTAATATCAAAATGGTCTTCGATCGCGCGTTTGCCGCGGCCGGTGACGATAGCCATGCCGGTAATTCCGGCTGCCAACGCCTCTTCCACGCCGTATTGAATGAGTGGTTTAGTGACTAACGGAAGCATCTCCTTCGGCATCGCCTTGGTCGCAGGCAAGAAACGCGTCCCATAGCCGGCAGCAGGAAAAAGGCATTTGCGTATCGCTGTCATTTCACTTTCCTCGTTACCCTTGCGTATCAGCGGCGGGCAGGCGTCCGTAATTGTCTTCGAAGCGTTCGATATCATCCTCGCCCAGATAGTCTCCCACCTGCACTTCGATCAGTTCGATAGGCGCATTACTTAAGTTGCTCAGTCGGTGTTTGCTACCTTTCGGGATAAACGTCGATTCGTTGGGCTGCAAGTCCATCACCGTGTCGTCGCATTCGACGCGCCCCGAGCCGGTAAGCATGACCCAGTGCTCGGCGCGGTGCTGATGTGACTGCAAAGACAACGCCGAGCGCGGATTAACTAGGATCCGCTTAACCTGGAATCCAGCGCCGCTAGCGAGCGATTCGAAACTCCCCCAGGGTCGCTGCTCACGACGATGCGCAAGCCGCTCGCTGCGGCCAAGCCGCGCGAGTTGGTCGACAATATGCTTTACTCCCTGCGCCGCACTGCGGTCAGCGACTAAAACGGCGTCGGGCGTCTCGACGATAATCGCGTCTTTTAGGCCGACTGCCGCGACTAGTCGTGACTCTGCCTGGATGTAACTGCCGCTCACGCTCTCGGTCAGCACGTCGCCACTGATCACGTTGTCGTCCCCGTCTTTGACCTGAACCGACCACAGCGCGTCCCACGCCCCGAGGTCATTCCAACCGGCATCCAACGGCACCGCCGCGACGGCGTCACCCGCCTTCTCCATCACCGCATAATCGATAGATTCTGCACGACAGGTATGAAACTGAGCATCCGGAATACGCGCGAAATCTTGTGACCGCTCGAGCGCGCCGAAGGTCTGCTTACAGCTCGCATAGATATCGGCTGCGTGAATCTTTAAGTGGCTGAGATAGACCGAGGCGCGAAAGAGGAACATGCCGCTGTTCCAGTAATACCCACCGTCGGCCACATACGCTTGCGCCGTGGCGAGGTCGGGCTTCTCGACGAAACGCTGGACGTCGACGCCGCCGCCCGGAATTTCCTCGCCCTGCTGGAGATAGCCATAGCCCGTTTCAGGCGCGCGCGGGGGGATACCGAAGGTCACCAGACGCAAACCCGCTGCCAGCACCCGCGCGCGTTCGATCGCCGCAACCAGCGGCTTGGTCTCTTCGATTAGGTGGTCTGCGGGCAACACGAGCAGGAGCGGATCATCTCCGCCCTGCATCGCCTCGAATGCCGCCAGGGCTATCGCCGGCGCCGTATTCCGCCCATAGGGTTCGAGCAGCAGGCGCGCAGGACGATTGATCTGCCGCAGCTGCTCTGCCACCACGAAGCGATGGTCTTCGCTACAGACGACGATCGCCTCGCCCAGCGCGACAACGCCTTCGAGTCGCGAGAGCGTCTGCTGAAACAGTGAGCCGCTAATACCGGGGATGTCGATGTATTGCTTAGGCAATAACGCACGCGACACAGGCCACAGCCGCGAGCCCACACCACCAGAAATCACCACAGGGATTAGCGCGCCAGAAGCTAATTCTGCTGAGGATGTTGCATCTGCACGTCGGGGTAACTGGCTCACAGTAAGGCGACTCTCTGAGGTTTCCCGCGCAAACCTCTGCCGCGGGTGCCACATCTGAATTAGCGGCCATGTTTAAGAAGTCTGTGATTCTAGCAAACAATCATGCAAACAATCATGACAGGTGAGAAACGGCCCTCTGCACAAATCGCCAAAACCCATCCGGGGAGGAAACGGTCGATTATTGATGTCCGCCGCGCTACTATCTTGGATCGTGCAGAGGCCCATGATGCCACTACCCTCAGCAGCAAAAGAACTTAAACAGGAAGACCCCGACACCATGACTGACGCCACTGACACAGCCACTAACACTACTGACAGCGCATTCGAACCCAAGAGCGCCTACACGCTAGAAGAACTCGTAGATTGCGGTCACGGCCGACTCTTCGGACCAGGAAACCCCGCGCTACCTGTCGATAACATGCTCATGCTAGACCGCATCACGCATATCGCCGATGAAGGCGGCGAATACGGCCGCGGCAAGATCATCGCGGAACTCGATGTGCACCCCGACCTCTGGTTCTTCGCCTGCCACTTCCCCGGCGACCCCGTTATGCCAGGCTGCCTTGGCCTCGACGCACTGTGGCAGCTGGTCGGCTTCTGGCTCGGCTGGACCGGCCGCGAAGGCAAGGGCCGCGCGCTAGGCGTTGGGGAAGTGAAATTCACAGGCGAAATACTGCCCACATCGAAACTCGTTACCTACGAGCTCGACATCAGCCGCACGATCGACCGCAAGTTGGTCATGGGTATCGCGGATGGCAGCGTCAAAGTAGACGGGCGCGAGATTTATACCACTAAGGGTCTGAAGGTTGGCCTATTCAAGCCAGGCATGTCGCTCTAACGAGCACTCGATAAGTGGCCGTACCGGCCGCTAACTAACGAGCCCTAACGAATTCGAATAGAAAAAGAGATTGGTGAAACTATGCGTCGTGTCGTCGTAACCGGTATCGGTATCGTCTCCTGCCTTGGCAATGACAAACAAGCAGTACTCGAGTCACTCAAGCTTGGCCGCAGCGGCATCAAGCACAACCAGAGCTATGTCGACGTCGGCATGCGCAGCCACGTAAGTGGCAGCGTTGACATCAATGCCGAGGAGCTCATCGACCGCAAACTCTATCGCTTCATGGGTGACGCCTCGGCCTATGCCTATTTATCAATGAAAGAGGCGGTTGAGGACTCGGGCCTCACCGAGGAACAGGTCTCTAATATTCGCACGGGCCTCGTCGTCGGCTCCGGCGGCGGCTCTTCTGAGCAGCAGCTTGAGTCCACTGACATCATGCGTGAAAAGGGTTTGCGCCGAGTTGGGCCTTATCGAATCACCCGCACCATGAGCAGCACAGTGTCAGCGTGTCTGGCGACACCTTTCAAAATTAAAGGCGTCAATTACACCATCTCGTCGGCCTGCGCCACGAGCGCACACTGCATCGGCCATGCTGCCGAGCTCATCCAGCTCGGCAAGCAAGATGTCGTCTTCGCCGGTGGCGGCGAAGCCGAACACTGGACCATGTCGCATATGTTTGACGCCATGGGCGCACTCTCGACGAATTACAATGATACCCCCGATAAGGCGTCACGCGCATTCGATGCCGATCGCGACGGCTTCGTCATCGCCGGCGGCGGCGGCCTATTGGTCATCGAAGAACTCGAGCACGCACTCGCCCGCGGCGCTAAAATTTACGCCGAGCTCACAGGCTATGGCGCAACGTCCGATGGCTATGACATGGTTGCTCCCTCAGGCGAGGGCGGCGCGCGCGCCATGCAGATGGCGATGCACGGACTGGAAGGCGAGGTCGACTACATTAACACCCACGGCACCAGCACGCCGGCGGGCGACATTTCCGAGCTCAAGGCAATCCGCTCTGTATTCGGCGACAACATTCCTACGCTTAACTCAACGAAGTCACTTAGTGGCCACTCGCTAGGCGCAGCCGGAGTACAAGAAGCGATCTACAGCCTGCTGATGATGGAGAATAACTTCATCGCCGCGTCGGCCAATGTTGAGACGCTCACGCCAGAGGCTGAAGGAATGCCGGTCGCGATCAATCGCGTCGATGACATCACCCTTAACCGAGTCATGTCGAACAGCTTTGGCTTTGGCGGCACCAACGCCTGTTTGGTATTCGACCGCTTCGAGAGCTAATCGACCTGAAGAGCGACTAGGAGACAACGATGAGCCGACCAAGACTCGCCCCTAGGGCGCTTTTGCGCGGCGCATTACTGAGCGCAGTCGGCGCTTGCCTGCTCGCCGTCGCCCTGCCCACCTACGCGCAGTTTGGCAGTCGCGCTGCGTCGGGGCTCGAGCAAGCCGATACGCGCCGCGTACTGCCTGCCGATCAAGCTTTTCCGCTCGAAATCACCGCGCTGGCCAATGGCGGCGTGCGCCTCACGTGGACGCCGGCGCAAGACCACTACCTTTATCGGCACCGCTTCGCCTTCAGCCTCGCAAGCCCAGCGCTACCCACCTCGGCGGAACCGGCACCGCTCACCTTCACACTCCCCGATGGCAAGGCGATGGAAGACGAATTCTTCGGCGCGATCGAGGCGTATTTCGGCTCTATCGCCGTCGATATCACGCTGCCACAGGCAGCGCCCGATGGCAGCGAGCTCGTCGCACACTACCAAGGCTGTGCGAGCTGGGGCTTTTGCTACCCCCCGCAAACCTTGCGCATCGCGCTCGAGACGATAGGCCGCTAAAGCAACCCGCAGCACTATCGATAGCAGATATCACCACGACTGATGAAATCCCGACAAAATTCTGAGAAACTACGCGAAATACTGTCTAACACTCCGTAATTTCGGAAAAATAGAACAAAGGCATCCTCCATGGCATCGATTCTCGTCCTACACGGCCCTAATCTCAACCTGCTCGGCAGCCGCGAACCCGAGATTTACGGCTCAGACACCCTCGACGACATCAACCTGCGCCTCGGTGCAGCCTGTCTCGAGGCCGGGCACAGCTTCGACAGCTTCCAGAACAACAGCGAGGGTGCGCTCATCGATCGTATTCACGCGGCGCGTGCCTCGAGGGTCGACTTCATGCTCGTCAACTTCGGTGGCTACACCCACACGAGCGTCGCCCTGCGCGACGCCATGCTCGCCTCGGAGATCCCGTTCATCGAAGTACACCTATCGAATCTTTACAAGCGTGAAGAGTTTCGCCACGACTCCTTCTTCTCGGATATCGCGGTGGGCTGTGTCATCGGACTGGGCGCTCAAGGCTACGAGCTCGCGCTCGATGCCGCGCTCGCGCGCCTGAACTAATTCATCAGGCTAGGGTTACCGCACCCTATTCACCCTATTCAATCAACGACAACGTGCCAGCCATCACCGGCTGCACCGAAAAAGAGGCAACACTCAGCATGGACATCAGAAAGGTTAAGAAGCTCATCGAACTGCTCGAGGCGTCGGACGTCGCAGAAATCGAGATCAAGGAAGGCGAAGAGTCGGTGCGCATAAGCCGCGGCACGAGCGCCCCCATGCCAGCAGCAACATCTTACCAAACCGCGGCACCTGCGCCCCTCGCTGCGCCGATTGCGGAACCTGCACCTGCCGCCGCACCGGCACCTACCGCCGTGTCTGCCAACGCACTTAAATCTCCCATGGTAGGGACTTTTTACAGCGCCCCTTCGCCCACCTCTGCGCCCTTTGTCGAAGTCGGTAAGCACGTGAAGGCTGGAGACGTGATCTGCATCGTCGAGGCGATGAAGATGATGAACCAAATCGAGGCGGATCACGCCGGCGTCATCGAAGCCATCTTGGTAAAAGACGGCGAGCCCGTCGAATACGACCAGCCGCTGGTTATCATCGCCTAACGCCACGACTTAAAGGATTCGCTCAATGCTCCAAAAAGTGCTTATAGCTAATCGTGGTGAGATCGCCCTGCGCGTGCTGCGCGCGTGCAAGCAACTCGGCATCAAAACTGTTGCGGTCCACTCGACCGCAGACAAAGATCTAATGCACGTTCACCTTGCTGACGAGTCAGTCTGCATCGGGCCACCCAGCCCCACCGAGAGCTACCTCAACTCGCCGGCGATTATCGCCGCGATGGAAGTCACGCACGCCGATGCAGTGCATCCAGGTTATGGTTTCCTGTCTGAAAACGCAGACTTCGCAGAGCAGGTCGAGAACAGCGGCTTCACCTTCATAGGCCCCACCGCGAACACGATCCGTGTGATGGGCGACAAGGTCTCCGCTATCGAGGTCATGATTAAGGCCGGCGTTCCCACTGTCCCCGGCTCGAATGGCCCAATCGATGAAGATGACGAGCGCACGCTGAAGATCGCACGCGAAATTGGCTTCCCGGTCATCATTAAGGCAGCCGCCGGCGGCGGTGGCCGCGGCATGCGCGTCGTCCACCACGAGGCAGACCTGATCAAAAGCGTACGCGTCACGCAAACCGAAGCGCAGACCTTCTTCGGCAATGGCACTGTGTATCTCGAGAAATTCCTCGAGAATCCACGCCATGTCGAGATTCAGGTGTTAGGCGACGGTCAAGGCAATGCCATTCACCTGGGCGACCGCGACTGCTCTCTGCAGCGCCGTCACCAAAAGGTTATCGAAGAAGCCCCAGCACCGGGAATCCCCCAGGCTGTGCGCGATGAGGTCCTGGAAACCTGCATTAAGGCCTGCGAACAACTGAAGTACCGCGGCGCTGGCACGCTTGAGTTTCTTTACCAAGACGAGCGCTTCTACTTCATCGAGATGAATACCCGCGTCCAAGTCGAGCACCCGGTAACCGAACAAGTAACCGGCGTCGACATCGTGCGCGAGCAGCTACTCATCGCCGGTGGCGCGCCGCTGAGTTATAGCCAATCTGACATCCAGATCCGCGGCCACTCCATCGAATGTCGCATCAATGCCGAAGACCCAAAGACCTTCGTACCTAGTCCAGGCAAGATTCAAATGTTCCACGCGCCCGGCGGTAATGGCGTGCGCGTCGACTCGCACCTCTACAGTGGCTATACCGTGCCTCCGCACTACGACTCACTGATCGCGAAACTCATTTGCTCGGGCGACACTCGTGAAGAGGCGCTACGCCGCACCGAGATTGCGCTAGACGAGATGCTCATCGCGGGCATTAATAGCAACATCGGCCTACACAAAGAGCTCGTCACCGACGCAGGCTTCATGAAAGGCGGCGTCAACATCCACTACCTCGAGAAAAAACTCGGCCTCTAGGATCTGCAATGCAGTGGCAACAGCTTAAGGTTCAGATCCACCCCGACCACCTCGACTTTATCGAACCGCAGCTGCTTGCCGCAGGCGCAGTCTCGATTACCTACCTCGACGCGGAAGATCAGCCGATCTTCCAGATCGAACTCAGCAGCACGCCGCTGTGGGACAGTTTGGTGTTGTGTGCGCTATTCGAAGAAGAGGTCGAACTCGACCCGCTCCTCAAGTGGCTGCGCGGAAACGACGCCATCGTCAATCGAGACGCGCTCGCAGTCGAGACGATCGCCGACCAAGCATGGGAGCGCAGCTGGATGGACAGCTTCGAGGCGATGCAGTTCGGCGATAAGCTGTGGATCTGTCCCAGCTGGCAGGAACCCCCAGACCCCAGCGCGACCAACATCATGCTCGACCCCGGTCTCGCGTTTGGCAGCGGCAGCCATGCCACGACTGCGCTTTGCCTGCAATGGCTGGGCGCGACCGATCTTGTGGGGCGCCGAGTGGTCGACTACGGTTGCGGCTCGGGCATCCTCGCTATCGCCGCAGCGCTATTGGGCGCCGAGACTATCGATGCCATCGACAATGATCCTCAAGCAGTGCTCGCCACCGACGACAACTGCGCCCGCAATGGCCTAGCGATAGACCGCGTGGCGAGCTATCTGCCCGAGCAGTTCGATGCCGACGACCGCAGCGGCCAAGTCGACATTCTCCTCGCTAATATCCTCGCCGAACCGCTGCACACCTTGGCACCGAAGTTCGCGAGCCTCGTTCGCCCCGGCGGCGACCTCGTCTTGTCTGGACTCCTCGCGGATCAAGCCGCAGACATCACGGCACGCTACAGCGAATGGTTCGACATGAGCGCGCCGGAGCAGCGCGAGGATTGGATTCGTCTCACCGGCGTGCGCCGATAGACGGCCCAGAGTCTTGGAACAGCCGATGAGTGCACAGCCCTCGAACTGCCCTTTCTGCCGTGCGCGCATAGAGACTGGCACGGTGATAGCAGCCACGCGCTGTGGCGCCTGCCTGCGTCTACTGCCCCCTGCAGCGCAACCAAGCGCGGTGGCCGCAGATTCGACCGCGGCGATCCGTGCTCGCGCGCACAGCACGCATTTCGCCAGCACAGAGGACCATGAGTTCGACGGCAGCGAAGCGGCAGCACGCGACTCGCTTAGTGCGCTCGCCAGCGAACCCCTCGAGATGCTTCAGCGTCGCCAGCGCGGCCTAGGCGCCCTTACTAAGCGCCTCGCCCTCGGCATCATGGCGGCGCTGCTGCTCGGCGCTTTTGGCGCCCAACTCTTATGGGCGAACCGCGCAACTTACCAACACGAGCCTCGACTCTACCCCGCGTTCGTTGCTGCCTGCGAGCTGATTGGCTGCGCTGTTCCTCTCTATCGGGATATCGCCTCGCTGTCGGCCGAAGGCCTCTCGGTAGAAGCCGACCCCGCACAAGCCAACACCCTTGTCGTCAGTTTTCGCCTCGCCAACGAGGCTCCTCTGCCGCAGGCCGCGCCGGTCCTCATCCTAAGCTTCAACACGGCGGCGAATCGCAGCGTAGCTGTCCGCGAATTCGCCCCCGAAGAATACTTGCCGGCGCGCATCGACGCGCGCCGGCCATTAGGGGCTGGCCGCAGCATTGGCGTGCGCCTTGCGTTGGTCGATCCTGGCCCCGAGGCGGTGAACTATACCGTCGCCTTCCGCGCTCGGTAGGCGATTCGCTAAGCAATTTCCCGCGAGCCGAGCCAAAAGCCTTCCGCTTGCCACGGCTCGCCGTTATCATTGCCGCATTGCTCTCCGACTCCGAGGCGCTCTCGTGCACCAGATTGGCCCCTACAGCCTTCGCAACAACCTCTTCCTTGCCCCGATGGTGGGGGTCTGTGATGCGCCGTTCCGCGAGATCTGCAGCCAACAAGGCGCCGGCATCACCGTCGCCGAAATGCTGCCCTCGAGCAGGGAGCTGTGGGAAAAAGAACGCCACCGCCTCCGCCGTATCCGCGCCGAAGTCGGCAGCCCGCAGGTCATTCAAATCGCAGGGTCAGATCCCGCGATCATGGCCATGGCTGCACGGCGCAATGCTGAGATGGGCGCCGACGCCATCGACATCAACATGGGCTGCCCCGCCAAGAAGGTCATGAAGAAAGCCGCAGGCTCGGCACTGCTCAAGGACACGGCGCTGGTGGAAGACATCCTGCGCGCCATCGTTGCCGCGGTAGACGTGCCAGTCACCCTCAAGATTCGCACCGGCTGGTGCCCCGCCTCACGCAACGGCGTCGACGTTGCCAAGATCGCAGAAGACTGCGGCATTCAACTCCTTACCGTGCACGGACGTACGCGCGAATGTCGCTTCAAGGGCGCGGTGGAATACGACACCATCGCCGCGATTAAACAGGCAGTCTCTATTCCCATCGTGGCCAACGGCGATATCGACTCGCCTGAGCGGGCGCGGCAGGTACTTAACCATACCGGCGCAGACGCGGTGATGATTGGTCGAGGCGCTCAAGGCAGCCCCTGGATTTTTGCGCAGATCGAACATTACCTCAGCACCGGCACGCTGCTAGCCGACCCAGGCGTCGACGTGCGCCACGGCGTTGCAACTAGCCACCTCGCAAAACTGCACGCTTTCTACGGCGACAAGCGCGGCGCACTGTATGCGCGCAAACACGTGAGCGGCTATGTCGATGGCCTGCTTGGCGCGCGCGAGTTTATGCAATGCTTCAACGCCGCCACCGAGGGCAAGCAACAGCTGGACCTAGTCGACGCCTTCTTCGAGACGGCCCAACCCGCGCAGGCGACCGCCGAAGGACTCGCCGCGTGACCGGCGACGACGATCTGATCGACGAGGTTTTCGGCGCCGATGCGCGCGTGGAGAGTGAGTTCGACGAACCTACCTTCGGAATAGACCTGCCCACTTTCGCCCGCGCCGACCACAATCCAGACGAGACACTCGGGCTCGATAGGCTGCGGCTCCCCAATGCCTCGGCAACCCTGCGCGAGCACGTCGCCAGATCGGTGGAGGCCTATTTCGAACTCCTCGAAGGCGAGTCTGCAAGCGACCTCTACCCCCTCGTGCTCGCCGAAGTTGAAGCGCCACTTCTCGCCGCCGTCATGCGCCATACGCGCGGCAACCAGAGCAAGGCCGCTATCGTCCTAGGGCTCAATCGTGGTACTCTGCGCACCAAGCTAAGACAGCACGGATTGCTGTAATTGACAGGAATTAGGCGCCTCTCGAAGCACTTGTGACACCATCCACACCAGTCAAATTACACGCTGTTACCACTTGCCAACGCATAACCGTTTAGCACTTCACACTACCGTTCACATCAACGAAGAAGCCTAGCCATGACCTCAGACTCCCCTGTCGCCATCCGCAGAGCCTTGCTCAGCGTCTCTGACAAGACCGACCTCGTCCCCTTCGCCCGCGCCCTCGCCGACCTCGGCATTGAGCTGCTCTCTACCGGCGGCACCTATCGTCTGCTGCAAGACGAAGGCATCCCCGCAATTGAGATTTCGGAGTACACCGGTTTCCCTGAGATGATGGACGGCAGGGTAAAGACGCTGCACCCAAAGGTGCACGGCGGCATCCTGGCGCGCCGCGACCAAGATCAGGCGGTGATGGAGGCGCACAATATCCCTCCTATCGATCTGGTCGTGGTGAATCTCTATCCGTTCGAGACCACCGTGGCCAAGCCCGACTGCGACCTACCGACGGCGATTGAAAACATCGACATCGGCGGCCCCACCATGTTGCGCGCCGCGGCAAAGAACAACCGCTTCGTGACGGTGGTGGTAAACCCCGCCGACTACGCTGGGCTGGTTACTCAGCTGCAGTCTAACGACTGCAGCCTCGATCAGGCGACACGCTTCGACTTTGCCGTGAAGACCTTCGAGCACACCGCCGCCTACGACGGTGCGATCGCCAACTACCTTGGTGCGAAATTACCAGCCGCGGCAGAGCAGCCTGAAGCCTCTGATTTCCCGCGCACCTTCAACAGCCAATTCCTCAAGGCGCAAGATATGCGCTACGGCGAGAACCCACACCAAGCTGCGGCGTTTTATGTAGAACGCGAGCCTGCCGAAGCCAGCATTAGCACGGCTAAGCAGCTGCAAGGCAAGGCGCTATCGTATAACAACATCGCCGACACCGACGCCGCGCTCGAGTGCGTGAAAGAATTTACCGACCCGGCCTGCGTCATCGTAAAACACGCTAACCCTTGCGGCGTCGCAGTGGCCGCGACTGCTTTAGAAGCCTACGAGCGCGCCTTTCAAACCGATCCAACCTCGGCGTTCGGCGGCATCATTGCATTTAACCGCGAACTCGATGCTGCGACTGCGCAGCGTATCGTCGACCAGCAATTTACCGAGGTCATCATCGCGCCGTCTGTTTCACCCGAAGCCCTTGCGATCACCGCCGCGAAACAGAACGTGCGCGTGCTGAGCTGCGGCCAGTGGCCCATGGTTCGTGTCGGCGGCCTAGATTACAAGCGCGTTAACGGCGGGCTCCTCGTTCAGGACCGCGACATCGCCTCCATTAGCGCCGCCGACCTACGCCAGGTCAGCGCGCGTGCGCCGACTGCAGAAGAGCAACGCGACCTGCTCTTCGCCTGGTCGGTTGCGCAATACGTAAAATCCAACGCCATCGTCTACTGCAAGAATTTGCAAACTATCGGCGTCGGCGCAGGCCAGATGAGCCGCGTGTACAGCGCGCGTATCGCCGGCATTAAAGCCGCAGACGAGAACCTCGTCGTCGAGGGGTCGGTCATGGCATCAGATGCATTCTTCCCGTTCCGCGATGGCATCGACGCCGCGGCCGCCGCCGGCATCACCGCTGTCATCCAGCCAGGTGGCTCGATGCGCGATGACGAGGTTATCGCCGCCGCCGACGAGGCAAACATAGCGATGGTGTTTACTGGCATCCGCCACTTCCGCCACTAGTAAGCTGAACAGCGAAGCGCACCGAGGGTCATAGTGAGAATGAATATATTAGTAATCGGCAGCGGCGGGCGCGAGCACTCGCTGGCTTGGAAGGCAGCACAATCGCCAGACGCGGGCGAGGTGTTCGTGGCACCGGGCAATGCCGGCACCGCACGCGAGCCGGGGCTTCAGAACGTCGCTATCGACCCACTCGATTTCGCAGCGCTCGCCGATTTTGCCGAGGCGAATGCGGTAGGGCTTACCATCGTCGGCCCCGAGGCGCCTTTAGTTGCCGGCGTGGTCGATTTTTTCCGCGCGCGCGGCCTAGCCTGCTTTGGGCCAAGTAAGGCGGCAGCGCAGCTCGAAGGCTCTAAGTCGTTCACTAAAGACTTCCTCAAGCGTCATCAAATCCCCACGGCGAGCTACCAGACCTTCACCGACGTCGCCGCGGCCAAAGACTATATCCGCGCCGAAGGCGCACCCATCGTCATCAAGGCCGACGGCCTCGCTGCGGGCAAAGGCGTAGTGGTCGCCATGAGCGAAGCTGAAGCCGAAGCGGCGGTAGACGACATGCTCGCCGGCAATAAATTTGGTGACGCGGGCCACCGCGTGGTCATCGAGGGTTTCCTCGCGGGCGAAGAGGCCAGCTTCATCGCCATGATCGACGGCAGCAACATCCTGCCGATGGCGACGTCTCAGGATCACAAGGCTCGAGACGACGGCGACAAAGGTCCCAACACCGGCGGCATGGGCGCGTATTCGCCGGCACCGGTGGTCACAGACGAAATCTATGCCCGGGTCATGGACGACATTATTCGCCCTACCGTCGCTGGCATGGCTGCGGATGGCAATACCTACACGGGCTTCCTCTACGCTGGCCTCATGATTTCGCCCGCGGGCGACATTAACGTCGTAGAATTTAACTGCCGCTTCGGCGATCCCGAGGCGCAGCCGGTGATGATGCGCCTGCAGTCAGACCTCGTGGCACACTGTCTCGCGGCGGTCGACGGCACGCTCGACACGCAGACAGCAATATGGGATCCACGCCGCTCCGTCGGCATCGTCCTCGCGGCAGGCGGCTACCCCGAGTCTTACGCGAGCGGCGACGAGATTCACGGCCTCGATGACTTGCCCCTTAGCGCAGACGCAAAAATCTTTCACGCAGGAACCAAACTAGATGGCGAGCGCGTAGTGACTAGCGGCGGCCGCGTGCTCTGCGCAGTTGCATTAGGCGATAGCGTCGCGCAAGCGCAAGCCAGCGCCTATGCGATTGCTAACCGCGTCGAGTGGCGTGGCGTCTATAAACGCGGAGACATCGGCTACCGCGCCATTGCCAGAGAGCAGGGCACGGCGTAAGTTAGAGCGTGAGGCTTTAAGTAAGACGTGAGGAATACTCTATGCACAAAGGCGTTCACCACAGCTTTTTGGATCGCGCGCTAATCGGTTTCGACCAAGCGCTGCGCACTTGCACACCTGGCGCGAGTCAGGCGCGGCGAGCTTCGCCGGCACAAGCGACGGGCGAAAATGAGATGAATGACGCGCAGCGTAAACACGCTGCGGGACTCATGCGCATCAATCATACCGGCGAGGTCTGCGCGCAAGCGCTCTATCAGGGCCAGGCGGCGACGGCGAAGCTGCCCGACGTGCGTGAGTCTATGGAGGATGCAGCGGCCGAAGAAGTCGACCACTTAAGCTGGTGTGAGGAAAGGCTCGATCAGCTAGAAAGCCGAACGAGCGTGTTTAATCCCCTCTGGTACGGCCTGTCTTACGGCATCGGCGCTGCAGCGGGCCTCGCTGGCGACCGCTGGAGCCTGGGCTTCGTTGCGGAGACGGAACAGCAGGTATGCGAGCACCTGCGCGAGCACTTAGAGCAACTCCCTGAAAGCGATGTCCGCAGCCGCGCCATCCTTACCCAGATGATTCGAGACGAAGAGCAGCACGGCGAGGCGGCGATGGCAGCCGGCGGCGCCGCCCTGCCCGCCCCAGCTAAATGGGCGATGAGCGCACTGTCTCAAGTCATGAAAAAGACGACCTACCGGCTCTAGAGACTTGAGCGAAGACGCTCGCTAGCCTTCAATGATCTCGAAATCATGGGAAATTTTCACACCCGCATCGCGTAGCATGATCGACGCCGAGCAGTACTTGTCTGCGCTTAATTCAACCGCCCTCTCGACCTGCTTCTCGCTTAAGCCCTTTCCCGTCACCTTAAAGAGTAGGTGAATCGATTCGAACACCGCAGGAACGGCATCGACGCGCTCGGCGGTGACAATCGCCTCGCAGCCACTAATCTGTTGGCGCGCCTTTTTGAGAATCGACACGACATCGTAGCTCGAACAACTGCCGACGCTGAGCGCCATCAATTCGAGGGGACGCATGCCTCGATTCTTACCTCCACCTTCGGCGGCACCATCGAGCACGATAGCGTGACCGCTTCCGGACTCGGCGACGAACATGACATCTTCAACCCACTTAACTCGTGCTTCCATTCCTAACGCCTCAATAGCAATGTGAGATGTTTATCTCACAATAATTTGTATAATCGTTCAAATTCTCACGGTTTCCCTAAGAATCTCCGCCCAATCTGTGAGGGACCCCATTCCCATCGCGAAATAGCTCATGCTATACCTTGACGCGAATGACTCATTCACCTCAGCGCTCCGGAGGAGCACACATGGTTCGTCAGCCGCTAACACCCCATATCAGTGACTTGGACAACTTCCTCTCCCACTGCCACCGCCGCCGCCATCCTAAAAAAGCGACGGTGATCTATGCAGGCGATGCCTCCGACACCCTCTTCTACCTCATCAGCGGCTCGGTTTCTGTTGTCCTCGAAGACAACGAAGGCAAAGAGGTCGTCGTCGCCTATTTGAACCCCGGAGACTTCTTCGGCGAGATGGGCCTATTCGAAGAAATCGATAAACGGAGCGCGTGGTGCCGCACTCGCAGCGCTTGCGAAGTCGCAGAAATAAGCTACGCCAATTTTAGCGTCTACACCAAACAGCATCCCGAAATCGTATTCACAATCGGCAGCCAAGTTGCTAAGCGGCTGCGAAGTACGACCCGTAAGGTCGGCGACCTGAGCTTTTTCGACGTGAGCGGCCGCATAGCGCGCGCGCTCATTCAGCTAAGCCGCGAGCCAGATGCCGTTACGCACCCCTTAGGCATGCAAATTCGCATCACTCGCCAAGAAATCAGCCGCATCGTGAACTGCTCAAGAGAGATGGCCGGACGAGTCCTCAAAACCCTCGAGGAACAGGGATTGGTTGCCGTCGATGGCAAGACCATCGTCGTGTATGGCGCCGAACGATCAGCCCTCTAACTGTCGGCGAACATCATCTCTCGCAGTTTTTGACCAGGCTGTGGCGCGCGCATAAAAGACTCGCCGATTAAGAAGCCATAAATGTTTCTCTCGAGCATCGCCTGCACATCGGCGGCGCTATGAATCCCACTTTCAGTAATGACAACCTTGTCGGTCGGCACGCGCGCGGCGAGCGCGAAGCTCGTCTCCAAGCTCGTTTCGAAAGTATGCAAGTTGCGGTTATTAATCCCCACCAGCGGCGTGTCGAGCGCAAGAGCGAGGTCGAGCTCCGCAGCATCGTGCACTTCGACCAAGACATCGAGTCCTAATTCGGCGGCATACTGCGCGAGATCTTTCAATGTTTCAGGCGCAAGCGCGGCGACGATTAGCAACACGCAGTCGGCGCCCATGGCGCGCGCAGCTGCGACTTGATAGCGGTCTACGATAAAATCTTTACGGATAACGGGAATATCGCAGGCGGCTCGCGCCGCGACCAGATAGTCATCGTGGCCTTGGAAATAGTCGCGATCGGTGAGCACCGACAAACATGCGGCGCCGTGGGCCTGATAATCCGCGGCATGCGCAGCGGGATCGAAATCTTCGCGTATCAATCCCTTCGAGGGCGAGGCCTTCTTGATCTCGGCGATCACTGCAGGCTCCATCCGCCTAATCCGCGTCACGATAGCGTCGGCAAAGCCGCGCACCGGGCTCGCCAGCGCCGCCGCCTGCTCGACAGCCTCGAAACTTTGCAGCTGCTTAGCCTCTTCGATCTCCCGTATTTTAGTCGCGATAATTTTTTCTAGGATGGTCTGCTGAGACACGTTGTTTCCTTTTTTAATTCGGTCGAGTTATCCCGCCAAGGACTGACTGAGCTGTGCGAGTGCTTCGAGTTTTTTCAAAGCCTCGCCGGCCTGGAGAATGCCTTGTGCGCGCGCGACGCCCGCAGCGAGGTCGCCCTCTACCCCTGCTGTATAGAGTGCGGCACCGGCATTAAGCGCCACAATATCGCCTGCGTCCTCGTTTTCGTAAATGAGCGCTGCGCGCAGCATGGCAAGACTCTGCTGCGGCGAGTCGATGCGTAGCGACTCTACCGACTCGCGGCGGCGCATGCCAAACTCTTCTGGCGACACGACATATTCGAGCAACTCACCGTCCTTCAGCTCGCCTACCTTAGTCTCTGCGGCGATGCTAATTTCATCTAAGCCATCATCGGCGGCGACGACCATCACATGATCGCTGCCGAGTCGCTGCAACACATCGAGTAGGACCGGGATCCACTCGGCACTGTAGACACCCATTACCTGATTGGGCGCGCCCGCGGGATTTGTCAGCGGTCCTAAGACGTTAAATACGGTGCGCACGCCGATCGATTTACGCGCACCAATCACGTGTTTCATGGCGCTGTGATGTGCGGGCGCAAACATGAACCCCACGCCTAACTGCTCGATACATGCAGCGACACTGGCGGCCGACAAGCCCAGCGCGACGCCAGCTGCTTCGAGAACATCGGCGCTGCCACTCTTGCTCGACGCGCCCCGGTTGCCGTGTTTCGCGACACGCGCGCCGCCGCAAGCAGCGACGAGGGCAGAGGCCGTGGAGACGTTGAATTTATTCGACCCGCTGCCGCCGGTACCGCATGTGTCGACGAGAAATTGGCGCTCGTTCACCGGCACCGAGGTAGCAAGCTCGCGCATGACGCTAGCCCCACCGAACACCTCAGCGACCACCGGCCCCTTCATCTGCAGTGCCACCAAAAACGCCGCATTCTGCGCATCGTCGGTTGCACCCGACATGACGGCGCGCATGGCGGCAATCATCTCCTCACTGCTGAGGTCTTCGCGGCGCATGAGCTGTGCGATCGTCGATTTCATATCCATTGTTTAGCGTCTCGGGCTTGGGTTTTCAATTGGGCGCTCAGGCCACACTCATGTCTAAGAAGTTCTTTAACAGCCGATGCCCATGCTCACTGAGAATCGACTCGGGGTGAAACTGCACGCCCTCGACTAAAAGCTCTTTATGACGCACGCCCATAATCTCTTCGCGCTCGCCGTCGTCATCCAGCGCCCACGCGGTCACCTCGAGGCACTCTGGCAGTGTCGCCTGATCGATAACCAAGGAGTGATAACGAGTAGCCATGAATCGCTGGGGTAGTCCTGAAAACACGCCGGAATCAGTGTGTTCGATAGGAGAAAGTTTGCCGTGCATCACTCGGCCTGCGCGGATGACATCGCCGCCGAACACCTGGCCGATGCTCTGATGCCCAAGGCAGATGCCGAGTAGAGGAATCCGCCCAGCGAAAGCACGGATCGCTTCCAGCGAAATCCCCGCCTCATTAGGCGTGCAAGGCCCCGGCGACACGACGATCTGCTGAGGCGCAAGATCCTCGATTTGCTGCAGGCTTATCGCATCGTTGCGGTATACCTCGACCTCCATACCCAGCTCGCCCAAATATTGAACGATGTTGTAGGTAAACGAGTCGTAGTTGTCGATCATTAACAGCACGTGAGCTCCTCATGGCAAACAAAGCCGCGAAATAATATCACACCCGGGGTCAGGTCTTTCATCATCGCATTTTTACCATGTGTTTGACGGAAAAAATGCGATGATGAAAGACCTGACCCCGGGTTTGACTGATCTGGGTGGGCTTGGTTGGCGTTGGCCTTGGCATCTCCTCAGGGAAGAATGAGAATCTATGACCATTACGACAATCCTTTGGTTTCGGCAAGATTTGCGGCTGCGCAACAACCCGGCGCTCGATGCAGCGCTAGCGGCTGCTCAGAACGGCCACGTCATCCCCGTATTTGTACTCGACGACGAAAGCGCCGGCGATTGGCAGCGCGGCGCGGCGAGCCGCTGCTGGCTGCATCGCTCTCTCGAGGCGCTAGACGCCTCGCTAGGCGGTAAGCTGTGGGTCTTGGAAGGCAACGCCGAAGCGCTCATCCCTGCCTTTGCACAACAGCACGGCGCGGAGTCGGTGCACTGGAATCGCTGCTACGAGCCCTGGCGCATCGCCCGCGATAAGCGCATCAAGAAGCAACTGGGCGAAGTCGACATTGCCGCGCACAGCTATGGTGGGACGCTGCTGTGGGAGCCCTGGCAAAATTTGAAGAAAGACGGCACGCCCTACAAGGTGTTCACACCCTATTACCGCAACGCCTTGGCCACCCAACCCCCGCCCGCCGCACCCCACGCCCCCGATCCCGCGTTGCTCGCTCGATCGCTCGCGCCGTGTTCTCTTTCCTCAAGCAAGATCGACGACCTTGCCCTACTGCCTGACCGCGACTGGCACGAGGGCATGCTCGCGCAGTGGACCCCGGGCGAGGCCGGCGCGCTCGCTCAACTCGATGCCTTCCTCGACAGTGGCTTGGAGGATTACCGCGAAGGCCGTGATTTCCCGTCAAAGCAGAGCGTGTCTCGGCTCTCGCCGCATCTTCACTTCGGCGAGCTGTCACCACAAGAGGCAGCTTATGCAGCGACACAGTCGGGCCAGCGCGGACACGAATCGCAGGCCGAGCATTTCGTGCGCGAACTGGTCTGGCGTGAGTTCTCTTATTACTTGCTCTATCACTTCCCGACCCTGACCGACGCCAACATGAAGGCCGAGTTCGATCGTTTCCCGTGGCTCGACGACGCGGCGTTGCGCACTGCCTGGCAGCGCGGAATGACCGGCTACCCCATTATCGATGCGGGTATGCGTGAGCTCTACTCCACAGGTTACATGCACAATCGGGTGCGCATGATTGTGGCCTCGTTTTTGATCAAGAATCTCATGCAGCATTGGCAGCATGGCGAGCGCTGGTTTTGGGATTGCTTAGTGGATGCCGATCTTGCGAGCAACTCCTGCAGCTGGCAGTGGGTCGCCGGCAGCGGCGCGGACGCAGCGCCCTATTTCCGAATTTTTAATCCCGTGACTCAGTCGCAGAAATTCGACCCCGATGGCAGCTATATCAAACGCTTCGTGCCGGAGCTTGCTGGCCTCGCGCCGAAAGTGTTGCATGACCCCAGCTCGGCACCCGCGCTCGAACTTCAGCTCGCGGGCATCACCCTCGGTGAAGATTATCCGCGCGCAATAGTGGACCTCAAAGAAACGCGGGAACGCGCGCTGGCCGCGTATAAGACGCTTCGCGACTAACGCTATAAGGAACGGAGGGCGGCGAATATTTCGGCGTTAGTCGATGCTGAGCTGGCCATCGGCCATCTGCACGGCGCGCACGATGGCGCGCGCCTTATTGAGAGTCTCTTCCCACTCTAGCCGCGACACCGAGTCGGCTACCACGCCGGCGCCGGCCTGCACGTAGAGACGCGAGTCTTTGATTACCGCAGTGCGAATCGCAATCGCCATGTCCAGATTCCCGTTCCACGCCAGATACCCCATCGCACCGCCATAAATACCGCGGCGCTCAGGCTCCATCTCGTCAATGATTTCCATCGCGCGCACTTTCGGCGCGCCACTCAGCGTGCCGACCGGCAGCGTAGACTTGAGCACGTCTAGTGCGGTCATGTCGTCGCGCATCTCGCTCTCAACAATCGAGGCGATATGCATAACGTGAGAATAGCGCTCCACGAACATCCGTTTGGGCACAGTAACTGAACCTATTTTGGACACGCGGCCCGAGTCGTTGCGACTGAGGTCGATGAGCATAAGGTGTTCGGCGATTTCTTTTGCATCGCCCAGCAGGTCCTGTTCGAGCGCGAGGTCTTCCGCCTCGGTGGCGCCGCGCTTGCGCGTGCCCGCGAGCGGCCGCACGGTAATCTTGCCCTGTTCTACCCGCGCGAGAATCTCCGGCGAGGCGCTCACTACATGATGATCATCTAAATCGAAGAACACCATGTACGGCGACGGATTCAAGTAGCGTAGAGCGCGATAGACGTTCAATGGGTCGCCACCAAATTCAACCGACATGCGCTGGGAAATCACCACCTGCATCACATCGCCGGCAACGATATAGTCTTTGATCTTCTCCACCGCGGCCTCGAAATCTGCCTGCGAAAAATGACTCACGAAGTCTGCGTCGGCGATACCACGCTGGGTGGGCAGTGGCGGCAAGGGCGCTGCGTCCGCGAGCCGCGCCTGCAACTCATCGATACGTGCCTGCGCCCGCGCATACGCGTCAGCCTCGGCAGGGTCGACGGTGATGACAAAGGCGATGGTGCCGCGCAAATTATCGAACACCACGACTTCTTCCGACAGCATGAGCAGAATGTCCGGCGTATCTAGCGCACCAGGCGCCTTGGCAGGACCGATACTCGGCTCGACATAGCGCACGGTATCGTAGGCGAAATAACCCACCAGCCCGCCGCCAAAGCGTTGGTTGTCGGTGACCTCAGCAACCTTAAAGCGTGATTTGTACTCTTCGATGAACACGAAGGGGTCTGCGGCCTCAAGGGACTCGATGACCTCGCCGTCGCGCTCGACGGTAATCCGCTCGCCTACCACTCGTAGCACGGTGCGGCATGGCAGCCCGATGATGGAGAACCGCCCCCACTTCTCGCCACCTTGAATCGACTCGAAGAAATAACTGTGAGCGCCCTTACCGAGTTTCAAGTACGTACTCAGCGGCGTATCCGTGTCGGCAAGCACCTCACGTACGACCGGAATGCGATTAAAACCCTGCGCCTTAAACGCCTCGAAACTCGCAATGTCGGTATTCATGACAGTCCTGCCTAGTGGTGCGGGTCGGGCGACTGGCCCAGTTCGCTGCGCATCGCCGCGATGGTGCTGGCGTAGTCGTCAGAGTTGAAGATTGCAGAGCCGGCGACGAACATATCCGCACCCGCCTCGGCAATTTCGCGAATGTTGTTAACGCCGACCCCGCCATCGACTTCGAGGCGGATCTTGTGACCACTCTCGTCGATTAATTTCCGCACCTGCGTCAGCTTGCGCAGAGTCGAAGGGATAAACTTTTGTCCACCGAAGCCTGGATTTACCGACATCAGCAGAATCACGTCGAGCTTGTCCATCAGATATTCCAGGCAGTGAAGCGGCGTCGCCGGGTTAAACACAAGCCCTGCTTTGCAGCCGTTGTCGCGGATGAGCTGGAGTGAGCGATCGACATGGCCACTCGCCTCAGGATGAAAGGTGATATAGCTCGCGCCCGCCTTGGCGAAGTCAACAATGAGCTGATCTACCGGACTGACCATAAGATGCACATCGATCGGCGCGGTAATGCCGTGTTTACGCAGCGCGCTACAAACCATCGGGCCTATCGTCAGATTAGGCACGTAGTGATTGTCCATAACGTCGAAGTGCACGACGTCGGCGCCGGCATCGAGCACGGCGTTCACCTCGTCGCCGAGGCGCGCGAAGTCTGCGGAGAGTATCGATGGGGCGATGAGAAAGTCAGTCATGTGGCGTCCTTAACCTAGGCGAGGCTGCATTTTACAGAACCTTGGCCGCGCTGTCGTGGTGTAAGCGGCTTATGCCAAAGACTTATGCCAGCGCCTTATGCTGCCGCCGCAGTGACTCAAACGCCTCTCGAATGGCGTGCACCTTGAGATGGGCTAGGCGCAACTCGTCTGGGGATGGCTGTTTCGAAACCAGCTTGTCCGGGTGGTGTAGCGCCATCTGTCGATGGTAGGCACGCCGCAGCTCGTCTGGGCTCGCACCCAGATCGACACCCAGCAAATCATAGGCGCTCGCAAGCGAAGGACTGGGGCGGGCCTCTCTGCGTGGCGCGCGTGTGTATGCTGCGCTGCCACGAAGCGCCGCGCTCCAATCTTGCGTGCCACGAACCTCTGCACACACCTCAAGCATGGCCGCCTTGTCGAAGCCGAGTGCCTCGGCCACCTCGCGCAAAAACTGCCGGTCTTTTAGACGCAAACCACCCACCTGCTCATCGCGCCAGCTGTAGCTCGATTTCAGGTATGCCGCCTCGCAGAACGTCTTCAATACAAGGCGCCCTAACAGGCTTGCCGCGCCGATGGCTTTCGCCAGCTGGCGCACTGAGCCTACGACGTCGAAAAGCGAATCTTTACCGCGCTCGAAATCCGCGATAGCCAGCAGCCGGGAGCCCTCGCGCTCGTGATCAACCAGGCGCAGCCCAAGCTGACTTATGACTCGTTCGGCGAACGCGATCTCGGATTCGTTAACGCGCCCATCGAGCTTTGCCAGGCGACCTAAAACCTGCAGCAGCGCGCGAGTAAACGCCGCCTCAGTTGAGCCTCCGTTGGGTAGCGGCGCTGCTGGCTGCTCACCGCTTAGACGTTGCAGCAAGGCGCGCCGGTAAGCTCTGTGGCGGAATCTCAGCATACGCCTCGCTCCGCTATTTCCCGTTCAGCGAGCGCATCGACCTGAGCGAGCCGCTCCGGCGTGCCGACATCAATCCACAGGCCTTGATGATGCATTCCGCCCACTCGACCCGCTTGGATAGCGGCGTTTAGAAGCGGCAGAAGCGGCCTCGGGCCGGAGTCGCAACCGGCAAACAAGTCTCGATGAAGAACACTTATTCCACTAAAAGTAAGGGTAGATGGCGCTCCTTCCGTCTTTTCATGCACGCGGCTGGCGGCATCTAAAGCGAAGTCGCCTGTAGGATTGTGACCAGCATTGTCGACCAGAACCAGAGTAGCCAGATCGCCACCCGCGGTGAGCGGTGAAAGCGTAGCGACATCGAAGTCGCACCACACGTCGGCATTGACCACGACGAAGCTCGGCTCTTCGAGTAATGGCAACGCCTGAATAATGCCGCCAGCGGTCTCGAGCCGGAGTGGTTCGGGAGAGTAACTAAGCCGCATGCCATAGCGCTCGCCCTGCCCCAATGCGGCCTCGATTTGTTCCCCAAGATACGAGTGATTAATTACCACTTCGGTGATGCCCGAGGCGCGCAGGCGCGCGAGCTGATGTTCAATGAGGGTACACCCAGCGACTTTGAGTAGGGGTTTCGGCGTGTCTTGCGTGAGAGGCAACATGCGCTTGCCCAACCCCGCTGCCAATATCATCGCTCTCATCGAGCCGATTCCTCTATCGCTAAAGAAACACCCAGTTCAGCGAGCGCTCCCTTAGCGCGTGGCATAAGTGCCTGTGTGAACCAGGCGGCAAACTCAGTCAGCTCTGGCTGCCGATCAGCGACACTCTTGAAATAGGTCAGTACCAAAGGAATATCGGCAAGATAAGCAGACTTGTGATCACGCAGATGCAACCGCGCGAAGATGCCGAGCACCTTGAGGTGGCGCTGCAGGCCCATGAGGTCGAAGTCGCGCTGGAACTGCGCCGCGCTGACAGCAGCGGCACTGCGCGACTGCGCGGCGAGGCGGCGGTGAAACTCAGCAACCCAGGCCTCGACTCGCGTAAGGGGCCAGCTCACATAGCAGTCTCGAAGTAGGGAGACCAGATCATAGGTATAGGCGCCCGCCACGGCATCTTGAAAGTCGATTACGCCAAGCTCGCCGTCGTCTAACAGCATGAGATTGCGCGAATGAAAGTCGCGGTGAACAGCGACTTGGGGCTGGGCGAGCGCGGCAGCCACGAGAAAATCTAGCGCCTGCGCCAGCAGCTCGCGGGCAGGCTCGTCGAGAGTAACGCCCAAAAGACCCTTGCAGAACCAGTCTTCGAACAGCTGCATCTCGGCACGCAGCTTCGCGGCATCGAAGGACGGCAGTGCCGCTGCATCGACGCCTAGCTGCAACGCAACAAGGGCATCGAACGCGGGCGCATAGAGTGCGGCGGCCGCGTCGGAATCTGCAGCAAGCAGGCGAGGCAGCAGCAGGCTATCGCCGAAATCTTCCAGAAGCATCCACCCCGCGCCAAGATCAGACGCGAACACCCGCGGCGCGCGAACCCCCGCGCTAACGAGACGTTGCGAGAGCGCGATAAAGGCGGCGCTGTCTTCGGTCGCAGGCGGCGCATCCACGCAAATGAGGCTGGTTGGCTGAACCAGCGAGCCGCCCAAAGTGAGGCGGAAGTAGCGCCGAAAACTCGCGTCACCGCTCACCACGCTCAACTGCGCGGCAGGTAAGGCGTGCGGCCACAGCCCTGCCACCTGCTCTAGCGCCCACGCTAAGAGCTGCTGCGCTCGCCCGTCTTCCATCTCAGCCTCGCTTCCCCGCTAGGAATGGCAACCCCCATCCCTTATCATAGGCATCTCATTACAGGCGCCTCACCCATCGGGCGCCGCAATAAGCCACCCCGTCGGGTTAGTTTGTCGGTAATCGCAGGAAATTATTTACGATCCGGCGCCACACCGAACCTACACAAGGCGAGAAGCCCAGCATGCGTTCGCCCTCAGCCGCCAATCTCTCCATGCCAGGAAGCCAGCTCTGCGCTCGCCGCCACGTGCGGCCCTGCGCCTTTGCCATTGGCCTTGCGTTGGTCTGCGCTATGCTCAATACGGCGCAGGCACAGTCCACGTCGGCACCGCGCGTGAGCTGCGTTGCGAACGCCGCAGGCAACGGCTGGGACTGTGAGACTGGCGCAGGCTTCGTGCGCGCGCCTCGCCTCGCCGCGCCTCCCTCCGCCGGCACCACCGAACAAGCTCGCACTGAACCGGCGGCACAACGCGGCACGCCTGCGAGCCTCGATTGGCGTGCACGCGAGACGATGACCCCCGCGCAGCAGGCCACGCTCAGCAATGACTGCTGCGGCGGCTTCATCGATCCCCTCGCCGGCGAGACCGCAGCGGCAAGCGACGACACACAGTTCACCTCGAGCGCCGGACTCGTGCAGAGCGCAAGCAGCAACGTAGACCTGCGTGGCGAGGTCACCGTCAACCAAGGCTCACGGCGCATCGTGAATAGCGGTTCTGATGATTCCGCGACCACAACCCTCGACCGCGATGCCAACACCGTGCGCATGCGCGGCGACGTCGCCTTCCGCGAGCCTGGCATTCTGCTGCGCGGCGACGAGGCCTTTATCGACTCCGAGCGCGGTCGCAACACTGTGAATAGCGCCCACTATGTCTTGCACGAGAGCGGCATCCATGGCGAAGCCCAACGCATCGACTATGACTCAGAGTCTGGCGTCATTACGCTCGACAACGGCGAGTTCAGCCGCTGCGAGCCGGGCAACGAATTTTGGGTGCTGCGCGCCAATGCTTTTGAGTTGGACCAAGCCGTGGGCCGCGGCCGTGCGACGGCGATGAGTCTTAGGGTGCGCGATATCCCCGTCTTCTATTACCCCGGCACCTTGCAGTTCCCGCTCGGCGACCAACGCCTCAGCGGGCTGTTGCCGCCGAGTATCGGCTCGTCGCGCACCGGCGGCATGGACATTCAAGTGCCTTACTATCTGAACATCGCCCCACAGATGGATGCCACGCTCAGCCCACGCCTACTGTCCGACCGTGGCGTGATGCTAGGCGGCGAGCTGCGTTACCTCGGCAAACGCTCGATGAACACGCTCAATGGCGCCTACCTAGGTAACGACAAGCTATTTGATCCCACAACCGCCGCGACGCTGGGCGCCGACTCCCCGAGTCAGCCAGACCGCTGGTTTGTCGGCTTCGAGCACGAAGGTGAGCTAGGCCGCGGTTTCGCAAGCTACATCGATTACAACGCGGTCAGCGATAACGATTACTTCTTCGATTTCGGTAATGGCGGACTCAACCTCTCTAGCCAGACGCATCTCAACCGCCAAGCGCGGCTCGACTATAGCAGCGACCTGCTGCAGGCGCGACTCAACGTCCAGCGACTGCAGATCGTCGACCCCTTCGCCGCGGCGCTGGACATCAATCGTCCCTTCGATCGCCTGCCGCAGTTCACGTTTAACACCCAGACCGGACTCGGCCTAGGCTTTAGCCTCGCGCTGGCTGGCGAGGCGACCGCGTTCGATCGCTCGCTCGACGAGAGGCTGCTGAGCCAGACTAAGATCGACGCCGGCGCGCTGGTGACCGGCACGCGTGTCAACCTTGAGCCGGAGATCAGCTGGGCGGTCGAGCGCCCCGGTTGGTTCCTCCGCGCAAAGAGCAAAGTCCTTGCACGGCGCTACAACCTCGATCGCCAAGCGCTCGACACCGCCGCGGCACCCGACATCGCCGTCGCGGTCACTAGCCTCGATGCTGGCCTCGTCTTCGAACGCTCAACGAAGAGTGGCGGCACCCAGACGCTCGAGCCGCGCCTCTTCGCGCTCGACAGCGGATACGCCGACCAGAGCGAGATCCCATTATTCGATTCCTCGGAACTTAACTTCAGCTTTGCCCAACTATTCCGCGACGAACGCTTCGCCGGTGGCGACAGGGTGAGCAACGCACGCCAACTCAGCGCCGCGCTCACCAGTCGCGTGCTCGACGATGCCGGCCGCGAACTCGTGCGCTTCTCGCTCGGTCAAATCGCCTATTTCGAAGACCGGCTCGTCGACTTGTCTAATCCCTTGCAGAACTGGGCAGCGCGTTATTCGCCCACCGCCGACGGCTCCGCCTTCGCAGCCGAGGCAGCCTACGCGCCGGGCGAGCGCTGGCGCTTTATCACCGACGTGCAATGGGACGAAGACACCCAGCAGGTGATCGAGGGCCGCGCGCAAGTGCGTTACCGTCGCGACAACAGCCATCTGTTTAACCTCGCCTACCGCGAGCGCAACCTGGTGAGCTCGCCCAATCTCGTGCTACCGCCCGCGATCGATGGCGCTATCGACACCCACATACGGCAGACAGACCTGTCCGCGGTCTGGTCACTGGGCGCGAATTGGAAGATACTGGGACGCTGGAATTACGATCATAGCAATGCGCGGAACCTCGAGAGCTTCGGCGGTGTCGAATACAGCAACTGTTGTGCGAGGATCCGCGTGGTGGCGCGCGAGTGGATTAACGAGAACGAACTCTTCGTGCGCAATTTCCAACCGAATCGCGGCGTGTTCGTACAATTTACACTCATCGGCCTAGGCAACCTCAGCGGCGGCGGCTTAGACAGCCTCCTGACTCAAGGCATCCAAGGCTATGACAGCGAATAGCCCTCAGCGACGCACACAATACCTGTTCAAATTAGTGGCCAATTTATGAATGACAACAACCTCTCTCGCCGCCTCCTGTTTATCGCAGCGGCACTCTTACTCCTCGTGCTAGCAGCACCGTTTGCCAGTGCGCAGCGAGTGCTGCTCGACAAGGTCATCGCGATCGTCGATGACGATGTGGTTCTGAAGAGCGAATTAGATGCGCGCATCCTCGAGATCACGCAGCAAGCCCAGCGCAGCGGGCAGCCCCTGCCTGAGGATCGCGAGGAGTTCGAGTCGGACATCTTAGAGGCGCTCATCGTCGAGAACATCCAGATGCAGCTCGCCAACCGCGTCAGCATCCGATACGACGACGACACCATTAATCGCATCCTCGGCAATATGGCGCGTAACAGCAACTTGAGCTTCGACGACTACGTCGACGCGCTCGAAGAGAACGGCGTTTACCTGCAGACGCGCGAACAAGTACGCAAGCAGATGACTATGCAAGAACTGCAACGCGGCATGGTGAGCCGACGCATCACTATTACCGAGCAAGAGATCGACAACTTCCTCAACTCAGAAATGGGTCGCGAACTTTTGGCGGCGGACTATTTCGTTGAGCATGTCCTCATCCCTTCCAGCGCCGAAGATGACGCAGACACGAAACAGACCAAACAGCGCCTCGCCGCAGACCTCGTGTCTCGCATAGACGACGACTTCCCCTTGTCTGCGGCACGCGCAGCCGCACGCCAGAACGCCAGCTTCGAGATCGGCGGCACCGAGTTTGGTTGGCGTAAGGCTAACCAACTGCCTAGCCTTTTCGCCGACGTCGTCGCGGAGATGGAAGTCGGCGAGGTAGAGGGGCCTATCGAGGCGGGCAACGGACTGCATATTATTCAACTCGTCGACAAACAGGGCGGCACCGAACAGTTCGTCAATCAGACCCGGGTGCGCCACATCATGTTGTCGCCGAACGAGATTCGCAACGAACAGCAAACCGAGGCTGCCATCCGCAGTTTGCATGCTCGCATCCTCGACGGCGAAGACTTCGCCTCGCTCGCGCGGCAAAATTCCGACGACGCTTCTTCGGTGGTCGGCGGCGGCGATCTTGATTGGGTGAACGAGGGCGGCATGCCACCCGAGATGGAAGTCATTGTCGATGCGTTGGAAGAGGACGGCGTGAGCGAGCCGTTCCGCTCGGAGGCGGGATGGCACGTCGCCCGCGTCGAGGGCAGACGCTTGCAAGACTTGAGCCGTGAGTTCACTCGCAACCAAGCGGCCAATGCGCTGCGCAACCGCAAATTCGATCTCGAGCTACAGAACTGGCTCATCGAGATTCGAGACGATGCCTTCGTCGAACTCATCGACTAGCATGCAACCGGGCACGCGCAGACTCGCGCTGACAGCTGGGGAGCCTGCGGGCATAGGCCCCGACCTGTGTATTGCGTTGTGCCAAGAGCCACCGGCGGATGTCGAGCTAGTTATCATCGCCGATCCCGCTTTACTCGAATCGCGCGCCAAATCACTGGGCCTCCCGCTTGAACTTATCCCTTACGATTCCCGCGCGCCGCGTCGGGCTACCGCGCCCGGCACTCTAGGTATCAAGGCGGTAACACTCGCTGCCAATTGCACCGCCGGCACGCTCGACCCGCGCAATGCGCCCTATGTGCTTGAGACTCTGCGTGTCGCGACCGATGCAACGCTCGCTGGCGAATTCGATGCGTTGGTCACGGGTCCTGTTCACAAAGGCGTGATTAACGACGCCGGCGTAGCCTTTAGTGGGCACACGGAATTTTTTGCCGAGCGTAGCGGCTGCGACTTAACCGTGATGATGCTCGCGACAGAGGGGCTGCGCGTTGCCCTCGCCACTACCCACCTGCCTCTGGCCGCGGTGCCCGCCGCGATTACGCGCGAGTCACTCACACGCATCATTCAGATTCTGGACGCCGACCTGCGCGCGAAATTTGGCATCGCCAAACCACGCATCGTAGTTTGCGGACTGAATCCTCATGCCGGCGAAGGCGGGCATCTGGGCCGCGAGGAGATCGAGGTCATCGAGCCGGTCCTCGAGGCATTGCGCGACGCCGGTATCGACCTCGTCGGGCCGCTGCCTGCCGACACCCTGTTTACCCCGCGCCACCTAGATGATGCCGATGCCGTGCTGTCTATGTTTCACGACCAAGGGCTGCCGGTGCTTAAATTCAAGGGCTTCGGCGCCGCGGTGAATATTACCCTCGGCCTGCCCTTTATTCGCACCTCAGTAGATCACGGCACCGCACTGGACCTCGCGGGCACCGGCAAGGCAAGTGCTGGCAGCCTCGCCTACGCGATCGCCACCGCCCGCACCATGGCAGCACACTGCTCGCCTCTCGACATAGACTCCCGCAAGGAACCCGATGAGTAACCCCTCGGCACGCAAACTTAATAATGGCCTCAACCACACGCCGCGTAAACGCTTTGGACAGAATTTTCTACACGACCAGGGCATCATCCAACGCATTATCGATGAGGTGGCGCCGCAGCCCGGCCAGCACCTTCTAGAAATCGGCCCCGGCCAAGGCGCGCTCACCGGGCATCTTGCCAGCGTTGGCACGCGCCTCGACTGCATTGAGCTGGACCGCGATCTCGCGCAGTTTTTGGTTGGCAGACATGCCAACGACACACACGTCACCATCCATCAGCAGGACATCCTCAAGTTTCCTATCGAGAGCCTCGAGCCGACGCCTCATTCGCTGCGAGTCATCGGCAACCTGCCCTACAATATTTCTACGCCAGTGCTATTTCATTTACTGCGTCATCACGCATCCATCGACGACATGGTATTCATGCTTCAGCTCGAGGTGGTACAGCGCATGGCTGCCGGCGTCGGCGACAAAAATTACGGACGCCTAGGCCTGATGCTGCAGTATTTCTGCGAGATTGAGCATCTGTTTAATGTGCCTTCGGCGGCGTTTACGCCCCAGCCGAAGGTGAGCTCCGCCATCGTCCGGCTACGCCCTCACCGCGTCATGCCGCTTCAAGCGCGCAGTGTCGACACCTTGCAAACGGTGATCCGCACCGCGTTTAATCAGCGCCGCAAGACGCTGCGTAATAGTCTCAAGACGCTGGTGAGCGACGCGCTTTTCGCGACACTACCGATAGATGCAAGCCAGCGCCCCGAAAATCTTAGCCTCGCAGACTACGTTTTGGTCAGTGACGCGATTTATGACGAAGCCCAACGCTAAAGTCCTCGCGCCGCTGACCGCTAGTTAAAGGTTATGAGCACATACGTCGTAGGCGATATTCAGGGCTGTTACAAACCCCTGCGCAAACTCCTTAAGAACATCGGATTCAAGCCTGGTCGAGATCAACTGTGGTGCGTTGGCGATTTGGTCAATCGTGGGCCGCGCTCGCTAAAAACCCTGCGTTTTCTTGCCGACCTCGGGGACAGCTGCCGCGTAGTGCTCGGCAATCACGACCTGCATTTCATCGCCAAACACGAAGGCTGTGCGCCGCCCAAGGGCCGTCACACACTCGACGAACTACTCGCTGCGCCGGACGCCAAGAGCCTGAGCGACTGGTTACGCGCCCAGCCCCTGACCTATTTCGATTGCATCGATACCAACCACGGGCTGCAGAATTTCCTGATGCTGCACGCAGGCGTCGCCCCGCAGTGGTCATTACAACAAACCCTCGAGCTTAGCGCAGAAGTCGAACTTGCTCTGCAGGGCCCCGACTATCGAGCCTTCCTAAGTCACATGTACGGCGACCGCCCGCGGCGCTGGCACGACGGCCTTGAAGGTCTGGACCGCCTGCGCGTGATTACCAACTACCTCACTCGCGTGCGCTATGTCGATGCCATCGGCAATCTGCAGCTCAGCGCGAAGGAAGGGCTCGCGCTTGCCCCGCGCGGCTACAAGCCGTGGTTCATGTATGAGACACTCAGCCACGAGACGCAACTCTTGTTCGGCCACTGGGCGGCGCTAGAAGGCCGCACGGGCAAGAATCGCGTTCATGCGCTCGACACCGGCTTTGTCTGGGGCCGAGAGCTCACGGCGCTGCGCCTCGAAGACGGGCGGCGCTTCGCCTATTCCAAGAAGTAGCGCGCGAGTCGCGAACAAGTAACTAGCAACCATGCAAACCTATTTGGTCGGCGGCGCCGTCCGCGACAAGCTATTAGGCCTACCCACCAAAGACCGTGACTGGGTCGTGGTCGGAGCCACGCGTGCGCAAATGCTCGAGCAAGGCTTCGCGCAAGTGGGCAACGACTTCCCGGTTTTCCTGCACCCTAAAACTAAAGAAGAACACGCCTTAGCGCGCACCGAGCGTAAAACCGCGCCCGGACATGGTGGATTCGTCTTCGACGCCAACGAGCACGTGACCCTCGAGCAAGACCTTAGCCGCCGCGACCTAACGATTAACGCTATCGCTCAAGCCGATGACGGCGAGCTCATCGATCCTTTCGATGGCCAAGGCGACCTCGAGCGCCGTGTCTTGCGTCATGTGTCGCCTGCCTTCGAAGAAGATCCGCTGCGGGTGCTTCGAGTGGCGCGCTTCGCCGCGCGTTTCGCGCATCTTGGCTTTACCGTCGCGCCCGAGACCAACGCACTCATGCGCCGCATCGCCGCGAGCGGGGAGCTCGCGACGCTGGTGAGCGAACGCGTCTGGCAAGAACTCGAGCGCGCCCTAGGCAGTACGAGCCCCGACGCCTTCGTGAGCGTGCTGCGCGACTGCGATGCGCTTCGGGTCGTGTTACCCGAGGTTGATGCGCTGTTTGGAGTGCCGCAGCCCGCGCGCTTCCATCCCGAGATAGACACCGGACTGCACACCCTGCTGAGCCTGCAACAGGCGCGGCGCTTTAGCGACTCACCGCAGGTAGCCTATGCCGTGTTAGTGCACGACGTCGGCAAGGCCGTCACCGATCGCGCCCTGTGGCCGAGCCATAAGCAGCACGAGAGTTTGGGCTTACCACTGCTTAATCGCATCGCCAAGCGTTTAAAAGTCCCCAACGATTTCGCCAAACTCGCGGCGCTGGTGTGCGAACACCACACAAAACTGCATAAGCTGGAGCACGTGGATGCCGAGAAAGGACTGGCGCTGCTCGAGGCCATCGATGTCTTCCGTCGTCCCGAGCGCCTCTCCCTTTTCCTCGCCGCCTGCGAAGCGGACGCGCGCGGTCGCTCAGGCTTTGAAGACCGCGACTACCCGCAGCGTCCATTCCTCGAGCAGCTCGCCGAGACCGTTACCGCACTCGACGTTGGCGCTGCCATTGGTGAATTGCATGAAGAAGACAGGCCTCGCGACATCCGCGGCTACGTGCGCGGGCTGCGCTTAGCTGTTATCGAGACGCATTTGGCCCAGTTGCACGGCAACCAGTAGCGACGAGGAGTAGCGTCAATGGAACGAAGAGTCATGGTCATCACCGGCGGCGCGATACGAATCGGCGCGAGTATTGTGCGCAAGTTCCACGCGCAAGGTTTCGACGTAGCGCTAAGTTACCGCCAATCTGAGAGCCCCGCACGCGCCTTAGTCGCAGAGCTCAACACCCTCCGCGCAGACAGCGCGAGCTGCTGGCAGGCCGAGATGACCGACGCTGCCTCGGTGAGTGCGTTCGGCTCCGCCGTGCTCGCGCATCACGGCCGCGTAGACGTGCTGATCAACAACGCGTCCTCTTTCTACCCAACCGACTACGGCCACTCGACCCAGTCGCAGTGGGACGACCTCATCGGCAGCAACCTACGCGGTGCCTACTTCCTCACCCAACAATTTAGCGCCGAGCTCGTCGCGCGTCGCGGCGCCGTGGTCAATCTTATCGACACCCACGCCGATCGCGCACTCACCCGGCACCCGATCTACAGCATCGCCAAGGCCGGGCTGAAGGCGATGACGCGCGCACTGGCTATCGAACTCGCCCCTCATGTCCGCGCCAATGGCGTCGCGCCCGGCGCTATCCTGTGGCCGCCCTCGCTCGAAGACGCTAGCGACCCAGCCGTCATGGAGGGTAGGCAGAAGATGCTGAAGGGAATCCCACTAGGCGCGCTCGGGCATGCTCAGGACATCGCGGAGGCAGCGTATTTTCTTGCCTGCGAGGCAAGCTACATCACAGGTCAGATGCTGAAGGTCGATGGCGGCCGCAGCCTCGCGTAAAACGACTTTGCAGCTAGACGTAGTCGAAAGGGATAGGCCAGAGGCGCTGACTCGCTTGATCGTACTCGGCCCAAAGCTGCGCATAGGTCTTTTGCGAGGGCGCGTGGATTTGTTCGGGAAGTAGCTCGGCGAGCGGCAACAGTACGTAAGCGTTCTCAGTGATTTCGGGCCGCGGCAGCACAATGCCCGCTGCCGCTCCAGCTACCGCGCCACCGTCCGCAGGTCCCTCTAAGGCCTCATAGGTAAGTATATCGACGTCGATGGGCCGGGAGGAGAACTTCACCTGCCCACGGTCGCGCCCCTGACTCACCTCCAAATGCTTGAGAAATTCCTGCACCACGGCAAGACTCAGCGTGGTTTCCACCACGACGACGAGATTCAAAAAGTTATCCCCGTCGAAACCCACCGCTTCACTCTCATACACACTCGACACCCTTAGCTCGCCAAACTGCGCACGCAGCGAATCGAGTGCGTTCGCAATATTACGCTTCGCGCCTTCGTTGCTACCGAGGCTCAGAGTAAGCTGATGAGTCATCGCCATCTAGCGTGAGCCGCGTTCAATAATCACGCCCACGTCTTTCGAGCCTGTTACCGCCCCCGGCTTGCCGAGTCGCAAGCGCAGCCAGGGAACGGAGAACTCCTCAAGCACAATGCTCGCGAGACGTTCTGCGAGGGTCTCCACAAGTAAAAATTCAGATTCTTCGACAAAACTAATCAATCGTTTAGCGACAGACTTGTAGTCCAGCGCGTCGGCGATGTCCTCGCTTGCCGCAGCCTTGCGGTTGTCGCAGCCCATCTCGAGATCGATGCTCACGGTTTGCCGTGTTTCACGCTCCCAGTCGTAGATACCGATAATGGTCTCGATCTCGAGCTCGCGGATATAAACGATGTCCATGCTAATTCCTTAATGCGCCGCTAGATCGCGGCGAGTGATTCCAGCGACCAGCGCGGCTGCGCGCGTATTTCCAGATCATCATGCTCACCCGCCATTAAGCGCTGACAGCCTGCGTAGGCGATCATCGCACCGTTGTCTGTGCAATATTTGAGCTGGGCGTAAAACAGCCGTCCATTGACCTTGGTCATCGCTTCCTCGAGCACCTCCCGCAGTCGCAGGTTAGCACTCACGCCGCCGGCGATGATGAGCGTCTTGTAACCTGTTTCTTCGAGCGCACGACGGCATTTAATCGATAGCGTGTTCACGACTGCCTCTTCGAATGCGCGCGCAACATCCGCCGCGTCTTGCTCGGCCAATTCACCCGCGTCGTCACGCAGACTAGTAATCGTATTGCGCGCATAGGTTTTCAGGCCACTGAAGCTAAAGTCCAGTCCCGGACGATTGACCATAGGGCGCGGGAAGTCGAAACGCGTGGGATCACCAGACTGCGCGAGGCGAGCGACATGCGGGCCGCCGGGATACGGCAGGCCAAGCATCTTACCTACTTTATCGAAGGCCTCGCCCGCCGCATCGTCGAGAGACTCCCCGAGCAGTTGGTAACGGCCGATGCCTTCCACCTTCACTAATTGAGTGTGCCCGCCCGACACGAGCAGCGCGACGAAAGGAAACTGAGGCGGCTCGGCTTCCAGCATGGGCGCGAGAAGATGCCCTTCCATGTGGTGCACGCCGATGGTCGGCACGTCCCAGGCCATGCCTAGAGTGCGTCCAATCGAGGCGCCGACGAGCAAAGCGCCGACTAGACCGGGACCAGCAGTGTAGGCGACGCCCTCAATCTCGGAGGCGGCGATGCCCGCCTTAGCGATGACCTCTTCGATCAACGGCAGGGTCTTGCGGATATGGTCACGCGAGGCGAGTTCGGGTATTACCCCACCGTATTTCGCATGAATCTCAACCTGACTGTAGAGACAATCGGCGAGCAAGCCCGCCTCACTGTCGTAGATGGCGACGCCGGTTTCGTCACAAGATGTCTCGATACCTAATACTTTCAAGTGTTTATCTCTTTCACAGCGACTTAGGACACGCAATCATGCCAAAGAATGTGAGCCAGCCCAAGCGGCAGTTTTTCCCTATCAGCACATCGCCTTTTTTTATACCCCCCAGCGTTGAGAGAGCCCAGCTCAGAACCCGAGTTTTCCTTTGCAATTAGACGCCGAGAGCATTAAGATTACCGCCCTTGAAATTCGGAGTGGTTCGGTATCGGCCGTCGCCTCGTTTTTTTAACATATTCGAATCACACATAAATAAAGGTAGGTGTTTAGTTCAATGCCACAGGTAAAGCTGAAAGAAAACGAGCCCTTCGACGTCGCCCTTCGTCGCTTCAAGCGATCTTGCGAGAAGGCAGGCGTACTTGCCGAGGTTCGTCGCCGCGAATTCTATGAGAAGCCCACTGCCGTGCGTAAGCGCAAAGCAGCCGCCGCCGTTAAGCGCCACGCGAAGAAGCTCCAGCGCGAAAACAAGAAGACCAAGCGCCTCTACTAAGACCGCTAAGACTATTAAGATTGGTTGATCCTGTCAGTCTTGGCTCGCACCTCTCTCGGGGCGAGCCCGCTTGTTGGGATCGAGCCTGTTTGATTCTTGCCGCTTAGCTCGGCAACGGGCAAGCCCCCTCCCAAGCCTTAATGCCTAACCTCCCCCGGATTTATTGTCCGTGGCTGCCTTCACTCGCCAAGTGGCCGAGGAATTGGGCGCTGCATTAACAACCTTCGTCCATTACCAGGAAGTATCTAACATGGCGGATTGCCTGCTAAAGACCCAGTTGACCGACGCAATGAAAGACGCCATGCGTGCGAAAGATAAGTTCCGCCTTGGCGCAATCCGCTTGGCTCTGTCCGAGGTCAAACGCGTAGAAGTCGACGAGCGCATTGAGTTAGACGACGAGCGGGTAACGGCGATTCTGGATAAGATGGTTAAGCAGCGCCGCGAGTCTATCAAGCAGTTCGAGGCCGCAGACCGCCACGAACTAGCCGCGGTGGAGGCCGACGAGATAACAGTGCTGCAGGAATTCCTGCCACAGCCCTTGTCAGAAGCAGAGTCCGAGGCGATCATTCAGGCTGCGATTACAGAATCCGGCGCGGCAGGCATGCAAGACATGGGCAAAGTCATGGCGATAGTCCGTCCACAAGTGATCGGCCGCGTGGACATGGGAGCCGTGAGTGCTAAGATCAAGGCGCTGCTCGCCTAGCCTCCCGCGAGCGCTACTAACGCTTCGCCAAGGGTAACTCACACCCCGCAGAGAGATCATGGCAGGACTCATTCCGCAGAGCTTTATCGATGACCTACTAAGCCGCGCCGACATAGTCGACGTGATCGATAAGCGCGTAGCCTTGAAGAAGAGCGGCAAAAACTACAGCGCCTGCTGCCCTTTCCACAACGAAAAATCCCCTTCTTTCAGCGTCCAGCCCGAGAAGCAGTTCTATTACTGCTTCGGCTGTGGCGTCGGCGGCAATGCCATCGGCTTTATCATGAACTTCGACTCTGTCGACTTTCCGCAAGCGGTGGAAACCCTCGCCCGCGACAACGGCCTCGAGGTTCCCCGCGAAGAGAGCCAAGCAGCCACCAAACGCCGCGCGGAAAATGCCGAGCTCTACACCTTGCTCGAGGAGGCTAGCACTTATTACCAACAGCAGCTAAGAGTCCACGAAGGGCGCATGGCAGCGGTAGACTACCTCAAAGGCCGCGGGCTGAGCGGCGGCATCGCCCGAGACTTCGGCTTAGGTTACGCCCCGCCTGGCTGGGACAACTTGCTTAAAGCCCTAGCCGCTGCCCCAGAGCGCGAGAAAGACCTACTTAAGGCAGGCATGGTCATCGAGCGCGAGAACGGTCAAACAGGCGGCAGCAAGTTTGGCGGCTACGACCGGTTCCGCCACCGCATTATGTTCCCCATTCGTGATGCCCGTGGCCGCACCATCGCCTTCGGTGGACGCGTGCTAGGCGATGACAAGCCCAAATACCTCAACTCCCCCGAGACCCCTGTGTTTCACAAGGGGTCAGAACTCTACGGCCTCTACGAAGCCCGCAAGTCATCGAATAAATTATCGCGCCTGCTCATCGTCGAAGGCTATATGGACGTCATCGCCTTGGCTCAGATGGGCATTCGCAACGCAGTAGCCACGCTAGGCACCGCCACCAGCGGCACCCACCTCACGCGCCTCTTCCGCATGGTGCCGGAGGTCGTATTCTGCTTCGATGGCGACAAAGCCGGCAGCACCGCAGCCTGGCGCGCACTAGAGGCAACACTGCCCCTGATGGAAGACGGTCGCCAAGTGCGCTTCTTGTTTCTCCCCGAAGGCGAAGACCCCGACACCCTCGTGCGCAAAATCGGCCAAGAAGCGTTCGAGGCCCTCGTGGATGATGCGACGCCACTGGAGCAATTTTTCTTCGACAAGCTGGGCGCTGATCTAGACCTCGACAGCCACCAAGGCCGCGGCAAGCTGCGCGAGTTAGCCCAGCCTCTCATTACCCAATTACCCGAGGGCGTATTCGCGCTGCTGATGCGCGAGCAACTCGCCCAGCGCTTAGGCATAAGCGGCGAGGCGCTCGCTACGCTGATCGAAAAAGCGGCGCCGCGAGAGGCTCAGCCCAGTGTCATCGGGCAGGCTGCGGCCTACCAAGACAATGGCCCAAGCGATGCGCCCTACGCCGCCACGCCACGCAGCGCAGCGCCTTCTGCGAATCGCGCATGGCAGCCTAAGCCGAGCGCCGCACCCGCCATCCGGCGAACGCCCTCGAGTCTGAAAGCGATCCAATTGCTGCTGGGCAACCCCGAAGCCGCACTCGCATTGGAAGAGGATCTGCACGCGCTCAATCAAGCCCACGAAGGCACAACGGTGGTGCTCGCCAAGCTCATTGAAATGGTCCACTCGGACCCCCATATTGATACCTACACGCTGCTTGGCTACTGCGCCGGCTCGCCCTTCTACGCAGAACTCACGCTTCTGCTGAAACAAGAGAAGATCACCCCGGTTGAAGGGGCGACATCGGAGTTTGTGCAGATAGTCACAGCCATTAGAGACAAGCTCTCACAAGATTCCAGAATCGCCAAACTTAGGGCGCAACTCGCCTCCAAAAGGGACGAAATACTAGATAAAAGACACGAAAAGTCCTTATCTGGATCAAAGGGAAGCGCCGCCGAGGAGAGCCCTAAACAGGCTTCAAGCGAGCCTCTTTCTGACCCCTCCTCGCCGTCAGAACATGCCGCCCCCGAGGAGGGCGAGAACGAGTGGGCCAGATCAGCGCCGCTTAGCGAGCCGCCACCGTTTATGGATTTCGATAGCGAAGAATAGCGACGAAACGCAGCAAGAGATCGAGCAAAAACCCCTGTTTTACCGGTCTAGTGAACCAGATTCATGGCTAAAAACTATACATAAAGTCACCCTAGCGATTATAATGTCCGGCTTGCTCCGAACAATCGCTTAACCCAAGTGTCCGGCTTCTGCCCGGCGAGACGAGATTTCATGGCCGACCTGCTACCGAAACAATCCAATCTCAAGCTGCTGATTGCCAAGGGCAAAGAACAGGGCTACTTAACCTACTCTGAGGTTAACGATCACCTGCCGGAGTCTATTTCAGACCCAGACCAGGTCGAAGACATCATCCAGATGATCAACGACATGGGTATTAAGGTGTTCGAGAGCGCACCCGATGCCGACGCACTCATCCTCAACGACGAAAGCGACTCTGGTGCCGACGACGTCGCCGCCGCCGAAGCTGCCGCGGCGCTTGCTGCTGTCGAGAACGAAGCAGGCCGCACCACCGACCCCGTGCGCATGTACATGCGCGAAATGGGCACGGTTGAACTGCTGACGCGCGAAGGCGAGATCGTGATCGCCAAGCGCATCGAAGAGGGCCTACGGGAACTCATGAAGGCGATGGCCTTCTTCCCCGGCACAGTCGAACACGTGCTCAATGAATACGCGCTAATCGACGCCGAAGAACGTCGACTCAACGAACTGATAACCGGCTATCTCGACGTCAGCGATGAAGAGATCCCTGTGGGCGCGCCTGCGAGCGCAAAAGCTGATCTCGACGACGACGAAGAGACCACAGTAGGCCCTGACCCGGAAGAGGCGAAACTGCGCTTCACCGCGCTGCGCAAGCAATTCACCCGTACCAATAATTCCGTCTCAAAACACGGACGCGACGATGAGAAGGCTCAGAAAGAACTCGAGAAGCTGGGCGAATTATTTAAATCGTTCAAGCTAACTCCACGCCAGTTCGAGCCACTGCTCAGCCACATCCGCGCAGTGCTCACGCGCCTGCGTCGCCATGAACGCCACATCATGAGCCTGTGTGTGCGCGGCGCCAAGATGCCACGCAAAGACTTCATCGATGCGTTCCCCGGCAACGAGACCAATGAGCGCTGGCTCACGAATATGGCGCGACGCAAGAAGCCCTACACCGATCAACTCGCATCGATTAAACCCGAAGTGCTGCGCGCTCAGAAAAAACTGCGCCTGCTCGAGGAAGAATCAGGCCTGGATATCGCGACAATCAAGGACATCAATCGTCAGATGTCTATCGGCGAGGCGAAGTCACGTCGCGCCAAGAAAGAGATGGTGGAGGCTAACCTGCGCCTCGTAATCTCTATCGCAAAGAAATACACCAATCGTGGCTTGCAGTTCCTCGATCTGATTCAGGAAGGCAATATTGGCTTGATGAAAGCGGTCGATAAGTTCGAATACCGCCGCGGCTACAAGTTCTCGACCTACGCCACGTGGTGGATCCGTCAGGCCATCACCCGCTCCATCGCCGACCAGGCGCGCACCATTCGTATTCCGGTGCACATGATCGAGACGATTAACAAGCTCAACCGCATCTCGCGCCAGATGGTGCATGAGAAGGGACGCGAGCCGACGCCAGAAGAACTTGGCGTGCGCATGGACATGAGCGAGGAGAAAGTGCGACGCGTCCTCAAGATCGCGAAAGAGCCGATCTCGATGGAAACCCCCATCGGCGACGACGAAGACTCGCACCTCGGCGACTTCATCGAAGACTCGACCGTCGACTCACCGGTTGACTCATCGATCGACGAAGGCCTGCGCGAAGCCACTAAAGACGTTCTCGGCAGCCTCACGGCCCGCGAAGCTAAGGTACTGCGCATGCGTTTCGGCATCGACATGAACACCGACCACACGCTAGAAGAAGTGGGCAAGCAGTTCGACGTGACTCGCGAGCGCATCCGCCAGATCGAGGCGAAGGCTCTACGCAAATTGCGCCATCCCACGCGCTCGGATCACCTGCGCAGCTTCCTCGACGAGTAGTTAGCAGCAAGCCATAGCAAGAACTGGAGAGGCGCACTATAATGCGCCTCTCTCAGTTGAACCTCGCTCTCGCGAAGGAAGCATTTGGCAGCGAGAACGCCGTAATCGATGCGCACGCTTTTTAGAGCGAGGGAGCTTACCGAGGTAAGTGACCGAACGAGAATAAAGCGAGAAACGAAGAGTACGACGCTCTCGCGAAGAAATTAGGGCCTATAACTCAGTTGGTTAGAGTAGCGGACTCATAATCCGTTTGTCCCAGGTTCGAGTCCTGGTGGGCCCACCATTTACATCAATCGCTCGCAGTAGCCCCCTCCCACTAAGCGTGCTATCTGGCCCTCTGCAATGAGCCACTGCTCCCGCTCAGTGAATAGTGGCCCTGTAGAAGAGAGACGCTGTTAACGCGGCGAGGCAATCACTTGCCGCTGGAAATCCAGACCCTCTACGCCAACTCGTACCACATCACCGGGCTTTAAATAGCTCGGTGGCACCATGCCATCACCAACACCTGCTGGCGTTCCAGTGAAGATTAGATCGCCTGGGTAGAGTGTCATAAATTGACTCAGGTGACTTATGATTTGCTTAACACCAAAAACCATGTCGGCGGTATTACCCTGTTGGCGCATCTCACCGTTCACCTCAGACCATATCGAAAGGCTTTGCACATCGCCGATAGCGTCCCGAGTCACAAGATAGGGGCCAACGGGTGCGAATGTGTCAGCACTCTTACCCTTTGTGAATTGCCCGCCACGTTCGCGCTGAAAGGCGCGTTCAGACACGTCGTGGCCCACGGTATATCCCGCAATATAGTCGAAGACTTCATCTTCGGAGAGATATTGCGCGCGACGCCCGATAACGACAACGAGCTCTGACTCGTAGTCGAGCTTAAGGGCATTGCGCGGCTGTATCACGTTGTCGAAAGGCCCAGTTAGTGCGGAGGTGGCCTTCATGAAAACCAGCGGTTCTGAGGGCAGATCGACCTCCATTTCTGCAGCGTGATTCACGTAATTAAAGCCGATGGCGATAATTTTCCCCGTACCTGTCACTGGCACACCGATCCTCGGATCGCCCTGCACAAGTGGCAATTCGCGAAGGGAAATCTGCGCAATCGCATCGAGCGCTGCGTCGGAAAGATTGGCTGGGCCAATGTCATCAATAAACGCAGAAAGGTCGCGAATCTGTCCCTGCGAGTCAATCAGCCCCGGCTTTTCCTCGCCTAGCGGCCCATAGCGCAGCAGTGTTAGTTCAGCGGCATTGACGACGCTGCTACAAACAAATGTGGCGAAGGCTACAGCTATCGCCGCAAGATTATTCCGAGACATAGTAAGTTCCTTTACTTATTTATGCTTATTTTTACTTATTTCTATTTAGTTAAAAATCGATTGAGACAGCTTGCCTGACAAGAGAATCAGAGAAAACGCAGAGCAGAAAAACTAAGAGCCGAAAAAATAAAGAGAGAAAGACATGCGGAGTCACAATTCTGAGCTTTCAGACCTAGCGCCCGTCTCGCTCCTTTCGTCGTGCTCCTTCCGTCTCGCTCCCGCTAGTATTCCACTCAGCGCATAATTACCTTCATGGCAGGCAAATTCGTAGAGTTCTTTTACCTCCGGACGCTGACGAAACGCAAGTTCAGCTGTCCAAGGCTGGCTGTAGACTGCCGGATCGATCATTGTGAATTGATAATCAATCTGCTCCTGACTGCTGCGAGTAAAACGCTCGATAACGACAAGATCCGGACTCGAGCCAAAGTGATTCTGCTGAGGATGCAGGTTCCGCGTCTCAACTACCAAGGTGTCGTTTTCCCAATGGCCGACCGAATCGCCCATCCACTGATTCATTACCGTCGAATGGTGTTTGTCGTTTAACCTGATGATACGGGCGTCATGAATCATCTCTGCCATTATGACTACGTAGTCGTGGGTTTGAATGATCTGATAATTATTGTTGTAGATGACCGGCATCATGGGCGGACCCGCGCTGGAATTCGATGTGCGGAAATCCCAAAAGAGTAGACAACGCTCCCCTATCGTCTGCAATTCAGGCCCATCAAACGCGTCTACGTCTGGTTGCTCTAGCCACTGCTGCTGTTGCGTGGGCTTAGCTATGGCTGCTGACAAATAAGGAATCTGACCGTCAGAGGGATCGATGATCATTGAAGTTCGATACTCGTCGTTGATCCGAACAATGTCGTTACCGCGATCGAGCCAGAACGCATTGTAACCGGCAGCAGTATTGCCATCGGTCGGCGGAGTTCGGTTAGGATCGCTCGCTCGGTCACCTGCGATTTGCCGGTCTCGAGAGCGCGATTCTCTTGCGAGCGCCTCGTCTTCTGTGAATGCTTTTCGCTCCCCCAACTGGCTATCACGCTCAAGTTTGGTTTGAGTTGCGTTACTCCACACGCCCTGAAGATCTGGATCACCAAACTCAGTTCTCGGCATTTCCCATTCTTGCGCATGAGCTGAGGCAGTAAAAACTGCGGCCGTTAAAATTGCGGAGAGGCCATTAACACCAATTTTTCTCATACTATTCTCTCAAGAACAAGGGACACTGCATCCACTGTAAAAATAGCTTTTAACCAATTCGGCAGTCGAATCCCTTAACAAAAGACGCCAGATTTTGACCCAACTCTTCGCACGGATAACCGCCCTCTTGGATAATCACTGATGGCATCTCAAGCCTTCTTGCGATCCTATTTCCTATTTCATAAAAACCTTGTGTCGTAATCGACAAACCCGCAATAGGATCACCCTCAAAACCATCAAGCCCCAAAGCAATAACGAGCGCATCAGGTGCGAAGGCTTCAACCTCTGTAAGTGCTTTATCTAGTGATTCTAGATAAACCGCATCCCCCGTGCCGCGTGGCAGCGGGAAATTCTTGTTAAAACCAACGCCGTCTCCTTCTCCTTCCTCGTCTGCATAACCCCAGAAAAAGGGATAGAAGCGTTCGGGGTGTGCGTGCAGAGAAACGGTCAGCACATCGGCTCGATTGTAGAAACACATTTGCGTCCCGTTACCATGATGCAAGTCAACATCGAGCACTGCGACGCGAGCAAATTTTGTGCGCAGGTGCTCTACAGCAATCGCCGTATTATTGAGATAACAGAATCCTCCGGCCACTTCTGGTCCTGCATGATGCCCGGGTGGACGACATAAAGCGTAGCAAGACGCCTCACCGGCGATAACCAATTCGGCGGCATGAACGGCACTCCATGCGCTCCAGACACAGCTTTCCCATGTGTCGCTCGTAATCGGACAGGACGCGTCGAGCATGTGAAAACCAGCCTGCGCAACAACCGACTTGGGATAGCCGCCGCTGCGAGTGTTGGGATGGATATTTGGCGTCACCTCGTCAGCAGCGTTTGGAATGCGCTGCCAGCGCTGTGCTACGGTTTCAAGAAAAGAAAGATAGCGCTCTGGATGCGTACGCAACAAGTGTTCACGCGTGTAAGCCGGTGGCGATTCCACGCTTAAGCCTGCCGCTCGAACGCCTTCGAGAAGCATGCCGATCCGCTCAGGTGATTCAGGGTTCACCTGTTTTATACCGTTCACTAAGTAGTTCTTAGGATAGTGATTTTCCTGAGCGCTGCTGTAAATACATTTCATCGCGAAGCTCCGCTAATATTCAATGAAGACGGCAAAACGTCTGCGAACTGCTCGAGGCTTGTTTCGAGTAACTGCAGTATGTCGCCAATTTGCTGTGAGGAGACGCTTAGCGGAGGACAGACCAAGAAGTGATCGCCCTCTACTCCTCCTCGCGTTCGTCGTGAATAGATAATGAGGCCATTTTCGTACGCAATATCAACGAGTATCGAATGCGCATTGAGCGCCGCCGGTAAAGGCGCCATAGTCTCGCAATCGGCGACTAACTCGAACGCTTGCAGTAATCCTTTGCCGCGAACGTCACCGATGAACGGGTATTGAGTCATGAGCTTTTCGAGTCCCATTTTAAGCTCGATACCGCGCTGTTCACAGTTCCTCACGAGGTCGAGTGAGTCAAGCTCATTCAGCACGGCCAGCCCCGCGGCACAAGACAGTGGATTGCCTGCGCTCGTAAAACCATGCATAAACCCGCCATTAGCGAGCACTGGGTCAACCAAGCGATGACTCGCGAGCATCGCGCCGAGCGGCGAATACCCTGCCGCAAGCCCTTTAGATAAGGCGATCATATCTGGTTCAAGTTGCCAATGTTCTGCTGCGAGAAATTTACCGGTTCGACCGACACCTGTCATGACTTCATCTAGTATGAATAGGATGCCGAACTCTCGGCAAATCTCCTGAATGCGCCGATGAAAAGTAGAGGGCGCAACGAGCGCCCCTGTTGATGCCCCCCCAACGGGCTCATAAATAAAGGCGAGCACAGATTCGGCGCCCTGCTTCAGAATCTCTTTGCGTAAATTTTCCGCATAACGTAGACCAAGAGCATCATCGTTTTCCTCTGAGTAAATTCCTCGTTCAAGGTAACAGCGCGGCGCCGGGATTTTTGGCATGGCTTGCATCATCGCGTCGAAGGGCTCACTGAGTGGCGTATAGCCAGTGATGCTGAGCGCACCCAAAGTACAACCATGATACGAGGGAAAACAGGAAATCACTTTGTGGCGGTCGGGCTGCCCAGTCGCTAAAGCCCACTGCCGCCCTAGTTTAAGACAGCTCTCTACGGCTTCGGAGCCGCCCGAAACAAAAAAAACCTTATCTAGGCCTGCAGGGCTCCGGGCGACGAGCTCTTGGGCGAGCTTCTCTGCCGGCTCGTTCTCAAAATGTAAGCGATACGCAAACGTCCCCTTGTCCATCTGCGCAGCCATCGCGGCTAATACGCGCGGATTAGAGTGGCCAATGTTGGACACCATCGCACCACTACTGCCATCGATATAGCGCTTACCATTGATGTCCCACAAATAGACGCCTTCGCTATGCGAAAACAGCGGCCGCTGGAGTTCGGATTGATAGAATAGCGCCGAGCTGTTTGTTGCCGGTTTAGCCTGATGCGACATTAGCGCCTCCTTCTTGTTAGACTCGCTGCAGCTTGGCGAAGAGGCTACCTCATTAACTACCCCGATACAGCCCCCTGGAAGTGAAGCGACGCCTATATTAAGGCCCATAAAGCCAACGGTTAAGCCCAATAAGGCCAACTGGCCCGAGCTGGCAAGAGCGGTCACTCGCTACAAAGGAAAGACTATGACAGCACTACATGGCTTGGATCTTCTTGCAATGGGGATTTATTTCATTGTACTGATCGGCATCGGCCTGAGAGTTGCACGGTCTGAAAAAAGCGGCGGCGACAGCGAATCCTTTCTCGCCGCCGATCGCAGTATGAATCTGCTGCAAACGACTGCCTCTACGGCCGCGACCGACTTAGGGGGAGGGTTCAGCATCGCGATGGGCGGCCTCGGCTTCACCTTAGGGATCGCCGGTTCTTGGTTTATCGCGATCTCTGGGCTGAGCATCATTATCGTCTCTTTCCTAATGGTGCCAAAAGTTAAGCGCTGGGCGGACGCGGTAAAAGGTCTGACGACGGGAGATTTGTTTGAAGCGCGTTTCGATCGTCGCACGGGGACTCTCGCTGCGCTTGTGATAGGAATCGCATGGTTTACCTTCGTCGGAGGCCAAATCATTGCTGGTGCGAAACTCGTTCAGGTGACGATGGGCATCGACCTGACAGTCGCTGTGATCGCCTCCGGCACAGTAGTCTTGGTCTACACCGCGATGGGCGGACTTAAAGCTGTCATATTCACCGATGTGTTTCAGATGATCATTCTCATGGTAGGCATCGTATTTATCGCGGTGCCTATCGGCTTAGTCGAGGTCGGAGGCTGGCAGGGTATTGTCGAACACTTTGAAAACGACCCGGACACAGCCCATATGGTCGACTGGGGTGCGGCGGGCTGGGGTACGATCGCCGAATGGTTTTTTGCAGTCTTTCCAGTTTGGTTTATTTCGATTGCTGGAATGCAACGCATTATCGCCGCGAGAGATGAAAAGACTGCGCGTCGAAGCTTTCTGCTCACCGGAGTGCCAATCGAATGGCCACTGTTTGCCATCGGCAGCACGCTCATCGGCATGATTGCCCGCATGCTTCTGCCAGACGTTACCGACCCTGAGTTGGCGACGCCAATGATTATTCTAGAGCTTCTACCGGCAGGAATTGCCGGCATTGTCATCGCTGCTTACGTGGCGGCGGTGATGTCCTCCGCTGACTCGATGTTGATGGGTCCAGTTGTTATTTTTGTGAATGACATTTATCGCAAGCGGCTTAATCCGGCAGCGACGGACAAAGAGCTTGTCGGCGTCGCTCGCATGGCAGTCGTCGTGTTGGGCGTACTCGCCATCGGGCTCGCATACCGGGTGCCAAATGTCTTGGATTTGATTCTCTACGCCTATACATTCGGTGCCGCAGGTCTTTTCTTTCCTATGCTTGGGCTCCTGTTCTGGCGACAGACGACAGCGAAGGGGGCCTACTGGAGCATGCTGTGTGGAGGGGGATCTGCAGTGATCTGGTCTTTGGCGGGAGAGCCCTTTGATATGGCTTCTTCCACAATGGGCTGGATTGTTGGCCTACCAGTTATGGTCATTGTGTCGCTGTTAACCGAACACAGCCCTGATGAAAACAGGGCGCTGTTTTATTCTGAGTAGGCGCTATCGCAGTGTAAAAAGTTTCTCCTTGGTAACGTAAGACAGTGTCAGCTCCAAGGCGGCATCAAACTTCGTGATTATCTCATCTACCTGTTCTTTGCTAATGATAAGTGGCGGGCAAAACGCGAGACTATTACCCGCTACCGCACGAATCAGAAGCCCTTGCTCTTGGCAGAACTGTTTCGCTATCGCCCCCACTCTGCCGTCGCCAAAGCTCGTCCGAGTGTGTTTGTCCTGCATGAGTTCAACGGCCGCAATCAGCCCAGTGCCGCGAACCTCTCCAACGAGGGGGTGATCGCTGAACTCCCTCAGCCTCTCCTGCATATAGCCCCCTACGGCTGCTGCATTCTCAAACAGTTTATCCCTCTTATAAATCTCTAGCGTTTTTAGCGCCGCTGCGCAGGCAACGGGATGCCCCGTATAGGTATACCCGTGCCCAAAGATCCCTACTTGCTCGCTTGGGTCACGCATGGCGTCATGCATGAACCCGGGAATGATACTGGCACTAATTGGGATATAGGACGACGACAGCTGTTTTGCGAGGCTCATCAAATCTGGCTTTACCTCCATGGTTGTGCAGCCGAAATCATTGCCTGTCCGCCCGAAACCACAAATCACCTCGTCAGCCCAAAACAAGATATCGTATTTCTCCAGCACCTTTGTTAGCGCAGGGAAATAGCCCTTAGGAGGCACCATTACACCCGCTGCACCTCCGACAGGTTCTGCGATAAAGGCGGCAATAGTTTCTTGACCTTCGCGTAAAATTAACGTTTCGACATCTTTTACCAATCTCGCAACAAACTCTGATTCTGATTCACCATCAATCTGCCCGTGGTAATAATGCGGCGTCTCTGCGCGAAGTATGCCAAGCGCCTCAGTGGGCAGATCGAAATGAGCATGCATCGCAGGCAGCCCGGTCAGCGCCGCCGAAGCAACTGTGACGCCGTGATAGGACTTCTCGAAAGCAATGATTTTCTTCTTCTGCGGTTTACCGATGACGTTAAAGTAATAGCGTAGCATCTTTACATGGGAGTCATTAGCTTCACTGCCTGAGTTGGCGAAAAAGATTCGCGCATCCTCGATAGGCACCATCGAAGCCAGTTCGTCGGCGAGCTCTATCGCGCGCTCGTGTGTGCGTCCACCGAACAGATGACTGTAGGGGAGAATCTTGAGCTGCTGCGTTATTGCATCGATGAGTTCTTCATTGCCGTAGCCTAGAGAGGCGCACCAGAGACCCGACAGACCTTCAAGGTAGCGTTTACCCGCCTCATCATAGACGTAGATGCCATCCCCCCTACAAATACTTATCTGTTCGATCTGATTGAGGTTGGTTGTAGGATAAATAATTGAGCTCATAATAATCCAGTGAATGCGCACAGGGAGAGTGAATTACTTAGCATTTTTTATTCACAAAAGACAGGGATTTTGTCATGGCGTACTACCCGCAAAGGGGGCACTGCCGGTGGGCTCGACTTGATGATCAATAATTGACGACTCTGAAGGGAATGCTACTATTTACTTCGCAAACATTTACGAACACTGTGATAAGTTGGTGGAACCTTTAAGTGAGGAACCTAAATCGCGTCTGCCCCGCGCTCTAAGCCCAGACGGCTGAACGCTGAACCGCTTAACCTTTGAAAAGCCCCACCCTTTATCGATGTGACAACACATGAAACCTCTTATCTGGCACGCCGTCTGCCTCCTCGCCAGCTTGTTCTGGCTTTACGCTGGCTACCTCCACTTTGCTACGCCTGAGTGGTTCGCTCCTATCGTCCCGCCTATCCCCGGCTCCGCTGTGTTTTGGGTTTATGTTAGCGGCGTCGCAGAATTGGCGCTTGGCATCGGCTTCCTAGTACCGGCTTTGAGACACATAACTGGACTCGCCAGCGCAGTCTTTCTGGTGTGTGTCTACCCCGCCAACATTTATATGTGGATTTACGATCTCGAGCTCGGTGACGGCAGCTCGCTCTCGACCGAGGGGCATGTCATTCGTCTCGCGCTGCAAATTTTCGGCATCTTGCTGAGCCTGTGGGTTTGGCGCTATCGAAGAGCGGCAGGAAAAGGGGTCTGACGCCTTTTCCCTACCCCTTTTGCCTACCCCTTTCCCTAGGTAGCCGATTTCCCGGTTCCGCGCGCGTACAGTTTGTCGCGCTGCCCGGTGAGCTTTTCCAGCTGAGTCGGCACCGTCTGCTCCCAAAAGATATTGTATAGCGAGGTATAGGCGCGATCGATGGGGCGGAATAGGCGGCGCAAATAAACTTCGACACGATGAATCGGCCGCGCCAGTGTGAGCAGGCCTTTCGCATACCCCTTCGGCTTCAGCTTCGCTCCGATGCCGGCACAGATCGATTGTCCTAACAGGCGCTCTGTGATCGCCAAGCAAATCTGCTCAGATGCTTGATCTACGGCATTGCCGAAAATGGGAAGTGGCGCATTGAGGATAGAGTCGATCACTTGATCTCGGGACACCAAGTCGGCGTCGGTGCGCGAATACCTGAAATAGGCGTAAACGGCCTGATCAGCCCCGCTCGCGTCGCGCCAGAGATAGGCCTCGGGCACGCCCATAAGATAGGCGTGGTAGGCCGCAAGCACAGCTAGATCGTCTTTCTCCTGCTGCTGAAATCGATAGCCCTCTTTCTCTGCAAGCAATGCGATCAGGTAGGTTGCCGTTAGCGATGCCAGATAGATGTCGAACAAGCAAATGGGTTTGCCGTAAAGTCCTTCGTCCCATTCTCCGCGCCCGATGTAGTGTCTCACGTGAGAGTGCAGGACACGGACTTTCGCTGTTGCTTTAAACCCTTTGCTGTCGCGGCTAAGAGACTTCTCTTGCAGCATGTCTGCAAAGTATTTTGCCGTTTCAACCAGGCGTCGCTCTGCATTGTCTAGCGACGCATGCATCGAGAGTGCGCGCGCGGTGTTCGGCAGGACTGCGGCGAGGTAGAAGCCAATACCTTTCGCCGCACCCCAAAACGTCACAGGGTCGATGCGCTTCATCAACCGCAAACCCGATTGCACTCTTTCAAGGTCGATCCAGTCTGGAACATGATCGATGCGCGCGAGGAAAGCCCGCAGCTCATCCGATGGCTCACTCACCGACTCGATACCGCGCTCGATGGCGGTGTCCAAATCATCACGCGCCTTCTTGCCGTCGCGTGCGAGGGTATTCGCGAGCGCATCACCTACGTCGTCGGCCTCCCAGACAAGCGACATCATCCGTTCGCAGTAGGCGTTCGAGGGCGCCGACTCTGAGAGGACGCCGCGAGGCAGGAGATGACTCATCGTCTGCGCCCAGGCGCTGCCGGATACTGAAAAACGCCGCGGCCAGCTGTCCGCCTTTAGGTCTTCTTGCATTGCTCGCTCCTTATCGCCAACGGGTGCTTGGATTGGGGGCCGCTCTTCCTGTCTTGCCCTATTCCAGAATATGACGATAAGCTCAGGTTTTGTACTCGCGTTATTCGACGTCTTCGCAAGGAGCTTGGATGCCTGCTAAACCATTGAGAAGAAAGCCGAAACAGGGGCGCTCAGAGGCGACGCGCGCGATTATTGTCGAAGCAGCTGCTCAGGTTTTGTTACAGCATGACTATGCGTCTGCGTCGACAAACCGCATCGCTACACGCGCAGGGGTGAGTGTGGGAAGCATCTATCAATACTTCGATAACAAGTCAGCCATTTACGCCGCGGTGTTAGACCAGTGGTTTCAGAGCGTCGTCTCGCAGCTTGAATTGACCTCCAACGACGCCGAGGCGCCGCTCTACGATGCCTTGGTGAGCCTAGCATCGAGGCTCTACGCGGACTGGCCAGAGGCGCCAGCTCTGCTCCGCAAGATGCGGCAGGTTCCGGATCTCGAACTGCAGGAAAGGCTCGATCGCACCAAACACGCGGTGGCACTTTTCCTTCAATCCACTCTCAGCTCGGCCCATCCGGCACAGGCATCGCGCATCCCCACTCAGCACTATGCGATAGCCGTGGACGCCATTGAAGGCGTTTTCTTGAACTCGCACTACATCGCCGAAAGCGAGCACCCGGGAACTGACTATCCCGCGGAGCTCGTTAATCTGATTTTTTCTTATCTACAGATTACGAAGACAGAGCAGGGGCCTGAGTCAGAATAGGAGTCTGACCCCTTTTACCTAGGAGCAGCAATCCGAGAGACATAAAGAGGTGCAAAGAGTCGCCGGGTTGCAAGAAGGAGGCGAGCGAAATACCAAGGGCGAAAAGGAGCAGCGCTGCGAGAAGGGACACAGCACCTACTACCGCCAAGCCATCTCTGGCGAAGATTGATCGCAAGACCAGCGTGGCAACTGAAATAAGCGCCACCGCATTTCCCCACAGACCAACCTCAAGCGCGCTTGCAACCAAACCGATGGCTCCAGCGATAACGGCAAAAATAGACGCGAAGCGCCACTGAGTGGCGACAACTGAGGTGGAAAAGAGGAACGACGCTGCGAGCAAGGGAAACGCAGACGTGGCGCCCAGGCCTGAAAAAAAGCTGTGCAGTGTAGGGAGTGGGAGCAAGCCGCTGAAACGCAAAACGCCCAGCACTGCCGCTGATGCGAACAGGCCCGCAGCAATTCGAATCGACGGCGATTGCTTGGCGCTTACCGCTATCGATAGAGTAACCAGAAGCAACAAAGCATCGGTGATTGCAAGAGTACTCATAGCTCAAGCTCCTTTTTATCTTTATTCCCCTGCGTCCAAAAATAGCCAAGCAATCCGAAGGCGGACACCGCTGTGGTCGCACAAAATATCTGAACGATCCCCGGCATGTGCTGCTTGGTACCAAGATAGAAAACCAATAGCGTTGCAGAGATACCTGTCATTGCAAGCCCGGAAATCTTGACCAATGCCGGAGTTTCCTCGACGAACACACTCGCGGTCACGGGTATATCTGCTAGCGGTCGCGGCGCCGAGTCCCCGTCAGGAGACCACGCAGGCGGAGCAAAGAAGCACATGAGTTTGTCACGCCAATTGTTTTGCCGTCGAGCCTTCTCAAACATACTCGCCCAGTAGTGTAGATTGCTCCATACGGGATTCCAGCTGTTTAATTTTTTCTTAAGCCCATAGACAATGGGCTCCTCCTCCCGTTCATCGGCATAAGTGCCGAAGATCCGGTCCCATGCGCAAAACATACCGCCGTAGTTTTTATCGATACAGTAGTCATTTTTCCCGTGATGCACTCGATGATTAGACGGAGTCACTAGGACATATTCTATCCAGCCAAGGCGACCAACCAGGCGCGTGTGGACCCAGACTTGATACAGAAGATCGATAAGGCCCACCACAACAAACACCTGCACCGGAATGCCCAACACGGCGAGTGGCATGTAGAAAATCCACTTAAAGTAGAACCCCGTAGAAGCCTGCCTTAATGCTGTCGACAGGTTGAATTCATCGCTACTGTGATGAGTAATGTGAGACGCCCAGAACATGTTAACTTCATGCCCTGTCCTGTGAACCCAATAATACAAGAGGTCATACAGCACCAAGGCGAAAATCCACGTGAGAGGATTCGTCAGGTCCCATTCGAACGTGCCGAACTTCATCTCGATAATGGCATACATAAACGCACTAATTACTGCACCTGTTGCATTGACGAACTGGCTCATAATGCCAATATTGATTGAGGTAATACTGTCTTGAAAGTTGTAGACAGATCTCCCCATCACCTTACTTATAACCAGCTCGATTAAGACTAGCGTGATCAGGAAGGGGACAACCAAAATGTTCGGTGACAAAGTAAATTCGGGCATTACTCTTTTTCTCAGCTGGAAATTATGACGAAACAGTCTATATAGAATTGCACGGAAAGAAAGAAATAAGCAGAACTGCTTCCACGCAGAACATCGCACCTTCCTTTAACGCTTAAGGACGAAGAGTGTCGCTATTTCAGATTGGAGTAATCAGTCGAACTCATCATATACGCCTCAATCGAAAGCGGTACCGGGTACTTCGCGCGCAATGCGATCCATTCGGGGTCTTGCGCAAAGTCTGAGAATACTTGGTCTCTGTGCGCACGATCTTTGTAGGCTAGCATCCAGACAAGCGTATTGGGATTGTCGAGCCGCTGCCACGCAGCGATAACTTCTGCTCCGTGTTTTTCAAAAAGCGCAATCTCGAGTTCACGGAAACGCTGATGCAGGTCATCTATGCCGCCCTTCCCCTCCACAGCCTCTTCAGCGGTGTACATCCTTAACTCAAAGCATCTTGCCTCTTCGCTCACATTCTTTGACAAACTATCCGACAAATCACCTGCGGGACCGCAAGGCTGTGGCGCCTCTTGAGCCATTGCTGTGCAGGCGAGCAATGCTGAGGCTAAAAATCCAACTATAATTTTCATGTTATTTTCCTTATTTTCCAGTTGTCGTTCGGTATAGCGATGATGGGCCAGAGAAAGAAAGCGCCTACGCCCTTTACCCCTACCGCATATCCTTTCCCAAATACTCGCGTTGGCGCTACTATCGAGGCACAACAACAATAACTTAGCACACTCGAGGGCGTTATCATGACAGACTCTTGCACAGGCATAGACTCTTCAATCCGCAGTGGGCGCGGCGCCGCTCGCGGCAATAGGACCAGGGCGCTCTGCGCCGCTGCGGCCCTGCTGCTCATCAACGCGCCGGCGGCTTTCGCCCAACCCCAGACCGGCACTGAGAATGGCGAGTGGCGTTATTTGGGCGGTGATGCGGGCAATACGCGCTTTTCCGCGCTCGAGCAAATCAATCGATCCAATTTCGCCAATCTTGAACAGGCGTGGATCTGGCGCAGCGATAATTTCGGCCCCAACCTCGACTACTTCTCACGCGCGACCCCGATCTATGTAGATGGCACGCTCTATACCGTCGCCACACCTCGCCGCCAGGTCGTCGCGATAGACCCCGCAACCGGTGAAAACCTGTGGACTTTCCGCGAGCCTGAAACGATTCGCCACCAACGCTCGCCTCGGCAAGCCTATGGCAAGGGCGTGGCTTATGCCGAGGTCAACGGCCGCGGCGTGATTTATATCACCACTCCCGGCTTCTTCCTCTGGGCGCTAGACGCGAAGACTGGGCGCCCCCTCGAAAACTGGGGCGGCCAGTTCCCCGTAGGCGATTATCCCGAAACCGGCGTTATCGATCTTATCCCTGAGCTAGTTGCGGACTGGGAGCCATGGCAGGACTATCTAGTAAGCGGCGGCAGCTACGATGCCGACTACGGCATTCCACGCGAACTGGGCATGGTCACCGCTTCTGCACCGCCTATTGTGGTGAACGGCGTGGTCGTGGTTTTAGTAGGCCACCAACCGAGCTACGGGCAGACTCGCATCGAGAATGTGCCGGGCGACATCATGGGCTTCGATGCGGCTACGGGGGAGTTTTTATGGAAGTTTCATTCCATCCCGCGGCCTGGTGAAGTCGGACACGAGACATGGCTTAACGACGCGTGGCGCTTCTCCGGCGACATCTCCACTTGGGCGCCGGCGTCTGCCGACCCTGCACTCGGCCTCGTATACATGGTGACCAACGCCTCCACAGTGCAGTCCTATGCGGGCCACCGCCCCGGCGACAACCTGTTCGGCGGCAGCGTGTTGGCGCTGGATGTGAAGACAGGCGAGCGGCGCTGGCATTACCAGATTCACCATAGCGACCAGTGGAACTATGATTTGCCTACCCCGCCAATGCTGATGGACCTTAACGTCGATGGCCAGAAGATTCCCGCGCTGATCCAGAACACCAAGCAAGGGCTGGTGTTTGCCTTTAACCGGGAAACGGGCGAGCCAATCTGGCCCATTGAAGAACGTCCGGTTATGCAAACCGAGGTGCCGGGCAACTGGACTTCGCCAACGCAACCTTTCCCCACATGGCCGGAGCCCGTTGACCCCATCGCCACCGATGGGCTTACGGAAGAATTTGTCATCGACTACACCCCAGAGCTGAAAGAACAGGCGATGATGATTCTCAATGGGTATCGCGTCGGCGGGCTGTACGTGCCGGCGTTGCCCAAAGACCATAACAACGACTTCATTAACAACATTGGCTGTCTAGGAGCAGGCAATGTCATTCCACATCCCCCCGTTGGCGACCCCAGCACCGGCATGATGTACAACTCCCACAGCCGCTCCTGTTTCGCACCGGGCTTTATGGTGTCGAGTAACGGCGTAGACCGGGACAACCCCAACTATCCCCGTCCGGGTGAAGGCGGCGTCACGCCCAACAGTACACCGACAACTGGCCGCACCGTCGTCGACTGGCTGCCCGGCGGAGGCGGAGGCCTGCCAACCATCGATGGCCTGCGGCTATTCAAACCTATGGACAGCCAGCTTACCGCCTACAACATGAACTCGGGCGCCAAGCGCTGGTCGCTGCCGGTGGGGCCGACGCCAGACTCGATCCGCAATCATCCTCTGCTTGCGGGTGTAGACGTGCCAGAAAGCGGCGGCCTTGGCTGGTCTATTCAAATGGCCACCGGCGACGTGCTGGTGCAGGCACGAGCGATGAGTGAGGGGGGCGTGCAGTTTGCCCCCGACGAAGACCCGCTCACGCTTAATGCGCGCGACAAACAGACCGGCGAGATTCTCGCTAGCGTGCCACTGCCCGCCCCCGCGCAGTACGGGATGATGACTTACCTGCACAAGGGTAAGCAGTACATCGTGGTGCAAATAGGGAGCTCGCGCACGGACATGCCGGGGGCGCTGGTCGCTTATCGTCTTCCCTAGAAGAGGCGATGGGAAAGAGGGCTGCCCCCTTTCCTTGCCATAGCGAGCGTCGATCGCCAAAAGAGAATAACTTGGGGTGAAAGCTGTGTGTTTTTCTGGAATACTCGGCGATGTGAACGATTTCCGATTAAACCGATTTTAAAGAGCACAGCTATGATCCATACCAGTTTACTGCCTGACGTCGAGATACCCGACACCCTCTTAACCCCCTTCGTGCTGCGCCACGCGGAACGCCTAGCCGACAAGCCTGCGCTCGTCGATGGTGCCTCTGGTAGGACGCTGACTTACGGCGAGTTCGCCAATGCCGTCAAGGCACTCGCTGGTGGCCTCAAGGCGCGCGGCTTCGGCAAGGGCGATGTGTTGGCCATCATGGCGCCTAACCTCCCTGAGTACGCCGTGGCCTTCCATGGCACAGCCTGGGCTGGCGCTACAGTGACCACCATTAATCCGACTTACACCGCGCACGAGGTACAGCACCAGCTGAAAGATTCGGGTGCAAGCCTGCTCGTCACTGTGTCCATGTTCCTGCCTATAGCTAAAGAAGCCGTCGCCGGAACCGGGGTTACTTCAATCTTCACGATAGACCCGAGCGACGCTGAGCCATTAACAGCGTTGATGGGCGAGCCTCTACAAGAGCAGGTTGAGGTAGCGCCTGACGACGTCGTCGCGCTTCCCTACTCATCCGGTACCACTGGATTATCGAAAGGCGTGATGCTAACTCACCGCAACCTCGTAGCGAATCTCGTCCAGTCGGAAGCGGTGCTAACGGTTGACGAAGACGAAGCCATTTTGTCTTTCCTGCCTTTTTTCCACATCTACGGCATGCAGGTTCTGATGAACAACGCGCTCGCGCAGGGTGGCAAAGTAGTCACCATGGCGCGGTTCGACCTCGTCCAGTTTTTACAACTCGCCCAAGATCATAAGATCAAACGCGCGTTCGTTGCACCGCCTATCGTACTAGCGCTCGCTAAACAGCCCATCGTTAACGACTACGACCTGTCTTCTTTGGAATGTGTTTTCAGTGGCGCAGCACCTTTGGGCGCCGAGCTCGCCGAAGAAGCGGCGGCACGACTCGGCTGCGAGGTAGTGCAGGGCTACGGCATGACCGAATTGTCGCCAGTAAGCCACTCGACTCCGACTGGCATGTATAAGTCAGGCTCGATCGGTATTTTGATTCCGTCTACCGAATGTAGGATCGTCGACACCGAAACCGGGAAAGACCTGGGACTAGGCGAAGACGGCGAGATCTGGGTGCGCGGCCCACAGGTGATGCCCGGCTATCTCAACAACGAAAAAGCCACCAAAGAAACGATCGATGAAGATGGCTGGCTGCACACGGGCGACATCGGCCACGTCGATGCTGATGGCCACTTTACCATCGTCGATCGACTCAAAGAGCTGATCAAGTTTAAGGGCTTCCAAGTGCCTCCCGCGGAGCTAGAAGCACTGTTGGTAACACACCCGGCTGTCGCGGACGCCGCGGTGATCGGTGTGCCTGACGACGAGGCGGGCGAGCTGCCCAAGGCTTTTGTTGTGCTTAAGGAAGGACACGACGTCAGCGCCGAGGAGATACAGGCGTTTGTCGCAACAAAGGTCGCGACCTATAAGCAGATCCGGATACTCGAATTTGCCACTGAGATCCCTAAATCAGCATCGGGCAAGATCCTGCGCCGGCTGTTGAAGTAAAAGGGGGCCGACCGCTTTTACAAACTAAAGCCGCCCTCTACGCCGTTGACACTGACGGCGTAGGAGCCGGCGCCCAATTCAGTGACATCCAGAGGGATCTGGACTTCGAAAGGATCGAGCATCGCGATACAGGTTTCTGCGGGGCCCATCGAGGTTTCGGCTAAGGCAACTTTAAACGTCGCCTCATTAAAAATCACAGCAGGCTCCATCAGTTCAACACAGGGTACTGACTTGCTTCCCGTCACGATAAGACGCACTTGGACCGGCAGCGACTCTGCGATTTCAATCGCCACGGTATCTACATAAACCAAACTGCTTGACCGTGCATCAAGCAAGGTAAATCTCCCGTCGCTATCCGCCGCCAGCCTAATATTGCTGTAGTGGAGTATTTCTCCATCCACCATCGCAGCACCCTGCGGCACCGTCAGCACGCCATCCTGAAAGACTGCCGTTTGCGACAACAGCTGCGGGCTCGCCCCTACCAGACTCAGTAAAGATAGCAGCCTCCACAGTTTGCTTATTAACTCACTCATGTCCCTCTCTTTTTCTCCAAGCTATTTTACTTGTATAGGATGGGCCCTCGTGTTCAACACTTCCTTTCAGTAAAAAGGGGTCTGACCCCTTTTTAACCCCTTTTTACCTACTTAAGCTTCCCGACTTCAATGGCTAACGCATAGCGCAGCAACGCATTGTCGACATTCCTTTCCGTGTCCTGCAGGAAGCGTGTACGGACAACGAAGCGGCCATTGAGCACCAAGTGGTCGCCGATTCTCACCGCCGTGCGAGGGTCTCCCTTGGCAACCAGGTTGCCGTTCGCCATACCTAGACCACAGTGGCCCCCGACGAACGGCAGATACGGATTATTGCCATTAGCGGTTGTCGCCGCCTCAAAAGTTGCCTGGTTCTGCGCATTAGCGAAACACCAGCTCACTCCTTTTGCCTCGGCTTTAAAAGTCCCGCAATCTGCCTCTAAGACGACATGTTCATCATAGGCGGAGACTAGATCGTAAGCGACAACAGCGCCTTCATCCATGCGCGAGAAACCGATCCCCTCATGACTAATAATCGCATCGGGAATGTCTTGAGCGAGTGTTGTGCCCGTCAAACAAGATATTAAAAGGGCGACGCTTCCCAGTAGACTCTTCTTCATTTTTAACTTTCCTTTGTTAGTTATCTCTGTACAGACTAGTGGCAGAGATTACTGTAGCGCAATCGATAGATTGTGACCAATCGTGACAATACTCGTGACTTAAGGCCTTTCTCCTCTGCGACAATTTGATTCATGTACTACTCGCGCTAAGCGCGGAATACTAAACCTACTCCTCACCCTTTAACGCGATCGTACACCCCTGTAGCAAACCGACAAGAGAGGCTCTCAATGAAATCTATCCTAGCGCTATTCTTAACGCTCTGCTGCGCTGCGAACTTATACGGACAAGATGAGGCCCTTCCCACGACTCAATATGGCAGGCCGGACTTACAGGGAACTTGGTGGTACGGCTCTCGAACGCCACTACAGCGTGCGGAGCATCTTGGGGAGCAGCGCGCCTTTTCAATCGAGGAAGTGAAGCAAATCGAGACAAGGATGGATGAGAGGAACACAGCGTTGTTCGCGCCGTTAGCACCCGATCGAGGGGCGCCAGAAAAAGGAGCAGCCATTCGACAAGAGGCGGACGATAATTTCCTTTCGCATTTCCAAGACCCCGCACTCGTGCCCATAGGCTCGGAGTATCGCACCTCAATCATCGTCAGCCCCGCCAATGGACGGTTGCCAAAAGCACTCTCGTCGAAGACGTCCATCGCTACAGAAAAATCGATTCCGCCATCCGATGTTGATGGCCCCGAAGGCCAGCCGCTTTCAGGACGTTGCCTCGCTTTTGGCGCGGCTATTCCGTCTCTGACCCCCATTATGATGAATCCGAATCTGCAGATTGTTCAGACTAAGGATTACCTCATGATCATGACCGAAATGGTCCATGACGCCAGAATAATCAGGCTGCACGAAAACGCCTCGCCGCCAAAGCCTAGCTTCGATAAATGGATGGGTGACTCAACGGGTTACTGGGACGGGGAAACCTTAGTTATTAACAGCCGCAACTTTAGACCTGAGCAGACTTCCCTCGGCAGAGCGGCGGCATCGGCGCAGCTAGAAATCATTGAACGGCTCACGCTGGTTGACGCAGGCAGCATTCTCTATGGATTCGAGGTTCGTGATCCCTTGGCCTTTAGCGAGCCGGTGATTGGCGAGCGCATGCTGACGCGCAATGATACAAACGACAGGCTCTACGAATTCGCCTGTCACGAAGGCAATTATTCGCTCACTTATATCCTTCAAGGTGCTCGCGTGCAGGAGCGAGGGCAATAAACAGTGTGACTTGACCTCTATCAAGCCTTGCTACTTTCCTCGCTCCAAGCACTCCCCTACAATACTTAGGCGTCTGCTCGCCCATTCTGCAGACTCACTCTAAGAATTCATCTGAGAGCCAACAAGAATAATCATGAATCTCACCCGATCCCTAATCCGTGTCCGCCGGCGCAGCGCTTTTCTCGCATCCGTGTTTGCGGCGCTGGCAGCGCTTCTCTTAACGCCCACCGCGCTCGCCCAGCAATCCCTGCCGAGCATAGAACAACTAGTCAACGAGCCGTTCTTAGACGACTACTACTCCAACGTGGTCTATGGCTATCAGATCGTCAACGATACTCAACACTTTGCGAGCCGCTACGTCGGCAATGCTCTCAACTGCAAGAACTGCCATTTGAACTCGGGCACTAAAGCCGACGCGCTCCCGTTAAATGTGGCCGGCATGTACCCCAAGTGGCGCGCCAAGAACGGCAAACGCAACGGTATCGGGCTGCGCATCCGCGAGTGTTTTGTCTACAGCATGGACGGCATTATGCCGCCGGACGACGCACCCGAGGTGTTGGCGATTGCCGCCTATGTCACCTACCTTTCCCAAGGCGAGGTTATGGGTGCCGAGCCTGAGGGCCGCGGCGTGCCTACCCTTCCGGCCACGGGCTACGACCCGAATCCCGCCAATGGCCGCGCCGTGTATCTGGAACAGTGTGCCAGCTGCCACGGCGAACAAGGCGGCGGCGTAGGCGATATGCCGCCGGTGTGGGGAATGAACTCTTATAACCGTGGTGCGGGAATGAACCGCATCGACGAAGCCGCCGGCTTCATTTGGGCGAACATGCCGCTGGGCCAAGACAAGTCGCTGACGCATCAGCAGGCCTTCGATGTCGCCGCCTACTTGAATTTGCAGTACCGCCCCGCTGATCCGCGGCAGAGCAAGTTCCTCAAACTGCTCGAAGACCTGCTGCCTTGATACCCACGCTGCTAAGAGAAGCGACGCCCTCTCTTGCTTGGGCGCGCAGCATGAATTGGCGCACCGAGGTGTTCGCCGGTGTCGTCGGCGCCATCTTAGTCATCCCGCAGGGCATCACCTTTGCTTACCTCGCCGGCCTGCAACCGGAATACGGACTCTACGGCGCGATTTTCGTCACACTCTTCACCAGCTTCCTTGGCAGTTCGTCCATGATGAGCGGGCCCAATACGGCGGTGGCGATACTCATCGGCTCAGCCGTATTACCCCTCGCAGGACGCGGCAGCCCGGTGTACATCGACTATGTGTTTATCTTGTGCCTGATGGTCGGCCTCATCCAATTACTGTTCTGGTTGGTGCGCGGCGCGCGCATCTTTCAGTACTTGTCGCCGTCGGCGATCTCCGGCATCTCAGCCGGCGCGGGCTTTCTCATCGTGATGGCGTCGTTGGATAGCATCCTCAACCTGTCAACCTTCAACACGACGTTCTTCTACGAGAAGCTCTACATCATTGTTAGCGATGCGAAAGATCTCATCAGCCCCTATAGCCTGTTTATTGGCGTGGTGACCATCGCCGGTGGCTTTATCGGCAGGCGCTACTCGCATCGCTATTTTCTGATCGTCGCGGTGGCCTGCGGCTATCTCGCCGGCATGCTGGTGAGTTTCATTTGGCCACAGCCGGTAACAGAACTCGAATACTTAGGCCGTATGCCGCTGCAGTGGCTGCCCTTGCACGTGCCAACTGTGAATATCGAATACCTGATGACCAGCATTAAGCTGATCCCCTACGCGTTAACGATCGCGTTCATCGGGCTTGCGCAGTCATTGGTTATAGTGCGCGAGCTGCGCATGACAACCGATCAAGAGATAGACCTCGACAAAGAAGTGTATGCTCAGGGCCTCGCCAATTTCCTCGCGCCGTTCTTCTCAACCTTTGCAGGCTCAGGCAGTTTTAATCGCAGCAAGGCTAATCGCAGCCTCGGCGCGTCGACACCGCTCTCAGGCATCGTTGCCGCCGGCTTCGTCCTTCTGCTAATCACCTTCCTTGGCCCGATACTTACCTACATGCCGATGGCGGCGATGGCGGGGACGCTGTTCATCGTTGGGCTAGATATGATTAAGTGGAGCGACGTCAAACACTATGCACCCGAGCGGCCGGAGTTGGTGATTTATCTGGCGACGTTTGTCGGCATCGTCTTCTTCGGGCTCGCAACCGGTATCGCGATTGCCGTTTTCTTATCGGTTAGCGTTTTCCTATTGCGTATTAGCCAGCTCGATCTCTCTGTCGAGCGCGACGCTAGCCAGGCGACTCTCAAGGTTAAAGGCTCGTTATTCTACGCCTCGGTCTCGCATCTTACGGAACAGTTCCGCACGCTGCGCGACCAAGATCTGACAGTCGACCTGCAATACACGACACACATCGATCAATCTGCCGTGGACTTCTTTACCCATGAAGCGGGCAGCATGGCAACACACGGCACGGCGCTTACGCTACTCGTGAATGACCAGCAGCGGGCGTTTCTCTTAAGCCTCGGCTTGAGTGACACAATAACCCTGCGCTCAACGCAGCCCGACGAAGGCGATGCCGCAAGCGAATAGAGACTAAATTTGAATGAGGAGAAAACCGACATGACAGACACGAAAGGCATCAACACAGACCGCCGCAACCTGCTGACCAACCTCGGCGTCGCCGCGGCAGCCGGCGTCGCCGTGAGCGCCACATCGACTAGCGCACAAGCACAAAATTCGCAGCAAGGCTTCGTGCCCAAACGCCACGCAGGCGATGCGTGGATGGACCAGATAGCTGGCAATCATCGCGCGTTTATCGACTCCTCCACCCTGCCCGGCGGCGGCAATGCCGTGCGCTACGCGAACAACATCCTGTTCACCCACACGCAGGACTACGACGGCACCGATGCCGACTACGCGCTCATCGTCTGTTTCCGCCACGCCGCCACGCCCTATGGTTATAACGACGCGATCTGGGAAAAATACGGCGCGGTGTTGAGTTTCGGCGCGCAGCCCACGCCCACGAGTAATCCAATGAACACGGCGAGCATGGCGAATGGGCAAAACACCTTGGCAGACCTCGGCGCACGCGGGGTAAAGTTCGCGGTGTGCAGCAAGGCTACCCTGGTGTACGCGCGCCGCATCGCGAGCGCGACGCAGCAAGACGTCGAACCCGTGCATGCAGAACTCATGGCGAGTCTAATCCCCAACGGCCGCTTCGTGCCGGCGGGCGTGCTCTCCGTTACCCGCGCGCAGGAATACCGCTATAGTCTGCTTTATGCGGAATAAGGGGTCTGACCCCTTTTAAGGCAACGCATAAGCCACAAGCTCCGCGGCAATCCCACCACCGCCAACGAACAGCGCAAGGTACTGCTTGCCGCCGTGCTCGTAGGTCATCGGAAGACCAATCTGGTTAGCAGGTAGATCGATCTGCGCGACTATCGCGCCGGTGTTCTTATCAATAGCACGCATGATAGGCAGCGCATCCGGAGTACCGTTGCCTTCGGCGACGAATAGCAGCGTCTTGGTGAGCAGCGTGCCCGCACGAGTAGGAATGCCCGTGGCAGGCACGTCCACGCCTTCGAGCAGTTTGTGGTTAGCGATGCGCGCCGGCGTGCCGGCATTCGGAATCATCCACTGATGGTCGCCGCTGTTCATGTCGATGGCGGTGATGCGGCCGTAAGGCGGCTTAATAATCTCCAAGCCCTGAATACGCGGCACGCGCACGCCGAAGCCTTGACTGAGGTCGAGGTCGGAGTTTGGGTTTTTAGCCAGCGACAGCGCCTGCAGCTGCGTGCGTGACGGCACGTAGAGCATGCCGGTCTCGGGATCGAGGGTTGAGCCTTCCCAGTTCGCACCGCCGGTTGACGATGGCAAGCTAAGCAGGCCTTTCGTGCCGTCGGGGTCGTCAGAGAGCGAAGGCGGCGTGTAGAGCTCGGTACTTAGCCGGAACCCCTCTGTCGCGTCTATGGCCATCTGCCGAAGTTCTGGCGTCCAGTCTAGGAAATCGTCTTCGGTTACCGTCTGACGGTCGAAGGGCGCAGGCACCGTGGGGAAAGGCTGAGTCGGCGAATACCACTCGCCCGGCACGTCGCCTGCAGGCACCGGCTGCTCGACGATAGGCCACACCGGCTCACCGGTCTCGCGGTCGTAGGTATAAACGAACGATTGTTTAGTCACCGACATAACGACCTTGCGGCCGTTCGGCAGGTCGGCGAGCACGGGCGCAGCCGGCACGTCCCAGTCCCAGATGTCGTGATGGATCTGCTGGAAATGCCACTTGCGCTCGCCGGTCTTCACATCCAACGCAACGATGCTGCTCGAGAACAGGTTATCGCCGGGGCGATCGCCTCCGTAGTAGTCACCGGTAGGGTCTTCAACCGGCAGGTACACGATACCAAGCTCAGGGTCACCGGACAGCGGCGCCCATACGCCGGAGTTGCCGGTGAACTCCACACCCTCGTCTAACCACGACTCGAAGCCCACCTCGCCGCGCTCAGGAATCGTGTGAAATGTCCATAAGAGCTCACCGGTATGCACGTCGAAGCCGCGGATATCCCCCTTCACATTCGACTTAGCGCGAGGCCGGCCACCCGTACGGTGTGCAGCGCCCACCACGATCACGTCGTTCATCACAAACGGTGGCGCGGAAAGCCCGATGTCGGGATACGGGAAGCGTGGGTCGTCGGCATTGCGCAGACCCACATACAGATCGACGATGCCGTTATCGCCAAAAGACGCATCCGGAATACCGGTGTCGGCGTCTAGCGACACCAGCTGGTAGCCCGGGGTCACGTCGATGACGCGTTTCTTGCCGTCTTTATGATAAAACGCCACGCCGCGCCCGGCGCCCTTGCGCGGCGCCTCGTTGTAGCGCTCGCCTTCCTGCGGACGCCATAGCCACAGCACTTGCCCGCTGGACGCATCTAACGCCGCGACGTTGCGTGTGCTCGCAATATTGACATAGAGCACGCCGTCGATCTCAAGCGGTGTAGACGGGTTGTTATAGTCGGTCGACGGGCCGAAATTCCCCGTGGAGAGCCGCCAAGCGATTTCGAGACTGCCCACATTGTCGGCATTGATCTGATCAAGCGGGGAATAGCGCTGCGAGAACTCGTCGCCATGGTAAACGGGCCAGTCACCCGCGGCGATACTCGTGCCGGTTTGAGAGACTGCCAGCGGCGCGGCTAACGCGGCACTGAGCGCCACTGCTAAGGAAAGTTTCTCGCGTATTATTATTTCCATTCTGGAGACTCCTGATCGACTGGGTCGTAGTTAATCTGACTAAGCGAGAGTGCCAAGACAGAGAGACTTTGTACAGCAGCAATCCAATGGCTTACGACGCGATATCCCAGAGTTGGCACTCTGCCCCGTCGCCGTTTACACTGCGTTTGGCCTCGCCCAGCGCAGGCCGTCTACAACCCCCGCAGGACATAACTCCTGCGCCTAGCCCGGAGAGATCACCTTGACCACTGCCTATCCTAAACCCCGCCTTCTTGCCGCTGTAATGGCCTTATTAGGCGCCTTGCTCTTATGGATGGGCGTGCTGCTCGTCGGCGCAGGCGGCTCGCTGTATTATGCCTTTGCAGGCATCACGCTGCTCGCCACCGGTGCGCTATTATTCCGCGGCGATGCGCGCGGAGCGACGCTCTACGGCGCCTTCTTAGTCTTCACCTATGGCTGGGCACTGTATGAGGCCGGACTGGATGCCTGGGCGCTCATGCCGCGGGTGGCTATGTTCAGCGTCTTGGGCCTGTGGTTCTTACTGCCGCGAGTACGCCGTGGTCTCGCGCAGGGCGAGCCTAAGCCTCTGCTGCAGCTGCGGGCCACGCAGGCGTCGGCTGCCGGCCTCGCCTTGCTGGTCATCGGCCTATTCGCTAACAGCGGCTACGACGTTGCAACACCCAGCGCAATGGGCACGGGTTCGGTCAACAACACCAGTGGCGACTGGTCGAGTTACGGCGCAACGAAGGCTGGCACGCGCTACGCCGCAGTCGATCAAATTAGCCTCGAGAACGTCGGCTCCCTCGAGCGCGCCTGGGAGATGCGCACAGGCGTGCCGGGCGCGTTCAAAGGCACGCCCATTCAAATCGACGACGGCTTATTCCTGTGCACCGGCCAAAACATCATCCTCGCGCTGGACCCCGACACAGGGGCCGAACGCTGGCGTTTCGATCCCAAGATCCAATCGCCTAAGATTGGCTTCTGGGATACTTGTCGCGGCGTCACCTATTACGAGAACCCGGAACCTGCTGAAGACACTGAGTGTGTAGAGCGCATCTTCACTGCGACAACTGACGCACGCCTTATCGCCGTGGACAAAAACACCGGCCTGCCGTGCAGCAACTTCGGCGAGAATGGCGAGATAAGCCTCCTCGCGGGCATGGGCGAGGTCATCCCGGGGTTCTATTTCGTGACCTCTCCTCCGACGATCTCCAACGGCGTACTCGTCCTCGGCGGCTGGGTACTCGATAACCAGATGACCGAAGAGCCCTCGGGCGTGGTACGCGGCTTCGACCCACTGACCGGCGAGCTCGCATGGGCCTGGGACATGGGCCGCGAGGACCGCATTGGCCTGCCAGCGGATGGTGAGAACTACACGCGCGGCACTCCCAATGTGTGGAGTCTTACAAGCGCCGATGAGGAACTCGGTCTAATTTACGTACCAACGGGCAACGGCACACCGGATTATTTCGGCGGCCACCGCACCGAAGCGATGGATAAATACGCAAGCTCGGTAGTCGCCCTGGACGACCAAACCGGCCGCGTGCGTTGGAGCTTCCAAACTACTCACCATGACATCTGGGACTACGACGTGCCTTCGCAGCCAACGCTTGTCGACGTTCCCGTCGATGGCGTGATTCGCAAAGCGGTGATCGTGCCCACGAAGCGCGCGGAGGTGTTCCTGCTCGACCGCGTTACGGGCGAGCCGCTGACTGAGGTCGCCGAAATCCCGACGCCACAAACTACCATTCCCGAAGACTACACCTCACCTACCCAGCCGTTCTCGGTAGGCATGCCCTCATTCGCCGACCGCCTCACTGAAGCCGACATGTGGGGCATCACACCCTTCGATCAGGCCGCGTGCAGACTGCAATTTAAGCGTATGCGCTACGAAGGGCCGCTGACACCACCCACAACCGGTTACGGAACGCTTTACGTCCCTGGCGTGGCAGGCGGCATGAACTGGGGCAGCGTCGCAGTAGACGAGGTCAACAACTTGATGGTGGTTAACACCATGAACAATCCCTCGGTGGTGCGCTTAATCCCGCGCGATGAGATCAAGGAAAACGAGGCCTTTGGCATCGGCGGCGCACAGGCTGGGACGCCCTATGGCGTCTACTCTTTCTTCTTCCTGTCGCCACTTTTCGCGCCGTGCATCGAGCCACCCTATGGCGAGATGTCGGTGGTTGACCTTGCCTCGAAAGAACTGCTCTGGCGGCGTCCGCTTGGCACGGCTCGCGAACAAGGCCCCTTGGGGATTCCTAGCAGGCTCCCGCTCCCCATGGGAATGTTTTATAACGCCGGTTCCATTGTTACCGGCGGCGGTCTGATCTTTAATGCGGGCGTGGTCGACAGCACAGCGCGTGCGATTGACGTGCTTACCGGCAAAGAGGTGTGGACCGACAACCTACCAGGCTCTTCAACTGCGACGCCAATGAGCTATGTCAGCCCCAAGACTGGCAAGCAATATGTGATTGTGACGGTAGCAGAAGGTGGCGGCGAGTTGCAGCTGGAGGCCGCGGTAGACGATGGCACCGAGGCGGCTGACGCACCTGGCGGTTATGTCATCGCTTACAGCCTGCCGGAATAGCCCGTGACTCTGCGCATTCGCCCATCAGGCCAAGCCTGTGGCGCCGAGGCTACCGGCATCGACCTTACTCAGCCACTGAGCGCAGACCTCGTCGCCGAGGTGCGCGCAGCGTGGCTGCAACACAAGGTGCTCAGCTTTCCCGATCAAAGACTGAGCGACGATGACCTCGAGCGGTTTACGCGAGCCTTCGGCGGCTTCGGTGACGACCCGTTCATCGCGCCGATAGAGGGCCGCAACAATATTATCGCCGTAGAGCGCAAGGCCGAGGAGAAGGCGCCGCTATTCGCCGAGAATTGGCATACGGACTGGAGTTTTCAAGCAGCACCGCCAGCCGGCACCTGCCTGTTCGGCATTACCGTGCCGCCGGTGGGCGGCGATACCCTGTTCGCCAATCAGCAGCTCGCGTGGCAGGCGCTGCCTGCAGAGACACAGGCGAAGTACCGTGACCTCATTGCCATTCATTCAGCAAAGACCGCTTACGCACCCGAAGGGATGTATGGCAAGGAAGACCAGACTACCGACCGCAGCATGAAGATTATGCCTTCGGATGCGGCACTCGCACTGCAGACTCATCCTCTCGTGCAAGCGCATCCAGAGACCGGTGAGCTCGGCTTTTTCAGCTGCCTTGGCTACATCGTTGGCATAGAAGGCTACAGCGAACAAGACGCCTTCTCCCTACTGTCGGAGCTGCGCACATGGCAAGGGCGCGACGAGTTCGTCTACACCCACAAATGGCAGCCCAACATGCTGGTCATGTGGGACAACCGCGCACTCCTGCACCGCGCCACAGGCGGACACGAAGGCTACGATAGGCTCCTGCACAGAACGACGATCCGCGCCTACTCGCCTCGCTGACTCAATTAAGTCGTGGTTTAGAGCGGCAGCGCACAAAAAAAGCGGGAGGATTATGCATCCACCCGCTTTCTATTCTAGCTTGCCGCTAGGGAGCTCGCCGGAGGCCTAGTGGCCACCGCCTCCACCCTCAGACATCGCACCTGGCAGCGCCATAGCAGTGAGCTTTGAACCTGTCTGCAGGATGATGTACTGATGACCATCGTGCATCCATGAGCTCATGCCGTAGCGGCTCTGGGCAGGCACCTCGATGCTATCGAGCTTCTCACCGGTCTTCTTATCGATCGCGTACAATAGCGCCGTAGAGCCATCGTGATCCATGTCAGAGTAGATGAGCATGTTCTTCGTCGTGACCATTGGCACGATATTGCCCGTGCCAGTGTCGCCGATATCGACGCCTTCCAGCGCCTCATGATTACGGATGCGATCAGGCGTCTCACCGCTAGGGATGCGGAACGCGATTTCGCCCGTGTTCATGTCGAACGCAGTGATCGTGCTGTACGGCGGCTTCACATAAGGGATGCCTGAGCGTAATCGTGGTGAGCGCACCGCGCGGTCGTTCGCGTATAGCGCGAAAGTCGCACCGGTAGGCTCGGCAATGCGCGCATCGGCCTCTTCACCCGGAATCACGATATGCCAGCTGCAGCGATTGGCAGAAGACACATAGAGGAAGCCTGTCGTCGGATCCGCAACAGGTGGTGAGGTGATATTGGCACCGCCGCCATCGCCTGGGCACATCGCAGACGCGATTTTACCCGACGGGTCTTCGTCGTGTATGAACGGATTAAACAGGGGGCCCATGTCGTAGTTAGCCATGACATCGATCGCTTCCTGACGCAGTGCAGGCGTAAAGTCGACGAGGTCATCTTCCGAAATACCCTGCATCTCGAATGCAGGTGGCTTGGTTGGGAACGGCTGAGTAGTCGCGAGCTTCTCACCAGGTACGTTAGACGCAGGCACTGGGCGCTCTTCCATTTCCCACAGCGGCTCGCCGGTCAGACGATCGAACGCGTAGACGAAACCTTGCTTAGTCACTTGTGACACAGAAGGTACGACGCCGCGGCCTGGGATATTAACGTCTAGCTGAATCGGCGCAGCAGGATTGTCGTAGTTCCAAATATCGTGCTTAACCGTTTGGAAGTGCCAGCGGCGCTCGCCAGTTTCGGTATCGAGTGCAATCAGGCTAGTACCGAACAAGCCGTCACCCGGACGGAAGCCGCCGTAGTAGTCGATTGTTGGTGGGTTCGTTGGGATATAAACGATGTTGTTCTCAGGGTCAGCCGAAAGCGGCGCCCAAGAAGAGACGTCGCCCGTGTATTTCCACGCGTCGTTCTCCCACGTCTCGTGACCATACTCACCCGGCTTAGGAATCACGTTGAACTTCCACTTAAACTTACCCGTGGTCTTGTCGTAAGCGAGGATATCGCCCGGCACATTTTCGATGCGCGCCTGCAGGTAACCTTGCTCTGCAGAATTACCCACGATAATGGTGTCGTTCACAACAATGGGTGGTGACGACGAAGTGATGTAACCCACTTCTAGCGGAATACCTTCATAGGGGTCATACGGATGACCAAGGTCAGCCAGCATGTCTACTACACCCGACTCTGGGAAGCCCTCAACAGGAACCTGGCTGCCGAAACCTTCGAGCGGCGCGCCTGTCTCTGCGTCCAGTGCGACGAGAAAGAAACCGGGGGTAGCAATATAAACCACGCCCTTACCGTTGATACGCGAGTAGCCAATGCCTTTGCCGTAAGACGCGCGCATGGAGTATTCCCAGCGACGCGTATTGGGCAGGCGATAAGACCATAGCGTCTCGCCCGACTTAGGGTCGATGGCCACTACGTGGCGACGCGCGCCAGACACGGTAAACAGTTTGCCGTCGACGTACGTAGGCGTTGAGCGCCCCGATCGACCGCCGAAGCTTGCGCCATCCCATTCCCATGCCACGTCTAGCTCATGGAAATTTTCAGCCGTGATTTCCTCGGCTGGGGTGAAACGGGTGTGGGCGTAGTCACCACCGAGGGTAAACCACTCTGCGGTATCTTCGGTAACCTTGTTCTGCGCCAGACCGAGCGTCGGGGCCAGCCCGAGCACTGCGGCTAAGCCACCCAAGCCCAGCAGCCGTTGCAGGGCGCTAGCAGGTGATCTTTCGAAACGTGCTTTCATTGTTATAGCCTCTAAAGGGAGATTCACGTTGGGGAAGACTACAATAAAAGCGCCAGAGGCGAAATACAAGTTATCCGCGCCGCTGAATTGCGACAAAGTGTGCTGCCGAGTAGCTAAGAGCCACTAACCAAGGATCCGCTCGGCGATCTCGCGCCCGTGGGTGTTTTGGAGGAAATGTCCTGCAGCGGGAATTAAATAGAAGCTAGCTTGCGGGAACAGGCCTGCCCACTGCCGCCCCCAGCCTTCGGTGAAGATGTCGTCGGCGCCGCCCCAAATGAAGTCAATAGACTTAGTCCAGCCCTTGAGTTGCTCAAAGTGCGACGCCTGCACCGCGCCGTTGCCACGCGCGTAATCAGAAAAAGGGATTGATAGTGGGAAGCGTCGAAGGCCGTTGAAGGCTGCATCCGACAACCCCTTATAGGGAGCCAGGAACGCAGTATGCAACTGGGCGCCTAGCGGGGTCAGGAACTCAGGGGCCGCCGCAGAGACTATGGCAGGAATCGCAGACTCGCGTGAGATAAGCGAGGCGGACAGCGCCACCAAGATACCAATGTCCGGCTTTGACCTGTCAAAGAGCCCTCCCTCTTTCCACGCTTTATTCCAGCGCAGTATCGCCTCTGAGTACTCGTAGTCGGGGTGATGCAGCCACGTGTTCATAATCACCAAGCGCGAGAAGCGATCGGGCATTGTCATCGCCTGTGCAAGACCGAGTGGCCCGCCCCAGTCTTGGCACACTAGCGTGATGTCCTGCAGATCCAACTCGACAATAAGGCTGGTGAGCACCTCTGTGTGACGCGCGATGCTATACCAATGCGGATCCGTCGGTTTATCCGATTTACCGAATCCAAAATGATCGGGCGCGATACAGCGGTAGCCTGCGGCTACTAAAGGCGCAATGAAATCACGGTACAAATAGCTCCAGGTAGGCATGCCATGCACCATAAGCACCACGGGGCCGTCTCGCGGCCCTTCATCGAGGTAGTGCATGCGCAGGTCGGCCCACTGGTGGTAGTGAGGTTCGAAATCGTAGTCTATTAGCGAATCGAAATTACTGTCCGGCGTACGCGAAAACTCTGTCATTACTGCGGCCCTTTTATAAGCTGTGCCACAGCATCATAGTGTTTATCACCCGCCGAATGAAAGAGGGGCTACGCTCCTAGGAAAAGCGTCTGTACCTTGCGGCTAGATTCCAACGACTCACCGAACTGCGGGCCGGGGGAGTGGAACATCCACGGACGGAACAGCACTAGCCGATTATATTTGTACGGTATTGAGAGAGTCTTCTCCCACAATGATTCATCGACGCCGTCGACTTGCAGAAAGTGCTGCACCTTCTCAGGCGTGGTGAATCCTGCCGCGTGTGCGCCTTCGAGCGTGCGGGGAATCTCTTCTAGGCCTGTGCGCAGATGCTTCCAGAAGACGGTGCCGTCGACCTTGGGATGCTCTTTCGATAAATAGACCACGCCCGACCAATGCGTATTGCCCGCATCGAAATGGATATGTTGCGTGTAGGGGTCGCCGAGTTTCGAGAAACGAATCTTGCCATTGAGCTCGGTGGACGCGTTGATGGGCGCCTGCTGGAGCAGCTTTTCGAAGAAGTCGCGTTGATCAACAGACAGGAACGACTCTTTCGTCATGACACCCGCATAATTGCCCCGCGAGGCACCATCGCGCTGCGCATTGAGCGCGGCCTCGACCAGGCGGTCGGGGTCGTTGTAAAAATCGTCTATGACGAAATATCTGTTTATCATCTCTACACGTCGCAACTAATCGATGAACTGCATCAATTAAGCTAAAGCTTGGACACTTCCTGTGCTGAGACACAGTCTATGCTCGGGCTTCCGACAAAACTAGGTAGAAATGTCACGAATTGTTTCGTGTGCTGCTAGACTGAGGCTCTTTGCACGCATTGATGACGCCGCCATGGATTCAAAGACTCAGCATCTCCTTACCGCACCCCCTCTCGGCTTGCTTATTGGCCTCGCAACGCCCAATAGCATTGCCTTTTTTATCCAGTCGTTCGTTAGCATGGCGGAGGTGTGGGTAATCGGCACGTTGGGCACAGCCCCGCTTGCGGCCATCGCGCTCGCTTTCCCGCTCCTCATGTTGATGCAGACACTCCCTGGTGGCGCACTAGGCGGAGCCGTGGCCTCGTCGATTGCGCGGGCGCTAGGTGCCGGTAAGCCGGAACGCGCAGAGCGCCTTATCTGGCATGCGCTTGCACTTGCGGCGGCGGGAGCCGGGTTGATCTTGCTCACCTTCACGCTCGGTGGCTATGCATTCCTGCGCTTCCTCGGGGGTAGCGAATTGATTCTCGACTACGCCTATCGCTATGGGTTTATCCTGAGTCTGGGCGGCTTGGGCCTTTGGCTAGTCGGCGTGGTGACCGCGATCTACCGCGGCATGGGTGATATGCGCTTTCCCGCCAGCATGATGATTGTCAACGCAATGATTCAAGTCCCCCTGTCGATCTGCCTCGTCACAGGCGCATTTGGGCTACCGGCCCTCGGTGTTGCTGGTGCCGCCGTCTCAGCCGTGGTGGTGGCTGCGCTAGTGAGCACGCTCATGCTCTTGCGTTTGATCTACGGCAACACGCTCATCAGCCTGCGACGGCAACCGTCGATTTTTTCTCGCGAGCTTTTCGCTGACATCCTGCGCGTGTTTGCCCCCGCCTCTCTCTCGCCACTGCTTACCGTCGCCACCATCGTCAGTCTCACCGCTATCGTTGGCAGCTTCGGCGAAAAAGCGTTAGCCGGCTATGGCATTGGATCGCGGATCGAGTTCCTGATGATTCCTCTCATCTTCGGCTTGGGGGCGGCAATGACCTCTCTGGTCGGCATGGCGATCGGCGCAGGGGACCAGGCCCGCGCAGAACGTATCGGGTGGATAGGCAGTTGCTGCGCGTCGGTGCTCGCAGGCAGCATTGGCCTGCTACTCGCATTCAAGGCAAACGCTTGGATCCCGGTATTCACTCAAGACCCCGAAATACATGCCGCGGCACTGGCATATATGCGCATAGTCGCGCCCTGCTTTGCTTTTATGGGCCTTGGATTTTCGCTTTATTTCGCCTCGCAAGGGGCAGGCGCCATGCTGTGGCCGGTCACGGCGACAGCGACACGTATCTTGGTCGCAGTAGGCGGTGCTTTAGTATTCACTCGCGTCATAGGCATGGGCTTAGAGGGCGTGTTTTACGCAGCAGCGATCGCGATGGTCTTCTATGGTGCGGTCATCGCCGCCGCGCTCAAACTCGGCGCGTGGCGACGCCCAGGCTCAAGCGCCGCGCCGGAATGATCAATAGCGCGTAGCACGCCATCGCCACCAGCAGGCTCGTGTTAATCCCACTCCACATAGAGATAGCCACGGCAAGCACGCTCGCCAGCACGCCGGTTGCGCCATTCACGCCCCACATCCACGGCAGGCAGTCATCCGAATGCGTGCGGAAGAGTCGCAGGCCCAGCGGGAAGCACATCCCCATGGGTACTGCCGCTGTTGCCACGAGCGCGACTACGATGAGGCAACGCAGGAACAATCCCTGCGACAGCGTGGCCGCGATAAGCGGGCCGGACACTGCGTAAATCATCGCCAACAGCGCGACGATGATCACGGGGAGCACGACTGTCCAGCGCCTATCGCGTGCCACATCAATGCGATCCGACAGCGAACTGCCGAGTCCCGCCGCGAGAATCATCGAGAACAGTAGCACCGACACCGCGTACACGGGATGCCCTAAATAGACGGAGAAGCGCTGTATTAAGGGAATCTGCACCATCATAAACCCGGTGCCGATGCAGGCGAAATACAAGAGCCCGCTGGCAAAAATACCCTCGGGTAATTGCGGCTTGCCGGAGAGGAGCAGCGGCACACCAATCACTAGCGAGACGCCGATGAACGCGAGCAGACACAACAGCATTAAGGTGTAAGTCGCGAGCAGGTTACCGCCCGCAACAATGCCGAGCTCGCCTAATTCGGCGCTCGTGCTCATCAGTGCCGATGGCTTGAGTATGTTGAAAAAATACGGCCGACTGTCTAGCGGTGGCGAGAAGTCTAAGAACTCATGGGCAGTCGCGGTGCGAAGCTCATCGGCACTCGTGCTGGCGAACGCATCGCGAATAAGTCGTTCAGCGCTCGGCTGGCGCGGGGAGTGCAAAATGGTGAACTCCAGCTCAGCGGCCACTGCATCGAGCATGTCGAGGTCGGCGTCGCTAAACGGGGTGGGCGAAACCAGCAGCGTCGCCACCGTATTGCGCGCAACGAGCACCGCATGCTTTCCGGGATTCTCAATGCCTCGTTCCAGTAAAGACATGGCGGCAAGAGAGATGAGGCGATTGGTTTCTGACAGCGCTTCGGGCGAGTACCAGCGCGATACGCTCAGCAGCCCATCGGGCTTCAAATGCTCGAAGAACACCTGCCAGCCCTCGACTGTATAAAGCCCATTCTCCGATAGCGTGAACGCCCCGGCGCCCGTTGCCGCCCAAGTATCGATGAGCGACATCTGAATGACGTCGTAGCGAGACTCAGTGCGCGTCAAATAGGAGCGCGCCTCGTCGTGTACAAACGTCACTTCAGGCTGTTGGTCGAGGTTTACGAAGTCGCGGCGATGGTCCTGAAGAATGTCAAGTATTGCGCCATTGATCTCGATGCCAGTAATCGCTGTGCTGTCAGCACCCAACGCAGTAAGGATGTCGCGCCCCCCGCCTACACCGATAACCGCGACCTCGCCGCCGCGGCGTAAATGATAGGGCAGCGAGGTGACATCAAAACGCGGCCAATCGAGCTCGGCCCTGTCCCCATTCCACTGCGTGACTGCGGTGCCTGCTTCGCCATCGATCACCAACCCTTGCAGCTTCATGCCTTCTATCACCGGCGCGCCTGCACCCGCACCCCAATAGAACGGCCCCACCCGCTCCTCAGCGGGCGAGAGCAAAATTTGCCCGTGGATGGTCCAGTACTCGATAGTCTCATCACTGTAAACGACCTCATTGCCCTTGGGGTAATACACCCGTAGGCCCGCAGTCAGTTGGCTGTTCACCAGTGCGCCGATCGTCAGTACGGCGGCGAGAAAGATCCAGCGCGTATCGCTGCGCCCAGTGTGCGCGCGCTGAAAACACAGCACAGCAAGCAACGTGACCACGGTCGAGGCGATGGTCGCGCTGCTGATATCGAGGAAGCTCAGCAAGACGAGGCAAGCAAGACTACCAAGCGCAGCGCCAACGAGATCCACCGCGTAGATCAAGCCGCTGTTGCCAGGCACTTGGGTGAGCGCAACGGTTACGACTACGCCTGAGAAGGCGAAAGGCACGGCGACTGCGAGGGTAATGAGAGTCATCTTCAGCACGTTCGCCACGTCCCAGCCGGTTAGCGTGTTAAGCGGCGTGAACAAAATCAGTAAATGGCAGACCAGCGTGCTGAGTGCGAACAGGATCGAATAGCGGTAAAGCGACGCAAAGGCGTCGTCCCGAGGAAACCGCTGGGGTTTGAGATACACCCATAGCGCGCCTGCCGCCATGCCGAACATGGCCATCGACACCGCGAAGAACGACAGGTGGTACCAAGTCACAACCGATAGCAGCCTCGTGTTGAGTATCTCCAGCAACAGCGTGGCGCTGGTAATCAGGAATAGGCCTAGCAGAAAGAAGCGATTAGTCGTTTCCCCGGCCGGACTTTGTGTGGCTGCGGTGCTCATGGTCACGCGGACTCCCTGTCAGTTATTGGCTGGCCCTGAGACCTTATCTTCATTTATCGGCCGCTTAGACGCATAATGCGCTGCACGCGTGCGCAAGCTGGCCGCCGGAATGTGCATGATAGTCGATACGCACTGGAATCAGTATGGCCGGCTCGACTCTTCTGATGCTTTTCTAACAGCGCTCTCGCGGCCAACAGAAGACCATCAGACGCCAACTCGTTGCCGCCAAACACAGAGAGGAGCACGCAGTGCCCAAGAGTGTTATCCAGATCCTATCGATCGCGCCCCTGCTGGCTTACCTCGGCTTCCTCATCGTCTTTGCGCAGGCACGACCTCTCTACACCTGGGACACCGTGCCCTATACCGCGGTAACTCTTGCCGCCAGCACAGACGATGCGGCGACACTCCACGCCAAGACCTACGGCTATCTGCAGGCCAATCTTGCGCCGGAGCAATACGCACCGTTGGTCGCCGGGGCCTATGCACACGATCTGTCGATTAACCCCGCCCATTTTGCCAGCCAGCTGCCCATGTATGAGATTAAGCCCGCCTATGTCATGGCCCTGCGCGGTCTGGGCGCGCTCGGCATAGAGCCCCTCGCTGCGCTAGGCATGATGTCGCTGGTCCCAGGCGTGCTGCTCTGCCTGCTGCTGTTTATCTGGCTCGCGCGGCATACTCACGCGTTTCAGGCTTCACTCTTGGTGGTTTTATTCGCGCTCGCAGCACGCATTACCGACCTTAGCCGAGTGCCCGTGCCCGACACATTCTCGGCACTGGTGCTGCTCGCCGCTGCCTACGCGTTACTCGTCAAGCGCTGGCTCGTGACTGCCATGGGGCTTTTGATTCTGTCCGTTGCGGTGCGCACCAACAACATCCTCTTCGCGGGACTGTTGCTCAGCTGGCTGGGCTGGTCGGCCTACGCGCAAAGCCGCACCTCCTTGGATCCCGCGCGACACAGACGCGAAATGGTGCTGATTGCCGCCAGCTTCGCCGCCAGCTGCGCGCTCTATTTCGCGCTTAATGCTGCCTTCGACTATCAGTGGTGGCGGCTCTTCTATCACACCTTCATCGAAAGCCAGACAGACATCGCCGCCTTCACGCAGCCCTTCTCGTTCGCCGCCTACAGGGCCGTGGTTGTGGCTGCAGCGGGGCAACTCGTCGCTGGCGGGGCTGCGCTTGCCACCGCGATGCCCCTCTTCGGGCTCTTGCTCGCAGTTACTCTGGTAGGAGGCTGGCGCCATCAGTACACCGCCTTCCTGGCGCCCCGTAACGCTATCTCGCTTAACCAGCTCGCCCTGCTCACCCTACCGCTCTTTGGCGCGTACTTCGTCCTGTTTCCACTCGCGGGGAGCTGGGACCGCTTCTTCCTGCCCTTCTACGCATTCATCACCCTCGCCGCCACTGCGCGCTTCGGCGCACGAAAAGCTACCCAAATCGACGCTAACTCTTTATGATTACGCCCAGTTTTTGCGGCCTTGGCCCACCCCGTGCTTGCGCGTCAGGTGCACACACCATTTATTGAGGAACTACCCATGTCAGCACACGATCAAGATTCAAACACCGGTTCTAACATCGTTATCGGCGTCACGCTCGTCGGCCTAGTCCTCTGCGGCGTTGTCCTCTCTGCTTGGTTGTTCTAAATCCCCATGGATTTCGAAACGCTAGTTCGTACCCGCCGTAGCGTTCGCGGGTACAAGCCTGACCCCGTTCCCAAGCAGGTGATTCAAGAGATTATCGACGTCGCCAAGGGCGCGCCGTCTTCGATGAATACCCAGCCGTGGAACCTCTACGTCGTTACCGGCGAGCCGCTGGACAAGATCCGCGCGGGCAACACCGAGCGCATGCTAGCCGGCGTAAAGCCGCAGCGCGATTTCCCGACCAAAGAGGCCTATGAGGGCATCCACCGCGAACGTCAGGTGGAGATCGCGAAACAGCTTTTCGCCGCTATGGGCATTGCCCGCGACGACAAAGAGATGCGCCAGGACTGGGTGATGCGTGGCTTCAGACAGTTCGATGCGCCGGTTTCTATCGTTCTAACCTACGACAAGATTTTGGAGCCCGCCGCGATCGGCCAATTCGATCTAGGCGCGATTTCCTATGCGATCTGCCTTGCTGCATGGGAACGCGGCCTCGGCACAGTGATCAATGGTCAGGGCGTCATGCAGACGCCGGTGGTGCGCGAGCACGCAGGCATTCCTGATACTCAGGCTATCCTCACCTGCATCGCGATGGGCTATCCCAACGATGACTTCTCGGCAAATCAGGTGAAGTCTACGCGCGCAGACGAAGCTTCTTTTGTGAATTTCGTCGGCTTCGACGACTAGTACACAGCCAAAGTTTTCGGCAAAAAAAATGGCGATGCCCGCAAGGACATCGCCATTTTTGTTTGGCGGCGCCGGCTCGGCGCCGCCTATCTAGGCTTACTGGAGATCGAAGCGATCAAGCTCCATGACCTTAGTCCACGCCGCCGCGAAGTCTTCGACGAACTTCTGCTCGCCACCTGCCATCGCATACACCTCAGCGACCGCACGCAGCTCAGTGTTTGAGCCGAAGATCAAATCGACAGGCGTCGCAGTCCACTTCATTTCATTGCTGTCGCGGTCACGGCCTTCGTACACGCCCTCTGTCGACGACTTCGCCCACACCGTGCCCATATCAAGCAGGTTAACGAAGAAATCGTTGGTCAGTTGGCCAGCGCGATCGGTGAAGACACCATGCGCACCGCCGTCGACGTTTGCGTCGAGCGCGCGCATACCACCCACGAGCACGGTCATTTCAGGCACTGTGAGCGTCAGGCGGTCCGCCTTCTCGATCAACGCACGCGCCGGTGACAGGCGTGAGTCTGCTGAGAAGTAGTTACGGAACGCATCGTACTTAGGCTCGAGCACAGCGAATGAATTCACGTCGGTTTGGTCTTGAGTCGCATCGGTGCGGCCCTGAGTGAAAGCCACATCGATGTCATGACCCGCAGCCTGTGCGGCCTGTTCGATTGCCGCATTACCCGCGAGCACGATCAAGTCGGCTAGCGATACCTTGCGGCGCGAGCTACCTTCGTTGAAATCAGCCTGAATGCCCTCGAGCACGCCGATTACCTTCTCCACTTCAGCCGGGCTATTCGCCGCCCAGTCCTTTTGAGGTGCCAGGCGGATGCGCGCACCGTTAGCGCCGCCACGGAAGTCAGTCCCGCGGAACGTCGATGCAGAAGCCCATGCTGTGCGCACGAGCTCGGCAGTGCTCAGACCTGAGTCGAGGATCGACGACTTCAGACGCGAGATGTCGCGCGCGTTGATCGTCGAGTAGTCGGCCGCTGGCACGGGGTCCTGCCATACTAGCTGATCCTGTGGCACGAGCGAGCCTAAGTAACGAGTGCTTGGCCCCATGTCGCGGTGCGTAAGCTTGAACCACGCGCGAGCAAATGCCACTTCGAACTCTTCAGGGTTTTCCAGCCAGCGCGTAGTGATTTCGCGGTAGGCAGGATCTTCGCGCAGCGCGAGATCGGTCGTAAACATGATCGGCGCATGACGCTTAGAGGGATCGTGGGCGTCTGGCACCAGGTTCGATGCAGCGCCACCTTCGGGAATCCACTGAATCGCGCCCGCGGGGCTGCGAGTCTGTTCCCATTCGTAGGCGTACAGGTTCTCGAGGTAGTTGTGAGTCCATGCCGCGGGGTTCACCGTCCACGCGCCTTCCAGACCGCTGGTGATCGTGTCAGCGCCTTTGCCTGTGCCGTAGCTGTTCTTCCAGCCGAGGCCCTGCTCTTCGAGACTTGCGCCTTCTGGCTCTGCGCCCACAGTACCGGCAGGGCTCGCGGCCCCGTGCGCCTTACCAAAGGTGTGACCACCGGCGATAAGCGCCACGGTCTCTTCATCGTTCATCGCCATGCGAGCGAACGTGTCTCGAATGTCTGCGGCCGCAGCTAGGGGATCAGGGTTGCCGTTAGGGCCTTCAGGGTTTACGTAGATAAGACCCATTTGTACCGCCGCGAGGGGATCTTCTAGATCGCGCTCACCGGAGTAGCGCGCATCAGCCAGCCACTCGCCTTCAGGACCCCAGTAAACTTCCTCAGGCTCCCACGAATCAACGCGACCACCGGCGAAACCGGCCGTCTCGAAGCCCATAGACTCCATCGCTACCGTGCCTGCGAGCACCATGAGGTCGCCCCACGAGATCTGGTTGCCGTATTTTTGCTTGAGTGGCCACAACAGGCGCTGGGCCTTGTCGAGGTTAGTGTTATCTGGCCAGCTGTTGAGTGGCGCGAAACGCTGCATGCCGCCGTAGGCGCCGCCGCGGCCATCGCTCACGCGATACGTGCCGGCGCTGTGCCATGCCATACGGATGAAGAACGGACCATAGTGCCCGTAGTCTGCTGGCCACCAGTCTTGCGAGGTAGTCATGACCGAAACGAGGTCGGCCTTGAGCGCGTCGAGGTCGAGCTTGGCGAATTCAGCCGCGTAGTCGAACTCAGAACCCAAAGGATTTGAGGCGGGGTCGTTGTCGCGCAGCGGATTGAGATCTAGGCGGTTTGGCCACCAGTAGTCGTTGGATGCGACACCGTCTTGGCCTACGGCCGCGAGGCTTGAGAGGCCCAGCGAAATCGCTGTGGCTAGTACGAGGGACTTCTTAAGCATGGTTAGTGCCTCCATTCAAATGAAAAAAGACCGGCTTCATACCGGACATAAGTACTAAACGAGCGCAGTTCGCGCTCGGATGTGTTTAACAGATAGCAAGATAGCGACTTATTAAAAATCGAGACAACGCTTTGTTTCGATCAAGGTGATCGTTTTTTACGAACAGTGGCTCCCCTCTTCCGCAGGCTCGAGATCCGCGCTATCGTCTTCCAATCCCCACTCGTCGGATCCACGCTCATGTTTTATGAACCCAAGAAGAAGAATCACGGCCTGCCGAAGAACCCATTCAACAGCCTCATAGTGCCACGTCCGATCGGCTGGATTAGCTCAGTAGACACCGCGGGCGTCTGCAACCTCGCGCCTTACAGCTTTTTCAATGCGGTGAGCTATCAGCCGCCCACAGTGATGTTCTCCGCCGGCGCAGGCGCGGGCGACGACCGGCTCAAAGACTCTGCACGAAATATCGAGGCGACCGGAGAGTTCGTGTGCAACCTCGCCACATGGGACACGCGGGACGCGATGAATTTGAGTTCGATCAGCGCCGGCCCCGAGGTCGATGAAATCGCCCTGGCAGGCCTCACCCCACTGCCTTCGCAGCTGGTCAAGGCGCCGCGCATTCAACAAGCGCCGGTGCATTTAGAGTGCCGCTATATCAAAACCGTAGACATCCCAGGATGGACCGAGGCCGACAACTACAAAGTGATATTCGGCGAGGTCATCGGCATTCATATCGACGATGCGGTGCTTACCGATGAGGGGCTCGTCGACATTCGCAAGATGGGTATTATTAGTCGACTCGGCTATAACGACTACGCGCGTGTCGATGGCGAAAGCGTATTTAGCATGGAGCGGCCGGGCTAGAAAGGGATAAAATACTGCGCCTCAACCCAGCAGCCTCACCCATGCAAACACGCAGCCGCCTTCGCAATACCCTTCGCTATTCGCAGCAAGAAGCGGTGGCGTCGGCAACCATGACGGGCACAAGCGACAATTTCCTCAATGCTTTCGCCATCTCTCTGCAAGCCAGCGCATTGCAGCTAGGCTGGCTGACTGCCCTGCCCCAGCTCGCCGGGGCCATCATGCAAATCGTTTCGGTGTGGCTAGGCAATCATGTCCCGCGCAAACCCCTGGTTGTGCTCACCGCACTGTCGCAGAGCTTCGTGGTTGCAGGCATGGCTTTTGTAGCCTTGCCAGTCGCCGAAATCCTGCCCGCAGGCCCCGTGCAATTGCTCATCGCTCTGGCAGTGGGCTATTACATCTGCATCAACGTCGTGCAGCCCCACTGGCGCGCGTGGATGGGAGGAATCGTGCCAAGGCAACGCCGCGGCGTCTTCTTCGCTGCCCGCTCACGGCTAACGATGCTCACGACCCTTATCATCTTCGTCGCAGGCGGCTTGCTGCTCAACGCGAGCGCCGAAATCGGCAACGCGTGGCTGGGTTTCGCTGTGCTTTTCGGCTGCGCTGCGCTCGGGCGTTTCATCTCTGCCCTGCTGCTGTGGCGTATGCATGACCCCGAGCCCGATGCGGGCGCTAACGCGATGCGACTTCGCGATAGCTGGCTGCATATAAAGGAATCACTGCGCGACCCTGCGTTTAGGCGTTACAGTCTGTTCGTGGCGAGCCTACAGGGTGCTGTCGCCGTATCCGCGCCCTTCTTCGCCGTCTATATGCTGCGCGACCTCCAGTTCACCTATCTGCAGTTCAGTATCAATAGCGTCGCCTCCATAGCAACGCAGTTCTTGCTGCTGCGCTTCTGGGGGCGTTTTAGCGATCGCTTTGGCAACCACCTCGTAATGGTGATTTGTGCAGCAAGCATTCCGCTCATTCCGATACTGTGGATGCTCTCTGAGCACCCGTATTATTTAATTGTGGTGCAAATTATCTCGGGAGTTTTTTGGAGCGGATTTACACTCAGCACGGCTAACTATCTTTACGACATCCGCCCGCATCAGACCAATTTCGCGCTCTATGCCGCAATTCAATCTGGCACAAGCGCATTAGCGGTCTGCACTGGGGGGATTCTCGGAGGTCTACTCGCGAGCCGCTCTAGCGCGCTTGTGCAGTGGCTATTACCCGACTTTGATTTGCCCAGCGAACTCTTCGTGGTGTTCGTGGCAACCACTCTACTGCGACTCGCCATCGTTGCTTATTTTCTGCCTAAGCTCGAGGAGCCCACACTGCGTAAGCGACCTAAACTCCTGCAGATCATCTTCCGCATCTCACGCGTCAACGCCGTCTCTGGAGTGTCGCTTGATTGGACAAGCGTGGACAAAAAACCGACGCGCAGAGCAGAAGACGACGAGTAATTGCGGCGCTGGCCTGCTCGCCTAGTCTGACGCGACTTCAACAGCTACAGGGTTTTGCGCAGGACGGAGCGCCGCGCCCCGCCGATGGAGTCTCGCCTGCCTCAAGGACAAAAGGAGCAGGAGTAAATAAGCGTGGGTTTCTAAAAACTCTTCCCAGAATTGGAAGTGGCGCACCTCAAACAGCTCCCTATCCAATACTCCTCCTGCGACGAGCAGTAACGCTGCAACAGAAAGGTAGACGACGAAGCCGTTAGAAACTTGGCGTCTGACGAGGTGTCGAATCGACGATAGCCGCGTCAGGTCGATCGCGCGCGCAACGAAGGCAAATAATCCAAACCACAGTATAAGCAGCGTCACGGTACGGCCATTACCTACGACTAAATGCGACAGCAAACTCGGTAGGTCCCAGGTTTCAAAATCCACTTCGCGTAAAACAAAGCTGAAGCATAGGAGGGTTAAACCCAAATACTCAAGCCGCTGGATGCCGCGACTGGCAACGGAACTTACGAGCAAGAAGCAAAAGGCGGCACAGCCAAGCAGGATCGCTTGCAGGCTTTCAAGGATGCCATCCTCGGCATGAATAAACTCAAGATCGGTAATCGAATGAGAGAGTGCGAGTCCCACGCAGCCGCTTATCAGTAGTGTCGTGGCTAAAAGAGAGTACGAGGGCACTGTGGACTCGGAGAACAAGAAGTATCCCCGAGGTTAGCTCTTTTCTCAGAGCCGAAGATGAGCAACTAGCTATATTTTCACTAGCTTATAGGTTTCTTATCACAAGGCGCTCAGTAGAAATCGACCCGCGCCAGTGCAATACCGCTTTCGCCGGCAACGGCATAGAGCAAATAGACCAAGCCGTCCTCTTCGAACAACGCAGGATCGCGCAATTGATTGACGCGGCCGTACGCGGTCGAACGCACAGACGGCTCGATCGGCGCATCAGCCCCTTCCCAACTAAACTCTGGCCTCAGTAGCTCCACCTCCGGTGATTCTACCCAATCGTTCCAATTTTCCGTCAGCTCGATCGTACTTAACATGATGGTTTCGGGCGCATCGCCAACGCGCGTCCAAAAGACAAACAATGTGTTGCCTCGCACCATCACCGCAGAATGGCGCATGGTGCCTTCGAACAATCGTGGACCTTCCTCGAAATTCGTCAGCCCATCCACCGAGCGGTAAAACTGACCAGGCATGGCGATCGCATAAGTTAAACCCTCCCAGGCGAAGGCGCGGTAATACGTGCGGCCAATGTCGCCCGGCAACGTCACAAAATCGATGCCGTTGGTTGATGTCGCCACTCGTGAATGTTGCTGTGCCGCCGCCTCCAAGCCATGAAAATACATCACAATGCGCTGGTTCTCGTTGTCGACATGCACATCGGGTGAGGCAATATGAGGTTCGGTCAGCTCCTTGGCAAAATCATGCATGATTTTGACGCCACTCGCCTCTCGCTGCGCGACTAACTCGGCGAGACGCTCGGGTTCGATCTCGGGGCGTGTCGGCGCAAAGAAGGAGTCCTCGATACGCAGGCTGCCAGGCACATAAATCTTCCACGGTCCGGTAATCTCATCTGCGTAGGCGAGGCGAATATAAAGCCCTTTGTGATCGGCGAAATAGAGATAGTATTTCCCGAGTGGGTTTTCTACCCAAGCCGGCACTCGAATCAGCGAAGGCCCCTGAATGTTCTCGCCGATGCTCGGATCGATTCCGGGCGCGATAATGGGATGGTCGAGCAGGCGTGTGACTGTCACGCCGTGACGGGCCTCGGACTGTGGATAGGCTGCGCAGGGCAGCAGCAGAGAAATCAGACAAAAAAGCGCTGCAAAGCGCCGCGCCCGGTTTGAACTCATAGGGGGCTGATTCATTGGGCTCTTTACACTCGTTATGCTCGCCATGTTCTCCAAGTTCTCCAGCTCGTCTCTCTTATAAAATTCTTTGACCCTTATAAAATTCATTGACCGCCTGCGCTGCGACGCGAGGCCCCCGAAAAACCTAGGAAAAATGCATCGATGAAAGACCTGACCCCGGGTTTACGGTTTGGGTGAAGAGGGTTTTAGCGTTTTGCCAGGTGGCGCTTGGGTTTGGGCTCGTGAGGAAATCGTGCAGATAGGGAAACAGCGCAACTGCGTATTCCTGCGACGATTCGCGTGGTAACAGTGTGGGCAGATGATCGATAGCCTGCACGTACACCGGCGCGCCCGTGCCGCGAGCGCGCACGAAAGGCTGCTCAAGGCTGGTGATGGCATCATAGACGCGAATCGGGTTATCGGGGCTGGTGGGGTCGCAGCTAATATCGCTAATCACTTTCAAGCGGCCATTGCCTGCGAGCAGCGCCTCGTCGATCATAGGATCAATAGCCTCGCGCAAATACACACAGTTAACGAACAGGTCGTGCGCCAAGGCCGCGGCTAAGGGTTTCTGCACCGCTGAGAATTCTGCAAGATCCCACGCACTGACTTCTATCGGCGTGGCGAGACTCTCGATAAGATCACGGGCGCCGCTGCCGCATCGGCCTAAAGCACCCATGATGAGTGCACGCAGCGGCGTTTCCGTCGCACAGCCCGATAGCGCCGCGTTGACAGCGGTAACCAGCGCCACGCGGTCGGCGAAGGGGCTCAGCTTCGGAAAAGGTGTAGAGCTTCCCGCGAGCACACCCGATCCTGCGACTTCTTGACTGAAGTGGGCGACGCCGAGCAGGCCGAGGGCTGCGCCGACGAATCCCGCCCAGTAGCCAAAAGCAGCCACACGGCGACCTTGTGTATCAAACAAAAATTCGAGATCGTAGAGCGTGCCACCGCCGCGCGAATATCTCGCGAGCACCTCCTGCGCACCGTCTTGACCCTTGAAGGTGTGCGAAAAATGGATTTGGGTATGGGCAATCGGCGCGGCAGATTCTTCCAACTCCTTAAGCGCGATAATCACCGTATCGAGCGGTGCGTCTTTCCATGACGCGGCAGTTAGCGTCGCACCGGCTGCGGCATAATCGGCATCGGAAAAACAGCGCTCGGTTGAGCGCTCGATCGTCACCTGAACGCCGCTTTTAACCAGGGCGGCAACCTCGACCGGCGTAATAGGCACGCGTCGCTCGCCGGCCTTGTCTTCCCTGCGAAGCCAGAGGTCTTTCATTACACCGGCCTCCCGCTTATTTCACTCGCCGCCGGATGCGCCGAGTTATCCTCACTGATGCGGCCGAGAGAGGTTTTAGATAGTGCATAATACGCCATACCCAAGCCCAACAGCATCAACACAACTGGCAAATACGCAGGCGCTGCACCGAGTGTTAGCGAGGCCACGATAAATCCAGTAAAGGCAAAGGCAGCAGTGAGAAGCGCATAGGGAAACTGCGTTTCGACGTGAGCCATGTGATTCACGCCCGAAGACATAGACGACAGCACCGTGGTGTCGGAGATCGGTGATGTCTGATCGCCAAAGAGCCCACCGCTGAGTGCAGCACCGAGGCAAATAGGAATCGAGGCATCGAGCGCCGCGGCGATGGGCACGACGATAGGAATAACCAACGCGAAAGTGCCCCACGACGAGCCTGTAGCCAGCGATAAGCCAGCACCGATCAAGAAGATCATACTGGCAAGCATCCACGTCGGAAAATTAATCGCTTGCAACAGCGCCGCGATGGCCGCGCCGGTTTCCAGCTCGGTGAGCACATCGCTCAGCGTCCACGCCAGCACTAGAATGCACAAGATGGGCATGATCTTACCCATGCCGCTGAAAAAGCTCGCAGAGCTCTGCGAAAAACTAAACAGCCCAAGCCGGCTCAGCGCCATGATCGTGACTAGCGTCGCTATGGTATACGACAGCGCAAGAGTGACACGGATGGTCGGACCACTCAGCCCGCCTTGCTGCGAGACGAACAGGGTAAAGAGGATGAGCATCGACACGAACAGCGTGCCGAGAGCCGCCACTACTATGCGCGCGCCGTAACGCTGCAACTGAGGCGACAGCGCCTCGTCGGCAGTCGTCGTGTCGTCATAGTGAAGTTCTCCGGCGAGCAACGACCGCTGCGCCTTCGCCATGCTACCCAGATACACATTAAACCAGGCGACAAAGGCGACGCCGCCGAGTGTTAACAAAGGGTAAAGTTGATAGAGCCACACTTCGCGAAATGCTGTGAAGCCGTCTTTGTCTATGCCTTCGTTGGCATACGCCTGCTCCATAAGTCCCATGCTGTAGGCGCCCCAGCTAATAATGGGAATGAGCACACACACAGGCGAGGACGTGGAGTCGATGATGTACGCGAGTTTCTCGCGACAGATCTTGAGCTTGTCGTATACCGGCCTGTACACCGGTCCGAGTATCAACGAGTTGCCAGAATCGGTGAAGAAGATCAAGATGCCCGACGCGAGAGTGCTGAGTTTGAGCTTCGCCGCAGAGCGCACGCGGCTTCCCATTAACGTGGAGAAGGCGCGCATCGTACTCGATGCCTCGAGGAGATAGATAAAGCCAGAAATCACCGTAATGACGATGACAATCTGCGCGTTGCTGCCCTCGAGCTGCTGAAAAATGCCCTGTTCGAAAATCGCTATCGAGGTGGCAAGCGGCTGATAGCCATTGAGGATGAAAAAGCCTAGCGCCACAGCACTGAATAGCGAGAGGATAACGCGCCGCGTAGTAAACGCCATGACGAGGGCGAGAAGCGACGGCGCGATCGCGAGAAGAGAATCCATAGGGTATCCAGTGGCGAGGCGAGGCAACCGCCACGCCAAAGTCACTCAAGATAGCGCGGATGTGATTTGCGGTCTAGATTCGCGGCCGATTCCACTCTTCGCGCTAGCGCGCTGGGTAGTTCTCGAGCACCCGCGCGAAGGCTGCGTAGAATGCCGGCGCCGCCCGCTCCTCGTGCATGTACTCCCCCGGCGTAACCTGATGGATGCGGCTTATCGCACCGGCCCATACGACGTCCCGCGTATCAGTTTCTACGATCTCAATCTGGATTTGTGCCACATAACTCAATTCGACATTGAGCGCCTCCATGCGAATGAATGGATCGATGTCTTGCTGTTCGGGATACAGATTGATGTGGTTATAGGCGAGCACAACCTCGATGTCGTGCAAGCGATCGTTGCGGGTCAGGCCTTTTTCATCGAAGGCTCTCTCGAATTCGGCGACGACATAGTCGCGCAGGAACAAGGGCAGCCCTTCTGTCTTGAGGCTGTACTCGGTGTAGCTCGCGTAGTCGCCAGGACAACAAAGTAGGGGTGAACTTCCAATCTGGGAACCCGCTGACTGCGTGCAGCTGCTCAGCAGCACCGCCATCCCTGTAACCGCTACAATTCTTTGCCAAAACCTCATACTCGACTCCTCATAGTTAATTCTGCTCCCAATAAAAAGACTGTTCACCAGCAGCTTCGAATCCGCTGACTACTAAATCACACTGGCAATGCCAGCTTAACGCGCTAAGCAAAGCGCCTATTGATCTACTACAGGCCTTTGAGCACCCGGACGCGAGGATCGACGTGATCGCAGGTGAGCCGCTTGATCCACATCAATCAATCGAGGAGTAAGCCGCTGGGTGCGACATCGTGTCGCACCCTCCCTCGGCGCGGAACGCTTAGAATGCGCCCTGAAAATTAGACAGCTATCACGGAGAACCCTTATGAACATCAAGCGTCAGTCACTCGCCTTTGCTATTGCCAGCGCCCTGCCCATGAGCCAGCTCGCGCTTGCGCAAGATGCCCAGCGCATCGAAGAAATCACGGTAGTAGGCGTGCGTGATTCACACACGGTAATCGTTGACGACACGCTTGTTGCCACGCCCGATACGGCGCAGCTGCTGCGCAAGATGCCCGGCGCGAATGTGAACAAGAACGGTGAACTCACGGGAATCGCACAGTACCGCGGCATGTTCGGCGACCGTATCCGCGTCGCCGTCGATGGCGCTCAGATCAATGGTGCAGGCCCCAACGCAATGGACGCACCCCTGCACTATGCCCCGGTTGCGATACTCGAGTCGCTCACCATCAACCGCGGCATCGTGCCCGTTAGCAAGGGCCAAGAGACACTCGGCGGCTATGTCGAGGCCAAAACCTATGCCGGCGACTTCGGCGCGGGTAGCGACTTCGAGTTCGGTGGTCGCGCCTACACCGGCGGCCAAACGGTGAATGGCGGCACTGTGCTGAGCGGATTCTTTTCGGTCGCCAACGACACTCATCTGTTCCGCGGCTTCGCGATGCAGGAACAGGGCGACGATCTCGAATTCCCAGGCGGTGAAATCAGACCGTCGGAATACGAGCGAGAACGCTTCGATCTCGGCTATAGCTTTCAAAGCGGCCCGCATTCTTTCACTTTCGATTTCGCGCGCAATAACACCAAAGATGCCGGCACCGCCTCATTGCCGATGGACATCCTGTCGATAGACAGCGACCTGTTTCGCTCGCGTTATGTTTACGATGCGGACGACCGCGTATTTACCGTCGAACTCTCGGCCAGCGACAACGAACACTGGATGACCAACTACCACTTAAGGCGTCCTCCACAGGACAACATGATGGGTGCAGGCACGATGCGCTATCGCCGCAACTGGGCGGTGAGTGAGAATTACGGTTTTGCGGTAAACCTCAAGCAGCTCACCGACGACGGCAGCTGGCTGTTCGGCATCGACGGCCACTTCGCCGAACATCGCTCGATAATCACTAACCCGAACGCGGCGGCATTCCTTATAGCGAATTTCCACGACGTCAATCGCGACATTATCGGCGCCTTCGTCGAGCGCGAAGTTTCACTCAACGCACGTACCGGTCTGGAAGCGGGCATCCGCGTGAATCAGGTCGAAATGGGCTCCCTACCCGTCTCCGCCAACCTCAATCCGATGAATATGATGATGGGCATGCCCGTCATGATGAACAACATGGCAGGTATGCTGTCGACACAGTTCAACAATAGCGACCTCGACCAATCAGACACCAACGTCGATGCCTTCGCGCGCCTGAGCTATGAGACCGATGGCGACGCGACGTGGTATGTCGGTGCCGCGCGCAAGACGCGCTCGCCCTCCTACCAAGAACGCTACCTGTGGATACCGCTCGAGGCGACCGGCGGACTCGCCGATGGCAAAACCTACACCGGTAATCCTCGTCTTAAGCCCGAAGTCGCTCACGAAATCGAACTCGGCCTCGACTACGAAAACGCTCGCTACGGCATCTATCCACGCGCCTTCTACAAGCGCGTGAACGATTACATTCAAGGCACGCCGTCGAGCAATATGACCGCAGTGAACTTCGCGCAGATGATGGCGAATATGGGCATGGGCCTACCCAACCCGCTAGAGTTTAGCAATGTCGACGCGCGCTTTTATGGCATGGATGTCGACGCTCATTACGCACTTAATGACAGCGTGACTCTGCGTGCGATTCTTAATATCGTCCGCGCCGAACGCCGCGACATTAACGACAACCTCTACCGCGTCTCGCCAGACAACCTGCTCGTCGCGCTAGATTACCGTGGTCAGGGCTGGAGCGCGTCAATCGAGGGCGTGAACTATGCAGACCAAAACCGCATCGCAGTAACGAACCTAGAGCAGGCGACGGAGGGGTATTCGCTCATCAACGTGATGGCAAGAACCGAAATCGCCGAGGGTATTGAAGTGCGTGTGGGCGCGGAGAACTTGCTCGACGAAGAGTATCTCGATCACCTCGCTGCGTATAACCGTGCCTACAACCCAGACATCGCTGGGCGCAGCCGCATGCCGGGCCTGGGGCGCAACCTCTATGCGCGTGTGATGTGGAATTTTTAAACTTTCGTGATACATTCTTGGGTTATAGACATTAAGCAAAAGTCGAACCCATGACCAATCGCACCACTCTCGATCGCCGAGCGCTCCTGAAAGCAGGGCTCGGCGTCGGTATCGCAATCCCTACGAAAAGTTGGGCCCAACCACCCAATCGTGCGCGCCCGCAGCCGGGAGACTGGCTTGTTTTCGATGGCGGTGAGAACAGCGGGCAGCGCATTACGCCAGACCTATTAGCGCTCGAGCAGCGCCCCGTTGCGGCTCTTGCCAAAGACCCAGCAACAAGCACGCTTCGCGATGGATCCAGACTCAATCGCGTAATGATCACGCGCCTAGATCCGACAAAGCTCAGCGAAGCGACCAAGCCTCACGCCGCGGCGGGCGTTATTGCCTTCTCTGCCGTGTGCACTCATACAGGCTGTGACGTGATCAACTGGGTCGAAGACAAACTGCTTATGGCTTGTCCTTGTCACGAGTCCCATTTTGACGTGTATAACGGCGCCAATGTTGTTGGCGGACCTGCTCCTCGCCCCCTTGCTATTTTACCGCTGTCACTTGAATCTGGCAGCGTAGTCGTTGCTGCGGGATTTACTGGCAGAGTCGGTTTCACCCAGCAGTTCTAACTTCATCACCTTTCGGCGCTGCCTAGTTTCAGTATCTCGCGCCCCCCCTTATAGAGGCGCCACCGCATGTTCAACTTAAGACCCCTCTTCGCTTTGCTGTCCATTTTGACAGTCTCATCGGTAGGCGCTCAGGCATTGAAGCCCTATCAGCCTGTTACCGGCGAACGACTGCTTGAGCAAGACAGCGACAGCTGGCTACTCTATCGCGGCAGTTACGATTCCCATGGCTACAGCCCGCTCGATCAGATCGATCGGGAGACGGTCGCAGACCTCGAGCCGGTGTGGAGCTTTTCTACTGGCCTTCGCGAAGGGCACCAAGCGCCGCCGATAGTGAACGCCGGTTACATGTATGTCGCAACGCCCCAGAACCACGTGCTGGCGCTGAATGCAGCGACGGGCGAGCTGCTATGGCGCTACGTGCGCTACTTGCCCGACGACCTCCAGCAGTTTCACCCAACCAATCGCGGCGTAGCCCTGTGGGGTGAGCGCGCCTACCTTGCTACCGTCGACTCTTACCTTGTCGCACTCGACGCTGTCACCGGCGAAGTCGATTGGGAAGTCGCCGTTGAGGACTATTACAGTGGCTACTACATGACAATGGCGCCGCTTATCGTCGACGGGGTTGTTATGGTGGGCGTGTCCGGCGGCGAGCTTGGCATTCGCGGCTTCGTCGCGGCCTATGACGCTGAGACTGGCGCAGAGCTGTGGAAGACTTATACGATTCCTGCGCCGGGCGAGCCCGGCTCCGAATCTTGGCCCGGCGACAGCTGGAAAACCGGTGGCGTGCCCGTTTGGATAACCGGCTCTTATGACCCCGAGCTCAATCTCACCTACTGGGGCACTGGCAACGGCGGGCCTTGGATGGGTGACACGCGTCCCGGCGACAACCTGTATTCCACTTCGGTGATCGCGATAGATCCCAGCACTGGCGAGCTAAAGAACCACCACCAGTATCACTGGAACGACTCGTGGGACTGGGACGAGGTTGCCGCGCCGCTGCTCATCGACTACGAGCGCGAAGGACAGCGCGTTAAGGGCCTCGTGCATGCAGGGCGCAATGGCTATCTATGGTTTCTTGAACGAGGCGCCGAAGCGATCGATTTCGTCGATGCCACACCCTATGTCTATCAGGATGTCTTCACTAGCGTGGACTCAGTAACTGGGCGCCCCGAATACGACATGAGCAAGAAGCCGGGCACTGGATACGAAGCGAGCTTCTGCCCCTCACTATGGGGTGGCAAAGACTGGCCCCCTGCGTCCTTCGACCCCGCGTCGCGCCTACTCTTCATCCCCGCTAACGAGAATGTGTGTTCCACCATGGTTGGCGAAGAAGTCGAATACAGTCCTGGCCGCGCGTACATGGGGCGTGGCACCTCGGAGAACGGCGGCTTCTATGTCCGCGATGGCGCTGACCATATTGGTGAGCTACAAGCCTGGAATGTCGATACCGGCGAACGCGCATGGACGACAACCTTCGACAGCCACAACTGGGGGCCCACTTTAGCGACCGGTGGTGACCTTGTCTTCATGGGCGGCACCAACGATCGCAAGTTTCGCGCATTCGATTCCGCCAGCGGCGAAACCTTGTGGGAGTACCCAACCAACTCTGGCGTCATCGGCGTGCCAGTGACCTTCACTGTCGAGGGCAAGCAATACGTCGCCGTGCAGGCTGGCTGGGGCGTCGATGCCCAACGCGAACAGAACCTAATCAACATGTCACAAGGCACCAACACCTACGTGCCGCAGGGCGGTGTCGTGTGGGTTTTCGCCTTACCATAAAATTGATACAAATTTATACAAGCTAAACCGTGATAAATCCCCTCCCCGAGGGTCTCGTCCAATATGATGAATAACATCGCCGTTGCGCTGGCGATGAATTGGACACGCTATGAAGAAGTTGCTCGCCTATCCCCTACTAAGCCTCGCTCTGCTGCTAAGCCTAGCTGGCGCCAATCTATTCGCCGAAGAGTTTACCTTCGGCGTCGTCCCGCAGTTCACCACACAAAGAATCAACGACATCTGGTCGCCCCTGCTAGCCGAGCTATCGGCGCGCTCTGGCGACACTTACACGCTCACCATAGAGCCCGACATCAATGAGTTCGAGAGCGCCTTCCAGCGCGGCGACTACGACTTCGCCTACATGAATCCCTGGCACGGCGTAATCGCGAACGAAGCACAGGGTTACCTTCCAATTATTCGCGACGGCGCCAGTACCCTCAAGGGCGTCCTCGTGGTTAGGGCCGACAGCGGCATCAACAGAATCGAGCAGCTCGAGCGACCGGAGATCGCTTTCCCCTCTCCGAATGCGCTAGGCGCCTCGCTGCTCATGCGCGCTGAGCTCGCTACGCTTTATAACATTGAGGTATTCCCGCTTTACGTGCGCACACACCCTTCGGTCTATCTCAATGTAGCGCTGGGCAAGAGCATCGCAGGCGGCGGTGTCATGCGCACGCTCCGCGCGCAGCCTAGCGCGATCCAGGAACAACTCAAGGTGATCCATGAAACTCGCGAAATATCGCCGCACCCAATTTCCGTTCATCCGCGCGTGAGCAGCGAAGCAAGAGACCGTTTCATCATTGCTGTTAATCACTTCGCAGCGTCTACTCTCGGCGCTACATTGTTCGCAGAAGTCCCGATACAGGCGCCTGCCGCCGCCTCACTCGACGACTACCTGATTCTTCGCGAATGGAATCTGGGGGATTTCTATGTCCAGAACTGAAGCGAGATCGAAGATGAGAAGGCCAACGCTGCTGCATATTTCGATAGCGATTAGCAGCATCTTTTCCCTGCTTGTCGCAGTGATTATGATTGTCCTGGTGATCCCGCGGCAAACTGAAGTCGTGGAGGCACGACTCGACGAAGCCGCACGGCAATCGCTCGGTGGACTCGCAACAACCATCATCGACCCGCTACTCACAAGGCAATATGAATTTCTCTACTACCGATTAGACACACAGCTTGCCAGCGATCCGACGTGGAAGCGGATGCGCGTCGTAGACACTGCGGGCGAGCAAATATATCCGCTCGGTGTGTGGACGGAGGTCTTGGAGAGCTCTCAAACCTTAGTCTCAGCGCCAGTCGGCAATGCCGCAACCCCGTTGGCGCGTATCGACCTCATCATCGATCACTCAAAGGCACTCGCCGAAGCGCTTGCCCTCACCTACAAACTCCTGCTACTGCTTTTCTTATTGGTTGCCATTACGCTCTTTGGCGCAATTCTCTTTTTACAGTCCGCCATCTCAAAGCCCGTGCGTGAACTGACGACAGCGTTCAAAAAGATGGCAAAGGGCGATTTCGCTTATCCCTTGCCGGTCGCACGCAGTCGTGAAATCTCCTACCTAATCCGTGAATTTTTCCGCTTCCGTCGCACAACTCAGGCTCAGCAGAAAAAACTCGTCCAATTAAAGGAAGACGCAGAGAAGGCGAACAACGCCAAGTCACGTTTTATGTCGCGCATGAGCCACGAACTGCGCACGCCACTGAATTCGGTTCTGGGATTCTCCGGGCTAGGATTGAATAGTGAGAAACTCAGCGCCGAACATCGACGACAGTTCGAGGCCATTAATCAGTCCGGCCATCACCTCCTCGAACTCGTGAATGAAATTCTCGACCTCTCACGACTTGAATCAGGCTCACTGCAGGTGACCCTACAACCCGTCTACTTGCCCGATATTTTGGACCAGTGCCAATCGATGACGTCGCACTTCGCGGCAAGCCACGACGTCTCGCTCATCGTTCTGCCACTCGCGCCGGATGTGTGCTGCGTGCAAGCCGACCCTTTGCGCCTCAAACAAGTCATCATCAATCTGTTAAGCAACGCCATTAAATATAACCGCAAGGGTGGCAGGGTTTATATCGAAGTCGATTCGCACACTCCCGCCACGGTGAGCATTCGAGTTCGCGATACGGGCATCGGCTTTTCGCAAGAAGAGGCTGGCCGCATATTCGCGCCCTTCGAACGCCTGAGCCAGAGCGCCAGTTCTATAGATGGCACAGGCATAGGCCTGACTATTAGCCAACGCATCGTCGATCTTATGCAGGGGAGTATAGAAGTTAAATCCGTGAAAGGTACCGGGTCGGAGTTCAGCATCACCTTACAAACCGCGGTAATTTCAGAGGGAGAGTCTAAGGAAATACTCGATAAGGCTTGTTGCAAACCCGTGGCGATGAACAAGTCCGAGGCTCCGGGCACCGGCGCTGCCACGATGCCCCCCGCGGCGAGCGCCGCGGCTTCAAAAACGCCAATCGCGCCCAAGAATGCCTTGAGAATCTTGGTTGCCGAAGACAACGAGATCAATCAACTTCTCTTTCAGACTCAACTCGAATCGCTGGGGTATCACTGCACGCTTGTGAGCAATGGATTGAAGGCGCTCGACGCCCTGTCGGCCAATCGTTTCGATATCCTGCTCACCGATATCAGCATGCCTGAGATGGGTGGGATAGAACTCACCGAGATGATTAGGCGAGGCGACAGCGCGCTGGCTGACGCCGGCGGCGCACTGCCCATCGTGGCCTGTTCTGCCAATGCGATGACTACAGATCGCGATCTCGGGCTCGCCGCTGGGGTCGACGCCTACCTCACCAAGCCGTTCCAGAAGGTGCAGCTCGCCGAAGTTTTGGAGAAAGCATTGGCAATGAAACGCAGTTCCGCGGCCTGACACTGATGCTGGTTTACGCTTCCCTCTTCCTGACCGCCTTCCTCGCAGCGACCGTCCTACCTCTGTCTTCTGAGCTGTTATTCATAACGCTGCTCAGCCAAGACTACAGCGCAGCGGCGCTGATTTTTTGGGCGACGCTCGGCAATACGCTCGGCGCCTGTGTGAACTGGTGGCTAGGCACGCTGCTGCGGCATAACGCGAATTCTGCACGGGCGCGGCGCTGGACCTCGCGCCTGCGACTTAGTGAGAAGGAATTGACGCGTGCGGCCGAATGGTTCGCGCGCTACGGCAAGTGGAGCCTGCTCTTAGCTTGGGCGCCCATTGTTGGCGATGCCCTAACGGTGATTGCAGGCTTGGCGCGAGTGCCGCTCTGGCAGCTCGCCCTCTTAGCCGGCGCAGGAAAATTGGCTCGTTATCTGTCGCTCGCAGGACTGCTTGCTGCGCTCATCTCGTGAGCACAACATCCAGCGCTGCTAGTGTGAGGAGGCCTGCAGGAGCTGCACGACAGCTTGAGCGTGCTCGGCGGCTTCGATGCCAAGCGGTGTGAGGTAACCGCCGTCTGGCTGAGTCGTAAAGCCTTTGGCGTGGAGACTCTGCCCAGCCCGAATGCGGGCGGGATCTGCATCGTGATGAATCTTAATGCCTTCGAGCGTGCTTGTTAGCGAAAACAGGGTTAGCAACTCGATTTCGCTAATAGTCTCTTCACTAAAATGGGTCGCGTGAGTAGTCGATTCAGTCATGCTGTTTCCTCCATCAATGCCACAGGGGCGCCAACCAAAGGTATAGGCATCCGTCGATGGAATCCAGCGATTTCTAGAGCCTACTCGACCTCGAAAAAAATCGGATTCGAATAGAACCACAGGTCAGACCAGGGGTCTTCGCCGATCTCATCTTGGGTCGGTTCACTCTCATAGCCGTTGGTGCCGCGCAGACGCAAATAACCAGACCGCTCGACCGTTACACGTGTTTCCACTTCGGTGTAGGCATCTGTTTTAGACCACTCTGCCGCGCTAAAACGCTGCTGCACTTTAGCCGTAGGATTCGCGTCATCGCCACGATCGGCAACCGCGCCGGTCAACTCGCCTTGAATGAGGTCGACGCGCTTCACACTGGGGTTCTCGCCTCGCGCATTATTCGACTCGGGATCAAGGAAGCGGATGGTGACAGCAAGCTCGCTCCCCGCGGCGACCTTTATCGTCTCGCCCAAACTCACTGACTCGCCGGCTACCGTCACCGAAAAATCTAGCGCCGAGATCAGGTCGCCGGTGGTGACAAACACGCGCCCGTTGCGGATCCCCTCGAGGATCGAGTCGTGACTGCGCTGCGCCCACACGTGTGTCTTGGAGTATTCGCCCGGCCAAAAATCTACGCCGCCCTCGCTGTAATGCACATGGGAATCCGAGTTCGCCGTAACCCACCAGCGCCGCCCTTCTCCGAGCATCGAATCCCAGAAGCCGCCAACGATCGCGGTGTACTGATCGAAGCCGCCCATAGTCTTGGCGTTGCTGTAATAGCCACGTGGTCGGTTGCTACCCACACTGCCGTCGGTGTTTAGCGCCGCGGCCTGGTGCCCCGGCGCGGCGGCCATGCCCACCGCGATATTTGGCGCGGTATCGTTCCAATCCCTAAGCTCACTCGGTGTGTCGAGGCCGTACACGCCGATGTCACTCGCGGAGCGCGAGGGGTGGTTAGCAATCAGCACCGGTGCGCGCTCCTGCGACGCCATGTAGGCGAGCGCTTCGAGCATACGCGGCTCGGTATCCCAACTCGGGTCTGCCGGCCACGGTTCCCGTTTTGCAAAACGCGACTCGATATCAAAAAGTTGCTGACTCTCCTCATGACTGTGCGGGATGATCAGGCTCGAATGGTCCGCGCCCGGGGTGTCTAACTCCATGCCCCAGAACTGCAACACCTCTGGAACGACAAGCCGCGATTGCTGCAGCTCAGGGTAGGCGCGTTCGAGATTCACCTTGCTGTGATTAGGCCCACCGTGGTCGGTCGCGACCATCCAGCCGAGCCCGAAGTATTTCGCCATCAGCGCATTCATATGTATCGGATAGATCGCATCACCCCCGAGTATGGGTGCGGGCGGCTCCTGTTCGCGGTCCCAACCCGTGCTGTAGCGGCTGTGAATGTGGTGATCGCCGGCGATCCATTGGTAGGCCTCTTCTGCGGCAAAAATGCTAGAAGAAAAGAGGCCGCTAAAACAGGCGATTGCGAGCGCTGATCGATTAAGAAGCATGATTGAGTCCGTGGTTTAGGTGAACCGAAATTGGGATGAACACACGTTAATTTAGTCAGTTTACGAGGGTATGACAACGCGTACTAGCCTGCCGGCCTATTGGGGCCCAATTACCCTCGCCTTAGATGCCCCGCCGCCCAGAATCAGCTAAACTCGGGCAATCTAAAAATAGTCGCGATAAATAGAGAATAGAGAGAACACAATGAGCGCCGCATCCCAACTCCCCCTCCGCTTCGTCACCGCCGCGAGCTTATTCGATGGCCACGACGCCGCTATCAACATTATGCGCCGCATCCTGCAGGCCAGCGGCGCGGAGGTGATACACCTCGCCCATAACCGCTCGGTGCAAGAGATCGTTGAAGCCGCCGTGCAGGAGGACGCAGACGCGATAGCGATTAGCTCCTATCAAGGCGGGCATATCGAGTACTTCAAGTATCTCGTCGACAAGCTGCGCGAACTGGGCGCAGGCCATATTAAGATTTTTGGCGGTGGCGGCGGCGTTATCATCCCTGCGGAAATCGAAGAATTGCATGAGTACGGCGTGACTAGGTTGTACTCGCCTGCGGACGGTCAGGCGATAGGCCTACAGGGAATGATCGACGACATGCTGGCTAAGTGCCGTGCAGCCGACGACCGCCCCGCGCCGCCGGCCTTAGACTCACTCGCAGCGGATGATCGACTCTCTCTCACCCGCGCACTCACAGCCATACAGAACGACGGCTATGCGGACGTCGACCTCGAGACGCTGTCGGAACGTGCCGCTGCCAGCGCCACGCCCGTGCTCGGCATCACAGGTACCGGCGGAGCCGGCAAGTCGTCAACGACAGATGAGATTATTCGCCGCTTCCGTCAGGACGCGGACGACACGCTTAAGATAGCGGTACTCGCTATAGATCCGACGCGCCGCAAGACCGGCGGCGCCCTGCTTGGTGACCGCATCCGTATGAACGCGATCAGCCACCCCAATATTTACATGCGTTCGGTCGCGACTCGCGATGCGGCGATGGAGATTCCCGCCCGGCTTCAAAACCTCATCGACGCGCTCAAGCTCGGCGGCTTCGACCTAATCATCGTCGAGACGCCAGGTATCGGGCAGGGCGACGCGGGCATTGTGCCTTTCGTCGATGCCTCACTTTATGTCATGACGCCTGAGTTTGGCGCGGCGAGTCAGCTCGAAAAAATCGACATGCTCGACTACGCGGATGTCTTCGCGATCAATAAATTCGATCGCAAAGGCAGCGAGGATGCGCTGCGCGATGTGTGCAAACAAGTACAGCGTAATCGAGAGGCGTTTAGCGTGATGCCCGACGCGATGCCTGTGTACGGCACGATAGCCTCGAAATTCAACGATGACGGCATCACCGCGCTGTATCAGGCGCTCGTTGCGGTCCTGCGCGACCGCGGCTTGCCAAACTATGACTCGCGCCTAGCGCCGGCAACGAACAAGACCTCGTCACAGCGCACCGTGATTATTCCCGCGCAGAACCAGCGCTATCTTGCTGAGATTGCCGAACAGGTTCGCGGCTATCATGCCCGCGTGATGGAACAGGCACAGCTCGCGCGCGAGCGTCAGCAGTTGCGAGCGAGCAAGGCCATGCTACTTGCCGAAGACGCCGACGCCAACGCCATAGACTCGCTTATCAGCGCACGCGACGAGGCGATCGATGGTGAGGCGAACAAGCTACTGAACGGCTGGGTACAAGTGAAGGAAGACTACTCCGGAGACGAGCTCGTCGTTAAGGTGCGCGACAAAGAACTGCGCACTGCGCTTACGCGAACGACACTCTCCGGGACCAAGATTTCACGCGTGGCACTGCCGACGTTTAGCGACCACGGCGACCTGCTCAGCTGGCTAATGCGCGAGAACCTGCCCGGCCACTTCCCATTCACTGCAGGTGTCTTCCCGTTTAAGCGTGAGTCTGAAGACCCAACACGCATGTTCGCCGGCGAAGGCGATGCCTTCCGCACCAACCGTCGCTTCAAGCAGCTGTCGGAACACGCAGAGGCGAAGCGCCTAAGCACCGCCTTCGACTCTGTGACGCTCTATGGCTTCGATCCCGACCATCAGCCTGATATCTACGGCAAGGTGGGTAACTCCGGCGTTTCGATCGCCACGCTCGACGACATCAAAGAGCTGTACGCAGGCTTCGACCTTTGCGCGCCGAGCACGTCGGTCTCGATGACAATTAACGGCCCTGCGCCGACGATCCTCGCGATGTATATGAATGCGGCAATAGATCAGCAGCTCGCGGTATTCACAGCAGACAACGCGCGTGAAGCGAACCCGGAAGAGGAAATGGCGATTCGCGCGCAGACTCTCGAAACCGTCCGCGGCACGGTGCAAGCAGATATTCTCAAGGAAGACCAAGGCCAAAACACCTGCATTTTCTCCACCGAGTTTAGCCTCAAAGTCATGGGCGACATTCAGGCCTACTTCACGCAGAACCGCGTGCGCAATTTCTATTCGGTGTCGATTTCCGGTTATCACATCGCCGAGGCAGGCGCGAATCCGATCAGTCAACTCGCGTTCACGCTATCGAATGGATTCACCTTCGTCGAGGCGTATCTCGCGCGCGGCATGCAGGTAGACGATTTCGCCCACAACCTGTCGTTCTTCTTCTCTAACGGCATGGATCCCGAGTACACGGTGCTAGGCCGAGTTGCTCGCCGCATCTGGGCCACTGCGATGCGTTTCCGCTACGGCGCTAACGAGCGCAGCCAAAAACTAAAATACCACATTCAAACCAGTGGCCGCTCGCTGCATGCACAAGAGATGTCATTCAACGACATCCGTACAACCTTGCAGGCTCTCATCGCGATCTACGACAACTGCAACTCCCTACATACCAATGCCTACGACGAGGCGATTACCACGCCTACCGAGGAAAGCGTGCGCCGCGCGATGGCGATTCAGCTCATCATCAACAAAGAGTGGGGCTTGGCGGTCAACGAGAATTCGAATCAGGGTTCTTTCATCATCGAAGAACTCACCGATTTAGTCGAAGAGGCTGTGCTCAAGGAATTCGAGGCGATCTCTGAGCGTGGTGGCGTATTGGGGGCGATGGAAACCGGCTACCAGCGCGGCAAGATTCAAGACGAATCGATGCTTTACGAACACCGCAAGCACGACGGCAGTCTGCCGCTAATCGGCGTGAATACTTTCCTCAGCGACGAGCCTGAAGCCGAGCTCGAGATCGAACTCGCACGATCGACTACCGAAGAGAAGGAAAGCCAGATCGCGCGTTTGAATGATTTCAAGGCGCGGCATGCTGGTGAGTCCGAGGCCGCGCTCCAACGCCTGCGCGACGCTGCCATCAACGATGAGAATGTGTTTGCAGAACTGATGAACGCCGTCCGCGTCTGCTCGCTAGGGCAGATCACCGAGACCTTCTTCGAGGTAGGCGGCCAGTATCGGCGCAGTATGTAAAGAAGTTATGTAAAAGGGGGCAGCCCCCTTTTGCAAACAGTCACTTTTTCTTACCCCCCAGAAAAGCGAAAGGCCCCGATGATCTCATCGAGGCCTAGACACCGATCGGGAGCTCCCAATCCAAAAGGTAAAAGGGGTCAGACCCCTTTTACTCAGTGACGTTAACCGTCACGTAGCCATCGTGGTACAGACCACCGTCATCTGCGCGGCCCCACAGCACATAAGTACCCGGCTCTTCGAAGGTCACGTTCACATCGTAGATGCCGTCTTCAGGGATCGGCGGAGGCGTCCATAGCGCGCCCCAAGGTGAGTTAGCGCTGGTGCGCGTGTCTTCCCACACTTTCGGCATTGGCGGATCGAAAGTGACTTTGCCGGCACCGCGGTAGACGTTCCATGAGAGATAGAGTCCGTTCACCTTGCCTACTGTCACGCGCGTAGGCGGGCTCATTAGGCGACGCTGGTAGACGTTATCAGCGTTCACGAGCGCTGCGGCAAGTGGGCCACCCGCGAACTCAGCAAACTCACGTGCGTCGTCTAGCACGTTATCCGGAGTCGGCAAACCATCGTCGGCGACGAGGGTCTTCAGATTCATTGACTCACCAACGCGCACAGTGCGGATGTCATCCCCTTGCACAGTCACAACTGGCGGCACGTTCGAGCGCGACTCGGGACTGCTCGTGCCCGCGCCGAGTGAACCCGTTTCTGAGGCAATAACAATATTATCGACTTGGTAGTCAGCCTTGAGTGTTGCGTACGCTTTTCGCTCGACACCGTTGACCTTCAGTGTCCAGACAAGCTCGCGATCACCCCAATCTGCAGGCACTTGCACCTCGAAGGTGAAGCGATTGCGGCGCGGGAGGAAGTGTGTGGGCTGGCCACGATCAGCTTCGCCGGGCGAGAACATGTTTTCAGGGCCGATTTCGACGTTAGGCTCTTCTTCCCAGTTTTCGTTCTGGTAGCCAAACATAAAGCTGAACGTGCCGTCTTCGTTAGGGCGCCAACCTTCATAGGCGGGTTCAATATGTTGTCCGCGCGTAAAACTATTCGCGCTAGCAACCTGCGTAAAGCTCAGCGCCATAAAAGCGGCTAGCGCCAGGGTTGCGAGCCGCGTGCGGATCGTCAAAGGGGTGTGATACTGCATGAGTTCTCTCCGTTTCTCTCGTTAGGTCTTTTCTTGTGGCGTCGAGCCTACTAGCTAATAAGCGATTAATCTGCCGCTCTACTGGGCTCTGCATCTCTGGCCTGCGCGATAGGCGCAACTAGCGGCGCAGAGCACAGCGGGCATCCTATCACATGATCGTTGGGACCGAGATTAAGATCATCTCGGCGCTTCGCCATTTCTGCATGAAACTGCTCGTCGTTCATCGAGACGCGCATGCCCAAGTCGATGAACATATTAGTCACCGAACGATTACCCGAGCCCTGCCAGTTGCGCGGATCGGGAATATTGGGGTTGCTGTCGGTATTGTTCATGTAGCCGACGATGTGCAGGATCGTGCCCTTGGGCAGGAGTGGCATCGCGGTATCGGCGTAGCCATAGCCGCGAACCCAGTTGTGGTCGTAGCCCACACAGGACAGCGTCTCGATGGTATAGCCCCAGATCGCCTCGAGGCACATGCGCTCGCCCGGGGCGTGCAGATGAGGCTCGAAGGTAATGATCTTGGTGTGCTGTTGCAGCACCGAGTACGCGTGCAGCTCCTGATCCTTCTGATTACCGGCGATCGAAATGTCGACGCCGTTGCCGAGGCCGACATTCACGCGCTCATATTTGGGCTCATAGCCCTCGTCGTGAAAGCGGAAGCCAATCTCGAGGTGGCCGGTGGTGTCTTTGCCATTGGAGTGCAAATGCACCGAGTCTGAGACGATGTACGTGCCTGCCTTGAGCAAGCGGCCGCCGTCGGGATCGAAGACGTCGGGGTTGCGCCCTACTTCGTGCACCGGCCAGCTGGTGTTGGTGCTAGGGATGCGCTCACCATTCTCGTCGAGGTCGGCGGTTCCCCAAATCATGTGATGGAAAATATAGCGTCCGCCCACGGTATCGCGGCCGGTGCCTTGCTGGCTGTCGACATCGTTTACCTCGACGATCTCCACCGATTTTACCCAGCGGTCTTCAGTAAGCCCTGTCGGCACGCGGTCGATTTCGCCCCACCAGTCGGGCGTGCCAGCCAGCTTGGTGACACTGTTGGTCGTCACAATGAGGTCAGGCATCCCCGCCGTCCATTTGACGCTGTCATCGAAGACAAGCGCCGCCGGCGCATCGGCTTCGTCACCCTTGGGTGTGCCACTGCGTGCCCACGTGGATATCGCCTCGAGCTCGGCATCGGTGAGTGAGGGGTCGTTCTTGTAATTCTGTATGCCGATATTCTTTTCCATATACCAAGGCGGCATCGCCCCCGCGCGGTCGCGCAGGCCTGTCTTGTATTCGATAAGTCCGGCGAAGGGCGCGACTTCTTCATACGTGAGCAAAGACATAGGCCCCGCCCCGCCCGGGCGGTGGCAGTTCTGACAGCTGCGTTGCAGAATAGGCTCGATATCTTTGTGGAAGGTCACCCCGTCGGCGGCACTTGCGGCGGAGCCTGCAAAGGCACTGCATACCAAAGCGAAACCGAGGGCTGGGACAATTTTATTCTTTACAGTCATTGTCTTCTCCATAGTGAACAATCAGTTAACTAGCGGTGATTGGATTGTTGACCCGAAATAAGGCGTGGTCAAGACACAAAATTACATAGGCGGTCGAATTTAGCGGCTCACAGTGAGTGTGGCGAGCGATTCTCACTTCGCTTGATCTATGTCAACTAAACGAGCCGGGCATAGCAGCCAAGCAAAAAAAAGAGCTGCTCGCGATGCGGCAGCTCTTTTTTCTGACTAGCTAGATGCGGCCTAAGCCGCCCTACACGCCTTAGGCGTCGGCTTCCGCCATTTCTTGCTTCTCTTCGTCAGAGATCTCTTTCATGCTTAGCTTGATGCGGCCACGCGCATCGAGGTCTAGGCACTTAACGAGAATTTCCTGACCTTCGGAGAGATAGTCTTCAACGCTTTCGACACGCTCGTCAGAGATCTGCGAGATATGCACCAAGCCGTCTTTACCAGGCAGGATCGTCACGAACGCACCGAAATCGACGATACGCGCAACCTTGCCGCGGTAGATGCGGCCGACTTCTGCCTCAGCAGTAATCGCGTTCACCATCTCGATTGCCGCATCACGCGATGTCGCGTCTTCGCCGTAGATGCGCACGTTGCCGTCGTCGTCGATATCGACCGACGCGCCAGTCTGCTCAGTGATGCCGCGAATGACCGCGCCACCCTTGCCGATCACATCGCGGATCTTATCAGGATCGATTTTCAGCATCGCCATTGACGGTGCATTCTCAGACACGCTGTCGCGTGACTTCGCGAGCACCTTGTTCATCTCAACGAGGATATGCTTACGCGCCGTATTGGCTTGATCCAGGGCGATCTCCATGATCTCTTCGGTAATGCCTTGGATCTTGATGTCCATCTGCAGCGCAGTAACGCCTTCGTCGGTACCCGCCACTTTAAAGTCCATGTCGCCGAGGTGATCTTCGTCGCCGAGGATGTCGGTGAGAACCGCGAAGCGCTCGCCTTCTTTGATCAGACCCATCGCGATGCCGGCTACTGGTGCTTTAAGAGGCACACCCGCGTCCATCATTGCGAGGCTTGAACCACACACCGAAGCCATTGAGCTCGAGCCGTTCGACTCTGTAATTTCAGAAACCACGCGGATCGCGTAAGGGAAGTCTTCTTCGCGTGGCATCACCGCTGCAACGCCGCGGCGCGCGAGACGGCCGTGACCAATTTCGCGGCGCTTAGGGCCACTCATGAAGCCGGTCTCGCCTACAGAGTAGGGAGGGAAGTTGTAATGGAGCATGAACGGGTCTTTACGCGAGCCGCCTAGGTCTTCGATGATCTGCGAATCGCGCAGCGCACCTAGCGTAGTAACGACAACCGCTTGGGTTTCACCGCGTGTGAACAACGCCGAACCGTGAGCCTTCGGCAAAATGCCAGTCTCAACTTCGATTGCGCGAACGGTCTTCGTATCGCGGCCATCGATGCGCGGTGCGCCGTCGAGGATGCGATTACGCACGGTGCTCTTCTCGAGCTTGCCGAACGCCGCTTTGACGTCAGCCGCAGACACGCCGGCCTCTTCATTCACCAAAGCAGCAACTGCTTCCGCCTGAATGGCGCCGGTCTTTTCATAGCGCTGCATCTTGTCTGAGATCTGGTAAGCCTCAACTATCGCCGCACCAAATTTCTCGGCGAGCGCGTCTTTGAGTGACGTGTTCTCAGTCGCAGGCACCCATTCCCAAGCAGGCTTGCCCGCTTCGGCTTTGAGCTCTTCGATCGCTGTAACCACTGCCTGCATTTCTTGATGCGCAAACAGTACGGCGCCCAGCATTTCGTCTTCGCTTAGCTCTTTGGCCTCTGATTCAACCATCAGAACCGCGCCCTTAGTGCCGGCAACGACCATGTCTAGCAGTGACTCTTGGAGTTCGCTGTTAGTCGGGTTAAGGACATAGCCCTTCTCCGCGTCGTAGCCAACGCGCGCGGCGCCAATGGGCTCCGCGAAAGGAATGCCAGAGATCGAGAGTGCAGCGGAGGCGCCGATTAGCGCCGCGATGTCCGCGTCTTCGTTCTTATCTGCAGAGATCACAGTACACACGACCTGCACTTCGTTCATGAATCCCTTAGGGAAAAGTGGACGAATAGGGCGGTCGATAAGGCGCGAGGTGAGCGTCTCTTTTTCTGTAGGACGGCCTTCACGCTTGAAGAAGCCACCGGGGATTTTGCCGACCGCGTAGGTCTTTTCTTGGTAGTTCACAGTGAGCGGGAAGAAGTCCTGCCCAGGGTTTGCGCTCTTGCGGCCTACGACCGTGGCGAGTACTTGGCTGTTGCCCATTGTCACGATGACCGAGCCTGTAGCTTGGCGCGCGACTTTACCCGTTTCTAGCGTGACTGTTTGTTTGCCATACTGAAACGTTTTAACGACTGGATTAAACATAAATTTTCCTATTTTCTTTAAAAAACGCAGGCCAACTCATCAGGCGCAGCGCTAGTTAATCCGGTTAATTGAGTCTTACTTTTACATCATTTTTGTTGCAGTTTTGGACCCGCTAGAAACCAAACTGCGCAGAAGGGCGTGAGCCCTCTGCGCAGCAGGTCGCTAGCAGACGTGCGGCGCTGATTAGCGACGCAGGCCTAGGCGCTTGATCAAAGAAGAGTAACGATCAACGCTCTTGCGCTTGAGGTAGTCCAGCAGCTTGCGGCGGCTGTTCACCATGCGGATGAGACCGCGGCGCGAATGGTGGTCGTGGATATGCTCTTTAAAGTGCCCCTGCAGCTCATTGATATTCGCTGTGAGAAGAGCCACTTGGACTTCGGGTGAACCTGTGTCGCCCTCGCCCTGTGCGTATTCCTTAATGATGCCTTCTTTTACTTCAGCTGATAAAGCCATTGTCTTACTCCAAAAATATGCGCTATTTAAAATGGCCAACCTTGTCTCCGCTCGCGCGGGGCTCTGCTGGCCCAACATCCGTTTCAATCAGTCTAACCACGCATATTAGTAGTTAGCTGAGGTCTTCCCTGTGTGCTTCATGCACGTATTCGAGTGGAAAGATCCAGTCCTTCGCACTCTGAATTCTGTCTCACCTAAACCCAAACCGGTTAAGGTGCTAGGCGTCTGCCACTAGCAGCCGCTTGGGCGCCACCTTGCCATCGTCGTCGATGACGCCGATGCCAATAAACGCGCCTTCCTCGTAAAGCCTCACGAGGCCTTCGGCAGGGGGCTTATTCACCTGCACCGCTTGCCCATGTTTGAGGAACTCGGCGGTATGGGCCGTCAGCTCCACCGCGGGTAATGCCTCTATCGCCTTGTCCATCGGCATTAGATGCGCATCGAGTGCCGCAAACCCAGTGTCACCAAGCGCCTCGAGGGCGTCTAGCGTCACGCTGTCGGCGAGGGTAAACGCACCTGCCTTCAGACGCCGGAGCGCGATTATATGCCCTCCGCAGCCAAGAATCTGCCCCAAATCGTCCGCAATCGTTCGAATGTAGGTGCCCTTGCTGCAATCAACCTCGATTTCAATCTCTCGTGCGTCGGCATCGAAGGCCGTCAGCGCGATCGAATAAATGGTTACCGGCCGCGCCTCGCGCTCCACCGTCTTGCCTTCGCGCGCCAGCTTATACAGCGGCTGGCCGTCTTTCTTAAGCGCCGAATACATCGGCGGCACCTGTTCGATCTCACCTTCGAAGGTCTTAAGCGCAGCCTTAACCGCGGCTTCATCGAGATCAAAGGCTTCGACGCGCTCTATCACCTCGCCTTCGCTGTCTGCCGTATCGGTGCGCTCGCCGAGCTTGATGCGTGCGAGATAGGCCTTATCGGAGTCCAGCAAAAACTGTGACACCTTGGTTGCCTCGCCGAGGCACAGAGGTAACACGCCGGTGGCTAGTGGATCCAACGCGCCGGTGTGACCTGCCTTGTTCGCGTTATACAGCCGTTTAACCTGTTGCAGCGCTCGGTTAGAACTGCCGCCTAGCGGCTTATCCAACACCACAATGCCATGCACTGAGCGGCCTTTGTTGTTTCTACGCGCCACTAGCTCTCGTCATCTTCCGGCAGATCGTCGCCGTGCTGGGCAAGGTCTGCCTTCAAAGCACTGTCGATGAGGCTAGACAGCTGCGCGCCGTTCTCGATACTTGCGTCGTAGCGGAACTGCAGTTTGGGTACCGAACGCAGCGCGAGACGCTTTGCGAGCAGCGTGCGCAAAAATCCTGATGCCTGATTGAGCGCCTTAATATTTTGCTCAACCTCGAGCTTGTCGAGTTCGCCGGGATTGCTCAGCGCGTCGTTCGCTTCATCGCTCGCCGCTGGCGTGTTCAACACTGTCACGAACACGCGTGCGTGCGCGAGGTCGCGGCTCACATCAACGCCGGTTACCGAGACCATACCCACGCGCGGGTCGCTCACCTCGAGCTGAATCAATGTCGCCAGTTCGCGCTGGATTTGATCCGCAACGCGTTGGCCTCTCGGTGTCATATTCGCCATGGTTTACCCTGCAATCGCCCTAGAGCGAGCGCGCGATCTCGTGAGTTTGATACACCTCGATCTTGTCACCGACTTTCACGTCGGTGTAGTTCTTCACACCGATGCCACATTCGACGCCATTACGTACTTCGTTGGCTTCGTCTTTAAAGCGGCGCAGCGATTCGAGCTCGCCTTCGTAGATCACCACGTCTTCGCGCAACACGCGGATGCGCTTGCTGCGATAGATAGTGCCTTCAATAACCATCGAGCCGGCGATGAGACCGAACTTAGGCGAAGTAAAGATTTCACGTACCTCGGCGACGCCGAGGATTTCCTCACGAATCTCAGGCGAGAGCATGCCACCCATAATCGCCTTCACATCGTCGATGACGTTGTAGATTACGCTGTAATAACGCAGCTGGAGATTTTCGTTGTCGATAATTTCCTTGGCCGTCTTGTCTGCGCGTACGTTGAAGCCGACGATCATTGCCTTCGACGTCGCCGCGAGATGGACGTCGTTCTCAGAGATACCGCCAACGCCAGAAGAGACAATCTTGACCTGCACCTCGTCGGTATTCATCGCAACCAGCGAGGCGGTAAGCGCCTCGAGCGTGCCACGCACGTCGGTCTTGAGAATAATATTGAACGTGCTCATGTTCGGCTTGCCGATGCCCGCAAACATATTGTCCACGAGCGAGGCTTGCTGCTTAGCCTGCACGGAATCTTTAAGACGCGTACGGCGGAATTCGGCGACTTCTTTGGCCTTCTTCTCATCGTTAAGCACGACGAACTCGTCACCCGCATCGGGCACGCCTGTTAGGCCGAGAATTTCAACCGGAATAGAAGGACCGGCAGACTTAATATTGGCGCCGTTCTCGTCGACCAGCGCACGGACGCGGCCATATTCTTTGCCGACCAGTACAATATCGCCTGTACGCAGTGTACCGTTTTGTACTAGCACCGAAGCGACAGCGCCGCGGCCTTTGTCTAAGCGCGATTCGACGACCACACCTTGTCCTGGTACGTCGGTGTAGGCGGTAAGCTCCATCAACTCTGCTTGCAGCAGGATCGCCTCGAGCAGCTTGTCGATGCCGTCGCCAGTATGCGCAGAGACCGGGATGAACTGCGTGTCGCCGCCCCAGTCGTCGGGGATGACTTCCAATGCCGACAGCTCGTTCTTCGCGCGGTCGGGATCAGCGCCTTCCTTATCCATCTTGTTAATGGCCACAACCATTGGCACACCCGCTGCCTTCGCGTGCTTCACCGCCTCTTCCGTCTGCGGCTTCACGCCGTCGTCGGCCGCCACAACTAGAACGACAACGTCGGTAGCTTTGGCGCCGCGCGAACGCATGGCGCTAAACGCCGCGTGTCCTGGCGTGTCGAGGAAGCTCACCATGCCGTGGTCGGTGTCTACGTGATAGGCGCCGATATGCTGGGTGATGCCGCCGGCTTCGTGCGAGGCGACAGTAGATTTGCGAATGTAGTCGAGCAATGACGTCTTGCCGTGGTCTACGTGGCCCATGACGGTCACAACCGGTGCACGCGTAATCTTTTCTTCGCCGACTTCGGCGGCGAGTGATTCTGCGAGCTGCTCTTCTAGCGCGTCTTCCGACACGAAATTAGGCCGGTGGCCCATCTCTTCCACTAGCAGCGTCGCCGTGTCTGCATCGACGACGTGATTGATATTCGCCATGACGCCCATCTTAAACAGCGTCTTCACGACCTCTGCCGCCTTAACTGTCATTTGCTGGGCGAGATCGGTTACTTTGTTCGCTTCACCAATTTTGATGTCGCGTATGACTGCCTCTGTAGGCTTCTCGAACGCTTGGGTGGAACCCGAAAGGCGATTGCGACCGCGACGGCCGCCTCTGCGACCACGACCACCGTCGTCGCCACCTTCGAGCACGAAGTCGTCGTTAACCTTAAGCGTGCGATTCTGTCGCTTGGCAGGCTTACCTTTAGTATTTCGAGCCTCACGACGCTTCTTCTCGGCTTCATCATCGAGTTCTTTCTTAGTCGGGGCTTTGCGCTTTGCGCCAGGCTTATCGGCGCGCGCGGCGGCGGCTTCTTCGGACGGCACGTCAGGCGTAATAGGCGCGCTCACAGGCGCAGCCTTTGCCGTTTCTTCTGCGGCCTTCGCTTCTTCTGCAGCGGCGGCAATGGCAGCCTCGGCAGCCACCACCGGATCCGGAGTAATGATCTCCGGCTCGACAACCGCGACCTCTTCTACAACCGGCTCTTCTTCGACTTCGCTACGCTTCACGTAAGTGCGCTTCTTGCGCACCTCGACGTTAACCGTTTTGCCACGGCTGCTGCTAGACGCGCTTTTTAGCGTGCCTAGCGTCTTGCGCTTAAGCGTGATTTTGCGCGGAGCAGCTGAGCCCTCGGCGTCACCGTGACTGCCTCGCAGCGACTGCAAGAGAATATTCTTGTCGTCATTGCTAATCGTGTCGTCGGCTTTGGTGTGCGGCAAACCTGCGTCTTTAACCTGCGACAACAGCTTCGCGACGTCTACTCCGACAACTTTGGCGAGTTCACTTATGGTTACATCGGCCATTCAATCTACTCCAGTTTTCTTGCGCGCTGTTGGCGCGCTTTGTGTCGCTTACTTTGGTTTCAGCGACCGGCTGCCTCGCAGCCCTGATAAAAATTAGTTCATCGGTTCGACCTCGAACCCACTAGGCGCAGTGCCTAGGTTAAACACTATTCGAACCATGGCGCACGTGCAGTCATGATCAACTCGCCCGCTCGCTCCTCGGTCATACCCGCAATCTCCATCAGCTCGTCAGTCGCCTGCTCGGCAAGATCTTCCATGCAGAGGATGTTGCGCTTCGCAAGCTCGAGTGCGAGCTCCTTGTCCATGCCTTCCATATTAATGAGGTCGTCTGCGACATTCATTGACGAGAGGTCTTCTTCAGAAGCAATTGCCTGAGTTAACAGTGCGTCTTTCGCCCGGTTGCGGAGCTCTTCGGCGATCTCTTCGTCGAAGCCATCGATGGAAAGAATCTCTTCCATAGGCACGTAGGCGATCTCTTCGAGCGAGGTAAAGCCTTCGCCCACCAACACCTCGGCGGTTTCGTCGTCGATGTCGAGCTTATTCATGAACATCTCGATGAGGCCAACAGACTCTTGCTGCTGCTTCTCCGCCGCATCTTCCTCGCTCATCACATTAATCGTCCAACCGGTGAGCTCGGCAGAAAGGCGCACGTTCTGTCCGTTACGACCGATCGCTTGCGCGAGGTTATCTTCCTCGACTGCGACGTCCATCGTATTGCTGTCTTCGTCCATGATGATCGATGCGACTTCCGCGGGCGACATCGCATTGATCACGAGCTGCGCAGGGTTATCGTCCCACAGGATAATGTCGATGCGCTCGTTCGAGAGCTCGCCCGACACCACCTGCACGCGTGAACCGCGCATACCGACACACGCGCCGACCGGATCGATGCGGCCATCATTCGTCGAGACAACGATCTTCGCACGTGATCCTGGATCACGCGCCGCAGCACGGATAGTAATGATCTGCTCGTTAATCTCGGGCACTTCGATCTTAAACAGCTCGATGAGCATGTCTGGCGAGGTGCGGCTTAGGAAAAGCTGTGGGCCACGCTGCTCGGGGCGCACGTCGATCAATAGCGCGCGAATGCGGTCGCTCATGCGGAACGTCTCGCGCGGGATCATCTGGTCGCGCATCAGGATAGCCTCGGCGTTGCCGCCTAGGTCCACGATGATGCTCTCACGCGTGACTTTCTTTACGGTGCCCGTCACGAGCTCGCCAATGCGATCTTTGTATTCGTTGAGCACGATCTCGCGCTCTGCGTCGCGGACCTTCTGCACGATGACCTGCTTTGCAGTCTGCGCAGCGATACGGCCGAAAGGCACGTTCTCGATCTTCTCTTCGATCTTGCTGCCGACCTCGAGCGTGGCATCCTTTTCGATAACCATCTCGAGCATATACTGGGTGAATTCGTTGACGTATTCGTCGTCGGCTACCACTGTCCAGATGCGGAAGGTCTCGTACTCGCCGGTTTTACGATCGACGGCAACACGGCAATCAATCTCTTCTTCTTCGTTGAGCTTCTTGGTCGCCATCGCCAGCGCAGACTCAATTGCCTCGAAGATTACCTCGCGCGACACGCCCTTCTCGTTAGAGACCGCGTCTGCAACCATCAATATTTCTTTACTCATCATAACAGTGTCACCTTACTCGAACCGTGCGCTGGGCGATCCCAGGCATGAATACTTCCCGCTAAAACTCAATGTTGGCCTTGTCTATATTTTGCATCGCAAGCTCCACGAGCTCGCCGTCTTCGGTATCGACCGCGAGGCCAATTGTTGTGTCTACTACACTCTTAATCACACCCTTAAACTTGCGCCGCCCCTGCAGGGCCGTACGCAAGCGGACGCTGACTGTCTCACCAATGTAGAGCGAGAACTGTTCGGCAGTGAACAGTGGCCTGTCCATGCCCGGCGACGACACCTCGAGGGTGTACTCGCCAGAAATTGGGTCTTCGACGTCGAGCAAGGCGCTGACCTGCCTGCTCACCTTCTCACAGTCTTCGATGCTAACGCCGTCTTCGCGATTCTCAATATAGATTCGCAGCAGCGAGTATTTACCCTGCTGTTGCAGCTCTATACCCCACAGCTCGAGCCCTAAGGCCTCGACGGTGGGCGCGATTAATTCAGCTATCTGTTCTGCGGCGTTCTTCACGTCTCTCGCACCTAAACCTAACCAACCGTAAGCTATTGATTTTTATTAAATCAACAATCTTTACCAACAAAAAATGGGCCTAAAGCCCATTCCTAATGCGTTGCTACTACCTCATTACAAAGCAGCGCAAAGCGAATGTAATTTGCCTTCCCACAGCGGCTCTCTAGCGAGCCCCAAGGAATCTGGCAAGCCGACATTCTTTGGCCAAAACGGTTTGGCCCACGAATTCGGATGCGTAGACTAGCAGAATTAACCTTATAAAGTAATAGCGATGTTCTCAAATACCGCTAGCGCAGGGTGTCAAACTAGCACTGCCAGGGCGCACTGCGCAGCGATGCAATGTCTCCACTCCCCGTGCAAAACTGTACAATTCTCAGCTCATCCTTGATTTCATTGATTTTTTTTACCACAGCAGCAGTACTTTCGAGTGCTGGCGCGAGAAAGGGCTGCGCCATTCCACCGAGAACCCCACCGAGCCGGATCGCTTTGGCAAGCTCCAAGCCGTTGCGTAGGCCGCCGGAGGCGATCAGCGAAACAGGCAAGTTGGCCGCGGTAATCGATTTGAGGCTAGTCACCGTGTCTATGCCCCAATCAGCAAAAATGCTCGCTCCCTCGGCATGCCTCGAATGCTCTATTTGTGCCCAACTCGTGCCGCCGCAGCCAGCCACGTCTATCCATTTAACGCCAAGTTGCACCAGCCGCCTGGCAGCGGACAAGCCAATGCCATGGCCCACTTCTTTGATGAGCACGGGCACAGGCGAGCGTGCCACTAGTGCCTCGATGGCGTCACTGATACCGACCCAGTCGGTATCCCCCTCAGGCTGCAGTGCTTCTTGCAACGGGTTGAGATGCACGAACAGGCCAGAGGCCTCGCTCAGCTCAACGCAGCGCAGTGCGTTATCCAGACCCCGTGCGCCAATGATCTGAGCGGCACCGATGTTCGCAATGAGGGGTTGCCCCGTAAGGTAGCGCCCAACCTTGAAACTCGCCTCCCCACTTTGATCTTCGAGCGTTATTCGCATAGAGCCGAGCGCGAGGGCAACGTTGGTCTCTGCTGCCGCCTCAGCAAGATGTATGTTCATTTTGTCCGCGTGCTCGATACCCCCGCTCATTGAGGAAATGAGAAGCGGGCACGAAATGCGGCGGTCTAAGAACCGCTCAGAGGAATCAATCTGGCTCAAATTCAGCTCAGGCAAGGCGTTTGGCTCGAATCTAAGCTGCTCCCAGAGTTGCGAGCGCGAGGACTGCGAGAGCGGGTCCTGTGCTATCTCCAAATGCTCCGCTTTACGGTGCGCGATCTTTACGCTCATAGACTCCCCTTCAAAGCTCTCTTGCTGACAGGTTAAGACGCCAATACGGCTTAAATTTCGGCAGCAATAAATCGATCAGAAACATATGCGGCACGGTTAGGGCAAACAGCACGGCGAAAAGCGCGCTCAAACTCGCGGCTAGGCGATCGCCCTCGGTGAGGAAGAACCCGTAGGCTGCGAGGATCAGACACCATGACAGCACGGTATTAACTAGAAACATCGTCGGCGGAGAGGCGATAGGCGCCTTCAGAAAACGCATTGCCCGGAGAAAATGTATCGATGAATGCAGAATACAGAAATAGATCCCGAACAAGCTCAGGGGTGAGAACACCGACTTGTTGAGCGCAATAAGGCACAAAGCCAAACACACAATAAAGGCCCGCTTACTCCTAACCAGTGCGAGCGAGATAACAACGCTGCCTGCCCACGTCACGACGCCAACAACGCCCAAACCCTTAATTACTTGCGCATCAGCGCCTAAGATCTCGAAAAGCGCGCGTACCTCACTCCAATAAAGCGCGGGAATAAAAATTGTTGCTATACCGCCCATAAAGAAAACCGCAGCATAACCCTGCCATCGCACCTTTATAGTTTCCAGCGCCATACCTACAGGATTAGACCTGCCAAAATGAATAGTGCTGATCATAAGGAAAAGGGCTAGCGACACGGTAGTAAACGACGCCCAAGCGAGGAAAGACAGAAACGCAATGAGGAGATAGAAAACGTGCGCGGCGATTTTCTTACCTCTTTCGTCACTCGCGTTCAGAACCAAGTTAATATCCATAGCGCCGTGCGGCGTCCCAACGATGACTATCGCTATTAGGGCGATGATGTCGAGCGATGTGAGGCTCATGATTGACACAAGGCTCTAATGAATGGGCGCTTGGGCATGGCGGCGACAACCCTAAGCGCATCGCCGAGCGTAAAGCGGTCAAGCATAAATCGTGCAAAGGCATCGCCGCTGAGTGATTCGGCCATGGCCAGAAACATCTCTCTCCCAAGCCGGGGATTGTTAGACAGAACCTTGAGAAACAGCGTGTCCATCCACACAGAGGCACGCGAATAGGGGTTGGCTGACAGGGTGGCCGTCTCATTGGAAAGCGCAAAATTCTGCAACTGTCGCTCGAGCCCAGACAATGAATACCCCGAGCTCATGCGCGCCGATCCGGAGGCGACGCCAATAGCAGGCGCCACACTTTGCGGCATTACTGGACCCATCGGAAGAATGCCAGATTCAGAGAAGACTGGACTCATTGTTTTGTCGAACCCGTCGATGTTTACACAGGCCCACTCAAGAGCAACGCTCTCAAGGTAGCCGTCTGGTACAGCATTGTTTCCAAAGAGAGTCGCCTCCACAAGATAGCTCCCATCGGCTAAAGGCAGCACGTAAATAAAGACTAGCGCGTCCTCAAGGGGATGCTCATGATCAAACGCCATCAGCAAAGGCGCATCTAACTGCCTCTTCGGCCTGCCGTGTACTGCGATACCCGCAAATTGCTGCACCATCGTGTTCTCGCAGAAACTCGGCGGCCTGGAGTCGAAAACGAGATCAGCCTGAATGTTCGCCGATTCAGTCGAGACTGTGAAATACCGCGCGTCTTTTACTATATCGATCGCGAGGACCTTGCTGCGTACGCCCTTCTCGTGCGCATCGAACTCCCGTTCTAGTGCGCACTTAAGCGACAACCCGTCTACCGCTTCGTAGCAGTACTCGGAAGATTCTTGGTGTAGGAAACTCTTGCCATGGGAAAAACCCCATTGTTGCCACTGTCCCATTAAGTGCTCAGGAAATCTCGGAGGCTCACTCAATTTTCTCCAGGCGCACAATGTTTGGTGCCGCGTATCTGGCATGCCCACAAGCGTGACGTCGAGCCCTTTGTCTAACAGTGCGCGACTGGTCAGCAGGCCGGACAGACCGGCACCTATCACGATTGCGCTTTGTGAGCCTTGCGCTGTCATTCGTTGACACCGGGCAATCCCGAAAGAGCGTCATGCAAACCTGCATGATGCTTCATCTCGCCATTTTTAAAGCCCGGCAAAACTGTCAGCGACAAGCACATGGGCAGTGAGACAAATATCCTGAGCGCGATCTCAAACCAAGAGAGCGTAGTGCGCCCTCTCTGCCACGCGTAAGTGTTGCGGGCAATCTTGCGTGAAATAGCCCGGTAGAGCACAGCCATGAGGTAAACGCAGGGCCGCACAAGCCTTGGCAGATAACGTATCCCTTTTATACCCGAGTCATAATGCTTCTCAGAAAGCGCAATGACAGTAACCAGGGCGTTTTGCATGTCCTCTGAGGGCCTCGCGTCAGCGAGCGAGGCGACATCGACCGCGACCGGCACGTAGCGCCTCTCCATACCGGCATCCTCTAACACATCTCGAGAAATGTTGGTCAGCTGCATGCCAATACCAAGATCGATAGCGTGGTACCGCCCTTCGTTGCGCTCGCAGCCCAAGAGGCCACTCATGAGAACGCCGACCGTACCCGCCACGCGATAGGAGTACCGCAGCAGCTGCGCCTCAGAGGTAAATGGCTCATGCTCTAGATCCCACAGTAAACCGTCTATTAAGGCCACAATAATTCGCGGATCGACATTTAGTGGTTGCACAAGTTGGGCGAGCACTAAGTCTTCGCTCGAGAGCGGCAACGCACGGTCCTCTTGACCGAGAAAATGCGAACGAATGGCAGCCAGCCTCTCGGCTGCAGAGGACTCTGCGCGCTCTCCTGCATCTGCAATGTCATCGAGCACCCTACAGAATTGATAGAGTCTCGCTGCGGCATCGGCCGTAGATCGGTCTAGTAAGAAAGAAGCTAACCAGAACGTGCGGCCATTCGCCTTAAGCACACTAAAGTGTTCAGTCTCTGCACGAGTCATGGTCAGTCCGCAGCGTTAATGTGGGGCTAACCTAAGTATCCGGTTAGTAGCGTATGGGTCACCTTAGCAGAACTTACCACACCAGGGAGGCCTGCGCCGGGGTGAGTGCCCGCGCCGACGAAAAAAACATTCTTGCAGGTTGGGTCTTGGTTCTTATAGCGGAAATACGCAGACTGAGAAAACAAAGGCGCTATAGAGAATCCGGCGCCCCATTTGCTCTTGTAATCGGTTTCAAAATCCTTGGGAGTCATCCAGAAATCGGCGGTGATATGCTCCTCTAGATTAGGTAGCATCGTTGCGGACAATGTCTTCACAATGCGGTCGCGCAGCGGCTTTCCCTCAACTTCCCAATCGACGCCAGACTGCAAGTTCGCAACCGGGCAAAGCACATAGAAACTGTCGCAGCCCTCGGGCGCGAAGCTCGGATCGGTTGCTGTTGGTCGATGGATGTATAGCGAAAAATCCTGCGTTTCTATTTTCTTATCAAAGATATCATGTAGCAATTCTTCGTGCCGTTTTCCCAGCCAGATCGTGTGATGCGCGACGCCAGGGTACTGCGTCGTCGTGCCAAAATACAAAACGTAAAGCCCCATCGAATACTGGGTCAGTGCAGCAGGCTTCATCGTCTTCGGTCGCTTCGGTAAATCATCGAACAAGTTTTCGTAAGCGTAACTAGGGTCCCCGTTAAAAATCACCGCGTCAGCGCTCAGCCTTCGACCATCGGCGCATTCAACGAATTCCGCTTTGCCTGTTGCTGGATTCGTAGTGATGGAAGTCGTGTCGAAGTTCTTCTCAATGCGAATCCCCTCCTCCAGCATAAGCTTTTCCAGCGCCGCGACGAGGCTTGAGGTTCCACCCATGATAAAGTGAATACCCCATCTTCGTTCAAGATAGTGAATGAGGGTGTAGATTGACGTCGTGGAGTAAGGGTTACCGCCGACCAGCAGAGGATGAATTGAAAAGATTTTCTGAAGATACGGATTCTTAATGTATTTGGTAACCAGCGCGAAAACCGTCTTATAGCTTTTCAATCTGATTAACTGCGGAACGAGCTTCAGCATTGGGAAAAAAGAGGTAAAGGGCTTGGCTGCTAATTGCGAAAATCCAATGTTAAAGATTTCCTCAGAAATACCTAGAAGCCGCTTATATCCGTCGACATCTGCCTCTGAAAACTTGCCTATTTCGGCGAACGTGTGCTCAAGATCACCCGTGTATTTAAACCTCGCTCCGTCTTCGAATATGAACTCATACCACGTGTCCAGTGCTACCTGATCGTAGTAGGCATAAGCATCCTTGTTGAACAAGGCAAACAGCTCTTCGAACAAGAACGGCGCGGTGATGACCGTGGGGCCGGCGTCGTGCTTGAATCCGGCTTTTTCAAAGGTTTGTGCTCGCCCCCCGAGGGCAGGCAAGCGCTCGACTAGCGTCACGTCGTAGCCCTGTGCTCGGGCTCGCAGCGCTGAGGCCATTCCGCCAAATCCGGCGCCGATTACTACAATATTTTTAGCGTTTTCCATTTTTATGCCGTTTGATGACGAATATCTATAGTGTGGCTTCACCCACCTTCTTCGACAAAAATTTAGCCATTGGAAGAATGAGTGGTTTTTCGTAGAGTGTTATGTTGTCGGCTACGCTCTCCGCCTGCTGCAGCGTTTTAGCCGCCACTGCTTTCGAAGCCATCAGCGCATCGGATTCGATCAACCGGCGCCACCAACTCTCACTCATAACCGAAAGGCTGTCGTCGTGCTGCCCAGCGGCGCGTAGACCGCGGGCCTCGCTGAGAAACGCTCTGCGCTCTTCGTCAGATAGGCTGTCAAGGAACAGAACTGCAACCGCGTTAGGCCGACCGTCGAAACAATCACTGGCAATGCGACTTTCTTTGAGCCCTTCAGAAATGTCGCGGATGTCGTTCTCGATTTGGTAGGCCAGTGCTGCAAGCCCGAAATAGTGATCGAGCAAGCGACTAGAATGCCCAAGCCTACTCCTGTCGAGCTCTAAACCAAGAATCGGAAGTCTGAATAATGGTGCCGTTTTAAGAGCAACTAATCTTTCGTACTCAGACCACGTAAAGTCAAAATCTGGGGAAAACTCTAACGCCTGACCTGCGCTAAGATCCCCTACAGTTCTCGCTAAGTTAGGGATTGTCTGCACGAGGTTTACGTCGCGCGATACCTCGTCAAAACTCAACGCCATAATGACGTCGCCGAGACAAATCGCTGTCTCTATGCCGAATTTCTTATTCACCGTGGGCTGGTCTCGCCGGCAACTGTCGCTGTCACAGACATCGTCGTGTACCAGAGATGCGTTATGAAGCAATTCGATACTGACGGCCCACGCCTCTGCACCTGAAATACTGTGACCGCGAAGCCTCGCTGCTTGGTAGGCCATGTTGGCCCTGATCATCTTTCCAGGGTTCGCAAAATGGTATTCGAACGCTTCTCTAATCGGGGGCTTCAAATTTTTCGCTATTTGACCGAGCCTTTTTTCTATCACCGAAGACGTCAGGCTGGGCGGCACAAGTTCTATTAAATTATTGAATTTGCTTGTTTTTACTGCGAATGATTGCGGCTTCATAAGTAACTCGTCTTTTGACTTATTGTTTTATGCGACATTTTTCGCACCTGAGTTATCAATCTTTGTGATCTCAAGTTAAATGCAGATCGTTCTAAATTAGGCACACATTGTGTACAACGTCATAAACAACGCATAAAGATTACAAAATAGAACAATAAATACTGGAGATTCACATGCAAAAGATGATTAAAGCTATGCTCCTGCTGTCAGGGCTGACTGTAAGTCAGATAAGCCTCGCTGCATCGAATGACTCAGCCATGCTGCAGTCCGGCGACTTCGTCGGCTACTCATTTTGGCTGATATCAATGGCCCTAGCGGCCTCGACGATTTTCTTCCTGATGGAAGCGCTTAGACTAGGCGGTAAGTGGGCGACCTCATTGACGGTAAGCGCACTCGTTACATTTATTGCCGCGTTCCACTATTTCTATATGAGAGACGTGTGGGTTACCACAGGTAACACTCCGACCGACTTTAGATATATCGATTGGTTACTAACCGTACCGCTGTTGATGATCGAGTTTTATCTGATCCTTGCCGCTATCGCGACTGTTTCCGGCGGAATCTTCTGGCGCCTGCTAATCGGCACGTTGGTCATGCTCGTTCCCGGCTACATGGGTGAGGCAGGCTACATTAACGCGACAGTAGGTTTTGTCATTGGCATGTTGGGTTGGGCTTACATTCTCTACGAAATCTTCGCAGGAGAGGCCAGCAAGGTTGCAGCGGGTCAAGCGCCACCCGCAGTTCAAAAGGCTTACGGCCTAATGAAGTGGACTGTCACAATTGGTTGGGCAATCTACCCTATCGGTTACTTCCTCGGCTATCTAGCAGGCGGCACCGACGAAGGCACGCTTAACATCGTGTACAACCTCGCAGACGTCTTGAACAAAATCGCCTTCGGCCTGTTCATTTGGTACGCCGCGAACGAAGACAGCAACGCGAAAAGCCACGCTTAAGCTAAAACTCGCACCTGGCCACTTCTCTGGCCTGCGACAAAAGCTGTGACGAAGCCGCCACCGAGGCCTGATAAGTCTCGGTGGCGGCTTTTTTGTTGCTAGTAGGCCGTTTCTTGCCACCTCTTCGCGGCCTCTACCAATAACCAATAACAGTCAGCTAGCCGCTCAAGTTCTTTTACAACGAGAACGACGCGTGTACCCTAAAGTCTATTGCAACAATGGCGAAAAATCATGGAACTAACAAACCCCCTATTAGCGGCCACTGCCGCGTCCATCGCGCTGTGCGCGGGTCATTTATCTGCTGCTGACACATGGCGCGTCGACGCGCCGGCGTTTGGCGCTGAACCGCTTTCGGCGACTCTCGATGTGCGCGAAGGCACGTGGATGAACATCGATGTGTCTCCAGACGGGCAGTCGGTTCTCTTCGATCTACTCGGGGATATTTACGAATTGCCTATTACCGGCGGCGAGGCCACAGCACTCACCAGCGGCCTTGCGTGGGACATGCAGGCGCAGTACAGCCCAGACGGAAAGCGTATAGCGTTCACCAGTGACCGCGCCGGGGGCGACAACATCTGGACACTAGACCTTGCGAGCCAGGAGACGCATCAGGTGACCTATGAATCGTTTCGGCTATTAAATAGCCCGTCATGGAGCCCCGATGGCCGCTATATCGCGGCGCGCAAGCACTTTACGACGTCTCGATCGCTAGGCACTGGCGAGATTTGGCTTTACGACTCCCAGGGAGATGAGTCTCTGTCAGGGCAGCGCTTGGTCGCGCGCCCGAGCGACAATTTCCAGAAAGAACAAGGAGAGCCAGCATTCGCACCAAGCGGAGAGGCGCTTTACTTCGTGCGCAATGTCTCGCCGGGCAATACGTTTATTTATCACGAAGACAGCAACACCGAGCTTTTTCAAATTCGCCGGCTAGACCTTCCGACGGCAGCGATAAGCACTGTCGCAGGTGGGCCTGGTGGCGCGGTGCGCCCCACGCCTTCGCCTGACGGCAGCAGGCTTGCCTACGTTAAGCGGGTAAGGGCCGAGTCGCGGCTTTTTGTAATGAACCTCGCCACCGGCGAGGAGCGCATGGTTTACGCACAGCTGGATCCCGACATGCAGGAGACGTGGGCGGTTCATGGTTTTTATCCAACTATGGACTGGCTGCCAGACTCCAGCGCGATCGTCTTCTGGGCAGACGGCAAAATCTTCAAATTAGACATCGCTACCGAAGCTGTCGCAGAGATTCCTTTTCATGTCGCCGACACTCGGCAGATCTACCCACCGCTACGCGGAACAGTAGACGTCGCCCCAGCAACGTTTTACACGAAGATGGTGCGCTACCCTCAGCCCTCACCCGGCGCAGATTCGGTTGTATTCGAATCGCTGGGACAGTTGTTTATTAAGCGCGGCGACGCAGCACCCGAACCCCTCTACCGACGCACAGGGCGCGGTGCAGACGACGGTTTCGACTACTCACCGATCTATTCGCCCGATGGAGAGTCGATCTATTTTCTGCGCTGGAATGACTCTAGCCTGAGCACGCTGTATCGGGTTCGCGCCCGCGGCGGCGCGCCGCGTCAGCTTGATCTCGCTAAGGGGCAGTACGATGACCTAGCCATTAGCGCCAACGGCGACGAGCTGCTGATCAGAAAGCGAGCTGGGAGCAGCCTGCTTCACCCCAATTTCGGCAACGAGCCCGGCATTTATTTATACGACATTAAAAACGAGGACATGCGCTTCGTGGCGAGCAGCGGGTCTAATCCGCATTTCGGGCCCGACGGCCGGATTTATCTGCAAGAGCGCAACGAGAGCGCAGAAGGCCGCGGCAGCTCAACAGCCGTAACCCAGCTGGTCTCGATTGACCGCAATGGCAAAGACCGACGGCCTGTTGCAGAGGCGGAATTTGCTAGCGAGCTCCGTCTTTCTCCTGATGGCAACTACATCGCCTTCATTAACCAGTTTCAACTGCATGTGGCCGCGCGATCGAATTTTTCGGGAACGCTCGATCTAGATGCGTCGAAGCCTGCCTTTTTAGTGCGTCAAGCGAGCGAGGTTGGCGCGACGTATATCGCCTGGTCTAGTGATAGTAAGACGATTAGTTGGTCGGTGGGGGCAGAGTTTAAGACCGTCTCGCTCAACGACTTAATGCAGGCGGATTACGAGCCACCTGCCATTGCAAACAACCTCAGCATGCAGGTGGATCACGCCAACCCAGAATCCACTGTGGCAATCACTCATGCCCGCGTTATTACCATGGACGCTGCTCGATCTGTTATCGACAATGCCACCGTGCTGATCCGCGGCAATCGCATCGAGTCGATTAGTAGCGGCGGCGCCGTGCCCGCGGGCTATACTGAAATCGACGCAGCCGGCAAGACTGTCATGCCAGGGATTGTCGATGCTCATGCTCACGGCCCCTACGCCGCGGGCGAGATAATTCCTCAGCAGAACTGGAATCTTCTCGCTCATCTGGCGCTTGGCGTAACCACCGTGCACAATCCTTCGAGCAGCGCGAAGTCTGCTTTTGCCGCCGCAGAATATGCGCGCGCTGGCCGTATCCTAGGCCCGAGAATCTTCTCTACTGGCGAGATCGTGTACGGCGCTAGAAGCACAAGCTGGGCGCCTATCGACGAGTTAGACGACGCGCTCGCCCACGTCCGCAGACTCGCAGCCCAAGGCGCGATAAGCGTGAAAAACTACAACCAGCCGCGGCGCGAGCAGCGTCAACAGGTGATAGAAGCCGCACGCCAAGAAGGCTTAATCAGCGTCGCCGAAGGCGGCTCGCTGTTTCAGCTCGACATGAGCATGATCGCCGACGGCATCACCGGTATCGAGCACAACGTTCCTACACTAAAGATGTACGACGACGTGCATCAGTTCTGGCGTCAGTCTGGCGCCGGCTACACGCCAACTCTAGTAGTGACCTACGGCGGGCTCACCTCGGAAGACTATTTCTATCAGAATACAGAAGTGTGGAAACACCCGATCTTGAGTAACTTCGTGCCGCCAGCAGAGTTGCAGGCACGCTCAGTACGACGCGTCACCGCGCCAGAAGAAGACTACCGCGATGATGACGCCGCAGCGGCCGCGAGAATCCTCATGCTCGACGGCATTATGGTTAACATTGGCGCACACGGTCAGCGCGAAGGACTCGCGAGCCACTGGGAAATGTGGAGCTTCGCACGCGGCGGGTTCACACCAATGGAGGCGCTTGCAACGGCTACCATTAACCCCGCGCGCTATTTAGGCATGGATAAAGACCTCGGTTCGCTAGAGCCCGGCAAGCTCGCCGACCTCATCCTCATCGACGCGAATCCGCTCGACGACATTCGCAACACCGACCGCATAAGCCACGTGATGCTCAACGGTCGCCTCTACCGTGCCGGCGACCTTGGCGAGGAGGTCACGGGGACTGAGGCGCTGACGCCTTTCCACTGGCAGACTACGCCGCAGGGGTCGATTAGGTAGGTAGGACTTATCTACAGTCTACTTTTTGCTGCGCACAAAAAAGCCCGCATTCGCGGGCTCTTTATCTTCTCGGCACTGACGGGAAGTTGTTGTGGTATCGGGGGCAGATTTTGGATCTACGACCTTCGAGCGGCTGCGCCCCATGAAGAGATGAGCCCTGTCGGGCATCTCGAAAACATCTCTCAAAGGAAAGTGGTAGCGGGGGCAGGATTTGAACCTACGACCTTCGGGTTATGAGCCCGACGAGCTGCCAGACTGCTCCACCCCGCAACAAACTGGGTAATCTTTACTGGCCGTTACACTTAGAAGCGCAACTAGATAAGGAGCGAGAGTATAGGCCTTGCTGTAACCTCCGTCAAGGCCCCACCCTGTGTAACATCCACCAACGGACGCGCGCTCTGCGGAGAGAACTACTCTTTGCGCTCGTAATGCCCCATCAACATACCCGTGGCGAGGACATGGCCGTCGATCGCAGCGAGCAATTCATCGCGACCGAGCCCAGCCTCGAGGCCGAGATCCGCATCGATTGCGTAGACGCGGTAGTGGTAGGCATGAAGTTGACCATTGGCGGGTGGACGCGGCCCGAAGTAACCGGTGCGGCGCAGACCATTAACGCCGTTAATCATACCGTCGAGACCGTCAATGCCTGCCACTTCGGCATCACTTGGCATGGCTTCTGGCAAGCCACTCGCGCTTGCTGGAATGTTATAGGCGACCCAGTGCACGAAAGGCGTCGGCATCATGCCAAGCTCGACTACTTTTGGGTCGTCGCAAACCACCGCCAACTGCACTGTGCCCTCTGGCAAGTTCGCCCAGTTCAGATCGATAGATTTGTTCGCGCCGTAGGCGGAATACTCATCCGGCACCATCCCGTGATGGGCGAATACGCTGCTAGTAACCTCGATAGTTTCGGGCACGTCTGCGGCATTGGCGATGCTTATGCCGAATGCCGTGGCAGCGAATAAGTAGGCAGCGAAGGTTTTCGAGAAAAAAGTCTGTGTCATTATGATCTCCTAGGTGGATGGGGTCAGTGGTTGGGGGCGGTGGTTGGTGCATCGGTAAATGGGTCAGGTCTTTCATCGATGCATGGGGGTCAGGTCTTGCATCGATGCATAGTAGAGTTGATAGCCCAGTTCGTCACGCATTCTGTAGGAAATATGCATCGATGAAAGACCTGACCCCGGGTTTGACTTCGGGTTATTCCTGCAGCCAGGAGAGGTCGTCTTCGCCTAATACGAGCAGGTCTGCACTGGCGCGGCGACGCTGGTCTTCTTCGCGGGCGGTATCCAAGACATCCTGCGGGATAGCATCGCCGACGACTATGCCGCGCTTAGTGGTGGGGGCGAAATAGATGCGGGCATTAGCCATCTCATCGGTCGTCTCAGGACCGTAAACCACCTCGGCGCTGGGATCGGGATTGAAGCGGTTGTTTGCCGAATTATCGAACCACCACGACAGGTGAAGTACAGAGCCTTTAGGCAGGAACTTCGGTTCTTCGTATTCGTACAAAAACTGCCAGTTGAAGTCGTAGTCAGGCACCCACAACAGCGTCTCTCGCTCGCCGTCGGGGTATTCCACCTCGTAACGCATCGCCTTGCCGCGATAGTGCATATGCGGCCCCATAGACAGCAAGAAGATGTCCTCCTCGATCTCATGGGTATTGGTCACCTTAAAATTCGGATCGCCGGCGGGAATGGTCCAGCCGTTATGCGGCAACAGGTTGGTCTCAACCACGTGATCAATTACCGCACCGTCGTCATAAAACACGAAGCCGGCCTTGGTCATGTCGGTCACCGCGGTGCCCTCGCCAGGGTTCTTATGGTAGTGCATGTTCACGGTGATGAAGGGGTCTTCCGGCATCAAGACACCCCACCCCTCAGGGTAGGTAAACGGGCCGCGGCCCGGCACGCCGACGCCCATGTGGCTAGAGACGATGTGATGCACCCAGGGGCCGCCGGGGTTTAGCTCGGCTTTGGCAATCCACTTCGGTTCCGCGTGCGCGTCTTCCGGTACCGGCATTTGAATCGTTGGCTGCCAGTCTTCGACACTGTCGGCGACCTCTACGGGTTGCTCAAATTGCACTTCTAGGTCGGGCTTGCCAATCCACCAGCCTGACTCGGGCATAGCGGTGCCGCTGCTTGCCGCGGTGTCCTGCCTGCGCGCCTGTGCCGGGTCGCCTTCCAGCGCACCGCCATCTACCCACGCGACAAGTAACGCCTTTTCGGCTTCGTCGATGTAGCGCTCATCTTTAAACTCGCCACGATGGCGCTCGTGAGCGCCCCACGGCGGCATGTAACCGGTTACTAGTGCATTGCGGATCATCGGCGCCCAGGCGCGCGCCTGTGTGTAATCAAGCAGCGACATCGGGGCAGTAATGCCGCCGACACGGGGGCCGTCGGGCTGATGGCAGGCTGCACAGTTTTTCTCGAACAGTGGTAAGGCATCCGCATAAAAAGTGGGAGCCGCCTCTTGCGCAGCGGCGCCAGCGCCAAAACATAGTGCTGCCAGCGCTGGAACCGCAAAGCGGAGGTGATGAGAGTAGCGAGAAGTCGAGCAAGCTAGCATCCGATCTGACAGCTGATTCCTGCGCATGGAGCATCTCCTTACTGATTATTATTTTTGAATGTTGATTTATGTCATAGAAACCGCGCTCTCCGCAAGTACTGGCGCCGATGCTGAGAGGGCTCGCGGTGCGGGTTATGCGCAGTATCTGCGCGTACTTCTCTGTTCCACACTTCCTGCTAAGTGCTAGACCGCCAGCCCTCGGGTAGGGTTTAATCAAGACATTAGTAAACGCCAAGCCCAACGCAAGATTCCTGTGTAACGCAGAGGCTGCGACAGCACATCACTTAAATGGAGAACAGGCAATGACTCTCACCTCTCGGCTCTTCGCCAGCGCGATTGCGCTTTTACTCACCAGCTCGCAAATCTTAGCTGCAGACGCTGACGTCGCGGCGGCGCTTCAGCATCCCGACCGCCCGGCAGCCGACGCCGAGGCTGATGCACGCCGCATGCCGGTCGAGGTACTCAACTTCGCCGGCCTCGAGACCGGCATGCAGGTGCTCGAGCTCGAAGCAGGCGGCGGCTATTACACCGAAATTTTGAGCCGAGCAGTAGGCGCTAATGGCAGTGTGATCCTTCAACATGCGCCCGGCCTCATGGGCTTTGTGGGTGACGGTATCGACTTGCGTACGGCGAACAATCGCTTGGCCAACGTCACCGTGAGCATCACTAATTTTGACGCCTTGGATGTTGCTGACAACAGCATCGACATGGTGACGTGGATCCAAGGCCCCCACGAGCTAGGCTTCGCGCCCGAAGGCAACAGCATGGGCGACCCCGCTAAGAGTTTCGCGGAAATCGCTCGCGTGCTTAAACCCGGCGGTGTCTTGGTAGCATCCGACCACATTGCGCCAGAGGGCACCGGCATCGAAGCCGGCGGCACACTTCACCGCGTCGCCGAGAGCGTTATTACTGATCTCGCACGCGGCGCCGGACTCAGCGTCGCACGCACCTCCGATCTGCTCAAGAATGCCGACGACCCACTAGACGTCGGCGTCTTCGCGCCCGCCGTGCGCGGCAACACCAGCCAATTCCTAGTCGTCTACACAAAATGAACCCCGGGGTCAGGTCTTTCATCGATGCATTTAGCTGCATTTATCGCCACTAGATGCGCCGATGAAAGACCTGACCCAGGTTTGAATTAGGGAGTTCATCCGTGACACGGAACGTCAATCAAAGCGCGATCATCGGCAGCCTCGCTGGGGTGGCCGCTCTCGCTGCACTGCTCGCAGTAAATTACGGCTGGCGACAAGCAGCCTTATTTTTCGTTGGCACCTGCGCCGGCATCATCCTCTACCACGCTGCGTTCGGTTTCACCGCCGCATGGCGAGAGGTCGCACTTACCGGCAACGGCGAGGGACTGAGAGCGCAAATGTTCATGCTCGCGGTTACCGTCGTCGTGTTCTCACTACTCATCGCCCAAGGGGAAGTGGCTGGCACCCCTCTGCGTGGCAGCGTCGCTCCACTCAGCATGGCCATCGTTTTTGGCGCTTTCTTATTTGGTGTGGGGATGCAATTGGGTGGAGGGTGCGCATCGGGAACCTTGTTCACCGCGGGCGGGGGCAATATGCGGATGCTCGTCACGCTCGCCGCATTTATTGCCGGCTCACTCATCGGTAGCTGGCAATGGGGGTTTTGGCAGACGGTCCCAAGCCTCGCTCCCTTTGCGCTGACAGAGCGCTTAGGCATCGGCGCCGGCATCGGCGTGAGTTTGCTGCTGTTTGCAGGCGTCTGGGCTGCCTCAGTTGCCTACCAACGCCTGCGGGGTGTCGTTACAGCACGCGACTTTGCGAGCAATGGCTATACCTTTTTACGCGGGCCGTGGCCGCTCATTGCCGGTGCGCTGGCGTTATCCGCAGTCAACGTATCGACACTCATGCTGGCTGGGCGCCCGTGGGGAGTCACGTCAGCATTCACGCTCTGGGGCGCCAAGATTGCCACCTATGTGGGCCTCGATGTTTCGGGCTGGGAATATTGGGAGCGCGCAGGTTCGGCCGCATCACTTCAAAAAAGCGTCCTCGCCGACGTCACGTCTGTGATGAATTTCGGTATCATGCTTGGCGCGCTGTTGGCCGCAGGTCTCGCCGGAAAATTTGCGCCTTCGCTACGGCTCCCACTGCGCTCACTACTCGCCGCGGTGATTGGCGGCCTGATGCTAGGCTATGGCGCTCGCATCGCTTACGGCTGCAATATCGGCGCGTATTTTGGCGGCATCTCTTCCACCAGCCTACACGGCTGGCTCTGGTTCGTCGCAGCCTTCGCCGGCAGCACACTAGGCACAAAACTTCGCCCCCTCTTCCGACTCTAACGCCGGCAACGCCCGGGGTCAGGTCTTTCATCGATGCATATAATTGCGATAGGTGCAGCTAAATGCATCGATGAAAGACCTGACCCCGGGTTAGTTTGCGTCTACGCCTCGGGTGACTAATCTGAAGCCCTGCTGGAGGCGGCGCTCGATGGATTCGGCGTTGGTGGTGATGGCGCAGGGAACGTCGTGGGCCAGGCAGGCGGCCAATACTTTCTGGATCTGAGCCTCGACTTCCGGCGCCGAGGCGCTGGCGTAGCCCATATCGGTCGCGAGGTCTAATGGCCCGATGAAGATCGCGCCTACACCTGGTACCGACATGATGGCGTCGGCAGCTTCTACAGCTTCCAGTGTTTCGATTTGAATGATGGCGAGCAGTTCGCCGCGAGGATCCAGCGGCCACACGTCTGCACGCGCATGGTAGTCTTCGATGCCCCAATACCATCGCGCATTCGATGGGTTGCGCCCGCGCAGCCCCTTGGGCTCAGAGTCTTCGGCGCCGAGCAGCTGTGGATAACGCATCGCCCGCACCGCTTTCTCAGCTTCGGCGGCCGAATTTATTGACGGAAACATCACGCCGAAGGCGCCAACGTCGAGCACCTGTTTAGTCATAGACAGCAGGTTCTCTTGACCGATGGCGGGAATGCGCACGAAAGGCACCACCGAAGGCTGTAACGAGCCGGTCTCGAGAATCGCTCGCTTATCGGTCATGCCGAGCAGGAACTGACGAAGGCGCTCGACATCGTAGGGCGCGTGTTCCATGTCGATAATAATAAAATCGAGGTCGGACCGCGCGAGGCTGCGGGCATTGTTAAGCGAGTAATCGAAGGCGAGGAGGCCGACGGCGGGTTGGCCCGCCTCGAAAAGTTCGATGGCCTTGTTAAGGCGATCAGGCGTTTGAGCGAGAGCGCTATCACAGGCTAGCGTCAGCGCAGCGAGCGCCCACAGCGATCGTTGCGCCCATCGAGCTCGCTGTGTGGTTTGAATGGATCTTGCGCTTTGTGCCTGTAGCATCTTCTCGCTCCGCTGCTGTCGTAGCTTCGCAGAGTAACGGGTAAACGCGTCGGCGTGAAGCAAAGCTGCGTTAGAACCTGAAGGTGTACCTCAGCCGCAGCGAAAAATCCGAGCGCGCGGTATCGAAGCGATTGTCTCTGTCCTGATCCTGCATGTTGTGATTGAGAACGATCAGCGCCTCTTGGCCGGCCTTAGGTATCCACTGCAGCCGCGTATTGATGCCAATTTCTTCTGAAATATTGTCGTACTGGGCCAAGGTAATCCAGTACAGCTCAGGCGTGAAGGCGACCTGGGTATTAACACTGCTCAGGCGCGTGATAAAATCACCTTGTGGCAGTTCAATACTATTCCAATCCACCTGTACAGTCGCGCGGAAGTAACGCGATTGATTCCAGGCGAAACTCGCATTCATGTTTTGGCGTTCGCCATTATAGAAATCGCCAGTGCGATAGCTCAGCCCACCTGAAAATTCTCTTTGCCCACCGGTGTTAAAACCGATCTCCTGCTCATCAAACTCGTAATTGCCTGGTTGAATGACCACCTCTTTTCCAGGCTCGCGATAAATGGTGAACGGTCGCAAGACCACTTCGCGGTTAGCAACATAGTTCACGCGCAGGCTGTCACGAGTGACGGTTTCAAGCTCAAGAACTCGATAAGCAATCACCTCGCTTTGGAGTCCGCCGTCGATCACGTCGATTCGCTGCATGTCGATGCCAGAGAAAGCGGTTTGGAAGAGCCCTTCTGCGAAGAAATGCGTGTAGCCCACATCTGCGGTGTAATCTTCAATATTAGACCGATTGATATAGCCCATCGCGGGATTGAAATTCTTTTCGACTACTTTATAACCGATGCGAGAGCGAAGCCCCTCGCTTGCAGGCAGCGCTACGCCAAAGCCATAAGAGGCGTCGTCGCCATTCAACTCAGGCGTGTCGGACTGCTGAAAAAACACATTGCTTTGCAGCTGCCTGCCGTCGCGGATATTGCTGTCAACGTAGTTGAAGTCGATGCCGATGACGCTGTTGTCGATGTTCGACGTTGGGTCACCATTGGTGTAAATAAATCCTACTCTCGAGTCAGACAACACATTAGCTGAAATGCGCGTGACTAACATGTCCGCGGCTGCTACCTCGTCGGTGTTTCCTTGGCGAACCGCGAGCGTGCCGATGTTAAAGCGCCCAACGCGACCACTCACACGGCCGCCATACTCGATATCTACCGGCGACCCGTTACCGGCGAGGCCGATCTTACGCGAAAAATAGGGTCTCGCGTTCTCTCGACTGGCGCCGCCTGTGGCACTGTTGCCTGCCGACATGCGGCTAATGCTGCCAAACTGAAAGAGATCCGAGTCGTTCAAGAAAAAGTCGCGTCGCTCTGGGAAAAACAGATTAAAGCGCGTCAGGTTTACCTGCCGATTATCAACATCGGCAGCTGAGAAATCGGTGTTTACAGTTAACGCCGCATTGAGTGAGGGCGTCAGCCTGTAGAAAGCGTCAAGCGTCGGCTCGACAGTCTGCTCTTTAAGCGCAGGCGAGAACTGGCGCTGCTGCAAGCCTACGAGTGTCGGCACGATGTCCAACCCCACGCCTTGGTCTAGCCCTTCGAGGCCAGTCATTTCACCCATAATCGTCGGATTAAACGTGCGATCTAATGACACCCAAGCCATCTCTTCGTTACGTCGACGAATACCACGACCAAAATTGAAACCCCAGGTGTCTAGCGCGGGGTCGAAAGGCAAGGACTTAAACGGAATTTCAACCTCAGCGACCCAGCTGTTGCCATCAACATTCGTCGCCGTATCCCAGATCGTGTTCCAGTCTAAGCGGAACGATGTCGGTGTTTCGTAGAGTGAATCGTGGCGCACGCCGAACAGATTCGTCTCGAAGCGATAGCCTGCGCGGCCCTGATTAAAAGGGTCGAGGATGATAACCAAGCGGTCGTCGAAGGGCAGGCCTTGGCCATGGCGGATAGTCGGCGCGGAGATCAGTTCGGGATCGCTGTCGTACATGCGCGCGGCAACGTACAGCGCGTCTTTGGTGTAGACGACATACAGCTCGGTGTCTTCGGATGGCTCGGTGTGATCGCCTGGGCGACTCTGGTGGAAGTCGGTAATCTTCTCTGCTTGCTGCCAGACCTCGTCGTCCAACACACCATCGAGCACGGGCGCGGACTCAACGCGCACCGCACGGAAGCTCTTGGCCTCAACACCGCGACTCTGCACACTTGTTTCTTGGGCAAGGACGGATGCGCTCATGCCGATAAAAAATACGATTGAGACTGTAAGGCTTAACGTCTTTCTCACGTCGGCGAGTCGCATACTTCATTACCTATGGCTAAAAAAAAGCCCTCACTAAGAGGGCTTTTCTCGACTCCGAGGAGCCTTTTGTGTGGTGCGGATGGGGGGACTTGAACCCCCACAACCTAAGTTACTACCCCCTCAAGATAGCGCGTCTACCAATTCCGCCACATCCGCATGTTTCCGTTGATTCACAACAGGCGCGCATTATCGCCTAGCTTTAACTTTTTCGCTAGAGATCATCGCCTGCCGGCAGACTCGGAACGTCTGCCTGGCTGTCTTCCACTGCCGGCATGTCTTCGTCTAACTGAGGAAGGTCAGACTGCTGGCTGGTAGACAGGGTTTCAAGGAGCGAAGGATCGACGACTGGCATACCGGAAGTCGAGCCGAAGCCCGTTTGATTCTTTGCCACGAGCGAAAGCGATAGGCTAGTGACGAAAAAAATTGTTGCGCAGACCGCAGTGGCGCGGACCAAGAAGTTGCCCGAACCGGATGAACCGAAGACGGTCTGCGACGCGCCGGAGCCAAATGACGCGCCTGCGTCGGCGCCTTTGCCCTGCTGCAGGAGCACTAGGCCGACGATCGCGACAGCCACGACGACGTGGACGATGACGATGATTGATTCCATATTCGTTCTCTTAATTCGTTCTTTGAGTTCTTTCTGTTTCCGATATTCTGCGTCTATCTTCTGGCGCTTTAAACTTTTGGCGCTTTAAGCACTTGCTCCGCTGCGTGCGCTGCTCGCGCAAATCGCGCTGAACTCTTCGGCATCTAGCGACGCGCCTCCCACAAGTCCACCATCGATATCCGGCTGCGCAAATAACGCATCGGCGTTGCTCGCCTTGACGCTGCCTCCGTAGAGGATCGGCGTGTTAGCGGCCAAGTCTTCGTCTAACTCTGCTAGGCGCTTACGTAGTGCCTCGTGTACTTCTTGCGCTTGCTCGGGCGTCGCTGTCTCGCCCGTACCTATTGCCCAAATGGGCTCATAGGCGACGATGCTGCGAGCTATGCCTTCGACACCGACTCGCTGCACCGCGGCATTGAGTTGCCTCAATACCACTGATTCTGTTTCGCCGGTCTGCCTTTGTGCGAGCGACTCGCCCACACACAGCACCGGTGTCATGCCCGCGTCTAAAACAGCGGCTACCTTGTCGGCGACTAGTGCGTCGCCCTCGCCAAACAGCTCTCGGCGTTCGGAATGCCCCACTAAAACGAGCGTCACTCCGGCTTCGGCTAGCATACTCGCGGCGACTTCGCCGGTGTACGCTCCGCTTGCTGCATGACTCACGTTCTGTGCGCCTAAACCGATTTGCCCCGGCAAGCCATTTAGCTGCTGCGCGGCTGCGGCAAGATGGACACTCACTGGGCAGATCACGACCTGTGTCTTATCTGCCTCGCTAAGTCTCTCAAGTGCCTTTGCCAGCCCGCTTATTAGGGCGTGGTTGGCTTCGAGCGACCCGTGCATCTTCCAGTTGCCAATAACCAGTTTGCGTCGCATAGGGTGTTGGCATCCTCTTCAGACGAAACGCGCGTGAGCGCGATCGAAACGGGCGGCAAGTCTACATAAGATGCTGGGGTGATGCAAGAATACCGCCGCTGCGGTGCTAGCCGGTGGAGCCCACTTCAGCGCTTACCGCTTCCGCGAGTTGCTCCGCGAGCCGGCTCACCTCCGCGGCATCCTCACCCTCGACCATAACCCGTAATACCGGTTCGGTACCCGAGGGACGCAGCAACACCCGACCGCGCGCGCCGAGCTCTGCTTCGACAGCATGCACGGCGGCGACGATGGGCGCGTTGCCCACGAGCTCAGTGCCGCGATTGATCCGCACATTAATCATCTTCTGTGGCAGCTTGTTCATCTGTGCCCGCAGTTCTGCCAGCGGCTTGCCACCATGCACAACAGCGGCGAGCGCCTGCAGCGCAGAGATTATGCCATCGCCGGTGCTCGAGAGATCCAGACAGATCACATGCCCAGACGACTCGCCGCCGAGGCTCCATCCACGCTGAATCATCTCCTGCATGACGTAGCGATCGCCAACCGGCGTGCGCGTGAAGGGCACGTTTAGCGCCTCCAAACCAAGCTGCAGGCCTAGGTTGCTCATCTGAGTGCCAACGACTCCGCCAAACTCGATATCCTGCCGCAGCCTGTCACGCGCAATGATATAAAGAATTTCATCGCCATCGAGCACGTTGCCGAGATGATCGACCATCACTACGCGATCGCCATCGCCATCGAAGGCAACTCCTAGGTCGGCGCCCTCTTTCAAGACGCGATCGGCGAGCACCTGTGGCGAGGTTGAACCTGCGTCTCGGTTAATATTGAGGCCATCGGGCGATACACCCTGAGAAATGACGCTGGCGCCGAGTTCGGTAAAGACGCTCGGGGCAATGTGATAGGTCGAACCATGGGCGCAGTCGACGACAATCTTCATTCCGTTAAGGCGAAGATTCTGACCCACCGTGCTCTTGCAGAATTCGATGTAACGACCCGCGGCATCGTTAACTCGAGATGCCTTGCCAATGAGTTCTGGGCGCACCACGCTCACGTCTTTCTCGAGCTCGGCCTCGATGGCATGCTCGATCTCGTCGGGCAATTTAGTGCCGGTGCCTGAGAAGAATTTAATGCCATTGTCTTCGAAAGAATTGTGCGATGCGCTGATGACGATGCCGGCACGCGCGCGCAGCGTGCGCGTGAGGTAGGCGATGGCGGGCGTTGGCATCGGGCCGAGTAAACCGATATCGACCCCCGCTGCGGCAACGCCGGCCTCGAGTGCCGCCTCGAACATATAGCCCGAAATGCGGGTGTCTTTACCGATGAGGATCTTGCCGCGCGCGCCATTGGCGTCAGCGAAAACACGACCTGCCGCCCAACCGAGTTTAAGCATGAAATCGGGGGTAATCGGCGCTTGGCCTACTGCTCCGCGGATGCCGTCGGTACCGAAGTAGCGCTTCTTCGCAGTGCTGGCCGTTGATTTGGCGTCGTTATTGGGGTCTTGTGAAGCAGGCATGAATCGGTGAGCTCTCGTTTTTATTTTTGCTTTCAGGGCATTGGAGTCGCTAGTCTAGCGCTAAGTTCCCAGTGAAAGCGCAGTGTACTCGAATAGCGTCGACGGTGGCAGCCACGTCGTGGGCGCGGATGATCTTCGCGCCACCCTGCAGCGCCAGTGTCGCCGCCGCAATTGAACCGGCTAGCCGTGCATCCACCGCGCGGCCCGTGGCGGCGCCAATCATCGACTTGCGTGAAACGCCTATGAGAAGCGGCGCGCCGAGGCTAGCAAGGCGACCAAGTCCATTGAGTAACTGGTAATTATGCGTTTGGCTTTTGCCGAACCCGAACCCCGGATCGAGCAACAGGCTCTGGGCCAAAACGCCTGCCTGCAAACAGGCTTGTCGGCGCTGGGAGAGGAAGTCTGCGACCTCGGTGACGACATCTGTGTAGTCGGTTGGCTGAATGCCACTCTGCATAAAGCGTGGCTGACCGCGCATGTGCATCAGACAGACTGCGGTACCGGTCTCGACGATCATCCCGAGTGCTGCGTCATCTGCGAGTGCTCGGACATCGTTAACAAGCTCGGCGCCCGCGGCAATCGCGGCGATCATTACAGGCGCCGAGCTGGTATCTACGGACAGACACGCGTCGAAGCGTTCGCGCAGCAGTTCAATCGCCGGCACGACTCGCTGTAATTCTTCGTCGACAGACACCGGCGCCGCACCCGGCCGAGTAGACTCGCCACCCACATCGAGGAAGACAGCGCCGGCGGAGACCATCGCCTCAGCTCGGCGCAGCAACTTGTCGGTGTCGAGTCTAAAGTCCGCGCTGGTAGCCTGAGCGAGCGACGCTCCGTCGGAGAAAGAGTCGGGAGTCACGTTGAGCACCCCCATGCAGACTGGAGTCTCCAAGCCAACCCAACGCCCCCCGGCCTGTAAACCCGGGGTCAGGTCTTTCATCGATGCATTTTTCATTTGGATTTCGTGGGTGGTGGTTTGAGTCTTTGCAATACTCGGGGTCAGGTTTTTCATTCATGCGCCGAAATCCGGGGTCAGGTCTTTCATTCATGCTTCGAACCCGGGAGCCTGCACCAAACCCGGGGTCAGGTCTTTCATTCATGCACCTGCGGTGCATAAACAAAAGACCTGACCCCCACCCTAGTGCTCGCCAGCTGGGCCGCCGATGGGGCCGGATTCGTCGCGGGCGGGCTTAGGCTCGACGGCCTCGGCCTTGAAGCCGCTATTGCCGCCATCGTTATCGCCCCAGTCTGCTGGCGGGCGGGCCTTGTTACCATTCATGATGTCATCGATTTGATTCGCGTCGATGGTCTCGTATTCCATCAAAGCCTCCATCATCAATTCCAACTTGTCGCGATTGGTCTCGAGGATTTCTGACGCTTTGCTGTAGCACGTGTCGATGATCTTGCGCACTTCCTTGTCGATAGACTTGGCGGTATCGCTGGAAAAACTCTTGGACTGCGAAGCGGCGGAGCGACCTAGGAACACCTCGCCCTCATCCTCCGAGTACAGCAGCGGCCCGAGCTCTGTCGACAGGCCCCACTTAGTAACCATATTGCGCGCCATCTCGGTTGCACGCTGAATATCGTTCGACGCACCGGTGGTCACGCCTTCTAGGCCAAGCGTCATCTCTTCTGCAATACGGCCGCCGTAGAGGCTGCAGATTTGGCTGAGAATGCCGCGCTTGCTAAGGCTATAGCGATCTTCCTCGGGCAGGAACATGGTGACACCCAAGGCGCGCCCACGTGGAATGATGCTGACCTTATAGACAGGATCGTGCTCTTCCACGAGGCGGCCGACGATCGCGTGTCCCGCTTCATGGTAAGCCGTGTTGCGACGCTCTTTCTCGGACATCACCATCGATTTGCGCTCAGCGCCCATCATGATTTTGTCTTTCGCTTTCTCGAATTCTTCCATGGTCACGAGGCGTTTACCCGCTCGGGCCGAGAACAACGCTGCTTCGTTGACGAGGTTCGCCAAATCGGCGCCAGAGAAACCCGGCGTGCCGCGTGCAATGAGACTCGCCCTGACGTTATCGTCGATCGGCACCTTGCGCATATGTACTTTAAGGATCTGCTCGCGACCGCGAATATCCGGCAGCCCGACGACGACCTGGCGGTCGAAGCGTCCTGGGCGTAACAGCGCCGGGTCGAGCACGTCGGGACGGTTAGTAGCCGCGACAACAATAATGCCATCGTTGACTTCGAAGCCATCCATCTCTACCAAAAGCTGGTTGAGTGTCTGCTCGCGCTCGTCGTGACCGCCGCCAAGCCCGGCGCCACGATGGCGACCGACGGCATCGATCTCGTCGATGAAGATAATGCACGGCGCCTGTTTCTTGGCCTGGTCGAACATGTCGCGCACACGTGAGGCACCGACGCCGACGAACATCTCGACGAAGTCAGAACCTGAGATCGAGAAGAACGGCACTTTCGCCTCGCCTGCGATCGCCTTGGCGAGCAGCGTCTTACCTGTGCCTGGCTGGCCTACCATGAGTATGCCGCGCGGGATCTTGCCGCCTAGGCGCTGGAATTTGTCTGGCTCGCGGAGGAATTCAACGAGTTCCTGCACGTCTTCCTTCGCCTCGTCGACGCCCGCCACGTCGGCAAAAGTCACCTTGATTTGGTCTTCGCCCAGCAGCTTGGCCTTGCTCTTGCCGAAGGACATGGGACCGCCTTTGCCGCCGCCACCGCCACCTTGCATCTGGCGCATGAAGAAAAAGAACAGGCCGACGATGACCAGCACTGGTAACAGCGAAAGGAACAGCTGCGACAGGAAGCCGGGGCCTTCGTCTTGAGTGCCGCTAATCGCGACATTGGACTCGAGGAGTTCGTCCATTAATCCGCGGTCACCGATAGCAGGCATAATCGATCGGAATCGTGTGCCATCACTGCGGTAGCCGGTGATCTGCAGGTTCTGGATATCGACCGCCTGAACGCGGCCCGCGCGAAGCTCTTGAACGAACTGCGAATAGATAATGTTATCGGACTGAGGGTCTCGATTGATGTTATTGAAGACCGTGAGCAGTACGCCCGCGATAATCATCCAAAGGACCAGATTCTTTGCCATATCGTTCAAGGGATATCCCCCACTTTGATGAATTCCTGTGGACCGCTAACCTGCAACGCCCCAACCATACAGAATAAAAACTACCACAGTTTGCGCTAAATCACGCATCAGACGAGATTGAATAGAGCTTAACGCGGTGGGCTTGGTCTTCGCTTACCCTTTAAAGCCGCCGGCAAGGAGATAAATTTCGCTGGACCGCGCGCGTGAGGCTTTGGGCTTACGTACCTTTAGCGTCGCGAAATCAGCCTTTAGCTGTGCCTCAAATTCTCTCAGGCCTTCACCGTGAAACACCTTCACTAAAAAGTACGCCCCGGGCCGCAGCACGGATCTCGCGAGATCGAGAGCGAGCTCCGCAAGATACATGACGCGCGGCTGGTCGATGTCACGCATACCACTCATATTGGGTGCCATGTCCGACATTACAAGGTCTGCGCCGGCTGCGGGCAGCATTTCTAAGAGCTGATCCAACACCGCTTGCTCGGTAAAATCGCCCTGTAGGAACTCGACGCCGGCGAGCGAATCGATGGGCAGGATGTCGCTAGCCACCACGCGGCCGTTGTCTCCTACGAGATCGGCGGCTACCTGCGACCAACCTCCGGGCGCTGCACCGAGGTCCACGACCGTCATCCCGCGCTCAATGAGTCCGTCTTTTTCTTGAATTTCCAGCAGCTTATAGCTCGCACGCGAGCGCAGCCCGTCCTCTTGGCTGCGCCGGACATATTCGTCGTCGAAGTGCTCCTTAAGCCACCCCTTGCTAGTTTTCGACTGCGCCATGCATACTCTCTGTTACCTTGCATTCAAAATCGCACTTGCCTACAATCCGCGCCCCGCGCGCGTCTTCGCGTAAATTCACAGACATCCTACACAGCCACCCCTAACAGCGATATCCCTATGACACTCAGCAACGCCGATAAAAAGACATTCCGAGCGATCGGGCACCAGCTAAAGCCGGTCATTACAGTCGCTGAAAAGGGCCTTACGGAAAACATTCAGCTCGAACTCGAGCGCGCGCTTAACGATCACGAGCTGATCAAGCTGAAGCTGATTGCAGGTGACAAGGCAGAACGCACCGCCTTAGTTGACGAAATCTGTGCATTATCTAAGGGCGTCGCCGTGCAAACAATCGGCCATGTGCTGCTGCTCTACCGTGCCGCGAAGAAGCCCGACCCCAAGCTCTCTAACCTGCTGCGCTTCGCTCGATAATAGCCGAATAAGGGTTAGCTTGCGGTGCGAACACCCTAGAGGTGTTCCACCTTTTCGATTTCGTATTCCACGTCGCCGGCAGGCGCCTTCACGACAATCTCGTCGCCTTCGGCCTTTCCCATCATCGCGCGAGCGATAGGCGAGCTCACCGAAATTTTGCCTGCAGTCACATTGGCCTCATCGTCACCAACGATCTGATAGGTGACGCTCTTATCGGTGTCTAAATTCAACATAGTCACCGTCGTGCCAAAGATCACTTTCCCCGTCGGCTCGATTTTAGTGACGTCGATAATCTGACAACCGGACAACTTGCCTTCGATCTCATTGATACGACCCTCGCAAAAGCTTTGCTGCTCACGCGCCGCGTGATATTCCGCGTTTTCTTTCAGGTCGCCGTGTTCCCGCGCATCGGCGATCGCTTCGATAATTCTAGGTCGCGTCACGCTCTTTAATTCCGTGAGCTCGGCACGCAGCTTCTCTGCTCCGTTTAGGGTCATTGGAACGCTTTGCATTTTCTTCACCTCTGCCGCCGACAAAAAAGCCCCGCACAGTGCGAGGCCTTATTGCAGGGCATTTTATTAGTTCGGTTATAGACTACGCGCTTTCGAGCTGCGCGTGAAGGTCCTGAATCGTATACACAGAAAGCTCGCTCCCGTAGGCGAGCGCCTCACACACCGCCAACGCGCCGGCGATAGTAGTGGTGCAGAACACGCGATGGCGAAGCGCCGTGCGCCGAATCATCGATGAGTCCACGATCGCCTGCTTGCCTTCTGTCGTGTTGAACACCAACTGTATCTCATCGTTCTTCAGCATGTCGACGATGTGCGGCCTGCCCTCGGCAACCTTGTTGACTCTCGTCACCGGCAGCCCGGCTGCGGAGATAACCTCTGCCGTGCCATGCGTCGCGACTATATTATAGCCGAGCGCCAGGGTCTGACGCGCAACCTCAACAACGGCGCCCTTGTCGGCCTCGCGCACGCTGATGAACACATTGCCAGCAGTCGCGAACGTTTCGCCAGCGCCCATCTGCGCCTTAGCGTAAGCTTCGGCGAACGTGAGCCCAACGCCCATTACCTCACCGGTAGACTTCATTTCCGGGCCGAGGATCGGGTCCACCCCGGGGAATTTGTTGAATGGGAAGATCGCTTCCTTCACCGCAAAAGTCGCCGGAATGATTTCGGTTTCGAAACCCTGTTCGGCGAGCGTGGTGCCCGCCATGCAGCGTGCAGCAACCTTGGCCAGCGAGCGGCCGATGCATTTCGAGACGAACGGTACAGTACGCGATGCCCGCGGGTTCACCTCGATCACATACAGTTCGCCATCTTGATACGCAAGCTGGGTATTCATGAGACCCACCACGCCAAGCTCGAGCGCGAGCGCCTTCACTTGCGCTCGAATCTCTTCTTGCACGTCTGCAGGCAGATTGTAGGGCGGCAAAGAGCACGCGGAGTCACCCGAGTGAATGCCCGCCTGCTCGATATGCTGCATGATCGCGCCGACGACCGCCTGCTTACCATCACTCACCAGATCGATGTCGATTTCGATCGCCGCGTTGAGGAAATAGTCGAGCAACACAGGACTCTCATTCGACACCTTCACGGCATCGTGCATATAGCGCTTGAGCTCTTCGCGGTTATAGACGATTTCCATCGCGCGGCCACCGAGGACATACGAGGGACGCACCACGAGGGGGTAGCCGATTTCGTCTGCGGCGGCGTAGCTTTCTTCGACGCTGCGCACAATGCGATTCGGCGGCTGCTTAAGGCCGAGCTTTTGAATGAGCTGCTGGAATCGCTCGCGATCCTCTGCTCGGTCGATCGCGTCCGGCGATGTTCCAATAATCGGGATGCCCGCGGCCTCAAGCCGCTTAACCAAATTCAACGGCGTCTGGCCGCCGAACTGCACGATCACCCCTTTCGGCTTTTCGAGCAACGCAATCTCTATCACGTCCTCGAAGGTGAGCGGTTCGAAATAGAGACGATCGGAAATATTGTAGTCGGTCGACACGGTCTCTGGATTACAGTTAACCATGATCGTCTCGTAACCGTCTTCGCGCATGGCCAGCGCCGCGTGCACGCAGCAGTAATCAAATTCAATGCCCTGTCCGATGCGGTTGGGGCCACCGCCCAACACCATGATTTTGTCACGCGCGCTAGGCTGCGCCTCGCACTCTTCCTCGTAGGTTGAATACATATAGGCCGTCGCGGAAACGAATTCCGCCGCACAGGTGTCGACGCGCTTATACACGGGCCGCACGTCTAGCGCATGGCGGTGCGACTGCACCGCGAGTTCGTCGATGCCGAGGACTTGCGCGAGCCGCTTGTCTGCGAAGCCCTTGCGCTTAAGCTGACGCATCTCGAATGCGTCGATAGAACTGAGCGCCCTGCCTTCAAGCCCTTGCTCGATCTTGATTAGCTCTTCGATCTGCACCAGATACCACGGATCGATTCCGGTAAGCGAGTACACCGTCTCCATCGACCAGCCTTCACGGAAGGCGTCGGCGATGTACCAGATTCGCTGCGCACCCACCTCGGTGAGTTCGCGCGTGAGCACCTCTCTCGAATCGCTAAGCTTCGTATCAAGAATGGGATCGAAGCCGCACATACCAACCTCGAGGCCCCGCAGTGCTTTCTGCAGCGATTCTTGGAACGTCCTACCGATCGCCATTACCTCGCCAACCGACTTCATCTGCGTCGTCAGGCGGTCATTAGCCTCGGAGAATTTCTCGAAGGTGAAGCGCGGAATCTTCGTGACCACGTAGTCGATCGAAGGCTCGAACGACGCCGGCGTCGCGCCACCGGTGATCTCATTGCTGAGCTCGTCGAGTGTGAAGCCGATGGCGAGCTTAGCGGCGACGCGCGCGATCGGGAAGCCAGTGGCTTTGGAGGCAAGTGCGGAGCTGCGTGACACGCGCGGGTTCATCTCGATAATGACCATGCGACCGTCTTTCGGATTAATGCCGAATTGGACATTCGAGCCACCGGTCTCAACGCCTATTTCGCGCAGGATCGCGATCGCCGCATTACGCAGGAGTTGGTACTCCTTGTCGGTGAGGGTTTGCGACGGCGCGACGGTGATCGAGTCGCCGGTGTGCACGCCCATGGCGTCGAAGTTTTCGATCGAACAGACAATAATGCAGTTGTCCTTACGGTCGCGTACCACCTCAAGCTCATATTCCTTCCACCCGATCAGCGACTCGTCGATAAGCAGCTCATTTGTCGGCGAGAGCTCGATGCCGCGTTGGCAAATTTCTTCGAACTCTTCTTTATTGTAGGCGATGCCTCCGCCGCTGCCGCCCATAGTGAACGACGGACGGATGATGCACGGGAAGCCAATTTCTTCGAGCGCTTCAAATGCCTCCGCCATATTATGAGCCATCTGATGACGCGGCGTTTCCAGCCCGATCGACTTCATCGCGCGATCGAACAATTCGCGATCTTCCGCCTTATCGATCGCCTCGCAGTTAGCACCAATAAGCTCGACATTGTATTTGTCGAGCACGCCGTGGCGATTCAAATCGAGAGCGCAGTTAAGCGCAGTCTGCCCTCCCATCGTCGGTAGGATCGCGTCGGGGCGCTCCTTCTCGATAATCTTCTCGACGATCTGCCAGTTTACCGGCTCGATATACGTGGCGTCGGCCATCGAGGGATCGGTCATGATCGTTGCCGGGTTGGAATTCACGAGGATGACTCGGAAGCCCTCTTCTTTAAGTGCCTGACACGCCTGCGTGCCCGAGTAGTCGAACTCGCAAGCCTGACCGATGACTATGGGTCCTGCGCCGAGGATGAGGATGCTGTTGATGTCTGTGCGTCTTGGCATGTGCGCTAGTGCTCTCTTGTCGTCTGTCTACTGTTCTGAAGTGTTGAATCTGCTGGGATTATTTCTTCTCGAGCAGCTCAATAAAATGATCGAATAGTGAGGCGATATCATGTGGCCCCGGGCTCGCTTCTGGATGCCCCTGGAATCCGAAGGCAGGGACGTCGGTGCGCTCGATACCCTGCAGCGATCCATCGAACAGCGACTTATGGGTCGCCTCTAGATTGCTAGGCAGCGTTTGCGCGTCCACCGCGAAGCCGTGGTTCTGGCTCGTGATGAGTACGCTGTTGTCGCGTAAATCTTGAACTGGGTGGTTGCCACCGTGATGACCTAGTTGCATCTTGACGGTCTTCGCTCCGCACGCGAGCGCCAGTAGCTGGCATCCGAGACAGATACCGAAAATCGGCAGCTTCTGCTCTAAAAACACCTTGATCGCAGCGATCGCGTAATCGCAGGGCTCGGGGTCGCCGGGGCCGTTGGACAGGAAGATGCCATCGGGGTTCATCGCCAACACCGCAGCCGCAGGGGTCTCGGCAGGCACCACGGTCACCTCGCAACCACGCTCGACCAACAGGCGCAGAATGTTGCGCTTGGCGCCGAAATCGTAGGCCACCACGCGGAAGCGGCTCGGCACTTCTGTGCGATGCCCCTCGACCAGGTCCCACACGCCTTCGGTCCATGCGTAGACGTCCTTGGTGCTGACGACCTTCGCCAGATCCATCCCCTTCACGCCAGGGAAACCCTGCGCTTTTGCGACCGCTCCGGCCTCGCCTAATGCGTCCAGCTGCGTGCCGGAGACGATGCAGCCATTCAGCGCGCCCTTGTCGCGCAAGAGGCGCGTGAGACGTCGCGTGTCGATCTCGGCTATCGCCACCACGTTGCGTTCAATGAGGAACTCTTGCAGGCTTTGTTGACTACGCCAGTTACTCGCAAGTAGCGGCAAGTCGCGAATGACAAGCCCGGTGGCCCACACGCCGGCGGACTCGTTGTCTTCGTCATTCGTGCCGGTACTGCCAATGTGGGGATAAGTTAGGGTTACGATCTGCTGCGCGTAGGAGGGGTCGGTTAGGATCTCTTGATAACCCGTCATCGAGGTATTGAAGACAACCTCGCCACTGGTACAACCCTCGGCGCCTAAAGCGACGCCACGGAAGATGCTGCCATCTTCTAGTGCTAATACGGCTAGTGTGGCCACTCTCACTCCTTCTATCGATGTCTGGTCTTATTCTAGTTTTTGCTTACTGGCCTGCAGGCGGCACCAGTGCCGAAAACGCGGGCACAAAAAAAGCGGTTGAAGAATTTCTTCACACCGCTTTTCGGGGAATTCGTTGAGGAATTCGCAGGGGTTCAGCATTCGTCATACTGAGCGAGTATTATAGAGAGTGTCCCCCCCGATTGTCTATTCATTGTCGTCGCGGATCGCACAATTTACCGAATGACGGCGATAAGCGCGTCGGCTTCTCGCTAGTCGTTGTGCAAATCCAGAACGTCTTGCATCGTGTAAAGACCCGGCGGCTTGCCGGCCAACCATGCCGCAGCGCGGACGGCGCCGTTCGCGAAGGTCATCCTACTGCTCGCCTTGTGGGTAATCTCGACTCGTTCCCCCAAACTTGCAAAGGTCACCGTGTGATCGCCAACGATATCCCCCGCCCGCACCGTGGCGAAGCCGATGGTTTTACGATCACGCTCCGGCTCTACCCCTTCGCGGCCGTATACGGCGACGTCATCGAGATCGCGGCCCAAGGTCTCGGCGATAACCTCGCCCATTGCCAGCGCAGTTCCCGATGGGGCATCTTTTTTAAACCGGTGATGCGCCTCGTAAATTTCGATATCGACCTCGTCGCCTAGCACGGCCGCCGCCTTGCGCAGTAGCTGCAGACACAGGTTAACGCCAACGCTCATATTGGGCGCGAAAACTACGGGCACCTCCTTCGAAAACTCAGTAATAACCAGTTTTTGCTCCGAACTAAAGCCAGTGGTGCCGATCACGATCGCTTTCCCCTGTCCGCGGCATAGCTCGAGATGTGAGAGCGTCGCTTCGGGGCTTGTGAAGTCGACGAGCACATCGAAGGCTTCCGCCTGCGCCGCCAGCGAGGCTTGTGCGAAGACGCCGAGAGGCTGGCCCATCGCGAGCAGCCCGACATCCATGTTCAGGGTAGGGTCATCGGCGAGCACGCTCGCCGCGGCCACCTCGACGGCGGCGTCGCTGCGGGTCACCGCCTCGACCAAGGTACGCCCCATGCGGCCTGCGGCGCCCGCAATCGCTACTTTAATCATGTTTTTTCCAGTATTCGCTAATTTATCGTGTGGCTGAAGTATACAGACTGCGCGTGACGACCGGCACTAGCGGCAGTCAAATTGCCGACATTCCTCACCTTCATCCGGCCAAACGGCCCAGAATTCGCTGTTTTCGCGAGAACCGTTCGGTATTTACCCACTTTTGCCCGCGACAGCGCCTGCGCTAGGTTGTGGGAGCCTCCGCTTTTTCGCAGACTTAATAACGAGAGTAGTAACACGTGGTACGCGAACTAAGCGCAGCTCGCACAACCCACAAAAATCCTAGGCGCGGTACAGAGTGGTTTAACAATGTCAGAGCCTGATATGTCCAGCAAGTCGAAAAGCTCGAGTGAAGCGGCGAGGCGTGCACGCTACGACAACCTCGTCTGCACCCTGTACAAAGATGTTTATCGCTATGGGTTCTGGCTATGCAAAAGCCCACACCTGGCGGAAGACCTCGTGCAGGAGACCTTCCTGCGCGCTTGGCGCTCTCTCGACAGCTTGCAGAACTACAACGCGGCAAAATCCTGGCTGTTCACAATCTTGCGGCGCGAGAACGCACGGCTCTATGAGCGCTACCGGCCCGAACTCGTCGATGTCGACGACTATGCGATCCCAGAAAGCGACGAGGACGAACCCGATACGCGCATGGAGCGCAGATGGCTACTCGATGCGGTACATCGACTCGAGAAGGACTACCGCGACCCGTTACTGCTGCAAATCATTGGCGGCTTTAGCGGTAAGGAAATCGCCTCTATCCTCGAGCTTAACGACAACACCGTGATGACACGCCTGTTTCGCGCGCGCTGCAAGGTTATCGCGCAGTACACCAGCAACACCGGGAAAGCGCCGACTGACCTCCTAAACTAAGGCCGGAATGACTCGCTTTCCCTCTTTAGAAACAAAATGATACATTGAGAAATCGCACGTCTCACGCATGCTCGCCGACCACGCTTAAACGCTATAAAAATAGGGGTTTTTGACGTTTTCTGTCGGCGCGGGAGCAGCCTGCCACTGCGGATTTCCCCGTCCGTTCGCGCGCCCAGCGAAAATAAATTGAAAGAAAGTTCTCCCGCCACCTATCCTCTGTCGTAAGTGCGCGCTTAAACGCCTGCTGTGGCCCACGGCCGCGCGCCCTCCTACTCTGCAACCTTTAACTTAGAGCGGCTAACGATGGACAGGAACGCGTTGCGCACAGACATAGTGCTGGATCCGCACACCCAGAACCGCGAGGCTCTGGAGGCAGCGGCAGACGATGCTGAGCTGCGCGCGCTGCTCGAGATTGCACGCGAGGTAGACGACGGCCTGCACGAGGCGCTCGATGCGATACCCGTGCCGCAGCGACTCCGCGAGAGGCTCATGGCGCTACCCGACATTGACGACGGTGCCGACGTGGCGACGACGCGCGAACCTGAACCTCACGCCCCACAGCTGCGCGCCGTTTTTCAACGCTTCCGAGTCGCCATAGCGCTTGCGGTCATTATCCTAATCGCCACCGGCTTCTCCCTCTTCCTACCGGGGCCCGGCGGCTAACCACACGGCGTTAGAACTGATTCGCCGCCAGCGCCATAATCGACTCGGAGCCCGCCTCGATTTCAGCAAGCAGCGACGCTGCTTTGGGAACCTGACGCGCGAAAAAGAATTCCCCTACTTTAACCAGGCTGTCCAGATAGTCGGCAGAGTAGCCGCTAGTACCCGACTCAGCAAGCGCAGAGGCGAGGATTCGCTGCCACATATAGCAATACAGCGTCAGGCCCATGAGTTCCATGTACGCATAAGAGGCGGCGCCGATCTCTTCGGGATTTCCCGCCGCCTTGTCGATGACCAGTCTCGTCGCCTTGGCCAAAGACTCACGGCAAGTGGCTAAGGCAGCTAGATAGGGCTGCATCGCTGCGGGCTGGGCCGCGACGAACGCATCCATTTCCTCCGACAGCAGCGCCAACAGCTCGCCGTTAGCGCGCACCGTCTTCCGTCCCATGAGGTCGAGGGCTTGCACCCCATTAGCACCCTCGTAAATCTGGGCGATACGCGCATCGCGCACGTTCTGCTCCAGGCCCCATTCGGCGACATAACCATGACCACCGAGCACCTGCTGTGCCATAACACAGGCATCGAATCCGCGGTCGGTGCAGTACGCTTTTTGCACTGGAATAAGCAAGGAGACGAGTTTGTCGGCGCGCAGCCTTACCTCGGCATCGGCGTGGAAGCGCGAGACATCCAGCTGCATTGCCGCGAAAATCGATAGCGCCCGCCCCGCGAGCACGTTGGCGCGGATTGTTAGCAGAAGTCTACGTACGTCGGGGTGAACGAGCAGCGGGTCGGCGTTGGCCTCGGGCTGTTGCGCGCCAGTTGGCGCACGACCCTGGACGCGCTCTTTGGCGTAGGCCGCCGCTGTCTGATAGGCGCTGTCGGCAAGGCCATTCGCCTGCAAGCCCATCGACAAGCGCTCGTAATTCATCATGGTAAACATGTGCGACAGGCCGTTGTTGAGCTCGCCGACGAGATAACCCGTCGCCTCATCGAAGTTCATTACACACGTCGGCGATGCCTTAATACCCATCTTGTGTTCGATCGAGCCGCAGCGCACGCCGTTGCGCTCGCCGGTAAGCTCGCCAGCTTCATCGACTTTCATTTTTGGCACGAGGAAAAGCGAGATGCCGCGTGGTCCGGCTGGCGCATCAGGCAGCTTTGCGAGCACGAGGTGAATGATGTTGTCCGCGAGATCATGCTCGCCTGCGGTGATGAATATCTTGGTGCCCGACAGCTTATAGCTGCCGTCGGCCTGGGGCACGGCGCGGGTCTTAATCATGCCCAAATCGGTACCGGCGTGGGGTTCGGTGAGGCACATAGTGCCGGTCCACATGCCTTCATACATCTTGGGCAGGTAGCGCTGCTTGAGCTCGTCGCTGCCATGTTGGCTCAGCGTCAGCGTCGCTCCGGTGGTGAGGATAGTAAAGAGGGCGAAAGACGAATTGGCGGCGAAGCTCATCTCTTCAATTAGCGCTGAGAGAGTCTTAGGCATACCTTGCCCGCCGTAGGCCACCTCTCCGGTGAGCCCAGCCCATCCGCCTTCGGCGTAGGCCTTGTAGGCGTCCTTGAAGCCGTCTGGCGTGGTAACTACGCCGTCGTCATAGTGGCACGCCTGCTGATCGCCCGATTGGTTTATCGGTGCGAGCAAGCCTTCGGCGATCTTGCCCGCCTCTTCGATGATCGCGCTGGTTAGCTCGGAGCCCACTTCACGCGTTCCAGGCATCGAGGCAAACAGCGTGTCGGCGTCGAAAACGTTGTTGAGCAGGAAGCTAATATCTTGGATCGGCGCTCTGTAGGCTGGCATAGGTGTTCTCCCGATAATGTGTCGCCGCTGCGCCGCGAGGCAGCGGTGTGAAATTCGTAAAGCGTCGGATTATAGGCCATGGCCGGCCCCCCGAGTAGGGCAAGCCGCGCCGGCGTCATTTTGCCTATTATTCGCGTAGCTTCCGAGGCTGTCCTATAAAAAGTTAGCCAGTCACAAGACAAGCAAAAGTGATCGGAGCGTTAATGCAGTGATCATCCATCAACTACGCCACACCCTGCTAGAAGGATTAGCGGTCGCGCTCTCGGGTCAGTGCTGTTGCTGCGGGCTAGACTCCGACAGTCCTTACCCTTTATGCAGCCACTGCCTCCCAGCGCTCCCCACTGTCGTGGCGCCCTGCTCCCGCTGCGGTCTGAGCCGAGGGCGCGAGGAGGCGCACGACGCCACAACGCTGTGTGGCGCCTGCCTGATCCGCCCACCGCCCTTCACTCTGTGCCGTGGCAGCTTCGCTTACGCCGTGCCCATCGATTCGCTAGTCAGCGATTTTAAATTCCACGACCGCGAAGATATCGGCGCTGCCCTTAGCGCTTGCTTGGCGCAGCAGGTCAAAGCCTTCTATGCCAACTCTCCGCCCTATCCAAGCGCCGTTGTCGCGGTACCCCTGCACCCGCGTCGCCTGCGTCAACGCGGCTTCGATCAGGCAGGAGAGATCGCGAATGTCGTTGCCCGACACGCGAAGCTGCCGAATCTGAGCAGGCTGATTCGGCGCGCGCGCTATACCAAGGCGCAAACCGAGATGCCGTCGGCGAAGGCTCGCAAGGCCAACCTCGCGGGCGCGTTCACCGTTAATCCAAAAATGGGAGAACACCGGCACGTGGCATTAATCGACGACGTGGTGACCACCGCAGCGACCGTGGGTGAAGTCACATTGATGTTAAATGAGAAAGGTGTAGAGAGAGTTGACGTATGGTGTCTGGCGCGCGCTGAGGCACAGCGGCGTGGTTAGAACTGGTATTTAATCGAGCCGTAGGCGACACGCCCGTTCTGATCGACGAGGCGCGTGGAGGAATTGAGTATCTGCGCCGTTTTTTCATCAAACAGGTTGCGGATGCCGAAGGAGATTATCGCTCGGTCTTTGGACCCTGTTTTCACGCTGTAGCCGTATTGCAGGTCGAACGTGGTGATATTGTCGACAAGGTCATTGATCTCGTCGATGTCGAGTTCGCTAATATCCTTAAACGAATCGAAGTAGTTGGTGATCGCGCTCGCCGTGTGATTGCCAAACTCCCAAGACAGCATCATGCTGCTCTGCAGTTCTGGGCTCACGAGCCGCTCGTCTAGAGCACCCAGTTCGTTGCTACCTAATTCGAGCAGCCCGCCGCGGTTCTCAAAATCCTGAACATAGGATGACGTCGTGCGCAGGGTGAATTGCCCAAAGCGATTCGTATCCCAAGCGTAGGAGGCGCTGAGATCGAAGCCGTTGGTCTCGAGATTAGACCCGACTAAAGAGGTATCAACATTGAATTCGCTTAGCGTCGACTCTTCGAGATAGAGGCTCGAGCTGCCAGACTGCCAAGCTTGCCCCTGCCCGAGGCTCGCCTGCGCCGGTGCGTCGTTGACCTGCAGGCGCCATGCGTCGGCACTTAACGAGAGTCCCTCAACGGGTTCTACTGCGACCCCGAGGTTGAAGTTAAGGGCGTCTTCGACCACCGCACCTTCGAAATTCTTCTCTTCCACGCTGCGCGAAATGCTTAACGCGGGGACTGCGCCGTTAGGCAGTAGGGTCGGCGCGATGCGGAAGCTCGCCGCTACTGAGGCTTGCGCTGCCAGCTCATTGCTCTGCGCAACCGCAGGCACCGCGGCTGAGGCCGCGATCCACGCGAAAGCGCAGGCGAGTGACGTGCGAGCTGTGTATTTAGAGTTTTTCACATCAAGGATAATAGCACCGCCTCCGCCATTTCCAAAACCTGAAATCGCCCCAGCATAGGGGCAGCTGCGACAAAGCGTCACTTAATCAGGGCAATTTACGGGCAAGTGGGATTTGGGCAAGCCAACGCGGTGCTAGAGAGCGGCCAAAAGGCTTGCGACGCTTGCCGACGCGCCAGGCAGCACGAGGTCGGGCCATAGTTCTGCCAGCGGCTCCAGGACGAAGCGACGTTGTGCTGCGCGGGGATGGGGAAGTTGCAAGCGGGGCGAGTCGACGCGCTCGCCGCGACAGCAGATCAAGTCGAGGTCTAGTGTGCGCGACGCATAGCGTGCTCCCGATAACTCGGCGGGACGGAGCCGCCCAAACTCCTCCTCTATACTGAGGAGCCGGTCGAGCAGCGCGTGGGCATCTAAGGTGTCTAGCGGCTCGAATACCGCCACCGCGTTACAAAAATCCGGTGCACCATGGGGAAGCCCCTCGGGCTTGGTTAGCAGGTGACGCGAGCACTGCACGGGCGATGCCGACAATGTCTGCAGCCGCCCCACGGCGGCCTCGACGAGCGCGGCGGGCGCCAACGCCCCGTAACCGAGATTGGAGCCTAACGCGACGACCGCATGGATCTGGCTAGAGAACGGCGTGATACGCCTCGGAGAGCTCATGCACCGCCTCGACGAATACCGCTACGTTGTCAGGATTTACCGCAGGCGTAATGCCGTGACCCAGATTGAAAACATGCCCCGGGTTCGCGCCGAATCCCTCGAGAATAGACCCGACTTCTGCGCGTATCGCCGCCGGCGAGGCGTAAAGCATGGAAGGGTCCATATTGCCCTGCAGGGCGACTTGGCTGCCAATGCGCGCACGCGCGCTGGCGATGTCAGTCGTCCAATCCAGGCCCACCGCATCACAGCCGGCGGCGGCGATCGATTCCAGCCATTGTCCGCCGTTCTTGGTAAATAAAATGACCGGCACCTCGCGGCCATCGCTAACGCGGGTGAGGCCTGCGACAATCTTTTGCATATAGGCGAGCGAGAATTCGCGGTAGGCGCTAGGCGTAAGCACGCCGCCCCAGGTGTCGAATATCTGCACGGCTTGGGCGCCCGCGGCGATCTGTGCGTTGAGGTAGTCGACAACCGCAGCTGCGAGCTTCTCCAGCAATAGGTGCATCGCCTCGGGGTGGTTGTAGAGGAATTCTTTAGCGCGGCGGAAGTCTTTGCTGCCGCCGCCTTCGATCATGTAAGTCGCCAGAGTCCACGGGCTGCCAGAGAAGCCAATAAGCGGCACGGCGCCGTTGAGCTCACGGCGAATAACCGCAACGGCATCGGTAACATAGGACAACTCGCTGGCGATGTTGACATCCGGCAGTGCCTCGACGTCTGCGGGAGTGCGCACGACCTTCTTAAATTTGGGCCCCTCACCCTCGGAGAAATACAGCCCCTGCCCCATCGCATCTGGAATGGTGAGGATATCTGAGAACAAGATCGCGGCATCGAATGCGTAACGACGCAGCGGCTGCAACGTGACCTCGCAGGCGAGCTCGGGATTCTGGCAAAGGCTCATGAAATCGCCTGCCTGCGCGCGCGTGGCGCGATATTCGGGTAAGTAACGCCCAGCCTGTCGCATCATCCATACCGGCGTGCGATCGACCGGCTGGCGCATTAAGGCTCGCAGGAAGCGATCGTTCTTTAGGGGGGCGAAGGGCGATGAGCTTGCTGTCACGGGCTAAGACCTCGAGTCGCGCTGCGCGGCACTGGCCGCGGCGACGGTTTAATGGCTGGATTTTTAACAGGCGGCAATTCTACACGAGGCGGCTTGCTTGACCAATTTCGAACGACAAATTACGGCGCGGCTCGAACCTCAGCTTGCAAAGTGCCTACCTGACGCACCCATGGACCCGCCTCGGCGAGCGCCGTGGGCAGCCGCCTGAGAGTCTCTTCGGCACTCGCACGGTCACCGAAATTGCCGTAGGTAACGACGTAAAGCGGCCTGCCGCTGCGCTGGGTGGTGACATAGCCGAGGGCCTGCCGCAGGCCTGCGCCATAGCGTGAGACGAAGGCTCGCACATTCGCTTCGTTGGAGGCCGTAAGTATCTGCAGCGTGAAACTCTGTGCTGGCGCGGCAAGGAAAGCGCTCTCGAAACTGGCGTCAACTGGCACCGCTGGAGCAGGCGCAGGCGGCGCAGCGGTTGCAGGCCGCACCGGCGGCACTGGCGTTGCAGCCACTGTCGGTGCCGGTGGCGCAACAGGTGTGGCAGCTGTTGGCGCAGGTGCCGCTGGCACAGGCGCGCTTACCGCAGATTGCTGCGGCAGTGGGGCCGGTACAGGCTGGGTGTCCATGATCGCGGTAGGTTCCGTCGCTCTCGCGGGCATCCGCTCAGGCGCTCGCTCCGACACTCGCTCCGACACTCTCTCGGGCACAGCGACTGGCTGGGTTGGCTGCGCCTCGCGCATTGCTAGCGGGCGTGAAGGCGCGAGTGGGGCCGCAAGCTCGATGCGGCCACTCGCAGGCTCGTCTGGAATTCGCCAGAACACCAACACCCCGATGAAGACGATCGCGAGAGCCGCTGCCGCCACCCAATAAGCCCGCGCAGCAGCAAGCTTTGATGGCAACGCAAGCATCATCCCGCGCGCCGCGGCCATCACGTCCGCTCCACCTGCCTGCTTCTTGGCTCGAGACTTAGACGCTTTTTCTGCAGGCGTCGAGGCACTTACCGGAGCGGATTCTTCGCAAGTGTCCTCGTCGGAATGTGTATCGAAGTCTTCGTCGAACTCCAAGTCGACGCCACTGCCTATGCTGCCAATTTTCGGCCGATCGTCTGGCTCGAGCCAGGAATCGATGTCGCGATCGAAATCCTCAGATTCAGCAGGTTCTGGATCCTCCTCTTCAGCCTCTAATGCTGTGGCTTCTTCGAGCTCCTCGGGTTCTGCTATCTCTTCCTCAACTGAGACTTCTTCGAGTTCTTCGGCTTCTGCAATCTCTTCCTCGGCTGAGACTTCTTCGAGCTCCTCGGGTTCTGCTATCTCTTCCTCGACTGACACTTCTTCGAACTCTTCGGCCTCTGCAATCTCTTCGACGACCGAGACTTCGTCAACCTCATTGACCTCCTCAGCCTCTATGACCTCTTCAAGAACGGAGACTTCTTCGACCTCATCGAGCTCCTCGACTTGTTCGGCTTGTTCGGCTTGTTCGGCTTCTAACACCTCCTCGAGCGCTGTTTCTGCAAGTTCAGGCTCTTCAAGCGCGGGTTCTTCAGACACGGGCTCTTCAAACAACGGCTCTTCAAACACAGGCTCGTCGACGACTAGCTCTTCTGCCGACGACGCTGGCATCGGCGCTGCCGCTTGCGGCTGTTCCTGAGGCGGCATGACGAACCACGTAAAATCTTCGGCGCCGCCATTCGGATCCGCATTCTCGATCGCGCTACGCAACTGCGGCGTGCCGAGGAGCAGACAGCACAGACTCGCTTCGTCGGCTTCATCGACTAGCTCATAAAGCGTCTCGAGTAGCGCAGGGGTAAGCAACTGCGCGTCGTCGATAAGCAGGACAAGAAGACGCTCTTGGTCGGCGAGCGAGCCGGCATAATCTGCGATCGTGATGAGGTCGGAATCGGCCGTGTATTCGATCGCCTCCGGGCCGAGCCTCGAGACGAGTGTCGCGAGGAAACTATCGCGGTGTTGAAAATCTGCGGGGGTCAATTGGATGCATTCGACCTCGCCGGCAAACTGCTGACAGAAGCGGCGCGCGAGGGCTGTCTTGCCGGCGCCTTCTTCACCGGTAACAGCTAATAGAGGGCGCCCGTAAAACGCGTCATCGACGATCTCGGAGAGGAGCGCATCGTGTGACACGCGAGAGTTAGCGGCGGTTGCCTCGGGGGTAGGGTTCGATTGCTCGTTCACTCAGACTGCCTCTCTGGCCGTTTTATTCACACAAGCGGTCGCCGGCCTCCAGAGTTGCTTCTAGCTGGTTGGCCTCGACATCACTCGCCACTACGCCCTGCCCGATCTCGCGCAGCAAGATGAAGCGCAGCTTGCCGCGCTCCGTTTTCTTGTCCGACGCCATCAGGTCTAGGTAACGCTCAGTAGTGATATCGGCAGGAGGCACGACTGGCATACCGAAATTTTCTTCGAGCACGCGGCGCACACGACGCGCATCCTCAGCGGAGAGCCAGCCCAAGCGTGCACTCAGGTCCGCAGCCATTACGGTCCCCATCGCGACAGTCTCGCCGTGCAGCCAGGTGCCGTACCCCGTCGCCGTTTCGATCGCATGACCGAAGGTGTGTCCGAGATTTAGCAGTGCGCGCACACCGGTCTCGCATTCATCTTCGGCGACGACTTCCGCCTTGATGCGGCAGCAGGTCTGAATCACTTCCGCCATCAAAGTAGGGTCACAGGCAGTGAGCGCTGCTGCATGCTCGGCCAACCAATCGAAGAAGGCGCGATCGCGAATCAGCCCGTATTTAGTCACCTCGGCAAGCCCAGCCTTAATCTCGCGTGGCGGCAATGTGCTCAAGACATCAGTATCGGCGATAACACAGCGCGGTTGGTAGAATGCGCCGATCATATTTTTGCCGAGAGGATGATTAACCCCGGTCTTCCCGCCCACCGACGAATCCACCTGCGCCAGCAGCGTCGTGGGTATCTGCACGAAATCGATGCCGCGCAAGTAAGTGGCTGCCGCAAAGCCGGTGATGTCACCGACCACCCCGCCGCCCAGCGCAACAAGCGTCGTGTGCCTGTCGTATTTTCGGCTCAGGAGGAATTCGTAGATGGTGCTCACCGCAGCGAGGTCTTTATGTGCCTCTCCGTCGGCCAATACAATCGCCTCGCAGTCGCGGCCGGCGAAGAATGCTTTCGCCTGCGCCAGATACAGCGGCGCAACGACCTCATTGGTGACGATGACGACCTTGCCCGGGCGCAGCGTCTCCGCAGAAATTTTATGCGCAAGCGCAGCGTCGCCCAGCAGACCAGATCCGATAAACAGGGAATAGCTGCGAACGCCTAACTCTACATCAACGGTTAACATTATCTGCCTCACTCTCGGGGTTAATCGCTGCGCGATTCAGCTCATCTAATTGGCGCAGGATTTCTGTACAAGCGGCTTTTGGCCCTCGGCGGTTGGTGTCAACGATGAGGTCAGCCACCTCTTGATAGAGCGGCTCGCGCAGCGCCATCAGCTCACGAATTTTCTGCGCCGGATTGGCGGTCTGCAACAGGGGCCGCGTCTTGTCGCGCTTGGTGCGCTCAATCTGCTGGCTGATTGGGGCGCGCAGATAGACCACCGCCCCACGCTGTTTCAGCCAGCGCCGGTTGTCTTCGGCAAGCACGGCGCCGCCGCCAGTTGCCAGCACGATTCCCTTGCGCGCCGTGAGCTGTTCGATCATCTTAGACTCCCGCGCTCGAAAGCCGACCTCGCCCTCGACATCGAAAATCCATGGAATATCAGCGCCGGTCACCGCCTCGATTTCGCGGTCGGAATCGACGAAAACCAGGCCCATAGTTTCGGCCAATACCTTGCCTATGGTCGTCTTGCCGACGCCCATGGGGCCAACTAGGAATACGGAGAGGGAGCTTGTCATCGAGTATCGCGCAGGGCCACGGCGGCAATTGTCAGGCCGCACAGTATAGTGGCTGTTGCGCTGCGATGAAACGTCGAGACGCTAGTCGATACCCTCGAGGAGGATTCTAGGCGTGATGAAGATCAGCAGTTCGGTGCGCCGACTAGAGCGTTCTGTGCGTTTAAATAAGCGCCCCACATAGGGCAAATCGCCCAATAATGGCGTCTTCGACTCGGAGGTGGCGAGCTCTTCGCGAAACACGCCGCCCAGCACGATAGTCTCGCCGTCATTCACCAACACCCGCGTCATCACGCTGTTGGTGCTAATAGCCGGTGCAAGTCCTGCGCGCGGCGAGATGGAATCCTGACGGATGTCGAGCAGCATATTGATGCGCCCGTCGGGGGTAATCTGTGGCGTGACCCCCAGCGACAGTAACGCCTCCTCAAACTCGGTCGTAGACCCGCCTGCAGTACCGCCTGCTTGCGACTGGTAGGGAATACGCACGCCCGACTGAATTAACGCAGGCATCTTGTCTTGGGTCGTCACTTTGGGCCGCGCGATAACCTCACCATTGCCGCTGCTCTCGAGCGCCGACAACTCCAAGTCGATGAGACCACTGCTGCGCGCATAACCGACGGCGAAGCGCGACGCGAAGGGGTCGGCGACGCCCAAATCGACCGTCAGTGTCGCCTCTGAATCGAACTCTCGCTCCGCCTGGTGCCAGTCATCTGCCCGCGTTGTTCCTAGCCTCCCGGCCAGGCCCCAGCGAATGCCGAGTTCGCGGCCGACACTCGTCTCGACATTCACGATACGCGCCTCGATCAGCACTTGCCTGACGGGCACGTCGAGCGCGGCGAGCAAGGTGCGCACCCCTTGCAGGTTCTCGGCGATGTCACGCACGATGAGCGTGTTCGTGCGTTTGTCCACGGCAGCCGACCCCCTCGGCGACAAGAGACCGCGCGGCTGCTCATGCCCTGCGACAGTCGCGGTCGAGTCGGCCTCGCGCGCGGCATCCTCTGCGCTGCCGACGATTAGCTGCAGGAGGTCATCGCCGTTCGCGTAGTTCACCTGCAAGAATTCCGAAAGCAGTGGCGCAAGCGCCTGCTCCGCCAGCGCCGCGTCGATATCTCGCCGGTCTTGTTCCGCCAGCTCAGCGGCCGGCGCCACGTACAGCACATTGCCCTCGAGACGACCAGAGAGCTTCTTTAGCCGCAGCACTAGCGCCAGCGCCTGATCCCAAGGGACGTCGTTTATCTCGAGAGTGATTTCACCGACAACCGAATCGCTCGCAATCAGATTAAACCCATAGATATCGGCTAGCTGAAATAGCGCACCTCGCACCGAAATGTTTTGGAATGATAAACCCGAAACCTGCGCGTCATACTGCGCAAAGGCATTGCTAGGCGCAGGCTCAGCATCCTGCGCGCATACCATGAGTGAGATCGAGGACAGAGTGATCAGCACCAGCACGCGCCAAAGCCTGCTCATAGTGCCGCTCCTCGAGCAAGACTCGGCTCAGTGTCGCGCGATACAACAACCTGCGGCCGCTCAACCCAGCTGCCTGCGCCGCTCGGAACGATTTCGATAAGATCGACGCCCGTTCGCCGCACGCGCCACACGCGTCCGTGATCAGCGCCCAGATAATCGCCCACCCTAATTCGGTGTAGTTCAGCCTCTGGTGTTTCGATTAATGCCAGCAATCCGTCTCGCGTCGCGAAGAACCCCACCATCTGCAGCTCGTCGAGTAAAAACGATTCCATGGGGCCGCGTACACGCCGCGTATCTGGCGCGATCAGCGAGGAAGGCCCGCGATTGCTCGCGCGCGCGCCTGCGGCCTCGAAAGGGCTGCGCAGCCCCGCCGATGCGTAGCGCACGCTCTCGACGACGGGGTATCGAGGGGCTCCCGCGTTGACGCCCGCGCTCAAGCCCCTTGATTTCCTTTCATCCCTCGCCTCACCCCCTGCCTCATCGCCTGCCTCGTCGTGGTAAGTCTGCGCGGTCATTTGCATCCTTAGTCCCTTGTCATCGCGCTGCGTGATTTCGAAATCATGGACGGTAATCAAGCGTTCTAGCTGGCCAACGCCGCTTACGAAGGTCGCGAAGTCGTGATAGCCGCCACTCATCTCGATATCAATTGGCAACGACTTATAGCCCTGCTGCGCCACTTCCTGCTCGAGCTGAATGCGGCGGAATGCGACACCGCTGCCGAGGCCCGTCGCGGTCAATTCATCGATGAGACGGGGAATCTCAGCCTTAGATGGCAAGTAGTGTAGTAGCCCGCCAAGGGAACGATCCTGTTCCTCCCCCTCTTTGCGCAGCGCTGGGAGCTTTTCTAGCGAGCGCGATTTCTCGCCATAGTCAGCGCGTAGAGCGGCTTGCTGCGCACGTGCGCCGAGTAACTGAGCAGCCTCGGGCGCAAGCCAAAGCCAAGACGCGGCGACGACTCCGCACCCAAAGGCACCGGCGACTACACAGGCCCGGACGCTAGCAGGCCAGTCCTCTAGTGTGTCGAGGTCTATGAGCAGTCTTATGTCGAAGTCTGAGCACTCATCGACTAGCCGCTGGTATCGCTCGCCAAGTCCGAGCACTAGAGCTTTCACTGCCCCTCCACCACGCCGTGCCCCGCGCCAGCCGTGGCCAGCGAGACGCTGAGCGAGACACTAAGAGAGACATTGAGGTCGAACAAGAAACGCACCTCACCTGCTGCGCGTTCCTCTGCGGCGACGTCGTTGAGCACCGCGGCGGCGAAAGCCTCCGACTCTTCGAGTCGCCTCATAAGCTCAGTCACACCGGCGTAGGAAGTCGCCTCTCCTTCGATGACCAGCGCCTCATCGTGGCGCCGCAACGCGAGCAGAGAGACCTCGGCGGGCATGCTACGGACCACCTGTTCGAGCAGGATAACGACGACACTGCGCTGCGCCTGCAACCCACGAATCACTCGAATCCTGCTGCGCATCGCTTCGTTATGCAGGCGCAGGCGATCCAGCTCCGCTAATGGCGAGTCGAGACTCGCAAGCGTCGTCTGCAAACTCTCGTTGGCATCCAACTGCCCCGCCACCAAAGCAGTCGCACCTAGGCCCAAGCCGTACACCATTGCGCATCCTACCAGCGCCACTCCCGCTAACAACAACACGAACCGCCGTCGTCTTCGTGCACGCACGCCCTCACGCCATGGCAATAAGTTGAGGGTAGTCATCTGCCGAATGTCGATTGAGCGAGGCCGCAGGCGACAGCCAATGCCGCAACATCTTCTGCTAGCGAGCCTGGATTGACCGCGGCACCGATGGGCATCGCCGCGAAGGGATTACCCCGCGCGACGGGACACCCGAGGAGAGGCGCGAGCCTTTGCGCGAGCTCGAGCCAGCCTGCACAGCCGCCAACGAGTAGCGCTTGGTCGAGTTCGCGCCTCTCTTCAGGGAATTGCAGCGCAAGCCGCGCCGCTTCTTGAGCAATCGTTTCAGCGAGTTTTGCAGCAGGCGTTTCAGAGACAAAAACGCCTCCTCTCCACTCGTAGCAGCCACTGTGCTGGGCGCCAAGAAAGAGATGTAGGCTCGTCCCTCCGGCTTCGAACAGCACCACCAGCGAGAGCGAGTGTAGCGCGCCCCTGTCACGCCTTACGCAGAGCAGGCGCCCGAGGGCGAGCCCTTCTGGCTCTGCGGCGATTGGGCGCAGTCCCGAGGCAGTCACCGCAGCAATGCTCGCGTCGAGCGTATCCCGCTTACACGCAGCGATGACAACCTCCCGCGAGCCACCGCTGGCAACAGAAACCTCGGCGTTCGGGGCCTCAGAAAGGGCTGCGAAATCTAAGCAGACCTCCTGCAAGGCATAGGGCAGGACACCTTGCGCATCGGCCAGCACAGTCGCCTCGAGCGCCCGCCCGCTGAGTGATGCCGCAACCTCTAGCCGGAGGCTTTGCACTGCTCCCGTTTTCACGCCGATTACCGCCGCCGTCCCGCTAATGCCTATCTCTATGACAAGCTGCCGTAAGCGTTGTGCCACCAGTCGAGGTTCCCAGCCCCGTCCAGCGTTCACTTCATGCGGCGGCAGGGAAGAGAGCGCATAACGCTCCAACGTATAATTGCCCGAGCGCGCCGCCGAGAGGACGGCCACGCACAGCTGCGCATCGCAAAAAGCGACGCCGGCGACAAGCCGACGCCTCTGCAGAACTCGTTGCAATCTGCCTTTCATCCCTCTCTCACTCCTCTCTGCATTCTCTCAAGCGCAGTGTTAGCGCCTACAGCTGGCTTGATTTGACTGTAGTAGACAATTGCACGGGGTGCGTAATTTCACCCTAATATTGCCCGTTGCGCGGTGTATACTTGGCGCCATGACACCCGAGCAACTCAACAAACGACTCCGCAAAGCCTTGTATTGGTTAGCGCTACTCGGCGTCGCCGGCTGCTCCGGCGTGGTCATGATTGCTAGCGCCGCTTACCTTTACTTAGCGCCCCTGCTGCCTGCCGCAGAGACCTACCGCGATGTCCAACTTGAGACGCCGCTGCGCATCTATACCGCCGACGGACTTTTGATCGACGAGATAGGCAATCGCCGCGACCCAGTCGAATTCGACGACATCCCACAGGTGCTAATCGACGCGCTCATCGCTACAGAAGACGCCCGCTTCTACTCTCATCCGGGCGTCGATTTTCAGAGCCTTATTCGCGGCTTCTACGGCTTCATTCGCGGAGTTAACCTCGGCGGCGGCAGCACCATTACCATGCAGCTCGCCAACAACCTCAGCTTCGATAGCGACAACGTGTACCTGCGCAAATTCAAGGAAATCCCCTTCGCCCTGCAGATTCAGCGCGAACTCACTAAAGAAGAGATACTCACCCTCTACCTGAACACCATCTATTTTGGTGCCGGTGCCGACGGCATTGGCGCCGCCGCGTTCGTGTATTACGGCAAGAAACCCGCCGAGCTCACGCTCGCCGAGGCGGCAATGATGGTGTCTTTGCTGCCCTGCCCTTCCTCGTGTAATCCACTGAGTAATCCCACGCGCTCGATCGAGCGACGTCGAACCCGACTGAAAAATATGGTGCGTGAAGGCATGATCGACGAGCAAGAATTCGCGCGCGCCGATGCCGAGCCGGTCACCGCAACACGCCATAATCGCAACATCGAGATCAACGCGCCCTATGTCGCCGAGATGGTCCGCCAGCAGCTTTACGAGCAGCACGGTGAGGCAACCTATACCCAAGGCTTCGAGGTGGTAACGACCATCGAGTCTCGGCATCAGCTCGAGGCTAACAGCGCCTTGATCGATGGTTTGGAGGACTACTACGATCGACGCCACGGCTACCGCGGCCCTGCGGCGAGCCTCGCACCACTGCCCAATGAGGATGCCGAGGCATTGCGCGCGCGCTGGCTCGAGGCGCTTGCGCCGGTGCCAACCTACGGCAATCAACAGCCCGCCGTCGTCACCTCCGTGCAACCACGCAGCTTCACCGCCTTGTTAAGCGATGGCGAAGAAGTCTCAGTAGGATGGGACGGCATCGGCTGGGCCTACGCGTTCCGCAGCCGCAACGAGGCGTGGCCGCCGCCACAGGTGGCAAGCGACGCCGTCGCAGTAGGCGACCTCATTCGCCTCCGCGAACGGGATACAGGCTGGGAACTCGGGCAGGTGCCCGAGATTCAAGGTGCGCTGGTGTCCATGCGCCCGAGCAACGGCGAACTGCTGGCCTTGGTCGGCGGTTACGATTTCCGCCGCAGCCAAGTGAACCGAGTGCTCACGCCACGGCCGCCGGGTTCGAATTTTAAGCCCTTCGTGTACGGCGCGGCATTAGAGGATGGCTATACGGCCGCAACGCTGATCAACGATGCGCCGCTCACGCGGGGCGACTACCGCCCGAACAATTTCGAGAACAATTTCCTCGGCCCGGTCACCCTCCGGTTCGCGCTTAAAGAGTCGCGCAACGTGCCGGCGGTGAGGCTCTATGATCAACTGGGGTCAGCCAAGGTTTTTTCGTTCGCCAAGAAGTTCGGCCTCCCCGTTGAGAATTTTCCCCGCAACGATCTCACGGTAGGCTTGGGCAGCAGCGACGTGCAGCCGCTAGAGATCGTCACTGCCTATTCGTCATTCGCCAACGGGGGCTTTAAGGTCGAGCCACACTTTATTCGCGAGGTGTCTAACCTCGATGGCGTCCAATACACCGCCCAACCCTTGGAAGCCTGCGAGGGCTGCGCCGCGGCACGCATCCTCGATGCGCGCGTTGCTTACATCCTCAACACCTTATTGCGCTCGGTTATCGTCGAGGGCAGCGGCGCGCGCGTGCAGCGCGAGATTGGCCGCAATGACCTCATGGGCAAAACCGGCACCACCAACGGACCGCAGGAGCTGTGGTTTTCCGGATTCAATCGCGACATCGCCACCACGGTGTTCGTCGGCTTCGACACGCCCGAACCCCTCGGCGAGCGCGAACAAGGCGCGACGGTGTCCGTGCCAATCTGGATCGATTACATGAAAGCGGCATTGGAAGGCACGCCAGAAAACAGCATGAGTAGGCCGAATGGCTTAGAGGATAGGTTGATCAACAAGCTCACAGGCGAGCCTGCCGTGCCAGGATCGCCGGATGCGGTGTTCGAGGTCTTCCGCAGCGAAAATGCGCCTAGCGCTCCCGCCCGCCCTGCGCCCGGCTCCACGCTCGGCGCGGACAACGAAGAAGCAGCGGCCACCGAAACGATCTTCTAACCCAAAATCCCCTCAAAGAAAAAGCCCCGCCGGTTTCCCTGCGGGGCTTTTCTGTACAAGAGCCGTGCGCGGCGCTCGAAGGCGACTCGCGGCGAGCAACCGGGCGTCTTAGACGCGGCGGCTACCGAAACGGTTCTTGAAGCGCTCAACTCGACCACCGGTGTCGAGGATCTTCTGCTTGCCCGTGTAGAACGGGTGGCACTGCGAGCACACATCGATGAGGATGTCTTTCGCCATAGTAGAGCGAGTTTCGATGACGTTACCGCAGCTGCAGGTCGCTTTCATCGCTTCGTAATTAGGGTGAATCTCTGGCTTCATGGTAGTTCCTTTCATCCTGTTAGTGATGTCGCGACAGCGCGGCGGGGTTTAAGCAATAACCCTTGGGCGGCGCTGCACCACATCGGTAGTGATGCTGTGGCGTGATCGGTGTCGATCGGGTCGCGCATTCTAGCAGACGCAGCATGCAAAGCAAGGCTTTCTGTGTGCTCGCGAGCCGCCAGGCGGGCGGCGCTCAGCCCCGCTTGGCGCGCAACTTGCGGTGGTTGTCGACCGCCTCACGCATAACGCGGCTAAATAGCTCGTCGGTGAGCTCGCCGCTCACGCCGAGCTCTGCGGCGAGGAGGCGCAGCCTAGCCAGCTTCTCAGCCTCACGGGCGCCGTCGAAAGGCTCTAGGTCCATCGAGGCCTTGAGCTCGCCCACTCGCTGCGTTAACTCGAAGCGTCGCGCCAGCCCTTTGAGTATTTCTGCATCGATTTCGTCGATACCGTCTCTAAGCAGCAATAATTCGGCAGGGACCGATGTCGAACCCATAGTGATTCCCTCTAAAATTCAGGCTCGAGTATATACCAGAGATCGTGGCTAGCAAGGCCAAGCCTTTGTCTCTAAACTTGCAGGCTCGCCGTGCCCCCGGCGCCGTCATTTAACCCCCACGGAATCCGTCGATGCCGAAGGCAAGCACGCAGCCCACACGCCTCTATCGCATTGCCGTGCCCTCGCCCCTGCGCAGAACCTTCGACTACCTGCCCGCGTCAGCCGAGACTTTCCCCGCTCAAGTTGGATGCCGCGTGCGCATCCCCTTCGGAGCACGACGTGTCACTGGCGTCGTCACGGCCTTGGTGTCCGAGACCGACGTGCCAGTTGAGAAACTGCGCAGAGTAGAGGCAGTGCTCGACGCCGAACCTCTTTTCCCGCGCTCACTCCTCTCTCTCCTTGTCTGGGCCGCTGACTACTACCAATGCCCGATCGGAGAAGTGTTCGCCGCAGCTCTGCCTACCCGACTCCGCGCGGGGGAGGGCCTCGTCGCTAGCGACGAACGCTGGCTCACTCCTCTAACAGCCGCAGACGACGAGACGCGCGAAACCCAGTTCGCAGCACTCAAACGGGCTCCACGTCAGCTCGCGCTGCTGCAACTGCTGTTAGCGCGCGAGTCTTACAGTGCCGAAGAGATCGCCGCGGCAGGCTTCGGACGGCCGATGCTGCGCACGCTACAGGAACGCGGCCTCGCCGACTGCGTCACCGTGACGCCGGCACCGCGCCCGCATTTCAAAAACACGCTCGCCACTGCGTCTGGCGCCTCCGTTCTCGCGCCCGCTGTGACTGCCGCCTTGACCCTAACAGCCGAACAGGCCGCGGCGGTCGCGGCGATCGGCGCAGAGCCGGAGTCGTACCGAGGCTTTCTGCTCGACGGCGTTACTGGCTCGGGCAAGACCGAGGTGTATATGCGGGCAATGGAGCAGCAGCTCGCGCTCGGGCGCCAGTGCCTTGTCCTTGTGCCAGAGATTGGCCTGACGCCGCAGACCATCGCGCGTTTTTCCTCGCGTTTCCGCTGCCCCGTGGTCGCCTTGCACTCAGGGCTTAACGAGAGCGAACGCCTCAGCGGCTGGACACAGGCCCGCGACGGCAGCGCAGGCGTTATCATCGGCACGCGCTCAGCGCTGTTCACGCCGCTCGCCAGCCCAGGCATCCTCATAGTCGACGAGGAGCATGACGCCTCCTTTAAGCAGCAGGACGGTTTCCGCTATTCCGCCCGCGACCTTGCGGTCATGCGAGGCCGCGCGGAGCACATGCCTGTAGTGTTGGGCAGTGCAACGCCGAGCTTCGAGACCCTGCACAACGCCTCGCTGGGCAAGTTCACTCACCTCCACCTGCCGCGCTCTACCGCCGCCCTGCCCCGCGCCGCCATCGAACTCGTCGACATCGCCGACAAGCCCTTGCAACAAGGCTTCTCGGAGGCTGCACTCCTCCGCCTGCGGGAACACGTCGAGCGCGGCAACCAATGCTTGGTGTTTATTAACCGACGCGGCTATGCGCCCGTGCTCACCTGCAACAGCTGCGGTTGGCGCTCGGAATGCGACGACTGCATTGCCCAGATGACTGTGCACAAAACACCGCCGCGGCTGCGCTGCCACCACTGCGGCGTGAGTGAACCCCTGCCGCGGCTATGCCCGCATTGCCAATCGTCGACACTAGACACCTTTGGGCTCGGCACACAGAAAGCGGAAAGCTTCCTGCAGCGCCAATTCCCGCACACCCCGGTTATTCGCGTCGACCGCGACTCGACCCGAGGCAAGACCGCGCTCGGCGATGTGCTCGCGCGTGTCGACAGCGGCGAATCCTGCATACTGCTTGGCACGCAGATGCTGGCCAAGGGGCATCACTTTCCCAACCTCACCCTCGTGGTCATACTCGACGCCGACGGCGGGCTGTTCAGCGCGGACTTCCGCGGACAGGAACATATGGCGCAACTTGTCACCCAGGTTGCGGGGCGCGCGGGGCGTGCCGAGCGCGCCGGCGAGGTGCTCTTACAGACCCAACACGCGGCGCATGCGACGCTGCAGTCGCTGAGCAACGAAAGCTATGCCGAATTCTCGGCGCGGCAATTGGAAGAGCGGCTGCTCGCCTCGCTACCGCCGTTCGCTCACTTGGCGCTGCTGCGAATAGAGGCTACCGAGGCAGAGGCTGCCCTGGGCTTCGCCGCCACGGCCGCTCAGATCAGCGGGCAACTCGCAGAAGACGCGCGGTTGGCGGTGCAGCGACTCGGGCCAATGCCCGCACCGATGGAGAAACGCGCCGGCCGTTTTCGAGTACAATTGCTCATCAAGAGCGAACGCCGCGGGCAGCTCCAAGATCACCTGCGCTACCTCGTCGCCAGTCTCGACCCGATAAAACTGCCTCCGCGGCTGCGCTGGAGCCTCGACGTCGACCCGCAGGATATGATCTGAAAATCTAAGACGACTGCAATCCAAGATCTATGACGGGATTGCCTCCAGTCAGACCCACGCGGACCGATACAGTGTCGGTACCGTTGAAAACAATGCAAGAAGCGCCGCAGGAAAGAAAAGGGAATGACCCAAGATTTTGCCAAGATCAGACCCGAGCCGCTGCTCGAGCGCAAGGCAGTGCAGGCGCCGCCTAGCTGGTCGCTTCTCATGTCCGGCATCGCAATCGGGGTAGTGGTTGGCGTCTTCGGCTGCGTCTTGCTGTATTTATCCGGCAGCGTGCCGCCATTGGCCTCTGCGCCGGCGAGCGTGGCAGCCGTTACCGAGTCTGGCACCACTGTCACTCGCGAGGCCATACCGGCGACGCCTACTCCCGCTGCAGAGCCTGCGCTGACAATGGATTTTTATACCGAGCTGGCCAACTACACGGTAGAGGTCGGTGACGAACGCGTCGAGCTCACCGAACAGCAACGCCTCGCGCTGGCGCCTCCCGAACAGCAGTTCGATAATGGCTATCTGCTTCAGTCCGGCGCGTTTCAGCAGCGCAGCCTCGCCGATTCCGAGGTTGCTCGCCAACGCGAAATGGGCGTCGACGTCTTTATTACCCAAGAGAGCCTGCCCGGCAGGACGCTCTACCTTGTGCAGTCTGGCCCTTACATGACCAGCACAACCCTAGCCGCCGCGGAGCGCGCCCTGCGCAGCAATAATCTCTCGAGCCTGCGCCTCCGAGTTCAGTAAACCACGCAGCGCGCACCGATCGGCGATTGAATTTCCCGTTAATAGCCCCAACCTGGGTCTCATGCTCTACACTTAAGTCGAGCCCAGTGAGCGCGCGCCCTTAGCATCCCCATCGCAGCGCACTAACATTACTCTGACATTGCACTAGCATTGCACTGACATCGCACTCGCATTGCACTCGCATTGCATTAGCAGCGCACATCGAATCCAGCAGGAGAATCATCTTGGAACAATACAGAGGCACGACTATCGTCTCGGTCCGCCGCGGCAATAAAGTGGTGGTCGGCGGCGACGGCCAGGTATCGCAAGGTAATACGGTGATGAAGGGCAACGCACGCAAGGTGCGCAGGCTCTATAAAGACCAAGTCGTGGCGGGATTCGCCGGCGGCACCGCAGACGCGTTTACTCTGTTCGAGCGTTTCGAAGAACAGCTCGAGAAACACCACGGCAAGCTGGTGCGCGCCGCGGTAGAGCTCGCCAAACTGTGGCGCACGGAGCGCTCGCTACGGAGGCTCGAGGCGCTGCTAGTGGTCGCGGATAAAGACTCTTCACTGATCATCACTGGCAACGGCGACGTTATCGAACCGGAAGACTCGATCATGGCGATAGGTTCCGGCGGCGCCTTCGCGCAGTCGGCGGCGCGGGCGCTACTGCAAAACACCGAACTCGACGCGCGCGACATCGTCAGCAAGAGCCTCACCATTGCCGCGGACGTCTGCGTCTACACCAACCACAATCACACCATTGAAGAACTGGAGTTTTAACAATGACAGCAACTCCTCCTACTGAGACCACCCTCGAGGCGCCTGCTTACGCACTGGGCGCCGCGATTATGACGCCACGCGAGATCACCTCAGAGCTCGACAAACACATCGTTGGCCAAGCGCAGGCTAAGCGCGCAGTTGCGATCGCGCTGCGCAATCGCTGGCGCCGCATGAACCTCAGCGAAGACCTGCGTCACGAGGTCACGCCCAAGAACATCCTGATGATAGGCCCAACCGGCGTAGGCAAGACAGAGATCGCCCGGCGGCTCGCCAAACTCGCACAAGCGCCCTTCATCAAAGTGGAGGCCACCAAGTTCACTGAGGTCGGCTATGTGGGACGTGACGTCGAGTCGATCGTGCGCGACCTGGTCGACAGCGCGGTGAAAATGCAGCGCGAAAAAGAAATCCGCAAAGTCCAAAGCCTCGCAGAGGATCGCGCCGAAGACCGCCTACTCGACATCCTCGTGCCGCGTGCGAGCGGCGACGAAGGTGAATCCGATTCCAGCGCGCGCCAGCTATTTCGCAAGAAGCTGCGCCAGGGCGAGATCGACGACAAGGAAATAGAAATCTCGATTACTGACGCCCCTCTGGGCGTCGACATCATGGCCCCCGCCGGCCTCGAAGAGATGACGAACCAGCTTAAAGACATGTTCACGTCGATGCAGAAGTCGAAGACGAAGACCCGCACCCTGCCCATAAAAGCGGCGTTTAAGGCACTCAAAGAAGAGGAAGCGGCGAAGCTGATTAACGACGAAGAGATTAAAACCCGTGCGGTGGAACTCGCGGAGCAAACCGGCATCGTGTTTATCGACGAGATCGACAAGGTCGCCAATCGCAATGACCAAGGCGGGGCCGGGGTCTCACGCGAAGGCGTGCAGCGCGACCTGCTACCACTAATCGAAGGCTCCACGGTGACCACCAAATACGGCAGCGTGAAAACCGATCACATCCTGTTCATCGCCTCCGGTGCGTTCCACCTCAGCAAGCCGTCGGACCTGATCCCCGAGCTGCAGGGTCGCCTGCCTATCCGCGTGGAGTTGGAGGCGCTGTCGGCGAATGATTTCGAGCGCATCTTAGCAGAGCCCAACGCCTCGCTTACCGAACAATATCAGGCGCTTCTGGCAACCGAGGGACTGGAACTCGAATTCACCGCCGACGGCATCCGCACCATTGCCGAAACCGCGTGGCAGGTAAACGAGCGCACGGAAAATATCGGCGCCCGGCGCCTGCATACGGTGATGGAGAGGCTTTTGGAGGAGACGTCTTTCGCCGCATCCGATCTTGCGATAGCCGAAGGCCGCGTCGTCATCGACCGCGAGTTCGTGATCAAGCAGTTAGACGAGCTGGCGAAAGACGAAGATCTCAGTCGCTACATTCTCTAGGTACCCCTATGACTCCCACGGCGATCAAGCTACATAAGAAATCCGCGCTGCTCGAGCTCGGCTACGCGGACGGTGCGAGCTATTCGCTCGAGGCGGAGCTGCTGCGCGTCTACTCCCCTTCAGCCGAGGTGCGCGGCCACGGCGCCGGCCAGGAAGTGCTGCAGGTCGGCAAGCGCCATGTCGCGATCGTCGCGGTGGATGCCGTGGGTAATTACGCCGTCAGGCTAACCTTCGACGACGGGCATAACTCCGGCCTCTACAGCTGGGACACACTCGCCGATCTCGCACGCCACCGCGAGGCGCGCTGGCAGGACTATCTGGCACGCCTCGAGGCGGCCGGTGCCAGCCGCGAGCCATTGCCAGCCGACACCCAAGTCATTAACATTGGCCCTCTCACGTAATCCGCACGCATTGCGCCACTAATTCATCACCGAGACTCTTCGAATGAGCGAGCCCGCTAGCAACACAGACGCCGCAGGCGAGACCACCCATTTCGGCTACGAGACCGTCCCAGTCGCCGAAAAGGAACAGCGCGTCGGCCAAGTATTCCGCTCGGTGGCGCAGCGCTACGACATCATGAACGACCTCATGTCGCTTGGCACGCACCGACTGATGAAGCGCTTCACCATCGAACTCAGCGGGCTGCGCAAGGGTCATAAGGTGCTCGACCTCGCCGGCGGCACAGGCGACTTTAGCCTGCGCTTCTCGCCCATCGTGGGCGCCGAGGGCCAGGTCGTGCTTGCCGACATTAATGAGGCGATGCTTGCCGTGGGTCGCGATCGCATCATCGACAAGGGCGCCAATTTCAACGTCGACGTGGCACAGGTTAATGCCGAATGCTTGCCATTCGCCGACAACACTTTCGACTGTATTACCATCGCCTACGGCCTGCGCAATGTCACCGACAAAGACGCGGCCCTCGCCTCTATGCGGCGCGTACTCAAGCCCGGCGGCCGGGTGCTCGTGCTCGAGTTCTCCACACCCAAGAACGAGATCGTCCGCAAGGGCTACGATGCGTTCTCTAAGCTCTGGCCCCTCGCAGGCAAGCTCATCGCCGATGACGCCGCGAGCTATCAATACCTTGTCGAGTCTATTCGCATGCACCCCGACCAAGAGACGCTCAGGGGCATGATGCAAGACGCCGGCCTCGTGGACTGTAAATACCACAACATGATGAATGGGGTCTGCGCTATCCACGTAGGCTTCAAAGCCGCGTAGGCGTGTCGCTTTTCGGCACGCTCGCCCTTGCGCCCGTTGAGCTCCTGCTCGATCGGCTCATCGCGCACGATGCGCACATCGCGAAACAAGTTGAGCGCTTCGACGGAAAGGTGCTCGAGCTCGTCGCCACCTCGCGCCACAGCAAGCCGATAACCCTCGTCGTGGTGTTTCGCGGCGCCACGCTTAAGCTCAATCTCGCCAGCAGCGCGGCATTGATGCAGACGCCGGACGCAACCCTCGAAGGCGATATCTCAACGCTAGTCGACTTGCTGTTACAGCCCACAGACCGCCGCGCCCTGTCCAACCCTAAACTCACGGTGAGCGGCGATGCCGAGCTCGTGCAATCGCTTTACCACCTTAGCTCACAGCTCGATCTCAACTGGGACGATTTTTTAGCGCCCTTCATCGGCGACATCGCCACCCGTGAGATCACCCGAGTGGGGGCTGAGGCACAGCAGTGGCGCCGCGAATCTCGCGCCGCCCTCGCGGCAACCGTCGATGATTATCTCGTCGAAGAGGGCCGCCTGTTGCCGAGCGCGCCCGAGGCTGCCGAGCTGCGAGATGGCATCGACAACCTAAGACTGCGCCTCGACAGGCTCGAGTCTCGGCTCAGCGCACTCGAGGCCACGCTTTCGTGAAGGCCGCGGGGGTGCTATCTTTGCGACCCTTCGAATCCCCGAGAGCGCGCAGCGCAGCCTAAAGACGTGTCGTCACTCACCCGCCTACATAAGATCCTCAGCGTCGTCGCCCGCTATGGCCTCGCCGAATTCTTGCCCGCGGGCCGCGGTCGGCTCGCGCTGCAAACAGCCCTGCTGCCTTATCGCGTGCTCGGCGTATTCGGCCGCGACCGCAGCCCAGACAAAAACACACGACTACGACGCGCACTCGAAGAACTAGGCCCCATCTACATTAAACTCGGCCAGCTAGTCTCGACGCGGCGCGATTTCCTCGACGCCGCGCTCGCCGACGAGCTACAGGGTTTGCAAGACGACGTGCCACCCTTCACCATTCCACCGATCGAGCAGGTCGTCGAGTCGGCGCTCGGCGCCCCCGCGGATCGCTTCTTCCGCCAGCTCGATAGCGAGCCCCTTGCAGCGGCGTCGATCGCCCAAGTGTATGGCGCACAGCTACTCGACGGCAGTGACGTCATCATTAAAGTCGTGCGCCCCGGCATCGAACGCGTGGTGCGGCAGGACATTCGCCTGCTCAAGCGCCTCGCCCGCCTCGTCGAAGGCGCCTCGCAGCTTGGCAAACGCCTGCGACCTATAGAGGTGATTAACGACTACGAAAAGATCATCCTAGACGAGCTCAACTTGCAGAATGAAGCGGCGAATACGACTCAGCTGCGCCGTCAGTTCGAAGGTTCTAGCGAGCTCTATATTCCAAAGATTTACTGGGACTTTACCAACACGCAGATGCTGGTAATGGAGCGCATAGACGGAATTCCGGTTGCCGACGTCGACGCACTAAACGCGCGCGGAGTCGACCTCAAACACCTCGCCGAGGCGGGCGTGAATATCTTCTTTACTCAGGTTTTCGAGCACAATTTCTTCCACGCCGACATGCACCCCGGCAACATCTTCGTCGCCAAGACCGGCACCAAGCCGCACTATATCGCCATCGATTGCGCGATCATCGGCTCGCTTACCGACGACGATCAAGACTATCTCGCGAAAAACTTATTGGCGATTTTTAAGCAGGATTACCGCCGCGTCGCCGAACTCCACATCGCCTGTGGCTGGGTCCCCGCGACTACGCGCGTTCACGAATTCGAGTCGGCGATTCGCAGCGTGTGCGAGCCGATATTCGAAAAGCCGTTAAGCGAAATTAGTTTCGGGCAGATACTCGTCCAGCTGTTCGCAACCGCCGGCCGCTTCGACATGCAGGTACAGCCCTCTCTGGTGCTGTTGCAGAAGACCCTGCTTAACGTCGAGGGTTTGGGTCGCCAACTCTATCCTCAGCTAGACCTGTGGCAAACCGCCCTCCCGTTCCTCGAACGCTGGAACGCCAAACGCTTAAGCCCGCTGACTCTGCTCGCTAAGCTCAAGGACAACCTGCCCGACTTGCTCGAGCAGTTGCCGAATTTGCCGCAGCTACTGGCTAGCGCCGGCTCCCAGAGCAAACAACTCGCCGCGATTAATGCGACGCTGAGCAAGCAGCAAGCAACAGAGGCGGATCGCCGCGCTCAGGCGCGCCGCAGCGACCGCCTACTCGCCGCCCTCATCGCCGCAGCGACCCTAGCCAGTCTCACCCCCGCCTCGCGTGAGATACTCGCGAGCGCTCCTGCCTTGCCGGTGATTGCTGCCGTCGTGTTGGTCGCGTTTTTGTGTTTCCGACGCTGAGGGGGGATACTTAACTATGACCGACTCAAACTCACAGCCGCCTTTTATCGACGCGATTCGCTTCAACGCCGACGGCCTTGTCCCGATAGTGACGCAAGATGCGGCGAGCGGCGAGATACTCATGTTCGCGTGGGCTAATGCCGAAGCCGTCGCCCTCACCGTGTCTGAGAATCGCGCGGTGTACTGGTCGCGCTCGCGCGGCAAGCTGTGGCGCAAGGGCGAGGAGTCAGGCAATGTACAAAAGCTCGTTGAACTACGCCTCGACTGCGATGCCGACGTTCTGTGCTACCGCGTCGAGCAAGTCGGCGGCATCGCCTGCCACACGGGGCGGCGTAGCTGCTTCTATCAGCGCCTCGAGAACGGCGAGTGGCGTAGCGTCGAGCAGGTTTTAAAAGACCCAAACCAGCTGTATTCGGCCTAATTCGACAGCGCCGACCTAAGGATAACTATGAGCGATGTATTGACCCAGCTAGCCGCCATACTCGAGGAGCGCAAACAGGCGAGCCCAGACAGCTCCTATGTGGCAAGCCTGCACCACAAGGGTTTGAATAAAATTCTGGAAAAGGTCGGCGAGGAGGCAACCGAGGCGATCATCGCCGCCAAAGACCTAGACGCCGACCCAGAGTCAGCTAAGCTGCGCCAAGAGCTCGTGGGCGAGGCCGCAGACCTGTGGTTTCACTCGCTGGTGATGCTCAGCCACTTAGGCCTCGGCAGTGATGAGGTGTTGGAGGAGCTGCGGAAACGCTTTACACTATCGGGACTGGCCGAAAAGGCCTCCCGCCCATCGACATCCGGGTAAATCGCCAAACCGGCGACGCCCCCGAGGAGAACTAAAATGGCTATCGGTCCCATGCAACTGCTTATCGTATTGCTTATCGTCGTGCTGCTGTTCGGCACTAAAAAGCTCGCGAGCCTCGGCAGCGACCTAGGCGGTGCGATGAAAGGCTTTAAGAAAGCGATTAAAGACGACGATGAAGAGTCGGCTACTACCCAAGAAAAGGTCGCAGCAGACGAAGAGAAGAAAGACTAAGCACTCTCTGGCGCAGCTACGGCTGCGCGCTATGACTACTCGCCCCCTCTCTCCCTCACGCCTGCTCACTGAATGACGCATGCGCCCAAGCTGGGGGCTGCGCTAGGAGCCTCGGCACCCAACGATGTTTAATATCTCTCCCATGGAACTGATGCTGGTCTGCGTCGTGGCGTTACTGGTCATCGGCCCCGATAAGCTTCCTGGCGCCATCCGCACAGGCAGCCTGTGGCTCGGGCGATTTCGTCGCAGCTACAACAAGGTAAAGTCTGAGATCGAACGCGAACTCAACACCGACGAGATTAAGCGCCAACTGCATAACGAAGCCGTGTTAGAAGAGATCGAAGACGCCAAGGCGCGAGTGAAGAAGATCGCCGACGAGACCAAGGTCTCCGTCGACTCTCTAGTCTCCAGCAGCAGCTTCGACCCCGGCGCATCGAGTGCAACCGAATCCCAAACCGTGCGTGACCTTGAGTCCAATACCATCGCCCCAGGCATGGCGTCGACCAAGCAGCCGGACGCAGAGACTGAATCGTCAACGGGCTCGGATCCAAAGGAACCCGCCGCAGAGGATCCTACCGAGGCAGGCGATGAGTCGGCGCAGCACGACATAGCGCCCTCCTCTCTGATGACACCGACGGCCACCAAGCCGCGAAGTAAGCCAAGCTACAGTACCGGCGTAAATCCTAAGCTTGCGGGCGCACCCGAAGACGACGACGCGCAAGAACCAAAAGTCGATACAGAGAAGAACTAGACGATGACGTCAGCCGAAGACTCCAAAGAACTGACCCTCATCGATCACCTGATCGAGCTGCGCGATCGCTTGTTAAAATGCCTCGCCGCCGTAGTGATCTGCTTCATCGCGCTGTTCGCTTTCTCCGCCGACATCTACAGCTATATCGCCCAGCCACTGGTCAGCGCGCTGCCAGAAAACACCAGCATGATCGCGATCGACCCAACCGCGCCATTCTTTGCGCCGTTTAAACTGACTTTCTATGTCGCGTTCCTTATCGCCGCGCCGTATATCCTCTATCAGCTGTGGTCGTTCATCGCGCCTGGCTTGTACAAAAACGAGAAAGCGATCGCTATCCCGCTATTCATTTCTAGCGTCTTATTGTTTTATGGCGGCATCGCCTTCGCCCGCTACCTGCTGTTCGGCATCGTCTTCGCCTTCTTCATCTCGGTCGCACCGGAAGGCATTCAGGTTGCGCCGGATATCAGCAGCTTCCTCAGCTTCGCGCTCACCATCTTCCTCGCTTTTGGCGTGACCTTCGAGATTCCGGTGGCTGTGTTCTTACTGATTTGGGCGGGCATCATGGAGCCGGACGACCTCTCCGCGAAGCGTCCGTATGTGATCGTTGGCTGTTTCGTGGTCGCGATGCTCATCACGCCTCCAGACCCCTTTACCCAATCGCTTCTGGCTATTCCGATGTGGGCGCTGTTCGAGGTAGGCGTCTTAGCAGGGCGCATGGCGCGCAAGAGAAACGTCGCGAGCTAAGCGCGGAGGATAAACGTCACCGGGCCGTCGTTGAGAAGGGAAATTTGCATATCGGCGCCAAACACGCCGCTCTGCACATTGGCCTTTCGTGACTGCGCCGAGGCGACCATCGATTCGAACAGGGGCCGTGCCAAGCTCGGCTCGAGCGCACTCGAGAAACCCGGGCGCAGGCCTTTCTGCGTATCCGCAGCGAGGGTGAACTGCGACACCAATAGTACGCCACCCTCGATATCTCGCACACTCAAGTTCATCTTGCCTTCGGCATCGGCGAACACGCGATAGGCGAACAACTTGTCCAACAGTTTTGCCGCTGCCGCCTCGTCGTCTCCTTTCTCTAGCCCTACGAGTGCGAGCAGCCCCTGGCCGATTTCGGCATGTAACTCGCCGTCGATATGCAGCTGACTTTCGCGCACACGCTGTATCAAACAGATCATTGCCTAGCCCGCCTCACCGAGGCGTTTAGCAATCGCCTTTGTCGCACGCACCAACGCATCGACAGTGCCCGGCTCAGACGACGAATGGCCTGAATCGCGGATAATCTGCAGCTCCGACGTCGGCCAGTGTTTATGCAGCTCTGTGGCGTTGTCTAGCGGGCACACCATGTCATAACGGCCGTGGACTAAAATCGCCGGAATATTTTGAATCGGCACCATGTTCTTGAGGATTTGATTCTCACTAACGAACCCTTTGTTCAAGAAGTAGTGGGTCTCGATGCGCGCCAGTGCGATAGCATTGTGCGGCTTGGTAAATTTCGACAGCGTCTCTGCGCTCGGCCGCAGTTTCGAGCAGCTCGCCTCCCACGCCGACCATTGCTTGGCCGCCGCCATCCGCGCGAGTTCATCGTCGCCTAACAGGCGCCGACTATAGGCGTCGATCAGACCGCCGCGCTCGTCTTGCGGAATATGATTGACGAAAGTTTCCCACGCGTCAGGGAATACGCGCGAAGCCCCCTCTTGATAGAGCCAGTCGAGGTCGCGCTGGCGGCAGAGGAAAATGCCGCGCAAAATCATCGCCTGCACCCGTGTGGGATAAGCCTGTGCATAGAGCAGGCTTAGGGTAGAACCCCATGAGCCGCCGAACAGCACCCACTTGTCCACGCTAAGATGTTGGCGTATCGCTTCGATATCGCCTATGAGTGCTTGGGTCGTATTGTCAGCGAGTTCGCCGTGGGGTGTAGAGCGTCCGCACCCGCGTTGATCGAAGGTAACGATGCGATAGTGTTCGGGGTCATAGAAGCGTCGCGAGCTTGCGTCACAAGCCCCGCCAGGGCCGCCATGAACGAACAGCACGGGAATGCCGTCGGCATTGCCCGCCTCGTCCACGTACAGTGTATGAGTTTCGGACACGCGCAGCTCGTGGCGCGCATAGGGTTTTATTTCGGGGAATAGAACCTGCATCGGTGCAACCTTTACACTCCAGCCGTTTCGCTCATCGATTCGGCGCATCAGTTCGGCTCGAATGAGTCCGCAACCCAGAGTCTATGACACCGAAGCCGCCCCCGCCACCGATCTTGCTGCACAATTCGGTGGGCGAGGACTACGGGGCCTTAACCGCGCGAGACACTACCGCGGCTGTGGCGCTTGCGCTCGTTCTCGGTGAGGTAGCGCTTGCGCAGTCGAATATTCTCGGGCGTCACTTCGACCAGTTCGTCGTCGGCGATGAATTCCATCGCCTGTTCGAGCGTATGCCGTACCGGCGGTGTCAGAACGATATTCTCATCCGTGCCAGAGGCGCGCACGTTAGTCAGCTGCTTACCCTTGGTAGGGTTAACCGCCAAGTCGTTCTCTCGGCTGTGGAGGCCGATGATCATGCCTTCATAGACCTCGATGTTAGGCTGTACGAACAGCTTGCCGCGGTCTTGCAGGTTAAATAGGCTGAAGCCCAGTGTCTTGCCGCGCACCATAGACACCAAGACGCCGCGCGAACGCGCCGCTAGTTCGATGTCTTTGTATTCGTCGTAGTGGCTGAAGACGTGAGTCATCAGGCCTGAGCCCGACGTGAGCGACAGGAACTGTGAACGGAAGCCAATGAGTCCACGTGTCGGCACGAGGAACTGCAGGCGTACGCGGCCCTTGCCGTCCGGCATCATGTCTTGCATCTCGGCGCGGCGATTGCCTAGCTCTTCCATGACTGCGCCCTGGTGCTGGTCGTCGCAGTCCACCACGAGTGACTCGTAAGGCTCGCTTAACACGCCGTCGATCTCTTGAATAATCACCTCGGGACGCGATACCGCGAGCTCGAAGCCTTCGCGGCGCATCGTCTCGATGAGTACCGACAGGTGAAGCTCGCCACGGCCCGAGACCTTGTATTTGTCCGGCGTGTCGCCCGGCTCGACGCGCAGCGCGACGTTGAACAGCAGTTCGCGGTCTAGACGGTCTTTGATATTACGGGTGGTGACGTACTTGCCTTCCAGCCCCGCGAACGGTGAATCGTTCACTTGGAACGTCATGCTGATCGTTGGCTCGTCTACCGACAGTGGCGTCATCGCCTCGACTTTTTCTGGGTCGCAGATCGTATCGGAGATATTGAGTTTGTCGATACCGGAAATACAGATAATCTCGCCCGCTTGCGCCTCGTCTACATCGATGCGGTCGAGTCCAAGGTGACTCTTCACCTGCAGGATTTTACCCTTGCGCTGGTTGCCTTCGCGGTCGACGATAATGACCTGCTGATTGGTGCGAGCCGAGCCGCGTGTCACACGGCCAACGCCGATAACGCCGACGTAGCTGTTGTAGTCTAGCGCGGAGATTTGCATCTGCAGCGGCGCATCGATTTCGACATCGGGATGCGGCACCTTTTCAACGATTTCTTTAAACAGCGGCTCCATGTCGGAAGCCATCGCTTCGACATCGAGACCCGCGATGCCTTCTAGGGCAGAGGCGTAGATGATCGGGAAATCCAGTTGCTCGTCGGTCGCACCGAGCTTGTCGAACAGATCGAAAACCTCGTTCACTACCCAGTCGGGGCGCGCGCCATCGCGGTCTACCTTGTTGATCACAACGATAGGGTTAAGCCCTTGGTCGAAGGCCTTTTGAGTCACGAAGCGTGTCTGAGGCATTGGGCCATCGACCGCATCTACTAACAGCAATACGCTGTCGACCATCGACAGTACGCGCTCCACTTCGCCGCCGAAGTCGGCGTGTCCGGGCGTGTCGACGATGTTGATACGATAGCCATTCCAGCTGATCGCGGTGTTCTTCGCCAAGATCGTGATACCGCGCTCTTTCTCTTGGTCGTTAGAGTCCATGACCCTTTCGACGTTGCCGCCGCGCGACTCGAGCGTACCCGACTGCTGGAGCATCTTGTCGACAAGGGTGGTTTTACCATGGTCGACGTGGGCGATAATGGCGATGTTGCGAATCTTTTCAATCACGATGGATGACACTCATAGTTTAGGGGGTGAAAATGCACTCGGGTTCGTACGCAGCGCGGGCAGTGAGACACCACAGGCTTGCGCGAGGCGGCGAGTATACACGAGAGTTGGAGTAAAGATTAGCGCCATAACCGCTATTTACGCCGCGACCAAACGGCGGCCATCCACCGGCGCCCTGAAGTCTAGCCGAAGAACTCGATCAATTACGCATCATAATAGTGCGAATCATAGTCAATTTGCACTATTATAGTGCAAATGCGCAGCTGCCGCCTCGCCGCACCTAACCTAGTGCTTATCCGGCGAGCGCTAAGCGCCCAAGCCTAGCGCCCGCCATGCCCCATTCTGCGGCACTCTCTGCGGCACTCTGCAGATTTTTTGCCCCATCCCTTTGCAGTCTCTAGGTGAATGGCATATATTTTGCTCCCTTCCACGTCATGCAAAGCGAGCCACGCTCGCTCGCGTTGCGTGCTGCCTGCATACCACGCGGGGCTAGCATGAAGACCGTTAACGTGAGCATCAGGAATGTGCATCACGAACAAGCTTTTAAAGTCATTAGGAGACTCCTACGCAATGAAATCAAAACTCGAATACATCTGGCTTGACGGCGGCGTGCCTACGCAGGGCCTGCGCAGCAAGACTATGGTCCGCAACGACTTCGGCGGCACTGTTGAAGAATGCCCAATCTGGTCATTCGATGGCAGCTCGACCAATCAGGCAACAGGCGACGATTCAGACTGCCTACTCAAGCCGGTTGCAGTATTTCCAGACCCCGACCGCGCCAGCAGCTACCTCGTGATGTGCGAAGTACTTAACGCCGACGGCACACCTCACGCGACCAACGGCCGTGCGACCATCGAAGACAACGACGACGACTTCTGGTTCGGCTTCGAGCAAGAATACTTCCTGTGGGACCTCAAGACCGAGCTGCCCCCCGGCTTCCCTAAGGGTGGCTACCCAGCACCGCAAGGCCCTTACTACTGCTCAGTTGGCGCGCGTAACGCCTACGGCCGCGAACTCATCGAAGAGCATCTGGACATCTGTCTCGAAGCGGGCCTGAACGTCGAAGGCATCAACGCCGAAGTCGCACCCGGCCAGTGGGAATTCCAAATCTTCGCCAAGGGCGCACAACGTGCCGGCGACGAGATCTGGATCGCTCGCTACCTGCTCGAGCGCACAGCGGAGAGCTACGGCATGGCTATCGACTACGAGCCCAAGCCACTCGGCAAGCATTCCGACTGGAACGGCTCTGGCATGCACGCCAACTTCTCGAATGGCGCGATGCGCGACCTCGGTGACGAGACCATATTCACCAAGATCTGTGAGGAATTTGGTAAGCACATCGACCGTCACATGAGCGTCTACGGTGCGAACAACGACCAGCGCCTCACGGGCCTGCATGAGACTCAGTCCATCGACTCATACAGCTACGGCGTGTCAGACCGCGGCGCTTCAATCCGCATCCCAATCGGCACGGTACAAGACGGCTGGAAGGGTCGCCTGGAAGATCGACGCACTGCGTCAAACGCCGATCCTTACAAGGTTGCTGCTGCGATCATCAAGACGACGAAAGAAGCACTCGCCTAAGCGAGAGCGCATCGCCGACGGCCTTTTTCAGGCCGCCGCGCGAGCCACGCAAAAGCCCAGCCACGCTGGGCTTTTTTATGCCTGATTGTTTGTTGCACCAAAATAGTGCACATTGAGTTGCAAGAAGCGACATTCTCGCGCCCACTCTCTGCGCTTGTCTCTGCGCTTGCCGCGCGCCCCACGCACAGGCCACAGAATACGGTGCTCCCAGGTAAGAGTCGTCGCGCAATTTTCACGCGCCTATCTGAGCAAGGTGGTTTGGAAATTGCATAGTTAACTGGGCATCAGGCGCAGCCCCCAAAAGCAGACCCATGACTGTAGATAAGATTCACAAAAAGCTACTCGACCACCTGAAGACAGGCGTGCTCCTGTTAGATGAGGCGCTGTGTGTCCGGTTTATGAACCTCGCCGCAGAGCAGCTCTTTGAAATAAGCGGACGCAAGGCCCTCGGCAGTAACCTAGATCAGCTCCTTATCGGCGCCGACGAAGACCTCGCTGAGGTCTCGGCGGCGCTCGCCAACAGCACCAGCTTCACCAAGCGCGAGGCACGCCTGATGCTCAGCCATGGAAAGCGGATCGAGATCGACTACACCGTCAACGTCTTCGAGGACAATCAGGGCAAGCAGCTGCTGCTAGAACTAAGCTCGCTTGAGCACGCTTACCGCATCAATCGTGAAGAGTCTCTGAACTCAGTGCATTCGACCACGCGAGAACTCGTCCGCGGCCTCGCCCATGAAATCAAGAATCCCTTGGGCGGCATCCGCGGCGCAGCGCAGCTCCTCGCCGCAGAACTGCCCGAACGCGAGCTAGGCGACTACACCAACATCATCATCGAAGAGGCCGACCGACTGCGCAACTTGGTCGACAGACTAGTGGGACTGCGCAAAGCGCCCGAACTTGCGCCAACCAATATTCATGAAGTGCTAGAGCGTGTGCACTCCCTGGTCGAGGCGGAGATTGCAGGAGGGTCGATTCGCCTCGAGCGCGACTATGATCCCTCGATTCCCCCGTTGCCCGCGGACGCCGAGCAGCTCATCCAAGCGACGCTCAACATCGTGCGCAATGCCGTGCAAGCACTAGCGAGCCCCTCGGTAGAGCACACCCTTGGCAAAATCATCCTGCGCACACGCATTACCCGCAACGCGACCCTAAGCACAAAATTTCATCGTCTTGCGGCGAACATACGCATCATCGATAACGGCCCAGGCATCCCAAAAGACATTATCGATACCCTTTTCTACCCAATGATTAGCGGCCGCGCCGAAGGCACCGGCCTTGGCCTGTCGATCGCGCGCGACATTATTAACAGGCATCACGGTCTTATCGAGTGCACATCGCGGCCGGGGGCAACATGCTTCTCGATCGTCTTGCCGCTCGCTTGACTCCGCATTCCAACCAGAGGATACGCAGGTGACACGAAACAATGACTCAGTTTGGATTCTAGATGACGACCGCTCTATTCGTTGGGTGCTCGAGAAATCATTCGACAAGGCCGGCCTAAAAACCGAGTCCTTCGACAATGGCGATGATCTGCTTCACCGTTTAGAGCAGGCTCAACCCGACGCGATCATAAGCGATATTCGTATGCCCGGCATCAGCGGGCTCGAACTGCTCTCGACGGTAAACGCGCGCTTTCCTGAACTGCCGGTTATTATTATGACCGCACACTCGGACCTCGACAGTGCCGTGTCTTCCTATAGCCGCGGGGCTTTCGAATACCTGCCCAAGCCTTTCGATATAGACGAAGCGGTCGCGATGACTCTACGCGCACTCGCCCACTCACGCGAAGCGCACAGCACGAAAGAGCCGGCGCCGGATGAAAAAACTCAGGAAATTATCGGCGAAGCGCCGGCAATGCAGGAAGTCTTCCGCGCCATCGGCAGGCTCTCTCAATCCAACATTTCTGTGCTGATCAATGGCGAGTCAGGTACCGGCAAGGAGCTTGTGGCGCATGCACTGCATCAGCACAGCCCGCGCGCCGACCAAACGTTCGTGCCGCTTAACGTGGCGGCAATACCGAAAGAGCTTATCGAGTCTGAACTCTTCGGGCACGAGAAAGGCGCATTCACCGGCGCCACTACCCAGCGCACTGGGCGCTTCGAACAGGCGAACGGCGGCACACTCTTCCTCGATGAGATCGGCGACATGCCAGCAGATACCCAGACTCGCTTGCTGCGCGTGTTATCTGACGGCGAGTTTTATCGTGTGGGTGGCACCACCTCGATCAAGGTCGACGTGCGCATCATTGCGGCGACACACCAGAACCTCGAAGCACTCGTCGAACAGCATTTATTTCGCGAGGATTTATTCCACCGCCTAAACGTTATTCGCATCCACATTCCCAAGCTAAGCGACAGACGCGAAGACATTCCGCGGCTGGCACACTTTTTCCTCACCGCAGCAGCGAAAGAATTAGGAACCGAGACGAAGGTGCTGAGACCCGAGACGGAGGCCTATCTCACTGGCTTAAGCTGGCCCGGCAATGTGCGCCAGCTCGAGAATTTTTGTCGGTGGATTACCGTGATGGCCTCGACGCGAGAAATTTACATCGACGACCTACCGCCTGAATTCGCTGCCCAGCCAAGCACATCGGTAAGTGACAGCTGGACCGATGCGCTGCAAAACTGGGCAGACCGAGAATTGAGCCTCGGCAATAAGGGTATACTCAACAATGCCACGCCGATGTTCGAGCGCACCATGATAGACATTGCTCTCAAACATACGGCGGGGCGCAAGCGCGACGCAGCCGACCTGCTTGGCTGGGGTCGTAATACGCTCACGCGCAAACTCAAGGAGCTCGAACAATCTAGCTAGACTTAGCTAGCTGCCATGCGACTTGGGCTTGGGATGGAAAGTCCGCAAACTTAGCATTTCTTCGTAGATTCCGGATCTGTCGATATTAACTGTATTTGATCGATCCAATACAGCACATATAGACGTGTTGGACGCGTCCTCTGTCACATCAAGAAAACGCGGCAGAGCCACCGCCGTGAAGATAGCCAGAATTAAGACAATGGCTACGAGTTCAATTATTGTGAGGCCAGCCTGGCTCCTGAGATATTGATTGGCTGCAACAACTATTGGTGACATCATAATCCTCGCTAATCCTGATTTTCGAGTCGAATACTTAATCAGCAGCTTCATTTTCTATTTAACGCCTGCTTGTTTGCTCATTCGTATAGTACCAAGATATTTCTCCAGATTTACATTCCTTCAACAGCTCCACAACATCGCTCGCATCACAGTAAATGCAGATCTGAGACCGTTGTAGCGACTAATGTGTATCTAAAAAGAACTATACTTCTGCTGCAGGGTTCATCTTTAGAGTATCGCCGGGCCAAAAACTGACTAACTCACGGCTCATCAGTATTAGGATGTCTGTTTGCGGCTAGGACAAACTAGGGTAGAGATGCCGCCGGAGAAAGACTGCGATGCTAAATATTGTGCTGTTCGAACCAGAAATCCCTCCGAATACGGGGAATATAATTCGCCTAGCTGCAAATTCTGGCTGCTATTTACACCTAATAGAGCCTATCGGCTTCGATCTTGACGAAAAAAAAGTGCGTCGTGCAGGGCTGGATTACCACGAACTTGCGAATGTAACGCTTCATAAGTCTTGGACCGCATTTCTCTCCACCACCGGCGAGGCAAGCCTCTACGGCCTGAGCACCAAAGGTAGCAGGAACTACCACGAGGCCGCATTCCAATTGGGGGACTACCTTATTTTTGGCCCTGAGACGCGCGGATTGCCTGACTCGATCCGCGGCGAACTGGGTGTCGATCGCCTGTTGCGAATACCGATGCGCAGCAACAGCCGCAGTCTTAATCTGTCGAATGCGGTCGCGATTGTCGCCTATGAGGCGCTGAGGCAGCTGGATTTTGCAGAGTGCTAAAGAACTGCAGGGCTCGGAGACGAGCCCTGGCAGGGAGCGAGCGGACTCGCTTAGTGCGGTATCGCTGGCTCTAGTTGGCCGGAGCGGCAGAGGCTGCCTGTTCGGCCTGCGCCTGCTTCTGCTGCGCGTAAAGCGCGTCGAAGTTGATAGGCGAGAGCATTAGCGCTGGGAAGCTGCCCTTCACAACAAGATTGTCGACCACTTCGCGCGCATACGGGAAGAGGATATTGGGGCACACTGTCGCGAGGAGCTGCTCGAGCTGCTCGTCGCCAAAATTCGCCGCCGTGAAAACTCCAGCTTGTTGCACCTCGACCACGAATGCAGGCTTCTCTTCTAGCTGCGCCTCTACCGTGAGCACCAGAACGACCTCGTAAACGCCTTCCTGGACCTTCTCGCTCTTGGTCTTAATGTCGAAGTTGATCTTGGGCTGCCATTCGCTTTGGAAAACCAGCGGGCTGCGGGGCGACTCAAACGAGGCGTCCTTTAGATAGAGACGCTGGAGCGCGAACTGTGGGGCTACGGGCTGCTGTTCGTCGGCTGCCGCGCCATTCTGCGCGCTGTCTGGGCTTGTTGGTTGATCGTTGTCTGCCATGTTGAGTCCTATTGATTTCGGTATTGCGTGAGTAAGAATCTGAGCTATTTGGTAACCACAGGTAGCGACTGCGCGCGCCATTCGGTCATACCACCGATGAGCTTATACACCGGATCATGGCCTTCCGCCTCGAGCGCCTTCACGGCCTCGCCGGCTTGCTGGCCCAGTTTGCATGCGACGATTATAGGCTTGCCTTTTTGCTTGTTGAGCTCGCTGATACGCTGGGCGAGCTTGCCGTTGGGAATATTTAGCGCATCGACTATATGGCCTTCGTCGAATTCTTTCTTATCGCGAATGTCGACTACGATGGCGTCACTGCGGTTGATTAGCCCAACGGTTTGCGCGGTGCTGACACCCTTGGTGCCGGTGCGCTGGTGGTAAAACAGGATCGCGGCGAAGGCCGCGAGCCAGCACCCTACCAAGATGGGGTGGTTGCCAAGAAATTCAATGAACTGCGCCATGAGTAATCCGATGTGTAGCGGCGAATGAGGGGCGCAAGTATACACGGGGAATTCGCCCATAAACAGCGCGCGCCTGCCGAGCCTGCTAAGCCCGCAGAGCTAGAGAAGCGCAGCGCTTTCACGGATAATAGCAGCCCTACCCTACAGCAAGAGCTCATCATGACTGCAAATAAGACCGCCCTGCTCCTCATCCTCGACGGATGGGGTCATCGAGAAGCCACCGACAGCAACGCCATTCATGCCGCCAACAGCCCGACTTGGGACGCGCTGTGGCGCGATCGGCCGCACACGCTTATTCGCACCTCGGGGCTCGCAGTGGGCTTGCCCGACGGGCAGATGGGCAATTCCGAGGTCGGGCACATGAACCTCGGCGCGGGGCGCGTGGTGTACCAAAACCTGACACGCATCGACAAAGACATTGCCGAGGGCACATTCGCGGCCAACCCCACCCTTACCGCGGCGGTCGATGCGAGCGTTAGCGGGGGCGGCGCGCTGCACGTCTTTGGCCTGCTATCACCCGGCGGCATTCATAGCCACGACGACCAGATCGTCGCACTACTCGAACTCGCGATCGCGCGCGGCGCAGAGCACATTTATCTGCATGCCTTCCTCGATGGCCGCGACACGCCGCCGCGTAGCGCACGCGAGTCGTTGCAGCGGGCGCAAACGCTGCTCGCTGCAAGCGGTCGCGGCAGGGTCGCCTCGCTGTGCGGACGCTTTTATGCGATGGACCGCGATAATCGCTGGGACCGGGTCGAACCAGCCTATAACCTGCTTACCTTAGGCGACGCCGAACACCGCTTCGACAACGTCGAAGACGCGCTCGATGCCGCTTACGCCCGTGGCGAAGACGACGAGTTCGTCGCGCCCACCGTGGTAGGCGAGAGCGCAGCCCCTGTTAGCGACGGCGATGTCGTCGTATTTATGAATTTCCGCTCCGACCGCGCGCGCGAACTCACGCGCGCCTTCCTCCACGCTGATTTCGACGGCTTTGCGCGCCAGCGCGTGCCAGCGCTCGCACGCTTTGTGACGTTAACCCAGTACGCGGACGATATCGCTGCCCCCTGCGCCTACCCACCAGAGGCACTGCACAACGTGTTAGGCGAAACGCTCGCCAGCCAAGGCAAGACCCAGCTACGCATCGCCGAGACCGAAAAATACGCCCACGTCACGTTCTTCTTTAATGGTGGCCGCGAGGAACCCTTTGCTCGCGAGGAGCGCGAATTGATCGCCTCTCCCGACGTAAAAACCTACGACCTAAAGCCGGAGATGTCGGCGTTCGAGGTCACCGACAAGCTCGTCGCGGCGATTCGCTCGCGGCGCTTCGATGCGATTATCTGCAATTACGCCAACGGCGACATGGTGGGGCACACCGGCGACTTCGCGGCGGCGGTGAAAGCAGTTGAGGCGCTCGATGTCTGCTTGGCGAAAATCGTTGCGGCGATCGAAGAGGTTAATGGCGAGCTGCTGATTACCGCCGACCACGGCAACGTTGAGCAGATGCTCGACGCCGAGACCCAGCAGCCGCTGACCTCACACACCAATGGCCCGGTGCCGCTTGTGTATGTGGGTGCCAGCGGCAAGACATTCCACGGCGAGGGTGCGCTCTGCGATCTCGCGCCTACGCTGTTGTCATTGCTCGAGCTCGACGTCCCGGCAGAGATGACTGGCAAGGATCTGCTGCAGTAGTGGCCGTGCGCGCGACAGGGAGGCCGCGCTTGAGTGCGCTGCTGCGGACGCTCTTACGGGTGCTCATCATAGCTCCTCCCGTCGCCATAATGTCCTATGCCGCCTTGGCAGCGGAAGCTACCCCCGAACAGGTGCGCCAACAGCTGGCCGCGACTCAAGCGGCAATCGCCGAAATTGACGACTGGCTCTCAGCCGCCAATGCTCGCCAGAGCGGCGCTGAGAAACGCCTGCAACAGGCCAGCGCCAAGCTCGATGCGAGTAACCGTGAAGCGGCCGAGCTTAACGCGCAAGCACGGACGCTAGATGTCCGCGGCGCCGAGCTGCGAGAACAGCGGCAAAACCAGCAACGCATCGTGCAAGAACGCGAAGTCCTGCTCGGCGAGGTGCTGCGAGCGCTGCATAAACAAGGCGAACCCGGCGCCGTCCGCGCGCTGCTTAGTGGCACAGACCCCGCCGACTTCTCGCGCCAAAGCCTCTACCTCTCGCGCATCAGCGAAAGCCACCGACAAACCCTCAGTGCCTATCGGGCAGAACTCGATACTTTATCGCGTATCGACGCAGAGCTCGCCGCGCAGGTCCAGCGCCTGGCCGATACCCAGGCTGCGCTGGCCGCGACTCAACAGCAGCTCAGCGGCGAGCGGCAAGAACGCGAGGCAGCGCTCGCCGCGCTTGTGGCGAGCGTGGCGCAGCAGCGCAGCGAGCGCGAACAGCTAGACATGGACAGAGCGGGCGTAGAGCAGCTACTCGAACGCGTCGAGGCCGCCCTGCGCCGCGTACCCGCTCCCCCGCCAGGCACGCGTTTCGCTGCTAGGAAGGGCTCACTTCCGACGCCAGTTAACGCGCCTATCGTGCGCGGCTACGGCAGCAACGCCGCCGGCCTCCCACACCACGGTATCACCTTCGCACCGACCCCAAACGAGCGCGTACTCGCCGTGCACGGCGGCCGCGTGGTATTCGCAGACTGGCTGCGCGGCGCCGGGTTGTTAGTGATCATCGATCATGGCGACGGCTTTATGACCCTGTACGGCAACAATGAATCACTCTCTGTGACGCCGGGGGACGCCATCACCGCAGGCACGGCATTAGCGCTCGCCGGTAGCGGCGCGGCCGGCGGACTCTATTTTGAGATTCGTAAAGACGGCGCGCCGACTAACCCGTCGGCATGGCTTGAGTGATCGACCTAGCGGCGGCACAGAACCGGCACAGAACTGAGATAGACCAAGATTGCCTATTCGTGCGTAAACTGGAACTATGACCCTAGTCATTCGCACTACAGCATTATTCATTCAGTATCGCCCCAGCAGTAGGACACCTCATGTCAGCACACAGCACCCAAGCTCGCCACGCGCAGACTCGCCGCCGAGCATTCCCCGCCACGCCTTTTTCCTTTCGCACCCTGCGCTCGACGCTAGCCCTGCCCTTTGCTCTTGGCATGCTAGCAGCGACGAGCCAGAGCGCGCTGGCACAAGAGGATGCTGCAACGCTGCCACTGCCCCTCAACGAGGTGCGCATGTTCACTCAGGCGTTGGACCATATTCGCCGCTCCTATGTTGAAGACATCGACGACGAGACACTACTGGAATACGCCATCGAAGGCATGCTCTCGGGGCTAGACCCGCATTCGGCCTACATGGCGGGCAACGAGTTCGACTCGTTGCAGGACACCACCACCGGCGAGTTCGGCGGTTTGGGTGTGGAAGTAAGCCGCCGCGACGGCTACATCCTTGTGGTCGCGCCCATCGACGACTCTCCCGCCGACCGCGCGGGCGTGCTCGCCGGCGACCTAATTATCGAAATAGACAACAAGCCTATACGCGAGATGCAGCCCGACGACGCCGCAAAGATGATGCGCGGTGTGCCCGGCTCACAGGTCTCTATTACCATCGCGCGCGAGGGCGAAGAGCCTTTCGACATTACGCTGACCCGCGAAGTCATCGCGATCTCGAGCGTGCGCAGCCGGCTGCTTGAACCCGGTTATGCTTACCTGCGCATCTCTCAGTTCCGCGGCAACACCGGCGAAGAATTCGCCGAGGAGCTCGGCGAACTATTGGCAGCGGACGGCGGACTCAAGGGCGTGATACTCGACCTGCGTAATAACCCCGGTGGCGTTTTGCAGGCCTCGGTGCAGGTCGTGGATGCCTTCATCGAAGCCGGCGAGATTGTATCGACCAAGGGCCGACTAGAAAACGCACAGTCGAGTTACACGGCGACGCTGCAAACCCTAGCACCCGACGTACCGCTCGTCGTGTTAATCAACGAAGGCTCGGCCTCGGCCAGCGAGATCGTTGCCGGCGCACTGCAAGACCATGGCCGCGCATTAATTATGGGCACCGACAGCTTCGGCAAGGGCTCCGTGCAGACCGTGCTGCCACTCGCCGAAGACAAGGCGATTAAACTGACCACCTCACTATATTACACCCCGAGCGGCCGTTCGATTCAGGCGCAGGGTATTGTTCCCGACATCGAAGTTGAAGAGGCGTTCGTGACGCGCCGCTCGCGCAGCGTGACTCAGTACCGAGAGTCTGACTTAGCCGGACATTTGGCAAACGGCAACGACGAAGATCTCGTTCTGGAAAATACAGAGAGCAAGGAAGGCCAGTCTGACCTCAGTTCGGAAGAGCTGGCGCAGGTTTTGATCAGCGCAGAAGAAGTGCTAGTTAACGATTACCCGCTAAACGAGGCACTGAACGTACTGAAGGGCATTAACGCCTATAAACCGCTAGCGATGAAAAGCGCCTTAGACTAAGCGCACCTCGATGCCGCGCTGCGCCATGTAGTCTTTCGCCTCGCCGATGGTGTATTCCTGAAAATGAAAGATGCTCGCGGCGAGCACGGCATCGGCCTCGCCCTCCAAGACGCCGTCGGCAAGATGCTGCAAGTTGCCCACCCCGCCTGAGGCGATGATAGGCACCGGTACAGCACGACTCACGGCGCGATTTAACTCGAGATCGAAACCGCTCTTGGTGCCGTCTTTATCCATACTCGTAAGTAAGATCTCGCCGGCGCCATAGGCCACCATCTTACGCGCCCACTCTATCGCATCCAGGCCCGTAGGCTTGCGGCCGCCGTGAGTGAAAATCTCCCAGCGCGGCTCTTCGTTTTCCGATGAAACTCGTTTCGCATCAATAGCCACCACGATGCACTGCGACCCGAAACGCTCGGCCGCCGCGCGCACGAAATCGGGATTAGTGACCGCGGCGGTGTTAATGCCCACTTTATCCGCGCCGGCGTTGAGCATGGTGCGAATGTCTTCAAGGGTGCGGATGCCGCCGCCTACAGTTAGCGGGATAAAGACCTGGCTCGCGATGGCCTCGACCGTATGCACTGTCGTCTCACGACCCTCATGACTCGCGGTAATATCGAGAAAGGTAATCTCGTCTGCGCCCGCGTCGCAGTAACGCTTGGCTACTTCAACGGGGTCACCTGCGTCGCGTATATCTAGGAACTGCACGCCTTTTACAACGCGGCCGTTCTCACAGTCTAGACAGGGAATAATTCGTTTCGCGAGGCCCACGGGCGCTCCTCATTTTGGATCGATTGTTAATAAATTCTGGCTGGCTAGCCTTCAAGATCGGGATAGCCGTCGGCAAGCTGCTGCGCAAGCGCGAGATCTATCGTGCCTTCGTAGATCGCGCGACCGGTGATAACACCCATGATGCCCGCACCGGTCTCGGTATCTGCCGCCTCGCGAATCGCTGCTACGTCGGCGAGCTTGCTCAAACCGCCGGAGGCGATAATCGGAATTGCCGAATCCTGCGCGAGCTCCTGTGTCGCCTCGATGTTAACGCCCTTCATCATGCCGTCGCGGGCGATATCGGTGTACACGATCGCCTCGACGCCGTAATCGGCGAACTGCGCAACCAGATCGGTGGCCAGCACCTCAGACACATCGGCCCAGCCGTCGGTGGCAACCATGCCATCAATCGCGTCGATGCCGACGATAATCTTGCCGGGGTATTTTTCGCATGCCGCGCGCACGAACTCGGGGTCTTTTACCGCGGCGGTGCCGATAATGACGTAGCTCACGCCCGCATCGAGGTAGAACTGAATGCTGTCGAGATTGCGAATGCCGCCACCAATCTGAATCGGCAACTCCGGATACCGCGCTGCGATCGCCTTAACGATTTCCGCGTTAACCGGTGTGCCAGCAAACGCACCGTTGAGGTCTACGATGTGCAGCCTGCGCGCGCCTTTCGCCGCCCAGATGCCTGCCATGCTGACGGGGTCGTCGGAGAAGACCGTGGAGTCTTCCATACGGCCTTGCTTGAGACGCACACACTGTCCGTCTTTAAGATCAATTGCGGGGATTACTAACATGCTTTTTTTCCGCTGCGCACTGGGCGCGAGTTAACACTGTTAAATGAAGAGGCGCCTAGGCCTGTCCGTCCCACTGCAAGAAATTACGCAGCAGCGTAAGCCCTGCTTCTTGGCTTTTCTCGGGATGGAACTGAGTAGCAAACAGATTGGGGCGCGCGATCGCTGCGGCGACCTCGGCACCATAATGACTTGCACCAATCACGCCGCGCGCTGCGCTCTGCGCATCGTGTGCAAGATAGTAGCTATGCACAAAATAAAAGCGACTGCGATCTGCGATGCCTTCCCACATGGGGTGCTCGCCGAGCTGTTCGACCTCGTTCCATCCCATATGCGGGACTTTTAATTTCTGGCCGGCAGCGTCTTTAAGTTCGTCGCCGAAAAATCGCACCTCGCCGTCGATAAGGCCGAGGCAGTCGACGCCGCCGTTCTCTTGGCTGCGGCTCATTAGCGCCTGCATGCCAACGCAGATAGCGAACACCGGCTTGGTCGCGATTGCCTCGCGTACGATGTCGCCAACGCCGAGACGAATGATCTCGGCCATGCAGTCGCGGATCGCGCCTACACCGGGAAAGATCACGCGATCGGCACTCTGAATGAGTTGCGGGTCTGGGGTAACGAGGACCTCGGTCTGCTGACCGAGCTGGCTGCCGACATGCTCGAGCGCCTTCGCCACTGAGTGGAGGTTGCCCATGCCATAGTCGATAACGGCGATTCTGTTCATAGTCTCAGCTTGACGCGCACGGGGCGCGTCGATTCATCAGCCCGCGTTAGAGCGAGCCTTTGGTAGAAGGAACGACGCCAACCGAGCGTGGATCGAGTTCGATCGCCATCCGTACGGCGCGGCCGAAGGCCTTGAAGATCGTCTCGATCTGGTGATGTGCATTCTTGCCACGCAGGTTGTCGATATGCAGTGTAGCGAGCGCGTGGTTAACAAAGCCCTGAAAGAATTCGTGGAACAGATCGACGTCGAAATTGCCCACCGTGCCCTTAACGAACTGCACGTGATACTCCAAACCTGGACGGCCAGAGAAATCGATGACGACACGCGATAGCGCCTCGTCTAGCGGCACATAGGCGTGGCCATAGCGACGAATGCCGGTCTTGTCTAATGCCTTGCTGAAGGCTTGCCCGAGGGTGATGCCGATGTCTTCCACCGTATGGTGTGCGTCGATATCGAGGTCACCGTTGGCAATCACCTCGATATCGATGAGCCCGTGGCGAGCGATCTGATCAAGCATGTGGTCGAGAAACGGCAGGCCAGTCTCGCAGTGGAGCTTGCCGGACCCGTCGAGGTTAATGGCAACGCTGATCTGCGTCTCGTTGGTATTGCGTTCCACCTTGGCGGTGCGCTGGACTGAATCGCTCATGATTTCGCTCGCGGGTGCTAAATGTAATGTCGATGCGCCGCATTATAGGGCCCGCGCGGCACTAATGAAAGCGAGCGACAGCCAGCTGCGGCGGGCCTAGTGCAGCGGGTTATTCAATCCGGTAGACTCCGCGAGATGAAAAAGTCTCGCCTCTTTAAGTCCCTTGTCATTGCTTTAGCGACCCTCGCGGTCGTCGCAGGGTTGCTTACCGTGCCACTTACTCTCATCGGCGAGGGCCGCTTTAGGCAGGCATTACAGGAACTGTTCAGCACCGAGCTTGGCTACGAGCTCACCCTTGCCGGCGACGTCACGCTGAACTTCTTCCCGCGTTTTGAGTTCGGCCTCGAAGACCTGCGATTAAACAACCCGGCCTACCCGCAAGAGCTCGCCTCGGCTCGCCGCGCGTCGCTCGCGGTAGATATTTGGGAGTTCACCGATGGCCGACTGCACGTAGACGAGCTGAACCTCGACGGCGTTCACATTAATTACCGCCTCGCGGCCGATGGCGAGAGTATCTGGCAGACTCCCGCCCTTGCCACGCTGCCTGCGAGGCAAGCCGAGTCAGACAACGCCACCCGGCTCTCGATAGGCCGCATCACGGTCACCGCGGGCACACTGGAATTCGCCGACGTGACGAGTGGCCGCAGCTTCTCGATGCACGATCTGGAGCTCGACATACTCGAGGCCAACGCCTTTAGCGAGCCCTTCTCGCTGCAAGGACAAACCTCGCTGGCCTTGTTCAGCCCACTACACAACGATGAGATCCGCCTGCCGCTGATCATCGGCGCAGAATTACTCATTGATTCAGAGGCGCGCGCCATCCAGCTAGACCAACTGCGCCTCGGCGCCAGCCCGATGCTCGCCACAGTGAGCGCCCAGCTTAACTGGAACGAAACCGCGCTCAGCGCACAGGGTGAGGTAAGCGCCGCAAGCTTCGACCTCGACGCCTGGCTTCGCAACATCGAACCTGCGCGCCTCGCCAGTGATGCCGAAAGCCAAGCGCAGCCCGCGGCGTTTCAGTTCGACTTCAGCGCAGACGAAACCGGCATCCAGATACAAGACTTCGATGCCGAGATCGGCGCGGGCGCCATCGACGCCGATCTGTCCTTTAATACAGCATCAGGCCAGCGCCCCGCCAACCTCAACTATTCGGTACGCGGCTCGCGCATCGATTTCGGTTTCCTTGAGCCCAACCGCGCCGCATTCTGGTCGCGCCTTCCTCTAGGCCTGTTCAGCGCCAGTGGCTTGAACAGTACCGGCTCGCTGGACCTAGAGGAGCTAGTGTGGGGCGCGGAGCCGCTGCGCGATTTGCGGCTCTTCGTTAGCGCCGAAGGCGGCGTAAAAGATATTGAGTTGCTGCCGCTTGGCTACGGCGGCGGCATCGTTGAAGGCTCGCTACGACTTAGCCAGTCCGACAGCTTTGAGCTAAACGGCAGCCTCAGCAGCGTCGACAGCAACGCACTAGCGCTGCATTGGCCGCGGCTCGCCTCGTTCGGCGGCGAGGTCAGCGCGTCTGCCGCGTTAGTGGGCAGCGGTGCTGACTGGCCTACGATCGCGCGCTCCGCAAGTGGTGACATCACCTTCGACATACGCAATAACCTCGTCAACCTCGCGCTCGTAAAGCAGGTATTCAGCACTGTCTCTGCGCTCAGCCCGTCCGGCGGCTCGACTGAGGCCTGGCCGGAACAGCGCAGCTTCGATCAGCTCAGCGGCTTCGTGCTGCTCGATCGAGGGCTCACATCGCCCCATCGTGTGAACCTGTTAATGGACAACTTAGAGATTGAAGGCAGCGGCAGTTTCGATACCGAACTCGAGAACTTCGATTACGCTCTTGCCTTTACACTGTGGCCGACGGCCGCTCGTAATCAGACTCTCGAAATCAACGATGCGCACACTGGCAAACCCTGGCCCGTGCGCTGCGCTGCGAATCTTGCCGATGCACCGAGCCAATTCTGCAGCCCCGATTTCGCCGGTGTGCGGGCACTATTCGCAGAACCGGCCTTCGTGCCTGATGATGCGCTTTCGCCGCTCGACGCCCTGCTAGCGCCCGCCACACAAGATCACTAGCACATGAGCACAAATTTTCATCGCCGCGTCCTTAGCTGGTTCGACAAACACGGTCGCCACGATCTGCCCTGGCAACGAGACATCACGCCTTACCGTGTGTGGGTTTCGGAGATCATGCTACAGCAGACTCAAGTCGCGACGGTTATTCCGTATTTCGAGCGTTTCATGACTCGCTTCCCCAGCGTGCAGGCGCTCGCGAGCGCTCCCGAAGACGACGTTCTGCACCACTGGACCGGACTCGGCTATTATGCCCGCGCAAGAAATTTACACGCCGCAGCCAAGACCCTAGTCGACGACCATGACGGCGCGTTTCCCCGTTCAGTTGACCAGCTCGTCGAACTCAAAGGCATCGGACGCTCCACCGCCGGCGCTATCGCCGCCATCGCCATGGGCGCACACGCGCCTATACTGGACGGCAACGTGAAACGCGTTTTGGCACGCCACAACGCCATTCCCGGCTGGCCCGAACAAACCGCGGTGCGCAACCGCTTATGGGAGATCGCCACCGATCTAACACCAAAGACACGCACCGCAGACTACACTCAAGCGATGATGGATCTCGGGGCAACCGTGTGCACCCGCAGCAAGCCGCGCTGCGACGCGTGTCCGCTTGCCGCCGACTGCGAGGCACGGACCCAAGACCGAATCAAAGAAATACCCGGCAAGAAACCACGTAAAGCGATACCGGTGCGCACTGTCACGTTTCATCTAATCGAAGATGGCGCCGGGGCGGTGCTTTTGGAAAAGCGCCCACCGAGCGGCATCTGGGGTTCGCTCTATAGCTTCCCAGAGACGCAGGATGACCAGCCTTTGCCAGCACTCAGCGCCGCACGCTTAGACCCGCATTCGAAGAGGTCGCTCGCCCCCTTGCGCCATACCTTCTCGCACTTCCATCTAGACATCAGCCCGCTGGTGTATCGCGGCGCGGCCCACGACTTAGTAGCCGAGTCAGACCGCTGGCTCTGGTATCCTCTAGATGGCTCTGTGCAGGTAGGCCTCGCGGCTCCGGTAAAGAAGCTTCTGCAGGCGCTTGCAGAGCACTGATTCATCAGCTGCATTGCCGTATACTGTCGTCTTACCTGGGGCCTGGCCCCGCTAGCTCTCACCCAGACCACCCCTGAAACGAGGACGTCCATGTCACGCACAGTATTCTGCCGCAAACTCCAGCAAGAGCTGCCAGGCCTCGTCGCCCCGCCTTACCCTGGCCCCAAAGGCCAAGATATTTTCATGAATGTCTCACAACAGGCCTGGACCGACTGGCAAAGCCATCAGACCATGCTAATCAATGAGAAGCAGCTCAGCATGGCGGACGCCGAACACCGCAAATACCTGCAAGAGCAGATGGATAAGTTCCTAGCTGGCGGCGACTTCGACCGCGCCGAGGGCTTTGTTCCCGCCAAATAGCCGCACTCGCAGAGCCTCTTGACTCACCGAGCCCCGAAGGGTTTAATACGCGCCTCGCTTTGAAGCTACATCTCAAAGCAGCGCTTATTTTGAACGCAACGAGCGACGCCAGATCGAGGCGAAGTGCGAACCGAAAGAAGTATCGTGCTTCAACGAAGAGCTGGCTAGCGAAGTAGGTCAAAAGTTTTGAGCGCAACGAGCGACGGTTAGCCGAGGCGAAAGCCGGATTGATCGAATGAGCATACGCTAGTATGTGATTGAGAGAGATATCGGGTTTCAACGAAGGATAACCTAGCGAAGTAAGTCAAAATGCCCAGATAGCTCAGTTGGTAGAGCAGAGGATTGAAAATCCTCGTGTCGGTGGTTCGATTCCGCCTCTGGGCACCATAACTCACTGATAGTTATGGAGTTT
>JAHEGE010000016.1 GCA_024639905.1 Gammaproteobacteria bacterium | reverse complement strand
AGGCATGTACTGCGCTCTAGTACTAGCAATAGCGCTGCATGTCTAGCGCTGTACTACATGTATAAGCAGGCCTATACGCGTAGGGCCTAAGTCATAGTTCAGTGAATATTTAATCCTGACACGCCTCCGCGTACTCTCGAAGTGAAACGCAGGGAGGACGAAAATGAAGTGAGCGCGTATTTAAACGCCGCCCTTAGCCACCAGATGTTGGCGATGGCGAAAGAATGCCGCCCCGCTCAGCGGCTTGGTGAAGACGTCGGCAATCATCGCTTGAGTGTCCACGTAGGAGACGGAGATGACGCCCTCCTCTTGCTGCTCGCGCACATAGTGATCTGCCAGCGCGATGTGCTTGGTGGTGGAGCGATGGACCGGGTTGTAGGTCATAGCGATGGCGCCTTGGCTGTCGCTGTAGACGTCGATCGGCTTGATGAGCTGATTCATGTTGAGCTCCGCCGCGAAGTTGTGAAGCCAGCGCGCCTCCTTAGCAGCCTTCGCGCCGGTGCAGTACTCGCTGTGGTTAGTCGAAGTAGTAATCGTGGGCAGTAGCTTGGTGTGCCACGAGATGATGCAGCCGCAGAGATAGAAGCAGTAGGCGCCCGTGGACTTGAAGGTGTCGATGCAGTCCGCGTGGGCCGCGTCGTAGAAGCCGTAGATCGCCTCCTTGCACTTCTCGTGTGCTCTGCTCTGCCAGCCAGCGCTGAAGTCGTAGCGCAGGCCGTAGTCGCTGGTGCCAGCCAAGTAGCGCAATAGGCGCTTCAGCGCCTTGATGTGCTCTTCGCCCGGATTGTGCATGAAGCGGCACAATTTGCTGACAGCGTACGCGATGTCGGGCCGCGTCCACATGGTGATGTAGATGGCCGAGGCGACCACGCTGCGGTAGTGCTTCTGCTTGTCGACCATGACCGCCGCAGCCTCGCTACTGGGGCAGTCTTGCTTGGTGAGCTTGATGCCGGCCACCATGGGGGTGTCGGCGGTCTTCGCCTCCGTCAGCTGAGCTCGCTTGATGAGCTTGTCCACAGCTGCCTGTTGGGAAAGCCACATTTTCTTGTTAGCTCGGTCGCGCGTGATGGTGACGCCCAGGCAGTCCAGGATGGGCTCCTTATCACCTAAAATCATCTTGCTCTGCAGAAACTTCCACAGCTTGTCCACCTCTGGCCGCGCCACAGGGGGCGCGAACAGGAAAATATCGTCGACCCAGACGATGACGAAGATGATGCGCTTTGAGCAAAAATACAGGCACGACTCAGCCTTGCTATGCCGCAGGTCAGCCTCCTCAAAAATGGCCTTGCTTGTCTTGCCCCACAGCCTTGGTCCCTGGGGCACGCCCGGGATCGCCTTCAGCGCCTTGCGGATGGTGAAGCCCGCCTCGGAGCCGTTGGGCTGCTTGCAGAACCAGTTGGGAACAGCCATGTAGAGATCTGTATCCATCTTGGCCGCCAGGAACGCCGTGCTAACGTCGCCTTGCCACACGTCCCAGTCATGTTGCGCCGCGTGCGCCAGGAAGAAGCGCAGCGAAGTGAGGCAGGGCACCGTGGCGAACGTCTCGTTGAAATCAATGCCCTCACGCATGTGGAAGCCCTTGACGATACCGCGGCACTTGTAGGTGCCGTCGCGCTTCACCTTGCCAATAAGGTCGAAGGGAATAGGACGTGCACCGGGCGGTAGGTCCTTGGCTTGGATGGGCTCGCTCATCGTCTTGAGATCTTGGTGCGACTGCCACTCCTTGGCTAGCGCGTCGAGCCACGCCTGCTTGTGCGGTGACTCAGTGATGAGCTTGTGATAGTTGCGCTCATCCTCGCCGCCGCCGACCGTAGCCCAGACCTCGGCGTAGACCTGGTTGATCTTGTGCTCCAAGTCGCGTCGAAGGGCGCACCACGTAGAAAAATTGAGCTGCGACTGGAAGTGGTCGATGACGTCGCGCTCTTGCTGAAGCTTGTTGAAGTGCGCCTCCGCGAATAAATCCGGAGGCGAGTCGGCGTCGGGCAAATTACGAAGAGCCTGCGCCGATGGTGCGCGCGATCGCTGCGAACGCGAATTTTCGTTAGCCGGACGACCACGCCCCCGCGAAGGAGCGATCGCCGATGCCTCGATGTCGTCCTGGATCTCCATCAGCTGCAGCTGATCCGGCGTCAGGAACTCGCCAATGGGCCGCTCTGGCTTGGCCTTGAAAGGAAAAATATTCTCAATAAGTGAGACATGGGCGCTGTCGTACACGACGATCTTGGGCAGGAACTTGATGCGCAGCACCCGCTTGCAGTGCTCGCCGTAGCCTACCAGGACGCACATCTCCCCCGGAGCGTCGAGCTTAGGAAGCCCGCCCGGTCCGCCGACGTGGCCGCGCCCGTGATGGTTGGTGTGCAGAACCGCCGCACATCCCCAGACGCCCAATTTCTTGTGTTGATTGGGCAGCAGCCGATTATGCCACTTCTCGTTGCGCGAGAGGCGGCCGCCGCGCCGATGGCGTAGCGTGTTGAGTGTGTCGGCCATCATGACCAGACACAGGCCGAAGGCGCGCTCAGGAGTGCAGGCCTCGAGCATCGCCGCACGCGTCATAGAGAAGAGCGTGCCGAAGGTGCGCTCGACCACGCCGTTGAGCTCTTGCGTATGCGCCGGCAATTGTGTGTGAACAATGCCTTGGGCGCTGTTGAAATGCTCCATCTCATGCGCCGCGAAGTAGGGCGCGCCATCAGTAATGAGGCGCGCCACCGTCGGCTTGCCGAAGTGCGCGTTGAGCTGCCGCACGAAGTCCATCCATTCCCGCGTGGAAGTCCCGGTGGACTTAACCATGCGGGCGAAGAGCTTGCCGCTCTTGATGCAGATTTTGAGACTGAAGATGCAGTTGCCGTCCCAGTCAGGCACTTGGAATGGGCCAGCATGGTCCCATGAGAAAGTATGGCCAGGGCGAGGCGGATCATAGAGCGCCTCGTCGCTGCCAGTGAGGGTCGTGCGCTTGGACTTGGCCAGCTTGCACGTGATGCAGACGGGCATCCCCGCTGGGAGCTGAATTCCCAGTTCATCAGCGCAGTCCGCGTAATTGCGGTGGCCGAAACGCTTGTGGAAAAGGAGCGCCAGCGTCATGGGGTCGCGGGCCGTCACAGCCAGCACTTGCCCGGCTTCGTCGCGCACAATAGCCTCCGCCTCATCGAGCTCGTACTCAGGCAGGAAGTTGTACTGCTGCCGCTCGATCTCGCCTTCGCCCACTTGAATGGCGAAAGTGACAGGCACTGGCGTGCCAAATGCCGCCAGGGCCGTCGCCGACGACTGCTGAGTCGCCGAGCCCGCCGCCTCCGCGGCACACGCCCCCGCACCGAGCTCGTCATGCTGCGGCCGCGTCTCGCTGCCGCCATCGTCGGTCACTGCCAGCGTCAGATGGGAGCTCACGCCCTGCAGGGGCACGTGGGCGCCATCGACGCGCAGATGGGCGTAGAACAACCACGAATCGCGGTCGTGGTGCAGGGCCCGCGCTTGCATCTTGATGTGCCCGTCGCGCCCAGTGGCCGTCATCAAGGTCCCCTTGAAGGCCACGTCGATGTCCCGCTTCAGGAGGAAGGACAATGGAAAAATAGAAATCCCAAATCCAGGGATGATGAAGACGGGGAGGCGGAATGAGACGCGCCGCCCGTCGATGATCTGCTCCACAGGCAGGATACCTTGCTTGCGGACTTGCACGAAGTGCGGCTTGCCGTCGCCGCCCACTTTAACAGTGGTGTTGACGCTCTTGACGTCAACGCAGTGCTCTTCGGACTCAACCACGCCGCACGTAGCTGCAGAGTCCATGGCGACTAGAATGGAGCCGCCCTCGCCGCGCACTTGCTGCATGGCGTGTGCCGTGTTGGCCGGGTCGAGGCTGATGTAGTTAGGGCTTGCCTCGGCCGCGAAACAGAAGCCCCCGATGTCATTCGGGGTCAGGGCCCGCAGGGAGTTCGTCGTCGCTTTCTCCGCGCTCCCGCTCGACGCTTGCTCGGTCGACGGGGTGATCACATTCGCAGAGTGGTGTTGGCTGGATGAGCCCTGCTCCTTGCCTTGCTTGAAACACTCGCCGCACTTCTTCCAGTGCTTCGGTCCCTTGATCTGCGCCTTGCACGCCGCACACTTGCGCGGACTTGGCCCAGCGCCGCCACCGCCGTTCTGCCTCCCGTGCCCGGAATTTCGATCGCATCCTGAGTTGGTGTGGCCGTGTAAGAACTTGCAGCTGTCGCCACGAGTGCATGTGCCCTTGGCGAAACGCCAGCAGGGTTGCTTCAAGCTGGATCGCTGCTCTTGTGCAGAATGTATCTCAGACCGCCGGTTTTTAGGATTTTGCCGAGATGCTATGGATGTTCCGGTGATGTTGGGGTCCGATTTGGCACATTTTTGGAAGAACGCCTTTGCAGTGGTGTAGGACAGCTCGTTCGCAGACACTGTAGACTTGTGGATCTTCCAGGTGTCGTCCAGCGAAGCCATCAGCCTGTGTAGCTTGTCCTCGTCGTCGTTGTAGGTGTTGACGCCCGCCGCTTTCAGCTGCGCGAACAGGTTGTCGAGCGCGGTGATGTACTCGATGAAGGTGCCGAACTGGTCTGGCCTGCATGCCTCCATTTCGTGTCTGAGCCGGGCTCGATCGATGGCCGAGCCGTCGTTCCAGGTGACGAGCAGGAGCCGCAGCAGCGCCGGTACAGTCTTGTCCTTCATGCCCATGGTCTTGTTGAACAGGCCGTCGCAGAGCTTGCGTCTCAGGTAGGCGAACGCTTGCTGATGCACAACCTTGAATTGTCTTGCAGACTCGGTGTTTGTAGGCAGTTGCAGGAAGGCGTCTGCTGGATCGTCTTCCACATCGCCCTCGTCGTCCGCCTCAGGCTCCACCCACCAGGCCGCGGTGATCATCGTGTCCGCCTGGTAGTGCCTTAGCCCCCGTATGTAGTCTTCCGCCTTCTCACGCCAGACTGCCCAGTTGCCGCAGTCCAGCGCCAGCTTGGGGAAGTCCTTGTCGTTGTCCACGTCATTACTCGCTAGGCTCATGACCTCTCAGCGCAGGGTATTCAGTCGGACCTTGTATTGGACAAGAGACAGATGAAAAGTGAAACAAACAAGAAACCGACAGAAACGAAAAGTAACTAAAAATGTAAAGCATTCAGATGCTGCGAACCAAATTCAGGTCCAGCTGGATTGAGCTATTGCCCCCCAGCTCTATACTAGTACACATATAGACTAGAGTCATACCAATACACATTAAAGGCATGTACTGCGCTCTAGTACTAGCAATAGCGCTGCATGTCTAGCGCTGTACTACATGTATAAGCAGGCCTATACGCGTAGGGCCTAAGTCATAGTTCAGTGAATATTTAATCCTGACATTGCAATACGTTAAAATATTAATACTAGGCGCTCGGAGCCTCGATGTATATATATTAATAAACGCGGGGTTTATTGGTAAATAGCGAGAAGTAAAGGCATGCATGCAGCATGGTGCGCGCCGGCCTTGTCAAAAGCTGGATGGATGACGAAGGAAGAAAACCATCCGAAATAAAACGCGGCCGCACATAATTAAATTAAGGAACGACCCTAAACATGAAGAAGCCGCTGGCCCAACTGGCCCAGGGCATATAATATTATGTTATAAAGCTGCAATTCCGAATACGAAGATCTAAGTCCGAGAGCCCGCGCCCC
>JAHEGE010000015.1 GCA_024639905.1 Gammaproteobacteria bacterium | reverse complement strand
GCAAATCTTCTATCGCCTGCTCTATCGCCGCTTTCAATGCGGCAGTCGCGAGACTGCGCTCCGGCGATTCGTTATCCCTAAGCGGCGAACCAATCTCAGTCAGCTCCGCCTCTTCCGCCTCTAAATCGCTCGCTGGCGGCCTTCGCCCCCGCGAGACCAAGTAGTTTTTCGCGGTATTAACGGCAATCCGGTAAAGCCATGTGTAGAACGCGCTGTCGCCTCTAAACAGGTGCAAGGCTCTGTAGGCCTTGATAAACGCTTCTTGGCTCACGTCCTCGACTTCTTGCTGGTCTTTAACAAACCTTGCAACCAGGGCCGCTACGCGATTCTGGTAGCGCAGCACCAAAAAGTTGAACGCGTTCTTATCGCCCGCTCGCACCCGATCGACTAACTGCTGGTCGCTCTTATCGGCGCCACTAAAAGCCATTTACCTACTCCCTACTCCGCGCAGCCAACCTGCACCGAGGGGAACAAATGCATCCAGACAACCTTTCAGACAGCGTCTGAGTGCAAAAGTTCTCAAATTCTATAAAATCGCTGCTCGCTCCACATCAATGCCCGCCCGCCATGGGCTCAGTCGAGGATGGATCGACAACAATCGCGCCCTTCAGGCCACCTTAAGCAAATCCGCCGGCCTGAGGATAGCGTACTCGGCATCGACATAAACTCCAAGCGCTAGCTAGAATAGCCTATACAAAACAGACAGTTGCCCCTATGACGCAAGTCTCCCCGCAGAAACATTTCGACATCCTTATTATCGGCAGCGGTGCCGCCGGCCTTACGCTTGCGCTGCGAACCGCAGATTTCGCCCGCGTGGCGGTATTGAGCAAAGGTGAGCTAAGCCAAGGGGCGACCTTCTACGCACAAGGCGGCATTGCCGCGGTATTAGACGACGAGGACAGCGTTGATGCGCATGTCAGCGACACGCTGACAGCCGGCGTCGGGCTTTGTCACCCCGATGTCGTCGAGCGCATCGTTGAGCACAGCGCCGAATCGGTCAGCTGGTTGGTCGATCAGGGCGTTCCCTTTACCACCATCGATGGCAGCGATCCGCGAACAGGCTCATTACACCTTACCAAAGAAGGTGGCCACAGCCATCGCCGCATCATTCACGCAACCGATGCTACCGGCAAGGCGGTGTTCGAGACACTCAAGGCACGCGCGCTCGCTCACAGCAACATCGAGCTCCTCGAGGGCTACACCGCGGTAGACCTCATCACTCAACCTACTGCCGAGGGCGCCGACCGCTGCGTCGGCGCGTATGTCCTCAACCAAGCGACCGAGGCTGTGGAAGTCATTCGCTGCAAATTTGTCGCCTTGGCCACCGGCGGCGCGAGCAAGGCTTACCTTTACACTTCCAATCCCGATGGCGCTAGTGGCGACGGGATCGCGATGGCATGGCGCGCAGGCTGCTCGGTCGCGAACATGGAATTTAATCAGTTTCACCCTACATGCCTCTACCACCCACACGCGAAGTCATTCTTAATTACTGAGGCTCTGCGCGGCGAGGGCGGCACGCTAGAACTCCCCGATGGCACGCGTTTTATGCCTCAGTTCGATGAGCGTGAGGAACTCGCGCCGCGCGACATCGTTGCGCGCGCCATAGACCATGAGATGAAGCGCTTGGGCTGCGACTGTGTGTATCTCAACATCACGCATAAACCCGCGGCTTTCGTGCGAGAGCATTTCCCGACGATTGCCGAACGCTGCCTCGAGTTTGGAATCGATATCACTAAAGATCGCATACCGGTGGTACCCGCGGCGCATTACACCTGCGGCGGCGTTGTGGTAAACGAGCGTGGCATGACGGACTTGACCAACCTCTATGCGATTGGCGAGACCAGCTTTACCGGGCTCCACGGCGCGAATCGCATGGCGAGCAACTCGCTTCTCGAATGTTTCGTGGTTGCCTTTGCTGCCGCAGACGACATCGCCGCACGCTTCGACCGCACCACCTTAGAGAGCGCCCTCCCCGCGTGGGATGCAAGCCGCGTCGTCGATTCGGACGACGAGATTCTGGTCTCACACAACTGGGATGAGCTTCGACGCTGTATGTGGGATTTCGTGGGGATCGTACGTAACGACGAGCGCCTACAGCGAGCGCGGCGCAGGATCGATTTATTGCAGGAAGAGATCATCGATTACTATCAACGCCACCGCGTGACGAATGACTTGCTGGAGCTACGCAATCTCGTGCTGGTGTCGAGCCTTATCATCGACAGCGCCTTACAGCGCAAAGAATCACGCGGACTGCATTTCACCCTCGACTATCCAGAAATGGTAACCGAGCCAACCGACACCCTATTGCGCCCTTAACGCCGGCTCACTCAAGGCGAGCCGCCGCCCGCAGAGCACGCCTCAGCCGGCTAGCATCTGCCCGGCTGAGGGTGCCGGGCCACAGCCTCACGACTTTCGCAGGTGCGCTGCCGACGCCTTCGGTGAGGGGCGAAAACTTCAAGATGATCAGGTATTCCCCGCAGCGCAGCGTCACAGGCAATGCATGCTTCACAGGCGCTGCGCCAGGGGGCTGAGGTAATAGCAAAGACCACGCATCGGCGATGATGAATCGCCTAATGCGCGAGGAGTGGGCTGAATAGTGCCACCGCAGCGACGCGACAAGCGACGCGCTGAGCGCAAGCAATAGGGAAAAAGCGGTGCACCTCGATAAGCTGGCCTCAATGAGTAAGCCTGCGATAACCGAGTGAGCCAGCAAAAGGGCGACTATCTCCAGGGGCGAGACGCGAACATCAACAGCGATCACCCAGGCCTCCGTATACAGCGGCGCCCGCTTATTGGCACCTCGCTCTACAGATTAGCCCTTGGGAGCCGTGTGCGCGAGTATCAGTTCGATAATATGTTCGAAGCGCGCCTCGCTAGGCTGCGCACGGCGCATAAGCCACGACCAGAGGTCTTGATCTTCTTCCGCGAGAAAATCCCTGTAAAGGCGCTTGTCGTCGTCGCCCAGCAACTCAAAAGCCTCTGTCGCAAAGGGCACAAGCAGTAGATCCAGCTCGAGCATGCCGCGGCGGCTGTGCCAAAAAATCTTCGAGGGAAGGAGTTCGGTATCGGTCATAGTTGGCCCTTAGTCATAGGTGGCCCGTAAGAGTTGGGCTAAGCGGCGTGTATTCTGCCTCGTTCACGCAATCGATACTAGGTGGACTTTGACGCAGCAACCGCGTGATAGACTTCTAAACGCTGCACGCGCACGACCAGATGACGTATCATCGTCACAGAACCCGAGCATCAACTCACTGAGTCCTGTTGCCTCAACCCCATCAGCAGCTACGTACGCGCGAACACTGAGCTTATGATCCAATTTGACGCCTTACCTGCAAATCCTGCCTTCGGTTTTACACTCGATTCGCCTCGTGTGGCGCACCTTACTCAGACGCGGTTTATCCGCGCGTCTGGCCCCGACGCGCGCAGCTTCTTGCAGGGCCAAGTCACCTGCGACACGCTTAAAATTAACGCGTCACAATCAGTCCGCGGCGCGCTGTGTAACCTCAAAGGACGCGTTATCGCCGACTTCCTCGCGCTTCAGATCGGCGACGACATCCTCTTACAGGTCCAAGCGAGTGTCGCCGAGAAGGTCTTGGGTGTACTAAAAAAATACGCCGTATTCTCCAAGCTTGTGCTGAGCATAGAGACCGATATCACGGCCTATGGCCTGCTCATCCCGCCAAGCGACACGCAGGACATCCTCGCGCGCTTTGGAGTCACTTCTGCGCCCGCCAGCAAGGGCGAAGCAGCTACAGGTAACGGCAGCACGCTTTTCAAAAGCCACGCAATCGCCGAAGGCATAGAGGTCTTCGAGGCGTGGAGCACCGAGGCGCCGCTCGAGGCCTTATCGGACATTGAAGAAATTACCGCCGAGAACTGGGCTGAATTGGAATACAGAAGCGGGATTGTCCATATCGCTGACACAACGAGTGAGGAGTACACCCCGGCGCTACTCAACTACGATATCAATGGCATCGTCGATTTTAAGAAGGGGTGCTACACCGGACAGGAAATCGTCGCTCGCATGTTTTATCGCAGCACGCCTAAGAAGCGCCTCTTTGGGCTCGTCGCTGACAACGCATTGAAGGGGTCAGCGGAATACAAAGAAGCGACTGCGCAGGAACCCGAGAAAGCTCTCGCTAGCGCGGGACGGACCCTGCTCGCTCTATTGCCAGTAGAGGCCAACACGCAAAAGTACGCGCTGCTGGGCGGTAGCCCACTCGAGCTGATTGAATTTACTTACGAGTAACAACGAAGCGAGTAAGAAATGGTGCCCCGGAGAGGATTCGAACCTCTGACCTGCCCCTTAGGAGGGGGCCGCGCTATCCAGCTGTGCCACCGGGGCAGGCTACAAAGTATATCACGCGACAGCGCCCAGGCGAGCGCGGACCCTAGAACGCTTCGGGGTGGTCTACACAAACCGGCTCACCGCGTTTCTCGCTCCGATACTTCGCGGCCTTACGATGGAACGTGCTCTTCGAAAGCCCAAGCAATCGCGCAGCCTCGGCCTTGTTATATTCGCTTCGGCACAGCGCACTCCTTACCATCGCGTGCTCCAAACACTCTGTCAGCGCAGACGCGTTGATAGGGCCTTTATGGAACACGATGCGACATAGCACCTCGAGCTTAATCCGCAGCGACGACAACTGGCCGCTCTCCTCCAGCACAATCACCACCAGCACCAGACTCACCGCGATCGGCATCAGCGCCTTGATCCCAGTATCGATCACAGCTGCACCACTGAAGACCACCATCACATAATGGGCCGATGATAGAGCGGCTAGTGGAGTCAGTGCCCCGAGCACTGTGCGGCAGCGCTGTCTTATGACTAAGGATTGCGAGCGAATGCCCTGCATCGTTAGCAAAGCGGACAAAGCTATCCCCGATAAAAAATAAGAGCGCCTCAGCCAAGCGACCGGCGCTGTTACCAACCCCGAGTCAGACACAATAACGAAATAAGCGACGACCGCGCCGCACAGCGCATAACCGGCTACAGCCAGGTGGCCGAACCGCACCCGAGTAACAGAGGCGGCATACGCGACGGCAAGGGCTAGCGCGCCGCAGAGCAGAAGCGGCTTCATATCCCTAATTGTTTCTTGAGTAACAAAGCGCGCAATCGGCACATCATTCTTTAAAAAGAGTAAGACATCACACAGAGCAAGCAATAACACCAGCCAAACGAGCTTCGTCGGCCTGCGCGAAAACATACCACTATATGAAAGCACGCCAACCTTGGACACGGCGGCGACCAAAGCAAGAGCGCCGAAGAGGCTGATCAACTGCATAAAACTCCTTTAGGCAAGCCACCGAATCAGGCCGCCGCGACTCTCATCGGCAGCGCAAGTAGTAAGGGGTGAAACGCAAGGCTAATGTGACAAATTGTTACTGAGAGTAACTGATTATCCCACGAAACTCAAACCCCCTCAGAGCGCACGCGACCCGAGAATTCAAATACGAGACACGCAGAGGTACACTGCGCGGCAGAGTCTAGCTGCGCGACCGCGCACGCCACGCTTGGAAGAGGACAACATGATCCACACGCTCATCTGGCGCACACTCGCCTTCGACGCACTCAGCAACTCGCAGCTCTATGCCCTATTGCAGCTGCGCAGCGACGTGTTCGTGGTTGAGCAAGATTGCGTCTATCAAGACCTA
>JAHEGE010000014.1 GCA_024639905.1 Gammaproteobacteria bacterium | reverse complement strand
TCGTCGACAACGCGATGGCGCTAGTGCGCGGCAACATCCCGCCCGCTACGCTCGAGGAGCAGAAATTCGCCCTGATGACCGCGATGAAATCACTCGCCACCTATGGCCTCACTGCGGTGCATGACGCCGGCGTCGGCAGCAGCACAGTGGCGGCATACAAGCAGCTGCTCGAAGACGGCCCGCTGCCGATTCGCGTCAATGTGATGCTTACCGCCACGGACCCGCTGTTCACCGACAGGCTAGCAGAAGGCCATTTTAGTGATGCCGACCAGACGCTCACCATCAACAGTGTGAAGATCGCTGCAGATGGCGCCCTTGGAAGCCGCGGCGCTGCGATGATTGACGATTACAGCGACATGCCAGGCCACAAGGGCTTAATCCTATTAAGCGAGGAGCGCATGCAGTATTTGATGCGCGCAGCGATGAACTCAGGCTTCCAGGTGAACACTCATGCCATCGGCGATGCCGCTAATAAGCTCGTGCTCGACAGCTACGAGCAGCTCATTGCCGAGACTGGCACGACAGATCTGCGTCACCGCGTCGAACACGCTCAGATCCTGCGCTACGAGGATATTGTTCGCTTCGCCGAGCTAGGCGTCATCCCCTCGATGCAGGCGACCCATGCCACGAGTGACAAAAACATGGCGGTGGATCGCATCGGCGACGTGCGCATCCAAGGCGCCTACGCGTGGCGTAAGCTCATCGACGCCGGCGCCCTGATCGCCAACGGCTCCGACTTCCCCGTCGAATCACCCAATCCCTTCTTCGGACTGCACGCCTCGATCACACGCCAAGACAAGAACAACGACCCCGTCGGTGGCTGGTATCCTGAGGAACGCATGACGCCGGCAGAGGCCTTCGCCAGCTTTACCCTCGACGCTGCGTATTCAGGCTTCCAAGAGGACTGGCTAGGCTCGCTGACTCCGGGCAAAAAAGCCGACTTCATCGTGCTCGATCGCGATATCTTCAGCATCCCTAGCAGTGAAATCTGGCAGGCGCAGGCGGTTGAAACCTGGGTGAACGGCATTCGCGTCAATCCGTAGCCAACCTTTTAGTCAACCAAAGAGTGCAGCAACAACAGCCAATCTCGGAGAACAGCACCATGCCCCTAGTCGATAGTCGCTTTAATAGCTCCGTCTCATCGACGGGGCACAGTCCCTACCCCGCCTTCGCGGGCGCGCTGTTGCGCGCTGCGGTGCTGTCCGGCATAGCCCTGCTAGTCGCTTGCGCACCAGCAACTGACGATCCGCAGGCGCGAGTCGAGAAGGCGGCAGCGCTTATTGCAGCCACCGAAATCGCACGCTGGGAGGCTAGCGCCGCGAATGTCACGATCAAACGCGACCGTTGGGGCATTCCCCACATCTACGGCAAGACCGACGCCGACACCGTGTTTGGCACGTTGTACGCGCAGGCCGAGGATGACTTCAACCGCGTAGAAACTAATTACCTCAACGCCATGGGCCGGCTTGCCGAGGCAGAAGGCGCAGGCGAGCTCTACCGCGACCTGCGCATGAAGCTGTTCATCGACCCCGAGGATCTGCAAGAACAATACGAGGACAGCGCACCGTGGCTCAGAGAACTTATGGACGCCTTCGCCGATGGGCTTAATTATTATCTGCATACCCATCCCGAAGTCACGCCGCGGGTGATCACTCGCTTCGAGCCATGGATGGCGCTGTCTTTCTCCGAGGGCAGCATCGGCGGCGACATCGAACAAGTTAACTTGCGAGAACTGCAATCATTCTATGGCCGCGAGGGTGTGGCTGCGCGAGCACGAGAGACTGGGGATGCGAGCGGGATGATTGCTGGTATTCGCCCCCCCCTAAGCCCACCGCGAGTGGAGCAACAAGTAGCCGTCTCCGACAATGAGCCCCGCGGCTCCAATGGCTTCGCGATAGCTCCAGAGAGAAGCGCAAGCGGCAATGCTCTGTTATGGATTAATCCCCATACTTCTTTCTTCTTCCGCTCCGAGCTGCATATGGTCAGCGAGGAGGGCTTGAACGCTTACGGTGCGGTCACTTGGGGGCAGTTCTTTGTCTACCAAGGATTCAGTGACAAGGCGGGCTGGATGCACACCTCCAGCCGAGCCGATGCGATCGACTATTATCTCGAGACCATCATCGAGCGCGAAGATGGCCTCTATTACGAATACGATGGCGCCGAGATCGAACTCACCGAGACGACCCTGACCCTGCCTTACCGAGAAGGAGACGGCATGGCCGAGCGCGAGTTCACCGTGTATCACAGCCACCACGGGCCTATTATCCGCGCAGAGGACGGCAAGTGGGTGAGCATCAAACTCATGCAGGAGCCAGTCAAGGCGCTCACCCAGTCTTATCGCCGAACCAAGGCCGAAGGTCACGTCGAGTTCTACCGTAACATGCGCCTGCACACGAACTCGTCGAACAACACTGTCTACGCCGACGCCGAGGGCAATATAGCCTATTACCACGGCAACTTTATTCCGCGTCGCGACTTGAGCTTCGACTGGAACCGCCCACTCGACGGTAGCGATCCGGCGACGGAATGGCAGGGCCTGCATACCCTCGAGGAGTCGATCACGCTACTTAACCCGCCGAACGGCTGGATTCAAAACACCAATAACTGGCCGTTCAGTGCGGCCGGCGAGAACAGCCCGCGCGCGGAAGACTACCCGCGCTATATGGCAAACTACGTGGAAAATCCACGTGGCGTCCACGCAGTGAGAGTCCTAGAGAACGCTGACAACATGACAATCGACAGCCTGATAGAGGCAGCTTACGATCCGACGCTCGTTGCCTTCGAGCCGCTGCTGCCCGCGCTCGTCGCACTGGGCGACGACGCCGCACTGCCCGAGCAGACGCGTGCGGCGATCGCCCACCTTGCCGACTGGAACTACCAGTTTGGGCTGGAGTCCACCCAGACTTCCTTGGCGGTTTTTTGGGGCGAGGCGCTAATGAGCGCGGCGCGGCCCTTGGCGCGCGCGGCCGATAAAGACATCTACGACTACCTAGCCAGCGACATCACCGATGCACAGCGCCTCACTGCGCTAACGGGAGCGGTAGAGACCTTAGAGGAAGGGTTTGGCAGCTGGCAAGTGCCGTGGGGCGAGATCAATCGCTATCAGCGCAACGACGGCGCGATAGTGCAGCAGTTCGACGACAGCAAACCGAGCCTGCCGGTTGCCTTCGCCTCGGCGCGCTGGGGCTCGCTTGCCTCGTTTGGGAGTCGCAGCTACCCCGGCACCTACCGTTGGTATGGCACCAGCGGCAATAGCTTTGTCGCAGCCGTGGAGTTCGGTGAGCGCGTCCGCGCTAGAGCCGTTACCGTGGGTGGTCTAAGCAATGACCCTGATTCGACGCATTTCGATGACCAAGCCGAGTTGTATACCCAAGGTCGGTTCAGGGACGTCTACTACTACCCCGAAGACGTGGATGCGAATCTAAGCGCTGAGTACAGGCCGGGCGAGTAGTAAAATGCATCGATGAAAGACCTGACCCCGGGGTCTGGTCGTGCAAGCCCCTACCAGCCTACCGCCGCGCCATCGCCGCGGCGTGAGTCAGAGGCGCCAAGGTAAAGTCCTGCCTCGCGGTCGTGGTACACGGCCATCGCAGCGCCCTGCTCTCCGCGCACGCGCACGGGGTGTCCTAACGCTTCGTAGAGGCGCAGCGAGTCGGCAGACACTGCACGATCTTCCATGCTGGTGACATCCGGTAGCCACTGGTGATGGATACGTCCGGCTTCAACCGACTCGGCGATGTTCATGTCGTGGTCGATTACATTCAGAATCAGCTGCATCGTCGTGTTGATAATAGTCTTGCCACCAGGGCTACCCGCCGTAAAAACAGGCTTGCCGTCTTTAGCCACGATGGTAGGCGTCATGCTTGAGAGCATGCGCTTTTGCGGAGCCACGAGATTAGGTGCTGTGCCGATGGCGCCACGGGCATTGGTGACACCCGGCATGGCGTTGAAGTCGCCCATTTCATTATTAAGCAGGTAACCGCCACCGGCGACGACCATCGCCGAGCCGTAGCCGAACTCCAAAGTGTAAGTCATGCTCACCATGTTGCCGTCTTGATCCACGACCGAAAAATGCGTGGTTTCTTCGCTCTCATACGGTTCGGCAAACTTAGTTGGGTCGCTCATATCGGCCTTCGTCATGTCGATAGTCGCGCGCTGTTTGGCGGCATAGTCTTTGTCCATTAGGCGCGCAAGCGGCATCGACTCGTTAAAGTCAGGATCGCCCAAGTGTTCCGCACGATCGGCATACGCGCGGCGCATAGACTCGGTGAGTACGTGCAAATAGGCAGCGGAATTGTGGCCCATAGCGCCGAGGTCATAGCCCTCCAGAATGTTCAGCATTTGAATCAGCGCCACGCCGCCAGAGCTGGGAGGCGGCATGCTGACGATTTCGTAGCCGCGGTAAGTGCCGCGCACCGGTTCACGTTCGACCGGCTGATACCGCTCAAGATCTTCTTCGGTAATAATGCCGCCATTCGCTTTCATGTAGTCGGCGAGTCGTTTGGCATTCTCGCCCTTGTAGAATCCATCGCGACCGTTTTGCTGAATCAGCTCGAGCGTGTGCGCCAAGTCTTCCTGCACCCATAACTCGCCTAAGTCATACGACGAACCGTCGGCCTTGAAGAATTTGGCCTGCGACGAGGGATAGAGGTCGAAGCGCGATTTGTTGCGAAGAAAACCGCTTTGCAACTCATAGCTGATCGGGATGCCTCCGCGCGCGAGGGCAACGGCCGGCGCCACGAGATCTGCCCACGGCAGGGAGCCGCGCTCTTGGTGTGCCTTCCAAAGGCCGGCCACAGTGCCTGGGACGCCGACAGACAGCGCACCCATGTGATTAGAGTTATTGACCACCTCACCATCGAGGCCTAGGAACATGCGCTGCGTCGCCGCCAGCGGCGCCTTCTCTCGGAAATCGAAGGTCGTCGCGTCGCCATCTTCGCCGTGATAGACCATAAAGCCGCCACCGCCAATATTGCCCGCCGTAGGCCACGTCACCGCGAGGGCGAAAGCCGTGGCGATCGCACCGTCGACGGCATTGCCGCCCGCCTGCATGATATCCACACCCACTTGCGAGGCGAGGCGCGAGGCGCTCGTCACGATGCCGTTCTTAACACGTAAGGGTGTGCGGCCGCCTTCGGCGAATGACGCCGAGGTCAGCGCAAGGCTAACTACCAATACGACGCTTTTTAATAAACCATGCTGTGTCATCGCGGACTCCGCCTCTCTAATGAGGGTCAATCTAGTAAAAAATAGGGGTAGATAAGCGACAGAGTCTAGCAGATTTCGCAAACCTCTGAACCTTCTGATTCATATCGGCGCCTACCGCTCGCAGCCCTGTGGTGCTAGATTAACGCCCAACAGCTGTGGGCCACCCCGTCCCTATACTCAGCCTCACCCCATGCTCAGGAGTCTGTAGACCATGCCTTATCAATTACACCCCGCTAATCCCGCGACACTGTTCTCTTCACGCACGCCACTGGCAGCCCTCATCACCGCCGGCGTGCTAAGCCTTGCCGCGTGTGGCGAGGCCCCAACCACCACGAACAGCGAGCAACCGGGCGCGCCAATCAGCGCGCCGCTCGAGACAGAGGCTGCCCTGACCGATCGCGCCCGCGGCATTCACGAGCGCGTGATCACACTCGACACCCACGCCGACATTAACACTGGCAACTTTACCGAG
>JAHEGE010000013.1 GCA_024639905.1 Gammaproteobacteria bacterium | reverse complement strand
TTGCGCTTGTGCCCGCGTTGCTTGTTGACTCCGCCCGCCAGGCCTTAAGCACCTGCCACGACCCCTCCACACTCCCTTGTGCGGCTAGAGTTAAAATTCGCCGTTGGTCACCCCGTCCCACGTCCAGAGCTGTCAAATGGAAAGCCCACCTGTCCTCCGGTACGGACCCACGTACACCCACAACAAAATCGCGCACTACCACCGAGTAGTCTGGGAACGCCCGTCGCAAAGCTTGGCATAGAGCGTTGTACTTCCACTGCTTCTCCGCCCCCCGCCTTGCCATCAAATCCCCCTCATGGTCCATGGTGCGCGCCACATCCACCAAATGGATGCGCTTCTTATCGTCGTCTACGCCAACACCATCCGGTGTCAGTAACGCGAAATCCTCAAGCCCGCTAACATCCGGCCACACGTCACATACCTTGGCCTCCCACCGCCACCGCAAACTGCTATTCGCTCCGCTGAGACCCCGTTTAAGTACACCCACAATGCGATCGTGAGCCTGCGTACAAGCCCCGTGCACTCCCGGATTACGGCAGCGAAGGAGTAAATGAGCAAGCGTCTGGTGGCTAGCACCACAACCCGTCAAGGAACAAATCGGCGAATCTGCGGCCTGCCGTGCAAAGAGAGTCTGCCGCGTGGGTAGCCCGTGCGGGGACACCATACGTATCCAATCCCTCACAGCCCAATCAGTAATGCTACGCAGCGCCGTGCCCAGGAAACTTCGCCCTAGCCCCGGGGCTGACAGGAAAGCGCCCGTGATTGATCCCCGCATAATCCGGGTGCCGGCCCTGTCTGCCGCCGCCATGTGCCACCTGCGCGTAACGCTTGACGGCCACGGCACAAGCACCTTGCCAGATTTACCGTCAAAGACTACCGAGAGCTCAGCACGCACCTCATTTCCAAAAATTGCGTCCGTCTCTTCATCCGCTGCAGCTTCTACCGCCAATCGATCTGCTACACTGTGCAGTGGATCGCCCGAGTGGCCATCCACCTTGACAAGAGTGACCCGTGTGCCTTGTTGAGCACATTCCGCTGCTATCGCCCGCAAGATGTCCAGGTCCTTCAGCTCGTGTTCTCGTGGCCGGCCATCATCCCGAGTAAGCGACCGTAGCCTACGCATTGCCACGTCGCTATCGATAAGGATGCGCACCGCTTTACCCGGCTTGAGAGCCATGAACACTCCTGCGAGCTCCGCCCTAGTGCTAGAGACCGGTCCACCCCCCACCCGAACTCCCACCCCGCGCCTGGTATCGACTCTAACCGCCGCTGCCCCCATAGCCCGCACGTCCCCCACCTTGCGTAGAGAGCCGTCTGTCGCCAAAAGATCCTCCCCCGCCCTCCGGTGTGAGTAGCTTGGGTGTTCCGCCAAGTATGTAGCCAAACGCCTCGTCATCTCACCAGCCACATCCGTCGGAGGCCATGCAGCCGCTAGGTTGGGTTCCAAAATGCCAAGGGCATCACTGAGCCAAAACCACAACTTGTGCTTCGCCTTAGCCAGGTTACGGTCCCCAGTCGTCCACCAGCCGCTTCTGTAAACCGCCCTGTCATGTTTCGTAATACGCAGCCATAGTCTGCCTTGCTCCCGTAGCCATGTCCTCCGCGCCGGCGTAAGTTGGTCATCACGTATGCATAGAGCCCATCTGCTCATGGCTTGCAAGCCTCTCCAGCCTTCCTCTTCCTGTACTCCGCTAACCTCATACAGTGCAACTAGACCGCCAGTCGCAGGTGCCGTGTTAAACGGTACAACCGACTCGAAAGCAGGATCCGCCGTGAGTATGTGATGCGAGACCAGAGTAGTGACGCCCAACTGCAGAATTTGGGACGAGAGCTCCCACGCCACTGTGCGGTGACCCTCCGCCTCCCACTTGCGCTGGCTTTGCCAATTCGCCACCCACCGCTCCGTCCAACCCGCCCCTTTGTCCAGCATCGCAAAACGGGCTTTCTCTATTAAATGGCCCTCCTGTTTCCACAGGCGGGGCTGCGAACTTTTTAAATTGCTTCCAGCGCGTCGCCGTGGGAATACCTCATTCCCCGACTTAAACAGCCACGCCCGAGCCCCCTTGGTCACCACCATGCCCACCTCGGTGCGCTCACGCTGCATGGCGGTGAAGGACCAATCAAACTCCATACCAACGACCTTCGGCCCTAACTCTTCCCCTCCCGTCAATCGCTTTGCGAAATAGGGCAGCCCTTGCGCCCCTGTTAGCAGGCCTTGGGGCGAGCACTGGCCGTGTTGCGGCCTGCTCTGGCGACGCCTCCAGAAATCCTGCAAGAGCGGCATGAGCTCGGCTGCTGGATTAGTATCTTGTCCCAAGTCTCGCGCCTCCATCCACACAACCACGTTCGCTCGTTCCCGGTCTCGATGCCACCGCACAAGTGTCGAAGCGCCCCCTTCTCGCCTACCACGTCCCCCGCTACCGCCCTCCCAAATCGCCATATCACCTTCCACATGATGTTCATGTCTGTCGAGGATTTGATACTCCAGCCTCAAGCCCACCACTCGGGTGAAACGTAGCCACCATCCCCCCCGCTCGACGATGTCACCCGGCCAGAAACTTTGTGGCACCCAAACCGGTTTGCCTCCTTCCACAAGGAGCCGAGCTAATTCTCCCGAGTTCGGCCCATTCCGGCCTCGGATCAACGCCGTCATCTCCTGAGAAATGCCACAATGGATGATACATTGGTACTCCTTGAGCACCTCCCACCATTCCACCGGCTGATGTGGGCGACTCCACAGAGTCGGCTCCCGGCGCAAGACCCGCCTCTCGCGATAGTCCTTCACCTCGAGCACACTACCTTGAAGGGCAGCGCACACCCTGCCATCCGCGAAGGGTCCGGTTCGGGGGCGGCTATCCCAATGCTCCCGTAAGTCACTTAAGGATGCTTCGACGAGACGCCCGCCAGCCAAACGCACTGAATATACCTCCCTCTCCTGGCAATAGACCACGACCTCACCCGTGATGAAGCCATCCGCTGACGGCCAACGCACTCTCCCGGCCAACAGCTGGTGCCCAACGCAAGGCACCATTGCCGCTGCATCGCCCAGCTCGGCGCCAGTCGCCCCCTGCCCCCCCCCCTCAATGAACTCGACCGGCACGCCATACCTATCCGCAAGCATGGTGGCAGCCTCCCCGTTCCCCGACGGCTTGCCTCGGAAGCGCCGTGGCAGACGAAGACATCCGTTCTGGACCACCTGATCTTCTCGCCAGAACCCGCCTTGAACCAGCATGTGGAGTAGTTTGGACCAATCCGGGTCAGGTCCCTGGCTTTGCAGGATCTCTAGCCGCTCGTGCTGGGTCTGTGCAACCAGGCCCCTGTCCCCAAGATCGCCAAGGCCTAGCAGCGAGCCCCAGTCGATAGAGCTGCGCAGCTCCCTCGCGCACCAAGCAAGTCTGTAGAAGGGATTTGGCATCGGAGTCTTCGCCCTCGTAGCCAGCTCCACTTCTATTTCGAATTCTGCCCAAGTGCAACAACCCCACGCCTTAAGCTCTGTCCGCGCCCAGGCTTGCAATTCCGAACGCAAATCGTCATCTAAGGCCAGACTCTGTGCTAAAACCCCCATTGTTTCCCGACATAAGATCTGCACAGGTTCCTGGATGGCAAGAGCAGATCTCGAGGATGGGCCGCGGAAGAAACACTGTGCCGTGGAATCTTGTACCTTGTAGGCGTATCGGTAAGCCCGCGCCCATAGCTGAGCAAGCTCTTCAAGCTCCTGCGGCCACCAGTCGACGAAGGCGCAAGAGTAGCGAAACTTGCTCACCACACATGCGCCAATGACCCAGCAAATCTGTGCTGGGCTATACGAGTGCCCCTTAAGCCTCTCAACCACTGCGCGCGAAGACTCAAAAACATGACATTTCTCCGCCAGCCATCCCCCAACCAGCGACAGGCGGATCCCCAGGTACTTGAAGGGTTCAGCAGGCCTCAGGCACTTGAGAGGCTGCCCGTTGAATCGAAGCATGCTCACGTCCAGCTCTCGCTGCGATCCGAAATCGTAGCCGCATGCCTCTGTCTTCTCGAGGTTGACCGAGATGCCCAACCACGCGCAAAACTCTGCTATCACGTCAAGATAGCGTTGCATCACTTCTGCACCCCATGCTGCACATGTGAGGTCGTCAACAAAGAAGAGATGTGAATGCTGCGTTCCGTCCTCACCTGTGAAGCCCAAGCCCTGGTGATCAATCAGCCGAGATAAGCATTCCGCAATGATGCTCCCCAGCAGGGGCGAAATGGGATCGCCCTGACGAAAACCGCGGCGCAAAGGAATCCGAGCTGACACATTACCCCGTTGGTCGCGTATCTTAAAGTTGGCATCCGCAAAATAACGACGCAGCATGTCCACCTCCTCGGCCGGTATACCAAGTTTGGCCAAGATCGTGAGGGTCTTCTCGATCGGGAGCGAGTTGAAGTAATTCTCAAAGTCAAGGTAAACCACATAGAGTTTCTGCTTGCGTCGCTTAGACATCTGGATAAGGGTTTGCAGCCGCAAGACCTGCCTGCGCGTGTTCCGTCTGTCTCGATTTCCTTCCTGCGCCGGGTGCATAACGCCATGAGCTGAGAAAGCCCTACGGATGCGCTCATCCCAGACTTTGGTGATCAGCTTCATAATCGTTTGCATTAAACATATGGGCCGTAGCTTTTCCAGAATGTGCTCCTTACCTTCCTCCTTTGGGAGAAGCGCCACAAGGGTCTCCTTCATCTCCCGGGGGATGGCTCCCCCAGTTAACACCGCATTGACGGCTTGCAACAACGCCCTCTGCATGCCCTGGGGCGCCGCTCGCCACATCTCATATGTCAACCCATCAGGGCCTGCTCCTGAGTCCGCTGGTCGGCTATGTAGCAGAGCCGTGAAGTCACTGTCGCTGATGGCGCCGCCGATCACCTGGTTCTCACGCACCACGCCCTGCGAGAAAATGTCGGGGAACTTACTCGGCCAGGCATTGCATTCAGCATCCAAAGGCTCCTCAAAGCGATGTCGACACGTGCTGCACACGAAGGTGATTCTGCGCTCCCCTCCTTCTATGCTCGACAGCGGAAACAGATGCCGCCCCCGGCAGCCGGGACACACGCTTGTCGATGATCGTCCGTTTGTGGCAAAGAAGAACTCTTCATGGGCCACCGCATCGTATCGGTCTTCTAACTCGAGCGTCGGGGACTGGATAAAACCCCACGTACAGCCAGCAGGGATCGCACCCACCAGCTGAAGTACCGCTGTCAATGGACTGACCACAACCGCAATCCCGCCCTCTCGCGGATGTGCGCGCCATCGATATACAGTAGTGGTTCCTTCACTCGGCCTTTCCACATCCATGACAGACCTGCCTGTGATCCTGCATAGCCACTGTTGGATAGAATCAGAGGCCGCCTGGAGCCAGATGCCATCCGGGTGCCGCTTGGATATGAGCTTCGAGTGACGAAGAGGGGACTCGCTGAGACCACCACCTTTCCCCAAAAGCGCATCCAGCTCGCCGGATTTCGGCAGCCCCATCCGCCGCCTGCACTTCACCCTGGCTGTCTTCATCTTTTTGCGGTTGAAGTCGCGTCGCAGATCCAGCGCCTTCTTGCGTAAGCCCTTCGCTGCTGCTTCTAGTGCCGGCCACCATTGCTGTTGGGTGACCATCCCAGGAGGGTCGGCGCGAAGCCGCTCCCAATCGGGCCGAGCTTCACCCAGCAAGCCCCAGCCGAGCACCTTCCTAAAACTGTCCAAAG
>JAHEGE010000022.1 GCA_024639905.1 Gammaproteobacteria bacterium | reverse complement strand
CTCGGTAAAGTTGCCAGTGTTAATGTCGGCGTGGGTGTCGAGTGTGATCACGCGCTCGTGAATGCCGCGGGCGCGATCGGTCAGGGCAGCCTCTGTCTCGAGCGGCGCGCTGATTGGCGCGGCCGTTTGCTCGCTGTTCGTGGTGGTTGTGGCCTCGCCACACGCGGCAAGGCTTAGCACGCCGGCGGCGATGAGGACTGCCAGTGGCCTGCGTAAAGAGAATAGTGTCGCGGGATTAGCGGGGTTTAATTGATAAGGCATGGTCTACAGACTCCTGAGCATGGGGTGAGGCTGAGTATAGGGACGGGGTGGTCCACAGCTGTTGGGCGTTAATCTAGCACCACAGCGCTGCGAGCGGTAGGCACCGAGATGAATCAGAGGGTTCAGAGGTTTGCGAAATCTGCTAAACTCTGCCGCCTATTGGCCCCTATTTTTTACTAGATTGACCCTCATCAGAGAGGCGGAGTCCGCGATGACACAGCATGGTTTATTAAAAAGCGTCGTATTGGTAGTTAGCCTTGCGCTGACCTCGGCGTCATTCGCCGAAGGCGGCCGCACACCCTTACGTGTCAAGAACGGCATCGTGACGAGCGCCTCGCGCCTCGCCTCGCAAGCAGGTGTGGATATCATGCAGGCTGGCGGCAACGCTGTCGACGGTGCGATCGCCACGGCTTTCGCCCTCGCGGTGACGTGGCCTACGGCGGGCAATATCGGCGGTGGCGGCTTTATGGTCTATCACGGCGAAGATGGAGACGCGACGACCTTCGATTTCCGAGAGAAGGCGCCATTGGCGGCGACTGAGCGCATGTTCCTGGGCCTCGATGGTGAGGTTGTCAATAACTCTAATCACATGGGTGCGCTGTCTGTCGGCGTCCCCGGTACTGTGGCCGGCCTTTGGAAGGCACACCAAGAGCGCGGCTCCCTGCCGTGGGCAGATCTCGTGGCGCCGGCCGTTGCCCTCGCGCGCGGCGGCATCCCGATCAGCTATGAGTTGCAAAGCGGTTTTCTTCGCAACAAATCGCGCTTCGACCTCTATCCCTCGTCGCAGGCCAAATTCTTCAAGGCCGACGGTTCGTCGTATGACTTAGGCGAGTTATGGGTGCAGGAAGACTTGGCGCACACGCTCGAGCTGATTCAGCAAAACGGTCGCGATGGATTCTACAAGGGCGAGAATGCCAAACGACTCGCCGACTACATGAAAGCGAATGGCGGCATTATTACCGAAGAAGATCTTGAGCGGTATCAGCCGGTCGAACGTGAACCGGTGCGCGGCACTTACCGCGGCTACGAAATCGTCAGCATGCCGCCTCCCAGCTCTGGCGGCGTGGCGCTGATTCAAATGCTGAACATTCTGGAGGGCTATGACCTCGGCGCTATGGGCCACAATTCCGCTGCCTATTTGCACGTACTCACCGAGTCTATGCGCCGCGCGTATGCCGATCGTGCGGAACACTTGGGCGATCCTGACTTTAACGAGTCGATGCCGCTTGCGCGCCTAATGGACAAAGACTATGCCGCCAAACAGCGCGCGACTATCGACATGACGAAGGCCGATATGAGCGACCCAACTAAGTTTGCCGAACCGTATGAGAGCGAAGAAACCACGCATTTTTCGGTCGTGGATCAAGACGGCAACATGGTGAGCATGACTTACACTTTGGAGTTCGGCTACGGCTCGGCGATGGTCGTCGCCGGTGGCGGTTACCTGCTTAATAATGAAATGGGCGACTTCAACGCCATGCCGGGTGTCACCAATGCCCGTGGCGCCATCGGCACAGCACCTAATCTCGTCGCTCCGCAAAAGCGCATGCTCTCAAGCATGACGCCTACCATCGTGGCTAAAGACGGCAAGCCTGTCTTTACGGCGGGTAGCCCTGGTGGCAAGACTATTATCAACACGACGATGCAGCTGATTCTGAATGTAATCGACCACGACATGAACATTGCCGAGTCGGTTGAAGCCGGACGTATCCATCACCAGTGGCTACCGGATGTCACCAGCATGGAAGATCGTGCAGTGTCTGCCGACTCGCTGCGCCTCTACGAAGCGCTGGGCCATCCCGTGCGCGTGCGCGGAGAGCAGGGCGCGGCCATGGCCGTTTATCATGATCGCGAAGCAGGCCTATACCTTGGCGCCTCCGATTCACGCCGAGGCGATGGCGCGGCGGTTGGTTGGTAGGGGTCTGGTTGTGCATTTGTGCGCCAAAGGCGCACAAATGCACAACCAGACCCCGGGCTTACCTGCGCCAAACCCGGGGTCAGGTCTTTCATTCATGCACCTGCGGTGCATAAACAAAAGACCTGACCCCTACTGCGTAAACAAAAGACCTGACCCCTACTCTGCATAGACTGATGTGCTTGTCGCTACTCGCCCGGTCTGTACTCAGCGCTTAGATTCGCATCCACGTCTTCGGGGTAGTAGTAGACGTCTCTGAACCGACCTTGGGTATACAGCTCGGCTTGGTCATCGAAATGCGTCGAATCAGGGTCGTTGCTTAGACCCCCGACGGTAACGGCTCTAGCGCGGACGCGCTCACCGAACTCCACGGCTGCGACAAAGCTATTGCCGCTGGTGCCATACCAGCGGGTGGTGCCGGGGTAGCTGCGACTCCCAAACGAGGCAAGCGAGCCCCAGCGCGCCGAGGCGAAGGCAACCGGCAGGCTCGGTTTGCTGTCGTCGAACTGCTGCACTATCGCGCCGTCGTTGCGCTGATAGCGATTGATCTCGCCCCACGGCACTTGCCAGCTGCCGAAACCTTCCTCTAACGTCTCTACCGCGCCCGCTAGCGCAGTGAGGCGCTGTGCATCAGTGATGTCGCTGGCTAGGTAGTCGTAAATGTCTTTATCGGCCGCGCGCGCCAGGGGCCGCGCCGCGCTCATTAGCGCCTCGCCCCAGAATACCGCTAAGGAAGTCTGGGTGGACTCCAGCCCAAACTGATAGTTCCAGTCGGCAAGGTGGGCGATCGCTGCACGCGTCTGCTCGGGCAGTGCGGCGTCGTCGCCTAGTGCGACGAGCGCGGGCAGCAGCGGCTCGAAGGCGACGAGCGTCGGATCGTAAGCAGCCTCGATCAGGCTGTCGATCGTCATCTCATCAGCGTTCTCTAGGACTCTCACTGCGTGGACGCCACGGGGGTTCTCCACGTAGTTTGCCATGTAGCTCGGGTAGTCTTCTGCGCGCGGGCTGTTCTCGCCGGCCGCGCTGAACGGCCAGTTATTGGTGTTTTGAATCCAGCCGTTCGGCGGGTTAAGTAGCGTAATCGATTCCTCGAGGGTATGCAGGCCCTGCCATTCCGTCGCCGGATCACTGCCGTCGAGTGGGCGGTTCCAGTCGAAGCTCAAGTCGCGACGCGGAATAAAGTTGCCGTGGTAATAGGCGATGTTGCCCTCGGCGTCGGCGTAGACGGTGTTGTTCGACGAGTTCGTGTGCAGGCGCATGTTACGGTAGAACTCGACGTGTCCGTCGGCCTTGGTGCGGCGGTAAGACTGGGTGAGCGCCTTGACTGGCTCCTGCATGAGTTTGATGCTCACCCACTTGCCGTCCTCTGCGCGGATAATAGGCCCGTGGTGGCTGTGATAGACGGTGAACTCGCGCTCGGCCATGCCGTCGCCTTCTCGGTAGGGCAGGGTCAGGGTCGTCTCGGTGAGTTCGATCTCAGCGCCATCGTATTCGTAATAGAGGCCATCTTCGCGCTCGATGATGGTCTCGAGATAATAGTCGATCGCATCGGCTCGGCTGGAGGTGTGCATCCAGCCCGCCTTGTCACTAAATCCTTGGTAGACAAAGAACTGCCCCCAAGTGACCGCACCGTAGGCATTCAAGCCCTCCTCGCTGACCATATGCAGCTCGGAGCGGAAGAAGAAAGAAGTATGGGGATTAATCCATAACAGAGCATTGCCGCTTGCGCTTCTCTCTGGCGCTATCGCGAAGCCATTGGAGCCGCGGGGTTCATTGTCGGAGACGGCTACTCGTTGCTCCACTCGCGGTGGGCTCAGGGGTTCGCGAATGTCAGCGATCATCCTGCTCGCATCCCCAGTCTCTTGTGCTCGCGTCGCCACACCCTCGCGGCCATAGAATGCCTGCAGCTCTCTCAGGTTAACCTGTTCGATGTCGCCGCCGATGCTGCCCTCGGAGAAGGACAGCGCCATCCACGGCTCGAAGCGAGTGATCACCCGCGGCGTGACTTCAGGATGGGTATGCAGATAATAATTAAGCCCATCGGCGAAGGCGTCCATAAGCTCTCTGAGCCACGGTGCGCTGTCCTCGTATTGCTCTTGCAGATCCTCGGGGTCGATAAACAGCTTCATGCGCAGGTCGCGGTAGAGCTCGCCTGCGCCTTCTGCCTCGGCAAGGCGGCCCATGGCGTTGAGGTAATTAGTTTCTACGCGGTTGAAGTCATCCTCGGCCTGCGCGTACAACGTGCCGAACACGGTGTCGGCGTCGGTCTTGCCGTAGATGTGGGGAATGCCCCAGCGGTCGCGTTTGATCGCGACATTCGCGGCACTCGCCTCCCAGCGTGCGATCTCGGTGGCGGTAATAAGTGCTGCCGCCTTCTCCACTCGAGCCTGCGGGTCGTCAGTCGCGGGTGCGCAAGCGGCTAGCAGGGCTATGCCGGACAGCACCGCTGCGCGCAGCAGTGCGCCTGCGAAGGCGGGGAAGGGCCTCTGCTCCGTCGATGAGACGGAGCTATTAAAGCGACTATCGACTAGGGGCATGGTGCTGTTCTCCGAAATTGGCTGTTGTTGCTCTCTTTAAGGGTGGCCACTTAAGGTTGGCTACAGATTGACGCGAACACCGTTCACCCAAGTCTCAACCGCCTGCGTCTGCCAGATTTCACTGCTAGGGATGCTGAAGATATCGCGGTCGAGCACGATGAAGTCGGCTTTTTTGCCCGGAGTCAGCGAGCCTAGCCAGTCCTCTTGGAAGCCTGAATACGCAGCGTCGAGGGTAAAGCTGGCGAAGGCCTCTGCCGGCGTCATGCGTTCCTCAGGGTACCAGCCACCGACGGGGTCGTTGTTCTTGTCTTGGCGTGTGATCGAGGCATGCAGTCCGAAAAAGGGATTGGGTGATTCGACGGGGAAGTCGGAGCCGTTGGCGATCAGGGCGCCGGCGTCGATGAGCTTACGCCACGCGTAGGCGCCTTGGATGCGCACGTCGCCGATGCGGTCCACAGCCATGTTTTTGTCACTCGTGGCGTGGGTCGCCTGCATCGAGGGGATGACGCCTAGCTCGGCGAAGCGAAGGATATCCTCGTAGCGCAGGATCTGAGCGTGTTCGACGCGGTGACGCAGATCTTTCGAGCCTGTCTCGGCAATGAGCTGCTCGTAGCTGTCGAGCACGAGCTTATTCGCGGCATCGCCGATGGCATGAGTGTTCACCTGGAAGCCTGAGTTCATCGCGGCGCGCATCAAATACTGCATGCGCTCTTCGCTTAATAGGATTAAGCCCTTGTGGCCTGGCATGTCGCTGTAATCGTCGATCATCGCAGCGCCGCGGCTTCCTAGGGCGCCATCTGCAGCGATCTTCACACTGTTGATGGTGAGCGTCTGGTCGGCATCACTAAAATGGCCTTCTGCTAGTCTGTCGGTGAACAGCGGGTCCGTGGCGCCAAGCATCACATTGACGCGAATCGGCAGCGGGCCGTCTTCGAGTAGCTGCTTGTATGCCGCCACTGTGCTGCTGCTGACGCCGGCGTCGTGCACCGCAGTGAGGCCATAGGTGGCGAGTGATTTCATCGCGGTCATCAGGGCGAATTTCTGCTCCTCGAGCGTAGCGGGCGGGATGTTGCCGCGCACTAGCGCCATCGCGTTGTCGACGA
>JAHEGE010000004.1 GCA_024639905.1 Gammaproteobacteria bacterium | reverse complement strand
CGCAAGCAGCGTGTAGTTGTATTTGTCAAAGACCTGAACTCGGTCTGCTTGCTGGGCCGACACGTAAGCAAACTTGCTCCCAATCAGTACACCATAAGGCGCCTCGCGGGTATCGATTGCGCCCAACAGCTGAGGCGCCTCGCCCGAGGCGGCATCAGGAACAGACAGCACTGATACCTTATTCTCGCCCTGATTCGTCACCCAGACTACGCGCCTGTCCGAGTCGTAGGCAACGGTCTGGGGCGAGACACCTACTAAGATTTCAGCGAGCGGCTCCACCACGTCGCCAACGCGTATCAACGTCACACTGTTAGAGTACTGGTTGGCGACTACGGCAAGCTCTGGGCCCGCCATCGTAATCGACGAGGTCTTTATCGTCGCGCCCGCACTAACATTCGCCCACTGCGCGAGCAGCAGGAGAAGCAGGAGCCGAGGAGAGATCAGTGAACGCAACGTTATTACCTATAGACCAAAAGTGAAGCTGGCTTCAGACCAATCAAGCCACTGGGTGTCATCAAACAAACTTGCGCCAGCTCGCGTAATCACTGAAATAAATTTGTAGCTGCCAGGGGTAATAGAAGCGCCAAGCGGCAGCCTAGCGATTGGAATCTCGGTGTAGTTTGCAAGTCTGGTATTGAGCATAAACGGTATTACGCTATTTGCCTCACTTATGTTTAGTTTGTTATCGAGTGTAAGGAAATTGCCATCGGGCAAAATCAAGGCCACGTAGAGGTCTGCATCACCCACGGCGCTTAGCTGGAACTTCGCGTCAAGCGTATCGCCGACAGACAGCGTGGCGTCCGCTAGCACCAAACTAAAGTCACCCGCTGGGGCCTGGTTGTGCTCCAAGAATTGGAGCGCCTCGCCCTGAATAGTAACCGTGCGCCCTTCGAATTTCGTCTCACCGATGTCGTCTACTGTCTCCAACAGAAAGCTCAGCGTCACCGTATCCGCGCCGTTTGCCCTTCGCAGTTGTCCACCCGGGAGGTCAAGGTTTGGGAAGTCAGCGTGCAGCGAGGCTGCATCGTAGATAAAGTCGCTGCTCGACGACTCATAATGTGCCAACAAGAACCCAGGCATGGTGACCGAGGTGTGCATCTTACTCACTGCGGCCGCACCCGAGGGGGCGAGTTTGAGGGCAAGCCGGGTGTCATCAGGTAGGGTACGTGGTGGCGGACTCGCCACGACAGCGGGCGCGGCATCTGCGCTGGCCACGTAGAAATCGAAGCCTCCAGTTTCAGACCCTAGCACACTGCCCTGGGGGTAGGGCGCCTCGACCGCACCCGCCGACGTCATGCCGGTGTGCGTGACGTTAACAACGGCATTATAGGCTCCCGCCTCGGTTGCGACAAAGTCGGCTGATGGATCGTAAAAGTAACCGACCTTGTTCGCAACTCCCGTAATCGTCCGGGTAGAGCCGCTAGGCGTGGTAATGATCACTTCAACCTCAGAAGGCAGAGTGGGCGCGATCTGCGCGGAGAAGCTTACCGTGTCGCCGACCTCGAGAAGCGTGCCAGGTCGGACGCCCATGGGGTGTGCGAAGATATCGATCTCCTCGCCTTTGATTGTCATGAGAGGGCCACCGGATGGTCCGCCCGCGGCACCCTGGAACGGCGGCATTACCCTGCCACCTTGCGCGTCATCATCAGGCAGCATGACCCAGAGTGCACCGTATGCGCCATAGAACGAAAACTCCGATTCTGGCGCGCGATAGACAGCACCGCCAAATAGAAATTTAAAGTCGTCCTCCTGGTCGCCCTCGTAACCGTTGCCTAGCTGGTACCCGTAGGGCGTATTGAATCGCCAGTAACCGTTGCTGCTCTGCGCAGTGCCGACGAATTCCCGGACACCAACTCCCGGTCTGCCATTCGTTGAATAGTAATAGCCCCAGTGCACATCGGACTGATCCGGGTTTACAAAAGGAGGTACCTTTTGCTGCCTTTGCTCAACACTAGAGACAAGTGCAACCGAGCCATTGACATTGTGATACTGGTTATTGCGATTGGCTATGATAGACGCGAGCTCTGTGCCGGCATCCTCGATCGTCGTGACGTTCTGCATGGCCGCGTTCCAGTCAGTGAAATTAGCCGTCCAGATCACGTCTCCAGTCTGATAGGGTGAGAAGAAGTGAGCATTGGTTTCATAAGCTGTGTCGCTGAAGAGATACCACTGCCTTCTCTCGTTCCCGCTCTCACTCCCGCGCGCGCCTTTCGCGCTAATTCGGCTATCGGGCGTTTCAACAATCGATCCCCACTGCCGCGATCCTGCCCATAGCGTCCCATCCGCGGCTAAAAACCTCAGGTTATAGCTAACCCGGTACTCGCCCGGCTCTTCAAAGCGTAGCGCCTCGTCATCGCTTTGAAAGTAACCGAACCTATTGGCCCAGCCCTCGTATCTTTTGCTCACTTTCTGAGTTTCATCAGAATACGGGTAGTGCTCGATGTCGATGACTACCTCGGCGGGCACACCTGGTTGTATAACGACAGCTGGCGAAAACGAATCATCGACCTCAAACGGTGTGCCCGGGAAGACGCCCGTTTCAAAGTCCAACGTCTCAGCAATAGTTATCGCGTAGTGGCCAGATAGATCGTATAGCTGCCCATCTTCGTCACTAATTTCTCCCTCGATCTGTACTACATAGTCACCGTACTCGGCAAAGCTTACGTTGAACTCTTCGCGGTACGTCGTTAAACCATAGTGAAGGTCCGGCGCGTTACTATTTCGATGAATATCCTCTCCCAGTGGTGTGGTGGCTTTTTGCAGATAACTTCCTAAAATCGGGTATGGACCAATTACTGAAGTCTCGCCGGATGGCGAGGTAACAGTCGCGGTTAGCGAGCCCGAGGGAAATTTGAAGGGTATTTTGGGATTGCTTATCCATTCTTTATTACTGTAGGCAGTTAGTGGAACAAATGGTTCTATGTTGTAGCGCTTGCTTAGAGTAGATGTTGTACTGGGTGGGAATATCGCGGCACTTGAATTCGTGACGAGACGCCCTGAGATACCAAAACTCTCTCTGTCCTCGTTTGCAACGACGCCCCGTGAGCCATTACTCAGTTCGTTCATTAATAGCGCTGCATATAGACGCGGAGAATCATAGTCACCTATCCTTATCTGAGCGGCCCCGTGCACGGTGCTGAGGTGGAACGACGGCTCGCCATAGACGTCGTCGTAGAATCGCTGCTCGGTCTGAAGCCCCTTAACCATCGGGTTCATAGACCAGCCCGGGCCAGTAAGGACTAGCTGATAAATCCCATCGGGTGTAAGTTTGGGGACGGTATAGTTTAGCTCCCAATCAGCGAGCCCCTTCCCGTCTTCGAGGAACCGATAATTACTTAGGTTGATTTGGCCAATATTGATTAACTCCGCCCACTCCGGTTCGGACCTGCTTATCGGCAACCCCGTGACGGTCATGTCGCTCGACGAGCCCTCTGGCGCCGCGGCCTTTTGCTGCCCCTTGTGATTAATGACTTGTTCGAGATAGGCGCTTCCAGACTGAAGTTCAACTACAGTCTCCGCAGTGAGATTTCTGGAGAGGATCTCCATCCTGCCAGAGAGTTTGCCGCTACTTCCGGCTCTCCAGCCGGTAGAGTTTAGCTCCCCGTAGAGCCATGCTACCCCCGGATCATAGCCGCCCTTAATCTTGAGGTCGCGAGCGAGCGGCGTCTTTGAGTATTCGTTCAGACGCTGGGCGGTCGAGATAGAGTGAGTAGGTAGCTCTGCCGGTACTTTCATTACGGTGCTCGGATTGCTCGAAGTGAACCCGTTATACGCCACCGCGTGCGGGTCCTGTGTTATCTGAATGTAGGAGCCTGGTGGGGCGAAAAAACGTAGCTCAAAGCTGCCATCACTCTCCGATGTGCCAGTTAGTGCTTGGCCCGTTTGGATATTGAGGACGCTGACGGGCACCAAAGGCAAAGCGGCGCCAGGCGCGCCTTTTATTATAGAGAAACGAGAATTGTCAGTGTGTTCTACAAGAATAAGGTCCGCTCTAGGAGGCGTCGAGCCAAAGCGATTGCTCTGGCTATCGCGGGAGACCTTAAGCAAAATGTCTGAAACGTTTCCGTCGCGTGCGTCAACGCCAACCGAGTCTATGAGGTATTCTGAACCGGGTGTGGGCCAGCTACTAGATTCGAGAATGATTCGATAGCGTCCTGCCGACAGGGTCTCGGAGAAACTGTGCCACGCGTTTACGTTAAGGCCCGAACCGGTATTTAGCTCAAGTCCTGTGTCGAGATTGAGGAATCTGATATTGCAATTACTTTTGCACAGCTCATCGATTTCGATTCGGCCACTGAGGGTCACTGTTTTCGCAAGATCAAATTTATAGACCGGGACGTCGGAAGAGATGCCACAAAATTCCAGCATCCGATACCGCACGCCACTGTTGTCTGAATATTCCAAGCCGGGACAGGCATATGGGAATTCAATCCTCCCGTTTGCGTCGGTAATATAGCGAGAGCCATCTGTATAATCAGTTACCCCTTGATTAACCAATAGCTCGCCATTCAGACGCAGCTCTATCGTTCCTCCTGCCAGCGTCGAGGCTGAGCTAAGCATTGCTAATATACCTAGAGCACGGGTTAGCGGTTTATCAAGTAAAGAATTTAGTTTAGGCATATGGTTAACCTCTCGAGATTAGCTTGATGAATACAATATTGTCTCTTAACTAAGTCAAAGAATGTCTACATTCCCAATTATTTCCTGAGGGCCTGGATTATAATAATATCTCTTCGGTAGTACTCATCCCCTCGGATAAGGCGAGTTTATCTACGTCAATCATCACCCATGAAGCAGGGACATCTAGAAAGGGAGACTCATTAGGCTCTGATCTATCATTACGATAGAGCCTACGTCGCATTGGCTTGTCAGTGTCTACATCTTCAGCCAACTGACCTCTGATGATAAACCTTGATCTGTCTTGTTCAAGCTCCGTGAGTAACGAAGCAAACTCGTCAATGTCGTTTACTGCTCCAGACTCGTACCTGAAGTAAGCAGACATCTCAGCCCTCTTCGATCTAACAGCGTCTCCGTCTTTAAAGAAACGTTTGCACTGGCTAGATCTGCCACTTGCGAGGATTGTTATGTTCATCGGCACAGCCTGAAGCCTTTTCGCCGATCATAGTCTACAAAACACCCACGCACAAAAAAGCCAACCCCGTTAAGAGTTGGCTTTCTTGGTTTTAGCTAGGTTTTAGAAGGATCTTATTCCGACCAAAACTATTCAAGCTTAGCCCATCAAGACGAAGCCTTCGCCGCCTTGAACCACGGTTGCACCGGCATCAACCTGAGCAAGACCGGTGGCAACAGTACCAACTAGTTGAATTACAACATCTGTGTTGCCGGCGCCGTCTTCAAGAACGACATAGGTATCGCCGCCGAATACAAAAGCTACAGATTCTGAGTTACCGATAGCTGCTTCAGCTTGATCGATCCACTCACCAAGTGTGTCAACAGAGCTTGCATTATCACCGGTCAGAGTTAAGATTCCGTTTTTGATGACGTCTTTAATGTCAGTCGCTGCGCCAATATCAACACCGGTATCAGTCGCTGTCTTGTCTGCTACTACTGTAGTTGCTGAGACATCGAGAATATCTGCATTAGCACCAGCAACGTTCGTAGATGCTACTTCAGCTGGCGTGTCAGTGGCTGCTGAAGACAAATAACCGTTCGCCATAGTCGTAAAGTCATAGACTTTCTTCATAGAAGCTTCAGTTGAATCCCCATCAGCCAAAGTGATGATGTCATTACCAGTACCGGTTGTGATCATATCCGCGCCAGTTCGACCGTCGATAGTATCGTCTCCGGCACCCGTGTTGATTGTATCAATACCTGTTCCAGTAGCTATCGAGTCTGCACCAGCACCTGTAACGATTGTAGCGTTGCCGCTGACTGCCGCGATGGTTACTGAGCCATTCAATGTACCGGCTTGGACGTTCACGTTATTACCTGTGATCGTACCAAGATCAATTGAAGAGATATGGTCTTTAATCGTCAGCGGTGTAGTACCAGATGCGGCCGCAAGGAACTCTGTAATGTTGATCGTAGCGTTGGTTCCGACTATGACATCGGCGCCTGCCGCACCACCGTCAGCTGAGGTTCCGCTGTCACCAACTCCACCAATGCCGCCTCGAACTGTTACAGTATCTTTAGTAGTATCTGTGGCTGAGAGAACTAAGTTAATCACTTCATATTCGTTGGCATCTATACCAATACCACCCGCTCCACCGATGGTGACATTAGTGGCATCGTTAGCTGCTGCTCCACCCACACCGCCAGAAATATCGGAGTTATCAACAAGAGCGATAGTGACGGAGTTGCTTCCGTTATCAAGGTAGGCATCTAGGTCTAGACCAGTACCTCCGGTTCCACCCACATCAGCTGCAAGTACGCCTGTGTTTGCAGAACCTACCTGTCCCGCAAGAGCGGCAGCAATTACTAGGTTTGATGCTTCATTATGGGATGTGAAAGCGAGAGCATCGATTCCAGCAGTGGAGGCGGCTCCACCACCGTCATTACCTGCAACTGCGGCTGTCGCGGTATGCGCAGCAACAGTTACTTTGGAAACTGTTCCCAGCAGCGTGGTGTTAACTACTTTTTCAGCTGTCGCTGTTGTAGTGACGGCCTCCGCACCTAGACGTGCCATAGTCGCTCGCTGTGAAGCACTCAGCGTAGCTTCTGATGTTACGACTGTATCTTCACCGTCTCCCAGATTAATCGAATCTGCAGCGGTGATAGCTGACCAAGTAGTTACAGTCAGTGTGTCGTCGCCCGCGCCAGCGTCAATTGAAACAACACCCGCGTCAATAGTAATCGAGTCAGCGCCTTCGCCAGTCGATACAGTTGCGTTAGTCGCGTTAGCTTCATTAACTAACGCCGTAGACGTGATGTCCGTAGGATTAACAACACCCGCGATGTTTACAGTATCTTTTGCAGCGGAGCCAGTGATTGTCACAGTAGTAATCGCTGTAGCTGTCGCAGTATTAGCACCGCCTTCGATAGTGGCGTTAATACCACCAGCACCAGAAGTAATAGTTACTTCCGCAGTAGCTGCAGCGCCCGCTGCACCAGCAGAATCATTGCTTATTGTGAGCTTGCCTGCACCGCCTGTAGCTTCAAAATCAAATGAGTCATCAACTTCCAACACTACGTTACCTGTAGATTGAGAAGCATCGATTACACCAATTTCGCCTGTGTCGAGTCCGTCAAATTCAATTGCGTCGTCGGCGTTAGTTCCATTTGTTCCAAGCGCAAACGCAGCGAGCGCAGAAGAAGCACCGCCCGTTATCGTTAGTTTCTCTAGTGCAGCAACGGCAATGGCATCTACGTCGCCTGCAGTACCAGAAACATTGAGAGTAAGCTCTTCAACGCCCGCAACTGTCAGAGTTACGAGGTCAATTTGCGCGACATTGATAGTCTTTGCGTCCTGACCACCATTCGTTGCTGTAGATAAACCCGAGTAAGCAACGGTTGATACAGAAGTTGCACCGCCTGCCTTCAGAGTTACGTCTTGACCGCGTGCGCCCGTCAGTGAAGTTGTTACATCTGCACCCAATGTGAGGGCAACAGTGTTAACGCCAGTAGAGTCGCCGAGGTCTAGCGTCACGAGATTATCGAGCGCATTACCATCAGTTATCGCGAGATTGATTGTCTCAACGTTGGACAACAGTGGCTTGATAGTAACTGCTGCTGAACCATCAGCGATTGATGCGTTTACTGTATCGGTTCCAGCACCACCATCAATGAAGTCAGCTGTGTCGAGCTGCCCGCGGAAAGTGTCATTGCCGGCGGTAGTGCGAGCTGTGGCTGTAGCCGCAGTAGGACCATACGAGTCAGCACCTGTAGTGAGCGTAAAAGTCTGGCCAGGAACCACTTCTGCAGCGGCTGCTGTGTCGTCTGCTGCTGCTTTAGCTGCAGTTACAGTCGCTGCGTCTTCTGTTACAGAAGCGAGGGCTGCTGTCAGCTCAGCTGCAGTCAGGTCGCCCAGGTCTGCGTCAAGTACGTAGTACTCAGCAACGTCAGCGCGGTTAACAAATGCCTGCGCGATGTCAGCAAAGTCTGCTTGGTCAGGGTTAACCAGAACGTCTGGGTTAGATAGGAAGTCGTTGATCGCGATAGCGAGGCCAGCTTTTGTCATACCGTCGTTGAGGTATGTTACTGCGAGGTCGATTGCAGCAGTGCGCAGCTCAGCAGAAACAGTCGCGCCAGTGAATGCACGGTCGAGTGCAGCAGCAGCGTACTCTTCAGCAGTTTGTGATGCTGAGTTAGCGGCAACGAATTCGTCAGACGCAGCAATGTGGTCAGCGATTTCAGCCATTGATGAGCCGCCGTTGTAGGCAGTAACCAGCTCGTCGAGAAGCGCGTTATCTGGTGCGCGGTTTAGCATTGTAACTACGAGAGCGATGATATCGCTTCGTGATTCAGCAGTAATAAAAGCCATTGTGGTGTATCTCCTAGAGATCAATTAAAAATTTTTAACGTTAACGTTCTTTAATTCTTTCTTTATATCCAACGTCTTACAACGTTTTGCTGTGACGATTGCGACCGGCCCGTCCCACAAAGTTAGGCCGGCGGTATACCATCGTTGAAACAAGCATAAGCTAGCTGCCTCGCAAGAGCCTGTGATTGAAGTCACACACACCACGATTACGCTAGAAAACGCCGTTACATCAGGCCTGAAGTCGATGGTCGTGCACAACCTCAGCAGGATATCCAGCGAATAATACTAAAGGCTGGGGCTTAGTTCAAGTTTTTGTATCAATGCTTTACTTTTATTGCGCGCCATAAATACCTGTATTTAAACAAGTTATTTGACGCTTGGCAGACGGGCGCCTGCATGAGGGGCTTTTATTGCAGTAATTAGCACTAAATTGGGACGCTAAACCCGAATTCTAAGCTCGCATCCTTGGTATCGAACAACGCGATATTGCTCGACTGTCGCTGCAGGAAGGCGGTGATGGTGAACTGCGCTGTCTTGCTGCCCAGCGCGAAAGGGGTCCGGTGCCGAATAAGCGCCTGGTTGCGGCGCTGCCAGCGCGCTTCGCCGTTGGCGAGCAGCGCGCTGTAGCCCTTGTCGTCGTTAAGATGGGTAACCGAGGCCTGCATGAACAGCTCTCCTCGCAGCAACGCCCGCTGGAAACGCGCGCTAGCCTGCACGCCGTCGCGGTCCGCGCCTGGGCGATTGGCACTCAGGGCCTTGCTGTAGATATACCCCGCATCGAAGCCATAGCGCAGCGCGGTGCCCGACCTAAGCGCTGTCACGCAGTTAAGCCCCGCGGTCGTGCGGCTTTCCCACGCATCTAGCGCCGGCTGCGAATGGAAGCGCTGGTACTGCGTGGCGAGGTCAAACACCGGCGCGCAGCGCTTACTGCTTGTGTTTTGAACCCTTAGGCGGGTCTGCGACGCCGTGTACAGCGCGCTGCCGCCGAAGAATAGCGTCGTCGCACCCGCGTCCCATTGCACGGTGCGCCTGCGCGATGCACGCACCGTCGAATATTGAGAGCTAAACTGCAGCAGATCCGACTGCGTGTCTTGGCTCACCCTGCCCCGGGCTTCGTGCTCCCAGCCGTGGCGACCCTCGTCGGTGCGCGTTTGATGGCTGCTAGTTAGCTTTAACGTGCTGTAGCCGCCTGCTTGCTGCTGAAAATCTTCGTTTAAAGCGAGCTGCACCGGCTCGCCCGACAGGGTCAGCGTTAGTAGCTCAACATTGGGCGCGCCGTTCAGGTTATTGTCGTAGCCGGCGGAAACATCCGCCACCAGGCGATGCTGCTTGGTGGCGCCACGCCAGTTTTGCCCGCGGCTTACTAGGCTCTCTCGCAGCTCGGTCGGCAGGTCTTCTCGGCCCAACAACTGATCGTTGAGTTGTAACGCGGGAAACAGCTGACCCAAGGCGAAGAGCACGCTGGCGTAGTCGATCTGCGCGGCGCCGTTGTTGGGGTCTAGCAATAAAGCACGCTCGAGCGCCTCGGCGGCGGAATCGGTCGCACCACGGTTCATCTCGGCGGCGCCCAACAGCGCGTAGTACTCCGAAGAGCGCAGGCAGCTGTCTTGCAATGCTCGGAGCTCCTGCGCCAACTGCTGCCATGCAGCCCGCGTAGGTTCAGCCTCTGCATCGCCACCAGGCAAGCCCTGTTGAGCGAAGAAAATGGTGGGGTAGTAGTCGCCGAGGCTTGGGCAACTCGCAGGAGTTTGAGCCTGTGCGGCTGGAGTAGTAAGGAGGGCCGTAAAAAAAACCGAGGCGGACAGCGCCGTTAAGGCTACAACAGACTTCGCAACTGCTTTTGCTTGGAGTTGTGCCATGCGCCTAAAAGCTCGCAATTAATTCTATTATTGTGCCGACAGGTGTTTGTAAAGCCTAACACAGCGCAGACCAGATGCCTGTATTCAATATTGGGAGTGTTGGAGTTTAGCGGCGTCCGCCTGCGAGCACTCGCAGTTTGGGCGAGGTATCGCCGCCTTCTTCGCGGGCCTGCAGGGCGGCACTTAACGAGCCCAGGTCATCGATATTGTCTTCTACCTGCGGGGCGAAAAGCACGTGCGGAATCGTTAAGCCGGCAAGCAAGAAGCTGCCCTGCGATTGCAGTTGTGCTGCGTCTAACTGCCGCGCCGCGCATTCGCCGATGAGAATCGGTTGTGCGAGTTCGGCTGTCATTTCTTGCATGCGCAGCGCGATAGTTACCGTGTCGCCGAGCAGTGTGTGGGTGCGGCGATGCGCAGGCCCTATTGAACCCACCAGAGCAGGGCCCTGCTCAATACTCACGCCAAGCGCGAGAGGCTCGAGGCCGTAAGGCGTTTTTGCTTGCAACGAGACATGATCGATCTCGGCGACTAATTGCTGTGCGGCGCTAAGCGCTTGTTGCGCCGATTTTGCGTCTTGGGCGTTCCACACGGCGAGAATGCTATCGCCCTTATACTCGTGCAGTTTGCCGCCATGGCTTTCGACGATGTCCGTCGCTTTCTGGAAGAAATAGTGTAAAACCGCCGCGGCCTGCTCTGGCTCGCGAGCCTCGCTAAAGGCCGAGAAATTGCGCAGATCGGCGCTGAGCAGCGTCACATTGCGGCGCTCTGCGCTCATGTTAGACGTTGGCAGGCTGTAAGCGATTTGCTGTGCTACATCGCTCGGCAGATAACTCGCCAAATTGGTAAACACGCGATCGCGCTGGCTGCGCATGCGCGCCTGCTCGAGAACAAATAATAAGGTGGCACCGACGAAGGCAAACAACGCAGGCAGCATCCAACCCAGCCACAGGGCCGAGGTGTTTAGCCATTGGGCGTGTAGGCCCAAGGCAACTGCAGGCAGAACGATCGCCGAGGCCGGCAGCATCAGCGCACTAAACCGACCGTTCATTAACGCCGCTGCTTGTTGCAGCACGAGCGCAAAAACTAGCGCGATAAGCAGAAGAAGGGGGAGCGCATTACGTGGCGTATAAGGCACCTGCATGTCGAGCACGCTGGCGAGAATGCGCGCTTGCAACTCAACGCCCGGGGTCGCGCCGCCGTAAGGCGTTGGTACTACATCGCCAAGGCCGAATGCCGTCGCGCCAACAAGCACCCACGCATTGTCGAACAGTGCCGGATCGACGGTGCCGTTAAGCACGTCGGCGGCTGGCACCACTAAATAGCTGCTTGGGTCTTTAGCGAACGACACTCGCAAATTGCCCTGGGCATCTAGCGGCACTGCGAGGCCAGGGTAGGCGTCTAAACTTAAGCGCTGCGCCGGGCCAAAAAAGGCAGTGTCGGCTTGCAGCGAGGCACCCGCGCGCTGGCCTTGTTCGGCATTGGCCGCTTCCAGCAAGCCCGCAAGGGCGAGTGCGGGATAGGCACTGCCGTCGACACACACGGCAGCCGGCTGCTTGGTAATCGATCCGTCGGCATTCACGATAGGGGTGATGTGGCCTTTGGGCACAGCCGCGAAACCTTGATGAGGCGCGAGGAAACTGCCGCTCTGTGCTATCCCATTCGGCGCAATCGAGGTGCAGTTAATGCCACTAAGCGCACCGCCCATTACGCCTGCGCGCACCGTTTCGGGCGCCAAGCCTGCGCTTTGGTTAACTGCGAGTACGGGCACCTGTGAGATAACCGCGCCGCGGGCGTTAGTGAGCGCAGCAATCAGCTGTTGGTCGCCGTCTTTGGGCTCGGAATACACGATGTCGTGAAGTTGCAGCTGGGCGCCTGCCGCGTCGATTGACCGCGTGAGGTCTGCCATAGTTTCGCGCGCCCAAGGCCAAGGGCCAACGTCGGCGAGACTCTGCTCATCAATCGCCACAATGACAATGCGCGATTCTGTTGTGGTGTCTGGCGCCAGTGTCCAACCCAACGCGCCGAGACGCTCTTCAACGCCAGCAAGCTGAATGCGCAGACTTGGCACGGAGAAAACCAGCGCGGTAATAGCAGCAGCGGCTGCGAGCACTACCAAACGGCCCGAACGCGGGTGCAGAGCGAGCAGCTGGCTAATGCCAGGCAGCGCAGCGAGTCGCTGAAAGAGAGGCGTATGCTTGGCCATTACTGGGCACCCCACAGGGTGAAGCCGTTGACCGAGCCGCTCTCGAGTTGCTGCTCAAAATAGTAAGACGCCTCGGAGCCGTCTGTGGCAACGGCGCCAGTGACTCTCTGGGTGTCTGTCTTCATGCGGAAATAGCCGCCGTCGGCGATGGTGCCGTTGGCGCGGAAATTGATCTCGCCGGTCGCTGCGTGGTCTAGAAGCAGTGACGTGGCGAAGGCGCGCTCAACGAAATCCAGTTCCAGGTCGCCGCCGCCTACACGCATAGCCACCACGCCGGTGCCGGCGTCGTAGAATGCCTGTGCAGAGGCGAGGTCGAACTTAACCAACGTGAGGTCGCGGTCTACGCGGGCGCCTGTCGGCTCGCTGCGATACAGCAGCGCGCCATCGCCAGAGATAGTCACCTTGCGGCCTTCGCGCGCAGTCTCGAGATCGATGGCAAACAAATTGTCGGTCGCAGTAGAGTCAGACCAACGGCCCCAGACGAGCTGGCTTGAGGCAGTGTCGGCGGCTGTTAGCGCCACTGTGGGGGTAAAATCGATGAGCGGCTCGGGCTCAGGGATTACTGGAGTCGTCTCTGGTAAGACTGGCGCTGGCTGCGTGTTCGCCGCGACCGTCGTGACCTTCTCATTCGCGACGCTTTCGAGGTAGACCTCGGTGCTGTCAGATGGGGTAGCGGCAGCGTTGCTCGCTGGCGCCTCTGTGCTGGCGACCGCCGCCTCGCTAGGCGCAGGGGTGGTCGCGGGGTCGGCATTCGGTAAGCGCACGGCAGCAGCCGAGCGATTGCTGACGCTGGCTACCAAGCGCGGCGCGCGCGCAGCTTGGTCTACTTCGACAGCTTGGAGCGTGTTTTGGGTTAATTCTACGGCGTCCAGAGCGCAAGGACCCAAGGCCTCGGAGCTACATTCGCTCGAGTATGGCGCAACAACAATCGAGCCTTCATTGACCAGTGCTCGCATAGAGCCGGAGTTAGCGCTTACTACAAAGTCTGTTCCCCGCACGCCGATGGCGGCGATGGGGGTATTCATGCGGAACCGTTCGCGCGCCGATTTCGCGGCATCGCCAGAGATCGCACGGGCAACGCCTTCGCTCAGCTCAAACTTCACCGCAGAGTGTTCGGGACGGCTCGCATCATAATCGTAACGGACGATCTCGAGCGTGCTGCTAGGTCGCACACTCACCAAGGCATCGTCGACGAAGCGCACGTGCACATGGCCGCCAGCTTCTGTGTATACCGTGTCACCCACCCGTACCGCATCGCCTGCCGCCAGTCGCTCGCGATCGGCGCCACGCTCGCGATACGCGCGGCCAAGCACAAGGCTGACCTCGCCCACATCGGCTTGGCTAGACACTGGAGCCTGAACGTTTTCGTCAGCGCGCACGGTCGTAACCATGACAGAGGAGAGCAGTAATGCCGCTACCACAACGCCTACAGCCGACATCGCGGCACTACGCACACGCAGCAGCTGCCGTGAGGCTGGCTGAAGCGCGTGTCGTCGCAGCTGCATGGGCTGTTGCACGGGCTGTTGAATAGGTTGGCGTTGCTTGGTCACGCTGTTCATTCTCTTAAAGTGGTGTGGTCTGGTGGTGCACAGATCACGGGTCGAGGCTAAAGATAATCCAAACCCGGACGAGCACGGGTGATTGCAGTCACACACCACGCCGATCGCCCTTATTAATGGCGCTGCGCGGCCCTATAATGCCCACCCTTCGCGTCAGGCTCAATGGCCTGCGCGACGGGGGGCTGAGCGGTGCCAAGTCAACGGGCTCGCTTCAAGTTACAGGCTTCGCTGCCGCTGTGTTAGTGGGCCTTTCCGTTATTCGCCCTCGGGAACCGCGTTTTATGGTGGTAACGCCACAACTGCTCAAGACATTTCCGCTATTAAGCGGCCTGCCAGACGCGACGCTCGCCGAGCTCGCGGAGCAGAGCAGCGTGCGCAAGGCCGCGCGGCGGTCGATCGTGCTTAACGCAGGGCAGAACGAAGATCAGATTTGCTTCCTCTTCGAGGGGCGGCTCCAAGGCGTTGATTTTACCATCGATGGACGCGAAGTTGGGCTCTATTTCGTCGAACCAGGCGAATATTGCGGCGAATTGTACTTATTTGACGGTGGCACGTTGCCCGAGTTTGTGATGGCCTTAACGCCGTCGGTTATCGTAAGCGTGCCCTTGAACGCCATGCAGGCGCTGTTGGCCAAACACCCAGAACTGTTTGCCACGCTCAGCGCCAAAGTGGCGGGGCATGTGCGCAAGATGACGTTCCAGCGCTCGCTGCTCGGGCTGCCGAACATCGCGCAGCGCGTGTGTTGCCAGCTGTGGATGCTGGTGCCGGAACAAGATAAAGAGAAAGAAGAGGCATTGATCCGCAATCCGCCGACACATATGGAGATAGCGATCATGTTGAATATTAGTCGGGAGACCGTGACGCGAGTATTCCAGTCGTTGCAGAACCGGCAAGTGGTTAAAAGAGATGGCACAACGGCGCTGGTGGTAAGCAAAGTCGCTGAATTGCGCGATTTCGCCGAAGGCAAACAGGAGCTCTAACCAGCGACCCACATTGATTTACGCCGCATCGCCCCCACTATGAGACGACGCAGCGAACGAATCTAAAAATAATTGAATTAGCAGACAACTACTAGCAGACAACTATGAGCACGCAGACACCCGCAAAATACCCCGAACTCGCCGCGGCCTTCCAAGACGTGAAGCGCTACTTTATTTACGCCGGCTTCTTTAGTGCCGCAGTTAACCTGCTCATGCTGGTGCCGGTTATCTACATGCTGCAGGTTTACGACCGCGTAGTGTCTAGTGGCAGTTACTCTACACTGGCGATGCTCACGCTGTTGATGGTGGCGCTTACTGCCGCGCTCGGTGGATTCGAATGGGTGCGCTCGATGATCTTGATCTCGGCGAGTAACCGCATCGAGAAAAATCTGCGTCGCCGCGTGTCGGACGCAACGTTCAAACGCGCACTGCTTACCGGCGGCATGGTTAGCAATGCCCAGCCTTTGAACGACCTGTCTAGCCTGCGTCAGTTTTTAACCGGCAATGGCCTGTTCGCCTTCTTCGATGCGCCTTGGTTTCCCATTTACGTGTTCATCATGTTTATGTTTCACCCCATGTTCGGCTATGCGGCAATATTCGCCGGCATCGTGATGGTCGCGCTCGCCTACACAACAGAAAAGGTGACGAGCAAAAAGCTGCAAGATGCGAACTCACAGTCGAACTGGATTAACAACCAAGTGAGCGGCACGATAAAAAATTCGGAAGTCATCGCGGCCATGGGCATGGCAGACGACCTGCGCCATCGCCAAGAATCGAAGTTCGATCAGGTGCTCACGCTGCAAACCGACGCCAGCCGTTGGGCGGGCATCCTCCAGAGCTTGTCGAAAACCTTCCGCATGGTCATGCAGTCTTTGCTGCTCGGACTCGGCGCGCTGCTCGCGCTACAACAAGAAATTTCGCCCGGCATGATGATCGCCGGCTCGCTGTTGCTAGGCCGTGCCCTCGCGCCGATCGACATGCTCGTAGGCACGTGGAAAGGCTTTACTCTGGCCCGCGGCCAGTACGATCGCCTTGGGCAGCTGCTTAACCAGATTCCAAAAGACGCTGACACCATGTCGCTGCCAGCGCCTACGGGCAAGCTGAGCGTCGAGCAGGTGATGGTCGTGCCACCAGGCTCGAAGAATATCGTCGTGCGCGGCGTAACCATGGAGCTCGTTCCAGGCGAGGCCTTAGGCATCGTTGGCCCGAGCGCCTCCGGCAAGTCTTGCCTTGCGCGTGCGCTGCTCGGCATTTGGCCGGCCTACAGCGGCAAGGTTCGTCTCGACGGCGCCGACATTGCCTCATGGAATCGCACCGAGCTAGGCCCTTACATCGGCTACCTGCCGCAGGATATCGAACTGTTCGACGGCTCGATCTCGGAGAACATCAGCCGCTTCGGCGACGTGGACCCGGAGAAGGTTGTGGCGGCGGCGAAAACCGCGGGCGTGCACGAACTCATTCTTAACCTGCCCCAAGGCTACGACACCGTTATCGGCGGCGCCGGCGGCGTGTTATCCGGCGGCCAGCGGCAGCGTATTGGGCTAGCGCGTGCAATTTACGGCACGCCTAAATACCTCGTGCTCGACGAACCAAACTCCAATCTCGACGACCAAGGCGAGCGCGAACTTGTCGAAACGATTCGTCGCATCAAGGCCGGCGGCGCAACGGTGATTGTCATCACCCATCGCACCATGGTCTTACAGTGTGTCGACAAAATTTTGGTGATGCGCGACGGCGCGGCGCAGAGCTTTGGTCCGCGCGACCAAGTACTGGCAGCACTCGCGGCACCGCAAGACAAGAAGCCTGCACTACGCCCGGCCTAACGCACAGCCCTCGGACGCGCGCTCGCCACCAGGCTGAGCCGCGTCTCAATAATTCGCACGGTTTAGCCGCGCGCAGAAAGCGAGAACTACAGTGAACGACGAAACCAAGAACGATTCGAACGACGACGCCAAAGGCTCTAAACAGGCGCTCGCGCGCGTGCCAGTCGCGAAGATTCCCGCAAGCCAAGCGAAGACGCCTTCGGCTGTGGATGATGCCGCGACGGCTAAGGCCGAGTCTGCAGCGAAGCCGGTACTGCCCACGCGACAAGAAAAGCCCAAGGCCGCTGTGGCGGATGACCTGATAGAAACCAGCATGGAAATGCCGAAACGCGTAGGCCTTAGCATCTTCGTGTTGGTCTTCGTTGTGTTCGGTGGCTGGGCTGCGCTCGCACCACTCGACGGCGCCGCACACGCGCCGGGGCAAGTCACGGTAAAAACGTATAAGAAGGCAGTGCAGCATCTCGAAGGCGGTATCGTGAGCTCGATCCTCGCGCAGAACGGCGACGTAGTTGAGGCCGGTCAGGCACTGCTCGAAATGGATAAGACGCAGCCAGTTGCACAGTTGGAAATTGCCAAGTCGCAGCTGGTCGCTTTGCAGGCGCTTGAAGCCAGACTGCTCGCCGAACGCGACAACCTGCCGCGCATCGCCTTCAACGCTACGGCGCCTGGCGCAGCAGAAGAGCTCGCGTCGCAAACGGCGATCTTCGATGCACGCAAGGCCGCGCGTGAAGGCAGCATCGACGTGCTCAATCAGCGCATCGGCCAGTTAGAATCCAAGCTGGTTGGCTTGGCCGCACTCAAAGACAGCAAGCAGACGCTCGCCGCGTCGTTTTCAGCAGAGCTGGACGACACCCGCGCACTGCTTGACGAAGGCTTCTCTGACAAAGCCCGCCTGCGTTCAGTTGAACGCAACCTCGCCACCTATCAAGGCGAGGCGGCAGACCTCTCGGCTACCATCGCCTCCACAGAGGTACAGATTGGCGAGACGCGTATGCAGATCCTCCAACTAAATCGTGAATTCCAGAACGAAGTAGTCACGCAGCTTGGCGAGACACAAACGCGCTTGAAAGATGCTCAAGAACGCAGCATCGCACTACAAGATATCGTGAGCCGCACGACCGTGCGCGCTCCGGTCGCGGGCGTCGTGAATGGTCTACAGGTTCACACCGAAGGCGGTGTCATTGGCCCAGGTACTGGGATCGCAGAGATCGTGCCTTTAACCGAAGAGCTTATCCTCGAGTCGCGCGTGTCCCCGCTGGATATCGACCGTGTGTTCGAAGGCCAAGAAGCCACTATCCGCTTCTCTAGCTTCGGCAACCGCACACCTACTATTTTTGGCACAGTGTTGAGCCTGTCGGCTGATGCGATGGTCGATCAAAATACCGGCATGTCGTATTACCTCGCCCGAGTTGAAGTCACGCCTCAAGGCATGATCGACCTTGGCGAGTTAGAGCTGCTGCCGGGCATGCCCGCAGAGGTTTTTATTGCGACGGGTTCGCGCACACTGCTGCAATACCTGTTTAAGCCATTCTCGAATGCGATGGCCCGCAGCTTCATCGAAGATTAATCGCGCGGCTGCGAATCAGACAACGGATTACTATTGTGAGTAAACAAAACACAGTGACACAGGCCATGCTCTCTTGCTGCCGCCGTTCGACCGCCGTACTGAGCCTGAGTATAGCTTGCGCCTTTGCTTGCACCGTGTCGGCCGCGGAGCTGCCGTCGATGGGTGCGCAAAGCGCGCCGGTGGTTGGCGAGACTCTCGAAGATTTTTTCAGTGCGGCGCTCGATTACAGCCCACGCCTGCGTATTGCCGCCGAGAACCTGAACATCGGTTCGGCGCGGTTAAGCGCTGCTAACGGCCAACTGCTGCCTCAGGTTCGCGCCAACGCGAGCCTTTCGGACAACACGCGCAACCAATCTGGGCAAGAGACGCAGTTCGACGGCAACCGCTATTCAGTGCAACTCACTCAGGTGTTATTTAACTGGCAGGCTTTCGCCGCACGCGCACAGGCCGTGCTGCGCGAAGACAAAGCGCAGGCGCTTTACTACGACGAGCTCGCAAGACTGTTAACTGACGTTGCTGAGAAATACTTTGACGCGCTGCAGGCACGCGATGCGCTCGACTCGATCGCGTCGGAATACGAAGCGGTTAACAATCAGCTGCAACAGATCGAATCACTTTACGCGCGCCAGCTCGCACAAATTACCGACCTGTATCAGGCGCAAGCCAGCCTAGCAGCGGTCGAGGCGCAGCAAATTCAGCTCGAAAGCCGTCTGGCGCTGCGTTTAGAGTCGCTGCGTTCGGTGAGCGGCATTGAGGCAGGCGATCTTTTCAGCTTGGCCGACGACGCGGCGATTCCCCCGCTCGAAAATAACCTGCACTACTGGGTCGATCAGGCCGAGAAGAATAACAACGCGATAGAAGCCCAGCGTTTGGAATTCGAAGCCTCGAAAAAGATGATCTCTCAGCGCCGCGGCGCATATATGCCGCAGGTGTCTTTGGTGTTGCAGCGCCAAGACTCTAACGTGGGTTTCGATAACATCCCACTGCAACGCACGGACAACACCTATGTAGGCGTCGACGTTACCGTACCCCTGTACGCAGGCGGCAGCAATCGTGCTGCGGTACGTGAGGCTAACAGCCGCGCACTCATCGCCGAGAACGAGCTGCGTGGCACCAAGCTTGAAGTAGGGGAGACCGTGCGCGGCGCTTACCTGCAAGTGCAAGCGGGCGAGAAAATTATCGACGCCGCGAAGAAGCTCGTGGAGTCTACCGAGCTAACCGCTACCGCGATGCAACGCGGGTTCGAGCTTGGCGCCGTGACCAGTGTCGACGTATTGAACGCGATTCGCGATCAGTTCGGTGCGCAGCGCGACCTGCAGCAGGTGCGCTACGAGAACATTAAGTATCAGCTGTTCCTCAAGCGTGAAGCGGGACTCTTGTCGGCAGACGACCTAATTGAGGTTGGTTTGTGGCTCGAACCGGCGGCGCTTTAAGCACACCTTATGTCAGCGCCTTTTCCTAAGCTCACGCGCGTCACCAGCGTCTATTCTGATGCCGAGGATCGCTTCCGCGTGACCGGCGAAATCAGCCCAGAAGACACCCGCTGCCTGTGGCTGACACAGCGTTTGCTCATGCGCTTGGTGCCCCATCTACTTGAGTGGCTTGGCGAGATTGGCCGCGCCGAAGGCAAAGACGACCTAGGGCAAGCCGAGGTGATGCAGGATTTTGCCCAGCAGGCAGCCAAGGCGCGACTCGAGCCGCAGACCGCGGTGCCCGTGCCGAGCATGCCTGATCCAAACGCACCGATTCAGACAACGCCAGGCGAGCCCGTCCCCGAGACGATTTGGCTGGTACACGAAGTCGATATCACCAAATCGACAAACGGCGTTATCACGCTCACCTTCAAACACGGCGGCAACGGGGTGCAATTGGCCATGGCACCAATTGAGCTGCGTCAGTGGCTAATTATCCTGCACAGCCAATGGCTGCAGGCGGGATGGCCTGCGTCTGTGTGGCCAGAGTGGATAGACACGGCGCCTAAGGCGTCGGAACAGCCGCCCGCCGGCCTGCACTAAAGTCCTCTCTAATTACCCTCCGCGCTTAGAAATACGCGTCGACGATGTCGTGCGTAATCTGTCGTAGGCTCTGCTTACGCTGCGCCGGGGAGTAACGATAAAACCCTTCGCAATGACTCACCTCGGGCGGCATGGTAAAGGTGCGGCCCTTGTCGAGGGCCAGCACCAAATCTTCGTAGTTATTCTCGCTATTCTGGCTGTTATAGCAGGTCATCACGCGCGCCTTGTCGGCGATGACCGCACTGATGTCGAGCATGACATTGATCGGATTTTGATTACCGATCTCGTAGGACAGCGCCTCGGGAGTCAGGTCGGTGGCTTGTAACGCTTGCCAAACCAGCTGCGCCGCGGCGCGGTGATCGGGGTGTGCCTCCATGGGGCCAGGAAAGAACACGCTGCCGGGTTTAAGGTCGCTCAGAGTCGCTACAACCTTTGCAATAAGCGCAGGGCTGGCACGCAGACCGCGATCCGGCTCGCTCCAGCAAGACAGGCTAGCAAGCCCTAGCTCCCGCGCTGCCTGCTCAACCTCTGCACGCCGAATCGCGACCAGATCGTCCGCCTCGCCACCCAGCGCGCCGTCGGTGAGCACGATCACGTGAGTCTCAAGACCCGCCGCCTTCGCCTGCAACAACGCGCCACCCATGCCATAGGTCTCATCATCGGCATGCGGTGCGAACACGAGCCAAGGCGCCGGCGGCAGCGGGCTGACGGAATAGGGGAGCAGGGCGGATTCAGGCTGCAACGCGGAACCGTCTGTCGCTGCGGCATCGTCGGCGGCCTGATCACTGCTATTTTTGCGATTATTTCGCAGATTGAAAAACATAGTCTCTGGCGCCCTCTTTAGAGCCACGTGGTTAAAGAGCCGCGTGGTTAAGTAGCCGCGGCCACCTTAGTGTACAATTATGCCCTTGTTCTGGCGACGCATTCGCCACGCTTATTCTGTTGGATTACTCATGTCGCTCGCCCTGCTCGTAGACTGGATACTGACGCCGCTTAGCAACAGGCGCTTGCTAAGCAATTTTGCGCGGCAAGAATTCTACGCGCAATTTACTGCATCGATGGGTGGCTTCCTCTGGCTGATTCTCACGCCTGTCGCCAACATCACCATTTACGCGTTTGTGTTTAGCTATATTTTCCAAGTGCGCGCCGCCGCAGGATTCGGCGAGACCGCTTTCGTGCTGTTTATGATGCTGGGCTATCTGCCGTGGTTCGCCTTTGCCGATGCCATCGGCCGCTCCACCTCGTTACTCCTGGAGAAGGCACCCCTGATCACCAAGGTGAAGTTTCCGGTGCAGGTGATTCCCGTGGTCGGCACGCTGGTGCCGTATCTTACCCATGCCATCGGCTTTTGCCTGTTGCTGCTCTACCTCGCCACACAGGGTTATCTGAATGCACTGTGGGTCTTGCTGCCATTTATTTTCTTCCTACAGATGCTCTTTACCGCAGGCCTCGTGGCCATCTTGTCGTCTCTCAGTGTTTTTCTGCGTGACCTGCAGCAGCTCGTCGCGTTGGGCATCAATATCTGGTTTTTCCTCACGCCGATTATTTATCCCATCGGCATGATTCAGAGTGAGACCGTACGCAGCTATTACCTGCTTAATCCCATGCACAGCTTCGTGAGTTTGTACCGCGATATCGTGCTGCTGGGCGAGCTGCCTATAATTAACCTGCAGATCGCGATCGGCGTATCACTGGTCTGCTATCTTTTCGGCGGCTGGCTGTTTATGCGCATTAAACACGCCTTCGGCGACGTTCTCTAAGCAGCGAGGATTCATCCGTGATTCAGACTCCCCCTCGCGTCGTCGTTGAGAATCTCAACAAAGATTTTAAGATCTACGACCGTCCGCAAGACCGCCTCGCCGAGATAGTGCTACGGCGTCCGCGACACCAGATTTACCATGTGCTGCGAGATATTTCCTTCGCCGTACCCGATGGCAAGAGCCTCGGCATCATCGGCGATAACGGAGCCGGCAAGTCGACGCTGTTGAAATTGCTCGTAGGCACTCTTCAGCCGACTAGCGGCGAGATTACAACACACGGCCAGGTTGCCGCGCTGCTCGAGCTGGGCGCAGGGTTCCATCCCGAGTTTACTGGCCGCCGCAATATTTTCCTCAATGCCTCTCTGCTCGGCGTGCCGGACGACGACATCGCTGCTCTCGAAAAGGACATCATCGAGTTCTCTGAGCTAGGCAAGTTTATAGACAGGCCGGTAAAGACCTACTCGTCGGGCATGTATGTACGTCTCGCGTTTTCTATTGCGACAATGGTACGCCCCGACATCCTCGTTATCGACGAGGCGCTCTCGGTTGGAGATCTTGCGTTCCAAAAAAAGTGCGTGCAGCGAATGAATGAATTTCGCGCCCAGCGCAAAACCATGATCTTCTGCAGCCACTCGATGTTCCACGTGCAAGAGCTCTGCGATATCGCCATTTGGCTCGACAAGGGTGAGATTCGGGAGATCGGCGACAGCCACACCGTGGTGGGGCATTACGAAGACTTCTGCAATAACAAGAAAAGCTATAACTCGGTGCAAGAAGACGTGCCGGTCGAAGAGACCGGTGCGACAGAGGCGCCGCTATTACAAGATTGCCGCATCAATTCCCTCGCCGTGCTGTCTACCAGCGGCGAGCCGATCACTACCATCGAGCCATTAAGCGATGTGGTGTTGGAAATGGAAGTCGAGGTGCTCAACGACAAGATGGATGGGCATTTCGGTTTCGCCTTCATGCGGTCAGCCGAAGAGCCTATCGCGTCTTTTCTCACAACTAATTACAGCGACGTCGAACGCAGGACCTACACCAAGGGTGAGGTGTTCACCGTGCGGTTAACCGTCGAAAAAATCGCGATGCGCGTAGGTGAGTTCTATGCCCTCGGCGGGCTTGCCGACGAGAGTGGGCTGTTGTGGTACGAGACCAAGTTTAGCCCGCTGCTACGCATGAACGCGAACAAGGGCGTCGGACCGATGACGATGCAGGCGCGGTGGGAGCTGGAGAATAAGTAATGTCGGTCACGTCGGCAAGTTCGTGTGCGTGAGCTGAATTAGTACTGCGGCAGCGTCGCGTAGGGATTGATTTGGTAGACGCGGGGCGGCGTGTCGAGGCTGACTATCTCGACGATTTCGGCAAAGCCCTGCCGGCCGATGCCCGGGGAAATTTCCCAGGGGTCGCTGGCGTTTGCGGCTTCGGTGACCTTTCTGATCTGTTGCGCACTCAGCCGACTGGTGTCCGGCGGCTGGTCGCCCACACGCGTCTCGGTCATCGACGGCATGGCCAGCGGATAAGCTTCGGGTTGGAATTCGGCGGCGGTGCGAGACTCTGCGCCGGCGTCGGGGCGCGGGTAGACGAATATCGTGTAGTAGTTGCTCGTCTCGTTGCTAAGCCAAGGGGAGAGCTCGGTGAGATTTTCGAACGGCACGACCTCCCCAATCTCGCCGCGGTTATCGAAGGGGTCGAGCTGGCGGGCTAGCGCGAGATCGTCGATGATTTGCGGAGTAAGGCCCGGCAGGAGCGACAGCGCCTCGCGGCTAGCAAGGTTGAGATTCACTTGGCGATTGGTGCCATAGATGGTGAACGCGGCTTCGAGATTAATGCCCGCGAACAGCTCGTCGAAACCGCGGATATGCAGCAGTTCTTCTACGCTGTCCAGCTCAGGGTTGTTGCGCGGAATATAACTCGGCTCCTGTTCCTCATAGTAACCACGCTCGGCGCCGTTTATCCCTTCGATGTCATTCAAGTCGGTCCAATCGGTCCACGCCGCGAGTAGGTCTTGCACCTCCTCGGCATCGGGCTCCTCTCCGCGCAGTACCTCTAAGCGATGCTCAATAAGCAGCTGCATATTGGCGCGCGGTATACGATTAAGATTAATCTTGCCCGCGTGATTATAAATACGAACGACCATGTCATCTGGCGTTGGATAGCTCAGGCGCAGCGCGCGCCCGTCGAAACGATGCAAGCGATTAAGCGGCTCGCCCTCGGCATTGGTTTCGAGTGGCGCATCGATAGGCGTCGGCAATAGCTCGAGCATAAGCTCCATCTCTGCGCTGTGCAGTGCGCTGGTGCGCTGGGTGTAGTCGTCGGCGGCGAGCTGATTATTAAACGCGGTGCGCGCGGAAAGGCGGACCTTACTGGCCATGGCGGTAACGAGAATAGTCAGTAGCACGGCTGTCCACAACACGATAAGAAGCACCGAGCCGCGCTGTGATTTCCCCTGGAGTTTTTGTGTCATCGGAATCATCGCCCCAGGCCCCCGCCGCCAGTATCCGGCATGATGGAGCGATGACGCCACGCGCGCAGCGGGGCAATGAGCTCGAAAGGTTTTTGCTCGGCGCGCGCCGATGAATTTGGTGTAAACAAAAGATGTACCGCCAAAGGCAACGCCGCATAGTCGCTCGCGAACCACTCGTCTGTCCATTCGCGGTTCAGCTCGTCTGGCTCATGCAAGTATTTGAGCGCGAGTTCATAGCCTGTAAATAGCAGGCGCGGTTCAGCGTCGTCGAGCCGTTCAGTCGGATCATCGGTGAACGCCGGCGCAAGGGAAAGGGCGACGCCTTCGCCTGCGACGCGCTCCAAAGACCACGCAGTAAGACCCGGCTGACGCTGCGGGGAGACGGTGCTCACCCAGCGCAGAGAGTCTGCCTCACCTTCGAAGAAAATTTCACGAATCAGCGTTTCGGGATTGTTATAACTGTGCGGAAAAGCGCCGAGTAACGCGCGTTCTATCTGCAGCGCCACGACCGCGTCGTCTAATGCATCGTCTAAGGTATCGGCGGTCTGGTTCCAATCACGCGCCACCACATACATGCCGCCGCTGAGTAGGCTAAGCAACAAGGCGGTGAGCGCCAAGGCAAGCAGTACCTCGATAAGCGTGAACGCACTTTGCCGCTGTCGGCTGCACAGCCTCGGAGTGGGACAGGTCATCGCAGGCTCGCCCCGGGTTGCAGCCTGATCCAGCGCAGCGCTACCGCTTCGGTGTCGCCCGCTGGCGAAACCAGATCTACCGCCTGCAGCGTGTACTGCAGCGGCTGAGTCTGCCGGTCCGGCGCGTCGAGTTCATCGTGTGGCACTACCTCAAAATCGTCGCCGCCGCTGTAGCTCAAAATCGGCTCTAGGTCCGCATAGTCGTTATCCAACGAGGCGAAATTCCACGCGGCGCGCTGCTGTAGTGCTTTCCCGAGCGCGGCTTCTGCCCGCCACGACAAGCGTTTACTGCCACCAACCAAGGTAAACAAACCACCGAGGAGAAAACCGGTGATGGTAAGCGCGACGACGACCTCGATAAGCGTAAAGCCGCGGCTTCGAGCGCGCGTGGCAGCTAGGCGCGCAGGCAATCTGCCGTCTCGCCTATGCCGTGTCATGGCGTATCCTCATTGCTGACCTGAACGCGGCCGGTGAAGGAATCGATGCCGACCCACGCTTGCGTGTCACCGAGCGTCAACTCGAGGCGTCCGCCGCTGCTACCACCCTCGGGGTAAAACCGAACGCTGACGGAGTCTGTGGGTTCGTAGTAATGGCGTTGGCTGCGAGAGCCCGCTGTCGCCGCGTCGGCATCGAAGGCTAGGCTAATGCCCTCAGCAGTCCAACAGTGTTGCAGCAGCGGTTGCTCGGGCGTCTCGTTGCAGCCAGCCTCACCGGACGACACGAGAATCGTCGCGGTCTGGCCGGACACCACCGCATTGCGGCGGGCATAGTTGAGTTGCGCACCGAGGTCGCGGAGCTGGGCGGTGAAACTGCGCGCATCGAGGCCGCCAAGATTCGGCACGACAAGTGCCGCTGCCAGCACGATGATGCCGAGCACCAGCAGCAGCTCGAGCAGCGTAAAGCCACCCGCGGCCGGCGGCGTGTTCTGCCTAGAGCGAGATATCGGCGTCATCGCCCTCGCCACCGCGGTCGCCGTCGGCGCCGTAAGACTCGAGCGTAAACTCGCGGCCGTTAGACTCGTAGGCATAAGGATTATCCCAAGGGTCGTTCGGCACGCCGCGGCGCAGGTAAGGCCCATTCCAGCGCGCACCGCTGGTGTCATCTTCTTCTAAGCCTTCGAGGGCATCGGGGTATTCGCCGACATCCAATCGATAGGTATCGAGCGCTGCTTCAAGCGTAGCGATCTCAGACAACGCAACATCGCGCATCGCACCCGCCTGCTGGTTGAAAATGTTCGGCGCAACCATCACCGCCAGCATAGCGATGATCGCCATCACCACGAGAATCTCGATAAGCGTGAAGCCGCGTTGAGCGGCGTGCGCAGATAAGGGGCGCCGCGCCGCTGCGCGAAGGGTGGTCGTGTGCATCGCTGGGTTCATCTATTCGTCCTCGTTTTCGGCCTTTTAATTAAGCCTCTGAATTCAATTTGCACGCGTTAGTAATCGGTAAGCCGACTATATGCCCGCCTCTTCTATCATCTGCGTCGCTAATTCGAAACGTTCTAACACGGCGCGATACTGCGAGCTCGTGTCGGCATTAAGATCCACGATCTCGGGGCGCAACACGATAAATAATTCTTTGCGCTGAACAGACTGTTGGCGGAAAGAGAACAGGCCGCCAAGAAGCGGAACGCGGTTGAGGCCTGGCACGCCTGTGTTTAGATTTTCGGTATCCGACTGAATCAAGCCGCCTAGCACTACGTTTTCGCCATCACGCACGACGACCGTGGTGTTGATCTCTTGATTATTAAACACCGGATTATTATTCACGCCCTCGGCACCACTGTCGACCGACGACAGCTCTTGCCGAATGATGAGATTGACGATGCCGTCATCGTTAATCTGCGGCGTAATCGACAGCACGATACCGGTATCGCGGTATTGAATATTCGTAGTCGAGATGCCCGCACCTCCGATCGCCTGGCCTTGTTCGACCGGGACCTGCGAGCCGATCTGAATCTCACCCTCTTGGTTATTGATGACCGTGAGCGAGGGGCGCGCAAGAAGCTGCACGTCGTTGTTGACCGAAATCGCCTCCAACGTGGCGTCCACCTGAGCGGCGCCGTCGATGAACGACTTGCTGAACATCAACCCACCAAGTCCCGCCGGCGTGTAGTTAGTACTCGTCGAGGTAGACAGTGACTGCACTGCACTGTTGGCGGCGACGCGGCTCCAATCGACGCCGAACTCGTTACCTTCGGTGAGCGTGATCTGCGCGATCACTGCGTTAATCATCACTTGCAGCGGCACAGCATCGAGCTGATTAATCGTCGTGAGCAACTGCCGGTAATCGCGCGCGGTGCTGCGTATAAGCAAACTGTTGGTGGCTTCGTCGGCGACGATCTTCACAGCGAGGTTGGCGGCGATGGCGTTGCTTGGATTCGTCGGCCGCGCGCCGTCGTTCGTTGCCAGCCCGCTCTGAGCAGGATCTTGTTGGCCATCGGGATTGCCGCTTGGGGGTTCGAACACGACCGGCTGCTCGTCGCGCCCGTTGCGGCTGCGATTGCCGTCTTCATCCTCGTCGCGGCTGTCGTTGCTTTCGAACACGCTCGACAGCGTGTCGCCGAGCTCCGTGGCACTGAGATTCTTAACGCGATAATGGAATAGCTGTTCTACTTGCTCTTGGCTCGCGGCGTCGAGTATTTGGATCCACCGTGCGATTTCATCGAATCCGCGGCGGGCGGGCGCGGTTACTAATACCGCATTGATGCGCTCGATACCCTTTACCTGATACGCCGGCGTCGCGCCTTCGATCAAGCCGAGGATTTCCTCGAGCTCGGTGGCCACCTCGGTCGCGCGGGCATTGCTTAGCGGATACAGGCTAATGCCTTGATTCGCGAAGGGGTCGGAATCGACTATATACAGCAATTCGTTGATACGCCGCAGTTGCGACTCGCCGGCTGAAATAGCCAGATTATTACCAGAGAGTAGGCGGCGCACACTGCCTTCGCCTTCTAGCAACGGTTGGATAATCTCAATCGCGGCGTCGGCTGCAACATGCACCAGCGGAGTAATTTGTAAAATAGTTGGCGCGGTGCCGCTTCCGAGTGTGTCCGGCGTCGCAATCTCGATCGGCAGGCTCGACGTGCCTCGGCGGATATTGAATACATTGCCGACGCGGTCGATGAGCACGCCCGCATCGCGCGCGAGGAGGCGCATGACCGGCCACACGTCGTCGAGGCCCAAGGGCTGATTGCTCGAGGTGCGCACACTCACTTTCATGTCGAGGCTGGGATCCATCACCACGGACATGTCCAAAGACTCGGCGAGCTGCTCGAGGACGAGGCGCAGGTCGGCCTGCTCGTAATTCAATTCCACCACGTCATCGGCGTCGCGCGGCGTATCGCCGTCCGCCGCACGGGGTACCGTTTCGCGGTAGCCGCTAAGCGCGGGCTGTGAGCCGTCGCGGTTTATTTCGCTAATGAGTCGCTGCTGCTGCGCGGAGCCGGGGCTTGCGATCTCAGCGATCTCTTCCGCGGCAACTTCGGCAGCACTCTTAAAGGAGGCCCCGGCCTCCGCGTCGGGCCGACCGCTAAAAGGCCCTAGCGGGCGCGGCGACGAATCGAGTACGGCGCAAGAGCTCAGCACGAGTGCGCAGGCGATTAGCGCAGCGAGGCGACGACGCGGCAACACGCCATTGGCGTTCTCACTGCGTGTGAGTGCTTCTCTGCTCGCTCCAGTTTTGTCCAGTGTTTGCACGGGTTTCTCCTTGTCGCCTCGTCTAATCTAAAATTCTACGGCATTCATACTGAATACCGCCGAGAGCATGGTAATAGTGATGCCGCCAACGGCGATGGCAAGCACGAGTATCAGCGCGGGCTGCAGCGCCGCGACGAGGCTCGCCATCTGATTGCGCACGATGTTGTCGAAGGTCGCTGCGGATTTTACGAGAATAGTCGCCGTGCGCCCGGATTCTTCGCCTACCGCGACCAGCTGATGCAGTAGCGTAGGAAACTGTTGGGTTTTTTCGAGTGCCGCGCCGAGGCCAGTGCCGCCTCGAACGTCTTCCTCTACCTGCCCTAGCTGCGCGCTAAGCTGATCGTTGTCGACGACCTCACGCGATACGCGCAGTGCGCGAATAAGGGGAATGCCGGCGCCAAGAAGCGAGCCGAGTGTGCGAGCGAAAACTGCGCTTTCGCGCGTGAGAATGAGTGGCCCTAAAAGTGGCAGCGACAGTAAAAATTGGTCACGGCGCAGGCGCGTCGTGGCCTGTTTGTCGAGGCTACGCCAACCGTAGTAGAGGCCGACAAGCGTAAGGGGGATGAGGATCCCGAAGCGTTGAAGCCAGTCGCTTAGGTTTAATAGGAACTGCGCGGCGGGCGGTATCTGCGTGCCGGCATCTTCGAACATCGCAGCGAACTGCGGCACGACAAAAATCAGCAAGAGCATGACCGACACGACGCCGGTCACGAGCAGCACCGCGGGGTAGATCATTGCGGAGACGATGGTTTGGCGGGTCTTCGCGCTGGTATCCAGAAACTCCGCAAGCTCGGGCAGTAGCTCGTGCAAGATGCCCCCTTCTTCGCCAGCACGGACGATATTCACGTACATCTTGGAGAATACGCTAGGGTGCGCTTCCATGGCGGCAGCGAGCGAGCGACCTTCTTTCACCTCGCGCAGTAACTCGAGAGTGAGTTCGCGCATCGCACTGGATTCGGTAATGCCTTCGAGCAGGCGCAGCGCGCGATCGATAGGCACACGGGATTCGACGAGCGTGCAGAGTCCGTTGGTAAAATCGAGCAGGTCTGACTGTTTGATTTTCTTGCGCGTGCCGGCTTCGCGGGTTTGGGTCGCGCGCAGAGCAGTTGGCGTAAGCCCTCTTCCACGCAGCAGACGCATCGCTTCTTTCTCAGACTCGGCGGCGAGCGTGCCGCTTTGGGCCTTCCCCGTGGCGTCTATCGCGCGGTATTTAAACTTGCCGTGATGGCTTTGGGCGTGTGTGCTCATAGGCTAGACCGCGCGAGTGACGCGCACGACCTCCTCGGGCGTAGTAATACCGGCGCGCAGTTTATCCAGTGCGTCTTGGCGCAGCGTGCGCATGCCGTCTTTGATTGCCTGTTCGCGGATGCTGTTCGCGTCGGCGCCGCTGGCGATCTGATGGCGGATCTCGTCGCTCATGGTAAGCAGCTCATACAAGCCAACGCGTCCGCGGTAACCGGTCTGGCCACAGCGCTCGCAACCACGGCCGCGGCTCACACTGGGGCAGGCGCTGGCGTCGATCTCTAAAACTTGCGCCTCGTCTGCAGTGATCGGCTGCGTCTCAACACAATCGGTGCACACGCGGCGTACGAGGCGCTGCGCCTGAATAGCGAGAAGGCTTGAGCTAATCAGATAGCCTTCCACGCCCATGTCCTGCAACCGGGTGACGGCGCCGGCGGCGTCGTTAGTGTGCAGAGTTGAGAAAACCAGGTGGCCGGTGAGTGCAGACTCGATAGCGATCTCGGCGGTTTCATGGTCGCGGATCTCGCCGATCATGAGCACGTCAGGATCTTGCCGCACGATAGAGCGCAGTCCGGCGGCGAAGCCGAGGCCGATGCTCGCATTCGCTTGGATCTGCGTAATACCGTCGAGTTGGTATTCGACCGGATCCTCGACAGTAATAATCTTCTGTTTCTCGTCGTTAATTTTTTCGAGGGTCGCATACAGCGTCGTGGTTTTGCCGCTGCCAGTGGGGCCGGTAATGAGCACCATGCCATGGGGCTGACTCACGATGTGCTCATAGCGCGCCAGCAGGTCTTGCGGCATACCTAGCTGCACGAGCTCTACCGCGGTGTCGCTGCGATCGAGTATGCGCAGCACGATAGACTCGCCGTGCACGCCCGGTAGTGTAGACACGCGCATATCGAGCTGTTTAGCGCCGATCTTGTAATCGATGCGGCCGTCCTGCGGCAAGCGTTTCTCGCCAATGTCTAGTCGCGCCATGAGTTTCAGGCGCGACGCGACCGCGGTATGTATTTTGATTGGCAGGCGCTCGATGCGCGTCATAATGCCGTCGACGCGGCAGCGCACATCGAGGGTGTTCTCATTGGGTTCGAAGTGAATATCACTCGCGTCGAGGTCGAGTGCGCGAGCAAAGAGGTGATTCACTAAACGAATAATCGGCGCCTCGGACGCGAGGTCTTTGAGCGACTCGTCATCGTCAAAACCGGAAACGAAAAGCTCCTCGTCACCGCTGTCCAGCGACGGCGATAGATCGGCGCGCCAATGACGCATAAGCCGACGAACTTGGTCTTCGCTGCCGCGGGTAAAAACTACCGGCGCATTGAGGACGAAACGAATTTGCGCACGCAGCTCGATGCTTGGCGCACTCGCGTACACGAGCATGCCGCTGGTTGAGTAGTCTTGCGCCGGCGCGATCGCGGCCGGCTCCAAGAGCTGACTAAAACAGGAAAGCTCTAGAGGAGCGAACGGGGTATGGGCTTCGCTCTCACTCATCGTCGCGCCCCCCGAGCCTGGCTGCCGGCTTGTCTCGCCGCGTCCTGCAGCCTTGCAAAGCCAACGACGGTAATCGCGCCACTGAACTGGCTTCGGCTTCTGTCTAGACTGAATCCCGCGACGCGCAGTGCAGGCACGGAGTTGTCTATCGCGCGTAAGAACGCAACAGTCGCCGAGGCGTCGTTGGTACGGAAAGACAGTTCTTGACTGATTGCCGTAAATTCGCCGGTCTGCACGCTTTCGGCGAGGCGCGTCGAGTTAACGGTGATGCCCGCGTTTGCGGCGTGCTGGCTAACGGCGCGCTGTATATTCGCCTCAACCACTGCCGCGGTCGCGCCGCGAAACAGCTCGGCTTCTGCACGCGCAAGCTTATCTTCTGTTGCTGCGCGTTTCTCTGCCCAAGATTCGGCGGCGTTTAGTAATCGCTGCTCCCGCTCGATGTCGAGCTCAACAGAATCGATAGAGTCGGCACGTGCGGCATACGCGCTTTGCACAAGCGGCACGCCCCGAGTTAAGGCAAACACGATCGCCACGAGCAGCGCGAGCGCGAGGATCAATCGCTCGCGCGATGACAAGGAAGTAACGACGGTGGTGAGCCTCGTCAACATACTAGCGTCCCTCGTCCAAATGGCGCACACGATAGCCTTCGAAGCTCACGGTGCTTAAACGCAGATCGATGTAGTAACGCGAGTTATTGGTAGCACGCGAGAAAACCACCTCGGTGAACAGAGGGTCTTGCTCGAGTCGTTGCAGTATGGCCTGCGGATTGTTGCTCGTGCCTTCAATACTGATAAGCCCTTCGTCGACCTCGAGGCTGGTGAGCGTGTCGGGTGCAATAAGCGACTGCAGGGTGAACATGGTGTCGACGATGGCTTGCTGCGGGTAATCGTTGACCGCGCCCCAGCGGCGATCGAATTCGGCGACGAAGGCTTGGTCTTGTCTGGCAGCGCTCGCCTGTTCGCGCAGACTTAAAAGCTCATTGGCGGCAAACCGGAATTTAACAGACTGCAAGGCGAAGGGAACCAGCGCAACTAGCGTCAGTAGCGCTAAGGCGACGGCTGCAACAGCGAGGCGCTGCACGAGGGCCTGCGTACGACGTCGATTGAGCTCGCCATTGGGCAGCAGCATAAAGCCGCTATTCAGCGCCTGTGTGGCTGCGGCGTTAGCGGCTGCGGTGGTAAGCCAGTCGGGGCTGTCTTGCAGCTGCACGCGGCCGGCGTTAGCAAGCTCGTTGGCTTTCTGCTCAGTCTGCCATTGGCTTAAGAGCTCGGTGTCGGCGAGGTCGCTGTTTTGGATCGTCTCCCATTTAATCGGGAGCCCGTCTTGCAGGATCACGCGCGTGGTCTGCGACGCGTCTTGGTCGAGTAGGTGCAAGGACCGCTCTGCCGCTTGCTTAGCGAGCAATGCCCGTGGGGCGAGCGCGACGAGTTCGAGGCCGGCGCTTTCGAATGCGGCTGAGTACTCATCGAGGCGCGAGTGGCGCATCCACAAGCACAGGTAATCGTCGGTGCCGGGCAGTCGCGTCGGCGTTTGAATGAGTGCAAGTTTGTCGTCGAGGCTTGGTACGAGCGACTCTGCCTGCAGGGTAATCGCTTGCGCCGCAGCGCTGGGTGCAAGGCCCGGCAGAGACACGACCGTGCTCATGAACTCCTCTGCGGGGAGGAACACGATGCAGCGCTTAGGCGGCGTCTCGTAGTTGGGGAGCTCTGCCGCCAGTGCTAGGACCGCGGCGGCGAGGGTGTCGGCCGAGGCGCATGGCTGCGAGGCGTCGTGCGCTATGCCGCGTTGAGACCCAGCGACGCCCAGCGCGAGCAGTTGGGTCGACCAGAGCGCATAGGCTTGGCACTCATGGGTTAGCAGCAGCTCAGCGGTGGTGCCCTGCGCGCGTAGCCCTAGGCGCCGCCGAACCGGCACCGGCAAGCGCGCCGCCAGATCAGCGCCCACGCGAGCCACACGTGTGCCGAGGGCGGCGAGTGCGGTTTGCCTAGTGTGTGTAGCGGCTGCTGGCATGGCTTATGTCATCTTCCCATTTCTACTCCCCATTTCTACGCGGGGTTACGTCTCGTCGGGGTAAGACTCCCTCAGACGCCAAATAGTTTGCCTAGAAGAATAACCCCTATACGAAAAAAGCCACGCCGTGTGAACGACATGGCTTTCCTTGAGTATAGTCTACGCGTCGCGGATTCGCTCGGCCTAGAACGTGCTAATTCCGTGCTAGTCGCCGGTGTTAGCCATGGCGCGACGCTCTTTGGCGACGAGGAAGTCGACCACTTCGAGCATCTCGGCCTGGGTGCGCACAGCCTCGCCAGTAGCGATGAGGTATTTGCCGTTGACGATCATGTTTGGCGTGCTGCGAATTTCGTAGTCTTGCATGCGCTTCTCGGCCTGATTGACCTTGGTGCGCACGGAGAATGAATTGAACGCGGCTTCGAAGTCGGCGCGTGCGATGCCGTGCTCTTCGAACAGGTCGCCGATTAATTCTTCGGTATGCAGGCGATTGCCTTCGACGTTAATTGCATCGAAAACCGGCTCGTGTACCGCGCCGATTGCATCCATCGCCTCGGCGGTGAAGTAGATCTGTGCATGCACTTTCATGAGCGCATTCCACATCGCTGGGAAGCGGCGAAAATCGACGTCGTCTCCTGCCTTCGACTCCCAGTCTGCGACCAGTGGCTCAAAGCGGAAGCAATGTGAACAGCCGTACCAAAACGCTTCGAGTACTTCGATCTTGCTGTCGTCCGGCGTGTTAACCGGCGCGCGCAGCTCGATGTAATGCGTACCCGCCACGTATTTCTCGATTTGCGCAGACGCGCTAGTTGCCAGGGGCAGCGTGAGGGCGAACGCGAGTAGCGAACCTAGGATTGTTTGGCTTTTGAGTCGCAGGGTCATAATTCTTCTCCGAGTAGTAACGGTGCGTTGAATGGCGCGTGCGGTATTTAGTTCAGGCCTTCGAGGTAACTTGCGAGCGCGTCGAGCTCGGTATCAGTTAAACGCTCAACTGTGCTACGCATCATTGCGCCTGCATCGTTGTTGCGCATTCCTGAGCGGAACGCCTTGAGCTGGCTGAGCGTGTACTCAGCGTGCTGGCCGCCGACCGCGGGGAATTTAGCTGGCGCGTTACCGGTGCCGTCGGTTGAATGGCATGACGCACAAGCGGCAACGCCGAGCTCTTTGTTGCCGGCGCGGTAAATCGACTCGCCAAGCTCGATTTTTGCCGCGTCTGCGCCGCCAATCGTAAGCTGCTGCGACGCGTAGTAAGCAGAGAGATCTTGCATGTCTTGATCAGACAGGCTCATGACCATCGCGGCCATCGTCGCGTTCTGGCGCGCGCCTGACTTGAACTCGAGCAACTGCTTGTACAGGTAACCCTCGCCTTGGCCTGCGAGCTTGGGGTTCATCGCCAGCGGGCTGTTGCCGTCGACGCCGTGGCATGAGCCACACAGGGCCGATTTCGCTTGGCCGGCGGCGGCATCGCCTTGGGCGAGTGCGGCAGGCGCTAGGGCGCTGATGAGGAGTGACGTGAGGGCTATCGCTAATTTGTTCATGGTGATTCCTGAATAATGAGTCGTCTGACTGTCAACTACCTTGGTTCTTGCTTGCTGCAATTTTGCTGCTGTTTCGAGTGCTATCAACCTGCTTTACGCCAGTAGAACGTGCTTTGGCTTCACTTCGTGCTGGCGATCGGCCTAAGGCGTGCTACTAAGGTTGCTACCAGACTCGCTGCAATGGTTGCGACGAGGCACGGCAGTCTCTGCGGCGGCAGAGTATAACGCAGTTTCCAAGGCGACTCTAATGCTAGAAACCGACTGTGACCACCCTCTTTGGCGCACGCGAATAGTACTGTCACGCGGCGCGCCTTCGCCGTATCATGCGCGCCATGCATTTTAATCAAGCCACCTTTGTGACCAGCGCCGCCAATCTCGCGGCCTGCCCGCCCGACAGCATCGCCGAAGTTGCCTTCGCTGGGCGCTCTAATGCGGGCAAATCGAGCGCAATCAACGCAATTACCGGTCAATCGCGCCTCGCGCGGATCTCGAAGACCCCAGGCCGCACGCAGCTAATCAACTTCTTCGCCCTGCCCGACGAGCGCTATCTGGTCGACCTGCCCGGTTATGGCTTCGCCAAGGTGCCCTTGAGCGTTAAGAATAAGTGGCAGGAAGAGCTGGAGAAGTATCTGCGTCGACGTCAGGCGTTGTGCGGATTGATCCTGCTCAGCGACATTCGCCATCCCCTCAAAGAATTCGACCGGCAGATGATCGATTGGTCTGTCCAGAGCGACCTGCCCCTCCATTTGCTCCTGACCAAGTCCGACAAGCTCAAACGCGGCGCCGCGCAGAACACCCTTCTTGCCGTGGAAAAAGAGCTCAAGCCCTTCAGCAACGTGACCGTGCAGCTGTTTTCGTCGCTAAAGAATGACGGTATCGACGCTGCCCGAGCCAAACTAGATACCTGGCTGACCACGCCAGAGAGCTAGGGGTCTGGTCTTTTGTTTGTGCATGGCTAGGGGTCTGGTCTTTTGTTTGTGCATGGCTAGGGGTCTGGTCTTTTGTTTGTGCATGGCAGTGCTTATCTCGCAGCCATCGCCGCCCCTCCGCCATGCATAAATGAAAGACCTGACCCCGGGCTTGATCCTAAATCCTCCCAGACCCGCCAAACCCCTAAGAAAAATGCATCGATGAAAGACCTGACCCCGGGGTTTGGGTTAGTGGGCTTGGTCCCAGTTGGTGCCGGTGCCTATGTCTACGACTAGCGGGACATCGAGGGCGGCGGCGGAGACCATGCGGAAGCGGACGCCGTCTGCGAGCAAGGCCAAGTCGGCCTCGCTGACTTCGAAGACGAGTTCGTCGTGCACTTGCAGCAGCATACGGGCCTCCAGACTCCCTTCGCTGAGCCAATTCTGGATGTCGATCATGGCGCGCTTGATAATATCTGCCGCGGTGCCCTGCATCGGCGCATTGATGGCGGTGCGCTGCGCAGCCTTTCTCAGCATGCCGTTGCCGGCGTGAATATCGGGCAGATAGAGGCGCCGGCCGAATAGGGTTTCGACATAGCCTTTCTCGTCGGCGAGCGCCTGGGTCTCGTCCATATAGGTCCGCACGCCGGGGTATTTCTCGAAGTAGCGCTCGATGTATTCCGCCGCCTCGCCGCGACTCACCCCGATCTGATTGGCGAGGCCAAAGGCCGACATGCCGTATATGAGGCCGAAGTTAATGGCTTTCGCGCTGCGGCGCTGGTCGGCTGAGACCTCGTCCAGCGCGACGCCAAACACATCCGCGGCGGTTGCGCGGTGCACATCTTGAGCAGACGAGAACGCCTTGAGCAGGCCCGGGTCTTGGGACAGATGCGCCATGATTCTGAGTTCGACTTGCGAGTAGTCTGCTGCTAGTAAGCACTTACCTTCGCCAGAAACAAAAGCCTGCCTAACGCGCCTGCCCTCCGCGGTACGAATCGGGATGTTCTGCAGGTTGGGGTCAGTGGACGACAACCTGCCCGTAGCCGCGATTGCCTGTTGGAAAGTGGAGTGGATGCGGCCCGAGTGAGCGTTGACTTGCAGCGGCAATTTGTCGGTATAGGTGGACTTAAGCTTCGCCAACGAGCGCTGCTCGAGGATAACCCGCGGCAGCTCATACTCTTCCGCCAGCTCAGCGAGAATCGGCTCGGCGGTAGAGGGCTGGCCGGTTTTGGTCTTCTTAATCATGGGCAGGCCGAGCTTCTCGTAGAGTATCGCCTGCAGCTGTTTGGGCGAGCCTAGATTGAACGGCTCGCCAGCGAGTTCGTGGGCCTGCAGTTCGAGCTTGTTCAACTGGGTGCCGAGCTCGTCACTCTGACGCGCGAGCGCGAGCTTATCGAGGGCAATGCCATTTTGCTCCATGGTGCGCAAGACCGTGACGAGCGGCAGCTCGAAGCGGCGATAGATCTGTTCTAAGCGCGCGTCGGCGGCGAGCGCGTGTTCGAGCGTCAGCGACGCGCGCAGGACCAAATCCGCGCGCTCAGCGGCGTAATCGAGCATCGCCGCGGGGGCCACAGCCCCCTTAGCGAGCTTGCCACGCCCCTTGCCCAAAAGCGTCTCCAGCTCGATGGGCGCATGGTCGAGATAGTGCCGCGCAATGTCTTCTAGTGCATGGCGGCTGGTCACAGAATTGAGCACGTAAGAGGCGAGATGCACGTCTGCCTTTGCAGGTTGCAGGTCAATGCCATAGTTGGCCAGCACGTGGCCGGTCGCCTTCAGGTCGTGTGCCGCTTTGATGCGCAGCCGGTCTTCGAGCAGCGGTTTCAGCTGCGCGAGCACGACCTCTCGGTCCAGCTGTTGCCACGGCTCGTCAGTCAGCTCACCGCCTTCGTTACGATGGCCTAAAGGAATGTAAGCGCTCACTCCAGGCTCGGTGCTCAACGCCACGCCGAGGATCGCGGTATCGAGGAAATGCTCGCCTTCGGTCTCCAGGCTCACGGCGAATCGCGGGGCGGCCTCGAGCGCGCGCACCAGCGCCTGCAGTTTTTCGTCGCTGTCCACGAGCGTGTAGTGAATCGCTTTCGGCGTCACGTCGAGAGGGCTGTATGTCGCGCCCGCGGCGCCCTCAGCGCCATTAGCCGGCTCCGCTTGGACGCCCGCGACGGCATTCGCCTTCACGCCCTGAGTCTCTAACTCTTTAACCCACGACTTAAACTCGAGCTCGGAAAATAAGCCCAGCAGTGCCTCGGCATCCTCGACTCCCGGCACTAATTCCTCGATGCTCAGGTCTAGTTCACAGTCGAGTTTGATGGTCGCAAGCTCATACGAGAGCCTCAAAAGGTCGAGGTTTTCACGCAGGCGTTCGCCGATCTTGCCGCCAATAGAGTCGGCATTGGCAATCACGCCGTCCATGGAGCCGTGCTCGATCAGCCACTTCACGGCGGTCTTCGGGCCCACTCCAGGCACGCCGGGGATGTTGTCGGCTTTGTCGCCGGTGAGAGCGAGGAAGTCGATGATCTGCTCGGGTTTGATACCGAACTTCGCCTCGACACCCGCGACATCGAGGGTCTCGTTATTCATCGTGTTCATCAACGTGACATGAGCGTTCACCAACTGCGCGAGGTCTTTATCGCCCGTGGAAACCAGCGTCGGTATGCCGAGTTCGGTGGCGCGATGAGCAAGCGTGCCGATGACGTCGTCGGCCTCGACGCCGGGGATGACTAACATCGGCAAGCCCATTGCTTGCACGATCTGGTGAATAGGCTCGATCTGCGAGCGCAGTTCATCTGGCATCGGCGGGCGATGCGCTTTGTAGTCGGCGTAGAGGTCGCTGCGGAAGGTCTTGCCCTTGGCGTCGAAGACGATGGCGACATTGCTGTCGGGGTGGCCTTTGATGAGGCTGCGGATCATATTGATCACGCCTTTTACGGCGCCGGTTGGCTGCTGCTTGCTGTTGACCAGTGGCGGCAGGGCGTGGAACGCACGAAACAGATACGAAGAGCCATCGACGAGGATTAGCTGCTTGGGTGCCTGCTGAGAGGCGGGGTGAGAGCCTGATTGAGAGCCTGGTTGAGAAGTAGTCACGGGTCGCTGTGCGCTCCTGATGTCTAAAAGTTACGGCGCGCTAAGGCAGCCCTGAATGTCTTGGGCGAGCCCGCGGATGAATCGCGAATAGCCCTCTGCCCCCGCCTCGATCTGTGCACCTAGGGCATCGAGTTCGACCCGTCGCAGTGCATGACCGGCTAGCGCCGTATCGATTAGGCGCGGGTCTGCGCCGGGCTCGCTGAATAGGCAGACAGGCGCGGCAATGGCGATAGCGGCGCGTACGTCGGTAAGCTCACGAATGGTGGGCGCGCGCTCGGGATCTGCTAGCAACGCCGCGGCATGCGCCAAGCCCATGTCGCGCTCGAGGTAGCCATAGGCATCATGGTAGACCACGAAGGCGGCTGCCGCGATTCCGTCGTCAGGCGAGCGCGCGGCGAAGTCGGCGCGTATGGCTGCCTGCGCGTCTGAGAAGGCTTGCAAGCGCTGGGCATAGCCCGCGGCATCGGCTGGGTTTAACGCGCTCGCCGCGGCCGCGACGGCGGCGGCGATGCGTTCGGCGTTGTGTGTATCGAGCCAGAGGTGCAGGTCAGTATCGTGGCCGCTGTGGTCTGTGTCATGGTCTGGGTCATCCTCGTGGTTTTCGATGCCTACTTCGCGCAGCCTAATGCCCGCCAGCGTCGATGCTGTGATCGTGCTCGACCCTGTTCTTGATCCCGGCGCTTGAAACAAGCTGACGAGATTCACCTCGAAGTCCTCACCAATCCAAAGCAGGATGTCGGCGCGCGCAGCCACGAGCCTCGCCGAAGGCGTGAGCGAGGCGTGGTGCGGCGAATCGCCGGGCTTGATTAGCGCCACCGCGTTGCCTGCCTCGCCCAGGATGTCGTTGGCGATTAACGCCAGCGGCTGAATGCTTGTAGCGACGTCGACTTGCGCGAAGCCGAGCGGTGCACATAGCACGCTTACTAACCACAGCGCCTTGCTAGCTTTGTGCAGCCCATCCCGCGACCGAGCGGAAATCGCCGCTAAGGGGAATTGGGCTGAGCGTGCTAAAAGGATAGCAAGGGCCGCTTGCGGTTGGCGAAGTAGTCGTAGGCTTATCATCGGCGCATAATAACGGATCGGTCTCAGAAATGAGAGCAATGAGCGCAATGCAGCGAGCGGCCTGTCTTGCTAAACTTGCCACTCTCCAAAACCAAAACTCATGCGGCGGTGCCGCTTAGGATCCTAAACGACGCGATGACCGCCCCAAGCCATCCTGCAAGCGCCAGCCCAAACGCAGCACCTAGCGCACCCCTTAGCTCCGACCAGGGGGCGAAAGCGGAAGCGTCGTTACTGCGCGCCGAGGGTATTAGTAAACGCTTCGGCGAGCGCACCGTACTCGATGGCGTAAGCTTTGCAGTCGAGCCTGGGCAGATCGTCACATTGATCGGGCCTAACGGCGCCGGCAAGACGACACTCGTGCGCATCGCACTCGGGCTAATTGATGCCGACTCGGGGCACATTCAACGCCGTCCTGGCTTGCGCCTCGGGTATATGCCGCAGGCGCTGCATATTGATCCCACACTGCCGTTAACCGTGCGCCGCTTCCTCGCACTCGCACAGCGACGCGCCGCCGCTTCAAGCGACGAGAAGCCTGAGGCGCGCGAGACGCAAACCTCGATTGACGACACGCTTGCGCAGCTAAAAGTCTCTCACTTAGCCGACGCACAGATCGGCGGCCTGTCGGGCGGCGAGCTGCAGCGCGTCTTGTTGGCGCGGGCGCTGCTGCGCAAACCGCATTTATTGGTTTTAGACGAACCGGCGCAGGGCGTGGATATCGCAGGCCAGGCCGAACTCTACGCGCTAATCGATTCGATCGCAGACTCACAAGGCTGCGGCGTATTGATGATCAGTCATGACCTGCATTTGGTTATGTCGTCGACGGACGAGGTTATTTGCCTCAATCACCATGTCTGCTGTCACGGCAAGCCCGAGTCGGTTAGCACCGATCCCGCCTATTTGTCGCTGTTCGGCGCAGGGGCAACCGATAGCCTCGCGGTATACACCCACCACCACACCCACGAACACGACATTCACGGCAATGTGGTGGGCGATGTGACGGCCGAGGATGGCGACACCGAGTCACACTCCCACGAAGGCTGTCCCCACTGATGGCGCTGCTCACTACCGACTTTATTCTCTATGCGCTCGCCGCCGGCCTCGCGCTCGCGCTGGTGGCTGGGCCGCTCGGCTCGTTTATCGTCTGGCGACGGATGGCCTATTTCGGCGATACGCTCGCGCATTCGGCACTGCTCGGTATCGCCATTGGCTTACTAACCGACTCTAATCCTCAGCTTAGTATTATCGTAAGCTGCCTTCTGTTCGCATTTATATTGACCGTTCTAGATAAAACTTCAAGTGTATCGACCGACACGCTTCTTGGCATACTTGCGCACAGCAGTCTTGCCCTTGGCATCGTAGTGCTGGCGCTAGCAGACTCGGTTAGGGTTAACCTAGAAGCCTATCTTTTTGGGGCATTATTAACGATAAGCACACAAGACTTGTTATGGGTTTTGGGCGTAGCCGTGCTCGTTGGCATCGTGCTCTACCGCTGGTGGGATGAGTTCATCGCGGCGACTGTGCATCCAGATATCGCTGCGGTGGAAGGCTCGAATGTCGACAGGCTTAATAGCCTGCTCGTTCTATTAATCGCCCTGACGATTGCCGTATCGATGAAGATCGTTGGCGTATTGCTGATTACATCCTTGCTCATTATTCCTGCTGCGAGCGCGCGCCTACTCGCCGCGACGCCGGAGCAGATGGCGTTACGGGCAAGCCTGATTGGGTGTGCGGCGGTGGTGGTGGGCTTATTCGTCGCCTTTGCGATCGACGTCCCGGTAGGGCCTAGCATCGTAGTCTGCGCGGCGGCGCTGTTCTTGCTACTAAGCGCTTTCAAGCGTGCCTGACGCCTCTCTGTCTATAGCCCTTCCGCGAGGAGTCCTCGCATCACACTGAGTAGGTCTCGATCGCGATGCGGCGGGCGGATGACGCCGTGGAAGTCGCCATAGGGGTTGATGATCGCGATGTGGCCGCTGTGGGTGATCAAATAGTCTTCGGGCGTTGCGGCTTCTGCGCCATGGCCCGTGTGATCAACCCCTTGATCACCCGCATGCCCATCATGCCCTTCGTGGGTTTCTAACTCCGCCGGATCCGAGTAGGTCACAAAGAGTAGTTTTGTGAGTACGCTCAGCGCACTGCGGTCGCCAGTGAGGCCGATAAAGTCGTCGTTGTATTTTGCAACATAGTCCGCCATCGCCTGCGAATCGTCACGCTCTGGATCGACTGTCCCCAAAATCACGTTAAGTTTACTGCGCTCGTCATCGCTGAGCTGTGCGTAAAATTCCGCTAATTCCTTCATCGTCACTGGGCAGATGTCGGGGCAATGCGTAAAGCCGAAGAACACGAGGCTCCAGCGCCCTTTGAGGTCAGCTTCGGTGAATTCGGCGCCTGCCTGATCGATCAGGCTAAAGCCAACGAGGTCTCGGGCCTCGGGGAAAATGGTAACGCCCTTGTCGCGCAGCTCAGTGGCGGCGGCCTCCTGCGCGGCAACGATTTCCTGCGCCTTACCGCGCGCGGTCCACGACTGGTAGCCGCGATATACCGCGAGGCCGAGCAAGATATCCACGATAACGAAGGCGATTAGTAAGCGCTTACTCATATTTTTGACAGCCTGTTTTTCGGACGGTTCGCCTCATCAGAGGCCGAGTCATAAGGCCTAGACGAGATAGTGATCAATCACCAAGGCGACGAAGAGTATCGCCAGGTAGACGATGGAGAAGCGGAACGTGTCCATCGGCGTCGATGCCTTCGGGGCGAACATCAGCTTCACCGCGTAGTACAGGAATCCGGCGCCGCTTAGCATTGCCACGGCCAGATAGGCGGGACCACTGAGCCCGGAGAAATACGGCAACGCCGTCGTGCCAACGAGAATGACGGTGTAGACAAGGATATGAATCTTGGTGACGTGCTCGCCGTGAGTCACCGGCAGCATAGGAACGCCAGAATTCGCGTAATCGTCCTTGCGATGAATCGCCAGGGCCCAGAAATGCGGCGGCGTCCAGGCGAAGATAATTAGCACGAGAATGAGCGCGTCGGGGTCGATGGTATTGCTCACCGCGGACCAGCCGAGCAGTGGCGGCATGGCGCCGGCGAGCCCGCCGATGACGATGTTTTGCGGCGTCGCGTGTTTCAGATAGCCGGTGTAGATAAACGCGTAGCCAATAAACGACGCCAGCGTGAGCCACGCGCTCAGCGCGTTTACCCAGATCATCATAATCGCCATGCCTGCTACGCCGATAGTGAGCGCAAACATCGCTGCCTGCATGGGCTCCACGCGGCCTTGGGCGACAGGGCGATTGTGTGTTCGCGCCATTTTGATGTCGATTTTGCGGTCGATGAGGTGGTTAACCACAGCGCCAGACGAGGCTACGAGAGCGATGCCTAGGTTACCGAGTATGAGGACATCGACCGGCACCATGCCGGGCACCGCGAGGAACATGCCCACCAATGACGTCAGAAGCATCAGGTACACGACGCGCGGCTTGCAGAGCTCATAAAAATCTCGCCAGCTGGCTCTTGAGGCGCTACTCATCTCGGTCACGTTGTTCACTCTCGTTGCGGGCTTAATGCGGGTAGGTTCGGAAATTCTGTCGAATAGACGCCGTAACGCCAACCGAACACAACATGTAGTAAATTTGTCGCGATTTTTGACCAAATTCGCGTGGTCGAAAAAGCGCCGGCATTGGAGCACATTTGCACACCAATCTCAACTTAAACGGCGCCCCAGCGAGATTGGATCGGTCATCCAGAAATGCGGGTTTTTACGAATAGTTCTCAGTTAAAGTGCCACTGACAGAACACTGTCAAAAACGGTTGATATCGCGCAAGTTTCGGCCTTTTTTATAGGACTTCGGCTTGCGACACCCTAGGTTTTTCTATAGCATTCCGGTGCGCTAAAAGAGCTGCTTTTCACGATCGAATAGTAGTGTTTTGCACGCGCAGATTTAGTGAATCTTTCGACAAGGATCTTGGCGAGTCGTAGGCAAGGAACTGCCCACTCGCCCGATGTGTTTCGTGTCGAAAATGTTTGGAATCTCTACAAGGAAAACTGGGTATGATCTTAGCGGTCGTTATTTTCGCGCTGGTTATCGGATCGGTAATCTTTCACTTCGCAAGCCCCTGGTGGTTCACAGATATCGTGTCACAGTGGGACAGCGTCGATGGCGTAATCAACATCACGTTCTGGGTAACCGGCGCGGTGTTTATTCTTACGAATCTATTCCTCGCATATTGCGTCTATCGATTCCGTCACAAGCCTGGCCAAAAAGCCGTTTATGAGCCAGAGAACCACAAGCTCGAAAGCTGGCTGTCAGCTATCACGACTGTTGGCGTTATCGCCATGCTCGCACCGGGTCTTTTCGTGTGGGCAGACTTCGTGACTCCGCCGGAAGAGGCGGCCGAATACGAAGTGATGGGTCAGCAGTGGCAGTGGAACTTCCGCTACCCTGGTGCCGACGGCAAACTCGGCACGGCAGATACAAAGTTCATCACCGAAGCGAATCCATTCGGTATCAACCCAGAAGATCCTAATGGCCAAGACGACGTCGTCGTTAACGAGCCAGAGATGCATCTCCCCGTCGGCAAGCCAGTGAAAGCACTGCTGCGATCGAACGACGTGCTCCACAACTACACGGTTCCCCAGTTCCGCGTGAAGATGGACATGGTGCCTGGCCTCGTTTCTTACCTGTGGTTCCAACCGGAAGTGACTGGTCGTTACGACATCCTGTGTGAAGAGCACTGTGGCATCGGCCACTTCATCATGCGTGGCGCGGTAGTCATCGACACTGCCGATGATTTCGATGCGTGGCTGGCAGCTAAGCCAACGTTCGCCGAGACACAAGCGATGGCTGAACCGAATATCGCCATGGGTCAGGCACAGTACGCAGTGTGTGCTTCGTGCCACGGCGCACAGGGCGAAGGCAATCAGGCGTTAAACGCGCCGAAGCTCGCTGGCCTGCAAGACTGGTATGTTGAGCGTCAGCTTAACCACTTCAAATCTGGCGTTCGCGGTCAGACCGAAGGCGACGCGTATGGCGCTTCGATGGTTGGCATGGCAAACATGCTCGTCGACGACGCGGCCGTGCGCAACATGGCGGCCTACATCGCGACACTGCCTGACGTGCCTGCAGCCGTCACCATTCAAGGTGACATCGCGAACGGCGCCGACATCTACGACCGCAACTGCGCCGCTTGTCACTTAGATAACGGCAATGGCACGTGGTATACGGATGCACCAAAAATCTCTGGCATGAACGATTGGTATTTCGTGACGCAGATTAAAAACTTCCGCAACGGTTATCGCGGACTCCACGCTGCAGATCCTTACGGTGAGCAGATGGTGTCAATGGCTACAGCAATGGCAGCCAAAGACATCGACGATACGAAAGAAATGGAAGATGTGGCTGCATACCTGAACACTCTCAGGTAGCCGCGAATCGTTTGCAGACCGGCGCTGCGGCAAATGCCAACGCGCCAAGCAAGAATTAGAAGTTTAACAAGTTAGGAGGTTTACATGGCCTACGTACCACTGGCTGACCAAGATCACGAACAGGAAATGCATCATCCCCATAGTTGGGTGACGAAGTATGTCTGGAGCCAAGACCACAAAGTTATCGCCATCCAATACGGCGGCACTGCGGTTCTCGTCGGTTTGGTCGCTCTCGTTCTTTCACTGCTCATGCGCATGCAGCTGGGCTTCCCAGGCACCTTCGATCTTATCGATCCAAGTGCTTACTACCAGTCAGTAACCATGCACGGCATGATCATGGTGGTCTATATGCTCACGGCACTGCTGCTGGGCGGCTTCGGCAACTACATGGTGCCGCTGATGATCGGCGCGCGCGACATGGTGTTCCCGTTCCTCAATATGTTGAGCTTCTGGTTCTACCTGTTGTCCGTCGTTATTCTGATGGCCAGCTTCTTCGTCGGCGGTGGACCTACCGGCGCGGGTTGGACTCTCTATCCGCCGCAGGCAACATTGGCTGGCACGCCGGGTAGCGACATGGGCATCGTGTTAATGCTCTTGTCCCTCTTCGTGTTCATCGTCGCCTTCACCATGGGCGGCCTGAACTACGTCACGACAATCCTGCAGTACCGCACACGCGGCATGACGCTCATGCGCCTGCCTCTGACGATCTGGGGCATCTTCGTCGCCACCGTACTCGGCCTCTTCGCGTTCCCAGCACTGCTCGTGTCTGCGATCATGATGTTGTTCGATACGCTGCTCGGCACGAGCTTCTTCATGCCTGCGATCATCGAGTCTGGTACGCCAATGGACTACGACGGCGGCAGCCCGATCCTGTTCCAGCACCTGTTCTGGTTCTTCGGTCACCCCGAGGTGTACATCGTGGCACTGCCCGCGTTCGGCCTCGTGTCTGACGTAATCAGCACGCACGCGCGCAAGAACATCTTCGGCTACCGCATGATGGTGTGGGCGATTATTGCGATCGGCGGACTCAGCTTCATCGTGTGGGCACACCACATGTATGTGAGCGGCATGAACCCTTACTTCGGCTTCTTCTTCGCGACGACGACTCTGATCATCGCGGTACCGACGGCGCTAAAAGTCTACAACTGGGTACTCACGCTGTGGGAAGGCGACATCCGCCTGAACGCACCGATGTATTTCGCGATAGGCTTTATCTTCACGTTCATCCACGGCGGCCTCACCGGCCTGTTCCTGGGCAACGTGGTAATCGACCTGCCGCTGTCTGACACTTACTTCGTGGTTGCTCACTTCCACATGGTAATGGGCGTGTCACCGGTACTCGTGATCTTCGCGTCTATCTACCACTGGTTCCCGAAGGTTTCGGGTCGTATGTATCACGAAGGCATGGCGAAGGCGCATTTCTGGATTACCTTCCTCGGCACCTATGCGATCTACCTGCCAATGCACTACCTGGGCTTCCTCGGTGTGCCGCGTCGCTACTACGCGATCGGCGAGACAGACTTCATCCCAGCCAGCGCACAGACGCTGAACGAGAGCATCACTATCGCTGCCCTGATCGTTGGCGCGGCGCAATTGATTTTCCTGTTCAACATGCTCTGGAGCCTGCGCAACGGTGCCAAGGCCGATCCAAACCCATGGAACTCTGCCTCACTCGAGTGGCAAACGCCTGACACACCACCGGTTCACGGCAACTGGGGCGACAAGCTCCCTACCGTTTATCGCTGGGCCTACGACTACAGCGTGCCGGGTGCGAAGCATGACTTCATTCCACAGGACATGGCTGAAGAAGACGTAGAGATGGAAGACGGTTCCACTGGTTCTACTGCGACAGGCGCGTAAGCGATGAGTTTATTCAAACAGATTACCGAGAAGCCTTGGGAACGTAAGGGCATCATCGGCGGCCTCAAGGCCGAAGGTACTTTCGACGTGCCCTCCGAGCGAGTGGCGCTGACCTTCTTCCTGATCGCCGCGTCGATCGTGTTCTCTCTGTTTGGTGTGAGCTACTACATCCGCATGGAGCTGCCGGACTGGCTGCCCATCGCGGAGCCTACCGCGCTGTGGTTCAACACGGGCCTGCTCATCGCGAGCAGCGTGTTGTTCCAGGTGTCACGCAACATCGTCGGCAACGGCAAGTCGAAGAACGTGCTCCTGGCGTTCTTCGGCGGCGGCGTCTTCGCTGCGCTGTTTGTCTTCGCACAGCTACAGACGTGGGATGAGCTGCAGGCTGCCGGGGTTTATCTCTCGAGCAACCCAGCAGCAGATTTCTACTTCCTATTGACCGGCTTGCACGCGCTACACGTCGCGGGCGGCCTGTATGTGTGGCTGAAGTGTGTGTTCCGCATGGTGACCGGCGCCGAGCCACAGGCCCAGCGCCTGAGCATCGAGTTGTGCACAGTGTACTGGCACTTCCTGCTCATCGTTTGGCTGGTGATGTTCGCGGTGCTCGCGAATACCTAAACGGGCGAATTAGAACCTATATATAGAAAGAAGAACGTGACCACACGTTCGAACGAATTATCAAAATAGAGTAAATGGGAAATTAAGGATGAGTGAAACGGCAGCAATTCAAGGAAGCCCCGAAGGGGTGGATGGCCTAGTCGAAGATTGGGCTAGCGATAAGCAGACCTATAATGTGCCTTGGGGCAAGGCGATGATGTGGATATTCCTCGTTTCGGATACCTTCATCTTCACCTGTTTTCTTACCGGCTACCTCAATGTGCGCCTCACGACGACGGAGCCTTGGCCCCTGCAGACTGAGATCTTCGCACTGACGCTATTCGGCCAGTCCATTCCGCTGGTACTGATCGCGATTATGACGTTTATCTTGATCACGAGCTCAGGCTCGATGGCACTTGCGGTTAACTTCGGCTACCGCAAAGACAAACAGAAAACCTTCATCGCTATGGTCATCACCGCTCTGCTAGGCCTGTCTTTCGTAGGTATGCAGGCGTTCGAGTGGACTAAGCTAATTGTGGACGAGAGCATTCGACCTTGGGGCAACCCTTACGGCGCGGCCCAGTTCGGCTCGGTGTTCTTCATGGTTACTGGTTTCCACGGTTTGCACGTAACCGGCGGGGTAATCTACCTGCTCATCGTCGCAAACAAGGTACGCAAGGGCGACTATGACAAGAAAGGCTATGAGATCGTCGAGATCGCTGGCCTCTACTGGCACTTCGTCGACCTCGTGTGGGTATTCATCTTCGCATTTTTCTACTTGCTATAACGAAAGGGGACAACCATGTCATCTGAAGCAGGACAACAACATCCCCTTGGGATTTATTACAAAATCTGGATCCTCTTATTTGTATTGAGCGGATTCTCTTACGCGGTAGACTATTTTCACGTAGAAGGCGGCATGCGCTGGTTCCTCGTGATCACCTTCATGTTCTTGAAGGCGGGTTTCATCACGGCGATCTTCATGCACGTCGTGTGGGAGCGTCTAGCGCTGGTACTGACGATCTTAGTGCCGCCTTTGGCGCTGTTATTCCTCATTGGTTTTATGACTGTCGAGGGTAACTACACGGAAGAAACACGCTACCAGTACCGCGGCCACGACCGTACCCTTACGCCTCTGTCGCCAGCCGACTTGCACGGCGGCGGCCATGCCGACGAAGGGCACGGCGCGGAAGCAGCGGCGCACTAAGTACTAGGGAGACAACCCCCTACACGAAAAAGGGCCTGACGAGAGATCGCAGGCCCTTTTTTTGTATCTAAGATTCAGGGCGACCCCGTTATCTAGCGCGCCTAGCGCAGCGAGGCGATAACCGATTCGGTCTCTGGCCGCACGCCACGCCAGACGAAGAACGCCTCCGCCGCCTGACCCACGAGCATGCCGAGGCCATCCGGTGCGAGCGCTGCGCCATGGCTAAGCGCCCACGCTTGAAAGGCGGTTTGCTGAGACGAATACATCATGTCGTAACAGCAGCAGCCTTCGCCCAGGGCGGCAGGAGAGAGGGGCGGCAGCTCGCCGCCGAAACCCGCCGACGTACCGTTGATGAGGATGTCGTAGCAAGTTTCTCCCGCTTGCGCATAGCTGCTGGCTGTAACCGACAGCTTGCCTGCGAAGTCGGTGACGAGCGCCTCGGCCTTCTCGAGCGTGCGGTTTGCAACCGTGATTGTTGCGGGGCGCTCGGCCGCGGGTAGGTCCGCGATCGCGGCGAGCACGCCGCGCGTCGCACCCCCGGCGCCGAGCATAAGCAGGCGTTTGCCCGCGATTTTAACGCCGTGGTTTTGCGCGAGGTCGCCGAGCAAGCCGGCGCCGTCGGTATTGTCACCGACAAGATGCCCCTTGGCGTCGAGGTACAGTGTGTTGGCGGCGCGCGCCAGACTCGCTCGCGGCGTAGTCACTTGGGCCAAGGCAAAGACCCCTTGCTTATGCGGCGCGGTCACGTTGAGGCCGCCGCCACCCCCTGCGAAAAATTCCCTGACGAAGGCCTCGAGCTCGGCTTCTTCGACCTCGAATGCGGCGTAAGTCAGCGCTTGCTTCGTCTGCTGCGCAAACACCGTGTGTATGGCCGGCGATTTACTATGGCTTATCGGCTTGCCGATGACCCCATAGCGGGTGGGCAGGCTTGAGCGATCTTGTTGTGACACTGCCCCTCCTACCGCTAAGCGGCTAGCCAATCACGGTGTGGAAGGAAGTCCGTATAAAGCTTGTCCTCGGCACTGCCGGGTTCCGGCGACCAGTCGTAGACCCAGCGCACTGTCGGCGGTAAAGACATGAGGATGGATTCGATACGGCCAACTCCAGACTGCAAGCCAAACAGCGTGCCGCGGTCGAATACGAGATTAAACTCGACGTAGCGGCCGCGGCGGTATTCTTGGAATTCGCGCTGTGTCTGCGTATAAGGCAGGTCTTTGCGGCGCTCGACTATGGGCATGTAGGCATCGAGGTAGCTATTGGCCATCGACTGCACGAAATCGAACGCGCGGGAGAACTCCATCTCGTTAAAGTCGTCAAAGAAAAGGCCACCGACACCGCGCGCCTCGCTGCGGTGTTTAAGCCAAAAATAGTCGTCGCAGTTCTTCTTAAAGCGCGGGTAGTACTCCTCGCCGAAAGGCTCACAGGCTTGCTGCGCGGTGCGATGCCAATGCACACAGTCTTCTTCGAAGCCGTAATAAGGCGTTAGGTCATAGCCACCGCCAAACCACCAGACCGGCGCTTCGCCTTCTTTCTCCGCGATAAACAATCGGAAGTTCGCGTGCGAGGTGGGCACCATCGGGTTGAGGGGATGGATCACCAATGACACGCCCATGGCCTGAAAGCTGCGGCCGGCAAGCTCGGGACGCTCGGCGGTCGCGGAGGCCGGCATCGACTTGCCGAACACGTGCGAGAAATTCACGCCGCCTTTCTCGATAATCTTGCCGCCGCTGATAACGCGGCTAATGCCGGCCCCGCCGGTCTCGCGATCCCATTGGTCGGTAATAAGCTGAGCGTCGGGGTCTATCGCCGAAAGGCGCGAGCAGATCGATTCCTGCAAGTGGAGGAGAAACGCCTTCACGGCGGCAGTATCGACAGGCGCAGTGCCGTGCTGGTGTGCTTGGTTCACTCTGGCTTTCCTTTATCTGATTCGAGGCGGCTCATCGGCCTTAGTGTTTGTCGCGGCGGCAGGGCTCTGTCTGTGCTCTCTCGGTGCTATCTCGGTAATCTCTCGGTAATCTCTCGGTGATACCTCAATGCTACAGCAATAGTTGAGTTACCTCAGCCGCGCGCCGCTGAGCAGATCGCGGATCTGCGAGGGCTCGGCGCTGTCGCCCAACTCTCCCGATATCACGGCATCAATTCTATCGCCAAACTCCTCTACGAGTCTTGATTCAGATCGAATTTCGGGCTCACCTGCATCGTTAGCCGAAGTCGAGACGAGAGCACCGCCAAAACCCAAGCATAACTCACGCACGAGCGGATGCGCGCTTACTCGCACGGCGACGGTCGGATGCTCGCCTTTTATCCAATCCGGAATACAGTCGCCTGCGTCGGGCAGCAGCCAAGTCACGGGGCCTGGCCAGGTGTCTTCGAGCGTCGCACGCTGTTCGGCGCTAAGCGCGCGTGCCAGCTCAGGCAGCTGTTCGAGGCTCGCAGCCACGAGGATGAGGCCTTTGTCGACAGGTCGCCGCTTCACTTCGAGAAGCTTCATCACCGCCGCCTCGTTCCATGGATCACAGCCCAAGCCCCAGACGGCCTCGGTAGGGTAGGCAATAACGCCGCCAGCCTTTAGTGTCTTTACTGCTGTGTCTATCGCGCTGTTGGTACGCTCGGTATCAGCCATGTCTACTCCTGTTGCCGCCTTGGCTCGATTTTTACAGGCAGTATAGTAGCTGCTTTCGCGCCGCGTCTCTAAGCCTAAAGCCTGCGCATTAGCGATGAATTTTTCACTCTCGCGGGATCTGCTAGGCGATCGAATAGCGCCCCGCGCGGCAGGCCACAAGCCCGCGCACCTCAAGATCGAGTAATGCGTTGTTGAGCTCGGTAAACGGCGCAAGGTCTGCATCTAACAGGCTATCGAACAGGCATTCTTCTGTACGCAAGCGCTGCAGCAGATGGCGTTGCAAGGCGCCGAGGTCTGTTGGCAGGCCGCGGCCTAGGCCATCGATGTGCGGGCTCCCATTCGCATAGTTGTGCCACGGTGGCGACGAGGGCGTTGATGCAGGTTGAGACGAAGAGTGTTGCGGCGGGCGCGCAGACGGACACGCAGACGGACAAGGCGGCGCGAGTAGCCCAAATTCCTGCAGAATATCTGCAGGCTCATCCACTAACATCGCACCCTGCTTAATGAGCGCATGACAGCCGCGGCCCTGCGGATTACTGAGCAAGCTTGGCAGCGCATACACGTCGCGGTTCTGCTCAAGCGCGATGCGCGCAGTAATCAACGATCCGCTCTTGAGTGCGGCCTCGACGACGAGTACGCCCGCGCTCAATCCGCTGATAAGACGATTGCGGCGCGGAAAGTTGTGCGCGTAAGCGCGAGTGCCGAGGGGAAACTCCGAGACGACTGCGCCAACCGCGGCGATCTCTTCCATTAAGGCTTTATGCCGCGCGGGATACACTCTGTCGATGCCCGTGCCTAACACGGCAACGGTAGCTGCGGTCCGCTTCTCGATCGTTGCAGCTAGCGCGCCCCGGTGCGCGCTCGCGTCGATACCTAAGGCCATGCCGCTGCAGATAGTCAGGCCCGCCGCACACAGGTCGTGCGCCATCCAATACGCGTTGCGCTTACCGTAGTCGCTCGCGATGCGACTGCCGACGATGGCGAGTTGCAGCGCATTAACGGCGCCGAGATCGCCGCGCACATACAGTACCAGCGGCGGACAATCGGTCTCGCGGAGGCGTTGGGGGTAGTTTTCTGAATCGTAGGTTAATAACGTGTTGCCCGGAGCCTGCGCCCACTCTCGATCGCGCTCGATGTCGGCTTTAACAGACCGCAAGGCGCAGGCGGAGACCGAGGGGTCGGGGGAGAGTAGGGCGAGCTGTGCGTCGCTGAGCCCGAGGCCAGCCTTTTGCACAGGCGTCGCCTCAAACAATACAGCAACCGAGCCGCACTGCCTCACCGCGCGGGCGAGCGCAGGCCCATGGCCGCCGCGGCAATGGAATAGTGCGAGGGTGAGCTCGAGGATTTCCAAGAAAGCGACCTCATTTTATGGGACAATAGGAGGGTGTTTATTAGTAGAGGATGCCCGCAATGGCACTCTTATCCATTTTAGAATTTCCCGATCCACGCCTGCGTACCGTGGCCAAACCGGTAACCGAGTTCGACTCAGAACTCGAAGCGCTCGTCGAGAACATGATAGAGACCATGTATGCCGCCGAAGGCATCGGCCTCGCCGCATCACAGGTAGATGTGCATAAGCGCATCGTGGTGATCGATGTCTCTGAAGAAAAAGATAGTCCACGGGTTTTCATTAATCCAACTTTCACCGTTATCGAGCATGAATTACAGGATTACGACGAAGGCTGCCTGTCGGTACCCGGTTTCTACGAAACGGTGTCGCGGCCACGGCGCGTATTAATCAACGCGGTCGATGCGACTGGCACTGCGTTCGAGCTCGAAGCAGACGGCATCCTCGCCATCTGCATCCAACACGAAATAGACCATCTCGAAGGCAAGCTCTTCGTCGACTATATAAGCAAGCTCAAGCGCGATCGTATTCGCGGCAAGCTCGAGAAGGCCCATCGCAAGAGCGCGTAACACACGCGAACAGTCTGCCTAACCCCAACGCCGCCCTGACCCCGAGCCAACAGCGTTTGAACCCGGCTCCAGTGGCGGCGCTGGGCAACACGAGATCATCATGACCAAGCTAAGAGTCTGTTTCGCCGGCACACCCGAGTTTGCGGCCGCACACCTGAGCGCACTGCTCGCCGCGCAGGCCGCGCCCGAGCAAGCCAGTCAGTTTGAGGTCGTCAGTGTCTACACCCAACCCGACCGACCCGCGGGGCGTGGCAAGAAACTGACCCCTAGTCCCGTAAAGCGCGTGGCCGAGTCCGCGGGTCTGCCGGTGTTGCAGCCCGCCTCCCTGCGCAGCGAAGAGGCGCAGGCTGAACTCGCGGCATGGCACTGCGATGTGCTGGTTGTCGTCGCTTACGGATTAATCTTGCCGCAGGCGATCCTCGACACCCCGCGCCTCGGCTGCATCAACGTGCACGCCTCTCTGCTGCCCCGTTGGCGCGGAGCCGCTCCCATCGAGCGCGCGCTGCTCGCGGGCGATGACGAGTCTGGTGTCACCATTATGCAAATGGACGCGGGTCTCGATACCGGCGCGATGTTATTAAAGGCAGCAGTCCCCATCGACCCGCGCGAGACACGCCTCACCCTCGAAGCAAAACTCACCGACGCCGGCACCGGCGCGCTAGTTCGCGCGCTTAATTCGCTCGAGGCGCTGCGCGCTGACGCCGAGACTCAAGACGACGGGCTAAGCACTTACGCCCGCAAAATCGACAAGGCCGAGGCGCTGATCGACTGGTCTTTGCCCGCCGCGACGATCGATCTTCTGGTCCGCGCGAGTATCGGCCGCAACCCGGCATTTACGCTGCTTAACGGCGAGCGCGTGCGCTTAATTGAATCAGCGCCCTGCATGGCCGACCGCGCGCAAGCTGCGGCCTCTCCCGGTGCCATTCAGTACGCCGACAAACACAGTTTTAGCGTTGCCTGTGGCGACGGCCAAGGGCTGCGTGTCACACGTGTGCAGCTGCCCGGAAAATCTGCGCTCGCGGTGAGCGACGTGCTTAACGCAAAACCCGACACCTTTGCAGTCGGCACTCAGTTCGAGCGCCCGGTCGACGCCGACAACGCAAGCGAGCCTCACTAGATGACGGCCAAGGGTGCACGCGCCGTTGCCGCGAAGGTCTTGAGCACGCTGCACGGCGGCGCCAGCGGCTCGCTCGGTAACCTGCTCGACGATCATCGCGAGCGTCCCGACTTCCCGCTCATTCAAGAACTCTGCTTCGGCACCTGCCGCTGGTTTCCCACGCTGGATGCGCTGCTCGGCACGCTCCTTAGTAAGGCGCTAAAAAGCAAAGACGCCGACGTGCGGTGGTTGCTGCTAGTTGGGCTCTATCAACTGCGCGAGCTGACGATTGCCGACTACGCGGTGATTAACGAAAGCGTGGAGGCAAGTCGCAGCCTGAAGAAACCCTGGGCCGCCGCTTTAGTGAACGCCGTGCTGCGCAACTACCTAAGGCGGAAGGACGCCATAGAGGCGCAGCTAGCAGAGCAGGAGAGCGCCGCGCGTTATGCCCACCCGCAGTGGTTATTCGACGCCCTCGCCGCGCAGCGCCCGGACTCACTCGCGGCGATTTGCACGGGCAATAACGCGCGCCCGCCGATGACCCTGCGGGTCAACCTGCGCTGCACGACCCGCGACGACTACAGAGAACTTCTGGCCGAGCTCGGTATCAATGCCAGCCTCGGCCACTGCGCCGCAACCGCGTTGATTTTAGACGAGCCTTGCCACGTGGACGAACTGCCGCATTTTCGCGAAGGCTGGGTCAGCGTGCAGGACGAGGCGTCACAGCTGGTGCCTGCGCTCCTCAAGCTCGATGCGGGCCATACCGTTCTCGATGCCTGCGCGGCTCCTGGCGGCAAGACCGCCGCGATGCTCGAGGCACAGCCGGGACTACGCTCTTTGTTGGCACTCGACTCCAGTGCCAAGCGTCTGGCGCGGGTTAGCGAGAATCTCGAGAGGCTAAGCCTTGCCGCAAACACCGTGCGGCTCACCGCGACGGATGCCGGCGACCTGGCTAGCTGGTGGGATGGCGCGCCACTGGACCGTATCCTGCTCGACGCACCGTGTAGTGCCACCGGCGTAATTCGCCGCCACCCAGATATCAAAGTACTGCGGACTCCTGAGGATGTAGAGAGCTGTGTGGTAAGTCAGCGCACACTTCTTGCTGCGCTCTGGGAGACATTGGCGGAAGGCGGATTGCTGTTATACACGACCTGTAGCCTTCTCGCTGAAGAGAACGAAGCCTGCATCGAGGCCTTCCTCGATGCCACAGCCGACGCTAAAAGTGAGCGCATACTTGCCGATTGGGGAGTAGAATGCCTCGCTAGCGACGGCCGTCCGCTTGGACGGGCATTGCTGCCGACTGACGCAAGAGGCCCCGACGGGTTCTTCTTTGCGCTGTTAAGCAAGAGTAAGAATCACTAGACGACCCGCGAGACTGCCCGCATGAAGATAATCATCCTCGGTGCCAATCAAGTCGGTAGCACGCTCGCCGAAACGCTAGCGGGCGAGGCGAACGACATTACCATCGTCGACTCCGACCCCGAGCGCCTGCGTGAGCTCAAAGACCACATCGACATCGGCGTGATCCCCGGCCAGCCTTCGCACCCAGACATACTCGAGCTCGCCGGCGGACAAGATGCCGACATGATCATCGCCGTGACGGAGAGCGATGAGGTCAACATGGTGGCCTGCCGCGTCGCCCATTCCCTGTTCCAAACCCCCAAGAAGATCTGCCGCATTCGCGCCTCGTCTTACCTCACGAGCGAGCAGCTGTTAGGTAAGAACGGCATCGCGGTCGACGTGGTGATTTCGCCCGAGCTCATCGTGTCCAATGCGATCTCGCGCCTTCTGCGTCTGCCGGGCTCGTTGCAGGTGTTGGACTTCGCCGAAGGCAAGGTGCAGCTGGTGGCGGTAAAAGCATTCTACGGCGGGCCCTTAGTCGGCCAAGAGATACGCCTCCTGCGCCAACACATGCCGTCGGTAGACACGCGCGTCGCCGCCATCTTCCGCAAAGACCGGCCGATAATTCCCGAAGGCTCGACGGTGATCGAGGCCGACGACGAAGTGTTCTTCGTCGCCGCCAAGAAAGACATCCGCGCCTGCATGAGCGAACTGCGGCGCATGGACAAGCCTTATAAGCGCATCATGATCGCCGGCGGCGGCAATATCGGGCTGCGCCTGGCGGAATCGATCGAAGACCATTATCAGGTGAAAGTCATCGAGCGCGACCCTTTGCGCTGCAAGTTATTAAGCGAGAGCCTCGATAAGGCGATCGTGCTGAACGGCGAGGCCTCGCAGCGCGAGCTCTTGTTGGAGGAGAACATCGCCGACACCGACGTGTTCCTCGCGCTCACTAACGACGACGAGGCCAACATCATGTCGTCGCTTCTCGCCAAGCGCTTAGGCGCCAAGAAAGTGATGGCGCTTATTAACAACCCCGCCTACGTCGACCTCGTGCAAGGCGGCGAGATCGATATCGCCCTGTCGCCGCAGCAGGCGACGATCGGCAGCCTGCTGACCCACGTGCGCCGCGGCGATGTGGTGCAGGTGCACTCGCTGCGCCGCGGCGCCGCTGAGGCGATGGAGGCGATCGCCCACGGCGACGCGTCCTCTTCACGCGTGGTCGGGCGTGCGATCGAAGACATCGACCTGCCCGAGGGCACGACCATAGGTGCGATCGTACGCGGCGACGAAGTCTTAATCGCCCACGATGCGACGGTGATCGAATCGGAAGACCACGTGATCCTGTTCTTAGTCGACCGCAAGCGCATTCCCGAAGTCGAGCGCCTGTTCCAGGTCGGCCTCACCTTCTTCTAAGGCCGAACTGCGGATGCACTATTCACTCATCGTTAAGATCCTTGGCCTGCTGCTCATGCTGTTCAGCGCCATCGCCAACCTCCCGCCGATGCTAGTGTCGCTGCTCTATAGCGACGGCATGATGGCGCCCTTCGTCGAGTCTTTCTTTACGGTGTTCGGCACGGGACTGGCGATGTGGCTAACCTCCTATCGGGCAAAGTCCGACCTCGGCACGCGCGACGGCTTTCTTATTGTGACGCTATTCTGGGCGGTGCTCGGCTCGGCTGGGAGCCTGCCTTTTATCTTCTCATCGGCGGTGGAACTCTCGATTACCGACGCGGTGTTCGAGTCTCTCTCGGGCCTGACTACGACCGGCGCCACGGTGATCTCCGGGCTAGATTCTTTGCCGCAGTCGATCCTGTTCTATCGCCAGCAGCTACAGTGGCTCGGCGGCATGGGCATCATCGTGCTGGCGATGGCGCTGCTGCCCATGCTCGGAATCGGCGGTATGCAGCTATACCGTGCGGAGAGTCCTGGCCCGGTCAAAGACAATAAGTTGGTGCCGCGGCTCGCCGAGACGGCCAAGGCGCTGTGGTATCTGTATGTCAGCCTTACTCTCGTCTGCGCCGCCGCCTATTGGCTTGCAGGGATGTCGCTTTTCGATGCGATTACCCACAGCTTTTCGACGATCGCGATCGGAGGCTTCTCTACCCACGATGCCTCCATGGGCTATTTCAATAGCGCCACCATCGATCTCATCGCTATTGTCTTCATGTTTATCGCCGGCATCAATTTCGCCCTGCATTTCACGGCATGGCAGCGCCGCCGCATCGATCATTACTTCCGCGATCCCGAATTCCAGTTCTATGCCTTCATCCTCGCAGTGGTGTCGGTGGTCACAATCTCGGTGCTTTACGCTTACGAGGTCTACCCGAGTCTCAGCGAGACCTTCGTCAAAGGGCTCTTTCAGGTGGTGTCATTCGCCACCACCACCGGTTTCGCCACCGGCGACTTCCATGAGTGGCCGCTATTTTTGCCGTATGTGCTGATGTACGCCGCGATCATCGGCGCCTGCGCCGGCTCTACCGGCGGCGGCATGAAGGTCATCCGCATCCTGCTCATCTTCAAGCAGGGTTTTCGGGAGGTGCAGCGCCTCATCCACCCCCATGCAGTTATCCCCATTAAGCTGGGTCGCGGCCCGGTTCAGGACAGGGTAGTGGAGGCGGTTTGGGGTTTCTTCGCGGTGTATGTGATGGCCTTTATGCTCATGCTGCTGGCACTGCTCGCCACCGGTCTGGACATCGTCACCGCATTCAGCGCGGTAGGCGCCTGCATTAACAACCTCGGCCCGGGACTTGCGAGCGTCGCCCAGACCTACGGAGGGCTTAACGACGCGGCTAAATGGATTCTTAGCTTCGCCATGCTCTTGGGCCGGCTCGAGGTGTTTACGCTGTTGGTGTTATTCACGCCGATGTTCTGGCGCCGCTAGTAAAATTCGCTGTCGTCGGCCTGCCGGCGGAAGCGCTTGTACTCCCACTGATACTGCTCCGGCGCGAGCGCCACACAGGCCTCGACGCTGCGGTTAATCGCTGCCGCCGAGCGCTGCAGATCGGGGTCGAACACGCCTGAATCGGCGGGGCGGACGATCACCTTAAACCCCTTACCGTGAGCCAAGCGCTGGGCAAAGCCGCAGAACACGGCGGGCTTGCCGCGCTGAGCGAGGCGACTGGTGAGTGTCATGGTGAAGGCGCTTTGGCCAAAAAAGTCTGCGAACACGCCGCCTTCATCCGCCGGCACTTGATCAGGTAAGACCCCAACCATCTCGCCTTTCTGTAGTGCCGACAGCAGTATGGCAACGCCTCTGCGGTTAGTTGGCGCTAACTTCACGCCGCTCTTCGCTCGCACTTGCCGCAACAATTCGTCCATAGGAGGACTTTTGGGCGGCTGGTACATGAAATTCGAGGCGATGCCCTCGCAGGCGTAATAGCCGAAAATTTCCCAATTGCCGAGATGCGGGGCAAGCAGAATAACGCCGTCGCCGCTCGCAGCGGCCTTACGCAGCGCGTCCAAACCCTCGACCTCGGTAACCTGCGCGAGCGTATCCGCCAGCGGCAATAACCAAGCCTTGCCCATCTCTAGCGCCGTGCACATCATGCCAACCAAGCTGCGCCTAGCCAATTGCTCACGCTCAGCAGACGAAAGCTCGGGAAAGCAGACGGCGAGATTGCGCCGCGTGGTGTTGGCCGAGCGGTTAGGCACAACCGCAAACACCCAGCCCAGCCCACCGGCGAGCCAGTGTAAAAACCACAGGGGAAGCACGGAAGTCAGTCGCAGAAAGCCTACGAATAACGCGTGGCCGACACGGGCGCCGAATCCAGCGCCGCCGCGCGGCAAGCCGTCTGCAGAGTTGTCTTTAGGCTTGTCTTTAGAGTGATCTTTGGGATTGTCGATGAGCAGTCTCTCTAGGAAAGCGAGGTGGGCGTAACAGGTGGATTCCACGTCTAGTCGATGCGCAGCTCCTCTTCAACTGCAGAGTATAGACCACCGGCCGGATAAGCGTCAGCAACCGGCTACCGGTGGATAAGCAGCCGCGAATCGAGGATAATTGCGGCCCTCTAAGTGACTGGCAAAATGGCATAAACGTGAATAAAGCATCCGACCTCAACACCTTCCAAGGCCTCATCTTCGCGCTGCAACAATTTTGGGCGGAGCAAGGCTGTGTCGTCCTCCAGCCCTTGGACATGGAAGTAGGCGCCGGCACGTTCCATCCCGCGACCTTCCTGCGCTCGATCGGGCCAGAATCCTGGAGCGCTGCGTACGTGCAGCCTTGCCGTCGACCCACCGACGGTCGCTACGGCGAGAACCCTAATCGCCTCCAACACTATTACCAGTTTCAGGTGGTACTCAAGCCGTCGCCTTCGAATATTCAAGAGCTCTATCTCAAGTCGCTCGAAAGCCTCGGCATCGACATGTCGATTCACGACATCCGCTTCGTCGAAGACAACTGGGAATCACCCACCCTCGGCGCCTGGGGGCTAGGTTGGGAAGTCTGGCTTAACGGCATGGAGGTCACCCAGTTCACCTATTTCCAACAGGTGGGCGGGCTCGAGTGCTATCCGGTCACCGGAGAGATTACCTACGGCATCGAGCGCATCGCGATGTACTTGCAAGGCGTCGATAGCATCTACGACATCGTCTGGACCGACGGACCCAACGGCAAGGTCACATACGGCGACGTGTTTAAGCAAAACGAAGTGGAGATGTCGGCGTACAACTTCGAACACGCGGCGACAGACCTGCTGTTTGGCTATTTCGATGACTGCGAAAAACAATGCCAACAGCTCATCGAGAACAAGCTGGCGCTGCCTGCTTACGAGCAGGTCCTAAAGGCCTCGCATTATTTTAATTTGCTCGATGCCCGTCACGCGATCTCGGTAACCGAGCGTCAGCGCTTCATATTGCGGGTACGAACCCTCTCAAGGCTCGTCGCCGAAACCTATTATGCGACACGCGAGGCCCTCGGCTTTCCGCTTATTGCTGACGACTTTAAGGACGCCTTCGCGGCGCATGGCACTAAACCTTCGAGCGCGCCTTCGAGCAATCCTTCGAGTAAGTCACCTGCGGAGGCTTCATCATGAGCGCACGCGACTATCTGATCGAAATCGGCACCGAAGAGCTGCCGCCGAAGGCGCTCGCCAACCTATCGAAAGCCTTCTCGCGGGAAGTGCTCGCCGGCCTCAAATCCCATGAGCTCAACCATGGCGCAAGCGAAAGCTTCGCCACGCCTAGACGCCTCGCGTTAATCGTCGAGGGCGTCGACGCCGCGCAGGCAGATAAAACTATCGAGAAGTTCGGCCCCGCAGTGCAGGCCTGTTTCGATAGCGAAGGCGCACCGACTAAGGCTGCACTAGGTTTTGCCAAATCCTGCGGCGTGGAATTCGACGCCTTGCAACGCGCAGAGAAAGACGGCGTCGAGAAACTGTATTTTCAAGCGTCGCAGCCCGGCCAAGCAACCACCGCACTGCTTAGCGCCATCGTTGCGGCGGCTCTGGATAAACTGCCGATTCCCAAGCGCATGCGCTGGGGAAATTCGCGCGCGGAGTTCGTCAGGCCAGTGCAATGGGTTGTCCAACTGTTTGGTGACGAAGTCGTAGGCGGTGATTACTTCGGTATCAAGCCGGGCAACGAAACCCGCGGCCATCGTTTCCATTCGAGTGGCACGCTCGCGCTAAGCAAACCAAGTGACTACGCGTCAGTTCTCGAACAACAGGGCCATGTTATTCCGCAGTTCGAACGCCGCCGCGAGCTCATTCGCGAGCTTGTGATCAAGGAAGGCGAAAAGGCGAACGCCACTAGCATCATCGACGAGGCACTGCTCGAAGAGGTAACGAGCCTGGTTGAATTCCCCGTCGCGCTTACGGGCAAGTTCGAAGAGCATTACCTCGAGGTACCTGCCGAGGCGTTAATCCTCGCGATGAAATCCCATCAGAAGACCTTTTACTGCGTCGATGCGCAAGGCAAACTCCTACCGCTGTTTATCGCGGTGAGTAATATCGTCAGTAAAGATCCCGCTCAGGTTATCGAGGGCAACGAGCGCGTGATTCGGCCGCGCCTTGCCGACGCGAGCTTCTTCTTCGAAACCGACAAGCAGGTCACGCTCGAAAGTCACCTCGAGGCGCTTAAGAAGATCGTATTCCAAGACAAGCTCGGCACCGTTTATGATCGTTCGGTTAGAATCGCAAAGCTGAGCCGCTCCCTAGCTGTTCAGTGTGGCGCGGATGCGGATTTATGCGAGCGTGCAGCTATGCTCAGCAAGTGTGATCTGATGACGAATATGGTCGGTGAGTTCGCTGACCTGCAGGGCCTGATGGGCCGTTACTACGCGCTAAACGACGGCGAAGAACCTGAGGTCGCCGAGGCGATTAACGAGCAGTATCAGCCGCGTTTCGCTGGCGACGACTTACCCGCCGGACACACTGGCGCGATGCTCGCCATCGCTGAAAAACTCGACACCCTGTGCGGCATGTTCGCCATTGGCCAGCCACCAACGGGCTCAAAAGACCCGTTCGCCTTGCGTCGCGCCGCCATTGGTTTGCTGCGTATTATGATCGAGAAGGAACTCGACCTCGATCTCGTACAGTGCATAGACGACGCCTTCGCCGGCCTAGCGGATCGCGATCCTGCGGTTGTCGACCTCGGTGACACTGTGAAAACTCAGGCGTTGGAGTTCTTACTCGATCGTTTGCAGGCGTGGAGCGCAGACCGTGGCATTAGCCCGGCTGTATTCCAATCGGTGATGGCACTGCGCCCTACGCGGCCTGTGGATTTCGATCGTCGTGTACAGGCGGTCGCACACTTTCAAACGTTGCCGCAGTCGGCAGCGTTGGCGGCAGCAAACAAGCGCGTGTCTAACCTCTTAGCAAAACAAGACCTCGATGCAGACGCGCAGGTGTCGGCAGCCAGTTTAGTGGAACCCGCAGAGAAAGCGTTGTTCGACAAACTCGTCGCGGTAGAAACCGAAGTAGAACCGCTGTTTGCTGCAGGCGATTACACGCGCGGGCTCGAATCACTCGCGCAGCTTGGTCAAACGGTCGATACGTTCTTCGATGACGTGCTGGTGGTAAGCGACGACCTCGGCCAGCGAGCTAATCGTCTAGCGTTGTTGTCGCGACTTCGTCGCAGCTTCTTGCGGGCGGCGGATATCTCACACCTCTCGAGTTAAGCCGATGACCGCGACGCGTACGTTAATCCTCGATCGCGACGGCGTCATTAATCACGACTCTGCCGACTTTATTAAGTCGGCCGACGAGTGGCTCCCCATCCCCGGCAGCATCGAGGCCATCGCGCTGGCGTGCCAAGCCGGCTGGCGCGTTGTCGTCGCCACCAATCAGTCCGGTGTAGGCCGCGGCCTATTCGATGAATTTGCACTCGCACACATGCACGAAAAGCTCGCCCGATTAGTGGAAGATGCGGGGGGTTCGGTTGCCGGTGTCTTCTACTGCCCGCATGCACCGGACGCTGGCTGCGACTGCCGCAAACCCAAAGCGGGTTTACTCTCCGCGATAGCCGAGACGTTCGAGTGTGACCTAAGCGGGTCGCCGCTCGTAGGCGATAGCCTGCGGGATTTAGAGGCGGCGGTGAGTGCGGGTTGCACGCCGATTTTGGTGCGCACCGGTAAGGGCGCGAGCACCGAAGCCGCACTGCAAGCAACCGGCGGCTGTCTCGAGGGTGTTCGTGTCGCCGTCTTCGACGACCTCGCGGCAGTGGTTGCCGCGATTAGTGACGCCTAGATATCGAGGTTTTCCGCAGCCATCGCGTTCTGCTCGATAAACTCGCGGCGCGGCTCCACCTGATCACCCATCAAGGTGTTGAAGAGCTGGTCTGCGTTGATCGCATCATCGATCGTGACCTGCAGCATGCGGCGCGTCTCGGGATTCATCGTCGTATCCCATAGCTGGTCTGGATTCATCTCGCCCAGTCCTTTATAGCGCTGCAGGTAATGGCCCTTCATCGCGTCTTGGGTGAGCCAGTCGATCGCCTCCGCAAAACCCTTAACCGGCTGTGATTTCTCACCGCGTTTAACGAAAGCACCTTCTTCGATGAGACCCTCGAGGGTTTCGCCGAGCTTGGCAAGCGCGCGGTATTCACCTGAGTTGAAGAAATCGAGACTAAACGCGAAGCCGCGTTCGAGTCCGTGCAGGCTTAAGCGCGCTTCGGGTAAATGCAATTTGCGCTCGTCATCGTGTTTGATGGTTAACGTTAGGTTAGCGCTAGCGCCGGGATGAATCTCCGCGAGCTTGCTGCGAACGCTATCGAGCCATGCGTTTGCGCTTGCCTCACTCTGCAGTTGATCTGCGGTCAGAAGAGGCGAGAAGATCATCGCTTCGAGCACTTCTGTAGGGTAGAGGCGCGCCAGTCGGCTGATGATTCCGTAGGCGTCGTGGTAACTCTTAACCAACGACTCGAGCGCATCCTCAGCAATACCCGGTGCATCCGCGTTCACATGGAGGCTCGCGCCTTCGAGTGCGACTTGCGTTTGATAAGCCTTTAGCTCGCCCTCGTCTTTAAGGTATTGCTCCTGCTTACCCTTACGGATCTTGTACAGCGGAGGCTGGGCGATAAAGATATGGCCACCTTCTACGAGTTCACGCATTTGACGGAAGAAGAAGGTCAACAGCAACGTGCGGATGTGGGAACCGTCGACGTCGGCATCGGTCATGATGATGATGCTGTGATAGCGCAGTTTCTCTGGGCTGAATTCATCCTTACCGATACCGCAGCCCAGCGCCTTGATAAGGGTGCCAATTTCCGCCGAAGACAACATTTTGTCAAATCTTGCCTTCTCGACGTTGAGAATCTTACCCTTGAGCGGAAGGATTGCCTGATTCTTGCGATTGCGCCCTTGCTTGGCGGATCCACCCGCCGAGTCGCCCTCCACTATGTAGATTTCCGACAGCGAGGGGTCTTTCTCTTGGCAATCGGCGAGCTTTCCGGGCAGGCCTGCAATGTCTAGCGCACCTTTACGGCGAGTCATCTCGCGAGCTTTTCGCGCGGCCTCGCGGGCGCGTGCAGCATCGAGCATTTTACCGACAATTAGCTTCGCATCACCGGGATTTTCCAGAAGATAGTCGTTAAATTTAGCTGCCATCTCTTGTTCGACGACAGTCTTCACCTCGGAAGAGACGAGCTTGTCTTTGGTCTGGGACGAGAATTTGGGATCTGGCACCTTCACCGAGATGATGGCCGTGAGTCCTTCACGCGCATCGTCGCCAGAGGTCACAACTTCTTTACCCTTTTTTGCGGCGACTTCTTTATCGATATAGCCCTTGAGCACACGCGTTAATGCGGCGCGGAAGCCGGCGAGGTGTGTGCCGCCGTCTTTCTGAGGGATGTTATTGGTATAAGGGAAGATGTTCTCAGCGTAGGAGTCATTCCACTGCAGCGCGACTTCCACGGTAATGCCGTCTTCTGGGCGCTCGTGGGCAAAATGGAAGATCTTGTTAACCGCCGCCTTGTTTTTATTGAGGTATTCGACGAAAGCCTGGACGCCGCCCTCGTATTTGAAATGCTCTTCCTTCGCGCTGCGCTCGTCGATGAGGCGGATAGACACGCCGGCATTGAGGAAAGCGAGTTCGCGGAGCTTCTTGGCGAGGATGTCGTAGTGGAATTCGACGCTACTGAAGGTTAGCGCCGAGGGCTTAAAATGGCACTCTGTGCCCGATGTCGTCGTCTCACCGATAACGGCGAGAGGCGCCTGCGGCACACCATGAACGTAGTTCTGTTCCCATAATTTGCCTTCACGGCGAATCGTGAGTTTGAGCTCCTCCGAGAGCGCGTTGACAACGGAGACGCCTACGCCATGGAGGCCGCCCGAAACCTTGTAGCTATTGTCATCAAACTTGCCGCCTGCGTGGAGGACCGTCATGATCACTTCGGCCGCAGAGACCCCTTCGCTGTGCATTTCGGTCGGAATGCCGCGACCGTTATCCGACACACTAATAGTTTCACCAACATGGATCACCACACGAATCTCGTCACAATGGCCAGCCAAGGCTTCGTCGATCGAATTATCGACCAACTCGAACACCATGTGGTGTAGGCCAGTGCCGTCATCGGTATCGCCGATATACATGCCCGGGCGCTTGCGCACCGCATCTAAGCCCTTGAGAACCTTGATACTATCTGAGTTGTATTCGTTGTTCGCTGCCGCGCCTTCGGCAGGCTTGGTGTCGTCGGTCATTCTCGCTCTCCAGGGGTCGCCCTAGGGTGTTAATTCTTAGTAGTGTTATCGGACAATTCGGTGATAAATCAAGCCGTTATTCTACCATGTTCCACGTGGAACTGCGCCATTTCGTGCGCGCTCAGGGGTGCGAATAGCGCCTCGGTAGAGGCCACGCCCAGGCTCTCTAACTCCACGCAGGTAACAAACAGCTGGGCATTTAGCGAGAGCAAAGAAGCAAAGATGCGGGCGCGGTTCTCGGGATCGAGCTCCGAAGGAAGGTCGTCTACCAGATACAGGCAATTACTCCCAATCGCACCCGATAGCAATCGGCCCTGGGCAATCTTTAGCGCGCAGACCAACACCTTCTGTTGGCCCCGCGAGAGGATTTCTACGGCGGGGTGTCGGGTTAGGCGGACTTGAATATCGGCGCGGTGTGGGCCCGTTTGGGTTGAGCCATAGCGGCGATCGGCGTCGCGTGTGCGGACAAGCTCCTCAGCCAAACCAGCGCCCGCGGCCCAACCACGATCATAGGTGAGGCTTAGTTCTTCGCGGTGGGCGCCGTCGAGCTGCTGGTAAACCTCGTGGAATACCGGAAGAAACCTGTCCATGTATTCGGCGCGATGCCTGTCGACCTGCTCGGCAGCGGTGACCAACTCCCGATCCCAGGCTTCGAGTTGCGCGCTGTCGAATCGTGCTTGTTTGAGGAGTGCGTTGCGGTTAGCGAGACACTTGCTGGCATCACGCCAGGCACCAACGAAGCTGTGTTCCACGTGGAACACTCCCCAGTCTAGAAATTTGCGCCGTGCCTTAGGCCCCCCTTCAAGCAGCTGAAAGGCAGTCGAATCGATAAGCTGGACGGGTAGGACGCGCGCGACAGACTCCCAGTTTCGCTGAGTTTCTTCTTGTAAGCGTAATTGGTGACGACGGCGGCGTGATTTATTAAGGCCTATGCGGAGGCCATCTTCGAGCTTCGCGAAAACTAAAGAGTCGTCTAGGCTCTCGGTAATCAGTGGGTCGAGCTTGGTGCTACGGAAAGAGCGGCCCGTCGCCAAGAGATGAATCGCTTCTAAGAGGCTAGTCTTGCCGGAGCCATTCTCCCCGTAGAGTATATTCAGCCGAGAAGCCGGCGAGAAAACAACCTCCGAGAGATTTCGGAGGCCAGTCACGCTAAGCGATTGAATTCGATTCATAGGCCTTCACAGGGCGCACTGACTAAGGCCACGCGATGTGGCAGCTAATGTGGCGCGCAATACCTGTCGTTAGAGCTTCATGGGCATGACGACATACATCGCATTGCTCTCATCGCTGGACTCGATCAAGGCGCTGCTGTTGGCGTCTAGCAACGTGATTTTCGCTTGCGAACTGCGTAGCGTAGACAACACGTCGATGAGATAGCTGACGTTAAAGCCCATCTCCAAATCCTCTCCCTGATAATCCACAGCGACGACTTCCTCCGCCTCTTCCTGCTCAGGGTTATTCGCGAAGATTTTCATCTCACCCGAGGTGAGTACGACACGTACGCCGCGGTATTTTTCGTTCGAGAGGATGGAGGCGCGACTAAAGCCTTGGCGTAACGCCTGACAGTCGCCCAGCACGACCTTATTACCACTCTTCGGCAATACGCGGTTGTAATCGGGGAACTTGCCATCGACCAACTTAGACGTAAAGGTGAAATCAGCGACGGCGGCACGAATATGATTCTGTCCGAAGACGAGGTTGATATCGCCTTCATCGGCGAGCAGGCGCGAAAGCTCCATAACCCCTTTGCGGGGGAGAATGAGCTGCTGAACAGCAGTACTGTCGTTGCTGACCTCGTAGGTTTCCATCGCTAAGCGATGACCGTCTGTGGCCACGACCCGCAAATAGTCTGGAGACACTTCGAACAGCATGCCATTAAGGTAGTAACGCACGTCTTGCTGCGCCATGGCGAAACTCGTGCTATCGAGCAGTTCACCGAGTTTGGTTTGGGGTAATGTCAGCGCGAAGGACTCTGTTTCTTCCTCCACATTGGGGAATTCGCTGGCCGGCAACGTCGTTAAAGAGAAACGGCTGCGGCCTGCCTTCACCACGAATTTATTATCCGTCAGTGAAAACTCGAGCATCGCGTCGTCAGGAAACGCCTTACAAATATCTAGGAGTTTACGTGCGGGCACTGTGATCGCGCCGTGGCTGTGCGCAGCACTAACACGCACCCGGCCCACGAGCTCAACTTCCAAATCGGTGCCGGTTAGCGACAGCTCGTCGTTGTCGAGTACCAACAAGACATTGGACAACACGGGTAACGTCTGTCGGCGCTCAACGACGCCACTAACTAGCTGCAACGGCTTGAGCAATGCCTCGCGTGAAATAACAAAATGCATCGATTTGATTCCTTTTCCTGTTCTCGTCTATTCGGTGGTGTGTTTAGTTTTGGCAGCTAGGCTTATAAGTAAGCTAACTCGAAAGCAGCCTTAGCAGGTTGTTATAGTCTTCTTCGATATCGATCGAGCCCTGACGTAGGTTCGCGATCTGTTTGCAGGCATGCATCACCGTGGTGTGGTCGCGGCCTCCAAAGCCGTCACCGATCTCGGGTAGGCTGTGATTGGTCAGTTCTTTAGATAGACACATGGCAACCTGTCGCGGCCTTGCCACAGAGCGATTGCGGCGCTTCGACAACATGTCGGACATCTTAATCTTGTAATACTCAGCCACGGTGCGTTGAATATTATCGATCGTTACCAGCTTGTCCTGAAGGGAAAATAGGTCTCGCAGCGCTTCTTTTATCAACTCTACGGAAATAGATTCGCCCTTAAAGTTTGCATGAGCGATGACGCGCTTGAGCGCTCCTTCGAGTTCGCGCACATTAGAGCGTAAGCGCTGGGCAATAAACATCGCCGCATCGTTGGGCAGCGTCACATGGCTAAGTGCCGCCTTGTTCATCAAAATAGCGGCGCGTGTCTCGAGCTCGGGCGGCTCTACAGCCACCGTAAGCCCCCAACCGAAGCGCGACTTTAGCCGTTCTTCCAGCCCATCGATTTCCTTATGATACCGATCACTAGTGAGGATGATCTGTTGTCCGCCTTCGAGCAACGCATTAAAGGTATGGAAGAACTCTTCTTGTGAGCGTTCCTTGCCTGCGAAAAACTGAATGTCGTCGATCAACAGGGCGTCAGCCGAGCGGTAGAAGCGTTTAAAATCGTTGATAGCGTTAAGCTGCAACGCGTTAACCATGGTGCCTACGAACGTCTCAGAGTGCAGGTACACAATCTTCGCATTGGGCTTCTTTAACCTGAGATGATTACCCACCGCATGCATTAAGTGAGTCTTACCTAATCCCACACCGCCATAAATAAAGAGGGGGTTATAGGCGAAACCAGGATTCTCGGCAACTTGCATCGCCGCCGCTCGCGCGAGCTGATTAGACTTACCCTCGACGAAGTTATCGAAGGTGTTCTCGTGATTGAGTGTCCCTCGATGGCTAAGCTTTCCTTCAATAATTGTGTCGACGAGGGATCCTGACGTCTCATTGCTCGGCGCCATTCTCGTAGAAAGCGGCGTGGCACGCGCAGGAGAGCTCGCCTGGAGTGAACCTTCACTTCCAACAAGTGAACCATAGGAAGGGGGGGCCTGGTGTTCTTCACTGCCATAGCGGTTGCGTGGTTGCTCAGCCGCCTGACCCGCCTCGATTGGCGCTGGCCTCTCGATCTGTGACCCGGAGCTGCTGTGGGCATCGGCGACTAAAATTACAGGACTTTCGCCTATTAAACCGATTTTTTCGCCGCTTTTAACCGCTATTCCAGCGAAAATAGAGCACAGCTGAGCATACAATTTGGTCTTTACCCAGTCTTGAATGAATCGGTTCGGTGCGAGTAGCTGCATTTCAAGCGTCGCCGCAGAGCTGTTTGAAGCAGGCACTGTAACGAGGCGCGGACGCAGCGGGCGGATCCAAGTATTAAACGCCTGAGCAGGAAGCTCCAGACGAAGAATGTCGAGGCAGTCGCGCCATAGCTCTGCCGCGTCTGGCGTAGAGCCTGCGCCGTGGGCGACTCTTTCGGGCTCGGCTGACCTATTAATGCTGTCAACGCTGTCGGCGCTAACAAGGCTGCTAGGCCCGGCCGGGTTCGCTGATCGATGGGGTGTTGTCACTAATTCGAGGTGTTCTGATGACACGTGGGGCCCTATTCTGCATCTCCAGCGTTTGCTGGCTGTCGCCACTCGCGCCTGCCATTGATGGTTTGGCACAACGCGGTCGCGTTATTTTATTGTTGATCGACTCAATTAACACGGTCTACTCGATCTCGCATTAACCGAGAGAGGTAATCGACCGAGGCTTGAGTGTAGAGCGTTAGGATAAAGTTATCCACCGTTACTGTGTTTCCAAATAACAGAAATAAAGATATTTAAATCAGAAGCTTAAATATACTAAAAGCTCCCGATACAAAAACAGCAAAGAAATTACCCACAATCCAAGTAGATTAACTTTGTGGATAACCTGAGGATAAGGTGTGCCCAAGCTCTTATTTACCAGGGAACACACTACCAGGGCGACTAAACACCAACACCCGCCCAACAAGACACTCTCGATGTCTTCGCCAACAAGCTTAAAAACAAGGGGTTTTTACGTAAACTAAGCGTTGCATCTTATCCACAAAGGCTCTAATATTCGCATCCCCTTATGAAAGGGCTCGTATTAAAAGGTGGCGTCAACTGCGTCACGACGAATTTTTAGGTGATACCCCATGAAAAGAACATTTCAGCCCAGCGTCCTTAAGCGCGCTCGCACACACGGCTTCCGTGCACGTATGGCAACCAAAGGTGGCCGTGCGGTAATCAACCGTCGCCGCGCCAAAGGCCGCGCAAAGCTTTCTGCCTAAACACCTAGACACCTAGTTAGTGACACAACCCAGCGCGCTGGGTTTGGGTCGGTACCTGGGTTTAGGTCAGCAATAGGAAGGCCAGCGCACCACAGCAGTCACCGATGCAGTGCGCCACTCTCTCCTCAGTGGGGTCCACATGGCAATCGCGTGCTTCCCCAAGACTGCCAGGCTACTTAACGCAGGCGACTACAAAGCCGTCTTCGATCGATCGCGTTATAAAGTCTCTAACCGACACTTCCTCTTTCTTGCAACAGCGACTAATGGCATCAGGCCGCGACTCGGTCTGGTTATCGCAAAGAAACACATCCCGAAGGCGGTCAACCGCAACAAGCTAAAGCGCGCGCTACGCGAAGGCTTTCGTTTGCGACAGGACGGATTTCCGCAACTCGATATAGTCGTGCTCGCCCGCAAAGATGCTGATAAACTAGCGCGCGCAGAACTGACCAGCACTCTCGATGCTTTGTTTAGCGATCTTAAACGCAGAGCGATTAAAGACAGTGCGCGGTCTCAATCCACCGCATCGACGTCACCGGCTACCGCATGAGCAGACTAGACCGCGCACTAGCGCCTCTTTTACTCAAATGCATTCGACTCTACCAACTGTCGCTAAGCCTTTTAATAGGCAGGCAGTGTCGGTTCGAACCGAGTTGCTCGCACTATATGGCTGAAGCTATCTGCGAACATGGCGTGGTTACAGGAGTCTCGTTGGGAACCAAGCGGCTGTGTCGCTGCCACCCATGGCACGAAGGCGGTTACGACCCCGTTCCGCAAGCCGGCACACAAGACTCTTAAAAAGACTTTTTACATTCATCACTCAAAAAGTGGAATCCAATGAATCTTCCTCGTTTCGCCCTCTACACAGCTCTCGCCGTTGTCACCTATTTAATGCTCTTACAATGGCAAGAAGACTATCCACAAGAGATCGAACAGGCAGGAATCGCAGCGACCAATACCCAAGATATGCCAGCACTGCCGACTGCAGCACCGGCGTTAAGCGCGCAAGACGACCCAGTGATGCCAACCGTTGCCACCGCCTCTGGTGTGGACGCTGTGACAACAGCCAACACTGACGTGCCGGCATTACCGGGCGCCGAACCCGCAGCACAGATAGTTGCCACGCCCCAAACCTTTGTCAGCATTAAAACCGACACCCTAGAACTGCAGGTAGACACCGTCGGCGGCGACATCGTTTATCTCGCCCTGCCTCAATATCTAAAGAGCCTCGATGAAAACGCCGAGCCGTTCGTCATCCTTAGCAGCGCACCCGGCAGGCAATACGTTGCGCCAAGTGGACTCATCGGGCCCAACGGTGTCGACGCCGACGGCCGGGCACGCTACAGCGTTAGCCAATCCGAATTCGTCCTCGGTGACCAAGACACAAGTCTAACCGTCGACCTCGTTACGACCACTACAAACGGCGTCGAGGTGACCAAACGGTTCGCCTTCACCCGTGACAGCTACGTGATCGACGTCAGCTATCTTATCGAGAACCGCAGTGACACAGACTTCCGCGCTAACCCCTTCGCACAAATCAAACGCGATAATTTTGACGACCCGAGCGACGCAGGGGGCTTCGGACGCACCTACCTAGGCTTTGTATCAACAACCCTCGATGACCCCTATTACGAAGTCCAGTTCGACGACATTGACGACGATGGCGCGGCAACCCAACAAACCCTTGGTGGATGGATGGCGTTTAGCCAACACTACTTTATTAGCGCGTGGATCCCAGACGAAAACGCCACCAACAATTTCACCACTAGAAAGAACGCCGCGGGACAGTACTTCGGTGAATTCACCGGTAGCGCATTCACCGTGCCCGCGGGTAGCTCAGGCGAATATCAATCGCGCTTCTACGCAGGACCAAAAGACCAGTACAAACTGGCCGAGATTTCAGACAATCTCGACCTCACAATCGACTACAGCTTCCTGTGGTTCCTCGCCGCACCAATCTATTGGTTGCTGACGCGTATCAACTCCTTCATCAATAATTTTGGTTTCTCCATTATTCTCCTCACGGTGAGCGTCAAGGCATTGTTCTACAAACTGTCTGAGACCCAGTACCGGTCGATGGCAGGAATGCGCCGCGTCATGCCCAAGATGCAGCAACTCAAAGAATCTTATGGCGATGATCGGATGAAAATGCAGCAAGCCACTATGGAGCTGTATAAGAAAGAGAAGATTAACCCCTTCGGCGGTTGTCTCCCCATGCTCGTGCAGATGCCAGTCTTTATCGCGCTGTATTGGGTGCTTCTGGAAAGCGTTGAGCTGCGTCACGCCCCCTTTATCTTCTGGCTAACCGATTTATCGGTACGCGATCCGTTCTTCATTCTCCCATTGTTGATGGGCGGCACGATGTTCCTGCAAACCTCTCTAAGCCCGGCGCCCGCAGACCCAATGCAGGCACGAGTCATGAAGTTGATGCCCATTATGATGACAGGCATTTTCCTCTGGTTCCCAGCCGGTTTGGTACTGTATTGGTTCACCAATGCCGCTTTGGGTATCGCACAGCAGTGGTATATTACGCGTAAGATCGAGGCGCAGTACGCTGCGAGCAAGGCGTAACCGCGTAGCCACTCGGACACAAAAGCCTTCTGGAAACCAGTATGAGTGCGAACGACACGATCGCGGCTCTAGCCACCGCTCCAGGTAAAAGCGGAGTCTGCGTAGTGCGAGTGTCAGGACTTAAGGCGCGTGTTATTGCGCGTCAAGTTCTTGGTTTCGACCCTACGCCTCGCGTCGCCCACTACGCCGATTTCTGTGATGGTGAGGGCAATACCCTCGACCAAGGCATAGCCCTTTTTTTTTCCAATCCAGCCTCTTTTACTGGCGAAGACGTCCTCGAGCTTCAGGGACACGGCGGCACAGCTGTTCAACAGATGCTACTCAAGCGGGTATGCGAACTGGGCGCGAGAATAGCCAACCCAGGCGAGTTTTCAGAACGAGCGTTTTTAAACAACAAAATCGATCTCGTGCAAGCCGAAGCCATAGCAGATCTCATCGATGCCAGCTCTGCTCAGGCCGCACAGTCTGCCATGCGCACCCTAAGCGGGGAGTTTTCAGCCGCAGTCAATGTTTTAGTCGCCGAACTGACTAAGGCACGCGTTAATATTGAAGCCGCGATCGATTTCAGTGACGAAGACATCGATATAATCTCACAGACCCGCGTCGTTCAGACGTTAGAGACCATAACTGGTCAGCTCGATACCGCGCTTGCCCAAGCGCAGCAAGGTGCACTGTTAAAAGAAGGCATGCAGGTGGTTATTGCCGGCAAGCCCAATGCTGGAAAATCAAGTTTGCTTAATGCGCTATCCGGCAATGACTCAGCGATCGTCACCGCCATAGCAGGAACAACACGTGACCTGTTATCTGAGCGCATTCAAATCGATGGCATGCCGGTTCATATTACCGATACAGCAGGACTTAGGCAGAGCGATGATATCGTAGAACAAGAAGGTGTCAGGCGCGCAAGCGAGGCCGTGCGACAGGCGGACAAAATTTTACTCGTTCTAGATGCGAGCGCGATTCAGCAAGAGCAAGCGCGTGGTTTGAGCATAGACGACATCCCAGATCTCCTTCGCGACGATCCGGCCCTGCTTACCAAAACTCTAATCGTGTTGAATAAAGCTGACTTGCTCTCCTCGCCACAAATCGGCATGGGAGACATCGATCTCCCCAAGGCCCTACAAGACACTGATAGCGGCGCGCCACTAACGCTACCTACAGTGACGCTGTCCGCAAAACAAGCACAAGGGATAGATGCGCTTACCGACGCGCTGAAGCGAGCGATTGGTTTTAGCACGTTGGTCGAGGGCGCCTTCGTAGCAAGAGAACGACACTTAATCGCATTACGCGCCGCCGCCGTGCTGGTCGCCTCTGCCAGATCCGGTTTGGAAGAGGGGCAGCCCTTCGAGCTTCTCGCCGACGACCTACGACTTGCGCAGAATGAGCTTGGTTTGATTACCGGTGAAGTGAGCAGCGACGACTTGCTTGGCGAGATCTTCTCTAATTTCTGCGTAGGTAAATAATAGGGACGTTACCTGTGGATAAGCCTAGGACACCCTCTGGGCAGAAGAAGAACAACTCTCAAGAATTCAAAATAAAGCTGTGGATTATGAGGGATAACTTTCAGCTTGCTGCAACCTTTGGCAAAGCCTAAAGAGAAGGAAATACACGGCAGTTCATCTTATCCACATTGATTCAGAGCTTTTACCACGATATCCGAGTGACTATACCGAGGTTTTCCGTCGTCTAACTCATTGTAAACTGGTAATTAAAAGTGGTTTTCCACAGAAAAACGCGTAGCTATCAATAACAGTAATAAACCCTGTGCCTCACAGGCTCTCAACTTCCTACTACGCTGATTTTTTGCAACGTTGACGATCTTTCTATAAATAAATTCACTAATACGCTGAATTCTATATAATTATCGATTCGGCATTCTATTAACACACCCTATTTACTCTTCTTTCAAGTAAGTGACTACTAATGACAAGTTCAACCGCAGTCATGGAATACCCCACACACTATGACGTCATCGTGATAGGCGGCGGACACGCTGGTACCGAGGCGGCGCTGGCGGCTGCCCGCCAAGGCGTACAGACCATGCTCATTACCCACAGCATCGACACGCTGGGGCAGATGTCCTGTAACCCAGCAATTGGGGGAATTGGTAAAAGTCATTTGGTCAAAGAGATCGATGCCCTGGGCGGCGCGATGGCTAAGGCCACCGATAAAGCCGGCATCCAGTTTCGCGTGCTCAATGCCAGCAAGGGCCCCGCGGTAAGGGCGACGCGTGCACAAGCCGACCGCGCGCTTTACAAAGCAGCCATTCGCAGTATGTTGGAGCAGCAAGAGAACCTTAGCCTCTTCCAACAAGGTGTAGACGACCTGCTGATCGAAGACGGCGAGGTGTGCGGCGTTATTACACAGATGGGCGTGTTGATCAGAGCTCGTCGTGTTGTGCTCACGGCTGGAACATTTCTCGGGGGGAAAATTCACATTGGGCTTGAAAACAGCTCGGGCGGCCGTGCAGGTGATCAGCCTTCTATTGCCCTAGCTCAGCGCCTGCGTAGCTTGCCGTTTCGGGTTAACCGGTTAAAGACTGGCACGCCGCCGCGGATCGATTCACGCTCTGTCGATTTTTCTGTGATGCAAACCCAAGAGGGCGATTCACCTCTACCTGTGATGTCCTATCTCGGCAGCGACGTCGATCACCCACAGCAAGTGAACTGCTACATCACCTCGACCAACGAGGCGTGTCATGAAATTATTCGCGGCGGGCTTGATCGATCACCAATGTACACCGGCGTCATAGAAGGCACCGGTCCGCGGTACTGCCCGTCTATCGAAGACAAGGTGATGCGCTTCGCTGACAAGGACTCACATCAAATTTTCGTTGAGCCAGAAGGGCTCAACACCAACGAGTTATATCCCAACGGGATCTCCACAAGCCTGCCGTTTGATGTGCAGGTAGCAATGCTTAGGCAGATTAAAGGATTCGAGAACGCGCTTATTACCCGGCCCGGCTATGCTATCGAATACGATTTCTTTGACCCTCGCGATCTTCACTATTCTCTCGAAACTAAGTTCGTGAAAGGCCTTTATTTTGCCGGCCAAATTAACGGTACGACGGGGTATGAGGAGGCTGCCGCACAAGGGCTTTTGGCCGGGCTCAATGCCGGCCTCGCAGCGCGCGGCGAAGAGTCATGGTGTCCGCGCCGCGATGAGGCCTATCTCGGTGTGTTAGTCGATGACCTCATCACCCTTGGCACGAATGAGCCCTATCGCATGTTCACGAGCCGTGCGGAGTATCGACTAACACTGCGCGAAGACAACGCCGATCAGCGACTCACGCCTAAAGGGCGAGAACTTGGACTCGTTGATGATGAGCGATGGGATTTTTATTGCATTAAACAAACACTCATCGAACAGCGACTCCAGTGGTTAAAGAAAACATGGATACAACCCAATTCTGCTGAGGCTGCTGGGATCGATGCGTTATTAGAAAAGCCTCTTTCGCGGGAACAAAGCCTCGCCGACTTACTTGCACGCCCTCGGGTAGAATACACCTCGCTCGTTGCTGCGCTTGCGCAAAGTCCCAAGGGTTTTGAGGCCTATGCGGCGCGTGAAAATCTCAACGCGCCAGCAATTGCTCTTTCTGCGGAGCTGCAGCGGCAAGTGCAAGAACAGGTTAGTATCCAATTAAAGTATCAAGGGTATATCGATCGCCAGCAAGGCGAGATCGATAAACTGAAACGAAATGAAGAGACCGCGTTACCAGCGGATTTCGATTACGCGCAGATGCAAGGCTTGTCTAATGAGCTAAAACAAAAACTGCTCGACGCCCGCCCTGAAAATCTTTCTCGTGCCTCGCGAATTCCGGGCATGACGCCCGCGGCGATCTCTTTGTTGTTGGTGTATTTAAAGAAAGCCAAAAATTCGCAACTCGACCGCAAGGCGAGCTAGGCTCACTTATGGCCGACAGATTAGAAGGCTTGTTAGAGCAAGGAATACGGGAATTAGGCCTAGGTCTGCCGGCGAGCGCACAACCTAAACTAATCCATTACCTGCATCTCCTCACCAAATGGAATAAGGCGTTTAACCTCTCAGGGGTAACGGCGATTCAAGAGATGGTGCCACTACATCTTCTGGATAGCCTCGCGGTGCTGCCGCATTTGCCTGCGCAACAAAATGACGAGAAGACGGCGCTGAAAGCGATCTTAGATATTGGTTCTGGCGCGGGTCTGCCTGGTATTCCCTTGGCTATCGCCTGCCCAGAGCGGCGTTTCGTCTTGCTCGACAGTAACGGCAAGAAAACGCGTTTCCTGTTTCAAGCGAAGCTGGCCCTTGGTTTGGAGAATATTGAGGTCGTCAATGCGCGAGTAGACGATTATATTGGGATGCGAGAGGCGAATGAATTTCCATTCGTCACCTGTCGGGCGTTTGCATCGCTACAGGACATCGTCACAATGATCGCCAAGCCTTTACGTGAAGGATCAGAATTACTTGCCATGAAGGGCGTGTATCCTCAGGCCGAAATCGATGCGTTGCCTGCGGGCATCGAGGCGACGCGCGTTGTGGAGCTTAAGGTTCCCGGTGTTGATTCCCAGCGTCACCTGGTCTTTGTCTCGCACAAAGAGACTGATAAAGAGACGAATAAAGAGACGGATAAAGAGGCCTGATGAGTAAGATTTTCGCTGTAGCCAATCAGAAAGGCGGCGTGGGCAAAACCACCACATCGGTTAACCTTGCCGCCTCGCTATCCGTCACGCGCAACCGCGTGCTGCTCGTCGACCTAGACCCCCAAGGTAACGCGACGATGGGAAGCGGTGTGGACAAATCCTCCCTCGAGCTTTCTCTTTACGACGCACTGGTCGACGGTGTCGACTTCGATACGGTCTGTGTGAGTGCGGCTGAGGCGGGCTATGACTTGCTGCCCTCAAACGGCGATCTCGTTGCAGCCGAGGCACAGCTGTTTGCGATGGAAGAGAGGGAGTTTAAACTCAAGACACTTCTCGATGCACAGCGGACACGTTATGACTACATCATTATCGACTGCCCTCCTTCACTAAACATGCTGACGATTAACGCGCTCGTTGCAGCCGAGGGTGTACTCATACCCATGCAATGCGAATACTATGCGCTTGAGGGATTGGCAGCACTTATGCAGACAGTCGAGACTATCGCGGAGCATTTGAATCCGATGCTGCGCATCGAAGGCATCATTCGCACCATGTACGACCCGAGAAACAGGCTTACCATCGAGGTCAATCGACAGCTTTTTCAACACTTCGGTGACACGGTTTATAGAACCGTTATCCCTCGCAACGTACGCTTGGCCGAAGCGCCGAGTTTTGGACTACCAGTTATAAAATACGACCGAACGTCACGCGGGGCTGTGTATTATCTAGCACTCGCAGGCGAGATACTTAGACGCAGCGATGAGCGCGCCAGCAACGCGGCAAACTAAGCCTTACAATCACTTAGAGTAGACGATAGCACGATGGCAGAGAATAAAAGGATGGGTAAAGGCTTGGATTTTCTCCTCTCGGGGGGAAAGAAAAATAAGCCCGCTGAGCCGACACAACAATCCCACACGGCGCAAGTATCTGCCGACGTTCCGCGTGACGGTGAGCTCAGGCATATTCCCGTCGACCTCATTCAGCGTGGTAAGTATCAGCCACGGATGGACATGCACGAAGAGGCGCTAGGTGAACTGGCGGCCTCCATTAAGCAGCAAGGGGTTATGCAACCGATAGTGATTCGGCCTATCAGTGCCGACCGCTTCGAGATCATCGCTGGCGAACGCCGGTGGCGTGCCACTCAGCTCGCGGGCTTGGATACAATACCCGCGATCATTAAGCCCGTCGCCGACGACGCGGCTATCGCCATGTCGCTTATCGAAAATATCCAGCGCGAGAACCTCAACCCTATCGAGGAAGCCGTTGCACTCAAGCGCCTACAGGACGAGTTCGAACTCACCCAACAACAGGTGGCAGATGCAGTTGGTAAGTCACGCACAACCGTCACCAACCTGTTGCGACTGATTAACCTGAGTTTGGACACACGGGTGATGCTGGAGCGCGGAGATCTTGAGATGGGTCACGCCCGCGCCCTACTCGCACTGCCACAAGAGCAACAAAGCGAGGCCGCACGCAGTGTTGTGGGCGGGGGCTTATCGGTGCGTCAAACCGAAGCGCTCGTGCGCCGCCTGCTCGCGGGCCCCACAGCCAAAACGAAGCCAGTAGTGAGCCCAGATATTCGCCAACTCGAGCAATCCCTCGCCGAGACGCTAGGCGCGAAGGTGGTGGTTCAACACAGTGCTAAGGGATCTGGAAAATTATCAATAAAATACAACACACTAGACGAACTTGATGGGATTCTGGCTCACATTAAGTAAGCCCCCCGTCATCGCTATTGATCGTAGCGCCCAAGCTCCCTATAATACGCGCCTTGGTTTAGCTTCGACCCGGCTAAATCTCGCCCTGACCATCCGCAGTTTCAGGCATTAGCGTGACAAGTGGTACGGGGTCTCAAAAATGCTCGAGAGAGCATACAAAGTGAGAATAAGGGCCAGTGTCGACGATCAAGCCGCCACCATTTACCCGAGTTATTGTGCTTCAGTTTACCGCCGCTGCCGTATTTGCAGCACTGGTAGGGGTGATAGCGGGTGATCAGAAAGGGTTAATGGCGTATTCGACGCTTCTAGGTGGGCTGATTAGCGCCATTCCAGGGGCCTATTTTGCTTACAAGGCGTTCCAATTTAGGGGCGCGCGCGTAGCAGACAAAATGGTCGCCTCCCTGTTTAAAGGTGAGGCGATAAAACTAGCACTGACAGCGGCGGGTTTTGCCCTTGTCTTTTCTAGCGTGAAACCTCTAGCGCCCAGCATGGTGTTTGCGGGTTTCGCAGTAGTTCACCTTGCGGGGATGGCGGGCGCAGTATGGCTAGCCAAACGCAGGTAGGGTAGCGCAGGAAGCTTAGATAGATAGCTGAACTAGCTCACTAATCGAACAGAACCAGACAGAGTAGAAGACAACCTTATGGCTGAAGCACACAGCGAAGTCGCTTACGCAAGTAGCACCGAGTATGTATCTCACCACCTCGGCTTTCTCACCTATGGCAAGGTCGACGGTCATTGGGGGTTTGCGCACTCACCAGAAGAGGCGGCGCAAATGGGTTTTTGGGCGCTTAACGTCGATACGATGCTCATCTCCTTGCTCCTCGGCATCGGTTTTATGGCCTTCTATTTCTTGGTGTCACGTAAGATGACGGCGGGCGTGCCCGGCCCTGTGCAAAACTTCATTGAGCTATTAGCCGAATTCGTGATCGAAAGCGTTGAAGGCGCCTTCTTTGCTAAAAACAAGTTCATTGCGCCGCTCGCATTGACCACGTTTAGCTGGATCTTCCTGATGAACACGATGGATTTGGTCCCAGTGGACTGGATTCCCATGTTCGCGCAACTCGTCACAGGCGACTCACACCTCTATTTCAAAGCCGTACCCACCACCGACATTAACATCACGCTCGGTTTCGCTGTTGCTGTGTTCCTGATGGTGATTTACTACAGCATAAAAATTAAAGGCGTCGGTGGCTTCGCTGGCGGCTTCCTGATGTATCCGTTCCCTAAGTGGTATCTCGCACCACTTAACCTACTTATCGAACTACCCGGTTTTCTCGCAAAGCCGGTCTCACTCGCGCTCAGGCTTTACGGCAATATGTTTGCCGGCGAAGTGATATTCCTCGTGATCGCCCTGCTAGGCTACTACCAGCTGCCCCTGCACTTCGCTTGGGCTGTGTTCCACATCTTGGTCATCGCGCTACAGGCTTACCTGTTCATGATGTTGACCATCGTGTACCTCAACCAAGCGCATCAGGTCGATCACTAGTACGCAAGCCCTAAAAAATCACTGAAACCCGGAGCCTCACCGCTCCACAAGAAAGCAAAACTTGGAGATAAACATGACCATTGAAGCAATGACTCTACTCACGGCAGCTATTATTTTCGGTATTTGTGGTGCTGGCACCGCGGTAGCGTTTGGTAACCTTGGTGGCAAGCTCATCGAAGGCTCTGCTCGTCAGCCAGAACTGGCGCCAATGCTACAAACACAATTCTTCCTGGTTGCGGCGTTCGTGGACGTTATCTCCATCATTGGTGTTGGTATCGTATTCCTGTTCATCTTCGCTAACCCTTTCATCGGCTAAATAGCAGCCTCATAGTTGGCGATAACGCCCACTTGAAAGGAGTGTAAGAATGAATTTGAACGCAACATTTGTCGGCCAAAGCATCGCCTTTGTCATCTTTGCCTACTTCTGCATGAAGGTAGTCTGGCCACCAGTGGTCGCGGTTCTCGAAGAGCGCCGTAAAAAGATTATCGACGGTTTAGCAGCAGCCGAGCGAGCACAGCTCGACCTCGCCGCCGCTCAAACGAAGGCAGGCGAAGATAAAGAAATCGCGAAGCGTGAAGCAGCTGAAATCCTTGATCAAGCCAAGCGTCGTGCGAATCAGATTATCGAAGAAGCGAAAGATCAGGCCCGTGCCGAAGGCGAGCGACAGCTTGCCGCAGCGAGTGCCGAGATCGAACAGCAAGCGAACCGTGCAAAAGAAGCACTTCGCGAGCAGGTCGCACTCATCGCTATCGCTGGCGCAGAAAAGATCTTGATGAAGTCTATCGATCAAGCTGCTAACGAAGAGTTGCTCAAAGGCCTCGCAGCCGAGCTTTAGTTCTTTGCGCCGCCGGAATTTTCTGGGCAACGGTAGAGGAATGAGCAACGGTAGTACGCGCAGGCGAACGGTCACCGCCTAGGAGATAACTCTTAGGCGTAACTAGGTTAAACACCAGGTTTTACACATGGCAGAACCCATCACTCTCGCACGGCCCTATGCGAAGGCTGTGTTCCAGGTCGCTGTACAAAGCAACGATCTCGCAGGCTGGTCGCAGATGCTTCGACAGATAGCGCTTGTCTGTAAAGACGCACGCGTTGCTACGCTGTTGTCAGCGCCGCTCATCACTGCTGAACAGCAGGCGCAGCGCCTTATCGATCTATTCGATGATGCCCTAACACCTGCGGCACAGAACGTCGTCAAGGTGCTAGCGTATCACGGTCGTCTGACACTCGTTGGAGAGATCGTAGAATTGTTCGAAGCGCTACGCGCACAACAAGAGATGTCGGTAGACGCGACAGTGACTACTGCTTTCGAGGTGAACAGCGCGACTGTGGACGCACTTGCTGCCGCGCTGACTAAAAATCTCAACCGTGAAGTGAAACTGGTTGCCAAAGTGGATCCAAGCTTGATCGGAGGCGCGATTGTTCGCGCAGGTGATACCGTGATCGATAGCTCGGTTCGAGGCAAACTGAAAAAATTAGCCGAATCAATAAATTCCTAAACACGTCAGGATCTAGGATATAAGCATGCAAGAACTGAATCCCTCAGAAATCAGCGAAATTATTAAGCAGCGCATCGACAACCTCGACGTTTCGGTTCAATCGAAAAACGAAGGCACAATCGTTAGCGTATCCGACGGCATTATCCGTATTCACGGCCTAGCCGACGTCATGTATGGCGAGATGATCGAGTTCGAAGGCGGCATCTACGGTATGGCACTCAACCTCGAGCGTGACTCAGTTGGCGCCGTGGTACTAGGCGACTATCTGTCATTGGCCGAAGGTCAAACTTGCCGCTGCACACAGCGCATCCTCGAAGTACCGGTAGGTCCGGAACTCGAAGGTCGCGTTGTTGACGCACTCGGTAAGCCAATCGATGGCAAAGGCCCTATCGAGGCGAAGCTTACTGCGCCGGTTGAGAAAATCGCTCCCGGTGTTATCGCACGTAAGTCTGTCGACCAGCCTATCCAAACAGGCCTTAAGTCTATCGACTCAATGACGCCAGTGGGCCGTGGCCAGCGCGAGCTGATCATTGGTGACCGTCAGGTCGGTAAGACAGCGGTTGCGATCGATACGATCATCAACCAAAAAGGCAAAGGCATTAAGTGTGTCTACGTTGCGGTAGGCCAGAAGGCCTCGTCTGTTGCCAACGTAGTGAAGAAGCTCGAAGAGCACGGCGCACTTGAGTACACAATTATCGTTGCGGCGACTGCGTCTGACCCAGCGTCTATGCAGTTCATCGCGCCTTACGCGGGTTGTTCAATGGGTGAGTATTACCGCGACCGCGGCGAAGACTCACTGATTGTTTACGATGACCTCTCGAAGCAGGCTGTTGCCTATCGTCAGATCTCACTGCTGCTGCGTCGTCCGCCGGGCCGTGAAGCCTACCCAGGCGACGTGTTCTACTTACACTCCCGTCTACTCGAGCGTGCATCACGCGTGAGCGCAGAGTACGTTGAAGCGTTCACCAACGGCGAAGTGAAGGGCAAAACCGGTTCACTAACTGCATTGCCAATCATTGAGACGCAAGCAGGCGACGTATCTGCGTTCGTACCAACTAACGTGATTTCGATTACCGATGGACAGATCTTCCTCGAGACAGATTTGTTTAACTCTGGTATTCGCCCTGCGATGAACCCGGGTATCTCGGTATCGCGTGTAGGTGGTGCGGCTCAGACTAAGATCATCAAGAAGCTTGGCGGCGGTATTCGTATCGCGCTTGCACAATACCGTGAGCTTGCCGCGTTCGCACAGTTCGCCTCAGACCTCGACGAAGCGACTCGCGCGCAACTCGAGCACGGTCAGCGTGTCACCGAGCTGATGAAGCAAAAGCAGTATTCGCCTCTGTCAGTTGCAGAGATGGGCGTCGTGATTTACGCGGCGAACAACGGCTTCCTTAAGGACATCGAGCTGAACAAGGTTCTCGATTTCGAAGCTGCGTTATTGTCGTATATGAACAGCGAAGAAGCTGCGCTCATGGCAAGCATCAATGAGAAGGGCGACTGGAACGACGACTTCGAAGCGAGGCTGAAAGCGGCTCTCGAGAAGTTTAAGTCGACTCAAACTTGGTAAGACAATCTAAGAGCAACTGAGCATGGCTGTCGGAAAAGAAATACGAACGCAGATTTCGAGTATTAAAAACACTCAGAAAATCACTAGCGCGATGGAAATGGTCGCGGCTAGTAAAATGCGCAAGGCTCAAGACCGCATGGAACTAGGTAAGCCTTATTCTCAGCGCATTCGTGCGGTGATAGGCCATATCGCGCACGCGACGCCTGAGTATAAGCATGTGTTCTTCGAGACTCGTGAGCTCAAGCGTGTCGGTTACATTGTTGTCTCTACCGATCGTGGTCTGTGTGGCGGCTTAAACACTAACCTGTTTAAAGCCACTATGAACGCGATGCGAGCGAACAAGACGGCAGGCGTCGAGGTAGACGTCTGTGCAATCGGCGCGAAGTCGATGAACTTCTTTAAGAACTTCGGCGGCAATGTCCTCGCGTCGGTCCGTGATATGGGTGAGGCGCCGGAAGCGGCAGACCTTATCGGTGTCGTGAAGGTCATGCTCGATAAGTTCGAGAACGGCGAGCTCGATCAAGTCAACGTGGTGAGCAACGAATTCGTTAACACGATGACACAGAAGGCCACGGTGCAGCAGTTGCTACCCCTCGAGCCTTCAGACGAAGACCTCGGCCAAAACTGGGACTATCTTTACGAGCCTGCCGCTCAAGAGCTGCTAGACGGCCTACTCGATCGCTATATCGAGTCACAGGTTTATCAAGCGGTAGTTGAAAACAACGCCTGTGAACAGGCAGCGCGTATGATCGCAATGAAGAACGCTACCGATAATGCGGGTGACCTCATTGATAATCTACAGCTGGTTTACAACAAGGCGCGCCAAGCGGCGATTACGCAAGAACTGTCAGAGATCGTCGGTGGTGCATCGGCTGTTTAACAGCGATCGCGAACTGATATTTTTATTTTAATAGAATTTAGTGCTTACAAGCTTAAGAGAGTGAGGAACCGAACATGAGTAGCGGTCGAATCGTACAGATTATTGGAGCGGTTATTGACGTCGAGTTTGCGCGCGACAGCGTGCCTGCGGTCTATGATGCCCTGACAGTAGACAACACAGAAATTACCCTCGAAGTGCAGCAGCAGCTCGGCGACGGTATCGTTCGCACGATTGCGCTTGGCAGCACAGAAGGCCTGCGTCGCGGACTCGATGTTCAAGACACTGGCGCACCGGTTACTGTACCGGTTGGTCAGGAAACTCTAGGTCGCATCGTAGACGTTCTCGGACGCCCTATCGATGAGCGCGGCGAAATCGGTGCTAAGGTTTCCATGCCTATTCACCGTAAGGCGCCTACCTACGAAGAACTCTCTGCTAATAACGAGATCCTCGAGACTGGTATTAAAGTTATCGACCTCATCTGCCCGTTCGCGAAAGGCGGTAAGGTTGGTCTACTCGGCGGCGCCGGCGTAGGTAAGACGGTAAACATGATGGAACTCATCAACAACATCGCCACAGCGCGCGGTGGTCTGTCGGTATTCGCAGGCGTAGGTGAGCGTACTCGTGAAGGTAACGACTTCTACCACGAGATGCAGGAATCAGGCGTTATCGACCTCGAAGGCGAATCTAAGGTGTCGATGGTATACGGCCAGATGAATGAGCCCCCCGGTAACCGTCTGCGTGTTGCACTCACCGGCCTCACTATGGCCGAGCAGTTCCGCGACGAAGGCCGCGACGTCCTCTTGTTCGTCGATAACATTTACCGCTACACACTCGCAGGAACCGAAGTATCGGCTCTGCTCGGTCGTATGCCTTCTGCGGTGGGCTACCAGCCTACACTGGCCGAAGAAATGGGCGCGTTGCAAGAGCGTATTACCTCAACTAAGGATGGCTCGATCACCTCGATCCAGGCGGTATACGTGCCTGCAGATGACTTGACCGACCCTTCACCTGCAACGACTTTCGCGCACCTAGACGCCACCGTTGTACTGTCGCGTGACATCGCCTCACTCGGTATTTACCCTGCGGTAGATCCACTGGATTCGAACTCACGTCAGCTCGACCCGCTGGTTATCGGTACCGAGCATTACGACGTTGCCCGTGGCGTACAGACAGTTCTGCAGCGCTATAAAGAACTCAAAGACATTATTGCGATTCTCGGTATGGACGAACTTTCTGACGAAGACCGTCAGACAGTAGGCCGTGCTCGCCGCATCAGCCAGTTCTTGTCACAGCCGTTCACGGTTGCTGAGATCTTCACTAACGTTCCGGGTAAGTACGTGTCGCTGAAAGACACGATCGACGGCTTTAAAGGCATCTTGGCCGGCGAATACGACCACCTTCCTGAGCAGGCGTTCAGCATGGTAGGAACGATCGAAGAAGCGGTTGAGAAGGCTGCAACACTAAACAAGTAACGGCTATTAGAGAATAGCGACTTAAAAGGCGAAGACTATGTCCAAAACCCTACACTGCGATATCGTAAGCGCTGAGAAGAGCATCTTCTCGGGCGAAGTCGAGATGATCGTGGCGACAGGCGTATTGGGTGACCTCGGTATCGTGCCAGGCCACGCCCCGTTACTGACGCAGCTTATGCCCGGCCCCGTGAAGATTACCCTCGAAGGCGGCGAAGAAGAGTTCTTCTATGTCTCTGGCGGTTTCCTCGAAGTGCAGCCGCGTATTACTACGCTGCTCGCTGACACAGCTGAGCGCGCGGAAGACCTCGACGAAGCAGCCGCCGCTAAAGCCATCGAAGACGCCAAGCAGGCTATCGCCGACAAGCAGGCTGATTTCGATTACGGAGCTGCCGCGGCGCGTATTGCTGAGGCGACTGCCCAACTGCGTGCTTTGCGCCAGCATAGACGATAATCGACGCTAGGCTGCAAATCGAAAACCGTAAAGGGTAGCGAAAGCTACCCTTTTTCGTTGTGACTCGCCGTATAATCTTCCGCAGAAAACCCGCGCGAAGCCCATCGCCCTGCCGATAACAGTGTACAACGGCTAAACCTATTAGCGATGACAATAAAGGAATCTCCTATGCGACTCGACGTCGTCATACTCGCCGCCGGCAAAGGCACGCGCATGCACTCCGATATCCCCAAGGTGATGCACAAGCTCGCGGGCAAGCCAATGATCGAACACGTGGTGGATTGCGCCGCCTCGCTGAATGCCGACGCAATCCATCTGGTTGTTGGCCATGGCGCAGACCTCATCCGAGATCACTTTGCGGGCTCTGCATTCGCTGAGCAACTGGCGTATGCGACGCAGGAACAACAGCTCGGCACCGGCCACGCTGTGCAACAGGCGATGCCCTCACTACCCGCGCGTAGTGTCGAAGACAGGGTGCTCATCCTCTATGGCGACGTCCCGCTGGTAAGCCAAGACACTCTGGCAGAGCTTATCGACTGTGCAAGCAGCGCTCCGCTAGGCGTGCTCACATTATTTACGGAAAACCCGGAAGGGCTAGGTCGGATCGTGCGCGATGACGCACACGCGCTTACGGCCATAGTCGAGGAGCGCGATGCCTCTGAGCAGCAGCGGGGCATCAACGAGATTAACACCGGCATTATGGTCGCCAGTGCTATAGAGCTTAAAGACTGGCTAAGTCGTTTAAGCGACGACAACGCGCAAGGCGAATACTATTTGACTGACATTGTTGGCCTCGCCGTTGCAGACGGGCATACAGTCGAATCTCTGACTACCGGTGATGAATTCGAAGTGCAGGGCGTTAACGACAAACTGCAGCTGTGCGTTCTCGAGCGTCATTTTCAAATGATTCAGGCCCAAGCCCTACTCGCCACTGGCGTCACCGTCATGGATCCGACGCGCGTCGATATCCGTGGCGACATTAGTTACGGCAAAGACCTAAGCGTCGATATCAATGTGATCTTCGAAGGCGTGGTGAAAATGGGTAACGGCGTAAGCATTGGAGCCAATTGCCTAATCAAGGACGCCGAAATAGGCGATGGCGTTACGTTGTTACCAGGCACGATAATAGACGGCGCGACGATCGGCGCGAACGCGTCAATCGGCCCCTATGCGCGTTTGCGTCCCGGCACCGAATTGGCGGCACAGGTAAAAATCGGCAACTTCGTCGAAACTAAGAAAGCGAAGATCGGCGTCGGCAGCAAGGCCAATCATCTAGCGTATATTGGTGATGCGGTTATTGGCAGCGGCAGCAATATTGGCGCCGGAACGATCTTTTGCAATTACGACGGCGTCAACAAACACCAAACGGTGCTCGGCGACGATGTGTTCATCGGCTCCAACGGCGTCCTCGTGGCACCGGTACAACTTGAAGACGGCGTGTTTGTTGCGGCGGGCTCTGTGGTAAATACCGACGCGCCGGCTGGCTCGCTTGCGGTAGGCCGCGCCAAGCAGCGCAACATCAGCGGCTGGAAGCGACCAAGCAAAAAAGACTAGTTAACACCGCATCAGCGTAAAAACAGAGAGGGAGTCAAAGTATGTGTGGAATCGTAGGCGCAGTCGCCGAGCGTGAAGTGCGCGACATCCTCTTAGAAGGACTTAAGCGGCTCGAATACCGTGGCTATGACTCCGCCGGTCTCGCGCTCATTACGACGGATGCGACAACTTCCGACACGCGGATAAACACCGTAAAGACCGTTGGCAAAGTCAACAAACTCGTTACCGCTACGACCAAAGCGAAGGCGAGCGGGCGCATCGGCATCGCGCACACTCGCTGGGCGACTCACGGCAAGCCCAGCGTGGCGAACGCGCACCCCCACCGTTCGGGCGACGACATCGCACTGGTGCATAACGGCATTATCGAAAACTACGAATCCCTACGCACACTGCTTAAGAAGCAAGGCTATCGCTTCGACACAGACACCGATACCGAGGCCATCGCGCACCTGATTCACCACTACCGCGAAGGCAATAAACACTCTCTGCTCTCGGCGGTAAAGAAGGCGATCAAATTACTCGAAGGCGCCTACGGACTTTGTGTGATCGACAACAACGAGCCGGATAAGCTGGTGGTTGCGCGCAGCGGCAGCCCCCTGGTGATAGGCGTGGGCATTGGTGAAAACTTCGTCGCCTCTGACCCGCTTGCGCTTGGTCAGGTTACCGATCGATTCATCTATCTTGAAGAAGGTGATATTGCCCAAGTTGAGCGCGAGTCAGTCAACATCTGGCACAAAGGTAAAAAGGTGAAGCGTGAAATCACCACCGTCGCGCACCAGAATAACGACTCCGATAAAGGCCGCTACGAACACTTCATGCTGAAAGAAATCTATGAGCAGCCCAAGGTCATCAAAGACACACTCGATGGCCGTATCAGCAAGACATCAGTTTTAGAACAGGCCTTTGGTATCGAGGCCCCGGGTTTATTCGATAAAGTCACTTCGGTGCAAATCGTCGCCTGTGGCACCAGCTCGCACGCCGGCCTTGTGGCGAAATACTGGATTGAGTCCATCGCGAAAGTGCCTTGTCAGGTCGATATCGCGAGCGACTATCGCTACCGCGATATCATCGTATTGCCCGGCACGCTGTTCATTACGATCTCGCAGTCAGGCGAGACGGCAGACACGCTCGCGGCGCTGCGCTATGCGAAAAAACTAGGGTATGTCGCGACCCTCGCTATCTGTAATGTGGCGACGAGTTCACTCGTGCGCGAGTCCGATATCAATATGCTCACCATGGCTGGGCAGGAAATCGGCGTTGCTTCGACCAAGGCGTTTACTACTCAGCTCACTATTCTTTTAGTGCTGGCGATTGTGCTAGGCCGACGTACCGGCCTTAAGCCCGCTGCAGAGACCAAGCTGGTGAAAGAGCTGCATAAACTGCCGAGTATTATCGAGAAGGCGCTAGGACTTAAAAAGCAGATCAAGACGATCTCGAAACAGTTTAGCGACAAACACCACAGCCTGTTCCTCGGCCGCGGCATTCAGTATCCGGTGGCTAAAGAGGGCGCGCTCAAACTCAAAGAGATCTCTTATATCCACGCCGAAGCCTACCCGGCCGGTGAACTCAAACACGGCCCGCTAGCGCTCGTCGACAATAAGATGCCCGTAGTGGCGGTCGCGCCGAATAACGATCTGCTGGGCAAGCTCAAGGCAAACTTGTCAGAGGTCAGTGCGCGCGGCGGCAAGCTGTATGTTTTCGCAGACGAGAGTATAAACTTTGCCTCGGAAAAGCGGCTAAAGGTGATCAACGTGCCCAGCTGCTCCGAGGTGCTCGCCCCGATCGTCTTTACCGTGCCGCTGCAACTGCTGTCCTACTACGTCGCAATCACTAAGGGCACCGACGTCGACCATCCGCGCAACCTCGCGAAGTCAGTTACAGTCGAGTAAAAAGGGGTCAGACCCCTTTCAGCCCCGCGCGTGCTTGATAAGTCGCCAGTGCTTTGTCCACTACCGCGCTTATCAAAACGCAGGGTACGAAAAATCACAATGTCTCGGCTCGGGATGATGACGTCGAGTTCGATCATGTGACGATTCCCGCAGTTGAGTTAGTGACGGGATTCTATCGCGATATGCACTAGAATTTAACAACGGCGCTGCTATACTGCCTGCGTTCCTTAGGGGTGGTCGAAAGACCTGAGATGCTGTTCACAGCGAACCCTAGAACCTGATCCGGTTAATACCGGCGTAGGAAAAGGATGCACACCACATCTCATCGTTCGCCCTCTATCTATCCGGATCTCTTAATTCATATTTAGGAGATTCAAATGAAAACATCCCGCAAGTTACTCAGCAGAGCCGTTCTGACAGGTCTTGGTATTTTGTACCAAGCCGGTGCCGCGTTCGCCCAGGATTCAGCCCCGCTGACTATTGAAGAAATCCTGATTACTGCTGATTTTCGCTCGAGCGCCGATCTTGATATCGCCTCAAGTGTGACAGTGATGACAGACGAGCGTATCGCTTCTCGTGGCGCCCAGCACATTGAAGAGCTGGTGAATGCGATCCCTAATGTGAACTATTCAGCGGGGTCTAACCGCGCTCGCTTCTTTCAGATCCGCGGCATTGGCGAGCGCAGCCAGTTTGTTGCCCCCATTAATCCTTCGGTTGGCGTGCTGATCGACAACGTGGATTTCAGCGGTGCAGGCACGATCGCGACAACCATGGATATCGAACAGGTAGAAGTACTGCGCGGCCCGCAGGGCACACGCTACGGCGCCAATGCGCTGGCGGGACTGATTAATATAAGAAGCAAAGCGGCGGCTGAAGAGTTTGACGCTGGTCTGAAGCTTGGTATTGCCGACTATAACTCCAGCACGGTCTCCGCCTTCGTGAACGGCGCCCTGACGTCCTCAGTGAACGGACGCGTGGCGATCGAACAGCACAGTTCAGACGGTTTCTACAGTAACGATTTTCTGGGGACTAGCGATAATAACGCGCGCGACGAGCTTAGCGCCCGCGCCAAGCTGGCGATTGAAGTGACAGAGAGCTGGCAGCTTGATCTCACCCTGTCCCACGTTGATATGGATAACGGCTACGATTCGTTTTCCTTAGACAATACTCGGACTACGCTGTCTGATGAACCGGGATTCGACCGCCAACAGTCGACTCTGTTTGCCGCAACGAGCAGCTGGGCACTGGCTGCCGCTGATGTCGAGTTTATTGTGGGTTTAGCAGAATCAGATCTAGACTATGGCTATGACGAAGACTGGGCCTTCGACGGTATCCATCCCTTCGGCTACAACTCGACTGACCGCTACGTGCGCGAGCGTGATACCCACAGCTTCGAGCTGCGCGCGCTTTCGAATGACAGCAGCCGCTTGTTCGCGGACAGCACTCAGTGGCTAGTCGGGCTTTACACGCTCAGCAGTGACGAAACACTGCGCAGGGACTACACCTACCTTGATGCCCCGTTTTTTAGCGACTTCGCCTTCGATACCTTGGCAGTCTATGCGCAACTAGACACGCAGCTGACTGACCAGCTAACGCTTGAGACCGGCCTAAGGCTTGAATCGCGCGAGGCCAACTATGCAGATTCCGATACCGCGGCTTTTGCGCCGGACGAAAATTTCTGGGGCGGGCGAATCGCGCTTAAGTACGCGCTAAACAACAACACCTTGGCTTACGCGAGTATTGCGCGTGGCTACAAGGCCGGCGGCTTTAATACCGACGGCACACTGGCGCCTGAGCTACGCAGTTTCGGTGAAGAGTCGCTGATTGAAACGGAGCTCGGTATTAAGTCGAGCCTGTTCGATAACACGCTAAGTCTAAAAGCGGCAGTCTTCCACGATGCGCGTCGCGATCAGCAGGTAAAAAGCTCAACGGGCAAGCTTCGCGATGACGGCAGCACTGAGTTCATAGATTACCTGGGCAACGCGGCCGAAGGCACTAACCGTGGCCTGGAGGTCGAAGCCCAGTGGCTGGCGACTTCGCAGCTCAGCTTCACCGCGAGCGCCGGTCTTCTTGATGCGACTTTCGACCGCTTCATTAATTCAGAGCAGCAAGATCTTGCGGGTCGGGACCAAGCCCACGCGCCAAACTATATGGCGCACATTGGCGCCGACTATGCTGTTGGCCGCTGGTCTTTGTCGGCGTCGGTTGACGCCAAAGACGGCTTCTATTTTTCCGACAGTCATAACATTAAGAGTGATGCCTTTGAGCTTCTTAACCTGAGCCTGCGCTACGACGCTGATAGGTGGAGCGCTCAACTCTGGGCGCGCAATCTTAGCAATCAAGACGTTGCCGTGCGCGGTTTCTTCTTTGGCGCCTTCGGCAACGATCCGCGCAAAGACTACGCGCCCGAGCCCTATCTGCAGTTCGGTGAACCAAGGCTCATCGGCGTGAACCTAGAGTTTGCTCTGTGACCTCACCCCTTGAGATAGCGGCTGTTATCTTAGCCGTGCTGTATCTGCTGCTGGCGGTAAAAGTGAATATTCTCTGTTGGGTAGCGGCGTTCTTCTCTACGCTGCTGTTCTTGTTTTTATTCTGGGATGCAAAGTTGTACATGGAATCTGCGCTGCAGCTGTACTACCTTGCTATGGCGATCTACGGTTGGCGGCAGTGGCGCGGTAGGGATAATCGTGATGAAACAACTGCCTTAGTCATCTCGCGCTGGACTCCAGCGCAGCACCTGGGCGCGCTGGGTCTTATAGCTCTGCTTACTGTGGCGTCGGGCTATGCCCTATCGACCTTCAGCGACGCCCAGCGGCCCTTTGTTGATTCCTTGACCACCTGGGGCGGTGTGGTTGCTACGTTTATGGTGGCGAAGAAAATCTTAGAAAATTGGCTTTACTGGCTAGTAATTGATTCGTTATCGGTAGCGCTTTACCTTGACCGTGAACTCTACGTCACAGCGATGCTGTTCGTGGTTTACCTCGTTATTATCGCCTTCGGATGGTCAGCATGGCTGAAAACCTATCGCAGCTCGACCGCCGGCGCTTAGACGCCGCGCTTGCTCTCTGGCCGCAGTGGCATCCGCGGCCTGCGCGTAAACCGCAGCTGATGTCGCGCTTAGGTGGCGAGAGCAATGTCTCTTTTCTAGTAAGCGATGGTGTACAGCAATGGGTGCTCCGGCTGAATGCAGAAGGCCCAAGTCTGGGTGTAAACAGACAGTCTGAACGCGCCGCGCATTCTGCAGCCGCGCAAGCAGGCTTGGCGCCGAGCGTGGTGTATTGCTCGGCGGAAGTATTAGTCACGCCGTTCATTGCAGGCGAGAAGCCGTCGCTGACAAAATTGTCTGCTATTGGGAGGCTGCTGAGGCAAGTGCATGAGCTGCCGATCGCGCTGCCTGCTTTGCAGCCGCTAGACTATCTGCAAGAAAATCTTCTGGCAGCGCGCCCTTATCAAGGGCAGGCGGACAGCAAGCTGATTGAAGACTGCGCCCAGTGGCTAGCGCAACATTTTCCCAACGAGCCGATCACCACCGTGCCTTGTCACAACGACTGCCTACTCGCCAATCTGGTCAGCGCTGACAGCGTGCTGCAGTTAATTGATTGGGAATACGCGGCGGCGATGGACCCCGCGTTCGAGCTTGCCGTTGTCTGTGCGGGTAATACACTAAACGAGGCCCAGAAAACGCAGTTGTTCGAAGGCTACGGCTTAGAAAGAATTGATACGCAGTTTCTGCAGCGCCTGCACTATTACCAAGCCTACTATGGGCTACTGGAAATTCTCTGGTGGCGCCGGCGCGGCTCTCCACAAAAAGCGCAGTTGGATTGCCTGCTGCGGTTTTTAGACAGCTGAGCGCGCGTCAAACACAGTGCGGCTGCGGTTAGCCAAGGCGACTAGCGAGAGCATGACAGGCACCTCAACAAGTACGCCGACAACCGTGGCTAGCGCCGCACCTGAGTTGAGCCCAAACAAACTAATGGCCACCGCGACAGCGAGCTCAAAAAAATTGGACGTGCCAATAAGCGCGGCCGGCGCTGCGGTACTAAAAGGCACGCGCCAGAGATAGGCCCAGCCGTAGGCGAGTGCGAAAATACCGTAGCTCTGAATAATCAGCGGCAAAGCGATGAGTGCGATGATCTGCGGTTTAGCAATAATCGTTTGCGCTTGAAATCCGAACAGCAAGACCACAGTAGCGAGCAGTCCAATTACAGAATACGGTTTGAGTTTGCTGGTGAACTCGGCAACCCGCGCAGAGACATCCGCGGCTTCCGCATTAGCTGCTAGCGACCACGCCAAACGCTGTCGAGTTAAATAGCCAGCAATTAGCGGTATGGCGACATACAAAAGCACCGAAAGCAAAAGCGTGTTCCAAGGAACCGTGAGCTCGGCAACACCCAGTAGCAGCGCGGCAAGTGGTGCGAAGGCAAAGACCATAATAAGGTCGTTCACAGTCACCTGAACCAGCGTGTAGTTCGCGTCGCCGCGCACCAGCTGGCTCCATACAAAGACCATGGCCGTGCAGGGCGCCACGCCCAACAGAATCATGCCAGCGATGTATTCCTTGGCAGACTGGGCGTCGACCCACTCGACGAACAGCACTTCAAAGAACAGCAGCCCAAGCAGCGCCATTGTGAAGGGCTTGATCAGCCAGTTCACAACTAAAGTAATACACAGCCCCTTAGGCTTTCTGCCAACATCCTTGAGCGAGCCGAAATCCACGCCGATCATCATGGGGTAAATCATCACCCAAATGAGCACGGCGATAATGAAATTCACATTGGCGTACTGCAGCGCAGCGGCTGTTTCGAATAAAGCTGGCAGGGCCAGACCCAGTACGACGCCCGTGGCAAGACTCAGGGCAACCCACACTGAGAGGTAGCGCTCGAACATTCCCAACGCCGAGGTGTTCTCAGAATGTGTCATAGCCACTGCTCCTCAATGGATTGTCGCAGCTGGCTGAACACCTGATCGAACACCGCTTTTATTTCGGCCTCGGTACCCCTTGCCGGCACCCAGGTGGTTGATTAGCGCCTCTGCCATGATCGAGCGGCAGGAATTACCTGTACAGAGCACCAGTACGCGTTGTTTGCTGTTGTTCTCGTGTGTACTCGTTGAGTCCATTATCATAGTACTCTTGAAACCCCGCCTAAGCGTCGCAGCAAACTATGACAGTTTTGCGACTCTTAGCAAAAACTGTGAAAAGGTGAGTCCCATCAGAAAATACAAAGTCATTACCCGAGAAGATTCCTTCGAGCGCATCTACTATGTTGAGCACGTGTTAACCGGGCAGATTTTTCAACGCTGGGAGACGAACTTTCATCATAGCGATGATCCCTTAGAGATCGCCATCGATCCAGAACTCTATTCAATGGGTCAGATTCTCGACAGCGATTCAGAGATACTGTTCTGCGAATGCGGCGAAGAAGACAATCCGTACCACTCGGAGCAGTTCCTGCGGGTGACGGGTCACTTCGACCTCCCGCGCGAGACGCAGACCGATGACGGCGGCTGGAATATTACCGACGACCTGTGGGAGTCTTTCGAAGAGTTCGAAGACCATGGGGGCGTGGGCGACGACTGGCGCAGACTCGATTGCGACCTGGTGTTTACCGCTATTGGACTAGACCCCATTGAGGAGGACAGGGTATGAGCGTTCTAGGCACGCCCTTCTCGCCCTCCGCGACGAAGGTTCTGATGTTGGGTTCGGGTGAGCTTGGCAAAGAGGTCGTTATTGAACTCCAGCGCCTTGGCGTTGAAGTGATCGCTTGTGATCGCTACGCCAACGCGCCAGCTATGCAGGTTGCGGATCGCAGTTATACGTTTTCGATGCTCGATGCCGACGAGCTGCGCCGCGTAATCGAAGTAGAGAGGCCCGACTTCGTGGTGCCCGAAATAGAGGCGATCGCCACGGCGACTCTGGTCGAGCTCGAGGCGGAAGGCGTGCATGTGGTGCCGAGCGCACGGGCCGCGCAGCTCACGATGAACCGCGAGGGCATCCGCCGCCTCGTGGCAGAAGAGCTTGGCATCGCCACCTCGCCTTACCGTTTCGCCGCGTCACGAGAGGAATACCTGCAAGCAATTGCCGACATTGGACTGCCCTGTGTGGTGAAGCCAATCATGAGCTCGTCCGGCAAGGGCCAAAGCACGGTGCACACCGCCGCACAGATAGATTCCGCCTGGGACACCGCACAAGCGGGCGGCCGTGCGGGAGCCGGCAAGGTCATCATTGAAGGATTTGTCGCTTTCGATTACGAGATTACCCTGCTCACCACACGCCATGTTGATGGCACAAGTTTCTGTGAACCAATTGGCCATAGACAAGAAGATGGCGACTACCGCGAATCGTGGCAGCCACAGGCGATGTCGGCGGCGGCGTTGGCCAGCGCACAAGAGATCGCTACTCGCGTCACCGCCGCGTTAGGCGGACGGGGCTTATTCGGCGTCGAGCTATTCGTTTGTGGCGACGAGGTAATCTTCAGTGAGGTGTCGCCGCGACCGCACGATACCGGCATGGTGACGCTTATCTCGCAAGACTTGTCTGAGTTTGCGTTGCACGCGCGAGCGATCTTGGGCTTAAGCATTCCTGCTATTCATTTTCACGGCCCCTCTGCGTCGGCGGTTCTCTTAGTCGAAGCCGACAGCGCCAACATTCGCTTCGGCAATTTGCACGCGGCGACGGCGCTCCCCGATACGTCACTGCGCCTCTTTGGTAAGCCCGAGGTGCAAGGCAAGCGCAGGATGGGGGTTGGCCTTGCACGAGCAGCGACGGTCGAAGAGGCAACGAGCAAAGCGCTCGCTGTCGCCGCCGCGATTCGCGTGGAGTGCGACTAGGCAGCGAATAGCGCGCGCACCCGGATGGGATTTTGAGTTAGACTCAGTTGCACTGCGCGCTGCAACAAACAGCGGTAGAAGAATCGAAAACCTAAAAGAGAGGAAGACCATGTTCAGTCACATCATGCTCGGCGCTACCGACATCGAGGCATCAAAGGCCTTTTACGACGCCACACTCGGCGCGATAGGCATCGGCCCAGGCGTCTTAAATCCAAGCCCTACTGGCATTAAGCGCTATTTCTACATGACGCCAACGGGAATCTTCGCGATTACCCAACCGCTAGACGGCAACGCAGCAACGGGCGCTAATGGCGGCACTATCGGGTTCACGGTAGCCGATGCGGCGCAGGGCGATGCTTGGCATGCCGCCGGCGTGGCGAACGGCGGCACGACTTGTGAGGACGCACCAGGCATTCGTGAAGGCTCGACCGGCGCAATGTATCTGGCGTATCTACGCGACCCTTCAGGCAATAAAATCTGCGCGCTGCACCGCATCCCTGCCTAATCCCTCCTAGACTTCTCGGAGAGTAGACGCCGATGAATTTCGATTTTCAGCCTAGGCTTAACGGCGCCGCACTGTCGATGCGCCCGCTTGCAGAGGCTGATTTCGAAGGCTTGTATCTGGCGGCGTCTGCTCCCGAGACTTGGGCTGGGCATCCGAAACACGACCGATGGCAACGCGAAGTCTTTGAAGAATACTTCGCCTATCTACTCGGGACCGGCACTACGCTGGTAGCAATCGATAATGCGCTCGAAGAGCATTCGGGTAACGATATTATTGGCTGCTCACGTTTCTATCCTACGCCGGATATCCCCGAATCGGTATCGATAGGCTTTACGTTTCTCGATCATCATTATTGGGGCGGGCGTTGGAACCAGCAGATGAAGTCGCTGATGTTAGAACACGCGTTTCTGGCAGTCGACGAGGTATGGCTACACATCGCGCCCAGTAATACGCGTTCACAAAAGGCGGCTGAGAAAATCGGCGCCGCCTATCGCTATACGGCAGTACTCGCGGTGAGCATCGATCCTGCAGAGACGCTCTGCTATGCGATAACGCCCGCGAGTTGGGCGGCCGCTAACGCGAGCCTAGAATGATGTCGGCACTGCCGACCGGAAGCGTGACCTGAGTACCATCTTCCGCCAGCGTCCAGTCTTTTGGGCGCACCCTCACCGCATTGCGTAATAACCGCTTCTCCATAAGCCACGTGCGTGGCGGCGGGGTCAGGTGGTAATACACTAAGTGTCCAACGCCCGCCTCGTTGGCAACCTCGGCTGCCTCCTCGGGCGTTGAATGATAGGTCGTGATGTCTTCGAAAAGTTTGGCGCGTTTAGTCTGCCCGTTTGCTAGCGAGGCCGTCCTCATCAGCGCTAGCATCTCATTCGACTGCGCCTCGTGGAAGAGAACATCGACGTTGCGACTCTGTTCGATTAGCTCTGCGCTCTTCGTGGTATCGCCGCTAATTACCAACGACCTGCCTTTGTAGTCGAAGCGGTAGCCGTAGGCAGGTACCACCGGCGCATGTTGCACCAAAAAAGCTGTAACCTTTAGACCGTCTTCGTCCAGCAATACGGGCGCAGAATCCGCTATTGCATGGGCATCGAATCCGGCGGTCGCGAGCGGCGCGAGTGCGTCGCCGTGGTGCGCATTGCGCAAACCATAGTCTATCTCGTAGGCATCCTCGAACCCGGCGGTAATCTTCTCGATACCTGCAGGCCCGTAAACCGGCAGTTTCCCAGGCCGGTCTTGCAACACCCAGGTTGCGAGATGCAGATCAGCCAGGTCAGAGATGTGGTCCGAATGTAGGTGCGTGATAAACACACCCTCGATTCGATTGAAGGGAATAGCCCACTGCCGCAGGCGCGCGACGCTGCCATCACCCACATCCACGACAAACAGACGATCGCCGGCGCTAACTAGGACGCACGCTTCGGCGCGTTGAGGGTCGGGAATCGGCGAGCGTGAACCACAAACCGCCGCTGACAGTGAGTCTGGGCCCGAAGAGGCATTGGGGTCTACCGTGACGGCGGCAAACAGCTTGAGCATCGCCCAGTCTTGTAGCGCTTCTGATTGCGCTGCAAGCGCGACCAAGGCGGCCGTAAAAACGGCAACGAGAGAAACGGTAAACATCAACTTTCGACGCGAACGATGGAGACCCATAGCGAAATCCTTTTTACGCATCAATCTGAAATATTAACTTTAAGATCGGAGCGTAAAAATGCCAGTTCGGCCCCCCGCTGTCTATGCCATAAAGCAGGTAATGCGACAGAAATCGCAGAGAACCTTGCGCTGACTCAAGCCCTTAACGCCCGGGCCCTATCTTAGCTCGGGTACCGCCAAAGAGACCTCGTTCGAGGCATTTCGTAGGGATTCCGAAGAGAGGTGCGCATAGCGTTGGGTCGTCTTGATCTGGGTGTGTCCAAGCAGGGTTTGCACCTCGTAAAGGCTGCGGCCCGCATTCACCAAGAAGGACGCGAAGCTGTGGCGCAGATCGTGCACACGCACGTCTTCGAGGCCCGCATCGCGACGCGCAGTATGCCAAGAGTAATAGAAACTTTGGTAAGGCTTGAGCGTATTGGGGTTGGCGAAAATATAAGCGCAGCGTTTTCTCGCGCGCAGCGTCTTGAGTAATTTGAGGGCGGTATCCGACAGTGGCACTACGCGAGCTTTGCCGGCCTTAGTATTCGGTATGCGCCATAGCGCACGATCCAAGTCTACGTCTTCCCACCTTGCATCGAGCACCTCGCGCTTACGCGCGCCGGTAAGAATGAGCATTGGGATGATGTATTGCAGCATCTTGTTACGCGAGTGTTTAATCGAGCGTAGCAACGCCTTTGCCTCGAGAGAACTCAAGAAGCGTTCGACTTGGTTATTTTCTTTTAGCAGGGGGATTCCCGCAGTTGGGTTGCGAGTAACGCCGACGATTTCCCATTTGACAGCTAAGTTATACATATACCGTAATAGGATCACGACACGGTTAATGCTGCCGGGTTTGTGCGTCGTCAGTTGGCCGTTGATAAATTCGACCACATCGCGCTTCTCGAGGTCGCTCATGATTAGCTTACCGAAATGCGGGAGGATGTGGTTACGGATACGCGAGATATCCATGTCCCAAGATTTCTTGTAGGTCTTTACGTAGGGAATGTAGTCGTTGAAGGCAAACTCTTCGAGCGTAGGGATTTGTCTGGCAGAGACTAGGGTAAAAGGATTAACGCCCATGTTGATTTCGGCGAGGTAGCGGCGTGCGAGTCGACGCGCTTCGCTGAGATTGAGAGTGGCCGCGTTGCCTATCTTGCGCTGGGCGTTGTTACCACGATGATCTTTGAATCGAATGTAGTAGGTTTTGCGGCCGCTGTTGAGGACCTTTAATAGGAGTCCTGTGAGGCGTTGATCGAAGTAATCGACGCTTTTCGCGCCTTCTTCAAGTGTGATGTTTTTAACGAATGACTGAGACAGGTCTATCTTGGGCATATGCGTACTCCAACAGAATGCAGTCGCGAGGCTGCCACGCGTTTCGGCGTGGATCGAGTCCTCTTATTCTTGTTTTTAGCGATGCATCCCTGACTCACGCTTACCGTTAACCATCGGCCGCCGCGTCGAAAATCCCACCGAGAGCGTGGGCTTATCGCCATGAAAAAGAGGAGTGCCAAAAATGGGAAGAAGGTTTTTGCAATTATTACATGTGCTTATCAAGGAGGCGGAGTTGTGCCACAGGTTAATAATGAAACAATTGGATACCAATGATTCAAACAAGCGGGCTTAAACAGACTAGTTGCTTTCTTTACTACTGCTTTTTGATCGCACGACTCTGCCTCGGCGCAGCACGCGCTGGCTTGTGTCGAGCCGGTGCAGGTGGTCTTCGAGTGCCGGTTTACGTTTGAGCGCGACGCCGGTCGCCAAAACATCAATAACGACCAGGTGCGCGATGCGCGATGAAACGGGTGCGAAGGCCTGCTCGTCTTCCTCCATGTTCACGTGAATGGCGATGGTACATTCTTGGCTTAAGGCCGTATCGCGCGGGGCGAGGCCAATAACCGTCGCGCCTGCCTGCATGGCAAGCCGCACACTCTGCAATAGCGCCAAGGTCTGCCCCGATTGCGAGATCGCCACGACCACGTCGTCGCGGCCTAATGAGATCGCCGACATATGCTGAATGTGCGGGTCGGTATAGGCAGCCGAAGACACCTGCAAGCGGAAAAACTTGTGCTGCGCGTCTGCTGCAACCGAGCCGGATGCGCCAAAGCCATAGAACTCGACGCGCTTGGCGCGGCCGATGAAATTGATCGCCCGTTCAAGTGCTATAGGGTCGAGCTCGTCGCGCACCGCGATGAGTTTGCCCACGGTGGAGTCGAACACCTTGTTGCGTAGGTCTTGTACGGTGTCGTTGTCGTCTACGGCAAACTGCGCGTACACGCCGCCACTGCCAAGCTGCTGCGCGAGTTGCAGCTTGAACGCCTGAAAGCCTTCGAAGCCAATTGCACGACAAAAGCGGATTACCGTTGGCTCGCTAACTTGCGAGCGCCGCGCGAGGTCTGAGATACGCATAGAAACGACGTCGTGGGCGTTGTCGAGCACGAAGCGGGCGACCTTAGACTCGGATTTGCTGAGCACGGATCCGTCGTCGGTGAGGCGGCGTATGAGGTTGGGCGAATGTTGAGACATGTGCGATGATCCTAGCAACTTATGCCCTACAATCCCAGACAGATGCCCCCCGCCGACTCCCCTTTTTACTACCGCTTCGTCGACTCCATTGTCGACATTGGCCAAGCTGCCTGGGAATCCTGCGCCGGCACGGAGAATCCGTTCGCGCGCTTTGAATTTTTGGCCGCACTTGAGACGACAGGCTGCACGACGCGTGCAAGCGGCTGGCAGCCTCACCATGTCGTGGTAAGCCATGCAGACTCGGCAGGCTCAGCGGACAATGCCATCGTCGCCGTGGTGCCGCTGTATCTTAAGACCAACTCCTACGGCGAATACGTGTTCGATTGGTCTTGGGCCAACGCCTACCAGAGCCACGGCCTGGACTATTATCCGAAGCTGCTCACCGCCATCCCGTTCACGCCCAGCGTAGGGCTGCGAGTGTTGGTCGCTGAGGGGATTGCCTTGGAAGCGGTGTGTGCGGGTCTGGTGCCTGCGATTCAAGCAGAGGCGGCCCGCCTAGGCGCCTCCTCCTATCATCTGCTGTACCCCAACCCTGCCGAACGCGAGGCCTTCGCCGACACCGCGCTTGTCGAGCGCACGGGCACTCAGTTTCATTGGCACAACAAGGGCTACGACAGTTTCGACGACTTCCTCGCCACACTCAGCTCACGCAAGCGTAAGTCACTCAAGAAAGAGCGCCGCGCGGCCACGGAGGCGGGCTTTCGGTTCCGTCGCACCGAGGGCGCCAACATCACGCCACAGCAGTGGGCAGACTTTAGCCTGTTCTACCACCGCACGTATCTCGTGCGTGGCCAGCAGGGCTATCTGAGTCAGCGTTTTTTCGAACAGCTAGGCGCTTCTATGCCTGAGCAGATCTTGCTGATTGAGGCCCTGCAGAGCGAGGAGGATGCGCTAGGAGAGACGCTTGAGAGTGCCGAGAGAGCTGAGAAGGTGGTTGCCGCCGCGCTATTCTTCAAGAGCGCCACGCAGCTGTTTGGGCGTTACTGGGGTAGCACGGCAGACCAGTCGCTCCTGCATTTCGAGACCTGTTATTACCAAGGCCAAGACTATTGCATCGAGCATGGCCTAAAGAGCTTCGACTCCGGCGCCCAGGGCGAGCATAAAATTCAGCGTGGCTTCGAACCGACCCCAACCTACTCCCTGCACTGGCTCGCGCACCCGGGCTTCGCCGAGGCGGTGGCCAAGTTCGTAGAGGAGGAGCGGCCGCATATCGAAGCCTATCGTCGCGACGCCGCCTCGCTGCTGCCGTTTCGCCGCGGCTAGGCCGCGGCCTCTCCTTTATTCTCTGATTCACCAAACAAGTGAGCACACACTTCTTGCGGCAGCGCGAACCAGCGTAGCGCATTCACGCTGGCCGGCAGCGTGAGGCGATAGGTGTTGAGTTCGACTCCTTGATCAGCTGCCTCTCCTACTCGTGCCCCTTTAGTCACTCCTGTTAGAGTCGCCTCGGCTTCGCGCAAGAGCGCGGCAAGCTCGTCGCTGCCTATGGCCTTGTCGGGGGTAAACGCCTGCTCACGAGACTCCTCGGAAAAGTCGATCTGAGCGAGCGGCTGACCGAGCTGCATGGTCTGGCCCTGAAAGCGCCAGGTCGCCGTGCTCTGCTCGAACTCGTAATAGGGCAAGAGTCGCCAGCCGTGTTCGGCGATCAGCTCCACCGCGCGCAGCAAATATTCGAAGGTGGCCTCGTCGATAAAATAATTGAAATTGAGCCGCACCCAACCGGGTCGCAGAATCATCTGCCCTGCCCGAATCTCACGTTCTATCGCCTTGCTCGCGGCCATGTCCATGCCCAATAGCTGGTGGCCATAGGGGCCAGCACAGGAGCAGCCGCCGCGGGCTTGAATGCCGAACAGGTCGTTCAGCAGCGCCACGACAAAGCCATAATGCAGGTCGAGGGGTTCATCGGTGGGCTGGCTGCAAACTGGCGCCTTAATGCGAAGCGAGAAGATCGCCAAGGAGTCGTTGTCCACGCCGCCAAGCACCTCGATGGCTGGCCTGGCCTGCCAGCGAGCCAATGCTCTGCGCCGAAATTCAGCCTCCCGTGCCTCGATAGCCTCGACGCCAACGTCCTGCTGCAGCTTGAACACGAGCCCTGCACGAATAGCCTCGACGATAGCGGGGGTGCCGCCCTCTTCCCTGCGCTGGGGGTCTTCGATGAAGGTGTGGTCCTGCGGTGTTACATACAGCACCGTGCCGCCGCCTGGCATCGCCGGTACGGCGTTGGTCATCAGTTGGCGCTTCATGATTAGCACCCCAGGGGTGCCGGGACCGCCAACCAGCTTATGCGGCGAGAGGAACACGGCATCTTTTATGGCGCTCTGTTCCGCCTCCGCGCTTTCGAGCTCGGGGTTCATGTCGATCGCGACATAGGGCGCCGCCGCGGCGTAATCCCAAAACGACAAGGCCCCGTGTGTGTGGAGCAGCGCGGCAACCGCCACGGTGTCGGTCTTCACTCCGGTGACGTTAGACGCGGCCGAGAAGCTGCCGATCTTAAGCGAGCGACCGGCGTAGCGCGTGAGCGCATGTTCGAGCTCGGCGATGTCTAGCCTGCCGTCGTCGGCGAGGGGTATGACGACCACCTCGGCGCGCGACTCGCGCCAGGGCAGCTCGTTGCTGTGGTGCTCGTAGGGTCCGATGAAGACGACCGGCGCGTCGTCTGCAGTGCCTGCCTCGCTGCTGCCGCGCAGGCCCATGATGTCGATGAGCTTGTTGATCGCCGATGTCGCGCCCGAGCCGCAGAAGATCACTTGGTCGTCGGGCGTGCCGTTGACCGCAGCACGAATGATGCCTCGCGCTTGTTCGCGGTAAGCCGTGCTCTGCGCGCCGGTATAGGACGTCTCGGTGTGGGTGTTGGCGTAAAGGGGCAGCACGCGCTCGCGCAGCGCGTCTTCGATGAAGCTCAGCGAGCGACCCGACGCCGTATAGTCTGCATAGACCAGCGGCTTGCGCCCGAAACTCGTTGGGATTAGGACGCGCTCACCGATGAGCGAGGCTTGAATCTTGTTGATGAGCTGCGAGGCCATGGTGTGTGCATTCCTAGGGTTCGGGAAGTTTATGGAACACGAGTATAAGGCGGTCGTCGCAGAACATTGTGCCTACTATGGCGAGCACTAGCGAAATATTAGAACAAAATACAAAGAAGAAGAGCAAAATCGAGACAAAATAGGCATAATTAAGAAAACAACGCGAGTAATGCGTCAAAAGCGAACAGATAAAGCAAAAGCAGAGCGTAGCCCCATGACCCCATTAGATCGGCAAGACATTGTCATTCTCTCGACGATTCAGCGCGACGCCTCGCAGTCGGTGGGCGAGCTCGCAGAACGGGTGGGCATGTCGAAGTCGGCGTGCTGGCGTCGCCTGCAGAAGCTAGAGACTCAGGGGGTGATTAAGGGGCGGGTGGCGCTGCTCGATGCCAACGCGCTGAACCTGTCGCTGACCGTGTATATCTCGGTGCGCACTAACCAACATAACGACGAGTGGGCGGCGACTTTTCAGCGCGCCACCGAACAAATTCCGGGCGTGTTAGAGGTGTATCGCATGAGCGGCGACCTCGACTACCTCATCAAGGCGGTGGTTGCCGATATGCCTGGGTATGATCGGCTCTATAAGCAGCTCATCAAGGCAGATATCTACGACGTGAGCTCGAGCTTCGTGATGGAGACGATGAAACACACAACGTGCTTGCCGCTATGAGTCGCGAACAATCCGCCACCCACAGCCGCCAAGTGAAAGCGAAGGCTTACTCCGCTCCCTGATCCTTGGTAATGACCTTCCAATCCGCCGCGCCGAAGAACATTTCGTCCATGCTCTGTAGGCCCCACGGCACCGACCGAGAAGGATCGGGATTCATCTTATTCTGCGCGGAATTATCGAAGGCGCCATACGCGGTAATCTGCGTGCCTGCCGGCATGAACTTCGGCTCCGCAAGCGTATAGGCGAGTTGCCAGTTGTAATTGTAATTGGCGATATTGATCAGCTCTTCTTCGCTGCCATCGGGGTAGGTGGCAGTAAAACGCAAGCGCTTGCCGCGGAAGTGCATATGCGGCGTGAGTGAGAACAGGCGCGAATCGTCGTCGATGGTGATCGTCTGCTGCATCTCGTAATCCGGATCGAAGGGCGGAATATTCACCCACGTTGGGGTGAAGTGACACGCGCAGGCGCCGCTCATGCGCTCATCCGGCACGAAGCCTTCCGGGTAAAACCACACGCCAATGCGACTCTCGTCGACGGTCGCCTTACCGGTGGTCGTAAAGTGCATCTGCATCGCAATCTTCGAACCGGCCTGCAGTAAGCCGCCGGTGTTAGGCGGCTCTTCGCGTGGCGACTGCCCCGGAATATACGGGGCTATACCGGGGCGGTCGGGATCGCCACCTAACAGCGAGCCGCCGGTTGTAGCACCGGGCGGAATGATGCTGTGAAGCGTGTGGTGCAACACAGTGCGGTCGCCGGGAATGTATTGGCTTGCGCGCACCCAACGGTCGCTGGGGATGTCGATCTCTACCAGCGCGTTGTAGTAGTCGAGAATGCCGGTGGCGGGCACTTCTTGAGGGGGCACTTCGATGATGTAGTCTGGTTCGCCGAAGGCCCATTCGCTCGTTGGCCACGTGAGTTGGGCGAGTGGATCCTCCGCGGGTGTCGCGGCGTCGTTAGGCGCGCCCGCTTCAATCCAATGCACCAGCTTTTGTGCATCGCCGTCGGCGAGCACCATGTCGTTAATGAAGTCGCCAATATGCGCATCGATCTGCCCCGGCGGCATGCGCTTGGTAAGAAGGACTTCACGGATCATCGGCGACCAGCCGAGTACCATCGTGTGGCTGTCCATCGCGAACGGCGCGATGCCGCCTTCACGGTGACAGCTCGCACAGTTGTCGCTAATGATTGGCGCGATGTCGTTTTTGTAAGAAGGCAGCTGCTTGGCGTGCTGGGCGCGCGCGGGATAATCGATGGCGACGCCGGACCGCGCAGGCAGGGCGGCTAACCGCTGGCTTGCAGCGGCGATGTCACGGTCATCGGCAAGCGCTGTCAGCAGAGCGGCAAAATCTGCCTGCGCTGCGGGCAGGTTAGCGCTGCGGGCAATAACGGTGAAACGCTTTGGATCGAAGACCAGCGCTTCGCCGCTAGCTGTTACGTTTAGCGCCTCGCCGATGAGCTGCGCATCGTCCATGAGCACAGGAATGCTAATGCCCCGCGCGGCCATTGTTGCAGAAACCGCCTTGCGGTTGGCCTTGCCCTGTGAGTCTAAAAAGAAGAACTGAAACTGATCGCCCGCGGCCTGTTGCAGCGCTAAGAACGCGTCTAAGGAATCCGACAAGCCCTTGTCGTCTTCCGCATAAGTCAGAAACACAAGTGCCCGGTGGTCGTCATACCAGCTCATGTGGTGAAAATAACCCTCGGCGTCTAACAGCGCGAAGTCACCGACTCGCGGTGATTCTGCCGCTCGCACAGACAGTGAGGCGGTAGCTAGGGCGAACAGCACTAGAACGGTGCTTGCGAGGGATGAATATTGAGTGATTAGGCGATGCAGTAGGGAGCTTGTCGTTCGAGTGTTGATCATAAGCATGTGGGCGTCCTCTTTTTAGTACCCACATTATTAGACCGATTGATTAACGATGGCAAGACGCTCGGCAACAGAGCGCACTGGGGTCTATCGCAGCCAAAGGCACCTGCTAGTCTTTCGCGCAGCGTCGCCACACGAGCAGACGATTATTCGCAGGCATCGGATTGTCTTCGAGCAGCTCGAAGCCTGCGATATCGGCCGTGGCGTTAATCGTTTCGAAATCGCGGATGCCACTTTGGGGATTGCGCTCTTTGAGCCACACATCAAATTCCGCGTTGCTCGGCGAGGTAAAAGCGCCGTCGTAATTAAACGGGCCGTAGACAATAAGCAGCGCGCCTTCGTCGAGTAGTTTGCCTGCACCAAGGAAAAAATTGGTCGCCGATCCTGCGCTCATTATGTGCAGGCTATTGGCGCTAAACAGCGCATCGAATTTGCCCCGCTCTTTAATGGCTAAGGCGCGCCGCAGGCGCTTGAAGGGTTCGGCGAAGATAGATGTTGATTTGTCGCTAGCATCGAAGGGCATGAACACGATGGGCCATTTGCCGAGTAGCCACTCGCCCTGGTTGACGTCGAGCGCGACCGCCACGGGCAGGTTGTCTAATGCCGCCTGTGAAAGCCGCAAATTTAGCGAATCGACATTGCTGGGAATGTCGCTAGACTGCCAGCGCAGGTGCGGCAGCGCAGCGGCGAAACACTCGGCATGCTGACCGGTGCCGCCGGCGATTTCGAGCACATGGGCACTGTCAGCCAGAAGGCGCCGTAGGGTTTGCAAGATCGGCTGCTTATTATTCTCGCAGCTCTGGCTGAAGGGCAGGTCGCTCATTGGGCTCACTGTTTGCGTAAGAAAACCGGCGTATCGGGGCTGGAATCGGCGGGGCTAAAGGCATAGCCGTTAACGTCGAAAGCGAGCAGCGCCTCGGGGTCGGTTAGACGATTCTTAATAATATAGGCGGCCATCTCGCCGCGGGCCTTCTTCGCGTAGAAGCTGACTATCTTGTATTTGCCGCTCGAGAAATCTTTGAACACCGGCGTGATTACGCGCGCGTCGAGCTGCTTAGGCTTTATCGAATTAAAGTATTCGTTAGACGCTAGATTGATCAGCACGCCGTCATTCGTTTTGCTTTTGCCGCGCTGCTGAGCAAATTCGTCGTTGAGGAACTGCGTGAGACGCTCGCCCCAAAATTCGTACAGCGTCTGGGTCTTGCCGCTGGCGAATTTTCGTCCCATCTCTAGGCGGTAAGGCTGCATTAAGTCGAGCGGGCGCAACACGCCGTAAAGCCCCGACAGGATGCGCAGGTGCTTCTGCGCGAAGGTGATGTCTGCGGCGGAAAACTGCTCGGCATCGAGACCGATATAGACGTCGCCCTTGAACGCGAACAAGGCCTGCTTCGCGTTTTCCAAAGTGAAGGGCGTATGCCAATTCGCAAAGCGTTCGTGATTGAGCTCGCCGAGTTTGACGCTCACGCTCATCAGCGCCGAGATGTCATCGGGGCTGAGCTTGCGCAGGTCTTTGACCAACGTTTTGGAGTCGTCGAGGAAGCTCGGGGTGGTGAACTTCTTAGTCTTGGCGGGGGTCTCGAAATCGAGCGACTTGGCGGGGGAGACTACTATCAGCATACTAATTACTCTGGATTCTTTAGTGAGTTATTTCTCGTCGAGATCGAGCCACCATTCCATCGGCGTCGTGCCATCTTCTGGGTCGTACACGTTGCCGTAGTTCCAGACCGCGCCTTCGAAGCGCGCACAGGCGTCGTTAAGCAGTTCTTCGATGGGGCCGAAACCGAGTGACACATGGATGGAATAGACCAGCGCGCGGGGGTTACTGAAGTCGAGCGCGCCGCCGAGTTTTTCCAACTTAGGCGTCAGCGCCTGCTCCAGCTCCTCTATGGATTCCCTACGCATGACCCTGATGCTCAGATTGCCGCTGCGCTCGAGCAGCTCGTATTCGGCGCCGGCGGGGTTAAGCACCTTGAGCTTGTCGCCAGCGGCGAGATTGCGCGTGAGTAGCGGCGAGCGCAGCAGGCGCACCTCGTCTGAGCCTGCGTCTAACAGCTCGACCTCAAGTGACTCGAAGACCGGCTGGTCGTCTGGATTAAAGCCCGCAATAAAGGGCAGCTCGATCTTCTCTATACTCTGGGTCATAATTTTTAAATTGGGCCAGCGCCCTAAGCGTCCACGAGATCCCTATGATAGAGCGCCTCGCGCGAATTGCTAGCCATTTACACCGATTCCGCCGGCTGCTGTGGCTCTTTGCCGTGGCTGCCCTGGCCGTGTTTGGCACGAGGCTCGTGGGCGCGCAGGCTCTCGAGGGCGACGCCAGCGCGATGGCCAGCCTGTTAGCATTCCTCTGGGCGCTGCTTTTTCTCAGTGTCGGCGGGCTTTTCCATGCGGTTCCTGCCCACACGCCAGACGCCGCGTGGACTACCAGGGTGTCTATCTGGCTGCGCCGGCTCGGCTATCGTCTGCTCGGCGTCTGCGTCATCGGGCTCGCCGTTTGTGTGGCGGTGCTGTCTTATCAGTTGCTGCGCGTGCTGTGGGGCTAACCAGCACCCAAATCTGTGCGATACTTCGCCCCCACAAAAACACGATGTGAGTCAGAGAGCCAAGAGCGCGATGCCAAGCACAGCCATTCCCCCTAGCAAAGCCCAGCCGGTGTCGCCATGGCGCAGCGTCGCTCCGGCGGCGCAGGCCGTGAGTCGGGTTATCGATGAGTCGTCCGAGCGGTTGGGGCGTGCGGCGGCGTGGCTGAGCTTCGTGCTCGTGCTGGTCGTGGGCTTTATTGTGGTGCTGCGCTACGGGTTCCAAATCGGCTCCATCGCGCTGCAAGAGAGCGTCATGTATATCAACGGCGCACTGTTCGTATTGGGCGCCGGCTATACGCTCAAGGAACAGGGCCACGTGCGGGTCGACATCTTCTATTCACGGCTAGAACCCCGCGGAAAAGCGCTTGTCGATATCCTCGGCGCCCTGCTGTTCCTGCTGCCGGCGGCGGTCTTCATCGCCGTATCGAGCTGGGACTATGTGGCGGTGGCGTGGCGCATCCGCGAGGGCTCGCCCGAGACGAGCGGCCTGCCCTTCGTGTTCTTGCTCAAATCGATGATTCTGGTGCTCGCGGCTCTGCTGGGCTTGCAAGGGCTGTCTGAGCTGATTAAGTCAGCCACCACCGCGTTCGCTGCGCCAGCCGATGTAAAGCGAACGCTTACTAATCCAGAAAAGAGCATGAAACTTGACTGAACTCATGCCGCTGCTGTTTTTCGTCGTGATCTGTGGCACGCTGATGCTCGGCTATCCCGTGGCGCTAACCCTCACCGGCGTGTCGCTAGGCTTCGCCGGTTTGGGCCTGAGCCTAGGGCTTTTCGACATCATCTACCTTGAGCTCATCCCCAACCGGCTCTACGGTATTCTCACCAATCAAAACCTGCTGGCAGTGCCGCTCTTCGTGTTTATGGGCACGATGCTCGAGAAGAGCCGCGTGGCCGACGATCTGCTGCAGAACATGGCAGTAGTGTTCGCGCGCGTCCCCGGCGGGCTGGGCTTGTCGGTCGTGCTCGTGGGCATGCTATTAGCCGCTAGCACCGGCATCGTTGGCGCCACGGTGGTTACCATGGGCATCCTGTCGCTGCCGACTATGTTGAAGGCAGGGTATAAGCCGAGCCTCGCCGCGGGCACCCTGTGTGCTACCGGCACGCTGGGTCAAATTATCCCGCCGTCTATCTGCCTGGTACTGCTTGGTGAGGTCATCGCCAACGCCTTCCAACAGTCGCAGCTAAATAGCGGGGTGTTCGCGCCGCAGACCATCTCGATTGGCGATCTGTTCGCCGGCGCCATCATCCCCGGCCTTTTGCTCGTGTTTAGCTATGCGGCTTACGTGCTGCTTACCGCAGTGCTGCGCCCCCAAGATGCCCCGCCGCTGCCTGCGGAGGAAGTGCAAGCGCTGCGCAGCGGCAAGCAGAGCCTCGCGCTCGCCCTCATCAAGGGCTTGTTGCCGCCGGTGTTCCTTGTCGTCGCAGTCCTCGGCTCTATCCTGTTGGGCATCGCCACGCCGACAGAGGCTGCCAGTGTCGGGGCACTGGGCGCCTTATTCCTTGCCACGACGAAACGCGCGCTGAGCCTCGGTACACTCCATGCGGTGAGCCTCGAGACCCTGCGTGTGACCTCTATGGTGTATTTGATCCTCGTGGGCGCCGCCGTGTTCTCCTCGGTGTTCCGCGGCTTCGGTGGCGACGTGCTCATCGAAGAGGTGCTGGTTAACCTGCCTGGCGGCACATTCTCGGCGCTGTTTGTGGTGATGCTGCTCATCTTCTTGCTGGGATTTATCCTCGACTTCATCGAGATCACCTTCATGGTCGTGCCAATCGTTGGGCCGATCTTGTTGGCTATGGGCGTCGATCCTATCTGGCTCGGCGTGATGATCGCGGTCAACCTGCAAACGTCTTTCCTCACGCCGCCTTTCGGTTTTTCGCTGTTTTACTTACGCAGCGTCGCCCCGCCGGAGATTCGCACGCAGGACATTTACCGCGGCGTGATTCCCTTCGTTGCGCTGCAGTTGGCATTGCTGCTGCTGCTCGCCTTGATACCGGAACTGGTCACGTGGCTGCCGGGCGTGTTGGGCTAACCCTTTTTCTTACTTGAGCGCTTTGGAACTAAACATGGCAACACAATCCCCAACCGGCATTCTCGCCTTACAAACCTTCTCGATGCCCAAAGACACCAACGCCCAAGGTGACATCTTCGGCGGCTGGCTCGTGTCGCAGATGGACATCGCCGCGGGCATTAGCAGCAAACACGAATGCGCGGGCAGATCGGTGACCGTGTCGATTAAAAATGTGAACTTCATGAAGCCAGTGGGCGTGGGCGATGTTGTGAGCTGCTACACTCACGTCACGCGCCGTGGCCGCACCTCGCTAGATATCGCGGTCGAGGTGTGGACCACGCCGTTCGATTCAGAGAAGGGCGTAAGCCAGGTGGCCGACGGCTTGTTCGTCTTCGTGGCGATCGATGAGCACGGCAAGCCGCGGCGGCTGCCGGAGCAAGCTCCGAAGCCCGCCTAGCCGCGAGAATTGTGGGAAAAATGCATCGATGAAAGACCTGACCCCGGGGTTAGCGGCGGGCGTCGGTGTAGGCTTCTTCGGAGATGGCGTGGTAGTTTTCTACGCCATTTTGGAACGCCGAGTAGGACTCGTAGATGCGGCGAGTGGTCTCATCGGTGTTGGCCAGCTCGCTGACGACGTCAGCTGATAGGCGTTTGAACTCGGCGAGGACGTCGTCGGGCAGCTTGCGCAGTTTAACGCCGTGCTCGTTAATGAGCGTCTGCAGCGCGGCGTTATTGAGCGCCGTGTACTCGTCGTAGAGCTTCTGGTTCATAACCTCGGCGGCGTTAAGCACGATCGCTCGCAGATCCGCGGGCAGGGCATCGAGTTCTTCTTTGTTGAACACCAACTCGATGGTCGAACCGGGCTCGTGCCAACCGGGGTAGTAATAAAACTCGGCGACATCTTGGTAGCCCACCGAGAGGTCATTATAAGGGCCGACGAACTCGGTCGCGTCTAGCGCGCCGGTTTGCATCGCGGTGAAGACATCGCCTACGCCCATCGTCACGGGTAGCCCGCCCGCACGGCGGAACACTTCGCCACCGAGGCCAGGGATGCGCATCTTTAATCCCTTCACGTCGTCGAGCGAATTAATCTCTTTGTTAAACCAGCCAAACATCTGCGTGCCAGAATTACCGCCGCGCGTTGGATACAAATTAAATGGCTCGTAAATCTCACGCCACAGCTCCTTGCCGCCGCCGTAGTCTAGCCACGCGTTCATCTCCACGCCGGTAAGTCCGAAGGGAATCGTCGAGAAGAAAGGCGTGCCTGCAATCTTGCCCTGCCAGTAATACGCCCCCGAGTGGCCGATCTCTGCCACGCCCGAGGACACCGCATCAAACACATCGAGCGCGCCGACGATCTCGCCTGCGCCGAACACGCGGATCTTCATCCTGCCCGCGCTCATCTCGTCGACGATATCCGCGAAAAACTCTGGCGTAGTGCCCAGCGCCGGCAAATTCTTCGGCCAAGACGTAATCAGCTTCCACTCATAGGTCTGCTGCGCCGCCGCCGGCCCGGCCGCCGACTCAACCGGCGCCTCCGAACAGCCCACCAACAACGCCAACACCAAAATCAAACCCGGGGTCAGGTCTTTCCTCATCACATTTCTCCAACGAATAAAACGGCAAACCCGGGGTCAGGTCTTTCAACAAAACGGCAAACCCGGGGTCAGGTCTTTCAACGATGCATTTTCCCCACGCTTATTCCGGCGTAGCCTAGCAGGCGGCAGCGCCTAGCCCAATACCTCAAGTTTGGCATACGAAAGCACCAGCCACTTGCTGCCGGCGCCGTCGAAGTTGACCTGCACGCGCGCGTTACTGCCTTGGCCTTCGTAGTTAAGCACCACGCCCTCGCCGAATTTACCGTGAATAACACGCTGGCCGAGAGACAGGCTTGTTTGCGGCACGCCCACGCTGCCATCTAAGCTGCCGCTCGGATTCTTGCGCCCGAGTTTTGGGCCGCTAACGGCAGGTCGACTAATGGTGGACTTCAGCCTGACCTCTTCGATAAGGGCGCGCGGCACTTCGCGTACGAAGCGCGACGGCCGGCAGAGATTAATCTCGCCGTGCATACGACGCGACTCGGCGTGGCTCAGGTACAGCTTATGTTTGGCGCGGGTAATCCCCACGTAAGCGAGCCGCCGCTCTTCTTCTAAACCGGCGAGATCGTCCATCGACATTTTGTGCGGGAAAAGCCCTTCCTCCATGCCGACCAAGAACACGAGATCAAACTCAAGACCCTTAGCGCTGTGAAGAGTCATTAGCTGCACCGCGTCTTCATCTGCTGCGGCTTGTCCTTCGCCGGCGTCTAGCGCCGCTTGGTCGAGGAACGCGGCGAGGAACGCCGATGAGGTCGTGTCGAGCTCTTCTTCGGAATCGGTAACATCGAAACTGCTTGCCGCCGTCACCAGCTCTTCAAGGTTTTCGATGCGCGCCCGCGCTTTCTCGCCGCCTTCTTTCTCGTGATGCGCGATTAAGCCGGTAGCCTTGATAATGCGATCGGCCTTGGCGTACAGCTCGAGGTCGCGGCAGGACTCATCAAGCCCGTCGATAAGTTCAAGAAACGCGAGCACAGAATTTGCCGCGCGAGCGGTTAATAAAGAGTCATTGACCGAAACCACCGCTGCTTCCCACAAGGAGAAATCGCGGTCGCGCGCCACTTGCCGCAGCAGCTCAAGCGTGCGTCCGCCGATGCCGCGCGTGGGCACGTTAATAATCCGCTCGATCGCCGTGTCGTCGAAGCGATTCGTCACAAGCCGCAAGTAAGCCAGCGCGTTTTTAATTTCGAGCCGCTCGTAAAAACGCTGGCCGCCGTAAATGCGATACGGCATGCCCACGCGCAGCAGCGCCTCTTCGAGCTCGCGCGACTGCGCGTTAGAGCGATACAGCACCGCAGAATCGACGCGGCGATTGCCGCCATTAAACCAGTCCTGCAGGCGATCCACGACAAAGCGCGCTTCGTCTTGCTCGTTAAAGGCCTCGTACAAACTGATCGGCTCGCCGGCTACGCCTTCGGTCCACAGCTGCTTACCAAGCCGCCCAGCATTATTGGTAATCAGGCTGTTGGCAGCATCGAGAATGTTTTTCGTCGAGCGATAATTCTGTTCGAGTTTAACCAGCTGCGCGCCTTGAAAATCGGTATTGAACTGCTGAATGTTTTCGATCTTCGCGCCACGCCAACCGTAAATAGATTGGTCGTCGTCGCCCACCACCATGAGGTTACTGCCGCGGCCCGCGAGCACACGTAGCCACGCGTACTGAATGGAGTTGGTGTCTTGAAATTCGTCGACCAAAATATGCTGGAAGCGCCGCTGATAGTGGTCGAGTATCTGTGGATTCTTAAGCCACAGCTCGTGCGAACGCAGCAGGATCTCACCAAAGTCGATCATGCCGCCTCGGTCGCAGGCGATCTCGTAGGCGCGGTAAATGCGCAGCATGGTTTTGGTGTAGTCGTCGCCAAAATCGTCGATGTTGGCGGCGCGCAGGCCTTCGTCTTTCTGACCGTTGATATACCACTGACATTGCTTAGCCGGCCAACGCTCTTCGTCGATTTGCAGCTCGCGATTAATGCGCTTAATCAGGCGCAGTTGATCGTCACTATCGAGGATCTGAAAATCCTGAATCAGCCCCGCCTCTTGCCAGTGCGTGCGTAACAAGCGGTGCGCAAGCCCATGGAAAGTGCCAACCCACATGCCGCCGAAAGCCTGACCCATCAGCGATTCGATGCGGTGGCGCATCTCGCGCGCGGCTTTGTTGGTAAAGGTCACCGCCAGAATAGAAAACGGCGACACCTGCTCTGCTTCCAAAAGCCAGGCGATACGATGCACGAGCACGCGCGTCTTGCCGCTGCCGGCGCCGGCGAGCACTAAGAGGTGTTGGCTGGGATTAGCAACGGCATTGCGTTGCTCATCGTTAAGCGAATCGAGTATATGAGAGACATCCATCCCCTCATTCTAGCAGAAGAAAAAGGGGTCAGACCCCTATTCGTTACTCCGACGACAACGCGTTACCATCTTGCCCGCATCCGGCATAGGGAAAACCGACGTAGTTTGATAGAATCGCACGCTTGCAAGCCCAATAGATTTAGGAGAAGACTATGTCTGTTCGTTCGGACAACGCGCAGTTTGACTGGAAAGACCCGTTCCTCATGGAATCTCAGCTCAGCGAAGAGGAGCGCCTCGTGCGCGACACCGCACGCCAGTATGCACAGGAAAAACTGCTGCCCCGCGTGAAGGATGCCTACCGCAACGAGCAAACCGACCCTGAAATCTTCCGTGAAATGGGCGCCCTCGGCCTGCTCGGTTCGACGATCGAAGGCTATGGCTGCGCGGGCGTTAACTACGTGTGCTACGGCCTCGCCGCGAAAGAAATCGAAGCCGTAGACTCCGGCTACCGCTCGATGATGAGCGTACAGTCTAGCCTCGTCATGCACCCCATTAACGAATTCGGCAGCGAAGAGCAGAAGCAGAAATACCTGCCCAAGCTCGCCACGGGCGAATACATCGGCTGTTTCGGCCTAACCGAGCCCGACCACGGCTCCGACCCCGGCAGCATGATCACTCGCGCGCGCAGCGTCGACGGCGGTTTCCGCCTGACTGGCGCGAAGAACTGGATCAGCAACTCGCCCTTCGCCGATGTTTTCATCGTGTGGGCAAAAGACGACGACGGTGTGATCGGCGGCTTTATCCTTGAGAAGGGTATGGAAGGCCTGAGCGCGCCGAAGATTGAAGGCAAGCTCGCACTGCGTGCGTCCGTCACTGGCGAGATCGTAATGGACGAAGTCTTCGTTCCGGCAGAAAACAAACTGCCCAAGGCGCGCGGACTCAATGGCCCGTTCTCTTGCCTAAACTCTGCGCGCTTAGGCATCGCCTGGGGCGCGCTTGGCGCGGGTGAAACCTGCTGGCACGCGGCGCTGCAATACACGCTAGACCGCAAGCAGTTCGGCCGTCCGCTGGCAGCCAATCAGCTCATTCAGAAAAAGCTAGCCATTATGCAAACCGAGCTCTCGCTCGCGCTGCAGGGCTGCTTGCAAGCCTGCCGCCTGAAAGACGAAGGCAAACTGGCTGTACCACTGATCTCGCTGCTCAAGCGCAACTCCTGCGAGAAGGCGCTCGCCGCCGCTCGTGAGGCACGCGACATGCTCGGCGGTAACGGCATCTCGGATGACTACCCGGTGATGCGTCACATGCAAAACCTCGAGGTCGTCAACACCTACGAGGGCACGTCGGATATTCACGCGCTCATCCTTGGCCGCGCGCAGACAGGCATCCAGTCTTTCACCGGCACTTAAAAGCGGGCGCGTAAAAGGGGTAAGGCCCCTTTTACGAGATCCTTTTACGCTGAAGGTCAAACCCGGGGTCAGGCAGCGAGTGCCAGACCCCTTCGGCGATGCTTTCTCGATCCCATAAAAGGGGTCTGACCCCTTTTACGTGACCCCTTTACGCCACCCCTTTTAAGCCGGCAGCTTCGTCGTTCGAAGGTAAGGCAATACCACGTTTATCTCGCCAAACTTCTCTCTCGCCGCCGCATCGTCAAGCGACAAAGCTACGATCACGTCTTGCCCTTGCACCCAGTTCGCAGGGGTCGCGATAGGCGTCTTATACGTGGCTTGCAACGCGTCCAGCGCGCGCAATACTTCGGCGAAATTGCGGCCCACCGACATCGGATAGGTCATCGACAGCTGCAGTTTCTTGTCGGGGCTGATGATGAATACCACCCTCACGCTCGCCGAGTCCGCCGCCGTGCGGCCGTCTGGCAAGTAGGCATCGGCGGGTAACATGTCGAGCGCCTTAGCAACCCCGAGCGACTCGTCGGCAATAATCGGAAAGCCCGCGGGCGCGCCGGAGAATTTCTCGATGTCGCGCTTCCACACAACATGCTCTTCTGCGCCGTCTACCGACAGGCCGATCACCTTGGTGCCGCGCGCGGTCCACTCGTCGGCGAGCTGGGCAACTGCGCCGAACTCTGTTGTGCAAACGGGGGTAAAGTCTTTGGGGTGGCTGAACAGAATCGCCCAGCTGTCGCCGATCCAATCGTGCAAATCGAACGACCCCTTAAACGCCAGCCAGGACACCGAGAAACACGACGAGCCCCACCCAGCGATTATGCAGGAAGGCCGTAAAACAGGGCTCCGGCAGGCGGTCGCGAATCAAATACTGGTGGTAGCCGAAAAGCCCCGCTGCAAGCGCGAGAGCGGCGAAATAGGCCACGCCCAACTCGAAGCGCAGGCCCGCAAGCCACCACGCGAACAGCACGAGCCCCTGCAGTGTGCCGATCATCGCTTTGTCGGCGTCGCCGAAAAGCACCGCCGTCGACTTCACGCCAATCTTAAGATCGTACTCGCGATCGACCATCGCATACTGCGTGTCATAGGCCACCGTCCACAGCGCGTTGGCGATGAACAGCAGGTAGGCTGCGGGAGGAATCTGCTGCGACACCGCCGTAAACGCCATGAGAATGCCGAACGAATACGCGATACCAAGCACCACCTGAGGCAGGTTGGTCACGCGCTTCATAAACGGATACAACGCAGCGACTGCCACCGCACCGAAGGACAAAAGAATCGTCTGCTTGTTGGTGAGCAGCACCAGCCCAAATCCGATCAGCGACAACACCACGAAGGCCAAAAGCGCGTCGCGCCGTGTAAGCTCGCCGGTGGCGAGCGGCCGCTGTTCCGTGCGGGCAACGTGGCCGTCTATCTTGGCATCGGCGTAATCGTTAATGCAGCAGCCGGCCGAGCGCATAACTACGGTGCCGAGTGCAAAAATAAGAAGCAGGTCGATGCGAGGAATACCGCCGCTCGCAATCCACAGCGCGCCGAGAGTCGGCCACAGCAGCAACAAGATGCCTATGGGTCGGTCTATGCGCATGAGGCGATAGAACGCCGGCAGTTTTGAGCTTAGCGACTCAAGCATTAGCGATTACCGATTAGCATGCGTTTCACATCGCCCTGAGTTTGCACGGACAGCACCGTGAGGTAGACGCACAGGAAAAGCGCACCGCCAAAAAAGGCGAGTACTGCGAGCGCAAAACCCAAGCCCGAAAACTGAGAGCGCCACGCCGTCCACAGCGCGCTAAGAGAGAGCATCATCATGAAATCCAGATTGAACTGCCCCGACCACGTGATGTTGGCCATCGCGCCGAAAAACGGCAGGAATAGGTTTATCCCGAAGTCGCTGACTACGATGAAGGTGTAGTAGCTGAGTATGATGACTAGAGCGGCTAAATAGGTGCGGAAGAAGGTCATGGTGTCGTGCCTCGCTGATAATCTTTTTAGTGTGTGGGTGCTGCGACTTACAGTCAAACCCGGGGTCAGGCAGCGAGTGCCAGACCCCCTCGGTAATGATTTAAACGTTAGCGTAATGAATATTCTCGCCCAGCCAGCGCCGCACCAGCGAGTCGACTACTTGTGGATGACGACTCAGCACGAAATCTGCCGCGTCTTTCACCTCGTCGAGCATTGCGGCGTCGCGCGCGATGTCTGCAATGCGAAACGTCATGAGACCGGTCTGCGCCGTGCCGAGCACTTGCCCAGGTCCTCGCAGTTCCAAATCTTTCTCGGCAATAAAAAAGCCGTCGTTACTCTCGCGCATCACCCCGAGGCGCTCTTTGCCATTGCGCGACAGCGGGCTCTGGTAGAGCAAAATACAGTGGCTCTTAATCGAGCCTCGCCCCACTCGGCCACGTAGCTGATGCAGCTGCGCGAGACCCAAGCGCTCAGGATTCTCGATCACCATCAGGCTCGCATTCGGCACGTCCACGCCAACCTCGATCACGGTGGTGGCAACCAGCAAGTCGATCTCTGCAGCCTTAAAGCGCGCCATCACCTCGGCTTTCTCCGCTGGCTTCATGCGCCCGTGCACTAAACCCACGCGCACCTGCGGCAGCTGCTCGGCAAGCTGCGTGGCGGTAACCTCCGCAGCCTGACACTGAAGCACTTCGCTCTCATCAATAAGCGTGCACACCCAATAGGCCTGACTGCGCGTTTCACAAGCTGCGGCGATACGTTCGACGACTTCGCCGCGCCGCTCGTTAGACACGATAAGCGTATTCACCGGCGTGCGCCCCGGTGGCAGCTCGTCGATAATCGAGTTGTCGAGATCAGCATAGGCGCTCATAGCGAGCGTGCGCGGAATCGGCGTGGCCGTCATTACTAATTGATGCGGATTAATCTGCAGTGCCGCGGCCTTTTCACGCAGCGCGAGCCGCTGCTGCACGCCAAAGCGGTGCTGCTCGTCGATAATAATAAGCCCGAGCTTGGCGTACTCAACCTCACCTTGAAAAAGCGCGTGAGTGCCCACGAGAATCTGGCATTCGCCGCTTGCCACACGGGCCAATTGCTCAGCGCGCGGCTTGCCCTTCTGTTTGCCGCTATGCCAACCAACCTCGACGCCGAGGGGAGAGAACCACGCGCGAAAATTTATCGCGTGCTGCTCGGCCAAAATTTCCGTTGGTGCCATTAACGCCACTTGATACCCAGCGTCGATGGCGCGCAGCGCCGACAGCGCGGCAACGACTGTTTTGCCCGAACCCACGTCCCCCTGCAAAAGTCGCAGCATCGGTGTCGGCCGTGCGAGGTCGTCACTTATCTCGGCGAACGCACGGCGCTGCCCACCGGTAAGCTCGAACGGAAGGTTAGCGACAAAACCGCGCAGCAACTGGTTCTCGCCGACGAACTGTGGCGCCGCCTGTACGTCGGAGTCTTCGCGCAGCCGGCGCAGGCTAAGCCTGTGCGTTAGGAGCTCTTCAAACGCGAGCCGGTCGCGCCCGGGGTTCGGCGCGTCCCTGTCCCAGCCACCAAAGGCGTCGGCGGGCGGCCTGTGAATATGCGTGATCGCCGCGCTGAGGCTGGCGAGCTTCAGTTTCGCGATCAGCTCTGCGGGCAGGTAGTCCTCGATAGACTCTTTGCTCACAACTAAATCTACCGCTTGCGCAATAATGCTGCGCAGACGCGGCTGCAGTAGGCCTTCGGTGGTTGGATAAATCGGTGTTAAGGTGTCGGATGTCTCCGCGTTTACCTGTGCTAGCGGCTTATACTCGGGATGAAAAATCTCGAACCCGCCGCGACCGTGTTTAACCTCGCCATACACCCTGAGCTGCGTGCCTACTGCGAGCGACTCTTTTTGCGCCGCGCTAAAGTGAAAGAAGCGCAGCGTCATGCTGCCGGAAGAGTCGCGTAGGCTGCAACGCAGACTGCGGCGCTTGCCAAACTGAATCTCGCAGCTAGTTACCTCACCTTCGAACTGCATATGCTCGCCGATCTGTGCGCGCGCAGCCAGCGTCACGCGCGTACGGTCTTCGTAGCGCAGGGGTAAATGGAATAAGAGGTCTTGAATGGAGGTAATACCGATCGCCGCAAGCTTCTTCTCGAGCGCCGGCCCAACACCTTTGAGTCGGGCTGGCGACATCGCATCAAGACGCTTAAGCTCTGGAGCTAGGGTGCTAGGCTTCACCGCCATGGCGTCGCGTTCCTCGAGGTTAAGCGCTAGTGCAACGCACGGAGCTTAGAGGCTAAGCACCGCGTCTATTTCGACCGCCACACCCTTGGGCAGAGCAGACACCTGAATCGTCGCGCGTGCAGGATACGGCTCCGAAAAATACTCGGCCATAATCGCGTTAACCTTGGCGAAGTCGCCGAGGTCGGTAAGATAAATCGTGAGCTTCGCTGCGTGGGCGAGCGAACCGCCAGCGGCTTCGCACACGGCGATCAAATTCTTAAATACCTGATGTGTCTGCGCCTCAATGCCGCCTTCTACGACTTCCATCGTTGTGGGGTCGAGCGGAATCTGGCCCGATAAAAACACCAAGCCTGCGCACTTAATCGCCTGCGAATAAGGGCCGATGGCCGCGGGCGCAGACGCAGTATTAATGGGGTGTAGGGTCGACATGAGCGAGATCCTCGAAAGGGAATGAATGGCGTGGCGCTATTCGTTAGCGCCAAGAATACTCTTAATGGTCTTGCGCACCTTGCGGCTCTTCACGCGCGTGACCTTCAGCACCGAACGAATCAGGCGCACCTTTTTGAGTACGCGAGCGAGGTGGATGCGGTTGCGCACGTTCAACGACAAATTCACGATGCTAAAGCGCGCGTCGCGCTCTACGGTAGAGATACGCTCGATGTTGGCCTCGCAGCCGGTAATGGTCGTGGCGAGCGTGGCAATAATGCCGCGTGAATTCTCCAGCTCCACTCGCAGCTCCACCGAGAACTCGCCTTTGACCTCTGGGTCCCAGCGCACCGACACACACTTCTCGGGATCGTCGATAATCTCGGCGATGTTGTTGCAGTCTTCGGTGTGAATCACCATGCCGCGGCCAGTGCTAATGTGCCCGACGATCGGATCACCAGGGATAGGATGACAGCACTTGGCGTAGCTCATCACCATGCCTTCCGAGCCGCGAATCTCTATAGAGCCTTGGCGATCGGATTCTTTTACTGCGGCGTCTTCGCTGAGTTCTTCGTTTGCGCTTAAGCGCTGCGCCACCATAAACGACATGCGATTGCCGAGGCCGATCTCGGCGAGCAAGTCATCGAACGAGGCAAGTTGCATTTGTTTTAGCACCGAATCGATATTCGCCTGCGGCACCGCATCGATGCTGCTGCCGAACCCAGCGAGCGCTTTGGTAAGTAGGCGTCGGCCGAGTGACACCGACTCGGACACTTTTTGATTTTTAAGGTAGTGACGAATATTCGCGCGTGCCTTGCCAGTAACCACGAAGCTAAGCCACGCAGGGTTAGGCTGTGTGCCAGGCGCGGTAATAATTTCTACTGTCTGTCCGCTTTGCAGCGGCTCGCTTAATGGCGCAAGCCGGCGACTGATACGACACGCTACACAGGAATTACCGACGTCGGTGTGCACCGCATAGGCGAAGTCGACAGCCGTAGAGCCCGTGGGCAGTTCGAAGATCGTACCTTTAGGTGTGAACACGTAAATCTCGTCGGGGAACAGATCGATCTTTACGTTCTCGATAAACTCCAGCGAGTTGCCCGCGTGTTTTTGCAGCTCAAGCAGGCCGTTAACCCATTCGCGCGCGCGGCCGTGGGCGTTGCCCGGCAGGTCTTCGTTAGACTTGTACAACCAGTGCGCGGCGATACCGTTGTTCGCCATCGCCTCCATCTCTTCGGTGCGAATCTGAATCTCGATGGGCACGCCGTGCATGCCAAACAGCGAAGTGTGTAGCGACTGATAACCGTTCGCCTTGGGAATCGCGATGTAGTCTTTAAAGCGTCCGGGCACGGGCTTATACAGGCTGTGCACGGCGCCGAGTACACGGTAGCAGGTGTCGGCTTTGTCCACCACGATGCGGAACGCGTACACGTCCATGATCTCGGAAAACGATTTTTTCTGGCTGCGCATTTTTTCGTAAATGCTGTACAGATGTTTCTCGCGGCCGCTGCAACGGCCCACCAAGCCCTCGCGCTCGAGGCACGCCTCGATAGACGTTTGAATCTTGGTGATGATCTCTTTGCGATTGCCGCGAATCGCTTTTACCGCCGCGTCGATGCGCCGCGCGCGCATGGGGTAGAGCGCATTAAAGCCGAGCTCTTCGAACTCGATGCGGACGGTATTCATGCCGAGGCGGTTGGCGATGGGCGCGTAAATATCGAGAGTTTCGCGCGCGATACGGCGACGCTTCTCGGGCATCAGTACTTCGAGCGTTCGCATATTGTGCAGACGGTCGGCGATCTTGACCAAGATAACCCGCAGGTCTTTGGCCATCGCCATCGCCATCTTTTGAAAGTTTTCGGCCTGCGCTTCGGCGCGGCTCGAGAACGTCATCTTGTTGAGCTTGCTCACGCCGTCGACGAGCTCGGCAACGCTGCCGCCAAACTGCGCCTTGATTGCGGTCTTGGTAATGCCCGTGTCTTCGATTACGTCGTGCAGCATCGCCGCCATCAGGCTTTGGGGATCCATGTGCATTTCGCACAAGATGCCGGCGACGGCGAGGGGGTGGGTTACATAGGGTTCGCCACTGCGGCGGAACTGGCCTTCGTGAGCCTGTTCCGCGTAATAGTAGGCGCGGCGTATGCCGTTAACTTGGTCGCGATTTAGGTAAGACGAGAGCCCCGACGCCAGAGAGTCGATTGAGTCAACAACGGGTGCGAGGGCTGTCGCAGGCATGCTAGAACCTAGTCTTCGATCTCTTCAGCTGCCGCCACGTCGCCACCGACTTCTTCGGCGTCATCGGCGAGGATGATGTCGGCAGCCGCGGCGTTAATCGCCTCTTCAGCTGCGGCGAGCGCGCTGACTTCGGCTTCCATGTCGATCTCTTCCATTTCGCTGCTTGGCTTCGCCTTCAGGATGTCGGCGTTCACGAGGCCTTCGGCGATCTCGCGCAGGGCGATAACCGTGGGCTTGTCGTTGTCGGACTTCACCATGGGATCCTTGCCGCCTGTCTGGATCTGACGAGCGCGCTTGCTCGACACCATCACGAGCTCGAAGCGGTTGTCGACGTTGTCCAAGCAATCTTCTACAGTAATACGTGCCATTTCAGTACCTTATTTCCAATTCTTGGAAGCGGAGGCGGGCGCCTCGCTCCGGACCGGCGATTTTACGCAAGTTAGCGACAAAATGCAGTCTTTTCCACAGCCTAGTGTTAATCGGCGCCGCTTAAAAGCCCTTCGAGCATCGGTGCTAAGCGCTCGAGCTGCACATCTGCCAATAAGCGCTGCGCCATAATCAGCGTTTCGAGCTCCGACAATGCCTTGTCAAAGTCGTCGTTAACCACGATGTAGTCGGCTTCTTCTACGTGCGAGATTTCTGCAACCGCCTGCTGCATACGCCGCGCGATGGTGTCGGCGTCGTCTTGCCCGCGGCCGGTGAGCCGCTCGGTTAAGGCCTGCACCGAGGGAGGCAAAATAAACACAGAACAGGCCTCGGGGTGCTGCTCGCGCACCTGGCGTGCGCCCTGCCAGTCGATCTCTAGAATTACGTCGATGCCCGCCGCGAGCTGCTCGTTCACCCAGGGCTTGGCCGTGCCGTAGAAATTGCCGTACACCTCGGCGCTCTCGAAGAACTCGCCGGCCTCGCGCATCGCGTTAAACTCTGCGGTGCTGACGAAGTTGTAGTTCACGCCATCAACCTCGCCCTCGCGTGGCGCACGGGTGGTGTGCGACACCGACACGCGCAGCGAATCGACGCGCTCGAAGAGCGCCTTTACTAGGCTGGTTTTGCCCGCGCCCGAAGGCGCGGTGACGATGAATAGAGTGGCTTGAGCCATCGGAGTTCTCCCTTTAAGCAGGCATTATCCGATACATGCGGGGGTAAAGCCTAGGGCTAGCTACTCAGCCCCTTCCATTTCTGCGCGGCGCGCACCGGCCAAGATACCCGGCATAGCGTAGTTGCCTTCGTGGCAGGCGTATTCATACATCTGGCCGTCTGTCTCGTGAAAGCTCAGCTCTGCTGTCCACGGCTGGCTGTACAGATTGGAGTCGTCCACGATGAACTGGTACACAATCTCCGTATCGCTGTAACGCGTGAAGCGCTCTGTGATCGTGCCAGTGGGTGACACAGGCACCGAGCTCTGCTCCATTTGTAGCGGATTGATGTTAGCCGTCTCGACCACCAGCGTGCTGCCTTCGTACCAGCCCACAGAATCGCCGAACCACTGCTCGAGCACGGCTGGGCGGCGGTTAGCACGCGCCTCTTCTGCGCTGCCAAAAGTAGGGATTATGCGCGCATCGTGCGCCATCTCCACGATTATGGCGACATGATCGGGCGTCTGAATAAACTGATAAGTGCTGTTATACAGCGTGCCCATCATGCCTGGGCCTGCGGTGTTGCCGAAGCCGATAAGGCAGCGCTCAGCCAGTGGCAGTGCCTCGGGGCCCGAGTTATCGCCAATACCTGTAAGATAGCGATAGCCGAAGTTCTTGCGGTTTAGGTCAAACAGCGGCTCTTCGAGGCGCGGTATTTGGCCATTAGGCGGGTCGATCACATACGATGTGCGGAACTCGCCCATCACATTCGCTAGCTGCGAGCCGGGGTCTGTCCAGAACGAGTTGTAGCCGCGCAGGCCAAAGTCGATGCTACCGGCAGCAGGCGCGCCGTCGTCGGTACCCTCTTCTCCCTCATCTAACGCGCCAGCCGGCAGGCCGGCAATAGACGTGCCGTTGGCGATTTCCTGCGCGAGCGCGGCGTCTACCACCAGTGGCTCAACGCCTTCGGGGCGCGTGAGGCCAGTGAGCGACATATTCGTGAATGTGCCGTTGAGATCGGTGCGCTGGGCGAAAGCCGATGCCGAGAACAGCGCGCTGAGCGCGACGCCCGCGGCGAGTGTTTTTGTGAGGCGGATAAAGAGCGACATAGTGGTCTCCTTAGGATGCAACGAAATAAGACTTCCTTTATAGCAGAGCGCTGGGGCGAGGGCACACAAAAAAAGGGGTAAAAAAGACGTGACCGGGCGCAACTTTGCAGCCTAACTAGGATGGAACCCGCACATAGCGCCTAGCCCCCTTTCGAATTTACGACTCCAAGTCAGAGTCACAACCTCAACGGCGTAACTCACTAGGTGCGATGTATCCGATGGTTGCTGGCTTAAGGGGCTCGTAACCACCTTTTTTATGTACTAAAAGAAAATTGGGTGGAAATATATCGGATCTAAATTATTGTTTTTAAGCACCTTTCTTCTATTTGAAGGACGATTTGCGCGTAGTTTTATCAACATATGGTGAAAAAATCAAAAAAGCCGTAGAAGAATTTGGATTTTTTTTCTAATAAAAACAGAGGGTTTGTAAAGTGTGGTACTAGTTCGCTCACTACTGGTCTGGATAATGTCACGGGTGGCGCGGGTGATGACTCGATCTCTGCACTGACTTCAACGATGACAATTGGTGACCAAATTAACGGCGGTGACGGTGCTGATACTGTTG
>JAHEGE010000012.1 GCA_024639905.1 Gammaproteobacteria bacterium | reverse complement strand
GGGCGTCAGCTCCAGACTGGCCGTCGGACCCAGGACACCGCTTGAAGCTTATGGGTGAAATTATGTGGGATAAGGCCCCTAAACACACTATATTACCGAACCTTTACCCGCGTGCACCCTACTGCAGCAGACAACAACGCCTTGCTTCACGCATCGCTGCTACATGCAGGGCCGCTAAGCTGGCCATCGGCGGCTTCCAACGCGCCCAGCTGCCGCCGGAGGCCTGGCCGCTACTTCCCGCCAATCTGCATACCATCATGGATCACCGCGGCGCCGAGTTCCCCCCTCCCCGACAGCTTAATCCGCGTACGTGTCGTCGTCATTTCCTCACCTGGCTCCGATCGGAGGCCCTCCCCTTGGAACCCGGATGGCAGCCCGCGGATTTGGACGACAGTAGTGGGTCAGGGATCGCCCGTCTCCGGTCCCGTCTCACCGCGGTCATTAATCAAGCTGAGGCGGCGGTCAAGAAAGAACGACGGCAGCAATTTCGCACGAACCGCCTTGAAGGCCTCGCTCGGGCCCAGGCTCGCTTGCTCACTCCAGGTAGCCGGGAAGGCCAACGTATCCTGCGTAAGGTTCCCCCCCGCGCGCGCTTCACCACGCTAGTGGCGAACCAACAGTCACACCGCGTGCCGAACCTCATCACTTTCAACTCCGTTGAGGACCTCTCGCGCACTCTCGCCACTGCGCTGGGTGTCCCCCGATCGGTAACGGAGACGTGGGCGGGGCAGGCCCTCCCTGAGGTATCTTACACGCTCGCCGGACCCCGGCCCCACCCGGTCACCCTTCGGCGGGGAGGCGCGGGCTGGCAGATTGTCGTCTCCGCCCTGGACGATGTGCAGCGCATCCTGGTGGGGTGGAACCGGTCCATCCTTCGGACCAGGGGCCATCGTCCCCCGCAAGTGGGCCATTATGATGGTGTGTCCTATACCTCGACAGCGGACCATCTGGCACAGGTTGAACGCTTCTACTCGATGGCTGCCATGGCCAAGCTAGAACGCTGCCCAGACTGCATCGCGGCCGGCGCGCCGCCTGATACCGCGACGGTGACGCCCATTCCGGGCTGCGGCCCCAGCTCGCAGGGGTCCATCCGCCAGATCCGCTTCTTCTGCCAGCGTTGTGGCGGTCTCCACACTTCGGTGACTACCCTTGATCTGCCTCCATTTCCTGAACTGGACCAGGTCTTGCGCCCGCAGTCGTTCCAAGACTGGCACCCCCCTCTTGCTCCACTCGAGCCGGATGACATCCTGTGCGGTGCCATCACCATGGACGACCTCGATGCCCTACTAGGCCAACTCCCCGCCCGAAGCGCCCCCGGCCCCAGTCAGGTCACATACGGCTTTCTCAAACACGCCCCACCAGCGGCGAAGGGCATTTTGCTAGAAGGGCTTAGTGCTTTGTTAGAACCGGAAGGGCACCGCGCCTCAGAGCACTCTGAGTTCCTCAAGCAAGCATTTATTACGCTACTGGTCAAAGACGCGTCCAAAAGCCCCGACTCCATGAACAACCTTCGCCCGATCTCATTGCTTGACTCTATAAAACGGCTGGCTGGCCGTATTATCACTGACCGCCTCTCTAAGGCGGCGGAGGCCAAGGGCGTCTACACAGACCTCCAGTTCGGATTCCGACACCACCACAGCACTAAGATGGCTATTGCACGGCTACACGCCTCATTTCACGAAGCCCAGCGCAGACGCAGCCGATTAGTGGTGGCCTACCTTGATTTCTCCAACATGTACTGCACCATCCCGCATTCGTTGATCCAGCATATTATGACGATCCAGGGATTCTCCACCCGAGACATTCAACTGGTGCAGAACCTGTACACCGGCACGGCGTCCGCGGTACGACTTCCCACAGGAACGTCTGCTTGGATTGAGAATCGGTCGGGCGTCATGCAGGGGGCCCCGGAATCTTGCCCTATTGCCAACCTTGTTGTAGGCGCGCTGGTACGATTTCTTCAGGCCACTCCCCGAGTAGGTTTCGTCCACCATCAAGGGTGCAGGGAGTTCGTACTTGGGTACGCTGACGATCTTTGCCTCCTGGCGAACTCTACGGAGGAAATGGCGGCTCTCCTCGCCCAGGTGGAGCTCTTCTGCGCCCGCACGGGCCTGGAGCTCAACGTCGCTAAGACCGTCATTCAGGGTATCGACTATGCTAGCGGCCGGGATCTGCGCCCACAGGTGTTCTTCGGAGGGCAACAGGTCCCCTGCCTGCCAGCACGCACTCCCTTCAAATATCTAGGGTGCCTGAGTAACATGACGCTCACCTTTCATGGCGAGAGAGCACGCATCCTTAAGCGCACACGGGAAGCAGCGGCTTTGATCAAAGGCCACCAGCACGACCCCACGCAGATGATGGAGCTCGTCCGGGCTGCCGTCCTCCCTCTCTTTAGGTACAGCTGCTGCTTCGTGGACTGGTCCCTCAAGGACCTCGAAGAGGTTGGGAAGGCCTGGAACCGGGCTTTTCGTGCGGCCCTCCACCTCGGCCGCAGTACGTCAGCCCATGTTCTTACATTCCCTACCTCCCAGGGTGGACTGGAGCTCCCTACCCCGCAGGAAATCCTCATGCACGAACAGGAGAACCTGTTCCTCCAATGCACCTCCTGCGGAGGCTCCACCGCGGACATTATCAAGACCTGGATGCGCCGAGACATCCTCGCCCTTGGTACGTACTCCATCGCAGAGGCCCAACTCGACCTATATCTTGCTCACAATGCCAGCTCGCGCTGCGCAAGCCCGTGGCAGCTCTTCCTGCTGCTCCAGTACTTGGCGGGCCAACGCGTCCATTGGGACGACATCCTCGAGAACGAGGGATCGGACAATCCACCCTCTCTGATTGGTCTCTCCTTCCCAGCCCGGCTACGGATTGGCGGGGAGGGGGCAGTAGGTTCGGCCGCGGAGGCCCCGGACATCTCTAGGGAACGTCGTGCCCTTCGCGTTTGGAGGCAACAACTGCACGCCCTCCTCGAGGCGGCGGCGGCCTCCCCCCGCCCAGGGCAGGGAGGGGCGGGGGACTGGCAGGTTGCCTTGAGTCTGTGGACGACAACACGTGGCCACAATGACTCCTCCCGCCTGGAGATCGACACAGAACGCATTGCTGTCTGGCTCCGGGACCCCGAGCCATTCTGCACGCGTCTCAGCACATGGTCGGGCCTTCCTGCCACGAGACTGCGCCTCGCGGCGGATCCGGCCCGGAACCTTACTCTCGCTGAGTCACCCTGCTCCGCACCAGACTACTGGACTCCGGATGAACGACGGGCGCGACGGCGATTCGGCCTGCTCTTGCGGCCTCCACCTCCCCTACGTGCCCCATCTCGGTGGGCACCCGGGGACGTCATGCACTCGCACCTCCCGCAGGCCCGCCCGGTGTTCGGTCACTCGACCACGGGCCCCGTCATGCAACTTTCAGCTGCTACGGGTCAGCCACGTCTGGCGAAATTTCTCACGGTACCAGCCCTACTCCCGCGCGCTCGCGGTGAACCTTGCCCGCCTTGTGTAGACTTTGATGTCAAATGGGAGCCCGGCAGCAGCTCCAACGTCTGTGGCACCTACACGGCTACCCATAAAGCGGGCATCACCACGTTCACCTCTCGCCGGCAGGGCCCTCAACTCCTACCCAGCCCCGCGGCTGACCGTTCCTTGGGCCGCCAACCTCGGCCCGAACAGCATCGGCTGAGGTTCACTCATGGCACCATGGAGACCGCCCGCTTCCGTTACCTCCGCTCGGAGGGTGGGGGGGGTTGGTCGATTCCGGCGCTGGTCACCCTGCTGCGTGAGGTCGATGAGGCTCCCCGCCACACGGCCAGCTGTCTCTCTTGGCGAACATCCGGCTCCTTGCAGCAGCTCTTCAACCTTCGGACCTTGGCCCCAGCTCACCCTCTCACTGCTGACCCGCACTTTGATAACTGGGTTTCTGCGGACGAGGGTGCTCTCCCTCTTGGGATTCCGGGCCACACGCTCCTCGACCTCACCAATTCTACGATCGCTGCTCGCGCCAACCACCCGGACTTCTCCGATCGACTCCCCTCCTCGGGCACGGTGGTCGTGACACTGGGGCGCCCGGGGCGTCACGTAGCGGCGGGCCTGGCAGCCAAGAACTTCTCTCTCATTGCTACGGGGGGCTCGGAGCACTCCAGGTCTGGCATGTACCGCCCCCGATGGTGGGAAACGGGGTGCCGCGATGAAATGTGGCTTGGGCAGGACACCCTTATCTGGGCTGCTCAGGACCTGTGCGCCAGCCATGCAGCACTCAATACCCCCGGACGCCCATTCGTCGACCTTCTATGGTCAGCACAGGCTGAGTACCCCCTGCCCCCACGCTGTATCTCCGGTGCGCGCTTCTCACCGAACTCCGCTCGCTGGCTTCCATACTTGCGAATGACAGACTCGGGCTGGGTAGTCGACTCGACAGGATGGCTCGCGGCGACGGACGGCTCAGTTCGGGCCTCCCGCCAGGCGTCCGATGATGGCCCGTACGAGCCTGCGGCGCTTGGCGCCGGCGTCCTCCTCTCGAGGCCAGGTGCTCTCCAGGACGACCCTGAGCTCTTCCATCCCGACATGCTCATGCAGGATGACGGGGCCATAACGCCCCCCCCGCGACACAATGACGGCTCGGCCTGCCCCCCATACGTTTATGGGAGCCGAGGCCTCTCGGACCGGCCGGACTCTTCCTGCGGCCACGCCGTGCGCATATTAGGTGAACCTTTGTCTATGCGGGCCGAACTCGGGGGCATTCACTACGCTCTCCAACAGACACCGGTTGCGGAGGAGCTGACCATTCTCACGGACTCGCTCAGCACGATCCAACTCTTGTGCCGGTGGCGCCGTAAGCGTATCCTCACACCATACGTCCGCCGCGCCAAATGCCATGATATTGTCACCGCCATCCTCGATCGCCTCCTGGTCCGCACTCAAGCCGGCTCTCGGACCCTCTTCGCTAAGGTCCGCGCGCACAACTCGTGTGAATTTAACGCCGCCGCCGATCGTCTCGCGGAGAAGGGCGCATCCCTACCTCCGGACCAGGGACTGTTTGCGGAATACCACAGGGATCTTGGCCTTCAGTATGCCAAATGGAACTCATCCTCTGCTTTGACGGAGAGCACCATTGACGCTCGCGCAGCTGGCCTTCTGGCCTTCCCCTCGATGGCCATTCGGAAGCTCTGGGGCCGTAAGCTTCGGGTTGACCGCTGCGCGCACGCTTCCCCATCGTACACCGCGGACTTCCTGCGCCGCCGGGACGACTCTCGCGACATGCTCGGGTGCGCCTTTCAGGACCTGCCACCAGGTACTATCAAGACCGGCATTCGCCTGGTCACATGGCAACTCCCCACGATGGCCAAACTTGTAAAGTGGGGTAAAGAACAGGACAGCACTTGCACGTGTGGGGCCCCTGTGGAATCGGCAGCCCACGTGATGCTTCGCTGCCCCGCCCTCAGCAATGCCATCACGGCGGCTCACGATTCGATTCTCGCTAGTATCCGCACAGCCCTCCGTGACCAGTGCCCGCACTTCACCCAGCACTGGTGTGCCTCGGCGGGTTCTCTTTTTCCTAGCTTGTCCGCACAATTTCCGGCCTTGGCCGCCCATCTCGACGGTCCTCGATTTGTCAACCTCGAGCGCCAAGTGCCCGACGCCATCTTTGTGCAGGACGATGGGTCTCGTATCATCATCATTGAACTTGCCCGCACAGATGACCTTGTGGAGGGATACTGGCGCGAGCGGAGTGCCGCCAAAGATGAGAAGTATCGTCCCCTCCGGGAGGCCATCGCCGCCATCACCGGCGCGTCCGTGGCTCAGGCCACACTCGTCATTGGTTTTCGGGGCGGTCTGTGCGAATCTGAATGGCGGGCTCAGCTCTCGCCTCTCGCCCTCTCATCATCGGCGTTCACGGAGCTCCGACGCAGTGCCGTCCGGAGTACGGTGCAGGCAGCCGGGACGCTCTGGCGCATTCGCAACCAGGCCAGGGCTGAATCGCAGGTAGCGGCGGACGCACTGGGGAACCGACGCGCGCCATGCGCCCGCCCGGCTCGTGCTTCCTCGCCGCCCCTCCCACCGGCGCCCGGACCTTCCGCACCACCTCCTACTCGTGGGCAGCCAGGTGCTCGGGCCCCTGTCCAATCGCGCCTGCCGCTCCTGCTGGCCCACGCTGCTGCGCACGCCCATGTCTCGGACGCTCGGTTGCTCCGTACTGCCGCCCGGGCCACCCCCCCTGCGGTTGTCCGGCTCGCTCGCGTCCTGCGGCGCCGGTTTCTCAAGGGGCTTCGGCTGTCTTGCCGTGAGGACTTTCACCCCAATCGCCTCCAGCATCGACGGAGGGCGGGGGGCGCTCCGCTCGAACGCCCGGGCGCGGCCGGCGCTTTGGTTCCCCGTCGGACGATGGCGGGCGCATCGCCCGCCCCGCTGCGACCCTTGGGTGCGGGTACTACCCTCGCCCCCCACGGCCTGCACCGGGCTGCGGTCGGTACCGCTCCTGGGTACGGAGGACCAGTCGCCGGCCCGACATCGACACGACAGGTCTCAACGGCGGGTGGCGGGCGGCTCGACGGCGGACCCGCGGGGCTCTTGTCGCTCGATCATTCTGCCCACTTCGCCCCCGGCGCGGTACGTCAGGGGCCTCACCCTCCCCGCGTGCTCCCCGCCTCGGCACCCGATGCGCCTTCCGCCGCTGTCAGGCGCCCTAAACGCCCGCGCCTAGGGTGTGCGCACATACCTGGGGCGCTCGACGACGGCCAACAGAGCCGCTGCCAGCGTCCACGGTTGGGGCCCCCCGGACCTGTACTGGGCGACCCACGCTCGACCGTGCCCTACTCTGGCCAGCGGTTGCGGGCAGGGACCTCCCTGCCTCGGCCGGCGGCAATCAGAGCGGCTAGCCCGTCCTCGTCTTATGGAGCTGGTGCGCTCCACACTACCGGCGCGGCCTACCCCGCCAAAAGCAGGTCGCGTGCGCGGTGCACGTCTTCGGCCCGAACCGCCGGAGCGCCCGGCGACGCCCAGCAGCAACGTCATCAACGACCTAGGTTAGGGGCCCCCGGCTCTTTGACGGCGGGCCCACGCTCGACCGCGACCAGCCCTGGCCTAAGCCAGAGGCCTAGGGTAGGGGCCTCCCCTTCTAGGGTAGACGGCCCACGCTCGACTTCGACCTCTCGACCTGGCTGCCCTGGGCAGCCTAGGTTAGGGGCCCTCCTGCCTCGGGCGGAGGGTCCACGCTCGACTCCGACCATGCGTCCAGGCTGCCTTAGGCCGCCCAGGACCCTGGCCCTCCCGGTCACACCGGCGGGCCCATGCTCGACTTCCACCAGTAGGCCTGGCGGTGGGGGGCTTTCACCCATCCCCAGAAAACGTGCACGGCCCAGTAGTCAGACGGGACTCGTCCCCCTGGCCCTGGGCCCGGCCATGCCTACATCATCGCCACTGATGACCGCCAAGCGCACCAGAGTAGCACCGGTTGTGGACCGCACACCGCGGCCACACGACAACGGCTAACTGGGGCCCATAGGGACAGATGGCTAGTCCCTGTGCAGTGAGGGTGCCCATATCGCATCCTGTGAGAGAGACCTAAAGAAGGTTTTAGCTCATTAAAAGACTCGTTTTTTTTTTCTTAGGGCATGGGAGATTACGGGTACGTGAAGAACATTATTCCCAGAAGAAAGAATGCAAGGTGGCCATGGTACAGGAGACTGCGATGGATCCTTTTTCGACGCTCTGAAAATAAAGCAAAAGTACGAATTCCGTGGTATTCTAAGACGCAAGTTTGGTGTTCGCTCAGTAGCTGATCTGCAAGAG
>JAHEGE010000011.1 GCA_024639905.1 Gammaproteobacteria bacterium | reverse complement strand
TTGCCTGACGACATTAGCGAGTGCGTACCACCTGATCCCATCTCGAACTCAGAAGTGAAAGTGCTTAGCGCCGATGGTAGTGTGGGGTTTCCCCATGTGAGAGTAGGTCATTGTCAGGCATTAAATTAAGAAGATCCCCGTACTCGTCTGAGTGCGGGGATTTTTTTTGTGTCACTGGAAAGACTGACAATGGCCGGTCATCGCGAGTAACCCGGGGTCAGGTCTTGCATCGATGCATTTTTCCAACGAGACTTCCGGAACCCGCGGGCATTTAAACAGTAATTATTAGCAGGTGAGAAGTAGTATGAAGGCACTGGATCAGAATCAGCGATTCTTGTTTGACGAGTACCCAATTCGGGGACAGCACGTGTCTTTGGATGAGTGCTGGACTCAGATCGTCGCGCAATCAGAGCTCGAGGGACGCGCGCTCACGCTACTGGGCGAAGCGCTCGCCGCCGTGACGCTATTGGTCGAAACGCTGAAGATTAAGGGCAGCGTAATCCTTCAGGTGCGAGGCACTGGCCCGCTCGGACTTCTTGTTGTCGAGGCTAACTCAGATCAGCAAGTCCGCGGAATTGCGCGTCAAGAAAGAGCGGTCGATGATGATATGACTCTGCAGCAGCTGTTTGGCAGTGAGTACTTCGTGATCACAATAAAACCAGGCAAAGGCGAGCCCCACCAGGGTATCGCTACCCTAACTGGCCGAAGTCTGGCTGAATCGCTTGAGCACTATTTCGACACGTCCGATCAACTCGCGACGCGCTTTTGGTTGGCTTGCGATAAGGATAACGTCAGCGGTTTGATGCTTCAAAAACTGCCAGGCAACCTTTCCGACGGTGATGCTTGGAATAGAGTGTCTATGCTTGCTGATACCCTATCAATGCAAGAGCTGAAGCTCGCCGCGGCAGATAGTCTTCTGTACCGTCTTTTTCATCAGGAAGAAGTTCGGCTTTTCGATGCGAGGCCAATCGAATTTCACTGTAGTTGTTCGCGCGAAAGGTCAGCTTCCATGCTCCTGACGCTAGGAAAACCGGAAGTGCTCGATATTCTCGAGCAGGAGGGAGAAGTCTCCGTCACTTGTGAGTTTTGCAACGCGCATTACAGATTCGATAGTATTGATATCGAACAGACCTTTTCTGAAAGCGTCGCCGCACAACCCAGTGTCAGCGAACATTAGGGCGGCTGTAGAGTAGGTCGGTTTAACTCCTTAGCTTGAAAGGTAGAGCGCCTGAAAGCCCACGAATCGAGAAATACAGCAAATTGTAACAAGTAATCTTACCGTGATTATTCTCTGATTTAGATCAATTTCGCCTCCTGTAAACGGCATAGCCTTATGTTGTCAAAACTTAGCCGTGCCTAATAAACAATAAAGGAGCGAAATATGGAATCCGCTAAGATTGTAATACTCGCAGGAGCGCTAGCCCTGTTTGCTGGCGTTGGGGCGGGTGCGAGCGCCGCAGAGCCCCACGCGAACGTGACTTACGCTAAAGAAGTCTCGCGTATTATTCAGGAGAATTGCCAAGCCTGCCATCAGCCGGGTCAGATCGGCCCCATGTCTTTTACTAGCTATGAAGAAGTTCGCCCGTGGGCGCCGCTTATTCAAATGAAAGTCGCGCAGCGCGAGATGCCTCCGTATCAGTACGATCGCGATATCGGCGTGCAGGAGCTTAAGGGCGATTGGCGTATGGCGCAGGAAGACATCGACACTATCGTCGCTTGGGTCAATCAGGGTTCACCCTTCGGTAATGCCGAAGACCTGCCACCGGCCAAGCAGTTTTCTGAAGTTGGCGAGTGGCGATTAGCTGCGGAGCTCGGACCGCCCGATCACCTTATTCAATCGAGCAAGTGGGATGTGCCTGCAACGGGACAAGACATGTGGTGGGAGCCTGAGGTCGATGCTGGGCTCACAGAAAGTCGTTGCATAAAGGCAGTAGAAACCTTGCCGTCGAAGGCTGCGCACGGCTCTACTCACCATGCTAATTCCCATTTCGTTGTACAAAATGAGCAAGGTGAATGGGTCCGTGGTGATCGCTTATCTGAGTTCGCCTTTGGCAAACTGGGAGAAATGGTACCCGAAGGTGCTTGCCGTAAAGTGCCTGCCAATTCGAAAGTCGGTTGGAGCATCCACTATTACCCAGACGGTAAAGCTGTTCCAGATGACCAAGTTACAGTGGGCATTTGGTATCACGACGAAGAGGATAATTTTAAGGAAGAGGAGACATACCCCCAGGACCTCCGCTCCTACAGCTTGTCGAGCGGCGGCGACTTTCTTATTCCTCCAAACGGTAAGCTCATGACTCAGGGCTTCCACTCTTTCGATCATCCTGTGCGTGTCGACAGCTGGCAGCCACATATGCATCTGCGAGGTGTGGCGATGTCGATGGAGGTTTTCGATCCAGCGACGGGGCGCCGAGAGGTGCTCAGCCAGGCCTCCAACTGGAATGCGGGGTGGAATCACAGCCACACGTATGAAGATGGTTTCCAACCCCTGGTGCCAGCCGGCGCGACAATAATCCTTACCGCGTGGTACGACAACACTGCCGCTAATCCTCGTAACCCAGATTCGGATCAATGGGTGGGTGCTGGTCAGCGCACCACAGACGAGATGTCACACGCATGGATTGCGCTGACTCATCTCGACGACGAAGGTTACGCTAGCATGGTCGAAGAGCAGCAGGCGCGTAATAAGGCACTGGCACTAGTTGCAGGAGGTGGTCAATGAAAACACTGAGTACGCGCGTCTCATTACTTGGTGCGGGTGTTGCGCTCGCAGCGATGATAGCCGCGGGCACCGCGAGCGCGCAGTTGCCTGAGCACCTACGTGATTATCCGCTGACCTCGCGTAAAGCGAGTGGTGACGCCATCGCACCGATGTTCAACGGTTGGATCGCCAATCAGGATGGCTCGGTCACGATGATTTTCGGATTCGCGAACAAGAATTCGAAAGAAATTGTCGATATCCCCCTCGGTGCAAACAATCGTCTCGAACCACAGCAATTCGATGGTGCACAACCGACGCACTTTCCAAGCTATACCCGTCGCGGCTTCGTCGGTATTCAGGAGCGAGGTGTATTCTCTGTCACCGTTCCCGTTGAGATGAAAGGCACGGAAGTCGTTTGGCATCTTGCTCATGGAGGGTTCAGCTACGACATCCCTGGCCGCGCGACGTCCAGCTCTTATGAAATGAGCCACTCAGAGAGTGCGCTGGGTTCGCTGAATCCTGCCATTCGCTTCGATATAAATGGTGCTGAATCGACAGACCGTGGCGGCATCTATGCTTCTCGGGTGAAGGCTAAGGTCGGTGTTCCCGTAAGCTTGCTCGCGCACATCCAAGACCGTGGCAATCGGGCTGACTATCCCGAGAACAAGATGCTGCAGTATCCACTGGGTACTGAATGGATCATGCATCAAGGGCCGGCAGCGCCGGAGTTCGAGCAGGGCGCGGTTACGGGGAAGCAGCGTGCAGAGAATAGGGGAGAGGAGGCTTCGTCGGGTTCTAACGGCTGGAGTGAGGTGGCGACTCTGGCGACTTTCTCAGAACCGGGAGATTACATACTCCGGCTACGGGTCGATAATTTTGAGGCGCCTGACAGCCAGTTCGATAATCAGTGCTGTTGGTCGAATGCTTATGTGCCGGTAACCGTTACGCCGTAAGCCACGCTCGCGGCAGCGCTCTTACCCCATCGGTATCACAACCTCGCTCAAGGTTGCGCGCACGATAGACTGAATCTCAGTCGCGAGCTCTTTATAGAAATGCCGCTGAGGCGATGTGCTGCGCCATGCCAGTGCGTGACTGCGAAGCACGTTCACCCCTTCCACATCGGCTACGCGCAATTCTTTCTGATCGCGGATCTCTGATTTTGCATAAAGAGCAGGCAAAAACGCGATACCCATACCCATGACTACCATCTGCCTTAGGGTATCGAGGCTTGTGCCTTCGTAGTCGCGTCGAACTTCAGCGCCGACCTTCTCACACAGCTCGGTGATCTGGCGATGGAACAGGTGGTGCTCGCCGATAGTGAGTACCTGTTCGCCCAGCAGGTCCATGCGGTTAATAGTCTTCTTATTGGCGAGCTTATGGTCGCGCGATATTGCGAGCTTAAGCGGCTCGCGAAATAGTGGCGCGACAACTAGGCTGCTCGACAAGATAGGTTGGGTGCTCAAGATGAAATCGTGCTGCGAATTAAGTAGCCCATATTCCAGGTCGCTGGGTGCATCCTCGCGCACGTAGAGCTTCAGGTCGGTGTATTTAGCGTGAATAGGAGACAAGATATGGGGCAGCAAATAGGGTCCCAAGGTTGGCGTAACGCCTAACCTGTAGGTGCCTGCTCCTCCACCTGAGAGTGAGCCTGCCTGCATCGCGAAACCTTGTGCCTCTTCGATTATGCGGCGCGCACTGGAGAGCAGCTCGCGGCCTTCTATCGTCAGGCTAGTGCCGCTGCGGGTACGCTCGAAGAGTTGCACATCCAATAACTCCTCGAGGCCAGCGACTTGGTTGCTTAAGGTTGGCTGGGTTACGTTGAGTCTTAGCGCGGCTTGGCGAAAACTGCCGTGCTCCGCGATCGATGCGAAGTAGCGGATCTGTTTTAGGCTGAGTTTGTCGATAGAGTCCATGAGCGCACAATCCTCCTAGGCGAATACGCGCCATTTATACTCCGAAAACTCTCTATATTCAAAAAATCTATCTCCAACTACGAATATGTGGCTATTACTTATCGGCCAAGGCTGGCTATGATCGAAATAGTTATCACAGACTGCCCAACCTATTCATCAAGGAGTTATGACCATGGAAAAAGTGATCTCAGGATTAGTACAGTTCAAGTCGTCCTCTTTTGAGGAGCGCAAGGCGCTATTCGCCGACCTCGCCAATGGGCAGAGCCCCGAAGTGCTGTTCATTACCTGCGCAGACTCGCGTATCGATCCGAACCTGGTCACTCAGACCGAGCCAGGTGAGCTGTTTATTATTCGCAATGCAGGCAATATTGTCCCTCCACACGCCAAAACAGCGGGCGGCGTCACTGCCTCGATCGAATACGCGATAGCCGTGCTGGGCATTAAACACATAGTGGTGTGTGGCCACTCCGACTGTGGCGCGATGAAGGGCGCCCTCAACACGGCCGCGCTTGCAGATTTGCCTCACGTTCAAAACTGGTTGGATCATTCGCGCGCTGCAGTTGAGATCGTGAAGGCGAAGCAAGGGCAGGCGACCATCAGCGAGCTCGATCAGGTGACTAAACAGAATGTACTCCTGCAGCTCGATCACTTGCGGACTCATCCGGCAGTTGCGTCGCGCTTAGGCACTGGCGAGGTGGACATGCATGGCTGGGTCTACAACATCGAACATGGCACAGTTGCGGCCTACGATGAAATGCAGCAGGAGTTCGTGTCGATCGAAGAACGCTATGCGTCTCTCATCGAAGCCAAGGCGGCAGCGAGCGCGTAAATTTAGTGCAGCCATTGCCCTGCATCGGCAGGGCAGATCATCAGGAGTCAGACAATGTTGAATTTTAGGCTAGACAATTTGCGTGGCGATCTTTTTGGCGGCCTGACAGCCGGCGTCGTTGCCCTGCCTCTCGCGCTGGCGTTCGGTGAAGCCTCTGGAGCCGGGCCGATTGCTGGCTTGTACGGCGCGATCTTCGTCGGCTTCTTCGCTGCGCTATTCGGTGGCACTGACTCCCAAATTTCGGGCCCAACGGGGCCCATGATCGTGGTGTTCGCTGGCGTCTATGCCACGCTCAATGGCGATGCATCGCTGGTGTTCGCTACAGTAATTCTTGCGGGCGTTTTCCAGATACTCTTCGGTGTCCTGCGCCTGGGTCAGTATATTAGGCTCGTGCCTTATCCCGTAGTGTCGGGTTTTATGAGTGGCATTGGCTGCATCATTATTGCGCTCCAGTTCAGTCGCATGTTCGGCCATGAACCGGAAGGCGGTGGCACGATCCCGGCGCTAACCGCGATTCCTGGTGCTGTAATGGATCCTAATTTCGTCGCGCTGGGTATTTCGCTGCTCACGCTGCTCATCGTGTTCAAGTGGCCTAAAGGCTGGAGCAAGATAGTGCCACCGCCTCTCGCCGCATTGATTATTGGCACGGTGGTGAGCCTGTTCATCGCCGGTGCACCGATTCTCGGCAGCATTCCTACAGGCTTACCCAGCTTCATCGTGCCTGCGATCAATCAAGAATCGCTGCTAATTATTATGGAGGCCGCAGTCATCCTGGCGCTGCTAGGCTCTATAGACAGCCTGCTTACTTCACTGGTCGCAGACAACATGACGCGTACCAAGCATAACTCTAACCGTGAGCTCGTCGGCCAGGGGCTTGGCAACATGGTTGCGGGTTTCTTTGGCGGCATACCCGGTGCCGGTGCCACCATGCGCACGGTAGTGAACATTCGCACAGGCGGCCAGACCAAGATCTCTGGCGTCGTGCACAGCCTCTTATTGCTTGCGGTCGTGCTAGTGCTCGCGCCACTGGCCTCACAGATTCCTCATGCCGTACTGGCGGGCATTCTCGTGAAAGTGGGCTACGACATCATTGACGTGTCCTACTTGAAGAACGCCCACCGCGGGCCGCGCTGGGACCTCGCGTTGATGGTAATCGTGTTGGTGCTGACGGTCTTCGTCGATCTCATTACTGCGGTAGCAGCCGGTGTCGTTATGGGCGCGCTTGCCTTCGTGAAGCAAATGGCAGACGCGCAGTTGGCACGCATGGGCGGTTCTCGCGAGGGGAGCCAAGTTGAGTATTCTGCAGAAGAAGAAGCGCTCTTCACGCGTGCAGGCAAACGCATCACACTGTTCGATTTCGGCGGGCCTTTAAGCTTCGGCGCGGCGGCAGATTTGGGTCATCAGGTTCGCGAAAACTCCCGCGGCAAGGGGCAGGCGCTCATCCTCGACTTTAGCTCGGTGCCCTTTGTTGACGTCTCCGCGGCACGAGCTGTAGAAACGATAGGCTGCGACGCTGATTCTGCGGGTAAGAAAGTCTTTATCTCGGGCATGAATGACAGTGTGAGGGCGGTGCTGACCGGCCTCAGTGCCGACTGCTGTCTGAAAGACGACAACTACTTTACTACGCGCATCGAAGCGATTCGTGCGGCGGTAGCGTATATCGAAGGGTCGCCAGATCACGGCGACTCTTCTGAGCAGCCTGTGGTGAGCGCGACGTAGTCGCAAGCACCAGCAAAAGCGTTAACTCGTAGTAGTAAGCTCGGGCAGCGTCGGCGAGACTCGGCATCCTGCCCACACTACCCTTGAAAGGCCGGCAAGCGAATAGCGTGCCGGCCTCTTTTTTGCCGACCGTCTTCGTAGCAAGGCGGACCTCTCCGAAATCTCTTGGAAGCTGTTAGAATAGGCCCCCTTCGTTTCAACGATACACGACAGAGCCCGCATGTCCCTGATTCCATCCCCTAAAGACCTCTGGTTCGTCCCACTTGGGGGCTGCGGTGAGATCGGCATGAACCTCAACCTGTTTGGGCACAATGGCAGTTGGTTAATGGTCGACTGCGGGATTACGTTCGAAGACTCGATGCACACTCGCACGGGCAATCGCGTTGAGATGCCTGACCCGCTGTTTATTGCCAATCGGCATGAATCTCTCGTTGGGATCATAGCGACCCATGCACACGAAGATCACATCGGGGCTCTCGCGCATCTTTGGGACCAGCTGCGCTGCCCAATCTACACCACGCCTTTTACCCGCGCCGTGCTGTCGCGTAAGTTTGCGCAGGCTGGTATCAACCCGCCGCTAGTCACCGTGCATCCCGGTGAGACGGTCGAGATTGGGCCTTTTAAAGTCACGTGGATCCCCATAACCCACTCCACGCCAGAGACTAACGGCCTGTTAATCGACACCCCTGCGGGGAACATCTTTCATACAGCCGATTGGAAACTAGATTCGGCGCCGGTCACAGGCGCTGCCATTCAGCCTGCACTGTTCCAGCGACTTGGAGACGCGGGTGTAGGCACAATCATTTGTGATTCGACTAACGCCCCGTCCACTGGCAGCTCCGTGTCGGAATCGACGCTTTTCGATGGCTTGCTCGCCGCGGTTAATGCTAGCGAAGGGCGCGTGGTTATTGCGTGTTTCTCAAGTAATGTTGCGCGCCTGCAAACCATCGGTAATGTCGCTCATGTGGCTAATCGCTATATTGGTTTGCTTGGTCGTTCGCTGGTAAATATGGTGGGGTGCGCGCGCAGCGCCGGATACCTCGACGAGAACTTTACTCTAGTGGACTCTAGCCACTTAGGCTACATGCCCCCCGAGGACGTGCTCGCCATGGCGACGGGTAGCCAGGGCGAGGTAGGCGCAGCACTCTATCGGCTTGCCCAAGACAGTCACCCCGACGTCAGTTTGGCGGCAGGAGACCACGTCATATTTAGCTCCAAGGTGATTCCCGGTAATGAGATCGAGGTCGCGAGTCTTGTCGCTATGTTCGAGGCACGTGGCATACGCGTGACCCAAGGCGCGTTTGACGGCATGCCGATTCATGCAACGGGGCATCCTTGCAGAGAAGAGTTAGAACAAATGTACCGATGGATTCGGCCGCGCGTAGCGGTACCCGTGCACGGCGAGGCGATGCATATGGAGGCTAATGCGGCAATTGCCGAACACTGTGGCGTGCCGGTGCAGCTGCGCGGGCAGAACGGAGATTTATTCGATCTGGTCGTCGACAAGGTGAAGCGTTCGGCGGTGCCCGTAGGCCGCCTTTGGTACGACGAACGCAAGCGTAAGCTGGAGAAGGTCTGACTCCCCTCAGCCAAGTGGCCAATCTGCTGCGTCGCGGGTGTCGAGGTTCTCGAGTACCGGACCGGGCGACCAGCGTTCGACATAGGCCCCATCTTGATCAAATAGCTCGGCTTGTTTGCTGAGGTTGAAGTGCCTACCACCGCGAGGATCAACGCCTACGCCTGCGATGTACTGCCAATTGCCCCAGTTCGACGCCACGTCGAAATCCACGAGCTGATGCTCGAACCAGGCCGCGCCGTAACGCCAATCCATGTCTAGCTCATTGACGAGGCAACTTGCGGCGATCTGGCGGCCGCGGTTTGACAAGAATCCCGTCTGCCTCAACTGCTGCATGCAGGCATTGACGATCGGGTAGGGAGTTGTGCCCTGACACCATTTCTCAAAGCGTTCTGGATAGAAACAGCGCGTGCCTGCACAGCGGTTAATGCCCTTCGCGGCGAATAGCGCGGTGCCGACGTCTGCCGCGAGCCATTGGAAGAATTCGCGCCAGAGCATCTCAATATAGAGCCAGTAGGTCGAGTCGTTGGCCCCGTGCTGCCCTTCATATTGCTTGATCTCAGCCAGCGCCCGGCGCACTGACAGGCTGCCGTTGCTGAGCCAAGGAGAAAATTTTGAAGACAGCGAGTGGCCGTCGAGCGCGTTTCGCGTGAGCTTGTAGGTGCTCGCGTGTTGCCCAGCGAAATACGCTTGCAGGTGTTCGCGTGCTGCGGTTTCTCCTCCGGTGTAAGGGCAGGGAGTTGACTCATAGCCGCTTAGGTCGGGTATTGGTTGTTGCAGGGACTCGCGTGCGAGGTTTGCAGGCGGTGGTGGTAACTGCGCAGGCGCAGACAGAGGCAGCGCAATTTTCTGCCGCTCTGCCAGCTTACGGAATTTTGAAAAGCTGCTTAGGCTAGGCAGAGGTGACGCTGGGCCTGCGAGCAATTCGCGATCGAAGAGCGTTTGGGTGTCGCATTCGATGACTTCGAGGCGTGGGCAGCGTTCTCTTACTGCTGCAAGCGAACGCTGTTCGTCGACGCCTACACTGTAACTGCGCACGATTCTGTCGATAGCCTGGGCTTCAACGAGCGCGGGCAGGGCGTCTTGTGGCGCGCCGATGACGAAGACGATGCCTTGATCGTATTGTCTCAGCGACTTCTGCAAGTCGGCGAGACTCTGTTTGATAAATTGCCAACGGTGCGGGCCCAGTGACGCCGTGTGGTAGCGATATTGGCTAAACCAGCGCGGTTCTATGCAATAGCAGATCAGCAGCGTCTCGGACTGCGCGGCGGCGAGCAGTGCCGCGTTATCGTCGAGCCGCAAATCATTGCCAAGCCAATAGAGTGTTCTACTCACTTGCTACGCTTCCGACTACAGCTTGATAAACGCGAGAGCGAAATTGCTGTTGAGTGGAATAACGAGTTGGTTCTGCGTTGAGTCGTAGCACATCGAGGCCGCGCTCGGGATTCCTTCTGCAATCATCTCTGCGGGTTGGCCCGGGCGTAGGCGCGAGACGCTGCCGAAGCGGACGCTGCTGACGTATTTAGTGCCGTCTGCGAGAACCACAATGCCGTCGTTGCCGCCTTCCACTGCGTACTGGGTTTCGAGCAGCGCGCCGTCAGTGCCGAATGTCAGCACTGCATTGTCGCCCACATTGACGACGACGATATTGCCCTTTTCGTCGATCGCAACCCCGTTAGGTGCGGCAAGCGGGGCGCCATCGACGAAAGTGGACACGGTGCCATCTGTGGCAACTTTGTAAATACGTTCAGGGGAACGAGTATTCGAGGCATAAATAGTCCCGTCATCGCTCACTGCAATGCCGTTGAGGAGTGTCGATCCAGGTATCTCGATATTGCGCACAGGCTTGCCTGTGGCCAGATCAAACTCGCGGACGAAGCCAACATCGACCGTGAACAGTGAGCCGTTGGCGATTGCGCTGCCGAGAGGCTGATGCAGCTCCAAACCGTCGCGTGTTACGCCGATCCACTTGGGTGTGTGCACGCTGCCATCGGGATTGATCAGCGAAACGAAACCATCGTTCTCTGTGCCGTCGCCACGATTGCCGTTATTCATGGCCAGAATAAGATTGCGCTCGGCATCGAAGGTGCAGCTCTCGGAAAAATGGAAGGCGCCAAACACTTTAACATTGTCTGACATAGGCCTGTGTTCGCCTGCCTCGTTGATCGAGCCGATGGGCTCGCCTGCGCGAAATTCTTGTGCCGCGATGGATGTCGAGACGAGAGCACAGCTTAGAGCGAGTGCGCCATTGAGGCTGCGAATAATTGTCTGTGTCATGGTTTGGCCCTGGGTTCGTTGTATCACGTGAATCTCCGATGAGTGCGTTAAGCGGTCGCTAATTCTCTCAGGCGGGTCAGCGGGGGTAAATCTCTATTTTTCTCCGTCATTATCCCTATTTGTCCCACTGAAAGCCTTGTTAGTAATTCGTTCGCAAGTCTATTTTGGTTCTCCGCCAATCAATAGAAGCCTGATGTTCCCAAAGGCTCGAGACGCGAGGGTTCACGATGACAGACTGCCCAAGAATGAAAGCAAAGTTGCAGCTGATTTACGCTGCGGGATTGAATCCAAGTATTACAAGCCACAGCGCGCTCGCCCGCGAGCTTGGGGTGAGTCGGCAAAGTATCAGCCAGTGGTTAAATGGCACTAATAGACACCGAACTGATGCGGTACCGCATGCGAAACTAGTGCTCATAGCCGCGGTTTTTTCTTTGGAGCCGCATTGGTTCGCAGGCTCACTCGAAGAGTTTGAATACAGGCTTCGGCGCCGTCGCGATGCCCGGCGAGAGCAATCAGGTCAACCTGTCCAAGCGCGGCATTTGAGCGCGCTAATCAGAGAACCATCGCCACTTATCGGTCGGGCATCAGCGCTGGCGACATTAAGCTTCGCTTGGTCCAATACGTCGATTCATGCACTGAGCTTGGAAGGCTGCGGAGGCAGTGGCAAGACTGCGGTGATAAGTGGCTGGCTGCAAGAGTTGAGTGGCAGAGACTATCTTGGAGCTGAGCGGGTTTTCGTTTGGGATTTCGATGCGACAGCGAACGACTCAGCCGCGGTCTCAGAAGAACGATTCCTATCGGCGCTCTGTACATTCCTCGGCATAGAGGCAGAGTACCGCACACACTCGAGCGAGCGCTTAAGGAGGTTGGGTGAACACTTTTCGCGAGTAGCAATATTGCTCGTCCTCGACGGCCTAGATCGGTTGTTGCCCGCGGACGCTGCCTCAGACGAACTTGAAGCGCCAACCTTGAATGAGTTGATCAAAAAATTGCTCACTTTAAATTTGGGGCTCCTGGTGGCGACCACACGCACGCCACTGGGTATTTTCTCTTTGGCGCGGAGAGAGGTTATGAGGCGCATTTCGCTCGGTAATCTGTCGCGTGAAGAAGCGCTCCTGCTGCTTAAAGCGAGAGGCGCGATAGGTGACTCTCGAATTCAGGGTGAAGTCGTGGAGCAAACGGCAGGTCATGCACTTAGCCTCTGTTGCGCTGCAGACATGCTGAAGAGCTATAGGGAGGAAACGGGATTTTTCATTTCTCTCGACAGGCTGCTTAGCGTCGTCGCTGGGAGTGAGGATTCGTTCTCACCGCTGTACTGTGCAGAGGCGAGACTCAGCTTGATCTCACGGCGCTACTCCGATGGAGGAGGCGCTGAGTTGCTCACCCTGCTTAGCCTTCTCGATGCGAGCGTAACGGTTGCCGAACTCGAGGGTCTAGTAGAGGCGCTGGCGGCAGTCGGTCAACTGTCTGTGCTTACGCCTGCTTTGCTGCCGAGGCTAATTAGCCGTTTAAGTCGAGACAACATACTCACGGCTGGCGTCGAGGCAGTGAACGATTTCGGCCACTCGCTTGTTACCAGTGACTTGGCATTCGTTGGCGTTCGTGACGGGGGCGTTCGCCCCCGGCGGCCGATTCTACTGCAGCCTTTCTTTAAGGTGCGCTTGAGCAGCGCTATGAAGGTCGACGATGAGAAATCTTTCCAACGCTGGCACAGGCATATTGCACACTATTTTTCCCGTGAAGGATCTGCCTCACATTCAGGCGGCGCCGCGCTTTCGGTATTGAGGTCTGTTCGTCATAGCGTAGCTGGGGGCCTTCTGGCTGAGGGCTTTCGAGGGTTCTTCTTCGAGCTCCCGCGAGGGGCGCGGCACTCAGGAACCGATTTTCGCCAGCACGAGCGTGAGACGCTCGCCGTATTCTTCGCGCAATCATGGATGGCGCCGAATCCTCTGTTCGAAGAACGTGAGCGGCAGCAACTGCAGGTGGCTGTTGCACATAACCTCATGGCGCTTGGTTTTACTATGGAATCAACGCTTGTCGCCCGCCACTGCATCGATTTTTTGCTGCGCAGTGGTCAAGGGCATGCAGCACTGCGCGTCGCAGGCCCTCTTGCGACACAGTTTTTCGCCACGGGTCAGCTGCATCAAGTGGAGGGGCTTATGGAGGACTTGCTCGCTTGGCTAGGTCTGCCTGAGACACAGCTCCTGGAACCTGCTCTCGAGTCATCTCTGTATAGCCTTAAAGCGACTATCGCGTTCGTGCGTGGAAAATATGAAGAGGCCGAAAACCACTTCGCAGCCTCGGAGCGGCTCCTGCATGGCATTTGCAAGCAGCCACCCAAGTTTGCAACCCTGAGCGCCCATTACTGTCGCTTCCTGATCTTCACTGGGCGCGCGGAATTAGCGATAGAGAGAGGGCTGGAGACACTCGCTTGGCGCCAGCAGCGGTCATGGCAGACTCGCGTAGACGCCCCCGTGCTGTTGGCTCGCGATCTGATGATGATTGGGCTTGGGTATGTGGCACTTGGCGATTTGAAGGCCGCGGAAGGGTATATCAATGAGCAACTCGCGGTGCTGCGAACAGGCAATGAATGGCTTCATTTGCCAATGGGGCTCAATGCCCGTGCGCAGTTTTATTTCGCTGCAGGCGAACACGCTGCCGCTATCGCCGATCTGCATGAGGGCCTAGCGCTCGCCGAAGACAGCCGAGCGAGCGTTAGTCGTTGGGAGTTGTTGCTGAGTTTCGCGGAGCACCATGCGCACGCGGAGAATTATGATTACGCGCGCGCCTTCCTAGAGCAGGCGCGCGCGATAGAGGGGCTCGAGGATTTCCGATTCTACGATGCGCGTATCGAGCGAATCGAAGCCCTCATAAGCCAGGGAGCAGGAAGCGATTAGCCTGATTCCTAGTCGTTGGCAGAGGCCACAGACCGTGCTTCGCGCTCTTTCCTTTCGGCAACGAGTGTGTCGAATCCTTCATCGTCTAGATGAGTGATCGCGATCCACGCATGTGTCATTTCATCCCCCGTCCGCGACCCGCCCATGACGAACATGTCCGGATCGGGGTTGTTGGGGTTTGCCTCGGTGTTGTCGTACCACTGCTTGAGGATTAACACGGCGCCAGCGGGCACGAGCGGGGCAACGTCGGGATCATAGATATGGCTATGATGCCATGTCGCACTCCACTTCGATATCTGACTCACGGCGACGGTCTCCCCGGTCTCTGGGTAGAAGATCTCGAGCGAAGCTGCGTTCATCCTAAGGTGTCCATGAGGCTGAAAGCTATCGACCCTCACAGGGTGATCGAAGGTGTGGAAGCCTTGCGTCATCGCATGCCCATGGGGTGGCACGACCAGCTCATCCTGCGGGCTTATCTGATAGAGCTTAAGGTCTTGTTTGTACTGTGCGACCTCTTCGTAGCCCTCGGGGTGCAGCCACAGGCCAATCTCGACGACATTGTCTTCGATGACCGAACCTGGTGCCATTGCACCCAAGCCCCCGGGGAACATATGAATACTCCAGCGGACCTGTGCGCCAGCCGGAATGGTTCGGCAGACCCCCTCGGGGACTATCTCACCCCATTTCCCCATAGCGTATTCCGTGAGCTGACCATAACGCTCCATCGTGCCGTCGGCATTTTCGAGCTCCACGGCGGAGTTCGCGTGGTGGACTACGGCCTTGGCATCGCCGCGGGGTTTAACCTGTACTGCTTTGATGCAGCGGTCAGCTGTGATGCCGGAACTCACATAGTGGTTGCTCCACAAATCGTTGCCGTTAGCCGGGATATCCATCGACTGTGAGGCGATAATTCTGTCTGGTTGCCCCAGAGTAGACACGAAATTCCACTCGCTGGGGTCATTAAGCTCGGGGGCAGGGGGTTGTCTGTCGGGATCGCCAAGGGGCGAGCCTGCGTCGACCCAAGCGACGATGGTGTCGATCTCTTCTTGTTGCAGGCGCCAATCGCCCTGTAAATCCTGAATACCAATGCCATGGTCATAGGCATAGGGAGGCATTTCGCGGCGCGCTACTTTCAATTGAATCAGCGGCGCCCACGGGCGAATCTGCTCATAGTTCTCAAACTGCATTGGGCCGATTCCGCCTTCGCGATGGCAGACCACACAGTTCTCATTAATGATGCGCCCCACCTCGCCATTGTAAGTGGGCGTATCGTGCTGGGCGCTGGCGTTCAGGGCGAAGCCAAGCAGGGGTAGGGCTAAGAACAAACGGGTGTGTTTCATGTGCGTCTCCTTGTTTTTGCTATTGATATGCTCGGTAGACAAACTGAAAATCTTAGGCACTCGCTTCAAGCTTACTCCTTGTTTCAAGCTGCGTGAAGACCTTTGGCCCTAGGGGGAGGTGGTGAGACAGGCACAAAAAAGGCCGGTAGATTGCTCTGCCGGCCTTTTGATTGGGGCTAAGAGCCCCTAGCTCGAAGGCTAGTCGTTGGCAGACGCCATTGACCGCGCTTCTTTCGCTGCACGCTCAGCAACGAGCTTGTCGAAGCCTTCGTCGTCGAGGTGAGTAATCGCGAGCCATGCGTGAGTCATTTCGTCACCTGTGCGCGAACCACCCATAACAAACAGATCAGGATCTGGGTTGTTAGGGTTCTCGGCAGTATTGTCATACCACTGCTTGAGGATTATCACCGCTCCTGCCGGGAGCAGAGGTGCCGCGTCGGCGTCATACAGGTGGCTGTGGTGCCAAGTAGCGCTCCAATTAGAGATCTGGCTAACTTGCTCAGTACGACCAGTCTCTGGGTAGAAGATCTCAAGTGACGCGGCGTTCATGCGCAGGTGTCCGTGAGGCTGGAAGCTGTCCAGGCGCACAGGGTGATCGAACGAATGGAAGCCCTGAGTCATGGCATAGCCATTTGGTGGGATCACTAGATCGTCTTGGTCGCCGAGACGGTAAAGTGACAAGTCTTGCTTGTACTTCAGCGCCTTGCTTTCTTCGTCTGTGTACAGCCACAGGCCGATCTCAACGACGTTGTCTTTGATTACTGAGCCCGGAGCCATCGCACCGAGGCCACCTGGGAACATGTGGATGTCCCAAGAAATCTCTGAGTTTGCAGGAATCGTGCGGCATACGCCTTCAGGTACGATTTCGCCCCACTTGCCCATCGCATATTCTGTCAGCATGCCTTCGCGGCCGCCTTCGGTGATGATGCTTGAGTTAGCGTGGTGAACAACGGCTTTCGCTTCTCCGCGAGGCTTCACTTGTACCGCCTTGATGCAGCGATCTTCAGCGATGCCGCTGGGTACGAGGTGCTTGTGCCACAGGTCGTTGCCGTTGGCAGGAATGTCGATAGCAACTGAAGGAATGATCAGGTTAGGCGCACCGAAATCGCCTTCGAAGTTCCACGCTTCTGGATCCTTCAGGGCGAGAGGTGGCAGTGCTTGCTCGGGGTCGCCTTCTGGAGAGCCGGCGTTAACCCAAGCGACGATGGCGTCGATCTCAGACTGCTCTAGGCGCCAGTCGCCCTGCAGGTCTTGTACGCCGATGCCGTGGTCGTAGGCGTAAGGAGGCATTTCGCGCTTAGCGACCTTCATCTGGATCAGCGGTGCCCAAGGGCGCACTTGGTCATAGGTCTCGAACTGCATAGGGCCGATTCCGCCCTCGCGGTGACAGACCACGCAATTTTCGTTGATGATTCGGCCAACTTCGCCGTTGTAAGCGAGGTCGTCTGCGCTGTGAGTCTGTGCCTGGGCTTGAACGCCAAGAGTCACAAGACCTGCTAAACCTAGCATGCTGGTCTTAAGTTTCATTGGTCTCTCCTCGAGATCCTAGTTAAGAATCTGATTTTATTGAAAATAAATTTTACTTAATTAACGCCATTTAGTCTTACGACTGTAACGGCCTAAGGCTACTCTAAATGGCGCCGCCGCAAAAGAGGCAAATGTGATAATTTGCAATACCGATCTCGCTCAACTTTTGCGCGTTTTCCTCCAAATTACAACATCCTATACGAAAAACCCCCGAGGGTCAGACCACTCGGGGGTTTCGTGTTCACACGCTCACGCTTACTCCGAAACGTTAACCGTCTGGTAGAGGTTCGTCCAGCAGCACTGGTCGCCCTCTTGCGAGTCGGGTGCGGCGAAGTTTTCGGCGCGGATACGAATCTGGTATTCGCCCGGTGCACTGAAAGTTGCGTAGACTTTTGCGATGCCCTGGCCGTCCTTAACCGAGACCTCGTTCGCGCCCGGGGCACGGAAGAAGCGGAAGCGCGGGTTATCTTCAGTGTAGGGATTTACCACCTCAGGCGTAGATTCGTGGCGAGAGAATTCGACCGCACCTGGGCCTTGGTACTTATAGAAATCTACACCCACTGGGAGCAGGTCTTTGAAGCGCGGGTCTTGCCGATCGCGATTCGAGGGGTCGCTCACATTGACTGCTAGCTCGACCTTTTGGCCCACTGTCACTGACAGGGGGTATTCGCCGAAGCCGCCAGTTAGGCCGGCAGCTCTCGGACCGTCTTCACCGAAGCCGACGAGAGGCTGCATAGAACCCTGCGGGCGCGGACGGACGAAATCGAGCTCATAAGCTGACTCACCGTAGCGGCCAGGCACTTTCAGCAATTCGCCTTCGCCAGTGCGGATATACCACCAGATGTCTTCGTTGATTTCAGCGGCTGGCACTGTAATGGCAAAGGCGCCAACACCGCGTCCTGGCGGAAAGTGAGTAGGCTGCATGCCGTCGTACTTCGCAGGTTCGATGTAGTTGTTCGGGCCCAGCGGGATGTCCACGCCAACTTTGTTCTTGTTCAGGAAGCCCAAGGAGAAGCTGGCGGTGCCGTCTTCGTTTGCAACCCAGCCTTCCATGACCGGTATGACAGGCAGGCCTTCTGGGGGGGTGAGGCTCAGGAAACGGCCGTCTGCCGCTTGAGCCATCGCACCGGAACTGATTACGGTGAGTGCTGCCGCCGCTATAAATTTAGTGATGTGTCGCATTGAATCTCTCCCAAGATCGTTTCGAACGATTTCTACCTTGGACCTGTACTAGTCCCTTGTTAGTCCCTGACAGCGCCGATATAAACAGGCGCTAGCAGTCCGCTAGAATAAACGCCAATGTCACGCGCGTCTAGCGGCGACAGGGGCTAAGGGCGGCTAAACGCGGTCTATTTTTCAAACAAAATGTAACAGCGCGGCCTCGGCAATAGGCAATTCCGGCCCGCTACGGGCCATTAAGACGAGGCTGAGGGGAGATTTGCTCAACACCAGAAGATGAAAGGAAGTGTCGTGTCATTTAGAATGGGGATCATGCTATTCACTCAAACTAGACCCGACAAGAGAAACGCTATGCCTAAAATGCTGCGAAAGAGACGTGAGTTCTTTTGGGCGCGCGCCCCTATCAGCTTTCGACTGACGGCCGCAGCTACATTGCTCTTAGTGATGGTTGGTTTCGCCTCTCCTGCTCGCGCTGCTCTAGAACGGGTAAGCGACTTCGCCCTTTTAGACACTCGCGGCGAATTCCACCAACTGAGCCGGTACAAACATCGCAAAGCCCTCGCGTTGCTGACCTACGACTCACGCTGCTCGAGGCCTGCGCAGCTAGCCGAGTTCGCGCGACTGCAATCGCAGTTCGATCCGGCCGGTATTAGTTTTGCCGTGCTCGATACCGCTGGGCTCGGGCGCGATGCGCTGCGCGAGATGGCAGTACCTTCGTCGCTGCCATTGCTGACTGACGCGCCACAGCTCATCGCCCCGCTGCTTGGAGCGAGGAGCGCCGATGAAATTATCCTGCTCAATCCCGAGCGCCTAAACGTCTTCTTTCGAGGCGCTGATATGACGGCGCTGGAAATGATGCTGGACCAGCTTGGCGCGAATGGAGAAGCGCTACCTAGCGACACCGTCAGCACCGGCGCGGGCTCCTGTGCCCTAGACATCGCGCCTGCGGCCACACCGCCAGACTACACGAGCGACGTCGCTCCACTCATCCTCGACAACTGCGTCGAGTGTCATCGGCGTGGCGGGGTCGGACCCTTCGCGATGGACAGTTACATCATGCTGCTCGGCTGGTCGCCGATGATCCGCGAGGTAGTGCTCAATAAACGCATGCCTCCTGCGCAGGTTGATCCCGAACACGGCCATTCGAGGATGGCGCGCTATCTCGATGAGAAGGAGCTGAAGACGCTCGTGTCTTGGATCGACGCTCGGGCGCCGCGCGGGGCTGGCGCCGAAGACCCGCTGGAGGTGTTCGCAGCCGAACAAGAGGCGAGTGATGAATTCGCCTGGCAGCTCGGTGAGCCTGACTTCGTCGTTACTGGGCCGAGCAATGCGATTCCCTCGACCGGAGTGATGGATTACTTGTACGAAGAGGTCACACTGCCTTTCGAGGAGGGCCGCTGGCTTCGCGCCATCGAGACGCGCCCAGGCGACGAGTCGGTCTTGCACCATCTCATGGTATTCGTGACTGCGCCGGGAGAGGATTTCTGGGGTGCGGAGCGCGAACAGGAAGTCGTCTCGCGGCGCTTCGTTGAGGGTTACGCGCCGGGTCCACACCGCGCTATCGAATTCGATCCAAACACCGGAGTCTTCATCCCCGCGGGTCATAAATTGTCGCTACAGTTTCACTACGTCACCAACGGTCAGTCGACGGTCGACGAGACCGCGCTAGGTTTGTATTTCTTCGATGCCGATGTCGATACTCGTCAGTTGGTGGAGCGGCAGGCATTGGCAGTGTCGACGCGCTTCACACTGCCGGCAGGGGTGGCAGACTTTCCTCTCCAGGCTGAGGCTGAGGTGACGAACGACATCGTGGTAACCGGCGTGCGTGCGCGGATGAGCTATCGCGGGAAAAAGATGCGTTTCGTGGCAGTGAGCCCGATGGGTGAGACGCGCGTTCTCTTTAGCGTGCCTGCCTATAACTACGGTTGGCAGCCGCATTATCTGCTAGACGAGCCGGTGGCGGTCGCCGCGGGCAGTAAGCTGCGCGTCGAGGGCGCGCTGGATAATTCAGTTTCCAACCCGACGAATCCTAATCCCGACAGGGAAATTCCGTGGGGACTCGAAAGCTGGGAAGAAATGTTTACCGGCTATTTTACTTACTATCCAGCGAGTCCTAGCCTCGATCCTGATGCTGCGAGCGAGTAAGCTCGCCGGCGTTTGGTTGCTTAAATTGACTCAACACTCAACACTCAACACCCAATAATAGACAAGCGGTATCCGACCTGATGTCCGACGCGCACGCAAAGCCCCTCTACTACGGCTGGAAGATTGTCGCCGCCATTCTGTTCACGCTGACGTTTTCAAGCGGGCTGAGTTTTTACAACCACTCTATTTATCTGAATGCGCTCGCCGCGACGCCCGCATTTACTGTGCAGACCGCCTCGGTTGCAGTGTCGTTGTTCTTCTTTAGCGGAGGGCTTGCCGGGCTGTGGGTGGCGCGCTGGGTACAGCACTATGACCCGCGCTACTGCCTGTCGGCGGGCGCGATTGTCTCGGCGGCGGCGCTCAGCACGCTGCCGTTCGTGAAGACGGTGCCGCAGCTCTACGCGGTGTATTGTGTGTTCGGCGTCGGATTCTCCGCCTCGTCTCTAATCCCGGCGACGACTATCGTTGCGAGGTGGTTTAAGCGTCGCCGTGCCATGGCCTTATCTATAGCCTCGACCGGCCTGTCGCTTGGCGGTGTCATCTTGACACCAGTTTGTGTGCTGTTGGTTGAGCGCTTAGGCTTCGAAGTCGCTGCACCGATTATGGGGCTGATTTATGTAGTGGGTGTTATTCCCGCGGCGTGGATCTGGCTGCGTGCCAGCCCCGAGGCGATGGGTTTGCGAATCGATGGCGATGCCGAGATCGAAGCGCCGGAAGAGAAGGGCGACTCGGCTCGGATTGAACTCTCCGATGAGAAACCCAGCGCTGCGGCGCAGGGACATTTCGAAGACGGCCTCAGTTTTCGCGAGGCACGCGGCACGCGGTTTTTCTGGGGCATTGCGCCGGCGTATATCTTCTTGCTCATGGCACAAGTGGGTGGCATCGCGCATCAATTTGGTCTCGCGCGCGAGACGCTAAGCGAATCGCAAACCGCACTCGCCGTCGCCATCTTGCCAGTGATGAGCATTATCGGGCGCCTGCTCGGCGGCTGGGTGGTCGGCAAGGTGCCGATTCGCCGATTCGCGCTGTTCATTATGTTGTTGCAGATTTTGGCGCTGGCCTTACTTTCGCTGGGCGCGGGTCCCATCGCGCTTTGTTTCGGACTTGGCCTCTTCGGCTGCACCGTTGGCAACCTGCTTATGCTTCAGCCTTTGCTTATCGCCGAGGCTTTTGGCCTGCGTGAATACGCGCGCATTTTCTCGGTTGCTAATCTCATGTCCTCGTGGGGCACCGCTGCTGGGCCTGCGGTGATGGGGTATGTGTTTGCGCTGAATGACAATCAATACGGCGGTGCGTATCTGTTTGCCGCAGCCGCAGCCGCGGTGGGTTTCGCGCTCTTCGCCTCGGGCGGACCGCTGTTGAAACCCGAACAGAACCGTTAGTCTTAGTCACAGCCTTACCTGGCCAGCCGCTCGCTAGCCCAATTCGGAGCACAGTCATGATGCGATTCCTCGCCTACCTTCTTTCAATCACTGCGGGCCTTGTTGTGCTTACGCTTGGCGGCCTCAGTGTCGTTGGGATTTCGCCCGCCTACGTCATTAGTGCGCCCGCGGTGGCGACCGGTATCGGGGCGAAACTGCTGTGCAGTTCGCGCTATGTGAGTGGGTTTTCGAAGGAGCAGGCGTTCGACGATCTCGTTCAATATTCTGCCATCCTCGATCAGCTCACCATTCGCTACGATGAAGCGAATGCCAGTGTCGAGGCGTCGTTTTTCGGGCTCGGCTCGAAAAGCGCCACGTTCATCCCTGGCGTCGGTTGCGCGGTCGACTACGCCGGCTACGACGTTCGGCCTAGGCTCGGCGATCTCGTGCTGGCTCCGAGTGCCGACAACAGCCCCTGGCCTTTGGGCGATACCGTCGCCACGCATGATGCGGACGTGCAGGCGCTAGTCGAAGACATCGTTGCGAGCGATAACGCACGCGGCCTTAACACGCGCGCCCTGTTAGTCGTGCAGGGTGGACGCATTCTCGGCGAGGGGTATGCGCAAGGCGCAGACGCGCAAACGCCGCTGCTCGGTTGGTCAATGGCCAAGAGTCTCACCGCAGTAATGCTCGCCAACCTTGAGCATCGTGGTCTGCTGGATCTGTCGGCGCCCGCGGGCTTCGCGCAGTGGCAAGCAGACGAGCGCGCACAGATAAAAGTGAGTGACCTGCTGACGATGACCGACGGCCTGGCTTTTTCAGAGGAATACAATCCCGGCGATGATGCGACGGCGATGCTGTTTGATGCCCCTTCGGCGGCGGATTATGTGCTGGCCAAGCCGGCAGCGCATGCGCCGGGGGCTCATTACAATTACAGCTCCGGCACGGCGAACGTGCTTGCGCGGCTATACCAAGACACGCTCGGCGGGGCGCAAGCGGCGCGCGCCGACTACGAGCTTACTATCGCCAAAGGCTTAGGGTTTCAGAACGCGGTGTTCGAGACCGATGCCAGCGGCGCCTTCGTCGGTAGTTCGTATCTCTACGCATCGGCGCGAGACTGGGCGCGACTCGGACAGGTCATGCTAAACGACGGTGAGATTAATGGCGTGCGGCTTTTCGCGGAAGACTGGGTAGCGCGCGCAACGCGCCCGAACGGCTCGGCGAACAGGCAAGCGTACGGCTATCAATGGTGGTTGAACCGCGGTGACTCAACTCAGACGTGGCCCGACTTGCCAGCCGACAGCTATTCGGCGATGGGTAATAGGCAGCAGTTGGTGATGGTGGTGCCGAGTCGCGATGTCGTGATCGTGCGGCTGGGCTGGACCGCAGGCAGCTACCCCGACAATGACAATTTCGCGCGGCTTTTGGGCACTCTTCGGTAGGCGCTTAACAAGTAGGCGCTTAACAAATAGCCGCTTGGATAGCCGACTAAGTGGCGGTCCTCTAGTGTTTACTTCAGCTGCCAGCGCTCTGGCGCGCGGGTCACGCGGCCGTTAAGGTCGGTCCAGATATGTTCGGTGCTGCCGGTGACGAGCACACGCTCGTCTTTGTCGTTCATGATTTCGTAGGCGAACGTGAGCTTGCGGCTCTTGTTCTCGGCGATCCAGGTGCGCACCCGTACACGATCGCCATAGACCAGGCTGCCCACGTAGCGTACGTGAACCTCGGTTACCGGCAGGCGAAAGCCGTCCGCCTCGACCAAGGCGTATTCGCTGCCCTGCTCGCGCATATAGTGACAGCGCGCCTCTTCGAAATAGACGATATAGCTGGCGTGGTGTACCACCGCCATGGCGTCGGTCTCGGCGTAGCGCACGGGGAATTCTGCGATTACCTCGCGGCGGGCGTTAGCTGCTGACTCTGGGTTCATGCTGTCTCCTTTCAATACCATTCACTACAGTGGTGCGCGCTGCGCGTTTAGACGCGCACTGCTAGCTTGGATGCGTTGCTTCGCGCTAGGATACCGCAAACACCGCTGCACGCCGAGGCGAGACTGAGCGCAAGAATAGACCTGCGAGCTTAAACGTCGGCGCACTTATTCGTCGGTGTGCGCATTGTTCGGCGTACGCATAATGAGACCGGTTAACATGCTCAACTTTCCCGAACCCCCCAAGAGCTATAGCTCGGTCTTCCTCGAGGAGACCGACAAGCCGTTACCGCAGAAGATCGACCCGCGCACGCGCTATGCCTTTTTTAGCACCATTGCCACCGGCGGCAAGTCGCTGATCAAGTCCTGTAAAGACCTACACCTGTCGCGTTTCGTTTGCTACAAGACCCTACGGCCAGAGTTCGCCGACAATGAGGTCGAGCAGAAGCGATTGATTCGCGAGGCGCGGGTCACGGCGATGTTGCAACACCCCAATACGGTACCGACTTACGAGCTGTCGCGCGATGCGCGCGGTAACCCGTATTTTACGATGAAGCTTGTCCACGGCTACACGCTGCGTGAGATATTCGATTTTCGCGAGCGCTACGACCTCACGCAGTTCATGGAGGTGTTGATGCAGGTCGCGTATGCGCTGGAGTATGCCCACAACCACGGAGTGGCACATCGCGACATCAAACCAGAGAATATTCTGGCTGGGCCTTTTGGCGAGGTGTTGCTGCTCGACTGGGGGCTGGCGAAGGTCTGGCATCCTGACGGCAAGGGCGCGCAGGCATTGCGGGCAGGAAAGCTGCAAGATGAGGACGCCGTTGCCGCCGAGACCGGCTCGCTAACGATTGAGGATATTACGCTCACCGGGCAGGGCAAGGCGCAAGGCTCTGCGCTGTACATGTCCCCCGAACAGATTAACTTGGACCCCAGCATCGATCACCGTACCGATATTTATAGTCTGGGCGCGGTGTTGTACGAAGCGCTCTGTGGCCGCGCGCCTCCGGTGGGCGAGAAGATGCATCACATCATCGCCAGCACGCTCAATGACAACCCTGAATTGCCTTCGAGGATCAGTAAGCAGCCGGTGCCACCGCTGCTCGAGGAGATCGCCATGCGCTGTCTCGCCAAAGATCCCGCCGAGCGCTACAGCACGATGGGGCAGGTTATTAGGCTTATGCACCAAGACTGGCGCTCAGACCTCGCGCGTTAAGCGCAGCCGCGATTGAGCCTAAACCCAAATCAGTCTTTACGCGTTGAAGACGAAACAATAAGAAGACAGGAGAAGACTAATGCGTCAAACAGTATTCGGTCAGCGAGGTGGCTTTAGCCTCGGGTGGAAGTTCTATTCGAGTCTCGCACTGACGTTGTCGCTCGCTGCTTGCGGCGACACGACTGTCGAGTCTTCCCCAAGCGATGGGGCAAGCAGTGTGGCAGGCGCGGACCTTGTCTTTATCGGTGATCATATCCTGACGATGGCTGATGAGGCGCTTGCCCCCACGGCGGTGGCGGTGACTGGTGAGCGCATCGTGGCAACCGGGTCAGAGGAATCCCTTGCCGGACTCATCGGCCCCGACACGCGTGTCGTGCGCCTAGGAGAGAATGCGCTGTTGCCCGGCTTCATCGATGCACACGGGCATTTCTCGTCACTCGCGCGCACCACAGACCTCATCGATTTGTCGTCGCCCCCGATAGGCGGCGCGGAATCTATCGACGATATCGTGCGCATCCTGCGCCTTGCGATTGAGCAGCAGAGCATTCCCGCGGGCGAGCTGGTGAGCGGTTTTGGCTACGACGACTCTTTGCTTGCGGAAGGGCGTCACCCGACACGCGCAGATCTCGACCTCGCCTCTACCCAGCATCCGATCGTGATCCGCCATGTGTCGGGGCATCTTTCGGTAGGCAATTCTCTGGCGCTAGCGCGCGCAGGAATCAATGCCCAGTCTCCCGATCCTGCGGGTGGCATAGTGCGCCGACTCGCCAACGGCGAGCCGGATGGCGTGATGGAAGAAACAGCGATGGGGCTCTTGCCCGACCCGATAGCCACATTGTCACTGGAACGGTTCGCCGAGCTGCGTAGGCAGGCCATCGACGTTTACGCAGGCTACGGAATTACCACCATTCAAGACAGCAACCTGCCGATGGAATATATCGCCTTGCTGCGGCAAGAGGCCGCTACTGAGCCTTATCCGATAGACATCGTCGCCTATGCGATGGCTAACGCGATGAGCGATGAACAGCTCGATGCCGTCAGCTTAGACCGCGAATACACCAATGGTTTCAAACTAGGCGGGATTAAATTCACGCTCGACGGCTCGCCCCAAGGACGGACCGCTTGGCTGTCGCAGCCCTACGCTGAGGGGCCGCCGGGCGCAGCAGCAGACTATGTCGCGTACCCTAGCTACGAGCCGCAAGAGTATCTGCGCAGGATGCCGGCGCTCATCCAGCGGGGTGTGCCGGCGCTGGTGCATGTGAATGGCGACGCGGCGATCGACTTGATGCTCGATGGGCTCGCGGCGGCGGCGGAGCTCGCACCGCTACCGGATCACCGCAGCGTGGCGATTCACGCCCAGCTGGCGCGCGCCGATCAGCTAGACCGCATGGCGGAGCTGGGTGTCTTGCCTTCGTTTTACGCGGTGCACCCTTACTTTTGGGGCGACTGGCATCGATTGAGTTTCGGCGAGGCGCGCGCAAGTTTTATAAGCCCGCTGCGGGCGACGCTCGATCGAGGTATCCCGCTCACCATTCACAACGACGCTCCCGTGGTGCCGCCAGACATATTACGACTCGTCTCCATCGCAGTGAATCGCGAGACTCGTAGCGGTTTCGTGTTAGGACCAGACCAGCGCGTGACTGTCATGGAGGCTTTACACGCGGTGACCCTCGGAGCGGCGTATCAATATTTCGAGGAAGACGAGAAGGGCTCGATCGAGGTGGGCAAGCGCGCAGACTTCGTGGTTCTTGCTCAAGACCCGCGCACCGTGTCTAGCGATGAGCTCGCGGATATCGCCATCGTAGAAACTCTTTCACGCGGCGCGACGGTATTCAGCGACCGCTGAGGATAACCAGTATTTGGGAGGCAACAGTATGACCAACACCATAGCGCCGCGGCGCATTGCTTTTATAGGTCTCGGTGTCATGGGTTATCCCATGGCAGGCCATCTCGCCCGCGCAGGCCACAGCGTATGCGTCTTTAACCGCAGCGTGGAGAAGGCTGCGGCATGGGTGCAAGAATTCGGGAATGACAGCGCGACAACGCCGGCCCTTGCCGCCGCCGGCTGTGACTTCGTCTTCGTCTGTGTGGGCAACGACGATGACGTGCGCTCGGTTGTGCTAGGCGAACACGGCGCGCTTGCTGGAATGAAGCCAGGGGCTATTCTGGTAGATCATACGACGGCGTCTGCCGAGCTGGCGCGTGAGCTGGGAGCGGCCACGGACGCGGCGAGTGTTGGTTTTCTCGATGCTCCGGTTTCCGGAGGGCAAGCGGGCGCCGAGGGCGGCGTGTTAACGGTGATGGTCGGCGGCGGCGAGGCAGTCTATGCACAGGCCGAGCCGGTAATGGACGCTTACGCGCGCTTTAGCAAGCTTCTGGGTCCTTGTGGCAGCGGACAGCTCGCTAAAATGGTCAACCAAATCTGTATCGCAGGCATCGTAGAGGCGCTAGCTGAGGGACTTAATTTTGCTAATCGGGCAGGGTTGGACGGCGAGGCCCTGATCGAGACGCTCTCCAAGGGAGCCGCGGGCTCATGGCAGATGGAGAATCGCCACAAGACCATGCTCGCAGGCGAGTATGACTTCGGCTTCGCCGTAGATTGGATGCGCAAAGACCTCGGCATCGCGCTCGCCGAGGCGCAACGCAACGGCGCGTCGTTGCCACTGGTAGAGATAGTCGACAGATTCTATGCAGAGGTGCAGGCCGATGGCGGTGGCAGGCAGGATACGTCTAGCCTGCTCAAGCGTTACACGGCCTGAGAAGATCGTGCCTTGCGTACCTTGCGCAGCCAAAAAGTCGGAATTGACACACTACGACTGCGCTCGTAGTGTTGGTGGTTGGTGAGGTTTAAGGAAGTTCAACGTAGTCTAAGTCTCGTAATACCAATCACCTGTAAGCATCAGAAGCGTGTAGTTTTTGCTTAGCTCGTCCCAACAAATAGCCGCGTCGCCTTGTAGGCGTCGGTGAGTTTTATTCATCCCGCTTTCGCAGGCTGTGGTGGGGGCGCGGCAGATTCACAACCTTTTAAATGCAGCTCTGTGCGCTATCGTGCTCGCAGTGCTTGAGTGAATCTGCGCGCCAAGTCTGCTGATCTCCATTTCCCTCATCAGTAAAAACGACAAAAGAATGGGCTCGACCCGTGGGTATTTCGCCTGCGAGGTAAGCAGCCCTCAATTCTTATTTTCTATTGTGGAGAGAAACTAAGTTCAGCTTCCAGCGTGCTCTGCCATTCTTGTCCTATGAGCACGTTGACGTGCTAAGGGCATCGACTATCGCTAACGCAGCCTACAACCACCGCCAGTTAGAGACTATAGGCGGCGAGTTGTCGTTCACTGTCGGCGCGCGTAACCTGTTCGATCGTCTACCACAGAAAGTGCTTATGCTTGGTGGTAACGAGTCAATCATGTATGACCCAACGGGCCGTATGGTTTATGCCCGCATTACTTACGAGAGATAAGGCTTAAAAGTCAAAACGCATGATCAGAAAGGGCGCCCTAAGGCGCCCTTTTTACGCTCAGGGTCTGTGATCGTCTTAGGGGAGGGCTTTTGTTGGTAAAATTGCCGGTTTTTAGGGGTTTGACATAGAACTTCTAAGCAAATATTCTCAGTGGGTCGATTTAACCCTCATAAGAAGGGCGACACAGTCTAGAGATGGGCTCGATACAAAAATACAGACAAGCGAGTTAATGGCAGCTAGCTAATAGAGACTTCTCTCTATATATTTAGTTTTTCAGTAGTTTTACTCCGCTTAGTGATAGATAGGCAGTAGGCTTCCAGAGTTTCGGAAGCTTTTCTATTTAGACACGAGTTTAAGACCTTCATCCCTAGTTAGCTCGATCATGAATAGTAGCAGGCGAGTTTGATCGCATTTAGCGGCCATTGAGTCTGTGAGATCACACCTCTGGAGAGACACTATGAGTTTTAGTAGAAAAAGCATTCCCCACAAGCGCAGCCTGCTGTGCGCAGCTATATCAATGTCGCTGCTGCCACTTGCGGGCCAGTCTTTGGCTCAAGATGGCATCGAAGAAGTTGTTGTAACGGGCTCATTTATCCGTCGCAGTGAAGGATTTCAGTCGGCATCACAGGCAACTCAGCTAACTGCTGAAGACCTCGAAGCACAGGGCACGCTAAACCTAGGCGAGGTGGTTCAGAATCTTACCTTTGTAAACGGTGCTTCGTCAGCGATCACGAACACTATTCAAGGTACGTCTGACCGAAGCTCTAGCATTGATCTAAGAGGTCTGGGTCCGCGCTCAACATTAACCCTACTTGACGGTAAGCGCCTCGCGAACCAAAACGTCAATACACAAATCCCTACTATCGCGATCCAGCGCTTGGATATCGTGGCTGACGGTGCTGCGGCACTCTACGGTAACGAGGCGGTGGCAGGTGTTGTTAACTTCGTTCCTTACAAGTCATTCGATGGTTTACGTGTGGAAACTTACGCCGAAGGCGATGAGCGCGGAGATTACGACGAGCATTCTGTTCAAATGATGTGGGGCGGTGATATCGGTGATTTAGACGTAGTTGTTGCCGGTCAGTTTCGATCTAACTCGCGACTCGGCTGGGACGAACGTCCAGTGCTCGCTAACTCAGGTTTGACCATTTCGAGTAACTCTCCGGGCAACTGGTACGTCCCCAATCGAGATGCAAATGGTCTCTATACAGGGTCTGAAACAGCTAAGGTTGACCCAGCGTGTGGAGCGAGGGGAGATCGAGACGAGTTTTTATCAAATCAGACGGCTAGTCCATACGGTATGGCATTAGGCAGCAGTTGTTTCTTCGAATTCGGAGATACAAGAAGCTATCGTGAGCCCACTGATAACACGAAGCTCTATACAAATATGACCTGGGAAGTGGATGATGCTCTCACGTTAAGCGCCCAAGCATACCGGGCTCGTCAGGCGCAGTTGTCGTACACATCAACCTCGAACCCGGGTAACTCCCGTATCGGGGAGCTAGGACAACTCCGAGGTGAGCTGCCCGGCAACCCGTTCATGGCGACTAATGCGTCTGGCCAACAGCTTTATGGCATTGACGCGAATGGAGACGGCGTTCCTGATCGAGGAACTCAAGATCTCAATAACGACGGGTTAATGGACTACATTCTTACGGGCACTACAAACAACGGCGTCGCTCTTCATGAGGACGTTCGCCCGCGTACTTTGCGTCCGATAAATAAAACCAACACGATCCCATCAGGTCACTCATACGACTACGACAATCTTGCTGATTATCTCGACACAGTTTCAAGAGTCTCATTCCAAGCCGATTTCGAGGTTCCTGTTTTAGACGGTTGGGAAGGTATGGCTGCTTGGACTCAGAGTAAGTCGACATTCCAAATAATGTCTAATCAGAACTATGATATCGAGGCAATGAAAAAGGGTCTCGCCTGTGACGTGGTGAACGACCGTGATGCTTGCTACAATCCCTTCTTCGTAACGGATCCAAGTAACCTGACAAGTATCCATGTCATGAATGATATTGCTGCTCGGGATACTGAGTGGGAGAATGATGAACTAGTGACTTTCGACGTGATTCTGAATGGCGAGGTCCCTCTCGGTGGATTCGAACTGCCTGGTGGTACAATCGGCGCCGCGATTGGCTATCAGCTACGTCAAGAATCTTTCATGAATATGCCTTCAGCTGTAGAGCTGATGGGTAACACATGGATCGGGGGTACAGATCCGGAGGTTGTAACCAGCGGAAGCCGGGATATAGATTCTTACTTTGCAGAATTGGCGATTCCTGTTCTTGATAATCTTGAAATAGAGGCAGCAATACGTCGCGAGGAATTCAGCACAGGTCAGTCATCAACAGACCCTAAGTATGGTATCACCTACGCGCCGACAAGTTGGCTGACACTTCGAGGCACCACCGGCGATGCGTTTATCGCACCAACGCTTTCACAACTGTATGATCCTGTCTCCTGTGGCCTCTCCACTGTCACAGATAGGTTTGGTCCATTCTCAGCCTTCACAACCGCTTGCGCGGGGGGCAATGCGAATCTCAAAAATGAGAGTGCAACCACCCAATCAGCCGGCTTTGATCTGGTTTTTGAGAACTTCGACTTACATTTGACCTGGAACAACACCGAGTTTCAAAATAGAATCGTAAACACAACGGGTCAGCAGATCGCTGAAATCGATTTCCAAGCTTATAAAGACTGGTCAGGGTTCTCGGGTAGTGGCATAGGTGCAGCGAACCAGCCAGCTGCAGGCCAGCTGCAAGCATGGCTAGCTTCGGGGCTCTCGGATCCACGCATTGTGCGAGACCCTAGCGATATATTTTCGATTCTGCAGGTCAGCACGGGAAGCTCAAACGCGTCTTCAGTTGAAGTCACTGCATACGATCTGCAGGCAAATTACCGTTTTAGCTTCAACAGGCTAGGTGATTTCCGCCTCAATTTACAGGCGACCTACGTCGACTCCTTCTTGTACCAAGAGGATTCAACTAAGCCTGTAGTTGAAGCTGCCGGAAAATATAACGACACCACAGGTGCTGCCCCTGAGTTGCCTCAGTTGAAAGCTAATCTCCAGATCGGCTGGAATAAAGGCAGCCACTCGGTTAACGCAATCGCTCGCTACATTGACGATATGCCTTATGACGGCCCTCTGTTTACTCACTTGGATTACTTTGCTAACTACAATCGACCAGGGAATATGGCTGAAACTGGCGTTTTAGCGTGGACTCAGATGGATTTAGGCTACACATATCGTGGGCTCGAGTTGATGGGTCGCGATGTGAATTTCACCGTAGGTTCGCGTAATTTGTTTGACAGGGAAGCGCAACGATCCCCAGAGTTTGCTGGTGTGATAGGTGGTCTTCAAGATCCAATGGGGCGCAATTTCTATGCTCGCGTTCAGTTCGATCTCTAATAACAGCCAAGCGTTCAGGTCTCGTCCGAGCGTCGTGTATCTGAACTTGGGTTGATCATAACAGCATTAATCTGATGCTTGGGAACCCACAACTTTTCTTTAAGTCAAGTTGTGGGTTTTTTTATGGGCGGTTGCCCTGTCTTTTGCTCGAAACAAAACTAGGGCGCTAACAATGGTATCGACGAGCCAGAAGCCAGTTTTTGTTGATTCTTAGGGTGTAAGGCTCTACCTTACGGTAGTGTTCAATTTTCCCTTGGAAACAATCATGAAATTGTGCCAACTATTTATTTTTTCAGCAGTATTACCATTAGCCATTACAGCGAACAGTTTTTCAAAAGCACAACAGGCAGAGGCATACGAAGCGCCTCGCACCGAATATGGGCAGCCCGACCTCCAGGGCGTCTGGAATTTCTCTTCAAACACCCCCATGCAGCGCAATCGTCGCTTCGGTGAGCAGGAATTCCTGAGTGCCGAGGAAGTAGCTGAGGAGCGTGCGCGTGTTGAAGCCGCGGCCGCGGCTGCGGAAGCCGCAGCAGCAATTCTGGTCGTCGACCCCGATGCCCCGGAAGAGGGCGACAACCCGGGCGGCTATAACGATTTTTGGTTCGAGAGTGCTGGTATCGGAGACCTCGTTCGCACATCTCACATAGTCTACCCAAAAGACGGGCGCATTCCAGACGCGGTCGAGGGTGCGCAGCGCCAATACGGTGGACTTGGGCCTGATATTCCCGGCACGCGCCCCGTGCGCTATGTGGTTGGTGGTATTGCGAAAGACGGCTACGAAGACCGTGGGCTCTCTGAGCGCTGCATCGTAGGCTTTAATTCAGGCCCGCCTTTTGTGCCTAGCCTTTACAACAATAACGTGCAGATATTCCAGAGCAAAGACACAGCGGTTATCATGACCGAGATGATCCACGATGCGCGCATCGTACGCTTGGGCGATAAGCCCGCGCTGACAGACGACATCCGCATGTGGTCTGGCGACTCTCGTGGCTGGTGGGAGGGCGACTCTTTAGTCGTCGAAACGAAGAACTTTAACGGACTGCGTCAGACTTTCAGCTCTACCGGCAGCAACCTCGATATGGTGCTCACCGAACGCTTTACCCGTACAGCCTACGATACGGTAGACTACGAGTTTACTATTGACGACCCGTCGACGTTCACCGATAGGATTACTGCGGTGGTGCCGATGACTAAGGTTGCCGGCCAGATCTATGAATACGCGTGTCATGAGGGTAATTACGGCATGACAAATATTCTTCGAGGCCAAAGAGCGGAAGAGCGCATGGCGGCAGCAGAGGCCAGCGAGTAGAATCGGGCCACGCGCTAACACAACATTCTCATTCAAGGAGATGCGCAACGAGGCGCATCAGAAGTTAAAAGGATAGTACATGATCACTAGAACCAAGAAAGCATTCGCCGCCTCAAGGCTCCTCACACTCGCCGCGGCGATGGTCTCGACTGTCGCGATTGCACAGGACGTGTCGCGCACGCCTAGCGGCAAGCCGGACTTGAGTGGCATCTGGCAGGCGATGACTACAGCACATTTCAATGTAGAGCCTCATGCGGCGATGGAAGGTCCTCATTCTGACGTGATGGGCGCGCTGTCAGCTATTCCAGGCAGCCTCGGTGTTGTTGAAGGCGGTAAAATTCCTTACAACGAGCAAGGCCTGCGCACGCGCGATGCCAACCGTATCGATGCGATCGACAAAGACCCACTCACCAAATGCTACATGCCGGGCGTCCCACGCGGCAACGCGCTGCCTTTCCCTTTCCAGATCGTGCAGTCGCAAGACGTGATCCTGATTGCTTACGAATTCGCCGAGGCGAACCGTATCCTCTATGTTGACCAGCCCGAAATCGAGTCGCAGGTCGATGCGTGGATGGGTCACTCTAACGCGCACTGGGAAGGCGATACGCTAGTTGTGCGTGTTTCAGGACAGATGCCAGACACCTGGTTTGACCGTGCCGGCAATCACCACAGCTGGGAGATGGTCGTCGAGGAGCGCTACACGCCGATGGGTGCAAACCACATTGACTACAGTGCGACGATCACCGATCCGAACACCTTTACTGCGCCTTGGACCGTGAGCTTCCCACTCTATCGCCACGTCGATGAAAGCATGCAGCTGCTCGAATTCAAATGTGCAGAATTCGCCGAGGAATATCTCTACGGTGAGTATCGTAAGCCGGGAACCCCCAAAGGTATCCCGCAAGACTAAACGTCCTTAAATCAAAAACCCGTGTTTGCCTTCCGCAGCACGGGTTTTTTTTGGCTGCTAAATCTTTAAGGCCGTGAGTGAGTCAGTGTTGCCGATCTCACCGCGGACAAATGTGTTGAAGGAAAGGCTTATTCTGCTGTTATCCGTTTTGTTCTGAGCAACGTCGTGGAGAAGAGTTGATGGGAACAAAATGAGCTGCCCATAGACAGGTTCGAACCAGCGACAGGTCGCGTTGAAGTCGTTTAACTCAGTATACTTAAGTTCCAAAGGGAAAAGAGGATTGGCGCGGTGGAATCTAATAGGAGGGTGGCTGCCATTTTCAGAGAGGAACATCACGCCGCTGAGTATGCTATTCGGATGAGAATGAAGCGGATGAAACTGCTCGGCTTCTGCCTTGTTTAACCACGACTGCGTAATATACAGCTCTACAGACTTCTCAAGTTTTAGCAGGCTTTGGGTGTAAGTCTTGATCTGCCGTTGTACGAAAGTATTGATGCCAGATAACTGAGGCTCTCGAAGAACCGCATCAGAATTGCTTTTACTATTGCCTGTGTTCTCACCGAATCCTGCGTTAATAATCCAGTCTTTTTCGTCAGCGCTTAGTGTGTACTTTTCACTGCAGACCATCAGGGCGCTTGAGAACAATGGAATGATCGAGCTCATGAGTCCTTCCCCCTTTATTCTTCCACTGAATAGTTAGTGGCTTTGAACTAACCCTGAATTTGTGCAGCGACCGCTTGAACGTCGTCGAGCACGCGCAGTAGGTTGCCGCTCCACAATTGCTCGATCTGAGCCTCGGTATAGCCGCGGCGCACTAGCTCGAGCGTCACGTTGAACGTTTCGGAGGCGTCGTTCCAGCCGCTGATACCGCCGCCACCGTCGAAGTCAGAGCTGATGCCGACGTGATCGATGCCGATGAGATTGACCATGTAGTCGATATGATCGACGAAATCTGACACCGTCGCCGCAGGCGCTTCCCCTTCACGTTTTTCGGCGAGATGAACCCGGCGGGCTTCGTTAATATAGCTGCCGAAAGCCACCGTCTGCACCACGCCCCCATTATCACGAATCGCTAGCAGCATCTCGTCGTCGAGATTTCGCGTGTGGTTGGTCAGAGCGCGCGCGGAAGAATGCGAGGCGATCAGTGGCGCGCGGGTGAGTTCGAGCATCTGCATGATGGCGTCTTTCGATGGGTGTGAGACATCGATCATGATGCCCCATTTGTTCATTTCGGCGACCGCCTCACGTCCCATTTCGCTGAGCCCCCCGTGGAGGTAGTCGTTAGCATTCTCTCCGGTGTTAGAGTCGGCGAATTGGCTGTGGCCGTTGTGGGCGAGAGACATATAGCGTCCACCGCGCTCATAGAAGTCTTGGATATTGTTCATATCTAAGCCGACGGGGTAGGCGTTCTCGATCCCGATCATCGCCACCTGCTTGCCTTCGGCGACGAGGCGGCGTACGTCGTCGGAAGAGTAGGCGATACCAATTTCGTCCGGAGCGATGTCCTCGGCGAGGCGATGGATGGCGTCGAATTTGTCGATCGCATTGGCGTAGGCGGCGGCGTAGCCTGCCTCGTCGAGCGTCGACTGCCCCGTGTAAACGATGAACCAGGCGACATCGAGTCCGCCCGCCGCCATCTTCACCAGATTAACTTGGGTGTCGAGGTTCATCGTGTAATTGACGGTCTCGGTAAAGTTGCCAGTGTTAATGTCGGCGTGGGTGTCGAGTGTGATCACGCGCTCGTGAATGCCGCGGGCGCGATCGGTCAGGGCAGCCTCTGTCTCGAGCGGCGCGCTGATTGGCGCG